>NZ_CP192007.1:3440000-6922500 GCF_050948415.1 Micromonospora sp. CA-111912
GAGCACCATTCGCCGAAAGGCGGTATGGAGCCCGCGGCCTGCGGATGTCGGGTCGGGGTGCTCAGATGGCGGAGACACTGGTGAGTTTTGCCCTGGCAACGGCCGGGATTGCCTAGTACAGCCACTTTTGGTGGTGGGAATGGTTAATTCTGGTGCGGCTGGGGGAGGGCGGAGAGCACCCTGTTGGGTCCTGAAGGAACAACCATTGGTTGTTTTCTTCGGAGCCGATTCCTTGCCTTTTGGGGTGGGGTTGGTTGTCCAGGCATGGCCTGGTGTGGCATACCGCCGGCGGTTGTCGGGTCTGGTGTTGCGCTGTTGGGGTTGTGGGTTGGTCGTTTGTTGAGAATTGCACAGTGGACGCGAGCATCTTTGTGGTCAAGTTGTCAAGGGCGAACGGTGGATGCCTTGGCACCAGGAGCCGATGAAGGACGTGGGAGGCCGCGATAGGCCTGGGGGAGCTGTCAACCAAGCTGTGATCCCAGGGTGTCCGAATGGGGAAACCTGGCATCAGTCATGTGATGTCACCCGCACCTGAATACATAGGGTGTGTGGAGGGAACGCGGGGAAGTGAAACATCTCAGTACCCGTAGGAAGAGAAAACAAGAGTGATTCCGTGAGTAGTGGCGAGCGAAAGCGGATCTAGGCTAAACCGGCTGCGTGTGATACCTGTCAGGGGTTGCGTGGTTGGGGTTGTGGGACTCTGCTGAATGAGCTGACACTTGTTCGAGAAGTTATAAAACCAGTTGCTAGCCGAACAGTCTGGAATGGCTGACCGTAGGCGGTGAAAGTCCGGTAGGTGAAAGTGGCTGGTCTTCTGTGGGTGTTCCCGAGTAGCGGCGGACCCCTGTAATCTGCCGTGAATCTGCCAGGACCACCTGGTAAGCCTAAATACTTCCTGGTGACCGATAGCGGACAAGTACCGTGAGGGAATGGTGAAAAGTACCCCGGGAGGGGAGTGAAATAGTACCTGAAACCGTTCGCCTACAATCCGTCGGAGCCTTGCGGGGTGACGGCGTGCCTTTTGAAGAATGAGCCTGCGAGTTAGTGGCATGTGGCGAGGTTAACCCGTGTGGGGGAGCCGTAGCGAAAGCGAGTCTGAATAGGGCGATTCAGTCGCGTGTCCTAGACCCGAAGCGGAGTGATCTAGCCATGGGCAGGCTGAAGCGCGGGTAAGACCGCGTGGAGGGCCGAACCCACCAACGTTGAAAAGTTGGGGGATGACCTGTGGTTAGGGGTGAAAGGCCAATCAAACTCCGTGATAGCTGGTTCTCCCCGAAATGCATTTAGGTGCAGCGTCGCGTGTTTCTTGCCGGAGGTAGAGCACTGGATGATCTAGGGGGCCCACAAGCTTACCGAAATCAGCCAAACTCCGAATGCCGGTAAGTGAGAGCGCGGCAGTGAGACTGCGGGGGATAAGCTTCGTAGTCGAGAGGGAAACAGCCCAGATCACCAGCTAAGGCCCCTAAGCGTGTGCTAAGTGGAAAAGGATGTGGGGTCGCATAGACAACCAGGAGGTTGGCTTAGAAGCAGCCACCCTTTAAAGAGTGCGTAATAGCTCACTGGTCAAGTGGTTCCGCGCCGACAATGTAGCGGGGCTCAAGCACACCGCCGAAGCTGTGGCATTCACATTTTATCCTCGCTTGGACTTGATTCCTTGTGCAGGTGTGTGGATGGGTAGGGGAGCGTCGTGCCGGGGGTGAAGCAGCGGGGTGACCCAGTTGTGGACGCGGCACGAGTGAGAATGCAGGCATGAGTAGCGAAAGAAGGGTGAGAAACCCTTCCGCCGGATGACCAAGGGTTCCAGGGCCAGGCTAATCCGCCCTGGGTGAGTCGGGACCTAAGGCGAGGCCGAGAGGCGTAGTCGATGGACAACGGGTTGATATTCCCGTACCCGCGAAAGAGCGCCCATGATGAACCTTGTTGTGCTAACCGCGTGAACTGGCTGATGTCTTCGGATGGATGTTGGGGAGTGTGGGAACCTGGCGGGTAGTAGTCAAGCGATGGGGTGACGCAGGAAGGTAGCTGAGCCCGGCCGGTGGTTGTGCCGGGGTAAGCGTGTAGGCCGTGTTGTAGGCAAATCCGCAACACATTAAGGCTGAGACGTGATGCCGAGCCGATTCAGGTGAAGTCAGTGATCCTATGCTGCCGAGAAAAGCCTCTAGCGAGTTCTTAGCGGCCCGTACCCCAAACCGACACAGGTGGTCAGGTAGAGAATACCGAGGCGATCGGGCGAACTGTGGTTAAGGAACTCGGCAAATTGCCCCCGTAACTTAGGGAGAAGGGGGGCCGGAGACGTGAAGCCCCTTGCGGGTGGAGCGTTGTATGGCCGCAGAGAGCAGGGGGAAGCGACTGTTTACTAAAAACACAGGTCCATGCGAAGAAGTAATTCGATGTATATGGACTGACGCCTGCCCGGTGCTGGAACGTTAAGGGGACCTGTTAGCTCTTCGGGGCGAGGCGGAGAACTTAAGCGCCAGTAAACGGCGGTGGTAACTATAACCATCCTAAGGTAGCGAAATTCCTTGTCGGGTAAGTTCCGACCTGCACGAATGGCGTAACGACTTCCCCACTGTCTCAACCACAGGCCCGGCGAAATTGCATTACGAGTAAAGATGCTCGTTACGCGCGGCAGGACGGAAAGACCCCGGGACCTTTACTATAGCTTGACATTGGTATCCGAATTAGCTTGTGTAGGATAGGTGGGAGCCGGTGAAGTCCATACGCCAGTATGGGTGGAGGCAATCTTGAAATACCACTCTGGTTGATTTGGGTTTCTAACTTCGGGCCGTTATCCGGTTCAGGGACAGTGTCTGGTGGGTAGTTTAACTGGGGCGGTTGCCTCCTAAAAGGTAACGGAGGCGCCCAAAGGTTCCCTCAGCCTGGTTGGCAATCAGGTGTTGAGTGCAAGTACACAAGGGAGCTTGACTGTGAGACTGACAGGTCGAGCAGGGACGAAAGTCGGGACTAGTGATCCGGCACTTGCGAGTGGAAGCGGTGTCGCTCAACGGATAAAAGGTACCCCGGGGATAACAGGCTGATCTTCCCCAAGAGTCCATATCGACGGGATGGTTTGGCACCTCGATGTCGGCTCGTCGCATCCTGGGGCTGTAGCAGGTCCCAAGGGTTGGGCTGTTCGCCCATTAAAGCGGCACGCGAGCTGGGTTTAGAACGTCGTGAGACAGTTCGGTCCCTATCCGCCGTGCGCGTAGGATACTTGAGAAGGGCTGTCCCTAGTACGAGAGGACCGGGACGGACGAACCTCTGGTGTGCCAGTTGTCCCGCCAGGGGCACGGCTGGTTAGCTACGTTCGGAAGGGATAACCGCTGAAAGCATCTAAGCGGGAAGCCTGCTTCAAGATGAGGTATCCCACCCACTTTGGTGGGGTAAGGCCCCCAGCTAGACTACTGGGTTGATAGGCCGGAAATGTAAGCTCGGTAACGGGTTGAGTTGACCGGTACTAATAGGCCGAGGACTTGACTACTAAGCTGCTACGCGTCCACTGTGCAACTCTCGACAAATGAACAACAGACCAGTTGTTGTGGTGTTGTTTGATATGTCGATAGAGTTACGGCGGTCATGGCGGAGGGGAAACGCCCGGTTACATTCCGAACCCGGAAGCTAAGCCCTCCAGCGCCGATGGTACTGCACTCGTGAGGGTGTGGGAGAGTAGGACACCGCCGGACATCTTTCAAAAAGGGCCATCCCCCTAGGGGGATGGCCCTTTTTGTGTCTACCGCCGAGCGGGCGGGGCCGGATCAGCCGGCACGACGGAGGCGACCGAGCATCCCGTTGAGGTCCTGGACGAAGAGCTCGTGGCGGAAGTAGTGCCCGCCGGGCACCTCGCGCCACTCGTGCGGGATCCCCGCCCGACCGAGAGCCGCCCGGAACTCGCGCTGGCCGGCCAGCACCTGGGTCTCGTTCACCGTGTCGAACCAGTTCACCGGGTCAGGTGAGGTGCCGGCGGCAAGGAAGATCCGCTTGTTGTGGTAGCTCCCGATGCGCTGCACCGGGTTGTCGGCGTTGACCCGCGCCTCGTCCCACAGCGGGGCACCGTAGACGGTGCCGCCACCCAGCTCGACCGCGGCCGAGCTCACGTTCGCCCAGTGCACGACGAGGCCGAAGTCCCGGCGCAGGCTGGCCGGACCGGAGTGGGAGCTGACCGAGCAGAAGTGGCCGTAGTACTTCGCGGCGTACTTCAGGGCGCCGAACCCGCCCATCGAGAAGCCGGCGACGGCGCGGCCGTTGTACTCGGGGAAGGTGCGGAAGTTCTGCTCGATCCACGGCAGCAGCTGCGCGATGTGGAAGGTTTCCCAGTTGCGGGGCCCGGTGTTGCTGCTGACCGGGTTGGAGTACCACCCGGTCGCGGCGTCCGGCATGACGACGATGATCTCCCGGCCGGCGGTGAGATTGATGATGTTGTCGTACATGTGGAAGGCCCGGAAGTCGGAGTTGCCGCCGTGCAGCAGGTACAGCACCGGGTAGCGCTTGTTGCTGGTGTGGTAGCCGTCGGGCAGCAGGACGTTGACCGCCGGATCCCACGCGATCGCGTCGGTGGCGAAGCGGTAGTACTGGAGGCGCCCGCCGTTCTCGTTGCGGTCGACGATGCGCAGGCCGTGCCCGTCGCCGGCGGCCTGGGCGGCCAGCGGCGCGCTGAAGGCGCCGGCCAGCGCGCCTGCGGCAGCGACTCCCGCTGCGCCGGTCAGGAGCCGTCGGCGGCTGAGGGGTCGAACGCCGTCAGGGGTGAAGTCCATCGATTCTCCTCGGGGAAGCTGCCAGTGTGTTCGGGGGCTGGTGACGCCCGCCGCGGCCACGATCCCGGCATCGGCCGGTGTCGTGCCAGCTCAGGTGGGGGTGGGTTCAGAGGGTGGTTTCTCCGGGGAGGCCGAAGAAGTCGTGCCATTTGGTGGTGGGGGTGAAGGTGGTGCCGGTGGAGAGGGCGACGTGGACGTCGTTGGTGTTGTTTTTGGTGAAGACGATGATGTCGTCTTTGCCGTCTCCGTTGGTGTCGGCGAGGTAGGGGAATTCGCCGGGGGTGCAGAAGTAGTCGTGCCATTTGATGGTGGTGCCGGTGAAGCTGGTGCCGGTGGAGGTGGCGGCGTAGACGTCGGCGTCGGTGTTGCAGGTGAAGGTGACGATGTCGTCTTTGCCGTCGCCGTTGATGTCGCCGACGCGGGGTTGTTCGTTGCCGACGGCGAAGAGGTCGTGCCATTTTTGGGGTGGGCCGAAGGTGGTGCCGGTGGAGAGGGCGATGATGACGTCGGAGTTGGTGGTGGGGCCTTGGGTGAAGGTGATGAGGTCGTCTTTGCCGTCGCCGTTGATGTCGCCGAGGGCGGGGTATTCGCCGGGGATGGAGAAGTAGTCGTGCCATTTGTTGGCGGTGCCGGTGAATCCGGTGCCGGTGGAGAGGGCTACGTAGACGTCGGCGTTGTTGTCGTGGGTGAAGGTGATGATGTCGTCTTTGTTGTCGCCGTTGACGTCGCCGATGGCGGCGACTTCTGCTCCGGGGGCGAACCAGTCGTGCCATTTGGTTGCGGGGTTGAAGGTGGTGCCGGTGGAGGTGGCGACGTAGACGTCGGCGAGGGTTCCGTGGGTGAAGGTGATGATGTCGTCTTTGCCGTCGCCGTTGAAGTCTCCGGTGGTGAGGGTTTCTCCGTTGAGGCCGAAGAAGTCGTTCCATTTCACGGAGGTGCCGGCGAACGACGACCCTGTTGAGGTGGCGACGTATACGTCGTTGAGGGTGCCTTGGGTGAACGCGACGATGTCGTCTTTACCGTCCCCACTGAAATCCGTCGACGAACCCGGGGCGATGCCGGTGACCCGCCCAGCCTCGGCGAGCAGTGACCGGGCCTTGGCCTGTGACTGGTCGTAGCGGTCGGGGAAGCCGGATCGTTGGACGCACTGCGCGACCTGACCGGCGGTGTAGCCGGGGTTGTCGCGGTCGCAGGTGATCGCCCTGGTGAAGAACTGCGTCGACGAGTAGACCGGGTCCATGATCTGCTCCGGAGTGCCCCAGCCGTAGTCCCAGCGCTGCTGGAACACGCCGAGGGAGGACTTGTCCCCGCAGGGCAGATTGTTCATGTGGGACTCGACCCAGCCGGTTTCGAAGCCGGCGAGCATCACCTTGGCGTTGACGCGCAGGTTGAGGCCCACCCGGTGCACGATCACGATGATCGACGGGTCGTGGTTCGCCGGTATCGAGGTGCAGGCCAGCGTGCCGAAGTTGCCGTTCGAGGGGGCCGCTGCGGCGGGTGCGACCGGGGTCGTCACCGCCAGCGTGACGGCGACGGCAGCGGCCAGCCGGGCCGCGAGGTGGAACGTGGCGGGTGTTCGGGTGGGAATGTCCATGACGGCCCCTCTGGGAAGCGGGGAACGGTGGTCCGGGTGGGGCGGGGCCGCTGTCCCGGAGGCGAGGGCGAGCGGCAGCGATGCGAAGACATCTGTCGATAGATGCATGAAACTTACGGCCACTCGACGATGCAGTCAAGGAAGAAACTTTCGTGCGGGTGGAGGCCCGGAGATCGCCTCCCACCTGCGGGAATGCCGGACGACGGGGCGCCCCGCCCCACTCGGCCGCGACCTGGGGTATTGACAGAAATCGAACGAGTTGGCTTCACTTCCGCCAGTGGCACCGTCCAGGAGCCCGCCCGCCGAGGTGACACATGGCCCGATCCCGCGGCTTGCGTGCCGTCGCCCTCACCGCTGCCCTCGCCATGGCTGCCGCGTCCGTGCCGTCTGCGGCGTCCGCCACGCCGGGCCCTGCCACCGCGCCGACGACCACTGTCTCGGCCCCGGCCGACCCCGGCGCCGTCGGTTGGGACGTCTACCGTCGCCTCGACCGGCTGCCCCACCTCGGCAGCGGCTCACGGACGCGACAGTTCTCCAGTTACGACCGGGCCGGCGGCAACGACGACGGGTTCAGCGGCGCCCACTCCTGCCTGCGCACGGTCGGCGGCTGCGTGATCGCCGAGGACCACGGCGCCGGTGAGATCGAGTCGATCTGGTTCACCCGCGACGACGGCGCGGTCGACGCCACCGGGTGGATCCGCATCGAGTTGGACGGCGCGACAGTCGTCGACACCGGGTTGCAGCACCTCGTCGACGGCGGCCTCGGCGCCCCGTTCGTCTACCCCCTGGTGAGCAACGCCGACCAGACGTCCGGCGGGGTGACCGTCAAGGTGCCGATGCCCTACCGACGGTCGATGCGCGTCACCACCGAGCACAACCCCCTGTTCCACCACGTCACCTACCGCAGCTTCGCCGACGCCCAGGGAATCCCGTCCTTCGACCCCGCGGACGCCGCCACCGACGTGGTGAACCTGCTGCGGGCCGCCGGCACCCGCGATCCCAAGCCGGCGCAGCCCGGCGCAGCCACGATCGGCGGTACCCACACCGTCCCCGCCAACGGCCAGGTCACCCTCGCCAGCCTGACCGGCCCCCGGGCGCTCACGGCGCTGCGCCTGCGGGTGCCCGACGCGAGCGCCACCGACTCCCGCCTCGGGCGGCTGCGGCTTCGGATCACCTTCGACGGCCGGACGACAGTGGACTCGCCGGTGGCCGAGTTCTTCGGCTCCGGGCTCGGTGAGCGGTCGGTCCGGTCACTGATGTCCGCCATGGACACCACCCCGGGCGGCTGGTACAGCTCCTGGTGGCCGATGCCGTTCCGGACCGCCGCCGCCGTCACCCTCGTCAACACCGACGGCGTCGACCTCGCCGGCGTCGGCTGGGAGATCACCTCCGCACCCGGCGACCAGTGGACCGACGCCCTGGCCGCCGACGGCGACGCCGGCTACTTCACCGCCCAGTCCCGGCGGGGGACGACCACCCCGGGGCAGGACTGGGCCGTCGCCGAGCAGGGCGGGCGCGGGCGCCTCGTCGGCGTGTCACAGACCATGCGCGGCCACGTCGCCGACGGCAACACCCGCAACTACCTGGAGGGCGACGAGCGAATCCACGTCGACGGCTCGGCGACGCCTCAGCTGCACGGCACCGGCACCGAGGACTTCTACGAGTCCGGCTGGTACTTCAACCGGGGCACCTACTCCGGCGTCTTCACCGGCAACCCCGGACACCAGCTGCGCACCGGCGGCTGCCCGTACGAGTGCGACGCGGCGTACCGGCTGATGATCGGCGACTCGATCGACTACGGCACGAGCCTGCGCTTCGGCATCGAGCACGGCCCGGCCAACGACATGCCCGCCGAGTACGGCTCCACGGCCTACCTCTACACCCAACCCACCGTCGGGCAGGCGCTCACCGACACGGTCACCGTCGGTGACGCGGCGAGTCGCGCGGCCCACGACTACTCCGACGGCGCCGCGACGCAGTACCCCCTCACCTCGGTCTTCGAGGGCGACGACGACGCGGCGACGGTCACCGGGCAGGTCCGCGCCGCCACGGCCCCGGTCCGCTTCCGCCTCGCCGTCGCCCCGGACAACCAGGGTGTACGGCTGCGGCGCACCGGCGAGCAGGGCGCGGCGGGCCAGCAGGTAGCGGTGGCCGTCGACGGGGTCGCGGTGGGCACCTGGTCCCAGCCGCAGGGCAACGGCACGCAGCGGTGGCGCAGCGACGAGTTCGTCCTGCCCGCCCCGGTGACCGCCGGCCGGGCGTCGGTCACCGTGACGCTGGTCCCGGCCGTCGACCGGCCCGCCTGGACCGCCAGCTCCTACGCCGCGTCCAGCCTGGTGCGTCCGTACGCCGACACCCGACCGCCGACGACGGTCGCCGCGCCGACCGTCGTCGCCCGGACCCACGCGGTCGTCCTGAGCTGGCCGGCGGCGACCGACGACGTGGGCGTGGCCGGCTACCGGGTCTACGGCGCACGCGCCGCCGACGTGCCGACCACCCCGGCCAACCTGCTCGGCACCGTCCGGACCACCAGCTTCCGGCACGGACCGCTCGGCACCGGGCAACGCTGGCACTACCGGATCGTGGCGCTGGACGAGGCGGGCAACGTCGGCCCCGCGTCGGGTGCCGCCACCGCGGTCAGCCGTGGCCGCAACACCAGCGACGTCAATGGCGACGGCCGGGACGACGTGGTCGACTTCACCCGTGGCGTCACCGCCGACGTCTTCGCCTCGATCTCCTCCGGCAGCGGGTTCGGGCCGGCCGGCAGGTGGCACGACTTCTTCGCCACCGACGCCGAACTGCCCTTCACCGGCGACGTCGACGGCGACGGCCGGGCCGACGCCATCACCTTCACCCGGGGCGCGACCGCCGACGTCTACGTCGCGCTGTCCACCGGCACCGGCTTCGGACCGGCCAGCAGGTGGCACGACTTCTTCGCGGTCGGCACCGAGACTCCCGCCGTCGGCGACGTCAACGGCGACGGGCGAACCGACATCGTCACCTTCACCCGGGGCGCGAGCGCCGACGTCTACGTCGCGCTGTCCACCGGCACCGGCTTCGGGCCCGGGGTGAAGTGGCACGACTTCTTCGCCGCCGGCACCGAGACCCCCGCCGTCGGCGACGTGGACGGCGACGGGCGCGACGACATCGTCACCTTCCTCCAGGGCGTCGGCGGCGCCGTCTACGTCTCGCTCTCCGACGGCAGCCGCTTCGTGCAGCACGCCTGGAAGTGGGGTGACGGCGTGGCCACCGGCAGCCAACTGCCCGCGCTGGCGGACGTCACCGGCGACGGCCGCGACGACGTCGTCGTCTTCACCCGGGGCGCGAGCGCCGACGTCCTGGTCCGGCGCTCCACCGGCGAGGGCTTCGGCGCCGCCGCCACCTGGCACGGCAACTTCGCGATCGGCACCGAGCTGCCCGGCGTCGGCGACTTCGACGGCGACGGGCGCGGCGACGCCGTCACCTACACCCGCGGCAGCGCCGCCGACGCCTACGTGTCGCTCTCCGACGGCAGCCGTCTCGTGCAGAACGGCTGGCGGTGGAGCGACCAGATCGCCCCCGGCTCCGACCTTCCCCGCCCTAGCCTCCCCTGACAGGAGCCGCCATGCCCCGGCACCCGAGAACTCTCCGTCGCTGCCTCGTCGCGCTGGTCACCCTGGCCGCGGCCGTCCTGACCGGCGCCGTGTCCGCGCCCACGGACGCGCTGGCCGCGCCCAACTTCAAGGCGCCGTTCCCGTGCGGGCAGCGGTGGACCTACGACCACCACAGCGCCGAGGTGCGCCAGGCGCTGGACTTCGTGCGGGCCGACGGCGGCACCACCGGCGGCACGCCGCAGGTCGCCTCCGCCGCCGGCACGGCCCGCCGCTACGCGCAGCCCAGCGGCGCCGGCAACTACGTGGTCATCGACCACGGCGGCGGCTGGACCACCTACTACTTCCACCTCAGCGCCTACTCGGTGCCCGACGGGGCGTACGTCGAGCAGGGCCAGCAGATCGGCGTCACCGGCAGCACCGGTAACTCCTCCGGCCCGCACGTCCACTACGAACAGCTCTACAACGGGGTGGGGCAGTCGATCGTCATCAACGGTGTCTCGCTCGCGCCCTACCCGGGCCAGTACAACCAGAAGTACCTGGTCAGCGACAACTGCGGCGGCGCCGGTGGTGGGGGTGGTCGGTATCTGGGGGGTTCGTCGACGGATTTCAGTGGGGACGGTAAAGACGACATCGTCGCGTTCACCCAAGGCACCCTCAACGACGTGTACGTCGCCACCTCAACCGGAACATCATTCTCCGGCACCTCCGTGAAATGGAACGACTTCTTCGGCCTCAACGGAGAAACCCTCACCACCGGAGACTTCAACGGCGACGGCAAAGACGACATCATCACCTTCACCCACGGAACCCTCGCCGACGTCTACGTCGCCACCTCCACCGGCACCACCTTCAACCCCGCAACCAAATGGCACGACTGGTTCGCCCCCGGAGCAGAAGTCGCCGCCATCGGCGACGTCAACGGCGACAACAAAGACGACATCATCACCTTCACCCACGACAACAACGCCGACGTCTACGTAGCCCTCTCCACCGGCACCGGATTCACCGGCACCGCCAACAAATGGCACGACTACTTCTCCATCCCCGGCGAATACCCCGCCCTCGGCGACATCAACGGCGACGGCAAAGACGACCTCATCACCTTCACCCAAGGCCCCACCACCAACTCCGACGTCATCATCGCCCTCTCCACCGGCACCACCTTCGGCCCACCCCAAAAATGGCACGACCTCTTCGCCGTCGGCAACGAACAACCCCGCGTCGGCGACATCAACGGCGACGGCAAAGACGACATCGTCACCTTCACCTGCAACACCGACGCCGACGTCTACGCCGCCACCTCCACCGGCACCAGCTTCACCGGCACCACCATCAAATGGCACGACTACTTCTGCACCCCCGGCGAATTCCCCTACCTCGCCGACACCAACGGAGACGGCAAAGACGACATCATCGTCTTCACCAAAAACAACACCAACGACGTCCACGTCGCCCTCTCCACCGGCACCACCTTCACCCCCACCACCAAATGGCACGACTTCTTCGGCCTCCCCGGAGAAACCACCCTCTGAACCCCGAACCCCCGCCGGAGAGTCGCCATGTTCAATCGTTCCCCGCGACGCAGGAAGCCGCCCCCGCTGGCCGGCGTCCTCGTCGCCACCCTGACCGTCGTCACCCTCACCGCCGCCGCGCCGGCCACCGCCGCCCCGACCGACGGCCTCGCCGCCGCCTTCGCCGCCGCCGGCAGCCGCTACGACGTGCCGAGCGACCTGCTGGTGGCGGTGGGCTACGGCGAGAGTCGGCTCGACGACCACGGCGGCCAGCCCAGCGCCGCCAACGGCTACGGCCCGATGCACCTGGTCAGCAACCCCACCAACCGATCCCTGGACGAGGCCGCCGGGCTCACCGGTGTGCCGGTGGACCAGCTCAGGGCCCGGCCGGAGGCGAACGTCCGGGGTGCGGCGGCCGTGCTGCGCTCCTATGCCGACGCGGCGCGGCTGCGGCCCGCCGACCGCCACCGAATCGACGCCTGGTACCCGGTCGTGGCGCGCTACGCCCACGCCGGCGACGACGCGACCGCCCGCCTCTACGCCGACCACGTCTACGACCTGCTGCGGCAGGGCCTCGAGGCGCGGACGCCCACCGGGCAGCGGATCGGCGTGGCCGCCCGGCCGGTGCGGCCGGAACTCGGCCGGTACGCCACGGTCGCCCCCGCCGGGAGCCGGTCCACCGGGTCCCCGGCCGCCCTGGCGGCGGTTCCCGAGTACGGCCCGGCCCGGTGGGTCGCCGCTAACGGCGGCAACTACCAGCCGGGGCGGTCGGCCCGGATCACCACCGTGGTCGTCCACGTCACCCAGGGCTCGTACGCCGGGACCGTCAGCTGGTTCCAGAACCCGTCGTCCGGGGTCAGCGCGCACTACGTCGTCCGGTCCAGCACCGGAGAGATCACCCAGATGGTGCGGGAGGGCGACACCGCCTACCACGCCCGTTCGGCAAACCCGTACTCGGTCGGCATCGAACACGAGGGCTTCGTGGACAACCCGGCCTGGTTCACCGACGCGATGTACCGCTCGTCGGCCGCACTCACCCGCTACCTGTGCGACAAGTACGGCCTGCCCAGGGACCGCAGCGCCATCAAGGGGCACAACGAGCTGCCGGGCAACGACCACACCGACCCCGGGCCCAACTGGAACTGGAACTACTACATCTCCCTGGTGAACGCCGGTGGTGGGGGTGGTCGGTATCTGGGGGGTTCGTCGACGGATTTCAGTGGGGACGGTAAAGACGACATCGTCGCGTTCACCCAAGGCACCCTCAACGACGTATACGTCGCCACCTCAACCGGAACATCATTCTCCGGCACCTCCGTGAAATGGAACGACTTCTTCGGCCTCAACGGAGAAACCCTCACCACCGGAGACTTCAACGGCGACGGCAAAGACGACATCATCACCTTCACCCACGGAACCCTCGCCGACGTCTACGTCGCCACCTCCACCGGCACCACCTTCAACCCCGCAACCAAATGGCACGACTGGTTCGCCCCCGGAGCAGAAGTCGCCGCCATCGGCGACGTCAACGGCGACAACAAAGACGACATCATCACCTTCACCCACGACAACAACGCCGACGTCTACGTAGCCCTCTCCACCGGCACCGGATTCACCGGCACCGCCAACAAATGGCACGACTACTTCTCCATCCCCGGCGAATACCCCGCCCTCGGCGACATCAACGGCGACGGCAAAGACGACCTCATCACCTTCACCCAAGGCCCCACCACCAACTCCGACGTCATCATCGCCCTCTCCACCGGCACCACCTTCGGCCCACCCCAAAAATGGCACGACCTCTTCGCCGTCGGCAACGAACAACCCCGCGTCGGCGACATCAACGGCGACGGCAAAGACGACATCGTCACCTTCACCTGCAACACCGACGCCGACGTCTACGCCGCCACCTCCACCGGCACCAGCTTCACCGGCACCACCATCAAATGGCACGACTACTTCTGCACCCCCGGCGAATTCCCCTACCTCGCCGACACCAACGGAGACGGCAAAGACGACATCATCGTCTTCACCAAAAACAACACCAACGACGTCCACGTCGCCCTCTCCACCGGCACCACCTTCACCCCCACCACCAAATGGCACGACTTCTTCGGCCTCCCCGGAGAAACCACCCTCTAACCCCCGAACCCCCGTACGAGCCGCCTCGCCCGTCGTTTCCCGGGGAGGCATCGAGCGCGCCCGGCCGGACCGGCCGGGCGGGAAGGACCTGACATGGCACTGGACCGTCGTGCATTCCTCGGCAGGGTCGCCGCGGTCGCCACGGCCTCGGCCGTCGCGCCGGCCCTGGCCTTTCCCGGCCCGGCCCAGGCCGCCGCCTGGAAGAAGCGCCTCACCGGCGCCGACCTGGACACCAACAGTCGGTGGCGGGTCGCCGGCACGGACCTGGGCATCCCGTACGTGCTGGAGAACGGCTCGATCGGGTACCTCTTCGGCGACACCTTCAACACCCCGTGGCCCGAGGGTCCGCCGCTGCCCAACGACTGGCGGTCCCCGGTGATGCTGCGCTCCAACGTCCACCCCGGTGCGCCCGGGGGGATCGTCTTCGACAGCGCCGCGCGGGTGGCCGGCAACGGCCGGGCCCCCGAAATCATGCACAACGGTCACCACGGGATCGGGATCGACGGCCTGTGGGAGGTCAGCGTCATCCCCAACGACGGGATCAGCTTTCCCGAGACCGGCCGCCAACTGATCTCCTACATGAGCATCGAGAACTGGGACTCGGTCGGTCCCGCCGGCCCGCACTGGCGTTCGCGCTACGCCGGCCTGGCCTATTCCGACAACGGCAACGACTTCGTCCGGACCCCGCTGAAGTGGTGGAACAACGGCAACAACACCGACCCGTTCCAGATGTGGACGATGCAGCGCGACGGGGACTGGGTCTACGTCTTCTCCGTCCGCGCGGGTCGCCAGGACGGCCCGATGATGCTGCGCCGGGTCCGCTGGGACCGGCTGTTCTACCCCGAGTCGTACGAGGGTTGGGGCTGGAACGGCAGCAACTGGGGCTGGGGCAGGCCCTGTACCCCGATCCTCACCGGCCGGTTCGGCGAACCGTCGGTACGCAGACTGCACGACGGCACCTGGGTCATGTCCTACGTCAACTGTGTGACCGGCTGCATCGTCACCCGCACCGCCGGCGGGCCGGACCAGGTGTGGTCCGGCGAGAAGATCCAGGTGTTCCCGTGGCAGGAGCCCGCGCTGTACGGCGGCTTCATCCACCCCTGGTCGGGCAGGAACGCCAACGAGCTTCACCTGATGGTCTCGAAGTGGACCAGAGGGCTCGACAACCGCAGCACCGCCTACCACGTCAGCCAGTTCGTCGGATCCCTCTGAACTGACCCGGGGTCGCCGGGCGGCGGCGGGCTGCCGTCGTCCGCCCGGCGTCGCCCGGCACGGGACGCGGTCGGTCAGGAGGCCGCTTCCGGCGCGGCGAGGGACCGCAGCGCCGGCCGGAGGCGGATCTGCTCGACCGCGCGGTCGTAACCGGCGAGCATCAGGAACGCGCCGTCGCCGTCGCCGACCTGGCACATCGACCGGATCCAACCCGTCGAGCCGGTCAGCAGGCCCAGCAGCGACCCGGTGCCCAACGAGCCTCGCCGCGTCCCGCTCGCCGGGTCCCACAGGGTCACGCCGACGCCGTCCCCGGCTGCGGCGAGGAGCACCTCGCCGTCCATCTCCACCGTGCAGAGCGCGTAGCGGGGGGCCTCGTCGTCGAAGGAGCCGAGGCGCTCGCCGCTGTCGGGGTCCCACAGGACCACAGTGCCGTCGCCGGCTGCCGAGGCGAGCCGGGTCGTGCCGTCAACGGTGACGGCGCAGACGGCGTTGACGCCGCCCCGCTGGGCGCCCAGGTGGCGGACCAGTCGCCCGTCGACCGGGTCCCACAGCCGGACGGTGCCGTCGGCGTACCCGGCGGCGAGCAGGACCCGACCGTCGACCGGCACGGTGCACAGCGCCCGGACGACCCTCCGCACCTGCCGGCCGACCACCCGCACCTGGCGGCCCGTCTCCGGCTCCCAGATCCGGATCCGGAAGTCGTCCCCGCCGGAGGCGAGCAGGACGGTGTCGCCGACCGGCACGGCGCACAGGGCGTTGACCGGGCCCAGGTGCCCGGCGAGGGCGTGCACCGCCCGGCCGGTCTCGGGGTCCCACAGGTGCACGGCGTCGCCGTAGCCGGCGGAGGCGAGCAGCACCCGCCGTGGTGTCTCGATCGCGTAGGCGGCCCGCACCACGCCCGGGGTGAGGCGGTCGAGGTGGCGGCGGAGCATGTCGGGAGTCGGGTCGGGCAGCAGGCCCGACAGGTCGGCGAGCACGCCGCCGGAGCCCATCACCCGGAGGTGCTCGCCGGCGCTCGGGTCGCCGATCCCGACGACATGCCCGATCCCGCCGTACGCGGCCCGCACGCGACCGTCCACGCGCACCGGTGTCACGCAGGCGTGCCACGGCCTGGTCCACGCCAGGGTCGTGCCCGCGACGAGGGTGCCTCCCGCGACGAGGCCGCCCAGCAGCGCGCCGGGCCACCGGTGCGCCGACTGCACGCCCGGCACCACCTGTACGGCGACGAGGTACCAGGCCGCCGGCACCACGAACCGCGCCGCGAGCCGGGCCACGCCGAGGACGTCCGGCGGGAACGGCTCCGCCCGCAGCGCGTGACCACCGCCGCGCAGCAGCGAGAAGAGCACGGCCAGCGTCACCAGGATTCCACCGACGATCGCCGCCGGACCGGGTTCGCCGGTGAACGAGGCCAGCAGGACGAACGCGACGGCGGTCGAGAGGAACCCGCGGATCCACGGCGCGGCCCGGGAGAAGGCGACCCGGGACAGGCCCAGGGTCAGGGCCGAGCCGAGGGCCGTCACCACCGCGACCGCCGCCAGCGGCCAGAATCCGTCGATCCGCAGGGCGTCCGGTTGTGACCACCGCACCGCGATCAGCACCAGCAGCGTCGCGGTGACCGGCAGGATGAGTCGCACCATCGGATGACCTCACAGTCCGCGTCCCCGGACCGGCCGGGGATCGATGAGCTTTGAGCGAATGCGGGTCCGATTGTGCCGACCGGCCGCCACCGTGCGGCGGCGGCCGGTCGCGCTAGGCGAAGCGGGACGGGTCGCCCGCGCCGACGCGGACGATCTCGGGTTCGCCGTCGGAGAAGTCGACCACCGTCGTCGGTTCGGTGCCGCAGTCGCCGGAGTCGACGACCGCGTCGACGACGTGGTCGAGGCGTTCCTTGATCTCCCAGCCCTGGGTCATCGGTTCGGCGTCGCCGGGCAGCAGCAGCGTGCTCGACAGCAGCGGCTCGCCCAGCTCGGTGAGCAGCGCCTGGGCGACGGTGTGCGCGGGGATGCGGACGCCGACGGTCTTCTTCTTCGGGTGCAGCAGCCGGCGCGGCACCTCCTTCGTGGCGGGCAGGATGAAGGTGTAGCTGCCGGGGGTGGCCGCCTTCACGGCGCGGAACACGGCGTTGCCGAGGTGGACGAACTGGCCGAGCTGCGCGAAGTCCCGGCACACCAGGGTGAAGTGGTGGCCGCTGTCGAGGTGGCGGATCTCCCTGATCCGGTCCATGCCGTCCTTGTTGCCCAGCTGGCAGCCCAGGGCGAAGCACGAGTCGGTCGGGTAGGCGATCAACCCGTCCCCCCGGACGAGGTCGACCACCTGGCGGATCGTCCGGGGTTGCGGGTTGTCGGGGTGCACGTCGTAGTACTTCGCCATGGCGGAAGCTTAGGCCGACGCCTGGCTGTGTCGTCTTCCTGACAGTGTCAGATCCCCTTGCGGGTAGACCTCCATCGTTGTTCCATGGTGCTTCGACCGCCCGGCGCCGGTGGGTACGACGGCGTGCTGCGCCGCCCCCCGATGCCCGGCCCCGTGCTGACCACCGTGCTCGCCTTCGCGCTCCTGGCGCTGCTGTTCGCGCTGGCGACGGTGCATCGGCTGCTGGCCGAGGACGGCTCCCTGGGCGCCGCCGTGTTCTTCGCCGCCATGGCCCTCACCTGCGCCTTCGTGGCGTTCAGCCTGTCCGGTCGCCGCCCCTGGGCGGCCTACCCCGCGTACGCGTCGTCCGGGCTGTTCGCCGTGGCCTCGCTCGGGATGTTCGGCGCGATCACCATCGTCGGGGTCGGCCTGCTGGCCTGGGTGCTGTGGGCCCTGAACTCCCGGTCCGCCCGGGAGTGGCTCAGCGGCCGTCACCGGCTGCGCTGACCACCGCGCCCGGGCGGGCCGTCTCGACGACCGCCACCAGGT
Source organism: Micromonospora sp. CA-111912 (assembly GCF_050948415.1). Lineage (NCBI taxonomy): Bacteria > Bacillati > Actinomycetota > Actinomycetes > Micromonosporales > Micromonosporaceae > Micromonospora > Micromonospora sp. CA-111912. The sequence continues at coordinate 3,457,702 of NZ_CP192007.1, forward strand.
CGTCGAGGGTGTCCAGCCGGTGGCCGGGTTCGGTCAGCTCGACCTCCACGCCGAACTCCAGCTCGATCGCGTCGACCAGGCGCAGCAGGCCGAGGGAGTCGACGCCGAGGGCGACCAGCGACCCCCCGCCGAGGATGTCGGCGGCCGGCACGTCACCCCCAGTTGCCTCGCTGACCAGTGCGGCGACCCGCGCGCGCAGCTCGGTGGTGCCCATCAGAGTTCCTTTCCGGACTGTCGGACGATCTCGGAGATCTCCGCGATCGTGGGGGTGTCGAAGAAGGCGTCGAGCGGCACCTCGACGCCGAGCCGCTGCTGGATCCGGCCGCTGATCCGGGTGATGGTCAGCGAGTGCCCGCCCAGGTCGAACAGGTCCTCGTGCACGCCGATGTCGGGGATCTTCAGCACGTCCTGCCAGATCTCGCGCAGCGTCTGCACCACCGGGTCGTCGTCGGCCGCCGCGTTCTCGGCGACGGTGCCGACCGGCGCGTCCCGGGGCGCCGGCGCGGGTAGCGCCGCCCGGTCGACCTTGCCGTTCGGGCTCATCGGGAGCCGGTCCAGCAGCACCCAGTCGGTGGGCAGCACGGCCGTCGGCAGGCTCAGCGCCAGGTGCCGGCGCAGGTCCGCCGGGTCCGCGACCGCGCCGGCCCGGGCCACCACGTACGCCACCAGACGGGCCTCGCCGTCGCCGTCTGCGCGCAGCGCCGCAGTGGCCTGGGCCACCGCCGGGTGCTCCAGCAGCCGGGCGTCGACCTCGCCCAGCTCGATCCGGTACCCGCGGATCTTGACCTGCTCGTCGGCCCGGCCGAGGAAGTCGAGCCGGCCGTCCGGCAGCCACCGGCACCGGTCGCCGGTGCGGTAGAGCCGCCCGTCGCCGTCGCCGAACGGGTCCGGCACGAACCGTTCGGCGGTCAGGTCGTCGCGCCCGAGGTAGCCGTCGGCCAGCCCGGCGCCGGCCAGGTACAGCCCCCCGGGCACCCCGACCGGCACCGGCCGCAGCGCCTCGTCCAGCAGGTACGCCCGCACGTTCGGCAGCGGGCGACCGATGGTCACCTCGGCCGGGTCGGCGGGGACGTCGGCGGCGGTGGCGTAGATCGTCGCCTCGGTCGGGCCGTACCCGTTGACCAGCCGGGTGGTGCGGGCCCGCAGCTCCCGGGCCAGGGCGACGGGCAGGGCCTCCCCGCCGGCGAGGGCGACCAGCGGGCCTGCCGCCTCGAGGCCCGCCTCCAGCAGCACCCGCCACCCGGACGGGGTGGCCTGGACGTGGGTCACCCCGGCGTCGCGGACCAGCCGCAGCACCCCGGCGCCGTCCAGCGCGCTCACCGCCGAGGCGACGACCACCCGGCCGCCGGTGACCAGCGGCAGGAACACCTCCACCGCAGAGATGTCGAACGACGGCGAGGTCAGGTGCAGCCAGCGGTGCCCGGGCCGGCCGTCCAGCAGGTCCCGCATCCCCAGCAGCAGGTTGGTCAGCGCGCCGTGGCGCACCGCGACGCCCTTGGGCCGGCCCGTGGAGCCGGAGGTGTACAGCACGTACGCCAGGTCCTCGGCGGTCGGCGCGGCCGGGTCCCGCGCCGGGTCCGGGCCGGCGAGCAGGTCCACCCCGTCCAGCCCGAGTTCGGGCCGGGCGTCCTGCGTGCCGCCGGACGCGGTCACCACCAGCGCTGGGTCGCCGTCGGCGAGCACCAGGTCCCGCCGGGCCGGCGGGTGGCCGGGGTCGACCGGCAGGTACGCGGCCCGGCGGCGCAGCACCGCCAGCATCGTCACCACCGTCCGCCAGGACCGGTCCAGCGCGACCGCGACCAGCGACCCGGGGCCGACGCCGCGCTCGCCCAGCAGCACCGCGAGCCGGGCGCCGGCGGCGTCGAGCTGGGCGTAGCTGAGCGTGACGTCGCCGTCGACGACGGCCACCGCGTCCGGGTCCGCCGCGACCCGGGCCGCGAACAGTTCGGGCACGGTGTCGCCGGGGTACGCCCGCGCGGTGTCGTTCCAGCCCCCGGTGACCCGGTGCAGCTCGTCGGCGGGCAGCACCGGCAGGTCGCCGACCTGCCGGTCGGGGTCGGCGACCACGGCGTCGAGCAGGGTGCGCAGGTGAGCGCCGATCCGGGTGACCGCGTCGGTGTCGATGGCGGCGGGGCTGTGCTGGAGGCTCACCGTGATCCCGGTCGGGCCGTCCACGATCTGCACGTGCAGCGCGTTGCGGGCCGCACCGCCGAACAGCGTCCAGTCCACGCCGGTGGCCACCCCGGGGAAGGCCGGCTCGGCGCCGCGCCGCCGGTAGCCGACCGAGACTCCGGTCAGCGCGGGCGCGGGGCGCAGCCCCGACACGGCGTGGGAGAGGGGCACCGCGCGGAACCGGTACAGCTCGCGCAGCCGGGCCCGCACGGCGCGGGCGTGGTCGGCGAAGGTGCCGGCGGCCGGATCGGCGGCGACGGGCAGCTCGTTGACGAACAACCCGACCCGGTCGGCCTGCGCGGCCGTGCGGGTGGACAGCGTGACGCCGACCGGGACGCCCCGGTTGCCGTACCGGTCCAGCAGGGCGTGCACCGCGGCGAGCAGCAGCTCGAACCGGGTCACCCCGAGCGCCCCGGCGGCCCGGCCCACGCCGTCGGCCAGGTCGGCGGGCAGGTCGACGTCCACGGCGGCCCCCGGTTCCGCGCCCGTGGGCAGCCGGCGCAGGCCGGGCAGCACCACGTCGCCCGGGCCGGACCAGTGCCGTGCCCAGTACGCGCGGGCCGCCGGCAGGTCGACCGCGACGCGTTCCCGCTCGGCCGCCGCGTCCCCGGCGTACCCGTCGCAGCGGGGCGCGGCCCGCGCCGGGATGTCGGCGAGCGCGGCGGCGTACGCGTCGGCCAGGTCCCGGGCCAGCACGTCCTTGGACATTCCGTCGAACACCAGGTGGTGGACGGTGACCAGCAGCAGGTGCCGGCCGTCGGCGGCGGTGAGCAGCGTGAACCGGGACAGCGGGCCGACCCGCAGGTCGTGGGGGCGGGCCAGCTCCCGCGCGACCCGGGCGTCGGTCCACTCGCCGAAGGTGACCGCCGGCCGCACGTCGGCCGGCGCCAGCCCGGGGGTGCCGTCGGCCTCGGTGACCACCCGGGTGCCGAGGACCGGGTGCCGGTCGGTCACCGCCGCGCACGCCTCGACGAGGGCCCGGCGGTCCAGGTCGGCGGCGAACCGGACGCCGAGCGCCATGTGGTACGCCGTGCCGGCGACCCCGGCCTGCTCGGTGAACCAGACGGCGTGCTGCGCGTATGTCGCCTCGGCGGTGCCCACATGCTCTCCCATGAATCGCGGTCCCGTGCTGGTGGTCAGTTGTCGAACAGGCCGGTGAGCTGCCGCTTGAGCACCTTGCCGCCCTCGTTGCGGGGCAGGCCGTCGAGCAGCAGCAGCCGGGCGGGAAGCTGGTGGTCGGCGAGCCGGTCGGCGAGGAACCCGCGCAGCACCGGCAGGGTCAGCCCGCCGGCGACGGCCTGCGGCCGGGGCACCACGGCGGCGGCGACCGCCGACCCGAGCACCGGGTGCGGCACGCCGACCACGGCCGCCTCGGCGACCAGGGGGTGCTCGTGCAGCGCCGCCTCCACCTCGAGGGACGAGATCTTGAACGCGCCGGACTTGATGACGTCCTGGTGCCGGTCGGTGAGGTAGAGGAAGCCGTCGGCGTCGATCCGCCCGACGTCGCCCATCCGCACCCACCCGTCGCGGAAGGTGGCCCGGTTGGCGGCCTCGTCGCGGTAGTAGGCGCGGGGGTACGGGGCACGCAGCCACACGTCGCCGGTCGTCCCGGGCGGCAGCGGGACGCCGTCGGCGTCGGCGACGCGTAGCTGCCCGCCGACCGGCCGGCCCACCGCGTCCCGACGCGCCGGATCGTAGATCATCGTGGTCTGGGCCGGTGCCGCCTCGGTCGAGGTGTAGTAGTTGACGATCGTGGCCTGCGGGAACGCCTCGGCGAGCCGGGCCGCCACCGCCGGCGGCAGCGCCGCCGCGGTCGACCCGATCAGGTGTACGCCCGCCAGGTCCCGGCCCCGCAGCGCCCCCGAGTCGAGCAACTCGATCGCCATCGACGGGACGACGAACAGCGTCCCCGTGCCCGGGGTCTCGACCAGCCGGGCGAACCGGACCGGGGTGAACGTGGGCAGGGTCAGCGCGCCGGCCTTCGCGGTCAGCGCGTTGAACAGCATGGTCTGCCCGGCGTTGGTGCCGATGGCGAACGCGTGCAGGAACCGCTGCGAGTGGCCCAGCGCCAGCCGGCGCGGGTTCGTCGACGCGCCGACGGTCAGGTTGGCGTGGCTTGCCCCGACGCCCTTCGGGCGGCCGGTGGTGCCGGAGGTGTAGAGGATCTGCGCGAGGTCGCCGGGGCGTACCGTCGGCAGGTCGGCGTCGGTCGCGGGCCCGGCGGCCAGGTCACCGGCCCGCCACACCGGCAGCCCGGCGGGGGCGTGCGGGGCGGCGGTGTCGTCGCCGTGCACGACGGCGGCGGCCGCGCAGTGGGTCAGCGCGTGGCCGAGTTGCCCGGCGGCGAGCCGGTCCGACAGCGGCACCGCGACCCCGCCGGCCCGCAGCACCCCGCAGTACGTCACGGCGAACCGGGTCCAGTCGCGGGCGCCGAACACCAGGCCGACCCGGTCGCCGGGGCGCAGCCCTCGCCGGCGCAGCCCGGCGGCGACGGCGGTCGTGCCGGCGGCCCACTGGGCGAAGGTCAGCGCGGCCACCCCGGCCACCTCGACCGCGACCCGGTCCGGGTGCAGGGCGGTGCGCCACGCCAGCAGCTCCGGCACCGTCCGGGCGGCCGGTGGGCCGCTCGTCGTCGCGGTCACCGCCGGCCACCCCCGGTCCCGGCGACCTCGGCCCGGAGCTCACCGCCGGCGACGGTGGCGCGGGTCCCCGGCTCCCCGCCGCCGACGGTGGCCCGGGCCTGGCGTTCCTCGATGCCGACGAGGTCGTCCGGCGGCGCGTCGGGCACCTCGTCGTCGAACCGGGACAGCACCGGCGTGGCCAGCGCGACCAGCGCGGTCAGCGCGATGCACACCCCGAACACGACGTACAGCAGGCCGTGGCCCCGGCCGGGGCCGACGCCGATGACCGCGCCGACCGTGCCGGCCAGCGCGCCGCCGGGCAGCAGCAGCGGCTCGGTCACCTTGGCGGCGAACGGGGCGATGAGCCCCCAGCCCAGCGGCATCGTCGACCAGGCGATCATCTGGTTGAGCGCGAACACCCGGCCGTGGAAGCGCGGCGGTACCTTGGTCTGGATGATCGTGTTGTAGACGCCGTTGACGATGCCCAGCGACAGGTACATGCCGAACGCGCCCGCGCCGACCAGCAGCGGGTCCGGCCGCAGCCCGGTCAGCACGGCGGCCACCGCGATGCCCAGGGTGCCCAGCAGCACCGCCCGCATCCGGCGGCGGCTCGGGCCACCCCAGACCAGCATCACCAGGCCGCCCACGGCCGCGCCGACGCCGCCGGTCAGCGCGATCCGCGCCACCTGGTCCAGGTCGGCGAAGCCGAGCACCAGCGGGGAGAGCAGGTACAGCGCCGGGAACAGGAACAGGTTCAGCGCGGCGAAGAAGGTCAGCATGGCGCGGAACTCCCGGCGGCGCAGCGCGTAGCGCAGCCCGGCGGCCATCTCCTCGCCGAGCCCCTCCCGGCGTTGCAGGGCCAGGGTCCGGGGGAACCGGACGAGACCCAGCACCCCCATCGCGAACACGTACGACGCCACGTCGATGAGCAGGATGCCGCGCAGCCCGACCGCGTCCAGCAGGGCGACCGCGACCAGCGGGACGGTGAACTGGGTCAGGCCCATCGCGGTCTGGGTCACCCCGTTGGCGTGGCCGAGGAAGCGCTTGGGCACCAGCTGCGGCACCGCCGAGACGAACGCGAGGCGTTGGAAGGCCAGCGCCACCGACAGCCAGGCCACCAGCGGGTAGAAGTGCCACACCTGCGCCCGGTCGGCCAGCACCAGGGCGGCCAGCACCGCGTTCGCACCCCCGGCGGCGACGCCCGCAGCCAGCAGCACCCGCCGCCTGCTGGTCCGGTCGATCAACGCGCCGGCCAGCGGGGCCACCAGCAGGCCGGGCAGCAGACCGAGCACCGCGAACAGGGCGAACCGGGCCAGCGACCCGGTCTCCAGGTAGATCCACAGGGGGATCGCGAAGTTGGTCAGCGCGGTGCCCATGCCGGAGACGACCTGCCCGGCCGCGACCAGCCCGAAGCGGCGCATGCTCGGCTCCGGCGCCTTCGTCGGGCCGGCGGTCGGCGCGTCCGGCGTACCGGGTGGCCCGGCCGGCTGGCGGGAGACGGCGACCAGTTGCCACGCGGGCTCCGGCCCGCCGGCCGGCTCGGGGGCGGTCGGGTCGGCGGTCTCGGTCCGTCCGGAGGCCCCGGCCAGCCCGGCGGGCGGCGCGGGCGGGACGGGCGAGTCGACCTGCCGGTGCACGGTCGTGACGATCTCGGCCAGCTCGCCGGCCCGGTACTTCAGGAAGTAGTGCCCGCCCTCGTCGATCACCGCGAGCGCGGTGCGGTCGGTGACGAAGTGCCACTCCCGGAACCGCTCGCTGTGGTAGTCGGTGCTGCGGTCCCGCTCGCCGACCACCGAGACCACCGGCGCCCGCAGCGGGGTCACCCGCTGGCGCATCAGCTCGGTGAAGTACTCCTCGGAGACCCGGGCGTCGTGGCGCATCGCCCGGATCAGGAACGCCACCTCGTCCGGGTCGAGGGAGCCGACGGACGTGCCCTGCGCCTGCAACCAGGTCCGGTAGATCCGGTCGCTGCGCATCCGCTCGGCCAGGCGCAGCCGCAGCAGCGGCCCGAGCAGCCCGTCGGCCGGCCGGCCGAACGGGAACACCGCGCCGAGGTACACCGCCTCCAGCTCCCGGCCGGCGGCCTCCAGCAGCCGGGCCACCTCCACGGCGAGGGCCCCGCCGGGGCCGCAGTGCCCGTACAGGACCAGCGGGCCCTCCACCCGGGACAGGATCTCGGCGGCGACGTCGGCGGCCACCTCCTCGACCGGCGCCGGATCGTCGGCCAGACCGATGTCGTGGCCCGGCATGGCCACCGACAGCAGCCGGTACCCGGCCGGCAGCGCGTCGGCCAGCGGCTGGTACACCACGGCGCTGCCACCGCCGTACGGGACGCAGACCAGCGTGGCGACCCGGTCGGCGGCGGCCACCGGCGGGGTCAGCTCGTGCAGCAGCCCGTCCGGCCCGGCCCCGCCGCCGGTCGCCAGGACGGCCAGCTCGCGGACGGTCCGGTGCCGGAACAGGTCCATCACGCTGACCGTGCCCGTCGCGCCGCCGTCGACGGTCGGCAGCTCCCGGCGCAGCCGGGCCACCACCTGGGTGGCCAGCAGCGAGTGCCCGCCGAGGTCGAAGAAGTCGTCGGTGACGCCCACCTCGGCCACCCCGAGCACGGCCTGCCAGATCCCGGCGATCAGCGTCTCCACGGGCCCGACCGGCGGCACCCGCTCCCCGGCCGGGACCTCGTCGGTCGGCTCCGGCAGGGCCCGCCGGTCGACCTTGCCGTGCTCCTGCAACGGCAGCCGGTCCAGCACCACCCAGCGGCCGGGCACCATGTGTTCGGGCAGCCGGTCGGCCAGGACCCGGCGCAGCCCCGCCACCTCCGGCGGCTGCGCCCCGGTCACCGGCTCCAGGTACGCCACCAGCCGGTCGTCGCGCAGCAGCACCGCCGCCTGATGCACCCCCGGGCAGTCCCGCAGCGCGGCCTCGACCTCGCCCAGCTCCACCCGGTACCCGCGGATCTTCACCTGGTGGTCGCGGCGGCCGAGGAACACCAACTGCCCGTCGGCGCGCCACCGGCCCAGGTCCCCGGTGCGGTAGAGGCGCGCGCCCGGCGGGCCATACGGGTCGGGCACGAACCGCTCGGCGGTCAGGCCGGGCCGGTTGAGGTAGCCGCGGGAGAGGCGGTCCCCGCCCAGGTACAGCTCGCCGGGCACCCCGACGGGCACTGGCCGCATCCGCTCGTCGAGCAGGTACACCCGGGCGTGCGGCAGCGGCCGGCCCGTCGGCACCGGGCCGGTGGCGGGCCCGCCGGCGCCCACCTCGTACGTGGCGACGCCGACGGTGGCCTCGGTGGGTCCGTAGTGGTTGAACACCCGGGCCCCGCCGGCGGCGGCGAGCGGCACGATCCGTTCCAGGTCGGACGCCTCGCCGCCGAGGATCAGCGCGCGGGCCGGCAGCAGGTCGCCCGGCCCGGTGTCGGCGGCCAGCGCCGCCAGGTGCGACGGGGTGATCTTCAGGTAGTCGATCCGATGGGCGCGCAGCTGCTCGGCCAGCTCCGCCCCCGTGCACCGGCGCTGCACCAGGTGCACGGTCCCGCCGGTGGCCAGCGCCAGGTAGAAGACGGTGACGGCGAAGTCGAACGACATGGACTGCATCAGCGCGTACCGGGCGGCCGGGACGACGGCGAACCGGTCGGCCACCCCGTCGAGGTAGCGCAGCACCTGCCGGTGTGCCACCGCCACCCCCTTCGGGGTGCCGGTGGAGCCGGAGGTGTAGATGACGTACGCCAGGTTCCCGCCGGTCGCGCCGGTGGGCGGCGGCGTGTCGGGCCCGGCGGTGACCTCGGCCGCCACGGCGTCCAGGCAGGTTGCCTCGACCCCTCCGGGCAGCCGGTCGCCCAGCTCGGCGCTGGTGAGCACCACCGCCGGCCGGGCGTCGGCGAGCATCAGGCCCAGTCGGGCCGGCGGCTGCTCCGGGTCCAGCGGCAGGTACGCCCCGCCGGCGCGCAGCACGCCGAGCAGCGCCACGGCCAGCTCGACCGACTGCTCCAGCAGCACCCCGACCAGTGCGTCCGGGCCGACGCCGCGGCCGCGTAGCCAGTGCGCCAGCCGGTTGGCCCGCCGGTCCAGTTCCCGGTAGGTCACCGCGTCCGCGCCGCACACCACGGCGGGGGTGTCGGGGGTCGCGGCGACGTGCGGGGCGATCAGGTCGGCGAGGGTGACCGCCGCCCCGGTGACCCCGGCCCCATCGGCCCCGGGCTCGGCACGGCCGACCTCGTCCTGGTCGGGACGGGCCAGCGCCAGCACCCGGTCCCGCTCGGCGGGACCGAGCAGGTCCAGGTCGACCACCGGCAGGTCCGGCTGCGCGACCGCCGCGCGCAGCAGCGTGTCGAGGCTCGCGGCCAGCCTGGCGATCGTGTCCGCGTCGAACAGGTCGGTGTTGTAGACGAACATCCCGCGCAGCCCGTCGGCGGTCTCGCTGACGTACAGCGACAGGTCGAAACGGGCGGCGGCGGCGTCCGTGCCCAGGCTCTCGGTGCTCAGCCCCGCCGGCCACCGGCCGCCGGTGCGGGCGAAGTTCTGCAGGGTGAACAGCACCTGGAACACCGGGGAGCGGCTGACGTCCCGGGGCACGTTCAGCTCCCGGACCAGCCGCTCGAACGGGATCTCCTGGTGGGCCAGGCCCTTCACCACGGTGCCGCGGGTGCGCCGCAGCAGCGCCGCGAAGCTGGGCTCCGCGCCGGGTGAGTCGACGCTCGCGCCCACCGGGGAGAGGTCGGCCCGCAGCGCGAGGGTGTTGACGAACAGGCCGATCAGGTTCTCCAGCTCCGGCACCACCCGGTCGGCGACGGGGGACCCGATCGCGAAGTCCCGCTGCCCGCTGTGCCGGAACAGCACCGCCTGCAGGCCGGTGAGCAGGGTCATGTAGAGGGTGGCCCGGTGCGCCCGGCTCAGCCGGCGCAGCCCGTCGGTCAGGTCGGCGTCGACGGCGAACCGGTGGGTGCCGCCGGCGTAGGACTGCACGGCCGGTCGGGGCCGGTCGGTGGGCAGCTCCAGCGGCGGCACGCCGGCCAGCGCCCCGGCCCAGTAGGCGAACCCGTCCCCGGTCGCCGGGCCGTCGAGGCGGATCCGCTGCCAGGCGGCGTAGTCGACGTAACCCGTCGTCGGGGCCACCGGCGCCGGCCCGCCGTCGCGCAGCGCGGCGTAGCCGGCCGCCACCTCGCCCAACAGCAGGTCCAGCGACCAGCCGTCGCTGACGATGTGGTGCATGGCCAGGTGCAGGACGTGGTCGTCCGCGCCCAGGCGGACCACCGTCGCCCGCAGCAGGGGAGCGGCGCCGAGGTCGAACGGGGTACGCACGGACGTGGCCACCAGCTCGCGGGCCTGTGCCAGCGAGCTCGCGTCGGTGACGGTGACCGGCACCCGCACCTCGGGCAGCACCTCCACCACGGGCTCGCCGTCGGCGTTCTCGGCGAAGCGCATGCGCAGGCTGTCGTGCCGGGCGGCGGCGCCGTCCAGGGCGGCGCGCAGCAGCTCGACCTCCAGGGGCCCGCGCAGCCGGGTCGTCGACCAGACGAGGTACGCGGCGGTGCCGGGCGTCAGCTGCTCGGTGAACCAGATCCGTTCCTGGCCGAACGACAGCGCCGGTCCCGCGGCGATGTCGGGCGGCGTCGCGGGGGGCGGGAGGGGGACGGCCCGCGTCGGTAGGTCGAGATTCGTCACGCGATGCCTTCACGCCGGTGTCGGACAGGAGCCCGTAGTCTGCATGCTGCAAACGGAGCATCGCGTCGTCTGATCGGTCCACGGTGGAGAATCCGATCGACCGACCCCGGGCGGCACGGCCCGTCGTACGGTCGGGGATGCGATTTGCCGATGCCGTGGTGCCCGCCGAATGGGCGGACGAGATGCTGGTTCACGCGCCCTTTCACGGTGCCGACGCCGGCACGGCGCCGCTGACCTGGGCCCAGCAGGTGACCTGGCGGGCGAACGCCCGCAACGGCTCCAACCACCGCTTCCTCAACCTGCGTCGCACGGTGCCGGTCTCCGCCCGGGCCGGCGCCGACACCGAGCGCGCCACCCGGGCGCTCGGCGCGCTGGTCGGCCGGCACGGGTCGCTGCGCACCCGGGTGCGCACAGTCGACGGCGAGCACCGCCAGGAGACCGCCGCGACCGGGCACCTGCCGCTGCTGGTGCTCGCCGGCACCGGGGACGGCGCGCGGGACGCCTCCGACGCCGCGGACCGCCTCGGCGGCGTCGCGTTCGACCACGCCCGGGAGTGGCCGGTGCGGGTCGCCCTGGTCACCGTGGACGGCCGGGTACGGCAGGTCGTGCTGGTCTTCAGCCACTCGACCGTCGACGCCCACGCCGCCGAGGTGGTCCTGCGGGACCTGCGGCTGCTCCTGCTGCGCGGGCGGATCGACACCCCGCCCGGGCCGCAGTCGGTGGACGTGGCCCGGCTCCAGCACGGCGCCGAGGGACGCCGCTCCGAGCGGGCCGTGGCGTACTGGCTGCGGGAGTTCGCGCGGTTGCCCGCCGAGCCGCTGCCGCCGGGCGGCCCCGGGCTCACCCCCCAACTGCGCCGGGGAGTGCTGGTCTCCTCGGCGGTCGACCTGGCGGCCCGGGCGATCGCCGCCCGGCACCGGGTCAGCACCTCGGCGGTGCTCCTCGCCGGCGTGACGGCGCTGGCCGCCGCCCGGTCCGGGCGGGACCGCTGCGGCCTGTTCCCGATGGCCCACAACCGGTTCCCCGCCAGGTACGCGAACGCGGTGGCGAACCTCGGGCAGATCGGGTTCGGCGTCCTGGACGTGGCGGACCGCCCCGCGTTCCCGCTGCTGCTGTCCCGCGTCTGGCAGGCGTCGCTGAACGGCCTGCGGAACGCCTTCTACGACCCCAGCGAGCTGCGCCGGGGATTCGTCGACGCCGACCGCGACTACGCGACCGCATTCCTGCCGCACTACTATTTCAACGATGTCCGGCTGCCCGCCGGCGCCGCGGCTGCCGCGCCGGAGGTGACTCGGCGCGACCTGCGGGCCGCCATGGCGCGCACCGGCTTCTCCTGGGCCAGGGGGCTGGACCGGGCGTCCTGGCACCTGCTGACCCACGTGGTCGACGAGCCGGGCGGGGTGGGGCTGACCCTCACCGTCGACACCCGTCACGTCGCGGTCGACACGGTCGAACCGTTCCTGCGCGAGCTGGAGGAACTGCTGGTGGAAGCGGCATTCGCCGAGGTGTCCTGGCCGTCGGCGGCCCCGTCGGCGGCTCCGGTGGTGGTGGCGGGGCCGCCCGTGATGCTCCCCGCCGAAGCCGGCGAGGAGGTGGCGTACGCCCAGTTCGCGGGCGGCCGGGTCGGTACCGGCCCGCTCACCTGGGGCCAACGGGCGATGTGGCGGGCCGTCGAGGAGTTCGAGTCCCCGAGCCACAGCGTGCTGAACCTGCGCCGCGTCCTGGCCGTCTCCCGGCGGGCCGACGTCGACGTGGCGCGGGCCGTGCGGGCCGTCGCGGCCCTGGTGGACCGGCACGAGTCACTGCGCACCCGGGTGTGCTCCGTCGACGGCGAGCTGTACCAGTCCGCCGCCCCGGCGGGCCGGCTGCCCGTCCTGGTGCACCCGGTCCCGCACGCCGTGGCCGATCCCGACGACCGGTCCGCCGCCGCAGCCCTGGCCGACCGGCTGGGCGCCCCCCGCTTCGACCACGCCACCGAGTGGCCGCTGCGGGCCGCGCTGGTCACCGTGGACGACCGGGTACGGCAGGTCGTGCTGGTATTCAGCCACTCCACCGTGGACTTCCACGCCACCGAGACCGTGCTCCGGGACCTGCGGATGCTCGTGCTGCGCGGTTCGCTGCCCACCCCGCCCGGTCCGCAGTCCCTCGACGTGGCCGAGCGGGAGCGGGACGGGGAACGGCGTCGCGGCGACCGGGCGGTGGCGTACTGGACGCGACAGTTTCCCGGCCTCACGGTGGGCCTGTTCGACCAGGTAGGACCCGGGCTCAACCCCCGGTACCGCCGGGGCTCGCTGGTTTCCGAGGCAGTGCATCACGCGGCCCGGCTCGTCGCCGCCCGGCACGGCGTCAGCAACGCCTCCGTCCTGCTCGCGGCGACCGCCGCCGTGCTCACCGCCGACAACGGCGGGGACGTCTGCGGCGTGTTCACCATGGCGAACAACCGGTTCCAGCCCGAGTACGACGTCGCGATCAGCAAGCTCAACCAGATCGGGCTCTGCCGGCTCGACCTGGCCGATCGGCCCGGCTTCGCCGAGTTGCTCTCCCGCGCCCGCGGGGCGTCGCTGGACGCGTACCGGCACGCCTACTACGACCCGGCCGAGCTGGAACGCGCGTTCGCCGAGCGGGGGCTCGACTACCGCACCGCCCTGGCCCCGTTCTGCTACCTCAACGACATCCGGCTGCCGCACGCCACCGACCCCGAACCGGTCGGCCCGGACGAGGCGGCCCTTCGGGCGGCGGCTGGCCGCAGCACGTTCCGCTGGCTGGAGGAACTGGACCGGTTCGCCTGGCGCTGCCGCCTCCAGGTCATCGACGCCCCCGGCGCGGTCGAGCTGGCGATCACCGTGGACACCCGCTACCTGCCGCCGGAGCGCGCCGAGCGGTTCCTTCGGGCAATCGAGGCCCTGCTGGTCGAGGCTGCCTTCCACGACGTGCCTTGGCCGTGGTCGGCCCCCGCCTTCCCCCGGTAGGGCTGACGGGCTGCGCAGGTGCGGCGGGGAACGTGCCGCCGGCATGCCCGCGCGTCCGGGAGGCCGAGCTGTTGCCCTCACGAGGTCTGATTGATCCGGCCTGGCGTCATCTGTCAAAGGCCGGTGCCCGCGACGGTATCTCCGCGCGCCACGCCGGCTCCTGAAGCCATGACCACACCGACGCGGGGCCGGAAAGCCCCCGGGCTGGTCACCTCCGTCGATGGGAGACAGTTGTCATGGCATTTCTGGGTAGCCGTGCCCGCCGCGCGGCGCTGGCCCTGCTCGCCGGCACGGCCCTGGCCGGCCTGCTGGCCACCACCGCCACCGCCGCTCCACCGGCTGGCAAGCTGGACCGGGTCATGGCCGTCACCGACGTCTGGATGCGGGACGTCGCCTCGGACGTCGGCCTCCAGCCGCACTCGGGCAGCCCGATCTGGGCCAGCCCCGACGTCAAGATCTGCCCGACGGCGGTGGAGTGCGCGACCAGCGTGAACGCGATCGTCGGCATGACCAACTACATCTTCGTGAAGCTGCGCAACCCCGGGCCGTACGGCTCGGGCACCGACAGCGGGGCGCTGCGGTTCTATCGCACGACCCCGGGCGGCAGCCTGGCCTGGCCGATGGGCTGGATGCCGGTGGCGGCGGTGAGCGTCGTCGCCCCACCGGGCGTCACGACGGTGAGCGTTCCGTGGGGCGGCGTCCCCGGCCCCGGTCACTTCTCCCTGCTGGCCGTGTGGGAGTCCCCGAACGACCCGTTGCCGTTCATGACCGCCGACATCCTGACCAACGTCCGGAACAACAACAACATCGCCTGGCGCGACCTCAACTCGATCAACCCGCTCGCGGGCGGGCCTGCGGGATCCGGCCCCGGCGTCTGATTGATCCGGCCTGGCGTCATCTGGACAACCGCCACCCCGGCGTCGGTATCTCCGGGCGGGCGGCCCGCTCCTGAGGGCATGACCACGCCGGCGCGGGACCCGGGCCGGTCACCTCCGTCGATGGGAGAGAGTAGTCATGGCATTTCTGGGTAGCCGCGCCCGCCGCGCGGCGCTGGCCCTGCTCGCCGGCACGGCCCTGGCCGGCCTGCTGGCCACCACCGCCACCGCCGCTCCGCCGGCCGCGAAGCCGGACCGGGTCATGACCCCCACCGATATCTATCTGCGGGATGTCCCCTCGGACTTCGGCCTCGAGCCGCACTCGGGCAGCCCGATCTGGGCCAGTCCCGACGTCAAGGTCTGCCCGACGGCGGTGGGGTGCGCGACCAGCCAGTCCCCGGTTGTCGGCATGACCAGCTACATCTTCGTCACGCTGCGCAACTCCGGCCCGTACGGCACGGGCACCGACAGCGGGGCGCTGCGGATCTACCGCACGTCCCCGGGCGGTGGGATGATCTGGCCGACGGACCTGACCTGGGTAGCGACGGTGCCCGTCGTCGTGCCGCCGGGAGCCACGACTGTGGTCGTTCCGTGGGGCGCCGTGCCCGGCCCCGGGAACTTCTCGCTGCTGGCCGTCTGGGAGTCCCCGGACGACCCGGTGCTGCTGCTCACCCCGGACCTGCAGGTCAACGTCCGGTACAACAACAACATCGCCTGGCGCGCCCTCCAGTCGGTCTAGCCACCGCGGGCGGAGCGCCGGTGCCACCCGGCGTCATTCGGGGCCGGGAGGGGGTGCCGGCTCGATGCGGAAGACCTGGCCGCCTTTGCCCACGCAGCGTCCCATCACCGCCTCGGTCCCCACCGCGGTGCCGGAGTCGCTGATGCCCACGCAGCCGTGGCCGGGGAGGCGGAGGACGTAGGTGTTGCTGTCGTACGAACCCGACGGCTCGATCCGGAAGCGGCTGCCGCGTACGCAGTCGTCCCAGGGCTCCAGGAGCCCGGCGCCGGGCCCCGCGGTCAAGCCCACCAGGCAGCCGGGACCGTAGTCGGGGTGGTCCCACCTGATGCGGTAGGTCCCGTCGTCGGCCGGCTGGAGCACGGTCGTCTGCGGCCACACCTCGTCGCACGACCGCTGCACCGCCACCAAGGGGGTGTACCGGCGGTCCAGGACGCGGCCGTCCGTCAGGCACAGGTCGGGCGCGGTGACGGGGCGGATCCGGACCTCCCGGAGGAGGTTCGTGGGCAGCGGCGGGGCCTGCCGCACGGTCGCGCCGGTCGACTCCCGGTCCGTTATCGCCGCCGGGTCGGGCCACGTGCCTCGGGCCGACGTCGTCAGCAGCGCTCCGACACCGATGGCCAGCAGGCTCGCCAGTAGTGGTGTGACCAGCGGCGGACGGAACCAACGTCCCGCCGGCCGCCATCGGGCCGCCGGGGTACGACGGCGGGTGTCGCCGTCGGAGCGGCCGTTCGTGGTCGCGGTCGGGCCGCCGTCCGGGGCCGGGTCGGACCGGTCGCCGGCGGGGGGCGCGGGCGGACCGGGTTGATCCGGTTGCTCCCCGGCCGCGTCGAGCCGGTCCCGTGCGCACCGCCACTGTCGCAGGTGTTCCTCCGCCCCACAGGCCCGCACCAGCGCATCGAGCAACTCGGCGCGTGGCGGGGAGTTGCCGCGCAGGGCGGCGGCGGTGGTGCTCCGGGGCAGGACGTCGCCGCGTGCTGCCGCCCGCCGCTCCAGCTCCCGGTAGGTGTGGCCGGACCGGTCCTTGAGTTCCCGCAGCAGCGCGAGGAACTCGGCCGTCGTGCCTGCCTGGTCCGGCCGAAGGTCCGCTCCGGCTGTCGTCACGTCCCCAGCATATGAATTGCAGTCGATCTAATGGGGTCGGCGATCTGACAGATACCAGCTGCTGGTGACCCCGGTGTCCGGTCATGTCCCGGCTCGCGTCACCCCCGGAGCGGGTTCCGACAGCACCGCGCCGAGGACGCGTTCCGTCGGGAAGAGGCCCAGCTGCCGCGAGTCCACACTGTCCGCGCGATTGTCGCCGAGCAGCACCAGCCGGTCCCGGGGTACGCTGCGCCCCCCAGGCCCGTCCGGCGGTGCGGGCAGGCCATGCGGCATCGGATCTCCGGCCACCGCGGCGACCCTCTTGATCATCCAGATCCGGTTGGCGATCACCGCCGCCGAGGCGCCTCGGGGCAGCGGTGGCAGACGCCAGCCGTGCGCGGGCCGTTCGACCACCACCACCTGTCCCACGGCGGGTGTCCCGGCCCGGCGTACCAGGACCCGGTCGCCGTCGCCGTAGGCGGGAAGCATGCTCGTGCCGCGCACCGTGACGGCGACGAAGTGCCGCCGCAGCGTGACCGAACCGGCTCCGAACAGCGCGACCGCGAACAGGCCGCCGGGGAGGGCCGCCCACGGTGTGTCCAGCGCCCCGAGTGCGACCACGGCGCCGAGCCCGCCGGCGGCGAGTCCGGGTGCCGCCCGTCTCCACCTGAACCGGCGACGGATGCGGCGGGCGTCTGCGGCGGTGGGCGGCCGGGGCCGCAGCTGGTGGGTCCGCCCGCCGGTCATGCCCCCTCCCTCCCCGCGGCCGTCGCCTGGTAGCCGGCGGCCTGGAGGGTGAACAGCCGGGCGTACTCCCCGCCGGTCGCCATCAGCGTGACGTGGTCCGCCTGCTCCACCACCCGCCCGTCGCGGAGCACGACGATCACGTCGGCGTCCCGCACCGCACCGAGCCGGTGGGAGATGAGCAGACTGGTCCGCCCGCTGCGATGCCGGCGCAGCGAGGTGTGGATTTCGTGCTCGGCCTCGGCGTCGAGCCCGGACGACGGCTCGTCGAGGACCATCAGGTCACGCTGGTCGCGCAGGAACGCCCGGGCCAGGGCGAGGCGTTGCCACTGGCCGCCGGAGAGGACGGTCCCGGTCGTCTGGTCCTCCCTGTCCCGCTCCGAGAAGAAGATGCGGGACAGCATGGTGTCGTACCCCTGCGGCAGGGCCGCGACTTCGTCGTGGATGCCGGCGCGCTCGGCGGCGACCCGCACCCGGTCGTGCTGTTCGCGCAACGCCAGGTCACCGAGGCCGATGTTGTCCGTCGCGGTCAGGTCGTAGCGCATGTAGTCCTGGAACACCGCGCCGATGCGCTGCCTCAGGTGCGTCACGTCGAACTCCCGCAGGTCCACACCATCCCAGAGGACCGCGCCGCGGGTCGGGTCGTAGAACCGACACAGCAGCTTGACGAGGGTGGACTTGCCGGCGCCGTTGAGCCCCACCAGCGCGACCGACCGGCCCGCCGGGATCCACAGGTCGACGCCCCGGAGCACCCATGGGTGCTCCTCCGAGTAGCGGAACCACACGTCCCGCAACTCGATGCCGTGCCGAAGCGGCGGCAGTGGACGCGGCGGCGCGGCGGCGACCAGGTCGTTCCCGGCCCCGGTCACCGCCGTGTAGTGCTCGAAGACGAGCAGCGCCTGGTGCGCCCGCGCCACCTCGCCCGCCAGGGCGGTGAGCGCGCCCTGCACCCCGGCCACGCCGGCGACGAGGACGGTCAGGTCGCCGACCGACAGCCTGCCCGCATGCGCGGCGGCCACCGCCCACAGCAGGCCACCGCCGGCCACCAGCGCCGCGAGCAGGCCGAGGCCGGACTGGATCCAGCTCTCGCGCCGGTCGACGGCCCGCTTCGCGGCGTTGGCGTCACGCCGCTCGGCGATCATCCGGCCGCGCAGGTACCCGCCCGTGCCGAACAGCCGGATCTCCTTGGCCGCCTCGGCGCTGGACAACAGGTCGCTGTAGAAGAACTCGCGCCGTTCGATGCCGCCCACGTTCCAGAACATGCGGGCCCGTCGACGTGACAGCGCGATCTCGGCCACCAGGACCGGTACGCCGGCTCCCAGCACGACGAGCGTCAGCAGCGGGCTGAGGACGTACAGGGAGCCGAGGAAGCCGACCACCGTGATCGCGCTGCGGACACCACCGAGCACGCCGTCGACGATCTGGCCGGGCGTCCCTCCGGCGGCCTGCTGGGCCAGGCGGAGCCGGTCGAGGAACCCGGGGTCCTCGAAGCGTCTCAGCCCCGCGAATTCGTCCACCGCCGCGAAGAGCCGGTCCTGGGCCACCAGCCCGACCGCCCGGTCCAACTCCGCCCGCAGGTACGTGGTCAGTTGCGGCGTCACTGCGGCGAGCGCGCCGGCCCCGGCGAGCCCGAGCGCGAGCCCACCGAGCTCACCGAGCCCACCGCGCGGGCCGCTCCCGACCAGCCCGTCCAGGATGAGCTTCGTCAGCCACGCGGCGAGGACGGGCAGCGCCCCGCCGGCCAGCATCACCACCACGTACACCGTCAGGGTTCCGGGGGCGGTCCGGGCCGCCAGCGCCCAGGCGGGACGGATGCCCCGCGCGGCCCTGGTCGGCCCGGTCGCCGCCCGGTCGGTCTGCCCGCTCATACCAGGGCGGCTGGCTGGTCTAGGGCGAAGTGGTCGTCGGTGACGACGAGCCGGCCGTCGTCGTCCGGTGCCACCGCGAGCACGGTGGGGAACGCCCGCGTCTTGAACGCGAGGCTCATCGGGCCGTCCGGGTTCTCGAGCACCACCCGGACGACCGGGGAGAGCCGGCTGACGAAGTCCGCGGCCTGTTCGGCGTCCCCGACCACCACTGCCAGCGCCCGCCGGTCACCACCGGTCCGGGTCCGCGCGTAGTCGATGAAGTTCGGCAGCTTCTCCTTGCACGGTTGGCAGGTCGGTGAGAAGAATCCGACGACCGTCTCGCCGGTCAGCGATTCCCGGTCCAGCGGCCGGTCGTCCACGGTGACGGTGCTGAACTCACCGACCGCTTCGCCGGCGACCAGGGACGCCGGGCCTCCGCCGAGGTTGCCGAGCAGTTCAGTGTGCTCGCGGAGTCGCTTGATGATGCCCATGCTGAGCAGCAGGTTCACGGTGGCGATCAGCCCGACGAGGGTGAGGGCCGCGACCAGTACCGGCATTCTTCGTACCCCTTCTGTGCGGTTGCGGCCCGCGGTGACGGTCGGGGGCCGGGGACATCGGGTGGAGCAGTTCGACAATGTCGTCCCCGGCCGCCACCAGGAGTCCCAGGACCGTGCCGGCGACGGCGGCCAGTGCGGCTCCGCCGAGGTGCGTCGGCGTCGGTTCCAGCGTGGCCGGCGCGGCGGCTGCCGCGAGGGCGGCGAGGACGGCGTTTCGGACCACGTGGGGGAGACCGAGGGTGACGGTGGAAGCGCCGAAGCAGCGGCAGGCGGTCCGGGTGCCCCGCCGCCGCGAGACCGCGATGCCCGCGCTGAACGCCAGGAGCAGCGCCGCCGCCACCAGCAGGCCGGCCACGCCGGTCACGGGCAGCGGAACAGCCAGCAGCGTCCAGACGGCGAACTCGACCGCGACCACGGTGCCGGCGAGGGGCCGTACGGTGCGGGTGGGCGCCAGCCCCAGGTCGCGGATCGACGCGGCGAAGGTCTCGAACGCCCCGCGACCGGTGACCTTGCTCAACGAGGAGACCAGGAAGACCGTGCCGAGCAGGAACCGGATCCCGATCGTCAGGTACTGCACGGAACCTCCTGGATCGTGGGACGGATGGGCCGGGCCCGGAGGCGTACCGGTGCCCGGGTGGGCCGTGCCGGCGGATCGCAGAGCCCGCCGGCACGGCCCGCGCGATCAGCAGAAGCAGCTGTAGGAGCCGCCGTTGTTGCACGTCGAGCACGGGGCGTTGTAGGAGCAGTGGCCTCCGTAGGCCTTGTTGCACTGCCAGCAGGCGGGCCAGGACTTGCAGGCCGCCGTCGTCGCCGCAGCCGCCTCGACCCGGGGGACGAAGAGGCCGAGGAGCCTGCCGCCCAGCGCTTCGATCTGTCGGTACATGTTCACCTCCATGGTGATTTCGGGCTGTAGAGCCCAGGTGCCGGTTATGTGGATAACCTTCATGCACGGCGGCATCGATCGTCTTGGACAAACCCGACCGGCTGCCGGGGCGGCGTGCGCCGTCAGGGCCGGGCGGAACCCGGGTCGGCGCCGCGTTCGAGGAGGTACCGCGAAATGCTGCGATCGGTCATTCGTGAGAACTCGCGGGTGAGGTGCGGCTGGTCGTAGTACCCGCACAATGCGGCGACCTCGGCCGCAGGGCTGCCCCCGACCAGCAGTCGGAGCGCCCGCTGGAACCGCACGACCCGCCCCGCCGTCTTCGGCGACAGCCCGATCTGCTGGCGGAAGCCGCGCTCCAGGTTCCGGGTGCTGCAGTTGACCGAGGTGGCCAGGCCGGAGACGGATGCCGTGCCGCCGCTGCCGGTGAGAAGCTGCCAGGCGCGAAGCACGTACGGGTAGCACCGGGGCCCCCGGTCCAGCCAGCGGCCGAGGGCCTGGTCGAGCCCGTGGAGGCGCCTCTGCCAGTCGGTCGCTGTGCTGATCGCGTCGGTGAGGACGACCGTCGGCACGCCGGGCAGGTCGGTCAGGTCGGTGGCGACGTCTGCCAATTCGTGCATCGGCACGCCGAGAAGCGTGAACGCCGCCCACGGCTCGAGGGTGATCTCCAGGGTGTACGGCCGGATCCCACGTACCCGTTGCCGGGGCCGGGTGTGCAGGCCGTAGACGGTGTAGGCGAACGAGCCCGGATCGGCCGCGGTCCCGTCCCCGAGCCGGGCCGGGGCGAACTCGGCGACGAGGGTCACGGCGTCGGTGGGAACCGCGAGGTAGTCCTTCGGGCGGGCGGGATGGCGGCCGAAGCGCCGGTATCCCCGGATGCCCGGCGGCCGGCCGTCGACGTCTGATCCTCCCATCGATCGGTGTGTCGGGCGCGGCTGGTGTGCCGTGACCATCGAATCCCCCGATTCGTCTGCGGCGCAGTGCCGCAACGCTGGCGCCCGGCTGCAGGGCCGGGCGGGCCGTGTGGCACGGCTGCCTCCACCCTGTAGAGGCGGTCGGGAGACTGACAAGGCACTACGTTGTCCAGGACACCTGCCCGGGTTGTCCTGGCTGCTCAGGGCCGCTGTCCGGCAGCGTCCGGGACAGCGTCGGACCGCCGCTTCGGGTGGCGACGGGCCCGGCCGCGCGTCCCCGGGCGGCGCGTGCGCGGGCGGGTGGCGGGCCGGCGCTGTCCCGGGCGGTGGTGCACGGGCGCGCGTCCCGGACGGCGGTACGTGGGCGGCGGCCACGCGCCGCCCGCGATGTCGGATCCGAGGAAGGGTGCCGCCGGCGTGGACAGGCCGGCCGGCGGCCTCAGCCCAGGCTGACCCAGTCGGTGGCCACCGCGTACCCGTCGGCGCGGGCGGCGAGCCGGACCGGGCCGGCCGGGGGAGCGCCCAGAGAGAAGAAGCCCACCTCGTCGACCGGCGACTCGTCGTACTGACCGGTGGCCGTCCGGGCGGTGACCCGACCGCCGCGGGCCGGGGAGAGCTGACCGACGATGCCGGCGTCGCTCACCTCGATCTCCAGCACCACGGCGCCGCTGCGGAAGGACAGGGTTCGCGCCGCGCCACCCGAGCGGGTAAGCCCGGCGGGCTCGGCGTCGCACGCCGAGTCGAACGTCAGCTCGGCGACCGCCAGTTCGGCGTCCACGGTCCGCCAGGCGAACGCTGCCCGCGCGGCGGTCAGGAACTCCTCGGGGACGGGCCCGGCGTCCCACAGCGCCGCGCCCAGCTCCACGGTCAGGGCATCGTCATCGACCGGCGGCCACGGCGCCATCGCGGTCACCCCCGTTCCTGTTGGGGCCGCGACGGGCCCCGAGGAACGGGGCGAGCGCCGGGCAGTTACGCAGCTTGTGCAGGCAGCGGCCCTGGGTGGGGCCGATGCTACCGACCGGCATGCCGAGTCGCTCGCCGATCTCCCGGTAGCTGACCGGGGGGTCGGCCGTCAGCAGGGCCAACAGCTCCTGGCAGCGGGGCGGGAGCTGGGCGAAGCCCTCCCGCAGCGCCTGGCCGCGCTCGGCCCGCAGCAGCTCCTCGTCCGGCGCCGCCACGTCCACCGGCGGCCCGTGCCGGGCGTCGAGCGCGTCGTCGTGCGGGTCGACCGGCTGGCTGCGCCGGCCGAGGCGGGACAGCCGGTAGCACTCCCGCCGGGCGGTGGTGGCCAGCCAGGCGGCCAGCGCCTGCGGGTCCCGCACCTGGTCCAGCCGCTCCACCAGGCGCAGCCAGACGGTCTGGTTGACGTCGGCGGCGTCGGCGCGGCTCATCCCGTGTTCCCGGATCACCGACACCACCAGCGGGGTGTAGCGGCGGACCAGCTCGGTCCAGGCCGCCTCGTCCCCACCTGCGGCGGCGACGACCAGTCCGGTGGCGGTCGGGTCGCTCACCGGCGTGCCCCTTCGCCACCCGGGCAGGGTCTCACGGGACCAGCACCCCGTAGTCGGGGTGCCAGCGGGGGTTCGCTAGCAGCGCGACCCGGGCCGCGTCGGCGCTCAGCCCCCCGGCGACCATCATGGCCGCCAGCCGACCGGAGACGTGCGCCGTGGCGAACGAGGTGCCGGACCACCCGGCGAAGCCGTGGAACACCCGGGTCGGCCGCCCCGGCAGCGGGAGCTGGCCCTCGACGTACGTGCTGTCGCGCTCGCCGACCGCGCAGGCGTCCACCCACGGGCCGAAACCGCTGTACGCCGCCGGCACGATGCCGGTGCCGGCCCGGCTCACCGCAGCCACGCCGAGCACCCGGCCCAGGGCGGCCGGCCAAGCCGGGCGGCTGGTGCCGGCGTTGCCGACGGCGGCCACCACGGCGGTCTGCGCCGGCAGCGCGGCCACGGCGTTGACCAGGGGCAGCGGGGGCAGGTCGTCCTGGGTGAAGCCGCCCAGGGACAGGTTCACGATGGAGACCTGCGGCCCGAGCCGGGACATCGCGGCCACCAGCATCGCCTCGTCGCCGACGCCGGTGGGGTTCAGCGCCTGCTCCGGGTCGACCTTGACTCCCGGCGCGGCCTGCCGGACCACCCCGGCGACGAAGGTACCGTGGCCGCCCTGCGCGGCCAGCACGGTCCCGGAGACGTAGAGCGCGTCCTCGTCGTCCGGCTCCGGTAGGTAGCTGCCGCCGAGCCACAGGGGGTGGTACGCGCCGGCCTGCTGCCAGATCCCGGTGTCGCAGACGCCGACGGTCACCCCGGCGCCCTCGCCGAGCCGGGCCGGGTTCGGCGGGGCCAGCGCTGCCACGGCCTGGGGCGGGCTGCCCGGGTTGCCCATGATGTTGCCCAGGCCCAGCAGCACGTGGTGCGGCTGGACCGCCGGGACCGGCTGGTTTGGCCACTGCTGGGGGTTGCGCAGTGCCGTCACCACCGTGGGGATGTCGGTCTCCTTGCCGAACACCAGCCGGGTGACCCCGGCGAAGCCTGCGCCGACGGTCACCTGGTGCCCGCGCGAGCGCAGCCAGGCGGTGACCCGTTGGGCGTCGGCATTGGACGCGAGCAACTGCCGGGGGCGGTAGAGGAACTCCCGGCCCACGACGGTGTGCCGGCGGACGTTCGGGTCGGCGGCCAGGGCGTTGGAGAAGGCGCGCTGGTACGCGTCGTCGTCGCCGGTGTCGCCGGCGGCGGCGGCCGGTCGCAGCGAGCTGCCCAGGGGCGCCGCCGCGGCGAGCGCGCCGAGCGCCAGCAGCCGCCGACGGGACAGCCGGCTGGCCGGCTGCGGCGTGCGGGGGAGGTCAGGCGGCACCGGTCCTCCAGGCGGTTGCGGGTGGCGCGATCGACGGTGTCCCCGGTGCGGTCGCCACAGCACGTACCGGGCGTGGTCGATTCTTCCAAACCATTGTTGAATGTCAATGACGTGAATCGTCACTACGATCCGTGGAATTCCCACTTCCCCATCCGCATTGACGCTGGACGGTTCATCGGGAACGCTGTTCGGCATGGCCGACAGCGCCGGTTCCGGTGCCGGGGCGGCCCAGGCCGCGCTCGACGCGGTGCAGCGCTATCCCCGCGAGGCGATCGCCCTCGCGCAGCGGGTGCTCGCCGCCGGCCGTGCCGGCACCGGCGACGAGCGCTCCACCGCCGAGCGGGCCGTCGGCCTGGCCCTGCGGGAGCTCAACGACCTGCCCGGCGCGCTGCGTCACCTGCGCCGGGCGGTGCGGGTGGCTGCGACGCCCCGCACCCGCGCGCTGGCCCGGATGAGTCTCGGCTACGTGCTGGCCAACGCCGGCCGCACCGGCGCGGCCCTGCGCGCGGTGACCGCCGCCCTGCCCCCGCTCACCGGGGCCGACGCCGGGCGTGCCCGGATGCAGCGGGGCGTGGTGCTGCACTTCCGGGGCCGCTACGACGAGGCGGTGCGCGACTACTCCCTCGCCATCGAGATCGCCCAGCGCGAGGGCGACCCGCTGCTGGAGGCCCGGGCCCGCAACAACCGCGGTCTGCTCAACGCCCACCGGGGTGCCGGCCGGGGCCGCGACGACGACCTCGCCCGGTCGGCGGCGATCTTCCAGCGGCTCGGGCTGGAACTCGCCGCCGCCGACACCCGCTGGAACCTGGGCATCGCGGCGGGCCAGCGCGGCGACACCGTGGGCGCGCTGCGCTGCTTCGCCGAGGTCGAGCAGGAGTACCGCCGGCTGTCGGTGCCCCGGCCGGCGCTGCTGCTGGACCGGTTCGAGCTGCTGCTGTCGGTGCCGCTGCTCGACGAGGCGGTCGAGGTGGCCGGGGCGGCGGTGCGGGAGCTGGGCCGCCGGGGGATGGCCTCCGACCTGGCCGAGGCGCTGCTGGCCCAGGCCCGCGCCGCGCTGCTCGCCGGGGACCTGGACACCGCTACCGACGCCGCGGCCCGGGCGCGGGTCCGCTTCCGCCGCCAGGGCCGCCGCACCTGGGCTGCCTTCGCCCGACACGTCGAGCTGCGCGCCGAGCTCCGCCGCGGCACCCGCTCGACGGCGCTGCTCACCGCGCTGGTGCGTACCGCCGACCAGCTCGACGCCACCGGCTGGCCCGGCCCGGCGCTGACCACCCGGATCGACGCCGGTCGGCTGGCCGCCGAGCTCGGCCGAACCGAGCACGCGGCGACCCTGCTGGGCCGGGCGGCTCGGGCCCGTCGGCGGGGCACCGCGCCGGGCCGGGCCCAGGGGTGGTACGCCCTGGCGCTGGCGCGCCGGCTCGCCGGGGACGACCGCTCCGCCGCCCGGGCGCTGCGGCGCGGACTGGCCGTGCTGGACAGTCACCGGGCCTCGCTCGGCGCCACCGAGCTGCGGGCGCACAGCGGGGCGTACGGGCAGCAGTTGGCCGCCGAGGGACTGGACCTCGCGGTCCGCTCCGGCGCCCCCGGCCGGGTCCTGGCCTGGGCGGAGCGGTGGCGGGCCAACGCCCTGCGCACCCGGCCGGCGCTGCCGCCCGAGGATCCGGACCTGGTCGCGGCGCTCAGCGAGCTTCGCCTGGTCAGCAGCCTGTTGGAGGACGCCCTGCTCGCGGGCCGGCCGACGCACGCGCTGCGCAGCCGACAGGCCCGGCTCGAACAGCGCATCCGGGACCTGGCCCGGCGCGCGCCCGGCGGCGGCGACGTGGCGGCCCCGCCGGGCGTCGCGGCGCTCGCCGCCAGGCTCGGCCCGCGCGTGCTGGTGGAGCTGGTGGCGCACGGAAACCACCTGCGGGCGGTGCTGATCCGCGACGGCCGGGCCAGCCTGCACGACCTCGGTCCGCTCGCCGAGGCGGTGGAGCAGGCCCGGCGGCATCGCTTCGGCCTGCGCCGGCTGGTCACCACCGGTGACACCGCAGCCGCCCGGGCCGGCGTCGGGCACGCCGCGGCGGCGCTGGACCGGCAGCTGTTCGACCCGCTGCGCCGGCGGCTGGGCGACCGCCCCCTGGTGCTCGTCCCGACGGCGGCGCTGCACGCGGTCCCGTGGTCCGGCCTGCCGACCTGCGCCGGGCGGCCGGTGACGGTGGCCCCGTCGGCCACGGCCTGGCTGCGCGCGGACGGCCGGGCGGCACCCGACGGCGCACCGGTGCTGGCGGCGGGCCCGCGCCTGCCGGCCGCGCGGACCGAGGTCGGGCTGCTCGCCCGCGAACTGCCCGGCTCCCGGCTGCTGGCCGGGGCGGATGCCACCGCCGCCGCGTTGACCGCCGCGCTGGACGGCGCCGGGCTGGCCCACATCGCCGCGCACGGCACGTTCCGGGCCGACAACCCGCTCTTCTCCGGCCTGGAGCTGGCCGACGGGCCGCTGCTCGCGTACGAGTTGGAACGGCTGCCCCGCCCGCCGGGCTGCGTGGTGCTCTCCGCGTGCGACTCGGGGCTGTCCGGGGTGCGCCCCGGCGACGAGGTGCTGGGCTTCACCGCCGTGCTGCTGGCGCTGGGCACCCGGTGCCTGGTGGCGACCGTGTTGCCGGTGCCGGCCGACCTCACCACCGCACTCATGCTGGACCTGCACCGGCGAATGCGCGCCGGCGTCCGGCCGGCACGGGCCCTCGCCGACGCCCAGGCCGCGTTCGTGGCCAACGGCGACGGCTCCGCCGCGGCTACGGCCGCCGCCTTCGTCTGCTTCGGGGCCGGCTGAGGGATGCCCGCGGTGCTCGGCTCGGCCCGGCTCGGCTCGGCCCGGCTCGGACGGCCCGGCCCGGCCCGGCTCGGACGGCCAGGCCCGGTTGCGCCGCTCACCGGAGGACCCGGCCCGACGGGTGGATAGCGCCGTCGTATGACCCGGAGAGGATGATGAGAAATCTATATCCATCAATAGAATTTCCGTCATCTCGAACACGGTGCGTCCACCGGCGCGCCGGTCCCCCGATGCGGAGGAACATATGGTTCGCTGGCGCACCCTCACCGGCCTGTTGGCCGCCGCGCTCGCCGCGGTGACCGCGAGCAGCCTCACCCTCACCGCGCCCGCCGCCGCGGCGCCCGACGACACGATCACCCCCAACGTCGTCGGCGGCACCCGGGCCACCCAGGGCGAGTTCCCGTTCATGGTGCGGCTCTCGATGGGCTGCGGCGGGGCGCTCTACAGTCCGCGGCTGGTCCTCACCGCCGCGCACTGTGTGGGCTCCACGGGCACCAACACCAGCATCACGGCCACGCTCGGCGCGGTCGACCTGCAGTCCAGCAGCCGGATCACCGTCCGGTCGAACTACGTCTACCGCGCCCCGGGCTACAACGGCTCGGGCAAGGACTGGGCGCTGATCCGGCTGGCCACCCCGGTCACCACCCTGGCCACCCTGCCGATCGCCACCAGCGGCGCGTACGACAGCGGCACCTTCACGATCGCCGGCTGGGGCGCGGCGCGGGAGGGCGGCGCGCAGCAGCGCTACCTGCTCAAGGCCACCGTGCCGTTCGTCAGTGACTCCGTCTGCAACTCCAACTACGGCGGCGACATCATCCCGGCCGAGGAGATCTGCGCCGGCTACGCCAGCGGCGGCACCGACACCTGTCAGGGTGACTCGGGCGGTCCGATGTTCCGCCGGGACGCCAGCAACGCCTGGATCCAGGTCGGCATCGTCAGCTGGGGCAACGGCTGTGCCCGCCCCAACTACCCGGGCGTCTACACCCAGGTGAGCTACTTCGCCTCCGCGATCGCCGCAGGTGCCGCGAGCCTCGGCGGCTGACCGGACGACAGCACGGTGCGGCCCGGCCGGACGATCGGCCGGGCCGCACCCGTGCGCCGGGCCTATTGGACGGCCGGCGGCGTCCAACCGGTCGGGACGTGGCCGATCCGGACCCGCTGCGGGTGGTCGCCGACAGGCACGCTGGCCACCTTCTGGCCGGTGGCGAAGCTGATCGCGGTGACCCGGTCGGAGCCCGCCTCGGAGATGACGCAGTCGCGGCCGTCCCCGCTCACCGTCGCCCAGTACGGCTTGCCGGCCGCGACCAGCGGCCCGGGGGCGAGGGTGGCCCGGTCGACGACCGTGGCGTAGTCGTCCATGGTGCCGGCGACGCAGAGCTTCCCGCCGTCCGGGCTGATCGACATGCCGTGGTGCCGGGAGTCGTTGACCCAGGTGGTGCGGTCCTCGTTGGTGTTCGGGTTCTTCGGCAGGGTGGCGATCCGGGTGATCTTGTCGGTGGCCACGTCGTACTCGACGAAGCCGTTGAAGAACGACACCTGGAAGTAGAGCCTGCGCTCGTCGGGGGTGAAGACCGCGGGCCGGACGGCGTCGGAGAGATCGCCGCGGCCGAAGGCGTCCAGCCGGGGCCGCATGTCGATCTTCTTCACCGTCTGGAAGGTGGCGGCGTCGGCGATCGTGATGTGCCGGTCGCCCTTGGTCCAGTCCTGCGACGGGTCGTCGAGGGAGGTGTTCACCTCGCCGATGGACATGTTCCAGATGTGCCGGCCGCCGCCGGTGAAGAGGTTCTCGTGCGGCTTGTCGCCGGTGTCGAACGAGCCGACCTGCTGGCCGGTGTTGATGTCGAGGACGTGCACCTTGTTCGAGGTGGAGGCGGAGACCGCGACCCGGGTGCCGTTCGGCGAGACCGCCATGTGGTCGGAGCGGAACCCGGAGACCGGGAACCGCCACCGCACCGCCCCGGTGCTCAGGTCGATCGAGACCACGTCGGCGAAGCTGGGCCTCGACGCCACCAGCGCGGTCCCGTCCGGGGTGGTGTACATGTCGTCGACGAGCTGGTCGTGCCCCTCGCCCGGCCCCTGCTGGATGCCCAGGTAGAACGCGAGTTTGATGGGGTTGAGGTAGATCTCCCAGAGCCGCTGCTGCTTGTCCGGGACGACGTTGATCCGGCCGAGGCGGGCGTAGTCGCCGCGCGGGCGGATGACGTCCACGGTGCCCTCCCAGTTGTTGCCGACGAACATCACCTCCGCCAGCCCGGCGGCGGCCGGGACGACGGCGGGGGCGGCGACGGCGGGGGCGGGCGCGGCGGCGAGGGTGAGGGCGAGGGCGGCGACGAGGGCGCCGTACCGGCGTGGGCGGGGACGGTGGGCGCGCGGGGGCGCGGACGGTGCTGCGGTCATGGACTGCTCCTGGACGGTGGGGCGGCCGTGGTGTGGCGTTCCGCGGCGCGGAACGCGGTGTTACTTTGCGGTAACAGAAGGAAACCAACCGAAGCCGGACTCCCGGTAGGCGACGGGGGCCAAAACCGGGCCGGGTCGTTGTGGACGGGCCACAGTGGCCGTGGCGAGGGGAGCGGGCCGATGGCGTTGACGGAGCGGACCGGGCCCCTCGGTGCGCTGCTGCGCGAGCTGGCCGCGGACCGGCAGGTCGTGGACGAGATGGTCGAGGCCGCCCGGGTGCACTCACCGGAGGTGGCGCGGCTGCCGCCGGCGGAGAACCGTCGGCACGTGGCGGCCCTGTTGGCCGCCGGGCTGGCCTCCTTCCAGCGCCTGGCGGAGCCCAGCGAACGGGACTTCGCGGAGGCGCGCCGGCTCGGTGCCGACCGGGCCGGGCAGGGCGTCTCCGTCGCGGGCCTGCTGCGCGGGGTGCAGGCGGGCCGGCAGAAGGTGGTGGAGATAGCGCTGGACCGCGGCCGGGCCGCCGGGATACCCGACACCGCGCTGCTGGAGGCCCTGCTGGAGCTCGGCCGGTACGCCAGCGCCCTGGAGCGCGCCCTGGTCGACGGCCATCACACGGCGGAGCTGGAACTGGTCCGCACCCGGCGGGACGCCCGTAACCGGCTGCTGCGGCGGCTGCTGCTCGACGAGGCGGCCGACGGCCGGCCGGACGAGCTGGCCGGGTTCGGGCTGCGCCCCGACGGCCGGTACCACTGCGTGGTCACCGACCTGACCGACCCGGCCCGGATCCCGGCGGTGCGGCGGCAGTTCTGCGGGGGCGGGGGAGTCTTCGGCACGGTCGACGACCGGCTCGCCGGCCTGTCCCCGCGGCTGCCGTCCGCCGACCTGGCCGACGCCGCCGTGCTCGTGGTGGCCGCCCCGGCCCGGCCGCTGGCCGAGGCCCCGGCCCTGCACCGGCTGTGCGTGGCCGCGCTGCGCGTCGCCGCCCGGGCCGGGCTGCGCGGCCTGCACGGGGTGGTCGACCTGGCCGGCGAGACCGCGCTGGCGGCCCAGCCGGAGTTGGCCGGGCTGGTCAGCGGGGAGTTGCTCGGCGCCCTCGACCCGGCCGACGACTTCCACCGCCAGCTCGCCTCGACCGCGCTGGCCTACCTGGACCACGGGCAACGGCTGGACCTGACGGCCGCCGCACTGCACCTGCACCCGAACACCGTGCGCTACCGGCTGCGCCGGTTGCAGGAGCTGGCCGGGCTGCCACCGACCCTCGCCGAGCCGGGCGGCCGGTGGCCGGTCCCGCAGACCGTGCGCTGGTGGTGGGCGCTGCGCACCTGGTTGGGGCAGGAGTGAGGCGTGCCGCCGGTCCGGGCCGCACGCCTCACCCACCCCCCTGCGGTGGCCTCAGACGATCCGGGTGAGCCGGACCGCGTCGGCGATGACCAGCCCGGCGGCGGTGGTCCACCGGCTGACCCCGACGCGGTTGGCGTCCCCGGCCGGCAGGGCGAACGTGCCGAGGGAACGCCACTGCCCGCCGGTGGCGCGCTGGTCGACGTGAACGGTCCGGTTGCCGGCGGTGGTGGCCACGATGTACGGCGTGGCGCTGTTGTAGCCGGCGTTCGCCGGCCACCAGGCGTCGACCCGGTAGTTCCCGGTCGCCGGGACGTTGACCCGGTACCAGGCGACGTCGCTGGACTGCACCGGATCGGCGTAGCGGTAGTCGGCGCCGTACCGCTGCCCCGAGTACGACGAGACGCCCCAGTTGGCGCTGGCGGTGAACCGCCCGGCGGTGGAGTTGTCCACGATCGCGCTCCACGCGCTCCCGCCGGACATCCGGGCGGCGACGTCGGCGCGCATCACGTCGAGGTCGATGAACGACGGGTCGATCTTCCCGGAGGTGCTGGTCTCGCGGTGGCCCCGGGCGTGGCTGGCGTCCCGGCCCAGGCGGGTGAGCACCGCGGCGGTGGCGGCGACGCACGCGTTGTACTGGGCGCTGGTCATCTCCTGGCTGACGCCGTTGTAGTCGATCTCCCAGCCGATCATCAGGGTGTTGCCGTCGCCGGCCGGGATCGGGCCGCTGCCGCGGCTGGCGCCGGCGTGGTTGCACCGGCCGGCGGAGATCAGGTGGAACACGCCGTGGTAGTCGACCAGGGCCTGGCAGAGCGGGCCGGGCAGGTCGGAGCGGCCGTTGATGCAGATGTTCAGCGCCGGGTGCGGGTTGGTGGCGCTGGAGGTGGACGCGGTGTGGTGCCACAGCACCCCGATCGGGGCGAAGTCGCCCGGGCGTGCCCGGTTGCGCCAGTCGCCCTCCTCGACGACCTGCACCCCCGCGGCCCGCAGCACGTCGGCGAGCCAGGGGACCGTGGCCATCAGGACGCCTGGATCAAATCGGCCAGGCACTCGGCCGGTGTGGCGGCGTGGGCCGGGGCGGTTCGGACGGTGGCGGTGACGGTGAACGCGGCGGCCAGCAGGGCGGGTAGGCCGAGCAGGCGGCGACGCCGCAGGGTGGCGGAGGGGGAGGTGGCCACGACACTCCTCGGTGAAGGACGGGGGCCCCGTCGATCGACGATCACGATGACGGGCACGCTATACCGTCACGAGAGTCGATGTCGATACCCTTCGACCCCTCAGATCATCCTGAAGCTTTCT
Organism: Micromonospora sp. CA-111912; assembly: GCF_050948415.1. Taxonomy (NCBI): domain Bacteria; kingdom Bacillati; phylum Actinomycetota; class Actinomycetes; order Micromonosporales; family Micromonosporaceae; genus Micromonospora; species Micromonospora sp. CA-111912. Next base: position 3,489,456 of record NZ_CP192007.1, read on the forward strand.
GCCCGATCCGGCTCAGCCCGGCCGCCGCATCGGGGTGGTCCGCCTCGAACCGGGCCCGGGTGAGGAAGGCCAGCTGCGCCCGCTTGTCGGGCATGTCGATCTCGTCGTCGAAGGCGAAGCCGGACCCCTCCAGCCGGTGCAGCGCGCGCCCGTTTCGCACGCCCGGCTCGACCACCACCCGTTGCCGGGTCGGGTCGCGGAAGTGGAACCGCACCACCGTGCAGCAGCTTGGGGTGGGCCGCCGGGTCGACGGCGACGAGGGACAGCTCGCCGACGTCGGGCAGCGCCTCCCGGTACGCCACGGTCTTCTGGTGTGTCACGGGTTGCTCGTCTCCTGCTCGGGGGTGAGCTGCGCCCAGTCGGTGACCACCGGGATCAGCTCGCCGGCGGCCCACCGGGGCAGCTGGTCGTCGAAGTGTGGGTCGTCGGGGCGGCCGGAGGCGCCGAACGGCACCACCCACCGGCTGTCCGCCCGGTCGGTCAGGTCCCAGACGTAGCGGGCGACCGGGCCCCGCCAGCAGGCGTCGGAGAGCCCGGGGACGCTGCTCGTGGCCAGCACGCAGTCGGCGTCGCCGGAGAGCGCCACGCGTTCGCGCATCTCCTCCACCGCGACGTCGACCTCCTTGGCCACCGACAGGTGCACCGGGTGCAGGACGTGCCGCCGCCCCCAGGTGCCGGGCGGGTCGCCGTGCGCCACCTCCTCCAGCGCGGCGGCGGCCACGGGTCCCACCTCGACGCCGAGGCGGTCCAGCCCCGCCACCACGGCGTCGAGGGCGTAACCGATGCGGCCCAGGGGGTTGGTCCAGGCCGCGAACAGCTCGTCGTACGCGCCCTCGGCACGCAGCGGGCGCAGCCGCGGGTGCTCGTGCAGCCCTCGGGCCAGCGCCGCCCGCCAGGCGGCGAACGCGCCGGCGTCGGCGCTGTCGGCGTGCATCCGCCCGTCCCAGGTGGTCAACCGGTCGCGCAGCGCCCGGGCCGGCGCGCTGAGGGCGTCGGCGTCGAGGCGGTCGAGCGCGCCGCGCAGGACGGCGGCCTCCAGCCGGTCGTCGGTGTGCACGGTGGACGGCTCGGCCCCGGCCGCCAGCAGCGTACGGATGCGCCGGGCGCGGTGCGGCGGGGCGAAGTCGACGCCGAGCGCCGCCACGTCGGGCCGGCGGTCGTTGGCGCAGACCGCCGGCCCGGTCACTGCGGTCCGGGACATCGGGGCGTACTCGCCGGTCCAGTCGTAGCGCGGCTCCCAGCCGGGCACCGGTTCCCGCCGGCACCGCTCGTCGCGGACCGGGACGAGGCCGGTGACGAGCTGGGCGATCGCCCCCGACCGGTCGGCGACGAGCACGCTGTTGACCGGTTCGACCCAGTGGCGCAGCGCCGTGGCGACGTCGTCGACGGTCCGCGCCCGCAGCAGGGGCAGCAGCGCGTCGAAGCCGAGGCGCTGCTCGACCCGGGCGGGGGTGCGCAGGCTGATCGCCTCGCCGGTGTGCCGGTCCTCGTCGATGACGGGGCCCCGGGGCGTTTCGATCACCTCGACCTGCACCGGGTCGCCGCCGCGTACCCCGATGCGCTCGACGTGGCGGCGGGCCGGCGCCCAGCCGTCGGCCTCGCGCACCAGGACCCGGTCGCCGTCGCGGCGCAGCTGCTCCCGGTAGAGGTCCTGGTAGTCGGCCATCGCGTTGGTCACGGCCCAGGCCACCTCGCCGGCGTGGCCGAAGTGCGGCAGGCCGGGGACGCCGGGGAAGGCGAATCCGAGCACGTCGAACTCGGGGCAGGCCAGCCGCACCTGGTGGTAGATGCCGGGTAGTTCGAGGATCCGGTGCGGATCGCCGGCGATGACCGGGCCCCGCCCGGTGGCCGGGTCGGCGGGCACGGCCCAGGCGTTGCTGCCCGAACCGGCCGGCGGCTCGGCGCTGAACAGCCCGGCCGCCGCCGGCCCGAGGGTGGCGGCCACGTGCGCGTGCCACAGCTTGTTCGGGAAGGTCGCGAACAGCACGTGCTGCACCAGGAAGATCCCGAGCGGGGACCACGGCCGCCACCGGCCGGGGGCGCAGCCGGCCGTCGCGAACTCCGGGGACCCGGCGGCCCCCTCGGCGAGCCCGTCGTTGACCCCCTGGGCGTACGCGGCGACCCAGCGCCGGGTGGCGGGGTCGAGTCCGGCGTAGCAGCGCCGGGCGGTGTCGTCGAGGCGGGCCCGGCGGGCGAACCGGTCCCAGCCCACCTCGGCGGGCCCGACGTGCTGGGCGAGCCGGCCCTCGGAGCGCCACCGCTCCACCTCGATCTGCCACGCCCGGTCGAGCGCCGCCGCCCGGCCCTGGAGTCGGGCCAGTTCGTCCACGGTGTCCGCCCACAGGTGCGCCACGCCCCAGGCGTCGCGACGGATGCCGGTTGTCCGGGCGTGCGGCGCACGCGGCGAGGCAGGCCCCCACAACGGTTCCAATTTAGGTTACCCTCCCCTTACTTAGGTGGACCTTACTGGAGGGGTGCGTGAAACGGAACTGGGAATCCCTGATGCTGCGCGCGATGGCACCTGCGCCGTACCCTCGGCGTGGGCAAGCGCCAACTCAGCGCGCTCGGCTACTGGAGCGCACGGTGAGGTCGCCCCTCGGCACGCTCACCGCCCTCCACGTCCCGGTGCTCGCCGCGAGCTGAGCGGTCCGACCGCTTCCCTTCCGCCCAGGAGCGCCATGAGCCTGTCCGACCCCGCCGTCCGGACGCTGCCCGTCCCCGCCCGTCCGCTGCCCACCCGGTGGCTGATCCTCGCGGTGCTCTGCCTCGCCCAGGTCACGGTGGTGCTCGACAACACCGTGCTGACCGTGGCGGTGCCCGTGCTCACCGCCGAACTGGGCGCCAGCACCGCCGACGTGCAGTGGACCATCAACGCGTACGCGCTGGTCCAGTCCGGACTGCTGCTCACCGCGGGCAGCGCCGTCGACCGGTACGGCCGGCGCCGGCTGCTGCTGGCCGGCCTCGTCCTGTTCGGAGCCGGCTCGCTGGCCGCGGCGCTCGCCCAGTCCACCGGGCAGCTCATCGCGGCCCGGGCCGGCATGGGCATCGGCGGCGCCCTGCTCGTCACCGCCACCCTAGCCGTGGCGATGCAGGTCTTCGACGCCGCCGAGCGGCCCCGGGCGATCGGCATCTGGGCGGCGGCCAGCGCGCTGGGTTTCGCGGCCGGACCGCCCGTCGGCGGGCTCATCCTCGCCCGCTTCCCGTGGGAGGCGATCTTCCTGGTCAACGTCCCGATCGTGGTGGTCTGCCTGGTGGCCGCCGGGCTCCTGGTGCCGGAGTCCCGCAACCCGTCCGGCGGTCGCCTCGACCTCGGCGGGGTGGTGCTGTCCACGGCCGGCCTCACCGCCGTGGTGTACGCGATCATCGCCGGCCCCGACCGGGGCTGGGTCTCGGCCCCGGTGCTCGGCACGGCCGCCGGGGGAGTGCTGATGCTCGCCGCGTTCGTGTGGTGGGAGCGGCGGATCGCCCACCCCATGCTGGACATGGGCTTCTTCCGGGACCGCCGCTTCGTCGGCGCGGTCTCCGGGGTCGTCCTGATCACCTTCGGCGCCACCGGCGCGCTGTTCCTGCTGACCCAGCACCTCCAGTTCGTGCGCGGGTACCCGGCCTGGGAGGCCGGACTGCGGATGGTGCCGTTCGCGCTGTCCATCGTCGTGCTCAACATCGCCGGCATCGCCGCCCGGCTGATCCACCGGCTCGGCACGGCCGGGGCCATCGCCGTCGGCATGACCCTGCTCTGCGGCGGCCTGCTGTTCGTCACCCACGCTCCGGGAGACGGCTACGGCGTGCTGCTGGCCGGCCTGCTCACCATGGGCACCGGCTGCGCCCTGGCCAACCCGGCGATCGTGGAGGCGGTGATGAGCGCGATCCCGCCGGAGAAGGCCGGCGCGGGCGCCGGCGTGGACGGCACAATGACGGAGGTCGGCAGCAGCCTCGGCGTCGCCGTCCTGGGCGCCGTGCTGAACGCCCGGTTCGCGGCCCTGCTGCCCGCCGCGCTGGCCGGTGCCGGGTCGTTCCCCGCGGCGCTGGCCGCCGCCCGGACCGACGCGGAGCGGGCCCAGGTCGCCGACGCCTTCCGCGCCGCGTCGGAGTCCGGGCAGACGGTGGGCGCGGTCGCCGTCCTCGCCGGTGGCCTCGTCGCCGCCTGGCTGCTGAGGCGGGCGCACCGCACCAGCTGAGGCGCACTCCGGGCGGGACGCGACGCCGGCCGGAGCCTACGGCACGGCGGCGACGGGGTCGTGCAAGCTGCTCGCAAGTGCTGGAAGTTGTTGCGGCAAGGTTGCGCCGATCTCTCCGGGCATGTCAAGGAATTCCGTCCAGCGTGAGGGGGAACCCTCCGAAGTGGGCAGCGCGGATGCGCTGGGAGCGCGGCGCGAGAGGCTGCGTGGGTGGCGTGTTGCCGGCAGGTTTCAAAAATCTTGCCGAAAGGTCTTGCAAAGTCTTTCATCCATACCGCATCGTCTTGCTACCTGGACGGCCGTCCATCCACAGTGCCTCTTCGACCCCCGGAGGAAGGTTCACCCGTCATGGAACGTCTGAGGTCACCCCTTAGTGGCCGCGCCGGCGGCCTGCTGCTCGCCGCCGCCGTCGCCGCGTTGGCCCTGCCGGCCGCGATCGCGACCGCCACCACCGCCGCCACCCCCGCCCAGGCCGCCGCCGGGCTCAACAACAGCGAGGTGACGGCCAGCCTGTGGGAGTGGAACTGGCCGTCCGTCTCCGCCGCCTGCACCAACCACCTTGGCCCCGCCGGGTACGGCGCGGTCCAGGTCGCGCCGCCGCAGGAGTCGGTCAGCCTGCCCAACAGCATCGACGGCGTGCACCCCTGGTACGAGGTGTACCAGCCGGTGTCGTACAAGCTGGAGAGCCGGTTCGGCACCCGCGCGCAGTTCGCCGCGATGGTCACCGCCTGCCACAACGCCGGCGTGCGGGTGTACGTCGACGCGGTCGTCAACCACATGGCCGGCGCGAACAACGACGAGTCCATCGTCGGGTACGCGGGCACGGACTTCTCCGGCCCCGGCTACAGCTTCCCGGCCGTGCCCTACGGCAACGGGGACTTCCACCGACCGGGCGACAACTGTCCGACCGGCGGCGGCATCAACGACTGGAACAACGAGGCCCAGGTCACCAACTGCGAGCTGCTGCAGCTGACGGACCTGTACACCGAGAAGGACAGTGTCCGTACGAAGATCGCCGCCTTCCTCAACGACATGATCGGCCTCGGCGTCGACGGCTTCCGGGTCGACGCGGTCAAGCACATCAAGAAGGACGACTTCGCGGCGCTCCTCGGCAAGCTCCACAACACCGTGGCCGAGAACAAGCGCCCGTACATCGCGCAGGAGATCTTCGACGGCGCCAGCAACGACGCGCTCAAGGCGCGGGCGTTCATCGGCAACGGCGACGTGCTCGACTTCGCGTACGCCAAGGGCCTCAGGTCCGCCTTCCAGGGCTCGATCTCCACCCTCGCCAACATCCCGAGCTGGAACCTCGACGCCCCCAGCGCCAACGTCTTCTCCATGGTCACCAACCACGACCTGGAGCGCGACGGGGTCGTACTGTCCTACAAGAACGGCACCGACTACACCCTGGCCAACTACTTCGCCCTGGCCTACCCGCACGGCAAGCCGTCGGTCTACGACAGCTTCTCCTGGAACACCCGCAACCAGTCCCCGCCGTCCAACGGCAGCGGCTACGTCACCGACACCGCCTGCGGCGGCGCCTGGAACTGCCTGACCCAATCCACCGGCGTCAAGGGCATGGTCGGCTGGGCCAACGCCGCCCGGTCGGTCAAGACCGTCTCCGACTTCACCGCCGTCAACAGCAACGTCATCGGCTTCCACCGGGGCGACCGTGCCTGGTTCGGCGTCAACGACTCCGGCAGCGCCACCACCGCCACGTTCACCACCGGCCTCGCCGACGGCCAGTACTGCGACGTCGTCTCCGGACCCGCCACCGCGTCCGGCTGCGCCGGCGGCACGGTGACCGTCTCCGGCGGCCGGGCCACCGTGTCCATCCCCGCCAACAACGCGGTCGCGATCCACGTCAACGCCCGGCCCGGCGGCGCCACCCCGTCGCCCACGGTCACGCCCACGGTCACCCCGACGGTCAGCCCCACCGACAAGGTCGCCACCACCTTCACCGTCGCCGCGACCCCGGCCGCCGACCAGGAGGTCTACGTCGTCGGCAGCATCCCCGCCCTCGGCTCCTGGGCACCGGCCAGCGCCGTCAAGCTGACCGCGCAGGGCGGCAACACCTACCAGACGGTGATCGACCTGCCGCAGTCCACGGGGGTGGAGTACAAGTTCCTCAAGAAGACCGCGGCCGGCGTCGTCACCTGGGAGAGCGGCGCCAACCGCTCCTTCACCACCCCGGCGGGCGGCACCCACACGGTGAACGAGACCTTCCGCGGCGACACCGACACCGGCGGGCAGGTCGCCGCCTCGTTCCACGCCACCGTCACCACCTCCTACGGCCAGAACGTCTACGTCGTCGGCAACATCGCGGCCCTTGGCGGCTGGAACCCGGCCAACGCCGTCGCGCTCTCCTCGGCCGACTACCCGGTCTGGCGGGCCACGCTGAACCTGCCCCCGAACACGGCGGTGGAGTACAAGTACATCAAGAAGACCGCGGCCGGCGCCGTCACCTGGGAGAACGGCGGTAACCGCACCTTCACCACCCCGGCCAACGGCACCCGCACCAGCACCGACACCTGGCGGTAGGCACCCCACCGCCCCCTGCGACGCGGGGTGGCCGGCTCCCCGGAGCCGGCCACCCCGTCGGTGGTCGCGGGCCGGCCGGGCGGGAGACTGTGGACCGTGGCACGCGCCCGACGGCGGTCCACGCCGGCCCCATCGAGGAGAGACATGACGACTGCCCCGACCTCCCGCTCGCGTCACATCGTCGGCTTCGGCGAGGTGACCATCCGGCCTGTGCGGCCGGCCGAGGACGTCGACGTGATCCACGACTGGGTCACCCGGGAGCGCTCGCGGTTCTGGGGCATGCGCGACGCCGGCCGCGAGCGGGTGCTGGAGATCTACGAGTACCTGGACTCGCTCGACACCCACCACGCCTACCTGATCCACCGGGACGGCCGGCCGGTGGCGCTGTTCCAGACGTACGAGCCGACGGCCGACCCGGTGGGGGAGTGCTACGACGTCCGGCCCGGCGACTTCGGCATCCACCTGATGATCGGGCCGCCGGACGGCGGCACCGAGCGGGGCTTCACCGCCGTACTGCTCGACGCCTTCCTCGCCTTCGTGCTGGCCGACCCGGGCCGCCTGCGCATCGTGGCGGAGCCCGACGCGTGCAACGACAAGGCGATCGCCCGGCTGACCCGCGCGGGCTTCGTGCCGGGGCCGCAGATCGACCTGCCGGAGAAGCGGGCCCAGTTGCTCTTCCTGGACCGGGCCGCCGCGCTCGGGTGACCCGCAGGCGGATGCCGTCCGGCCCGGTCAGGGCGGCGGCCGTCGCCTGAAGGGGGGAAGGCCGCACCGCCCGGAGACTCGACCGTGCCGTTAGGTTAGCCTAACCTCGTGTCGATTGATCACGTCCAGCCGCAGTCGGCGCAGGGTGTCATGACCGAGACCCTGCCCATCGCGCCGTGGCGCCTGTTCGCCGTCGAGGTCCGCGCCGTACGCCGGCTCAGCCCCTCGTTCCTCCGCGTCACCTTCACCGGCCCCGACCTGGACCGGTTCGCGGACAACGGCTACGACCAGCGAATCAAACTGGCGCTGCCGCTGCCCGGTGAGCACGGGGTCCAGCTCCCCGTCGGCGCCGACTGGCACGCGAGGTGGCGGGCCCTGCCCGAGGACCGGCGCTGCCCGGTGCGCACCTACACCGTCCGGGCGGCCCGGCCGCAGTTGGCCGAGGTCGACATCGACCTCGTCCTGCACGGTGACGGCGGTCCGGCCAGCCGGTGGGCCCACCGGGTCCGGCCCGGGGACGAGGCCGCCCTGCTCGGCCCCGACGCCGGCTACCCCGGCGAGCACGGCGGGATCGAGTTCCGGCCTCCGGCGACCGGCCACCTGCTGCTGGCCGGCGACGAGACGGCCGTGCCCGCGATCTGCGCCATCCTGGAACGGCTCCCACCCGACGCCCGGGGCCGGGTGCTGCTGGAGGTGCCGGAGCGGGCCGATGCGCTGTCCGTCCCGACCCCGCCCGGCGTCGACGTGGCCTGGCTGCCCCGTGACGGGGGGCGGCACGGCAGCCGCCTGGTCCCCGCCGTCGCCGCGGCGGCGGCGAGCATGCTGTCCCGCCGGGCACCGGCCGTGGCGGGCCCGCCGTCCGGGCGGATGTCGATCGCCGACGTGGACGTCGACCGGGACATCCTCTGGGAGGTGCCGCCCCCGGCGGCGCCGGTACAGGGGCCGCTGTACGCCTGGCTGGCGGGCGAGGCCGGGGTGATCCGTACGCTGCGCCGGCACCTGGTCGCCGAGCGGGGAATCGACCGGCGGGCGGTGGCGTTCATGGGCTACTGGCGGCTGGGCCGGGTCGACCCGATCTGAACCTGACCGGCGTCGCCGCCAGCAGGGCGGGGCGTGCCGTGCCTGGGCCGGGACGGCCGGCGAGCAACCTGGTTGGGTTCTGCGGCGGGGCGGCCTATGGTGGCCCCATGCCATCGGCCGCCCCGCTCGCCCGCGTCACCGTCACCGTCGTGACGGCGTCGCCGGCTGCCGCCGGCCGCCGGCGCGCGTGGGTGGCCACCCGCCCGGCGGGCGCGCCCTCGCTCGGCGCCGCCCCCATCCACGGGCTGCCGAGCCCGATCCCCAGCGGGCGTGGCCCCCCGCCGGGATATCTCCGACGGGTACGGCCACCAGGGCGAAGCTTCCGGCTTCGGCCCTTTTCTTTTACCTTTTTCCCGGAAGGACGCGACATGAGTACCGACATCCAGCACGCCAGCGGCCGGCAGTGGCTCGCCGACCTGCGCGCGACACTGACCGACGATCACGCGGCGCAGACGGTCCGGCTGACCGAGCTGACCGCCGACACCGGCGACCCGGGTGAGGCGCACACCCGCGCCGCGCTGATCGCGGCGACCCGGATGAGCCTGGAACGGATCGTCGACGCCCTGCACCGCATCGATGACGGCCGCTACGGTGCGTGCGAGAAGTGCGGGGCGCAGATCCCGCCGGAGCGGCTGGAGGTCGTCCCGCACGCCCGCTTCTGCGTGCCCTGCCAGCAGAAGCACCACGGCTGACCGAGTTCAGGGGTGGCCGTCGCCGGTTCAGTCGTCGGCGACGGCCACCGGCTCGCCGGCCACGCACCGCAGCTTCAGCTCGTGCTCGCCGCCCGACCCGACGAAGGTGACCTCGACGTCGTCGTCCGGGCCCTGGTCGGCGTCGCCGACCCGGTAGCCCTGCGCGGGCGCCCAGGACACCAGCCGCACCCCGCCCGGGGTGCACTCGGCCACGGCGCTGCCGCCGGCGGTCGCGAAGGCCCGGCGCGCGCCGACCCCCGGCGACGCGGTCGCCGACGGCGCGCCCGGCCCGGTGGACGAGCTGCCGCCCGGGGCTGCCGTGCTCGCCTGCGGCGAGGCCAGCGCCCGTTCGACGTCCCGCTGGCTGTGCACCCCGCCCGGGGTGCCGGTGATGCTCTCCCCGACCAGCCGGATCGCGGCCACCCCGACCAGGGTGGCGAGCACGGCGGTGGCCAGCCACCCGGCGAAGGCGAGGGCACGGCGACGACGCATCCCCCGACTATCCCCGATCGAAGGTTGGCGGGAGCGCCGGTCGACGCTAAGAGAGGGTTAAGGAACCGGCCGGCGGCGGTCCCGGCGGCTAGCCTGCATCCTGTGCCCCGCCTGCTGCTCATCGAGGACGACCTGACCATCCGGACGCCGCTGGCGCGGGCGCTGCGGGACCGGGGTCACGCCGTGGCCGCCGCGTCCACCGCGATGGAGGGTCTGCGCGACGCCCTCGACGACCGGCCGGACCTCGTCGTACTGGACCTGGGCCTGCCCGACCTCGACGGGCGGGACCTGCTGCGGATGTTGCGCGCGGTCAGCGTGGTGCCGATCATCGTGGCGACCGCCCGCGACGACGAGACCGAGATAGTCCGGGTCCTCGACGCCGGCGCCGACGACTACGTGGTGAAGCCGTTCACCGCCGCCCAACTGGACGCGCGGGTCCGCGCGGTGCTCCGGCGCGGCGCGGCCCAGGCGGCGCAGGACCCGACGCTGGCGGTGGGCGGGCTGCGGGTCGACCCGCGCTCACGGCAGGTGACCCTCGACGGCACGCCGGTCGAGCTGACCCCGCGCGAGTTCGACCTGCTGCACCACCTCGCCGCCCGGCCCGGCGAGGTGGTCACCAAGCGGGAGTTGCTCACCGAGGTCTGGCAGATCCCGTACGGGGGCGCGGACAAGACCGTCGACGTGCACCTGTCGTGGCTGCGCCGCAAGCTGGGCGAGAGCGCCCAGCAGCCCCGCTACCTGCACACGGTGCGGGGGGTGGGGGTCCGGCTGGAGTCCCCGGGCGGCGCCGGGTGAGGGCGCGGCTGGCGCTGCTGTCCGCCGCGGTCAGCGTGCTCACCCTGGTGGCCTTCCTGGTCCCGTTGGCGCTGCTGGTGCGGACCGTGGCCGAGGACCGGGCCACGGTCCGGGCGACGGCGGACGCGCAGAGCCTGGTGCCGGTGGTGGGTACGGCCGACGCCGCGACCATCCGGCTGACCGCCGAGCAGCTCGCCGCGGAGTCGGGCCGGCCGGTCAGCGTGTTCCTGCCCGGCGACACGGTGCTGGGCACGCCCGTCCCACGTACCCCGGCGGTGGCCCTGGCCGAACGGGGGCGGAGCCTCACCGCGGAGTCGGGCGAGGGACGCGAGGTGGTCATCGCCGTGCAGGGCCGGCCGGATGGCACGGGCGTGATCCGGACGGTGGTGCCGCGCGCCGAACTGACCGCCGGGGTGACCCGGGCCTGGCTGGTGCTGGCCCTGCTCGGGGTGCTGCTGGTGCTGCTCGGGCTGCTGGTGGCCGACCGGCTGGCCCGCACCCTGGTCCGGCCGATCGCCGAGCTGTCCGCGGTGTCACACCGGCTGGCCAACGCCGAGCTGGACGCCCGGGTGACGCCCGCAGGCCCGGCCGAGCTGCGCGAGGTGGCCGGCGCGCTCAACCACCTGGCGGGCCGGATCCAGGTCCTGCTCGCCCAGGAGCGCGAGCAGGTGGCCGACCTCTCCCACCGGCTGCGTACCCCGCTGACGGCGCTGCGGCTGGAGGCCGAGTCGCTGCGCGAGCCGCAGGAGGCGGCGCGGATCGCCGCCGCGGTGGACGGGCTGGAGCGGGCCGTGACCGGCCTGATCCGCCAGGCCCGCCGCGACCGGTCACCGGCCGCCACCGGCGGCGACGCGGCGGCGGTGGTCGCCGACCGGGTGGCGTTCTGGTCGGTGCTGGCCGAGGACACCGGGCGGGCGATCCGCTGCGACCTGGATCCCGGGCCGCTGCCGGTCGCCGTGCCCGCCGACGAGTTGGCCGCGGCCCTCGACGCGCTGCTCGGCAACGTGTTCGCGCACACCCCGGACGGCACCGCGTTCACCGTCCGTCTCGCCCGCGACTCCGACGGGGTGGTCCTCGTCGTGACCGACGAGGGCCCCGGCATGCCGGCCGCCACCGTACGCCGGGGAGCCAGCCCGGCCGGATCCACCGGGTTGGGCCTGGACATCGCCCGCCGGGTGGCGGAGGCCGGCGGCGGCAGGCTGGAGCTGCGCACCGCCCCGGGCGGCGGGGCCGAGGTGCGCCTGTGGTTGGCCCCGCCGGCGGCCTTAACCGGGCCTTAGCGTTCGTGCAGCGCGCCGCTATCCCGCCACGGCCGATCCTCGACGTAGTAACCGAGGAAAGGTGCACTGAGATGAAGCGCAACTCCCTGATCATGGCGTCCGTCGGCGGCGCGGCGATGCTGGCGGTGGCCGGGGTCGCCCTCGGCGTCACCGCCGCCGACGACCGCGCCGCACCGACCGCCCTGGTCGCCGCCACCGTGGCCCCGGCGGCGACCGGCAGCCCGGACGCCGTCCCCACCTCGGCGCCGGCGACCGGTGCGCCCGCCACCGGCTCGCCCGCCGGCACGGCGACGCCGCCCCCCACCGGCTCGCCCGCTGGCGGGAGCGTCGACGAGCGGCGGGCCGGCGAGATCGCTCTGGCGCGCGCCGGGGGCGGCCGGATCGTCGAGGTCGAGGCCGAGGACGAGGACGGCCGTCAGGTGTGGAGCGTCGAGATCGTCGACGGGCAGACCGAGCACGAGGTCGACGTCGACCGCAACGACGGCGCGGTGGTCAAGGCCGAGCAGGAGCCGGTCGACGCCGATGACGACGACGACAGCGACGACGACGATGATGACGACGACGACAGCGACGACTGAGCGACACCGGCCGGACGCGGGCGGGCCGCTCCCCTGCGGGAGCGGCCCGCCCGTCCCCGTCGCACCGACCGCCGTCGTACCCGGCGCGGCGTGGCACCGGGAACTTTTCCGTCGCCGCGACCGACAAACAGTGGTGCGTCGCACCGGGGCGGCGCGCGGGGATCGCCCTTCCACCGCTGGTGGGAGGCGTCAGCCGCCGGAGCCGGGCCGGGAGACAGACCACGTGAACGCAACTGCGCCGCGCGCCGTCCCGGTCCGCGTGAGCACCGCCGAAGTGCGCCATCGGGTGGGCGCGGCCACCCGCGTCGGGTCGGGCGGCCGGCGGTGGTGACCGCGGAGGCCGACGACGAGCAGGTGACCCGCTGGGCACGCCTCGCCGGGCAGGGCGACCAGCAGGCCGCCGCGGCGTTCGTCCGGGCCCTGCAACGCCCGGTGTGGCGGTTCCTGGCCCACCTCGCCGGGCCGGGGGAGGCCGACGACCTGACCCAGGAGACGTTCCTGCGGGCGCTGCGCAGCCTGCCCGGCTTCGCCGGCCGCTCCTCGGCCCGTACCTGGCTGTTCACCATCGCCCGCCGGGTCGCCGTCGACCACGTCCGGGCGGCGGTGACCCGCCCGCGTACCGCGGCCCTGCCGGACTGGCGCACGGCGGCGGAGGGCGTGGGCGCGGTCGAGCCCGCGGTAGACGACGGTGTCGCCCTGCATCGGCTGATCGCCGCTCTGGCCCCGGAGCGACGGGTGGCGTTCGTGGCCACGCAGGTGGCCGGCCTGTCCTACGCAGAGGCCGCCCAGGTGTGCGGCTGCCCGGTCGGCACGATCCGCTCCCGGGTGGCGCGGGCGCGCGAGGACCTCGTGGCCGCCTGGCACGCCGACGCCCACCCGGCCCGCCCGACCAGCGCCGGCTGAGTTCCCGGGCGGGAGCCCCCCGACGCCTGCCCGGCCCGCTGAGCCCCCGGGTGCCGCCGACGGCCTCGCCCGCCGAGGGCCGGCCTTCAGGCGGCCCGGCGGTCGCTGGCCTGCGCGGCGTACGGCTGCGGTGGCACCAGGTGCAGCGGGGCCGGCTGCTCGGACTGGTCCGGCTCGACCCGCCAGCGGGATGCCCGCGACCGTCCCTGCCCCGGCGACGGATCACCCGGGCGCAGCCGGGGCCGCGACAGCAGTACGGTGAGCATCCAGCCGACCACCAGGAAACCGTGGCTGACCAGCCGGGACGCGGCCACCTGGCCGGTCATCAGGTCGTTCACCGACAGCAGCACCAGCGTCGCGACGAAGGCGCTGAGCATCGGCAGCACCCCGGCGGGCGCGAACCGCCGCGCCGCGACGAACAGGAACCCGGCGCCGACGGCGACGTTCCACGCCGCCGACTCGTGCCACAGGTGCTGGCCGGCGGCGTGTGCGTGCGCGACGACCGCGCCCCGACCGACCTGCGCCAGCCCGAGCACCAGTTGCACGGCGCCGACCAGGCCCAGGGCGGCCCGCAACCCGGCCACCAGCCGGCCCCGCCGGGCGGGCGTCCACCGCCGGGGGGAAGCTCCGGCCGGGACGGCGGCGAGGACCGCGTCGGCCAGGTCGGGCCCCGGCGACACCAGCCGGGTACGCGCCCGCCGGGTCACCGCCGCCGCCGCGTCGAACCAGGCCGAACAGTCACCGCACGTGTCCAGGTGCCCCTCGGCCGAGGCCCGCTCGGCCGGGGTCTCCTCCCCGTCCAACTGGGCCGACAGCATCTCCCGCCACTGCTCACACCGCATGTACCGATAGTCGCTCGCCGGCGGCGTGTGGTTCCCGCCGACGAACGACGTGTCACGCCGCGCTGTCTCCCGCCGGGGCGGTCGTCATCCGGGAGCCGCTGCTCGACGACGAGCGCGCCCCCGCCCTCGGTCGGCAGCCGCAACGCCGCCCGCGCCCGCCCGGCTCACGGCGCATCCGGCGGCTTGTACGCGGTGACCAGCTCCCAGCCGCCGGGCAGCACCCGCACCCGGGTGAAGCCGACCTCCTCGAGCAGGCCGGTGTAGAACTTCACCTCCCGCAGCCGGCTGACGCAGCTGTCGACGCCGATGAGGAAGTAGCTCCAGAAGAACTGCATCGCCAGCCGGTCCGGGGTGCGGAACTCCTCGCAGATCAGCAGGAGCCCGCCCGGCGCGAGCGCGGCGTACGCCTTCTCGACCAGCGTGCGGGCAACGTCATTCGGCCAGTCGTGCAGCACCCGTACGAACGCCAGCGCGTCGTACCCGCCCGGCAGCGGCTCGGCGAGGAAGTCGCCGCCGACGAACCCCAGCCGGTCCGGGTGCCCGCAGCGGGCCCGCGTCAGCTCCACCAGCGGTGCCACCGCCGGCAGGTTGTACACGTCGGCCCGCAGCCCCGGGGCGTCGTCGAGCACCCGTGCGGCGAGCGTGCCGTCGCCGCCGCCGACGTCGAGCAGGCGGCGCCGGTCCGGCCACAACCGGTCGGCGTGCCGGTGGACGGTCTCGATCACCGGGCCGAGGCCGACGGCCATGCTGCGCTCGAAGGCGGCGGTCTGCTCGTCGTCGCGCGGCGGCCACGCGAAGTCGTCGTCGGTCATGCCGGCGTCTCCGCGCAGGCTCTCCGCGAGCCGGCCGTGCAGCCGCCGCCACGGGTACCGGTCCCGGTCCCGTTCGATCGCGTCCGGCCCGGCGACCGCCGCCACGGCGTCGCGCAGCCCGGGCACGGCCCGGTAACGGGCCGTGGTGATGTCGTCGCCGGGCTCGTCCCGCTCGACGAACCCGAGGCTCTCCAGGCAGTCCAGGAACTTGTACAGCCGCAGCGGCCGCACCCCGAACTTCTCGGCGAGCTCACCGAGGACGGCCGGACCCGGCTCCAGCACGTCGAGCAGGCCCATGGTGAGCGCTGTCTCCAGCACGTCCATGGCCTTGGTGCCGTTGGCGAGCAGGCTCATCAGCGCCCGCGGCGACAGCGTGACGGTCATCGGCCCAGCTCCTCTTCCAGTGCGTCCATGAACGCGTCGACCTCGTCGAGGGTGTTGTAGACGTGCGGTCCGACCCGCAGGTAGCCCCGCCAGCTGCAGATCACGTCCCGCGCGGCCAGCCGCCGCTTGACCGCCTCACCGTCTGGGACGTCCAGGCACACGACGCCGCCGCGCCGGTGCGGCTCGGTCGGGCTGACCACCGTGATGCCGGCGGCCTCGGCCCGGGACAGGATCCGGGACGTGCACGCCAGGGAATGCTCCCGGATCGCGGCGATGCCCACGCCGGCCAGCAGGTCCAGGCCGACCTGGGAGACCAGCGAGGTGAGGGGGAACGGGGTCCCCCCGGCGAACCGCTGGGCCCCGGCCGCCCAGCCGGTCGACGGCCGGAAGGTCAGCGCCCGGTCACCGGCCTGCCAACCGGTCGCCGCCGGTTCCAGGGCCGGCGTCAGGTCCGGGCGGACGTACAGGAAGGCCGTGCCGACCCCGCACATCCACTTGTGCGCCCCCCCGAGGGCGACGTCGACGCCGAGGGCCGTCACGTCCAGCGGCATGATCCCGACGCTCTGGAAGGCGTCCACCACCACCAGGGCGCCCACCTCGTGGGCGCGCGCGACCAGGCGGCGCAGGTCGACGGTGGCCCCGGAGGAGAAACTGGCGTGCGGCACGCACACCAGCAGCGTTCGCTCGTCGATACGCCGGACGAGCGCGTCCTCGTCGAAGTCGGGGCCGCCGGTGCCGACCACGTCGAGCCGGGCGCCGTAGCGGCGGAACGCGTTCCACACGAACGGCACGGCCGGGAACTCCAGGTCGGTGATGACGACCCGGTCGCGCGGCGGGCGGTAGTCGAAGCAGGACGCGACCCGGCCGAGCAGGATGCTCAGGTTCGCGTCGGTGACCACGCTGCCCGGCGGGGCGCCGATGAACGTGGCCAGCCCGTCGGCGTACCGGTCGAGGCCCTCGTGCCAGCCCTGCCACACGTCGTCCCGCCAGGTGCGCAACGTGTCCCAGTAGCCGGTGAGCACGCCCTGCGCCGCCCGTGGCACCGCGCCGGTCGAGTTGTTGTTCAGGTAGAGGCAGGTCTCCAGCAGGGGGAACTCGGCGCGCAGCGCGGCGTGCGCGGCGGCGTCGAGACGCCGCGGCCCGCCGATCGCGGATTCCAGTTCGGGTGCGCTCACTCGGGACAGCCTCCACTCGGTTCGGACGGGGCCGCCGGGTCGGGGTCGGCGGCGACGGCGGTGAAGACCGGGATCGCCCGGACCTCGGCCAGGTAGGGGGTCCCCTCGGTGTAGCCGGTGCCGGGCCGCTCGCCGAGCATCCGGACCGCCAGCCGGTGGTGGGTACGGCGCCAGTGCAGCACCGTCGCGGCGAACTCGCGCATCCGTAGCTCCACCAGGGCTCGGTCCGCCCCGGCCAGCCGGCCGTCGCGGACGGCCGCCCGCAGCGCCGCGTCGACCGACGGCCCTCCGGCGCGCACCCGGTCGCGCAGCTCGGGCACCGACCGGTAGGCGGCCGAGTCCAGCCGGGACCCCTCGGGGGTACGGCACAGCGACTCCATCAGCTTGTAGGAGCGGGACTGGATCGCGCTGGCCCCCTCGGTGTACGCCCGGAACGTCCGGAACGACTCCGGCTGCATGCTCGCCAGCAGCGAGAACAGGGGCGCGGCCGAGGCGAGCTGGTCCCGGGCGTACCCCACCCGTTCCGCCGCCGCGACGGCCCGGCCCGCGTCGATCGCGTCGATCGTCGCGCGCAGCTCGTCGGCGAGCCCGGCGAAGACGCACTCGTAGGCCTGGAGCACCCGGATGAACAGGTACTCGTCGTGCGACAGGTACACCGGCAGCATGCTCAGCCGCAGCGCCCGCTCCTCGGCGGCGCTGCGGTCGGCGGCGGCGAGGGCGTGCAGTGCAGCGGCCGCCGCCGCCGGCTGGGAATCGTCGACGGTCAGGCCCAGGCGGGACAGCGCGGGGGAGACGGCCCGGACGCCCAGCCGGTGGCGCTTGGCCACCAGCGCCGGCCCGGGCCGCTGCTCGGGCAGCAGCTCGGTGGTGCCGGCGGCGGCGGCCAGCTCGAACGCCAGCGCGTCGGCGACCAGGTGCACGAGGAGCCGGTCGCGGCCCTGGCGGGCGGCGGCCCGCTCCGCCATCGCCCCGCCACCGCCACCGCCGTCGCCGTCGCCGTCGCCGTCGCCGCAGGGCAGCCCGAGCAGGCGCAACGCGAGGTAGCTGCGGTAGTCGTACCGGCCGTCCCACTTGTCGAGCGCGACGTCGAGGAAGTCGCGCAGCAGCCGGACGGGGCCGGCGTCCACCGGCCCTGCGCCGGTCGCCCGGGCGGCGACGTGCGCCCTCGTCTCGTCGAGGAGAGCGAGCAGCCCCTTTCCGACGAAATGTTTGCCGGTCCGGTGGAACTCAGCCGTCACCGGGCGGTATGGAAAACTGTCGGGATCGGCCCCACCGGACAGCCAGCTCGTCAGCTCGCGCACGAACCGCACCTCGACATTACAATTATGTAAAACACGGACGGTGACGTTTCGGCGAATTTCGGTCCGGCGGGATTCTTCAGGGCCGCTCCGGGTGGAGAATGCCCTCGGCCGGTGTGGCGGGGGCGACGCGTGCCTGCCACAGTTCCGGGAAGAACCGGTGGTCGATCAGCCTGGCGAGCATGTTGGCCGGGCTGCCCTCGGTGCCGGCGACGCCGTGGCCGCCGACCCGGATCGCGGCCTGGTAGTGCCGCACCCGCCAGAACGCGACCCGCTCGTCCCACTCGACCATGGCCTCGGCCAGCCGGTGCGCCGGGTCCGTCGGGTCCGCCCGGAGCAGCGTCGACAGGTCGGTCCCGCGCCGGGCGAGGTGGTCGGTGAAGGCCCGGTCGAGCTTCCGGCTCCCGGCCTGCACCCCGCGCCAGCCGGGCGACTCGGCACCGGATCCGGTGCCGAGCGCCGGCTGCATCGCCTGGAAGGCCGCCGGGGGCAGGTGCCGGAACATCTCCAGCTGGTCGGTGACCAGCCGCACCCCGAGCGTCGCCCTGTCCAGCAGCGGTTCCGCCGCCGCCGGCTCGTCGGCGGCCACCCGGGCGCCCGCCTCGGCCAGCTCGGCTCCCGCCAGCTTCAGCCACAGCTCGGTGGACTGGTGCACCACCTGGAAGAGCAGCTCGTCGCGGTGGATCATCTGCTCCGGGCGGCGCTGGAGCTCCAGCAGCGCGTCCGTGCGCATGTAGCGCGCGTAGTCGGTGGCGCCGTCGCCCGGCAGTACGGGCGAGTGGTCCCGCTTCACGGAATAGTTTCCCTTCGATCGGTGTCGGTGGCCCCGTACCCGACCCGCGACGGATCGACGGCAGCCATTATTGAACGACGAAAGGCAATGTGTCACGCCCTGGTGGCAGACCATCCCGCAGCGTCACCAATGGGTCCGTCTCCGCTGTTTTCATGGCAATTCCCGTGCCATTTAGCACAGTAATCCACCGCAGTCAATCCCTGGCGGGCCCGGCCGTGGGACCAGGCCCGGAATTCGCCCCGGCGCCGCAGGGTCGGGGCGAATTCCGGGCAGGCAGGAAGATGATCGCGGTGCCCGCCCGGCGGTACGGTGCTCGCCGTGACCGCTGTCGACCGCACCGCCCCCGGCCCGCACCCCGGGGGCCCCGTCGCCGTGCTCGCCAACCCGACGGCCGGCCGCGGGCGGCACCGGGGACTGCTGCCCGGCCTGCTGGAGCGGTTGGGCCGGGCGGGCCGGCCGGTGCGCCTGCTGGAGGCGTACACGGCCGACCAGGCGGAACGGGCGTGCCACGCGGCGCTGGCCGACGGGATCGCCGCGCTGGTGACGGTGGGCGGGGACGGGACCGTGCACCGGGGACTGCAGGCGGTCGCCGCGACGACCGTGCCGTTCGGGGTGGTGCCGGCCGGCACCGGCAACGACTTCGCCGCCGACACCGGCTTCCCCACCGACCCGCTCGCCGCCGCGGATGCGATCGCCAACGCCCTGCGGGCCGGCCGGACCAGCCCGGTCGACCTGGCCCGGATGACCCGGCCGGACAGCCCGCCCCGCTGGTACGGGGCGGTGCTCGCCGCCGGGTTCGACGCGATCGTCAACGAGCGGGCCAACCGGATGCGCCACCCGCGCGGCCCCCGCCGGTACGACCTGGCGATCCTGGTCGAGCTGGCCCGGCTACGCCCCCGCCGGTACACGCTGCGCCTCGACGGCGAGCCGTTGCAGGTCGACGCGGTGCTGGTCGCGGTCGGCAACTGCGCCAGCTACGGCGGCGGGATGCGGATCTGCCCGGACGCGGACCCGACCGACGGGCTGCTCGACGTGGTGGTCGGCGGCCGGTTCGACCGGCGCACCCTGATCCGGGTGAAGCCGCGCATCTACCGGGGCACCCACGTCCAGCATCCGCTGGTGAGCAGCCACCGGGCCCGGACGGTGGAACTGGTTGCCGAGGGCATCACCACGTACGCCGACGGGGAGCGGGCCCTCGACCTGCCGGTGACCGTCACCGCTGTGCCGGGCGCGGTCCGGCTGCTGCGGTGACCAGGGGTGAGCCGGTGGCCTCGCCGACCGGACACCCCGCGCCGTCACCGGCCCCCGGGCGGGGTCAGGTCGGCAGGGCCAGGCCGAGCACCGAACCCAGCCCGTTGGGTCGGCCCGGCTCGGCCTCGGGCAGCACCAGTGCCGCGCAGCCGGCCCGCACCGCCCCGGCGTCGGCCGCCGTGTCGCCCACCATGAGCGCCCGTTCCGGGTCCACCCCGAGCATCCCGCAGGCCCGCCAGAAGATCCCCGGGTCCGGCTTGCAGCGCCCCACCTCGTACGACAGGGCGTACGCGTCGATCAGCCCGTCGAGCCCCCAGGCGACGAAGAACGGCCGGATGTCGAAGCCGATGTTGCTGACCACCGCCACCTTCACCCCGGCCTCCCGCAGCGCCGCCAGGGTCGGCGCGGTGTCCGGGTACGGCACCCAGCCCTCGGGCACCAGCACCCGGTCGTAGAGCGCGTCGGCCAGCCCGTCGATCCCGGCGTCCACAGTCGCCGCCAGTCCCGTGTACGCGCCCCGGTGGGCGTGCGGGTAGAGGTCCCGGTCGGCCCACAGCTCGGCCAGCGCCGGGGGCACCCGGGCAGGCAGCGGCCCGCCCGCCCGGCCGGCCGTGAGCAGCCGGTCGGCCAGTCCGGTGGCCCGGGCCCGCTCCAGGGTCGCCCCGCAGGCCGCCGCGGCGGCCTGCACCCAGTCGTGCGGCTCCTCCACCTGGGCGAGGGTGCCGTGGAAGTCGAACAGCACCGCCTCCACGGGCCGGCGGGACGCCTGGGCGCTGGCGGCGGCGTCGATGCCGCGCGGCGGGGTCGGGTGGGGCGGTTCGGCATGGTCCGGCACGCCGTGCACCCTACCGACCGCCCCGGGGGCCGGTGTCGGACGGCCTTGACCGGTGGTCCCGTGAGGCACGCATTAATCTTGACGACATGTCGAGTCCCGCCGAGCGGTACGCCGCGGCCCGCCGCCGGGCCGCGCAGGCCTCACAGTTTCCGGCGCTGGACGAGTTCGCCCCTGACCTGGGGTTCGATCTCGACGACTTCCAACGGGAGGCGTGTCAGGCTTTGGAACGGGGCAGCGGGGTGTTGGTCTGCGCCCCCACCGGCGCGGGCAAGACGGTGGTCGGCGAGTTCGCCGTACACCTGGCCCTGCGCGGCGGCCCCGCCCAGCCGGCGGGCGCCGACGCGGCACCCACCCGGCGCAAGTGCTTCTACACCACCCCGATCAAGGCGCTGTCCAACCAGAAGTACCACGACCTGGTGGACCGCTACGGGGTCGAGCAGGTCGGCCTGCTCACCGGTGACAACGCCATCAACGGGGACGCCCCGGTGGTGGTGATGACCACCGAGGTGCTGCGCAACATGCTCTACGCCGGCTCGGCCACCCTCGACGGCCTGGCCTACGTGGTCATGGACGAGGTGCACTACCTCGCCGACCGGTTCCGCGGCGGCGTGTGGGAGGAGGTGATCATCCACCTGCCCGCCTCGGTCACCCTGGTCTCGCTGTCCGCGACCGTCTCCAACGCCGAGGAGTTCGCCGACTGGCTGGTCACCGTGCGCGGCGAGACGACGGTGGTGGTCAGCGAGCACCGGCCGGTGCCGCTGTGGCAGCACATGCTGGTCGGCAAGCGGATGTTCGACCTGTTCCACGACGCCGACGCCGCCCGCAAGCACGATGTGCACCCGGAGCTGCTGCGCTACACCCGCGATACGATGCGCCGGCTGGAGCTCGGCGAGGGGCGCAGCGCCGGCCCCGGCGCCGGGCGGCGCGGCCCCCGCTGGCGCGGCCCGCTGCGCCCCGACATCGTCGACCGGCTCGACCGCGAGGGGCTGCTCCCGGCGATCCTGTTCCTCTTCAGCCGAGCCGGCTGCGCCGCCGCCGTGCAGCAGTGCCTCGCCGCCGGCCTGCGGCTGACCTCACCGGAGGAACGCACCGAGATCCGCCGGGTCGTCGAGAGCCGGGTCACCGCCATTCCCGGCGAGGACCTGACGGTCCTGGGCTACTGGGAGTGGCTCGACGGTCTGGAGCGTGGGCTGGCCTCCCACCACGCCGGCATGCTTCCGGTGTTCAAGGAGATCGTCGAGGAGCTGTTCGTCCGGGGCCTGGTCAAGGCGGTCTTCGCCACCGAGACGCTCGCCCTGGGCATCAACATGCCGGCCCGCTGCGTCGTGCTGGAGCGCCTGGTCAAGTACAACGGCGAGGCGCACGTCGACCTCACCCCGGGGGAGTACACCCAGCTCACCGGCCGGGCCGGCCGCCGGGGCATCGACGTGGAGGGGCACGCGGTCGTCGTCTGGTCCCCGGAGACCGACCCCCGGCACGTCGCCGGCCTGGCCTCCACCCGCACCTACCCGCTGCGCTCCAGCTTCCGCCCGTCCTACAACATGTCCGTCAACCTCGTCGGCTCCGTCGGCGTGGAGCCGGCCCGGGTGCTGCTGGAGTCCTCGTTCGCCCAGTTCCAGGCGGACCGGTCGGTGGTCGGCCTGGCCCGCCAGGTGCAGCGCAACACCGAGACCATCGACGCGTACGGCGTGGAGGCCGGCTGCCACCACGGCGACTTCGACGAGTACTTCGCCCTGCGGGTGGCCATCGCCGACCGGGAACGCGCCGTCGCCCGGCAGGGCCAGCACCAGCGTAAGGCCGCGGCGGTGGAGTCGCTGGAACGGCTGCGCGTCGGCGACGTGATCCGGGTGCCGTCCGGCCGGCGCGCGGGCCTCGCGGTGGTGCTCGACCCGGCCACCGGCGGGTTCGGCGAGCCCCGCCCGCTGGTGCTCACCCAGGACCGCTGGGCCGGCCGGGTCGGCCCCGGCGACTTCACCACCCCGGCCGAGGTGCTTGCCCGCATCCGGGTGCCCAAGCACTTCAACCACCGTTCCCCGGGGGCCCGCCGGGACCTCGCCGCCGAGGTCAGCGGCACCGGGCTGGACCGGCACGGCGGTCGCCGTGGCGGCCGGTCCCGGCAGGGCGCCGGCGAGGACCAGGCGATCAGCCAGCTCCGCTCCGAGCTGCGCCGGCACCCCTGCCACGACTGCCCGGACCGGGAGGAGCACGCCCGCTGGGCCGAGCGCCGCCGCCGGCTGGAGCGCGACACCGAGGAGCTGCGCCAGCGGGTCGCCGGTCGCACCGGCTCGCTGGCCCGCACGTTCGACCGGATCGTCGCACTGCTCACCGCGCGCGGCTATCTGTCCGCCGACGGCGCGGTCACCGACGCCGGTCGGATGCTCGGCCGGATCTGGACCGAGGCCGACCTGCTGGTCGCCGAGTGTCTGCGCCGGGGCGTCTGGGACGGCCTGTCGCCGTCGGAGCTGGCCGCCGCGGTCTCGGTGGTGGTCTTCGAGGCCCGCCGGGACGTCGACGAGCGGGCGTCGCTGCCCCGTGGGCCGGTCGCCGAGGCCGTCGAGGAGACGCTGAAGCTGTGGGGGGAGATCGAGGCCGACGAGGCCGCCCGGGGCCTCACGGTCACCCGCGAGCCGGACCTCGGCTTCGCCTGGCCGGTCTACCGCTGGGCGCGGGGCGAGGCGCTGGCGAAGGTGCTGGCCAGCGGCCACGAGATCGACGGCGAGATGCCGGCCGGGGACTTCGTCCGCTGGGCCCGGCAGGTGGTCGACCTGCTCGGCCAGCTCGCCGACTCCGGCGGGGCGTCCACCGAGCTGCGGGCCACCGCCCGACAGGCCATCGCCGCGGTGAACCGGGGTGTCCTGGCCTACCACGCCACCGCCTGATCGTCACCGGTGCGGCCGGCGGGGCCCGCGGCCAGGCCGGCCGTCGGTGGGGTCAGCCCTGGGCGGCCAGGGCGTCGACGAGTCGGCGGCAGGACCCGGCGAGGTTCCACCGCTCGGCCAGCTCCAGCAGCCGGTCCGGGGCCACCGGCGACGGCGGCAGCGCGGTCGGCAGCTCCGGCAGCGGCACGTCCAGCGCCACCCGCACCACCTTCGGCGCGACGGCCAGGTAGTCCCGGGAGGCGTCGAGCTTCGCCCGCAGGCCGGAGGCGAATCCGGAGTCGGGGTCGTCGAGGGCGGCGACGATGCCGTCGAGGTCGCCGTACCTGTCGATCAGCCGGGCGGCGGTCTTCTCCCCGACGCCCGGCACCCCGGGCAGTCCGTCGCTCGGGTCGCCGCGCAGGGCCGCGAAGTCGGCGTACCGGTCGGCGGGCACCCCGTAGCGGGACCGCACCGCCGCGTCGTCGCAGTCCTCCAGCTTCGCCACGCCCCGCCCGACGTAGAGCAGCCGCACCCCGCGCTCGTCGTCGATGAGCTGGAACAGGTCCCGGTCGCCGGAGACCACCTCCACCGGGGCCGGCTGGGTCACCGACAACGTGCCCAGCACGTCGTCGGCCTCGTAGCCGGCGGCGCCGACGGTGGTGATGCCGATCGCCGCCAGCACGTCGAGGATCACCGGCACCTGCGGGGTGAGGGTGTCCGGCACCACCTCGCCGCCCTCCGGCGCCAGCCGGTGCGCCTTGTACGACGGCAGCAGCGCCACCCGCCAGTCCGGCCGCCAGTCGTGGTCCATCGCGCAGACCATCCGGTCGGGACGCCGGGTGCGGACCAGCGTGGCGAGCATGTCGAGGAAGCCGCGTACGGCGTTGACCGGGGTGCCGTCCTGGGCCTTCGCCGCGGACTCGGGGATGCCGAAGTAGGCCCGGAAGTAGAGGCTGGGGGCGTCGATCAGCATGATCGGGGGTCGGTGTGCCACGCCGGACAGCCTGGCACAACCGTCCGACGATCCGGGTATGGCGCGACGGTCAGCGCGGCTCGTCGTGCCGGTACAGGGTCTCCCGGCGGGCCAGGCGCTGCACCGCGTAGCTCGCCACCAGCAGGACGATCGCGACGACCGCCTCCAGCCAGGCGACCGCGCCGTTGGCGACTGTCAGGCCGACGGCCAGCAGCGCCAGCCCGGCCACCGCGAGAATGCCGGCCCAGAGCAGCCGACGGCGCCGCCGCGCGCCCCGTTCCCGCTCGTCGTCCGCCATCCGCGCCGCC
This sequence comes from Micromonospora sp. CA-111912, assembly GCF_050948415.1. Lineage (NCBI taxonomy): Bacteria > Bacillati > Actinomycetota > Actinomycetes > Micromonosporales > Micromonosporaceae > Micromonospora > Micromonospora sp. CA-111912. The sequence goes on from NZ_CP192007.1 coordinate 3,514,229, forward strand.
CACCTTCCGCCCGTCGTCGCCCGCCGCTGCGGTGTCGGCGCAGCTCTAGGCTAGCCAGGCGGCGACCCGCTCCGGGCGGCTTCGCCCGGAGCCCACCGGTCACCACCGGTCTAACCAGTCGCGGACGCCCTCGACGTCGCCCGCGCCGAGGGCGACCATCAGCGCGACCCGGTGTCCCTTGGTGGCCAGCAGCAACACGCGTGGTGCCACAGGTCTGCTCCGTCTCGTGGCGGCGTCGGGCGTCATCGGGGTGCGTCGAGGCGGCGCTCCAGCGTCTCGACGCGGGCGACGAGCGGCTGGAGCTGCTGGTGCACCGCGGCGACCAGCGCCTGCGTCGGGTCGGTCCCGCCGCCGCCGGCGGGGGCCTGGGCGCGCAGGTACATGTAGCCGGCGAGGGCCGCCGTCACGGCCCGGCGTACCAGCCGGGGCTCGGCACCCAGCGTCCGCAGCACCTGCCCGGCAGTGCCGTCGGGCTCGGCGGCCAGGCCCACCAGCAGGTGCTCGCAGCCGACGTAGTTGTGCCCCATCGCGATCGCCTCGGTCGCCGTGATCTCCAGCGCCGAGGCGGCGGTGCGACTGAAGTGGATCGAGGACGGGGCGTCGGTCGCCTCGGCCGCGTTGGCCGGGCGCCGGTCCAGGTCGCGCTGGACCAGGGCGGGATCGATCTCCATCGCCTGGAGCACGTGCAGCGCCAGGTTTTCGCCCTCGGCGAGCATGCCGGCCAGCAGATCGCCGGTGCCCACCGACGCCGCGTCGGCCACCCGGGCCCGGGCGATGGCCAACTTGACGACGGTGCGGGCGCGGGCGGTGAACCTCGGCAGTCGCTCGGCCAGGTCGTCGGCCTCCAGGCCCGCGAGCGCGACCTGCCGGATGGCGGTGACCTGGCGGACCGCCTGTTCCAGGGCGCGCTGACAGATCGCGGACACCGGGACGCCGCTGTCGCGCACCGCGCCGGCCAGGTCGTCGGGCAGGTAGACATTGATCTTCGGCATCGCTGCTCCATCTGGGGTTATCAAGGGGTTATGTGGTAGGTATACCCCCATCGGGGGTATCTTCACAAGCATTTGCCTCCCCACGATTCACCTCCTGCGGCAAGCGGGCGCCTGGGCTCTGTGGCCCGCCGCCGCGCCGGTGCGGGTGCGGCCGTACCGGCCCGGCCGCCGACCGAACCGGGTGTCCGGCGGTTACCAAACGACCGTTAAGCTGAGCGGGTGGGAACCGACGAGCTTTACCCCGCCGACCGGCTGGCCGCCGCGCAGCGCGCCACCGCCGCCGCCGGCCTCGATGCGCTGCTGCTCACCCCCGGCTCGGACCTGCGCTACCTCACCGGCTACGACGCCCACGCCGGGGAGCGGCTCACCTGCCTGGTGCTGCCCGCCCGGGGCGAGCCGACGCTGATCGTGCCCACCCTGGAACGTCCCGCCGCCGAGGCGTCCCCCGCCCCGACCACCGGCGTGCGCCTCGTCGACCATCCCGACGGCGTCGACCCGTACCCCCTGGTGGCCGCCGCCCTCGACGGGCCGGTCGCGGCTGTCGGCCTGGCCGACCGGATGTGGGCCGAGCAGGTCCTCGCCCTGCGCGCCCTGCTGCCCGGCACCACCCAGCGCCTCGCCGGTGAGGTGCTGCGCGAGCTGCGTATTCGTAAGTCGCCGGCCGAGGTCGCCGCCCTGGCCGAGGCCGGCGCCGCCATCGACGCCGTGCACCTGCGGATGGGCCGGTGGCTGCGCCCCGGCCGCACCGAGGCCGAGGTGGCCGGCGACATCGCCGCCGCGATCCGCGCCGCCGGCCACGTCACCGTCGACTTCGTCATCGTCGCCGCCGGCCCCAACGGCGCCAGCCCGCACCACGGCACCTCCGACCGGCCGATCGGCGCCGGGGAGCCCGTGGTGGTCGACATCGGCGGCACCATGCCGTCGGGCTACCGCTCCGACTGCACCCGCACGTACGTCGCCGGCGGCCCGCCCCCGGCCGAGTTCACCGACTACTACGCGGTGCTGCACGCCGCCCAGGCCGCGGCCGTCGTCGCCGTCCGCCCCGGCGTCACTGCCGAGGCCGTCGACGCCGCCGCCCGCGACCTGATCACCGCGGCCGGGTACGGCCCGGCGTTCCTGCACCGCACCGGCCACGGCATCGGCCTGGACGGCCACGAGGACCCGTACGTGGTCGCCGGCAACCCGCGGCCGCTGGAACCCGGCATGGCGTTCTCCGTCGAGCCGGGCATCTACCTCGCGGGCCGGCACGGCGCCCGCATCGAGGACATCGTCGTCTGCACGACGGACGGCGTGGCCCGGCTCAACACCACCCCCACGGAGCTCATCGCGCTATGACTGTCGACCGGATCCTGCCCACCGACGAGGCCCACGACCTGCTCAACCTGGCCACCGAGCTCGCCGACCGGGAACTCGCGCCCCGGGCCGCCGGATTCGAGCAGCGCGCCGAGTTCCCCCGCGAGGTGCTGCGGACCCTCGGCCGCGCGGGCCTGCTCGGCCTGCCGTACCCCGAGGAGCACGGCGGCGCCGCGCAGCCGTACGAGGTCTACCTCCAGGTGCTGGAGATCCTCGCCAGCCGGTGGCTCGCCGCTGCCGAGGCGGTCAGCGTGCACACCCTGTCCTGCTACCCGGTCGCCCAGTTCGGCACCGACGCCCAGCGCGAGCTGCTGCCCGACATGCTCGGCGGCGAGCTGCTCGGCGCGTACTGCCTGTCGGAGCCCCAGGGCGGCTCGGACGCGGCGGCGCTGACCACCCGCGCCACCCGCGACGGCGACGCGTACGTGGTGACCGGCACCAAGGCGTGGATCACCCACGCCCGGGTCGCGGACTTCTACAACATCTTCTGCCGCACCGGCGGGCCCGGCCCGAAGGGCATCTCCTGCCTGCTCGCCGACCGCGACACCCCCGGCATCATCCCCCAGGCCCCCGAGCGGACCATGGGCCTGCACTCGTCCCCGGTGGCCCAGATCGCCTTCGACGATGCCCGCGTCCCCGCCGGCCGGCTGATCGGCGGGGAGGGGGCCGGCTTCACCATCGCCATGTCCGCCCTGGACTCCGGCCGTCTCGGCATCGCCGCGTGCGCCGTGGGCCTGGCCCAGGCGGCCCTGGACTACGCGGTCGGCTACGCCCGCGAGCGGCAGCAGTTCGGCCGGGCGATCGTCGACTTCCAGGGCCTCGGGTTCATGCTGGCCGACGCGGCCACCCAGATCTCCGCCGCCCGCGCCCTCACGCTGCACGCAGCCCGGCTGCGCGACGCCGGCCGGCCGTACTCGATCGAGGCGGCGAAGGCAAAGCTGTTCGCCAGCGACATGGCGATGCGGGTGACCACCGACGCGGTGCAGGTGCTCGGCGGCGCCGGTTACGTGGTCGACCACCCGGTCGAGCGGTACCTGCGGGAGGCCAAGGTGCTCCAGATCGTGGAGGGCACCAACCAGATCCAGCGGCTGGTCATCTCCCGCGACCTGGCCAGGGGCTAGCCTGGCCCGATGGTCTTCGAGCGGATCACCGTCGACCCCGACGTCATGGGCGGCGCGCCCTGCGTGCGCCAGTCCCGGGTGCCGGTCGCCACGGTCCTGGCCATGATGGCCGACGGGATGAGTGCCACGGACATTCTCACCGACCTGCCGTTCCTGGACGAGGAGGACATGGCCGAGGTGCTGCACTACGCGGCGGATGCGGTGCGCGACCGGGCGGCCCCTCGTCGCGGGTGAGCGCGATTACGGGTAGGTTGCACGCCGTGGAGGAGATCGACCGGGCCATCGTCGCGGCGCTGACCGCCGACGGGCGGCTGTCGTACACGGTTCTGGCGGAGAAGGTCGGCCTGTCGGTGTCCGCGGTGCACCAGCGGGTCCGCCGGCTGGAGCAGCGCGGGGTGATCAAGGGGTACGCCGCCCGGGTGTCCTTCGAGGCGCTGGACCTGCCGCTGACGGCCTTCGTGGCGATCCGACCGTTCGACCCGTCGCAGCCGGACGACGCCCCGGAGCGGCTGGCCCACCTGCCGGAGATCGACTCCTGCTACTCGGTGGCGGGGGAGGACTTCTACCTGCTGCTGGTACGGGTGGCCAGCCCGGCGGACCTGGAGCGGGTGCTCCAGGAGATCCGCACGGCCGCGAACGTCACCACCCGCACCACGGTCGTCCTGTCCACCCCGTACGAGAACCGGCCGCCGAAGATCAGTGGCGACCCGCCGTCGCGTCGAGCACGGGCGGCGGGGGAGTCGACTGGTTCCACCGCTGGATGACCCGCCGCCCGTGCTCGTGGCCGAGCACGCTGACCGTGGCGGTGTCCAGCCGTAGCAGCCCGCCGCCCGCCGGCGGCAGCCCGATCCACCGGGCGCCGAGCACCCGCAGGCTGTGTCCGTGGCCGACCACGGCGACGTCGCCGTGCTCGAGCAGGGGAGCGGCCCGATCGAGGACCCGGTCGAGCCGCCGGCCGACCTCGGCGGGGGACTCTCCGCCGGGGAAGCCGTCGGTCCAGATGTTCCAGGCCGGGCGGTCGCTCTGGATGTCGGCGGTGGTCCGCCCCTCGTACTCGCCGTAGTGCCACTCGGCCATGTCGGGGTCGGTGTCGTCGACGGTCAGCCCGGCCAGCTGCGCGGTCCGCAGCGCCCGGGTGCGCGGGCTGGACAGCACCCGGGTGAACCGCCGGCCGGCGAGGAGCGCTCGGAGCGCGCGGGCCTGCCGCTCGCCGTCGGCCGTGAGGTCCAGGTCGGTGTACGAGGTGTGCCGGCCGTTGGCGCTCCACTCGGTCTCGCCGTGGCGGATGAGCATGATCTCTCCCATCCGCCCAGTCAACCAGGCCCATCCGCCGCCACCCCACTTCACCTAGCCTCCTAGGATGCCCAGCGGGGTGTGCGCTCGCCCACCGGGCGAGGTTTCCGGCCCGCACCGACCGGGCATGCCTGAAGACAGGAGGCCGCACGGCCCCGGAACCGCCGGAGCAGAGGGAGTCCGAGATGAGCTTCACCGACAAGGCGAAGAACAAGGCCCAGGAGCTGACCGGCGCCGCCAAGGAGCGGATCGGCGCGGCCACCGACAACGAGCGGATGCGGGCCGAGGGCGCCACCGAACAGAGCGACGCGCGGGCCCGGCAGGCGGGCGAACATGTCAAGGACGCCGGCCGGGACGTGCGGGACGCGTTCACGAAGTGACCTGACGACGGCGGGCCCGGAGGGAAGCCCCCTCCGGGCCCGCCGTCTCATGTCCGGGGGATGCCTACGGCGGTGCGGGACCGCGTTGGTCAGCGACGGTCAGATGAGGGTGCGCCAGTAGGTCCAGAACTGCACGCCGATCAGTGCGGTGAAGGCCAGCAGCCAGAGGGTCGGGATGGCGCTGTGTACGCGTAGGGCGGTGTCTGTGATGCGGCGGGGGGCGGGCAGCCGGCCGTCCTGCAGGTTGTAGAGGGTGGTGTAGCTGAACAGCACGATCATGACGACCCACACGATCATGCAGTACGGGCAGAGCGCGCCGATGCGGTACAGGCTCTGGAAGAACAGCCAGTGCACGAACGCGACGCCGAACAGGGTGCCGACCTGCAGGCCGAGCCACCACCAGCGGGGCAGCTGGAGCCGGGCGAGCACGGCGATGCCGGTGGCGGCGACGACGGGGAAGGTGGCCAGGCCGATGAGCGGGTTGGGAAACCCGAACACCTCGGCCTGGCCGGTGGTCATTATGGATCCGCAGGACAGGATCGGGTTGATGGAACAGCTGGGCACGTAGGCGGGGTTCTTCAGCAGGGCGATCTTCTCGACGGTGAGCACGAACGCCGCGAGGGCGCCGACCAGGCCGCCGACGGTCAGGATCCAGCCCATTAGTCGGTTGCTGAGGACCCGAGGTGCGGCAGCGTCGGCGTCCGGGTGGGGGACCGGTTCGGTCTCCTGGTTGGCGTCGTGGGCCTGGGCCGGGTTCACGAGGCGAGCGATGTGTCGATCGCGGCTTTCAGGCCGGCGTAGGTGGGCGAGTCGGTGTACTGCTCGCCGTTGATGAAGAACGTCGGGGTGCCCTGCACGCCGAGGTCCTCGCCGTCGGCGGCGTCGGCCTTGACCCGGGCGTCGACCTCGGCACTGGCCGCGTCGGCCTTGAACGTGGCCATGTCGAGGCCCAACTCCTGCGCGTAGCCCTCGAAGACGGCGGCCTGCGACTGCTGGTTGTGCCCCCAGGCGTTCTGGGTGTCGAACAGCTTCTTGTACATCTGCTCGAACTTGCCCTGTCGGGCGGCGGCCTCGGCGGCGTGCGCGGCGTTGAAGGCGTTGGGGTGGCTGGCGATCGGGAAGTAGCGCACCACGTAGGTGATCCGATCGCCGTACTCGGCGCGCAGCTTCTCCACACCGGGGTAGGCGGCCAGGCACGACTCGCACTCGAAGTCGAGGAACTCCACCACGGTGGTCTTGCCGTCCGTGGCGGTGGACAGGCGGTGGCTGTCGGGGCGCACGAGCGCCTCAGACGCCACCGTGGTGGGCGTGCTGTCCCGGTTGACGACGACGATTCCGATGAGCACGGCCAGGGCGGCGGCCAGCACTCCGAGGGTGACCTTCAGGTTGGTGCTCATGCCGGTCTTGTGGACCTGCCGCGCGGCCTTGCCGGCTCTTGCATCCGGTTTGGCCTGCGCCGCACGGGTGTTGCCGGCCGCCGGGGAACCGGCGGGCCGCGCCGCTCCCGCTGTGGTGCCCTTGGCGGTGCGCTTGCGCGCCTTGGCGTTGTTCGCCGGCATGACATCCTCACCTGTTGTCCAGCGCCCGTGAGCGCGTCCAGTCCATGACCCGTCCGCGAGGATACAGCTCCGGCTTTATTCATTGCTGGATGAATCCTGAGTCTTCGCTGTGGAGGGGCGACGAGGCGCCTGAGCTGCCCAGGAGCGGGATGTTCGCCGTCAGTACATTGTCCGGTGTACTGTCGGGGGGTGGAGACATTGACGCACGGGCAGGTGCTGGCCCGCTTCGGCCACGCCCTGTCGGATCCGACACGGGCGCGGCTGCTGCTGGCGCTGCGCGACGGGCCGGGCTATCCGGCGGAGCTGGCCGAGCTGCTGGGCACGACCCGGCAGAACCTGTCCAATCACCTGGCCTGCCTGCGCGGGTGCGGCCTGGTGGTGGCAGTGCCCCAGGGCCGGCGCACCCGCTACGAACTCGCCGACGCGCGGATGGCCCACGCGCTGGGTGACCTTCTCGGGCTCGTCCTCGCGGTCGACCCGGCAGCGTGCCCGGATTCCGAGGAGAAGGGCTGCTGCTGATGAGCCTGCCGGTGATCCAACTGGCCCCGGCGGGGCCGACGCCGGCGCGGCGGGCGGTGCTCGCCCGTCGGGTGCGCTGGTTCGTGGCCGCGACGATCACCTACAACGTGATCGAGGCCGTCGTGGCGATCACCGCCGGAACGATCGCCTCGTCGACCGCGTTGATCGGCTTCGGCCTGGACTCGATCATCGAGGTGGCGTCGGCGGCCGCGGTGGCGTGGCAGTTCGCGGGCCGCGATCCCGAGGCCCGCGAGAAGGTCGCGCTGCGCATCATCGCGGTGTCGTTCTTCGCCCTGGCGGCCTACGTCACCGTCGAATCGACGCAGGCATTGATCGGCGGCACCGAGGCCGACCACTCCAGCATCGGCCTCGCCCTGGCCGCGCTGTCGCTGCTGGTCATGCCGGTGCTGTCCTACGCGCAACGTCGCGCCGGCCGCGAACTCGGCTCGAGGTCAGCCGTGGCCGACTCCAAGCAGACCCTGCTGTGCACCTACCTGTCCGCAGTGGTGCTCGTGGGGTTGGCCGTGAACAGCCTTTTCGGCTGGTCGTGGGCCGACCCGATCGCCGCGCTGGTCATCGCCGTGGTCGCGGTGAAGGAAGGCCGGGAGGCGTGGCGGGGCGACACCTGCTGCGCCGTGCCAGTGCCACTGGCCGCCCCCCAGCGGACCGGCGCACCCGGCGATGCGTGCGGGTGCCAGCCGGGATGCTCCTGCTGCGCCGCGGACAGCAAGTGATCTTCCGCCGGATGCGGGTTGCCGGTAAGAAACGTGTCACCAGCCGCAAACGAGAGTGATCGTGCTGGCCAGCGTGGTGAGTGCGAATGGGGGTCGGCCCGGGCGCTGAGGTCGAGGTCGGGTACGCCATCATCTCCGGCTATGGCGTGATCGCTGAATCTCGATGAGCTTGTCGAGCGCTGGACGCTGCGGGACGACGAGCGGTGCTGATCGCGGGCAAGCGTGGGCCGACCCGGCTCGGGTTCGCGCTGCTGTTGAAGTTCTACATCTGGGCCGGCCGGTTTCCGCGCGGACGCAGCGAGCTGCCGGGTGAAGCGGTCGGGTTTGTGGCACGGCAGGTCGGTGTCGAGCCAGCCGAGTTCGGGCTCTACGAGTGGACGGGCCGCACGATCGAGTACCACCGGGCGCAGATCCGGGGCCATCTCGGCTTCCGCGAGTGAACGGTGGCCGACGGAGAACCTGGCCTGGCTGGAGATCGCCGATCGGGGCAAGAACGGCGCGATCAAGCTGACCGACCTGGACGCCGCGCCGGAGCCGCGGAACCTGCGCCGGCGGACGGGGACGTGGGATCGGATCCTGGCGCACGCGTACGAGCCGGGTGCTTGTTTGCCGCACCCACGCGGCTTTGGTAGGAATCACCTTTGCCTCTCATCGGAATGGGGTCACGGTGGCAACAAGCGACTACGACAACTTTGCGGACGCGTACTCGGCGGAGAACGAGTCCGGCCTCTTCAACGCCTACTACGAGCGGCCCGCAATGCTCCGCCTCGCCGGCGACGTCTCGGGCCGCCGGATCCTCGACGCGGGGTGCGGTTCCGGCCCGTTGTCAGCTGCGCTGCACGCCAAGGGAGCCGTGGTCACCGGCTTTGACGTGAGTGCGGCCATGGTCGACCTGGCCCGCCAGAGGCTGGGTGAAGACGCCGACTTGCACGTGGCGGACCTGAGCGCGCCGCTGCCGTTCGCAGACGCCGAGTTCGATGACGTCGTCGCGTCCCTGGTCCTGCACTACCTGGAGGACTGGTCCGGCCCCCTCGCCGAGCTGCGTCGAGTGCTGAAGCCCGGCGGTCGCCTGATTCTCTCGGTCAACCACCCCGCCGGCTATGCGATCGAGTATCGCAAGTACTTCGCGCTTACGGAGTACTCCGAGGACTACATCATGGACGGCCAGACTGTGTGGCTGACCTTCTGGCACCGGCCGCTGCACGCCATGGCAGATGCTTTTGCCGCTGCTGGGTTCCGCATCGCGACGATCAGCGAGCCGCCCCCTTCTCCGGACACTCCTGCGGAGCTGCTTCCACCCGACCTGGACTCCGGGTCCTTCATGTGTTTCCTCTTCTTCGTCCTGGAGTCCGCCTAGGAGGAAACTCCGGGCAGAGCAGGGAATGTGTTCCTACGGCCGTCCGGACCTATGCCCGTGGAGGGCGAACTGGCCTGGCTCACATGATCGACAGGACAGGCCGTAGTGGACCGCGGTGACGAGCCTGCACTGCACGGTGTGTGTGTGGGGGGGGGGGGGGGGGGGGGGGGCAGTCTGCAGGAGTTCTCGGAAGCCCTTGAGCAGCGCTGCCACCCGGGCCGGGAGTCCAGCTGGACTCCCGGCCCGGGTGGCAGCACAGTCAAGCATCGGCTGAGGGGCCGCGTTTCTGCAGCGGGCGATCAGAACACCATCGTGAGCAGGTCGGCGAACAGCTCCTGTTCGTCGACCTCGAGCCCGCGGCTCGTGAACCACGTGGCCATGTTGTGGCAGTCGCGCATCAGGAAGTCCATGCCCTTCGGGTTGCCGACGATATCGACTACCTGGGGCAGGTCGATCATCACGATCCGCTCGGCCTGCGCGAGGACGTTGTACGGCGAGAGGTCGCCGTGCGCGAGCCCCGCGCGGGCCAGTTCACGCATGCCGTTGCGGAGCTGCTCGAAGTACACACCGAGCAGCTCCTTCGACGGCCGGACCTGGGCGAGCCGGGGCGCTGCACCGTCCTCGCCGTCGTCGATGAACTCCATCAGCAGTTCGGTGCCGTCCACCTGCACGGGATACGGCACCGGGACGCCGGCCTTCCACAACCGGTTGAGGGCGTCCCATTCGGCGTACGCCCACTGATCGGCCGCGACACTGCGGCCGTGAGAGGTCTTCTTCGCCATCGCCCGGCTGTCGCGGCTGTTGCGGGTACGGCGGCCTTCGATGTACGACGTACTGCGGTGGAAGGACCGGTGTTCCTCGGTGCGGTACCGTTTCGCGGCCAGCAGCGAGGACTTCGCCGGGTTGTCGCCGATGGCGTCGACGGCCCGTTCGAGCAGGAAGACGTCGGCTTCCTTGCCAGTCTTTAGGATGCCGAGCTCAGTATCGATCGCAGCCTGTTCCGTGACGACCCACGAGGGGCGTGGTTCCGGGCCGCGAGAGCCACGCTCGACGTCCAGCCAGGTGGACCACCGCTGATCCGGGCCCAGCTCCTCGTCGACCGAATGGAACTTGAAGACGAAGCCGTCGGCCGGATCTGGTCGGGGCTCGTAACCGGTGAGATCGGACCCGCGGGAGTCGAGGTCGGAGTAGGTATCAGAGAGTTCGTACTCGGAAGACAACGGGTGTGCTCCTGAACAAAGAGGTGGGACTGATGCGGACATGCCGCAGCACAGTGATGGCCATCTGTCAGCCCTCCTTAGTCCAGGCAGCGTTCGCCGCCGCTCGATCAACCCAGCATGCCCGCCCGTTCCGGACCCCGCAACGCATTTACCGGAACTGGGACCGCGCGGTCGGGCTCAGCCGGAGCTCCTGTATCGGCTTCGCGGATCGGCAGACCAACTCTGGCAGCACCTGCTCCCGCAAGACCCCGCGCCTTCCGCTCCCAGTCCCGACCCTTGTGCAAATCGGTGAACCTTCGACCGGAACCGTGCTCGGGCTCTTCGCCATGGGAATGACCCGTCCGACGCTGTCCAGGTAGACCGCGGTCCCGTCAGCGTCCGCTGGTGCGATCCCCGGCGCAGCATCCTCGGAGGCGCTTGTGACGGCCGTAACAGACGGGGTCGCACGGCAGCGACCTCCACCCGTGCACCTAGTGTCCTAGGACGCCATAGCGACAGCTACCTATCTCACCAGAAACAAATCCGCCAGCCCCGGCTAACGCCGGGGCTGGCGGAGCGAACTGAGGAGCCGAAGGTCAGTCGTCGTGGTGCTCGCGCCACCACTGCTGGCCGGAGGCGGGGAGCGTGTCGATCGGGTCGTAGTAGGCGTAGCGCTTGTTGAGCGCCTCCAGGTCGGCCGACTCGATGGAGGTGCGGTAGTTCTTGGTCCAGTACGAGATGCCGCGCTCGCGGTCGTACTCGGTGAGCATGTGCACCCAGCGCTTGCCGACGAACGGGACGTCGCAGACGATCCGCGGGGTGGCGTAGCCGGGCAGGTAGCCCATGATGTCGTGCTGGAGCTGCTGGGCGTGCCAGACGGGGACCCGCCAGTGCTCGGCGTTGGGGATCATGTCGCACATGTAGAAGTAGTACGGCAGGATGCCGGCCTCGCCCTGGAGCGCGAAGCAGAGGTCGAGCAGGTCGGGGGCGGTGGCGTTGACGCCGCGCATGAGCACGCCCTGGTTGCGTACGTCCCGCACGCCGACGTCGAGGGCAGTCTGGGCGGCCCGGGCGACCAGCGGGGTGATCGACTGGGCGTGGTTGACGTGGGTGTGGATGGCCAGGTTGACGCCGCGGCGGGCGGCGGTGCGGGCGACCCGTTCCAGGCCCTCGACGACGTCGGGCTGGAGCCAGTGCTGGGGCAGGCCCATGAGGGCCTTGGTGGCGAGCCGGATGTCGCGGACGGTGTCCAGTTCCAGCAGCCGCATCAGGTACGACTCGAGGTTGCGCCACGGCACGTTGGCCACGTCGCCGCCGGAGACGACGACGTCACGGACGCCGGTGTGCGCCTTGAGGTAGGCGATGTGGGCGTCGTACCGGTCGACGGGCTTGAGGGTGAGCTTGAGTTTGTCGACGGCGGGGGTGGAGTTGCCGACGAGGTCCATCCGGGTGCAGTGCCCGCAGTACTGGGGGCAGGTGGAGAGCAGCTCGGCGAGGACCTTGGTGGGGTAGCGGTGGGTGAGGCCCTCGGCGACCCACATGTCGTGTTCGTGCAGAGAGTCGCGGCTGGCGTAGGGGTGGGAGGGCCAGTCGGTGCGCCGGTCGGAGGCCACGGGGAGCATGTAGCGCCGGATCGGGTCGGCGAGGAGCGCCTCGGTGGTCATCGGCGCGAACGGGACCATGGTGTTGATCATTTGTGGGGGCACCAGCATGGACATGGTGGCCAGGGCCTTCTGGTCGGCCTCGAGATCGGCGTAGAAGGACTCGTCGACGGTGTCGCCGAGGACGGTGCGGAGCTGCTTGATGTTCTTGACGCAGTTGACGCGCTGCCACTGTGCGTTCTCCCACTGCTCGCGGGTGACGTGGCGCCAGCCGGGGAAGCGGGTCCAGTCGGGTTCGACCAGGGGGCTGCGGCGGTATTCGTACGGCTGCCCGGCGGTCGGTACGGCGACCGGGGCGTGACGGGGTTGAGGGATGGTCTCAACCGGTTGGGTCTGGGTCACGGCCCCTCCTCGGTGCGTGGTGCGGATGATCAGCAGGCCGTAGGCTACTGGAAAATATCCGGTGAAGAAATTAGTCTGCCGTAAGTTTTCCCGCGACGCGAGTCCTGGCCAGGGCTTCGGGCGGTTGGACAGGGGGAGGTCGGCGTGACGTCACCGGTGGGTCTGCACCGCGTTGTCGAACCGGCGGGGGTGCTGCCGCAGGCGGCATGGCGGCTGGACGCCAGTGCGACGATCGCGCCGAACGAGGTGCGTATCAGGGTGGAGCGGCTGAACCTGGACGCGGCGAGTTTCCGGCAGTTGTGGGAGAAGCACGGCGGGGACGGGGAGAAGGTCCGCGCCGAGGTTCTGGAGATCGTTTCCACCCGGGGCAAGATGCAGAACCCGGTGACCGGGTCGGGTGGGATGTTGATCGGCACCGTCGACGAGGCGGGGCGGCGTTCCCCGTTAGGGCTGAAGGCGGGCGACCGGGTGGCGACGCTGGTGTCGCTGACGCTGACCCCGTTGACGATCACCGACGGGCTGGCCCGCTGGGACGGCCGCAGCGAGCAGGTGCCGTGCGATGGGTACGCGATCCTGTTCGCCCGGTCGATCGCGGCGGTGCTGCCGGCGGATCTGCACCCGGAGTTGTCGCTTGCCGTGCTGGACGTGTGCGGGGCGCCGGCGCTGACCGCGCGGGTGGTCCAGGAGCATGTGCGGCGGCGGCAGTGGGAGGGGGATCCGACGCCGGTGAGCGTGGCGGTGATCGGTGGGGCGGGCAAGAGCGGGTCGCTGTCGTTGGCGGCGGCGCGTCGGGCGGGCGCGGGTCGTACGGTCGGGGTGGTGCCGGTGGCGGCGGAGCGGGACGCCCTGGTGGCGGCGGGCCTGGCCACGGAGGTGGCGTTGGCCGACGCGCGGGATCCGGTGGCGTTGTCGATGGCGGTGACGACGGCGCTGGGGGTGCCGGCGGACGTGACGGTGGTGTGCGTGGACGTGCCGGGTTGTGAGCACGGTGCGGTGTTGGCCACGGCGGACGGCGGGACAGTGATCTTCTTCTCGATGGCGACGAGTTTCGCTGCCGCCGCGTTGGGCGCGGAGGGGTTGGCTGCGGACGTGACGATGCTGGTGGGCAACGGGTACGTGCCGGGGCACGCGGAGTTGGCGTTGGGGTTGTTGCGGTCCGAGCCGGGGGTGCGTGGTCTCTTCGAGGCGCGGTTGGCGGCAGACTGAGAGCCATGACGAACCCCTCGACGACGCGCCCGGTGACGTTGTACCGCGGTGGCGTGCTGCATTGTCCGGCGGATCCGGGTGCCACGGCGTTGCTGGTGCGGGACGGGCGGATCGCCTGGTTGGGGGTCGACGCGGACGCGCCGGTGGCGGACCGGGTGGTGGAGCTGGGTGGGGCGTTGGTGACGCCGGCGTTCGTGGACGCGCATGTGCACGCCACGGACACGGGGTTGGCGTTGTCGGGGCTGGACCTGTCGGGGGTGCGGTCGGCGGGTGGGTTGTTGGACGCCGTGGCCGGGTTCGCGGCGGGTCTGCCGGCGGATGCGGTGGTGCTGGGGCACGGCTGGGACGAGTCGGGCTGGGTGGAGAAGGCGCTGCCTGGTGCGGCCGGGTTGGGGCGGGCGGCTGGGGGGCGGCGGGTGTATCTGTCGCAGGCGTCGATCCATTCGGCGTTGGTGTCGGAGGCGATGCTGGCGGCGTGTCCTGAGGCGGCCGGGGCGTCGGGGTTCGACGCGTCGGGGTGGTTGCGGCGGGACGCGCACCATGTGGTGCGGGCGGCGGCGCTGGCGTCGGTGAGTCGGGAGCAGCGGGTGGCGGCGCAGCGGGTGGCGTTGGCGCATGCGGCGTCGTTGGGGATCGCGGCGGTGCATGAGTGTGGTGGGCCGGAGATCTCCGGCGAGGAGGACTTCACGGGGTTGTTGGCGTTGTCGGGTGCGGGGTTGCCGGAGGTGTACGGGTACTGGGGTGAGTTGGGTGGTGCGGCGCGGGCGCGGGAGTTGGGTGCGGTGGGCGCGGGTGGGGATCTGTTCGCGGACGGGGCGTTGGGGTCGCGGACGGCGCACGTGTCGGGGGTGTACCTGGATGGTGAGCCGGGGGCGTGTGGGCACGGGTATGTGGGCGCGGAGCAGGTGCGTGATCATTTGGTGGACTGTGCTTCGCACGGCATGCAGGGCGGGTTCCACGCGATCGGGGATGCGGCGATCTCGACGGTGTTGGAGGGGTTCGCGGGGGCGGCGGAGCGGTTGGGTGTGGATCGGGTGCGGGCGGCGCGGCACCGGGTGGAGCATGCGGAGATCATGAGTAGGCGGTTGATCGCGGGGTTTGTGGAGTTCGGGGTGGTGGCGAGTGTGCAGCCAGCGTTCGACCGGTTGTGGGGTGGGGCGGGTCGGATGTATGAGTCGCGGTTGGGGTTGGGTCGGTCGTTGGAGTCGAATCCGGTGGGTGCGATGCATTCGGTCGGGGTGGCGTTGGCGTTCGGGTCGGATTCGCCGGTGACGCCGCTGGATCCGTGGGGGTCGGTGCGGGCGGCGGTGGCGCATCACAACCCGGTGCAGCGGATGAGTGTGCGGGCGGCGTTCGCGGCGCACACCCGGGGTGGGTGGCGGGCGGTGCACCGCGATGGTGAGGGTGTGTTGGCGTTGGGGGCGGCGGCGACGTTCGCGGTGTGGGCGACGCCGGCGGGGGTGGATCGGGGTCTGCCGGTGTTGCAGGCGTCGGATCCGGAGGCGCGGGGGGCGGAGGATGTGACGCCGTTGCCGGTGTGTCGGCGCACGGTGCTGCGTGGCGAGGTGATCTATGAGGAAGGGTCTGCGTGAGCGAGCGTAGCGAGCGAACCATCGATGTGGTGCAGGCGCGTGTCGCGTCGTCGTCGAGCGTATTGGGGGGCGGTGTGACGGGGAAGCTTGGCCTGGATCCGGTGCTGGTGGCGCGGGCGCGGGAGTTGGCGCGTCGTGCGGGGCGGCCGGTGGTGGATCTGGCGCGTAGCCATACGACGGTGTCGGTGGAGCGGGCGGTGTTGCGGTTGGCGGGGGTGACGGGTGCGGATCCGGACGGTATTCCGTGGGTGAATCGTCTGGTGGATGCGGTTGTCGCTGATGTGGGGTTGGGTCATGGGGTGGCGTTGCCGGTGTTCGACGCCTTGGTGCGGGAGCAGAGCACCGATGTGACGTTGTTGGCGCAGAAGGCGGCGGCGGGGTCGGTGCGGTTCGTCCTGCCGTCGGGGAGGTCGGCCACGGCGGCGCGGCGGGCCGCGCGGAGGGCGGTGGCTGCGGGGGTGCGGCAGATCGACCGGCGGCGGGCGGAGCGGGATCGGTTGGTGAAGCGGTACGGGGATCCGGTGCAGCGGCCGTGGATCTATCTGATTGTGGCGACGGGTGATATTTACGAGGACATTCCGCAGGCGCAGGCGGCGGCGCGGGCGGGTGCGGATGTGATCGCGGTGATCCGGTCGACGGGGCAGTCGTTGTTGGACTATGTGCCGGAGGGGGCGACGCGGGAGGGGTTCGCGGGGACGTATGCGACGCAGGAGAACTTCCGGTTGATGCGGGCGGCTCTGGATGAGTCGTCGCGGGAGTTGGGTCGGTATGTGCGGTTGACGAACTACGCGTCGGGGTTGTGTATGCCGGAGATGGCGACCTTGGCCGGGTTGGAGCGTCTGGACATGATGCTCAACGATTCGATGTACGGGATTTTGTTCCGCGACATCAACCCGGTGCGGACGTTCGTGGATCAGCGGTTCTCGCGGCAGGTGCACGCGCGGGCGGGAATCATCATCAACACGGGTGAGGACAACTATCTGACCACGGCGGATGCGGTGGATGAGGCGCACACGGTGACGGTGTCGCAGTTGTTGAATGAGTACTTCGCGCATGAGGCGGGGTTGGCGGACTGGCAGTTGGGGTTGGGGCACGCGTTCGAGATCAACCCGGATGTGCCGGAGTCGTTCCGGTTGGAGTTGGCGCACGCGTTGTTGGCGCGGGAGTTGTTCCCGGATGCGCCGTTGAAGTGGATGCCGCCGACGAAGCACATGACGGGGGATGTGTTCCGGGGGAATCTGCTCGACGGGTTCTTCAACCTGGTGGGGGCGATGACGGGGCAGGGGATCCTGCTGGTGGGGATGATGACGGAGGCGGTGGTGACGCCGTGGTTGTCGGATCGGGATATCGCGTTGCAGAACGTGCGGTATGTGCTGGGTGCGGCGGGTAAGTTGCACGAGGATTTTGTGCCGGCGCCGGGTGGGTTCATTCAGCAGCGGGCAAATCGGGTGTTGGGTGAGGCGTTGGATCTGTTGGAGCGTATCGGTGAGCAGTCGTTGTTGACGGCGATCGCCGAGGGCACGTTCGGGATCATGAAGCGGCCGGCGGACCGGGGTAAGGGTCTGGCGGGGGTGGCGGCGCACGAGGGTGACTACTACAACCCGGCGACGGAGATCCTGGAGCAGTCGGCATGACGGAGAAGCAGGTCGTCCGGCCGTATGGGGACACCACCGGTGACGGGATGGTGCAGGTGTCGTTCACGTTGCCGGTGCCGCATGACAAGCGGGCCGAGGGCGCGGCGGTGCAGTTGGCGAACAGGATGGGCATCGACCCGGCGATGCTGGTGCACGCGAAGCCGATGAGTGACGGGTTCACGTTCTTCGTGGTGTATGGGCGGGTGAACCATCTGGTGGACCTGGCGGCGGTGCGGGTGGTGGAGCGGGACTTTCCGCTGCTGTCGGCCAAGGAGGTCAACGCGTTGGTGAAGCAGCGGTTGCGGCGGAAGTTGTCGGTGGTGGGGGCGTGTATCGGCACGGACGCGCACACGGTGGGCATCGACGCGATCCTGAACGTGAAGGGCATCGCCGGGGAGAAGGGTCTGGAGTACTACCGGGAGTTGAAGGTGTCGAACCTGGGGGCTCAGGTGAGTGTGCCGGAGTTGGTGGAGGCGGCGCGGGTGGAGCGGGCCGATGCGGTGTTGGTGTCGCAGGTGGTGACGCAGCGGGACGCGCATCTGCACAACACGCGGGAGATGTCGGCGGCGTTCCGGGAGGCGATGCCGGCGGGCCGGCGTCCGCTGTTGATCGTGGGTGGGCCGCGGTTCGACGAGTCGATGACGGGCGAGTTGGGCGTTGATCGGATTTTCGGGCGGGGCACCACGCCGGGTGAGGTGGCTTCCTATCTGGTGCACGCGTTGGTGACGAGTAGGAAGGCGAAGGCATGAGTGATTCCTGGGTCGGTCTGACGGTGACGCATCGGCGGTATGTGCCGTATTCGCATGCGCATTACGCGGGGAGCCTGGTGGACGGGGCGTACGCGTTGGGGTTGTTCGGTGATGTGGCGACGGAGGTGTGTATCCGTACTGATGGTGATGAGGGGTTGTTCGCGTCGTATTCGGATGTGCAGTTCCGGGCGCCGATGCGGGCGGGGGACGTGTTGGAGGTGACGGCGACGGTGACCCGGGTGGGGACGCGTAGCCGCACGATCGACTTCGAGGCGCGGGTGGTGTGTCGGGGTCGGCCCGACCGGTCGGAGTCGGCGGCGGAGGTGCTGGATCCGGCGGTGGTGGCGGTCACGGCGACGGGCACGGTGGTCGTGCCGGCGTCGGCGTGAGGGTCGCGGTCTGCGCCGACGTCGGGTCGACGTACACGAAGGCAGCGGTGGTGGACCTGGACTCCGGTCGGTTGGTGGCGGCGGGGTCGGCGCCGACGACGGTGGGCAGTGATGTGCTGCGTGGCTTGGATGCGGCGGTGGCGTCGGCGTCGGTGGGCGTCGCGGTGGGTGACGCGCCGTGGTACGTGTGTTCGTCGGCCGGTGGTGGGTTGCGGTTGGCGGTGGTCGGCTACGAGCCGCTGGTGACGGCGCAGGCGGGTCGGCGGGTGGGGTTGTCGGCGGGGGCGAACGTGGTGCATGTGGCCGTCGGCCGGTTGGGTGCGGCGGGGTTGACGGCGTTGCGGGGGGCCCGTCCGGACGTGGTGTTGCTGGTCGGGGGCACCGACGGCGGTGACGAGGAGGTGTTGACGCACAACGTGACCCGGCTGGCGCGGGCGCGGTGGCGGGTGCCGGTGGTGTTGGCCGGCAACGTCGAGGTGCGTGACGGGTTGGGTGCGCTGCTGGTGGCGGCGGGGGTGCCGGTGACGGTGGCGGACAATGTGTTGCCGCGGATCGGGGTGTTGGCGCCGGCGTCGGCGCGGGCGGCGATCCGGGAGGTGTTCCTGCGGCACGTCATCGGGGGGAAGCGGTTGTCGCGGGGGCCGCGGTTTTCCCGGTTGGTGCGGGCGGCCACCCCGGACGCGGTGCTGACGGGGGTGGAGGTCCTCGCCGACGCGGTCGGTGGTGATCTGGTGGTGGTGGACGTGGGCGGGGCGACCACGGACGTGTATTCGGTGTTGACGCCGGACGAGCGGGCGGACGGTCCGGGTCGGGAGGTGGCGGGGACGCTGTGGCGGGCTCGGACGGTGGAGGGGGATCTGGGGATGCGGTGGAGCGCCCCGGGGGTGGTGCGGGCGGCGGTCCAGGAGCGGCTGGTCGGCGGCGGCGAGGAGGCCGGGTTGGCGGCGGCGGCGCAGGTGCGGGCGGCGGATCCGGGGTTCCTGCCGGCGGGTGACGTGGAGCGGGCGGTGGATGCGCGGTTCGCGGCGTTGGCGGCGACGGTGGCGGTGCGGCGGCACGCGCGGGGTGGGGCGACGGGGGAGCGTGGGGGGCGGGATCTGCGGGACGTGCGGCTGCTGGTGGGGTCGGGGGGTGTGCTGCGTCACGTGCCGCCGGTGGTGTCGGCGGCGGTGTTGGGGGCGGTGTTGGGTGATCACGCGGGTGGGTGGCCGGTGCCGCGCGATGCCCGGCCGGTGGTGGACGTCGACTATGTGCTGGCCGCGGGTGGGCTGTTGGCGGGGGATCATCCGGTGGCGGCGGGGGCGTTGCTGCGCCGGCACTTCGGGGCGGATTGAGACACGCCGACGCGACACGCCGTGGTGAACGGCACGACAGGCCGGTGGTGGGTTGACAGGTCGTGGGGTGCAGCACGTACCGTCTTTGAGTCCTACTACGGGAAGCGGCTGTTGTTCGCTTCGTCCCTTCGTCCGCTGGCCGAGTGACCTTCGGGTCGCGGCGGCCAGGTCCAGCGGGCGGGGGTCGGCGGGGCGGCGCGAACCGGCCGCGGTTACCGGTGTACGGGCAGGGTGAGGTGCACGGCCAGTAGACAACGGCCAGGCGGGGGCAGCCAGTTTCCCGTCGGGTCGGTCCGAAGGTCGGCGTGCCTGATCCTCGCCCCACCGGCCGGGAAGGGCCTGGGAGCATCGGGGCGCGGCAGTAGCCGCGCCCCGATTTTCGTTTCCGCCCCGGGTGGGCGGTGCCGCGCCGGGAGCGGCGCTGGGACGGGTAGCCTTCGGCGGTGTGATCGCAGGTGAGGTGCCGGTGACGGTCGTCGCGCAGAACCCGTCGGGTCCCACGGCCGGGGTGCGGGCCGGTCCGGGGGGGCCGTTGCCGTTGCGGGTGGCGGTGCCGTTGGCGGTGGTCGCCGGGTTGGCGATGCTGGTGGCGTTCCCCCCGTACGGGTGGTGGCCGGCCGCGCCGGTGGGGGTGGCGTTGCTGGGCGCGGCGGTGCACCGGCGTCGGGTGCGCGCCGGTGTGGGGTTGGGTTTCGTGGCGGGCGTGGCGTTGTTCGGCCCGTTGCTGTCGTGGACGAACCTGCACACGGGTTACCTGCCGTGGCTGTTGTTGTCGTTGTTGCAGGCCGGGTATGTGGCGTTGCTGGGTGGGGCCGCGGCGTACGCGTCGCCGTTGGTGGACCGGTGGCGGTGGTCGTGGCCGGCGCTGACCGGGGTGCTGTGGGTGGGGCAGGAGGCGCTGCGGTCGCGGGCCCCGTTCGGGGGGTTCCCGTGGGGCCGGTTGGCGTTCAGCCAGGACGAGTCCCCGGCGCTGCGGTTGGCGGCGGTGGGCGGGGCGCCGTTGGTGACGTTCGCCGTCGCCGTGGCCGGTGGTCTGCTGGTGGCGGCGGTGTGGCGGCCCTGGCGGGGCGGCGCGGCGCGGTCACGGTGGACGGCGGGGTCGCTGGTGGTGGGTGCGGCCGGGGTGCTCGCGGTGGGGCTGTTGGTGCCGGTTGGGGTCGCCGGGGGCGGCGGCACGGTCACCGTGGCGGTGGTGCAGGGCAATGTGCCCCGGCTGGGCCTGGACTTCAACGCGCAGCGGCAGGCGGTGTTGAACAACCACGTGCAGGCCACCCTCGACCTGGCGGCGCAGGTCGCGGCGGGGCAGCGGCCGCAGCCGGACCTGGTGGTGTGGCCGGAGAACGCCAGCGACATCGACCCGCTGCGCAGCTCGGCGGCGGGGCAGCGGATCAGTGTGGCGGCCGACGCGGTGCGGGCGCCGATCCTGGTGGGGGCGGTGCTGGTGGGTCCCGGTGAGGGGCAGAGCCGCAACGCGGGGATCCTGTGGCGGCCCGGTAGCGGCCCGGACCTGGAGCAGATGTACACGAAGCGGCATCCGGTGCCGTTCGCCGAGTACGTGCCGCTGCGGGATGTGGCGCGGATGGTGAGCAAGGAGGTCGACCGGGTCCGCAGCGACATGGTGCCCGGTGACCGCGCCGGGGTGGTCGATGCCGGCCCGGCGGTCCTGGGTGACGTGATCTGCTTCGAGGTGGCCTACGACGGGTTGGTCCGTGACACCGTCACCGGTGGGGCGCAGCTGCTGGTGGTGCAGACCAACAACGCCACGTTCGACGTCGCCGAGGCCCGTCAGCAGTTGGCGATGGTGCGGCTACGGGCGGTGGAGCACGGCCGCGCGTCGTTGATGGCCTCCACGGTCGGGGTGTCCGGGTTCGTGGCCCCGGATGGGCGGGTATCCGACGCCACCGGGTTCAACACCCGCGCCGTGGTGCTGCGTCAGTTGCGCCTTGGTGACGGGCGCACCCTGGCCACCCGGGTCGGGGTGTGGCCGGAGGCGGCGCTGACCGCCGTGGCGGTGGCCGCCCTGGCCGGGGCGGTGTGGCGGCGCCGACGGTCGGCCGTCGCCCGGTAGGGACACGTCGGCGTCGTGTCGGCGGGGGCGGAGGAACGGTGAGCGGAGCGGTGGGTGTGCGGCCGCAGGTGCGGCGGCCGGGGTTGGGGCGGGTGTTGGTGGTCATCCCCACCTACAACGAGGCGGACAACGTGTCGCCGATCGTGGCGCGGGTCCGCGCCGCCGCTCCGGACGTGGACGTGCTGATCGCCGACGACAACAGCCCCGACGGTACGGGGGCGATCGCCGACGCGCTCGCCGCCACCGACGCCCGGGTGCGGGTGTTGCACCGGCCGGGTAAGCAGGGCCTCGGTGCCGCCTACCTGGCGGGGTTCGGGTGGGCCCGGGAGCGCGGCTACGACGCGGTGGTGGAGATGGACGCCGACGGTTCCCACGCCCCGGAGGACCTGCCGCGGTTGCTGGCTGCCGCCGGGGACGCCGACGTGGTGATCGGTTCCCGCTGGTGCCGGGGCGCGAAGGTGGTGGACTGGCCGCTGCGGCGGCTGCTGCTGTCGCGGTGCGGGAACCTGTATGCGCGGGTGGCGTTGGGGATGCCGGTGGCTGACGCGACCGGCGGGTACCGGGTGTACCGGTTGGCGGCGTTGGACGCGGTGGACCTGGGGTCGGTGTGTTCGCAGGGCTACTCGTTCCAGGTGGAGTTGTCGCGGCTGGCGCATCGGGCGGGGGCGCGGATCGTGGAGGTGCCGATCACGTTCGCCGAGCGGGAGCGGGGGGCGAGCAAGATGAGCCCGGTGATCGTCGCGGAGGCGTTGTGGCGGATCAGCGTGTGGGCGGTGCAGGACCGGCGGGCGGCGTGGCGGCGTGTGGTGCACGGTGCCCGTGGTGGTCAGGCGCGGTGGCCGTGACCGGCGGCGTGTCATGCTTGAACGGCGGGATGTCGGAACGGCCGATGGGGTGAGATGCGCCGAGGACTGAAATTCGCGCCGGTGGCGGCGCTGCTGGCGGTGCTGCTGGAGCTGGCGGTGTTCGTCGGGGTCGGCCGGCTGGTCGGGTTCGGGTCGGCGGTGCTGTTGGTGTTCGCGGCGTCGCTGCTGGGGCTGGTGCTGCTGCGGCGTGAGGGTATGCGGGCGTGGCGGGGTTTCCGGGCGGCGGCGCAGGCGGGTCAGCCGCCCGGCCCGCAGGTCACCGACGGGCTGGTGGGGTTGTTGGGGGCGTTGCTGCTGGCGGTGCCGGGCCTGGTCAGTGGTGTGGTGGGGGCGTTGCTGCTGGTGCCGCCGGTGCGGCGGCTCACCCGGGCGGGGGTGCGGCGGGCCGCGGAGCGGCGGGTGTCGTCGATGGTCGCCGGTGACCTGTTCGGGCCGCGGGTGGTGCGGGTGCGCCGTGGTGCGGCGCAGCCCACCCCGTCCGACGAGGCGCCGGTCGAGCCGACGGTGGTCGACGGTGGCCGGGCCATCGAGGGGGAGATCGTCGAACCCGGCCGTTGATGGTTGACGCGCGGGAAGCGTCGGGCTTGGGCGGGACATGCGCAAACGCCCCCGGAGAGTGATCTCCGGGGGCGTTTGCGCTGCGCTGTTCGGGGCCGGTGTTCAGGCGCGGCCGCGGCGGGTGCGGACCTCCTGCAGCCGTTCGGCGAGGATGTCCTCCAGTTCGGCGATGGAGCGGCGCTCCAGCAGCATGTCCCAGTGGGTGCGCGGCGGCTTGGCCTTCTTCTGCTCCGGCTCGTTGCCGTCGACCAGCCGGGCGACGCTGCCGTCGAACTTGCATTCCCAGGTGGTGGGGACCTCAGCGTCGACGGCGAACGGCACCTCGAACTGGTGGCCCTTGGCGCAGAGGTACTCGCGGGTCTGACGCGGCGCGAGCTCCGTGTTGCGGTCGGATTCGTAGCTGACCGCGCCCAGACGGCTTCCGCGCAGCATACGCTCGCCCATGATCGACTTCCCCTCGCTCGTGGTGCTGGTCTTCTCGTGTAACGGTCCGTGCCGGCCGGGCCATTCCCCGCCCTGGCGGGCCGGAACCCGCCCACCCGGTGGGGCGCGGCACGGCCGTCGCCCCGCAAGGGTAGCCGGACAGGACATGCACCCGGCGGGGTCGCCCCGGCCGGGTCGAGTCGGTGGGAGTGTTTCGGCGGTTTACGGGGATGTTACCGAACCCCAGCCGTGCGGAGGTGTCGATGTCGAGTGACGCGCCGGTCGACCACCGGCCGCCCACCGGCCGGACCTTCTTCGGCCACCCCCGCGCCCTGGCCACCCTGTTCCTCACCGAGATGTGGGAGCGGTTCAGCTTCTACGGCATGCGGGCGATCCTGGTGCTGTATTTGACCGCCGCGGTCGCCGACGACGGCGGCGGTCTGCGCCAGTCCACCGCCACCGCCGTGTACGGCGCGTACAACGCGATGGTGTACCTGATGGCGCTGCCCGGCGGGTGGGTCGCCGACCGGCTCCTCGGCGCCCGCCGCAGCGTGCTGTGGGGCGGTGTGACCATCGCCTGCGGCCACTACGTGATGGCGATCCCGGTGGGCTGGAGCGTCTTCGCCGGCATGGCGCTGATCGTCGTCGGCACCGGGCTGCTCAAACCCAACATCTCCACCATGGTCGGCGACCTGTACGACCGGGACTCCCCGCGCCGTGACGCCGGGTTCTCCCTGTTCTACATGGGCATCAACTTGGGTGGCTTCGTCGCCCCGCTGATCACCGGTTTCCTCGGCGAGCGGATCAACTGGCACCTGGGGTTCGCCGTCGCCGCCGTCGGCATGACCTTCGGGGTGATCCAGTACGTGATCGGCGGGCGGCACCTCGGCGACGCCGGCGCCCGCCCCGCCGACCCGCTGCTCGGCGCCGACCGCCGCCGCGCGCTGACCCGCGTCGGGGTGGTCGCCGGCGCGTTGGCGGTGGTTCTGGCCGCCCTGGCCGTCGCCGGGCTGTTCACCGTCGACACCATGGTCAACCTGCTCACCGCCGCCACCGTGCTGGTCACCGTCGGATACTTCACGCGGATCCTCACCGACCGGGAACTGAGCGGCACCGAACGCAGCCGGATGAAGGCGTACGTGTGGCTGTTCGTGTTCGCCGCCTCGTTCTGGCTCATCTACGACCAGGCCGGGTCGGTGCTGAACATCTTCGCCGCCGACCGCACCGACCGGGACGTGTTGGGGTTCACCTTCCCCGCGTCCTGGCTCCAGTCGGTCAACCCGATCCTGATCATCATCGGGGCGCCCCTGTTCGCGTGGCTGTGGCTGCGGCTGGGCCACCGGGTCTCCACCCCGGTGAAGTTCGCCGTCGGCCTGGTGCTCAACGGCCTGTCCTTCGTGTTGATGGCCGCCGCCGCGCAGGCCGCCGTCGGCGGTGACCTGGTCTCCCCGTGGTGGCTGGTGGCGGTCTTCGCCATCCAGGTCGCCGGGGAGTTGTCGCTGAGCCCGGTGGGCCTGTCGGCCACCTCGAAACTCGCCCCGGTGAAGTACGCCAGCCAGATGATGGGCCTGTGGTTCCTGGCCACCGCCGTCGGTGACGCCATCGGCGGTCAGGTGGCCCGGCTCGCCGAGGCGTGGCCGGAGCCGACGTACTTCCTCGTCTTCGGCGTGGCGTCGGTGCTGCTGGGCCTCGGCGCGGTGATGTTCTCCCGGCACATCCGCCGGCTGATGGTCGGCATCCACTGAAAGGTCAGGGACACGTCAGCGTGGTGCGGCACCGAGCCGGGCCAGTGCGGCGGCCAGGTCGCTGACCTGGTCGACGAGCTGCGCCGAGCGCCGCTGCGCGGCGTCCCGGTCGGCCTCGGCCGCGCCGAGGCGGGCCTCCAGCTCACCGAGGCGACCCTGCACGGCAGCCGTCGCCTCCCGGGCCGCGGCCAACTGGCCGGCGACGGCGTCGCGGGCCGCGTCGGCCTCGGCCAGCCGCGCCGACAGCGCCGCGGCTTCCTGTCGGGACGCCGTCGCCGCGGCGTGCGCCTGCTCGGCGGCGCGGCGCGCCTCGCCGGCGTCGGCGCGCAGCCGGTCGGTCTCCTCACGGGCCCGGGTGGCCTCGACCCGCGCCGCCTCGGCTGCCTCCGCGGAGCGCCGCGCGTCGGCGCGGGTCCGCTCGGCGTCGGCGTCGGCCTGCCCGGCCCGCCGCCGTGCCTCGTCCGCCGCGTCGGCAGCGCGCCGCGCGTCGGCGGCGGCGGTGTCCCGCTCGGCGGTCAGGTCGGCGGCCCGCCGTCGTTCGTCGTCACGTTCGCCGGTCACCGTACGCAGCTCGTGCCGGGCGGCGTCGCGGTCCCGTTCGGCCTGTACCCGTAGCGCCTGCGCCGCCCCGTTGTCGCGGCGCGCGGAGTCCCGGGCCACCTCGGCGGCGTCGGCCCGCTCCCGGCCCCGGGCCGCGTCGGCCTCGGCCCGTTCGGTCCGTTCGCGGGCGGCGTCGGTTTCGGCTGCGGCCGTGCGGGCCTCCTGACGGGCCCGGGCGGCGCCCGCCGCCGCGTCCTCGGCGTCGCGGCGCGCCTCGTCGCGTTCGGTGTGTGCCTGGGCCAGCTCGGCGGCGGTCTCGGCGCGTAGTTGCGCCAGCTGCCGCTCCACCCCCGCCGGGGACAGCTCGGCGTGCAGCGCCTCGGTGAGGGTCTCCACCACCTGGTCGAGCCGGTCCACGGCCTCCCAGGTGCGGGCGACCTGCCCGGGCAGGCCCGGGGCGTTGCGGTGCCGCATCCGGTTGTTGCGTGAGGCCCGCTGGCAGGCGCCGTCGTTGTCCCGGCAGTAGCGGAACGGCCGGCCCGCGCCGGCGCGCTGTGGCACGTCCCGGGCGCAGTGCGCGCAGGGGCGGGTCTCGGTGGGGGAGGGCTGGGCGTCCATCGAGGCGGAAGTCTAGCCACGCCGCCCGCCCGGCCGTGGGGGCCGGGTGGGCGGGTCAGCCGGCGGCGCGGGCCGCGCCGTCGATGGTGTAGCGGCGCTGCGCCAGCACCGCGGCGAGCATCAGCGCGGCCGGCAGCAACCCGAATCCGTAGCGGATCGCGGTCAGCGCCGCGCCGGGCTGGGTGACCGGCTCGCCGCCGGCCGAGGCGACGAACCCGCCGGCGGCCAGGCACAGCGCGTACGCGTAGGGGCCCAACGCCGCGCCGGTGGCCTCGGTGGCCGTCCACACCCCGGTGTAGGTGCCCGCGCCGGTGGCGCCCGCGGCGCGGATGACGTCGGGCACCATCGCGAACGGCAGCAGCTGCATCCCGGCGAACGACACCCCGAGCACCGCCACCGCCGCGACCAGCACCGGCAGGCCCGCCGGTCGACCCACGGCGAGCACCAGCGATCCGGCGGCGAACGCGCCCTGCGCGGCCAGCAGCGCCCGCTGTTTGCCGACCCGCCGGGCCACCGCCAGCCAGCCGGGGGTGACCAGCAGCGCCGGGGCGACGAACGCCGCGACCAGCACGGTGGTCAGCGCGGGACGGCCCAGCTCGTACTCGGCGTAGTAGGGCACCCCGGCGAGCACCAGGTGCGTGGTGGTCGACATCGCCAGGTACGCGGCGACCAGCCGGCGGAACTGCCTGTCGCGCAGTGCCGCGACCAGGGCCCGCCACCCGCCCGGGGCGTGGCCGTCGCCTGACGTCCCGGCGGCCCGGCGCAGCCGGCCGATGCCCGCCATACCGACCAGCATCGCCGCGAGGGTGCCCACGCCCAGCAGCAGTCCCATCCGCTGGTAGCCGGCCCGCGTCGCCGTGTCCCCGCCGGTCAGCAGCGGCGCCAGCAGGCCGGCGACCAGGATCCCGGCGGTGAGCACCACCATCCGGAACGCCATCAGCCGGGTCCGCTCGTGGTAGCCGATCCGCAGGTCGGCCGGGGTGGCCAGGTAGGGCACCTGGTAGGCGGCGAAGAGCAGGTTCCCGGCGACGAAGCACACCGCCACCCAGCCCGCCGCCGGCGCACCGGTGAGCCCGCCGGGGACGGCGAACAGCGCGGCGAACGCCACCGGCAGCAGGCAGCCGACCAGCAGCAGGGGTCGCCGGTGGCCGCGGCGGGCCTGCTGCACGTCGCAGCGGTGCCCCACCCACGGGTGCAGCAGCACGTCGGCGACCTTCGGCGCCAGCAGCGTCAGGCCGGCCAGCCACGGCGCCACGGCGAGGACGTCGGTGAGGAAGTACAGCAGCAGCAACCCGGGTACGGTGACCCAGACGCCCATGCCGAGCGAGCCGGTGGCGAAGCCGAGCAGCGGCCCGCGCGGCAGGCGGGTGCCCCGTGCGCGGTCGCGGGTGTCGAGCCCGGTCATTGGTCTGCGTCCCTCCGGCGGCACGCCGCCCCCAATCCAACGGTTGCTGGATTGTAGGGGGACAATGGCGGCCGTGACCATGCCCCGACGGCGACCGGGTCGGCCCCGGCGTTCCGACACCCGCGACACCCGCGAGGTGGTGCTGACCGCCGCCACCGCACTGTTCGCCGCCCGCGGCGTCGACGCCGTCGGGCTGCGGGAGGTCGCCGCGGCCGCCGGCGTCGACGTGGCCACGGTCTCCCACCACACGGGTACGAAGGCGCAGCTCTACGACGCCTGCTTCGCCCGGGTGTTCGCCGCCGAGCGGGCGGTGCTGGAGGCCGGGGCGGCGCGCGCCCGCGAAGCCCTCGACGCCGGGCCGCAGCAGGCCCGGCGCGCCCTGCACGACCTGCTCGACGTGTTCGTCGACTTCCTGGAGGACCGGCCGGAGACCACGGCGCTGTGGCTGCGCCGCTGGCTGGAGCCGGACCGGCACGCCGAGCTGGACCAGCGCTACGCCACGCCCCTGTACGACCTGGTGGAGGAGTTGCTGGCCGCTGCCGCGGCCGGCGGGGCACTGGTCGAGCCGACCCCGCACGTCACGGTGCGCAGCCTGGTGTGGGCGGTGCACGCGCACGTCGTGGCGCTGGCCACCCCCGGGGGGTCACCGGCACGGGAGCGGCGGGAGTTCCGGGCGTTTCTGCGCCGCCTGCTCGACGCCCTGTACGGCCCGCCGGCTTGACGACCGGGCCCCGCCCCGCGCATTATCCGGCAGGCGTTGGATTAACTGTCGAGGGGGACCGCATGGGGGCACCGCCACGGGTCGCGGTCGTCGGCGCCGGCGCCGCCGGCCTGGCCACCCTCAAGGCCCTCGCCGACGTCGGCATCACCGCCGTGGCCTACGAGGCCGCCGACACCGTCGGCGGCCTGTGGGTGTACGGGGCCCCCGACTCGCCCGCCTACCGCACCCTGCACCTGAACACCAGCAGGACCCGCACCCAGTTCGCCGACCACCCCATGCCGGCGCACTGGCCCGACTACCCCGACCACACCCGGGTCGCCGGCTACCTGCACGACTACGCGCGACGCTTCGGGCTGCTCGACGCCGTCGCGCTGCGGCACACCGTCACCCACGTCGCCCCCGGCGCCGACGGCCGCTGGACGGTACGGGCCACCGGCCCGGACGGCCCCGTCGAGGTCGACGTGGAGGCGGTCGTCGTCGCCAACGGCCACAACCGGGTGCCCCGCCCACCCGAGCCCGGCTACCCGGGCGACTGCGCCGCCGAACAGCTGCACAGCCACGACTACCGGGGCCCCGAGCAGCTCACCGGCAGACGGGTCCTGGTCGTCGGCGGCGGCAACTCCGCGATGGACATCGCCGTGGACGCCTCCCACGCCGCCCAACGCACCCTGCTGTCCCTGCGCCGGGGGGTGTGGGTGGTGCCCAAGTACCTGCTCGGCCGCCCGGCGGACACCCTCAACGGGGCGCTCGCGCGCCGGCTGCCCTGGCGGCTGCGCCAGCGGATCAGCCAGGGCATGCTCGCCGCCACCGTCGGCCCACCGCCCCGTTACGGCCTGCCCGCCCCCACCCACGGCTTCCTGCAGGACCACCCCACCCTCTCCGACACCCTGCTGTCCCGGCTCACCCACGGCGCCGTCGAGGTCCGCCCCGGCATCGCCGCCTTCCACGGCGACCGGGTCGAGTTCACCGACGGCCGCGTCGACGAGGTCGACCTCGTCGTGTGGTGCACCGGCTACCGCGTCGCCGTGGACTTCCTCGACCCGGCGCTGCTCGGCGCCGGCCCCGACACCCTCCCGCTGTACCGGCACGTGTTCCACCTCGACGCCCCCGGCCTGGCATTCGTCGGGCTCATGCAGTCCACCGGAGCCGCGTTCCCCCTGGTCGAGGCGCAGGCCCGGCTCGTCGCCGCGCACCTGGCCGGCCGGTACGCCCTGCCCGACGCGGACCGGCGGCGGGCCGCCTGCCGCGCCGAACTGCGCGCCGCCACCGCCCGGTGGGGGCAGCGCCGACCGGCGATGCGGGTCGACTTCGACGTGTACCTGGCCGACCTGCGCCGGGAACTGGCCGCCGGCGTCCGCCGGGCCCGGACGACGCGATGAGCGCCCTGACCGGCCGCCGGGTCGTCATCACCGGCGCCCGGGGCACCTTCGGACGTGAGCTGTGCGCGGCCCTGGCCGCCGCCGATGCCCGTGTCATCGGCCTCGACCTGTACCCCGGCACCACCGCCGGAGTGCCGGTGCTCGGCGTCGACCTGACCGACCCGGACGCCACGACCGCGGCCGTGCGCGCCGCCGTCGCCCGGCTCGGCGGCCTCGACCTGTTGGTCAACAACGCCGGCGTCGGCGGCCCCGCCCCCGCCGAACTGGCTCCCGACGACACCGTGCGCCAGCAGATCGAGGTGAATCTGCTCGCCGCGTGGCGGACCACCGCAGCCGCCCTGCCCGCCCTCGTCGACGCCCGCGGCCGGGTGATCTTCGTGGCCAGCCGGATGGCGGTCCTGCCGCTACCCCTCGCGGCCGCGTACGGGGTCAGCAAGCGCGCCCTCGTCGCGTACGCCGACGCGCTGCGGCTGGAGGTCGGCACCCACGTCGGGGTCAGCGTCGTCTACCCCAGCATGGTCGCCTCTCCCATCCACGACAGCACCGTCCGCGCCGGACTGTCCCTCGACGGGGTGTCCCGGCGGGAACCCGTCGAGGGCGTCGTCGCCGCGATCCTGCGCGCCGCCACCGCCCGCCGTGCCCCCCGCGACGTTTCCACCACCGCCCGGGGACGCCTCGAGCTGGCCCTGGCCCGGCACGCGCCCGCGCTCGCCGACCGCCTCGTGCGGCGCACCGTCGCCGGCCGGGTCGCCGCCGGTGACCTCGACGGCGCGCCGCTGGCAGAGGGCCTCGTCCGCCGCCACCGCGACACCACCGGCTGACCGGCGCGGCGATCCGGGTCGGGCGCAGGCCGGCTCGACGACGCCGTCGGGCCCGCGCGCCAGCAACACCGTGGGCGGCCCGACGGGGGCAGCACCCGACCCATGCGATGGGCGACACTACGGGGATGTCGGTCCTGCTGCGGGCTCCCGCGACCGCCCACCGCCCCGAGCTGCTGCTCCGCCCGTGGTGCGACGCGGACATCGCCGAGCTGATCGAGGTCTACCGCGACCCGGAGCTGCGCCGCTGGGTGCGCCGCCCCATCGACGACGTCAACGGCGCCCGGCGGTGGGTGACCCGCAGCCGGCAGGGCTGGGCCGCCGGCAGCCGGTTCAGCTTCGCGGTACTGGAGCCGCGACCCGCCGCCGCGGACCGGCTCGTCGCCACGGTGGTGCTCAAGGAGGTCCTGCCCGGCCGCGAACAGGCCGAGGTGGGCTACTGGACGGCCGCCTGGGCGCGCGGGCGCGGCGTCGCGCCCCGGGCCGTGGAGGCGGTCACCGGCTGGGCGTTCACCCGGTTCGCCGCGACCGGGCTGGCCCGGCTGGAACTGCTGCACCAGGTCGACAACCTGGCCTCGTGCCGGGTGGCGGAGAAGAGCGGCTACCTGTTGCAGGAGGTCGTGCCGGCCCGCGCGCCGTTTCCCCGCGACGGGCACCGGCACGTCCGCGGGGCGCCGCCGGCCCCACGCCGCGCCCAGGCCTGACGGGCGGGAATGCCCTGCGGCGACGCGACGCTGCCCCAGACGGCAGAGGTTACGGTGGGTGCGGGAGGTGGCGACGGTGACCGACAGGTGGGAAGCGGCGGCCGAGGCGCAGATCCGCACCGCCCAGGAGCGCGGGGAGTTCGACAACCTGCCCGGCATGGGCAAGCCGCTGACGGGACGAAACACCCCCTACGACGAGTCGTGGTGGATCAAGAGCTTCCTGGAGCGCGAGGCGCTGCCCGCCGACCTGCTGCTGCCCACCCCGCTGCAACTGCGCCGCCGGATCGAGCGGATCCCCGACGAGGTGCGGGACCTGCCCACCGAGCAGGCCGTGCGGGCGTACGTGGGCGACCTCAACGCACAGGTCCTCGCCTGGCTGCGCAACCCGACCGGTCCGCAGATCGTCGTCCGGCCCGCCAACGCCGACGAGGTGATCCGGCAGTGGCGCGCCGCCCGGGACCGGCCCCAGGCGGAGACCGACCCCGCACCCCAGCCACGGCGAAGCCGCCGGAGCTGGGTGCGGCCCTGGCGCCGCCGGCACTGACGCCGGCGGTGCCCATCGATCACCTCCCTCGGGCCTACGACCCAGAGGGCGATGCCCGCTCCGCGGTGACTACCTTGACTTATCGATCGCTGCCGATTTAACTTTTAGGAAAGTTTCCTAAAAGGAGGATGCCATGGGCGGTCGAACCGGTCCGCGAAGATCCACCCGCCTGCCGCTGGCCGTCACGGTCCTGCTGGCCGTGGTCGGCGCCATCGTCGCGCCATCGAGTGCGGCCTATGCTGCCGCCGGTCTCACCGCCACCTTCTCCTCGTCCGACAACGGATCGTGGCGGATGGACAAGTACGTCATCAGCAACCCGACGACGACCGCGGTCTCCGGGTGGACCCTCGAGTTCGACCTGCCGGCCGCAGTGACCATGGGCAACGCCTACCACGGCACCGTCACCCGGGTCGGCGACCACGTCACGGTCGTCAACGCGCACTACAACGGCACCGTCGCGGCCGGTGGCAGCACCGAGCCGTACAGCTTCTGGTTCATCGCGACGGGAACGCCCGCCACGCCGACGAACTGCCGGGTCAACGGGAACAAGTGCGACGGCAGCCCCGACCGGGCACCGGGCACGCCGACCGGCCTCGCGGTCAGCGGGCGGACCACCAAGACCATGTCGCTGACCTGGACCGCCGCCACCGCCACCGACTTCCCGATCGCGGGGTACGACGTGCTGCGCGGCGGGACCGTCGTCGCGTCGGTCACCGGCACCGCGGCGACCGTCGGCGGGCTGACGCCGAACACCCCGTACACCTTCGCCGTCGTGGCCAAGGACACCCGCGGCAACACCTCGCCGGCGAGCGCCGCCGTGTCGGCCACCACACTCAACCCGGCCGACGACACCGCCGCCCCGCCGGCACCCGGCGGCCTGCGCAGCACCGCCGTGACCGCCAACAGCGTCACGCTCGCGTGGAACGCCGTCTACGACGCCAGCGGCATCGCCGGGTACGACGTCTACCGCGGCACCCAGCTCGCCGCCACGGTCAACGGCACGGGCACCAGCATCACCGTCGGCGGACTCACCGCACTGACCGCGTACACCTTCACCGTCCGCGCCCGCGACACCTACGACAACGTCTCGCCCGCCAGCGCGCCGGTGACCGTCACCACCGACGACGTGATGGGCGCCGGCCGGTACGCCAAGGTCGGCTACTTCGTCCAATGGGGAATCTACGGCCGGCAGTACTTCGTGAAGAACCTCGACACGTCCGGCGCCGCAGCGAAGCTGACCCACATCAACTACTCCTTCGCCAACCTCGACCCGGTGAACCTGACCTGCCTGCAAGGCGTCACCCGGGGCACCACCCAGAACCCGCAGGACCCCGACCAGGGCACCGGCGCGGGCGACGCCGACGCCGACTACGGCCGACCGTTCAGCGCGGCGCAGTCGGTGGACGGCGTGGCCGACACCGGCTGGGAAAAGCTGCGCGGCAACTTCAACCAGCTCAAGAAGCTCAAGGCCAAGCACCCGCACCTGAAGATCATGATCTCGCTCGGCGGATGGACGTACTCCAAGTTCTTCTCCGACGCCGCGGCGACCCCCGCGAGCCGGGAGAAGCTGGTCCGCTCGTGCCTGGACATCTACCTGCGGGGCAACCTGCCGGTAGCCGGCAACTCCGGCGGGCCGGGCACCGCGGCCGGCATCTTCGACGGCATCGACCTCGACTGGGAGTGGCCCGGCGCCGAAGGGCACCCCGGCAACCACTGGGGGCCGCAGGACAAGGCCAACAACACGGCGCTGCTCGCCGAGTTCCGCCGACAGATGGACGGACTCAGCGCCACCACCGGCAAGCGGTACCTGCTGACCGCGTTCACCCCGGCCGATCCGGCGAAGATCGACGCGGGGTGGGACATCAGCCGCACCGACGGCACGCCGAGCGTCTTCGACTACCTCGACTTCGCCAACGTGCAGGGGTACGACTTCCACGGCGCCGGCAGCGACAACTCGTGGGAGCCGAACCGCACCGGACACCAGGGCAACCTGTACCGCGACGCGCAGGACCCGTACCCGTTCGAGTTCAGCGTCGAACGCGCCGTGCGCACGTACACCGCCGCCGGGGTCAACCCGCGCCAGCTCACCGTCGGCTTCGCCTTCTACGGCCGAGGCTGGCAGGGGGTCGCCGCCGGCGGCTCGGCCAACGGGGAGTGGCAGACCGCCACCGGGGCGGCACCCGGCCAGTTCGCCGAGGAGGCAGGCACCCGCGGGTACGCCAACCTGCTCGCGATGGTGCCCGGCTGCACCGTGCACCACGACACCCAGTCGGTCTCGTCGTCCTGCTTCACCGGCAACGGCGGGCAGTGGTGGACCTTCGACGACCCGTGGTCGATCGGCCAGAAGACCACCTGGGCCAAGCAGCAGAACCTGCTCGGCGGCATGATCTGGGAGATGTCCGGCGACACCACCGCCGGCACCCTGATGTCGGCGGTGGACACCGGCCTGCCGTCACCACGCTGACACCGACCCGGGGGCGGCGGGGCCATCGCGCCGCCGCCCCCGACGTCGCGGGTGTGCAGCAGGGTCGTCGGCGACGTGGCCCGCCCCTTTTCGAGCCACAGTTGCGCGCTCAGCTGACGGCAGCGCCGAACCACTTGGGCAGGTGGCTGAGCAGATCCTGCTGGTCTTCACCGACCCACGCCACGTGGCCGTCCGGCCGCAGCAGCACGGCGGGCAACTCCAGTTCCTCGCTGACGTCGACGACGTGGTCGACCCGATCCGCCCAACCCGCCACCGAGAGCCGGCCGGTCTGGTCGAGCAGCAGCCCTCGGCCGCCGTGCATCAGCTCGTAGAGGCGCCCCCGCTTCAGCCCCACGTCCCGCAGCCGCCGGCCGAGCAGCTCATGCCCCTCGCCGAAGTCGTAGCGGACCCCGATCGCGGTGATCTTCTCGGTCAGGTACCGGTTCACGTCGTCGAAGTCCAACAGTTCCGCCACCAGCCGGCGCACTGCCCGGGGACCCGGCTCGGTGGACAGCAGTTCCATCTGCGCACGGGTGTTGTCCAGCACGTCGGCGGCCACCGGGCGCCGTTCGGTGTGGTAGCTGTCCAGCAGCCCCTCCGGTGCCCAGCCGTTGACCGCGGCGGCCAGTTTCCAGCCCAGGTTGAACGCGTCCTGGATGCCGAGGTTGAGCCCCTGCCCGCCCAACGGCGGGTGGACGTGCGCCGCGTCGCCGGCCAGCAGCACCCGGCCGACCCGGTAGCGCTCGGCCAGCCGGGTGGCGTCGCCGAAGCGGGAGAGCCAGCGCGGTGAGTGCACGCCGAAGTCGGTGCCGGCGTGGACCCGCAGCTGTTGCTTGAACTCCTCAAGGGTCGGTGGGACCGTACGGTCCTCGGCCACCCCCTCGGCGGGCACGACGACGCGGTACGCCCCGTCCGCGAGGGGCCCGGCGCCGAACCGCAGTTGCGTCTTGCGGACCTCGGCCACCACGGCGGCCAGCGTCTCCGGCGGCACGGCTACCTCCATCTCGCCCAGCAGCGTGTCGACCCTGGTGGGCTCACCGGGGAAGCCGACGCCGAGCAGCTTGCGCACCGTGCTCCGGCCGCCGTCGCAGCCGACGAGGTAGCGCGAGCGCAACTGCGTGCCGTCGGCCAGCT
The DNA here is from genome assembly GCF_050948415.1 of Micromonospora sp. CA-111912. NCBI lineage: Bacteria > Bacillati > Actinomycetota > Actinomycetes > Micromonosporales > Micromonosporaceae > Micromonospora > Micromonospora sp. CA-111912. The sequence goes on from NZ_CP192007.1 coordinate 3,549,630, forward strand.
CGACGGTCACCCCGTGGTCGTCCTGGCTCAGCCCGACCAGTTCACAGCCACGCCGGATCTCGACGCCGACCTCGATGGCGTGCTCGGCCAGCAGGCGATCGGTGATGGTCTGCGGGATGCCGAGGACGTACGGATGCGCGGTGTCCAGCCGGCCCGGCGACGGCTTGGGGATGCCGGCGAAGAAACCACCGACCGGGTACTGCTGGCCGAGCGCGAGGAACCGCTCCAGCAGACCGCGTTGGTCCATCACCTCGATGCTGCGCGCGTGCAGGCCGAGCGCGCGGACATACCTGGCCGGCTCCGTCTCCTTTTCCAGCACGAGCGCGTGCACGCCGTGCAGCCGCAACTCGCTGGCCAGCATCAAGCCGGTCGGTCCGCCGCCAGCAATGATGACGTCAATCATGGAAACCCCCCAATGAACAAGCCTGCATTTCGGCCAGTCGCCCCGCGCAGTCCGGTGGCGTGGGCACCAGCACCTCCGCGCCGAGTGCCCGCACCGCGAGTCCCACCAGCGGTTCGACGTCCCGCGAGAACCCAGACGTCAACCAGAGGGAACGTATTTCGCGAATACCTGATTTCCGCAGGTTCTGGCTTCGGCTGGAGATTCTGCGGCACGACCCGGGTCTTGCCGCAAGGCCCCCAGTGCGCTATATATTGAGAGTGGCAAGGAGTGGATAATCTCCTTGCCTTTACCTTTGTCGGCCCGCTGTGGACGGACCTGATCGACCTGCTGTGGGTGGGGAACTACCGCCGCGGAGTGCGAACGAGCATCGTCAGCCGGCTGACGACGACCGCGATGCCAGCGGCTGACGCCGCCGCGAGCAGCAGCGTGAAGGTGGGGTAGAGGTAGGCGGTCTGAAGCCAGGAGATGTCACGGCCGCGGTAAAGGAAGCTCACCACACGGTCAAGGGCCAGGATGGTGATGTCAATCCAGACCAGGGACGTGTTGGGGCGCGACGGGACGCGCCCCGATGGCCTGGGCGTCGCGGTGCAGAGTCCCGGTGTTGGCCATCACCGCGATGCCGTACCCACTGCCGGGCAGGATGGCCTGGTAGGCGGTGAACGTCATCATGTCGCCGTCGTGTTCGATCAGCGGTGCGCCGGATCCGGTGGTGTCGCTCTGCCAGCCCAGCCCAGCCCGTAGTCGTCGGCGGATGGGTGCTGCATGTCGTCGACAGCGTCGGCAGAGACGACCGGCGTGCCGTCGGGGCCGCGGCCGTGGTTGCTCTGGCAGATGAGCCAGGCTGTGATGTGAAGCGATCCACTTCGCTCTTGCCTGGCCGCCTCGCCGCCGGGTTGGCTCGGGGCATGGCGCTCATCGCGTACGACAAGGCCGACGCCGCTGCCTTCGAGGCGACCCGTCATCTGGGCGACGACGCGCTCGGCGCGTGGCGTGAAGCGATCACCCGGTACCTGGATCCGCAGCCGGGCATGCGCCTGCTCGACCTCGGCTGCGACACCGGAAGCTGGTCACAGGCTTTCCGTGCGTGGTGGCCCGCCACCGACGTGCTCGCCGTCGAACCGTCCGCCGCAATGCGTGAGCGCGCCGTCGTCCCGTCGGTTCTCGCCGGCGACGCCGCCGACATCCCGGCCGACGACGCGAGCATCGACGCGGTCTGGCTCTCCACCGTCGTCCACCACATCCCCGACCTGCCCGCCGCAGCCCGTGAAATCCGCCGCGTCCTGAAACCCGGCACCCCGGTCCTGATCCGTTCCGCGTTCCCTGGCCGCCACGAGGGCATCACCCTGTGCCGCTTCTGGCCCGAAGCCATCACCGCGCTGAACGACAACTACCCGACCGTGGCCACCATCGAGGCCGCGTTCGCCACCGCGGGCTTCACCACCGTCGGACTCGAGCCGGTCGCGCAGATCTCCGCACCCTGCCTGCAGGAGGCCGCCACCGGACTACGCCGCGAGGCGCACACCCTGTTGCAGCTGATCAGCGATGACGCTTATGCGAAAGGCGCCGAACGGCTCCGCGCCGCCGCGCGGACCGCAACGGGCCCGTTGATCGATGTCCTCGATCTGCTGGTACTGCACTGACAGCCCGAGCACCGGCTGGCCGTGACAGCAGGCCCATTCCTGCGGACCCCTGCACGCGACCGCCACACGTTCCCGGTCGAGCTGCCGGCAAGGAACCTTTGACGATAGATTGATCACCTACATATGATCGCGGTGTGAAGCCGATGCGTGAACCGACGTTCCTCATCCTCACCGCGCTCGCCGGAGCCCCTCGCCACGGGTACGGCATCGTCCAGGAGGTCGAGACGCTCTCCGAAGGGCGGGTCAACCTCCTCACCGGCACGCTCTACACCGCGCTCGACAGGCTGACCGCCGAAGGGCTCGTGGAACACGACCGCGACGAGGAGGTCGACGGCCGGGTGCGCCACTACTACCGGCTCACCGCGCGAGGGCTGACGGCCCTGACGGTCGAGACGGCCCGGCTGCGCCAGCTCACCGGCGCGGCCGAGGCCCGGCTGCGCGCCCTCCGCCCGGGCATCGTCTGATGACGGGGCCGCTCGCCCGGCGGTACCGCCGGCTGCTCTTCTGCTACCCGCGCGCCCACCGCCGCGACGAACTGCTCGCCACCCTGATCGAGGCGACCCCGCCCGGGCGCACCCGGCCGACGGTGCGTGAGGCCGCCAACCTGATCCGGCACGGGCTGCGGGCCCGCCTCGGCCGCCCCGCCAGCCGCACCGTCGCCGCCTGGGCGGTCCTGGCCGCGATCATCAGCGGGGTCTCCGCCGCCGCGTTCGCCACCCGCGCCGGCTGGGAGACGGCCGAACCGCTGCCCCGGGCCGCGCAGACCCGGGCCATGCTCGCGGAAGTCCTGCCCGGGCAGGACTTCCGCGGCATCGAGGACGCGCCGGCCATGTTCGTCATCTACGGCCAGCCGCTCAGCTGGGCTGCCGCCAACGACATGCTGTTCGGCGACGGCGCCGAATACGCGCTGGATGGCGTGGGCGGCGCCGTCGACGGCGTCCCGGACCAGTCGCCGCAGGAGACGCTCGACCTGACCCGGCAGCGGCTGCGGGAAACCGGGTGGACGATGTACAGGCCGATCGTGCGCAACATGTACGAGTGCATCGGGCCGCCGTGTGATCCGTCGGCGATTCCGACGGACACCACCCTCGTCGCGCAGCGCGGGAACACCACGCTGACGATCCAGGTGAACTCCGAGTCCACCACGGACAGCACGTTTCTCACGGCGACCTTCCAACGCGCGACGCCGCCGGCCGTCTACCCGTTCGCGGTCGTCGGCGGTTTCGCGGGCGCGGTCGTGGCCTTCCTGCTGTTCGGCTGGGCAAGCCGCCGCACCGACGGGCGGCGGCTAAGGGGCGGGGTCGTCACGACCCTGTTCGGTGCGACCATGGTCCTGTGGTGGGTGCCGACCCTGCTCGCGGTACCACTGACGGCGCAGCACCATCTCGACGAACCGCATCCGTCGTGGCACCCGATGTGGGAATGGCTGGGCCAGCCGACGTTCTCGCTGCTCTTCGTCGTCGGTGGCGGCTGCGCCCTGCTCGGCCTGGCGCTGGCCGCACTCCCACGCTCGCGCGCAGAGGCAGTGCCCACGACCGCCCCGTCGTGAGTGGAACCGCCGAGGCCGCACCCACGGCTGTTCTTCTGCGTCGACGTCGAAGACCAGGAGGGGCCCGGGGCGGCGGCGAGTGCCACGCCGGCCGAGGCCTGCTGCACCGATGGTCCGCGCGGCCTTCTAGAAGCTCAAGATCAATCTCGCCGATACTGGCTGTTCCCTTGGTCCCTATGGCCGGGCTTCTGCTGGGCAGGCTGTTCGTCGCGGCGGCTTTCGCGAGCGGCCCGGCGGTCCGCTGGGCCGAACGCCAGTCCAATCCTCCCGGAGCCGGTCGTGCGAATTCCGCTTCGCCCTCGTGTGGCGTCGTGGACGCGACGTCAGGTGGAAGTGCTGCTGCAGTTAAGTGGCCCGGTCGCGCAGCGGCGCCGGCAGCGCGGCGTCCGAGATGAGCTGAATCATGACGTCCGTGGGAGCGTCCACAGGCTAGCCTGCGGGCCATGCGGAGATGGCGGCGGATGGATCCCTGGGGGGCCCGGCAGGTATTTACCGGGTTGATGGTGCTGGTCGGGTCGAACCTGGTCGTGCTGCTGATGGTCGTTGTCGGACGTGAGCTGGCCGAGGGTGGGGTCGAGGCGCGGTCCGCCCTCGGCATGGCCGGCGCGCTCCTTTTCGGCGGGCTCTGGTTGACCATGGCTGTCCGGTTCCATCTGGCCGGGATCTACGTCAATGATCGGGGGGTGCGGTTGCGGCATGTCTTTTCTACCCGGACTCTGCGTTGGTCGGAGGTGACCGGTTTCGAGGTGCGGCCCGCACTACTCCTTGGCGGACCCACCGTGCGGGACGCCTGTTGGGTCCGCACCGCCGACGGCGCGTTCGAGGCCCCGGTGCAGCGGAAATCCAGAAAGGCGGGCTGGCGAAAGGACAACGGACCGGTCCTTGCCACGACGGACTTCGAGGGGATGCTCGCCCGGCTCGACGCCGTCTGCCCGGACGCCACCATCCACGCGTTCGAGCCGGTGCCGTCCGAGCGGGCTACCTGTCAGCACGCCGCAGCTCAGCTCGACGGCGGGGGAGTCGTGTCGCGGTAGACGTCGGCCAGCGCTCACGTGTCGGTTAGGCCAGCTTCATAGCCGGCGGTCACCAGCTGTGCTCGAGCATGGGCTGCCAGCCAGTTCGGTCAGCGAATCCCGATGTAGGTCTCCAGGGTGGGCTACTGATAGTCGCGGCCCCTAGGCCCCGCCCGAGCCCGGCGTACTGGGAAACGTCACAGCGCGATACACCCCAGACACTGACGCCCCGCCACCACCCTGAGGTATTTACTGAATTACCGGTAAAGATAATCCGGTAATAGGCATGGGCAAAACGGGCAAAAAGTTCGCGCATCATAATGACAGTTATTGTGCGTAAGGAATTGGGATGGTGCACGCCGCCCGGAAACAGCCAAGTCGGCGCGGGCCTCTAAGCCGCGTCGAGCGGGGGCTGGACAGGGCCTTGGTGGCTTCGTGGACGGCGGCGAGGCCGGGTTTGACGTAGCGCTGCGCGACCGTAGGGATTTGTGTCCGGTCTTGGCCACGATGACGTTGGCCTCGCCGAGGTGGGTGGCCGAGGAGTGCCGGATCTGGTGCAGCCATCAGAAGCTGAACGACCTCATGCGGGCATTAGGCCGATCTGATTGCGATCACCGGGGCATCGTCTGCGCGCCCGGGGTCGGCCGCCGCTGCGCGGGGTTTCGATCGGGATCCGTGGGCGCTACCGCAGTTGGTCGCGTCGGCGGGTCAGGTTGGCAATCTCGGCGGTGTTGCCGGCCAGCTCGATGGCCCGGTCGTAGGCCGCGCGTGACTGCTGACTTCGGCCCAGCCGGCGCAGCAGGTCGGCGCGGGCGGCGTGGTAGGCGTGGTAGCCGGCCAACGCGCCGTCCAGACGGTTGACGGCCGCCAGTGCCACCTCCGGGCCGTCGATCTCGGCGACCGCGATGGCCCGATTGAGGGCGATGACCGGCGAGGAGTCGAGGCGGACGAGCTGGTCGTAGAGGGCGAGGACCTGCGACCAGTCGGTGTCGCGCATGTCGCGGGCGGAGGTGTGCACGGCGTTGATCGCCGCGAGGATCTGGTAGCGACCCGGAGCCACCCCGGCGGCGGCAGCGGCGAGGCGCTCGCGCACCAGCCGGTGGCCCTCGGCGATCAGCGCCGCGTCCCAGGCCCCACGGTCCTGCTCGTCGAGAGCGACCAGTTCGCCGCTGGCCGAGACCCGGGCGGGGCGGCGGGCCTCGATGAGCAGCATCAGCGCCAGCAGCCCGGCCACCTCGCCGTCGTCCGGCAGGAGGGCACGGATCAGGTGGGTGAGCCGGATCGCCTCGGCGGTCAGGTCGTGTCGTACGGGGTCGGTGTCGGGGCCGCTGGCCAGGTAGCCCTCGTTGAAGACGAGGAACAGGACGGCGAGTACGCCGGAGACACGAGCCGGCAGATCGCCGGCGGACGGCATCCGATAGGGGATGCGCGCCGCCTTGATCTTGGCCTTCGCGCGGGTGATGCGCTGCTCCATGGCACTGTCGGCCACCAGGAAGGCACGGGCGATCTCGGGCACGGTCAGGCCGCCGAGCATGCGCAGCGTCAGCGCCACGCGGGCCTCCATCGCCAGCGCCGGGTGGCAGCAGGTGAAGATCAGCCGGAGCCGGTCGTCGTCGATGGCGCCGAGAGGCTCGGGTGGCGTGTTGTCGTGCAGCATCTGAGCCTCCTTGTGCTTGTCGTCGCGCTTGTTCTCGCGCCGGATCCGGTCGATGGCCTTGCGGTTGGCGGTGGTGGTCAGCCACCCGCCGGGGTTGGGAGGTACGCCGTCGGCCCGCCACCGCTCGACGGCGGTCGCGAACGCCTCGGCGGCCGCCTCCTCGGCGATGTCGAGGTCGCCGAAGCGCCTGGCCAGGGCGGCGACCACCCGGGCCCACTCCTCGTGGTGGGCCCGGGTGTTCGCCTCCTCGACGTCGCTCACTGGAACGGCCGCACCTCGATCTTCCGATCGCAGACCTTCGACGCCTCGGTGGCGAGCTTGAGCGCCACATCCAGATCGGGGACCTCCCACACCCAGACGCCGGCGAGGTACTCCTTCGACTCCACGAAAGGCCCGTCGCTGAACACCGCCTGCTCGCCCCGGTTGTCGATGACCGTGGCCGCGTCGGTGTCCGCGAGTCCGCCCGCGAAAACCCAGTAGCCCTCGGCGATCAGTCGTTCGTTGAACGCGCTGATGGCAGGCTGCCTGTCCGTGCTGCCGGGATTGCTCTTGTCATCGATCACGGAAACCAGGTACTGCATCTGAAGATCATCTCCTCTGGGGTCAAGACAGCGTGGTTCGGTGGTCAGGGACTTCAAGCCGTCGCATACCGCGGGCGCCCGGCCGGCCGGTAGACCTGGATCGACACGCCCTTCGAGTCGACCCGCGACTCGACCAGGTCGAGCGCAAGATCCGGACCGGTCTCCGGGAACAGCCTCGCGCCCAGGCCAACGATCACCGGGATCACGATCAGTGTCATCTCATCGACCAGATCGTTGGCCAGCAGCCACCGGGTCAGGGCGCCGCTCCCGTGCACCTGCAGCTCACCCCCGGGCTTGGCCTTCAGCTCGCTGATGGCCGCCGCGAGGTCACCGCGGAGAACGGTCGTGTCCTCCCAACGCGGCGCGGTGAGCGTGGTCGAGGCAACGTACTTGGGGGCCTCGTTCAAGGCCACGCCGATGGGATGTGCGCGCATCTGGCCGATCGATCCCCAGGAGCCGGCGAACAACTCGTAGGTGCGCCGGCCGAACAGGAACGCCTCGGCCCGCTGGTAGGTCTGCGTGATGAACGCCCTGGTCCCGTCGTCGCCCTTCCCCAGGGCCCATCCGCCGCGCTCGAACCCATTCGGGTGGTCGTCCGTGGGGGCGCCGTTGTTCTGCATGACTCCATCAATGGAGATCTGGGTCATGGTCGTCAGCTTCATGATCGCGGTCCCTTGCCTGGACGCCGCCCCTTGTGGGCGGCCTCACCCCTGCTACGAACACCACCGCCCCGATCCGACACCCCCTCCCGTACTTCTTTGAAGAACTTTCCGGGACGCCGGTCGTCATCGCTCCGACAGCAACAGTTTCGCGGCGACGGCGCTCCACTTCCTCGAGCGCGCCCAGTGGGGACAAGCTCTTGGACCAGATCGATCGCGAAGATCCGGACCAGTGGTGGCGGGCGTCGAACGGCTCGGGCGCGAGGGCAACTCGTCGGTGGTGTAGCCGCCGAAGCGCTGGATGCGGGCGGTCAGGCCGAGCACGGCGTCGGCTTCGATGGAGGCGCCGTTGCTGATGAGGAGATCGCCAGGCTCGATCATCCGTGCAGACGGCCTCGGCAATCGCCAACAGCTGCCAGCACCAGCGGCGTCTCATAAGACCCGTCCTCGAACGCGGCCGCAACGCCGAACCGACAGCCGCGTAGCCCCTCAGCCACCGCAACACACGTTAGCGCCAGTTTTCGCAAGATCGTTGGCCGTGGTCCAAGCCCTGCCGGCCGGGCCACCGGCCGACCACCGCGCAGCAGGTTCCCATCTCTCGTCGCGCTCGCGGGCCTTCAACCTCAATCCAAGATCACCCTTAGCGTTAATTTCCGCGCGGATCTCCCTCAACCCCGATCCCGCTGCCGCTGCGGTCCTCCTGGAGGTTCACCCGGCTTGTACCTGCTGCCGGTGGCTGCCTGGTGTGTGGCCAAAGGCGCGGTGGAAGACGTCGATGAACGCGCTGGCTGACGACCAGCCGCAGTGGTGCGCCACGGTGGTCACTGGCGTGTTCTCGGCAAGCAGGACCAGGGCGTGGTGCAGGCGCAGCTGGGTGCGCCACTGCGGGAAGGTCATGCCGAGGTCGCTCCTGAAGAGGCGGGAGAGGGTGCGATTGCTCGCCCCGATCTCTCGGCCCAGCTCGGTCAGCGTGCGGTCGTCGGCCGGATCGGCGCGCAGGATCTTGCAGAGTGCCTGGAGTTGGGGGGCGGTCGGCGAGGGCAGGTGCAGCGGCTGCTGCGGTGAGGCCCGGAGCTGGTCGAGCAGCACGGCCCGCAACCGGGCGCGCTCAGGACTGCCGTCGTCGGAGATGCGGGTGTGGGCGAGGATCAGCTCGCGCAGCAGGGGACTGACGGCGAGCACGGTCGGTGTGTCGAGTCCGAGGGGGTTGTCGCTCTTGGGAAGCCCGACGAGATGCAGTTCGAGTTCGCCGTGGGCCTGGTGGGCGTGGACTGCGCCGGCCGGCACCCAGATGGCACGGGTGGCCGGCGCGACCCAGGAGCCGGCGCTGGTGGTGATGGCCAGGACTCCGCGGCTGGCGTAGACGATCTGGTGGTCGTCGTGCCGGTGGGCGTCGATCGCGGTACCGGGGGTCAGCTGCTGGGTGCGGGTTGGCGCGACCGGTTCATGGCGGACTTTCTTCATTAGTTGGCATGTTATCGGAAGTGCGACACGTCGCTCGGTGAGGACCATGGTGCCGTGTCAAGAAGGAAATCGATCACACTGCTGTCTGTCGGACATGCCTGCGTCGACGTCTACCAGGGTGCCGTGGCGGCCCTCGTCCCGTTCTTCGTCGCTGAACGGGCCTACAGCTACGCCGCGGTCTCGGGCATCGTCCTCGCCGCCTCTGTGCTGTCCTCCGTGGCGCAGCCGATTTGCGGCATGCTGACCGACCGCTGGGCGATGCCCTGGCTGCTGCCGCTGAGCACCATCGTCGGTGGGGTGGGCATCGCGCTCAGCGGCGTGAGCGGCTCGTACGCGCTGACGCTGGCGTTCGTGGCGGTGTCAGGCGTCGGCATCGCCGCCTATCACCCCGAGTCCGCTCGGATCGCTCGGCTCGCGAGCGGGGGCAGTCACAGCGCGATGGGCTGGTTCTCGCTGGGCGGCAACCTCGGTTTCGCCACGGCTCCCCTCATGGTCGCCGCCGTTATAGCCACCGGAGGACTGCGGCTGACGCCGCTGTTGGTGGTGCCGGCGCTGGTCGGCAGCGTGCTGTGCCTGCCGGTGCTGCGCGAACTGGAGCGGCGGCGCTCCATCGACTCCTCCGCGGCGGCGGTCATCGGGCGCGACGACAAGGCTTCGTTCGTAAAACTGTCGCTGGCCGTGATCTGCCGGTCGATCGTCTTCGTCGGCCTGAGCACCTTCATCTCGCTGTATGTCAATCAGTGCATGGACGGCAGCGAGGCAGCGGGCACCGCGGCGCTGCTCGTGCTCTACACCGGTGGCGCGGTGGGCTCTGTGCTGGGCGGCTGGCTGGCCAGCCGCTGGGGCCGGGTCACCGTCAGTCGCTGGTCATACCTGATCACGATCCCGTCCGTCGCGGGGGTCGTGTTCATCCCCGGCCCGGCGCTGTACCTGTTCGTGGCGTTGACCTCGGTCGGACTCTATGTCCCGTTCTCGCTCCAGGTCACGCTCGGGCAGGACTACCTGCCCACCCGAGTCGGCACCGCCAGCGGCATCACCCTCGGCCTGACGGTCAGCGTCGGCGGTCTGGCCAGCCCTCTCATCGGCAGGCTGGCCGACACCACGTCCCTGGGCACCGCGCTGGCACCGCTGATCCTCATGCCCGCCCTGAGTTGGCTGCTGTTCCGCAACCTTCCCGAACCTGCCCTGCCGCGCCCCACAGCAAGGGACGACGCCGGTGCCCCGCTCGCGCCCACCTCGTCCGCCAGTGCCTGACCACCCGACGGACTCGCAGGCCAGCCGCGCCCCGCGCACCATCAACGCGACCGGCCCGCCAGGATTCATGCCCTCTGCAGGAGTCGGGCTGCACCGCCGCGCTGCGCCATCCCTCCCGGCGGCTGCTCTCCTGCCGCAGAAACGGGGTGGTGGGTCAGCCGGTCCAGGGCCCGGTCTGGGCGGTGCGGGCGCGGGCCACGGCGGCAGCCTCCCGCTCGCGCCAGCGACGTTGCGCCTCTCGGTTGCAGGCCCGGCACACGCTCCGGTACTGCCCGGTCCGTTCGTCGATCTCCCGCTCGTGTCCGTTGCGGCATCGGGGATCGCGGACACGGCTGCGGCAGCTTTCGGCCCGGGTGAGCTGCTGTAGATGGGTCGGCTCGACGCAGTCCCTGACGCCGCAGACATGGTGCACGTCCAGGGTGGGGTCGTAACCGCCGACGAACACGGCGTACGCCGCTATGTGCGCCCACGCCCGACGCGCGATCTTCTGGTAGACCCCGCGTCGGGTGCCGTAACCGCGGACGATGAGACAGCCGTCGTCGGAACGCGCCGAGCGTTGGAGCAGGTGCTCCCGCAGGCTTTCCGGGGTGAAGTGACGCGCCAGGCCGTTGACGTCGGACAGCATGGCCTCACTGTAGGAACGTCCTGCGGCGCCGTTCCCGGCCCCCGGTCCTGTCACCGGCGCAGAGCGCCGCGCCGTTCCCGGCGCGCGAGCTGCCGGGGAGTCGGCGGGCGAGGGCTCTCGTCGGGTACCCCGACCAGGTCGGCGAAGGTCGGGTCGACGGCGAGCAGCGGGCGCGGCCCGTACAGCGCCATCGCCGTCAGCAGCTCGCCGGCGCCGCGTTCGCGCCACACCGGCCGGTGCTGCGGGTCCAGGTCGGCGTGGGTGCGCCGGGTGCGGCGCAGCAGCCGGCGGGCCGTTGCCCCGGTCTCCGGCACGTCGCACAGCCGCCACCCGCCGAGCAGGGTGGCGCCGCAGGCCAGGAGCAGGCCGACGACGGAGGCGGGCCCGCCGACGTCGCGGGACAGCAGGGCGCTCTCGGCCAGCCGGAGGATGCCCACGGCGGCCACCCCGAACAGCGGCAGCGCGGCGAGGGCGATGCGGCGGCGCTGCCAGCGGGTCAGCAGCCAGCCGTCGCGCAGCAGGCGGGCGACCAGCCGGCGCAGTACCTGGTTGACGCCTGGGTCGGCGAGCACCGCCGCCCAGGTCTGCGGCTGCCGTACCGCAGCGTGCACCGCCCGCACGAGGGGCCCCGACCGGGCGGGGGGCGGCCCGGTCGCGACCAGGGTGGACAGCTCACCCACCCGCAGCACCCCGGCGCGGCGCAGCGCGGCGGCGGCGACCTGGCAGGCCAGAACGGTGCGGTCGGTCAGGTACGCCAGGGCGGTCACGCCGGGTGCGCGGCCCCGGGTGCGCCATCCGGTCAGCCAGCGTACGGACAGGGCAACGGTGAGCGCCACGGCCACCGCCACCACGTAGTCCACCAGGAATTGCGGACCGTCGACACCCCAGAGCACGCGTCCAGTATGGACGAGGTGGGCGCTCGGTCACCGCGCCGGCCTCGCCGTGGTTGCCGGCGCGTCGGAAAGTGTCGGCGTGGTTCTGTCAGGGTTACGCGGAGTGTTCATCCGCCACGGAACGATCCCGCGGCGGACCATATTGCGCACCGGCCCCTGACCGGCGCGGATGCCTGAAGGCTCGGGCGGCGGTGTGGCCTTTCCACCGCAGTCGGCGATGCGTCGGCGGCGTCGGTTGACGACGACGGCGGCGTGCGGTAAATAAGAACCAGGAAGTTGAGTCGCCAAGGCTCAACATGGCACCTTCGGCCAGGAGACCCGAGGAGGCACACCATGCTGATGCGTACCGACCCGTTTCGTGAGATCGACCGGATTGCCGAGCAGTTTTTCGGCACCACCTCCCGTCCCGCGGTGATGCACCTGGACGCCTACCGCGACGGGGACCACTTCTACGCCGCGTTCGATTTGCCGGGGGTGGACCCCGACAGCATCGACTGCACGGTCGAACGCAACGTGCTGACCGTCCGCGCGCAGCGCCGCCGCCCCACCGGGGAGCGCGTCGAGATGGTCGCCGCCGAACGCCCGATGGGCACCTTCAGCCGGCAGTTGTTCCTCGGCGACACCCTCGACACCGACAAGCTCGAGGCCGGCTACGACAACGGCGTGCTGACCCTGCGGATCCCCGTCGCGGAGCGCGCCAAGCCCCGCCGGGTCACCGTCACGGCCACCGGCAACGGTCGCAAGGAGATCAACGCCTGATTCTTCGACACCGGGGGCGGGTGGCCGGCGTGGCCGCCCGCCCCCGGTCACGTCCGGTCCGTAGCTGCCTGGCCGGGCCCGGCGAGCGCGTCGAGCCGCGATCGCGGCCAGGCCGATGGTGCTCATGTTTTCTCAGCCGTCGCGGCAGGGTCCGCCACTGGGGGTGAGCTACGAGCTGAGTACCCGGTGACCATCAACGGGGCCGGGGAAAACCCGCCCGGGCGCGCCTCACCGGCGATCCGACCGCAGGCTGAGAGTCTTCCTCACATGCAGCCCTCCGAGTTCCCGGTGCTGTCCCGTCCGTCGGCCCGCCCGGCCCTTTCCGGCGCGGGGCCGGGCGACTTCACCGAGGCGTGGCTGCGCAACCGGCGGCTGTCCGAGCACACCCGCGACGCGTACCGGCGGGACGTCGCCGGTTGGTTGGCCTGGTGCGCGGCCCGGGACCTGGACCCGCTGCGGGCGAACTTCCTCGACGTCAACTCCTACGGCCGGTCCCTGGAGGCCACGCCGGCCGCGCGCAGCGGCCAGCCGCTGACCCCGGCCACCGTGGCCCGCAAACTGTCGGCCCTGTCCAGCTGGTACGACTTCCTGGTGAAGCTGCGCGCCGTCGAGGCGAACCCGGTCTCCGGGGCCGACCGGCCCCGCGTCGACCGGGACCACTCGGCGACGGTGGGGCTCACCCCCGAGGAGGTGGACACGCTGCTGGCCGCCGCGGAGGCCGAGACCGGGCCGACCGCCGCGCGTAACCGGGCGGCGGTGGGGCTGCTGGCCGACCTGGGACTGCGGGTGGGTGAGCTGGTCTCGCTGAACCTGTCCGACCTGGGTGCGGAGCGGGGGCACCGCAGCGTCCGGTTCGTCGGCAAGGGCGGCAAGCCGCGTCGGCGGGCGTTGACCCCGTCCACCGCGTACGCCGTGGACGCCTACCTGACCGAGCGGGCGACGACGCAGGGGGTCGCGGTGCACGAGTTGACCGGCCCACTGCTGGTCACCGCGACCGGCGCCCGGCTGGACCGGCACTCGGTGTTCCGGCTGGTCCGCCGGCTGGCCCGCACCGCGGGCATCCCGGCGTGGGCGAAGCTGTCCCCGCACTCGCTGCGGCACGCGTTCGCCACCACCGCCCGGGCGGAGGGGGTGCCGTTGGAGGACGTGCAGGACGCGATGGGGCACGCCGACCCGCGGACCACCCGACGCTACGACCGGGACCGGCACAACCTCGACCGTGACCCGGCGTACGTGATCTGGGCGGCGCGGGCGCGGCGCCGGAGCTGAAACCCTGACGTCCCACCCGACGCTCCCGGCGGTCGGGCCCGCTCAGCAGAGCAGGTCGAGGTGCTGGTGGGCGTCGCCGGAGATGTCCTCGTGGCGCAGCCGCCGCCGCGCCCACAGCCGGGCAGCCACCTCGGCCTGCTCGTCGCCCCACGCGGCGTGCTCGACGAGCAGGGCGCAGGCCAGCGCCGCCGCCAGGCGCAACGCCAGCCCGCGCGCGCCGGCGACCACGTCGGCGGCCCGCGGGTCGGCGGTGACGTCAGCCAGGGCGGTGGTCAGCTCCCCGGTGACCGCGGCGAGGGTGTCGGCCAGGGCGGGGGAGAGCGGCCGGGCCAGGTCCACGGCGGCGGCCAGCCGGCGCAGCAGGGGCACGCCGGCGTCCTCCCGGGTGACCGCGCGCAGCACGTCCAGGGCGAGCACGTTGGTGGTGCCCTCCCAGATCGGCAGGACCTGAGCGTCGCGCAGCAGCCGGGGCACGCCGGTGTCCTCGACGTACCCGGCGCCGCCGAAGCACTCCACGTACTCGCTGGCGGAGCTGACGGCGAGCCGGCCGGTGGCGAGCTTGGCCAGCGGGGCGACCACCCGCAGCTCGGCGGCGGCGTCCGGGTCGGCGCCCACCTCCACCCGGCCGAGCAGCGCGAACGCGTGCCCGGCCAGGGCGAACGCGGCGGCGGCGTCGACGGCGAGGGCGCCGAGGGTGGCCCGGTGCAGCGGGTTGTCGGCCAGCCGCCCGCCCGCGGCGGTGCGGTCGTCGGCGTACGTGCGGGCGTAGGCCAGGCCGCGGCGCATCCCGCCGGCCGCGGCGGAGGCGTTGTGCACCCGGGTCACCACCACCAGGGTCATCGCCCGGACCAGTCCGGCCACGGCCGGGTCGCCCAGCGGCAGCGCGTACGCGTCGCGCAGCCCGATCTCGGCCGTCGGCAGCGCCCAGGTGCCGAGCTTGTCCTTGAGTCGGTGCACGGTGACCCCGGGCGCCGGCGCGTCGGCGGCGGCGCTGTCCCCGGCCAGCGGCGAGTCGGCGGCGTAGCGGGGCACCAGGAACGGGGCGAGGACCCGGCTGCCCCGGCCGGCGCCCTCGGGCCGGGCCAGGGCCACCGCCATCGGGGCGTCGGCGGCGGAGCAGAACCACTTGTCCCCGGTCAGCCGCCACGACCCGTCGGCGGCGGGCCGGGCGTCGGTGGTGGAGCGGGACAGGTCGGAGCCGCCCTGCGACTCGGTCATCCACTGCCCGCTGACGATCGCCGTGTCCGGGTCGGTGGAGGTGAGCCGGGGCAGCCACGCGTCGCGGACGCCCGCGTCGACGTCGGGGAGGCTGAGCAGCGCCGCCGCGCCGTCGGCCATCGCCACCGGGCAGGAGAAGGTGGCCGACTCCGGCCCGTACAGGTGCAGCAGGGCGTGCTGGACGACGCGGGTGGCGGCGCCCCACGTGCCGCGCGCCGACTCCAGGTAGGGCAGGGCGACCACGGCGTGCCGGGCGGCGGCGGCGCGCTGGGCCTGCCAGCCGGCGGAGGTGTCGACGCGGTCGACGCGGGCGCCCCACGGGTCGTAGCGGACCAGGGTCGGCGGGTGGGCCTCCGCGTCGGCGTGCGCGGCGCGCAGCGGCCCGGTCACGTCGGCGGCCAGGTCGGTCAGCGGGCCCTGCGCGGCGTCGTGTCCGTCCGCGCCGAGCTGCCGTCGCAGCCAGGACCGCAGCAGGCGGTCCCCGGTGTACGGGTCCTCGGGGGTGGGCACCGGCTGCACGTAACGGGTCATCGTCTCGCCTCCGGGGGCGCTCGCGTCGGGGTGTGCGCCGACGGTAGACGATGTGTGCCCCGGAGGCGACCGGGGGCGAGTTGCTGCGGGCCGGCGGCCGGCCGCCTACGGTCGGAGGTGATGGGCGGTGAACGGTCGTGGAGCCGGCCGGCCCGGCGGCGCCGGCCGGTGCGCACCGGGCTGCTGGCCGCCGGCGCGGGGCTGGGGTTGTGCCTGGTCGGGGTGGCCGGCCTGGGGGCGTGGAACGTGCAGGTGGTGACCGGGTCCAGCGGCCCGGTGCGGGAGACCGCCGACGGGTTCCTGCGGGAGGTGTCCGCCGGCGACGCCGACCGGGCCTACGGGCGGTTGTGCGCCGACGCGCGCAACCGGTGGAGCGCGGCGGGCTTCGCCGCGTGGCTGCGGACCCCGCCGCAGGTCACCGGCTACGAGATCACCGACGTGGCGGTGGCCACCCGAGGCGGCCGTCCCCGGGGCACGGTGGCGGTGCGGCTGACCCGCGACGGCGGCGGCAGCGAACAACGGGAGCTGCCCGTGGTGCGGGAGTCCGACGGTTGGCGGGTGTGCGGGGACCCGTACTGACCCGTCGGCGGTGTTACCGGCCGCCGAGGTCCCCGGCGCGGTAGTGCCGCCGGCACAGCACCTGGTAGCGCACCTGTGCGCTGTTCGCGGTGTCGCCGATGACGACCTGTTCGCCCTCGCGGACGACCCGGCCGCCGACGACGCGGGCGTTGAGCAGCCCTTCCCGGCCGCACCAGCACAGCACCTCCACCTGGATGCGGGCGACGGAGTCGGCCAGCTCGAACAGCCGCCGGGCGGCGGGGAACAGGCAGGACCGGAAGTCGGTGGCCAGGCCGAAGGCGTACACGTCGACGTCGTAGTTGTCGACCAGCTCGGCCATCTGTTCGATGTGTTCGAGGTCGTAGAACGACGCCTCGTCGCAGATGAGGTAGTCCACCCGGAAGCCCTCGGCCCAGGCGTCGCGGACCAGGTCGCGCAGGTCGAGGCCGTCGGTGACCTCGATCGCGGAGTGGGCCAGCCCGATGCGGGTGGTGACCTGCGGGCCCAGCGACCGGTCGATGCGGGTGGTGACCAGGCCACGGCGACCCTGCCGGGCGTGGTTGTAGTTCATCTGCAACGCCATCGTGGACTTGCCGCAGTCCATCGGCCCCCAGAAGAACTTCAGCGCGGCGGCGTGCAGCGGGCGGCCGTCGACGCCCCGGGCTGCGGCGCAGCCGGCGCGGGTGTCGTCCGGGCCGGGGAGGGGCCGGGCCAGGCAGATCGGGGCGGCGTCGTCGGTCACGTCGGGGCAGCCTAGCCCATCGGCGGCTGGCGATCGGTCCGGTGCGTGGGCCCCGGGATGCGGGACCCACGCACCGGACCGGCGCGCTACAGCACCCGCGGCGGGGTGTTGCCGGCGGCGACGATGGCGCGGCGGATCGGCACGGCGGCCAGCAGCGCGAACCCGACCACGAAGAAGATCAGCAGGGAGACCAGACCCACCCGGTAGGAGGAGGTCAGCTGGAACACCAGCCCGAACGCGAGGGGCCCGAGCCAGCTGGTGCCCTTGTCGCTGATCTCGTAGAAGCCGTAGTACTCGCCCTCCTTGCCGGCGGGGATGAGCTGGCTGAACAGCGACCGGCTCAGCGCCTGGCTGCCGCCGAGGACCAGGCCGATCGCCCCGCCGAGGATCATGAACGGCAGTGGGGCCTTCTCGGGCAGCCGGAACGCGGCGATGATCACACCGGTCCACAGCACGAGGCTGAGCAGCACCGTCTTCCACGCCCCGATCCGCCGGGCCAGCGCGCCGAGGCCGAGGGCGCCGCCGAAGGCGAGGAACTGCACCAGCAGGATCGTCACGATCAGGGTGCCCTGCTCCAGGTGCAGCTCCTCGGTGCCGTACTGGCTGGCCAGGGTGATCACGGTCTGGATGCCGTCGTTGTAGACCAGGAACGCCAGCAGGAAGTACAGGGTCAGCGGGTACGCCTTGATCTCGCGCAGGGTGCGGCCGAGCTGCCGGAACCCGTCGCTGAGCACGTTGCCGCCGCCGCGCAGCGCCGCTGCGGTGGGGCGTTCACGCAGCCAGCGCAGCGGCACCAGGGTGAACACCGCCCACCACACGCCGGCGGACACGATCGACCAGCGGGCCAGGTCCAGGGTGCGCTGCGGGTTGCCGTCCTCGCTGAACATCGTGACCGCGACCAGGTTCAGCGCCAGCAGCACCCCGCCGCCGAGGTAGCCGATGGCCCAGCCGCGGCTGGAGATGCCGTCGCGTTCGTCGGGGCCACCGAGCTGCGGCAGGAACGAGTTGTAGACGACCACGGCGGCGCCGAAGGAGATGTTCGCGACGAGGAACAGCGCCCCGCCGAGCAGGTACCGCTCACCGGTGACGAGGGCCATCGCGATGGTCGCCCCGGCGCCGGTGAACGCCGCCGCGCCGAGCAGCCGCCTCTTGTGCGCCGAGCGGTCGGCGACCGCGCCGATCACGGGCAGCACGAACACCGTCAGCAACACCGACAGGGAGATCAGGTACGGATAGTACGAGCCGGCGGCGACCCGGATGCCCAGCGGGTGGACGTAGCCGTCGCAGCTGTCCGCGCCGAGCTCGCAGCCGGCGGCCAGCTCGGTGACGGTGGTCAGGAACGGGCCGAGGAACACGGTGATGACGGTGGTCTGGAAGGCCGAGTTGGCCCAGTCGTAGAGGTACCAGCCGCGCCGCTCGCGGGCGGTGCTCGCCGGCGGCGGGGGGTTGTCCACCGTCGGGGTGACGGTCTCGGCCATGGGGGTTTTCCTCCGCCGGTTCTCAGGCGGCCCAGTGGCCGCGGCTGCGGTAGACGTCGCGCAGCACGCCGACGTGATCGGTCATGATGCCATCCACTCCAAGATCAAGTAACCCGTGCATCTCGGCAGGTTCGTCGATCGTCCAGACGTGCACCTGCAGTCCGAGCCGGTGGGCGTAGGCGATCAACCGGCGGTCCACGACCGGGATCCGGCCGTAGCGGGGCGGGACCTGGGCGGCGACCACCGACGGGGGCAGCCGCAGCGGCCGGCCGTGCAGGGACGCCACCCGCAGCCGGGCCACCCCCCGCATGCCGAGGCCGGTGGCGATCCGCCCGCCGGTCAACGCCCGCAGCCGGGCCAGCCGGGCGTCGCTGAACGAGGCCAGCAGCACCCGGTCGCCGGCGCCGGCCCGACCGAGCGCGGCGACGGTCGCCTCGACGCCCCCGTCGGCCTTGACGTCGATGTTGAACCTCACGTCCGGCCAGGCGCCGAGAACGTCGTCGAGGCGGGGCACCACGGCGGCGCCGCCGACACGCACCGAGGCCAGGTCGGCCCAGCGCAGGTCGGCGATGCGCCCAGGCTCTCCGGTGACCCGACGCAGGGTGGCGTCGTGGAAGACCACAGCGACGCCGTCGGCGGTGCCGTGCACGTCGGTCTCGACGTACCGGTAGCCCAGGTCGACGGCGCGGGCGAACGCGGCGGCGGTGTTCTCGTCGCCGTCGGCCGCACCGCCGCGGTGGGCGAACGCCAGCGGCGCGGGCGCGTCGAGGTAGCCGGAGCGGGGCTGCACGGTGGGCAGTATGCCGGGCCGCAGTGGCCTGCGGGTGTCCGGCCGGGAATGAACCGCCGTCGGGCCGGTCAGGCCGGCCAACCGGTTACCGCCCGGCCTTCGGGGTCGGCGAGTGCGACGCCGACGAAACTGCCGGGCCGCACCCGGGGTGGCAGTTTCCTCGGATGGGACGCGGGACCGTCCGCGCAGGCGGCCGGGGCATTGCCGGTGATCCGGAGGCGACACTAGTATCGGACCTCGTGACTGCCGGGTCGGCCTTGGGCCACGAGCGGACAGGGCACCCGGCCGAGGCGTGAAGGCCGGGCGGGCCCGCGGCCCGCCGTGCGTAAGCGACACCCACCGCCCCGCCCCGCGCGGGCGGCTCGTCCTGCCGCTTCCCGTCACCTTCCGCAGCCCCCCGACGTGGCCCCTCCGCGGGCACACGCCGGCCGCTTTCTTCCCGTCACCCGCCGCCCGCCCCGCGCGAGGCGAGCACCCGGTTCGGAGAATGGACACCGCATGCCCAACGACTTCAACCAGCAGATCATCGAGGAGTTCCGCGCCAACGGCGGCCGGGTCGGGGGGTGGTTCGAGGGTGCCCGGCTGCTGCTGTTGACCACCACAGGGGCGCGCACCGGCGCACCGCACACCAACCCGGTGGGCCGGGTGACCGGCGAGGACGGCCGGGTTCTCGTCATCGCCTCGGCCGGGGGAGCGCCGCGGGACCCGCAGTGGTTCCGCAACCTGACGGCCGATCCGCTGGTCACCGTCGAGGACGGGACGTCGACCTGGCGGGCGCGGGCGGTCGTGCTGGCCGGCGACGAGCGCGACCGGGCCTTCGCCCGCGCGGCGCAGGCCGACCAGGGCTGGGCCGACTACCAGGCCCGGGCGGGCCGGGTGATCCCGGTGGTGGCGTTGGAGCCGGCCGCCTGACCCGCCTGACCCCGGTCGCGTCGGGGCGCCCCGACGCGACCGGGGTCAGGGCCGCAGGCCTCGCCGGTGGGAGCGGCTGGTGTCGCTGGGGCGGCCCGGGTCGACGTGCCGGGGCCGGTCGGGCTCGTCGGGGCGCAACGGGACCAGGCTGTCGGTGATCGCGTCGATGATCCGGTCGGTGGCCCGGGCCGCCGCGCCCGAGGCTGCGGGGTCGATGCCGGTCAGGTCCACGGGCGCCCCGAAGTGCACCCTGAGCACCGGCCGGCGAACCACCGCCCGGGCGACGGCGCGCAGCATGCCCTTCGGGGCCCGGTAGGGCAGCACCTCGTGGGAGCCCCACTGCGCGACGGGCACCACGGGGGCGCCGCAGGCGAAGGCGAGCCGGGCGGTCCCGGTCTTGCCGCGTTCGGGCCACAGGCCGGGGTCCAGGCCGATGCGGCCCTCCGGGTAGACCAGGATCACCGACCCGTCGGCCACGGCCCTGGCCGCGTCGTCGAGGGCCCGGTGCACGGCGTCGGTGCCCCGGTCCACGCGCAGGTGCCCGGCCCGGCGCATCGCGGCACCGACGAGCGGGGTGCGGAACAGGCCGCCGGTGGCCATGATCCGGGGGGCGACGCCGCGGGCGCGGCAGGCGGCGGCGAGGACCACCGGGTCGAACGGGCTGAGGTGGTTGGCGGCCAGGATCAGCGGGCCGCGGCGCAGCCGGTCGGGCACGTCGCCGGTGACTTCGAGGCGGGCCAGGGCGCCGACGAGGGCGCGGGCGAACAGTTGGGCGCCGCGCCAGAGCAGGGGCGGCCGCCAAGGGCCGGTCGGGATGTCCATCAGCGGTCGATGGTCGCACGTCGTCGCCACCGCCGGGGGACCGCCCGCCCGGGTGGGCCGAGCGGCAGTGGTGACCAAGGTCATTGGTCCCGGCCAGGCTCGGGACCTCCGCCCCTGACGACCCCCCTACGACACCCAGTAGTATCTACTACGTCTCGTAGTATGAAAGGCTGGGGGTTATCAGGTGGACGCATTGGACGTCGCCCGCTGGCAGTTCGGTGTCACCACCGTCTACCACTTCCTGTTCGTGCCGCTGACCATCGGCCTGTCCGTGCTCGTCGCCATCCTGCAGACCCTGTGGCACCGCACCGGCAACGAGCGCTACCTCAAACTCACCAAGTTCTACGGCAAGCTCTTCCTGATCAACTTCGCGATGGGCGTGGTCACCGGCATCGTGCAGGAATTCCAGTTCGGCATGAACTGGAGCGACTACTCCCGCTTCGTCGGCGACATCTTCGGCGCCCCCCTGGCCATCGAGGCCCTCGTCGCCTTCTTCCTCGAATCCACCTTCATCGGCCTGTGGATCTTCGGCTGGGACCGGCTGCCCAAACGCCTGCACCTAGCCGCCATCTGGGCCGCCGCCATCGGCACCAACCTCAGCGCCTACTTCATCCTCGCCGCGAACTCCTTCATGCAGAACCCCGTCGGCTACCGCCTCAACCCCGACACCGGCCGAGCCGAGCTGACCGACTTCCTCGCCGTGCTCACCAACAAGGTCGCCCTCATCACCTTCCCGCACACCCTCGCCGGCGCGTTCCTCGTCGCCGGGTCCCTCGTCGTCTCCGTCAGCCTGTACCACGTCATCCGCCACCGCGACAGCGCCGAAACCGGCGCCTACCGCTTCGCCACCAAGTTCGGCTCCTGGGTCGTGCTGATCTCCTCGGCGCTCGTACTCATCACCGGCGACATCCAAGGCAAGATCATGACCCAGGTGCAGCCCATGAAGATGGCCGCCGCCGAAGGCCTCTACACCACCGAGAGCCCCGCCTCGTTCTCCGTACTCACCATCGGCAGCCTCGACGGCAGCCGCGAGGTCTTCGCCCTCAAGATCCCCTACCTGCTGTCCTACCTCGGCACCGGCGACCCCAACGGCACCGTCCACGGCATCGACGACCTACAGGCCCAGTACGCCAGCCAGTACGGCGCCGGCAGCTACACCCCGATCATCCCCGTCACCTACTGGAGCTTCCGCTTCATGATCGCCTTCGGGCTCGCCGCCGCCGCGATCGCCCTGCTCGTCCTCTGGGCACAACGCAAGGGCCGCACCCCCACCAGCAAGTGGCTCCTGCGCGCCGGCCTGGTCATGCCGCTGCTGCCCCTCGCCGCGAACTCCTTCGGCTGGATCTTCACCGAAATGGGCCGCCAACCCTGGATCGTCTTCGGCGAAATGCTCACCCGCGACGGCGTGTCCCGCAGCGTCTCCCTCACCGAAGTCCTCACCTCCTTCACCGCCTTCACCCTCATCTACGCCATCCTCGCCGTCATCGAGGTCAAACTCCTGCTCCGCTACGCCAAGGCCGGCGTACCCGACCTCACCGACACCCCCGAAATCGACGACAGCCACGACGACACCGAGCGCCCGCTCGCGTTCGCCTACTGACCCGGAGCCCACCGTGGAACTGACGACCATCTGGTTTCTCCTCGTCGCCGTGCTGTTCACCGGCTACTTCATCCTCGAAGGCTTCGACTTCGGCGTCGGCATGCTGCTACCCGTCCTCGGCCGCAACGACAAGGAACGCCGCGTCCTGATCAACACCATCGGCCCCGTCTGGGACGGCAACGAGGTCTGGCTCATCACCGCCGGCGGCGCCATGTTCGCCGCCTTCCCCGAGTGGTACGCCACCCTCTTCTCCGGCTTCTACCTGCCACTGCTGCTGATCCTGCTGGCCCTGATCATCCGCGGCGTCGCCTTCGAATACCGCCACAAGCGCCCCGAAGCCTCCTGGAAACGCCGCTGGGACACCGCGATCTTCGTCGGCTCCCTGGTACCGGCGATCCTCTGGGGCGTCGCCTTCGCCAACATCGTGCGCGGCGTACCCCTGGACGCCGACCACGAATACGTCGGCGGCCTACTCAACCTCCTCAACCCGTACGCCCTGCTCGGCGGCGCCACCACCGCCGCCCTGTTCCTCACCCACGGCGCCGTGTTCATCGCCCTCAAAACCGTCGGCGACGTCCGCGAACGCGCCGGCAAACTCGCGGTACGCCTGGGCATCGCCACCGCCGTGCTCGCGGTGGCGTTCCTGAGCTGGACGTTGACCATCCGCTCCAGCACGGCCGCCGTCGTCTTCGCCGTCGGCGCGGCGCTGGCCCTGCTCGGCGGCCTCGCCGCCGCCCACGTACGCCGCGAGGGCTGGGCATTCACCGGCACCGCCGTGGCAATCGCGCTGGCCGTGGCAACACTGTTCGCGGCGCTGTTCCCGAACGTGCTGCCCTCCACCCTCGACGCCGCCGGCACGCTCACCGCCACCAACGCCGCCTCCACCCCCTACACCCTGAAGATCATGACCTGGGTGGCGGTCGTGTTCACCCCCATCGTCCTGGCCTACCAGGGCTGGACCTACTGGGTGTTCCGCAAGCGCATCGGCGTCGCCCACATCCCGAACCACTGACCACCGACAACACGGCAGGGCCGGCGCGGTAACCGCGCCGGCCCTGCCGCACACCCCGAACCACAAAACCCAGGCAGGCACACCACATCGCCGCTACCGTCACCCGATGCCCACCATCGACGTCCGGGAACTCACCCCCGACGACCTCACCGCCGCCTGGACCCTCGGCCGCCACGCCTTCGGATTCGACCCCACCCGACCACCACCACCAACCGCCACCCTGCCCGGCCTCACCCGCTACGGCGCCTTCGACCCCACCGGCCAACTCCTCGGCAAAGCCGTCGACCTGCACCACGACCAGTGGTGGAACGGCCGCCCCGTGACCGCCGCCGACGTAGGCGCCGTCGCCGTCGCCCCCGCAGCCCGCGGCCGAGGCGTCGCCCGCGCCCTACTCACCGGCCTGCTACGCGGCGCCCACGACCGCGGCGCCGCCGTCAGCGCACTGTTCCCCACCACCAGCGCCCCCTACCGCGCCTGCGGCTGGGAAGTCTCCGGCGCCCTGCGCACCCTCGACCTGCCCACCGCCGCACTACCCCGACACCCACCCGCACCCCACCTCACCGTCCGCGACGGCAGCCCCGCCGACCTGCCCGCCGTCACCGACCTCTACGAAACCGTCACCCGCCACCGCCGCGGCCTACTCACCCGCCGCGGCCCCCTGCACGACCACCCCACCGACACCCTGCCCACCGACGGCCTCACCCTCGTCGAACACGACGGCCACCTCGTCGCCTACGCCACCTGGGACCGCGGCCGAGGCTACGGCCCCGACGCCGTCCTCACCGTCGACAACGCCCTCGCCACCACCGCCGACGCCGCCCGCGAACTCATCCGCACCCTCGCCACCTGGGCCAGCGTCACCCCCACCCTGCGACTCAACCTCCTCGACGGCGACGCCATCACCGCCCACCTACCCCTCGAAGCCACCCGCGAACACCACCGCGACACCTGGATGCACCGACCCGTCGACATCACCCGCGCCATCACCCAACGCGGCTGGCCCACCCACGCCCACGGCACCGTCACCTTCACCCTCCACGACCACCTCGCCGACTGGAACACCGGCACCTGGCGCCTCGACGTCGCCGACGGCACCGCCGAACTGCACCGCACCACCACCGACACCCCCCTGCACCTGACCGTCCGAGGCTTCGCCCAGCTCTACACCGGCACCACCGACGCCGAAACCCTCCGACACACCGGCCAACTGCACACCACCGCCGACCCCCGCCCACTCAACCTGCTCGCCGCCGCCGGCCCCGCCCACCTGCACGACTATTTCTGAACCCCGACACGCCCCCGCCCCCCGACGCACACGGCGACGGAGGGCGGGGGACAGGCACACCAGACGCGATCAGCTCGCCTCGCGCAACTCCGCCAACCGCGCCTCGATCTCCGCCAACTCCGCCCGCAGCCGCCCCGCCTGCTGCTCCGCCTCCGCCCGCTCCGCAGCCAGGATCTGCTCCACCGCCTCCTGCACCCCCGGAACATCCACCAACACCACCATCCGCAACGCCTCCGCCGGCTTCACCACATACGGCTTCGCCAACGACTTCGCACCCTGCTGCGCCGCCACCGTCCACTCACCGTCGGCGTACGCCAACGTCACCGTCAACCCCGCCGGACCCTTCGGCTTCACCGCCTTCACCGGCCGCCGCGCCGGCTTCGCCTCCACCGGCTGCTGCTCCACCTTCGGCTCCTCCCGCCGCGCCACCGGCACCCGCGGCGTGTCCAACACGAACTCCGGCTCCGCCACAGGCGGCTCCGGCTCAGGCACCGGCTCCGCCTTCACCTCCACCACCCGACGCCCCGCCCCCCGCGGCGCCACCGCCACATCGGCGGGGGAGAACGGCAACTCGTCCCGACCGAACCGCACCACCACGAACTCGTCGGACACCGACGGATCGGTCAACTCCACCACCTGGCCCACCTGACCGGCGATCTGACCCGCCGACGACGTGAACACCACCTTCGGCTTCCGACCGGCCGCCAACGCCTCCCGGATGCTCTGCACCTCGTCAGTAGACAAACCCTGGCCCGCGGCAACCATCACAACCCTCTTCCGTACACCTGTCTGATTCCTGCCTTGATACCAGCCCGCTGCGACACCCCGAAGATCAGCCCCCCAACGCCCGCAACGCCCGATCCGCATGCTCGTTCATCCCCAACTCGCTGTGCACCACCTCCACCACCCGCCGGTCGGACCCGATCACAAACGTCATCCGCCGCGAACCCAACGGCCCCAACGGCACCCGCCGCAACACCCCCAACCGCCGCGCCACCACACCGTCCACATCCGACAACAACGGAAAGTCGAACCCGTGCAACCGGGAGAACTCCGCCTGCTTCTCCACCGCGTCCCGACTGATCCCCACCCGAGACGCGCCCACCGCCGCGAACTCCGCCGCCAGATCCCGAAAGTGACAGCTCTCCGCCGTGCACCCCCGCGTCATCGCCGCCGGATAGAAGAACAACACCACCGGCCCCACCGCCAGGAACTCCGACAACCGCCGCAGCGTCCCCGTCTCGTCCGGCAACTCGAAATCCTCGACCAGGTCACCAACCCGCACACCCGACACCCGCACACCTCCACTAGTCGACGCCGGCAGCGTAAGCGATCACCGGTGTTACCACGCTCTCCCAACACCGACCACCCCCGCCCGGTAGCGTCACCACCAGCACCCGGGGGAGGAGCACCCGTTGAATCCCGTCACCGTCATCACCGGCGGCAGCCGCGGCATCGGCGCCGCCACCGCCCGCCGCCTCGCCCACCACGGCCATTACATCGCCATCGGCTACCGCCGCGACCACCACGCCGCCGACACCGTCGTCGCCGACATCCGCGCCACCGGCCGCCACGCCATCGCCGTCCCCGCCGACACCACCGACCCCGACGCCATCACCCGCCTCTTCGACGCCGCCGCCGACCTCGGCCCCCTCACCGGCCTCGTCAACAACGCCGGCGTCACCAGCCCCATCGGCCCCTTCACCGAACTGCGCGCCGACGACCTACGCCACGTCGTCGACGTCAACCTCATCGGGTACGTCCTCTGCGCCCAACAAGCCGCCCGCCGCCTCACCCGAGGCGGCGCCATCGTCAACGTCTCCTCCGCCGCCGCCACCCTCGGCAGCCCGGGGGAGTACATCCACTACGCCGCCGTCAAAGCCGCCACCGACACCCTCACCGTCGGCCTGGCCAAGGAACTCGCCCCCCACGGCATCCGCGTCAACGGCGTCGCCCCCGGCATCGTCCGCACCGACCTGCACGCCCTCTCCGGCGCACCCGACCGCGCCGATACTGCCGCCGACCGCATCCCACTCGGCCGCGCCGGCGAACCCGACGAGATCGCCGCCGCCATCGCCTGGCTCCTCAGCCCCGACGCCAGCTACACCACCGGCACCGTCCTACGCGTCTCCGGCGGCCTCTGACGCGGGTACGCCCCGTCCACCCGCGCCAGCATGCCCACGTCACGAACCGGCCGGTCAGGTCACCCGGAGACGCCGCCGGGGCGGGCAGGGGCAGCTGCGCCCGCGCCGACCGACGGCCCGGCGGCAGCGCGACCGGCAGCACCTCAGCCCGTGAACAGGTTCGCCGCCGTCAGCACCGTCTGCACCACCCCGTACCCCAGCAGCGCACCCACCAGCAACCAGGAGATCCACAACCGGCCGGTCTGCCCGGACGAACCGTTGCTCATCGCGCTATCCCTCCCTGCACCCCGCCCGAACCAGCGGGCGCCAGCTCGTGGAACCGTTCCGGCACCGGCCGCACCAGCAGGTTCGCCACGAACCCCACCGCCAGCACCCCCACCATCGTCAACAGCGCCGGCCGGTACCCCGCCGCCGTCAGCGTCCCCGGCGCACCCTTCGCGTCGAGGAACCCGTTGATGATCAACGGACCGGCGACCCCCGCCGCCGACCACGCCGTCAACACCCGGCCGTGGATCGCCCCCACCTGGTACGTGCCGAACAGGTCCCGCAGGTACGCCGGCATCGTGGCGAACCCACCCCCGTAGAACGACACGATCACGCACGCCAACAACACGAACAGCGCCGTCGCCACCTGCCCGAACAACGCCAGCAGCAGGTACAACACCATCCCCACACCCAGGTACAGCACGTACACCGGCTTACGGCCGATCATGTCCGACGCCGACGACCACACGAACCGGCCACCCATGTTGAACAGCGACAGCAGCCCCACGAAACCGCCCGCCGCCGCCACCGACACCGCCGACGCACCCTCCTCACGGAAGAAGTCCTGGATCATCGGACTCGCCTGCTCCAGGATCCCGATCCCGGCCGTCACGTTGCAGAACAACACCACCCACAGCAACCAGAACTGCCGCGTCCGCACCGCGTTCGCCGCCGACACGCTCGCCGTGGTCACCATCGGCCTCGCCGTCGCCCGGGACGGTTCGAACCCCGCCGGCCGCCAGTCCGCCGCCGGCACCCGCACGTTCGCCACTCCGAACATCATGATCACGAAGTAGCCGACGCCCAGCGTCACGAACAGCCACACCATCGCCGTACCGGACGCCGTCGCGCCCGCGACGGCGTCGGGGTCGTAGCCCGAGTCGTAGAGCGACAACAGCTGCCGGGACAGGGGAGAGGCCACCATCGCGCCACCCCCGAACCCCATGATCGCCAACCCGGTAGCCAGGCCCGGCCGGTCCGGAAACCACTTGATCAACGTCGACACGGGGGAGATGTAGCCGATCCCCAACCCGATCCCGCCCAGCAGCCCGTACCCCACGTACAGCAGCCACAACTGCTCCGTCGCGATCCCCACCGCACCGACCAGGAACCCCGCCGCCCAGAAGCAGGCCGAGACGAACATCGCCTTACGCGGACCGTTGCGCTCCACCCACGTACCGGCCACCGCCGCCGACAACCCCAGCATCACGATCGCGATGCTGAAGATCACCCCGATCGCCGTCTGACTCGCGTCGAAGTGGGCGATCAGCGAGTTCTTGTACACGCTGGTGGCGTAGACCTGCCCGATGCACAGGTGGATCGCCAACGCGGCCGGCGGAATCAGCCAACGGCTGTACCCGGGCGGCGCGACGGTGTGCCGACGGTCGAGTGCGGAAAGCATGTTGCCTTCTTCCCGAAAGTCGACGAAAAACTCTCCGCCTGAGGCTCCCTCCACGCCCCGAGCCCCCACCCCGCCAAACTCCCGCAGGCCCGCCTCACTCCGGTGGCCTCGCCTCGGTGATCATGAAGTTATTGCCATGGATCTCGGGCGTGTCGTGGCAATAACTTCATGATCACCGGGGCCGAGGCGGGGCGGGGCCTGCCAGTGGACATGCGGCCTCACGCTTCGCTGACGGGATGCCTGGAGTAGCTCGGTTTCGCCGGCCGGGTAGGCGGGCGCAGCCGCGCGAGTCGACAGCCGCCGGTGACAGACGCGTGGGCGACGCGACGCCAGGCTTGCATGGCTGAATTGCCTTTGGGTGGGAGTCCTGGCAGCTCACGGCACTCCGTTCGGCGATTCGATAATGCACATTATGTCAAGTAAATCGTTCGAGGCCTCTCCCGCAGGAGGCAGTGCCCGGCAAAGAGTCGGCCCTCCGGGGCAACGCCAGGCCTGACGGAACTTCAGCCCCCACGCCCGGCCTCAGCACCAGCACCCACCTCCGCCTTTGGCCACACCGAGGCCGGTCCGCTTGACCGCGCAGGCCCCTTGATCCACCACCCCCGCACCAGGTGCTCCACCGCCGGCCCACCGTCGGCGGCGTCAAGAGGTTTGCGTCCGGTTCGGACCTGTCTTCGGCGTAAGCCTCTTGATCACGCCGACGGTGGGAGCGGGAGTTGGGCGATGCTGGCCGGGGTTGAGGCTGCCAGGGCTCCGCTCCCCTGGGGTCGCCGGTAACCCGAAAATCATGCATAATATCCCTTATGCATGACAAACAGGACGAATCGGTACGGTCGTTGATCGAGGAGTTCCTGACCGCTCGGGCCACACGCAAGCCTTCCCCCCACACGCTGGAGGCGTACCGGCGGGATCTGTGCGCGGTGGCGGCCCTGGCCGGCGAGACCCTCGTCCCTCCCCTGCCGTCGGACGCTCTTCCGGTCACCGGCCTCTCCCCCAGGGTCATGAGGGCGGCGTTCGCCCGGTTCGCCGCCCCTCGCGCCGTGGCCTCGGTACACCGCGCCTGGTCGACGTGGAACAGCTTCTTCTCGTTCCTGGTCGCCGAGGGGGTGGTGGCGGGCAACCCGATGCCGGCGGTGGACCGACCCCGTGCCCCGCTCCCCCAGCCCAAGCCGCTGCGCGGTGAGGACACCCCGGAGCAGTTGCTCGCTGCGGTGTCCCGGGAGGACGGCCGGCAGCGCGATCCGTGGCCGGAGCGGGACGTGGCGGTGTTGGCGTTGGCGCTGTGTGCGGGGCTGCGCCTGTCGGAGTTGCTGGCGCTGCGGGTCGCGTCGCTGGCGGGGCGGCCCGGTGAGCGGCGGGTCGATGTGATCGGCAAGGGCGGCCGGCCGAGGGTGGTGCCGATCGAGCCGGAGCTGGACCGGGTGGTGGTGGCGTACCTGGACAGTCGGGTTCGACGGTTCGGGTCGCGGTCGGTGCGGCCGGATTCGCCGCTGCTGCTGGACCGGCGGGGTGAGCCGCTGCGCCGGGGCGGCCTGCAGTACCTGGTGGAGTCCTGTTACCGGCGGGCCGGGGTGGTCGACCGGGTGCCGCGGGGGGCGCAGTTGCACGCGCTGCGGCACACGTTCGCGACGCGGTTGGCGGAGGACGGGGCGAGCGCGGCGGAGATCATGCGGTTGCTGGGGCACGCGTCGTTGGCGTCGTCGCAGACGTACATCGAGGTGACGGCGGGTCAGCAGCGGGCGGCGGTGCGGTCCAACCGCACCAACCGGGCGTTGGTGGGGTTGGTGCGGTCGCAGGAGGGCGCGGCGGGGTGACCGGCGGGGTGTGGGGTGTGGCAGGGTGCAGGGGTACGCGACTGGCGGCATCGGGGATGGGATCGACCATCGGGGAGCTCGCCGTGGGGGTCGTCCGCCTGGGCTCCTGCGGGCGAGGCGGTGCCATGTCTTCTTCTGCGGTTTCCTCGGGTGGGGTTTCTTCGGACGCGGCGCGGTTGTTGCCGGGTGGGCCGGTGGCGCAGCAGGTGCTGGGTGAGGTGGCGGCGGAGGTCGCGGCGTTGCGGGCGGTGGGGGTGACGCCGTCGTTGGCGACGGTGCTGGTGGGCGACGACGACGCGAGTGCCGGGTACATTCGGATCAAGCAGCGGCAGGCGGCGGAGTTGGGGTTCGCGTCGCCGCATGTGCATCTGGCGGCGTCGGCGTCGCAGGCCGATCTGCACCGGGTGATCGAGGAGTTCAATTCCGATGCGGGTGTGCACGGGGTGTTGGTGCAGCATCCGATTCCGGGGCACCTGGACTACGACCGGGCGTTGCAGGTGTTGGATCCGGACAAGGACGTCGACGGGATGCATCCGGTGAACATGGGGCGGTTGGCGTTGGGGTTGCCGGGGCCGTTGCCGTGTACGCCGGCGGGGATCGAGGCGTTGTTGGCGTTCCATGGGGTGCCGGTGGCGGGTCGTGAGGTGGTGGTCCTGGGTCGGGGTGCGACGTTGGGGCGGCCGTTGGCGATGTTGTTGGCGCAGAAGCGGCCGACGGCGAATGCGGCGGTGACGGTGGTGCACACGGGGGTGGCGGACTGGCCGCGGTATACGCGGCGGGCGGAGATCCTGGTGGCGGCGGCGGGGGTGCCGGGGATCGTGCGGCCGGAGCATGTGCGGCCGGGCGCGGTGGTGGTCGGTGGTGGGGTGCGGTACGAGGGTCGGCGGTTGTTGCCGGATGTGGACGAGTCGTGTGCGCAGGTGGCGGGGGCGATCACGCCGCGGGTTGGTGGGGTGGGGCCGACGACGGTGGCGATGTTGTTCCGTAATGCGGTGGTGGCGGCGCGGCGGGCGGCTGGGCGGGGTTGACCGTTCCTCCGGTGGGTGCCGCTCTCGGCCCCGACGGCCGTTGGCAGGTGCCGAACGGTTGCTCGGGGTCGGGGGGTGTGCTCGTCGGGTCAGCCGAGGTCGACGACGAGGGGGCGGTGGTCGGAGATGGTGGTGGCGGGGGTGGTGACGGCGGTGACGGGCGGGAGGCGGTGGCGTTGGTGGGGGTCGGCGAGGATGTGGTCGAGTTGGACGCGGGGGCGGGCGGCGGGGTAGGTGGGGCGGCGGCCGAGGGGGGTCCAGCCGGAGATGAGTCGGGCGGGGCCGGCGGGAAGGTTGAGGTCGCCGAGGAGGATGCGGGGGGCGGGTAGGGCGCGTAGGGCGCGGATGGTCTGGCGGAGTTGGTGGGCGTTCCAGCCGGGGACGAAGGACAGGTGGGTGGCGGCGACGGTGATGTCGCCGTGGGGGGTGTCGAGGACGGCGGCGAGGACGACGCGGGGTTCGTCTTCGAGGAGGGTGAGGCCGGGGCCGGGTATGTAGACGGGTGAGCGGACGGGGGCGGGTTTGAGGCGGGTGACCTGCCAGGTGCGGACGGGGTGGCGGGTGATCAGGCCGATGCCGTAGCAGGGTTCGCCGTGTCCGTCGTCGTCGTGGCGGAGGGGGCGGAAGTGTTCGCCGGGGGTGCCGACGAGGGCGGCGGCGAAGCGGTGTTGGGGGGCGTTGAGGGCGCGGGCGGCGATGGCGGTGAGGTCGAGGTTGCCGCTGCGGGTCTGGTCGCGGTCGACTTCCTGTAGGGCGAGGACGTCGGCGTCGAGTGTGGTGACGGCGGCGGTGAGCCGGTCGGGGTCGACGAGTCCGTCGGTGAGGGATCGGCCGTGGAGCAGGTTGAAGGTGGCCAGGCGCACCTTTGCACCCTACGTGGGTGGTGGGAGGCTTGGCGGATGCTGAAGGTGTTGGTGTGTTCGATGGTGGTGTTCGTGGCGGTGGGTTTTGTGGGGGTGTGGTTGCGGCGTCGGCGTGGGCGGTGACGCTGTTCGGTCTGGTGTGGGGCGGGGCCGGTGGTGTCGACGAGTGGGTGGGGCGGTGGGGTGCCGGCCGGTGCGGGTCGCGCGCCGGCCGGCCGGGGTGGGTCAGGCGTGGCGGACGATGTCGTCGTAGTCGAGGCGGGGCAGGCGGGGGAACCAGGCGTCGGGGCCGGGCTTGCCGATGTTGACCACGACCAGGGAGCGCCAGGTGCTGTCGGCGAACAGGTCGCGGTCGACGCCGGCGGCGTCGAAGCCGGTCATGGGGCCTGCGGCGAGGCCGGCGGCGCGGACGGCCAGTAGCCAGTAGCCGATTTGGAGGGTGGCGTTGAAGCGGGCCATGCCTTCGCGGGCGGTGGCGTCGGCGGCGAGTCCGTCGCGCATCTCGGGGCGGATCGGGAAGATGCGGGGGATGAATTCGTGGAAGTCGGTGTCGGCGGCGAGGACGGCTACGACGGGGGCGGTGGCGGTCTTGGCGCGGTTGCCTTCGGACATGTGGGTGAGCAGTCGGTCGCGGGTTTCGCCGGGGCGGGTGTAGAGCACTCGCAGGGGCTGGGTGTTGGCGGCGGTGGGTGGGTACTTGGCGAGGTCGTAGATGGCGCGCAGTTGGGCGTCGGTGACGGGTTCGTCGGTGAAGGTGTTGGCGGTTCGGGCGTCGGTGAACAGTTGTGCTTGGGCTGCGGCGTCGAGGGTGATCAGGTTGGGTGTGACGGTGTCGGTCATGTGGGGTTTCCTTCGGGGCTGAGACGTTAACTACGCAGAGGCTAGCAGCTAGTTTTTTCGAAGTGCTTCGTCGTGGGTAAGGCCACGTATCGTGGGGGGCATGACGCCCCGCTCCCCCACCGGTGAGGTCCCCCGGTCCTGCGACGGGGGGTTGACGCGGGCGTTCGCGTTCCTCGGCAAGCGGTGGAACGGGGTGCTGCTGGGCACCCTGGCGCATGGGCCGGCGGGGTTCGCCGAGCTGACCCGGGCGTTGCCGGGGATCAGCGAGTCGGTGTTGTCCGACCGGCTCGGCGAGTTGGCCCGGGTGGGGCTGGTGCGCCGCACCGTGCGGCAGGGTCCGCCACTGGGGGTGAGCTACGAGCTGACCGAGCGGGGCGCGGCGGTGTTGCCGGCGTTGGACGCTCTGGCCCGGTGGGCGCACGAGAATCTGTCCGTCGAGGAGTGCGGCCGGGCGTGAGCGGGTCACCGCGCCGGGGCATGTGATCATCGTCGGATGCCGTTGCGCGCCGAACATGACCGGGTGTTGCTGGGGCGGTTGCTGGGTCGCGACCCGGCGCTGCACGCGTACCAGTTGGGTGACCTGGACGACTTCTTCTGGCCGTACACGTCGTGGTTCCGTCGCGGGGAGCAGGTCGCGCTGCTGTACCACGCGGTGACGCCGCCGACGTTGCTGGCGTTCGCCGACGCCGCCGGGCGGGAGGAGTTGGCGGCGCTGCTGACCGACCTGGCGCCGGTGTTGCCGGCGCGTCTGCACGCGCACCTGTCCCCCGGTTTGGTGTCGGTGCTGGCGGGCTGGTTCCACGTCGCTGACGGCGGAGCGCACCGGAGGATGGCGTTGACCGACCGGGCGCGGCTGGCTGCGGTCCCCGGCGAGGGGCAGCCGTTGGGCGCCGCCGACCTACCGGAGCTGACGCGGCTGTACGCGGAGGCGTACCCGGGTAACTGGTTCGACCCGAGGATGCTCGACACGGGCCGGTATGTGGGGGTGCGCCGCGACGGGCGGCTGGTGGCGGTGGCCGGGGTGCACGTGTACTCCCCGACGTGGCGGGTGGCGGCGCTGGGTAACGTCACCACCCGTCCCGGGTACCGGGGGCGGGGCCTGGCGGCTGCGGCGGTGTCCGCGCTGTGCCGGCGGCTGGTTGCCGACGTCGACCACGTCACGTTGAACGTGAAGGTCGACAACGTGGCGGCGCTGCGGCTGTACGACCGGCTCGGGTTCACCCCGGTGGCCGGGTACAACGAGTACACCCTCACCGCGTGCGCGGGACCGCGGTGACGGCCCCGCCGCGCGCCGAGCCGCCGGCGGGTCCCGCCGTGGGGCTGTGGCGGCGTCGGTGGGTGCGGCTGCTCGCCGTCGCCGTGGGGGTGCTCGGCGCGGCCGTGGTGGGTTTGCGGGGGCGGCTGCCCGACCCGCGGGAGTTCCTCGCCGCGCTGACCGGCGCCGGTTACGGGTGGGTGGTGCTGGCGGTGCTGCTGCAGGTCGTTTCGCTGGCGGCGTTCGCGTTGCAGCAGCGGCGGCTGCTCGACGCCCTGGGGGTGCGTCTGCGGCGCGGCCGGGTGGTGGCGATCAGCCTGGCCGGCACGGCGTTGTCGATCTCGCTGCCGGCCGGGGCGGCGGTGTCCACCGGGTACGCCATCCGGGAGTACGAGCGCGCCGGGGCGTCCCGTGAGGTCGCGGCGGCCTCGGCGGTGGTGTCGGGGTTGGCGTCCATCGGCGGGTTGGCTCTGCTCTATGTGGGTGGGGGTGCGGTGGTGCTCGCCCGCGCCCCGGGTGGGTGGGACTGGCGTGCGCTGGCCGTCGTGGCGGTGCTCGGTGGGCTGGTCGCGCTGGTGGTGCTGGTCGGGCGTCGGCAGCCGCGTCGGCGTCCGGCCGGGTCCGCCGCGGGCGTCGACGTGTCGGGGGGTGCGGTGCGTCGGCGTGCGCGGGCGTTGTTGCTCTCGGCCCGTCAGGCGTGGTGGGTGGGGGCGTCGCTGCGGGTGCGGGACTGGGTGGGGGCGGTGGGCTATGCGACGGTGAAGTGGGCGGCGGATCTGCTGTGCCTGGCCGCTGCGGCCCAGGCGTTGCGCCTGCCGGTGGGGGTGACCGCGCTGGCGGGCATCTACCTCGGTGTGCAGATCGTCCGGCAGGTGCCGTTGACCCCGGGTGGGGTGGGTGTCATCGACACCGCTCTGGTCGCCGGGCTGACCGCCTCGGGCGCGACCGCGGTCAGCGCCGCCGCCGCGGTGCTGGTCTACCGGGTGTTGTCCTGCTGGCTGCTCATCCCGGTCGGCGGGGTCGCCGGGCTGATGCTGCGCGGCGGCCGGGTCTGAGGGTCGGGGCGGTGGTGTCGGTGTTGGCCGGGTGGGGGTGTGACCGCGTTCCGCCGGCCGGGAGGTGGGGGCGGCGGAACGCGGGTGGGTCAGCGGCGGCGGGTGGGTGAGTCGAAGCGGCCGGCGCGGATCTCCCGCAGCGCCCGCCGGCGGGCGTCCCCGCGCAGGGTGTCGACGTAGAGGCGCCCGGCGAGGTGGTCGGTCTCGTGTTGCAGGGCGCGGGCGAGGAATCCGCTGCCGGAGATGGTCAGCGGCTCGCCGTGCTGGTCGAATCCGTGGGCGGTGGCGTGCAGGGCGCGGGGGGTCGGGAAGTACAGCCCGGGGATGGACAGGCAGCCCTCGTCGTCGTCCTGGAGTTCGTCGGACAACTCCACCGTCGGGTTGATCAGGTGGCCGCGGTGGCCGGCGGCGTCGTAGACGAACACCTGGGCGGGCACGCCGATCTGCGGGGCGGCGACGCCGGCGCGCCCGGGTGCGCCGAGCAGGGTGTCCATCAGGTCGCCGACCAGGGCGCGCAGGTCGGCGTCGAAGCTGGTCACCGGCTCGCAGGCGGTGCGCAGCACCGGGTCGCCGATGATCCGGATGGGCCGCATCGTCATGGCAGGAGGTTATCGTCCCCGTGAGCCGGGTGCGGGGCGAGGGCGGCGCGGACGGGCCGGGCCTTGGCGGCGGCCTCGGCGACCTCGGCGTCGGGGTCGCTGTCCCAGGTGATGCCGCCGCCGGCCCAGCCGTGCAGCAGGTGCCCGTCGGCTGCGGCGGTGCGGATGGTCAGGCCCAGGTCGACCCGTCCGGCGCCCACCCAGCCCAGCGCGCCCATGCTCGCGCCCCGGCCCACGGGTTCGCGGGCGGCGACGACGTCGAGGGCGGCCAGTTTGGGTGCGCCGGTGACCGACCCGCCGGGGCAGACCGCGCGCAGCAGGTCGGCCAGGCCCAGGCCGTCGGCGGGGGCCGCGGACACCGTCGACTCGGCCTGCCACAGGTCGCACCAGCGGCGTACGGCGAACAGTTCGTCGACGGTGACGGTGCCGGTGGCGGCGACGCGGGCCAGGTCGTTGCGTTCCAGGTCGACGATCATGATGTGTTCGGCGCGTTCCTTGGCCGAGGCGAGTAGTTCGGCGCGGCCGGCGGTGGTGGCTGGGCGGGTGCCCTTGATGGGGCGGGTGACCAGCCGGCCTCCTTCGACGGCGATCAGGGTCTCCGGGGAGGCGCAGCCGATCGCCCAGCCGGGGCCGTGCAGGGTGCCGCCGTAGCGGGCGCCGGGCAGCCGGCCCAGCCGGGCCAGGGCGGGGCGGGGGTCGCCGGTGTACGGGGCGGCGGCGTGTCCGACGAGGTTGACCTGGTAGACGTCGCCGCGGCCGATCGCGGCGCGTACGGCGGTGACGGCGTCGGCGTGCTGGCGGGTGCTCCAGCTGGGGGTCCAGTCGCCGACCCGCCAGGGGCCGGCGTCGGGGGCCGGTGCAGCGGTGGGGGTGGGGGTGTGTGCGTAGACGACCACGGCCAGGTCGGGCAGGGCGGGGGCGGGGGTGGGCGCGCCGGGTGGTGCGGCGGCCATCGCGGCCCCGGCGGCGGCTGAGATGTACACGGCGGCCCCGCACACCCCGCCCGGGTCGTGGGAGGCGGGGCGGGTCAGGTCGTCGACGCCGAGCCCGTGGGCGGTCAGGAACTCCTCGACGAGGCGGGCCGGGTCGCCGCCGTCGCGCTGACGCCAGTGCAGGCGGTCACGTTCGGTGAGGCCGTCGCGGCAGGCTGCGGGGGCGGCGGGCACGTCCACCCGCGTCAGTGGAAACGCTTCCACGCCGTCCGGCCCAATCCGCCTCGTCCGTTCAGTGGATTTCCCCCCGACATTGCGTGAACCTGCTCGATGCGGCTCGCGTTCGCTTGGTACTGTGCGTCACTGGTCATGTGAACCATGACACAGTGCCCCCACAGTCCGGAGAACCCGATGTGCCAGCACCAACCCACCTGCCCCTCCGCTGAAGCGACCGACCGGGAAGCCGCCCGAGTCCTCGCCTGCTTCCCTGAGCAGGGCTGGAGCCTGCTCTGCAACGGTGTCATCGTCTTCGAGGACACCGGGGAACTCCTCCCCGACGGCAGCACCATCGCCCCCCACCGCGGCCCCGCCCGCCACGCCCTGGTCGCCTGACCATTCACCCAGCGTCAACCTGACACACTTTCGTCGACCACAGGCCTTCCCCCGGTCCCCCGACCAGCCTGTCCGGGTCGACGCACCCGCCGGGGCGGCGCGAACCACCGCCCCGGCGCGCCGGATGTCACTGCTCGAACGCCTCCGGCGGTGGGCACGAGCACACCAGATTCCGGTCGCCGTACGCGCCGTCGACCCGCCGCACCGGCGGCCAGTACTTCCCCGCCCGGTCCACCCCCGTCGGATACGCCCCCACCGACCGCGGGTACGGGTGCGGCCACTCGTCGCCGGCCACCATAGCCGCCGTGTGTGGCGCGTTCGCCAGCGGATTGTCGCCCGCGGGCCACTCACCCGAGGCCACCTTGTCGATCTCCGCCCGGATCGCGATCATCGCCGCGCAGAACCGGTCCAGCTCGGCCAGGTCCTCGCTCTCCGTCGGCTCCACCATCAACGTCCCCGCCACCGGGAACGACATCGTCGGCGCGTGGAACCCGTAGTCGATCAGCCGCTTCGCCACGTCGTCGACCGTGACCCCGGTCGCCTTCGTCACCGGCCGCAGGTCCAGGATGCACTCGTGCGCCACCAGGCCCTTGTTGCCCGCGTACAACACGGGGAAGTGTTCCCGCAGCCGCACCGCCACGTAGTTCGCGGCCAGCACCGCCACCCCCGTCGCCCGGGTCAGGCCCGCCGCGCCCATCATCCGCAGGTACGCCCACGGGATCGGCAGGATCCCCGCCGACCCGTACCGCGCCGCCGAGATCGCCGGCCGGCCCGCACCCGGCTCCCCCACCGGGTCACCGGGCAGGAACGCCGCCAGGTGCGCCCGCACCGCCACCGGACCCACCCCCGGCCCGCCCCCGCCGTGCGGGATGCAGAACGTCTTGTGCAGGTTCAGGTGCGACACGTCCGCCCCGAACCGGCCCGGCTTGGCGAACCCGACCAGGGCGTTGAGGTTCGCCCCGTCGACGTACACCTGACCGCCCGCGTCGTGGACCCTCGCGCACAACTGCGCGATACCCGTCTCGTACACCCCGTGCGTCGACGGGTACGTCACCATGATCGCCGCGAGCGCGTCCCGATGCTTGTCGATCTTCGCGTCGAGGTCGGCCAGGTCGACGTTGCCGTCGCCGTCGCAACCCACCACCACCACCCGCATCCCCGCCATCACCGCGGACGCCGCGTTCGTGCCGTGCGCCGACGACGGGATCAGGCACACGTCGCGGTGCCCCTCACCCCGGCCCCGGTGGTACGCGCGGATCGCCAGCAGCCCCGCCAGTTCGCCCTGCGACCCGGCGTTGGGCTGCACGCTGACCGCGTCGTAGCCGGTCACCTCCGCGAGCCACCCCTCAAGCTGGGCGATCATCTCCCGGTACCCGGCCGTCTGCGCGGCCGGCGCGAACGGGTGCACGTGGGCGAACTCCGCCCAGCTCACCGGCTCCATCTCCGTGGTCGCGTTCAGCTTCATCGTGCACGACCCCAGCGGGATCATCCCCCGGTCCAGGGCGTAGTCGAAGTCCGACAGCCGCCGCAGGTACCGCAGCATCGCCGTCTCCGAGTGGTGGCTGCGGAACACCGGATGGGTGAGGAAGTCCGAGGTGCGCGCCAACGCCGCCGGCAGGGCCGCGTCCACGTCCCCGGCGTCCCCGGCCACCCCGAACGCCGCCCACACCGCCGACAGGTGCGCGGCCGTGGTCGTCTCGTCGCAGGAGATCCCCACCCGGTCGGCGTCGACCAGGCGCAGGTTCACCCCCCGCCCGGCAGCCGCGGCCACCACCTGCGCGGCCCGGCCCGGCACGCGCGCGGTGACCGTGTCGAAGAACGCGACGTCCGCCACCGCCACTCCACCGGCGCGCAACCCGGCCGCGAGCCGCGCCGCCATGCCGTGGGTACGTGCCGCGATGCCCCGCAGCCCGTCCGGGCCGTGGTAGACGGCGTACATGCCGGCCATCACCGCCAGCAGCACCTGCGCGGTGCAGATGTTGCTGGTCGCCTTCTCCCGCCGGATGTGCTGCTCACGGGTCTGCAACGCCAGCCGGTACGCCGGGTTGCCGTCGGCGTCGCGGGAAACCCCGACCAGCCGGCCGGGCAGCATCCGCTCCAGCCCCGAACGCACCGCCAGGTACCCGGCGTGTGGGCCACCGAAGCCCATCGGCACCCCGAACCGCTGGGTGGTGCCGGCGGCCACGTCCACGCCGATCTCCCCCGGCGGGCGCAGCAACGTCAACGCCAGCAGGTCCGCCGCCACGCACACCAGCGCCCCCGCCGCGTGCGCCGCCGCCACCAGCGCGGTGTGGTCCCGTACCGCCCCGGACGCCCCCGGGTACTGCAGGTGCAGGCCGAAGAACTCCGCCGGCAGGTCCTCGGCGTCGACGTCGACCACCCGCACCTCGATGCCCAACGGCTCCGCCCGGCTGGTGATCACCGCGAGGGTCTGCGGCAACGCGTCGGCGTCGACGACGTACACGCTGCTGCGGCTCTTCGACGCCCGGCGGGCCAAGGTCATCGCCTCCGCCGCCGCGGTGCCCTCGTCGAGCATCGACGCGTTCGCGGTGGCCAGCCCCGTCAGGTCGGTGACCATCGTCTGGAAGTTCAGCAGCGCCTCCAGCCGGCCCTGACTGATCTCCGGCTGGTACGGGGTGTATGCCGTGTACCACGCCGGGCTCTCCAGCACGTTGCGGCGGATCACCGCCGGGGTGTGCGTACCGTGGTAACCCAACCCGATCATCGACACGGCGACGGTGTTACGCGCGGCCAGCGCCCGCAGCTCGGCCAGGGCGTCGTGCTCGCTGGCCGGCTCCGGCAGGTCCAGGGTGCCGTGCCAGCGGATCACCTCGGGAATCGCGGCGTCCATCAGCTCGTCGACCGAGTCGTAGCCGACGGCCTCCAGCATGCGGCGCTCGTCGGCCGGGTCGGGACCGATGTGACGGGCGGCGAACTGCTCTACGGTCATGGCGGCGCTCCCGGAAAAGGGGTGAGGTCGACAGGTCGGCCTCCCCCTGAGTCGCACCCCGGGAAGGGCGCTCCACAGTGCCTGCCCACGAGGTCCTTTTGCCTGAGAGGTTCCGGGGAGGAAGCTGCCCCTTCGGCGCCGCCGGCAACGATCACCGAACGGTCTCTCCCACGTGGGTACCGGCGACACCCACGCTACCAGCGCCGCCGCCCCCGGCGGATGTCGTCCCCCCGACCAGTGGATCACCCGGCCGGTCGGGTCAGCCCGCGACCGGCGCCGCCCACCCACCGGACGCGCCCGCCGCCACGCCCGGCACCGGGGACACACTGGCCAGCCGGTCGGCCAACGCCGGCAGCAGCACGCCCAGCGGCGCGTCGACCCGCACGGCGGCGTACCCGTCGCCCCGGGTCACACCCTGGTTGACGATCGCCACCGCAATGCCCCGTTTCGCCGCCCGAATCACGAACCGCCGCCCCGACATCACCGTCAACGACGACCCGAGCACCAGCAGCGACCGGGCACCCTCGACCAGGTCGAAGCAGCGGGCCACCCGGGCGGCGGGAACCGTCTCCCCGAAGAACACCACATCCGGTTTCAGCATGCCGGTGCGGCAGAACCCGCAGTCCACCGTCCGGAACCCGGCCACCTCGCGGTCGGCGAGATCCACGTCACCGTCGGGGTTGACCGCCGCGACCACCGCGTCGAACCCCGGGTTGGCCTGCCGCAGCCGCCGGTCCAGCTCCTCGCGCGAGGTGTGGTTGCCGCAGTCCAGGCACACCACCTCGTCGAGGCTGCCGTGCAGCTGCACCACCGGCTCCGACCCGGCCGCGGTGTGCAGACCGTCGACGTTCTGGGTGATCACCGCGTCGACCAGCCCGAAGCGTTGCAGGCGGGCCACCGCCCGATGCCCGCCGTTCGGGACGGCCCGGGCGATCGTGCGCCACCCCAGGTGGCTGCGCGCCCAGTACCGCCGCCGCGCCACCGGATCCCCGGTGAACGCCTGGTACGTCATCGGAGTGTGCCGCCGCGCCACGCCACTGGGCCCCCGATAGTCCGGGATGCCCGACTCGGTGGACAGGCCCGCCCCGCTCAACACCACGACATCGCCCCCGGCGAGCAGCCCCGCCAGCGCGTCGAACATCTCGGTCACGCAGTCCATGCTGCCTCAGCGTCGCCCCGCCGGCGACCACCGGCCCCGTGACCATCCTCGCCGCAGCGCCGGTGCCCGGACGCCCCGGCGGCTACCGTGGCAGGTATGCGCGTCGTCATCGCCGGAGGACACGGCAAGATCGCCCAGCTGCTGCACCGGGAACTCGCCGGCCGCGGCGACACCGCCGTCGGACTGATCCGCAACCCCGACCACGCCGCGGCGCTGCGCGCCACCGGCGCCCACCCCGTCGTCTGCGACCTGGAACACGCCGACGCCACCCAGGTCGCCACCCACCTCGACGGCGCCGACGCGGTGGTCTTCGCCGCCGGAGCAGGCCCCGGCAGCGGCGCCGCCCGCAAGGACACCGTCGACCGGGCCGCCGCCGGTCTGCTCGCCGACGCCGCCGAACAGACCGGGGTGCGCCGCTACCTGCTGGTCTCCTCCATGGGCGTCGACGACGCCCCACCCGCCGGCACCGACGACGTGTTCGCCGCCTACCTGCGGGCCAAAAAGGCGGCCGAGGACAACCTCACCGCCCGCGACCTGAACTGGACGGTGCTGCGCCCCGGCCGGCTCACCGACGACCCGCCCACCGGCCGGATCACCCTGACCCGGCACGCCGACCCGGGGGCGATCACCCGCGCCGACGT
Organism: Micromonospora sp. CA-111912; assembly: GCF_050948415.1. Taxonomy (NCBI): domain Bacteria; kingdom Bacillati; phylum Actinomycetota; class Actinomycetes; order Micromonosporales; family Micromonosporaceae; genus Micromonospora; species Micromonospora sp. CA-111912. Next base: position 3,591,902 of record NZ_CP192007.1, read on the forward strand.
CGCCCGGGTCCTCGTAGCCCTGCTGTACCACCCGGGCAGCGCCGGCACGGTCCTGGAACTGGTCACCGGCAACACCCCGATCGCCGACGCGGTCGCCGCCGTCGCCGGCCCCTGACCGGCGTTTCGTCGCGGGGTTCCCGCCCGGCGGAGCGTCGGGGCCGGACCCGGCCCACCCGCGCCGGTCAGCCGCCGGCTGCCTGCCGTAACTGCTGAATCGCCGCACCCGCCGTCGCTTCTCGTGCAGCGAGGTGAACCCGATGCCGCGGGGCTGTGGCCGAGACAGCCCCGGGGATGCTCTTCAGGTGCGGGTATGCCTACGGCGGACACCGCTCCTGATCAATAGCGCTGCGGCCACGAACAGCGCGAACAAGCTACCCAGCCACCAGCGACCGAACAACCAATTCCGCTGGCCACTAGGGCCGCCCGTAGTTTCCAGCCCCAAAAGCAACGCTAAGCATTTGATCTAGGACCGTACCTGGGATGACTGCCTCAAGGCTGCAGGTCGCGTGGGAGCACTTCGCCGTTTTCCATGATCCCGATAAGTGGGATGCGAGATCAGCGGCGGTACCGCCGGTGATGCTCGTCGTTCTCGGCGGTGATGCGGGCGGAGGTCTCCTCGCCGAGCCGGACATAGATGCCGAGGGTGGCCAGGTGCCTGTGACGGGACTTGGCCTGCAGCTCGTCGGCGCTACGGCCCTTGGCGGCCAGATGGGTCAGCCCGGAGTGGCGCAGCTGATGCAGGGTGTACCCGGCACCGTGCGGATCGTGGAGCTTGGACGCCTGCTTGAACAGGTACTCGGCGCGCGGGTAGGACAGCCGGCCCCGGCCGGTCTCGGGGCAGATGTCGCCCAGGGCCGGCGCGCGGCGCCCGGCGGCGGGTGCGCGCCGGTCGGCGAGGAACACCGGCCCGGCGGTGCGGCCGGCCAGCAGCCGGGGAAGGAGCCGGGCGGTCGGGGTTTCGCGGTGAACGAGGTCAGCGCGGACAGGTGTCGCTGGTGAGGGAGCCACACGCCGTACAACGCTCGACGGCGACCCGTCGTTGGACCATCAGCGCAGCCGACATGACGATCGCCGCCGCAACCGCCGTGATGATCGCCGCTGTGGCCAGTGTCGTCCAGTCCGCATTCGGTCCGCCGCCGTACAAGCTGACGGCGAGTTCCTCGGCCACCGGATGCAGCCACAGCATGCCGATCGGGCAGAGCAGCACCAGCAGTGCCCAAGCACCACGAAGGTCGTTGCGCGCCGCCAGCCCTACGCCGACGAGCAACGTCACCAAGAAAAGTGCCATCCCGGCGCCGGGCAGGACCTGCCCGGCGGGCCAGCCGTAGTACCCAAGGAGCACGTCGCCACCCTTACGGGCAAAAGTCGCCGCTACGGGTAGAGCCGCGGCGGCGCCGGCGACGGGCAGCAGTCGTAGCCACACGGGCGGCTGGCCGGGAACGCCGAGCGCCACGAAGCCGAGGCAGACCTGGGCGAGTAGTACGAACAGCGGAGGCCGGGACCGGTCGACGACGGCGGCAAGCGGTACGACGGCGACGGTGAGGACAAGGGCGAGACCGATCGCCAGGCGGGTCCACCGGCCGGGTGTCACCACGTGCACCACCGCGGCGAGCAGCCATGCCGCCCACACGCCGAGACCGAGCGAGACGGACGTGCCGTGCTGCTCGAAGCCGAACCACGCTGTCGTCCACGGATTGAGTTCCAGCATCGCCCAGCCGCCGGCGAGAGTCGTGGCGGTCAACAACGCCAGCGTCGCGGCCAGCCGCACTCCGGGGCCGATTCCGGTGGCGCCGATCGCGCGTAGGCGCGGGCGTAGCCCGCCGCCGGCTACGTCGGTCACGTCGGCGACCGAAGGCCACCGCCGGTCCGGCGAGGACAGAGCGAGGTACGTGCCCACGATCTCGGTGCCGCGCGCGTTGCGGTAGCCGGCCGGATAGAAGATCCGGACCAACCGCAGATAGCGGCGTTCCAGGTCGCTCATGCGATCCCTCCACTGAGTCGGGGCGTGCCCCGACGCGTGCGGGCGTTCAACCGTGCGGTCGCGGCCTCGACGTTGCGGCGCATCCGCTCGGTCTCGTTGGCGAGCAGGTCACCGCCGTGCTCGGTGAGCCGGTAGTAGCGGCGCAGCCGGCTGTCCACCACTTCCTCCCGCTCGACGGTGACCAGACCCGCGTCGAGCATCCGGTCGAGGGCGCCGTAGAGCGTGCCGGGGCGCAGCGACACGCGGCCGTCGGAAAGCCGGGCTACCTCGGTGATCAGTCCGTAGCCATGAAGCGGCTCCGCGGCCAACGCCGTGAGGATCAGGAACGTGGGTTCGCGTACCGGTTTCTCCACGCCATCAATGTATCGGGTGCGAAGGTATAACGGCAGAGGTATGAGGATAGCTGTTGCTGACAGCGCGACGGCGCTGCCGTCCGGTTTAGCGGTGCCGCTACGGACCCCTGTCCTACCCAGTCCAGGCGTCAGGTCAAGCGGCGGCGGCTCGACGCTCATCCGGGATTCCGGTAGGTCCGTGGCGTGCCGAGGTGGCCTCGGCTAGCCGTAGCGGCCGCCGGGGTGCGTGAAATCCAGACAGGCGACGAGCTCGAGCCGGTCCGTGTCGCGGCCAGACTGCATCTCGGCGAAGATTCGCCGGCACCCGGCGGCCCTGAGCGCGTCCGGCTGACGTTCGAGCCTCTGCCCGCCGGTGGAGACCCGGGCGTGCCCGATGCGGATGGTTGACGAGAAAGCCCTGACGCTCTTGGGTCATTCCTTCGTTGCTGATTGTGATGTCGCGGCTGGTGCCGGACATAAGCACAGTAGGAGATGCCATGGACGCCAGCGAGCGGTTCACCGAGTTGTACGCGCGTCATCACGGTGACGTGCGGCGGTATGTCGCTCGGCGGGTTGTCGGGTCTGACGTTGGCGACGTGGTTGCCGAGATCTTCCTCGTCGCGTGGCGCCGCCTGTGCGATGTTCCGGCGGAGTCCGCCCTGCCGTGGTTGTACGGGGTGGCTCGGCTGGTGCTGGCCAACGAGGTCAGGGGCCGTCGACGGTGGCGGGAATTGACGCTGCGCGTTGCGGCGGAGCTGGATCAGCCGGTGGTGGCGGATCACGCGGACGAGGTGATCAGTCAGCGTGACATCGCGGTCGCGTTCGATCAGGTCCCGGATGCCGATCGGGAAGTTCTTCGGCTGGTTGCCTGGGAGCACCTGACTGCTGCCGAGGCGGCAATCGTTCTCGGCTGCTCGCGGGCGACATTCGCGATGCGGCTGATGCGCGCCCGACGCCGGTTTCGGTCGCAGCTTGGTGTGGTCGGTGTCGAGACGGGGCGGACACCGCAGACGGCGCCGTCAATGTCGAATCGGGGTGGATGAGATGAACGCTGCCGATGAGGTACGTCAACTGCTGGGCGGCTTGGATCCCGCACGGGACAGCCGGCCCGAGGATGAGGAGCGTCGTACGCGCGACCTGGCCCGGATTCTCGCCTCCGACCGCGCCGAGGGCGATGCCAGACGGGCGCTGCCGCGACGTCGCCTCGTACTGGCTGCCGGCGCAGTGGTCCTGGCGGTTGCTGCTGGCGGGGTAGCGCTGGAGACGGCTCGAGAACCACAGCCGGCATATGCAGCCACCCCCACGATCCTCACCTACGGCCCGCCAGCGAGCGCGGAACCGGCCCACACCCGGCTGCGACGCTTGGCGGAGATCGCGGCGAGGCAGCCAGCGCCGCAACGGCCGGCCGGCACGGTGGAGCACGTGAAGTCGGCGAACTGGTTCCTGAACTCCTCGATCACTGGCGGACGGACGACGTCTGCCGTCGTACCAGAGCAGTGGCGATCCTGGCGAACCGATGACGACGCCGGCCGGATGGTCAAGAAGGCACTGCCTCCAACGTTCCGCTCGGAAGCTGACCGGCGGGAGTGGAAGAGGCGGGGCGGGCGGACCGACTCGTCGGAGAACAGGCGCGACTACGCGGCGGGCGAGTTCTCCAGCCGCTGGCGGGGCGCGGTGCCTACGGAGGCCACCGCGCTACACGGGTGGCTCACCGCGGGTGCGTCCACGCACGAAGCGCCGGTGCAGTACCTGGAGGACATCGCCGAGCTCGCTGGCGTGCGGCTGTTGAACCCGACGCAGCGCGCGGGAGCACTCAGGCTTCTCGCTGAGCTCCCCGGTATCACGGTGACCGGCACTGTCACCGACCGCGCCGGGCGCTCCGGGGAAGCGTTCTCGATCGTGTCTGACGCCCACGGGCTGCCCGCCCAATACACCGTGATCGTCGACCCTGGGTCCGGCGCACTGCTCGGGTACGAGGTGGTGTTGACCGAGAGGGCGGGCATGTTGAACGTGCCGATCCCTGCGGTGATCACCTATCGGTCGTACCTGGTCGGCGAGTACGCCGCCATGCCCAGCTGACGGAGATGGGGTGGGTGGCGTCTCCAGGACGCCACCCACCGGAAATGTCCACACACGACAAGCCCGCGCCACGGGCACCCGCCCGACGCCTCAGCCCGCCCGCCGACGCGCCCGACGCGCCGCCAACTCGTCACCCACCGGATCCGCCGCCGGCTCCTCCACGACCCCGCCCGCCGGCTCCGCCGGCAGATTCGACAACGAACCCTCGATCTCCTTGAACGCCCCGCCGATCGCGATGCCGAACACGCCCTGGCCACCCTGCAACAGGTCGACCACCTCCTCCGGCGACCGGCACTCGTACACCGTCGTCCCGTCCGAGATCAACGTGATGCCCGCCAGATCGGCCACCCCCCGCGACCGCAACGCCTCGATCGCCTTCCGGATGTTCTGCAACGACACCCCGGCGTCCAACAACCGCTTCACGACCTTCAACACCACCAGGTCGCGGAACGAGTACAGCCGGGACGTCCCCGAACCCGACGCGTCCCGCACACTCGGCACCACCAGCGACGTCCGCGCCCAGTAGTCCAACTGCCGGTACGTGATACCCGCCGCGTGGCACGCCGTCACGCCCCGGTAGCCCACCGAACCGTCACCCTCAGACGCCGACCCCGCCGGCACCACACCCGCCCCGCGCTGCTGCGTACCAGGCTCGGGATCTCGCGGCTCGTGCATCCGGACAACCTCCCCGCCAGTGCGGTGACACGTCGCTTCCGGGACGTGCACCCCTCGACACGGCAACCCTATAGCGCCCTTGAGGAGTCACCGCGCAGGAACGGCCACGACACGCCGCACGGCCACAGCAAAGATCCACGGCAGACCACCCACAGTGACCACGCCGGAACGGGAAAGAAACACGCGGGGAAACCCCACCCGCGCCGGGATCAGCCCGCGAAATCCTCCGGGCTCACCTGATCCAGGAACTCCCGGAACTTCTCCACCTCGTCCTCCTGCTCGTCCGGAATCACGATCCCCGCCTCACTGAGGACCTGCTCCGAACAACGAATCGGCGCACCGACCCGCAACGCCAGGGCGATCGAGTCACTCGGCCGCGCCGACACCCGCACCCCGTCACCGATCAACAGATCGGCGTAGAAGACGTTCTCCTTCAACTCGGTGATCTCCACCGCCCGCAACGGCGCCTGCAACGCCGCCAACACGTCCCGCAAAAGATCATGCGTCAACGGCCGAGCCGGCTTGACCCCCTGCTGCTCGTAAGCGATCGCCGTCGCCTCCACCGCACCGATCCAGATCGGCAGATAGCGATCCCCCTCGACCTCCCGCAGCAGGACGATCGGCTGGTTGCTCGGCAACTCCACCCGAACTCCGACCACGCTCAGCTCGCGCACCGCCGCCTCCGTGTCGTTGTCACCTACGCCCGCACCGCGACCTTCCCTGCACGGTACACGGACCGCGACACGCACATCCCATGCGCTTACGTGCACCACGCCCCGCACCAGAAAGGGGTTACCCCGGCAAGCCTACGACACGCGCCCCGACCCAGATCTTTCCCACCGGCCCCCACAAACACCACGCGGCCCGGACCACAGCCCGGGCCGCGCGGCACACCACAACTCACCGGCCCAACGTCGACCGCAATCCCACCCGCACCAACGCCGCGTGCAACTGCTGCGACAACGCCACCAACTCCCGCGCCGTCTCCGCCGCCCGCGCCCGCGCCGCCGAATCACTCTGCCGCGCCAACGGGGCCACCAACTGCGCGAACAACCCCACCTCCCGATCCGCCGCCGTCCGGTAACCCCGCAGATGCCGAGGCTCCAACCCGTACGCCGCCAGACCAGCCACCGCCCGCGCGATGATCAACGCATCCCCGTCGTACCAACCCGGCGGATCCGACACCAGGATCCCGAGCCGCTCCAACTCACCCAACGTCGACTCGTCGATCCCGCTCCGCGCGACCAGATCAACCCGACCCAACCGCACCTGCGCCGAATCCACCGGCTGCTCCACAGCGAAACGACCCGGCACCTCACCATCCGGGCCCACCGCCACCAACGTCGGCCGAGACGGCGCCGGCCCATCCGCCGACGCATCCCACTGCGCCAACTGCTCACGGATCACCCGCAACGGCAGATACTGGTCCCGCTGCGCGGTCAACACGAACCGCAAGCGCGCCACATCGTCCCAGCTGTACTTCCGATACCCCGAAGCCGTCCGCTGCGGCTCCACCAGCCCCTCGGACTCCAGGAACCGCAACTTCGAGATCGTGACGTCAGGAAATTCAGCCCGGAGCTGGCCCAGCACCTCGCCGATACTCATCAGCGGTTGGGCGCGGGCCACCCCGGGAGGCGTCGAAGCCGCAGGCTCGTTCACCCCCGGCCGGCCTCCTCCTCCGGGCGCGGACCGGCGATGAACACCACCCGGAACTTGCCGATCTGCACCTCGTCACCATTGCTCAACGTGGCCGCCTCGACCCGCTCCCGGTTCACGTACGTGCCGTTAAGGCTTCCCACGTCCCGCACCGTGAACGTGCCACCGTCCCGGTGGAACTCGGCATGCCTCCGCGACACCGTCACGTCGTCCAGGAAGATGTCACTGTCCGGATGCCGGCCACTCGTCGTCACATCGTGGTCCAACAAGAACCGGGCACCCGCGTTCGGACCCCGACGAACCACCAGCAGCGCCATACCCGGGGGCAACGAACCGGACATCCGGCTCGGCACCACATCGGTGTCCGGCCCCTCCAGCACTTCGTCGAGCGAACCGAGATTGAGCGTCGAAGTGACGTCGAGCGGGGGGAACTCGTCGTCTGGGCGCGTCATGGGACCACCTCACGGATCTGTTTCAGGTCGGCGTACGGGTAATGGCGGGTCTGGCCGCCGGGCAGTCCACCCGGCGGCTGGCTCCCCGTGCCCGGAAAGGCAATTCCGCAACGCTCAACTCATTGGGTTCTCGGTCAACTGGGCGAGCCTAGCCAGCGCCGAAATGCAGGGCAACCGGACGCGCGGACAACAACACCCGCACGCCCACGGACACTCAGCTCTCGGTGAGCTCGCGATACGCCCCGGCGGTCAGCAGGCCGTCCACCGCCACCGGATCACTCGGCGTGATCTCCACCAGCCAACCCGCACCGTAAGGATCAGAGTTGATCACCTCCGGAGTGTCCGCCAACGCCTCGTTCCGCGCCGCCACGACCCCACTCAGCGGGGCGTAGATCTCGGACACGCTCTTGGTCGACTCGATCTCACCCAAGGAGTCACCCGCGGCCACCTCCGCGCCCTCCTCCGGCAACTGGACGAACACGATGTCACCCAACGAGTCCTGCGCGAAGTGCGTGATGCCGACCCGGACAGAGCCCGACCCGTCACCCGCCACCCACTCGTGCTCGGCGGTATACCGCAGATCCTCAGGAATCACCAGACGCGTCCTTCATCGTCGAGCCGACCATCGCTGCGCCGGCGAACCGGCGCGCCGCGCCGGTCAGGAGACCGGACGGGCGTGTTCCAACTTCACAGGCGCGTGCAGCGCCGAAACCTCGGCAACCTCACGATCCTCGACGATCACGTTACCGCCGTCACCGGCAACCGATGCGGCCACCCCGCCCGGAATCTTCAACGCCGTCGACATCGTCGTCGAATCACCGATCACCGTGATCGTGAACGGACCCGTCAACGGACGCCCGTCCACCACCAGGGCACCATCCCCGCCATCCAGGAAATACGTCGACGCGATGACCCGCACCGACGCGCCGTCCCCACCGGAAACCTGCATCGCCTCCGCCCCCGCACCCCGCAACTCCTGCACCGCGTCCAGGATCCGGTACGCCGAAATCGGCTTCGACCCCGCCTCGAACCGCACACTCAACCCCGGCCCCCGCGCCGGCAACGTCCCCGCCAGAATTCCCAACTCGTCCGCCCGCCGCGTCGCCTCCTCCAGCGCCGCCTGCCGACCCTGCTCACCCGAGCGCAACTGCCGCTGACTCTCCTCCAACGACTCGATGTCCTGCCGCAGCCGCTTCTCCCGCGAATCCAGATCCGAGAAGATCCGCACCAGGTCCTCCTGCCGCGTCGCCGCCGACGTCGGATCCGTCGACGTCGTCCGCAACTGCACCACCAGGGTGAACCCCAACAACCCCAACAGCAACGCGATCATCGCCCCCGCCGAGGTCAACCGCCGGCCCACCCCGAACACAGCCGGAACACCCGACGAACCCTTCGGCGCACCGGCACCCGAAGGCCCCGCGTCCTGCACCGCCGGCTCACTCTCCGGCGTCAACGGACTGATCCCGTCCGGATCAGGCGCCTCCGGACGCGGATCCGGCTCCCCCGCCGGGGCCTGCGGACGCACCGGCACCTCCGGACGCGGCCACCCGGTACCCGTCTCGCGCTGTTCCTCGCTCATCGCCACAAACCTACGCCCGGAACAGGTGCCGACGGATCGCCGCCACATTCCCGAAGATCCGCACCCCCAACACGACCACCACACCGGTGGACAACTGCCCACCCACCCCCAACTGGTCACCCAGATACACGATCAGGCCCGCCACCAGCACATTCGAGATGAACGACACCACGAACTGCTTGTCATCGAAGATCCGGTCAAGCTTCGCCCGCACCCCACCGAACACCGCGTCCAACGCGGCCACCACCGCGATCGGCAGATACGGCTGCAACGCCGCCGGAACCGTGGGATCCAGATACACCCCCAGCACCACACCGGCGAGCAACGCCAACACCGCGATCATCGGCCACCTCCGGAAGGACTGGGAGACACACCCGAGCCGGACGGCTCAGGCCGGGACGAACGATCAGCACCCGACCCCGCCACGGACGGACTCGGACTGACCGACGACTCGGCGTAGCGTAGCCGCGGCTCCGGCGCCGCCGGCAGGGTGATGTCCTCCACCTCACGCACCTGGAACGACAACCCCACCGACTCCACCAGGTCCCGCATCAGATACGCCGCCCGACTGTCCTCGAACTGGTCCCGCATCGACCTCGGTCCGATCGCCGACACCTCGTACGGCCCCGTCACCGGCCGAAAATCCACCAGGATGGCCTCACCCGCCGACCGGATCGTCGACGTCGCCGTCAACCGCTGCCCGTTGATCGCCACCGCCTCCGCACCCGCCGCCCACAGATCGTTGGCCACCTTCTGCAGATCCGTGTACAACACCCGCGGCGGACCACCCCCCGACCCGGTCACTCCGTCCTTGTCCTGCGCCGGCGCATCCGCCAACCGCACCACCACACCGTCCCCACGCACCCGACCCAGCCCCGTGCCCGCCTCCAACCGACGCAGCCGCGACGCCTGCGAACCACTCAACGCCGCGTCCCGCTGCCGACCGACCTCCTCACGCAACCGGTCCGCCCGCGCCGCCAACCCGTCGGTCTCCGCCTCGCGCTCCTTGATCTCCGCCACCAACCCGGCCCGCGCCTGGCTGCGCCCCGGCTCCTCGGCCATCGTCTGCCGGTACGCCACCGCGAACAGGAAACCCAACGCCACGGCCACCACCAGGCTCACCGACCGCACCGACCACGCCCGCCACCCCGACGGCGATGGCGACGGCGACTCCCGACGGCGGGCCGCCGCGTCCGCGTACCCCGGATCCAACGGGTTGCGGAACAACTCGGTCAGGAAATCCGGCGTGTACACCCGGGACGCCGAACCCCGCCCCTCGCCGGCCACGTCCGACCGCTGCCGCGCCGGCTCCTCCGTCATGCCGGCACTCCCGACGACCCGGCCCGCACCGACCGCACCAGCCGCGCCGCCTGGACCACGTAGAGCGCGCCGGCCACCCAGTACAGCACCAGCCCCCACCACGCCAGGCCCCAGCCGACCGCGCCCGCGACCGTCGCCGTGGCCGCCGACGTCGAGTGCGCCAGCAACAGGACCGGGAACGCGGCCAGCAACAGGAACGTGGCGGTCTTGCCGACGTAGTGCACCGGCGGCGGGCCGTAGCCGTACCGGCGTAGCACGCCGAGCGACCCCAGCAGCAGCAACTCCCGCACCAGCAGCGCGGCGGTGAACTGCCACGGCACCACCTCGCGCGCCGTGAACGCCAGCAGGGTGGCCAGGATGTACAGCCGGTCGGCGAACGGATCGAGCAGCTCGCCCAGGCGGCTGACCTGCTGCAGCCGGCGGGCGACCCAGCCGTCCACCCAGTCCGTCGTGCCCCCGATCGCCAGCACCACCAGGGCGGCGATGTCGGCGCGCCGGACCAGCAGCAGGTACAGGAACAGCGGGACGCCGAGCAGCCGGATGAAGCTGATCAGGTTGGGCAGGGTGAGGATCCGGTCCCCGCTCGGCGCGGTGGTGTTCTCCGGGGTTGACGCCCCCGCCGGCCGACGCGACACCGAACCTCCCTCAGCAGCACGGTCCGGCACCCGCGGGCGGGCGCTACGGAAGGACGTGCGCGTTGCCGGGCCGGGCTCCGCCGGCGCCTGTGTGATCCCGGACCGGGATCACCTCCCCTGGTCGGCCCGCGGTCAAGGGGACCACCGGCCGGTGAGTTGCGCTGCCACTATATCGGGCTCGCTTTCGGCCTCCACGGGCCCGCGTTCGCCCGGGTGCTGTGTTTCTAGGGTGTTGTGGTGCAGGTCACGTCGGGTAAAACGTCCTAGGACATAGGAGTGCGGCGGGTCAGGCCGTGCGGGCCGGCGAGTCCGACTGGGCGTCCACCGGAATGGGCGTGGCTGCCTGCCCGAACGCCAACAGGGCCAGCAGCAGCTCCTGCTGCGCGCGCGGGGGCATCCGGTCCAGCACCGCGCCGATCGCGCGGTGCCGGCGCTCCGCCAACTCCCTGAGCAGGGCCTCGGCGGCCGCCGTCGGCATCAGCCGCACCTCCCGCCGGTCCCGCGGGTCGGCGGCCCGGCGCAGCAGCCCGATCGCCTCCAGCCGGTCGCACAGCCGGCTCGCCGACGACGGCACCACGTCGAGCAGCTCCGCGAGCCGGTTCACATTGGTCGCCGGGCGGCTGCTGATCAGCGAGAGCACCCGCAGCTGGGTGGGCGACACGGTCATCCGGTGCCGGGAACCCGCCGGGTCCAGGACGCCGACGATCGCCTCGGCCGCCGCGGCGATCGCCGCGGCCAGATCCGGAGGTTTTTCCACCGACGTCCCCTGCGAGTGTGCGCTCGTGTTCCGCTTACCGTCCCGTCACCGCGCCCAGCCGGCCCCTCCCCCGCCCTGGCCACGCCAGTCGAGGCAGACGACCACGGCATCGTCGCGGAGATCGACGTCCACGTGGTAGGACTGCAGCCCGCGCATCACCGTACCAACCGCCTCGGTCGCCGGCTGCAGCCGCGTCGCGCGCATGGAACGCGCCATGGCCCGTTCCCCGTACGGTTCGCGGCCACCGGGATCCGCCGCGTACACGCCGTCACTGACCACGAAGAGCCGGTCCCCCGGCTCCACGGTGAACTCCTGCACCTCGTACCGGGTCTCGGCGAACATGCCCAGCGGCAGCTGCTGCTCCAGCGGCACCCGGGCGACCGACCGGCCGCGTACCCGCAGCACGTGCGGGGATCCGGCGTCCACCGCCCGGACCCGGCCGTCGGTGGTGTCCAGCTCCAGCAGCAGCGTCGCCACGTGCCGTTCGCCGCGGTGCTGGAAGAAGATGGTGTCCGAGGCCAGCTCGGCCTGCTCGACCAGGCTGCCCCCGGAGCGGCGGGCGTTGCGCATGGCGTTGACCGACACCGCCGTCAGCAGCGCCGCCGACAGGCCCGTGCCGGCGCCGTTGAGCACCGTCAGGGTGAGTCGATCACCGTCCACCGACCAGTCGAAGTGGTCACCGCCCACCGTGTACGCCGGCTCGAGCTGCCCGGCCAGCAGGAATGCGCCGTGCGTCACGCTGCGGCCCGGCAGCAGATCCCACTGCATCTCGGCGGCCATGCTCAGCCGCTCCCGGCGGCGGGCCCGGCGGTACCGGTCGGTCTGCCGGTCCGCCGCGCGCAGCGCCACCGCCAGCTCGCCGGCGACGTCCCGGACCGCCTCGACTGTCGCCGCCGACGGGGGAACCGGCAGCTCCACCAGGAACACGCCGAGACGTTCGCCCCAGACGGTCAGCGGAAGGTACACCCGGCACCGGCCGTCGTCCCCGCCGTCGAGCACCGGCTGCTGGCTGCTGAAGCAGCGTTGGGCCACGCCGTGGCAGGCGAGAAAGCCGGCGTCGGGCAGCTCCGGATCGAGCACGGGCCACAGCCCGCTGATCCGGTAGTCGGCGACGAAGACGTCCGTGCGCGACGCGCCCAACCCGGCGCGGACGGCCTGGTCGGCGACCTCGGCCAACCGGTCGGGCGCCGCCTCACGCAGCGCGCGGGCCACCGGTCCGAACGCGTCCGACATGATCCCCCTCCGACAACTCTTGCTGTACGGCAAGCATCATACGGAGAGCCGTCGCCGGCCGGCCGGCGCGGTCGGTCGGGGGCGGACACGGCGGCGGTCAGCCGGAGCGCTTGGTGGCCAGCCCGCCGTGGAAGGCGTCCGGCAGGGCCGCCGGCGAACCGTCGGGACGCCACCGCGACACCGGGACGATCCCGTCGTCCGTCGGCGCCCACCGGCCCAACAGCGAACCGAACGCCGCGGGCGGGCGCATCCGGAACTGCGGCCCCATCATCGCCAGGGCCTCCGGGTACGCCGCGAGCTCCTCGCCGTCGAAGTCGACGGCGAGGAAGCTACCGGGGGCCGCCGCGGCGTACAGCTCGTCGAGGGTGTGCGCCAGCGTCGCGTCGTCGAGGAAGGCGGCCAGCCCGAGGAAGACCACCCCGACAGGACGACGGCCCCAACCGGGCACGAAGCGGCGCAGCAACGCGGAGTCGACCGTGCCGACGTCCGTGGCGTCGCCGTAGCCGTAGCCGGCCCGGTCGCTGCCGGCCAGGATGCGCTGCCCGAGCCGGATGGTGACCGGGTCGACGTCGGTGTAGAGCACCGTCGCCTCCGGGGCGACCTCATGCACGTTGCCCCTGGTGGGCACCCCCGCGCCGAAGACCAGGAAACCGTCCACCCCGGCCCCGGCGATCGTCCGGACCGCCCGACCGAGGAACGCGCGCAGCTCGCGGAACAACGGCGCGCACGGGCCGTAGGCCCCCTCGAAGGCCCGCGCGGCGGCCACGTCGACCGGGAAGTGGTCCTCCCCGCCGAGCCAGAAATCGATCATACGGGCGGTGCTCGGCCGGTCGGCCTCTTCCATGGGCGTCGCTCCCTCCGGCGAGGTTCCCGGGCAGCGTAGCGACGCCCCGACGTGCGCGGTATCGCCTCGGCGACACCCGTACGGCCGGGATACTGACCGCGACACCACGGCGGAGGAGGTACGGCGGTGAACGCGGCCAGCGGCGCGGCGGTGGTGGTCGGTGTGGACGGCTCCGAGCCGGCCCAGCGGGCCGTCCGGCTCGCCGCCGGGGAGGCCGCGCGCCGGGGCCGGACCCTGCGGGTGGTGCACGGCTTCGTCTGGCCGCTGCTGCGGGTGCCGCTGGGCCCGGTGCCCGACGCTCCGCCCGGCGCCGGCCTGCGCGAACAGGCCGAACGCCTCGTCGTGGAGGCGGTGGCGCACGCCGAGTCGGCAGCACCGGGGGTGCGGGTCACCGGAGAGGTCATCGACGGGGAGGCGTCCGCCGTGCTGGTCGGCGAGTCGCCCACCGCCGCGCTGATCGTCCTCGGCGACCGAGGGCTGGGCGGCTTCGCCGCGCTGGCGGTCGGCTCCGTGGCGATCCAGGTCGCGGCGTACGCCGATTGCCCGGTGTTGGTGGCCCGTGGCGCCGACCGGGCCGACGGTCCGGTCGTGGTCGGGGTGGACGGCTCCGCGGCGGCCCGCGCCGCCGTCGAGTTCGCCGCCGACGAGGCGACGACCCGCGGCGTCGCGCTGCGCGCGGTGCACGCCTACCGGCACCCGGCCTCCGGCGGGCCCGGTGACATGCAGCCCCTGGTGTACGACGAGGGGCAACTGCGCGGCGAGGAGGAGCGGGTGCTGGCGGCGGCGCTGGTCGGTCTCGGCGATCGCCGGCCGGCGGTGCGGGTCGAGCGGGTGCTGACCCGGGGCCGGGCCGCCGCCGCGCTGGCCGAGGCGTCCCACGCGGCGCAGCTGCTGGTGGTCGGCTGCCGGGGACGCGGCGAGCTCACCGGTCTCCTGCTCGGCTCGGTCAGCCACGCCGTGCTGCACCGCGCCGACTGCCCGGTCGCCGTGGTCCGCGCCCCGGTGTGACACCTGCGCACCTGGCCGCCGGCACGCCCGGGCATGGGCGACGGTTGGCCCCGGCGCAGGCGGGTAGACGGCGTGACCAACGGTCACCGCGACGTCAGGAGGCGGCTATGCCAGGACCACGCCCGGGCAGCAGCGCGTACGACAAGGAACGGGCGCGACTGCGCGATCTGATCGAGAACTCCGGTCGGGCGGCCGACCAGGAGGCCAACCAGGTCGCCAACCGGATCCTGCAGGAGGACCGGGGACAGCGCGGCGTCGTGCGGGGCGAGCGGACGTACGGCCCTAAGGGTGAGCGCGAACCGGGCGACCCGAAGTGAACGGCGCCAAACTGGTCGACGGGGCCATCGCCGGAGCGGTGGGCAGCGCCGCGCTCAACATGGTCAGTTACCTCGACATGGTGCTGCGCGCCCGACCGGCGAGCAGCACACCCGAGGAGACCGCCGGGCGGGTGGCCGGAATCGCCCACATCGACCTCGGGCCCGAGGACCGGGCGGCCAACCGCCGCTCGGGCCTCGGGCCCCTGCTCGGGTACGGGATGGGCATCGCCGCCGGTGCCGCCTTCGGCCTGCTCGCGGGGCGGCGAACTGCGGGGCCGGTCGCGGTGGCCCTGCTCGGCGGGAGCGTGATGGCGATGTCGGACGGCTCGATGACCGCGCTGGGGGTAACTGATCCGCGCCGGTGGAGCCGCACCGACTGGCTGTCGGACCTCGTGCCGCACCTGGCGTACGGGATGGCGGCCGCAGCCACCTGGAACCGGCTGCGGCCGCCATCTTCCCGAGGGTGCTAGCCGCGTTCGGCGCTCTCGTCGTCGGCCACCTGGCCGCCGGCCGGGCCGTACGGCGACACCTGGCCGCGCGGCACCGTGCGGCCCCGGTCGCCCTGGGACGTGCCACGGTGGGCGGGGTGACCGGACACGCCGGGCCCCTTGGCGTCCTGCACCGCGTCGTTGCGCGCGTTGCGGCGCAACTCCGGCTGCTGAGGGTTCGTCACGGGAGTCTCCCTTCCGGGTTGGACGGCGCGGCGTGGGCCACGCCACGACCGGCTTACCCGCCGCCGTTGCCCCCATGCCGCCCCACCGGATGGGGTGGGGTGGGCGGCGGCGATCGGGGTATCCCCGGGGTGTGGCAGATGCGCGGAGGACGGCACGGGCCCTGCTGGACCGGCAGGGCCGCACGTAGGCGGAGGAGGCCGGCATCCGGCTCGCCGACCGGCCCGGGCCGCTGTACCAGCTGCTGGTGCTGACCACGCTGCTGAGCACCCGGATCCGGGCGTCGGTCGCGGTGGCGGCCGCGCGGGAGCTGTTCGCCGCCGGCTACCGCACCCCGCAGGCGATGGAGGCGTCCGGCTGGCAGGAGCGGGTCGACGCGTTGGGCCGGGGGCACTACCGCCGCTACGACGAGCGGACCGCCACGATGCTCGGCACCGGCGCGCGGTTGTGCCTGGACCGGTGGCACGGCGACCTGCGCCGGCTGCACCGGGAGGCCGGCGGGAACCGGCCCGCGCTGCGACGGCTGCTCACCGAGTTTCCCGGCGTCGGCCCCACCGGCGCGGACATCTTCCTGCGGGAGGCGCAGCAGGTGTGGCCCGACGTTCGCCCGTACGCCGACCGGCGGACGCTGGCCGGGGCGAAGCGCCTCGGCCTGCCGGCGAACCCGGACGGGCTGGCCGGGCTGGTCGGCGGCGGCGACTTCGGCCGGTTCGCCTCGGCGCTGGTCCGGGTCGCCCTCGGCGAGGAGCCCGCCGGTGAGGTCACCCGCACCGCCGCCGCCCGCTGACGCCCCCCGGGTTCGGTGCACGCCCGCACCGGCCACCGGCGCCGCGGACCGGCGGTCACTTGGTCGCGTTGTCGCCCGGCTTGGTCAGGTGCCAGGCCAGTGCGGCGGCCAGCACCGCGAGCACCACCACCCCGCCGGAGACCCCACCGCCCTCGTCGGGGCTGCGACCCTTGCTGCCGAAGTAGATGACCGCGAGGCCGGCGAGCACCGCCACGGCCGTCCGCATTCCTCGGTCCTTCACGCCCCGCACGGTACGGAGACGACACCGGCCCACACTCCGGAACCGGGGACGGTTCCCCCGGACGAGGCGGTGGCCGGCTCAGTCGGTCTCCAGGTCGTCCAACGAGATGGCGTGGGTCATCAACCAGCGGGCCAGGGCGGCCATCCCGAACAGCCACAACGGGGCCGACTCGGTGGGGCCGTTGGTGGCGAAGACGGCGAAGCGCAGGTCCGGCGCCCGGTACGCCTCGATCCGCCACCGGTGGCTCTTGTCCCGCCAGACCGCCGAAGGGTCCATGCCGCCACGCTAGGCCACGCCCGGCCCCACCGGGGCCGCGTCGCGGCGGAACCCTGATGGTCGTTCGCTGACGGAGCCGACCCGCCGCAGGAGGCCCCCGCGACGGTCAGACGTTCACGAAGCGGTTACGCCGGGCGGGGCGACGACCGTGCGGGCGTCGTCGGGCAGGCGGCGGGTGACGCCCCGCCGGTCCAGCAGCTCCAGCAGCGGCACAGCGACCCGGCGGGTCGTGTCCAGGGCCTGCCGGGCGGCGCTGAGGGTGAACGGCTGCGGCAGCCGGGCGAGGACCCGGGCCGCGTCGTCGACCGCGCCGGGCAGCAGCACCACGTTCTCCGCGAGCCGCAGAAGCGCCCCCGCGCGCACGGCCGCACCGATCTCCCGGGGCCCGAGGCCCAGGCCGGCGAGGCGATCCGCCTCGGGGGCCTGGAACGGGCGGTCGCCGTACTCGGCGCGGACCCGGGCCACGGCCCGGGCCACCGGCTCCGGCAGCGCGTCCCCGGCCTCCTCGCCGACCCGGCCGGCGCGCACCCGCAACGGCGGGCGGACCAGGGCCTCCACCAGAGCCCGGTCGGGCAGGTCGAGGCGCTGACGTAGCACGTCTACCGGGACGCCCGGCTCCAGCGGATGCGCGGCGACGTACCGGGCGGTCTCGTCGGCCAGCCGGGCGGCGAGGGCCCGCCAGTGGCCGGGGTCGGCCAACCAGTCCCCGGCGACCGGTGCGGCGGTGGTGACCGGAACCCCCATCCGGGTCAGCTCGCCCCGGCGAACCAGGAGCCGGCGACGCAGCTCCCCTGCCAGGTCCGGCCGCCCGTCGAGGCCGGCGAGCGCCCGGGCCCGGGCGGCGGCGGCCCCCCGCCGGGTCAGCGGGGGCGGGGCCACGTCGAGGACGGTCACCCCACCGGCGACGTGGTGGCGGCCGGGGTCGCGCAGCAGCGCCCGGTCGCCGACGAGCAGCGGCAGCGGGCGGACCAGCCGCAGCCGGGCGGTGTCCGGGCCGAGCGGGCGGACCCGGGCGGTGACGGCTGCGGCGCCGACGTGCAGGGTGAGGGTGGCCGGTAGCTCGGCGGCCGGGTCCCCGGCGACCCGCACGTCGAGCAGGTCGGTGCGGTGGAACCGACCGGGGGTGAGCAGGGCGTCGCCGCGCCCCAGCCGCTCGCGGGGCACGTTGCGCAGGTTCACCGCCACCCGGGCCACCGCGTCGACCCGGCCGTGGGGCGCGCCGAGGCAGTGCAGGCCACGCACCCGCACCAGCTCGCCGGTGTCGGCCAGTTCGAGGTGGTCACCGACGGACAACCGGCCGCCGCCGAGGGTGCCGGTCACGACTGTGCCGCTGCCCCGGACGGTGAACGAACGGTCCACCCACAGCCGCACCGGGGCACCGGCCGCCGGGTCGGGCAGCCGCGCCACGAGCCGGTCCAGGGCGTCGCGCAACTCGGGCAGGCCGGCCCCGGTGACGGCGCTGATCGCCACGGCGTCCACGGCTCCCAGGGAGGTGGCGGCGATCTCCGCGCGGGCGTGCGCCAGCGCCGGACCCGGATCGGCCAGGTCCGCGCGGGTCACCACCAGCAGCCCGTACGCCACCCCGAGGGCGTGCAACGCCGCCAGGTGCTCGGCCGACTGGGGCATCCACCCCTCGTCGGCGGCGACGACCAGCAGGGCGGCCGGGGCGGGGCCGACGCCGGCGAGCATGTTCGGCACGAACCGCTCGTGGCCGGGGACGTCGACGAACGCCACGGTGCCCCCGGAGGGCAGCGTGGTCCAGGCGAAGCCGAGGTCGATGGTCATGCCCCGGCGCCGCTCCTCGGCCCACCGGTCGGGCTCCATCCCGGTCAACGCCCGGACCAGGGTCGACTTGCCGTGGTCGACGTGCCCGGCGGTGGCCACCACCCACACGTCAGGCGTCCACGGGCACGGTCAGGACCGCCGCGCGCAGCGCGTCGTCGGCGGCGACGGGGACGCAGCGCAGATCCAGCAGCAGCCGCCCCTGAGCCACCCGGCCGAGCACCGCCGGCGTGCCGGCGCGCAGCGGCCCCGCGTACCGCTCGGGCAGGGCCAGGGCCCACGAGTCCAGCTCGACGCCCGGCGCGCCGCCCCCGCCGACCACGGCGACGGCGGGCACCACCTCGGCCTTGCAGCCGTCGGCGGCCAGCCGGTCGCGCAGCCCCTCGGTGCGCTGCCGCAGGGCCGCCGGGTCGGCGTGCAGCGCGGCCCGGGTGGGAGTGTCCGGGGTGTGCAGGGTGGCCGCGAGGGCGGCCAGGGTCAGCTTGTCGACCCGCAGGGCGCGGGCGAGCGGGTGCCGGCGTAGCCGCTCGACCAGGTCGGCGTCGCCGAGCAGCAGCCCGGCCTGGGGACCGCCGAGCAGCTTGTCGCCGCTGGCGGTGACCAACTGGGCGCCGGCCCGCAGGGTACTGGCCGCGTCCGGCTCGGCGGGCAGCAGCGGGTCTGCGGCGAGCAGCCCGGAGCCGATGTCGGCCACCACCGGCACGCCGAGGGTGGCCAGCCGGTCGACGCCGACGGCCCGGGTGAACCCGGTCACCACGAAGTTCGACGGGTGGACCTTGAGCACGAAGCCGGTGTCGGGGCCGATCGCGGCGGCGTAGTCGGCCAGGCTGGTGCGGTTGGTGGTGCCCACCTCGCGCAGCCGGGCGCCGGTGCTGGCCAGCAGTTCCGGCAGGCGGAACCCGTCACCGATCTCCACCAGCTCGCCCCGGCTGACCACGATCTCCCGGCCGGCGGCGAGGGCCGTGGCGGCGAGGGCCAGGGCGGCGGCGCCGTTGTTGACCACGTGCACGGCACCCGCGTCGGGCACGGCGGCGGCGAGCGCGTCGAGGGCGTCCCGGCCCCGCCGGGCCCGCCGGCCGGTGGTCAGGTCCAGCTCCACGTCGGTGTGCCCGGCGGCGGCCACGAGGGCGTCCACGGCGGCGGCGCAGAGCGCCGCCCGGCCGAGGTTGGTGTGCAGCACGACGCCGGTGGCGTTGAGCACCACCCGAGGGGCGGGCGCGGGCAGGGCGGCGAGCACGGCGTCGCGTACCCGCTCGGGGGTGATCTCGCCACGGCGGGCGCGGTCCTGGGCGGCGACGATCGCGGCCTTGACCCGGCCACGGCCGAGCGTGGCGACGGCCCCGGCGAGCAGCGGGTCGGCCAGCAGGACATCCGTGCGCGGCACCCGCCGCCGTGGATCGGCGTCGCGCATCGCGTCCTCTCCAATGGGTCTGCCTGGCGGAGGCGGACGGGAATCGAACCCGCCTGGCCCGGGTACCGGACCACACCGGTTTTGAAGACCGGGAGGGGCACCAGCCGCCTGAACGCCTCCACCGGCTATTTGATCACAATGCCCGCTCCGCCGTGCGGGAAGGGCCTCAGCGTCCGCCGGGAGGGGCCTCAGCCCTCGACGGCGGGGCGCTCCGCCTCGCGACGGCGGAGCCGTTCGCGCTGCGGGACGACCGTGTACTTCGGGTCGCGGGCGGAGGCGACGCCACCATGGAAGATCCCGAACCGGGTGGCCACCGACGCGGCGAGCAGCGCGACGCCGGAAAGCCCGGACAGCACCCGGCTGCGCCGGCCGACGAGCGCCCCGGCCACCCCGGCGGCGGTCAACGCCCGGCCGGCGCGCAACAGCCGCCCGGAAGTGCCGGTGCGGTAGGGCTCGCTGAGCAGGCCGAGCCGGTGCTCCACCCGGTGCGAGCCCCACAGCTCCAGGGCCGCGCCGGCCACCGCCATCCGCCGGGCCGGGCCGGCCTGATCGCCGGGCGCGGCCAGCAGGCCCACGCCGGCGCCGCTGGCCAGGGCGCTGCCCGCGAAAATCATCGGCAGTTCCGGGTACGCCTCGTGCCACGACGGCACGGCCGTGCCGGCCAGCAGCACCCCGGTGTACGTGGCCAGGGCCGGCGCGGTCGCGGCGGCGACCAGCCCGGCGGCCTGCCCGACCGGGGGCAGCAGCCTGCGGCCCAGCCCGAGCACGCCCCGCTCGGGCAGCCACGGCGCGGCCTCGGCGACGGCGGCGACCCCGGCTGCGGGACCGAACACCGTGAGGATCCAGGTGCCCACCGACATCGGGGAGGTCAGCTTCGCCACCCGCAGCATGTGGTGGAACCGGTCCGGCCGGCCCAGGTCGTTGACGAGGAAGTAGGCGCTGGCGCTCACCGCGGCCAGCGAGGTGAGCCGGCCGGCGCGGCGCAGCGCCGGCCGGCCGGTGAGCTGGCCGCCGGCGGCCAGCAGCGACGAGCCCGCGGCCAGCCCGCCGGTGAACAGGTACGCCGCGATGTCCCACTTCCACACCGGCGGCTTGAGCACCGGCCGGCCGTAGTAGGAGGTGAACTCGGCCGGTGGGACGTTGAGCTGTTCCCCGCCGCCGCGCCGACGCCGCTGTCCGGAGGCAGTCGAGCGGGGCTGGTCGGGGGTGCGGTCGGTGGGCACCCCGCCGGGCCGGCCGGTGGCGTCGAGGCGACCCAGGAAGCGGCGGAACCGGTCGCCCACCCGGGGGTCTTGCGGGCTCACGAGGAACCTCCGACGAACGCGGCGACGGCAACCGCCGCCATGGTCAGGGCGGCCAGCCCGGCGCGCTTCCACATTTGGGGCAGGTCCCGGGTGGTGACCACCGGATCCGGGGGCAACCCGTACACCTCGGGAGCATCGAGGAGCAGGAAGAACGCGCCGTCGCCACCGACGCCGTCATTGGGGTCGTGGCCGTAGAGCTGGGCCTCCGGCACTCCCCGCTCGTGCAGGGTGGCGACCCGCGCGGCGGCCCGCTCCCGCAGCTCGTCCAGCGGGCCGTACTGGATGGACTCGGTGGGGCAGGCCTGCGCGCACGCCGGGGTGTTGCCAGCGCCGAGCCGGTCGTAGCACAGCGTGCACTTCCACGCCCGGCCGTCGTCCCTGCGCTGGTCGATCACCCCGTACGGGCAGGCGGAGATGCAGTAGCCGCAGCCGTTGCAGATGTCCTCCTGCACCACGACCGTGCCGAACTCGGTGCGGAACAGCGAACCGGTGGGGCAGACGTCCAGGCAGGCGGCGTGGGTGCAGTGCTTGCACACGTCCGACATCATCAGCCAGCGGAAGTCGGTGCGCTCGGCCGCGCCGGTGGCCCGGCCGGGCGGCTGGGCGCCGGGCATGCCGAGGAACTCGGGGCCGGCGGCCATCGCGGCGGCGGCGACCGGATCGCCCGGCGGGAGCCCGGGTTCCGTGCCGGTGTCGTCGGCCGTCCCGGCGGCCACCGCCGCCGACGCGGCGCTGACCGACCCGGTGGTGGGATAGCCGGCGAACGGCGGGGTGCGGTGCCCGGCCGGGCGGGGCTGCTCGACGAACGCCACGTGCCGCCACGAGTTCGCGGTCAGCGCGCCGGTGTTGTCGTACGACATGCCGAGCAGGTCCAGCCCGGAACCCGGCACGTCGTTCCACTCCTTGCAGGCCACCTCGCACGCCTTGCAGCCGATGCAGACGCTGGTGTCGGTGAAGAAGCCCATCCGGGGGCGGGCGTCGGTCCAGCCGGCGTCCGGGGCCGGGTCCAGCGGCCCGTAGAGGCTGTTGGCGTCAGGCATCCTCGCCCCTCTTCTCGCCCGCCGACGCCTCCGGCGGGCGCTCATCCGTGCTGCCGGCCGCGTCGTCGTCGCCCACCGCGTCGGTGGTGACCAGCGGGGTTTTCCGGTCCACGGTCATCCCGGCCCGCCGCCGGTAGTCGGCGACCAGGTCGAGCAGGACCGGCCCGGTGGGCCGCCGGCCGGGCCGCACGTCGCAGGTGCCGACCTTGCTCTCCTGGATCAGCACGTTCGGGTCCAGGGTGATGCCGAACAGGTCGTTGGCCGAGTCGCCGGTGACCAGCCCCTCGGTGCCGAAGTGGTACGGCAGCCAGACCTGGTGGATGATCCGCCCGTCCACCCGCAGGGGGGTGAGCCGGTCGGTGACCAGCACCTTCGCCTCGATCACCGCCCGGCCGCTGACCAGGTGCGCCCAGCCCAGGTGGGCCAGCCCGACCTCGGCGGCCAACTCCGGGGACACCTCCACGAACATCTCGGGCTGCAACTCCGCCAGGGGCCGCACGGTGCGGCTCATCCCGCCGGCCGTGTGGTGTTCGGTGAGCCGGCTGACCGTGAACACGTACGGGAAGACGTTGCTGTGCGCCTCCGGCGGGCTCGGGTTCATCGGGTTCACCGGGTGCTCGTAGACCTTGCGGGCCGGGTTGGCCTGCTGGCCGTACATCGGGTTGCGCATCGGGGACTCGGCCGGCTCGTAGTGCGTCGGCAGCGGGCCGTCGAGCACCCCGCGAGGCGCGTACAACCAGGCCTTGCCGTCGCTCTGCATGATGAACGGGTCGTCGCCGGCGATCCCGTCCGGCCCGGCGGTGCCCTCCGGCGGACGGTACGTCGGCGGCTTGTTCTTCTCGAAGTCCGGCACGTCGTAGCCGGTCCACTCCGCCTTCTCCGGGTCCCACCAGACGTAACGCTTGCGTTCGCTCCACGGCCGGCCCTGCGGGTCGGCGGAGGCGCGGTTGTACAGGGTGCGGCGGTTCGCCGGCCACGCCCAGCCCCACTCGGCGGCCACCCAGTCCTGCTCGTGCCGGGACTTGCGCCGGGCTGCCTGGTTGACGCCGTCGGCGTACACGCCGGTGTAGATCCAGCAGCCGATCGCGGTGGAGCCGTCGTCGCGCGCCTCGGTGAACGCGGACAGCAGCCGGCCGGAGGCCGTGTCGTAGCCGTTGATCTCGCGCAGCACCGCCTCGGCGCTGGGCTCGGCCAGTTCACCATGGGTCGGGTAGTCCCAGGCCAGGTCGAGCAGCGCCCGGTCGCGCCGGTGGGGGGAGCCGGCCAACTTCTCCCGCAGCTTTCGGCCCAGGTGGTAGAAGAACCACAGTTCGGAGCGGGCGTCGCCGGGCGCGTCGACGGCCTTCTCCCGCCACTGGAGCAGCCGCTGGGTCTGGGTGAAGGTGCCCTCCTTCTCCACGTGCGACGCCGCGGGCAGGAAGAACACCTCCGTGCGGCACTCCTGCGGCACGATCTCGCCGGTGGCCACCTCGGGGCTGTTCTTCCAGAAAGTGGCGCTCTCGATCAGGAACAGGTCCCGCACGACCAGCCAGTCGAGGTTGGCCATGCCGAGCCGCTGGGCCTTACCGTGCGCGGAGCCGACGGCCGGGTTCTGGCCGAGCAGGAAGTATCCCTTGATCTTGCCGTCGATCATGTTGAGCACCTGCTGGTACGTGCCGTGGTCGCCGGTCATCCGGGGCAGGTACCCGTAGCAGAAGTCGTTGTCCGGCGTCGCGGCGTCGCCCCAGTACGCCTTGAGCAGGCTCGCCGCGAACGCCCGGGAGTTGCCCCAGAAGCCCTTCTGGCCGGGCTGACGCATGCTGCCCGCCCAGTCGTCGAAGGTTTCGTGGTCGGCGTGGTGCGGCATCGGCAGGTAGCCGGGCAGCAGGTTGAACAGGGTCGGGATGTCGGTCGAGCCCTGGATGCTGGCGTGCCCGCGCAGCGCCAGGATGCCGCCACCCGGCCGGCCCATGTTGCCGAGCAGGGTCTGGATGATCGCGCCGGTGCGGATGTACTGCACGCCGACGCTGTGCTGCGTCCAGCCCACCGAGTAGACCAGCGCGCCGGTGCGCTCCCGGCCGGAGTTCTCCGTCCAGGCGCGGGCCAGCTCGAGGAACCTCTCCTGCGGTATCCCGCAGACCCGCTCCACCATCTCCGGGGTGTACCGGGAGAAGTGCCGCCGCAGGATCTGGTAGACGCAGCGTGGGTGCCGCAACGTCTCGTCCCGCCGGGTCCGCCCCCGCACGGACGCGCCATGCGACTCGTGCTCCAGGCCGGCCGCGCTGTCCCGTTCCTTCCCGGTGCCCTCGCCCCCGGAGCTGCGCTCCTGGCCCTCGTACTGCCAGCTCGCCTGGTCGTACGAGTTGGTCTCGGTGTTGTAGCCGGAGAAGAGGCCGTCCAGGTCCTCGGTGTCGACGAACTGCTCGCTGACGATCGTCGCGGCGTTGGTGTACGCCAGCACGTACTCCCGGAAGTCCAGTTCGTTCTCCAGGATGTACCGCACCACGCCGCCGAGCAGCGCGATGTCGGTGCCCGCCCGGATCGGCAGGTACGTGTCGGCGACCGCGCTGGTCCGGGTGAACCGGGGGTCGACGTGGAAGACCTTGGCGCCGCGCTTCTTGGCCTCCATCACCCACTGGAAGCCCACCGGGTGGGCCTCCGCCATGTTGGAACCCTGGATGACGATGACGTCAGCGTTGACCAGGTCCTGCTGGAAGTCCGTCGCGCCGCCGCGACCGAAGCTGGCCCCCAGACCGGGGACGGTGGCGGAGTGTCAAATGCGGGCCTGGTTCTCGATCTGGAGCGCCCCCATCGCCGTGAACAGCTTCTTGATGAGGTAGTTCTCCTCGTTGTCCAGCGTCGCCCCGCCCAGGCTGGAGATGCCCAGCGTGCGGTTCAGCGGCCGACCGGCGTCGTCGACGTCCTCCCAGGTCTCCTCGCGGGCGGCGAGGATCCGGTCGGAGATCATGTCGACGGCCGTCTCGAGGTCCAGGTCCTCCCACTCGGTCGCGTACGGCCGGCGGTAACGGACCGTGGTCTGCCGCAGCGGGCTGGTGACCAACGCCTTGCTGGCCGAGCCCTTCGGGCAGAGCCGGCCGCGGGAGATCGGGCTGTCCGGGTCCCCCTCGATCTGGGTTACCCGCCCGTCGGTGACGAAGACCCGCTGGCCACAGCCGACCGCGCAGTACGGGCAGACCGAGCGGGCCACCCTGTCGGCGGTCTCGGTGCGTGCGGTCAGCGCCGCCGACCGGGCCGACTGGGCCGCCGCGCCCCGGCCGAGCGGGTCGGTGCCGGTGAGCTGCCGGTAGACCGGCCAGCTCTGGATGAAGGTCCGCAGACCCATTCCGAAGCACCCCCTCCCCCGTACGACGGACCCTGACCTCCTGAACATAGGCCAGGCCGGCCCGGGGCGGGTCCCCGGCCCGGATCTTTTCCGCCGTGCGGAGCCCGCGGGTCACCGGTCCGGGCGGTTCGACCGGGGCGAGGACGGCCCGCCCGCCGTGTCGACCGGGAAGCGGACCGGGCGTGGCCGTCCGGCTTTCCGCGAGCAGGGCCCACCCCGTACGGGTCTGGCACACGAAACCGCCCCCGGCTGGTGGGCCGGGGGCGGTTCGGTGTCGGTGTGCAGGTCGCCTCTCGGCGCGTGGCACGACGCGGCTCCAGCCGAACGGTATTCCGCGAAGGCAATTCAGGTGAGGCCCGGGGACACTGAGCACACCGACACTTGCTACAACCTACCCACCCCACGGGCTGTTCCAGCCGTCCGGGGTAATCCACCTCACTTGCTGACCGCTCGCTGGGTGCTCGGGTCGACGCCGCCGCGCGCCGCACCCGGAGGCGGTCACCCGGCACCCGTGCGGGCGCGGACCTTGGCGGCGCAGGCGTGCAGCAGAGACCGCGGGTCGAGGCCAAGGCTTTCGATGGCCACCAGGGCGGTGAACGCCACGTCGGCCAGTTCGGCCGCGACGTCCTCGCGGCTGTGCGTCACCCCCTTGCGCGGGTTCTGGCCCAGCGCCCCGATCCACGCCCCGGCAACTTCTCCGGCCTCCTCGGCCAGCTTGAGGATCCGGCAGGTCAGCTCCGCGTCCCCCGTGCCGTTGGCGGCGTCCAACCAGCCCCGCGATGCCTGCACCGAATTCCAGATCGACTCGTCCATCGGTCCAGTGAACCCGACAAGGAGACCTTGTTCGTGTTCGCATCGCCGTCATCTGGCATCGCTCTGACGCCGAGCCCCAGGTCGCCGTGGCGGGATCTGCCCGGGCGGTACGGGCCGTGGAAGACTCCGACCGGCCGGTAGGGTCGTCCGCGTGGATCTGGACGACACCGCCGCCCGGCTCGGGGTACCCGTCGAGGACGTCGACCGCGTGCACCGGCTCGCCGGCGACCGGCCGTCGGCTCCGCTGCCCGCCAGGGCCGACGCGCCCGCGATCCTCGACCGGCTCGCGGTCCGGCCGGACGACGCCGCCGAGATCATGGCGGGCTGGCCCGACCCCGGGTCTGCGCTGTGGACTCCGGAGCTGCGCTGGCTGCTCGACCGCTCGATCGCCCTGGTCCGCGCCGATCTCGGGGGTCACGGCTGGCTGTCGCCCGGTCCGGCGCTGCCGCGCGAGCGGGGCCCCGCCTGGCGACATCTCTACGTGTACGCGTACCTGGCCCTGGTCGACGTCGTCACGGCGTACCACCGCGAACACGGCATCGCCGATGCCGTGTCGTGGGCGACCCTCGCGGACCTGGGCCGTAACCTCGCGATCGACCGGCGGATGCACCGCGAGGGCTGGCCGGTCATGCAGAACTGGCTGACGCTGCACGCGCGCGGCGGCATCTACGAGCTGGGCCGGTTGCAGCACCAGCGCGGCGGCACCGCCATCGACCTGCACATCCCCGAGTCCGGGCCGATGACCCCGGAGGCGATCGCGGCATCGCTCGACGAGGCCCGCGCGTTCTTCCCGCACCACTTTCCCGACGAGCGCTACACGGCGTTCTCCTGCGGCTCGTGGCTGCTCGACCCGCAGCTGCTGGGGTACCTGCCTGGGGACTCCAACATCGTCCGGTTCCAGCGAAGGTTCGAGCTGGAGCCCTACGAGGAGCCGGCAGGGCTGAACGCCGACGTCGAGGTGCTGCGGTTCGTGTTCCGCACCCTGAGCACGCCGCTCGACCAGCTGCCGCGCCGCACCGTGCTCCAGCGCGCGATCGTCGACCACCTGAAGGCCGGCCGCCACTGGCACGTCCGCCGAGGCCGCTTCCCGATCTAGCCCCGGCACAGGCGATCGACACGGCAAGGCCCCGGCCGGCCCCGTGCAGGGGCCGGCCGGGGCCGGGCCGGGTCAGGATTGCGTCACCAGAGCTGCTGGACGACGTCCGCAGCCTGCTCCTCCCACTGCGC
The DNA here is from genome assembly GCF_050948415.1 of Micromonospora sp. CA-111912. NCBI lineage: Bacteria > Bacillati > Actinomycetota > Actinomycetes > Micromonosporales > Micromonosporaceae > Micromonospora > Micromonospora sp. CA-111912. The sequence continues at coordinate 3,619,644 of NZ_CP192007.1, forward strand.
GTACGCGTACGGGTACGCCGACACCTGCACCGTCTGCGCGGCGGCGGTCAGCGGCAGCTCGTTCCAACCGCCCACGTTCTTGAGGGCGTCGAAGAACGCCTCGGAGGCGTACTCGGGGTCGGTGATCTCGTCGGGCGAGCCCCAACCCGACGACGGGCGCTGCTGGAACAGGCCCTGCGAGTCGTGGTCGTTGTACGCCCCCAGGTGGCCCAGGTTGTACAGCTTCGACTCCTGCAGCGAAGTGGCCACACCGATCACCGCGCCCCGCTCGCCGACACCGGTTTCCTTGGCTGCCTTGATGATCGCCTCGGCGTTCTCGAGCTGCGCGTCGTCGAGCGGAATGCGCGACTGGGCGCCCTCGAGGCCGTGCGGGATGAGTTCGTCCCGGTCCGGCTTCTCGGCCGGGGTGGTGCTGCTGATGCTCTCGCCGGTCGTCAGCGCGGATTCGACGGTGGCGCCCTCGCGGTTCTTGCCGGTCGCCAGGTCGATCGCGGCCACCGCACCGGCGTGCGGGCCGCTGGTGACCGGTGCGGCGACGGCCATGGGGCCGAACGCCAGGCCGCCGAGGACGGCGACGCCGGCGACGCTCAGGACGATCCTGCGGTTCGGGGTCTTCGCGATGGTCGGGATCCGGTCGGTGGTCTTCGCGATGGCCGGGAGCCATCGAGTGAAGTCAACCTTCACGATGGTTGCCCTTTCGATCGTTGCGACGCGCTCCGGGTTGAGCGCCCCTCGGGGGACCGCTCCGCCGTAGGGGTTTACCGGCGGACGGTACGGGGGACACAACCAGCCCCACGTGTCCGTCATTCCGGATATGCGGGGCAGCGACCCGGGCTGCGACCCCGGTCACGCCCAGAATCGGTCAACGCGGACACGGGCGGTCACCGGGCGCGCGGCACCCCGAACCGGACCGCCCCGGCCGGCGTTCCGGCCGGGGCGGGTGGCGGGCGGATGGTCAGTGACCCCGGGCGATCCACTCCTCGAGGTGCGGGGCCTCGGTGCCGACGGTGGTGCTGTCGCCGTGGCCGGTGTGCACGACCGTCTCCGGCGGCAGGGTGAGCAGCCGGGTACGGATCGACTCGACGATGGTGCCGAAGTCGCTGTACGAGCGGCCGGTGGCACCCGGTCCGCCGGCGAAGAGGGTGTCACCGGTGAAGACCACACCGAGCTGCGGGGCGTACAGGCTGCACGCGCCGGGGCTGTGGCCGGGGGTGTGCAGCACCCGCAGGCCGGTGCCGGCCACCTTGATCGTGGCCCCGTCGCGCAGCTCCCCGTCGGGGGCCGCCTCGGGGTGCACCAGGTCCCACAGCACCCGGTCGTCGGGGTGCAGCAGCACCGGCGCGCCGGTGGCCCGGGACAGCTCCGGGGCCACCCGGACGTGGTCGTCGTGGGCATGGGTGGCCACGATCGCCACCACCCGGCGCTGGCCGACGGCGCGCAGGATCGCGTCGACGTCGTGCGGGGCGTCGACGACGAGGCACTCGCTGTCGTCACCGACCACCCAGACGTTGTTGTCGACGTCGAAGGTCTGCCCGTCGAGGGAGAACGTTCCGGAGGTGACGGTGTGGTCGACGCGGACGGTCACGGGAAGACCACCACCGAGCGCAGCACGTCGCCGTGGTGCATCCGGGTGAACGCCTCCTCGACCTGGTCCAGGGCGATCTCCTCGGTGACGAACGCGTCCAGGTCGAGCCGGCCCTGCAGGTAGAGCTCGGTGAGCATGGGGAAGTCGCGGCTGGGCAGGCAGTCGCCGTACCAGCTCGACTTGAGCGCGCCGCCGCGGCCGAAGACGTCCAGCAGCGGCACGTCGACGGTCATCTCGGGAGTCGGCACGCCGACCAGCACGACCGTCCCGGCGAGGTCGCGGGCGTGGAACGCCTGCTTCCAGGTCTCCGGCCGGCCGACGGCGTCGATGACGACGTCGGCGCCGAAGCCGCCGGTGGCGGCGCGGATCGCCTCGACCGGGTCGTCCTCCGAGGCGTTGACCGTGTGGGTGGCGCCGAACTTCCGGGCCCAGTCGAGCTTGCGGGAGTCGGTGTCCACGGCGATGATCGTCGTCGCCCCGGCCAGCGCCGCACCGGCGACGGCTGCGTCACCGACCCCGCCGCAGCCGATGACGGCCACGGAGTCGCCGCGGGTGACCCCGCCGGTGTTCATCGCCGCGCCGAGGCCGGCCATCACCCCGCAGCCGAGCAGGCCGACGACGGCGGGCCGGGCCGCCGGGTTGACCTTGGTGCACTGTCCGGCGTGGACGAGGGTCTTCTCGGCGAAGGCCCCGATGCCCAGGGCCGGGGACAGCTCGGTGCCGTCGGTGAGGGTCATCTTCCGGGCCGCGTTGTGGGTGGCGAAGCAGTACCACGGCCGGCCCCGCAGGCAGGCGCGGCAGACCCCGCAGACGGCCCGCCAGTTGAGCACCACGAAGTCGCCCGGCGCGACGCCGGTGACGCCCTCACCCACCTGTTCGACGATGCCGGCCGCCTCGTGCCCGAGCAGGAACGGGTACTCGTCGTTGATCCCGCCCTCGCGGTAGTGCAGGTCGGTGTGGCAGACCCCGCAGGCCTGGACGCGGACCACCGCCTCGCCGGGCCCCGGGTCGGGCACCACGATCGTGGTGACCTCGACCGGCGCGCCCTTGCGCCGTGAAATGACTCCCCGGACTTCCTGGCTCACGTTCTCCTCCTGCTCCACCGCTGTCGATGCCGGCGGCCCACGGTGGCGGGACGACGGCGGAGAGCGCCACCGGGTGGGTACGCCACGTCGATCACGCTCCCGGCGAAACTACCGCCGATCACCGTGCCGAGCCCAGCAACACCCGACGCTTACCACGGCCGAGGCCGCAGGGTGATTACGCGGGTCGATGGGCCGGCGCGGGCTGCGTGACCGGGGCGACGTTGCGGGCAAGGTCGGCGAGGTGGCGGCGGGCGGCGTTGCGGTAGCGCAGCACCTGGACCGCGCCGAGCGCCCACAGGACGTACTGCACGGCGAAGGCCCACCGGAAGGCGGTCAGGTCCGGTGCGGCGCGGCCTGCGGGGGTGGCCAGGTCCAGCACGACCCCGATGACCAGCACCAGGGCGATCGAGGCGGCGAAGCCGCCCACGTTCACGATGCCGGTGGCACTGCCGAGCCTGCTGGCCGGGTTGAAGGTACGGGCGTAGTCGAAGCCGATGGCCGAGCCGGGGCCGTTGGCGGCCAGCACCACGACCAGGGCGACCAGCAGCCAGCCCGGGGCGCGGCCGGGCCAGGCCAGCACCACCGCCCAGATCGCGGCGGTGGCCGCGGTGACGGTGAACACCAGCACCGAGCGGCGGAACGGGTGCCGGGCACACAGATGGGCGATCAGCGGCCCGGCCAGCAGGCCGGCGAGGGTCATCAGGGTGAGCAGGGAGGCTGCGGTGGTGGGCGACATCCCCTGCCCCTGCACGAGGAACGGGTACCCCCACAGCAGCGCGAACACCGAGCCGGAGAACTGGGTGACGAAGTGCGTCCACAACCCCAGCCGGGTGCCGGGCTGGGCCCAGGCGGCGGCCAGTTCCCGGCGTACGGTGGCCAGGTCGGGGGTGGGTGCCGCCGTGTGCTCGCGGTGCGGGCTGTCCCGGACGGCCGCGACGACCATGGTGAGCACGGTCGCGCCGAGCGCGGCGGCGGCGAGGAACGCCGGGGTCCAGCCGGCGCGGTGCAGCAGGGCGACCAGCGGCACGGCGCCGAGGACCGCGCCGAACTGGCCGAAGGTGCAGGTGAGCTGCACCATCATCGGGTTGCGTCGGCCGGGGAACCAGAACGCGACGATGCGCAGCACGCTGATGAAGGTCATCGCGTCGCCGAGGCCGACCAACACCCGGGCGGCGACGGCGAGCCCGACGTCGGTGGCCACCGCGAAGCAGAGCTGGCCGGCGACCATCAGCGCCCCGCCGGCGATCAGCAGCCGGCGGGAGCCGAACCGGTCGAGCAGCACCCCCACCGGCACCTGCATGGCGGCGTACACGGCGAGCTGGGCGACGGTGAAGATGGCCAGGGCGGAGGCGCTGATGTCGAAGCGGTGCGCGGCGTCGACCCCGGTGACGCCGAGGGAGCTGCGGTGGAACACCGCCGCCACGTACGCGCTGAGGGCCACCGCCCAGACCAGCGCGGCGGAGCGGCGGGGCGCGGCGGTCGGTGTCGGTACGGTGGTGGCGGCGATGCTCACCGCAGGGTCCGCAGCACTGTCGCGGCGTTGTCGATGTGCGCGGCGACGCTGTCCAGCCAGTCCTGCGGATCGTCGCCGTCGAGGGCGGCGAGCTGGGCGGCGTGCTCGGTGATCGCCACCTCGGCCCAGCCGGGCGAGAGCCGGAAGCTGGCCTCGCCCATGCGTAGCTGGCGGTCGCGCAGCCGGTGGTACAGCTCGGCGAGGATCTCGTTGCCGGCGGCCTCGACCACGGTGGCGTGGAAGGCCCGGTCGGCGGACATCAGCGCGGTGACGTCGCCGGCGGCGTGGGCCTCGCGCATCCGGTCCAGCCAGCGGGTCAGGTCGGCCCGCAGCGGGGCGCGGCGGGGCCAGACCCGCTCGGCGGCATGCAGCTCCACCAGCCGGCGCGCCTCGATCACGTCGACGATCTCCCGAGCGGACACGGGCCGGATCAGCGCGCCGCGCTTCGGGTAGAGGGTGACCAGCCCTTCGGCCTCCAACCGCAGCAGGGCCTCCCGGACCGGGGTGCGGGACATCCCGACCGCCTCGGCGATCTCCCCCTCGCTGATCAGCAGCCCGCCGGGGTAGATCTGTTCGAGGATCGACCGCTTCAGGTGCCGGTACGCCCGCTCCGCGGCGGAGGGGGCGACGGCGCGCGCCGCAGGGGTGGGATGCGTCATGTATCTATGGTGCGGCGCGCGCCCTCCGGGCCGGAACGCGGCCCGCCCGGACGTGGCCCGGGCCACGTCGCGGGCTGGGGCCCCGGGGCGCCAGGGCCCGCGGGTGGGCCCTGGGCGGCACCATCGCCGGCAGCCGGCGCGGGTCGCGCCGCCACGGCCCGGTCGCCGCCTGGCGAGGAAGGGATGCTGTGTGGCGTGCGCCACTCCCGGGACACGCCGGGACGGCGGGCGACGCCCCGCCGCACTGGGCAGAATCGACGCATGTCTTCGCGCCGATGGCTGCTCGCCGATCAACTCGGGCCGCACTTCCTCGACGACGGGGTGCAGCCGGTGCTGCTCGTGGAGGCCCGGGAGCTGTTCCGGCGGCGTCCCCTGCACCGGCAGAAGGCCCACCTGATCCTGTCCGCGTTGCGCCACCGGGCCGCAGAGCTGGGCGACCGGGCGCTGCTGGTGCGGGCCGGGACGTTCCGGGAGGCCCTGGCCCGGGTCGACGGGCCCGTCGAGGTGTGCCACCCGCCGTCGCGGGCGGGGTTGGCCTTCGCCCGCTCCGTGCCGGGGCTGACGATCCTGCCACCTCGGGGCTTCCTCATCAGCCGCGACGACTTCGCCGCCTGGGCGGACGCGTACCGGCGGGGGCCGTTGCGGATGGCCGAGTTCTACCGCTGGGCCCGCAGTGAGCACCGCGTGCTGGACGGCCCGCCGGGGCGGGTGCCGCGCCGGCCCCGGCGCTCCGGCGGCACGGTCGCCCCCGCTCCCCCGCCGATCGTGGAGGACGAGATCGACGCGGAGGTACGCGACGATCTGGACCGGTGGGAGAAGGAGGGCACGCGGTTCGTCGGCCGGGACGGGCCGCGCCGCTACCCCGCCACGTACGCCGAGGCCGACGCCCGGCTGCGGCACTTCGTCCGGCACCGGCTGCCCGACCACGGCCGCTACCAGAAGGTGATGAGCGTCGGCGACCCGATGCTGGCGCACAGCGTGCTGTCGTCGTCGTTCAACCTGGGGCTGCTCGACCCGGCGGAGGCGATCCGGGCGGCCGAGGGCGCGTGGCGCGACGGGACCGCGTCGCTGTCGGCGGTGGAGCCGTTCATCCGAGGGCTGCTCGGCTGGCGGGAGTTCCTCTGGCAGCTCTACTGGTACTTCGAGCCCGCGTTCCGGGGCGGCAACTGGCTGGCCGCGACCGAGCCGCTGCCCGGCTGGTTCGCCGACCTGGACGCCGACGCGGTCGAGGCCCGCTGCCTGGCCGACGTGCTGGCCGGGGTGCGGGACGGGGCCTGGGCGCACCACTCGCAGCGGCTGCTGGTGCTCAGCAACTACGCGTTGCAGCGCGGCTGGCGGCCGACGGAGCTGGCGGACTGGTTCAAGGGGTGCTTCGTCGACGGCGCCGACTGGGTGATGAACGCGACGGTGGTCGGCATGAGCCGGTACGCCGACCTGGGCCGGGTGGACACCCGCCCGTACGCGGTCGACGGCCGGTACATCGACGAGCTCAGCGACTACTGCGGCGGCTGCCGGTACCGGCCGGACGCCGTGCTCGGCGACCTGGCCTGCCCGTACACCGGGGGGTTCGACGCCTTTCTGCACCGCAACCGGGGGCGGCTGGCCGGCGACCCGCGGCTCGCCGCGGAGCTGGCCGAGCGCGAGGACCCGCAGGTGCGGGAGGCGGTGCTGGCCCAGGAGGACAAGCGCGGCGGCAGCCCGCCCTGACCGCCCTCAGCCGGGCGCGGGGTGGTCGGCCCAGAAGTCGGTGACCAGCCGGTGGAACTCCTCGGCCCGCTCGACCTGCGGCAGGTGGCCGGTGTCGGCGAACAGGTGGGCGCGTGCCCGGGGCAGCCGGGCGCGGGCGGCGGCGAGGTGCGCGGCGGGCAGGATCAGGTCGCGGTCGCCCCAGACCACCAGGATGGGCAGGTCCAGCCGGGCCACGGCGTCGAGCAGTTCGGCGCGCCACCCGGGGGCGACGCCGCGGAACGTGCCGAGGCTGCCGACGAGCTCCAGCATCACCCGGGTGGCGTGCGGTCGGCGGGCCGCCGCGAGGGCCTCGGCGAGGCGCGCCTGCGTGACGTGCCGCCGGTCGTGGAACAGGGCCCGCTCGGTGCGCCGGATCACGGCCCGGCTCGGCCGCAGCAGCAGCCGGCCGAGCGGTCGCAGTGCCAGCAGGCGCAGCGCGATCGTCACCTCCGCGCCGAAGCCGGCGCTGTCGACCAGGACCAGGCTGGCCACGCGGGCCGGGTCGTCGACGGCCAGCCGCATCGCGACCGCCCCGCCGAGGGAGTTGCCGACCAGGTGGGCGGGGCGGTCGACGCCGAGGGCATCGAGGCAGTCGGCGGCGGCCCGGGCCAGCGCCGGCAGGGTGTGCGGCTCGTCCAGCGGTGCGGATCCGCCGTGCCCGGCCAGGTCGAGGCTGACCACCCGGTGGTCGCGGGCGAGCAGGTCGTGCTGCTCGGCGAAGTCGGCGAGGGTGCGGCTGATGCCGTGCAGCAGCACCACCGGCGGGCCCTGCCCGGCCACCCGGCAGCGGACCGCCCGCCCCCGGACGGTGAGGGTCGTCTCGGCCGGCCCGGTCACGCCGACTGCCCCTTCCGGGTGCCCGGCGTCCGGCTGTCCGGCCCGGTCACGCCGGCTCCCCCGGGGCCGTCCGCCGGGGCCGGGGCGGTGGGCGGCCCGGCCGGACGGCGGGGCGCGGGCGCGGGCACCAGGGGCGCGGCGGCGGCCGGCCGGGGGGCGCGGCTGAGGGCGAGGGCGATGACCCGCCCGTACGAGGCGGGGGCGAGCCGGGCCAGCAGGTCCGGCAGCTTCGCCGACCAGCCGATCAGCACCCGGCCCCGGCGGCGCTCGACGCCGCGCAGGATGACCTCGGCGGCGACGGCGGGGTCGATGGAGAGCAGCTTCTCGAACTGCCGGCGGCCGGCCTCGAACTCCTCGGCGGGCACGCCGCTGCCGACCCGGGCGCTCTGCGCGATGCGGGTGCGGATGCCGCCCGGGTGCACGGAGGTCACCCCGATGCCGTCGTCGACCAGCTCGTGGCGCAGCGCCTCGGTGAAGCCGCGGACGGCGAACTTGCTCGCCGCGTACGCGGTCTGCCCGGCGGGGGCGATGAGCCCGAACAGGCTGGACACGTTGACCAGGTGCGCGCCGGGCTCGGCCTTCAGGGCGGGCAGCAGGGTGTGGGTCAGCCGCACCACGGCCCGGAAGTTGACGTCGACCACCCAGCCGAACTCGTCGAGGGTGACCTGGTCGAACCGGCCGCCCAGGGCGACGCCGGCATTGTTGACCAGCAGCCGCACCCGGGGGTGACGCCGGAGGATCTCCTCGGCCACCGCGGTGGTCGCGGCGGCGTCGACGAGGTCCACCAGGTGGGTGGTGACCGGCCGGTCGGGGTGCTCGGCCCGGATCGCGGCCACCACGGCGGCGAGCCGGTCGGCGTCCCGGTCGAGCAGGACCAGGTCGGCGCCGCGCCGGGCCAGGCCGTGGGCGAGGGCCTCGCCGATGCCGCTGGCCGCCCCGGTGACCACGGCCGTCCCGGCCGCGAAGTCGAACCTGCGCACGTCGGTCTCCTCTGCTCGGTCGGCGGGGTCCGGTCAGCCGGCGGGGGTGCCGGCGGGGTCCCGCCGGCCGGTGGTGGCCGCCTCGCCCGCGCGGGAGAAACGCACCCCGGAGTCGGTGAGCCGGCCGTGCCGCATCAGCAGCACGTCCCGGGCGTAGTTCTGGTGCAGCCGCCACGGCGTCGCCGCGCCCTGCTTGGGCAACACGTCGGCACTGCGCAGCACGTACCCGGACTTCAGGTCGATCAGCGGTTCCAGGTCGCCCGAGGCGGGGGCGAGCGGGGTGACGACCTGCTGGCCGGTGGCGTCGAGGTGGGTGAGCAGCCGGCAGACGTAGGTGGCGACCAGGTCGGCCTTGAGCGTCCAGGAGGCGTTGGTGTAGCCGATGGTCAGCGCGAAGTTCGGCACGCCGGAGAGCATCATGCCCTTGTACGCCACCGTCCGCGCGAGGTCGACCCGCTCGCCGTCCACGGTGATCGTCATGCCGCCGAGGACGAGCAGGTTGAGGCCGGTGGCGGTGACCACGACGTCGGCGGTCAGCTCCGCGCCGGAGGCGAGCCGCAGGCCGGTGGCCGTGAAGGTCTCGATCCGGTCGGTGACCACCGAGGCCCGGCCCTGCCCGAGGGTGGTGAACAGGTCGCCGTCGGGGACCACGCACAGCCGCTGGTCCCACGGGTCGTAGCGGGGCGAGAAGTGCCGGTCGACGTCGTAGCCGGCGGGCAGCCGCCCCCTCGCCGCCCGCCGCAGGAACCGCTTCACCAGCTTCGGTGCGCGGCGGCTGAGCTGGAAGGTGGCCGTGCCGAACAGCACGTTCTTCCACCGCACCACCGGGTACGCGGCCTTCGCGGGCAGGAATCGGCGCAGCGCGTCGGCGAGGGCGTCGCGCGAGGGCAACGCGATCACGTACGTCGGTGAGCGCTGGAGCATGGTGACGTGGGCGGCCCGCTCGGCCAGGGCCGGCACCAGGGTCACCGCGGTCGCGCCGCTGCCGATCACCACCACCCGCTTGCCGGTGTGGTCGAGGTCGGCGGGCCAGTGCTGCGGGTGCACCAGCCGCCCCGTGTACGCCCGCACGCCGGGAAGGTCCGGGGTGTAGCCGGTGTCGTAGCGGTAGTAGCCGGAGCAGGTGAACAGGAACGCGCAGGTGAGGGTGACGTCCTCGCCGGTGTCGTCGCGGTGGGCGCGCACCGTCCAGCGGGCGCTCGCGCTGTCCCAATCGGCGGCGAGCACCCGGTGGTGGAAGCGGATGTGCTCGTCGACGCCGTACTCGCGGGCCGTCTCGCGCACGTAGTCGCGGATCGAGTCGCCGTCGGCGATGGCCAGCGGGTTCGTCCACGGCTTGAACGAGTAGCCGAGGGTGAACATGTCCGAGTCCGACCGGATGCCCGGGTAGCGGAACAGGTCCCAGGTGCCGCCGATCGCGCCGCGCGCCTCCAGCACCCCGTACGTGCTGTCGGGGCGGTTGCGGCGCAGGTGGCAGGCGGCTCCGACGCCGGAGAGGCCGGCGCCGACGATCAACACGTCGACGTGGTCGGAGGCCATCGCGCGTCTCCCGTCGCAGGGGTGGTGGATCGGACCCTATCCAGCGCCGTCGACGTCGGTCAACACGCTGTCGAGTGGAATCGACACGGTGTCGAGGTAGTAGCATCTGCGCTCATGACCGCCACCGCCCGTACGCCCGGACGCGGCGCCGGGACGCGGGGCCGGCGGGCGGCCCGCTCGACCGGGGACGAGCGGCAGTTGGCCATCCTGGCCACCGCCGAGCGCCTGCTCACCCAGCGGCCGTTCGGTGAGATCTCCGTCGACGACCTGGCCCGGGGCGCCGGCATCTCCCGGCCGACGTTCTACTTCTACTTCCCGTCGAAGGACGCGGTGCTGCTCACCCTGCTGGACCGGGTCACCGAGGAGGCCGACGCGGCGGCCGGTGACGTGCTGGTCCGGCTGGCCGAGGACCCGCGGGCCCGGTGGCGGGAGCTGATCCACCGGTTCCACGAGACGTTCGGCGCGCACCGCGCGGTGGTGCGGGCCTGCGCCGAGGTGCGCGGCACCAACGCCGAGGTGCGCCGGCTGTGGGCCGCGGTGCTGGAGCGCTGGGTGCAGGCCGTCGAGGCCGCCGTGGTGGCGGAACGGCGGCGCGGCGCGGCCCCGGACGGGCTGCCGGCCCGGGACCTGGCCATCGCGCTGACCTCGATGAACGAGCGGGTCTGGTACGCCACCTTCGCCGCCGACGGGCCGGCCGTCGCGGAGCGGGACGTGGTGGACGTCCTGCTCGACGTCTGGCTCGCCAGCGTCTACCGCGGCGCGGTGCCGCCGGCCGGCTGAGACAGCGCCCCGGAGCGGGCCCGTGAGGAACATCGGAACGGAAACTGGCGGAGTCGTCTCACAGTAGCCACCCCATGCCCAGCGCGACCTACAGGTGGCGAGGACCAGCCGACCAGCACCCGCCGGCGTCGCGACGCGGTGCCTTGCGATCCGTTCACTGGCCGGTGAGTTCCATCAGTCGCTGCCAGGACGGGGACGGGGGCGGGGACGTCGCGATGAGCCGGGCGACAAACGGGTCCAGGACCGGGTGCCGGGCGGCATCGACCGAGCCGGACCCGTGCGTCGCCGACAGGCTGGCCATCCACCGGCGCAGGCGGTCGGCCAGGGGATCTAGGCGTGGGTCGTGGGGGGACCACTCGAGCGCAGTGTCGAATTCGAGGTAGATGGCCCGGAACTCGGGGTCGGCGAGCACGGCGCGCTTCTGGGCGACCAGGGCGGCGGCCTGGTCCGGCGACGCCGAGTGCACCAGGATCCAGGCGTCGCGTTCGATCTGCACGCCGCGCTGGCTGACGCCGAGTTCCCGCAGCCGTTCGAGGAAGTCGGCGACGTGGGAGGGGACGAACAGCCGGTCGCCGGTGCGCAGCTGGGCGACCCGCTCCCGGGTGCGGCGTAGTTCCTCGATCCGTTCCTGCAGCGTACGGTCGATTTCGGTTGCTGCGGCGGCGAACTGGTCGGGGTTGGCGGCCAGCAGCTCCTTGATGCGGGCGAGTGGCACGCCGGCCTCGGCCAGTGTTTTGATCTTGATGAGCCGGACCGCGTGTTCGGCTGTATAGCGCCGGTAGCCGGACGGGTCGCGGGGCGCCTCGTCGAGCAGGCCGCGTTCGTGGTAATGGCGGACGGCCTTGATCGTCACGCCCGCGTAGTCGGCGACCTGCCCAATAGTGATCATCTCGCCTCCTGCTGGAACGCGGCCCGCGCCCACAGGTAGCCGGCCAACGCGATCACCGCCGACCAGACCAGGGCCAGGTAGAAAGTGTTCCCGACTGGCGTGCCGGCGAGCAGCGCGCGCAGCGACTCGACGACGGAGGTGAACGGTTGGTGCGCGGCGAACCACCGCACCCCGTTGGGCATCGACTCGGCCGGCACGAACGCGCTCGACAGGAACGGCAACAGGAATTGGATCGGCAGGGTGGCGCTGTTCGCGCCGGCGACGGTCTTCGCCACCAGGCCGAGCGCGGCCGACAGCCAGGCCAGTGCGAACGCGAACGCCGTCACGATGCCGGCGACGGCGAACCAGCCGGCGACAGAGGTGTGTGGGCGGAAGCCGACCAGCAGCGCCACGCCTACCACGACGACGGTGGTGGCGAGGGTCCGCAGCACGCTGGCGCCGACGTGCCCGGTCAGTAGTGCGCCGCGGCCGACGGCCATCGCCCGGAACCGGTCGAAGATGCCGCCGCTGCGGTCGGTGTGCACATTGATCGCGGTGCTCGGGCAGCCGGCAGCCACCGTCATCATCAGGATTCCGGGGACGAGGAAGTCGACGTACGGCGCGCCCCGCCCGGCCGCCCCGATCCCGGCGCCGATCGGGCCGCCGAGGATGTAGACGAACAGCAGCAGGAACACCACCGGCACCAAGACCAGGGCGATGAGCATCAGCGGGAACCGCAGAGTGTGCTTGAGCTCGCGCCCGATCATCGTGGTGGCGTCCTGGGCAGCGACGGTCAACGGGTTCACCGGGTCAGCTCCTTCGAGGGGCGGCCGGTCATGGCGAGGAACACGTCGTCAAGGTCCGGCGTGTGGAGGGACAGGTCCGCCACCGCGACATCGTCACCGAGGCGGGCCAGGATGTCGCGCAGGGAGGCGAGACCGCCCTCGTTCGGTATCCGCAAAACCAGGTCGTCGTCGCGTCGGCCCTCCGGCAGGACCCGGGCGGCGGAGTCCAGCGCATCGGCGTCGGCAAGCCGCAGCCGGATGTGCGAGCCGGGGATGCGTCGCTTGAGCTCATCGGGCGTCCCCTCGGCAACGACGCGTCCGTGGTCCAGGACCGCGATCCGGTCGGCGAGCTGATCTGCCTCCTCCAGATATTGCGTGGTCAGCAGGATCGTGACCCCGTCGGCCACCAGGTCGCGGATGAGCTGCCACATGACCCGGCGGCTGCGCGGGTCGAGGCCGGCTGTGGGCTCGTCGAGGAAGATCAGCCGGGGCCGTCCCATCAGGGTCATCGCGATGTCGAGGCGGCGCGTCATACCGCCGGAGTAGATGGCCGGGGACTGCTTGGCCGCGGTGACGAGGTCGAAGCGCTCCAGCAGCTCGGTGGCCCGGGCCCGGCGCTCTGCCACTGGCAGATGGAGCAGCCGCCCGATGAGTAGCAGGTTCTCCTCGCCGGTGAGCAGGTGGTCCACCGCGGAGAACTGGCCGGTCAGCCCGATCACCCGGCGCACCCGTCCGGCCTCGCTGCGCACGTCGTGCCCGAGCACCCGGGCCGTGCCGGCGTCTGCCGGGATCAGGGTGGACAGGATCTTCACCGTCGTGGTCTTGCCGGCGCCGTTCGGCCCGAGCAACGCGAAGACCTCGCCTGCGCCGACGCTGAGGTCGACGCCGTCGAGAACCACCTGCTCTCCGTACACCTTGCGCAGTCCGCGCATAGTAAGCGCATCTCGTGTCATGCCGCCCATGATCGAACCTTGACCCTAGGGCAAGGTCAAGCGCCGAGAACGACGAGCACAACGGCCCGGACCCGCAGCGGCGCGACTACGCCTCCTACCTGTCGTTCAGCGACCCCGACGGCAACGGGTAGCTGATGCAGGAGGTCCGACGGGCGACCACCACCGGCCTGACGAGCGCACCCGGTTTCCCGGCGGAGTGCCGCGTGGCCCGGCGGCACAAACCCGCCCGCTCGGCGACGTCCACCACGGCCGTGACGTAGCCCCTCGACCAGACGCTGGGACAGCGGCATCGCCTACGGCAACCGCCTCGTCGACGCCAACGACTACTTCGCCACCGTCACTACCCAGTTCACGCCCAGCGGGTACCCGGCCTACACCGCATCCGAGCTTCGCTCGCAGTCCTTCAACTGCCCCGCCGGCACCGGCAACTGCGTGTTCCCGTAACTCCTGGTAGTCGACGCGGTCACAATGGGGGTTGGGGTTCGTCGGGATCGGCGGGCTCCAGCCCTCACGGCAGGAGGCAACCATGAGCGACGCGGAGACCAGCACCGGAGACTGGAACGACGTTCCGCTGGCTTCTGCGCCGCCGGCTACAACGGACGGCCGCGAGTGGTTCGAGCTGCCCGAAAGCACATGGGGCGCTCTGATCGGCTGGACCGCCGGCACTGCCAGGATGGCCCGCGTCCCTGACCGTGTGGAGTCGCACTCCACGGTCATCACGACGAGCGGCCCGGCCGGCGACGGCTGGGAGGTGCGACCGCGCACGTTGGATGATCAGGCCGATGTCGACGCCACCATCAACAAGTACCTGCAAGCCTGCGGGGCCCCAGCCCGTCCCCCTGGGTACCGGTGGTTCCTGCGCCTCCCGGTCGGGTACAGCGAGGCCCGGTTGTGGGCCGAGGTGAACGAGTCTCTGTCCCCGTCGGCGATCTACCCGGCCGACGTCGCCCCCCGAGTCGCCGAGATCGTGGCAGGGATGTACGCGGGCGCCGGCCGGTAACCCTCGCCCCGCCCCCGTAGCTGCGCACCGCCGGATTTCACCGCTGCCCGCGACGGGGTTCCGTCGACCGTTGACGATGTGCGGTGACAGGGGCGTTGTTTTTGGTCCGGAAACCACTTCTGACGCCGGGAGGAGGGCAGTCGCATCGAGCGTCGCCGGTGACGGTGGCAGGATGCAGCGGCGTGAGTAGAAGCGCTAGCGACGAAGCCTATGTGATCGATCTTTGCGACGACGTGCTGGGCGAACAGGCGGCGCGACAGCACAGGTTCGAGTGGCTGCTTGGCGACCCGTCGCTTACCGGACGACAGGCGAAGCTTCCCGTCGACGCTTACTGGGCCCGTCGTCGGCTCGTCGTCGAGTACCGCGAACTGCAACATGACCAGCCGGTACCGCACTTCGACAAGCCCGACAGGCTGACGGTGAGCGGGGTCCACCGCGGCAAGCAGAGGGCCTTGTACGACGCTCGGCGAGACGCAGAGATCCCTGCCCACGGTCTTCGCCTCGTGGTGATTCGACCCCGTGATCTGGATACGGATGGGCGAGGTCGCCTACGTCGCAATACCACCGCCGATCGTCAGATCCTCCGCAAATTGCTCCTCGAAGATCCCGGATCACCTACGGAGAGTAGCTAAAGCGGGTCTTTATGCCGAGAACTCGCGACAGTTGAATAGACACTCTCACCAGTCGGGCGGCCCTCTCCGGCGTCTCCTCGGCCAGCCCTCGCCAGGATGCCCCGCGCACCGCGATGCCCCGATCCTTACACCGGTCCAGGTCACGCGGCACGCCGTGGCCGCGCTCCACGGCGTAGCGGGAGCCGCCGCGCAGCACCGCGTCCAGCTCGGCGCGTGCCCGGCCGGCCCGCCCGCCGGCACCCCCGGCCCGCGGTCACGGGGGTCGGCAGGACAATGGGGGAACCCGAGGGATCGCCCCGGCGCCTCACCCCGTAGGAGAACACCCACCGTGTCCGGAACGCCCCAGCCCACGCCGCCGCCGTCCACCGGCGGCGACCTGCGGGCGGACTGCTCCCGGTGCTTCGGGCTGTGCTGCGTGGCGCCCGCCTTCGCCGCGTCGGCGGACTTCGCCGTCGACAAGCCGGCCGAGCGGCCATGCCCGAACCTGGGCGGCGACTTCCGCTGCGGCATCCACCGGGACCTGCGGGACAGAGGCTTCCCCGGCTGCACCGTCTTCGACTGCTTCGGAGCGGGACAGCAGGTCGCCCAGGTCACCTTCGCCGGTCGGGACTGGCGGTCCGCCCCGGACACCGCGGCGCGGATGTTCGACACGTTCGCGGTCATGCGTCCGCTGCACGAGCTGCTGTGGTATCTGACCGAGGCGGTCGCGCTGACCCCACCCGGCCCGCTGCGCGAGGAGTTGGGCGCCGCGGTGGCGCAGACCCGGCGGCTCACGGCCGGCAGCCCGCAGGAACTGCTCGGGCTGGACATCGACGCGCACCGGGCGCGGGTGAACCCGCTGCTGTCCCGGGCCGGCGAGCTGGCCCGGGGCGACCGGGCCGGGCTCGACCGCCGGGGGGCCGTACTGGTCGCCGCCGACCTGCGGCGGGTCGACCTGGTCGGGGCGAACCTGCGCGGCGCCGTCCTGCTCGGCGCGGACCTGCGCGACGTGGACCTCTCCCTCGCCGACCTCACCGGCGCGGACCTGCGCGGCGCCGACCTGCGCGGGGCGGACCTGCGGCGCGCGCTGTTCCTGCACCAGTCGCAGGCCGACGCGGCCCGCGGCGACCACCGGACCGGGCTGCCGCCGGCACTGGCCCGGCCGGCGCACTGGTCCCTGCCGGTCACCCCGGTCCGCCGCCCCACCGCGCCACGGCAGCCCCGCGGGACTCACCGCACCGGCGGCGGGCGCCGCCGGTGACGAGCCGGGCCGGCGGCGGGCGCCGCCGGTGACGAGCCGGGCCGGCGGCGGGCGCCGCCGGTGACGAGCCGGGCCGAAGACCCGGCCGACGGACCGGAACGTCGGCCCCGAAGCGCCGGCCGGTGGAAGTCACCTGAGCGGGCAGCCGCCGGACGCCCGACGCGGACCGGAGCAGCATGGCTGAAACCCCACAGCCACGAAACACGACAGGTCCGCCCGCAAGGTCGTGCTCGATCCGGGAAACTGGGGCCTCCAAGCGGGGCGGTTTCAGGTGGTTGTTGCAACGAGGTACTTGTGGAGTGCTTCGGTTGGATTCTGCCAGTTGAGGGTTTGGCGTGGTCGTCCGTTGAGTTCTCGGGCGATGGTGTCGAGGTCGTCTTGGGTGTAGGTGCGGAAGTCGGTGCTGGAGCGGGGGAAGTACTGGCGTAGGAGTCCGTTGGTGTTCTCGTTGCTGCCGCGTTGCCAGGGTGAGTGGGGGTCGCAGAAGTAGACCTTGCAGTCGGTGGCGAGGGTGAAGACGGGGTGTTGGATCATCTCGATGCCCTGGTCCCAGGTCAGGGTCTTGCGTAGTTCGGCGGGCAGCCGGCGCATCAGCCCGGTGAGCACGTCGATGACCTGTTCGCTGACCCTGGAGTGGGGTAGAGCGCCGAGCATGACGTAGCGGGTGGCCCGTTCGACCAGGGTGATGATCGCGCTGGATCCTCGGGCGCCGATGACCAGATCGCCTTCCCAGTGCCCGGGCACGGCCCGATCGTTGGCTTCGGCCGGGCGGGTGGAAATGTGGAAGTCCCGCACCCACGGGCGGCTTCCCCGTCCCGCGGCGGCCTGCCGCGACTGCGGCCGGCGGACCGCCCGCCCCGACCGCAACGCGACCTGCCGGGCCAACTCCTGACGCATCCCGCCTCGGGCCTGGAAGTAAATCGCCTGGTAGATCGTCTCGTGTGACACCCACATCTCCGGTCGATCGGGAAACTGCACCCGCAGGGACCGGGCGATCTGCCCCGGCGAGTGCCGCTGCCGCAGCCGATCCCTGACCGTCTGCCACAACGGAGGCCACGGCCGCCCCCACCCCGGACGCAGCTTGCCCCCACGAGGACGCCTCGCCCGCCACTGCGCCTTGGCCCCAGCATTGCGGTGACAGTACTTCCACCGATACGCCCCACCCCAGCCCTTCGGGTAACCCACCCCGGCCACATAGCCCCGATCAGGGCCGTACGGATGCCGCTGACCCGTCGGCACCCGCCCCCCGGTACCGCAGTGGTTACGCGACACCTCCCGCCACACCGTCGACCGATCCCGCCCGATCACCGCCGCGATCTGCGGAAACGACAACCCCTGCCCGAACAACACCTCAATCTGCGCCCGCTCCACGGACGACAACCTTCTCCCCGGCATAAACCCTCATCCTCACGAGAATCCACCCCGTTGCAACAACCACTTGAGCCCAAGCGCGGCGGAGGCCACTATTTCCGCGTTCGAGCGCGATCATGCCCGCCGTACGGCCAGCCCTTGGGCTTCGGCGGGGGGTGGCTGCTGGGCGATCGGAGCGCAACCCACGACGAGTTCCACCGGAGCACCTCGGCGTGCTTCGACGACGAGAAGATCTGCGCGGTGCGGGCGGCCGGGGGACGTTTGCCGCCGGCCGGGGCGGGCAGGACTGCGGCATGACCAGTGAGGAACGCTTCGACCGAGCCAGCAGCGACGAGCCCGACGGCGCGACCGCCTACGAGGCGTCCCTGCGACCGCCGGGCGAGTCGCTGCACACGACCGAGGACACCGGGGACGACTTCGCCGACCTACCGGCCGAGAACGCCCGCCCCGCACGGGAGACCAGCCGCGCCGGTTACGACGTCGACGCCGTCTCCGGCACCACCGACCCCACCCGCGAAACCTAACCCCCACCCCGGCGCCCGTTGATCAAGAGGTTTGCGTCAGCCGACGCAAACCTCTTGATCAATCACCGGGGTCAGGTGAGGCGGATGGCGCCGGCCGGGCAGAGGTCGGCGGCGCGGCGGATGCGGTCGGCCGCCTCCGGGGGCGGGACGGGGCGGAGCAGGAGCACCAAGCCGTCGGCTTCGTCCTGGTCGAAGACCTCGGGCGCGGCGAGCACGCAGTTGCCCGACCCGCAGCAGCGGTCCCGGTCCACCTCGATCCTCGTCGTGCCGCCCCCGGTCACCACGTCACCGGCAGGCTGTTGAGGCCGAACACGACCGACGTCTCGCGGGTGGACAGTTGCTCCGGCGTCGCGGTGGTGCGCAGGCCGGGGAAGCGGCGGGCCAGCTCGACCAGGGCGATCCGCAGCTCGGCGCGGGCCAGGGGCTGACCGATGCACTGGTGCACGCCGAAGCCGAAGGCCAGGTGCTGGTGCGCCTGCTGGTAGGGATCGAACTCGTCGGCGGCCCCGAAGACCTCCGGGTCGCGGTTGGCCAGCGACAGCACGGCGATCGCGCCCTCCCCCGCCCGGATCAGCCGGCCGCCGATCTCGACGTCCTCCAGGGCCAGCCTGGGCAGGCCGGTGCGGACCACGCTGAGGTAGCGCAGCAGCTCCTCGACCAGCGCGGGGGCCCGGTCCGGATGCTCGCGCAGCGCGTCGAGGCCGCCCGGCTCGCGCAGCAGCAGCAGGGTGCTCAGGCCGATCATGTTGGCTGTGGTCTCGTGGCCGGCGACGAGCAGCAGCAGCGCCATGCCGACCAGTTCGTCGACGGAGAGCTGGCCGGTGGCCACCCGGTCGCGGACCAGCCGGCTGATCAGGTCGGTGGCAGCGTCCGCGTCGGCGTGCCGGGCGAGGACCAACTCGCGCAGGTAGGCCCGCAGCTCCCGGACCTCGGTGCGGACCCGCTCCACGGGCGCGGTGCGGTCGAGCAGGGTGCGGCTGCGGGCCTGGAAGAAGCCGTGGTCGGCGTACGGGACGCCGAGCAGGTGACAGATCACCATCGAGGGCACCGGCAGGGCGAACGCCTCGACCAGGTCGGCGGGCGGGCCGGCTGCCTGAAGGTCGTCGAGGGCCCCGTCGACGGTCTGCTCGATCAGCGGCTCGATCCGCCGAACGTTCTTGATCATGAATTCGGTGGTGAGCATCCGGCGCAGCCGGGTGTGCGCGTCGCCGTCCATCCGGATGAAGCCGCCCTGACGGTCCACCTCGGACTGGGGCGGCAACGGACGCAGCAGCGGAAATCCCGGCTTGTCGAAATTGGCGCTGAAGGCGGGGTGGCGCAGCAGCTGACGCACGTCGGCGTGCCGGGTGACGAGCCAGGCGGTGGCGCCGGTCGGCAGCCGGACCCGGGTCACGGGCTCGTCCAGGCGACCCCGCTCCTCCTCGTCGAGCAGGGCGAACGGGCCGTGGTCGGGGTTGGTCGGCGGCCAGAGGGGCAGGTCGGTAGCGGCGGTCGCGGTCACGCGGACACCTCCCGTGACAACTGTGAGTGACGCAATCGATCCGCAACGTTACCTATTGATGCAGATCGACACAAGGCCGCGTGGCCTCACCGGGTCGCGGTCACCGTCCGGGCCTCGGTCATCCCCCGGTTGGCCAGGGCGTCGGCCCGCTCGTTCTCGGGGTGACCGTTGTGCCCCTTCACCCACAGCCAGGTCATCTGGTGCCGTGCGCAGGCGGCCTCCAGCCGCTGCCACAGGTCGGCGTTCTTGACCGGCTGCTTCGCCGCCGTCAACCAGCCGTTGCGCTTCCAACCCGCCAGCCAGCTGGTGATGCCGTTGCGCACGTACGTGCTGTCGGTGTGCAGCCGCACGGTGACCGGTCGGGTCAGGCTCTCCAACGCCTGGATCGCGGCCATCAGCTCCATCCGGTTGTTGGTCGTCGGCGTCGCCTCCCCGCCGCACAGCTCCCGCTCGTGGGTGCCGTAGCGCAGCAGTGCGCCCCAGCCGCCCGGGCCCGGGTTGCCGCTGCACGCCCCGTCGGTCCAGATCTCCACGACCCTGTCGGCCGCCGCGTCCACCATGCCCGCAACCTACCGGGTACGCCCCGCGTCCCCGCAGACCGGACCGTCGAAAACGGGCGGCGCCGGCCGCGGCCCTCTGGCAGGCTGCCTCACCATGACCGGACGCTTCGACGGCCTGCGGGCCGAGGTGCGCGACACCATCGACGGGCTCGTCTCCTCCGGGCGGGAGGCGGGGATCCAGGTGGCGGCGTACCTGCACGGCGAGCCGATCGTCGAGGAGCAGGCCGGCGTCGCCGACACCACCACCGGCCGACCGATGACCGCCGACACCGCCGTGTACGGGGTCTCCACCGGCAAGGGCCTGACCGCGACCGTCGTACACGTGCTCGCCGAACAGGGGCGGCTCGACTACGACCTGCGCGTCGCCGACGTGTGGCCCGAGTTCGCCCGGCACGGCAAGGACCGGATCACGCTGCGCCACGCGCTGACCCACACCGCGGGCCTGCCGGCGCTGCCGCCCGACACCACCCTCGACGACTTCGCCGACTGGGACCGGATGTGCGCGATCGTCGCGGACTCCGCTCCGCTGTGGGCCCCGGGCGAGCGGTTGGCGTACCACGCGTGGACGTTCGGCTGGATCGTCGGCGAGGTGGTCCGGCGGGTCACCGGCCGCCGGATCGGCGAGGTCCTCGCCGCGGACGTGGCCGCGCCGCTCGGCGTGTCCGGGGAGCTGCTCCTCGGCGTACCGCGGGCCGAGCAGGGCCGGATGGCCCGGATGGAGGACGGCAACCTATCGGCGATGCTGGAGGCATTCGCCGGCCAGCTGCCGCACCTGGACCGGGTCGCCCCGCCGGGGGTCCGCCCGGACACCGGCCTCGCCGCCCGCCCGGAGGTGCTCGCCGTCGACGTGCCCGCCGTCGGCACCCTCACCGCCCGGGCCGCCGCCCGGATGTACGCGGCGCTGATCGGCGAGGTGAACGGCGTACGGCTGATCTCGCCGCAGCGGCTGCGGGCGGTGGCCACGGTGGCGGCGCGCGGCCCGGAGTGGGTCTTCGGCCAGGAAGCGGCCTGGGGGCTCGGCTACGCCGTGGACGACGACGGGTCGTTCGGCGCCGCCGGCAGCGGGGGCAGTCTGGCCTTCGCGTACCCGGACCTGGGGCTCACCGTGGCGGCGACGCGCAACCGGCTCGCGGTCGGCGACGGCGACCCGCTGGAGCGGCTGCGCCTCACGATCCGCGACGCGGTCGCCTCGCGCGTCGGCTGACCCGCCCCCGGCCCCCGAGACGGGTCAGCCGGCGGGGCGGCGCAGCCGGCCACGAAGCCGCCCGGCGGCGTCGCCGACGACGGCGGAGGTCATCGCCAGCAGTGGGCTCGACCGCATCACCGCCAGGTCCTCCCCCGGCGAGGTGTCGCCGTCGAGGAAACGCAGCACCCGCTCGGCGGGGTTGCGGTCGAACAGCCGGTCGAAGAACTCCGGGCCGCCGACCCGGCCGGTGTCCAGGGCCCGCAGCGCGACCGCGTCCATCCACAGGTGCCGCCGGGGGTACGCGGGCGCGGGCACCGGCGGCCGGCCGGCGGCCAGCGCGCGGGCCACCTGGTCGGCCTGGCGCATCATGGCGGAGAAGGTGAACCCGGTGGAGGGGCGGGTGGCGCCGCCGGCCGTGCCGAGGCGGACCACCCGGGGTGAGGGGCGACGCGGGAACGGGGCGTCGGTCATCGGGATCACCCCGTCCTCCACCTCCCGCACCGTCAGCGCGGCCGGGTCCAGGCCGAGCCGCCCGAGGTAGCCGCGCAGCGCCCGGTCGTACCCGTCGTCGGTGAGCCGGTCCGGGGAGAACTCGGTGTACTCGACCAACGCGTACCGGTCGCTGACCGGCAGCACGTAGCCGAAGGAGACGCCCCGCCCGGGCTGCGGGGTGCGGAAGTCCATCAGCACCGCCCGGGCGGGGTCGAACAGCGGCCCGCCGGACTCCACCCACCAGCCACGGAAGTGCTGCAACCAGGACGTGCGGCCGGGCCGGGCCGGCCGGCGGGGGCGGGAGTCGAGTACCCAGGACGCCCGGACCAGCGGGACCCCGTCGGCGCCCCGGACCAGCACCCCGGTGCCGTCGTCGTCCAGGCCGGTCACCGCCGCGTCGATCCGCCTCGCCCCGAGGTGCCGCTCGGCCTCGGCGGCCCGGGCGTAGACCGGGGCGGAACGCAGCATGGCGTACCGCAGCGGGGTGAGGTCGAGCACCCGGCGGCGGGCCGGGGTGGTCACCTCGACCTGGTCCCAGCTCGCGCTGAGCAGCGGGTCCAGGTCCGCGCCGGGGCGGCCCCAGAACGCCCAGGTGCGGTCCTGGCCGCGCTTGCGCACCGGGTCGACGACCGCGACCCGCAGCCCCCGCAGGCCGTGCCGGGCCAGGGCGGCCAGCACGAGGGACCCGGCCCCGCCGCCGCCGACCAGGGCGAGGTCGACGGCGACCGGCGCGGAATCGTTCACCCCGACACGCTGTCACACCGCCCGGCCGGGTGCGGCACCGACGGGCGACCACCGGTCACGGGACGGCCGGGGGCGTCACTCGCCGCGCTGGTGCACGGCCTCCAGCCGGGCCAGGTCCTCGGCGGTGAGCCGCAGCGCCCCGGCGGCGACGTTGGCGACCAGGTGCTCGGGGTTGCCGGTGCCGGGGATGGCCAGCATGTTCGGGCTGCGGTGCAGCGCCCAGGCGATCCGCAGCTGGGCGGTGGACACCCCGTGGGCGGCGGCGACCTTGCGGACCTCGGGGTCCTCGTCGCCGCTCGCGCCGGCCTCCCGGCCCGTGGTGGCGATGGAGAAGAACGGCACGTACGCCACGTCCTGCGCGGCGCAGTCGCGGACGAATTGGTCGTGGCGGGGCCGGAAGCCGAGGCCGTACGCGTTCTGCACGCAGACCACGGGGGCGACGGCCTGCGCCTGGGGCAGGTGGTGCGGGCGGACGTTGGAGATGCCGAGGTGCCGGATCAGGCCGGCGTCGCGCAGCTCGGCGAGCGCGCCGAAGTGCTCGGCGACCGACTCGAGGCCGGCCTGGCGCAGGTTGACCAGGTCGAGGTGGTCGCGGCCGAGCTGACGCAGGTTCTCCTCGACCTGGCCGCGCAGCTCGTCGGGCCGGGCCAGCGGCAGCCACTGCCCGGACGGGTCCTTGCCCGGCCCGACCTTGGTGGCGATGACCAGGTCGTCGGGGTACGGCGCGAGGGCCGCGTTGATCAGCTCGTTCGCGGAGCGCAGCGGCGAGAAGTAGAAGGCGGCGGTGTCGATGTGGTTGACGCCCAGCTCGACGGCCCGGCGCAGCACCGCTATCGCCCGGTCCCGGTCGCTGGGCCGGCCGTCGGCGGTGCTGGTGAGCCGCATCGCGCCGAAGCCGATCCGGTTGACGGTGCGGTCGCCCAGCGTCCAGGTGCCCGCGACGTCCGCAGTGATGGTCCCCGTGTCCATGATCATGATTGTGGCACGGGCCGGAGGCCGCCACCGCCCCGTGAATTCCCGTTGAACCCGGAGCGGCAGGTGTGGGACGGTCGCGCCGTGACGGACTATCGCAGCGTCAACCGGGCCAGCTGGGACGAGCGGGCGCCCGCCCACGCCAAGTCGCCGGACTACGCCCTGGACCGGTTCCTCGCCGACCCCGGGCACCTGAGTGAGGTGGTCCGCTTCGACCAGCCGCGCCTGGGCGACCTCACCGGCCTGCGCGGGGTGCACCTGCAGTGCCACATCGGCACCGACACCGTGTCGCTGCACCGCCTGGGTGCCCGGATGACCGGGCTGGACTTCTCCCCCGCAGCCCTGGCCGAGGCCCGCCGCCTCGCCGCGGGCACCGGCGCGGCGGTCGACTTCGTCGAGGCCGACGTGTACGACGCGGCGGCGGCGCTGGAGCCGGGCGGCTTCGACCTGGTCTACACGGGCGTCGGGGCGTTGTGCTGGCTGCCGGATATCCGCCGCTGGGCGTCGGTGGTCGCCGCGCTGCTGCGCCCCGGCGGGCGGCTGTTCCTGCGTGAGGGCCACCCGATGCTGTTCACGGTCGACGACGCCCGCGCCGACGGGCAGCTCACCGTCGAGTTCCCGTACTTCGAGCGGACGGAGCCGACGGTGTTCCAGACCCCGGGGACGTACGTGACGACCGAGGAGACGTTCACGCACAACGTGACCCACGAGTGGAACCACGGGCTCGGCGAGGTCGTCACCGCCCTGCTGGACGCGGGGTTCGAGCTGACCATGCTCGCCGAGCACGACAGCGCCCCGTGGGACGCCCTGCCGGGGCGAACGGAACGCGCCGGCCCCGGCGAGTGGCGGCTCGCCGACCGGCCCTGGCGGCTGCCGCAGACGTACACGCTCCAGGCCCGTCTGCGCGGCTGACCCGGCCTGCCAGGGGTCAGGAGTCTGCGCGCCGGCGGTACAGCACGCTGCGGCGCAGCGGGCCCGACTCAACCTCGGGGTCGTCGAAGTCCTCACGCGGGTCTGTGGTCATGCCGAGCCGCCGCATCACCGCCTGGGAACGCACGTTGCCGACGGCGGTGATCGCGACGATCTCGGGCAGCCCGAGGTCGTCGAAGCCGTGGCGCAGGGCGGCGTGGGCGGCCTCGGTGGCGTAGCCGTGGCCCCAGGCGGGGCGGGCCAGCCGCCAGCCGACCTCCACGCCGGTGAGCGGCATCCCCTCGTCGACGTCGTCGAGACCGACGAAGCCGACGAACTCGTCGGTGTCGCGGACCTCGACGGCCCAGAAGCCGTAGCCCTTGGCGTCGAGGTCGGCCTGGAAGCGGCGGGCGGACGCGGCGGACTCCTCGGCGGTCAGCGGCGGGCCGAGGAACTCGCGCACCTGCGGGTCGGCGTTCATCGCCGCCCACGGCGCCAGGTCGCTGTCCCGCCAGCCCCGCAGCACCAGCCGTTCGGTCCGGATTTCGATCATCGGCCCACCGTACCGCCGGGGTCGAGGGGTTTTCGTCGCCCCGACGGCGTGGGACCAGCGCCGCGCCGCCGGCCGGTCACCCGGGGGACGCCGCCCGGGCTGGCCGGCCGGTGGCCCATACTCCCGGTCATGAGCCTGCTGCTGCCGGAGCCGGGGCCGTCGTCGGACGTGCCCGCCTTCTTCCTCACCTACCTGGACTTCTACCGGGAGGCCGTGGCCGACCGGGTTGCCGGGCTGACCGACGCGCAGGCCCGGTCGGCGCGGGTGCCGTCGGGCTGGACGCCGGTCGAGCTGATCCGGCACCTGACGTTCATGGAGCGCCGTTGGCTGGTGTGGGGGTTCCTCGGCGAGCCGGTGCCCGACCCGTGGGGCGACCGGGTGGACGGGCGCTGGCACGTCGGCCCCGACGAGACGGTGGCCGACGTGGTGGCCGCGTTGCACCGCGGCGGTGCGCGGACCAGGAGCATCGTCGGGGGCGCCGCGCTGCACGCGCCGGCCGCCCTGGGTGGGCGGTTCACCGACCCGGCCGCCCGGCCGACGCTGGCCGCGATCCTGTTCCACGTGTTGCAGGAGTACGCGCGGCACGCCGGGCACCTCGACGTCGTCCGCGAGCTGATCGACGGCCGCACGGGCGAGTGACCGCCTGCTGGAGGTCGCCGTTGAGCTGGTCGGAGTTGGACGCACCGGCGCGCCGGTGCGCCGTCCCGCTGCCCGCCGGGTGAGCCGGGCGGGTCAGCGTCGGCCCGCGTCCAGCCAGAGCCGGATCAGGTCGCGGCGCCGCTCCGGCTCGGGATGATCCTCGTACGCGGTGCGCGCGTGCACCACGACGCCGTTGTCGAGGAACTGCATGTCCCCGGCCCGCAGGTCCATGCCGAGTGAGAACCGAGGGTCGGCGTGCAGCCGGTCCAGGGTGTCCATCGCCTCCTGCTGCGCCGGGGTCAGCGGCGGCACGTGCGCGCCCCGCTGGGCCGAGCGGATGTAGTCCGGCCCGTAGTGGGCGGCGAGGCGGTCGCCGTCGCGGGCGTACACCGGCCGCTGGGCGAAGCTGTCCGGCCCGTCGCCGGTGCGCCGGTCGTACCACCACGGCTGGTAGAGCAGCCGGGCCAGGTCGGGGCGGGTCCGCACGACCTCGTTGTGCACCGCCACCGAGCTGACGACCGTGCTGAGCCCGCCGCTGCGGGCCGGCCGGACGCAGAGCAGGGCGACGACGTCGGCCGGGTCGGCGTGGTACCCGATGCCACGACGGTGCTCGTAGCTGCGGGTGGTCGGCCGGTCGGGGTCGGCCCCCCGGTCGCGGACGTGCCGCAGGATCGCGCCGTCGGGCCCCTGCGGGACGAGCCGGCCGACGTGGGCGGCGACGCCGAGGGCGAGCAGTTCGCACCCGCGTTCGGTCAGCCCGGCGACGGGCAGACCCCGCACCATCCCGACGCCGCAGCCGCCGGTCACCTCGGCGGCCAGCCGGGCCAGCTCCGGGCCGAGGGCCGGCAGCGGGAAGTCTGCCTGGGACAACCCGTCGAGGGGTACGCCGGCGGCCTCCACGGCGGCGACGGCGGCCCGCAGCTCGGCGCGCTGGGCGTCGTCGACCGTGAGCCGCCACCACCCGCCGGCGGCGAGCTGGTCGGCCCGCCAGTCGGCCGGCCCCCGCACCTGGTCGACCATCGCCACGGCGCCTCCCCCGGATCGGGCCCGGCCGTCCCGGCCGGGCGTCACCTCCAGTCTGGACCGGCGTGGTGTGTGGGCGCGGCACGCTCTGCCAGGGGCATAACGCCGGCCGGCTCAGGGCCGGGCACCCGCCCACTGCCCGGCCGGACAACGCTGGGCCGGGCAGTGGGCGGGGCCGGGCAGTGGGCACCGGTCCGGTCAGGGGCGCCGGGTGCCGCCTCGGCCGAGCACCGGGATCAGGACGACCCCGGCCGCTAGGTGCAGGGCCAGCAGCGTCGCCGTCGCGGCCGTTCCGACGCCCTCGGTCACCGGCCCGGCCAGCGAGACCAGCAGGACCGCGACCGCGACCGCCGTCCACAGTCCACGTGCCCGCCGGGTCCGGCGCTCCAGCAGGGCGAGCAGCGCCCAGCCGGCGAGGCCGGCCAGCAGCGTGGCGGCGGCCACGGCCCCCGGACCCACCGGCTGCGGCCCGGTGGGCGACCGGACCTCGACGTCGATGCCGGCCGGTCCCGTGGCGGCGTACCAGACGGCGTGGGTGGCCGCCGTCGCGGCGAGGACGGCCAGGGCCCGGGTCCGGCGCCGGGCCGCCGCGCAGGACGGGGTGGGGGCCGGCCGGCCGGTCGTGTCGGTGATCATCGCGATGCGCCTCCCGTGGGTGGGCCGGGTGTCGGCGTGCGCGCCGCCCGGTGGTTCTGCGTTCTCCGGCACGGTAGGCGGGGCCGCATCCCACGCGGATCGGCTGCGGGAACGGTTCGGCGCTCCGTCTCCGGACTCAGGTGGCGGCCGGATCTCCGTCTCGCGGCCGATGAGCCCGGCGTCGGGCCCACCTACCATTCCGGGCATGTGCCGCTGGTCCCGTCCCACCGTCCTCCTGCTGGTCGACGCCGGTCTCGCCCTCGTCGTCCTCGCCGTGGCGCTGCCCGTCGCCGCCGTCACGCAGTCCGGCGGGGGCCTCGCGGCGGCGTGCGGGCTGGCCGCCGCGCAGGCCAGCTGCCTGCTGTGGATCCGCCGGTGGCCCGTGGCGGCGCTGACGGTGGCGACGGTCGCGGGCGTCGGCCTGGAGGTCCTCTGCCCGCAGCTCGGCTGGCTGGGCCTGGTGGCCGCGCCGCTGGCCTACCTGGCGCGGCTGCGTCCACCACGGGTGTCCCTGGCGGCGCTGGGGCTGCTGGCCGCCGGCACGCCCTGGAAGCTGATCGACGGCGGCGGGCGGGACCTGCTGCTGGCGCTGGCCGGACTCGTGGCGGCCTGGGCGTTGGGCGAGGTGCAGCGCGGCCATGCCGAACGCCGCGACGCGCTGCGCCGGCAGGTCGCCGTGGCCGAGCGCGCGCGGATATCCCGCGAGCTGCACGACGTGGTGGCGCATCATGTGGCGGTCATCGCCGTTCAGGCCGCCGCCGCCGAGGACGTGCTGGAGCTGCGACCGGACCAGGCTCGCGCCGCGCTCGGGTCGATCCAGGAAGCCGCCCGCTGCGCGCTGACCGAGCTGCGCGCGATGCTCCAGACGCTCAGCGCGTACGACGACGGGGCCGAACCGAACCGACCACAGCCCGGCCTGGCCCAGCTCGACACCCTCGTCGAGGCGGTCCGGGCGGCCGGGGTGCAGGTCACCGTCGACCGTGCCGGCGTCGGCGGCGCCCTGCCCGACGGGGTGGAGCTGTCGGCGTACCGGATCGTGCAGGAGTCGCTGACCAACGTCCTGCGGCACGGCCGGGCCCACCGGGTCGACGTCACCGTCCGCCACGACGACGGCGAACTGCGGGTGGAGGTCGTCGACGACGGCCCGGGTCCGCACCGCCGGTCGACCACCGGGTTGGGCCGCGGCATCGTCGGCATGCGCGAGCGGGCGCGGCTGCTGGGCGGCACGGTGGAGGCCGGTCCGCTGCCGGCGGGCGGATTCCGGGTCCGGGCCCGGCTCCCGGTGCGGGAGGCCCGGTGACGATCCGGGTGCTCATCGCCGACGACCAGGACCTGATCCGCGCCGGCCTTGCCATGATCATTGAGGCGCGGCCGGACCTGACCGTGGTGGGCGAGGCCGCCGACGGTGTGGAGGCGGTCGCCCTGGCGGAGCGGACCCGCCCCGACGTGGTGCTGATGGATGTGCGGATGCCGCGCCGCGACGGCATCGAGGCCACCCGGGACCTGGTGGCGCGGGGAAACCCCGCCCGGGTCGTCATGCTCACCACCTTCGACCTGGACGAGCCGGTGTTCGCGGCGCTGCGCGCCGGCGCCAGCGCATTCCTGCTCAAGGACACCCGGCCCGCCGACCTCGCCGAGGCGGTACGGGTCGTGGCGCGCGGCGACGCCCTGCTGGCCCCGACGGTGACGCGCCGACTGCTCGACCGGTTCGTCGACCGGCTTCCCGCCGACCCGCGGGCACCCCGACGCCTGGCCGCGCTGACCGCGCGGGAGACGGAGGTGCTCGTGCTGGCCGCGCAGGCGCTGTCCAACGCCGAGATCGCCGCCCGACTGCACGTCAGCACCGCCACGGTGAAGACCCACATGTCCGCCGTGCTCACCAAGCTGGGCCTGCGGGACCGCGTCCAGGCCGTGGTCTTCGCCTACGAGACCGGCCTGGTACGACCCGGACCGCCGGGCTGACGAACGCCAGCACCGCCGTTTCCGCAGCTCTCATGCCGCCCCGGGTGGACACGTGACGGCAACGAAGAATTCTCGTTTTCACCGGATCGGGTGCCCAACCCTCCTAGTGTTGGGCACACCGGTGCTAGTCACGGAGTTGGCCACCCGAACGACGTCCCACGCAGTCAGCGGACGAAAAGTGAGGGAAGACGCGTATGAAGACACAGTCAGTTCTCGGATCGGCGGCGCTCGGCGTGGGTATCGGCACGCTCCTGCTCCCGGCCGCCGCGCTCGCGGACACTACGGTGTCACCGGCCACCACCCCCGTCGGCGGGACCGTGGTGCTCACCTCGACCTGCAACCCGAAGTCGGGCGACGCGCTCTTCCGCGTCACCGGCCCCGACCGCGACCAGAACGTCCGGTCCACCACCGCCGCCGCCGGCGGCGGGCTCAGCGCCGAACTGTTCACCGCCGGGTTCACCCTCGGCACGTACACGGTCACGGCGACCTGCGGCGACGGGACCTCCTCAGGCAGCGCCACATTCACCGTCACCCCCATCGGCGGGGCCCCGGCCGGCACCGGCACCGACGCGGACAACCGCGGCCTGCTGGCCACCGGCGGCACCCTCGTCGGGGCCGCGGCCACCGGCGCACTGCTCCTGGTACGCCGCCGACGCCACGCGGCCAACCACGCCTGACGACGTACGTCACCACCATCCTGAGACGGGTGCCCGCGCCGGCCCACGCCGGCGCGGGCACCCGCCGCGCACGCCAAGGAGACGCACATGCCCACCGGCGACCGGGTCCCACGGACCGCCGTGGCGCTGATCGCGTTGGCCGGCGCCGCCGGAGGCGGACTACTCGCCCTCGGGGCAACCCGCACACACCCACCACCACCCCGGGCCGCCCCGGGCACCGGAAACGACCCGGCGTGGGGCAGCGGCACCGTACCCGGGACACCACTGCCCCACGCCGCGCCCGTCCGGATCACCATCTTGGCGATCGACGTACGCGCCGACCTGGTGCCGGTCGGCGCCAGCACCGCCGGCGAACTGGAGGTCCCACCGTCGGACCGGCCCACCGTCGCCGGCTGGTACCGCCTCGGGGTCAGCCCCGGCGAGGCCGGCAACGCCGTCGTCGTCGGGCACGTCGACTCCCGGGAGACCGGCCCCGCGGTCTTCTTCGCCCTCGGCCGGCTCCGGCCAGGCGACCGCATCCAGGTCACCCGCTCCGACGCGCGGACCGCCACGTTCACCGTGGACGGCGTCGGATCGTACCCGAAGGCCCGGTTCCCCACCGACCTCGTCTACGGTGCGGGCACCGTGCCCCGGCTGCGCCTGATCACCTGCGGCGGCCAGTTCGACGCACCCACCCGCTCCTACCTGGACAACGTCGTCGTCTTCGCCACCCTGCTCCCCTGACCGCCGCCCCCGCGCCACCGCCGGCCGGAAGATCGCCTACGGTTGCCGTCAGTCCCGGTGCGGCGGAGGTGAACGGTGGACCAGCAACCCGTGCAGACCCGATGGCTCGGGCGGCTGCCCGCCCTGTTGCGCCGCCCATGGAGCCGGCCGATCACGGAGGCCACACCCGTCGGCGCACGGTCCAATCCGGACGCCGTGGTCGACTGCGCCGTCTACGTCGACGGACGACGCCAACCCGGACGCCCGCACTACGCCGAGGCGTACGCGCAGCGCCGCCACGGCCGGCGGCCGTTCGTCTGGCTGGGCCTGCACGACCCGACGCCGGCGGTGATGGCCGCGGTCGGGTCGACCTTTGGCCTCGACGAGTACAGCGTCGCACAGGCCCTCGCCGACGGGCACCGGCCGACCCTGCAACGGCACGGCGACGTGACGCTGCTGGTGCTGCGCACCGCCGGCTACGTCGCGCACACCGAACTGACCGACACCTCCGAGGTGATCGACACCGGCGACGTGATGGTGTTCCTCGGCGACCGGTACGTCATCACCGTCCGACACGGCGCGGCCGGAGCGCTCGCCACCGTGCGCGAGGACATCCAGCGCCGCCCGGCGCTGCTCGCCGAGGGCCCCTGGGCGGTGGCGTACGCCGTCTGCGCCCGAATGGTCGAGCTGTACCTGGAGGTCGCCGGTCACGTCGAGACGGACCTGGAACGGCTCGAGGAGACGGTCTTCGCCCGTGACCGGTCCGCCGACATCCAGCAGATCTACCAGCTCAAGCGGGAAATCGTCGAGTTCAAGCGGGCGGTGCTGCCGTTGCAGGCGCCGCTGCGGGCGCTGCTCGGGCAGCAGCCCGACGGCCCGCCCCCGGCCCTGCGCCGCTGGTTCGCCGACGTGGACAGCGACCTGGCCCGGGCCGTCGACCGGGTCAGCGCGTACGACGACCTCCTCAACTCGATCCTCCAGTCCCGGCTGGCGCAGCTGGCCGTCGAGCAGAACAACGACATGCGCAAAATCGCCGCGTGGGCGGCGATCGCCGCCACCCAGACCGCCGTCGCCGGGATCTACGGCATGAACTTCACCAACATGCCCGAACTGCAATGGCGCTACGGCTACGCGGGAGCGCTGCTGGTGATGGCAACCGCCGCACTGACCCTGCATCGACTCTTCCGCCGCTCCGGCTGGCTCTGACCCCACACCCCGCAGCCCAGGCCCCCGACACAATCGCCATCACCTAACGCCCGAGCCGACCCGTTTGGTCGAGATGTTTGGGTCGGTATCAGCCGCTTTGCACCACCCGTAGCGATCTCACCCCTTTGATCAAGAGGTTTGTATCGGGTTTGCCACCCCGTTGACGTGACCCTCTTGATCGACGGGCGATGGGGTGGGGTGGTGGTTGGGCTTGGGGGTGGTGGGTGGTTTGGGGTGGGGTGTCCGGTGGTCGGGGTCACTGTGGTGGTGGAATCGGTGGGGGGTCGGGGGCGTTGTACATGGTTCACCCGGGCGAGACCGGCCCGGCGCAGTTTCCCGGGACCGGGGCCGTGTGGAATGCGGGGCCGGCCGGGATGGTTACACCCTCCGGACAACCCGAGCAGGTCAGTTCCCCTCCCCCGGGCCGCCGTGGTTGTCCCTCCGATCTGATTCCCCCTTTTCGCGGTGCACGTCGCCCTCGGGCGGTGTTGCCGCGTGTCCCCCGACCAGAGGAGCACGCCATCATGCGTACCGATCTGATCCGTAGGACCGCTCTGACCGCTGGTGTTCTCGCCGCCACCGCTGGTGGGATCGCCGCTCCCGCCGTCGCCGCCCACGCCGCCCCCGCCGCCGAGAAGGCTTCTGTCGCGTCGGTGCAGGCCGACCGTAAGCCGGCCGGTGAGCGGCAGCTCGAGGTGCGGTACGAGGCGCAGCCGAACTTCTACTTCTGCGGCCCCGCCGCCGCCCGTAACGCCCTGTCCGTGCAGGGCAAGAACATCAACGTCGACGCCATGGCCGAGAAGATGGGCACCACCGAGGACGGCACCGACTCGATCAACGACATCACGCCTGTCCTGAACAAGGAGACCGGTAAGGGCGACGCGTACCGCAGCGTCGAGATCAGGACCGGTAAGGCTGATGATGGGCAGACCGACAAGCTGCGTGCCGATGTCGTCCGTACGGTGGACAGCGGCCGGGCTGTGGTGGCCAACATCGCCGGCACGGCCACGGACACCGACGGGGTGGTGCACTCCTTCGAGGGTGGCCACTACATCAGCGTCGTAGGGTACCGCGACGACGGCCGGACGGTGAAGATCGCCGACTCGGCCAACCCCGCCCAGGCCAGCTACGACATCTCTGTCGACAACCTGGCCGACTGGATCGCCACCCGCGGCTACGCCACCTCCTGACCGACCAGCACAAACGACGACAAGGGCCGGCCCCGTGGTGGGGTCGGCCCTTGTCGTCGTGTCCACCGGCCAGGCCCCGTCGGACGCGGTGGCCGGGGTGCCCGGGACAGAGCAAGGAGCCCCCGCCCGTGCGTCCCGACCACTGCGGCAGGATGGGGACGTGGCGAAGAGACCCGCCCGTGGCGGCGCACCCCGGAACACGAACGGACCCTGCCCGTGCGGAAACAGCCAGCCCTACCCGGAGTGCTGCGGACGGCTACACCGGGGCGAGACGGACCCGGCCACCGCCGAGGCGCTCATGCGGTCCCGGTTCAGCGCGTTCGCCATCGGCGACGCCGCCTACCTGCTGCGCAGCTGGCACTCCTCGACCCGACCCGAGCGGCTACGCCTCGACCCCGGGCAGCGGTGGACCCGGTTGGAGATCCTCGGAACCGAGCAGGGTGGCCTGTTCGACAGCGCCGGCACGGTCGCGTTCCGGGCCCACCACCGCGAGGGCGGACGACCCGGAACGCTCACCGAGCACAGCCGCTTCACCCGCGAGGACGGCCGCTGGGTCTACCTCGACGCGCTGCCCGACTGACCGCCCCTGAGCCCGCCCCCGCCACAACCCGGCGTCGGCAAAAGCCACGTCGCCAGATGGATTCGACCAGACGCGGGGTGGACCGGATCCGCCGGCCCGTCCACCCCGCGTCTCGGCGTCAGCGAGCGGGGGTCTCCCTGTCCGGCCGGGGAATGACCACCGTGGCGTCGCCCGGCAACCGGTCGTGGTCGCCGTCGCGCTGCGGGTACGGAGGGGTCAGCTCCGGCCCGGTGTACGGGGCCACCGGCTGGGTGGCCTCGACAGGGTCGCCGGCCAACCGGGGCACCACCTGAGTCCGGTCAGGATCGTCGCCGGACGGAACCACCTGCGTCCGGTCAGGGTCGTAGGCGGACTCCCGCGCCACCACCTGCGTCCGGTCCGCGTCGTCGAACTCCCTCGGCACCACCTGCGTCCGGTCGGCGTCGTCGGCTGCCGGGACGACCGACTCGGCCCGCTCGGCGTCCCTGGCAACCGGTCCCGTCGCCGCCAGCCGGGCCGCCACGTCCCGCCGCCCCGCCTGGTACGCCCGCGCATGCGTCGCGATCAGCTGCGACTCCCGCTCCGCCCGGCTCAGCCACGACTCCCACCGGCTCTGCATCGGCCGGACCAGCCCGCCACCCACGCCGACGACGAGGATGCCGCCGATCGTCGCCAGCACCGCGACCAACACCGGCGTGGTCACCGCCGTCGCCACGCCGATCTGGTTGAGCGCCGCGATGACGCCCAGCCCGAGGATGAACACCGACGCGATCGTCGCCAGCACCCGCCCGTACGACAGGCCGCCCAGCGCGCTGCTGATGATGTCCTTCACCGCGTGTGCGATCGCCGCCGCGACCACCACGATCACGATCGCCACGAACGCCCGGGGCAGCCACGCGATCACCCCGGCGATCAGGTCCGAGATCGGGTTCGGACCCCAGATGCCGAAGGCGAGCTGCAACGTCACCAGCAGCACCCCGTAGTAGGCGAGCTTCGCCACGATGTCGCTCGCGTCGTACCTGGACCGGGCCAGCGCGGCCTTGACCCCGCCGCGTTCGACCGCTCGGTCGAAGCCGACCCGTTCCAGCACCTTGTCCACGACCTTCAGCACGGCCTTCGCGACCAGCCAACCAGCCACCAGGATCGCCACAAAACCGAGGGCCTTGGGCAGGAACAGCAGCACCGCGCGCAGGGCATCCCCCACCGCGTCACCGAAGTTGTCTCTCATCGAAGGGTCCTTCACACCAGGGGTCGCAACAGATCCGCCCGCTCTACCCCGACCGCCCCGCGCGCAAACGCCGCCGCACCCCGACGAGGACCGCCGTCAGCGCCGTCGGCAGACGTAACGGACCTCGGTGCCGGCCTGCACCGGCGACGGCTCGACGATGTTGACCGTCGCCGTCTCCCGCGTCGCGCCCACCCCGCTGAAGGACCATCTCAGGGGCAGCGTCACCGTCCGCTGCCCCCGCCCCACCCGCTCGCCGACCAGCGCCCCCGGTGCCGACCCGGAGCGCAGCCACTGGTAGCGGATCGTGCCGGCATTGCCGTTGGTCCGCACCGTCGCGACCACCTCCACCGTCACGTCACACCGGTCGCCGGTGGGCTCGGTCACCGCCACGGTGACCCCTTCGACCGCCAACGGGCTCAGCCGCTGCCAGATGAACAGCCCGACCGCCACCACTAACACCACGGTGACCAGGGTGGACAGCACCGAGACGACCCGCCGCCACGGCGACCGGGGCCGCCGGGCCGGGCCCGGCTGCCGCCAGGCGGGGGCAGCCGGCGCGACGCTCGGCACCCCCGGCCCGAACCGCACCTCGCCCGCCGACCCGCCGACGGTCGGCCCGGCCGCCGTGGCCGGTGCGGTCCCACCGCCCGCGATCGTGGGATCGGCGAAGCCCCCGGTGGTACGCGCAGAGCCGCCCCCGCCCCACACCTGCCCGGGCGGCCACGCCCCGCCCCCGGCAACCGTGCCCCCCGCAGGGACCGTGCCGCCCAGCCCGACCGTCCGGCCGAGGTCCACCGTCCGGCCCAGGTCGGCGGTCGGCTCCCCCGGGCCCGGCGTCGTCCTCGAGCCGGACGGCGTCCCGGGGAGCGCGCCACCGAGGGGCAGCGCCGTCGTCGGCTCGTTCGGATCGCTCATCGCCAGCCTCCCGGCATCGTCGTCGGCCGCCCCGGTCAGCCCGGCGTGCAGTACGACTGCAGGCTCACGTACGCCGGCCCACCCGCCCCGGCCGAGTTGCCAGCGGCGTCCACCGCGGTGACCTGCACCGAGATACGCACGCCGTCGGCGGGGCGGTCGAACGGGCCGAGGGTGCCCTCGAACACGTCCTTACCGACCGACGACATGACCACCGTGCCCGACTGCGCGCCCGACGTGTAGCGGAACGACACCCGCAGCCCGTCGTCGGCCGACCGGTCGTCGGTGACCTTCACCGTGACCGGGGTCGACGTCGCCCCGTACGGGCAGCCCCTCGGATCCAGGGTGGTCCACCGGGTGCTCGGCGCCCCGACCGTGGGGGCGGTGACGTCCCGCGCGGGCGGGGTGCTGCCGGCCGACACGGTAGGCGTCGGCGTCGCCGTCCGGGTGGGCCGGACCGTCGGCGCCGGGGGCCGGGTCGTCGGGGCGGCGGTCGTCGGCCTGCCGGTGGTCGGGGCGACGGCCGAGGGCGACGGCGTGGCCACCGGCGGGGTCGGCGTGACCGGCGGCGGCGTGGCGGATTCGGACACCGGGTCGACCGGTGCCGGCGCGGCGACCGGGGCGGCGTCGCCCGCAACGGGCACCACGTCGGGTTCATCGCTTGAGGCGTACCGGTAGCCGACGCCACCGACCAGCACGGCCGCGACCAGGGCGCCGCCGATCAGGGCCGGGCGAGCCCGCCCGGTGCGCATCCGTCGACCGGTGCGGATCTCCCGACCCATGCCCGTGCTGCCGTCCGGCACGAGGACCGTACTGGCCAGGCTGGTGCTGCCGCCCGAGGAGTCGGAGAACGGGAAGAACGCGGCCAGCAGGGCGGCCCGCCGGGCCAGCTCGCGGACCCCGCGCTCCTCCCAGTCCGGCCCGTACCCCTCGGTGGCGATCTGCTCCAGGATGCCGAGGAAGACGTGCGCCGGTTGGGGACGCTCGGCGGGCAGCTTGGCCATCCCCCAGCGCAGCAGCTCGTGCACCGGCGGCGGGGCCGGGTCGGTGGGGACCGGCGCGTACGCGTGCTGCTCGTGCAGGGCCAGCAGGCTACGGCCGTCGTACGGGGGGTGACCGGTCAGGCACTCGAAGAAGGTGGCCGTGGCGGCGTAGATGTCGCAGGCCGGGGAGGCCGCCGCGCCCGTCCACTGCTCCGGAGCCATGTAACGGGGCGTGCCGGTCACCGTGGTGGCCGACTCCCGTCCCACCGGCATGGCGATGCCGAAGTCCGCGAGCTTGCTCTCCCCCTCGGCGGTGACCAGCACGTTCTCGGGCTTGTAGTCACGGTGCACCACGCCCCGCGCGTGCGCGGCTGCGAGCCCGGCGAGGGATCCCTTGAGGACGAGGAGCGCGGCCTCCGGCCCGGTGGGCCCGTTGGCGCGCAGCATCTGCCGCAGCGAGACCCCGTTGACCAGCTCCATCACGATGGCCGCGCCCGTGGGCGACTCGACGTACTCGTAGAGCCGGGAGACGTGCTGATCGTCGATCTCGGCCAGCAGCCGGGCCTCGGCTCGGAAGGGGTCGCGGAAGGCCGGGTCCGTGCCGAGGACGCCGACGAGGTACTTCACGGCGACCGGGGTGCCGGACGCGTCGTGGGTGGCGAGCACCACCCGCCCGGACGCGCCCGAGCCCAGCTCGCGCACCTCGGTGTAGCCGGACACCCGCCAGCTGTTCCCACTCATTGGACGGTCTCCACGGCTCTTCCGGATTGACGCCCGGCACACAGGGACGCCGCTCATTGTGGCGGGCGCTGTCCAGTCCGCCATCGGCGCAACGGTTGCATCCTCTGCACCGGATGTCGGCGTCTCGCCCGTTGCCCGTCGGCTTGACTGTGGACGGTGGCACTCCCCCTAAGGCATCCTAGGATGCTAGGTGAACGGGGAGGGCGGCGCCTCCCCGCCGGTCACCTCTGGTGTTGCGCGTCGGTTGGAAATATCCTCCACCTCACGCGTTGCCCGTGAAGCTCCTTTTCACCCCCGGCCGTCGTCAGCCACAGAGGAGATGCCATGCACTTCGACCACCCCGAGCTGGACCGCCGCACCCTGTTGCGGGCCGGGCTCGGCGCGGCGGCCGTCGCCGTCGTCGGCACGGAACTCGCGTTCCCCGCCGCCGCGCAGGCCGCGTCCGGATCGGACGTCGACTGGATCATCAGCTGCGACGAGTGGGGCGCCCGACCGCCGGCCGGTTCCCTGCCGCTCAGCGCCATCGCCACCAACAAGATCATCGTGCACCACATGGCGTTCCCGAACGTCACCGACTACTCGCGGGACCAGGCCGTGAAGCTGGCCCGGGACTGCCAGAACCTGCACATGGACGGCAACGGCTGGTCCGACACCGGCCAGCACTTCACCGTCAGCCGGGGCGGGCACGTGCTGGAGGGCCGGCGCGGCAGCCTCGAGCGGCTGGCCGCCGGCGACCGGCAGGTGATCTCGGCGCACTGTCCCGGGGAGAACGGCCGGGCCATCGGCATCGAGAACGAGGGCACGTACGTCACCGAGACGCCGCCGCAGGAGCTGCTGGACTCGCTGGTCCAGCTCTGCGCCACGGTCGGCCGCCGGTACGGCCTGCACGCCCACGACATCTTCGGGCACTGGGACTTCCGCACCACCGCGTGCCCGGGAGCCGCGTTCTACCGGCAGTTCCCGGAACTGCGCCGACGGGTCTTCCGCGAGCTGGGCACCGACATCGCCGACGTGCCGGCCCGCCGCTGGCCGGACCTGTGGCGGTTCGTCAACTCCCCGACCGTGCGGGTGGCGCAGTACCTGCTCACCCATCGCGGCTACGTCGTGCCGGTGAACAGCACGTTCGATGCCGCGACCGTCGCCGCCGTGCAGGACTGGCAGGCCCGCAACGGCATCCCGGTCGACATCGACGCCACCCTCACGGGGCCGACCTGGGAGACCCTCGCACCCGAGCTGGACAAGAACGCCACCGGCGCCCCGGTCAGCGCCGTGCAGTTCATCCTGAACTCCAAGGGCTACGCAGACGTCACGGTGACCGGCGAGTTCGACCACGCCACCAAGAAGGCCGTCCAGGACCTCCAGCGGCTGCACGGCCTGCACCCCAACGGCAAGGTCAGCACGAGCACCTGGTGCGCGCTCGTCGGCGGCGTGGTCCGCCAGTCGTTCCAGGCGGGCTGACCGGCCCACGCCGCGGTGGGGCGGGTCCGCGTGGTCCCGCCCCACCACACCCGCCCGGCACGCCGGCCGTCAGCCGCGCAGCGCCGCCGGCAGGGGCCGGTGGTGGACGATGTCCAGTCGGGACACCGCCCTGGTCAGGGCCACGTAGAGCCGGTGCGGGCCGCGCGCCTCGGCGGCCACGATGTCCGCCGGCTCGACCAGCACCACGTGGTCGTACTCCAGGCCCTTGGCCAGGGTCACGGGCAGCAGGGTGACCCGGGCCGACGGATCCGCCTCGTCCACCCCGGCGGCCGGGACGCCGGCGGCGCGCAGCGGGCCGGCGAGCCGCGTGACGGCCGCGTCGACGCCGATGACCGCGACCGAGCCCGCGTACCCGAGCGCGTCCCGGACCGCGTCGAGGACGCCGGCGTCCAGGTCGTCGGCGTGCCGTACGCGCAGGTGGCCGTCGGCGCGGACGGACCGGGTCGGCGGCACGTCCACGCCGAGCGTCCCGAGCAGCCGGTTGGCCGGCGCCAGCACCGCGCCGGGCACCCGGAATCCCGCGGTCAGCGGCACGACCCGGGCCGTGGGCCGGCCCAGGTGGGTCAGCTGGTCCGGCCAGCTCCGCGCCGCCCACGGCGTCGTGCCCTGGGCCAGGTCGCCGAGCACGGTGAGGGAGCCGTGGACGCTGCGGCGGGCGAGGGCGCGGCACTGCATCGGCGAGAGATCCTGCGCCTCGTCGACGATGACGTGGCCGTATCCGGGGGGATGCTCGATCAGCCCGGCGACCTCGTCGAGCAGGACTAGGTCGGCCGCGGACCAGCGGGCGGTCCGGGCGCCGCGCGGGCGGGCCCAACGGACGGCCTCCTGCTCGTCGGCGGTGAGAATCCCGTCGGCTGACCCGGCGAGCGCGTCCGGGTCACCGAGCAGCTTCGCGAGCAGTTCGCCGGGGCGCACGGCGGGCCAGACCCGGTCGAGGAGGTCACGGACCGGGGCGCAGCGGCCCACCCGCCGCCCCCAGGCTGCGCCGGACAGCTCCACACGCCGCTCGGCCTGACGTTGCAGCAGGTCCACGACCCGGGATCGCAGCCGCTCGCGGCCGATTCCGTAGGGCGGGGACTCGCGCCGGATCCCGGCGACCAGCGCGGCGACGGCCCCGGCGGGCAGCCGCCAGCGGTAGGAGCCGTCGGGCACGGTGAGCGCCTCGGCGGGTACGCGGACGCGGCCGTACAGCGCCCGGTCGAGCACGACGGCCATCCGGGCGTCGTGCTTGACGACGGCCGCGGCATCGTCGTCGACGGCGGCGATCGGGTGCCGGGCCAGCAGGTCCTCCAGGGTCCGCTGGTCGACGTCGACCTCGCCGAGCGTGGGCAGCACGGCCGAGACGTACCGCAGGAAGGCCGGGTTCGGACCGATCACCAGCACCCCGGTGCGGCCGAGCTGCCGCCGGTGGGTGTAGAGCAGCCAGGCGGCGCGGTGCAGCCCCACGGCGGTCTTGCCGGTGCCGGGCGCGCCCTGGACGCAGACGGACGTGTCGAGGTCGGCGCGAACCAGCTCGTCCTGTTCGGGCTGGATGGTGGCGACGATGTCGCGCATCGGGCCGACCCGGGGACGCTCGATCTCCGCAGCCACGAGCCGGCTGCCGCCGCCGAGCTCCTCCCCCCGGTCGAGGCGCTCGTCCTCGAACCCGGTCAGCCGGGCCGGGGTCGGCGGCGTGGAGCTCCACCCGTACCGGCGGCGGACCGCGACGCCGAGATGGTCCCGGGCGGTGGCCCGGTAGAAGGTACGCGACACCGGCGCCCGCCAGTCGATGACGAGCGGGTGGCCGGCCTCGTCGGTGATGTGGCGGCGGCCGAGGTGGTAGCGCTGACCGACGTGCTCGCCCGCCTCGGCGGCGGCGCCGAACCGGAGGCGGCCGAAGTAGGGCGGCGCGTCCGGCTCCTCGGCGAGTTCCTTGGCGTGGGTCCGCAGCATCCGGCCGAGGGTCTCGGCGGTCCACCGGTCGCCGGCCACGTCCGCGCCGGTGGCCACCCGGTGGCGGGCGGTGTCGCGCATCCGGGCGAGCGCGGCGCGGGTCGCGGCCAGGTGCGCCTGCTCCCGCGCGAGTTCCCGGTCGACCCGGTCGTCCATGGCAACCTCCGATGAGAAACATTTACCAGGTAAATATTCTAACCTTAGTCATGAAATTGACCTGGTATCGGCCGCTGGTAGCCTGGGTGGCGTGACCGGAGAGCAGGGGCTGCGCGAACGCAAGCGGCAGCGCACCCACGACGCGATCTCGGCAGCGGCGATCTCGCTGTTCGTCGAACGAGGCTTCGACCAGGTGTCGGTCGCCGAGGTGGCCGCGGCCGCGGAGGTCTCCAAGCCGACGCTGTTCAAGTACTTCGCCACGAAGGAGGATCTGGTCCTGCACCGGATCGCCGACCACCGGGGCGAGTCGGCCCGGGTGGTGCGCGGCCGACGCCCGGGCGAGGCGCCGCTCGCCGCGCTGCGCCGGCACTTTCTCGACGGGCTGGACCGCCACGACCCGGTCACCGGGCTCAACGACGACCCCCGGGTGCTGGCGTACCACGGGATGGTCTTCTCGACCCCGGGCCTCGCCGCCCGGGTGGCCGGGCACGCCGCCGCCGAGGAGGCGGCGCTGGCCGACGCCCTCGACGACGCCGCCAACACGCGCCCCGACGAAGGGGGGCGGCCGGAGCCCAGGGCTCGGCCCGACGGGCTGACCGGCCGGCTCGCGGCGGCACAGATCGTCGCGGCGCAGCGGGTGCTGGCGCGGGACAACTGGCGTCGTCTCACCGAGGGGTGCACCGCCGCGCGGGCACACCCGGAGGCGGTCGCCGCCGCCGACCACGCCTTCACGCTGCTCGACGCCGGCCTGGCCCCGTACCGGGGCTGAACCTCGGCGGCGGTCGCCCGGCGAGGGCGTTGTGTCGGCCGGAGCCCCACCCGGGGTGAGCGTCGTCATAACGACTGGACGCCCGGCCCGGTGCCGTTGCTAGGCTCTCCACCAGGTCATGAGCGCCAGCGTCAAGCCCCGGCTCGCTGGCCGGCAACCCTCCTCCGCGGTGGGGTGCCCCGGGTGAAGACCAGGCACCGGAGTGTCACCGGTGCAAGCGTGGCCTGGTCCCCAGGTCAACACCGACCTTGGAGAACCATGTCTGCTCGTCCTTGCGCCCCGGCTGC
Organism: Micromonospora sp. CA-111912; assembly: GCF_050948415.1. Lineage (NCBI taxonomy): Bacteria > Bacillati > Actinomycetota > Actinomycetes > Micromonosporales > Micromonosporaceae > Micromonospora > Micromonospora sp. CA-111912. The sequence goes on from NZ_CP192007.1 coordinate 3,661,721, forward strand.
CGCACGCTCGGCGTCGACCGCGTCACCTACCCGACAGCCCGCGCTGATCAGGCGCCGGCACGTGGACCTGATGCGGGTGTGCAGCGACGGCTGTCGCCGTCACGCGGCGCGCTGAGCGCCTCCCCCATTCCGTAGTAGCACCCTTCCGCGGCCGCCCATCGGCGTGCCGCGTCCGGCGGCGTGCCGTCCGCGCGCCGCCCTCATCCCAGGAGACACCTGTGCGATTCCTCCCCGCCCTGACCAGGTTCGCCGCGCTGGGCGTCGCGGCCGTCGTCGGCGCCGCCACCCTCACCGCCTGCGGCGACGACACCTCGGCCGCCGCCGACAACCCGTACGGCCTGGTCCAGCCCGGTGTGCTGCGGGCCGGCACCCTCACCGACGCGCCGCCGAACGTGTACCTGAAGGACGGAAAGTTCACCGGCTTCGACAACGACCTGCTCACCGCGGTCGCGGAGAAGATCGGCCTGCGGGTGGAGTTCGTCGGCACCGACTTCTCCGCGCTGCTGTCGCAGGTCAACAACCGCAAGTTCGACGTGGGCAGCTCCTCGATCACCATCACCGAGGCGCGGAAGAAGACCGTCGACTTCGGCAACGGCTACGACTTCGGCTACTTCGGACTGGACGTCCCGGCCGGATCCCCGATCACCGGCTTCGACCAGCTCGCCGGCAAGCGGGTGGTGGTCGTGCAGGGCACCGTGCAGGACGACTACGCCACCGGCCAGAAGCTGGACCCGGTGCGGGTGCCGGACTACAACGGAGCGCTCAACCAGCTCAGGGCCGGCACCGCCGACGCCTGGATCGCCCCGGCCGAGATCGGCGAGAAGTCCGCCACCGACAGCGGCGGGAAGATCACGGTGGCCGCGAAGCAGCTCAGCCCCACCCCGACCGCGTACGCCGTGGCCAAGGGCAACGACGCGCTCCGCGCGGCGCTGGACAAGGGCCTCGACGAGGTCATCGCCGACGGCACGTGGAGCCGGTTGCAGGAGCAGTACTACCCGGGCCGGCCGGTCCCGGCGGACTTCAGGCCGGGCAGCGGCTCGGCGCCGGTGCCGGGCGCGTCGGCGGCCCCGTCCGGGTCGGCCGCGCCGTCGGCGTCGGCGTCGTCCTGAGTACGCGGGCGTGACGGCACGGGCGACGACGAGCCGACGGTACGGATGACCAGCGAGCGGGGCGGACGGGAAGACGACTGATGGATCCACTGAGCACCCTGTGGGAGACCTTCTTCGACTGGGACTCCATGCGTGCGGCGCTGCCCGAGATGCTGACCGTCGGGCTGCCCAACACGCTGATCCTGGCGATCTCGGCCGCCCTGCTCGGCTCGCTGCTGGGCATGCTGCTGGCGGTCGCGGGCATCTCGCGTACCCGATGGTTGCGCTGGCCGGCGCGGGTGTACACGGACGTCTTCCGCGGCCTGCCGGCGGCGGCGACGATCCTGCTCATCGGCGTCGGCCTGGCGCCGCTGGGGATGCAGGTGTGGGGGCCGAACCCTTACCCGCTGGGCATCCTGGCGCTGTCGCTGATCGCGGCGGCGTACATCGGGGAGATCTTCCGGGCCGGCATCCAGAGCGTGGAGGCCGCCCAGCTGGAGGGGGCCCGGGCGCTGGGGTTCTCCTGGGGCGAGGCGATGCGGCTGGTGATCATCCCGCAGGGGGTCCGCCGGGTGCTGCCGGCCTGGGTGAACCAGCTCATCGCCCTGATCAAGGACTCCAGCCTGGTCTACTTCCTCGGCCTGGTGGCCAGCCAGCGGGAGCTGTTCCGGATCGGGCAGGACCACGCGGCGACCACCGGCAACGAGTCGGCGCTGCTGCTGGCGGGCCTGTTCTACCTGACGCTGACCGTGCCGCTGACCCACGCGGTGAACTGGATCGACCGGCGGCTGCGGCAGGGCCGGCCGGCCACGGCGGCCGAGGACGACGACGCGCTGGCGCTCGCCGGGCGGAACGCGCTGCCCGGCGACGCCGCCGCCCGCACGATCACGGGAAAGGACGAGCGATGAGCACCTCGACCGGCACGACGACCCCGGTGAGCCTGAACGTGCGGGACGTGCACCTCGCCTTCGGCGCCAACCGGGTGCTGCGGGGCGCGAGCCTGGACGTCGGCCGGGGTGGCACGGCCTGCGTCATCGGGCCGTCCGGGTCGGGAAAGTCCACCCTGCTGCGCACGATCAACCGGCTCATCGAGCCGGACCAGGGGGACGTGCTGCTGGACGGGCGCAGCGTGCTGGGCGACGACCCGGACGCGCTGCGCCAGCGGGTCGGGATGGTGTTCCAGCAGTTCAACCTCTTCCCGCACATGACGGTGCTGCGCAACATCACCCTGGCGCTGCGCCGGCTCAAGCGGCTCGGCGAGGACGAGGCCACGCAGGCGGCCCGCGCCCAGCTGGAGCGGGTCGGGCTGGCTGGCCGGGCCGACGCCCGGCCGGCGCAGCTGTCCGGGGGGCAGCAACAGCGGGTGGCGATCGCCCGGGCGCTGGCGTTGCAGCCGCAGGTGATGCTCTTCGACGAGGCGACCTCGGCCCTGGACCCGGAGCTGGTCAAGGGGGTGCTGGGCATCATGGCGGAGCTGTCTGCGGGCGGCATGACCATGGTGGTGGTGACCCACGAGATGGGCTTCGCCCGCGAGGTCGCCGACACCGTGGCGTTCATGGACGGCGGGGTGGTGCTGGAGGCCGGCGAGCCGGCGGCGGTCTTCGAGCGTCCCGAGCATCCCCGGCTGCGCCGCTTCCTGTCCCAGGTGCTCTGACCGGGCCGCCCCGCCGGTAGGGTTCCGAAACTTTCGGCCCCGCTGGCCGGGTATGACCGGCGGATGTCGGGCTAGAGCTTTCCGAAACTTCTCGATAGCATGTATCGAAAGTCGCTGATGTCGTCGGCCGCGCGACGACTTCGATCCCCCGGAGGGCAGTCAGGCATGAGCAGCTCAGCAGCACGCGACCGCGGAAGCGCCAGGGTTCGACCGGGCCGACGCGCGGCGCTGGTCTCCGCCACCGTCGGCACGGTGGCCGCCGGAATGGTGCTGGCACTGGCCACCGCGGCCAGCGCCGGCACCACCCTCGCCACCGCGGCGGCCGAGAAGGGCCGCTACTTCGGCACCGCGGTGGCGGCGAACAAGCTGTCGGATTCCACGTACGTCGGGATCCTGAACCGCGAGTTCAACATGGTCACCCCCGAGAACGAGATGAAGTGGGACGCGACCGAGCCGTCCCAGGGCCAGTTCAACTACACCAGCGCCGACCGCATCGTCAGCCACGCCCAGGCCAACGGCATGCGGGTCCGGGGCCACGCGCTGGCCTGGCACTCCCAGCAGCCCGGCTGGGCGCAGAACCTCAGCGGCAGCGCGCTGCGCTCGGCGATGGTCAACCACGTCACCCAGGTCGCCACCCACTACCGTGGCAAGATCCACTCCTGGGACGTGGTCAACGAGGCGTTCGCCGACGGCGGCAACGGCGCCCGGCGCGACTCGAACCTCCAGCGCACCGGCAACGACTGGATCGAGGTGGCGTTCCGCACCGCCCGCACCGCCGACCCGGGCGCGAAGCTCTGCTATAACGACTACAACACCGACGGGCAGAACGCGAAGTCCAACGCGGTGTACGCGATGGTCTCCGACTTCAAGGCCCGGGGCGTGCCGATCGACTGCGTCGGGTTCCAGTCCCACTTCAACAGCGCGTCCCCGGTGCCCGGCGACTACCAGGCCAACCTGCAACGGTTCGCCAACCTCGGGCTCGACGTCCAGATCACCGAGCTGGACATCGAGGGCTCCGGCACCGCGCAGGCCACCTCGTACGCCAACGTCACCAGGGCCTGCCTCGCGGTGTCCCGCTGCACCGGCATCTCGGTGTGGGGCATCCGGGACACCGACTCCTGGCGGGCCAGCGGCACCCCGCTGCTGTTCGACGGCAACGGCAACAAGAAGGCCGCGTACACCGCCACCCTGGACGCGCTGAACAGCGGCACGCCCATTCCGACCACGCCCCCACCCACCACGCCCCCGCCGACCACTCCTGCCCCGACCACCCCGCCGCCCGGCGCGGGCTGCACCGCTTCGTTCTCCCTGCAGACCTGGACCGGGGGCTTCGTGGCGACGGTACGGGTTACGGCCGGCTCGTCCGGCACCAACGGCTGGGCGGCCACCGTCACGCTGCCGGCGGGCACGGCGGTCACCAACGCGTGGAACGCGCAGGGCAGCGGCACCACCGGGACGGTCCGGTTCACCAACGTGGCCTACAACGGACGGCTCACCCCCGGACAGTCGACCGAGTTCGGCTTCCAGGGCTCCGGCACCCCGCCGTCCGGCACCCCGTCCTGCACCGCGAGCTGACCCCGGATCCGATCACGGCGACCCGTCGGCACCCGGCGACCCCGGGTGCCGGCGGGTCGCCGTGCCGTGCGGTCAGTGCCCCACCGGGTACGCGCGGGTCTCGGCGGCCTTGACCGCCGCCCACACCGCCCGGCCCGGGACCAGCCGCAGCTGCGCGGCGGCGGCCGGAGTGACGTCGGCGGCGACGGACAGCGGCCCGTCGAGCTGGACGCGCAGGTTGTCGCCGTGCCGCTGCACCCCGGCGACGGTGGCCGACCAGGTGTTGCGGGGGCTGCCCTCGGGCCGGACGGGGTGCAGAGCGACGGCGGCCGGCGGGAACGCCACGAACGCCTCGCCGGCCACGCTGTCGGCGGCCGTGAGGGTCAGCCCGCCGACCCGGACCCGGTGGCCGTCGGCGTGGCCCCGGTGCAGGTTGAGCCCGACCAGGCGGGCGACGTAGTCGGTGCGGGGCCGGGCGGTGACGGTGGCCGCGTCGCCGGCCTGGACGACCCGCCCGCCCTCCACGATGACCAGCCGGTCGGCGAGCACCAACGCGTCGAGGGGATCATGGGTGACCAGCACGGTCGCGCCCGGGTGGGCGGCGAGGTGGCGGTGCAGCTCGGCGCGGGTGTCCAGGCGGGTGCGGGCGTCGAGGGCGGCGAGCGGCTCGTCGAGTAGCAGCAGGGTGGGATCGACGGCGAGGGCCCGGGCCAGCGCGACCCGCTGCGCCTGCCCGCCGGAGAGCTGCCGGGGCCGGCGCCGGGCGTGCTCGGCGAGGCCGACCCGGGCCAGCCAGGCGTCGGCGACGGCCCGGGCGGCCCGCCGGTCGGCGCCGCGCCGGCGCGGGCCGAAGGCGACGTTGTCCCGGGCGCTCAGGTGCGGGAAGAGCAGGTAGTCCTGGAAGACGACGCCGACCGGGCGGCGCTCCGGCGGGGTCCACGCCCGGCGGTCGGGGCGGTCGAGGTCGGCCCCGCCGAGGGTGAGGTGGCCGGCGGTCAGCGGGTGCAGGCCGGCCAGGACGCGCAGCGCGGTGGTCTTGCCGGCACCGTTGGGGCCGAGCAGCGCCACCACCTCCCCGGCGCGCACCCGCAGGGCGACGTCGAGGTGGAAGCCGCCCCGCTCGACAATGAGGTGGGCGTCCAGCAGCGGCGGCGGGACGGGGTCGCCAGGCGGCGCGGCGACGGTCACGGGCCGGCCGTCCACTTGTCGCGCAGCCCGGCGAGGATGGCCACGGAGACGGTGAGCAGGACGAGGCTGAGCACGATCGCGGCCTCCAGGTCGGTCTCCAGGGCCAGGTACACGGCCAGGGGCATGGTCTGGGTGCGGCCCGGGAAGTTGCCGGCGAAGGTGATGGTGGCGCCGAACTCGCCGAGGGCGCGGGCCCAGCACAACACCGCCCCGGCGGCCACTCCGGGGGCGACCAGCGGCAGGGTGACGTGCGTGAAGGTGGTCCACCGGCCGGCACCGAGGGTGGCGGCGGCCTCCTCGTACCGGAGGTCGGCGCCGCGCAGCGCGCCCTCGACGGCGATGACCAGGAACGGCATGGCCACGAACGCCTCGGCGAGGACGACCCCGGCGGTGGTGAACGGCAGGGTGATCCCGAAGGTGGCGTCGAGCCAGCCGCCGAGCAGGCCCCGGCGCCCGAAGACGAGCAGCAGGGCGACGCCGCCGACCACCGGCGGCAGCACCAGCGGCACGGTGACCAGCGACCGGACCAGCCGCCGGCCGGGGAACTCCAGCCGGGCCAGCAGCCACGCCAGGGGTACGCCGAGGACGACGCAGACCAGCGTGGCGACCGTGGCGGTGAGCAGGGACAGCCGCAGCGCGGTGAGCACCCCCGGCGCGGCCAGCCGCTGCGGCAGGGTGGCCCACGGAGCGCGGGCGAGCAGCCCGGCGAGGGGCAGCACGAGGAAGATCAGCCCGAGCCCGGCCGGGACGAACAGGGCGACGGGCATCCGCCGCCCGGGGACGCGGCGGCGCGGTGTGGCCGGGCGGGCTCGTACCACCGGGGTCAGGCCCGTGGGGGCTGGAACCCGGCGGCGGTCAGCGCGGCGCGGCCCCGGTCGGACCGCACGTACGCGACGAACTCCCGGGCCGCGGCCGGGTTGCCGGCCTGCCGGAGCACGACGATCGGGTAGTCGTTGACGGCCTCGGCGGACTCGGGGAACTCCACGGCGTCCACCTCGGACGCGGCGGCGGCGTCGGTGCGGTAGACCAGCGCGGCGTCGACCTCGCCGAGGCGAAGCTTGGACAGCGCGCCCCTGACGTCCTGTTCGAGGGTGACCGGGGTGAGCGGCACGCCGGCGGCGTCGAGAGCGGTGCGGGCCGCCGCGCCGCAGGGCACCTGCGGTGCGCACAGCGCGACCTTCGTCCCGGGCCGGGTCAGGTCGGCCAGCCCGGCCACCGACCGCGGGTTGCCCTCCGGCACGGCGATGACGAGCTGGTTACGGGCGAAGGTGACCGGGGGGCCGTCGGCGTTGCCGGCGTCGGTGACCGTACGCATGGTGGCCGGGGACGCGGCGGCGAACACGTCGGCGGGTGCGCCCTGGTTGACCTGGGTGGCCAGGGCGGAGCTGCCGGCGAAGCTGAAGGTGACCGTCGTGCCCGGGTGGGCGGCCTCGAACTCGGCGCCCAGCCGGGTGAACGACTCGGTCAGCGACGCCGCCGCGAAGACGGTGACCGAGCCACGCATCCCGTCGCCACCCGCGGACGGGTCCGACCCGCCGGCGCAGCCGGTGACGGCGATGGCCAGGGCAACCGCCCCGGTCAGGGCGGCGCGGGTCCGTCGGGTCCCCGGGTTCCCGCGTGCGGTCACGGGCCGGTCCTTCCTCGCGGGGGGTGCGGGGCCGGCCGTTCCACCACGACCGTGGTCGACTTGATCACCGCGACGGCGACCGAGCCGACCTGGAGGCCCAGGTCGTCGACCGCCTCGCGGCTCATCAGCGACACGATCCGGAACGGCCCGGCCTGGATGTCGACCTGGGCCATCACGGCGTCCTTGACCACGGCGGTGACGATGCCGCGTAGCCGGTTGCGGGCCGAGGACAGCTCGGCGTGCTCCTCGGGCGCGGCGGCTGCGGCGCGGACGAACGCGGCCAGGTCGGCGCCGTCGAGCACCCGGTGGCCGTGCTCGTCGCGGGTGGCGGCGAGGCGGCCGGCGTCGACCCAGCGCCGCACCGTGTCGGTGCTGACGCCGAGGAGTTCGGCCGCCTCGCCGATCCGGAAGACCGTCACGGAGGACACTCTACCGTGCCGCCGATGCGGCCCGAAAGCTCACCGGATCCCCGCATCTGCGGCGGGCGTACCAGCGAAATGCTCGCAGCTGCGCCGCCACGCCGGGGGCCGGGACGCCGGGTCGGCATGCATCCCGGGCGGACGGGACTCGCCGGCCGTGCGAAACCCGGCGACCCCGGGGAGACTGACGGCATGAGATGGGTCCGTCGAACCGTGCCCGCCGTCGCCGCCGCGGTCGCGGCGCTGGCCGCCCGTGATGTCCTCCAGCGTGACCACGCGCTGCTGCGCAACTTCCCGGTGATCGGTCGGGCCCGTTACCTGCTGGAGTCGATCGGGCCGGAGCTGCGGCAGTACATCGTGGCCGGCAACAACGAGGAGCGGCCGTTCACGCGCGACCAGCGGCGCTGGGTGTACGCCTCGGCGAAGCAGGAGAACAACTACTTCGGGTTCGGCACCGACAACGACATCGAGTACACCGCCGGGTACCCGATCATCAAGCACCGCACGTTCGGCCGGACGGTGCCGCCGTCCTCGCCGACGGCCGGGCACGACGTACGGCTGCCGTGCGCCAAGGTGCTCGGGGCGGCCCGGGGACGGGCGCGGGCCTTCCGGCCGGAGTCGGTGGTCAACGTCTCCGGGATGAGCTTCGGATCGCTGTCCGGCAACGCCGTGGCGGCGCTCAACCGGGGGGCGGCCCTGGCCGGGTGCCTGCAGAACACCGGCGAGGGGGGCCTGTCCCCGTACCACCGGCGGGGTGGGGAGCTGGTGTTCCAGCTCGGCACCGCGTACTTCGGCTGCCGCGACGAGCGCGGCCGGTTCGACCTCGCCCGGCTCAGGGACCTGGTCGCCGGCGCGCCGGTACGGGCGCTGGAGGTCAAGCTCAGCCAGGGCGCCAAACCGACCCTGGGCGGGCTGTTGCCGGCGGCGAAGGTGTCGGCGGAGATCGCCGCGACCCGGGGCATCCCGCAGGGCCGGGACTGCGTCAGCCCGTCCCGGCACGCCGAGTTCTCCGACTGCGACAGCCTGCTGGACTGGGTGGAACTGCTGGCCGCAGAGACCGGCCTGCCGGTGGGGATCAAGTCCGCCGTCGGCGACCTCGAGTTCTGGGAGGAGCTGACCACCCTGATGCGCGACACCGGCCGCGGCGTCGACTTCGTCACCGTCGACGGCGGCGAGGGCGGCACCGGTGCCGCCCCGCTGATCTTCACCGACTCGGTGTCGCTGCCGTTCCAGCAGGGCTTCTCCCGGGTGTACAAGGTCTTCGCCGAGCAGGGGCTGCACGAGCAGGTCGTCTTCGTCGGCGCCGGCAAGCTGGGCCTGCCGGACAACGCGGTGGTGGCGTTCGCGCTCGGCTGCGACATGGTCAACGTGGGCCGGGAGGCGATGCTGGCGATCGGCTGCATCCAGGCGCAGAAGTGCCACACCGACACCTGCCCGACCGGGGTCGCCACCCAGAACCCGTGGCTGGCCCGGGGCCTGGACCCGGCGTCGAAGGCGGTGCGGGCGGCAAACTACCTGCGGACGCTGCGGCGGGACCTGGTCAAGGTCGCGGAGGCGTGCGGGGTGGAGCACCCCGGGCTGATCGACGCCGACGCGGTGGAGATCCTCGGCGGCCGGACCTCCTCCACGCCGCTGCGGGAGGTCTACGGCTACCGCCCGGACTGGGGCCTGCCGTCGGCCGCCGACCGGGAGGAGATCGTCCGCCTGATGACCCCCGAGGCGCCGAGGGGCGGCACCGCGACGCCCTCCCCCACCGCCATACCCTGACGGCGGCGACGCGTCGGGCGTCGTACCCCCGGGCATCGGGACAGTGACCGGCGGCGGCCCCGCCCCGGGCCGGACACGGGCGCCCGGGGGCCCTCCCACCAGGGGCGGTGGGAGAGCCCCGCAACGCGAGGCGTCACAGGTAGAGGGTGTTGGGCTCCAGCCCGCACAGCACCCGGCCGTACAGCTCGGTGTTGACGTCCGGGACGACGAGGCCGTGCAGCGCGGCAGAGGTGACGTCCCGCACGATGCGCTGGATCGGCACGTCGCTGTAGATGGAGGTGCCGCCGCTGGCCATCTGGAAGATGTCGGCGACCTCCTTGGCCAGGCGGGCCGCCTCGCCCTGGTCGGCGCGCGCCCGGACCCGCTCCTCGATGGTCCACGCCTCGCCGCTGAACGCCTTGTGGTCGACGACCTCGGCGATGCGCCGGGCGTGGAACAACGCCTGGTCGATCTTGTGGGCGGCGGAGCCGACCCGCAGGTGGGTCAGCGGGGCCTCGGCCTGGCTCGGGTACTCGGTGTAGATGATCTTCCGGTCGGGCAGTCGCTCGAAGAAGCTGTCCCACGCCGCCTTGGCCAGGCCGGCGAGCATGCCGGCGCCGGAGACGGCGGCGACCAGGGTGGCCGGGGTGGAGTAGATGGGAATGTTCCGGTTGGTCTCGGACAGGGTGTCCGGGCCGAGCGCGGCCCCCAGCGGGATGACCCGCTCGGCGGGAAGGAAGACGTCCGTGGCCACCGTGGTGATGCTGCCGGAGCCGCGCAGCCCGGTGGTGTGCCAGTCGTCGATCAGCTGCATGTCCGACATCGGGACCATGGTCATGACCGGCTCCGGCTCGGCGCCCTCGCGCAGGATGACGGCCGCGGCCTCCATCCAGTGCGCGTGGTGCGCGCCGCTGACGAAGGGCCACCGGCCGTTGAGGAGGTACCCGCCCTCGACCGGAACCATGGTGCCCTTGGGGGCGTTGGTGCCGCAGACCCGCACGTCCGGGGTCGAGAACACCTCGTCCTGCACCTCGTCGGGGAACATGCAGACCAGGTACGTGGGGATCCAGTTGACCATCGCCACCCAGGCCACCGACCCGTCGATGCGGCCCAGCGCCGCGCCGACCTCGACCAGGGTGGCGCCGTCGCACTCGTAGCCGCCGTACCGCTTGGGCACCCGCATCCGGAAGATGCCCGCCTCGGCCATCGCCTCGACCGTCGCCTCGTGCAGCCGCCGGTTCTCCTCCGACCACGCGATGTGCTCCCGGAGCACCGGCTCGGCCTTGGCGACCCGGCGGAGGATCTCCTCGCGCGTGGGGGTCTCAGTGATCGTCACCATTTCCTCCTTGAAGGCTCTCCGGTCCGTGGACCTTGTCCCCCTCACGGTCGCACCGGCCGCCGCGCGGACACTTCTTCCGTATTGCGGGGCTGCCCCGGAGCCGGGTCCGGGGGACGCCACGGCCTTCGGCTCAGGACGGCATCCGCATGGTCCGCAGGAAGGCGGGCAGCAACCAGGGCCGCCGCCCGCCGACGGACAGCTTGCGGGCGAGCACCGCGCGCACCCGGTGCACCCGCCCGAACAGCATCAGGGTGAAGGTGGCCGGGTCGAAGGAGAGCCGGACGTCCGGGCGCGGGTCCGGCGGCCCCACCGACACCCGTCCGTCGACCAGGGCCAGGGTCACCTCCGGGCCGAAGCGGTGCCGGAAGTTCACCGAGATCCGTCCCGGGCGCGCCGGGGCGTCACGGTCCAGCAGCCGGCCGTAGCTGCGGCGGGTCATGTCGACCAGGAACAGGTCGACGAAGAGCGCGGCGTCGGCGGGGTCGATGACCCAACGCCTCCCGAGCGCCCGGGCGATGTCCCAGGCGTGGATGTTCAGCTCGTTGAGCAGGTGGGCCAGCAGCCCGGTGACCGGCAGCCGCGCGCCACCCAGCCAGGACACCTCGTGCTCCGGCCCGGTCTCCCCGACCGCCCGCAGCACCTCCTCGACGTCGGCGCGCAGCCGGTCGGCCAGGACCGGCAGGCGCCGCTCGGTGAACTGCCGCAGCACCTCGGCGTTCATCACCGAGATGGTGTCGACCGTGGTACGGCGACGCAGGTCGAGGAGGCCGGGCACCGGAAGGTCGGGCGGGGTCTCCCGGACGAGGGACAGACCCATCGCGGCGACGCCGCACAGATGGGCCATGGTGTCGGCCACCGTCCAGTGGGCGGTGGCGGCCCGGTCGGGCGGGGCATCCTCGATGAGGTCGAGCAGCCGCCCCAGGACGACGGGCACGGAGGTTCGGACGCGGCGCCACTGATGCGGGGTGACCGGCATACGTCCACGATGGACGATACGGGTAGGTGGACGCTTGTTCGAGGTTGCCGTTCTGCCGCCACGGCTGCCGTCGGGCCCGGCGCGAATTCGGCAATACGGAAGAAGCCAATGGGCTGACCCGTCCCCACAATCCATCCATGACTGTCACCGGAAGCGCAGGCGCGGTCCACGTCGCCGCGCACACCCACCCGCGGGCGCGCGGGCGGATCGTCCTGGGCGGCGTCGCGGCGGGAGTCCTGCTCGCGGTGCTGTGGTCGTACGAGTTCGTCGACCACGTGATCGGTGACAACGTCGCCAACACCCTGCTGGGCCACGACGCGAAAGCCACCGCCATCGGCGGCACCGTCGCGGGCCTGGTGTTCGCGTTCGTCTCCGGCCTGGCCGGCACGTTCACGGCGTGCAACATCGCCATGGCCGCCGCGGTCGGCCCGATGAGCCAGGCCGGCGGCGCCGGGGCCACCCGGGCCGGGCTGCGCGGGCTGCTGCGGCCGGTCGGCTGGCTCACCGTCGGGATGGTGGCGGTCTCCGCGGTGTACGGCTTCGTCGGCGTGCTGCTCGGCGACCGGCTGCCGCAGTTGTCCACCGACACGGTCGGCGGGCTGCCGGTGCGCCTGATCCAGTCGATGGTCGTCTTCGGCGTGATCGGGCTCGCCTTCGTCTACCTCGGGCTGGCCGCGCTCGGGACGCTGCCCGACCCGTTCGCGCACCGCCCGGTCGCCCGGGTCGTGGTGCTCGGCGCGCTGGTCGGCGGGTTCCTCATCGGCCGGCCGTACCCGCTGTTCAACAAGCTGTTCCACTGGGCGGTGGACACCGGGAACCCGCTCTACGGCGCGGGCGCGTTCGTGCTCCAGTCGCTGGGCAACATCGCCATCGTCGCCGCGCTGTTCGCGCTGATCATCGTGGCCACCCGGGGCCGGTTCATCCAGTGGCTGGCCGGCAGCCCCACCCGCACCGCCGCGGTGACCGGGGCGCTGCTGATCGCGCTGGGCGTGTTCATGGTCGTCTACTGGGACGTGCGGCTGCCCGCCATGTTCGACTACGGCTGGTTCCCCACCATGCCGTACAACGCCCGGTAGCGCCCCGCCGTGCCGGCGGGCGCGTCCCCCGCGCCCGCCGGTGTCCGCGCCGGTCAGGCCGAGCCGACATACCCGCCGGTCATGATCCGCTGCGCGGTCTCCTCGTAGGCGACCGGGTCCTCCGGCAGCCGGGTGCCGAGCCCGTCGACGTAGCGGTTGAACATGCAGAACGCGGCGGCGATCAGCACCGCGTCGTGGATCTCCAGGTCGGTGGCGCCCTCGGCGCGGGCCGCGTCGACCAGCTCCGCGCTCACCTTCCGCCCGCTCTCCTGCACCGCCGCCGCGATCCGCAGCAGGCCGCGCAGCTTCGCCGACACCTCGGCCGTGTCCAGGTCCGCCCGGACCTGCCGCACCAGCGGCATGCCGCCGTCGAGCTGGGCGGCGGCGAACGCCGAGTGCGACGAGCAGCAGAAGTTGCAGTCGTTGAGCCCGGAGACGTACGCCGCGATCAGCTCCCGCTCCCCGGCCGTGAGGGTCGGGTGCGGCGCGTGCAGCAGCGCCTCGGCCAGTGCGTTGAGCGCGACGGCGGTCTCCGGCCGGTAGCGCATGAGCCCGGTGATCCCCGGGTACTCCGCCTCGTCCAGACCCAGATCGATGTGTGCCACATGTTCTCCTCGGCGTGACAGGCCGCGGCCGGCGGCAACGCGGTCCTGCTGCGCATGGTGCCGGCCCGGTCGCCCGTCCGCTTCTTCCTGCGTGCCCAGTCCGGACCGGCGACGCAGGCGGCGATCTCTCCCAGCGTGCCGTCCCCAGGGCCGACACCTGGGCCGACACGGAGCGCCACGAGCAGGGCACGGAGGCGTATTGCCGCTGCGTACGGGGCGCTGCCACGATCGGCTCCATGGTCGACACAATGGACATGCGGCAGGGGGCCCTGGCACAGGCCGGGGCCCTGGTGGACCGACTTCGCCAACTCGTGCACCAGGAATCCCCACCCGGGGAGATACGTCATCTACACGCCTGCGCCGACCTGCTGGAGAGCTGGATCAGCCCGGTGCTGGGCCGCCCCGCCGTGCGGGTGATGCGCGATGGTCTGCCGCATCTGCTCTGGCCGGCCGACGACCAGCGGGTGCTGCTGCTCGGGCACTACGACACGGTGTGGCCGGAGGGGACGGTGCGGGACTGGCCCTTCGCGCTCGCCGACGGCATCGCCACCGGCCCCGGGGTGTGCGACATGAAGGCCGGCATCGTCCAGATGGTCACCGCCCTGTCGCTGCTGCCCGACACCTCCCGGGTGGGGGTGCTGCTCACCTGCGACGAGGAGAGCGGGTCGCCGACGTCCCGGCCGCTGATCGAGCAGCAGGCCCGGCGCTCGCGGGCGGTGCTGGTGGGCGAGCCGTCCACGGAGACGGGCGCGGTCAAGGTCGCCCGCAAGGGCGGCTCGATGTACGAGATCACCGTACGCGGCCGGGCCGCGCACGCGGGCGTGGAGCCGCACCGGGGGGTGAACGCGGCGGTGGAACTGGCCCACCAGGTCCTGGCCGTGCGGGCCTTCGCCGCCGAGGGCACCAGCGTCACGCCGACGGTGCTCAGCGCGGGCAGCATCAGCAACCAGGTGCCCGAGTCGGCGAGGTTCTGCGTCGACGTGCGCGCCTGGACGCGGGAGGAGCTCGACCGGGTGGACCGGTTGGTCCACGCGATGACCCCCCGACTCACCGACGCCGCGCTGGTGGTGGGCGGCGGGATCAACCGGTACCCGCTGCAGGAGGCGGTGGCGACGCCGCTGCTGGAGATCACCCGGCGGGCGGGCCGGGAGCTGGGCCTGCCGCCGATCGAGGCCGCGCACGCCGCCGGGGCGTCCGACGCGAACTTCACCGGGTCGCTGGGCGTGGCCACCCTGGACGGCCTGGGTGGGGTGGGCGGCGGGTCACACGCCCGTACCGAGTGGGTGGACGTCACCCAGATGCCCGACCGCGCCGCCCTGCTCGCCGCGACGGTCGCCGGAGTGCTCGCGCAGCCGCGCCGGGGCCGCGTCGCCGCGGACCGGGGCGTCCCCGCGCGCCTCTGACGCGCGCCGCTGCTCCCCAAGCGCCGACCTGCCGTCCATAATGGTGCGTCGAGACGGCGCGCCGCCCGGTCCCCGCGCCGCTGTCCATCCGCCGGCGGTCCACGTTCGTGGCCGCCGGCTCAGTGAGCGGGAGGACGACCGCCCCATGACCCTCACCACGCGTCAGACCACGCCGCCGCCACGCTTCGGGGTGGAGGAGGAGTTCCTGGTCGTCGACGCCGTCACCCGGGCCCCGGCGCCCCGGGCCGCCGAGGTCGTCGGGGCGGCGTCCGCGCTACTCGGGGAGCGGGTCTCCGGGGAGATCACCACCCTGCAACTGGAGACCCGCACCGACGCCTGCGAGACGCTCGGCGAGCTGACCGCCCAGCTCGCCGAGGCCCGCAAGGTCGTCGCGGACTGCGCGCGGACGGCCGGGCTGCGGGTGGTGGCCACCGGCACCGCCCCCGTCGCCGGGGTGGTGCCGCCGCCGATGACCGTCGGCCCGCGCCAGAGCAGGGGCAACGAGACGTACCGGGGCCTGCACGACGAGCTGGCGCTGTGCGCGCTGCACGTGCACGTGGAGATGCCGAGCCGGCAGCGGGCGGTGCTGGTCGGCAACCACCTGCGGCCGTACCTGCCGCTGCTGCTCACCCTCACCGCGAACTCGCCGTACTGGGACGACCGGGACTCCGGGTACGCGAGCTGGCGCACCACCGTCTGGGGGCGGTGGCCGGTGGCCGGCCCGCCGCCGGTGTTCGACTCGGCGGAGCACTACGACGAGGTGGTGCAGCGGCTGCTCGACGTCGGTGCCCTCGTCGACCGGGCCACCATCTTCTGGGACATCCGCCCCTCGGAGCGGCATCCGACCCTGGAGGTCCGGGTCGCCGACTCCGCCGTCACCGCCGAGGACTCGGCGCGGTACGCGGCGCTGGTGCGGGCGCTGGTGGTGCACCTGTCGGCGGCCGTGGAAGCCGGCGAGCCGGCCCCGGACGTCGCCGGCGAGCTGCTGCGGGCGGCCTACTGGCGGGCGGCCCGCGACGGCCTGGACGGCGAGGGTGTGGACCCGCGCACGGGCCGGCTGCGGCCCGCGACGGCGCTGGCCCGCGACCTGCTGGACATGGTGGAGCCGGTGCTGCGCACCCACGGCGAGCACGACCTCGTCGCGGGATGGTTGGAGCGGCTGGGAGCCGACGGCACCGGGGCGCGGCAGCAGCGGTCGGTGGCCCGCCGGGGCGGGACGCTCGCCGACGTCGTCGACCACCTGGCGGAGCAGACCGCGGGCTGACCCGGCCGCGTTGCCATCACCACCCGTGCCGTCCACGGCTCGGCGATCTGGGCAATTCCGCGCAACCAGCGGCGGGTGCCGTGGGTAATGCTGGAGAAGCCCCCGACCTGCCGATGGAGGCTCTTCCGTGAACCAGATCGCGACCACCCCGTTCCACCTGGACAGGCTGGAACCCACGCTGATGAACCGCAACGCCCGGGCGTTCGCCGACCAGATGGCGGCCCGCCGGTCGGTGCGACACTTCTCGGCCGAACCCGTGCCGCTGGACGTCGTCGAGGAGGCCGTTCGAGCCGCCGCGACGGCGCCCAGCGGCGCCAACCTGCAACCCTGGCGCTTCGTGGTGATCACCGACGCGGAGCGCAAGCGCCAGCTGCGGGAGGCCGCCGAGGCCGAGGAGATCGAGTTCTACACCCGCCGCGCCTCGGCCGAGTGGCTGAACGCGGTGGCCCCGATGGGCACCGACTGGCAGAAGCCGTTCCTGGAGACCGCCCCGGTGGTCATCGTCGTGTTCGAGGTCCACCAGGGCCCGCAGACCCCGAGGCCCTACTACCTCAAGGAGTCGGTCGGCATCGCCGTCGGCATGCTGATCACCGCCCTGCACCTGTCCGGGCTGGCCACCCTCACCCACACCCCCAGCCCGATGCGGTTCCTCAACGAGATCTGCGAGCGTCCGGCCGAGGAGCGCGCCTACGTGGTGATGCCGGTCGGCTACCCGGTCGAGGGGGTCACCGTCCCGGAGCTGACCCGCAAGCCGCTGTCGGAGGTCATGGTCCGCCGGTAGGCGTCACCGCCCCAGATCCGCGGCGAAGAAGTCGAGCAGGGGCTGCACGTGCCGGTCCGGCCGGCGCCACTCGGCCAGCAGATCCTCCAGCAGGTGCAGCTCCTCGACAAGTTCCCCGCCCCGGTACCGGCGCAGCACCGGGTGGATGAAGGCGCTCTCGGCGGCCCGGTCGGGCTGCGGGTGCCGCTCGATGGCGAACACGTCGGAGTACGCGTCGCGGCCCCAGCGCAGCGAGAACGTGTAGTAGTGGCTCTCGCCGCCGAACCGCTGCACCGCGTGGTCCTCGGGCAGGTCCTGGTAGTGCCGGGCCCCGCCGGCGCCGGGGTCGATGACGAGGACGTCGCAGAGGAACTCGAACTGGGTCCACAGCGCCGAGCTCCAGTTGACCCGGTCCAGCACCACCGCGGTGAGCGCCTCGGCGTCGGCCTCCACCTTCTCGTACGGCAGCGGCGCGCCCTCGTACCGCTCGCGCAGCAGGGCGGTGAGCGTCCGCAGGTTGTAGCGGAACCCGTCGATGAAGGCCGAGGACGCCTTCTTGAAGTCCCGGTCCTGGGCGAGCGTGCCGGCGAAGTACAGCCCGTCGACGTCGATCGACTGCCAGTCGGGCCGGGTGACCGGCAGCCGCCCGCTGGGCACCCTCGCCGGGCGGCAGTTCTCGGCGAACATCGAGGTGTCCATGGCGAAGCCGGTGCAGCGCAACACGGTCTCGTACTCCATGACGGCCGTCTCGCCGTCGGCGTGGGTGTAGGTCAGGTGCACCTCGTACCTGTCGCCCACCGGGCGGATCTCGTCGATGACGCAGTCGAGCACCGAGTGCAGGGTCTTGAACTGGTAGCTGTCCAGAACGGCGCCGTGGTGACCCCGTACGTCGCCGGGGTGCTTGGTGTTCCAGGCCAGCCGCATCGGCCGGGGGCTGGCCAGGTGGATCATGGCGGCGTGCCCGAGGATCGCCGAGGCGGTCTCGAAGGCGGAGTTGCCCTTGCCGAGGATGAGCACCCGCTGGCCGGCGTAGTCGGCCGGGTCGGTGCTCATGTCCTCGTATCCGACCGCGTGCTCGATGCCGCGCACGTCGGGGACGTTCGGAGGGCCCCAGCCAGCGGCCACCACGACGCAGTCGGCGTGCAGCAGTCGGCCGCCGGCCCGCACGAGGAAGCCGTCGTCGGTCTTCTCGACCCGTTCGACGGTGGTGTCGTAGCGGACCGCCAGTTGGTGGTGCCGGGCGAAGTCGCCCAGGTAGCGGACCAGGTCGTCCGCGTGGGGGAAGTACTCGCGGCTGTAGTCGGAGAACGGCAGATCGGCCGGCTCGTGCAGCAGCGAGTTCCAGTCCCAGCGCAGCCGGATCTCCGGGTCGGTGCTCGTCGTGTGCACCTTGTTCAGGGAGATCAGCCGGCGGTGCCGGGGGAACCGGCGGAAGAACTCGCCGGGGCTGGCCGTGCGTTCCAGCGTCAGGTAGTCGCTGCCGGCCTGCTGGAGGTAGTAGCTCAGCTGTAGGCCGGCCGGACCTGCGCCGATGATCAGGTAACGGTGGTGCTCGGTGCCATCTGGCAGTTCGGTCATGGGTGCTCCCGCGTCGAGTACCCAAGACCATTGATGATAAATGCACTTAAGTCAATACATATCCGGGTTGGAGCGTGGCCCCGAAGGGCCGAGGCGCGCTCCCGACGGGTTCCGCTCCGGTGCCGACCGCCCCCGACGGGCGGGCCCCGGGGGCGGTCGGGCGACGCGGGCGCCGGCTCAGGCCGGCTGGGCGGCCGGCTCGCGGTGGCCGCTGACCTTCGCGGCCGGCATCGGGCCGCCCCGGGCGGTGCCGATCATCTCGTCGCCGTCGATCGTCACGTCGAAGGCCAGGTCCATCCGCATCGGCCTCTTGATGGACTGGTACCACGACAAACGGTTGCCCTCCAGCTGGAGGTCGTTCAGGGTGAGCGTTTCCTTCTCACCACGCGAGATTCCCTGTAGGACACCGTCCTTGCTGAACAGCTCGAGCTCGGTACGGCGGGTGCCGAACGGGGTGGCCACTGCCACCTTCCAGAATCCCTCGACAGACACGACGGCTTCCTCTCTTCCCGGGTCCCGGGCGGGGTGATCCCCGAAGACAGCGCGCCCGGGCAGCGCCGAAACCCACGCTAGCCACCGCACGGTCCACAGTTAGTCGCCATATTGCCGTCTTCGGCCCCCCGGGTGGACACAGCGGGTCAAGGCGACGAGATTGACCTAAAGGGATCCGGCGCGTCAAACCGTCCGTTAAACGCGAACCAAACGGCGGCAGGCTGGGAGAACGTCGGGAGCAATGTGAAAGAAGCGCAGTCCGGGGCCACCGTCGCACGATGAAGTCGCACGATGAACCTGGGCCCGATCCGGTCGCCCTAATCCACTTTCCCCGCCCGCAGCAGGAGGAAACCAGGCACCCCAGGAATCAGATTCGCCACGTCGGCTGAAAAGGCCGGAGGAGCCCCTCCACCGGCCGGGTCCGACGTGCCGGCGGACTCGTTCCGCCAGGCGACAATTCCCCATCCCCAACCGCGCGCCGCCACGACACCGACCCGTGGATCACCGCCGCGGCGGCGCCGTCTGCCCTGTTCACGCCATCGGCTTTGGCAGAAGTCGATGGCTCTGTCGTAAGGAGACCTTACCGTGCTGGGTCAACGCGCACGCTCGCTCAGTCCAGGAATAGTCGCGATTCTACTCGCGGCCTCGCTCTTTTTCATCATTGACAGCCGCGTGTCCGTCGCCGGTGCCGAGCAGGCCGCCACACGATACCGCTTCACCGAGCAGCCCATCGCCTACCCGGACGGCTACGACAGCTTGCCCAAGAGAACGATCCGGGACGTCAACCCGTCGTACCACAAGATCCGGGCCTGGATCTCATCGGTCGGCGCGAGCATCGCGCTCAACGACCTCACCGACCACGGCCGGGCCAACAGCATGTGCTTCGTGGACGTGCGCACCAACCACGTGGTCGTCACCTACGCGCCCACCGCGCCGAAGGAGGACCAGTTCACGCCGTTCATCCTCGACGCGGCGCCGCTGCCGATCGACGACACCATGGCACCGATGGCCTGCGTCCCGGGCGACTACAACCTCGACGGCCGGATGGACCTGATGGTCACCTACTGGGGCCGGGTGCCGATCATGTTCCTGCGCAAGGCCGGCGCCACCACGGTGTCCAACGCGACGTACCAGCGCCAGGAGCTGCTGCCGCAGAGCTCGCCGGACGGCCGTTACCACGGGCCCAAGTGGCACACCAACGCCTCCCTGGTCAGTGACCTCGACGGCGACGGCAAGCCGGATGTGGTGATCGGGAACTACTTCCCCGAGTCGGACGTGCTCAACACGCGGGGCCAGGACAACGTCGAGATGAACGACACCCTGTCCAGTGCCACCAACGGCGGCGGCCTGCACGTGCTGCGCTGGCACTCGGCGACCACCGGGGACAACCCGTCGGTGAAGTTCGTGGCCGAACGCGGGGCGGTCCCGTTCAAGAAGTCCACCGGCTGGACGCTGGGCCTCGGCTCGGCCGACCTGACCGCGCGAGGCCTGCCGGACGTCTACGTCGCAAACGACTTCGGGCACAACCACCTGCTGCACAACGTCTCCTCGCCGGGCCGGATCAAGTTCAAGGCGGCGATCGGGGAGCGCACCCCGACGACGCCCAAGTCGTTCGTGCTCGGCAACGGCTCGTTCAAGGGCATGGGCATCGACTTCGGTGACCTGGACCGCAACGGCAGCTTCGACATGGTGGTCTCCAACATCACCACGGCCTGGGGCCTGGAGGAGAGCAACTTCGTCTGGATCAACCGGGCCCGCGACGAGCGCGACATGCTCGCCAAGCTGGGTAAGGGCGTCGCCCCGTTCACCCAGGAGGCCCGGCCGCTGGGCATGGCCTGGAGCGGCTGGGGCTGGGACATCAAGTTCGGCGACTTCCTCAACAGCGGCGACCTGGAGGTCGTCCAGTCGCTCGGCTTCGTCAAGGGCAAGATCAACCGGTGGCCGTGGCTGCAGGAGATGGCCATGATGAACGACGACCTGCTGTCCAACCCGGCGATGTGGCCGAACCTGCAGCCCGGCGACGACATCGCCGGCAGCCAGCCGCTGGCGTTCTTCGCCCGCACGGCCAGCGGCGAGTTCGCCAACATCACCAAGGAGGTCGGGCTCGACGTCCCGATCCCCACCCGCGGCGTCGCCACCGCCGACACCCGGGGCACCGGCGCCCTGGACCTCGCGGTGGCCCGGCAGTGGGGTCCGCCGGCGTTCTACGTCAACGAGGCGCCCAGCAAGGGCAACTTCCTGAACCTGCGGCTGTACCGGCCGGCAGTCGGCGCCCCGGCGGGCCAGATGCTCTGCACCCCGGCCTACGGCGCCACCGTCACGGTGACCACGCCGGACGGCCGCAAGCAGATCTCCCAGCTCGACGGCGGCAGCGGCCACGCCGGCAAGCGGAGCTTCGAGGTCCACTTCGGCCTCGGCAACAACAGTGGCCCGGTCACCGTCGACCTGCGCTGGCGCGACCTGGGCGGCCAGCAGCACAGCACCAGCCAGCAGCTCACCGCCGGAACGCACACCCTCGTGCTGACCGACCGCGTCGAGGAGGTTCCGAACCGATGACCACGATCGCCCCGCCCCCCAGCATCAACACCGCCCCCGCGGCCCGCGCCGTCCCCACTCCGGCCAAACCGGAGCCCGACCGCCGCTACCTGGCCCTGCGCAACTTCGCCCTCTCCATCAGCATCTTCAACATCTTCGGCTACACCCTGCTCGGCTTCGAGCAGCCCTGGCTGTGGCCCATCTTCGCGGTGCTCACCGCCTACGCCGCCGAGATCAGCTTCGAGCTGATCCGGGCCTGGGCCAAGAAGGAGACCCCCCGGTTCCTCGGCGGCGGTGGCCGCCGGGTCTACGAGTTCCTGCTGCCCTCGCACATCACCGCGCTGGCCTGCAACATGCTCCTCTACGCCAACGACATGTTCCTGCCGATCGCGTTCGCCGTGATCATCGGCGTCACCGGCAAGTACGTCCTGCAGGCCCCGGTCTACGGCCGGATGCGGCACTACATGAACCCGTCGAACTTCGGCATCACCATGGCGCTGGTCTGCTTCGGCTCCTGGATTTCCATCGCCCCGCCGTACGAGTTCACGGAGAACGCCAACACCTACTTCCGGGTGATGATCCCGATCATCATCGTCACCGCCGGCACCGTGATCAACGCGCTGCTGACCCGCAAGGTGCCGCTGATCGTGGGCTGGCTCGGCGGCTTCGCCATCCAGGCGTTCATCCGGCACTGGATCTGGGACGTCGCGCTGTTCTCCGCGCTCGGCGTGATGACCGGTGTGGCGTTCGTGCTGTTCACCAACTACATGATCACCGACCCGGGCACCACCCCGGCCAAGCCGATGAACCAGTTCATGTTCGGCTCCTCGGTGGCCATGGTCTACGGCGTGCTGATGCTGTTCAACGTCGTCTACACGCTCTTCTTCGCGGTGGTCGTGGTCTGCGGCATCCGCGGACTGGGCTGGTGGGTGGCGCACCTGCGCAAGAAGTCCCGGGAGCGGGCCGCCGCGCCCGCCGGGCTGTCCCTCGGCACCCCCAGGCGCATGGCGTGAACCGGCGGGACAGGACGCGCCGCGCCGCGCCGGCCGACCAGGTCGACCCCGTCAGGACAGTCGACGGACGAAGCGAGGAGCAGAAATGAGCGAACGGATCGCCGTCGTCGGGATCGCCTGCCGATATCCCGACGCCGAGAACCCCAACCAACTGTGGGAGAACGTGCTCACCGGCCGCCGGGCGTTCCGTCGGCTGCCCGACGAGCGGATGAACTCCGAGGACTACTACTCCCCCGACCCGACCGCGCCCGACCGGTTCTACTCGGCCAAGGCCGCCGTGATCGAGGGCTTCGAGTTCGACCGGGTCCGGTACAAGATCGCCGGCAGCACCTTCCGATCCACCGACATGACGCACTGGCTGGCCCTGGACACGGTCGCCCGAGCGCTGGAGGACGCCGGCTTCCCCGACGGCGAGGGGCTGCCGCTGGCCACCACCGGAGTGGTCATCGGTAACACCCTCACCGGCGAGTTCAGCCGGGCCAACCTGCTGCGGCTGCGCTGGCCGTACGTGCGGCGCACGGTCGGCGCGGCGCTGCGCGAGCAGGGCTGGGGCGACACCGAGGTCGGCACGTTCCTCGACGAGCTGGAGCCGCGCTACAAGGCGCCCTTCCCGCCGATCGACGAGGACACCCTGGCCGGCGGCCTGGCCAACACCATCGCCGGGCGGGTCTGCAACCACTTCGACTTCAAGGGCGGCGGCTACACCGTCGACGGCGCCTGCTCGTCGTCGCTGCTGTCGGTCTCCACCGCCTGCAACGCCCTGGCCAACGGCGACCTCGACGCCGCCGTGGCCGGCGGGGTGGACCTGAGCATCGACCCGTTCGAGGTGATCGGCTTCGCCAAGACCGGGGCGCTGGCCACCGGGGAGATGCGGGTGTACGACCGCAACTCCAACGGGTTCTGGCCGGGCGAGGGCTGCGGCATGCTGGTGCTGATGCGCGACGAGGACGCCGTGGCGCGCGGGCTGCGCCGGCACGCCGTCATCGCCGGCTGGGGCTACTCCTCCGACGGCAAGGGCGGCATCACCCGGCCCGAGGCCAGCGGGCACCGGCTGGCCATCCGCCGGGCGTACGAGCGGGCCGGCTACGGCATCGACTCGGTCGCCTACCTGGAGGGCCACGGCACCGGCACCGCCGTCGGCGACGCCACCGAGCTGACGGCGTTCACCGAGGCCCGGCAGGAGGCCGACCCGGCGGGCGCGCCCGCCGCGATCAGCACCGTGAAGGGCAACTTCGGCCACACCAAGGCCGCCGCCGGGGTCGCCGGGCTGCTCAAGGCGATCCTCGCGGTACGCCAGCAGGTCATCCCGCCGGCCACCGGGCACGTCGACCCGCACCCGGTGCTCGACGTGGAGCAGCCTGCCGTGCGGGTGCCCGCGACGGCGGAGCTGTGGCCGGCGGACAAGCCGGTCCGGGCGGCGGTGTCCTCGATGGGCTTCGGCGGCATCAACGCCCACGTGGTGGTCGAGAGCGCGGAGAACGGCCGGCGGACCCGGATCGGGGCCTCGACGACCGCGCTGGTGCGCTCCCGGCAGGACACCGAGCTGCTGATGTTCGACGCCCGTACCCCGGAGGAGCTGGGCTCGCGGCTGTCGGACCTGGCACCGTGGGTCGGCCGGCTGTCGTACGCCGAACTGGGCGACCTGGCCGCGACCCTGGCCGGGAAGCTGGCCGACCGGCCGGTGCGGGCGGCGGTGGTCGTCGCGTCGCCCGAACAGGCGCGGCAGCGCCTGGAACGGCTGGTCGAGCTGGTCGACTCCGGCGAGCAGCGGGTGATCGACGCGGCCGGGGGCGTCTTCCTCGGCTCGGCGGGTTCCGCCCCCCGGATCGGGTTCCTGTTCCCCGGCCAGGGCGCGGGGCGACGGGCCGACGGCGGCGCGCTGCGCCGCCGGTTCGAGGAGGTCGACACCCTGTACCAGGCCCACCAGCCGCCGCCCGGCGCGGACCTGGTGGCCACGGCGGTGGCGCAGCCGCGGATCGTGACCGCGTCGGTCGCCGGCCTGCGGGTGCTGTCGATGCTCGGGGTGCGGGCGGTCGGGGCCACCGGGCACAGCCTCGGCGAGCTGACCGCGCTGCACTGGGCCGGCGCCATGGACGAGGCGACGCTGATCGCGACCGCCGGCGCGCGTGGCCGGATCATGGCCGACGCCAGCGCCGGCGACGGCACGATGGCCAGCATCTCCGCCGCCCCCGAGGTGGTGGAGCCGCTGCTGGTCGGCACGCCGGTGGTCATCGCCGGCTACAACAGCCCGCAGCAGACCGTGGTCTCCGGTCCGGTCGCGGCAGTGGAACAGGTCGGCGCGCTGGCCGAGCGGTCCGGGCTGTTCTGGACCCGGATCGCGGTGTCGCACGCCTTCCACTCGGAGGCGGTCGCCCCGGCCGCGGTCGCGTTCGCCGAGCACCTGGGCGGCCTGCCCTTCGCCCCGCTGTCCGGTGGGATGGTCTCCACGGTCACCGGGGACGTGCTGCCGGCCGACACCGACGTGCCCGACCTGCTGCGCCGGCAGGTGCTGGACCCGGTGCGGTTCACCCAGGCGGTGCGCCGCCTAGCCGACGACGCCGACCTGCTGCTGGAGGTCGGTCCGGGTCGGGTGCTGCGCGGCCTGGCCGCGGACATCGCCCCGGAGGTGCCGACGATCTCGCTGGAGACCGACAGCCTGTCGCTGGCGGGCCTGCTCAGCGCGGTCGGCGCCGCGTACGCGGCCGGTGCGGCTGTGAACCACTCGGTGCTGTTCCAGGACCGGTTCACCCGGCCGCTGGAGCCGGGCCGGCCGCTGCGGTTCTTCGCCAGCCCCGCCGAGTCTGCGCCGGCCGGGGACTTCGCGGTGGCCCGTGCCGGGGCCGAGCCGGCCGCCGTCGCGGTGTCGCCGGCCGACGGGTCGGTCGCGGTCTCCGCGCCCGGCACGACGGTCGACACCCTGGAGCTGCTGCGCCGGCTCGCCGCCGAGCGGGCGGAGCTGCCACTGGAGGCCGTACGGCCGGACAGCCGGCCGCTGGACGAGCTGCACCTCAGCTCGATCACCGTCGGGCAGATCGTCAACCAGGCCGCCCGGGAGCTCAACGTGACCGCCCCGACGCTGACCTCCAGCTACGCCACCGCCACGGTGGCGGAGATCGCGCAGATCCTCGACGAGGCCGGTGGTGGCGGCGACGCGGAGGAACCGGAACGGTCGATCGCCGGGGTGGCCCCGTGGGTCCGGGCGTTCGCGGTGGACCTGGTGCCCACCGAGGCCGGTCCGCGGGTCGGTGCCCCGGTCGAGGGCGGCTGGCAGGCGTTCACCGCCGGGCACAGCCCCCTCGCCGAGCCGCTGCGCACGGCGCTGCAACAGGCCCGGGTGGGCGGTGGGGTGCTGCTGTGCCTGCCGCGCGACTGCCAGCCCGAGCACATCCCGGTGATGCTGCGGGCCGCCCGGGCCGCCGTGTCGCAGGGCGGCCCCGTCCGGTTCGTGGCGCTGGGCGACCGGCGCAACGCGGCCGGCCTGGCCAAGACGCTGCACCAGGAGCACCCGGAGATCACCACCACGGTGATCACGCTGCCGCTGGCCGGCGAGCCGTCCGCCGACGACATCGCGGCCACGGTGGCCCGGCTCGTCGCCGACGTGGCGGCGACCGCCGGATTCAGCGAGGTCAACTACGACGCCGACGGCAACCGGTACGTGCCGGTGCTGCGGCCGGCGCCCCTGCCACCCAACGGCGGGCCCGGCCTCGGGGTGGAGGACGTGCTGCTGGTCACCGGAGGCGGCAAGGGCATCACCGCCGAGTGCGCCCTGGCGCTGGGGCGGGACACCCTGACGGCGGTCGGCCTGATCGGCCGCTCCGACCCGGCGGCCGACGCGGAACTGGCGGCCAACCTCGAACGGCTCACCGCCGCCGGGGTGCGCTTCCACTACGCCCGGGCGGACATCACCGCCCTGGACGAGGTGAAGGCGGCCGTCAACGACATCGAGCGGGTGCTCGGCCCGGTCACCGGCGTGCTGCACGGCGCCGGCCGCAACGAGCCGACCGCGGTGGTCAGCCTCGACGAGGCGACGTTCCGGCGGACCCTCGCGCCGAAGATCGACGGGCTGGAGGCCGTGCTCGCGGCGACCGACCCGCACACGCTGCGACTGCTGGTCACCTTCGGCAGCATCATCGGCCGGGCGGGGCTGCGCGGCGAGGCGCACTACGCCACGGCCAACGACTGGATGACCGACCTGACCCGCCGGGTCGGCGAGGACTACCCGCACATCCGGTGCCTGGCGCTGGAGTGGTCGGTGTGGTCCGGCGCCGGCATGGGCGAGCGGCTCGGGGTGCTGGAGGCCCTCACCCGCGACGGCATCGCGCCGATCCCGGTGGAGGCCGGCATCGCCACGCTGAAGGAGGTGCTGGCCAGCCCGTCCGCGCCGCAGGCGCTGGTGGTGATGGGCCGCGCCGACGGCCTGTCCACGGTCACGCTGGAGCGGCGCGAGCTGCCGCTGCTGCGCTTCGTCGACCGGCAGCAGGTGCACTACCCGGGCGTGGAGCTGGTCGTGGACGCCGACCTGACCGCCGACGACGACCTCTACCTGCCCGACCACCTGCTCGACGGGGACCTGCTCTTCCCCGCCGTGCTGGGCATGGAGGCGATGGCGCAGGCGGCGGCGGCGCTCACCGGGCGCACCGAGGCCCCGGTGCTGGAGGACGTCGAGCTGCTGCGCCCGATCGTGGTGCCGCCCTCGGGCAGCAACACGATCCGGATCGCGGTGCTCGCCGCGGCCGACGGCGCGGTCGAGGCGGTGGTACGCAGCAGCGACACCAACTTCCAGGCCGACCACTTCCGGGCCCGGCTGCGCTGGGACCAGCCGCTGCGAGTCGAAGCCCGGCCGGGGACCGCCGCCGCGCGGCTGCTGCCGATCGACCCGACCCGCGACCTGTACGGCCCGGTGCTGTTCCAGGGACGGCGGTTCCAGCGCCTGCTGGGCTACCTGGACCTGGCGGCGACGAGCTGCACGGCGCGGGTGTCCAACCGGCCGGTCGACTCGTGGTTCGCCCGGTACCGGCCCGGCGACCTGGTGCTCGGCGACCCGGGCACCCGGGACACGGTGATGCACGCGTTGCAGTGCTGCGTGCCGGACGCGACCCTGCTGCCCGGAGCGATCGAGCGGCTGTACCTGGCCGACCCGAAGGTCGCCGCCACCCTGGACACCGTCACCATCCACGCGGTGGAGCGGCTGCGCCAGGGCGACACCTACCACTACGACGTGGACGTCTGCGACGGCGACGGCAACCTCGTCGAGCGGTGGGTGGGGCTGCGCCTGCACGCCGTACGCAAGCAGGACGGTGCCGGGCCGTGGCTGCCGGCGCTGGTCGGCCCGTACCTGGAGCGGCGGGCCGGCGCGTTCCTGCCCGACGAGCTGCGCTGCGTCGTACGGCCCGACGACCCGGACGCCACCGGCACGCCGGCCCGGCGCCGGCAGACCGCCCGGGCGGTGAGCTGGGCGTTGGGCGTGGAGACGACGGTGCGTTACCGGCCCGACGGCAAGCCGGAGGTCGACGGGGACGTCCGGATCTCCGCCTCGCACGGCGCCGGGGTCACCTTCGCGGTCGCCGGTGCCTCGGCGGCGGTGGGCTGCGACGTGGAGCTGGCCGCGGCCCGTTCCGCCGAGGAGTGGGAGGGCCTGATCGGCCCGGACGGGGTCGCCTTGTCCACGCTGCTGGCCCGGGAGCAGGGCGAGGACCTGTCGGTCGCCGCCACCCGGGTCTGGGGCGCGGTCGAGTGCCTGCGCAAGAACGGCCACACCCGGGTCGACCTGGTGGCCGAGCCGAACGGAACGGCCGGCTGGGTCGCTCTGCGGTCGGGGGCGGCGCGGGTCGCCACCTTCGTCACCGCGCTCAACGACATCGGCGACCCGGTGGTGTTCACGATGCTGGCGGAAGGAGTCAGGTGAGATGGAGTCCTACTACGAGTACCGGCACCTGGTGGGTTTCGAGGAGACCAACCTCGTCGGAAACGTCTATTACGTCAACTACATGCGCTGGCAGGGCCGGTGCCGGGAGATGTTCCTGCGGGACGAGGCGCCCGAGGTCCTGGCGGACATCCGCGACGACCTGAAGCTGTTCACGCTCAAGTGCGAGTGCGAGTTCTTCACCGAGATCACCGCGTTCGACGAACTGTCGATCCGGATGCGGCTGGAGGACCTCACGCAGACCCAGATCGGCTTCGCGTTCGACTACGTGCGGCTGCGTGACGGCTTCGAGGAGCTGGTGGCCCGGGGTCGGCAGCGGATCGCGTGCATGCGCGGCCCGAACACCGACACCCGGCCGACCCGGGTGCCGGACACGCTGCGCGCGGCCCTGTCGCGCTACGCGGTGCCCCTCGCCGCGAATGGCCGGCGGGTGTCCGAAGGCGTCGGGGAGGGCTGAGCCGTGACCAGAGCGGACCAGCGACCGACCGCCGGCCCGGCGACGATGCCGGCGCCCGCGGCCGACCACGCCGAACTGCGGGCGGTGATGGGGATGTTCGCCACCGGCGTGACGGTGGTGACGTCGGGCCGGGACCTGCCGCACGGCATGACCGCCAACGCGTTCACCTCCGTGTCGCTGGACCCGGCGATGGTCCTGGTGTGCGTGAAGCGCAGCGCCGTCATGCACGACACCGTCCTGGCCCAGGGCACCTTCGCGGTGTCCATCCTGGCCGCCGACCAGGAGGGGCTGGCCCGGTACTTCGCCAGCTCCAGCAGGCCCCGCGACGAGCGGGAGTTCGAGACGGTGCGATGCGAGCCTGGCCCGCACACCGGCGCGCCGATCGTGACCGGGAACGTGGCCTGGGTGGAGTGCAAGCTGGCGGCGGTGTACGACGGCGGCGACCACTCCATCTTCCTCGGCTCGGTCCTCAGCACCGGCCGTGGTGACAGCAGTGACGCGCTGCTGTTCCACGGCGGCCGGTTCCGCGAGGTCAGCAAGGGCTGACCGGTTCGGCCACCGACGGCCGGGCGGCCACGCACCCCGCGTGGTCGACCCGGCCGTCGCCGTGCGGGCCGGGCCGGGGAACCACCAGGGCCGGCGCGTGATCCATCAGGGCCGGGCGCGGAAACCGCCAGGGCCGGCGCGGGGAACCTCGTCGGGGCCCCTGGCGGACACGACGAGGCGCAACCGGCGGGAAGCACCGGTTGCGCCTGGTTCGACGGGTCGGACGGGTCAGGCCTCGTGGACGTGCATCGGCAGGCCGCCCCGCACCCGCAGGGTCAGCATCGGCTCCGGCACCACCTGGTAGCCGGGGCTCAGCGACAGGCGTAGCTGGCGGGCCACGCAGGCGAGGACGAACACCGCCTCCATCAGCCCGAGGTTGTTGCCGACGCAGAAGCGCGGGCCGGCGCCGAACGGGATGTAGGCGTACCGCGGTCGGTCGGTGCGCCGGTCCGGGTCGAACCGTTCCGGGTCGAAGCGGTCCGGGTCGGGCCAGAACTCCGGGTGCCGGTGCAGGGTGTACGGGCACAGCACCAGGTCGGCGCCGGCGGGCACGTGCCACCCGCCCACGTTGTCGTCGGCCTGGGCGACGCGGGGCAGCAGCCACACCGGCGGGTACAGCCGCATCACCTCGTCGACCACCATCGCGGTGTACCGCAGCCGGTGCAGGTCCTCGTACACCGGGTTCCGGTCGCCGAGCACCTCGACGGCCTCGGCGTGCATCCGCTCCCACACCTCGTGGTGCTGGTCGAGCAGGTAGAAGGCCCAGGTGAGGGTGCTGGCGGTGGTCTCGTGCCCGGCCAGCAGCAGGGTGACCAGCTCGTCGCGCATCCGCTGCCGGGCCACCCCCGGGTCGGTCTCCCGGCTGGTCGACTCGATGAGGCGGGACACCACGTCGTCGCGGCCCTCGGTGCCGCCGGGCTCCGCCCGCCGGTGCGCCACCAGCCGGTCGACGATCTCCTGGAGCTCGGCGCGGGCCCGGCGGAAGCGCAGCTGCCGGGGCAACGGCACCCAGGTCGGCACGGCGCTCAGCGACATCATCTCGAAGATCGCCTGGTCCTGGACCGCCTCGAACGCCTCGCCGATCCCGCCGAACTCGCTGAGGTCGGCGTCGAGCAGCGTCCGGCCCAGCACGCCGAGGGTCAGCTCGGTCATCTCGTGCCGGATGTCGACCGGGTCGCCGCCGGCCATGCGTTGCAGCCGGGCGGCCATCCGCACCGCCTCCTCGGCGACCGCGTCGGCCTGGCGGGCGATGCGACGCGCCTGGAACACCGGCTGGATCACCTTGCGCTGCTTGGTCCACAGCTCGCCCTCGCTGGTCAGCAGGCCGTCGCCGAGGGTACGGCGGGCGTGCACCAGCCCGATGCCCTTGTGGTAGTTGCCGGGGTTCTCGGCCAGCACGTGCTTGGCGTGGTCGGGGTGGTTGAAGAAGTAGAGCGTCTTCGGCCCCAGCGGCAGCCGGACCGCGTCGCCGTGCTGGGCGGAGACCGCCCGCATGACGTCCAGCCGGTTGCGGGCCATCCGCCCGAGCAGCACCGGAGCCGTCCAGGGCGACGGCCCCGGCGGGCGCAGTCGGCCCCGGTCGGCGACGGCGGTCACGGCTGCACCCTCGCGCCGACCCGGAACCGCTCGGCCACGGCCCGCCGCCACACCTCGTAGGCGGGCAGGCCGTCGGCCGCCGGTCCGGCGGGGATCAGCTCGTCGGTGATCCGGCCCGCCTCGGCGGCGGAGGTCCGGCAGAACACCCGGGCCGCCAGCTCCGTGTGCGGCACCAGCAGCCCGGCCCTGATCCGGGCCTGCGCCGCGAACGCGGAGGCCTGGGCGACGAACGGGGCGTGCTCGCCCGCCCGGGTCAGGAACAGCCGCAGCTCTTCCTCGGTGCAACCGCCCGCGTACGTCGCCGCGAGCCCGGCGCCGCTGTAGAGGTCCTGGTGCCGGGCCGGTGCGAACCGGTCGATGAGGTCGGCCGCGAGCGTCGGATCGCACCCGGCGACGAACCAGGTGGCCCGGCCGATGCCCTGGTCGATGGCGCGGGCGGTGTACGAGGTCGGGCCCTCGGCCGGCCACGGGAAGTCGGTCACCGCGCGCCGGCCGTGCACGTACTCGTCGGTGTGGAAGTACGCCTGGTGAAAGCCGTAGCCGTCGTGCACTAGCCAGCGCAGCAGCGGGTCGGTGGCGGCCACGAGGGCCCGCCGCCACAGGAACTTCGGCAGCCGGGCGAGCGCCCAACCGATCCCGACGTAGGCCATGTAGACGTGCCGGTCTCCGGTGCCGGCGAGGAACTCGGCGCTGCGCCGAGGTGTGCCCGGGGTCAGGGCGTCGACCAGCGCGAAGCCCATGGCCACGCCCTCGTAGGCGAACCCCTGGAACCGGGTGGGCAGCTCGGCGAGGTCGGTGTCGACGTCGGTCACCCGGCGTGCGCCGGCGGCCGAGGAGAGCCCGGTCAGGAACGACGAACCGACCGTCTCCAGGATGGTGCGGGCCTCCGGCCCCTTGTCGTGGAACCCCCGGGTGGAGACGAGGGTCTCCGAGATGTCGGGGGTGAGGACGCGGCGCCTGAGCGCCCTGATGGTGCCGGCCACCTGCTGCTCCAATACATCCAGGATTGACGATCCAACTGCCCAATCCTCCGGGTCGAACGGCCCCCGCCGCCACTTCCCGCTTGCCCTCTGACCTGCGGCGCAATGGCCAGGACGACGGCACGCTGGGAGTAGTTCGCCGTCGCCGGACAGGGCACGATCGAGCCGCCCGTTAGGCCCGGCAGCCCGCGACGCGCCGCGCGTCCCACGCCGGTCGCGGGCGGAGAGGAACTCGCGATGTTGGTACTTGTGACGGGCGGTACGGGCTTCGTCGGCGCGCACACGGTGGCGGCGCTCGCCGCGGCCGGACATCGGGTGCGGGTACTGGCCCGCGACCCCGACCGGGTCGCCCCGGCCCTGTCGCCGCTGTCGGTGCCGAGCGACGCGGTGCAGGTCGCGGACGGCGACGTCACCGACGAGACGGCGGTGGCCCGGGCCGTCCGCGGCATCGACGCGCTGGTGCACGCCGCCTCGGTCTACTCGTTCGACAGCCGGTGGCACGAGGCCACCCGCCGCACCAACCTGCGCGGCACGGAGGTGGTGTTGGCGGCGGCCCGCCGGCACGGGGTGGGGCGCTCGGTGCACGTGTCGACGTTCGGCGCGCTGCTGCCGTCCCCGGCCGGGACGGTGGGTCCGCAGTCGCCGCCGAGCACGGCCCGGGAGACGTACCTGGCGAGCAAGGCCGCCGCGGAGCGGGTCGCCCGGCAGCACCAGGCGCACGGCGACCCGGTGGTGATCAGCTACCCGCCCGCCCTGCTGGGCCCCGACGACCCGAGGCTCGGCGACCAGAACGCCCGGCTGCGCAACGTGTTGCGCGGCCTGATGCCGATGTGGCCCACCGGCGGCTTCCCGGTCGGCGACGTGCGGGACACGGCAGTGCTGCTCGCGGAGCTGGCCACCGGGCCCGCCGGGGTCGGTGACCGGCACCTCGGCCCGGGCCGCTACCTGCGCACCCGCGACTACGTGGCGGCCGTGCGCGAGGTGACCGGCCGTCGGCTGCCCACGCTGTTCCTGCCGGCCCGGGCGATGCTGCCCTTCGCCTACGCCACCGACGTGGTGCAGCGGGTGTGGCCGTGGCACATCCCGGCCGAGTACGGCGCCTGCTACGTCTGCGCCTGCGACGCCCGCCCGGAGGACGCGGCGCGGTCGGCGGGGCCCGAGCCCCGGCCGTTCACCGAGACACTCGCCGACACCGTGCGCTGGCTGCACCGTACGGGGCGGCTCACGGCGGCGCAGGCCGGCCGGGCCGCCGCACCTGCCGACCCCGCCGCGCCCGCGGCGGGATCCGTCCGAGCCGCGGCATCGCCGCGGAAGGAGGCACGACCATGACCGTCGCAGAACCGCACCCCGCCCGCTCGTCCGAGGCCCGCGCCGTCGCGGCCTACCGCCAAGTTCGGGAGACCACGGCCGCCCTGCTGGCCCAGGCACCGCCGGAGGCCGGCGCGCAGCCGGTGGCCAACTGTCCGGGGTGGACGGTGCGGGACCTCGTCGCGCACCTGGTGGAGATCTGCGCGCGGGTGCACGGCCGGGCCACCGGGTCCACTCCCGGGCCGGTGCCCGTCGGCGGTCTGCCGGAGCTGCTCGACGAGTGGGAACGGTTGAGCGGGCCGGTGGAGGAGTTCCTCGCCGGTCCGGGGTCGATGGACCGGCACATCCTGGTGATGGACGCGTTCACCCACGAGCTGGACCTGCGTCAGGCGCTGGGCGTGCCGCCACCGGTGGACCACCCGGCGCTGCCGGTGGCCTCGGGTGTCCTGCTGACGGGGCTCTCCGCCTCGCTCGACGGCCACGGCCTGCCGCCGCTGGCGATCGAGACCGAGCACGGGCGGCGCGTGGCGGGAACGGGCGAGCCTGCGGTCACGATGTCTGGCCCGTGGTACGAGGTCTATCTGTCGCTGGCCGGTCGCCGCACCACAGCGCAGATCCGGTCGCTGCGATGGAGCGCGGATCCGGGGCGCTGGCTGCCGGCGTTCACCTGGGGGCCGTTCCGGGTGCCGGAGTCGTCCGGGGCCGAAACCGTACGCTGAAAGCCCGTTGCGACGCGCGCGCCGGTCGGCGGTTCGGCCGACCGGTGCCCCCGTCCCACCGGTCTGGCTCCCCTCCCTGTGGGAGGTCTCTCAGGGCGCGTTGCCGGGTCCCGCGCGGCCCGCGCCCTCATCCCCCGGTGGCGACGCCGCCGCCCGGTCCGTGGCCCCGGCGCGACGCCAGGACCGGGGCGCGGGGTCGCCACCGCCCGGGGGCTGCGGTCACGACTTGGCCCCGTGCAGCATCCTCGACGACCGGTTGGTGCGCCGGTCGTTGCGGGCGAAGCCGTGCCGGGTCCGGCTGCCGGGGGTGCTGCTGTCCAGTTCGGGCAGCGCGATCAGGATGGGCAGGTCGAACACCCCGGTGTGGTGCAGCTCCAGGTCCACCGTGAGGTCGGCGCCGACGGGGACGGTGAGCGCGTCGTGGGACCCGACCGCCAGGGGCCGGCGCATGGACGGCCGGGCCGCGATGTCGTCGAGCGCGATCGCCGCGGCACGCAGGTACCACTCCCCCTCCGGCACGTCACGCAGTACGTACTCACCGGAGGCCTCCAGGATGTCGCAGGAGGCCGGCAGGCCCTGCACGATGGGGCTGTCGAAGATGCCGACGTACACCTTGACCGGCACGTCGACCTGGGGCAGGACGAGGCGTCCGCTGATGCTGGCGCGGCGACGCGGGCCGGTCGTGCGGGTGCGGGCCAACTGTGGGATGCCGTGCTCGGCCAGCCACCGGTAACGGGCCGGTGAGATGCCCACGCTGCGGGTGAACCGGCTGATGAAGGTGCCCAGGCTGTTGTAGCCGACCGCGTAGGCGATGTCGGTGACGCTCATGTCCGTCTCGAGCAGCAGGTTCTTGGCCTTGTAGAGCCGGATCGCGGTCAGGAAACGACCTGGCGAAGTGCCCGTCTTGGACCGGAAGAGCCGGGAGAAGTAAAAGCGGCTGAGAAAGGCTGAATCGGCCATTGCGTCGAGCGACAGCGGTTCGTGGTAACGATCCCACATGATCGAGATGGCTCTTTCGACGGCGTTGTGCACGGCGAATCAACTCCATTCGGTGAACACGTTGGAGACACTCCGGCCGCTTCCTGGCACGATGTGCCTGTGCGCCGGGCGCCGGCCGTGGGGTCGTCCCCACGACCGGCGACTTGGTCCTGCCCGAGGGTCGCCACGACTTCGTCGTCGCACCGTATCGGAACAGGTGTTCGATCATCCGGTGAAAACTGCGGAGAATCGCCAGTTCACCGGTGTGGTCGGGCAGCGTAAGTGCGAGCCGAAGCCTCTCGAATCGCCCTTACTGTGAGTGTCCTAAGTGGTCCGGATGGGTTAGGACGATACCACGCATGGAGATCAATAAATACGGTAGTTTTCAACGTTCTTACTCGCAGCGACGTGACTTAATCTGACAGTCGCAGCGATTATCCGAATTGTTCGACGATGCGCGCCGTGTCCGGACATGATCACTGCGGGATCGGAAGCTGGCCCCCCAGCCACCGGGCCGCCGCCATCGCCGCCCAGGAGCAGATCTCGACCAGCGTCCGGTCGTCCGCGCCGACCAGCCGGCAGCCACGCACGACCCCCGGGTCCACCTGGTAGGAGGCGAAGGCCACCAGCAGCGCCAGCCGACCGACGGGCCGCTGGTTCTCGGACAGTCCCGCGACGAGCTCCTCCACCCAGTCCCGGCTGATCCCCCGCGGACCGCCGCGCCAGCCGACCAGGTTGACCAGTACCAGGTCGCGGACCGCCTCGGGCACCGAGCGGCGCCCCGCCTCGTCGATCGCGGCGCAGGCCCGGCCGAACGCCTCCGCGATCGCCGGGTTGCCGGCCGCCCAGGACAGGTCCGCCGGCAGCGGCGCGGCCGGCAGCAGGTCCAGGGACCGGCCCGGCCCGTGCGGACGCCGCGACGCGCTCATCATGGCCCAACCGAGCACCCGCAGCACCATGGGCAGGGCGACCTCGGGCACCCCGGGGGGCAGCGGCACGTCGCGCAGGAACACGTTCACCACCCGGTTGAGGTAGTGCAGCAGCACCGCCACCCCGGCCAGCTCCGGCATCTGGGCCGCGGGGAACGGCGGCCGTTCCGGCCGGGCCCGCCCGTCGGCGGGCATCGCCCAGGCGACGATCTCCTCCAGCGCCACCTCGCCGGCGCCCGGTTCCAGGTCCGATCGGGTGGACCCGTCGGGGCCGGCGCCGCCGAGCAGGTCCAGCGCGTTGTTGTGGATGGTCGCGCAGTACGGGCAGGCGTTGCCCAGCGAGACCGCGGTGGCCACCGCCTCCTTGGCCGCCCGCGGGGCGGCGCCGGGGACGACCAGCGCCTCCCGGAGCAGCATCCACGCGGCGGCCAGCGCCTCGGGGGCCGGGGCATGCAGGGCCACCGGCGGCGCGAGCACGCCGAAGTCCCTTTCCACCTGCTTGTACACCTCGGCCACCAGACCACTCGCCCGACCCCGACGCACCGCGCCGACGTATCGGATCTGCGTCAACCCGAGCGCGCCCAGCACCGGTCGCAGCACACTTGCCGGCATCACGCACCTCATCCATCTCTGTGAATTGAATACAGGCTATCGGCGAAAAGTACCTTCATCCAGTACTCGGTACGGTCGAACCGCGCCGCCGGTCGGCCGCCGGACGGTTGCAGTAGGCAACCTGGGAGAGCATCGGACCTGCGAAGACGTGCCATCATGGGCCAGCGGAATCGCTGCCCGACCGCCGTCGTCGGCGTTTCCGTGTCGCCCCGCAGCCCCGTCGGAGACCGCTGCGGCCAGCGCTGGCAGCGCTCCGGTTTCGCCCTGGAGCGTAATGTCGCACGGCTGGCCCGGCGTCGCCCGAGCACCGAGGAGAAGGCTCATGGAAACGACGACGAAACAGCCGGGAGTCAGAGTCCCGATGATAGACGAGGATAAGGCGGAGGGACGCACCGCCGAACTCTACGAAGAAATCAAGGCGGTCACCGGGCTGCCATTCGTGCCGGACATGTTCCGGCTCACCTCCACCAATCCGAGGCTGCTCGCGGTGGTGCTCGCCGGCTACGGCGGCGTCTTCGGCGGTGACACGCTCCCCCGGCACATCAAGGAACTGATCTCGGCCTGGACGTCCAAGCTCAACGGCTGCCCGTACTGCGTCGGGACGCACAGCTGGTTCCTGAGCGAGTTCGGCGGCAGCGACGAACTGCTGGAGGCGGTGTCGGACGCGAACACCGCCGAGGAGCTGCCGGTCGACGAGCGCACCATGCCGCTCATGCAGCTGGTGACGAAGGTGAGCACCGGCGCGTACAAGATCACCGACGCGGACTGGGAGAAGGCCGCCGCGGCCGGCTGGAGCGACGCCGAGATGTTGGAGGCGGTCTTCTGCGCCTGCCTGTTCGCGTTCATCAACCGGCTGGTCGACGCCACCGGGTTGGGCTCCTCCGTGGACCGCAGCCGCATCGCGCGGCTGTCCGACGAGTGACTCCCGGCCGGGAAGGGACGCCATCATGACCCAGTCACGCGCAATCCTGCTGACCGGTGCCTCGTCGGGCACCGGCATGTCCTCGGGCAGCGGCAAGGCGACCGCGCTGCGGCTGCACCGGGCCGGCTGGCCGGTCTACGCCACCGGGCGCAACATCGAGGCCCTGTCCGACCTGGCCGACGAGGGCATCACGGTGATGTACCTCGATGTCAACGACGAGGAGTCGATGGCCGCGGCGGTCAAGCGGATCACCGACGAGCACGGTGCGGTCGGCACCCTCATCAACAACGCCGCGTACAGCCTCAACGGCACCATCGGAGAGACCCCGATGGACCAGGTCCGGGCCCAGTTCGAGACGAACGTCTTCGGGCTGTGCCGGCTCACCCAGATGGTCCTGCCGGGCATGCGCGAGCAGGGCGGCGGGCGGGTGATCATCATGTCGTCGATCTTCGGCATGTTCGCCACCCCGGGCCGGGGCTACTACCAGGCCACCAAGCACGCGCTGGAGGCCATCGGCGACTCGCTGCGCCTGGAGGTGGCACCGTTCGGCATCAAGGTGGTGCTGCTCCAGCCGGCGCCCATCCTGGGCGGCTTCGTCCCTGACAGCGTCGGCGACCTGGGCATGGACTCGCACGAGAACCCGGCCCTGTACCGGGAGTTCTGGGAGCACTTCGTCGACTGGCACCAGGCGTACCGGCTCAGCGACAACCCGCCGCTGCGCGGCAAGATCGCGGTCCGGGCGGAGAACGTCGCCAAGGTCCTCGAGACGGCGGTCTCCACCCCGAACCCGCGCATCCGGTACCGGCTCGGCATGCCGCCACGGCTGCTGCCGAAGATGCGGGCGATCATCGGTGAGCGCGGCTGGGAGAAGTTCGTGCGCGCGTTCTTCCCCGTACCCTGACCGCGGGCACGAGCGGCGCCGACGGATCTCGTCGGCGCCGCCTTCCGTTGCCCCGGGTGCCGTCACGTCGTGCCCGCCCGTCAGGTCTGCGGGTCGATGCGCAGGGAAACGGCCCGCCCGCCGCGCGGACGCAGCCACAGCAGGGCGAGGACCACGGCCAGCACCGCGCCGTCGATGACCAGCAGGAAGGCGCTTAATCCGTCGATGCCGTGCCCGTGCTCGACCACCGCGTCCACGCCGGCCTGGCGGGCCGCGTCGTCCAGCAGGGCCGGCGCGACACCGGTGCCCACGCTGAACCGGTGCGCCCCGGTGGCGGTCGAGCCGTCGGTGAAGGTGACGTGGTACGCGATCGTGTAGTCGCCGGCGGCGCCGATGCCCACCGGCAGCCGCAGCCGCGTGGAGCCGGCCCGGGTCGGCTCGCCGTCGGTGACCGTCTGGCTCGCGACGTCGAGCACCGCGACGTGCGACTGCCCCTCGTCGACGCCGGCGTCGAAGTCCAGGGTCACCTCGGCCGGCGCGGTGGTGAGCACCGCGCCGGCTTGCGGGTCGGCGGAGACCAGGCCGCCGTCGGCCCGGGCCGCGCCGGGGGTGAGCGCGAGCAGCCCGACGACCGCCGCGACCACGGCGACGACGGCCGCCCGTCGACGGCTGCCGGACGAGAGGCTCAGCTCACGCGGCATGGGGCACGACGGACTGGCCGGAAATGCGGTGCCCGATGCAGCTGCACGTCATCAGCTCCTGCTCGCGCCGGTTCGGCCGCAGGTGCAGGTACATCGCGATCACCATCGGGATGAACACGATCGAGTTGTAGAACAGGTGCAGCTCGACCCGCGGCAGCACCAACTGAAGGATGCTGGTCGGCACCTTCTGGCCGAAGAACATGGTGCCGCTCTGCACCTGCCACAGCAGCATGAAGTGCTCGATGTGGTGCCAGAACTGGATGGCCAGCGCCACCACCCACCAGGTGTGGGCGCGGCCGACGAAGCCGCGGCGCAGCGCGAAGAGGAAGACCAGCATCACGATGGCGTAGCCGTAGTGCAGCCACTCGGAGGAGACCAGCCAGGGATAGAACTGGCCCAGCACGCCGCGCGCCTGCGGCCGCGGCGTGCCGAGCACCCAGATCTGGTACGCCTGGACCAGGTGCTCGGCCCAGTGCGCCAGAACGATGATGAGGAAGCCGTTCAGGGCCGCCTTGTGATGGGCCCCGTTGAGCCGAGCGAGCAGCCCGGACGACGGAGCCGCGGTAAGGGGTTGGGTCAT
This sequence comes from Micromonospora sp. CA-111912, assembly GCF_050948415.1. Taxonomy (NCBI): domain Bacteria; kingdom Bacillati; phylum Actinomycetota; class Actinomycetes; order Micromonosporales; family Micromonosporaceae; genus Micromonospora; species Micromonospora sp. CA-111912. The sequence continues at coordinate 3,701,169 of NZ_CP192007.1, forward strand.
CTTCAGGCACCTTCCGTCAGAACGCGAGGGAGTCCGCGGTACGACCTGTGGGAACGGGGACAGCGGCTTGCCGCGAAGCTAACCGCCCGTCCTGTTCCACGGTTCCTTCAAATTGCCCAGTTGCTGTCGGCAATCTGCCTCTTCCCGGCGCCACCCGGGTGACAGCTCAGGACACGAGCCAGTTGGCGTGGAACCCGCTGGGCACCCGGCCCGGCAGGTGCACGACGGCGACCGGCGGGCCGGCGAAGTCGCCCGCGTCGAGCACGACGAGGTCGCTGCGGTCGGTCCGACCGTCGTAGACGTAGGTCAGCAGCCAGCCGTCGTCCTCGGCGGACAGCGGCCCCCGCGGGACGAACACTGCCTCACCCGCCTCGCGGTACGGCCCGAAGTCGTGCACCGCGACCTCGCGGCGCACCATGTCGTGGCGCAGCAGCGCCGAGCCGCCCAGCACCCCGGCCCCGGACTGCATGGCCACGGTGTAGGCGTACCGGTGCGGCATCGTCTTGCGGCGGTCGTCGATGCGGGGGAACTCCTGCGGGATGTCGTCGAGCTGCTCGGCGCCGACGGTGCCGCGGGTCAGGTCCAGCGTCCACCGCCACAGCGTCGGGGCGGACTCGCCCGGGGCGTGCAGGTCGCGGTCGAAGACCCGGTCGTAGCGCACCACGTCGACCACGCACCGGTCGTCGACCTCGTAGGCGTTGACGGGGTGGAAGACGTAGCAGGGGTCGACGTCGAACCAGCGCACGTCGGCGCCGCGCCCCTCACGCGGGAGCAGCCCGAGCCGGGCCGGCCGCTGCGGCGACCACGCGTACGGGAAGCGCGAGCCCGCCCGGGCCAGCGCCGGGTTGAAGGTGACCGGCAGGTCGAACAGCACCGAGTGCCGGTCGGTCAGCGCCAGCGAGTGCATCAGCGGCGGGCCGGACACCTCGATCCGCTCGCTGCGGCGCACCCGCCCCTCGGGGGTCAGCACGAGGTGCTCGACGTACGGCAGCTCGTGGTAGTAGGCGACGGCGAACAGCTCTCCGGTGACCGGGTCGCACTCGGCGTGCGCGGCGAAGCCGTGCGGCAGGGTGGCGTCGAAGTCGATCCGGGCCACGGAGTCCAGCTCGTCGTCGAGCTCGACGGGCAGCACCCCCGCCTCGCCGAGGGCCAGGGTGCGCCCGCCGTGCCGGATGATGTTGGCGTTGGCGTTGTCGGACAGCCCGTGCCGTGGGCCGGGCAGGGCGAGCTCGCCCAGGGCGCGGGTGGTGCGGTCGGTGCGGATCCACCGGTTGCGGTACCACAGCGCGCGGCCCTCGCGCAGGCGCACCCCGTGCGCCATCCCGTCGCCGACCAGGGCGTGGCCGGGCCGGTCGCCGCCCATCGGGTTCGGCCCGATCCGGACGAAGCAGCCGTTCAACTCGGCGGGCAGCCGGCCGGTGACCGCCAGGTCGAGCTCGGTCGCCTCGGCGGCGACGGGGCGCCGGCTGTCGTGCTGGGGCAGGGTCTGGGGGGCGAGGGCGACGACGCTCATTGGGACCTCCACGAGCTCACGCGATCTTTTGGTGTATCGCAGTTACGTAACAGCGTTACTTCAACGAACGTACGCCGGGCGTGAGATCATGTCAATGTGAGTCCGCGCCGGATCGACCCGCAGTTGGCGACCACCCTGCTGGAGGCCGCAGCCCGGCTGCTGGCCGAGGAGGGCACCGCCGGCCTTACCACGCGCCGCCTCGCCGCTGCGGTGGGCGCCTCGACCACGGCCGTGTACACGCACTTCGGCGGCATGGACAACCTGGTCCGGGCGATGGTGCACGAGGGCTTCGCACGGCTGCACCGGCGGATGTCCACGGTGCGGGCCACCCCCGACGCGGTCGCCGACGTGATGGCCCTCGGGTACGCGTACCGGGCCAACTCGCTCGACCACCCGCAGCTCTACCAGGTCATGTTCGGCAGCGCGGCGCTCGGCGGGTTCGCCCTCGCCGATGGCGACCGGCAGCACGGCAAGTACACCCTCCAGCCGCTGGTCGACGCGGTGGCCCGGGCCACCGAGCAGGGCCGGTTCCGCGCCGGCGACCCATTGCTGGTCGCGCAGAACATGTGGATCGCCCTGCACGGGCTGGTCAGCCTCGAACTCGGCGGCTACCTGATCGACCCGTACGACGCCGACGTGTGCTTCGAGGCGCAACTGCGCTCGCTGATGGTCGGCGCCGGCGACGAGTACGAGACGACGGCCGGCTCCCTCGCCCGGGCCCGGCGGCGGCGCTCCCCGCGCACCTGAGCCGCCCGCACCGCCGGCCCGGACGGCACGGCGGCAGGCCTCCTCATGGAAGGCGCTCCAGGAACGCCCGGGGCCGGTGAGCAACGGCGGAGAAGCGACGGGCGGAGCCCGGTGTGATGCTCGTGGCGGGTCCCGAGCACGTCCGCAATGGAAGCGCATCCACTCCTGTGGGTTCAGTCCGACAGGATCGCCAACCCTCCACGTACCGAAGGACGCCGATGATGCACGGAATCGATTATCTCGTGGTCGGGTCCGGCTCCGCCGGAGCAGCGCTGGCCGCCCGGCTGAGCGAGGATCCCCACCGCAAGGTCCTGCTGCTGGAGGCAGGCCCCGACTTCGCCACGGTCGCCGACACGCCACCCGACCTGCTCAACGGCAGCGCGATGTCGATGGACATCCACGACTGGCACTTCAAGGCCGAGATCACCGACCGGCGGCGGATCATCTACCCGCGCGGGAAGGTCACCGGCGGGTCCTCCGCGGTCGGCGCGACCATCGCGCTGCGCGGCAATCCGGTGAACTTCAACGAGTGGGCCGAGATGGGCAACCCGGCCTGGGCCTGGGACGAGGTGCTGCCGTTCTACAAGCGGCTCGAGGACGACCTGGACTTCGACAACGAGTACCACGGCAAGGGCGGCCCCATCCCGATCCGGCGGTTCACGGGCGACGAGCTGACCCCGGTGCAGCAGGAGTTCCAGGACGCCTGCCTGAAGGCTGGCTTCCCCGCCATCGAGGACCACAACCACCCGGAGGCCAGCGGCGTCGGCCCGATGCCGTCGAACCGTCGCGGCAGCAACCGGTTCTCCACGGCGATGGGGTACCTGGCCGAGGCCCGCGGCCGGGAGAACCTGGAGATCCGGTCCGGGGTCCAGGTCAACCGGGTGCTGTTCGCCGGCAACCGGGCGCGCGGCGTCGAGGTGGCCAAGCCCGGCGGCGGCGTCGAGGTGATCGAGGCCGGCACCGTCGTGCTGTCCGCTGGCGCGGTCAACTCCCCGGCCATCCTCATGCGTTCGGGCATCGGGCCCGGCGGCGACCTGCGGCGGCTGGGCATCGACGTGCTGCTGGACCGCCCCGGGGTGGGCGCCGACCTGATCGACCACCCGCGCACCGGCGCGTTCATGGTGCCCGAGCCGGGCACGTTCAACACCGACGACGCATTCCTCCAGATGCTGCTGCGCACCACCGCACCGGGGTCCACGGAGTTCAACGACCTCCAGTACTACATGATCAATCACTTCGACCTGGCGCTCTTCCCCGAGCTGCAGATGCTGGCCGCGGCGAAGACGATCTTCGGGGTGATGGTCGTGCACCAGCGGCCGGAGTCCCGGGGGCGGCTCACCCTCACCTCGGCCGACCCCACCGCGCCGCCGGACGTCGTGCTCAACTTCCTCGACACCGAGAACGACATCCAGACCCTCATCGCCGCCGTGCGCCAGTGCTGGCAGTTCATGCAGACGGCGGGCATCCAGGACAAGGGCCAGCGGTTCGTCGTGCTCGGCGAGGAGATGGCCGAGGACGACGAGCTGATGCGTCACTACGTCCGGCTCAGCCTGGACAGCGGCTACCACCCCGTCGGCACCGCCCGGATGGGCGCGACCGGCGACGAGGGCGCGGTGGTCGACGAGCAGCTGCGGGTGCACGGCATCGAGGGCCTGTACGTCTGCGACGCCTCCGTCATGCCGTCGATCGTCAACTGCAACACCAACCTCACCTCGATCATGATCGGTGAGCGCCTCGCCGACTGGCTCAGGCAGTCCTGACCGGTCGTACCGGACACGGGCGTCCCGCGGTGTGAGTCCCGCGGGGCGCCCGTCGTGCTGCCCTGCCCCGGCGGGGGCAGGGCCTGAGCGCCGCTCCCGGAGACGGACCCCGCACCGCAGCCACCGCAGGCACGAACCCGCGCGTGCCCGGTCCTGCTGCCGGCGCACGCGACGTCGACGGCCGGGCGCCGAACGGGCCGCCCGCCGGGTGGCGGACGGCCCGCGGAGGCGCAAGTGCGGCACACAGAGTCCTCAGCGGGCCGGAGCGGGCGGGTGTACCGCCCCCGCCCGGGTCGGTGCGCGGCCGGGCCGGTGCACCGCTGGACCAGTGCGCGGCCGGGTCAGTGCACCGGATTTGGGGACGCCCCGTGGGCGGGGGCGTTGACCTCAGCCGGCGGCGGGAACCGGGTGATGAAGTCGCACACGGTCACGTGCGTCGGCACGATCGTGACCAGGGCCATCTCTCTGGTGTGCTCGCGCTTGCTGCGCTCCCACTCCGGCACGTTGTGCTCACCGATCATCCGGCGGGACGCGTCGATGTGCACCTGGGGCAGCCCCTGCTCGACCTCGATCGAGGCCGTGCCACGGACCAGCATCATCAGCGGCGTGTAGTCGGCGACCGGCGCACCGAGCGCCGCTGCGACCTTCGCGCGGGGCTCAGCCGCCATGGTGTCCACGGTGAAGGACACCTGCGGATTCGCCGCGATCGCCCTGACCTTGTACGCCGTGGTCGGGCTGGCGAAGACGAAGGCCCTGCCGTTCCACACGTAGGCGACCGGGATCGAGCGTGGATGGCCGTCCAGCCCCACGTACCCGAGCCGCATCAGGATCGGCGCCTCCAACAGGATCCGCACCACCGGGTCGGTGTTCACCAGGCGCGCTATCTCCGGATAGTCCATGGGTGCCCCTTCCGTACGAGCGGAGCGACGACGGCGGAGACCACGCCCACTCCGTCACGGTGCACACCCTTTGCCGTGGTCCGATCTCCCGCGCCTCCGGGTGGCATGTCCATACTGACCAAGTTTGGCGAGGCGTGGAGGGCGCTCCTTCTCTGAGCGTGCCTACCCGAACGAATCCCCGCCCTCACAGTCACGGCGACAACGGCGAGGCCCCCGGCGGACGGTCATCATTGATGAACCATCCGCCGGGGGCCTCGCCGTTCAACGGTGTCGGCACCCGGCCGAGGGAGGTGGATCAGCCGCCACGGCGGACCCTGGGACCGGCTCTAGACCGGGTTCTCGCTGACGGTGCGCGGCACCGGCACCGGCGCGGGCTGCTGCGCCTCGGGGGTCAGCTCCGGCTCCTGCCGCCCGGTGGCCGACGGCCCGGCGGTGGTGCCCCGGTCGCGCAGGCCGAACCAGATCAGCGCCACGGCCACCAGGATCACGACGATCTGCACCTGCATGGCGAGGTGGACGCCGTCGAGCACGTCGGTGCGGGCGGCGACGATCGCCCCGAAGATCGGAATCCCGATGGTGACCGCGATCTGCTGGGCCAGGGTGGCCAGGCCGGTCGCCAGGCCCTGCTGCGAGTCGTCCAGCCCGGAGGTGGCGGTCACCGTGTAGGCGACGACGGCCGTGACGTGCCCGAAGTACATCAGGAACAGCGACGGGACGATCAGCAGGAGGCTCGGGGTGGTCGAGGTGCCGATCAGCAGCAGCGGGACGGTGGTAAGCCCCTGCACCAGCAGGCCCACGGCGAGCACGTTGCGGTAGCCGTAGCGGCCGATCATGCGCCCGGCGATGACGCCGGCGATGACGGCCACCAGGCCCGGCACGCCGAACACCAGGCCGGTGGTGAACGGCTCCATCTTGAGCACGTCCTGCATGTAGAGGGTGAGGCCGAAGTTGATGCCGCTGGCCATCACGAAGGCGACCATGCCGCCGAAGTTGCCCCACTTGATGTTCGGCCGGTTGAGCAGGGTCAGCGACACCAGGGGCGCCTTGGCCTTCAGCTCGACGAACCAGAAGGCGGCGATGAACACCGCGCCGACGGCGAGCGCGATCCAGTTCTGCATGCTCACGCCGTACACCAGGGCGAGCAGGCCGGCGGTGACCGTGACGGCGCCCGGCACGTCCAGCTTGACGCCGGCCGGACGGACGCTCTCCTTGATCACCAGCGGGGTCAGCACCATGATGGCGACCGCCACCGGCACGTTGATCCAGAACGCCCAGCGCCAGTCCAGGGCACTGACCAGGCTGCCACCGACCAGGGCGCCGACGGTGAAGCCACCGGAGAGCAGCGCGCCGTTGAGGCCGAGCACCCGGGCGCGGGCCCGCTCGTCGGACACGGTCGTGATCAGCAGCGCCATCGCGGCCGGGATGGCGATCGCGTTGGCGAAGCCCTGCAGCACCCGGGCGCTCAGCAGCATCGTGGCGTTGGTCGCGAAGCCGCCGAGCAGCGAGGCCACGGTGAGCAGCGCGATGCCGGTCAGGAACAGCCGCCGCCGGCCGAACAGGTCGGCGATCCGGCCGAACAGGAGCGTGAAGCCGGCCGCGGGCAGCGCGTACGCGCTGGCGACCCAGGGAAGGTCGGCCAGGCTGAGCCCGACGCCCTCACCCATCCGCGGCAGGGCCACGTTGAGGATGGAGAAGTCGACCGACAACATGAACTGCGCGCCGAGCAATACGAATAGGGCAAGTTTTTGCGCGGAGCTGAGCTGCTCCGACGTGCTCTGATTCTCCGCCATGATTACAAACATTAGGTAGCCACGGTCGGGGTACCCATCTCCCTGCCGTGCGTACCACTGGCAGTGGCACCCTGAGCACCCGCCGTGGGGGCCCGTCCAACGCTACCCCGCCCCGGCCCTCTTCGAGCTTGCTCTATTTCTCACATGGCGAGGAGACACGGCCGCCCGGGTGCGACCTCGCACCCGGGCGGCCGTCCGTCAGTCGGTCAGTCGACGAGGACTCCACACCCGACGGTGGTGATCGATCCGGTGAGCCCGCTGGACAGGTCCGAGGCGAGGTACACCGCGGTGCCGGCGACATCGGCCAGGGTCACCGCCCGACCCAGCAGCGGGTCGGGCATGCCGGGCTTGGCGGCCAGCATGTCCTCCAGCGTCGCCCCGTTCGCCTCGGCCGCGCGCCGCCACGTGTCGCGGACGTACGAGCCGTGCTGCACGCTCTCCGGGATGGCGTCGGGCCGCAGGCAGACCACCCGCACCCCGAACTGGCCCACCTCCCCGGCCAGCTCCCGGGAGAGCGACTCGATGCCGGCGCAGGCCACGCCGAACCCGCCCGAGGGCATCGGCGCCCGGGCCGCCGACGTGGACAGGATGACGATGGACCCGGAGCGCTGCTCGACCATCCGCCGCGCCGCCGCCGTGGAGGTGAGGAACTGGGTGCGGACGAAGGTGTTCATCGGCATCAGGAAGTCGTCCAGGTCCAGCTCGCGCAGCGGGACGCCCTGCACGTGGTCCAGGCCGACGGCGTTGAACGAGACGTCGATGCTCCCGGCCTGCCCGACGACCAGCGCCGCGTGCTCGTCGACCGACTCCTGGTCGAGCGCGTCGACCTGGTGAGCGTACGCCCGGCCGCCCTCGGCGGTGATCTCCTTGGCGACCATCTCGACCCGGTCGAGGTGGCGGCCGGCCAGGTAGACGGTGGCGCCCTCGCGGGCGAAGGCGCGCGACACCGCGCCGCCCAGCGCGCCCGCAGCGCCGTAGACGATCGCGGTCCTGCTCTCCAGCAACATGTCTGAATCCCCTCGTCGTGGGCCGGGCCGGCGGTGCCGGACCGGGTTCGTCAGACCGACGGGCAGCTCTTGGGGAAATATACATTTTCTGACGCTTTATTTTGCTTGGTCCCGGAGCGGGCCGGTCACCTCCGCCAACCGCCCCCGCAGGTACCGGCGCTCGGCGTCGTTGCCGGCCAGGTCGAGCGCCCGCCGATACGCCCCGGCCGCCTCGCCGCGCCGGTCCAGCCGGCGCAACAGATCCGCGCGGACGGCCGGGACGAGATGGTTCCCGGCCAGCTCGCCCGAGCGCTCCACCTGCTCCAACAGCGCCAGGCCCCGCTGCGGGCCGTGCGCCATCCCGACCGCCACCGCCCGGTTGAGCTGGACCACGGCCGACGGCGCCAGCTCCGCCAGCTCAGCGTAGAGCCCGGCGATCTGAGCCCAGTCGGTGCGTGCGGCGTCCGGGGCGGTGGCGTGGCAGGCCACGATCGCCGCCTGGATCTGGTACGGGCCGGGTCGGCCGCGGCGCAGGGCCCGGTCCAGCAGGCCCACCCCCTCGGCCACCCGGCCCCGGTCCCACCGCCGGCGGTCCTGCCGTTCCAGCGGCACCAGGTCGCCGTGGGCGTCGGTCCGGGCATCGCGCCGGGCCTCGTGCAACAGCAGCAGCGCGAGCAGGCCGATCGTCTCCGGGTCGTCGGGCAGCAGCCGGGCCAGCAGCCGGGCCAACCGGACCGCCTCCGCGCACAATGCGCGCCGCACCAGGTCCGCGCCGGCCGTGGCCGCGTACCCCTCGGTGAACAGCAGGTACAGCACCGCGCGCACCGCCGTGGCCCGCCCGGGCAGCTCGGCGGCCGGTGGCAGCTCGCAGCGCAGGCCGGCCTCGCGGACGCTGCGCCGGGCCCGCACCAGCCGCTGGGCCAGGGTTCCCGGCGGGACCAGCAGGGCGCGGGCGATCTCCGCCGGGCCGAGCCCCACGACGGTACGCAGGGTCAGCGCGACCTGCGACGGCAACGACAGCGCGGGATGGCAGCAGGTGAAGATCAGGCGTAGCTGGACGTCCCGGATCAGGAACGGCACCGGCGGCAGCTCGTCGTACGCCGGGAGGACGGCCGCCGCCTCGCGCAGCCGGGCGGCGCGTACGGTCTCGTGGCGCAGCCGGTCGATGGCCCGGTTGCGCGCCACGGTGGTCAGCCACGCCCCGGGCCGGCGCGGCACGCCCTCGCACCGCCAGCGCTCCAGCGCGGCGGCGAACGCCTCCTGCACGCAGTCCTCGGCCAGGCTCCGGTCCCGGGTGAGGTCGACGAGGCCGCCGACGAGTTGGTGGTACTCCCGGCGGAACGCGCCGGCCACGGCGGCGTCGACGGTGAAGGTCACCAGGTCCAGACCGGCCTCACCTCGATGGCACCCAGCTCGGCGAACGGGTGCAGGGCGGCGAGCTCGGTGGCCTCGTCGAGGTCCACGCAGTTCAACAGGACGAACCCGCCCACCTGCTCCCGGGCCTCGACGAACGGCCCGTCGGTGACCAGCGTGCCCTCGGCCCGGGTGCGAACGGTCCGGCCGACGCGGCCGGGGCGCAGCCGCTGCCCGCCCGCGAACGCCCCCCGCCGGCGCACCTCGTCCAGCCAGGCCCGGTGTCGGGGATGTTCGTCGATCTCCGCCGGGCTCAACTCGCCGGTCTCGTCGTGAAAGATCACCAGTGCGTACTCCACGGTCCCCCTCCCAAGGTCCGCGCATTACAACGACGGGAAGACCGGGACAGACGCGACCACCCGGTCTTTCACCGGATCGGGGGACATCCCGGTCGATGCCGCACGAGGGGCGTCGAGTCGTGGTACGGGCAGCACGCACGGAGAAGCGGGGCACCCTCGGCTCGGCCAGTCTTGGATCAATCCATGCCCGCCGAGGAGGCACCCCATGCGTCAATCACAGGTCACCGTCAACGGTGTCGACATCGCATACCGTGAGCTGGGCGAGGGGCCGTTGGCCCTGCTGGTGCACGGCTTCCCGTTCACTCCCAACTCGTTCCGGCACCTGATGCCGGTGCTGGCCGACGCCGGCTACCGGGCCGTGGCCCCGTGGACCCGCGGCTTCGCCCCCAGCTCGGTCCCGCCGCCCGGCGGCGAACACCTCCGCGACATGGCGGCCGACGTCAACGCCCTGCACCAGGTCCTGGGTGGGGACGAGCGGGCCGTGCTGATCGGGCACGACTTCGGGGCGGCCAGCTGCTGGGCCGCAGCGGTGCAGGAACCGCAGCGGTGGTCGCGGCTGGTCGCCTGCGACGTGCCGCCGTTCCAGTTCTTCGGCGAGTACCTGCTCGACCCCCGGGGCATCAACATCCAGGCCCACTTCTGGTTCTTCCAGATGGCCGCCGCCAACGAGCTGGTCGCCGCCAACGACCTTGCCTTCCTGGAGTTCATGTTGCACAAGTACTCAAGGGACGGCTACGACGTCACCCAGGACCTGGCCGACATCCGGGCCGCCCTCGGCACCCCGGAGAACCTGAACGCCGCACTCGGCATGTACCGCACCAACTTCCCCGCCGCGACGTTCGGCGGCCCCGAGTGGGCCGCCGAGCAGGCCGCGCTGTGGGGGGCTCTGCCGAGCCAGCCGACGCTGAACATCTTCGGCGTCCAGGACGTCGCCTTCGGGATGAACGAGGAGAAGCTCGCCCGGATCGTCGAGGCGCTGCCGAAGGGCTCGGTCGGCGCGCTGGTCCCCGACTCGCGGCATGTCCCGCTCACCGAGCAGCCGGACATCACCAACGACCACATCATGCGCTTCCTGGCCGAGACGGCCTGACCGGTCCGGACGGCTGGCCCCGGCCGGGCGCGGCGGATTCCCCTCCCCGTCCGGCCGGAAACCGTTGGTACTTCCACGGCGGGTACCACTGACAGTGTCATGCTGGTCCGTCATACTGAGTCGCATGAATCCGCTGGGCGAGTTCCTCCGATCGCGACGCGGTGTCATCCGGCCGCAGGACGCCGGCCTGGCGCGCTACGGCGAGCGCCGGCGGGTGTCCGGGCTGCGCCGCGAGGAGCTGGCCCAGCTCGCCGGGGTCAGCGTCTCCTATTACACCCGGCTGGAGCAGGGCCAGGCGCACAACGTGTCCGACGAGGTGCTCGACGCGGTCGCCCGGGCGTTGCAGCTCGGCGGCAACGAGCGGGCGCACCTGTTCACGCTGGCCCGCCCCGGCCGGACGGCGCCCGAGCGGGCGGTCCGGGCCAGCTCCGCGCCGCCGGCCCTGCGCCAGATGCTCGCGATGATGCCCGACGTGCCGGCGATGGTGCTCAGCGCCGCGACGGACGTGCACACCTGGAACCCGCTGGGCCACGCCCTGCTCGCCTGGCACCTCGACGAGGCGCCCAACATGAGCCGGTCGGTCTTCCTCGACCCCCGGATGCGCGAGTTGTACGCCGACTGGCCGGGCAAGGCCCGCTCCGTGGTGGCGTACCTGCGGATGGCCGTGGGCCGCTACCGCGACGACCGCCGGGTCGTCGGGCTGGTCGAGGAGCTGCTGTCGCGCAGCCCGGAGTTCGCCGGGATGTGGGCCGAGCACCCGGTCAGCACCTGCGAGACGATGACCTACGACATGGCCCACCCGGTGGTCGGCGCGCTGACGGTCAACCAGCACACGCTGCGGCTGGAGGAGGCCCCGAACCTGATGCTGGTGACCTTCACCGTCGAGGCCGGCTCGCCGTCGGCGGCGGCGCTGCGGATGCTCGGCGGTGTCCCCCGGCGCGCCGCGACCCCGGTGCCGGCCCAGCGGCACAGCGTCGCCGTCCCCTCCTGATCCCGCGCGCCGCCCCGGCGCGACCCGAACGGACCGCGACCCGAACGACGCACGGCTGAAACGATCACTATCCGAACGACGCAGGGCCCCAGGCGTCGCGCCGTCGCGGCGGCCAGGGCCGGGCGTCCTGCCTCACGCGCGACGGCGGCCGGCTCCCGGCGACGGCCGAAGCCGCCGGCCGGGAACCGGCCGCCGCGGACGGTAAGGTGCCGCCGCACCCCACCGCGCCGCCGTCACTGCGCCGCGGTCTCCGTCGGCTGCTGATCGGCCGGGCTCTCGTGGCGCACCTGGAACTTGTTCAGCCCGGTCCACCAGTTCTCGCCCGGGTTGGCGGCCTGCTCGGCGTCGTAGCGGTCGTGGTGCCGCCACCAGTCCCACGGGTGCGCCAGCTCCTCCTCCTGCCGGCCCAGCGGGGTGACGTCGAGGTAGTTGTAGGTGTTGATGAACACCTCGCCGCCCCGGTCGAACACCGAGCTGGCGTGGAAGATCTTCTCGCCCTCGCGGATGAAGGAGCTGACCGCCGGCAGCTCGCCCTTCTCCATAGTGACGTTGAAGTCGTAGTTGAAGTCGCTGCCGTACGAGGACACCCACGGGATGTGTGCCCAGCCCATCCGGGCCTTGAACTGCTCGATCTTCTCCAGCGGGGCCCGGGCGATCATCACGAACGAGGTGTCTCGAGCGTGCATGTGCGACAGGTCCCCGACGTTGTCGGCCTGCATCGAGCAGCCGACGCAGCCCTCCTCCGCGTTCGGGGCGAACATGAAGTGCCGGACGAGCAGCTGGCGGCGCCCCTGGAACAGTTCGAGCAGCGTCACCTCACCGGTGGGCGAGGCGAACACGTACTCCTTCTCCACCGGCACCACGGGCATGGCCCGGCGCGCGGCGCTGAGCTGGTCGCGGGCGCGGGTCAGCGCCTTCTCCTCCTCCAGCAGCCTTTCCCGGGCAGTGGTCCATTCCTCACGCGAGACGATCTGCGGAAAACTCATCGTTCCTCCCTCGACGGTCGCCGCCGGCCCACACGAAGACCGGGCGACACCTGCGACCCTGACACGGCCACGGAGGGGCCGCCTTCTCCGCTCGTGCCTTTTTCACCGGCCGAACCCGCACCGGCAACGAGCAATCCGGAAGAGGCCGCGGCAGTCGGGATGTGACAGCGTCGATGGCGCTTGGCAGACAGGATTCCGATCGATCCGGTCGCCCGTTGAGGAGGACATGTGCCCACGATCACCGAAGCACCCAGCCGCGAGGAGCTCGTCCAGCGCGCCGCGGATCTCGTCCCGCTGATCCGCAAACACGCGGCGTGGCAGGAGGAGAACCGTCGCCTCCACGACGAGACGGTGGCCGCGATCGAGGAGGCCGGGCTGTTCAAGCTCCGCACGCCCCGCCGCTACGGCGGGTACGAGGTGGACACCCGCACGCTCGTGGCGGTCGCCACCGAGTTGGGCCGGGGCGACGCCAGCACCGCCTGGGTCACCTCCGTGCTGTGGATACCCACCTGGCTCGCCGGTCTGTTCCCCGACGAGGCCCAGGACGAGGTGTTCGCCACACCCAACGCCCGGGTGTGCGGCACCAACAGCGTCGGCGGCACGGCCGTCCCCACCGACGGGGGCGTCGTCGTCAACGGCAGCTGGCACTTCATCAGCGGGGCGCACCACGCGCAGTGGCAGGAGATCGCCGCGGTCCTGCTGCGCCCGGATGCCGAGCCGGAGCCGATCATGGCGCTGATCCCGATCGGTAGCCTGGAGATCGTCGACGACTGGTACACCACCGGCCTGACCGCCACCGGCAGCGTCACCACGGTGGCCCGCGACGTGTTCGTGCCGAGCAGCCACATCATCCCGATGAGCGCGGCCATGATCCCGCAGGGCCTGTCGCAGGGAAACGCCGACTCCCCCGTCTGGCGCACCCCGGCCGCGCTGAACGCGGCGGCGTCCGGCGTGGGCGCGGCGGTCGGCGTGGCCAAGTCCGCGCGAGACGAGTTCCTCGACCGGCTCCCCGGCCGGGGGATCACCTACACCGACTACGAGAACCAGAGCGAGGCGCCGGTCACCCACCTGAAGATCGGCACCGCGCTCATGAAGATCGACCAGGCCGAGTTCCACGCGTACCACGCCGCCGACCTGGTCGACAGCAAGGCGGCCAGCGGCGCGGAGTGGACGCTGGAGGAGCGGGCCCGGGTCCGCGCCGACCACGGCTGGGCCACCCGGCTGGCCAAGGAGGCGGTGGACATCTTCGCCTCCGCCAGCGGCGGCTCGTCCATCTACCGTGACGTGCCGATCCAGCGGATCGCCCGGGACATCAACGCGATGAGCCTGCACGGGCTCATCAACCCCGACACCAACACCGAGCTGTACGGCCGGGTCGTCTGCGGCCTGGGCCCGAACACCCTCTTCCTCTGAGCCTTCCCCGACTGGCGAGCCGCCCGGCGCAACCCCCACGCCGGGCGGCTCGTCGCACTGTTTCGGCGGTCAGCCCAGCGCGGCGACCCGGGGCCGGAGATCGTCGATCAGCTCCGGCGGCGCGGCGAGCACCCGGCTGCCGTCCACCTCGACGGCCGCGCCGGCCTCGGTGGCGATCACCAGGCCGGCGGCCCAGTCCCAGCGGAAGGCGCGATCCTCGACGTACGCGTCGCAGCGCCCGGCGGCCACCCAGCACAGGGCCAGCGCGGTGGAGCCGAGCATCCGCACTCCGCGTACGTCACCGGCGAGGTCGGCCACGACGGCCGCCTGCACCCTGCGGTGGGCGACGTCGTACGCGTACCCGCTGGCGAGGATGACCTCGTCGAGGGCGGTGCCGGCGGGCCGGGCCAGCGGGGTGTCGCCCAGGTACGCGCCCCGGCCCCGGACGGCGTGGAACAGCTCGTCGTGCACCGGGTCGAGGATCACCCCGACGACCGGCTGCCAGCCGTCGGCCGTCTCCTCCTCGCAGGCCACGCTGACGCACCAGAACGGTATCCCGGACACGTAGTTGACGGTGCCGTCCAGCGGGTCCAGCACCCAGCGCAGCCCGGAGCCACCGACGTGGCCGCTGCCCTCCTCGGCCATGATGCCGTCGTCGGGCCGGCGGGCACGCAGCAGCTCGACGATCCGCGCCTCGCTGGCCCGGTCCGCGTCGCTCACCGGGTCGGTGGGCGCCGTCTTGTAGTCGACCCGGCCGTGGTCGCCGAAGCGCAGCAGCAGCTCTTGCCCGCCGAGGCGCGCCGCGTCCTCGGCGACCCGCCGGCAGTCGTCCAGCTCGGCGTCACTGATCATCGCGCTCTCCTCGCCACGTTCGGGGACGATCATGATCGTCGCACCGGGGCGGGCCGGGCACCACTCGCCCCCCGTCTGCGGCCACCAAGACCAGCGCTGCCCCAAAGAAGTCCACACCGCCGTCGCCCGCCGGCCCCAAGTCGTACGGGGTCGGGGACAAGGTACGAGGGGGCGACTTCGAGTTCACCGTCAACGGCGTCAAGTGCGGCATCTCGCAGGTCGGCGACTCGTTCCTGAACCACAAGGCCCAGGGCAGCTTCTGCCGGGTGAACATCACGGTGAAGAACGTGACGAAGTCGGCCCACCTGTTCCACGCCGACGGCACGGTCACCGCCGAAGATGCCGCCGGACGGACGTTCGACGCCGACGGGGAGGCCGCCATCTACGGGAACGACGACGCCAAGGGCTTCCTCGACGAGATCAACCCGGGCAACTCGATGCGGGCGAACGTCTTCTTCGACCTCCCGAAGGGCACGAAGCTCAAGACCGTCACCTTCGACGCCGGCCTGTTCACCTTTGCCGAGGACGCCGTCGTTACCCTGTGACGACGCCCGATTGGTACCGTGATCACGAGTGCGACACCGCCACGATGTAGAGGATGCAGTGGACGAGCTGACTGCCAGGGTGCGAGCGTTCGCCGAGGAGCGGGACTGGCAGCAGTTCCACACGCCGAAGAACCTCGCGATGGCCCTCGCCGGCGAGGTCGGTGAACTGCTGGCCGAGTTCCAGTGGCTGACGCCCGAACAGGCCGCCACCGTGATGGACGATCCCGAGGCCGGTGCCCGGGTCAAGGCGGAGATCGGCGACGTGACGATCTACCTCATCCGCCTAGCCGACGTGCTCGGTATCGACCTGCTGGAAGCGGCGCTGACAAAGTTGGACGAAGTCGCCACCCGCTACCCCGTCGCCGCCGCCAAGGGGTCGGCCGCCAAGCGGTAGCCGATGGGGCCGTACCACAATCGGCAGCGCGTCCGGCGGGCCTCGCCGGGCGCGCTGCCGTTGCAGGTACGGGTCAGCGCAGGCCCGGGCAGCCATTCTTCAGATGCTCGCCCTCATGGCGCATCCAGAACACCACATCGAGTATCCGAAGCCTGCTGACCTGTGCCGGCAGGCCGGCCTTGGCCTGGTACTCGTCGAGTCGCTGCCGGAGAACGCCGCCGTCCGCACCGAGCAACGCGTGCAGCCACTGCCAGAATTTGGTGCCGGTGCCGAACGCGCAGGAGACGACGCCGTCGTAGACGGGCACGAGCGCGGGCCGCTTCCGGGCGAGCAGCTTGCTGGCGATGACCCACTCGATACCCGTCAAACCCTTCAGCGAACGCCAGGCGATGTCCGCGTGGCCACCCGGCACGATCAGCGGCAGCGCTTCCTCGTCACCCAGGTCGACGTCGCACGGGATTGCGGCCAGTTCTGCCGAGAGTTGCTGACCATGCTCCCCCTGCAGAAGATCCAGCGCCGTCTGCGCGGGAATGCGCACGCTCAGCAGCTCAATCGCCACCAGGTCGTCGGCCGTGATCACGTTCGCCAGGTCGACACGATCGCCACCACCGCCGAGGCGTTCGAAGTACGCACCGGTATACGGCGGTTGGCCTGCGGCACCGAAGTAGCGCTGGAGATCGCGCGTAGTGCGCGGATCGTCCAGCACGGCAAGGATCTCCGCGAGCGTGAGTGGTCGCCCCATCGTTTCTTCCTCCAAGCGGTTCCAGGTGGATCAGAAGTGCGTTCTACATTTCGGCGGCCGGGTAATGCCCGCGCAGAGGCGGCCCACGGCGCTCAGCAGATGCCGGACCTGGTGCCGTGCCCCGGCCACGCCGCCGGTTCCGGCAACGAGAATGCCGCAGTCAGCTCGTACCGGTCGGCAGCGCGTTCGCATCAAGCCCCGACTGCGCGGCGCCTTCATCTGTGGATGTCGCCGGTACGGCTAGGACCGTTGGCCGTACAACTTGCTCAGTTCCTGGTACGACTCCCGCGCCGCCCCGACCGCCTGCTGGTCGTAAGCGGCGTTTTCACCCGCGACGGCCGCGAGCTCGATGGTGGTCCGGAGCCTGGCGAACGCTTGGTTCGTCTCGTTCCACAGGCGCTGCGAGTTGGCCTTCTGTTCTGCCAGGGACTCCGCGACCCGACTTGCCGCCTGGCTGCCCGACGTGGACTGGCGGCCCAACGTGGCCATCTGCGGACGCAACTGCTGGCGGCGGCCGAGAAGGTCCGCGCCTTCCCACAGCGCTTGGGCGAGCGACTGCCCGCCCTCCGACGGATCGATCACGCTTTCAAGCGAGGGAAGTGTCCGGCCCGCGCGCTCCGCGAGCGCGATGAGGTCGAAGAAGTCCCTACGCTCCTCCGGGGCGTCGAGGGTCTGATGGATCTCCGGGAACTTCGCCAGGTCCGGCGCAGTCACCTCACCCGGAACTGCCTTCGCCAGCGCCACGGCCAGGCCGATGCCCAGAGCCAGCGCTGCCAAGAAGAAGACCACCAGTAAAGGCGCACCGGCGGCGCAAAGCCCGAGGGCCCCGACCACGACCAGCACCACGAGCACGACGACACCCACGACGTTGGGTGAACTCTGCGCCACCGGGGCGGCCCTCAGGTCCGTGACACTTCCCCATTCGTGCCGCAGGAGAGCTCGGGAGACCTTCAGTCGAGCGAGGGCAACGACGGTCCGTGTTTGGTCGGTGGCCATCCAAAGATGGAAGGGGTGGTCGGACGGGGGCAACCGTCCTCCTCTCCGGGAAAGAGTAGTTATCGGGCGGCATCCTTGCGCCCGTCCTCGGACACCAAGTTGCTCTCAGTTGCCGCCGGACAAGTGATTATGACGGCTACCTCGAATCGAACAGGCCCGTCATCCGGCGGGGATGACGGGCCTGTTCGTAGGCGGCGATTGGCTTTCGGCCGCTGCCGACCGATTCGTTCGGTGCTGGCCGACTACTCAGGGAGGGCAACTCCCCTGCCCAGCCACCCGCAGGGAACTAAAGCAGTTCCGCCCCCCACATCGCCTCCTGTCGGATTGTCGACTCGAACACGTCGAGTTTCCGGAGTGCTCATCTGCCTCCGTCCGCTCCGCTGATGATGCACACCGCACGTGCGCATGCCGGGCATCGATGGACAGTGATGTAACAGTCCGCGCCCGCGCCGAACGGGGATCCGGATCCGGCGCGGGCCAGAGGTCACACCCGGCTCGGGGTCGCCGACAGGTCGCCGGTCGGGGTCGTGGCCCGCACGCGGCGGGAGACGATGATGCCGAAGACAGCGGCGGTGAAGAACATGACGAAGCCGTACGTCACCGACGGCATCGCCATCGTGGAGTTGTCGAGCAGCGTCGGGCTCATTCCGATGGTGATGGCCAGGCTGGCGTTGTGCAGGCCGATCTCGAACGCCGAGGCGATCGACGCGCGCTCGCCGACCTTGAGCAGGCGCGGGCCGAAGTAGCCGACCGCCATGCTGATCAGGTTGAACGCCACCACCGCGAGGATGATCTCCCCGAGGATGTCGAACACCTCCGCGCCCAGGCCGGCGATCACACCGGAGATCATCACGATCAGCGCCACCACGGAGAGGATCTTGACGGTGCGCTCCATGCGCTGCGCGGCGGCGGTGAACTTCGCGCGGATGACCATGCCGATGGCGATCGGGATCAGGACCAGGGCGAACACCTGGATCACCTTGTCGAACTGGAGGCCGAGCGAGCTGTCCGATCCGACGAAGGCCGACACCGACAGGTTCACGATGATCGGCAGCGTGAACAGCGCCAGCACCGAGTTCACGGCGGTCAGCGAGATGTTGAGCGCCAGGTCGCCCTTGAACAGGTGGCTGTAGAGGCTGGCCGTGCTGCCGCCGGGCGAGGCGGCGAGCAGCATCATGCCGACCGCCAGCTCGGGGCGCAGGTTGAACGCGACCACCAGGCCCAGGCAGATAGCCGGCAGGATCAGCATCTGGGCGACCAGGCAGACCACCATCGCCTTGGGGTATTTCACCACCCGGCGGAAGTCCTCAAGGGTCAGGGTGAGTCCGAGCCCGAGCATGACGATGCCCACGATGATGGGAAAAAGCAGGAGTACCGAATCGCTACTCATGATCACTCTGCCTTCTGGTCGTAAGAGATCCATGAGTTTCACATCGGCGATCGACGCCATACTTCTCGAAACTTGCCCTGTCCGGGGCCGGTATCCGCGCCAGGTGCACAGTGGACCATGACCACGTAAATCGGCAGGTAGCGCGGTCGAGGCGGAAAGCCCCGGACGGACAGCACCGAGCGGGGCCAGCAGGCGAGCGACAAGTCCGGTGACTGAGGCAGCGAAGGTCAGCAGGCGCTTGTCCCCCGTGCGAGCTACCCGCAAGTGTCCCCCGTGTGGTGACGTTTCCCGGCCCGCGAATCCATAGCGTTCTGCCTAGCCGCAGCGCTCCGGCCGCGGACCTCTCGAAGGAATCAACATGCGTCTGTTGAAGCAGCTCGTGGCCGTCGTGGCGGTCACCTTCGCCGGCAGTCAGGCCCTCGCTGCGGTGCAGGGGAACGCTTGGCTGACCCTGGCCCTCGGCGTGCTGACGGTCGTGGCTGCGGTCCTCGTCTACGGGTGGGTGGTGCGACGCACCGAACGCCGCGAGCCCACGGAGGTGGCCCGGGCCGGCGCCGGCACCCGGATCGCCCGGGGGGCGCTGATCGGGGTCGGGATGTTCGCGGCCGTCATCGTCAACATCGCCTTCGTCGGCGGCTACCACGTCAACGGCCTGGGCTCGGTGACGGGTGCGGTGGGGCTGCTCGGGTTCATGGCCGCCGCCGCCACGACCGAGGAGTTGCTCTTCCGGGGCGTCCTGTTCCGCATCGTCGAGGAACGCACGGGGACCTGGATCGCGATGGGGCTGACCGGCGTGGTATTCGGCCTGATGCACCTGCTCAACCCGGACGCCAGCCTGTGGGGCGCGGTCGCCATCGCGATCGAGGCGGGTTTCATGCTCGCTGCCTGCTACGCCGCCACCCGCAACCTGTGGGTGCCGATCGGGCTGCACTTCGGCTGGAACTTCGCCGCGGGCGGCATCTTCAGCGTCGTGGTCTCCGGCAACGGCGAGTCGAAGGGGCTGCTGGACGCCACGATGTCGGGCCCGGCCCTGCTCACCGGCGGCGACTTCGGGCCGGAGGGCAGCCTCTACACGGTCGCGGCCGGGGTGGCGCTGACCCTGGTGTTCATGTGGCTGGCCCACCGCCGCGGTCACCTCGTCCCGCGTCGCCGCCGCGCGGTCGGCGTCGAGCCGGCGACCGCTACGGTTTCCTGATGATCCGCCTTCGGACGGTTCCGGACTCGTGGCGGCGGTGGGACGTCACGGTCCGGGACCTCCCGCCCGCGCTGCTGCTCGCCCTCGCGTCGGTGGTGCCGGCGCTGCACCACCACGGGACGCAGCTCGGCGACCTGCCGGCGCGTCCCTTCGACGCGCTGACCGCCGTGGTGGTCGCGCTGGAGTGCCTACCGCTCGCCGTCCGCCGGCGCTGGCCGGCCGTCTGCCTCGCGCTGGTGTCGCTCGGCTTCGCGATCGACCAGCTCCGCGCCTATCACACGGTCGCGGGCTCCGCGCTGGCCATCGCGCTGGTGAGCGCGGGAGCCCATCTGGAACGTCATCGGCGCACCACCGTGGTCCTGGCCTCCGCCGCGTACGTGTCCCTGGCCGTCGCGCTGGACCGGCATGGGTCGGCCGAGGGCGTGACCGGGTTCGCCACGTTCTACCTGCTGATGGCCCTCGCCTGGGGCATCGGGGCCTGGCTGCGGCAGTCCCGGGCCGCCGAGGCCGAACGCCGCCGCCAGGTCGACCTGACCGCCCGCACCGCCGAACGCACCCGCATCGCCCGAGAACTCCACGACGTGGTGACCCACCACGTGACGGCGATGGTGGTGCAGGCCGAGGCGGCGCGCTACCTGACCGCCGCCCCCGAACGCCTCGACACGACCCTGACGGCCATCACCGACACCGGCCGGCGGGCCATCACCGACCTGCGGCACCTGCTCGATCTGCTCAACCCCGACCACGGCACCGGTCCGCGCACGCCGTCCGTCGGCGAGCTCCACGCCCTCGTGGAGCAGACCCGGCAGGCCGGGCAGCCGGTGGAGTTCACCGAGGAGGGCACGCCGGCGGAAACGACCGGCGGCGCCGAGGTCGCGGCCTATCGTGTCGTGCAGGAGGCGCTGACGAACGCCCTCAAGTACGCCCACGGCAGCCGCACCACCGTCCACGTGCGCCACGGCGAAGGGGAGATCACCGTGGAGGTCAGCACCGACGGCTCGGATCCGCACGCCACGGCCCCCGGCGGGGGCGGGCGCGGCCTCGCCGGGCTCCGCGAACGCGTCGGCGTGCTCGGCGGTGAGTTCAGCGCGGGACAACGGGCGGGCGACGGCTTCGTCGTACGGGCCACCATCCCCACCGGGAGCCCGTCGTGACCGCGCCGGTCCGGGTGCTGGTCTGCGACGACCAGGCGCTGATCCGCACCGGCTTCGCCACGATCATCGACGCGCAGCCCGACCTCGAGGTCGTCGGCGAGTGCGGGGACGGGCGCGCGGCGGTCGACCTCGCCGGCCGGCTGCACCCGGACGTGGTCGTGATGGACATACGGATGCCGGTGCTCGACGGCATCAGGGCGACCCGCCTGCTGGCCGGCGCCGGGGTGGCCCACCCCGTCAAGGTGCTCGTGGTGACGACGTTCAACCTCGACGAGTACGTGTACGAGGCGCTGCGCGCGGGAGCGAGCGGGTTCCTGCTCAAGGACGCCCCTCCGGCGCAACTGCTGCACGGCATCCGCACGGTCGCGAGCGGGGCCGCGCTGCTGGCGCCCGAGGTGACCCGGCAGCTCGTGGGCAGGTACGCGGCGCGGATCCGTCCCGCCGAGGGCACGCCGCAGGACGTGGGGCTGACCCCGCGCGAACTGGAGGTGTTGCGCCTCATCGCCGACGGCCTGTCCAATGCCGAGATCGCCGCGACGCTGGTGATCAGCCAGGAGACCGTCAAGACGTACGTGTCGCGCATCCTCACCAAGCTCGAACTGCGCGACCGCGTGCAGGCGGTGGTCTACGCCTACCGCGCCGGCCTGGTGACCTGAGCAGATGCCGAACCGGGATCACGAATCGGTCGGCGCTTCGCCGCTCATCCAGCGGTGACGCTGTGGGCCGGGCGTCGGCCCGCTCCCCCCGTGAGGAGCGGGCCGACCGTAGTGGGAGGGCCCGCCCGGTTAGGCGGGTTGCTCCGCGTACGGGCGCGTCCGTTCCGCCCACCGCACGACGTACGGCGTCACCAGACCCCCCGCGACGAACACCCCGCCGAGCAGGAGCCAACCAGGGACCCCCCAGGCGATGCAGAAGAGCGCCAGCACGGTGGGGGCGACCACGTTCGCCAGGCCGGCTCCGAATCCGAACAGTCCCATGTACTGCCCCTGGGCGTGGGCGGGAGCGAGGCTGAATCGGAGTTCCAGCGAGCCGGCCGTGTGCCAGAGTTCACCGATCGTGTGGACGATGACGCCGAGGACGATGCCGATGAGCGCAAGGCGCGAGGAGAGTCCTGCCGCTGCGGCCATCGCGGCCATGCCGACGAAGAACGCCACACCCGCACGCCGCACGGCTCTCCCGGCGGTGATGCTGTCGGTCACTCCCCGACTGGCCCTGATCTGGAGCAGCACCACCAGGGCGGTGTTGACGAATGCTCCCGCGCCGATCAGCCACCGTGGTGCGCTGGTGTGTCCGACGATCCAGAGCGGCAGTGCGAACAACAGCACCTGATGGTGGACCGACATGATGCCGTCGAGCACGGTCACGGCCACGTACGACCGGTCCTTGAGCACCTCCCAGCGGCTGGCCGTCTGCGGTGCGGGCAGGGGCGGCAGCGACGGCAGCGCGGCGATGATGGCGGCACTGGCCGCGAAGGAGAGCGCATTACCCAGCACCAGGGCCAGGTAGGCCGGACGCGAGTCGTACTGCACTGCGAAGCCGGCGGCCACGGCGGAGCAACTGCCGGCGAGGTTCGCGATTGAGCGCAGGTAGGCGCGGTATGTGGTGAGGTCGGCACCGCCGACTCCGCGAACCAGTGGGCCACGCGCGGCTCCCCCGGCCGAGCGAGCGAGTTCGCTCAGGCACAGCGCCACCAGGAACATCCAGAACGACTGTACGAGGACCAGCGCTGCCATCGCCGCGCCCTGAATGACGAGCATCCAGAGATAGATTTCTCGCGGTCCTCGTCGGTCGGCGAGGTGCCCGACCGGCACGCCGGTCAGGAGGCCAACGGCAGCCGCGATGCCCATTCCGATGCCGACCTGAGCCAGGGAAAGCCCGACGACACGGGTGAAGAAAAGCGCGGCGCTGACCATGAAGACGCCGCTGCCGATCATGTTGACGAACGTCGCCAGAGCGAGAATCCGCTGCGGACGCGTATCCGGAATCAGCCCCCGCCGGACCAGCATAGACGGCTTTCGCTCCTCCTCCTCGGTCGATTTCCCACCCGAAGGATGGCTATTTTTCTGACCCTGTAGACCCTGCACGGAATTCGGATCCTTTCCCCGTTGATTCGGCTGCGAATTTAGCCAGATCACGCGGGGCGGGTAATCAGTAAATCGTTCGATACCGGGGACCACCGGCCCGTGCTAAATTTCTTAGCGTCGGGAAGAGTTCTGCGGGTCCAGCCGGTCTCCGTCGGCCACGGTCTGCGGCTCGGACACGGTCTGCGGCTCGGACATCGCACAGATCCCGGCGACCTCGCCGCGCGGCGCTGCCGTCCCGCCGATCAACCGGTCAGGATTCGAGAAGGCGCGTCTCGTCGCCTGCGGCTAGCGTGAACGACCACGCCGAGCACGGTGACGGACGAGAGGAGCGGCACCTACGTGAGCGCTGCGTCGAAGGCCAGCAAGGTAAGCAAGCAGGGCACGTCTTCCGAGGAGAGCTTCTCCGAGGTCGAGCGCGCCGCCATCAAGGACCGCGCGGCGGAGTTGAGGGCGGAGGCTCGCCGCAGCAAGAGCGCGAGCAAGGCGGCGGCCGACGAGAAGGACGTGCTCGCGAAGATCGCCGAGATGGCGGAGCCGGACCGTGCGGTGGCCGGGCGCCTGCACGCCATCGTCGCGGAAACCGCTCCGGAATTGGCCCCGAAGCTGTGGTACGGCCAACCCGCCTACGCCCGGGGTGGAAAGGTGGTGTGCTTCTTCCGCAGCGGCCAGGTGGACAAGGAGCGCTACTCGTCGTTCGGGTTCACGGCGGAGGCGAAGCTCGACGAGGACCACGGCATGTGGGCGACGTCCTTCGCCCTGACGGAGTTGAGCGAGAAGGGCGAGGCGGCGATCAAGAAGCTGCTCAGGAAGGCCGTGCGCAGTTGACCAACTCAGCGACCGGGTGGCCACGCGAAGCCGACACCACGAACCCGCTCACGAGGCGGGCGGCAGCGCGAGCCAGTCCCGCCAGGTGATGTCACGGCCGATGCAGCGGGGCTGCTGGAAGGGCCAGTCGGCGGCGATCCACTGCGGCACCAGCGCGTCGAGCGCGCGTTCCGCCTCGCCGCCGACGAGGTCGTCCACCACCCACCAGGAGACCTCCGCGTCGGCGCCGGTGCGCTCGGGCGGGTCGATGTAGACGCAGCCGAGGACCGCCGTCTCCTCCTCGTCCAGCAGCGCGTAGTTGAACGACTGGTGCGCGGCTATCTCCTTCTCGTGCCGCAGGAGGTCGATGCGGTCCTCCTCGTACGTCATCGTCTCGCTGGGCCAACCCCAGGCCGGGCCGAAGATCTCCCACAGGCGCTCCCGGGAGCCCATCACGGCGGGGTAGTCGATCGCGGTGTCCGCCTCCCGGATCGGCCGGAGGTGAAGCGCGGTGCCGGGCACGGGCACACGGACGGGGTGGACGAAGTCGTCGGGCAGCCAGCTCATGAGGGCCGAGACTACAACCGGCCGGAGACGGATACCGGTCTTGCCTGCTTCATACGGTGAGCGGTCGGGCTACCTCCAACTCGTCGTGGTCGATCAGCCAGCGGACGGATTCGAGCACGGCGGCCTGCGGTTCGTAGCGCGGCGCATAGCCGAGCAGGGTTCTGGCCTTCTCGATGCTGAAGCAGTGGCTGCGGTAGAGGTGTTCCCAGCTCAACTCGGCGTGCTCCGGCGTCGTGGTCTGACGGAATTCTTCCCAGGTCACCGATTCCAGCGACCCGGTGTGCCCGAACCAGCCGGCGGCCTCGTGGGCGTACCCCCGGACGTTCAGCGCGGTGGGGGCGACGATGGCGAAGTCCTCGCCCGCCGCCGCGTCCCGGCGCTCGATTGCCTGCTCGAAGGCCTGGGCGACGTCGTCGGCGTGCACGTGGTGCATCAGCTCGACGCCGCTACCGGGGACCTGCAGCGGACGTCCGGCCGAGAGCGTCTGCCAGACCGCGGGGTCGACGTTGCCCAGCGGGCCGATCGGGTGCCAGCCGGGACCGACGATGTGCCCGGGGTGCAGCGACGTGGTCACCAGGCCCCCGGAGTCGGTCTCCGCCTTCAGCATCCGGGCGATGCGGTCCTTCTGGATCCCGTACTCGCCGAACGGGGCGGTGCCCGACGCTTCGGAGGTCGGCACGTGGTGACTGTGCCCGTAGCGCCAGGTGGACCCACAGTGCAGCAGGTGCCCGGCCCGGCCGCGGAGGCTCCCGACCAGCGCGGTGGCCGATTCCAGGGTGAAGCAGACCAGGTCGACCACGACATCCGGGCGGAGCCCGGCCACCGTGTCGCCGAAGGTGCCCTCGCGGTCTTCCCGCTCCCGGTCGGCGACGACCCGGTGCACCTGCTGCCACTCGGGCTCGTCGGCGTAGGGGGTGCTGGTGCCGCGGCTGATGCTCAGCACCTCGTGGCCGGCGCGCACCAGCCGGGGGACGAGGAATGTTCCGATATGACCACTTCCGCCGATAACGACGACTCGCATGACTGTCCCATCGATGTCCGGGGCCGTGAGGCCGGGTCTTCGGCGTACCGCCCCAGCTCGGGACGGCCGGCGTGCAGCAAGGGTAGAGCTGTCCGCATGGTGGGCCCGATGGCGGATGATCTCCCCGGGGGTAGCGGCTGATGGCCGGAAGGGCTCAACGCCCTCGGGTGCTGGGGCCCGTGGTAGAAACCCCGGGTGGCGTTCGACGATCTGGCCTATACCGGGACACCGCACGACCGGGTCCCGGGCCGGCGTGCTGACCCCGAGTGGGTTGCCGGCCAGTTCGCCCGCCCCGACGTCCGGCTGGTGCCGATGTGGCGGGACCGCTGCCTTCTGGCCGCCGGCGTCCCGGTCGTCGCGACCGGCGCCCGGTGCCGAAAGATCGCGGCCGACGCCGACGAGTTGGTGCTGCTCGGCCTGGACGACGGCACGCCCGTCTTCGCCGCCGACCTGAGCGCCGCCGACGAGCCCGCCGCGCTGCGATTGTGCGCCGCGCAGACGAGCACCGATCTGCGTACGCTGGCAGCCAGCCTGCCGCACCCGCGCGCCGCGACCCTGGCGTACGCGCGCGGTCTGCTTCATTGGAACCGCCACGCCCGCTTCTGCGGCGCCTGCGGGTCGCCCGCCCGCAGCGCCCAGGCCGGCCACGTCCGGGTGTGTGCCGGCCCGGAGTGCAATCGGCTGCTGTTTCCCCGGATCGAGCCGGCCGTGATCGTGCTGATCGAGATCCCCGGCCCGCAGCCTCGCTGCCTGCTGGCCCGGCACCACGGCGCGGGCCCGGACAACTTCTCGTTGCTGGCCGGCTTCGTCGAGATCGGCGAGAGCCTGGAGGGCACGGTACGCCGCGAGGCCGCCGAGGAGGCGGGCGTCGCGGTCGGCCCCGTCACCTACCAGGGCTCCCAGGGGTGGCCGTTCCCGGCCGGGATGATGATCGGGTTCATCGGGCAGGCGCTCGACGAACGGATCGACGTCGACGGTGCGGAGTTGCTCGAAGCGCGCTGGTTCACCCGCGCCGAGGTCGTCGAGCGAATCGTCGACGGCCCCGGCGCGGGACCTGTCGACTCGATCGGCGGATGGTTGCTGCGCTCCTGGGCCGGACTCGGCGCGGCAGCGGAAAGCCATCCCTGACCCGACAAGACTTCAGCTGCGTGGGTGGCATCGCGTCCGCTGCGCGAGGCAGCGGCTCGACCCCCACCGCCTCCCGAGCGGCGTCACCCGCCGCGCGGGAACCGGCAGCACCGGTGGCGCTGAGGCACAGCTCTGAGGAACCCCTCCCGCTGCTCTGCAAAACTGCATCGATGTTGACCCTGCCGGACACACCCTGCGCGCTGGTGCTCCGTACCGACTTCTCCGACGAAAGGGTCTGGGACGCCGTGCGTGCGGCGAGTATCGTGCCCTCGGTCGATGGGTTCGGGGCGAGCCTGTCCTTCGTCAGCGACCCAGCGTTCGCCGATCTGGCCCCTGAGCAGGTGGCGGCACTCCCGAAGACGGCCTACCGCAGCTTCCTGTTCCTCGTCGACAACGTCACGGTCACCGACCCGGAAACACCGCTTGTCGCGCTGGACCTGCTCCACGAGCCAGGTCGCTGGTTCCGGGTGGTACCGGCAAAGATGTGGAGCGTCGAGAACAGTCTCTCGATTGCCAACATGGACTTCTTCGAGTTCGCGGAATCGGCGGACCCGGACGGGGTGTTCCGCGGATTCCCGACGTAGGGGCCGGGGATGTGGCCCCACCTCCGGATCAGGTACGCCCTCGAACTTCGAGAGCAATCGCCACAAAGCGATGTTCGCGTGTGGGAATTGCTCGGTGATGGCTCTTGTCGCAGGCTTCTTGTAGGGTCGAAGATGCAATCGGATTTGAATGGTTGCCCACTCCCGGCTCGTTCCAGGGCATCATTCTTCGATGTAACACCGACACCAAGAAGCATGTAACAAAACGCAACACGGAGAGGGCGGGAGCGGATGACCGAAGACATGGGATCGACAGTGCCAAGGCGGCAGCTCGGGCGGGCGCTGCGCGACCTACGCACCGAGGCGCGCATGACGCTCGACGGGGCCGCGGAGGCGCTGCACTGCAGCCGACAGAAGATGTGGCGCATCGAGAGCGGCCTCGGCGCGGTCCGCCCCCTCGACGTCCAGGGCATGTGCGAGCTGTACGGGGCGACCCGCGAGCTGACCACCGCGCTCACCGCCCTGGCCACCGAGACCAAGGCCAAGGGCTGGTGGCACTCGTACGGTGACGCCGTCCCCGACTGGTTCGAGATGTACGTCGGCCTGGAGTCCGCCGCCTCCCGGCTCCGCGAGCACGACGACACTCTCGTTCCGGGGCTGCTCCAGACCCCTGGCTACACACGGGGCGTCTACCAGAATCGTCCCAACATGCCACCCGATGAGCTGGAAGAGGTCTTGGAGGTTCGCCGTCGGCGGCAGGAGATCCTGGTTCGACGTCTACCGAAGGCGCCGAAGCTCGAATGGGTGCTGTCGGAGGCGGTGCTGCTTCGATGCGTCGGCGGTTCGGCGGTCATGGCCGAGCAACTTGACCGGCTCCTTGAACGCGCAACCCTGCCCAACGTGTCGATCCGAGTCCTGCCGCTGTCGGCAGGCGCTCACTACGGCGCCTTGGCGGGTGCCTTCGTCATGCTCGACTTCCCGCTCCGCAACCGAGTCACCCCTGACCCGTCTGTCGTCTACAGCGAGTCGGTGACCGGGGCTCTCTACCTCGACAGGCCCGAAGAGTTCGCGGTCTACGAGAAGGTCTGGGCGAGCCTCCTCAGCCTCGCACTTGATGAGGAACAATCAAGAAGGACGATCGCCAAGATCAAGGAAGAGGTCCATCATGGCTGACGACCTGCTCGGCGCGCAGTGGCGCAAGAGCACCCGCAGCGGCGACAACAACGGCAACTGCGTCGAGGTCGCCGACAACCTGCCCGGCCTCGTCGCCGTACGCGACAGCAAGGACCCGGTCGGGCCCGCCCTCACCTTCTCCTCCGCCGCATGGACCAGCTTCGTCCGGTCCACCAAGTCCCCGCACTGAGCCGTACAACAGACGGGAGCGCAGCCGGCAGACCTGCCGGAAGCGCGTCGCACACGGAGATCACCGCCCTGCCCGCCCGCCTCGACGGAGGCTCCGTGAACGGCTCGGGCAGCAGGGCCCCGCGAAGCGGCGTGTGACGTCGACGCGATGGGCACCGGACGGGCGGTCGCGTGGTCAGGCCGCGGGGTGGGGTGTCCGTGGCGCGGGGACGGCGGTAACGTAGCGCCCCATCATGCCCTGCGTCGCGCTCGTCCATTGGGGCTTGAAATCGCCGATCGTATGGAGGATGCCGGAATGTCCACCGGGGAGCCGTTCGCGGTACGCAACGAGCCGAACGGGCGGCCGAGCTTCGAGCAGACGCTGCGCGGCTACGACAAGCGGCAGGTCGACCGGTACGTCGAGCAGGTCGAGGCCGGTGCCGCGGCCCTGTCGGCCGAGCGGGACCGGGCGCAGTACCAACTGCGCAACCACACCCTCCAGTTCCAGCAGCTCCAGGCGGAGCTGACCGAGCTGCGCCAGCGCCCGGCCCAGGTGGACCGGGCGTCCTTCAGGGACCTGGGGCCGGTGGTCGACCAGATCCTCGCGCTCGCCGAGAAGCAGGGCGGGCTGATCGCGGAGACCGCCACGCAGCGGGCCGGCGAGTTGCAGGGCGAAGCGGAGCGGGTCCTCATGGAGGCGCAGGAGCACGCCGCCCAGACGCTGCACGACCTGGAGGCGGAGCTGTCGGCCCGGCGCGCCGAGCAGGAGAAGGCGTACGAGGAGCGGCGCTCGGCGGCCGAGGCGCAGCTCGCGGACATCCAGGAACTGGTGGAGCAGCTACGGGTGGACGGCGAGGCCGCCCACGAGCACGCCCAGCAGGAGGCGAAGCGGATCAACGAGCTGACCGCCCAGCAGGTGGAGCAGGCCCGGGTCGCGGCCGAGGCGCTGACCAAGGCCGCCCGTACGCAGATCCAGCAGGAGGTCCAGGCGGCGCGCGCGCAGAGCCAGCAGGAGTTGACCCAGTGGCGGGTCAACGTGGAGCGGGAGATCAACGAGCGGCGGGCGGCGGCCGAGCAGGAGCTGGCCGAGCACCGGGCGGCGGCCGAGCGGGACGTGGCCGGCCAGCTCACCGCCGCCGAGGAGAAGATCGCCACGCTGATCGCCGAGGCGCAGCAGTACTCGACGGAGGTGCGCAAGCGCGCCGACGAGCAGGCGACCGTGCAGCAGGAGCAGCTCACCGCCGTGCAGCAGGAGGTCGGCGGCCAGCGGCAGGCGCTGACCCAACTGCACGCCGAGCTGGACGGCGCCCAGCAGCAGCTCGCCCGGGTCCGCCAGGAGGGGGCCGCGGTCGAGCACCAGGTCAACCAGTTGCAGCAGCACCTGGGCGAGATCCGGCAGGAGCTGGCGGTCGAGACGAGCCGGCTGGAGGAGGCCCGCCGTTCGGCGGACTCGGTCGAGCAGCACGCCAAGGACGTCCGGGCTCGGGTGCAGCGCGAGGCGAAGCGGGTGGCGGACCTGGCCGCCGCCGCGGTGATGGCCGCCGCGGCCGGGGGCGGCGAGACCGCCGAGTACCCGACGGTGCGGACCCGCCCGGAGCCGGCCCGGCCCGCCGAGGCGGCCGGCGGGCAGCAGCCCACCGCCGCGCCCGAGGTGGCCGCGAGCGCCTGACCTGGCCGCCTCCGACACGTACGGACGGGCCCCGGTCGATCGCTGGTGGATCGGCCGGGGCCCGTCGTTCGAAGCCGGGTCAGGCGAGGTCGAACCGGTCGAGCTCCATGACCTTGGTCCAGGCTGCGACGAAGTCGACCACGAACTTGTCGCGCGCGTCCTGGCTGGCGTAGACCTCCGCGAGGGCCCGTAGCTGGGAGTTGGAGCCGAAGACGAGGTCGACCGCGGTGGCGGTCCACTTCACCTCATCGGTGCCCAGGTCCCGGATCTCGTACCCGTGCTCCTCGGACTCCGACGCCTTCCACCGGGTGCTCGGGGAGAGCAGGTTGGTGAAGAAGTCGTTGGTGAGGACGCCGGGTCGTTCGGTGAGGACGCCGTGCCGCGTGCCGCCGACGTTGGCCCCGAGCGAGCGCAGGCCGCCGATGAGGACGGTCATCTCGGGCGCGGTCAGGTTGAGCATGTAGGCACGGTCGAGCAGCAGCACCTCCGGCTGGGTCTTCTCGCCGGGACGCAGGTAGTTGCGGAACCCGTCGGCGCGCGGCTCAAGGACCTGGAAGGACTCGGCGTCGGTCTGCTCCGCGGTGGCGTCGGTGCGGCCCGGGCGGAACGGCACGGTCACCTCGACGCCGGCGTCGCGCGCCGCCTTCTCGACGGCGGCCGAGCCGGCCAGCACGATCAGGTCCGCGAGCGAGATCTTCGCGCCGCCGGCGGAGTTGAACTCCCGCTGGATGCCCTCAAGGGTCGCCAGAACCGTCGCGAGCTGCTCGGGCTCGTTGACCTCCCAGCTGCGCTGCGGCTCAAGGCGGATCCGCGCGCCGTTGGCGCCGCCGCGCTTGTCGGTGGACCGGAAGCTCGCGGCCGAGGCCCAGGCGGTGGAGACGAGCTGGGCGGTCGTCAGGCCGGACTCCAGGACCTTCGCCTTGAGGGCGGCGACGTCGGCGTCACCCACCAACTCGTGTTCGACGGCCGGCACCGGGTCCTGCCACAGCTGGGGCTCCGCGACCCACGGCCCGAGGAAGCGGCTGACCGGACCCATGTCGCGGTGCAGCAGCTTGTACCAGGCCTTGGCGAACGCCAGCGCGAACTCGTCGGGGTTCTCCAGGAAGCGGCGCGAGATCTTCTCGTACGCCGGGTCGACGCGCAGCGACAGGTCGGTCGTGAGCATCGTCGGCTTGTGCTTCTTCGACGGGTCGTGAGCGTCCGGGATGATCGCCTCGGCGTCCTTGGCGACCCACTGCTTCGCACCGCCGGGGCTCCTGGTGAGTTCCCACTCGTAGCCGAAGAGGATCTCGAAGAACCGGTTGCTCCACTGCGTCGGCACGTCGGTCCACGTCACCTCGAGACCGCTGGTGATCGTGTCCCCGCCCTTGCCGCTGCCGTGGGTGCTCAACCAGCCCAGGCCCTGCGACTCCAGCGGGGCGGCCTCGGGCTCGGGGCCCACGTGGTCGTCGGCGACGCCGGCACCGTGGGTCTTGCCGAAGGTGTGGCCGCCGGCGATCAGGGCGACGGTCTCCTCGTCGTTCATCGCCATCCGGGCGAAGGTCTCCCGGATGAAGTGCGCCGCCGCGACCGGGTCCGCGTTTCCGCGGGGGCCCTCCGGATTGACGTAGATGAGGCCCATCTCGGTCGCCCCGACGCCGGCCGCCATCTCCTTCTCGGATGCGTAGCGCTCGTCGCCGAGCCAGGTGTCCTCCGGACCCCAGAAGATCTCCTCGGGCTCCCAGACGTCCTCCCGGCCGAAGCCGAAGCCGAAGGTCTTGAAGCCCATCGACTCCAGGGCGACGTTGCCGGCGAGCACGATCAGGTCGGCCCACGAGATCCGCTGGCCGTACTTCTGCTTGACCGGCCAGAGCAGCCGGCGGGCCTTGTCGAGGTTGGCGTTGTCCGGCCAGCTGTTGAGCGGGGCGAACCGCTGACCGCCGTCGCCGGCGCCGCCGCGACCGTCCTCGATGCGGTAGGTGCCCGCGGCGTGCCAGCTCATCCGGATCATCAGGCCGCCGTAGTGACCGAAGTCGGCCGGCCACCAGTCCTGCGAGGTGGTGAGGGCCTTGGTGATGTCCTGCTTGAGGGCCTCGACGTCGAGCTTGGCGACCTCCCTGGCGTAGCTGAAGCTCTCCCCCAGCGGGTTGCCCTTGGACGAGTGGGCGTGCAACACCGAGAGGTCGAGCTGGTTGGGCCACCAGTCCCGGTTGGTGCGCGGACGCCCACCGGTCTTCGGCGTCGGCGAGTCGATCGCCGGGTTCTCGCTCTCGCTGCCGTGCGCGGTCACGGAGTCGTGCGCGACCGGGCAGCCGGCCGCCTCCTTCTTGTCCACGCCCTGCGCGCTGGAGGGGGCGTTGTCCTGGGTGTCGCTCATCTGCATCCTTCCGAACTGGCGGATCACTGGGAGGTGCGTTCGGTCGCACAGTCGGGGCAGGTGCCCCAGTAGACGACCTCCGCCTCGTCGACCGCGAAGCCGTGGTCGTCCGAGGCGGTGAGACAGGGAGCATGGCCGACAGCGCAGTCGACGTCGGCGATCGCGCCGCAGGAGCGGCACACGACATGGTGGTGGTTGTCCCCCACCCGGGACTCGTACCGGGCGATCGCACCGGCAGGCTGGATGCGCCGCACCAGCCCGGCGTCGGTGAGCGCCCGCAACACGTCGTACACCGCCTGGTGGGAGACCGTGGGCTGATCCGCCCGTACCAGGGCGATCACCGTGTCGGTGTCGACATGCGAATGGTCGCGCAGCGCTGCGAGCACCGCCAATCGGGGCCGGGTCACACGCAACAGGACCGCGCGTAGCTGAGCCTCGAAGTCGGAGGTCACCCGATGACCATAGTCCACTCTTCTGGAACGAATCAATTATTACCCAGGTTCGGCCCGCACACCTTCGACGCGGACCTGACCGACCAGCC
Source organism: Micromonospora sp. CA-111912 (assembly GCF_050948415.1). Taxonomy (NCBI): domain Bacteria; kingdom Bacillati; phylum Actinomycetota; class Actinomycetes; order Micromonosporales; family Micromonosporaceae; genus Micromonospora; species Micromonospora sp. CA-111912. Next base: position 3,734,377 of record NZ_CP192007.1, read on the forward strand.
GTAGGGCCTCCGCCCTGGCCGGGTCTACCGGCCGCCACCCGCCGGTGATCTCTCTGTCGGTACGGACTGTTACGGTCGCGCCGCCGCTGAACCAGTCGAGCCGGAGGTTGGCGTGATCAGGTCCCATCTGTCGTCGTTCACGGGGCTGCCCGTGCTGCCCTTCACCCCGGGGATGACCCTGCCCGACGATCCGTCGGCGGTCGCCTGGCGGCTGGAGGTGGAGGACTTCGAGGCCGACCCGGTGGAGTTCGCCACCCTGGTCGCGGCCCTGCGCGCCGAGGTGCCCGCCGACGCGGTCCGCGCCCTGGTGATCGGCGAGTGGGGCTCGGCGTACGAGGAGGCGCCGCCGATCGACCTGCTGGTCGACGCGGCGCAGCAGTGGACGTCGCTGCGGGCGATCTTCCTCGCCGACCTGGTCGCCGAGCAGTGCGAGATCTCCTGGCTCACGCACGGTGACATCACCCCGCTACTCGCGGCGTACCCGTCGCTGGAGGTGCTGTGGGTGCGCGGCGCCAACGAGCTGCGCCTCGACCCGGTGCGGCACGCCCGGCTGCGGGAGCTGGTCTTCCAGACCGGCGGGCTGCCCGGGTCGGTGACCCGCGCGGTCGGCGGCTGCGACCTGCCCGCGTTGGAGCGCCTCGAACTGTGGCTCGGCCGGCAGGACTACGGCGGCGACACGACCGTGGACGACCTGGCCGAACTGCTGGCCGGCACGCGGCTGCCGGCGCTGCGCCACCTGGCGGTGAGCAACGACGCGTTCGCCGACCTGATCGCGCGGGCCGTCGCCGCCGCCCCGGTGGTCCGCCAGCTGGAGGTCCTCGACCTGTCCAAGGGGGTGTTCACCGACGCCGGCGCGGAGGCGCTGCTGGCCGGGCAGCCGCTGACCCACCTGCGCCGCCTCGACCTGCACCACCACTTCCTCTCCGAGTCCGCGCGCGAGCGGATCGTCGCCGCCCTGCCCGGCGTCGAGGTCGACCTGTCGGACGCCCAGGAGGCCCACACGTACGACGGCCACGAGTACCGCTTCACCGAGGTCGGGGAGTGAGCCGGCCGTGACCGTCGGATCCCACGCCAGCTTCTTCGCCGGCCGCACCGTCGTCGAGGTCCCCGCCGACGGCCCGCTGCCCGACGCCGACGGCCCCGCCGCCTGGCGGATCGCCGCGAACGACTGGGACAACAGCACCGACCACAAGCTCAACCCCCAGTTCCGCGACGCGTTCGAGCGGTTCGTCGACCGGGCGGGCGAGAACGTGGAGGCCCTGGTGATCGGCTCCTGGGGATACGCCGCGTTCAACGAGGCCCCGATCGCCCAGCTCTGCGAGGCCGCGCCGCGCCTGCCCCACCTGAAGGCCCTCTTCCTCGGCGACATCGTCGCCGAGGAGTGCGAGATCTCCTGGATGCGGGTGGGCGACGTCAGCCCGCTGCTGACCGCCTACCCCGGCCTGGAGGTGCTGCGGGTGCGCGGCGGGGAGGACTTCCGGTTCTCCCCGGTGCGCCACGAGCGGCTGCGCCGGTTGGAGGTGCAGAGCGGCGGGCTGCGCCCCGCCTTCGTCCGGGCGGTGCTCGACTCCGAACTGCCCGCCCTGGACGAGTTGGAGCTGTGGCTCGGCACCCCCGACTACGGCGGCGAGACCACCGTGGCGGACCTGGCCCCGCTGCTGGCCGGGGAGCGGTTCCCCGCGCTGCGCCGGCTCGGGCTGTGCAACTCCGAGATCGCCGACGACATCGCCGAGGCCCTCGCCGCCGCGCCGGTGGTGAAGCGGCTGGAGGCGCTGGACCTGTCGCTGGGCACCCTCGGCGACCGGGGGGCCCTCGCCCTGGCCGGCGGGCAGCCGCTGACCCACCTCGCCAAGCTGGACCTGAGCCACCACTACGCCTCCGAGGACACCGTCGCGGCGGTGAAGGCGGCCCTGCCGGGCGTGTGGGTGGACCTGTCCGACCCGCAGGAGGAGGACGAGGACGAGGGCGAGACGTACCGGTACACGGCGGTGTCGGAGTGACATGCGGCTGACCGTCGTCGGCAACCCCGACAACCGGCGCGTCGGCCTGTTCACCCGGGCCGTGTTGGCCGCCGGCCTGCCCCGGCCGGCGGTGCTGCCCTGGGTCGACGTGCTCATCGGCGCGGCACCGCCGCCGGCGGGCGCACTGGTGCGCGTCGACTCCCCCGGCGAGGACCCGGAGGTGGACCGGCTGCTGCGTCGGGCGGCCGGCCCGGCACGGCACGGCGAGCTGATCGGCCTCGCCGACACGTACGCGGGGCTGGTCGACGGCCTCGGCCGGGTCGCGGCGGGCGGCGCGGAACTGCTCAACGACCCGGCCGACGTGGCCGCGCTGTGCGACAAGCGCCGCTGCCACGCCCTGCTGTCCGCCGCCGGGGTCGCGGTGCCGGGCGCGCTGCCCCCGATCGACGGGTACGTGGGCCTGCGCGCGGCGATGGCGCAGGCGGGCTGGGCGCGGGTGTTCGTCAAGCCCGCGCACGGCTCGTCGGCGGCGGGGGTGATCGCCCTCGCGGTCGGTCCCGGCCGGGTCCGGGCGGTCACCCCGATCGAGGTGGCCCCGGACGGGTTGTTCAACTCGCTGCGGGTGCGCCACTACGACGACGAGGCCACCGTCGCCGCACTCGTCGACCGGCTCGCCCCGGAGGGGCTGCACGTGGAGCGGTGGCTGCCCAAGGCGGGGCTCGGCGACCGGGTCGTCGACCTGCGGGTGGTGGTGGTCGCCGGCCGACCCAGCCACGCGGTGGTGCGCGCCGCCCGGGGGCCGATGACGAACCTGCATCTGGGCAACGCGCGCGGCGACCTGGCCGAGCTGCGGGACGCCGCCGGGCCCGCGGCGTGGGCGGCGGCGATGGAGACCTGCGAGCGGGCCGCCGCGTGCTTCCCGCGCAGCCTGCACGTCGGCGTCGACCTGATGTTCCTGCTCGGCTGGCGGCGGCACGCGGTGGCGGAGGTCAACGCGTTCGGGGACCTGCTGCCCGGGGTCCTGTCCGACGGCCGGGACACCTACGCCGAGCAGGTGCACGCCCTGACCAGCGGCCGGTGGGCCCGCTGGCGGGACGCCGCCGCGCGGGCCACACCGGCGACGGCCGCCGAGGCCGGGCGGCCGGCGGGGCAGCCGGACCGGACCGGGCGGGAGGTGATCGCGTGCGGAGCCTGATCGGCAGTCACGACATCTGCCTGGTCACCCTGGACACGCTGCGCTGGGACGTGGCCGACGGGCTGGCCGCCGCCGGGCGCACCCCGCAGCTCGCGCGGGCGCTGCCGGGCGGCCGGTGGGAGCGCCGGCACTCCCCCGCCAGCTTCACCTACGCCGCGCACCACGCGTTCTTCGCCGGCTTCCTGCCCACCCCGGCCACCCCGGGCCGACACGAGCGGCTGTACGCGGCGGCGTTCCCCGGCAGCGAGACCGCCGGCTCCGACACCTGGGTCTTCGACGCGCCGGACCTGCCGACCGCGCTGGCCGGGGAGGGTTACCACACGCTCTGCCTGGGCGGGGTGGGGTTCTTCAACCGGCGCAGCCCGCTCGGGTCGGTGCTGCCCGGCCTGTTCGCCGAGGCGCACTGGGAGCCGGAGTTCGGGGTCACCTCCCCCACCTGCCTCGACGCCCAGCTCGACCGGCTGGCCGAGGTGCTGCCCCGGGTCCCCGCGCGGCAGCCGCTGTTCACGTTCCTCAACGTCGCGGCGCTGCACCAGCCCAACCGGCACTACGTGCCCGGTGCCGCGCACGACGACCCGGCCAGCCACGCCGCCGCCCTGGAGTACGTCGACAGCCGCATCGGCCGGCTGTTCGGCCTGCTCACCGGGCGCGGCCGGCCGGTGTTCACGATCATCTGCTCCGACCACGGCACGGCGTACGGGGAGGACGGCCACACCGGCCACCGGATCGGCCACGACGTGGTGTGGACGGTCCCGTACGCCCACTTCACCCTGCAACCGGGAGAATGGTGACCAGCACCTACACGGGCCTCGACGGCTCGCCGTACCAGCAGTACCTGTACGCGTACCCGCACAAGACCTCGTACCGGGCGCTGCGGCCCCGGCCGCCGCTGGCCGACGTGTGGCGGGCCGAGGCACGCGACGCGCTCTTCCTCTACGTCCACCTGCCGTTCTGCGAGATGCGGTGCGGGTTCTGCAACCTGTTCACCCGGGCCAACGCCCCCGCCGAGCAGGTCACCGCGTACCTGCGGCAGTTGCGCCGGCAGGCCCAGCGGGTGGCCGACGCGCTCGGCGGCGACGCCGGGTACGCCCGCACGGCGCTCGGCGGCGGCACGCCGACCTATTTGACCGCCGACGAGCTGACCGAGCTGTTCGACATCGCCACGTCCACGCTCGGGGCGCGGCTGCCCGGCGTACCGCTGTCGGTGGAGACCTCGCCGGCCACCGCGACGCCGGACCGGCTCGCGGTGCTCGCCGCGCACGGCACCACCCGGGTGAGCATCGGCGTGCAGAGCTTCCTCGACGTCGAGGCCCGCGCCGCCGGCCGCCCGCAGCGCCGCACGGAGGTGGAGGCCGCCCTCGGCGCGATCCGCGACGCGCGGATCCCGGTGCTCAACATCGACCTGATCTACGGCATCGACGGGCAGACCGCCGACACCTGGCGGCAGAGCCTGGACGCGGCGCTCGCGTGGCGGCCGGAGGAGCTGTACCTGTACCCGCTGTACGTGCGACCGCTGACCGGGCTGGGCCGGCGCGCGCACGGCCGGGCGGACTGGGACGCGCAGCGGCTCGCCCTGTACGAGCAGGCGGTGGACGCCCTCGGCGCGGCCGGGTACCGGCAGGAGTCGATGCGGCAGTTCCGCCGGGCCGACGTGCCGGCGCCGGACGGCCCGGACTACTGCTGCCAGGACGACGGGATGGTGGGGCTGGGCTGCGGCGCGCGCTCCTACACCACGGGCCTGCACTACTCGTTCGACTACGCGGTGAGCGTGTCCGAGGTGCGGGTGGTGCTCGACGACTACCTGGCCCGGCCGGCCGACGACTTCCGGTTCGCCGAGTTCGGGTTCACCCTCGACGACACCGAGCAGCGCCGCCGCTGGCTGCTCAAGTCGCTGCTGCGCGCCGAGGGGGTGGACCCGGTCGCGTACCGGGCCCGGTTCGGCCGCCCGCCCGGCGATGACTTCCCCGAGCTGGGGCGGCTGGTCGAGCGGGGCTGGGCCGCCGACGGCGGGCTGCGGCTCACCCCGGCGGGGCTGGCCCGCTCCGACGCGGTCGGCCCGTGGCTGACCTCCGCGCAGGTGCGCAGCGCGATGACCGGGTACGTGCCGCGATGAGCCCGGCCGACCGGTGCGGCGGGGAAGCGGGCCTGGCGATCCTCTACCGGGGGCCCCTGGCGAGCTGCAACTATGACTGCCCGTACTGCCCGTTCGCGAAGCGGCGCGACCCGCCGGAGCTGCTGGCGGAGGACCGGGCGGCGCTCACCCGGTTCACCGGCTGGGTGGCCGCCACCGCCGACGTGCGGCTGTCGGTGCTGTTCACCCCGTGGGGCGAGGGGCTGACCCGCCGCTGGTACCGGGACGCCATGGTGGCGCTGTCGCACCTGCCGCACGTCGACCGGGTGGTCATCCAGACCAACCTGGCCGCCCGGGTGGACTGGCTGGCCGACGCCGACCCGGGCCGGGCGGCGCTGTGGACGACGTACCACCCGGGGCAGGTGACCCGGGAGCGTTTCCTGGCCCGCTGCGCGCGGCTTGCGGAGCTGGGGGTCCGGTTCTCCGTCGGGGTGGTCGGCCTGCCGGAGCACCTCGACGAGGCGCGGGCCCTGCGCGCCGCGCTGCCGCCCGAGGTGTACCTGTGGGTGAACGCCGCCGAGGGCCGCCGCTACGACACCGCCGAGGAGGCGACCTGGACGGCGCTGGACCCGCTGTTCGGCTACAGCGTGCGCCCGCACCTGTCGCTGGACCGGCCGTGCCACGCCGGGGAGACGGCGATCTCCGTGCTCGGCGACGGCACGGTGCGCCGCTGCCACTTCGTCCCGGAGCCGATCGGCAACCTGTACGACGGGTCGTGGCGGGCCGCGCTGCGCCCCCGCACGTGCGTCAACGCGGTCTGCGACTGCCACATCGGGTACGTCCACCTCAAGCCGCTCGGGCTGCGCGACGTGTTCGCCGGCGGGCTGCTGGAACGCATCCCGGCCGCCTGGCCGCGCGGCTGACGCCGCAGGTCACGTCCGCTGGGGCCGCCCGGCCGGCTCGTGCGACGTCGTGTGGTCGAGGATCACCTCGGCGAGCCCGGGGCCGACCGCCTCCGACAGGGCGTGACCCAGCCCGGGGACGGTGACGAGCCGGGCGTTGCCCAGCAGCGCGGCGAGGTGCCGCGCGGCGGCGGTGCCGGCGATGGGATCGGCCGGGGAGTCGACCACGAGGGCGGGGGTGGTGGTCGCCTTCAGCTCCGTGGCCCGGTCGAGGCCGTCCTGGCTGGCCTGCGCGTGCGCCCCGGTGTTGTCGTGCCGGCCCGCGTGGTCCATGATGCGCTCCTCCCGACGCCGGAACTCCTCGGCGTCGAAGGGCAGCTCGCCGCCGTTGAGGATGCGCCAGTGCTCCACCCGCCAGGCGATCTCGGCGGCGCGGTCGCGCGGCTGGAGCATCGTCTCCCAGTACGCCAGCAGCTCGGGGTCGGGCCCCGGCGCGTCGGCGGGCCCGCCGTCCATCGGCGGGGTGCCGACGAAGGTGGCCGTCGCCACCCGCTCGGGGTGGTCGAGCAGCAGCAGCTGCGTCAGCATGCCGCCCATGGACATGCCGACGACGTGGGCGCGTGCGACGTCCAGCGCGTCGAGCAGCTTCACGGCGTCGGCGGCCAGTTCGACGATCGGGTACGGATGCTCGGCGAAGGACCAGGTCGAGCGGCCCGTGTCGCGGTGGTCGTAGCGGATCACGCGGTGCCGGCGAGCCAGCGCGTCGAGCAGGGAGTCCGGCCAGGTCAGGCCGGAGGCGTGCGCGCCCATGACGAGCAGCAGCGCTGGGGCGGCCGGGTCGCCGCGCTCCTCGGCCCACAACCGCACCCCGGGTGCCACGTCGATGTGATGTTCCATGCCCGACAGGGTGGCCGATGATCGGTGCGCCGTCCACCAAGTTGCCCGGGCGGTCCCGGGGCGTGTCGGAAAGCGTGGCTCGGCCGGGTGCCGGTGTCGGATTTCCACAGCGCGGGGGGATCTGGCTGGCCGGCCGGTGCCGACCCGACGGAATCTGGGCGCGCGGTCGATCGACCGCACCATTTCGTGCGCCTGGAGATGAGGGCTTCCTTGAACGTATCCAGTGGGGCAATGACGACGCGCGGGCGTGGGGCCACCATCGCGCTGGCGTGCGCGGGGGTCTTCGTCGCCTACCTGCCGGTGGTCACCGTCACGGTGGGCCTGCCGGCGATCCAGCGGGCGCTGGGCGCCTCCACCGCGCAGCTGTCGTGGGTGTCCGACGCCTTCGTGCTGCCGGTGGCCGCGCTGATCCTCACCGCCGGGGTGTTCTCGGACGTGCACGGCCGCAAGAAGGTCTACCAGGTGGGCCTGGCGCTGTGCGCCGTGGGCGCCCTGGTGGCGCTGTGCGCCCGTTCGGTCCAGGTGCTCTGGCTTGGGCAGGGCCTGGCCGGCGCGGGGGCCGCCGCGTTGCTGCCGGTGACGCTGGCGTTGATCAGTCACGCGGTGCCCGACCACCGGGAGCGCGGCAAGTACATCGGCCTGTGGACGACGTGCATGATGGCGGCCATGGCGGGACCGCCGCTGATCGCCGGGGTGATCCTGGAGCACGTCGGCTGGCGGTGGATCTTCGTGCTGCCGGTGCCGCTGGCGCTGCTGACCATGGTGATCGCCGCGCGGCTGCTGCAGGAGTCCCGGGCGAGCGCCGGGCGCAGGCTCGACTGGCCCGGACAGATCACGGCCGCGCTGGCGATCACCGCGTTGATCTACGGGGTGATCGAGGGCGGTGCGGAGTCGTTCACGCATCCGCGCACGCTCGTGGCCCTGGCGGTGGCCGTGGTGAGCGCCGCCGCCTTCGTGGTGATCGAGCTGCGCAGCGACGCGCCCATGCTGGACCTGTCGCTGTTCCGCAGCCCGGCCTTCACCGCCGCCTCGCTGGCGGCCCTGATCAGCTTCCTGGGGCTGATCGGCTTCTTCTTCGTGCTGAGCCTGTACTTCGGCGTGGTGCAGCAGTTGACCACCCTGCAGTCCGGCGTCCGGATGGTGCTGGTCAACGTCGTGTCCATGCTCCTCGGCCTGGTGATGGGCCGCCTGATGCGTCGCGTGTCGCCCCGGGTGCTCATCACCGTGGGCCTGCTGGTCGCGGCGGTCGCGCTGCTGTCCCTGACCACGCTCGGCCCCGACACGTCCTTCGGGTCGGTGGCCTGGCGGCTGGCCCTGCTGGGGCTGGGCCTCGGCCTGGCCTTCCCGTGCATCACGAGCATCGCGGTCACCGCCGTGCCCCCACGCCAGGCCGGCATGGCGGCGGCGGGCAGCAACGCCTTCCGGCAGGTCGGCGGCGCGCTCGGGCCGGCCCTCATGGGGGCCCTGCTGACCGTGCAGGCGGTGGGCGCGCTGCCGGGCCACCTCGCCGAGGCGGGGCTGACCGGCGAACGGGCGCGGCAGATCACGGACACCGCTGCGGCGAGCGGGCTCGGTGCCGTCGCCGGGCTGGACCTGGGTGTCGACGCCGAGCGGGCCCTGAGCGCGATGTCCGAGGCATTCCTCGACGGCCTGCGGCTGTGCCTGTTCGTCTCGGCGGTGCTGCTGGTGCTCGCCGCGCTGGCCGCCGCCGTGCTGCTGCGGCAACGGCAGCCGGCCGCGACGGCTCCTGCCGCCGCCGCTCCCGCCGCCCCCGGCGGGGTGCGGCGGCCGGAGCCGGCCGCGTCGCCCGTGGGCGCGGCGTCTTCGCACCCGGGGCGCCAGGATCCTGCCTACAATCAGCCCGACCGGCTCTGAAACGCCCCCGCGCCGTGCCCGTTCCGCGCAGGAGGAGCCCGTGGCGTCCGAGACGCTCGACCCGCTCGACCTGAGGCTGCTGCAGGCGCTGGAACTGGACGGGCGTGCGTCGTTCAGCCGGATCGCCCAGGTGCTGGGCGTGTCCGACCAGACCGTCGCCCGCCGGTTCCGGCGGCTGGCCGCCACGGCGCGGCTGCGGGTGACGGGCATGACCGACGACAGCCGCCTCGGCCGGGACAGTTGGATCGTGCGGCTGGGCTGCACGCCCAATGTGGCCCAGCAACTGGCGCTCGCGCTGGCCAGGCGCACCGACACCCAGTACGTCGACCTGGTCTCCGGTGGGACCGAGGTGATGTGCGCGATGAACCCGCGCAGCCGCCAGGAGCGCGACGACCTGCTCCTGGAACGGCTGCACCGCACCCCACGCGTCACCTCGGTCAGCGCCCACTGCGTCCTGCACTCCTTCTACGGCGGCCCGCTCGGCTGGCTGCGCAAGATCAGCGCGCTCGATCCAGACGAGGAGGCCGCGCTGCGCCCTCCGGCCGCCGCGCCGACCGCGCCAGCCGTCCTGGACGCCACCGACGAGGCGCTGCTGGCCGCGCTGCGGCGGGACGGCCGCGCGCCCCTCGCCGAGTTGCAGAAGGCCACCGGCCAGTCCGAGGCGGTGACCCGGCGGCGGCTGGAGCGGCTGCGCGCCGCGGGGGTGCTGTACTTCGCCGTCGAGTACGACCACGAGCCCCTCGGGCAGGGCATCGGGGCGATGTGCTGGCTGACCGTCGCCCCGCACGCCCTCGCCGAAACCGGGCGGGCACTGGCCGGCCACCCGGAGGTGCGCTTCGCCGGGGTCGTCACCGGCCCGGCCAACGTGGTCATCTCCGTGCTCTGCCGCACCAGCGCCGACCTGTACGCGTACCTGAGCGACAGGATCGGCGCCCTCACCGGGGTCCGGACGGCGGAGACCGCCCTCATCCTGCGGCGGGTCAAGGCGCTCACCTACCTGCCCCGCTGACGCCGCGCCCCGATTCGGCGAGGAGCCGTCGACCCGCGCGCCCTCTCGACGGGCCCGACGCCAGTCGCCGGTCGCGGCTCGCGGTTCTGGTGGGGTTGGATGTCGGGATGAGCGTTCACGACGTCGCCCGCGTCCTGCCCGACCCGACCACGCTGCGCGACCGGTGCCGGGCGCTGGCCGTGCTCGACGCCGCCCTGGGCCACGATCCGGCCTTCACCTACCACCGCTTCGACGCGCGCTGGGGGCCGGGGGAGGAACTGGCGTCGATGGACAACGGCTCCGGCGACGAGTGGTCGATCGTCTTCGCCCCCGCCGGGATCTTCGTGCGTGGCTTCGACCACGAGTCGCCGTTGAGCCCGGCCGGCAACGACTCGGGCGAGCTGTGGCCGGGCCTGGTCGACACCGTGCCGGAGGCGTTCGCGGCCTGCGTACGGGAGCCGGCGTTCAGCTTCGACGGGACGTTGGAGGCCACGGTGTGCCTGTGGCGGGAGACCGGCGACGACCGGTGGCGCCACGGCGACGTCGTACTCCCCGCCGACGGCGACGACGGAGCCGACCACCTCTTCGGGCTGCTCACCGACGGGACGCCGGAGGCGTACCAGGACTGGGCCCGGGACTACTACGAGCGACCGGTCGACCTGGACGCCGTGCGGGAGGTCTTCGCGCTGCGGCCGGTGACCCCCGACCTGCTGCGCCGGCTCGGCGCGCGGCAGGCGCTCGACGAGCTCGCCGGGGAGCTGGCCCGGATCGGCCACCCGGTGCGTCGGGACCCGGCGTGACCGTGTCGACCGACGTGCTGGCGGAGCTGGGCATCCCGGCCGGAACCATGCCCCGGCTGATCGGGGACCCCCGACCGGCGGCGCTGTTCGCGCCGCTGGCGGTCGCCGAGTGCGCCGTCGCCTCCGTGGCCGCGTGCCTCGCCGCCGCCGCCGAGCTGGGGCACGCCCGCACTGGCCGGCGACCCCCTGTCGCCCTCGACACGGCACACGTGGCGGCGGCGGTGCGCGGCGAGGTGTGGCTCCGGGACGCCGCCGGGCGCAGCGTCGAGGGCTTCGCGCCGCTGTCGCGCCTCTGGCGGGCCGCCGACGGCTGGGTGCGTACCCACGCCAACTACCCCTGGCACCGGGCGGCACTGCTGGCCGCCCTCGGCGTCGCCGACGGCCCGGACGTCGAGGTCATGGGGCGGCTGGCCGACGCGGTGGCCGCCCGCCCGGCTGTCGACGTCGAGACCGTCGTGTACGACGGCGGCGGCCTGGCCGTGGCCGCACGCGCGCCGGAGCGTTGGTGGGCGGTCGCGCCGAGCGAGACGGCCACCGGTTCGCCGCTGGTAGGCGTCGTCCCGCTCGACGGCGCCGCGCCGCCCCTGCCCGCACCCGGTCGCCTACCGGCGTCGGGGGTACGGGTGCTGGACCTGACCCGGGTCATCGCCGGCCCCGTCGGCACCCGGATGCTGGGGGCGCTCGGCGCCGAGGTGCTGCGGGTCGACGACCCGCTCCGGCCGGAGCTGCCGTTGCACGCCCTGGACGGGGTGGTCGGCAAGGCGAGCGCGCTGCTGGACGCGCGCACGGCGGCCGGCCGGGAGACGCTGCACCGCCTCGTCGACGGCGCCGACGTCGTCGTGACCGGGTACCGTCCGGGCGCGCTGCGCCGGCTCGGGCTGGACCCCGACCAGATCGCCGACCGGCACCCCGGCACCGTCGTCGCCACGCTGTCGGCGTGGGGCACCACCGGGGCGTGGGGCGCGTGCCGCGGCTTCGACAGTCTGGTGCAGATCGCCACCGGCATCGGCTGGACGGTACGCGCGGACGACGGACGCCCTGGCGCCCTGCCGTGCCAACTGCTCGACCACGCCACCGGTTACCTACTCGCCGCCGGGATCCTCACCGCCCTGACCCGACGCGCCCGCACCGGCGCGGCGAGCCACGTGTCGGTCTCCCTTGCCCGCACCGCGCGGTGGCTGCTCGACCAGGGTTCCCGGTCACCGGCCCTGGGCGGGGACGACGAGGCAGGCCGGCAGGCCGACGCGTACCGGACCGCCTTGGGGAACGGGTGGAGCGGGATCAGCCCGCCGGGCAGCGTCGACGGGCGACCGCTGCGCTGGCCCCGGCTGCCGCCGGCGTACGGGCGGGCACTCCCGGCCTGGGGCTGACGACCAGCCGGGCCGGGTTCAGCGTCCGGGGGTCGCCTCCCGGACCACGGCGGCTCCCCCGGCGGGCACCTCCACGGCGGTGGCGACGGTCGCGCCGGTGAGCAGCTCCACCCCGGCGGCCGGCACCCGGTGCGCCCGGTCGGTGTGGTTGAGCAGGAACAGCCAGCTCGCCTGCGGGCCCCGGCGGCGCACCGCCTCCACCCCCGTCGGGGCGGCCGGACAGGTCGGGGTCGCGCCGGCAGCGAGGGCGGCGTCGGTGAGCAGCCGACGGTAGGTCTCGTCGTCGGGTCGGGTGGAGACGTACCAGGCGGTGCCCGCGCCGTACCGGTGACGGGTCACGGCCGGCTGCCCGGCGAGCACCCCACCCGCGTACGCCCGGACCGGCTCGGCCCCGGCGAGCCGGACGGTCTCGGTCCAGATCCGCCCGGTCCCGCCCCCGGCCAGGGGGACCTCGTCGCCGTCGGCGAGGGGGTGGAACTCCTCCACCCGCACGCCGAGCACGTCGCGGAACGCCCCGGGGTAACCGCCTGGCCGGACCCGGGCGTGCTCGTCGGCGACCCCGCTCAGCCAGGTCACCACGAGGTGCCCGCCGCCGTGGACGTACGCCCGGACCCACTCGGCGGTGGCGTCGGAGGCCAGGTAGAGGGCGGGAAGCACGAGCAGTAGGTACCCGTCGAGGGGGTCGCCGGGGACGACCACGTCGCAGCCGAAGCCGGCCCGCCACAGCGCCCGGTGCGCCGCCGCCACCTCCCGGTGGTGGTTCAGCCGCTCCGACGGCAGGCCCGGGTGTTGCAGGGCCCACCCGCTGGCGGCGTCCCAGCCGATCGCCACGGACGCCTCGACGGTCGCGCCGTCGGCCTCGGCGACCCGCTCCAGGGCCTCGCCGAGGGCGACGGTCTCCCGGAACACCCGGCTGTCCGGGCCGGCGTGCGGCACGAGGGCGGAGTGGAAGCGTTCCGCCCCGCCGGCCGGGGCCCGCCACTGGAAGTACATCGCGCCGCGCGAGCCCCGGGCGACGTGGGCGAGGCTGTGCCGGGCCATCCGGCCGGGCTCCTTGGTGTGCATCCGCCCGGCGGTGTAGATCAGGTTCGGTGCGCTCTCCATCAGCAGCCACGCCGCGCCGGCGGCGGCGTCGGCATCGCCCATCCGAAGGCGGGCGCCGTGCCGGGCCCAGCCCCGGGCCAGGTCCGCCGCCAGGGCGGTCTGCTCCTCCGCGCCGCCGTCCACGACGGACGGATAGTGGTCGACGGCCACCAGGTCCACCTCGGCGGCCCAGCGGGCGTGGTCCACCGGCACCCAGTCGCCGAGAACGTAGTTGGTGGTCACCGGCACCGCCGGGTTCGCCGCCCGCAGCAGGTCGCGCTGCTCGGCGTACGCCTCCAGCAGGGTGTCGGACCAGAACCGGCGGAAGTCGAGCAGCTGCCCGGGGTTGGCCAGGTACTGGGTGGCCCGGGGAGTGCTGACCTGCGCCCAGTCGGAGTAGTGCTGGCTCCAGAAGCTGGTGGCCCAGGCGGCGTTGAGCGTGTCGAGGTCGCCGTGGCGGGCGGCCAGCCAGCGCCGGAACGCCGTCGCGGTGTGCTCGCAGTGGCAGGTGGTGCCGTACTCGTTGTGCACGTGCCACAGGGCCAGCGCCGGGTGGTGGGCGTAGCGGTCGGCGAGGACGGCGGCGATCCGGCGGGCCGCGGCCCGGTACGCGGGCGCGGCGGCGCAGTAGGTGTCCCGGCTGCCGTGGTGCAGCCGTACCCCGTCGGCGGTCACCGGCAGCGCGCCCGGGTGCGCCAGCGAAAACCAGGGCGGCGGCGAGGCGGTCGGGGTGGCCAGGGCGGCGGCGATACCGTGCTCGGCCAGCAGGTCCAGCGCCCGGTCGAGCCAGTCGAAGTCGTACCGGGCGGGGGCGGGTTCGAGGCGGGACCAGGCGAACACGCCGACGGTGACGAGGTTGACCCGGGCCCGGCGCATGAGGTCGACGTCCTCCCGCCACACCCGCTCGGGCCACTGCTCGGGATTCCAGTCCCCGCCGTAGCGGAGCCGACCCTCGTCCCACATGTCGTACCGTCCGTTCGCGTCGTCGGTCGGGTCCGCTCCGGGCGCGGGCCGGTGGTGGTGGCGGGCGCGACGCCCGCCCCGGTGCGGGGTCGGACGCCGCGCGGCGCGGTCAGCCCTTCACGGCGCCGGTGATGACGCCCTTGGTGAAGTGCCGCTGCACGAACGGGTAGACGATCACCGCCGGGACGACGGTCACCACCACCACGGCCATCTTCACCGCCAGGGTCGGCGGGTACGCCGTGACGCCGGGCAGGCTGATCGAGGCGCCCGAGACGTTCGGCGACTGGCCGGCCAGGATGTAGCTCTGCAACACCCGCTGGATCGGGAACTTGTCGTTGTCGTCGATGTAGAGCACCGAGTTGAAGTAGGCGTTCCAGTAGCCGACCGCGTAGAACAGGCCGACCACCGCGATCACCGCCTTCGACAGCGGCAGCATGATCCGGGTGAGGATGCGGAACTCGCCCGCCCCGTCGATGCGGGCGCTGTCCAGCAGCTCGCCGGGCACGTTCATGAAGAACGTCCGGACGACCACGAGGTTGAACACGCTGATCGCGCTGGGCAGGATCAGCGACCAGATGCTGTCCTTGAGCCCCAGGCCGGTGACCACCAGGTAGCTGGGCACCAGGCCGGGGAAGATGAGGAAGGTCAGCAGGAAGAAGAACAGCAGCCCCCGGTGCCCGACCGAGCCGGGCCGGGACAGCCCGTACGCGGCGAGGACGGTGAGCACCAGGCTGACCGTCGTGCCGAGCACGGTGACCAGGGTGCTGATCCAGACGGCCCGGGTGATCTGGCCGCCGTTGAAGATGGTGAGGTACGCCGACAGGTCGATCTCCCGGGGCACCATCACCATGCCGCCGGCCGCGTCGATCGTGTCCCGGGAGGCGAGGCTGGTCACCAGCACCGCCCACAGGGGCACGAGCACGGCCGCGACGAGCAGGGCGAGCACGACGCCCTTGCCGAGGACGCCGACCGGCGACGGCGGCTCCTCCCACGGGGCCCGCCGGGCGCCCCGCCGCCGGTTGCGCGGCGGGCCGTCCACCGATGGACCCGCCGGCACCGGCCCGACGCCACTGAGCTGTGTGGTCATGACTTGGAGTACACCCCCTGCTCGCCGAGTCTGTGCGCGATCTTGTTGGCCGCGACGATGAGGAGCAGCCCGACCACGGCCTTGAACAGCCCGGCCGCGGCGCCCAGCCCCCACTGCTGGGTGGCGATGGCCTGGTAGTAGACGAACGTGTCGAGCACCTCCGCGGCGTCCCGGCCGACCGCCTCCCGCTGGAGAATGAACTGCTCGAAGCCGACCGACAGCGCGTCGCCCAGCCGCATGATGAGCAACAGCACGATCACCGGGCGCAGGCCGGGCAGGGTGATGTGCCACAGCCGCCGCCACCGGCCGGCCCCGTCGGCGGCCGCCGCCTCGTACAGGTTGGAGTCGATGGCGGACAGCGCGGCCAGGAAGACGATCGCGCCCCAGCCGACGTCCTTCCACACCGACTCGGCGGTGACCAGCACGATGAAGGTGTCCGGGTTGGTCATGACGTTCCACGGTTGCAGGCCGGCCTCGCGCATCTCCTGGGCCAGCAGGCCGGCCCCGCCGAGCATCTGCACGAAGAACGTCACCACCAGCACCCAGCTGAAGAAGTGCGGCAGGTAGACGACGCTCTGCACGAAGCCGCGCACCCGGCCGGAGACCAGACTGTTGAGCAGGATCGCCAGCAGGATCGGCAGCGGGAAGAAGAACACGATCTGGAACGCGGTGATGGTGAGGGTGTTGCGCACGGCGTCCCAGAACAGCGGGTCGGAGAACAGGGCCTCGAAGTTGCCGAAGCCGATCCACTCGCTGTACAGGAACGCCTCGACCGGGTCGTCGCCGACGAACGGGTTGTAGTCCTGGAAGGCGATGATGTTGCCGAGCGTGGGCAGGTAGTGGAAGACCAGCAGCAGCGCGGCGGCCGGCGCGGTCATCGCCAGCAGCGGCCAGTCCCGGCGCAGCCGGGCCCGCAGGGAGGCCCGGGGCCGGGGCCGAGTGGCCCGCCGGGGTTCCCGCCGCCCGGAGGGCGGGGCCTCGCCGGTCGCCGCCGGCGCGTCGACCGCGCCGGCGGTGCCCGGGCCACTCATCGGCCGTTGTCGGCGAGCGCCTTCTCGAAGAACGCGCGCCCCTCCTCGCCCCCGGAGGCGAGGAACTCCTTCGTCACCTGGTCGAGGTCGCCGATCGGCCGGCGGCCACGCAGGATGTCCCGGATCTTGTCCTCCGTCGGCTGGATGATCTTCGACCAGTTGGCGGGCAGCTCCAGCTTGATCCCGGCGAACAGGTCCCTCTCCAGCAGGCCGATGTTCTTCTTGTAGTAGTCGAGGTAGTCCTGGACGAAGTTCGGGGTGTCGCCGCTGCGGACCTTCACCGGGACCCGGCCGCCGATGTGGGTGTACTGGGCGCCCAGTTCCCTGCGGCCCAGGTCGGTCGGGATCGGGCTGCCGTCGGCCGCGCGGGTGAAGTGCTTGCCCTCCACGCCGTACTCGCGCAGCTCGAACTCGCGGCTGCCGAACGGCGCGGCGCACCAGTTGAGCACCCGCAGCAGCTCGTCGACCCGGGTCGCGCCGAGGCCCTTCTTGAGGAAGGTGAAGAAGACCGGCTTCTCGCTGCCCCAGATGACGGCCTGACCGCCGGACACCCCGAACACCGGCAACGGCTGCATGTTGAAGCTCGCCAGCACCTTGGACTGCTCGCCCTGCATGCCCTGCCAGGCGCCGAGCCCGTCCTGGAACATCAGGATCTTGCCGGCCTTGAAGAGCTGCTTCTCGTCGGCGCCCTTGCTGGAGACCGTGTCGGGGTGCACCAGCCCGTCGGAGAACAGCTTGGCGGTGAACTCCAGCGCGGCGCGGTAGGCCGGGTTCTCGAACTTGTGCTCCAGGCCGCCGTCGGGCTTCTTGCGCCAGATCTGCTGGCAGCCGAAGAACTGCTGGACCATGTCGAAGACGCTGCCGAAGGCCCAGACCCCCTTACCGGGGTCGGTGAGCTTCTTCCCCAGCTCGTACAGCTCGTCGGTGGAGGTCGGGGCGGCCAGGCCCGCCTTGTCGACCAGGTCCTTGCGGTGGAACAGCGCCCAGGCGAACGGGCCGTCGGTGGGGAACGGCACGGCGTGCAGCCGCCCGCCCCAGACCGAGTACTCCCACGCGCCGGTGGGCAGCGCGGCGAGGTACGGGTACTTCGCGGCGGCGTCGCCCTTGAGGTGGTCGGTCAGGTCCTCGAACAACGCCTTGACCGCGTCGGAGAACCGCGCGACCTTGTCGACCTCCCAGTTCGGCACGCTGAGCAGGTCGGGCACGTCCCGGGCGCCGAGCATGGCGTTGAGCTTGTCGGCGTACGTGGTGCCGTCCTGCAGGCTCGGGTTCACGTCGACGCCCAGCTTGCCGTTGACCGCCGCCAGGTAGGAGTTGTTGCCCAGGGTCGGCGGGGTGGGGCCCCACCAGGGGCTCATGGAGCGGATCGCCCCGCCGCCCTTGCCGGGCTGCTCGGTGACCGCGTCGACGAGCTGCTGGGGGTACTTGAGGTAGCCCTCGGGGATCGCCCCCTCCCCCGGGATGTCCGGCTTGAGCAGCTCGGCCGGCTTGTGGGTGGGCAGCACGGACCGGATGGCGTCGGCCTTGGTGGCGCTGCCCTTGCTGCCGGCTTCCTTGCTGCAGCCGGCGAGGGTGGCGCCGCCCATCGTCGCGGCGGTGCCGAGACCGAGCAGACGCAGCATGGTCCGGCGATCGGTGGATGCGCCTGGCAGGGACGGCTTCACGGCGCACTCCCTTCATCTGACAGGCGGGGCTTGCGGAGCACGAGCGCCCGGCTAGGATTAGTTGGGGTACTAGCCGAACAAACTAATCGACGGTGATCCGACCCACAAGGGAGCGACGCCCGCGCCATCGGCGAGGCCCGGGGTCGTCCGGGGGCACGCCGGGGTGCGCGATGATGGACGCGCGAACCGACCGGGATCGCACCGGCAGCGCAGGGAGCGGGCAGATCTTGATCAGCAGGCAGAACGACCCGCAGCCGACCGACCTCGGCGACGTGCGGGTCGCCAACCGGGCCGTGGTGCTGCGACACGTCCGGGTGCACGCCCCCTGCTCCCGGGCCGACATCGCGGCGCACACCGGGCTCAACAAGGCCACCGTCTCCAGCCTGGTCGCCGAGCTGATCGACCACCGGCTGCTGCGCGAGACCGGGCTGACCGAGCACCGGGTCGGCCGGCCGGCCACCATGCTCGTGCTCGACGGCGAGCCGTACGCCGCCCTGGGTCTGGAGATCGGCGTCGACGAGCTGGTGGCGGTCGCGGTCGACCTCGGCGGAAACCGGCTGCTCACCTGGCGTCGCGCCTTCCCCGCCCCCTCGTCCCCGCCGGACGAGACGGTCCGCGCCCTCGCCGCGCTGGCCCGCCGGGCCGTCGCCCGGGTCACCGGCCAGGGGCGGGCCGTGCTCGGCCTCACCGTCGGCGTGCCCGGCCTGGTCGACACGGCCGGCCGCGTGCCGCTGTCGCCCGCGCTCGGCTGGCGCGACGTCCCCCTCGCCGCCGCGCTGCGCGCCGCGCTGCGCGACCCGGAGTTCACCGTCACGGCGGACAACGAGGCGAACCTCGCCGCCCTGGCCGAGCAGCGGCACGGCGCCCACGCCGGTGCGGCCGACCTGGTACACCTCACCGGCGGTGCCGGGATCGGCGCCGGGGTGATCGCCGACGGTCGGCTGCTGCGCGGCGGGCGGGGCTTCGCGGGTGAGATCGGGCACCTGACCCTCGACCCGGCCGGCCCCGCCTGCGCCTGTGGGCAGGCCGGCTGCCTGGAGGCGCTGACCGGGCTGCCCGCAGTGGTGCGCCGGCTGCTGCCCGACACCGCCGAGGACGGGCCGGTCACCGACTTCCTGCCGGAACTCGACCGGATCCGGGCCCTCGCCGGGCAGGACGACCCGACCGTGCGGGCCGGGCTGGCCGAGATCGGCCGCCACCTCGGGCACGGGGTGGCCCTGCTGGCCAACCTGGTCAATCCCGAGGTGGTGCTGGTCGGCGGCCACTACGCGGCGCTGGGGCCGTGGCTGCTGCCTGCGGCCCGGGCCGAACTCGCCGCCCGGACCCTCGCGCCTGAGGCGGGCGGGTGCCGGCTGGAGGCGTCGACCCTGGGCGGGGCGGCGACCGCGCTCGGGGGCGCGACCGCCGCGCTGGCCACCGTCGAGAGTGGCCGGCTGCCCACCCGCTGAGCAGGGCGAGACCCGGCGGCGACCGCGATCCACGGCCGCCAGCCCTTGACCGCGTCGCCCCGATGGTGCCAACCTCGGAGCAGCCGTCCCGTCCGGGCAGCCGGGGCGGCTTGTTTTCCGCAGCTTGTCGAAGCGCTTCGCCGCATCCGGGTCGACAGCCGCACACCACCACCCCCGTGATGTCGCTCGTCAGGACGGCCGTCGAAGCGCTTCGACCCGCCGACCGGGCGACCGCTTGCCCATGGAAGGTAACCGATCCGCCATGACCGACAGCATCGGCCGGACCTCCGGCCCGTCCCCCGACGCACGCGTCGACGGCCTGCTGGCCCGGCTCACCCTGTCCGAGAAGATCGGGCTGCTGCACCAGTGGCAGGCGCCGGTCGAGCGGCTCGGCCTGCGGCCGTTCCGCACCGGCACCGAGGCGCTGCACGGGGCTGCCTGGCTCGGGACGGCCACGGTCTTCCCCCAGGTGATCGGGCTGGCCAGCAGCTGGAACGCCGAACTGGTGCGGGCCGTCGGCGCCGCCGTCGGCGACGAGGTGCGCGCCAAGCACCAGGCCGACCCCGGCCGGGTCGGCCTCAACGTCTGGGCGCCCGTGGTCAACCCGCTGCGCGACCCCCGCTGGGGACGCAACGAGGAGGGCTGGTCGGAGGACCCGGGGCTGACCGGGCGGCTCGCCACCGCGTACGCCACCGGCCTGCGCGGCGGGCACCCGGACCGGCTGCGCACCGCGCCGACGCTCAAGCACTTCCTGGGCTACAACAACGAGACCGACCGGGCCACCACCTCCAGCGACCTGCCGCCGCGGGTGCTCCACGAGTACGAGCTACCGGCGTTCCGGGCGCCGCTGGCCGCCGGCGCGGCGGTCGCCGTGATGGCCTCGTACAACCTGGTCAACGGCGTGCCCGCGCACCTGAGCCCGCTGATCGCGACCGAGCTGCGCCGGATGGCCCCCGACGAGATCATGGTGGTCGGCGACGCCGGGGCCGCCACCAACATCGCCGGCGCGCAGGCCCACCTGCCCGACCACGTCAGCGGGTTCGCCGCCGCCCTGCGCGCCGGCATCGACAGCTTCACCGAGGACGACACCGACACCCGGCCCACGGTCGAACGGCTCACCGAGGCGCTGGAGCGCGGCCTGATCACCGCCGCCGACGTGGACCGGGCGGCCCGGCGCGTCCTGTCCGTCCGGGCCCGCCTCGGCGACCTGGACCCGCCGGAGTCCGACCCGTGGGCGGGGGTGTCCCCGGACGTGGTGGACTGCCCGGCGCACCGGGAACTCGCCCGCGAGGCCGCCCGGCAGTCGGTGGTGCTGCTGCGCAACGACGGGCTGCTCCCGCTGGCCCCGACGCCCGGTCTGCGCCTCGCCGTGCTCGGCCCGCTGGCCGACGCGGTGCACGCGGACTGGTACAGCGGCACCCTGCCGTACGCCGTCACACTGCGCGCGGCCCTGACCGGGCCGGTGGGCGAGGTGACCACCCACAGCGGGGCGGACCGGATCGCGCTGCGCGCCGGCGGCCGGTACGTGCGCGCGACGGCCGACGACGAGGGCGGCCCGCTCGCCGCCGACGCGCCGAGCGCGACCGAGGACACCTGGCTCGACGTCTTCGACTGGGGCGCGGAGGCGGTGGCGCTGCGCGCCGTCGCCAACGGGCGGCACATCGGTGCCGACGACGACGGCGAACTCGTCAACGACCGCCCCGGGCCGGGCGGCTGGGTGGTCCGGGAGACCTTCCGGTTCGCGCCGGGCCCCGACGGCACGGTGCTGCTGCGGCACCTCGCCACCGACCGGTACGTCGCCGTCGGGCCGGACGGGCGGCTGCGCGTCGACGCCGCCGACCCGGACGCGGCCACCCCGTTCGCCGTGGAGCTGCTCGTCGACGGTGCCGCCCGGGCGGCCGAGTTGGCCGCCGCCGCCGACGTGGCGGTCGTGGCCCTCGGCAACCACCCGATGGTCAACGGGCGGGAGACCGAGGACCGGGTCGACCTGGCGCTGCCGGCCGGGCAGGAGGCCCTGCTGCGCGCCGTGCACGCCGCCAACCCCCGAACCGTACTCGCCCTGACCAGCAGCTACCCGTACGCGATCGGCTGGGCCGACGCCCACCTGCCGGCGGTGCTGTGGTCCGCACACGGCGGCCAGGAGCACGGGGCGGCGCTGGCCTCGGTGCTGCTCGGCGACGCCGAGCCGGGCGGCCGGCTCACCCAGACCTGGTACGCCGACGCCGCAGACCTGCCCGACCTGCTCGACTACGACATCATCGGCTCCGACGCCACCTACCTCTACCACCGGGGCGAGCCGCTGTACCCCTTCGGCCACGGGCTGAGCTACACCCGGTTCGACTACGCTGACCTCCGGTTCAGCGCGACGTCGGTGACCGCCGACGGGGAGGTCGAAGTGAGCGTCGAGGTCACCAACAGCGGCACCCGCGTCGGCGAGGAAGTCGTCCAGCTCTACACCCGGCAGCGCCGGTCCCGGGTCAAGCAGCCCCTGCGCCAGCTTCGGGACCACGCCCGGATCACCCTCGCCCCGGGCGAGCGGCGGGTGGTCCGGCTGCGCCTGCGCGCCGCCGAGCTGGGCTGGTGGGACGACGCGCGCGGCGGGCACGTGGTGGAGGACGCCCCGCACAGTGTGCTGGTCGGGCGGTCCGTGGGCGACATCCGACTGGTCGGCACCCTCTCCGTTCGGGGCGCGGCCGGCGGGCCGGTGCGGGCGGCCGACGGCGCGGAGCGGGCCAGGGAGGCATCCGGTGCCGGCCGGGCCCGGTGAGCGGGCCGGGCCTCGCCCGGCGACGGCGGTGCGCCCGGTGAAGTCCCCCGACCTGGTCACCATCGCCGACGTCGCCCGGCACGCCGGTGTCGCGGTCAGCACGGTGTCATACGTGCTCAGCGGCAAGCGGGCCATCTCCGAGGTGACCCGAACCCGGGTGCGGGCCAGCATCCGGGTGCTTGGCTACCACCCGAACGCCGGGGCGCGCGCCCTGGCCAGCCGACGGGCCAACGTCGTCGCGCTGGTGCTGCCGCTGCGCTCCGGGATGCAGGTGCCGGTGGTGATGCAGTTCGCCATGGCGGTGGTGACCACCGCCCGCACCGTCGACCACGACGTCCTGTTGGTCACCTCCGACGAGGGCCCCGCCGGGCTGAGCCGCATCGCGGCCAGCGCGATGGTCGACGGGGTCCTGCTGATGGACGTGGAGATGCACGACTCCCGGGTGCCGCTGCTGCGGGAACTGGGGCGGCCCAGCGTGCTGATCGGCTTCCCCGCCGACGCCACCGGGCTGACCTGCGTCGACCTGGACTTCCACCGGGCCGGCCAGGTCTGCGTCGAGCACCTGGCGGGGCTGGGCCACCGGCGGATCGCCCTGCTCGGCGCCCCTGCCGCCGTCTACGACCGGGGCACCGGCTTCGCGCACCGGACCAGGGCCGGCGTCGTCGACGCCGCCGCGCGGCTGGGCGTGGACGCCGTGGTCCGCCCCTGCGAGGAGGGAACGGCGGCCGTCCGCCGGGAACTGGTCGAGCTGCTGGAGCGGTGGCCCGACCTGTCCGGGCTGGTCGTGCAGAACGAGGCGGCCGTCGGCCCCGTGCTGGCCACGCTGCCCACCCTGGGCCGGCGGGTGCCCGAGGACGTGTCGGTCGTCGGGATCTGCCCCGACCAGTTCGCCGAGCAGGCCAGCCCGCGGCTCACCTCGGTGCCCGTGCCGGCCGAGGAGGTCGGCCAGCAGGCCGTGTCGCTGCTCATGCGCAAGGTGCACGGCGAGGCGGTGCCGGACGCCACCCTGCTGGAGCCCCGGCTGACCGTACGCGACAGCACCGCACCGCACCACTGACCCGGCGGCGGGGCACGGGACGCGCGCGGCGGCGGGCCGGGCCCCACGGGTGAGCATGACCGCCTCGACCACAGTGCGGTCGACGGTCGACGGACGACGGACGACGGACGACGGTCAGCGGACGGCGGTCGGTGGACGACGGTCAGCGGACGACGGTGAGGGCGGTGTAGTCGGCGGCCGTCAGCGGCTGGGCGGAGAGCGAGCCGTCCGCCCGGGGCACCCCGAGGGGGCGGCCGTCGCGCAGGAACGACACGGTGGTGACGTCGTCCCGGGCGTCGAGGGTGCAGACGATCTGCCCGAACGCCAGGACCTCGTCGCTGCGGCCGGTCTCGTCGCCGGTCTGGCCGACCGCCACCCGCGCCTGGCCGCCCGCGACGTCCGCGACGACGGCGCTCATCGCCCCCGGCAGCGCGCTGGTCAGCCCGGCGTCCCGCTCGACGGCGGTGGGGCCGGCGAGCAGGTCGCGCAGCTGGGCGTCGACGTCGGGCGCGCGGTCGACGCGGCGCGGCACCGGCACCAGCCGATCGTCCCGGACGAAGCACAGCGTCTCGGTGACCCGGCCGGTCGGGGCGGTGCTGCCGGCCGTCGCCGGGGACGGGAACGGCCCGGGCGGGACCTCGACCGCCCTGGGCCGATCCTCGGCGGGCACCCCGCAGGCGGACGCCAAGACGAGCAGGCCGGCCAGGACGGCCGGGGCGACGACGCGCCGGGCGAGGCCCGGCAGGCCTACGCGATCGCCGGTGCGGCCGCTTTCCCCGGCCTGGCCGCCGCCCACGGCGGGCGCTGCGGCGCGGCCCGTCACGGCAGGCTCCCGGGCAGGGTGACGTGGAACCGGGCACCCCCGCCGGGGCGGTCGCGCACGCCGGCCCGCCCGCCGTGCGCGGTGGCGTGCTGGGCGACCAGGGCCAGGCCGAGGCCGGTGCCGTCGCCGGTGCCCCGGGCGTGGGCGGCCCGGCCACGGACGAAGCGGTCGAAGATGGCCTCCCGGTCCTCCACCGGCACCCCGGGGCCGTCGTCGTCGACCTCGATCACGCCGGCGTCGCCGTCGCGTGACAGCCGCACCGCGACCGGACCGGCCCCGTAGCGGGCCGCGTTGTCGAGCAGGTTCACCAGCACCTGCGCGACGCGCCGCTGCTCCACCCGCCACGTCCGCGGCGTGCCGGCCGTCAGTAGCACCAGCGAGGCCGGGAGGTCCCGCTCGAGGCAGGCCCGCCGTGCCAGCTCCGCCACGTCGACCGGGACGCGGTGGGCGGGCTGGTCGCTGCGGGCCAGGTCGATGAGATCGTTGACCAGCCGCTGAAAGCGGTCGATCTCGTCGGCGACGAGGCCGGCGGCGGTGGCGGTGCGCTCGTCGTGGTGCTCCCGCCGCCGTTGCAGGACGCTGGCCGCCGCGGCGAGGGTCTGCAACGGCGAGCGCAGCTCGTGGCTGACGTCGGCGGCGAACCGGCGATCCCGTTCGATCCGGCGGGCCAACTGGTCGACCATGTGGTTGAACGAGGTGGACAGCCGGGTGAGGTCGGGGTCGGTGGCCGGGTCGAGGCGGGCGGTCAGCTCACCGGCGGCGATCTTCTCCGCGGCGTTGGCGACCGCGGTCAGCGGACGCAGGCCGTGCCGGGTGGCGTACCAGCCCAGCGCCGCGCCGGAGCCGGCCACCATGATGGCCACGGCGGTCAGCGTCAGGGCCAGCGCCTGGAACGTCCGCTCCAGCTCCCCCAGCGAGTTGACCTCGTAGTACGTCGCCGAGCCGGACAGCGGCACCCCCACCAGCAGGGCGGCCTGCCCGTCGACGCGGACCCGCTGCACGGCCGGTTCTCCCGCGCGGACGAGCCGTTGCAGCTCCTCGGGCACGGCGGCGGTGAGCCCGACGTCGGCGGTGCGGGCGTGCCAGTCGCCGTCGAGGTTCAGCAGCGCCCGCCGGCTGCCGCCGGTGTCCAGCGAACGCAGCACCTCCACCACGTCCGGGTCGTCGGTGTCCAGGCCGTTGCGCACCACGGCGGCGTCGAAGTACGCGGCCCGCACCGCGGTGCGCTCCCGCTCGTCCATCAGGGACCGGCGGGTCAGCTCGTACGAGACCAGGGCCATCGAGGCGGCCAGCAGCAACGCCCCGGCGGCGAACGCCGCGGTGACCCGGGCGCGCAGGCCGAGGCGACGCCGCGCGGGCGGGCGGGGGGCCGTCATCGTTGCAGCTTGTAGCCGAGCCCGCGCAGGGTCACCAGGTGCTCGGGGTTGGCCGGGTCCGGCTCGATCTTCTGCCGCAGCCGGCCGACGTGCACGTCGACCAGCCGCTCGTCGCCGGTGTCGTACCCCCAGACCCGTTGCAGCAGTTGCTGGCGGGACAGCACCCGGCCGGCGTGCTCGGCCAGCTCGCACAGCAGCCGGAACTCGGTGCGGGTCACCGGCACGCGGTGCCCGGCCCGGCGCACCTCCCCCGCCTCGGGGCTGACCTCCAGGTCACCGAAGGCCAGCACCGGCACCGACTCGGCCACGGCCGGGACGACGGCACGGGCGCGGCGGCGCAGGGCGCGCAGCCGGGCGGTCAGCTCCTTGATCGCCACGGGCTTGACGACGTAGTCGTCGGCGCCGGCCTCCAAGGCTGCCACGATGTCGTGGGTGTCGTCGCGGGCGCTGACCACCACGATCGGCACGTCGTCGTCGCGGCGTAGCTGGCGGATGCACTCGAAGCCGTCCAGGCCCGGCAGCATCAGGTCGACCAGGACGTAGTCGGCCGGGTCCCGACGCTGGGCACGCAGCCCCTCCTCGGCCGTGGCAGCGCCGTGGGCGTCGTAGCCCTCGTCCTCCAGCGCGAGCAGCAGCGCCAGCCGGATGCGGTCGTCGTCCTCGATCACCAGTACGGACGTCATATCGGAATCATCCCCAAGGCCGTCCGCCGACGGCCAACCGTGTCCCGCGGATGGCGGATTTGTCACGCAACTGTCACACGTCCGCGTGGTGCCCGCCAAGCCCGAACGGCACGGTGGTGGGCGTCCAGATCCGCGAGGAGAGGGGTACGGCCGTGACGACGCCGCTGGCACGCCGGGAGTGCACGATCCCCCTGGTCGAGGTGGCCGTGACCGAGTTCGACCTGGCCTGCCTGTCCACGACCGGCGCCGTGTTCGACCAACTGCTGGCCCTGCGCCCCGCCCAGGTCGTGGTCGACCTGTCCGACTGCCGGCACATCGACGCCGCCGCGATCGGGCTGCTGCTCGACGTGCACCGGCGGCTCACCCGCGCCGACGCGGTGCTCACCGTACGCGACCCGAACCCCCGGATCTGGCGCATCCTGCAGTCCGCCCGCCTGGACCAGGTCCTGCCGATCGTCGCCGGCCGGACGCCGGACACCGACCGGCCCGACCAGTCCCCCGCGCCGGGGCCACACCGGGCGGGGCCGACGCCCGCCGGCCGGGCGGCCGTGCCGGTGCGGGGACTGCCCGACGGGACGTCGGCCGGCGTGCCGCGGTGAGCCTCCGCACCCTCGTCATCCAGGAGCAACCATGACCGTCGCCGGGCTCGTCAGCGCCCTTCTCGTCGGGCTCGTCGTCGGGGCCCTCGGCCGGCTCGTCGTCCCCGGCCGGCAGACCGCGCCGCTCTGGCTCACCCTGGTCGTCGGCGTGGTCGCCGCCCTGCTCGGCACCATCCTCGCCCGCCTCGTCGGCGTGGCCGGGGCCGGCTTCGGGTTCCAGGACCTGCTCGTGCAGGTCGGGTTGGCCGGGGTCGGCGTCGTCCTGGTGGCGGCCACCGCCGGCCGCTCCGACTCCGCCTAGACACGCTGGCACCGCACACCGAGAAGGGACCATCCCCCGTGGTCATCCCCTGGCCGTCGCCCGATGACCACTCCTGGGCCGCAGAGCCCGACAGGCCCGGGCCGGCGGACGAGGACATCCGGCTGGCCGCCGCCGTCGCCCGGCGGCTCGCCGACGCCCCGACCGTCCGCCACCGGTCGGTCACGGTCAGCGTGCAGAACCGGGTCGTCATCCTCACCGGGATCGTCGCCGACCCGCAGGCCCGGCGGGCCGCCGGGGAGCTGGCCTGGGAGGTCGCCGACGTCGTCGACGTCTGCAACGCCCTGCGGCTGGCCGAGCCACGCCGTCCGCGCCGGTGACCACGAGCCCCCGCGCCGCCACCCGGCCCCGCCGGTGACCACGAGCCCCCGCGCCGCCGCCCGGCCCCGCCGGAGTGACCCGGCCGGGGCGTAACCGCAGGGCCCGCAGCGCCCGCACCAGCGCTGCGGGCCCCGTGGTGACGTCGCGCCCCCGGGGTGGCCCGGTCACCCGCGCCGAGCTGCGGACCGCCGTCGCTGCGGTGGAGGCCGCGTCGGCGTGGGCCGCCGAGGAGGAAGCCGCGCGGGGTCCGGCAGGCGGGGCCGCACCGGATCCGGGCCCGCCCACGAACTGCCGGCCGCGACGTGAGCTACCGCATTGTGGAAGCGTCTTGCCTTTCCCGCCGCGCCCGTGTCACGCTCCTCGGCAGCAATCCCTATAAGATCAGTAGGGTTAGTCGGGAAATCGGGGAGGTGTGGCGCCAATGACGCGTGAGTCGTCGGCCACGGCCGCCCTCCCCGCCGCCTTCCGCGGGCCCGCGCTGATCACCCGGCGGTACATCGACCACGGGCTGTTCGGCAGCTGTCGCTGTCGCTGACGCCACAGCCGCCCTCCCGCTCCGCCCCGAACCCGCGTACACCCCGACGTGGCACGCCGTCGGCCCGCGCGTTCCCGCCGCGCGCCCCGACCGCCGACCCGGTGGCCGTCCCGCGCGTGATCCACGACTGCCTGCCAGAACCGGAGACCAGCCATGTCCACTGCCCCGGCCGCCGTCCGCCTCGACGAGCTGTGGTTCACCCGCTGCCCGGTGCCCACCGCCACCGGCATCGCCGCCGACCGGGGCACCCTCGGCGCCGAGTTCGCCGCCGACGGAATCCGGGTGCGGTCCTTCCAGGACGACCGCGCGAGAGGGCTCGACGAACGGCACTTCACCCACGAGCACCGCACCCTGATCCGGGAGGGCGGCAACGTCCCGGCGCTGTGGGCCCGCTCGCGCGGCGCGGACACCCGGCTGATCGGCCTGACCTGGATCGAGGAGCGCCAGGTGATCCTGATCCGGCCCGGCGACGGTCCCCGCTCCCCCGCCGAGCTGCGCGGCCGGCGGCTCGCGGTGCCCCGGCACCCGATCGCCGTCGACTTCTGGGCGGCGATGGCGCTGCGCGGGTTCGCCGGGGCGCTCGGCGTCGCCGGGCTGCGGCTGGCCGACGCCCGCCCGGTGGACGTGCCGGCGGGCCCGGAGCACCCCGGGCAGTGGGCGGCCGAGCTGGCCGCGCTGGTCCGTGGCGACGTCGACGCCGTTTACGCCAAGGGTGCCCTCGCGGTCGAGTCGGCGCGCCGGCACGGCGTCGAGGTCGGCATCGAGCTGGACGACGAACCCGACCTGCGGAGCCGGATCAACAACGGCACGCCCCGGCCGGTCACCGTGGCCGGCTGGCTGTTGGAGCACCGGCCCGACGTGGTCGACCGGTTCCTCGCCGTGCTGGTCGAGGCCGCCGACTGGGCCGCCGCCCACCCCGCTGACGTCGGCCGGATCCTGTCCGCCGAGACCGGCGCCGGCACGGCGGGGGTGGCCGGGGCGTACCGCGCCGGCCAGCACCTCGGCCTGCATCTCGACCTGTCCGAGGAGCGGCTCGACCTGCTCGCCGCGCAGGAGCACTTCCTGCGCGCACACGACTTCCTCGCCGCGCCCGTAGACGTGCGCGGCTGGGCCGACCCCGAACCGCTGCGGCGCGCCCACGAACTGGTCCCCCGCCGCCGGCAGAACCCCGCACCGGCCGGGAGCGCCGCTCCCTCGCCGACGGATCGCACAGGAGAATGAGATGAGCACAGCACCGACACCTCGCCGTACCCGCCGGCGGTTCCTGACCGTCGCCACCGCCGCCGGCCTGGTCGCCGCCCTGGTGGGCGCCGCCGGCTGCGGCACGTCCGGCGAGCCGGCCGATGCCGCCGGTGGACGCACCATCGAGGTACGCATCCCCGACCCGGGCAACGCGGGCGTGCTCGCCCTGGGCAAGAAGGACGGTTCGCTCGACGCGGCGCTGAGCGCGGTCGGCGCCAGGGTGGCGTGGACCGGCAGCTCCGGCCCGTTCGCCCCGGCGGCGCAGGCGATCAACGCCGGCCGGCTCGACGTCGCCCTCGGCTCGATCACCTCGGCCGTCGGCGCGCTCGCCGGCAGCCCCGGCTTCACCCTGTTCGCCGCAGCCCAGCCCGACCCGGTCGGCGAGGGCATCCTGGTCAGGGGCGACTCCCCGATCCGCGGCGTGGCCGACCTCGCCGGGCGGAAGGTGGCCGTCAACAAGGGCGGCACCGGCGAGTACCTGCTGCTGCGGGCGCTGGCCACCGCGAACGTGCCCGCCGACCGGGTGGAACGGGTGTACCTGCGCCCCGACCAGTCCGCCCCGGCGTTCGAGTCCGGCCAGGTGGACGCCTGGGCGAGCTGGAGCACGTACGTGGTGTCCGCGCTCGCCGGTGGCGCCCGGCTGCTGGTCGACGGCCGCACGCTCGGCTCGGACAACGCCACCGTGTGGGCGGTGCGCAGCGCGTTCGCCACCGAGCACCCGGAGGTGGTCCGGGCGCTGTACGCGTACCTGCGGGACAAGGGGACCGCGTCCCAGGCGGACCCGGCGCCGTTCGTGAACGTCTTCACCGACGCCGGCCCGCAGTCCGTGAGCGGCCGGGCCCGGGAGATCACCATCGACTTCGCCCGGCGGAGTTCACCGGTCGAGCCGATCGGCGCCGACCTGCTGGCCCGCTTCGACACGGTGGCCCGGTTCTTCGTCGACGCCGGGGTGACCCCGAAAAAGGTGGACGTCGCCGCGCACGTGCTGGACGTGGCGAAGCTGCCGGCGGGTGGGGCGTGACCGTGACCACGGCACCCACCGCGCCCGGTCGGGCCGGCGCCGCCCGGCCCCACCCCGACGCCACCGGGGCCGCCCGGGCCGCCGGGCTGGTCGAGCCGCCGGTGCGCCGCCGCCGCGAGCGGCCCCGGTGGGCCGCCACCGTCCTGCGCGCGCTCGGCCCGGTCGGGCTGCTGCTCGCCTGGTACGCCGCCTCGGCGACCGGCCTGCTCAAGCCGTCGCTGCTCGCCTCCCCCGGCCAGGTGCTAGGGGCGGTCGGCGAGCTGTGGGGCAACGGCCAGCTCCCCGACGCGCTCACCACCTCGCTGACCCGCTCGGCGCTGGGGCTGGCCTGCGGCCTGGCCGCCGGGCTGGTGCTCGGCGTGACCACCGGGCTGACCCGGCTCGGCGACGAGCTGATCGACTCGACCGTGCAGGTGCTGCGCACGGTGCCGTTCCTCGCCCTGGTGCCGCTGTTCATGGTCTGGTTCGGCATCACCGAGAGCGCCAAGATCATTCTGATCGCCGTCGCCACCACCTTCCCGATGTACGTCAACGCGGCCAGCGGCGTGCGCACCGTGGACCCGAAGACGGTCGAGGCGATGCGGTCGTTCGGGATGGGCCGCTGGCGGCTGGTCCGGGAGGTCGTCCTCCCCGGCGCCCTGCCCGCGCTGCTCGTCGGCCTGCGGCTGTCGGTGACCCTCAGCGTCATCGCGCTGATCGCCGCCGAGGAGATCAACGCCACCGCCGGCATCGGGTACCTGATGACCCAGGCGCAGAACTACGCCCGCACCGACATCCTGGCGCTCTGCATCATCATCTACGGCCTGCTGGGGCTCACCGCCGACGCCGGGGTGCGCGCCCTGGAGTGGCTGCTCATGCCGTGGCGGCGGGCGGGGCGGGCCCGGTGAGCGCCGGCGTGGCCACCCCGGCCGCCACGGGAACCGGAGCCGGGCCGGCCCCGGCGATCCACGTCCGAGGGCTGCGGCGGGCCTTCGGCGACCGGGCCGTCCTCGACGGCCTCGACCTGGACGTGCCCAGGGGCGAGTTCCTCGCGCTGCTCGGCGCGAGTGGCACCGGCAAGACCACCCTGCTGCGCATCCTCGGCGCGCTGGACCGCCCCGACGGCGGCACCGTGCTGGTGCCCCGGCGGCGGACCGTCGTGTTCCAGGAGCCCCGGCTGGTGCCCAACAAGCGGGTGCTGGCCAACGTCACGGTCGCCATGCCGCGTGGCGAGGCCACCCGCGCGGTCGGCCTGCGGGCCCTGGCCGAGGTCGGCCTCGCCGGCCACGCCCGGGCCTGGCCGGCGACCCTGTCCGGGGGCGAGGCGCAGCGGGTCGCGCTGGCCCGGGCGCTGGTCCGCGAGCCGGAGCTGCTGCTGCTGGACGAGCCCTTCGCCGCCCTCGACGCGCTGACCCGGCTGCGCATGCAGGACCTGGTCGGCGAGCTGTGCGCCGCGCACCGCCCGGCCGTCCTGCTGGTCACCCACGACGTCGACGAGGCGATCCGGCTCGCCGACCGGGTCGCGGTGCTGCACGGCGGCGTGCTGGTCCGCGACGAGCGGGTCACCGTGCCCCGGCCCCGCGACGCCACCGATCCGGCCTTCCGCGCCCTGCGCGACCGGCTCCTCGTCGACCTGGGCGTCCGCCGCCCCGGCGCGGGAACCGACCCGACCATTCGAGAAGGAGAACCGACATGAGCATCACCATCGGAGTGCACCGCAGCAACCCGTCGCTGTACCACCTGGCCCGGCTCGGCCTGGCCGAGCGGGCGCTCGCGCCGCTGGGCGAGTCGGTGGCCTGGCACTACTACACCGACGGCACGAACACCGCCCGGCTGCTCGCCGAGGGCGTCATCGACCTCGGCGGCACCGGCTCCACCCCGCCGCTGACCGGGCAGGCACAGGGCCACGACATCGTGTACGTCGCGGTGTCCGCCCCGCGCCCCGAGCACGGCGCGCTGCTGGTCGCCGCCGACGGTCCGGTCCGGACGGTGGCCGACCTCGCCGGCGGGACCGTGGTGTTCGGGGTCGGGTCGTGGCAGACGCACCTGCTGGCCAAGGCGCTGCACGACGCCGGGCTGTCCTACGCCGACATCGTGGCGCGGCGGCCTGCCGACGACCCGACCCCGCCGGCGGAGCGCCTGGCGGCCGGGGAGATCGCCGGCTGGGTCGCCCAGGAGGCCGAGCTGGCCGCGGCCCGGCGCGCCGGGGGCGTACGCGTCCTGGTGGAGACCGGGTCGGTAATCTCGGACCGGTCGGTCTTCTTCACCCGGCGCGACCTCGCGCAGCAGCGGCCGGAGGTGGTCGCGGCGCTCGTCGGCGCGCTCCAGCGGGCCGACGACTGGGTGGCCGCCCACCTGGACGAGGCCGCCGCCCACGTCGCCGCCGAGCTGGGCGGCGCGGCGACCGACTGGCACACCGCGCTGGCCGGGCTGCCCTGGCGGCTGGAGAGCGTCCCCGACGCCTTCCTCGCCGAGCAGCAGGAGGCGGCGGACATCTTCGTCGCGGCCGGCTACCTCGACCGGCCGATCACCGTGGCGGACGCCCTGGTGCCGGCGCTCACCCGACTGGTCGACGCGGCGCTCGCCGCGGCGGCCCCGGCGGGCGCGCGGTGAGCGGCGTGGGCACCGAGGTCCTGTGGTACATCATCCCCCGGGAGGGGCGCTACCCGTGGGAGCCGGCCGGCCGGCGGCCGGTCGACCTGGGCTACCTGCAACACCTGGCCGCCGCCGTGGACCGGCTCGGCTACACCGGGGCGCTGCTGGCCACCGACCAGTACGACGTGTGGCCGCTGGGCAGCGCCCTGGCGGCGGTGACCAGCCCGGCGTTCAAGCCGCTGCTGGCGGTGCACCCCGGGCTGATCTCCCCGACCCTGCTGGCGAAGTCCGCGCTCACCTTCGACCACCTGTTCGGCCCGCGCCTGCGGTTCAACGTGGTCAACGGCTCCACCGACACGCTGCGCCGCTACGGCCTGCACCTGGAACACGACGAACGCTACCGGCTCAGCGCCGAGTACTGGCAGGTGGTCCGGCGACTCACCGCCGGGGAGGTCTTCGACCACAAGGGCGAGTTCTACGACCTGCCGGGCGCCGGGGCGGACCTGCGGGACCTGCCGCCGGTGCAGAAGGGCGGCATCCCGCTGTGGTTCGGCGGCTCCTCGCCGGCCGGCATCGAGATGGCCGCCGAGCACGTCGACGTGTACCTGACCTGGGGCGAGCCGCCCGCCCAGCTCGCCGAGAAGCTGGACCGGGTGCGCGAGCGGGCCTCCGCCCACGGGCGCACCCTGCGGCTCGGGCTGCGGCTGCACCTGATCGTCCGGGACACCGAGGACGAGGCATGGGCCGCCGCCGACCACCTGCTCGACGTCACCAGCCACGAGACGTACGCCCGGCAGCTCGCCGCGCACGGCGAGGACGCCGGGGTGGGCTGGCAGCGGCAGTTCCGCCAGCACGGCGGGCGAGTCCCGGCGAAGGCTCGCGAGCTGGAGACGTACCCCAACCTGTGGCCGGGGATGGGGCTGTTCCGGCCCGGGCCGGGCACCGCCGTGGTGGGCAGCACCCGCCAGGTCGTCGAGCGGCTGGAGGAGTTCCGGTCCCTCGGCGTGGACACCTTCATCCTCTCCGGCAACCCGCTGCTCGAGGAGGCGTACCGGGTGGCGGAGACCGTGCTGCCGGCGCTGGGGATCCGACCCGACCGGTCGTGACCCCGGGCGTCACCCGCCCGGCCGGACGGCCACCCCGTCGGCCGGGCGGGGGCGTTCGCGACGGCCACTCCGGGGGTCGTGCGGCGGGGTTGGCGGGGCGGGTCAGGCCACGCCGGCCCGGTCCACCGGCGGGTCCAGGCCGGCGTAGCCGCCCCGGTGGTACAGCAGCGGCGTGCCCACATCGGCGTGCCGCAGCAGCTCGGGCTCGGCGAGCACGATCGCGTGGTCGCCGACGGTCAGCCGGTCCACCACCCGGCAGAGCAGCCACGCCAGGACGCCGTCGAGGATCGGCACCCCCTGCGGCCCCGGACGCCATTGCGTCGGGCCGGCGAACCGGTCGACGCCGCTCGTGGCGAACGTCCGGGCCAGCTCCCGCTGGCCGTGGGCGAGCAGGTGCACCGCGACGTGGCGGGACCGGGACACCGTGGGCCAGCTCGACGAGGCGAGGTTGAGGCAGAACGACACGATCGGCGGCTCCAGCGACACCGAGGTGAACGACGTCGCGGTGAAGCCGACCGGCGGGGTGCCCGGGGCCGTCACCACGGTCACGGTGCTGGCCTGGTGACGCAGGATCGCGCGCAGCGAGGTGCTGTCCGCGTCGACGGGCAGCTCCGGTTGCGCAGGGGTGGACGGGGCCATGCGCACCTCCGGTCGTCGCTATTCCGGGACGGTACCGGCGGTCGCCGCGCGGCGCTGACCGGCGGCCGGCAGGGACCGGCTCCGTGGGAACTGACCTTCCGGGATGCTTCAACATCCAAGGCGACGCTCGATCGGTACAACACGTCGGTGGCGTAGCGTGCGCCTTGCGCCCGCAAGGCGCACGCTGGCCGGGCGCGCGAGCCACCCCGCGTCCTGCCTACCGACCCCTACTCGTCGGCGATGCGGGCCGACAGCGGGTCATCCGGCTATCTCTCGACGAGGTGCACCGGAACACCGAACCCGTCGCGGCGCGCGAGTAGGCTGCTGATCGCCTCACGCTCCGGCTTCGATCCGTAGGTGACCTGGATCAGCGCACGGTCCTGGCCCTTGGGGCACGGCGAGCCCACCTCGACCGAGATTCCCTTGCCCAGCGCCGCGATGTCGGTGGCGAGGGACTCGCTTCTGGTCAACGCCGCGCTGGCCTCCGCAGCGGTCGGCAGTTCCTCGCAGGGCGGGTGGGTGTCAGTCGACGTGGCGAACACGCCGCCGAGAACTACGGCTGCGACGATGGCAACCACCGCGACGACGCCAATTGCGATCTTGGATGGCAGTGACATGGCAGGTCCTTCCGCCCTAGTAGGACTGATCGACGGATAGCGCAACAGTTCGTCCGCTTCCGATTTCGTGGCGTGAACCGCAGGCGTCGATCATCTCGGAGTCGTGCGTGGACACGACGACCGTGCAGCCGTCGGCGGCGAACTCCGCGAACAGCGCGATGACCTTCCGCCGGTTGGCGGCGTCGAGCGACGCGGTGGGCTCATCGACGAACGCGATCGCGGCTCGCTTGTAGATGGCGCGGGCCAGCGCGAGCCGCTGCTTCTCACCGCCACTGAGGTGACTGGCCGCCTCATCCTGCCGGCCAGCCAGCCCGGTCTGATCGAGAACCTGCGCCAGCCGCTTCCCGTCGCCGGTGGCCCGCTTGCCGAGCGGGCTGGACTGCATCGTGACGTTGAAGGCAACCGACTCCTCGTCCATGATCCCGTAGTCCTGCAGGACGAATGCAGCGTGATCACGCCAGAAGCGGCGCCGTGCCGCCGAGCCGTACCCCGTGACGTTCCTCCCATCGATCAGAATGCGGCCCCGGTCGACCGGGAGCAGCAGCCCGAGGCAGTGCAGCAGCGTGGTCTTCCCTGATCCGCTCGGGCCCACCAGGGCGGTCATCGTCCCGGGCTCGCAACGTACGGACTCGCCATCGAGCACCGGCCGCCCACCGATCGCCACGGAAACGGCCTCGGCCTCAATCAGCATTGGAACTCCCATCAGATTCGACGCCTGCTGACGCCGGAGAAACACCGGTTCGCGGCCCACAGATGGCTCAGCGGGACAACGAACATCCCGAACATCGCGGCCACCAGCAGGGGCCCCATGGAGTCGGGTCTCTGGAACAGCGCCAGGAGGGACACGAGCGCCGCGCCGGCCAGCAACTCCCTGGCCACCCGGCTCTGCAGGATCCGCGCCCACGGCCGGCCTGACAGCCGCAACGGAAGGTCGCGCTTCGCGTGCAGCAGGGCGGTGATCAGCGCGCTGATCGCGGTCGCGACCGTGAAGGCGACGACCAGGGCGGTGAGCGCGAGATTCATCAGCCAGACCACGTACGCCATGAACTGCGCCCGAAGGATCCCTTCCTCCGCGACGTAGACCACACTCAGGTCACCCTTGATCCCCCGGCCGCTCAGGGGCTCGGCGGAGAGGCCTTCGCGCTCGATCAACGCCTGGGTGGCCGCCACGCCGGTGAACAGGATGTTCCTCGTCGAGACCATCGATGTCAGGTTCGAATCATCGAACGTCTGATGCAGGGAGGGCATGACGGCGACGAGGACATCGTCCAGGAAGCTCAGACTCCCACCGCCCCCCTGGGCGACGGGCATCCGGAACCCGCCGGCGGGCCGCAGGTATCCGAACCCCGACAGGATCTCTCCCCCGGAACGTTGGCTTCTCGACCACAGCGAGAACGTCTCGCCGAACTCCCGGGAGAGCATGCTGCTCACCCGCTCGTACGGCACCGGCGTGAGCGCGTCCGGCGGCGCGTTCGTCGTCATCAGATCGAGCCACCGCTGGTTCACGAGGGTGATCGCCGAGTAGTCGCCGAAATCGCCTTCCCAGGTCTCGTCCGAGAAGGTGTACGAGTACGCGACCGCCCCGGCCGATTCGCCGGCCCTGACCAGGTTTCCGACCCGGGGTTCGAGACTGGTCATCTCGTCATCGCTCATCCCGAACTGGACCGCGACCTGATCTGCGAGGTTCTTCCACTGCGCCATCTCAGCGGCCAAGGCGGACGAACTGCGGTACGCCGACCAGGCCGGCCCGGCCGCGCCCACCACCAGCAGGAACGTCAGCGCTTGGACGACCACGGCCGCCGAGCGAAGGCTCCTCACCGCAGGCTGCCGGGTGGCGAGCATGGTGGCGCTCGGCCAGGCGGAGACCGACATGGCCAGGGCAACGAGCAGTGACACGGCGATGACCGCGACCTCCACGCCAGCCAGCGCCTTGACGAAGACGCCGACGTACAGCCAGCCACGGGAGAGGCCCACACAGGCGGCGGCCGCGAGGGTGACAGCGCCCGCCGGAACGAGCAGGGTGGCCGCGAACCCGCCCAAATCCTGTGCCTGAATGCGCAACGTGGGGCAGCCCGCGAGCACCCGGAGCGCGCGGCTGCGCGCCTTCATCGACAGCCAGAACAGCGCCAGCGCCGCGATGAGAGCGAAAGCGGCCAGGACGG
Source organism: Micromonospora sp. CA-111912 (assembly GCF_050948415.1). Classification (NCBI taxonomy): domain Bacteria; kingdom Bacillati; phylum Actinomycetota; class Actinomycetes; order Micromonosporales; family Micromonosporaceae; genus Micromonospora; species Micromonospora sp. CA-111912. The sequence goes on from NZ_CP192007.1 coordinate 3,771,532, forward strand.
CCGCGGCGAAGCCGCCCTCCCGCATGGCGAACCAGAGACTGTCGGTCACGGACGCGTCGACGCGGGTCACCCGTACGCCCGCGCTGCTCAGCCGGCTGTCCAACTCGGCGAGCCGGGCTGCGTCCCCGGTGACCAGATAGGAGCCGTCGGGCGACGAGTTGGCCAGGCGGTCCCTGCCGACGACCCTTCCCGCGTCGGTGCCGCTGAACCAACGGAACGTCTCGGGCAGGCTCCCGTCGTTGAGGGCCACGAAGATCCGCTCGTCGCTGTCGCCAACCAGGTCCGGGGCGATCCTGACCAGTCCCAGGTTCCAGTCGGCATCCATCAGCGTCAGCGCCGCAAACGCTTCCCGGTCGCTGAGCCGCGACTCGCCGAAGTCCAGGCCCAGCCTGCTCTGCGCGCCGAGGGCCCGGGGAAAGTCCCGGTCGTGCAGATCGGTGACGATCACCGCCACCAGAGCCAGCAGGGTGAACAACGCTCCTGCGACCGCCATTGTCACGCGCCTGTACAACGACCCTCCCGGGCGATCTCCGGACACCGTGGCGAAGGTGACGTCACCCGCCGGATCCAGACAACCAGGTGGAACGCGCCGGAACATCGGGCCGTGGGCGGCATCGGGGGTCGCTCGTCGGCCCTGGGTCCGTCAGACCGTGGTCCGATGCGGGTGCCCGGGAGGCACGAACCCGCGCTTCGTACCCGAACGCCACGGAGCCTGGGAACGATAGGCTGCGCCGCATGACCGAGAGCCGGCGTCGCTCCCGTCGATCATGGTTGCTGCTGTCGGCCGGTGCGCTGCTCGTCGTGATGACGGCCATCCTCGCGCTCGGGCTCACCTGGCCGTTCGTCACCGTCCTGCTGCTCGGCTTCGCGGCGGTCTCCGTCTGGGCGATCGCCCGGCTGCTGGTCGAGCGTGCCGAGCACGAGACTGTAATGGCGCGCCGCGACATCACGGAGGCGGTGCTCGCGGAGCGCCTGCGCCTGGCCCGCGACCTGCACGACATCGTCTCCCACGGCCTGGGCATGATCACCGTGCGGGCGGCCGCCGCGGCGCACCTGCACGCCCGCAAGCCGGACGATCAAGCGCTGCTGGCCGCCATTGAGGACGTGGAGGCCATCAGCCGGAAGGCGACGGTCGAGCTGCGCCGCATGCTGGACGCGCTGCGGGAGGCCGACGACCGGCCCGCCCGCCACCCCACGGAGACCCTGGCGTCCCTGCCGGAGATCATCGAGGGCGCCCGCCGGGCCGGCCTGCGCGTGGAGTTGACCCAGGAAGAGCTCGGCGCGGTGTCCCCGGGCGCCCAGGTGGCGATCTGCCGGGTCGTCCGCGAGGGGCTGGCCAACAGCGCGCGTTACGCTGGCTCGACCACGGTCGACGTCCGTCTGGCGCGGACCCCTGCGGCAGTCAGCGTGACCATCGACGACGACGGGCCGCACCGGGGCTGGGCCGTCCGGCCAGGCGCCGGGCACGGCCTCATCGGGCTGCGGGAACGGGTGAACAGCCTGGGTGGGACCCTGACGGCGGAGCCGCGCGCGAAGGAGCACGGGGATCGTGCGGGGTTCCGTCTCGAGGCCATCATTCCCGAGGGAGCGGTGTGAACGGATCCAACCGGCCCCTGCGGGTCGTTCTCGTCGACGACGAACCCCTGCTCCGGCGGAGCCTCGCGATGATCATCGACGCCGAGCCCGGTCTCGCCGTGGTCGGAGAGGCCGGCGACGGGATGGAGGCACTCGCCGTGGCCGAGGCCACCGTGCCCGACGTGGTGCTCATGGACGTCAGGATGCCGCGGCTCGACGGCATCGAGGCGACCCGGGGCATCTGCCGGCTGCCGGGGCTCGGGCACACCCGAGTGCTGGTCCTGAGCATGTTCGACCTCGACGAGCACGTCTTCCACGCGCTCCGGGCCGGAGCCAGTGGCTTCCTGCTGAAGGACAGCCGGCCCGCCGACCTGCTCGACGCCATCAGGCGTACGCACGACGGCGAATCGCTCTTCGCCCCGTCGATCCTGGCGCGCTTGGTCGAGCACTACGTCTGCAAGCAGCACACCGGCCCTGCCGGCCCCGGGCAATCCCTGCTCGACCAGCTGACCGCCCGGGAGGGCGAGGTGCTCGGCCTCATCGGGCAGGGTCTGTCCAACCACGAAATCGCCGGGCATCTCACCATCGCCGTCAAGACCGTCAAGTCCCACGTCTCACACCTGCTGAACAAACTCGGGGCCCGCGACCGGGTGCAACTCGTGATCGCCGCGTACAACGGCGGCCTGGTGAATCCCGTTCCCGCCCCCGTACGTGACCGGCGGCCATGACACCGTGACCCGTCGGTGGTCCCCCGCGAGGTCGTCCGGCACGGAAGCGGCCCGTCCTGGGATCAGGGTCGCTCGTCCGGGCAGCACACGGTCAGCGCGCCAGGCACGACCCGGACCTTCAACCGGGTCACCTGGCCGCGCGCCCCGCCGTCGAGTTCGTACGTCTTCGGCGCGGCGAACCGCACCCGGATCTTGCGACCTCGGGTGATCCGCACGAACGGCGACTCCTCGGACCGGCCGGCCGCCATCCGGCCCAGGGTGCGCGCCCAGTCCACCGCGCCGTTGGCGGTGGCCACCCCGATCTCCAGGGCCCCACTGTCGGGCCGGGCGTCGTCGAAGGCGGGAATGCCGCCGGTGATCGTGCCGACGTTGCCGAACAGCACGCAGCTCGCCTCGGCGTCGAACCAGTCCGACCCGTCGACCCGGATGCGGGTGCGCACCAGCTCGCCGCGGACGTGCCGCAGCCCCGTCCACACGTACGCCAGGCGGCCCAGCCGGCCCTTGAGCCTGCGGTCGGCCTCGCCGATCAGGTCGCCGTCGAAGCCCGCGCCGGCCATCACCGCGAAGTGCTCCCCGTTGATCCGGCCCAGGTCGAGGCGGCGGCGTCGGCCGCGCAGGCCGTTCCGCACCGCCTCGGGCAGGTCGGTCGGGATGCCGAGGTTGGTGGCGAACAGGTTCGCCGTCCCGGCGGGCAGGATCGCCATCGGCACGCCGGTGCCGGCGAGGACGTCGGCGCAGCGCTGCACCATGCCGTCGCCGCCCCACACGTAGACCAGCTTCGCGCCCCGGTCGAGCGCCCGGCGGACCTTCTTCGGGGCCTTGCGGCTCTTCGGCACCTCGTACCAGAGCAGGTCGTCGACGCCCGCGCCGACCAGCGTGGCGCGCAGTTCGTCCAGGCCCCCGCCGAAGGTCTTCTTCCGGTGCGCGACGACGGCGACGGTGCCGACCGGCGCCGGGGCCGCCTCGTCGGGGCGGGCAGGCGTGCTCATGACCCCGGGTGTACCCCGGCCGGGTGTCCGCCACGCCTGCCGCCGGCCCCCGACCGGCGCGGGTCCGCACCACCGTGACCCGGGCCGTCGCCGGCCCGGGTCACCCCGACATGGGCAGGGCGAGGGCGGCGTCGCGGACGTCGGCGACCGGGTGCCCGCGCAGCGTCCGCAGCAGGTCCCGCCACGGCGTCGACCAGCCGTACGGCTCCCCGGCCCGGGTCAGCGCCAGCGCGAGGAGCCCGGCCGCGTCGTCCCGGGCGGCCAGTTCCCGGGCCGCCGCCAGCAGCAGCCCGGCGTCCACGACGGCGGCGCCCCGGTGCACCCGGTCCGCGAGGGCGTCGGCCAGCCGGGCGGCCAGCGCCGGGCGCCCGGCGGCCAGCTCGCACAGCTCGGTCAGTTCGGCGACGAGCTGCTGCGGGGTACGCCCGTCGAGGCGCACCAGGGCGGTCAACAGCCCGGCCGCCCCGGCCACGAACCCCGGGTGCCGGGCCAGGTTGCGGGCGGCGTCCCGGGCCGGGTCGCGGTCGGCGTCGACGCCGGCGCGCTGCGCCCACACCCGCACGGTCCGCAGGATCGCGTCGATCCGGCGGCGGGCCGGCCGATCCCGCTCCGGCCCGCCCGGGTCGTCGTCGGCCGCGTCGAGGGCCACCAGCCGGCGCAGGGCGGCGTCGAGCGCGGCCCGCTCGGGGCGGTGCGGCAGGTCCAGCAGCGCGCCGAGCAGCATCGACCGGGCCGGCCAGCCGGCGTGCGCGTCGAGGTCGGTCAGCGCCTCGACGACCAGGTCGGTGACGTCGGGCGCCCAGCGGGCCCACTGCACCAGCCGGGTCAGCGCCGCCTGGGAGACCACCTCGTCGCCGCTGCGACAGGCGGTGACGACCAGGCCGGCGTACCGGGGTCGGTGCGGCTCCGGAACCTCGTGCGGCCCGGTGGCCAGCACGGCCAGGGTGTCCTCCCGGCCGCCGCCGACGGCCAGGTCGAGCACCGCCCAGCTCTGCGGCGTGTGCAGCCGCTGCCGGGCGGCGGAGGTGACCGCCGCCCGGACGTCGCGGTGCTGGTCGGGCTGCTGCCACACCTGCCGCAGCAGCGGCACCGCCTCCGGCGGCCCGTACCGGCCCAGCAGCCGGACGGCCTCCTTGCGGCTGGTCACCCTGCCCCGGCCGAGGGCGATGCCGGCGAGCCGGGTCAGCAGCGCGGACGGGGCGACGAACCGGGCGGCCCGGCCGGCGGCGTACATCGCCACCCGGGCCCGGTCGTCGTCGGCGTGCGCGAGCAGCGTGGTCAGGGCCTCCTCGGGCCGGTCGGTCCAGGGCAGCGCGCCGAGGGCCGCCTCGGCGAGGGTGACGTTCGCCGAGTCGACGTACCGCAGCACCAGTTCGCGGCCGGCGTCGGGGACCCGCGCCGCGCGGGCGAGCGCGGCGGCCCGGGCGTGCATCGGCTGGCCCGCGTCCCGGGCCAGCCGGGCCTGGAGGTCGACGTACGCCCGCCGGTGCCGGGGCAGCCAGCGGTCGACGTGCCACGGATACCCGGGCACCCAGCGCGGCCCGGCCGGCAGGAACGCCCCGCGCGGCGGCGGGCCGAGCAGCACCCGGTCGAGCAGGTCGGTGCGCCGCCCGCAGACCGTCCGCCACACCGCCTCGAACGTGATCACCGACGGGTCGGCGGCGAACAGGAGGGCGACCCGCTCGCCGCGTGGCGCCGGGTCCGCCAGCCACAGGTCGGCGGCGTTCCGGACGACCGGGGAGACGTTGCCCGGGCCGGTGGCCCGGTGCAGCAGCTCCTGGAGCGCGGGCAGCCGCCACGCCCGGCGTCCCAGCGCGCGGGTGACGGCGAACAGGGCGGTGAACTCGCCGCGCGCCATGCCGGCGGTGATCCAGGGCAGGAGCCGGTCGAGGACGACCCGTTCCTGCCCCCGGCGCAGGCCGTGGTCGAGCCGGCCCAGCGGGGGCAGGTGGTGCCCGCCGAGAAGGGCGTCGAGGGTGTCCAGCGCCCAGCCCAGCAGCTCCGGTTCGTCGACGTGGTGGCGCAGCACCCCGCAGGCCAGGTCGCCCAGCGCGGACAGCGTGCGGGTGGACGCGTCCCGGGCGTGGGTGGCGTCGGTGACCAGCGCGGCCAGCACGGGCCGCGAGTCGGCGCGCAGCGACCGGGCCATCGTCGCCAGGGTGGCCAACGCCGCCGACCGGACCGGGTCCTGCTCGTTGCGCAGCCCGACGAGCCAGGCCACGGCCTCGGCCACCGCCGCCGGGTCGTCGCTGCGCCGCGCGGCGGTGAGCAGCAGCTCGTACGCCGTCGCCCGGTCCCCCGCGTCGGCGGCGCGCAGGGCGGGCACCAGCGCCCCGGACGCCTCCGGCCAGGGCAGCTCGGCGCTCCACGCCCGCACGGCGGCCTCGTCGGCGCGGACCCGGTCCAGGGTGAGCACCCGGCGGGCCTCCCGTTCCCGCCAGCGCCGGGGCAGCACCGCCATGACGGCCCGGGAGGGGATCACGGCGGCCGTCTCGACGTCGGCGAGCGCGGCGTCGTACAGGGTGCCGCGCGCCGCCGGGGGCAGCGCGTCCAGCAGCGCCGCGAGGCGGGCGTCGTCGGCGCGCAGCCGCCGGGCGAGCGTGACCAGGTCCGCCGGCGGCAGCGCGGCGAGGCGGCGCAGCAGCGCCGGGGGCAGGGCGGCCCGGGCCAGCCAGCCGGCGCGGGCCGGGGCGGTCAGCAGCGCGAGCACCCGGGCCGGGGACGCCGCGGCGAGCACGCCGTAGCGGGTGAGGTCGCCGGGGAGCCCGTCGGCCGGGGCGTGGCGTTCGAGCAGGGTCAGCACCCGCTCCGGATGGTCGGCCGCCGTGCCGAGCAGCGCGCCCGCGCGGGTCGCCCACCAGCGGGAACGTTCCGGGCCGGGCAGCGCCGCCTCGGCGTGGTCGAGCAGGACGTCGCCGTGCCGGCGGGCCAGGGCCGCCCCGCCGCCGAGCGCGTGGTCGAGCAGGGGCAGCAGCCGGCGTACCGTGTCGGGGCCGCAGGCGGGCAGCAGCGCGACCGCCTCGGCGTCGCCGAACCGGTCGCGGACGGCGTCGACGAGCCGGTCGGCGACCTCCGGGCGACGCAGCGACCGCAGCGACCGGTAGACCAGCCGGCGCAGGTCGGCCGGGGCGTCGACGAGCAGGGGGCGCAGGTCGTCGGCGGTGAGCCAGCCGGCGCGCAGGCAGACCCGGACCGCGACGGCCCGGATCGCCGCGTGCGGGTCGTCGAGGGCGGCGGCCATGCCGGCCCGGTCGCCGACGACCTGGGCCGCGGTCACGGCGAGAAACCGGTGGTACGCCGACCCGGCGCGCAGATCAGCGAGCACCCCGTCCAGCCGGCCGGCGGCGGCGAGGGCCCGGGCCCGGGCGGCGAGGGTCGTCATCCGCTCCCGGTACGGCAGTTCGTCGAGGTCGTCGAGCAGTTTGGCGGTTCGGCGCGGCATCGCGCCATTGTGCCCGGAGCCGGGCCCAGCGGCCGACTCGTTTTGCGGGGCTGCGACGGTGCTCCCGCGAGCACTTCACCTGGGTGGCGTGCCCGTCGGGGACGCGGAAGCGCCCGGCCGGAGGAACCGGCCGGGCGCTTCCGGTGCTGGGTGCCCCGGGACCGGGGTGCCGGGTCGCACCGACCCGGCCGGGCGCGTCAGAAGCTGAGCCGCTGGCCCGGGAAGATCAGGTTCGGGTGCTCGCCCACGACCCGCTCGTTCTTCTCCCACAGCGCGCGCCAGCCGCCCCGCACACCCTGCGCCGTGGCGATCTTGGAGAGCGTGTCGCCCGACCGGACCACGTAGGTCGTCCCGCCACTGGACGGAGCGCTCTTCGGGGCGCTCCTCGTGGTGTCCCGCTTGCTGCGCGAGGCCGGCTTCTCGGTACGTGAGGACCGCTCCTTCGGGGCGGCCTTCGTCTCCGACTTCCGCTCCGACTTCGTGCTGCCCTTCGTCGAGCCACCCTTCTTGCCGCAGGTCGGCCACGCCCCGATGCCCTGGCCGTCGAGCACCTTCTCGGCGATGCGGATCTGCTCGCTCCGGGTCGCCAGGTCGGCGCGGGCGGCGTACCTCTTGCCGCCGTAACCTGCCCACGTGCCCTGCGAGAACTGCAGGCCGCCGTAGTAGCCGTTGCCGGTGTTGATGTGCCAGTTGCCGCCGGACTCGCACGAGGCGACGGCGTCCCAGTTGACCGCGGCCTGGGCCGGCGCGGCCGGTCCGGCCAGGGCGACGGCCCCGGCGAGTGCGCCAGCGGCGAGAGTGCCAACGGCGGCGCGGCGGACGGTCATCCGACGGTGGCGGGCGGTGTATTCAGTTGCCATGTGTGATTCCTCCACGCCGGCGAGGTGAGCTGTCGGGTTCGGGCCGAGGAGCCCGGCCGCCGCAGGCGGCTTCACCCCGAGGTGCGGTGCACCGAGGAACATGTGGGTCCCCCGCTCCTGCCTGACTGACAAGGGAACCGACGGTCGGCGGCAGGACTAGGCGTTTACCGACCGTGGTCGCCGCGTTCGCGGACTCGACCGACGCTAGGCACCGTTGGTGACGAGTGCCCACCTCTTGTGAAGTTCTTCACCCGCTCGGGCGAAGGGCCACATCGTCGACTTGCGAGACTCCGCCAGCCGTGCAGGGCGAACGCCGGGCCGAGTCTGATCAGGGTGAACCGCCAGCGGACAACCTCACCCCATCACCGAGTGTGATCGGGGGCCGATTGCGCACATCGGATCTCGGAAACGCTCGGTGATCGCCCACACAGCTCAGTGGGGCGGGCGGCGGCCGTGCCCGGCGACGGCGGTGTCGGCCGTGCAGCTCAACTCCCCGGGGGCGAGCTGCACCCGGGAGGGCCGCCACACCTCGACCCGTCCACCCTCCACGCGAGCCAGCAGACAGTCGTACTGACTGGCCCGCAGCGCCACCCCCACGACCCCGCCCACGGCGGCGACCTGCCGGTTGACCAGAGGCTCGAGGTCGAGGCCGTCGACCGCCGCGCGGACGGCCTGCTCGGTGACCGCACCGCCGGTGGAAAGGGCCCGGCGCAGGTCGTCCTCGGCGGAGCCCGGAAGTTCCGGGTCGACGGAGATCGTGAGCGGGGAACCGTCCGGACAGGACACCTCGTCGACCCGGTCGTCCATGGCGTCCTGCTCAACGCTGATCGCATAGCAGACCGGCAGGTCGAACGGCTCGTTCATCGACCGGCCGGACGCGTCGACCGCCGTGGCCACCCCGTGCACGCGGACGATCAGCGAGACCCCGGCCCCGGTCCGGGTGCCACCGATCCGCATGACCTCCGTGCCGGCGACCCGGGCGGCCTCCCGGGCGTACCGCTGCGCCGGGTTCGGGTGCCGGCGTTCCCGCTTGACGGCCTGCTCGACGAGGGTGACCTTGCGGCCGGCGTCCTGCATCGCCAGCTCCCTGGTCCGGATCTTGTCGACCTGCGGCTCCGGCCCGTAGCAGCCGGGTAGCAGGAGCAGCCCGACCGACACCGACACCAACCCGCGCAGCCGTCCCCGAAGCATGGGGCCATTATCCCGGTCCTCCCGCCCGCCCGGGGCCCCGCCCGCCCGGCGGGAGGCGCAACGGCGCGCGCCGGGCGTCCATGGTCGACATTGTCGACCGGGAGCCCGGCGCGCGGTGCGTGGCGGCGGCTACAGCGTGCGGGCCAGCCGGTCGGCGAGGATCCGGGTGAACCGGGACGGGTCGGCCAGCTCGCCGCCCTCGGCCAGCAACGCCATCCCGTACAGCAGTTCGGCCGTGTCGCCCAGCGCGTCGGCCCCGGTGTCCTGCTCGTGGGCCTTGCGCAGCCCCTCGACCAGCGGGTGCCCCGGGTTCAGCTCCAGGATCCGCTTGACCTGCGGCACCTCGTGCCCCATCGCCCGGTACATCTTCTCCAGCGTCGGGGTGATGTCGTGGGCGTCGCCGACCACGCAGGCCGGCGAGGTGGTCAGCCGGGTGGAGAGCCGGACCTCCTTGACGCTGTCGGAGAGCCGGCCCGTCATCCAGGTCAGCAGGTCGGCGTACTCCTGGCGCTGCTGCTCGCGGGCCGACTCGGCCTCCTTCTTCTCCTCCTCGGTGTCCAGGTCGACCTGGCCCTTGGCGATGGAGCGCAGCGGCTTGCCGTCGAACTGCCCGACCCGCTCGACCCACACCTCGTCCACCGGGTCGGTGAGGATCAGCACCTCGTAGCCCTTGGCCCGGAACGCCTCCATGTGCGGCGAGTTCTCGATCATCGACCGGGACTCACCGGTCATGTAGTAGATGTCGGCCTGGCCGTCCTTCATCCGCTCGACGTAGTCGCGCAGGCCGGTCAGCTCCGCCGGGTCGTTGGTGGAGGCGACGGAGACGATGTCCAGGATGGCCTCGGTGTTGTCCGGGTCGTCGAGCAGGCCCTCCTTGAGCGCCGGGCCGAACTCCGACCAGAAGGTGCGGTACTTCTCGGCCTCGTTGGCCCTCAGCTCCTTGACGGTGGTGAGGATCTTCTTCACCAGCCGGCGGCGGACCACCTGGATCTGACGGTCCTGCTGGAGGATCTCCCGGGAGATGTTCAGCGACAGGTCGTGGGCGTCGACGACGCCCTTGACGAAGCGCAGGTAGTTCGGCATCAGCGCGTCACAGTCGTCCATGATGAACACGCGCTTGACGTAGAGCTGCACGCCGCGACGGGCCTGCGGGGCGAACAGGTCGACCGGGGCGTGCGACGGCAGGAACAGCAGCGCCTCGTACTCGAAGGTCCCCTCGCCCCGCATGTGGATGGTCTCGAGGGGATCGGCCCAGTCGTGGCTGACGTGCTTGTAGAACTCCTTGTACTCGGCCTCGTCGACCTCGCTGCGCGGGCGGGCCCACAGCGCCTTCATCGAGTTGAGGGTCTGCACCTCGCTGGTGGTCGCCCCGTCCTCACCCGGGCGCTCCACGGTCGTCCGGATCGGCCAGGCGATGAAGTCGGAGTACCGCTTGACGATCTCGCGGATCTTCCAGTCGGCGGCGTAGTCGTGCAGGTTGTCGTCGCTGTCCTCCGGCTTGAGGTGGACGGTGACGGCCGTGCCCTGCGGGGCGTCGTCGATGGTCTCCACGACGTACGTGCCCTCGCCGGTCGACTCCCAGCGGGTGCCCTCGGCCTCCCCGGCGCGGCGGGTGACCAGGGTGACCTTGTCGGCCACCATGAAGGTCGCGTAGAACCCGACCCCGAACTGCCCGATCAGGTCGGCGGACCCGGCCGAGTCCTTGGACTCGCGCAGCTTGGTCAGCAGCTCGGCGGTGCCGGACTTGGCGATGGTGCCGATCAGGCCGACGACATCGTCGCGGGACATGCCGATGCCGTTGTCCCGGACGGTCAGGGTGCGCGCGTCGCGGTCGACCTCGATCTCGATGTGCAGGTCGGAGACGTCGGCCGCGAGATCCTTGTCGACCATGGACTCCAGGCGCAGCTTGTCCAGCGCGTCGGAGGCGTTGGAGATGAGTTCACGCAGGAAGACGTCCTTGTTCGAATAGATCGAATGGACCATCAGCTGGAGCAGCTGGCGCGCCTCCGCCTGGAATTCCAGCGTCTCGATCCGGTTACTCACACCGACCCCCTTCAGTTACTTCCGACCTTCGCGCACAGGATACGAGTCGTCGCTACCGGTCGTGTAACCCGCCCGGCCCGGACCACAGCCCGCCGACGTGCGCCTCGTGGTCACGGCAACCAGCGACCGCTCACGCCTCGACCAGCGAGCAGAGCAGGGCCGCGGTGTCGCCGGGGCGTACCAGCACCCCGGCATGGCTGACATCGAGCGACCGGACGTCGAACGGGTTGTCGGGGGTCAGCGCGTCGGCGTCGGCGATGAAGCGGTCCTGTAGCGCGAGCGGAATCGACCGGTCGGCGGTGAGCCGCACGTAGGTACGGGGAATACGTCCCCAGGTCGCGGCGTCGGCCCGCTCCTCGCCGGCGTCCAGGCTCTCGTCCGGCTCCAGGGTGTTCAGGTATCCGTAGAACTCGTCGTCGGTGCCGTCGGCCAGAACGGCTTCCCGGAGCGTGGCGAGCAACGTGGGGTCGGCGGTGCGCCAGTTGAACCGCAACGCGCCGAGTTCCATCGGGTTCGCGGCGATCAGGTTGCCGGCATCGGCCAACGCGCTCGACGCGTTCTCCGCCGAGGCCTGGTAGCCGGCCGGGGTATCGCCGGCACAGCACCACGCCGAGATGTAGACCAACCGGTCCACCAGGTCCGGTGCGGCATTGCCGACCCCGGTCAGGGTGAGCCCACCCCGGCTGTGCCCGACCAGGATCACCGGCCCGTGCTCGCGTACCCGCTTCACGACGTCAAGGACGTGTGCCACGTTGTCCGCGTGCCCGATGCCGGCCATCGCACTCGGCGTGCTCGCCAGGGCGGCAAGGTCCTGCGGGGCTTGGTACGCCGCCGGGAACGTCGCGCCGAAGCCGTGTCCCGGCAGGTCGACGGCCAGCGAACGGTGCCCGCGCAGGGCAAGTTCCCGCTGCATGGGCGCCCAGGTGAACGAGTTGCTGCCGGCACCGTGGACGATGACGAAGGTGGGAGCTGTCATCCGGACATAATGGCTGCGCCGCCACCTCGTTCCCGCGCGGAAGTAACTGAGATCACGTACGACGACGGCGCTGCTGAGGCATCGACCGCTGCGGCTGACAAAAGCAAAGGCAAGGAGATCGCTCTCCTTGCCGCCCGCAATTTATAGCGCACCCCGGGGCTTGCGGCAACGCCCGGGGTGTGCCGCAGGATTGTGCTGTCGGGACTGCGCCGAGTCGCCTGCGGTGGCGGCCCTCCTCGGCTCTACCGAAGAGGGCCACCTTCATTCACGCAGGGTTACGCAGCGCCAGCCATCCCTTCGACCATGCCCGGCGCAACTGGTTCGACCGAAGCTACGAATAGCCTTCTCGGTGGTGGTCGGTCAAGACAGGATCTCGACGTACCCGTCGGTTCCGTGCACGCGAATCCGCTGCCCATCCCGAATCAGCTTGGTCGCATGCTCCACAGCGACGACGGCGGGCAAGCCGTACTCCCGGGCGACCACCGCCCCGTGGGTCATGAGGCCGCCGACCTCCGTCACCAACCCCTCGACCGCGACGAACAGGGGTGACCAGCTCGGGTCGGTGTAGGCGGTGACCAGGATGTCGCCCGGTTCGAGGTCGGCCTCGGCCATGTCCAGGATGACGCGGGCCCGCCCCTCGACCACCCCGCCGGAAACTGCGAGGCCGACCAGCGCGCCGGTGGGCACATCGTCGCGTCGGTACGTCCCGGCGACGCCCTCACCTTCCGACGTGAGCACCCGGGGCGGGGTGAGCGCCTGATACGACCTGAACGCCTCCTTCCGCCGGTGGATGAGCTGATCATCCGCCTGGTGCGTGCGTACGACGTCGTGAAGCTCCTGGAACGTGAGATAGAAGATGTCTTCCTTCTCCCGAAGCACGTTGGCGTGCACGAGGCGTTCGGCCTCTTCCAGCAGGGCCTGCTTGTAGACGAAGTAGCGGCTGACCATGGCGTACTTCGGATACTCCCGGTACCCGATGAAGGTTCGGACCCGGTCGATCATCCGCTTGGTCTCTTCGGCCTTCCGCTCCCCGTCCGGCAGGGCCCGCAGGCGCTCCAGGACGTCCTGTTCCTTCCGGTCCGCCTTCTGGCGCCCCTGCTCGAAGCGCCGCCTGCTGGCTCCCGGCTCGAAGTTCCTGACGTTGTCGAGGAGGACGGGCACGAGCGTGGCGGGGCGTTCGCTCCAGCGCGGCCTCGTGATGTCGATCTCGCCGACGCAGCGCATGCCGTACCTGTCGAGGTAGCCCCGGATGGCGTCGCGCGCTTCCCGGCCGCCCGGGAGCGTGGCCAGGTCATCCAGGAATGCCTCGTCCTCGACCTCCTGCAGGAAGGTCACCACCTCCGGATGCGGGCGGATGACGTCGGCGACGTCGAGGAGCGCCAGCCCCATCTCCGACGTGACGTTGTGGGGTGCGGACAACGTGAGGGAGTCGGCCGCGTTCTTCTCGCCCAGCCACTCCTCCAAGTGCTCGTTGAGCCACCACGAGGCCTCCATCCCCGCCATGATCACCTGCATGCTCGGCGGCTCCCCCAGGGCCCGCTTGTGTTCCTGGAAGGCCGCCAAGAGGAAGTCGAACCGCGCCGGCCCCGATTTTGTCCGGATGTCGCGCTGCAGGGCGGCGATGGATGCCCGGCTGCGTTCGATCAGGTCGGTGACGATGGCCGGATCGGTCTCGATCGGGGCGGGCACGTCGCCGGCGGGCGGCCCTGTCGGGCCCTGATCGGGGAGCGACGGGATGAAGTCGCCGCGATCGATGACGGTCTCCACAGCGTCCCTCATCAGCGGATCGGATTTTCCCATGACAGCCAGTAGGCTGGCGCGGCTCGAAGGCGATGCCAAGCGCTGGGTGACGTCGATGAACAGCCTTCCGCCGGCGTCGGGCATCGGCGCGAGGGCCGTCAGCTGCCACACGGAGAGCCCCAGGGGCTTCATGGGGTCGGTCATCATCTGCTGATGACCGACGGAGAGGTAGACGTGGTTCTCTCCGTCGCCTGCCTCGGGGACAGGGAACAGCGTGGTGATCGGTCGGCTCTGGACAATCTGGAGGTCATCGTCGACCAGGCACCATTCGATGTCCTGGGGGTGGCCGAAGTGGGCCTCGATCCGCCGGCCCAGCCGCACCAGCCGCACGACCTGCGCATCCGTCAGCGCCGGCCGCTCCTGCCGCTCCGGGTCGATCGCCTGTTCCCTCGTCCCGCCACCCGGCAGGGCGTGGACGGCAAGCCGCTTGGTGGCGATCGCCCTGTCGATGATCTCGCCGTCCCGCACCCTGTAGGCGTCCGCGTTCACCAGCCCGGAGACCAGCGCCTCGCCGAGGCCGAAGCTGGCCTCCACGGAGGCGACCTTCCGGTTGGACGTGACGGGGTCGGCCGTGAACAGGACGCCGGCCGCCTGTGGGAAGACCATCTTCTGCACGACCACGGCCATGTGGAGGGTGCGGTGGTCGATGCCGTTGCGCTGACGGTAGGTCACGGCGCGCTCGGTGAAGAGGGAGGCCCAGCACCGGCTGACATGCGACAGGATCGCCGCCAGCCCCATGACGTTCAGGTACGTGTCCTGCTGGCCTGCGAAGGAGGCCGTCGGCAGGTCCTCGGCCGTCGCGCTGGATCGGACGGCGTAGGCAGCCCGCTCACCGAGCTCAGTGAGAGCCCGGATGATCGCCGCAGCCACATCGTCGGGGACGACGATCCCTTCGATGGTCCGGCGGATCTCCGCACTGACCGTGCGAATCGCCTCCCGGTCGTCCGGGTTCAGGCGCGACAGTTGATCGAGCTGATCGTCGATCCACGGCACCTCGGCCATGATCCGCCGGAAGGCGTCCGTCGTCACGCAGAAGCCAGCCGGCACCCGGATGCCGTCGACCCGCGATAGCGCCCCCAGGTGCGCGCCCTTGCCGCCAACGATCGCGCCCTGCGTCTCGTCGACCTCTTGGAGACCTGACACGTACTGCTCGATCATCGCGATACCTCCAAGGCTGCCGGCGTCCACTGCACTTCGGTGACCGGGTGGATCGCATGCACGTCGTTCCCCGTTTCTTCGTCCATTCTTGGGTCCGACCGACGATTCTGCGGCAAGACCCGGGCCTTGCGGCAAGCCCCCCAGTGCGATATAAGTTGAAGTCGGACCGTTGCACGAGTTGTTGACACCGTGCCGTCGCCGGTGCCATCGACCGCACCAGTCCGTTGCTGACCCGTTCTAGAGTCCGACCATGAGCCGTCGACGGCCAAGCCGAAACTTCCTACGGGCCTTCTCGGCGTTCGGTCTGGCCTTTGCGATCGTGTTCACGGCGCTGGCCACATGGTCAATTGCAGACGAACGCCGGGGATCAGACGCAGCGGCTGAGGTGGCCGGCGTCGAGCATCGTGGAGCAAGAACCTTCCTGACGGTTCAGTTCACGACAGACCGTGGGAAGACGTGTCAATCAATCCTGCGCGTTACGGTCGATGCAAACCGAGCCGTGAGCACCGGAGAGCGCATCCCCGTCCACCACGCCAAGAGTGACCCTTGCCTGAGGGTGCGCGAGGCTGGCGATCAATCCGGATGGCTGATCGTCCTCGCCGCAGTCGCACTTCTGATTATCTTCGCCGTCCTGACCTACGTTGTGTGGCGCCGGCCCCTGCCTACGCTCCCACTCCGATACGCGGACATGCCATGACGGACGGACGAGGTCGGTTTGACCCGGCATCACACCCCGCCCAGCCCACCAGGGCCCCGGCAAAGTCGTGCGGGTCTCCGGC
Source organism: Micromonospora sp. CA-111912 (assembly GCF_050948415.1). Lineage (NCBI taxonomy): Bacteria > Bacillati > Actinomycetota > Actinomycetes > Micromonosporales > Micromonosporaceae > Micromonospora > Micromonospora sp. CA-111912. The sequence continues at coordinate 3,787,073 of NZ_CP192007.1, forward strand.
TTGGCAGGCCCCATGGGATGCGCGCGCTGCCGACCCCATCGGCCCCTGCCGGGTCGACCTGTCCTGCGTTGGTCCCTTTGGAGCTGCCCCGTTTGTGCTGTCGGTGGAGTGGGAGCGTGGACGGGGCAGCTCCAAAGGGACCAAAGGGCAGGTCCCCGACCGGGTGGGGGGCATTCGTCAGGCCGCCGCCAGGCTGCCCGGTGTACGGGGCGGTGTAGCGGCGACTTCCCAGGGCGGGTACGGGAGAGGGGACATGGCGTGCGGGGTGCTGCGCCCGCAGCCGCGCTGGTCGAACTGGACGATCCGGTACCGGCCCGGGTCGAACAGCCGGCGGATCCCGGCGGAGGAGCCGCCCCCGGGGCCGCCGTGCACCACGAGCGCCGGGCGGCCGTCCGGGTTTCCGGACACCGCCCAGTGCACGAGGTTCCCGTCGCCCACGTCCAGCATGCCGTGGTCGTACGGCTCCCCCGGCGGGTAGGGCTTCTGACCCATCAACCGGCCTGCCCGGCGACGATGTCCAGGGCGCGGGTGAAGTCGGCGAGCAGGTCCGGCGTCTCCTCGATGCCGGTGGAGACCCGCACCAGGCCCTCGCCGATGCCCGTGGCGGCGAGCTGGTCGGCGTCGACGATGCCCGCCCACATCGAACGCGGGTGCACCACCAGGGTGCTCACGCTGCCCAGGCTGGCCGCGCGCTTGGCCAGCCGCAGCTCCGCCAGCAGGGTGGCCGCCGCCGGCCGGCCACCGGCCAGGTCGAGGCTGAACACGCCGCCGTGCCCGCTCATCTGCCTGGTGGCCAGGTCGTGCTGCGGGTGGCTGGCCAGCCCGGGGTAGCGCACCCGGGCGACGGCCGGGTGCTCCTCAAGGGCCCGGGCCAGCGCGAGGGCGTTGTCGTTGTGCCGGGCCATCCGCAGCGGCAGCGTCCGGATGCCGCGCAGCAGCAGCCAGGCGTCGATCGGGCCGAGCGTCGCCCCGGTGACGATCGAGGTCTGCCACACCCGGTCGACCAGCTCGGCGGAGCCGACCACGACCCCGGCGGAGACGTCGGAGTGGCCGCCGAGGAACTTCGTGGCGCTGTGCCAGACCAGGTCCGCGCCGAAGGCCGCCGGACGCTGGTTGACCGGGGTGGCGAAGGTGTTGTCCACGACGGCGTACGCGCCGTGGGCGTGCGCCAGGTCGACCACGGCGCTCAGGTCGGTCAGCTCCAGCAGGGGGTTGCTGGGGGTCTCCACCAGCACCAGCCGGGTCTGCGGGGTCAGCGCCCGGGCGAACGCGTCGACGTCGGTCTGGTCGACCTGGGTGCAGGTCACCCCGAAGCGGGTGAGCAGCCCGGTGGTCAGCGAGGTGGTGCCGCCGTACGTGCTGCGCTGCACGATCACGTGGTCGCCGGCGCTCAGCAGGGCCAGGGCGATCGTGGTGATCGCCCCCATCCCGGACGCGGTGACCAGGCCCGCCTCGACGCCCTCCAGCTCGGCCACCACGGCGGCGACCTGGGCGTGGTTGGGGTTGCCGTAGCGGGTGTAGAAGGCGTCGCCGCGCGTCTGCGTGGCGATCTCGGTGAACCGCTCGTCGGTCTCGGCGCTGAAGGTGGCGCTCTGCACGATCGGGGGCGACACCGCGCCCGTGGGGCTCAGCCCGTCGTCGCCGTGGATCGCGGTCGTGCCGATGCCGGTCACTGGTGCTCCTTCGGTTGTCTGCTGCGAATCCGTCAAGGTACGACGACGACCGGCGCCGGGGCGGGCGCGGGAGCGGCCCGGTCGGCGAGCATCCGCTGGCTGTCGCGCTGGTGCCGCAGCCGGGCGTCGTCGAGATCGGCGACGGCCAGGCCGGCGCTGGCCCCGGCGTCGGCCAGCGGGCGGCCGTCGGGGGCGTACACGGCGCTGTGGCCGGCGAACCGCCACCCGCCATGCGTCCCGGCGAAGTTGGCGAACACCACGTAGCTGGTGTTCTCCAGGGCGCGGGCCGGGAAGTAGACGCTTCGGCGGTGGTCGGAGTCGCCGACGGTGAACGCGCCCGACACCAGGTAGGCGTCCGCGCCGGCCAGCGCGAGGCCGCGGGCGTGCTCGGGGAAGCTGGCGTCGTAGCAGACGCCGAGGCCGAGCCGCCAGCCACGCACCCGCACGAGCGTGTCGGTGGTGCCGGGGACGAACACCGCCCGCTCGTCGGCGTCGAGGTGCCGCTTGTCGTAGGTCGCGGCGACCGCGCCGTCGGGGCCGACCACGTGGGCGGCGATGGCCCAGCCGTCGGCCCGCCGGGCGCAGCCGCCGACCACGGCCGTCACCCCGTGCTCCCGGCAGGCCTGGCCCACCGTACGCAGGGCCGGGTCGCCGGGGGCCACCTCGCACCGGGCGATGTCGGCGGTGAGCAGCGGGTAGTCGTACCCGCAGAGCGACAGCTCGGGGAAGACGACCAGGCTCGCGCCCAAATCGGCGGCCCCGGCGATCGCGGCGGCGTGCGCGGCGGCGTTGCCGGTCAGGTCGCCGCCGACCGCCTCGATCTGCGCCGCCGCCACCCGCAGCGGCTGCCGCAGCGGGGTGTCACCCGTCGTCGTCACATCGCCCCCAACCACCAGCGCATCCCGAAGAAGACCGCCAGCCCGACGGTCCACACGATCATGAACCGTTCGACGAAGAGCCCAGTCGCCAGGGTCACCACCCCGGCCACCAGGTACGGGACCGTGACCACGGTGATCTCCACCCGGTTGTCGACGGGGGCGAGCACCGACGGCACCGCGATCGCGGCGAGCAGCGCGGGCGGCAGGTAGCCGAGGAACGTCTTCACGTCGGCGGGCAGTTCCCGGTCGCGGAAGACCAGCAGCGGCACGTACCGGGGGGCGAAGGTGGCCAGCCCCATGCCGAGGATGAGCAGCAGCATCGACATCGCGGTCACCTTCCGTCCACGTCGGCGGCGGCGTCGGCCGCCCGGTCCCCGGCCCGCACGGGCTCACCGGGCCGCACGGGGTCATCGGGCCGTACCGGCTCACCGGGCCGCCCGCGTGGCACGGAGCCCAGCGGGGGCCCGTCCGGCGGCCCGCCAGCGCCCGCCGTCAGGTCCGGCGGCGCCGGGTCCGGGTCGTCCGCCGGGTCGTCGGGCTTCGGCGGGAACCAGCGGCGTTCGATCCGCTCGCAGGCCATGCCGACGCAGGCGCCGCCGAGCGCCGCCAGGATCAGCCCCAGGTTGTACGGCAGGCCGAGGGTCAGCATGGCCAGCGCGCCGGCCGAGACGGCGGTGGTCCAGATCTTCCAGCCGGCGAGGGCCCCGGCGAGCACGACCAGGAAGACCGCGGTCATCGGGAAGTCCAGGCCGTGGCGCAGCCGCTCCGGCAGCAGGTGCCCGGCGACCATGCCGACGACCGTGGCGATCGCCCAGTTGACGTACATGATGGCGGACGCGCCGAAGTAGTACATGCTCTTGCGGCGGGCCGGCGCGTCGCCCTTGATCCGGTCGAACGCGACGAAGAACACCGCGTCGATCAGCCCGAAGCCGAGCAGCAGCCGCCACCGCTGCGGCAGCTCCCGCACGTGCGGGGCGAGCAGCGTCGAGTAGATCAGCATGCGCAGGCTGAGGATCAGCGTGGTCAGCACGATCACCGGCCAGGCCGCGCCCTCGGAGATCAGCTTGAAGCCGATGAACTGGGCGGTGCCCGAGTTGACCACCATGGCCAGCCCGAGCGTCTCCAGATAGGACAGCCCGCTGGCCAGACCGAGCGTCCCGCCGATCACCCCGAGGGGGAACGCGGAGAGCAGGAACGGCACCATCGAGCGGGCCCCGGCGACGAACTCGCCGCGCGGCGTCGCGGGCCGCTCGACGGCGCTGGTGGGCGTGCGGTCAGACATGGTCCTCCCCGGGGCGGCGGGCACGCGGCGCGGCCGGGCCGGCGGCGCCGACGAGGGCGGCCACCTCCCCGGCGCGGGTACGGCAGAAGTAGTGTCCCCCACCGTCGATCTCTTCGAGGGTCACGTCGGCGGCGATTCGCCGCCACGCGGCGTGCTCGTCGGCCGAGCCGGCGGTGAGCGGGTCGTCGTCGGCGAGCACCACCGTCACCGGTACGGTCAGCGGCCGGTCGGCCAGCGGGGCGAGCCGGTCCCGCAGGTACGCGTGCGAGCCGAGCGCGTCGTGCCGGAACGCGGCAACCAGCGCAGATGTCTGTTCGGCGTCGAGTCCGTCGAGGTCGGTGAAGCCGGTCTGCCCGACCAGCCAGTCCACCACGCCCGCCTCGTCGAGGGCCCGTACCTCGGCGATGCTGGCGTCGATGTCGGCGGGGTCGCGCAGCAGCTTGCCGCCGAGGAAGAGCCGCACCGGCGGGGCCCCGGCGGCGGCGAGCAGCCGGGTCACCTCGACGGCCAGGGCCGCACCGACGCAGTGCCCCCAGATGAACACCTCGCCCGGGGCGTCGGCGCGGATCTCGTCGGCGACCCGCCGGGCCACCTCGTCGAGGTCGACCAGCGGCTCGGGGTGGCCGAGGTCGTGACCGGGCAGGGCCACCGCCCGAACGGCCACGCCGTGCCCGGCGAGCGCCTCGGCGAGGGGGCGGAAGGCCAGCGGGTTGCCGGCGGCGTACGGGAAGCAGACCAGGACCCGGTCGGCGGCGACGCCGGATGGCGACAGCGGCTGGAGCAGCGAGTCGTCGCCGGCCCGGGCGGACCCGGCCCCGACGGCCGCGTCGGACCCGGACCCGGAGCCGCCCGGGCCGGACCCGGTGCCGGAGGCGATCGCCGCGCCGGACCCGGACCCGTAGCTGGCGGGGGCCTCGGCGGGCCGGGCGGCCTCGGCGGGCCGGGCGGCCTCGGCGGGCCGGGCGGCCTCGGCGGCCCGGGCCAGCGGGCCGAGGTCGGAGTGGGTCATCAGCTGCCGCAGGGTGACCAGCGGGCGTAGCGCGGCGACGACCCGCATCGCGGCGAGGGAGTTCCCGCCGAGGTCGAAGAAGTTGTCCTCCTCGGCGATGTCTGCCAGCGGCACGTCCAGGGTCGAGGCCCAGACCTCGGCGATGCGCCGGGCCACGTCGGTGGCGGGCGGGGTGCGCCCGGCGGGGCCGGCGGCCGGGGCGGGCGCGGTCCGGCCGAAGGTCCGCCGCGCGGGGGTGACCCGGGCCGGCGGCAGGCCTGCGGCGTACCCGTCGTGCGGGGCGTCCGGGTCGTCGGCAAGCGCCGCGAGGGCCCGCCGGTACGCCTCGCCGATCCCGGCCGCCTGCTGCGGGGTGAACTCGGCCGAGTGGTAGTGCAGGCTCAGCCGGACCTGGTCGGTGAAGAAGTCGCGCATGAACTCGGCGCGCAGGGCGAACTCGGTCTCGGTGCTGACCCGCACGTCGAGCAGGTCGAAGCCGGCCCGCTCACGTAGCCGCTTGAGCAGGTAGAAGTGGGTGTAGTTGAACACCGTCTCGAACAGCGGGTCGGTGGTGGCGGCGTCGGCCTTCATCTGCGCCATCGGGTAGCGCCGGTGCGGCAGCAGGTCCGCCTCGGCCCGGTAGACCCGGCCGACGAGGTCGGCCCAGCTTCCGTCGCCGAGGTCGACGCGCAGCGGCACGGTGTTGAGGAACAGCCCCATCGCGGCCGTGGCGCCCTCGGACTCGGGCCGGCCGCTCTGCTCGTACCCGGTGACGACGGCCGCCTCGGCGGCGAGCGCGCCGATGACCTTGACGTGCGCGGCGAGCAGCAGGGTCTTCAGCGGCACGGCGAGCCGGTCGGCCAGCCGCAGCAGCCGCTCGGACAGCCCGACGGAGACGTCCACCTCGTGGAAGACCACCGGGCGCTGCGCCTCGGCGGTCGGCGGCTCCCAGCGGGGCAGTTCGGTGACCCCGCCGTCGGCCAGCACGTCCCGCCAGAAGTCCCGGTCGACGGCCGAGGCGACGGCCCGGCGTTCCAGCCCGATGTAGTCGCGGAAGTGGTTCCCGGCCGGCGGCTCGGGCAGCGGTCGGCCGTCGCGCAGCCGGTGGTACGTGTCGAACAGCCGGGTGTGCAGCAGGGTGATGCTCCACCCGTCCAGGGCCGAGTTGTGCTGGCTGAGGCTGTAGCGGTACAGGTCGTCGGCGAACAGGTGCACGTGGATGCGGACCAGCCCCGGCTCCCGCCAGACGAACCGGTACGCCTGCTCCCGGTCGTGCCAGTCGGCGTACCGGCGCTCCTGCTCGGCCGGGTCGAGGCCGCGCAGGTCGGTCACCCACAGCGGGGTCGGCGCGTCGGCGTGCACGAGCTGGAGGTACTCGCCGTACCCGGTGAGGTGGTAGCTGGTGCGGAAGATCGGATTGTCGGCGACCAGCCGCCGCACCGCCTCGGTGAACGCGGTCCCGTCGAACGGCGCGCTGATCAGGAAGCTGATGATGTCGTGGTACTGGGCCGCGCCCCGGGCCAGCTCGTTCTGGAAGATCAGCCCGGCCTGGAGCTGCCCCAGCGGGTACGCGTCGACGACCCCGTCGGGCAGCAGCGCCCGGTCGGCCGGGGACACCAGGTCGAACGGCGCGTACGTGGGGGGCCGCTCGCCGGTCGCCGGGGCGGCGGCGAGGGCGGCGATGGTGGGGTGGCGGAACATCTGCTGGAAGGTTAGGTCCAGCCCGGCGGCGTGCGCCCGGGCGAGCACGGTGACGAAGTGGATGGAGTTGCCGCCGAGGGCGAACAGGTTGTCCTCCACCCCCACCCGGTCCACCCCGAGCACGTCGGCCCACACCTCGGCGAGGATCCGCTCGGCGTCGGTGCGCGGCGGCACGTACGGGCGGTCGTCGGCGGGCGGGTCGGGCAGCGCCCGCCGGTCGAGCTTGCCGCTGCCGGACAGCGGGAACTCGGCCAGCTCCACCACCCGGGCCGGAACGAGGTACCGGGGCAGCAGGCCGGACAGGTGCTCGGTGAGCGCCCGCTCGGCCACCGGGGAGTGGGTCAGCACGTACCCGAGCAGGTTGCCGTCGCGGGCCACCACCACGGCGTCCTTCACGGCCGGGTGGCCGCGCAGCGCCTCCTCCACCTCGCCCAGCTCGACCCGGTGGCCGCGCACCTTGACCTGGTGGTCGAGGCGGCCCAGGTAGTCGATGGTGCCGTCGGGCAGCACCCGGGCCAGGTCGCCGGTGCGGTAGACCCGCTCCTCCCCCGCGTCCGGGGCGGCCACGAACCGGTCCCGGGTCAGCTCGGGGCGGTTGAGGTAGCCCCGGGCGAGCTGCACCCCGGCGATGCACAGCTCCCCCGGTACGCCGACCGGCTGGACCCGCAGCCGCTCGTCGAGGACGTGCAGCCGGGTGTTGTCCACCGGCCGGCCGATCGGCACCCGCTCCCCGCCGGGCACGCAGCGGTGGTGGGTGACGTCGACGGTGGCCTCGGTCGGGCCGTACAGGTTGACGAGGGTGACGTGCGGCAGCAGCGCGGCCAGCCGGTCGACGTGGTGCGGGCCGAGCGCCTCGCCGCTGGCGAAGACCCGCCGCAGCCCGGCCAGCGGCGCGGTGTCGGCGGTGGCCAGCCAGTCGAGGAACGCCCCTAGCATGGACGGGACGAAGTGCAGGGTGGTCACCCCGTGCGCGGCGACGGCCGCGACGATGGCCTGCGGGTCGCGTTCCGCGCCGGGCGGCAGCAGGCACACCGACGCGCCCTCGCGGGCCCACCAGAACAGCTCCCACACCGACACGTCGAAGGTGGTGGGGGTCTTGTGCAGGATGACGTCGTCCGGGCCGATCGGGTGCAGCCGCTGCATCCAGGCGAGCCGGTTGGCCAGCGACCGGTGCTCGATCATCGCCCCCTTCGGGGCGCCGGTGGAGCCGGAGGTGTAGATGACGTACGCCAGGTCCTGCCCGTCGGCCTCCGCCGCTAGCGCGGACACCGCCGGGTCGGGCGGCGACGCGGCCGCATCCGTGTCGGCCGGCGGCAGCGGGAGCACCGGGACTCCCTCGGGGACGGCCGCCGGGTCGGCGGCCAGCACGAGCGCCGCGCCGCTGTCGGCCAGCAGGTAGCCGATCCGGGCCGGCGGGTAGCCGGGGTCGACCGGCAGGTAGGCAGCGCCGGCCCGGTGCACGGCGAGGATCGCCGCGAGCTGCGCGGGCGACCGCTCGGCGAGCACGCCGACGACGGTCTCCGGGCCCGCGCCGGCCGCCCGCACGGTCGCGGCGAGGGCGGCCACCCGCCGGTCCAGCTCCGCCCAGGTCCAGGTGGTGTCGTCGGTACGCACGGCGACCGCGTCGGGCGTCTCGGCGGCCCGGCGGGCCACCCAGGCGTCGGGGCGCAGGGCGTCGCCGGAGTCCACGGCGGTGTCGTTCATCGCGTCGAGCACCGCCCGGTCGGCGGGGGTGACCAGGGCGACGTCGTCGACCGGGGCGTCCGGGGCGGCGAGCGCGGCGGTCAGCAGGAGCAGCAGGTGCCCGGCGATCCGGTCGGCGGTGGCCCGGTCGTGGCGGGCGGCGTCGTGGTGCACGGTCAGCTCGGTGGCCGTGACCGCCACGGTGACGCCGATGCGGGGGTCGGGGGCGGCGTCGGTGGTGTGCACGGCGACGTCGAGGAACGGGTGCTGGTCGGCCTCGGCGTGCGGGGCGAAATCCTCGGCGAGCAGCTCGACCGGGTAGTCGGCGTACCGCTGCGCCTCGGGCAGCGCGGCGCGCAGCTGCCCGATCAGGTCCCGGTAGCTGACGTCGGGGCCGCAGGCCACCGGCAGGGGCAGCAGGCCGGCCAGCGCGTCGCCGTCGGCCGGGCGGCCGACCAGCAGCGCCGACGCGCCCGTCCAGCGGCGCAGCAGCGCCGCCACGGCGGCGGCCACCAGCACGTACCGGGCGGGTTCGGCGCCCCGGCTGGCGGCGGCGAGCCGGTCGGCCAGCGCGGCGCCGAGGGGCACGGTGACGGCCTGCGGGTGCGCCGGCGCGCCGGGGGCGGGGGTGCGGTCGGCGGGGAAGCCGACCCGGTCCGCGCCGGCGGCGAGCACGTCGCGCCAGTGCCGGGCGTGGTCGGGCCGCCGCGCCGCGGCGATCCTGAGCTGGCCCCGGGTCATCAGAGACTGCATGATCTCGCTCTCCGGCTCACAGGTCGATGTCGATGGTGGAGGCTGCCGGTTCGGTGGCGGGCCGCGCGCCGGTCAGCGCGCCGACCGGTCGGCCCGGGTCGGCCAGCACGGCGTCGAGGAGTTCCAGGTACAGGTCGGCGAAGGCGCGCACCGTCTCCGGCAGGAACAGCCGGGCGTGGTACGCCCAGTGCACGCGCAGCGAGTCGGCCCGCTCGTAGACCTGCATGTCCAGGTCGAACATGGCCTGCCCGGTGGGGGCGATGGCCAGTTCCACCGGCCGGCCGAGGAAGTCGACCCGGGCCACCTCGTCGTGCTGCATCGCGAAGAGGGTGTCGAACAGCGGGTGCCGGTGCGGGTCGCGGACCGGCAGCACCGCCTCGACCAGGCTGTCGAACGGGAAGTCCTGGTGGGCGAAGGCGTCCACCACGTCCCGGGCCACCTCGTCGAGCAGCGCCCGGAACGGCGTGTCGGGGCGGACCCGGTGGCGCAGGCAGACGGTGTTGACGAACATGCCCATCGCGGCGTCCAGGCCCGGCGCGCCCCGCCCGGCGACCGGGGTGCCGACGGTGATGTCCGTGCCGTCGGAGCCCGCGCCGCCGGTGGTCGTCGCGAGGAAGGTCGCGTAGACCGCGAGCAGCAGTTGGAACAGGGTCACCCCCTCGCGGCGGGCCAGGGCGCGCAGCGCGGCGGTGCGGGCGGCGTCCACGGTGAACTCGTGGACCCCGCTGCCGGCGGTCGGCGCCGGCCCGTCGCCCGCCGGCCGGTCGGCGTCGGTGGGCAGCCGGGGCGGGGTGGGCGGGTCGGCGAACCGGGCCAGCCACCAGTCGCGCCCCGGCGGCTCCCGCCCGTCGACCCAGGCCGCGTAGTCGGCGTACTGGGCGGGGACGGGCGGCAGGTCCCGGCCGGCGTAGCGGGCGTCGACCTCGCGCAGCAGCAGGGCCAGGGAGAGCCCGTCGGTGACGATGTGGTGCAGTTCCAGGGCCAGCTCCGGCCCGGCCGGGGTGCGCCGCAGCTCGGCGCGCAGCAGCGGTGGGGCGGCCAGGTCGAACGGGCTGACCGGCACCGGGGCGTCGGCGGGGGCGGCCACCTCGGGCAGCTCGAACGTCACCCCCGCCAGCACCCGCTGCACCGGCCGGCCCGCCTCGGTGCCGAACGCGGTGCGCAGGACGTCGTGCCGGGCGATGACGTGCCGGAACGCGCCGGCCAGCCGGCCGGCGTCCACGTCGGCCGGCAGCGGCAGCACCAGCGGCAGGTGGTAGGCCACCGACGCCGGGTCGCGGGACTGGGCCAGGTACACCCGCCGCTGCTGCGGCGACAGCGGGTGCGCCACGCCGGCGGCGGCCGGGGGCAGCGGCGCGGCGGCCCGGGACCGGCGGATCTCGTCGGCGAGGGCGGCCACGGTCGGGTGACGCAGCACGGCGGCCAGCGACACCGCCACCCCGAACACCCGCTGGGCCTCCACCGCCAGCCCGGCGGCGGCCAGGGAGTCCCCGCCCGCGGCGTAGAAGTCGTCGAGGACGCCGAGCTTCGGCACCCCGAGCACCCGCTCCCAGACACGCACCAGCACCCGCTCGGTGTCGTCCCGGGGCGGCAGGTACGCCCCGTACCGGTCGTCGGGTGCGATCAGGTCGGCCGGGTCGAGCGAGTCGACCTGGACGACGTGGCGGGGCAGCTCCGCGTCGGTCAGCTCCACGGCGAGCTGACCGCGCAGCACCAGCGGGTCGAGGTAGTCCTCGGCGACGACGTACACGCAGCCGTCCTTGACGGCCACCTGGCCGACCTGCGGCCAGAGCCGGGCGAGGGTGTCCACGTCGGGGGTCATCGGGCGGCTCCGATCGCCTCGGCCAGCCCGCGCACGGTCTGGTGCAGGTAGAGGTGGCGGGGGGTGAGGTCGGCCAGGCCCTGGTCGCGCAGTTCCCTGAGCAGCCGCAGGGCCAGCAGCGAGTTGCCGCCGAGGTCGAAGAAGTTGTCCTCCGGCCCCACCTCGGTGCCGAGGATCCGCTGCCAGATCGCCCGGATCCGCTCGTCCAGCCCCGCGTCGTCGGCCGGCGCGCAGGCCGGGTCGGCGGGGGCGGCGGGGGTCGCGGGGGTCGTGGGGGTGGGCAGCCGGGCGGCGTCGAGCTTGCCGTTGGCGGTCAGCGGCAGCGCGGGCAGCGCGGTGATCGTCGCCGGGACCATGTAGTCGGGCAGCAGCCGGGCGGCCCGGCGGCGCAGCTCGGCCACCGAGCCGGCGGCGTCGGCGAGCACCACGTACGCGTGCAGCCGGGTGTCGGCGGCCTCCGCGCCGGTCTCGACCACCACCGCCACGGCGAGCGCGGCCGGGTCGTCCAGCAGCACCTGGCGGATCTCGTCCAGCTCGATCCGGTAGCCGCGCACCTTCACCTGGTTGTCGAGGCGGCCGAGGTGCTCCAGCCGGCCGTCGGGTAGCAGCCGGCCCCGGTCGCCGCTGCGGTACATCCGCCCGCCGGAGAACGGGTCGGGCCGGAACCGCTCGGCGGTCAACTCCGGGCGGTGCAGGTAGCCGTCGGCCACCCCGGCCCCGCCGACGTGGATCTCTCCCGCCGCGCCCGGGGGCAGCAGCCGGCCGGCCGAATCGAGCACGTACACCCGCCAGCCGGGCAGGGCCCGGCCCACCGACCGGCTGCCGGCCAGCGCGAGCCCCCGGTCGAGGGTCTGCGCGGTGACGTGCACGGTGGTCTCGGTGATGCCGAACATGTTCACCACCCGGCAGTCGGGCTCCGGGTGGCGGTCGTACCAGCCGGTGAGCATCCGGGCGTCCAGCGGCTCGCCGCCGAAGACGACCAGCCGCACGGCGAGCGGGTCGGCGGCCCGCCGGTCCACGTCGAGCAGCTGCGCGAACGCCGACGGGGTCTGGTTGAGCACGGTCACCTGCTCGGCGGCGAGCAGGGCGTGGAACTCGCCCGGGGAGCGCACCACCAGGTGCGGGACGACGACCAGGTGCCCGCCGGTGAGCAGGCAGCCCCAGATCTCCCAGACGGAGAAGTCGAAGGCGCTGGAGTGGAACATGGTCCAGGTGTCGTGCGGGCCGAGCCCGAAGTCGGCGGCGGTGGCGTCGACCAGGGCCAGGACGTTGCGGTGCGGGACCCGCACGCCCTTGGGCCGGCCGGTGGAGCCGGAGGTGTAGATGACGTACGCCGGGTCGTCCGGCCCGCCGACGTGCGGCTCCACCGGGCCGGACCCCTCGGCGGGCGACCCGTCGCCGAGCCGATCGGCGGGCGGCCCGGTGGCGGTCAGGTCGGCGGCGTCGACGCCCCCGGCGCCGACCAGCAGGGCGACGGTGGAGTCCTCGACGGTGTAGCGGATCCGGTCGACCGGGTAGGCCGGGTCGACCGGCACGTACGCGGCCCCGGCGCGGAGCACGCCGAGCAGCACCGCGACCAGGTCGACGGAGCGGTCCAGGCAGACCCCGACCCGGTCGCCGGGGGCGACCCCGCGCGCCGCTAGGGCGCGGGCCACCCGGCGGGCCCGGTCGTTCAGCTCGCCGTACGTCAGCCGCTCGCCGGCGCAGGAGACGGCCGGCGCGTCCGGTTGGGTCGCGGCGTGCCGGGCGATCCGGTCGTGGATGGTGTCCTTCGGGGCGGGCAGCTCGCCGGGGCCCCGGCCCAGGGCGACGATCGCGGCCCGGTCGGCGTCGCCGAGCGGGTCGCAGTCGTCCAGCGGGCGGTCCGGGTCGGCGAGGACCTGCCCGAGGACCCGGACGACCTGGCGGGTGAACGCCTCGACCAGGTCGGCCGCCCATGCGGCCGTGCGGTGCTGGCAGGCGAGGGTGGTGCCGGCCAGGGCCAGCGTGAGCGGCCACACCGGCGCCAGGCAGGGCCGGTACGCGTCGGCGGTGCTGTCCGCGTCGAGCGCGCCCACCTCGACGTTGAGGAGCCCGGCCGGCGCCGGGGCCCCGGGGGCCGGCCAGGGCGACCCGGGCCCCGCCGTGGCGAGCAGGTCGCGGGCGCCGCCGTCCACCGGCACCGCGACGACGGTCAGCCGCTCGCCGACGACCGCGCCGACCCGGGGCCGGCGCACCCCCCGGTACCGGGCCAGCACCGCACCGACGGCGGCGACCAGGGCGGTCAGGTCGGTGCCGGTCGGGACAGCGACGGTGTGCACGGCGGTCCGGTCCACCCCGGGGTCGCCGCGCAGCCACCCGGCGTCGCCCTCGTCGTCCGCGTCGTCGCCGGCCGACAGCTCAACGGCCGACGAGTCAGCGGCGCTGGTGAGGTCGGGATCGGTGCGGGCGGAGTCGGTGAGCTGAGTGAGTTCGGTGAGGTCGGTGAGCAGGGTGCCGAGGCGGTGCCGGCCGATGGCGGGCCGGCGGGCGACCAGCACCAGGTCGGCGCCGTCGTCGTGACGCAGCAGCACCGCCCGCAGGTCGGGCCCGCCGGCCGGCAGGGGCCGGGCCAGCTCGGCGTCCCGGCGGGTCGACGCGAGCCCCGCCGGGACCCGCTCGACCCACAGCCGCCCCGCGGCCAGCCGGTGCCGCCGGGTGACGGTGGCGAACCGGTCGGCCAGCCGGTCCGGGTCGGCTGCGTCGGCGGCCAGCCGGACGGCCGCCGCGTGGCACAGCCGCGCCGGGTCCGGGTGCTGTGCACTGTGCTGGGCGGCGCTCATCGGGTGGTGAACCCCCCGTCGACGGTGATGACGGCGCCGGTGACCTGCGCCGACTCGTCGGAGGCGAGCCAGAGGGCGGCCTGCGCCACCGACCCGGGCTCGATCAGCGCGTTCATCGGCTGGGCCTGCACGAAGGTCTCCTCGTGCTCGGCGACCGGGACCTCCAGCGACCGGGCGATCTCGGCGAGCATCCGGCCCTCCACGTGCGGGTCGTCGCGGACCGAGCCGGGGCACAGCGCGTTGACCCGCACCTTCAGCGGGGCGTAGTCGAGCGCGGCGGCTCGGGTCAGCCCGACCAGGCCGTGCTTGGCGGCGACGTATCCGGCGAAGTGCCGGTAGCCGACCAGGCCGGCGGTGGAGGCGACGTTGACGATGCTGCCGGCGCGCTGCCGGCACATCACCTCGCCGACCGCGCTGATCATCCGCCACGGCCCGGACAGGTCGACGTCCAGCATGAGCTGCCACTCGGCCTCGGTGATCTCGTGGGTCGGCTTGCCCGACGGCGCGGCGATGCCGGCGTTGTTGACCAGCACGTCCACCCGGCCGAACCGGTCCAGGCACAGCGCGACGGCGGCCCGGACGGCGGTGAGGTCCCGCACGTCGGTCCGCACCGGGTACGCGGCCACCCCGTACCCGGCGCACAGGTCGGCGGTGTGCGCGAGCTGGCTGGCCGAGCCGAGCGGGTACGGCACCCCGGGCAGGTCGGCGGCCAGGTCGACGAGGACCACGTCCGCGCCCTGCGCGGCGAACGCGACCGCGCAGGCGCGGCCCAGCCCCCGGGCCGCGCCGGTGACGATGGCGGTCTTGCCGGCCAGCCGGTCGCCGGTGACCACCGGAGCGGGCCGGGTCGGCGCGTCGGTCATCCCGCCAGCTCCCGCCGGACCAGGTCGAGCAGGGCCGCCGGGGAGTCGGCCAGGTACATGTGGCCGCCAGCCAACCGCTGCGCGGCGAACCCGGCCGAGGTGACCCGCTCCCAGCCGATCAGCGCGGCGTCCGGAACGAGGGCGTCGTCCTCGCCGCGCAGCGCGGTGACCGGCACCTCGATCCGCTTGTCGGACGCCGGCCGGTACGTCTCGTGCAGCTCCACGTCGGCGCGCAGCCCGGGCAGCAGCAGTTCCCGCATGTCCGGGTCCTCCAGGGCCGGGTGGGTGTAGCCGGCGAACTCCTCCACCCGGGCGACGAACTCGTCGTCGGGCAGGTCGGCGGCGGTCCGGTCCCGGCCCGACCAGGGGTCGGGCGAGCCGCTGACGAACAGGTGCGCCACGGTCACCCCGGCCGTCCCGGTCAGCCTGCGGGTCATCTCGTACGCCAGGACCGCGCCCATGCTGTGCCCGAACAGGGCCACCCGGTCCGCACCGGCGACCAGTTCCAGCACCTCGTCGAGCAGCCCGTCGACGGCCTGCTCCATCCGGCGGTAGGGCTCCTCGACGAACCGCTTCTCCCGCCCCGGCAGCGACACCGGGGCGACCTCCAGCTCGGGCGGGGCGAGGCGACGCCACGGTTGGTACACCGACGCGCCCGCGCCGGCGTACGGGAAGCAGAGCAGTGTCGTGCGGGTCAAGACGGCTCCTTGCCGGCGAGGGCGGACCGGACGGCGCGCAGCAGCCCGGCATCGGCCCGGGCGAGCAGGTCGTGCCCGCCGGGAACGGTCAACGTGGTGCAGCCTGCGGTGGTCAGGTCGGCCCAGGCCGCCGCCTGCGTCGCCGGCACGTGCGGGTCGGCGTCGCCGACGATCGCGGTGACCGGGACGCCCACCGGGTCCGGGTCGCGCAGCCGGTAGCTGCGGCCCAGCTCGAAGTCGGCGCGGGCCGCCGGCAGCGCCGCCGCGGCCAGTTCCGGGTGCCCGGCGACCGCCGGTGGCATGGTGCCCAGCGCCACCAGTTCGGCGAGGAACGCGGCGTCGTCCATGCCGGACCAGTCCGGCTCGACGCCGGCCCGGTGCGGGGGCACCGCCGAGGAGACCACCAGCAGGTCGGCGGGGCGGTGACCGCGCCGGACCAGCCGCCGGACCAGCTCGAACGCCACGTACGCGCCGAGGCAGTCGCCGTAGACGGCGTACGGGCGGTCCAGGTGGGGGGCGAGGGCCGCCTCCAGGGCCTGCACCAGGGGGGTCATCCGGCGGGGCGCCTGCTCGTCGGCCCGTTCCCGCCGGCCCGGGTACTGCACGGCGTTGACCTCGACGGACCGGGGCAGCCCGGTCCGCCAGGTCTCGAACGCCCCCGCGTTGCCGCCCGCGTACGGCAGGCAGAACAGCCGCAGCGCGGGGCGGGGCACCGGCGCGCGGACCACCAGCCAGGGCGTGTGCTCAGCCATGCCGGGCCACCCGGTCGACGAGCGCCCCGAAGTCGTCCAGGGCGACGAACTCGGCCAGGGTCAGGTCGCTGCCGTAGCGCTGCCGCAGGCCGGCGACCAGCCGCAGGGCGCGCAGCGAGTCCCCACCGGCGGCGACGAACCCGGTGTCGTCGGAGCGCGGTGCCACCCCGACGACCTCCCGCCACAGCCCGGCGACGCGGGCGGACCAGCGGGACCGGGCGTCGGTGGGCACCGCCTCGGCCGAGCCGACCGGCGGCAGCGGCGCGGTCGGGTCCGCGGCCAGCAGCCGGGTGAACGTCCCGGCGAGCCGGTCGGCCCAGTCGTCGTCGAAGCGCCGGCCGTCGTACTGGAGGGTGAGGGCGAGCCGGCCGGTGTCCGGGGCCACCTCGACGTCGACGGCAAGGCTGAACGCGACGTCGACGGTGATCCCCCGGCTGGCCACGATCCGGGGGCCGGCGGCGTCGGCGGCGGCGTGGAAGTGGGTGTAGTTGAAGAAGCTGTCGAAGCGGGGGCCGGTGCCGCCGGCCCGGACGATCTCGGCGAGCGGGAACCGGTGGTGGCCCATCAGGGACCGCTCGACGTGCCACGCGTCGCCGGCCAGGTCGGCCAGCGGCCGGTCGCGCAGGGTCGCGGTGACCGGCAGGGTGTTGAGGAACAGCCCGAGGGTGGCGTCGCTGCCCTCGCCCTCGGGCCGGCCGCCGACCACCAGGCCGGAGACCACCTCGTCCCGGCCGGTCGTCTCGCCCAGCGCCCGCAGGTGCACCGCCAGCAGGTACGCCTTCACCGGCACCCCGGCCGCGCGGGCGGCCCCGGTGACCCGGTCGGTGACGGCCGGCTCCAGCGGCACCCGCCGGGTGACGGTGATCCGGGGTGCCGGGCCGCCGAGCAGCAGCGGCGGTGCCGCCCCGGCACCGTCCAGCCAGAACCGGCGGGCGGCCGGGTCGGCGAGGGCGGCCCGCTCGGCGGCGACGTAGGCGCGGAACGGCAACGTCGCCGGGGTCGGCGCGGACCGGCCGGCGCGGCGCCGGTCGTGGTCGGCCAGCAGGGGGCGCACGAACGCCTCCAGGCTCCAGCCGTCGAGGATGGCATGGTGCTCGGCGACGACCAGGGTGAACCCGTCGGCGCCCTCGTCGAGGGCGTACAGCCGGACCAGCGGCGGGCGGTCGACGTCGAACGGTCGGGTCCGCTCGGCCTCGATCAAAGCGTCGATCCGGGCCCGTCGGGTCTCCTCGTCGGCCCCGGCCAGGTCGTGCACCGGCACCTCGACCTGCACGTCGGCGTGCACCAGTTGCAGCGGCTCGGCGTACCCGCCGGGGGCGAAGCCGGTGCGCAGCACCGGGTGCGCGGCCACCAGGGCGGCGAACGCGGCCCGCAGCGCGTCGGCGTCGAGCGGCGCGTCGACCCGGTGCGCGGTGACGTTGTGGTACGTCGCCGGGTCGCCGGTCAGCTCGCAGTGGTAGAGCATGCCCTGTTGCAACGCCGTCATCGGGTACGCGTCGACCACCCCGGCCGGCAGCCGGTCCCGGTCGGCGGCGGCCAGCAGCGCGAACGCCTCGGCGTCGGGAGTCTCGGCAGCCGGCTGGCCGGCGGCGTCGCCCGTCCCGGCGTCCGGGTCGGCGAGGCTGATCTCGCCGTGCTCGACCAGCTCCCGGATCGACTGGTGGACGAAGATGTCCCGCAGCCGGAACGACAGGCCCCGACGGTTGGCCGCGACCTGCATCTGGATGCTGCGGATCGAGTCGCCACCGAGGGCGAAGAAGCTCTCGGTCACCCCGACCGTCGGCACGCCGAGCACCTCCCGCCACGCCTCGACGAGGATCTCCTCGGCGCGGTTGGCGGGGGCCACCTGCGGGCCGGCGGGCCGGCGGCCCAGCTCGGGGGCCGGCAGGGCGGCCCGGTCGAGCTTGCCGTTGCGGGTCAGCGGCAACGCGTCGAGGACCACCACGGCGGCCGGGACCAGGTGCACCGGCAGCCGGTCGGCCAGCCACCCGGCGAGCCGGTCCGCCAGCGGCTCGATGTTGGCCGGTTCGGGGGCGGTGACCACCGGGCGGGGATCGTCGGCGTACTCGGGACGCACGGCGTGCAGCGTGTACCGGTCGGTGCCGACGAGCAGGTCGTCCTGGCGGGTGACCACGTCGAAGCCGCGGTCCTCGAAGAAGGCGATCAGCTCGTCGAGGCGGCCCTCGGTGGCGGTGCCGACGCCGTCGTGCACCTCCATCGCGACCTGGGCGACCAGCGGCCAGTGCCGATCGTGCAGGCCGGCGAGCACGTCCGCCTCGGCCCGCTGCACGTCGATCTTCAGCAGGTCGATGCGCTCGGGGGCCACCTCGTCGATCACGTCGGACAGCGGCCGGACGTCCACGGTCAGCGTGTCACCGGCGAACCGCTCCTGGAGCAACTCGTCGACCCGGTCGAGCAGGGCGTCCCGGCCGGCCTCGCCCCGGTCCCGCTCGTTGGTGAGGAACCGCTTGATGACGGCCCGCTCGGCGTCCGGGTCGGCGTACTCGGCGTTTCCGGACATCATGGCGTAGCCGGGGTAGTAGGTGAAGCTCACCTGCCCGGGGCTGGCGGCGAGCCCGTACGGGTGCACGGTGGCCGGGACGCCGAAGGCGGCCACGTTGCGGCGCAGCGCGTCGGACACCGACGGCACCGGCTCGAACGCGTGGATGGTGGCGTCCGGGCAGACGGCGTGCGCGAACAGGGAGAACATGCCGATGTTCGCGCCGACGTCGAAGATCGTGGCACCCTGGCGCAGCACCACCCCGTCGCGCAGGTAGACCTGCTGGACGAAGATCTCGTCGTACAGGTAGCGGGTCTCGTGCGGGTTGATCCCGACGACCCGGTCCACGTCGACCGTCGCGCCCGCCTCGGCCGGGGTGACGTAGCCGACCAGCCGGGCGCCGTGCCCGTCGTCGTCGCGGGCCACCACGGCGGCGTCGGCGACCCCCGGGTGCTGGCGCAGGGCGGCGGCGACCTCCCCCGGTTCGATCCGGAAGCCGTTGACCTTGACCTGGTCGTCGAGCCGGCCCAGGTACGCCAGCCGCCCGTCGGCGTCGAAGCGCACCCGGTCGCCGGTGCGGTAGACCCGCTCGGCGCACCCCGACGGCAGGGTCACCGTGACGAACCGGCGGTTGGTGGTCTCCGGGTCACCGAGGTAGCCGTCGGCGAGCTGGGGGCCGCTGAGGCACAGCTCGGCGGCCACCCCGGGCGGCACCGGGCGGAGCTGCCCGTCGAGCACCCACGCCCCCACCCCGGGCAGCGGCCGGCCGATGGTCGGCGCGGCCCCGGCGGTGATCTCGGCGGCGGTGGCGTCCACCGTGCACTCGGTCGGGCCGTACAGGTTGACCGCGCGCACCCCGGGCAGCCCGGCGAGGGCGTCCCACAGGTCGGGTGCGATCGCCTCGCCGCCGAGCAGCAGCAGCCCCGGCAGCCGGGTCCGGCCCGTGGCCACCCCGTCGGCGGCGAGCAGGATGCGAAGCTGCGACGGGGTCAGGTCGAGCACGTCGACCTCGTTGGTGGCGAGCACGGCGGCCAGCTCGGCGCCGTCGCGGCGGGCCTCCTCCGGCACCAGGTACAGGGTTCGGCCGTTGCCGAGCTGGACGAGCTGCTTGATCGAGGCGTCGAAGGTCAGCGGGGCGTTCACCGCGACCCGGGCCCCGGCCGGGGTGCCGGCGTGCACGGTGCGTTCCAGGGCGTGCGCCAGGTGGGCGGCGGCGCCGTGCGAGACCTGCACGGGGCGCGGGGCCCCGGTGGAGCCGGAGGTGAAGATGACGTACGCCGGGTCGGCCGGCCGGGGGGCGGGCACTGCGGCGGTGGCGGCGGTGGCGGCCAGCTCGGCGACGCCCACGGCCGGCACGTCCCCGACGGCCCGGTCGCCCAGCACCAGGCCGGCGTCGACCGCGCGGACCAGGCCGGCGAGCCGCTGTGCCGGGGCGGCCGGGTCCAGCGGCACGTACACCGCGCCGGCCCGCAGCACGCCGAGGAACCCGACGACGGTGTCCCGGGACCGGGTGACCAGCACGCCGACCCGCCGGCCGCCGTGCAGGCCACGCTCGACCAGGCCGGCGGCGACCCCGGCGGACAGTTCGCGCAGCTCCCCGAAGGTGTACGCCCCGTCGGCGGCGACCACCGCCTCGGCGTCCGGGTCGGCGGCGGCGAGCCCGTCGTCGAGCAGCTCCGCGAGGGTGCGGGTGGGCGCGTCGGACGCGCTGCCGGCGGCCTCGACCAGCCAGCCCGCCTCGGCCGCGCCGAGCAGGGCCAGCGGGGTGCCGTCGGTCAGTGCACCGGGCAGCGTGCCGAGGACGGCGAGCAGCCCGTCGCGCAGCGCCCGGCCGCCGGTCACCCGCAGGGTCACCGCGTCCGGGCCGCACACGGCGGTCAGGTGCGGGCCGGCGGGCGGCGGCGGGACGGCGACGTCCACGGCGATGGCGCCGAGGCCGGCCAGGGTCGACGGGGCGACTGCCGGCACGGCGGCGAAGCCGGCCACCGCGTCGGAGTCGACGCCGACCGGCTCCAGCAGGTGGAACGCCTCCTCGGCCGGGCGCTCCGCGACGCGTACCTCGTCGAGGAGCTGCTTGGGCGCGGCCGGCAGGGGCAGGCCGAGCCGGACCGGCGCGTAGCCGCCCAGCGGCCCGACCACGGCGGCGGTCCCGTCGGCGTGCCGGCCGTCGGTCCACCGGGCGAGCACCAGCTCGGCGTCGTCGGCCCCGGCGGGCGGCTCGGCCCGGCGGGACAGGGTCAGCGCCCACGCGGCGAGCAGCAGGCTGGGCACGCCCACCCCGGCGGCCTCGGCGGCGGCGGCCAGCGGGCCGAGCGGCACGTCCGCCTCCGCCGGCCCGTCGTCGGCGTCGCCGTGCGGGGCGACCAGCCGGGCGGCCGGCGCGGCGGGGACCGCCGACGGCTGCGCCTCCTGGCGCTCGCCGAGCTGCCACTCGGAGACGTCGAGGAACTGCAACCCGTCCGGGTCGTCGGCGAGGCCCTGCCCGGCGTACGCGGCGGCCAGGTCGGCCAGCACCAGCCGCAGGCTCGCCGGGTCGGCGAGCAGCGGGGTGGCGGCCAGCTCCAGGGTGTCGTCGGTGAGGGTCACCGACAGCTCGCCGGTCGCGCCGACGGTGACCGAGCGGGCGTCGTCGACGTCCTGCAACGGCACCCGCAGGCCGGGGTGGTGCACCAGGGTCAGCCGCAGCGCCTCGTGCCGGGCGACCACCGTGTCCACGGCGGCCTGCAGGCGCGCGGCGTCCAGCGGCCGGTCCAGGCGGACCTGGGCCCGGACCAGCTCCCGCGCTCCTGTGTAGGCGAGCCGCTGGACCGGGGAGAGTCGGTAACCGTTCACACCACGCTCCGGTTGACGTAGAGGTCGGACATGGCGACCAGGATCTGCCGGTCGCCGGAGAAGGGCTCCCGGCCGTGGGTGGCGAGGAAGTTGTCCACCACCAGCACGTCGCCGCGCTGCCACGGGACGGAGACGGCGTGCTCGCGGTACAGGTCGCGGATGCCGGCGACCACCTCGTCGTCGATCGGGCTGCCGTCGCCGTGGTACGCGTTGCGGGGCAACCCCTCCGGGCCGTACTCGCGCAGCAGGGCGGCGGCGACCTCGGCCGGCAGGTTCGAGGAGTGGAACAGGTGGGCGTGGTTGAACCACACGGTCTCGCCGGTGCGCGGGTGGGTGGCGGTGGCCTGCCGGCGGGCGCGGGTGCGCAGCCCGTCGTCGCCGAGCCAGGTGAACTCGGTCGCCGACGCGGCGCAGTACGCCTGCACCTCGGCCCGGTCGGTGGTCTGGAACGCCTCCTGCCAGGGCAGGTCCAGGTGCGGGCCGTAGTTGCGTACGTAGCACAGGCCGTCGCGGGTGAACCGCTCGCGCACCTGCGCCGGGATCCGTGGGGTCACCACACGCTCGCTGGCCAGCGGGGTGGCCCCGCCGTCGCCGGTGGCCGGTTGGGCGCACCAGAAGTACAGGTGGGTGGGCCAGTTGTGCGAGTACGACATCTCGTGGTGCAGCGGAATCCACTGTTCAGCGTTGAACTCGGTGGAGGTGAACACCCGGTCGGCGACCTCGTTGCGGGGGGCGGCCCGCTCCAGGTAGCCGAGCAGGTCCGGGGTGACGGCGCGGGCGGCGCGGCTGAAGTCGTCGGGGCTGCCCACCTCGAAGCCGCGGAAGAAGACCGCGCCGTACGAGTCGAGGTCGCGCAGCAGCTCGTCGTGACGCCCGGCGAGCCAGCCGGCGAGGTCGAGGTCCGGCACGGTGGCCTCGACCAGCAGCACGAACGTGTCGTCGACCAGCACCCGGCGGGTGACCGGCGCGGTGGCGGCGGAGGTCGCGCCGCGGCGGCGCGGTCCCGGCCCGCTCACGACCGGTCCCCCGTCGTCGCCGTGCCCGCCGGCACGGGCGCGGCCCCCGTGGCCGACGCGGCCTCGGGGGCGGCGTACGGGTCGGACATCGCGGTGAGGATCCGCCGGGGCGGCGTGAACGGCTCC
Source organism: Micromonospora sp. CA-111912 (assembly GCF_050948415.1). Taxonomy (NCBI): domain Bacteria; kingdom Bacillati; phylum Actinomycetota; class Actinomycetes; order Micromonosporales; family Micromonosporaceae; genus Micromonospora; species Micromonospora sp. CA-111912. The sequence continues at coordinate 3,809,441 of NZ_CP192007.1, forward strand.
CTGGCGTGCGCGGCGAGCATGTTCTCCACCAGCAGCACGTCCCCGCGCCGCCAGGGGAACGACCGGGTCTCGGCCGCGTACGCGGCGCGCAGCTCGGCGAGCACGTCGTCGCCGATCGGGGTGCCGTCGCCGTACGCGGTCTGGTAGGGCAGGTCCTCCTCGGCGAGCGCCCGGCGCAGCCCGGCGCTCACCTCCTCCGGCAGGGAGGTGACGTGGAAGAACAGCGCGTGGTTGAACCAGGTGCGCTCCCCGGTGACCGGGTGCTCGCGCACCGCCGGGCGGACCTGCCGGGTGCGTAGCTGCTCGTCGCCGACCCACTGCACCTCGATCGCCGACCGGGCGCAGTACGCCTCCACCTCGGCGCGGCTGTCGGTCTGGAACGCGGTCTGCCAGGACAGGCTGATCCCGGGCAGGTAGTTGCGCTGGTAGCCGACCCCGCCCCGGCGCTCGAACTCCGCGACGGTGGCCGGGCTCAGCCGGGCCAGCACCCGCCGGCTGTCCGCCAGCGGGGTGCGCCCGCCCGCGGCCGGCTCGGTCTCGCAGAAGAACACGATCCGCAGCGGCCAGTTCAGCGTGTACGACTGCTCGTTGTGCAGCACGATCGGCTGGTCGGCGGGGTGCTCGGTGGAGGTGTACACGCCCTCGGTCACCTCGCTGCGCGGCGAGGAGCGTTCGCCGTAGCTGAGCACGTCGCCGGAGAGGGCAGCCATCGCGGTGCGGAAGTCGGCGGCGTCGGCCACGGCGAAGCCCCGGAACAGGACGGCGGCGTGCCGCCGGGCCAGCTCGTCGACGGTGGCCCGGTTGCCGGCCAGCCAGGTCGCCAGGTCCAGGTCGGGCAGGTTGGCCTGGACGAGGACCGGCAGCGGCCCGCCGGGCCAGTCGGGACGCACGTCGACCACGGCTCGTTCCCGGTTGCGACGCGGGATCACCGGCGCCACCCGGATCTGCTCAGTCATCTCTCGTTCCCCCAGGGGTCGTCGACGCACTCGGCGAGGCTGCGCTGCGGGTCGGTGGCCGCCCGGCGCAGCACCTCGGTGAAGCGGCGGTGCCACGCGGTGACGCGCCCGCCGTCGAACAGGTCGGTGCGGTAGGTCCAGAGCGCTTCCAGGTCGCCCCGGCGCTCGTCCAGCCAGAGGGTCAGGTCCAGCCGGGCGGCGTCCGGCGCGAGTTCCACCCCGGCGAAGTCCAGCCCCCAGGAGCCGCGCCAGGTCGCCGCCGGGGCGTTCTGCACGCCGAAGGCGACCTGGACGAGAGGGCTGCGGTGCGGGTGGCGGGCCGGTCGCAGCCGCTCCACCACGGCGTCGAACGGCACGTCCTGGCGGGCGGCGGCGGACAGGGCGGCGTCGCGGGCCTCGGCGAGCAGGTCGGCGAAGGACCGGCCCGGCGCGGGACGCAGCCGCAGCGGCATGGTGTTGACGAAGCAGCCGATGCTCTCCTCGGCCGGCACGCTGGTCCGGCCGGCGAAGGCCGTGCCGACGAGCAGGTCGGTGCGCCCGGTCCTCGCGCCGAGCAGGGTGGCGAAGGCGGCCAGGCCGACCATGTAGAGGCTGGCCCGGTGCGCCCGGGCGAGCCGCCGGACGGCGTCGGCGGTGTCGGGGTCGACCGGAACGCGCAGGCTGGCCCCGTCGGGCCGGTCCGTGGCCCCGGCTCCCCGCCCCGAGGTCGGGCCCTCGGCCGGCCCTACGGTCGGGCCCTCGATCGGCCGCGCGGTCGGGCCCTCGGCCGGGCGGGCGGTCAGGCCCTCGGCCGGGCGGGCGGCGTCGGGGGTGGCCGGGCGGGCGGCGAGGTCGAGCAGGGTGGGCGCGCCGTGCAGCCCGGCGACGACCTCGTCGAGGGCCCGGCGGCCGGCCGGACCGGCCAGCCAGTCCCGCTGCGCCAGCGCGAAACCGGCCGGGCCGGGCGCCGGGTGGGCGGCCCACGGCGGCCGGGGCCGGGTGACCCGCACGGCCGCCTCGCGCTCGCTGTCGTAGCAGCGGCCGAGGTCGCGGACGAGGACGCTGAACGACCAGTCGTCGCAGACGATGTGGTGGGCGACCAGCAGCAGCGCGAAGCGCCGCCGCCCGTCGCCGACCAGGTGGGCGCGCAGCAGCGGCCCGGTGGCCAGGTCCATCGGGGTGCGGGCGCTGGTCGCGGCGATCCGGGCGACCCGCTCGGCCAGCGGCACCCCCGGCAGGGGCGCCTCGATGACCAGTTCCACCTGCGGGTCGTCGTGCACCCGCTGGACCGGGCCGGCCGCGGAGCCGGGGAAGACGATGCGCAGCGCGGGGTGCCGGGCGACCACCCGGCGCAGGGCCCGGGCCAGCGCCGCCCGGTCCACGGGCCCGTGCAGCTCGACCACGTAGGACACCAGGTACGAGGTGTCGGTGGGGTCGAGCTGGTGCAGGAACCACAGCCGGCGCTGCGCCGCCGACAGTGGTGCGTCCGCCTCCCCCGCCGCCCCGGCGGTCGGCCCGTCCATGATGGCAGCGGGCCATCCGGTGGCTGCGGGGGCAGCCCCCGTGGACGTCGTCATGTCCTCTGCAGACACCGGGCCGCCCCCCGGATCCCCCGGCGGCCGGGCGGCGAGGTGAGCGGCGAGGGCGGCCACCGTGGGGTGGTCGAAGAGCGCGGCCGGCGGCACCGGGACGCCGGTGACGGCGGTGAGCCGGGCCACGCACCGCACCGCCAGCAGGGAGTCGCCGCCGAGGTCGAAGAAGTCGGCGTCCGGCCCGGTGACCGGCACACCGAGCACGTCACGCCACACGGCGGCCACCTCGCCGGCCGGGCCGGCGTCGAGATCGGCCGTGGCGGGAGCGGCGTCGGGATCGGCCCAGGCCGGCGCGGGCAGGGCCGCCCGGTCGGTCTTGCCACTCGGCGTGGTGGGCATCCGGTCCAGCCAGACCACCACGGCCGGCACCATGGGGGCGGGCAGTCGCTCGCGCAGCCGGGCCGGCACGTCGTCGCGGCGCTGGCCGACCAGGTAGCCGACCAGCACCGGGTCGCCGCTCGGCCCGGTGCGCACCGCGGCGGCGGCCTCGCGTACGCCGGGCAGGGCGGCGAGGGCGGCGCCGACCTCGCCCAGCTCGATCCGGTGCCCGCGCAGCTTCACCTGGTCGTCGAGGCGGCCGAGGAACTCCAGTTGCCCGTCGGGGCGCAGTCGCACCCGGTCCCCGGTGCGGTACATCCGGTCGCCGGGGCGGAACGGGTCGTCGAGGAAGCGGGCCGCGGTCTCCTCGGGGCGGCCGAGGTAGCCCCGGGCCAGGCCGGCGCCGGCCAGGTGCAGCTCGCCGGGGGCGCCGGACGGAACGGGCACGCCGTCGGTGTCGAGCACGTACGTCCGGGTGTGCGGCAGCGGCCGACCGATGGGCGGCACCGTCTCGTCGGCGGCGATCTCCGCCCATGTCGAGTAGGTGGTGTCCTCGGACGGGCCGTACAGGTTGAGCAGCCGACGTACCCCCGGGCGGGCCAGGACCCGGGCGGCGAGGGCGGCGGTCAGCGGCTCGCCGGCCAGGCAGACGGTGCGCACGCCGGCCGGCAGGGCGTCGGCGGCGAGCAGCTCGCTCATCGCCGAGGGGACGGTGTTGACCAGGGTGACCGGCAGTCGGGCGGCGTCCGGCGCGGCGAGCGCGAGGACGGTGTCGACCAGCACGACCCGCCCGCCCCAGCAGAGCGGCCCGAAGATCTCGAAGATCGACAGGTCGAAGCAGACGCTGGTGGCGGCGAGCATGCCGCCGAGTTCCTCGTCGGCGAAGGCGGACCGGATCCAGTGCATCAGCACCGACGCGGAGCGGTGCTCGACGGCCACGCCCTTGGGGCGGCCGGTGGAGCCGGACGTGTAGATCACGTAGGCCAGGTCGGACGGGGCACCGCCGACGTCGGGACGGTCGGCCGGCTGGTCGGCGAGGTCGAGGGCGTCCAGTGGCAGCGCCGCGTCGCCGAACCGGTCGGCGAGGCCGGAGCGGGTGAGCACCACCCGGGCACCCGAGTCCTCGGTCATGAACGCCACCCGGGCCGGCGGGTACGCCGGGTCGAGCGGCACGTACGCCGCGCCGGCCTTGAGCACGGCGAGCAGCGCGACGACCAGGTCGACGTCGCGGGTGAGGCAGACGCCGACCCGGTCCTGCCCGGTGACGCCCCGAGCGAGCAGGGCCCGGGCGAGCCGGTTGGCGGACTCGTCGAGTTGACGATAGGTCAGCGAGCGGTCGCGGTGGCGCACCGCCTCCGCGTCAGGAGTCCGTTCCACCTGGGACTCGACCATCCGGTGCAGACAGTCGACGATGACCGGGGTGCCGGAGGCGCGGGGGGTGGTGGACCGGCGGACCGGTCCGGCGGACCGGACGGAGGTGGTCACTCCCGTCCGCGATTCGTCGTACGCATGCAGCCAAACACCGAACGCCCCCAAGGATCGTGACGGTACGTGTGCTTCGGATGACCCCTCGGCAGGTCAGTGCCCTGAGCCCTTCACGCTCTGCTACTTAAAGCGATCAATTGATCGCTCTCCGGTGAGAGGTTCCACGAGCATCGACGGCACTGCCAAGAGCCCTCCCGAAATACGGGACGGTGATGGCGAAACCCGGAACGGGGGCGTTCGGCCGCGCACCCGGGCCGACGATCACCCCCGAGGCGTCCACCAGCGCCGATGCCTGCCCGCGCGAGCCTTTGCCCGCCTCCGCCGGGGCCGCTCCTGTCAGGAAGACGCCATCGGCCGTGGGACCTTGATCACTCGGGCCGGCGGGGCCCCCGGGGCCGCGACCTGCGGGGAGGGAGACGACATGACGGTCACGCCGACGGGCGCGACGGGCCGACGGTCGTCCTCAGGGGATATCGGGAACCGGCGGCGCGGCGGTCGGAAACCTGTCCGGGTCCGATGCCCGTCAGGTCGCCGCCGGGGGCGGGACGGCGGTGGACGGGTTGCGCCACTCGTCGGCCAGCACCGACCAGATCTCGATGTCGATGCGCCCGGTGGGCCCTGGGTACACCTGCCGCAGGGTGCCGTCGTGGCGCATGCCGAGACGCCGGGCCGCGGCCAGGCTGCGGACGTTGTCAGCGTTGGTGCGCCACTCCACCCGGTGTATCCCCCGCTGCCCCACCGCCCAGTCGAGGACGACGCCGACCGCCCGGGTGACCAGGCCGCGTCCCTCCGCGGCCGGCTCCAGCCAACAGCCCACCTCGCACACCCCGGTCGCGATGTCGAACGCCACGAACATCACCCCGCCGACCAGCACCCCGTCGAGCCAGATCCCCCAGATGCCGCCGGCGTCGCCGGCCCACCGGTCGGCGTAGCGTTGCAGCACCGCGCGGGCCGACGGCAGGTCGGTGGCCACGAAGGACGCGCCCACCCACGGCGTGATGTGCTCCCGGGCCCGGTCCAGGTTGCGGAGGAACTCCTCGGCCCGCCACGGCTCCAGCGGGCGCAGCTCGGCGTCGGCGGTCAGGGCGCGGGCGAACACCGGGCCTCCCGGGGTCAGGGGATGTCAGGGACCCGGGTAGCAGACCACAGACTGATCGCAATCGGCCACCCCGGGGCGCGGGTTCGACGCAACCGGCCAGCTCGGGGAGCCTGGCGGGTCAGTCGCGCAGCAGGTCGGCGTGGGCGGCGCGGAGCCGGGCCAGGGCCGGGTCGCTGCCGGGGACGACCCGGCGGTCGAGCTCGGCCCAGACCTCGGCGAGCGCCGCCGTGACGGCCCGCAGCTCGGCGGCGTGTCGCCGGCTGCTCTGCCGGTGCAGCTCGTCGAGGCGGCGGGCCCAACCGGCGGTCACCGTGGCCAGCCGGTCGACGTCGGCCCGGGCCTGCGCCGCCGAGCGGGCGGCGGAGGCGGGCACGATCGCGGCGATCGGGCGGGGGTCGCCGTCGCGGGTGACCAGTGTGACCGTGTCGGTCAGCTCGGCCATCGCGATGAGCTGGGTCAGTCGGGTGCGGGCCTCGCGCAACGGCAGGGCACGCGGCGGGGTGGGCTCGTGGGCCAGGGCGTGGGCAGCCATGCCTCCATGCTGACGGCGGGGTACGACAATAAATGTTTCCGACCGTCCACGATGGCCGTCGCCGCAGGTCAGGGCTCGGCACGCATCGTCCTGATCCCGGTGCTGAACGTCGCGGTGACAGCGGAGACGGCGACCAGCGCCGGGAAGATCAGCATGGCCGTCCCGCTGGAGAACCGGGCCAGCAGCAGCCCGGCCAGCCCTGTAGCGAGGGCTGACCCGGAGCAGGTTGAACGCGCCATTGCGCCAGAGGCTCACCGGGCCCCGCGCCGTGCGGGCCGGACCGGACACGCCCCGGACCGCGTCGGCGAACGTGGACCGCCTCGCCGGCGACCGGGTGGGGGCGGCCCGGCGCGGGCCGCCCCCACGACGCGCGGGTCAGCCCTGCGCGTCGGCCATGCGCTGGCGCAGGCTCAGCGGGCGCATGTCGGTCCACACCTCGTCGATGTGGGCCAGGCACTCCTGCTTGGGCCCCTCGAAGCCGGTGGCGGTCCAGCCGGCCGGCAGGTCGCGGTCGGCGAACCAGATCGAGTACTGCTCCTCGTGGTTCACCACGACGCGGTGGGTGCGGGTGTCCTCGTCGGCGGCCATCGCCGTTCTCCTTCTCTCGGATGGTCCTCTTCGGTGGGTGCACCGGCCTGCGGCCGGGGCACGGTTCGGTGCTGGGGCGGACGCCCCGGAGGCGCGGGGGCGGCGCGTCCCGGTTCAGAGCCGGACGGGCAGGGCCTGGCGGTGGCGGTCGAGCAGCGACGGCGCCCAGCTGGCCCGGCCGTCGGCGAGGGCCGGGCGCGGCGCGGCGGCCAGTAGGTCGGTGAACGCCGGCCCAGCGGCCAGCCGGACCAGCGAGGCGCTCAGGGACGAGGTGCGCGCCCTGCCCGAAGCCGAGGCGCGGGTTGGGGTACCGGCGCAGGTCCAGCTCGTCAGGCCGGGCGAAGCGGGCCGGGTCACGGCTGGCGGCGGTGACCGGTGCGGCCGCTCCCCGGCGCGCAGCCGCTGACCGCCCCGCTCGAAGTCGGTCTGCACCTGGCACGACGTACGCGGTGCTGCGTTCGCCGGCCAGCCGGCCGAGGAACCACCTGCGGTGCTGCGCAAAGGGCGGAACGTGGTCGACGTCGGCACACTTCTCCAACTGGCGCAGTTGGCCTGCTCCTCGTGCGACAAAGGACGCGAGGCGTCCGACCAAACGGGGATTGATGTCCCCGAAATAGCAGCGAGCCGCGCATTCCAGCCCACCGGCGCAGTCGATCGGCCAGCCTGCAAAGGACATGCCAATCAATCGGAAATAGCCGCTAATCGTGAGACGCCCGATGAAAGTACGTCAGCTACGAAGCGGCCCAGCTGGAGGCTATCGGACACTTTTTGCAGGCATATGTCTGTTCCGCTGGCCTCCTAAGACCTCCTTCTCACTCCCCCAGCACCCTTACGGTCCCCCAATCGCCGGCACTCAACAGTTACCCGAACATTTGCCGGCCGGACTCATTCTGCATCTCTGCGCGTAGCCGGTCAATCCACGGACTGCTATGAACCCGATCCGCGAGCTGACAGTTGCCCGACGACCGGGCCGAATAGGGATAAACGATTGTGATCAAGGTTTTCGACGTTGCAGCAGCTCACCGGGGCGGGCCGTCACCACCCCGGGTGTCCGCGACCGCGCGGGTGAGGATGTCGACGTACCGGCGGCACCGGCCGGCGACGGTCGCCTCGTCGAACAGGTCCGTCGCATACTCGACGACACCCCGCAGACCACCGTCGGCGGGGGTGACCATCACCGCCCAGTCCCGGCGCGCGCAGTCCAGCCCCTGGTCGGTGACGTCCGTCACCAGCCCGGCCAGGCGCAGCGGCGGCATCCCCGGATTCCAGGCGAAGACCGCACCGGTCAGCGGCGGCGGATCTCCCATCCGCCAGTCCGGGTCGACGAGGGCGTGGAGGACCGGCAACGGCGCGGGCTGTTGCCGCACCGCGTCGAGGAACACCGCGTCGGTCCGGGCCGCCAGGTCGACGAGGGGCTCCCCGTCGCGCAGCCGCACCCGCAGCGGCAGGGTGCTGGCGAACAGGCCGACCACCGGCTCCAGCTCCCGCCGGGTCCGGTGGGCGTACGGGCAGAACAGCAGGACGTCCCGGGTCCCGGTCAGCTCGCCGACCAACCGCGCGTACGCGGCGGCGAGCAGCGGGAACAACGTCAGGCCCGCGTCGGCGGCGAGCCGGTCCAGCCGGCCGGTCAGCTCGGCCGGCACGTCGAAGGCGTACTCCGCCCCGCGACCTGCCGGCGTGGCCGGCCGGGGCCGGTCGGTGGGCAGCGGGACGGCCCGGGGCGCTTCGGCGAGCCGGTCCCGCCAGTGGCGCAGCACCGCCGGCGGGACCCGGGTCGCCCGCTGCCGGCGCGCGTGGTCGACGTAGCGCAGCGCCGGCGCGCGGGCGGGCGGCGCACCCGAGTAGCCCCGCCCCAGCTCGTCGAGGAGTTGGAGCATGGACCAACCGTCCCCGCACAGATGGTGCACGACCATCAGGAGGACCCAACGGTCGCCGGCCAGCCGGGCGAGGCGGGCCCGCAGCCACGGCCCGTCGGCCGGGAACGGCTCCCGGCCGGCTGCCACGCACCACGCCCGCGCCCCGGCGGGGTCGGCGGCGAGGTCGGCGACCGGCACCGGGACGGGCCGGTGGGCCAGCACCTCCTGCACCACCGCGCCGTCGCGCGCCACGACGCGGGTACGGAGGGCCTCGTGCCGGGCGACCAGGGCGTCGACCGCCGCCGCCAGGGCGGGCACGTCGAGCGGGCCGGTGAGGTCGACGCGTACCGCCATGTGCACGGCCGCAGGGTCGGGGGCCAGGCGCTGCCGGTGCCACATCAGCTCCTGCTGGTACGTCGCCGGCGCCCGGTCCCGCACCGCGACGTCACACTGCGCCAGGCCGGGGTGCGGGACCGGGGCGGCCGGACCAGCCGAGCCGCCGGGACCGGCAGGGGCGGGCGGTGGCTCGGCGGCCATCGCGCGGACGCCCGGGCTGCGCAGCACCCGGTCCACCCCGACCTCGACGCCGAGCGCCTCACGTAGCCGGTTGGCCAGGCGGACCGCGCCCAGGGAGTCACCCCCCGCGGCGAAGAAGGAGACGTCCAGCGGTACCTGGGCCACGCCCAGCTCCGCGCACCAGGCGTCGTGGACGAGCCGTTCCCTGCCCGGGCGCGGCTCCTCCCCGCCGGGCGGCTGGTCCGGCGCCGGAAGCCGGGAGACGTCGACCTTGCCGGTGTCCCCGGTGGGCAGGGCGTCCAGCACCACCCACGTCCGGGGGACGAGGTGGGCCGGCAGCCGCTCCCCCAGCTCGGCGGTCAGCCGGGCGGTCCGGGCGACGGGCAGCGCGCCGTCGTCGTCGCCGACCACGTACCCGACCAGGTACGGCTCGGCCCGGTCGTGCCGGGCGACGACGGTGGCCTGCCGTACCCCCGGCAGGAGCGCGAGCACGGCGGCGGCCTCGCCCGGCTCGACCCGGTGCCCGGCGATCTTCACCTGGTCGTCGACCCGGCCGAGGAACTCGACCGTGCCGTCGCCGCGGAGCCGGACCAGGTCCCCGGTCCGGTACATCCGGTGCCCGGGCGTCGCGGCGAACGGGTCGGGCAGGAACGCCGCCGCGGTCGCCCCGGGCCGGCCCAGATAGCCCCGGGCGAGCCCGGTGCCGCCGACGTACAGCTCGCCGGCCGCGCCCGGCGGCACCGGCGCGCCGCGCCGATCCAACACGTACAGCCTGCGGTGATCCACGGGCCGGCCGATGTCGATCGGGCCGGGGCCGTCGGCCGGCACCGGGCCGGCGGTGGTGACGACGGCGGCCTCGGTCGGGCCGTACGCGTTGAGCACCGCCGCCGGGTACCCGGCGGGCGGCCGGCGGCGCAACTGGCTCCCCCCGACCACCAGGGCCCGGACCGTCGGGGCGGGCGGCGTCGGGAGCGCGAGAACCAGCTCGGCGAGGGGCGCCGGCAGGAAGGCGACGGTGACCCCGGCTCGGCGCCACTCCGCGACCAGCCGCGCCGGGTCCGCGCGCACCCGCGACGGCACGAGGTGCAGGGTCGCACCGGCGGCGAGCGCCGGGTGGATCTCGGCGAGGTTCGCGTCGAACCCGAGGCCGAGGGCGTGCGCCACGGTGTCCGCGCCGCTGAGGGCCAGGGCGCGTGCGTGCCAGTCGACGACGTCCACGGCGGCCCGGTGCGGCACGCCCACCGCCCTGGGCCGGCCGGTCGAGCCGGAGGTGTACACGCACCAGGCGAGATGCCCGGGTCGGGCCGCGTCGACCGGGTCGGCCAGGCCCGGCTCAGCAGGCCCGTCCACCAGCACCCGGACCACCCCGGCGGAAGCCCGGGTGGGGTCGGGGACGTCGGCGGCGGTCAGCAGCAGGCGGGCGCCGCTGTCGGCGAGCAGGTCGCGCAGCCGGGCCGCCGGCAGGCCCGGGTCCAGCGGCAGGAAGGCCGCGCCGGCCATCAGCACGGCGAGCTGCGCCGCGACCATTTCCGGCCGGCGCGGTAGGAGTACGGCGACGAGGTCGTCCGGCCCGACGCCGTGCGCCGCGATCCGCCGGGCCAGGTCCCGGGCCCGGTCGCGCAGTTCCCGGTACGTCCACCGGCGCTCACCGCAGACCACGGCGAGCGCGTCGGGGGTCCGGGCGGCCTGCCGGACGAACAGGTCGTGCAGCCGGTCGGCGGCGGGTTCGGGTTGCGGCCCGACCGGGCGGGCGACCGGGTCGTCGAGCCGGTCGGCCAGCCGGGACAGCGGCAGGCCCGGCTCGCGGGTCAGCACATCCAGCAGTCGGTGGAGGTGGTCGAGCAGGCGGTCCACGGTGGCCCGGTCGAGCACCTCCGTGCGGTACTCGACGTGGCAGCGCAGCGTCCCGCCGTGCGACAGGTAGACCATCAGGTCGACCGGCGCCTTGTCCAGGCCCACCGGCAGGGGCTCGGCGGTGACGCCCGGCAGGTCGAAGACGAACGCCTCGGGGCCGCTCTCGTACTCCACGACCACGTCGAAGAGGGGGTGGCGGCCGGCCTCACGGTTCGGGGCCACCGCGCGGACCAGGGCGTCGAACGGGACCCGGTCGTGCTCGTACCCGTCGGCGGCGGTCACCCGGACCCGGGCGAGCAACTCCCGGAACGTCGGGTCGCCAGTGAGGTCCAGCCGCAGCGGGAGGGTCCGGACGAAGAACCCGATCAGGTCGGCGGTCCGCTCGTCCCGGCCGCCCGTGCCGGTGCCGATGACCAGGTCGGCCTGGCCGGTGAACCGGAACAGCAGCACCCCGAACGCGCTCAACAGGACGGTGAACGGGGTGACCCGCTCGTCCCGGCCGAACCGCCGTACCCGCTCCGCCAGCTCGGCGGGCAACTCCCGGAAGACGCTCTCCCCCGCCGCCGACGGCAGCGCCGGGCGGGTCAGGTCGGACGGGATGACGAGGGTGGGCGGGGGCGGGTCGAGTCGGTCCCGCCAGTAGGCCAGGTCCTTGTCGTCGGGCTCGCCGGCGCCGGCCGCCGCCAGCTCCGGGTAGGTGACCGGCAGCGGCGGCAGGTCGGGGGCGGCGCCGGCAGTTCGGGCCCGGTAGCAGGCCGAGACCTCCCGGGTCAGCACGGCGTACGACCCGCCGTCGGTGGCCAGGTGGTGGAACGTCAGCACCAGCACGTGGTGGACGGCGGAGAAGCGCAGCAGCGTGAAGGCGAACACCGGCCCGCGGGCCAGGTCGGACACCTGCCGGCTCCCGGCGGCCAGCGCGGCCCGGACCGTCGCGTCCTCGGCCTCGCCGGCGTGGTCGCGCACCGGGCACCGCACCGGCACCCACGCGCGTACAACCTGCCGGGGCTCCCCGTCGACCTCGGCGTAGCTGGTGCGCAGCGGGGCGTGCCGGTCGACCACGTCCTGCAACGCGCCGCGCAGCGCGGCATGGTCGAGCGGGCCGCGCAGCCGCACGGCCACCCCCTCGTGGTACGCGGGGGTGCCCGGGTGCAGCCGCTCCACCAGCCAGAGCCGGCGCTGCGCGGACGACAGCGGCGCGGTCCGAACGACCCCGTCGGCCCTGTCGACTCCGTCGGCCCCGGCGGGCGGTGGGGGCACCGGGCCGCCGGGGTCCGGTGCCGGTGCGTCGTTGCCCGCCGGTCGCTCGGTGGGGGCGGCGATCCGGCGTGGGGTGGCCCGGCGCAGCGCGTCGAGCACCGGCAGACCTGCGCGGACCGCGTCCCCCGGGAGCCCGAAGTCGACGAAGCAGGCGATCTCGTCGACGCCGGCGTCGAGCACCGCCTCGACCACCGCCCGGCAGCTTTCCGGTGACCCGATGAGCGCGCGCTCGGCGCAGTACCGCTCGTACGCCCGGGACAGCACGAACCGGACGTCGTCGTCCGGGGTGTCGGCCAGGTCGACGTTCATGCCGAGGCTGTTGACCACCTGCCCGAGCAGGCTGAACGAGGAGCGCAGGTACGCGCAGAACGGCTCGAACGCCTCGGCCCGGGCCCGCTCGGCGTCCTCGCCCAGGTAGGCGTGCAGCAGCACCACCACGCGCCCGCCGGCCGGGTCGAGCCCGTGCTCGGCCCGGGTACGCCGGTACAGGGCGACGTTCTCGGCGAGACGCGCCACATCCTGCGTCATCAAGTTGGTCACCACGCCGACGTCGCGGCGGGCGGCCTCCCGGTAGCTGTCCGGGTTGCCGACGATCGCGGTGAAAACCGGCGGCTCCGCCTGGACCGGCCGGGGAAACAGGCGTACCTCAATCTGCTCGCCGCTGCCCGACCGGGCCGGCACCGCCTCCCCGCGCCACAGCCGCCGGACGGTGTCCAGGTGCTCGTACATCACCTCCTTGTGCCGCCCGAAGTGGTCGGGCTGGAAGACGAAGTCGTTGGCGTGCCAGCCGGGTGCGCAGCCGAGCCCGATCCGGCCACCGGAGAGGTTGTCCACCATGGACCACTCCTCCGCGACCCGGACGGGATGGTGCAGGGGCAGCACGACCGACCCGGCGTTGAGCCGCACCCGCCGGGTACGCACCGCGAGGGCGGCGGCGAGCACCGACGGGTTGGGGAAGAGGCCGCCGAAGGAGTGGAAGTGCCGCTCCGGCATCCAGACGGCGTGGAAGCCGTGCGCGTCGGCGAACTCCGCAGCGTCGAGGACGACCCCGTACTTGTTGTCGGTCCGGTCCTGGTCGGGGTAGTCGCCGAAGAAGTAGAGGCTGAAGTCGGCGGTGTCCGGCGGGGTCGCCGGTGGCGCGACGGCGTCCGTGGAAGCGACGACCGGCGCGACGACCGGCACCGCGGCGGTCGGCGGGACGGCGAGGGGCGCGGCGGCGGGCGACACGGCCGACGACACGGCCGGGGTCGCCCCTGCCTGCGGGCCGTCGCCGAGCCCGGCAACAACGCCGAGCAGGGCGAGCTGCTGCTGCATCAGGTCCAGCTGCCGATGGATGATGCCGGACAGTTCGCCAGACCCCGGCCGGCCCTCGCCGGCGGCGAGGCCGACCGGAGCGGAACCGGCCAACTCCGGCCCGCCCAACTCCGGCCAGGTCGCGGGCGACCCGACCGCTGCCGGGTCCGGCCCGGGAGGCGCGGTCGCCGCCGGGTCTGTCGCCGCCCGGGCGGCGGCGGTGATCGCGGCGGCCAGGCGGCGGGGGGTGTCGACGGCGGTGAACAGGTCCCGCACCGGCACCCGGACGGCGAAGGAGCGGTCGATCTCCCGGGACATGGTGATCAGCAGGAGCGAGTCGGCGCCCAGGGCGAAGAAGCTCTGGTCCGGGTCGACCTCGGCGGCGGCCAGGCCGAGCCGCTCGGCGGTCAGCGCCCGCACCCGCTCCAGCACCGCCGACTCCGCCCCCACCGCCGGAACCGGCGCGGCGACGGACCCCACGGACGCGGCCCCGACCGACGCAGGCACGCCGGCGGCCGGCGGGTCGGCGGCGGGCGGGTCGGCGGCGGGCGAATCGGCGACGGGCGAATCGGCGGCCGGCGGGTCGACCCAGAACCGGCGGCGCTGGAACGGGTACGCGGGCAGCGTGACCCGCCTGCCGCCGTAGCCGCCCACGAGCCCCGCCCAGTCCAGCGGCGTTCCCGCGACGTGCAGCTCGGCTGCGGCCCGCCACAGTCCGGCGGCCGGGTCGAGGCCGCGGCGCTGGGACGGGACCCAGCGCGGCACCGGCCCGGCCGCCGCGGCGATGCCGGTCAGCACGCCGTCCGCGCCCGCCTCGACCACCGTCCGGCAGCCCTCGGCGGCCAGGGCGGACACGGCGTCGTGCCAGCGCACCGGCTCGCGCGCGTGCCGGCACAGGTGGTCCGCGTCGGGCCGCCAGCCGGGCGGGTGGACCCGGCCGTCGAGGGCGCTCACGACCGGCAGCCGGGTGGGCCGGAACGCGACCTCGCCGGCCAACTCCCGGAGGCGGTCCAGCACCGGCGCCACGGCCGCCGAGTGAAACGCCCGGTCGACCGGGAGCCGCCGGGTCACCACCCCGAGCCGGTCGGCCCGGGCCGCAGCGGCGTCGACCTCGGCCGGCGGGCCGGCGAGGACATGCTGGGCCGGCCCGTTGACCGCCGCCAGCTCCAGCGACGAGCCGGCCATCAGGTCGGCCACGACGGGCCGGTCGGCCAGCACCGCCAGCATCTCGCCGGGCGGCAGGCCGTCGGCCATGAGGCGGCCCCGGCAGGCGGCGAGCCGGACGGCGTCGGCGAGGGACAGCGCGCCTGCGGCGACCAGGGCGGCGTACTCGCCGACGCTGTGTCCGAGGACGTGGTCCACGGGCAGGCCCCACGACCGCCACAGCTCGGCCAGCGCCACCCCGACGACGACCAGTGCCGGCTGGGCCACGTCGGTGGGCCGGCCGGCGGGCGGGCGATCCTCGCGCAGCCGGTCGACCAGGTCGCCGCCGACCGCCTCCCGGTACGCGTCGGCGGCCTCGTCGAGCACCGCGCGGACCACCGGGAACCGCGCCGCCAGCGGGAGCAGCGCCTCGCGGACATCCCCCTGACCGGGGAACGCGAGGGCGACCGGTCCGGAGGCGTCCCCTCCGGTGTCGCCGGCGACCACCTCGGCCGGGAGACCGGCGGCGTGCCGGTCCAGGGCGTCGGCCAGCGCGGCGGTCGAGTCGCCGAGGGCGACGAGTCGGTGGCGCAGGTGACGGCGACCGGTGCCGGCGGTCAGCACCAGGTCCGCCGGCGGCAGGGCGGGGTCGGCGCGGAGCCGGTCCCGGTGGGCCAGGGCGAGCGCGGCCAGCGCGGCCGGGTCGGCGGCGGAGAGCGGGAGCAGGCCGGGGACCGGGGCGGGCCGGTCGCCGGGCCCGGTCGGCGCGGGTGGCGGCTCCTCGACGATCACGTGGGCGTTGGTGCCGCCGACGCCGAGGGCGCTGACCGCGGCCCGCCGGGGCGACCCGGTCGCCGGCCAGTCGGCCGCGACGGTGGTGACGGTGAACGGCCCGTCGGCCAGGCCCAGCGCGGGGCTCGGCCGGGTGAAGTTGATCTGCGGCGGGACGCGGCCGGAGCGGACGGTGAGCACGGCCTTGATCAGGCCGGCCATCCCGGCGCAGCTGTCCAGGTGCCCGATGTTGGCCTTCACCGAGCCGAGGTACGCCCGCGCGGGCGCGTACGCCTCGGCGAGGGCGTGGTGCTCGATCGGGTCACCGAGGGCGGTGCCGGTGCCGTGCGCCTCGACGTACCCGACGGAGGCGGCCGACACCCCCGCGTCGCGCAGGGCCCGCCGGACGACGTCCACCTGCCCGGACACCCCGGGCGCGGTGTAGCCGACCTTTCCGGCCCCGTCGTTGTTGACCGCCGAGCCGAGGAGCACCGCGTGGATGCGGTCGCCGTCGGCGAGCGCCCGGTCGAGCGGCTTGAGCACGACGGCCGCCACCCCGTTGCCGCCGACGGTGCCGTCGGCGTCGGCGTCGAAGGGCCGGCACCGCCCGGTGCCGGACAGGATCGACCCGGGGGTGTGCCGGTACCCGGTGACCTGCGGGACGTGCACCGCCACCGCGCCCGCCAGGGCGATGTCGGCGTCGCCGGCGAGCAGGGCGCGCGCCGCCAGGTGCACCGCGACCAGCGAGGTGGAGCAGGCGGTCTGCACGGTCACCGCCGGGCCGGTCAGCCCGAGCCGGTACGCGACCCGGGTGGCCAGGAAGTCGGGCTGGTTGCCCAGCGCCGCGCCGATCGTGGTGGCCGGGTCGGCCGAGCCGACCGCCTGCGGGAGCTGGTGGCGCAGGTAGGTGTGGTGCGGGTACAGGTTCATCCCGCCGCCCGCGTACACGCCGATCTGCCGCCCGTCGGTCTCACCGGGGCAGCCGGCGTCCTCGAGGGCGTGGTGGCAGGTCTCCAGGAACAGCCGGTGCTGCGGGTCCAGCAGCTCGGCCTCGCGGGGGCTGACGCCGAAGAAGCCGGCGTCGAAGCCGGTGACGTCGTCCAGGACGCCGCTGGCCGCCACGAAGCCGGGGGCGCGCGTGGCCTCCTCGGGCACCCCGGCTGCGGTGAGCTCCTGCGGGGTGAAGAAGTGGATGCTCTCCACCCCGGCGAGCAGCCGCTCCCAGTACTCGTCGACGGTGCCCGCGCCCGGGAACCGGGCGGCCATGCCGATGATCGCGACCCGTCGGTCCGCCGGGGGTGCCTGCGTCGACGCGGGGCCGACGCTCGGGCCGACGCTCGGGTCAGCGCTCGGGCCGGCGGCGAGGTGCGCGCTGAGGGCGTCGACGGTGGGGTGGGCGAACAGCGCCGGCTGCGGGACCGGGCGGCCCAGGGCCTGCTCCAGCCGGGCCCGGAACCGGACCATCTCGACGGAGCCGACGCCCAGCTCGTAGAACGGCCGGTCCGCGTCGACCGGCCGGCCGAGGACGTCGGCGAGCGCGGCACGCACGACGGTCCGTACCGCCGCCCGCCCGGGCCCGGCCGGTGACGGCCCCGTCGCCAGGCCCGCGCCCGCACCCACCGGCTCCGCGCCCGCGCCAGCCAGACCGACGACGGGGTCGGGGTCGACGACGGGACCGGGGCCGGGGCCGCCGGGCGGGAAGCCGCCGGCCAGGAACCGTCGCCGCAGCTCCGCCCGCTGGAGCTTTCCTCCGGAGGTACGCGGGAACTCCTCCTCGGGCACGGCCAGCACCCGCGCCGGGACGACCTGCCACCGGCGGGCCACCACCGCGCTGAGCGCCTCGGCCACCCGCTGCGCCGGCTCGGCAGCCTCGGGATCGGGGACGTGGAACAGCACCAGCGACTCGGTGCCGGTGCGGGCATCGGGTACGCCGACGGCGGCGACGAGCCCGGCGCGTACCCCGGCGACCCCGACGGCCACCCGCTCGATCTCGTGGCAGGGGATGTTCTGCCCGTTGAGGATCAGCAGGTCCTTGGCGCGCCCGGTGACGGTGACCGCGCCGTCGCGCAGGTAGGCCAGGTCCCCGCTCTCCAGCCAGTCGCCGTCGGGGAAGGCCGCGCGGTTGGCCTCGGGGTCGCCGAGGTAGCCGGGGGTGACCCGGGCCGAGCGGACCTGCAGCCGGCCGACCCGGCCCTCGGGGAGCACCGCGCCGTCGGCGTCGACGATGCGCAGCGTGGCCCCGGGCGCGGGCCGGCCGACGGACAGGAACTCCGTGCAGTCGGCCGGCGCGTCGTCGTCGACCCACTTCAGGTCGCCGTCGAGGCTGGCCGTGTCGACCCGCTGCCGGCAGCCGGGCGCGGTGAACGACGCGAAGGTGATCCCGGTGCAGGTCTCGGACATCCCCCAGGCGGGGGTCATGGCCGCCGCCGGCACCCCGGTCGCGGCGACGAACGCCTCGAACGTCTCCGGCAGGCACTGCTCGCCGCCGCTGACCATGCGCCGCACCCCGCCGAGGTCCCACCGTCGGCCCGGTACGCGCGCCACCGCGTCGACGACCAGCCGCAGGCCGAAGTTCGGCGCCCAGCTGTGCGTCACCCCGTACCGGCGCATGAGGTCCAGCCAGCGCGGCGGGTCCGCCAGCACCAGCCCGGTGGCGACGTGCACGGACGTGGCGCCGAGGAACACCCCGCCGAGGTGGTACAGGAGCAGGCCGGCGACGTGGTCCAGCGGCAGCCAGTTGAGCAGCACGTCGCCCGGGCGGACGTCGAGCATCTCGCGGGCGCCGACGGCGTACTCGGACAGGCCCCGGTGGGTCAACGGAATGATCTTCGGGGTGCCGGTGCTGCCCGACGACAGTTGCAGGACGGCCACCCCGGCGGGGTCGGGGGCGACGTCGGGCAGCTCCCCGGTGGTGTCCCCCGCCGCCAGCTCCGCCACGGCGAGCACCCGGCCGGCCAGCGGCAGACCGGCCAGCCCCGCCACGTCCTCGACGCCGGCGAGGACGACCGGGGCGTCGAGGGCCCGCCAGGCGTGCAGCAGCGCCGCGAGGGCGGGGCTGTCCGCGTCGTAGCCGGCCGGGGCGCCGACGGTCAGCGGCACGACGCCGCCGAGCACGCAGCCCCAGAACGCCGGCCAGTACTGCGCGCCGGAGGTGATCCGCAGGATCGCCGACGAGCCGGCGGCGACCCCCCGCGCCCGCAGGCCGGCCCGCACGACACGGGCCCGGTCGAGCAGCGTCGGATGGTCGAGGAACACGCTGCGGTCGTCCTCGTCCACCACCCGGATGCCGGCGTCGGGGAACTCCCGCGCCGCCCGCCGCAGCGCCTCGCCCAGCGTCCGGGGGTGCTCCGGGTCGGCGGGCAGGTCGCCGCCGTGGCTGACGGCGGGGCGACGGGCGGGCGGTACGGCGGTCACGGCGTCACCTCATGGGTCGCGGGGTCGACGGGCGGTTTCCGGCCGGCCGGGCGGAACGTCTGGACGAGGAGGAACGCCAGGGCAGTGGCGAAGGCCGCCCCGTGGGCCACGGCGACGACCGTGAGCGGGGCAGCCCGGTCCAGCGCGGCGGCGCAGCCGACCATGCCCAGGCCGAAGCCGGCGTTCTGCGCCGCGCTGGCAAACCCGAACAGCCGGGCGCGCCTGGCCTCGTCGACCGCCTGGAGCCGGGTGGTGTAGCTGATCTCGGCGTAGCCGTCGGCGGCACCCGCCGCCACGGTCAGCGGGATCAGCAGCCACAGGGGAGGATCGGTGAAGGCGAGCACGAAGAAGACCGACATCAGGCAGGTCGCGACGCCGAAGGAGCGCGGGGAGCCCACCCCGCCGGTGCGGGCGGCCAGCCGGGCGCACCACCGGCCGGCGACGAGGCTGCCCACCGCCCAGCAGGTCAGGAAGACTGCGGCATACCCGGCGGGCGAGTCGGGGCGGACCAGGTTGGCCTGCACCGGGATGCCCACGTTGTGCGACGCGGACCCGAACGCGTCGGCGGCGCGTACGCCGATCATCGCCACCACCACCGGCGCGACCGCCCGCAGTATCCCGAAGCCGGCCAGGGCGCGCGGCCCGACGGGCGGCGCGGTACCGGGCCCGGCGGTGGCCGGCCGGCGGGCCCGCACCCGGGCCAGCAGCCCGGCGGACAGCACGTACGTGCCGGCGTCGAGCAGGAACGCCACCTGGTAGCCGAGCTGGGCGACCAGGATTCCCGCCGAGGCGAACCCGAGCAGCATCGCCACCGACCGGGCCGCGACGAGCCGGGCGTTGGCGCGGGCCCGCCGATCGGGGCCGGCCAGCTCGGGCAGCTCGCTGCGCAGCGCGACCCCCCACAGGGTCTGCCCGCAGCCGAGCACCACGGCGAGCGCGTAGAGCATCCCGGGCCGCGCCCCGGCGGGGGCTGCGACCAGCAGCGCCAGGGTCACGGCCGACAGCACGTCGGCGCCGATCATCAGGCGGGTACGCCGGCACCGGCCGGCGAGCAGCCCGCTCACCGGTCCCATGAGGAAGCCGGCGGTCATGCGGACGGCCATGAACAGGCCGGTCTGCACGGCGGAGCCGGTGACCTCCAGCGTGAACAGGCCCAGCGCCACGAGGTTCAGGTAGCTGCCGTACGTCGACGCCGCGTGCGCGGCCACGACCAGCCGCAGGTCACGCGCCGGACGCCCCCCGTCGGCCCCATCCACCACTGAAGGTCCCCACCACTGTCGATGCCTCCGGACCGCCGATCCTGCCTGCCGGCCGGGCGACTTTCAATGGCGCTGTCGGGATTGCGGGGTGCCCCTACCGTCCCGGGGTGAGGTAGCGGGCGGGGACGGCGTCGGTCAGCCACACCCCGTTGGCGCTGCGGTGGAAGACGTGCCCGTCGCGGGCCATCGCCGCCGCGTCCACGGTGAACACCACCACGGCCCCGCCCCGCCGCGCGCCGACCCGGCGGGCGGTCTCGAGGTCCTCCGACAGGTGGACGTGGTGACGGCCGCCCCGGTGCAGCCCGGTAGCCCGGATCGGGTCGAGGGCGGCGGCACCGGTGCCGTGGTAGAGCCGGTCGGGCGGGGCCGCCGGTGGCAACCCCAGCTCGACCGGGATGGAGTGGCCCTGGTTGGCCCGGATCCGTTCGATCCCGTCGGGGCCGCGCTCCACCGCGAAGCGCTGCTTGTCGTTCTCGGCGACCACCATGTCGAGGACGTCCCGCCCCACCCGCAGGGCGGCCAGCAGGTCGTCGACCAGGACCCACCCGGCCCGGTCCGGGGTGAGGCCCAGGCGGTGCGGCTCGTGCCGCAGTGCCCGGGACATCCGCTTGCTCAACTTGACGCTGGCTCGGTGATCCATGCCGGAATTGTGGCCGGGGTCGCCGCGCCGCTCCACCCGTTTTCCACGCGACGACCGGCTGCCCGGCTGCTAGCCTCTCGCGTTGACGCGGAACCACCATCGGGAGGCCGGCCGTGCCCAGGGAGACCGGACGCACCCTCGTCGCGTCGAACAAGAAGGCCCGGCACGACTACGACATCCTCAAGACGTACGAGGCGGGGTTGGTGCTCGCCGGCACCGAGGTGAAGTCGCTGCGGGCCGGCCGGGTCTCGCTGGTCGACGCCTTCGCCCAGGAGCACGACGGCGAGCTGCTGCTGCACGGCCTGCACATCGCCGAGTACGGCTTCGGCACCTGGACCAACCACCAGCCCCGCCGCACCCGCAAGCTGCTGCTGCGCCGCGTCGAGATCGACCGGATCCTCGACCGGACGCGCGAGGGCGGGCTCACCCTCGTGCCGTTGTCGCTGTACTTCTCCGACGGCTGGGCCAAGGTCGAGCTCGCCCTGGCCAAGGGCCGTAGGTCGTACGACAAGCGGCAGGCGATCGCCGAGCGGGACGCGAAACGGGAGATCGCCCGCGAGTTCGGCCGCCGGCTCAAGGGCGCCCGCGCCCGACACGCCTGACCCGCCCCGCGTCGCCGAACGCCGCCGCCCCCGCACGGGTGGTATCAAGGACCGGAGTCTGCGGAGGAGTGGCCGTGCAGAGCTTCACCCGTACGTTCGTCCGCAACCTCGTGATCTTCACCGTCTGCGGGGTGGTGGGGCCGGTCTTCCTCGTCGTGGGCGCCCTCGGCGTCAGCGACGTCGGCTCGGGCGAGGAAGGCGTCCCGCTGGCCTTCTTCCTCACCGGCCTGGTGTTCACCCTCGCGATCCCGGTCGGCGCCTTCCTGTTCACCCGGGCGCACTTCCGGGTGATCACCGGCCGCGACCAGGTGCACGACGCGCACCGGCGCGACGACGACAGCTTCGCCATGTGGACCCCCACCGCCCGGATCCCGTTCCAGGATGGCCGATTGGCCATGGCCGAGGTGCGCGAGGCGACGCTCGTGTCGTACGGCGAGGACTGGGAGGCGACGTACCAGAGCTACGGCCGCGACCTCGACCCCGACGAGCCCAAGGCACGCATCCGGCTCAGGCTGCGGGTTCACCCCGAGGGCCGCGAGCCGTTCGAGTCGACGGCCACCTGGCGCGTGCCGTCCCTGTGCCTGGCCGCCGTCACCGCAGGGCGACTCGTCGCCGTCACCCACCCGGGCGTCCCCGCGAAGTTCGGCATCGACTGGCCGCGCAGCGCCCTGCTGTCGGGCGCCCGGACCTGCCGGCTGGTCGGGCTCGACGGGCGGCGCGTCGACCTGACCGGGCACCCGGATCTCCTTCTGGAGCAGATGAGAACCGCGCGGGCCACGGGCCGGGTCGCCCTGGACGGCGACACGATCGACCTGCGACGCGTCGACCCCGCCGTGGCGACGCGACTGCAGAGCATGTTCGAGCGCTCCGCAGCCGGTCGACCGATGCCCGAGCCGGTGCCGGACGGCAGGGCCAGGTGGGTGATCGACCGTCTGCCCGGTGCGGCGGGGGCGTTCGGTGGCGTCGACCGCCGGTGGGCGCGCCAGGGCGGGCAGCTCGTCCGGGGCCGGTTCCTGGAGCTGCGGGGCACGGACACCTTCCAGTACGAGGGCCCGGTGCTGGAGACCGTCCTGCGGCTGTTCCCCGACGGCGGCGCCCCGTTCGACGTCGGGAAGAAGCTGACGGTGCCGATGAACTACCTCGCGCTGCTGCACCGGACGAAGCAGCTCGTCGTGCAGGTCGGCGGGGACCGCCGGTCGTACGAGATCGACTGGGCACGCACCAACCTCGCCGCCGGGGTCAGCCCCGCCGTCGTGATCGGCCCCGACGGCCGGCAGTTCGACCTGACCGGCCGGTTCGACCCCCTGCTGGCGATCATGCGGCTGCTCGTGGCCCACCGGGTGGGCCTCCCCGGCACCGTCCTGGACCTGCGCGACCGCCGTTCCTCCGCGGCGGCCGCGCAGGTCATGGACGTGATCCGACGTACCCCACTGAGCCTTCGACCATGATGCGGTCGACGGTTACCCGGAAGTCATAGCCGTTCTCGCCCGTCTTTGCACAAGTAAAGGTCCCGAAGCAAGCAGATCTCTGCGCCGTGGTGAACGATCTCCACATGGGTGTACAGGATGAGCCTGGCCATCGGCGCATCCGCATAGACCGGTGGTGAGATGGCGCCTTGCGGCCGGGCAAGCCCTGCCGTGCCGAGACTGCGCACGTCCCGGATCCAGGCATCGTGCCCTTCATCGAGTTGACGCAGCGCTCCTTCTGCGGTGCCTGAGTAGCTGATCGCCGGGCGATCGGACGGCGGGCCATCGAAATGGGGTACGGTAGATGGCCCGAACACGTCGATGAGGTGCGCAAGCCTCCATGCGATCGTGGTGACCGGCTCGCGATCGTGCGCCAGCCCAGCCTGGTCCATGGTGAACTCGCCCCCACCGATCGACATCGGCGCCGAGCTATCGCCGCGGCGGCTGATCGTCCAGCAGCCAGGCGCTGGCTGCCAGAAGTACTCATCATCGGTCAGGCCGTTCAATCGCGGCCGGAGTTGATGCTGCCAGTGCCACTCAAGCTGATCGACCAACTCGAAGCTCCAGTCAACGTCCACGGCCCCGACACTAGCCTCAGCGCATGTTGAGAAGGGTCATCCCTTGAGGTCGTCGAGGGTCCAGGCGGCCGGGTCGGCCTTGGCCGGGTCGGCCTGCCCTGCGTTGGCCCCTATGGAGCTGCCCCGTCCACGCTCCCGCTCCATCGACAGCACAAACGGGGCAGCTCCATAGGGGCCAACAGGCAGATCCCCGGCCGGGAGCATTCGTCAGGCCGCCGCCCGACCGCCCGACGTACGGCCGGCGTAGCGGCGACCTCCCGGGGCATCTGCGGGAGAGGAGACATAGCTGAGGACCGGTGAGACCGAGGCCCTGGCCGGGATCTCGGGTCATCCGCAAGGTGCGGAACGGGACTCCCTGAAGGTGGATGAACTTCGGGCGGGATCGGACACTCCGCGACATTGCCGGGGCCCTGGGGTCCAGGCCTGGTGACGCGTCGCGGGCTGGCCGGCACCGGGGAGGGCGCCGGCCGGGGTGGCTCAGCCCTTCACGCAGACCACCTGCTTGAGGTGGGCGACCACCTCGACCAGGTCCTCCTGCTGGGCCATCACCTCCGTGATGTCCTTGTACGCGGCGGGGATCTCGTCGACCACCCCCGCGTCCTTTCGGCACTCCACCCCGGCGGTCTGCCGCACCAGGTCGGCCGTGCTGTACGTCCGCTTCGCCTGCCCGCGCGACATCCGCCGCCCGGCCCCGTGCGAGGCGGAGCAGTACGCGTCCGGGTTCCCCTTCCCGCGCACGACGTACGACCCGGTGCCCATCGAGCCGGGAATGATGCCGAGGTCCCCCACACCGGCCCGGATCGCGCCCTTGCGGGTGACCAGCACGTCCACCCCGCCGTAGGTCTCCTCGGCGACGTAGTTGTGGTGGCAGCTGATCGGCTCGTCGAAGCCGACCTGCGGGAACCGGTCGCGGACCACGTTGCAGAGCAGGGCCAGCATCACCGCGCGGTTGCGGCGGGCGTACTCCTGCGCCCACCACAGGTCCCGCCGGTACGCCGTCATCTCCGGCGTGCCGGCGAGGAAAACCGCCAGGTCCCGGTCGGGCAGCTCGGCGTTGTGCGGCAGCCGCCGCGCGACGCCGATGTGCCGCTCCGCCAGCTCCTTGCCGATGTTGCGCGACCCGGAGTGCAGCATCAGCCAGACCCGGCCGGCGTCCGGGCCGCCCTGCTCCAGGCAGACCTCGATGAAGTGGTTGCCACCGCCGAGGGTGCCCATCTGCTGCTGGGCCCGGGTCTCGAGCTGGGCCACCCGCTTGTCGAGGGTGCCGAAGCGCCCCCAGAAGTCGGCCCAGCCGCGCTGCTCCAGCCCGCGTACCCGGCGCGGGTCGACCGCGTTGTCGCGCTTGGCGAAGCCGACCGGGATGGTCGCCTCGATCGCGGACCGCAGCCCGGCGAGGTCGTCGGGCAGGTCGGCGGCGGTGAGCGAGGTCCGCACCGCCGACATGCCGCAGCCGATGTCCACGCCGACGGCGGCCGGGGAGACCGCCTGCCGCATCGCGATCACCGAGCCGACGGTGGCACCCTTGCCGAAGTGGACGTCGGGCATCACGGCGACGCCCTCGACCCAGGGCAGCGCGCCGATGTTGCGCAGCTGCCGGGCCGCCTGCTCCTCGATGGCGTACGGGTCGGTCCAGACCCGGACGGGCGCGCGGGTGCCCGGAAGCGGGGTGAATGCCATCGTTCTCTCCTTGTTCGTTCTCGTCCTTGGCGCGGAGCGGCTGGCCGGATTCGAACCGGCGGTCTTCACCGTGGCGGGGTGACGCGCTGCCGGGCTGCGCCACAGCCGCGAGGCTGGCCCACCGGTGGCGGGACGGGCGTGGGCGATATCGGTCCGACGGGCGGGGCCGGGGACTAAAAAGCCGCCCGGTCCCGGACTCGGGATGGGCGGCTGCGCGTGTCGCGCTGGCGCTATCCGCGCCACCACCCGGATTGTCGGCGCTGACACCGGCCGAGGGTCTGCCCGCCGGTGAGCAGCGGGGCACCGCCGCGCGGCGTGGGCCGCGAGGTTGTGGTGCGTTTGCGCTGCGACACGACATGCTCCCTGGATCAGCTCGGGTTGGCCTTGCCCGATGAACGTAGGCGAGGGCCACGACGACCGCAATGGATATCCGGCTACCCTCGGCACGCCCGCCCGACGCCCGGCGGGTCGGTCGGGCGATCAGAGCCAGCCGCGCGCGGACGCCTCGACGCCGGCCTGGAACCGGGTGGTGGCGCCCAGCCGGTCGATGACGGACGCGATCCGGCGGGTGGCGGTGCGGGCGCTGACCCCGAGCTGGCGGGCGATGGCCTCGTCCTTGAGACCGGCCCTGAGCATCTGGAGCAGCAGCAGATCCTCGTCGCTCGGCTTGTCGTCGGCCGGCGGGTGGGCGCCGGCGAGCGGTGTGGCCCGACCCCAGTACGCCTGGAACAGCTCGATCAGCGCGTCGAGCAGCCCCGAGGGGTGGATCAGCGCGAGGTTGTCGTAGGCCCCACCGGTGAGCGAGACCGCCGCCACCCGCAGGTCCATGATCCGCAGTTTGAACGGCAGGCTGGGGAGCATCCGAGCCTGCTCGCCCGCCTCGGCGAGCCTGCTCAGCACCTCGAAGCGGCCCGGACGCCCCATCGACTCGGGACAGTAGACGGTGCGGATGTCCACCCCCCTGGCGATCAGGTCCTCGGTCTCCGCGATCTCCACCTCGTTGGTGTCGGGGGTGCCGTGCACGTGCTTCATGTATGGCGGCCGGTCGAGCACCCACAGGTGGGTGCGCACGGACCGGGTGAGTTCGTCCATCCGGCCGTCGACCGTCTCCCAGCCCGACAGCACCTCCACCCAGCGCCCCGGATCGCGGAGCCGAGCCGTCTGGAACAGTCGCGCGAGGTCCGTGACCGCGGTCTGCACGCCGTCCAGCGCCGCTTCCGTCTCCAGCCGACGCCGGGCGACGAGCGCCGTCAGTGCCGCCTGCGGCCCCATGGCCTCGTATCTTCCGGGCGCTGTCCGTCTCAGCAGGCCGAGCCTGCCCAGCCGGGCGACGGCGCTGCGTACCCGGGCGATGGTGACGCCCAGGGTGCCGGCGCTCTCCGACAGTGGTTGGTCGGGCTGGATCAGCAGCAGACGGTAGATCTGCTCGTCGAACTCGCTGATGCCCAGTGCGCCCAGCACCGGATCGTTGCGCACATCCCACCTGCCCTGACCAGGTCACCGACGCGTGGCGCGATTCGCCACGTGGCCGAAGACGTCATGAAGATATCTCGACTTATTTGGCCCTGAGACGTTCACTACTCACCATCCCACCTGGCGATCTTGCCGGCGTGGGCAGGCTCTCTTCATCTCCAATCCCCCCAAAGAGGAGCAATGGCCCGTAGGATCCGACAAACCTCCCGCTACGGCGCGGCGGTAGCTGCTGTGGCCCTGGCGATCACGATCAGCCCGGTCGCGGCATCCGCCCAGCCGGAGCCACCGGCGCTGCCGAGTGTCCTGCCCTCGAGTGCAGGGGGCAGCGAAACCTACATCGTGACCCTGGCCGACAAGCCGCTGGCGACCTACGAGGGCGGGGTCGCCGGCATCGCCGGCACCAAGCCCGGCAAGGGCAGGAAGGTGGACGTGGGCGCCGCCAACGCCCAGCGCTACCGCAGCCACCTCACGGACAGGCACGCCAAGGTGGCGCGCAGCGTGGGCGCCAAGCCGCTCCGGAGCAACTCCGTCGCCTCGAACAGCTTCGTCGCGGAGCTGACCCGGGCGCAGGCGATGAAGCTGCTGGTCACCGGCGGCGTGGTCTCCGTGGTGCCGGACAAGCTGCTCAAGACCACCGACGACCGCAACTCCGTCGACTTCCTCGGTCTCTCCGGTCGCAGGGGCGTGTGGTCCAAGCTCGGCGGCACGGCCAACGCCGGCAAGGGCGTCGTCGTGGGTGTGATCGACACCGGGGTCTGGCCGGAGAGCACGTCGTTCACCGCGCCGGCGCTCGACGCCACCGCGCCCACGACGGCCGATCCGCACCGGCCGTACCGTCAGGGCACGGCCACCCTCATGCGCAAGTCCGACGGTGGCACGTTCACGGGCACCTGCCAGACCGGCGAGCAGTTCGCCGCGACCCTCTGCAACGAGAAGGTCATCAGCGCCCGGTACTTCGGTGAGGGCTGGATGAAGCAGGTTCCCGCGGAGAAGCGGAAGGACTACATCTCCCCCCGGGACGCGCAGGGACACGGCACCCACACCGCCAGCACGGCGGCCGGGAACGCGGCGGTCCCGGTGACCGAGCGTGGTGTCAGCTTCGGGGAGATCTCCGGAGTCGCGCCGGGTGCGGCGATCGCGGTCTACAAGGCCCTCTGGCAGGGAACGGACGACGACACGACCGGCGGGCAGTCGTCGGACATCATCGC
The DNA here is from genome assembly GCF_050948415.1 of Micromonospora sp. CA-111912. Taxonomy (NCBI): domain Bacteria; kingdom Bacillati; phylum Actinomycetota; class Actinomycetes; order Micromonosporales; family Micromonosporaceae; genus Micromonospora; species Micromonospora sp. CA-111912. The sequence goes on from NZ_CP192007.1 coordinate 3,836,997, forward strand.
CGCCATCGACCAGGCGGTGGCCGACGGCGTCGATGTGATCAACTACTCGGTGGGTGGTGCGTTCGAGTCGTCTCTCCGGGACCCGATCCAACTCGCCTTCCTCAACGCGGCGGCGGCCGGCGTCTTCGTCTCCGCGTCCGCCGGTAACTCCGGGCCGGACCCGTCGACGATGGACAACACCTCACCGTGGCAGATGACGGTCGGCGCCAGCTCGGTCGCTCCGTACCCGGCCAGCGTGGAACTGGGCAACGGCGCCCGCTTCAACGGCACCAGCACGACGGTGTCGGCGGCGTTCGGACCCAAGCCCCTGATCGCCTCCCGCGCGGCGAAGGCCGCCGGCGTCGACGAAGCCAACGCCGACAACTGCATGACCGGCACCCTCGACCCGGCGAAGGTGGCCGGCAAGGTCGTCGTCTGCCTCCGTGGCGTCATCGCCCGGCCGATCAAGTCCGCCGAGGTCAACCGGGCCGGCGGCGTCGGGATGGTGCTGGCCAACCCGAACGACCAGGACCTGAGCGGTGACCTGCACAGCGTGCCGACCGTGCACATCAACTCGCCCGACACGCAGGCCGTGCTGGACTACGCGGCGACCGCCGGCGCACAGGTCACCCTGCTGCCGACCGGCCCGAGCATGCCGTACCCCCAGATCGCGGCGTTCTCCTCGCGCGGTCCCTCGGAGAGCCACCCGGACCTCCTGAAGCCGGACATCGCCGCGCCCGGCGTCGCGATCCTCGCGGCGGTGGCCCCGCCGGCTGCAGAGGGAATGAACTTCGACTTCTACTCCGGCACCTCGATGGCCGCGCCGCACATCGCCGGTCTGGCCGCGCTCTACCTCGCGGAGCACCCGGACTGGTCGCCGGCGCGGGTCAAGTCCGCGATGATGACCACCACCTTCGCCACCAAGACCGCCACCGGGAAGCGGAGCAGCGACGTCTACGCCCAGGGCGCGGGGCACGTCGACCCGGCCAAGATGCTCAACCCCGGCCTGGTCTACGACGCCTCGGAGAACGACTGGCTGGGCTACCTGGAGGGGCTGGGCGTGCGGACCGGTTCGGGGGTCGCGCCGATCCGGGGCAGCGACCTGAACTACCCGTCCATCGGTGTCGGCGAGGTCTTCGGCACCCGGACCGTCACCCGCAAGGTCACCGCCGTCACCCCCGGCGTGTACCAGTCCACGGTCGACCTGCCCGGGCTGAAGGTCAAGGTGAGCCCGTCCACCCTGCGCTTCAAGAAGGCGGGGGAGACCAAGGAGTTCACCGTCGCCATGCAGCTCACGACGGCTTCCGCCGGCGTGCCGGCCATCGGCTCGCTGACCTGGCGGGGTGCCGGCGCCGTCGTACGCAGCCCGATCGTGGTGACCCCGCAGAGCGTGCTCGCGCCGACCGAGGTCCGGGGCACCGGCGCCGCCGGCTCCGTGTCCTTCGAGGTGACCCCGGCGCTCAAGAAGCTCCCGATCACCACCTACGGGATGGTGTCGGGGCCGCTGACGCCCGGCACGGTGAACAACAGCGACATCTGGGGCAAGGACTTCCCGGTCACGGTGGCCAAGGGCACCAAGGCCGTTGAGTTCACCGCACGCGCGGACAACCCTGAGGCGGAGATCGCCCTCGTCATCTTCCGGGTGGTGAACGGCAGTCTGGTCTTCCATGACTGGACCGTGTCGGGCAATGACATGCGCCTCACCTTTGCGAGGCCGGAACCCGGCCTGTACCAGATGACGGTCATCACCCTGGGGGACCTGCCGGGAACCACGGAAACGCCCTTCAAGGTGCAGGCGAACCTGGTCACCGGCAAGAGTGGCGTCGGCAAGCTGACGGTGTCCCCCAAGAACCCCAAGGTCACCCCGGGCACTCCGCTGACGGTCACCGCGAAGTGGTCGGCAGTGCCCGCCGGGCGGCACACGGGCTACATCGAGTACCCGAACGGTATCGGCACCATCATCAGCGTCAACTGACCTGATGCCGTACGGAAGGCGGGGCCGGACAGCATCGTCCGGCCCCGCCTTCGCAGGTCCGCGGCCCCGCAGCGCCGGCACAGGTCCGAGGGCCCGCAGCGGCGGCCGAACGCGCGCCGGGGCGGTCGGGTGCCGGTCAGGCGAGCGCGATGTCCTCGCCGACCGGCTCGGTCACGTGGTCGAGGAAGGGAAAGCGGGCGCGCAGCTCGGCGAATCCCGCGCCGCCGCGCCAGGCGTCGGCGATCCGCACGACCTGGTCCAGGTCGGTGGTGTCGCCGTCGGCCCGGGACCCGTCCGAGCCCGAGATGTCGACCATGAAGTAGCGGGCCTGGGATCCCAGTCCCACGCAGATCGTCCCCCGCTCGGAGATCAGCTCGGCGCTCGTGAACCGGCTCCGCCCCTGCTCGGGGGCGCTGATCCGGCCCACGTCCACCTGACACCGGGTGGCGGTCAGGGCCAGCGCGGAAGCGAGCCCGCCCAGCTCGACCAGGTCGGGGTAGAGGCGCACACCCAGGGCCGTCGACACGTCGCTCATCACTGACTCCCACTTCCTTGTGACAGGTCCAGCAGCGCGGACGTTACAGCCTGGTAAACCTTTGATCTAGCCTCTTGGCCGCCCCAGGGCAAAAACCTTTCCTCCCCGGCCGGTCCCGCCCGGGACGGCAGCGCGCCGGCCGGTGACCCGCCCGTGCTGTACCTGCTGCACGGCCTCAGCGACGACGACACCGCCTGGACCCGGCGCACCTCCATCTCCGGGCAGCCCCTCGACCGGGCGCAGCGGCGGTTCAGACGCCGACCGAGCCGTCGACGGCCTCGCGCAGGAGGTCGGCGTGGCCGTTGTGCCGGGCGTACTCGTGCATCATGTGCAGCATCACCAGGCGCAGCGACACGTCCTCGCCCCACCGGGGGTTGTGGGCGACGACGTCCAGCGACCCGGCCTCCCGCTCGATGCGCCGGGCGTGTTCGACCTCCCGCCGCCACGCCTCGAACGCCTCGGACGCGCCGGCGGTGCGGGCGTCGTACGCCTCCTGGTAGTCGCCGGTCTCCGACCAGACCAGCGGGACGTCCTCGCCGCCAATCACCCGGCGGAACCAGTTGCGCTCCACCTCGGCCATGTGCCGGACCAGGCCGAGCAGGCTCAGCGTGGACGGCGGGGACGGCTGCCGGCGCAGTTCCTCGTCGGTGAGGCCCTCGCACTTCATGGCGAGGGTGGCACGGTGGAAGTCCAGGAACGCGCGCAGCATCTCGCGCTCGTCGGCGATCAGGGGCGGTCCGATCCGCTCGGTGGTCATGTCCGGGTCCTCTCCGGTCGCCGACGGCCGGGCCCACGGGGTCGGCGGACCGGAGGCGGCCGAGGGGCGATGCTTCCGCCGGGCGAGCCTAGCCGCTGGGCCGACCGGAGCCGCCGGGGCCAATCGGCGCGGTCGGGCAGGGCCCGCCGGGTCAGCGGGACGGGCGGGCCACGGGAAAGTCGAAGTACGTCTCGGGGTACGGCTCGTCGTCGTACCGGTAGTGCCACCACTCACGCGGATAGTTGGTGAACCCGCCGTCGGCCATCAGCCGCTTCAGCAGTTCGCGGTTGTCCCGGGCGGCTCCGGTGATCCGCCCGTCGGCGGTGTGGGCACGCGGGTCGAAGCAGTCGAAGCCGGTGCCCATGTCGACGCTGTTGTCCGGGAAGCGGTCGCCCTTCGGCGCGGTGCAGGCGACCAGGGGCTCGCCGGGGACGTAGGGGCGTTGGCCGGCCGGCGGGTCGTCGACCAGGGTCAGGTCGACGGTGCTGCCCCGGCTGTGCGCGGTGGGCGCGCCGAGGTAGCCGTCGGCGAACAGCCGCGACTTGGCCACCCCGGGGTAGAACTCGGCCTTCGTCTGCTCCTCGTCGGGGCGCTTCGCCCAGGCCACGAAGTCGTCCACGGCGGGCTGCGGGCGGTAGCAGTCGTACACCTTGAGGCTGTGGCCCGTCGCACGGGCGGCCTGCTGCACCCGGCGCAGCGCCTCGGCGGCGGGCCGGGTGAGCAGGCACAGGGGCTCCCGGTACCCGGCGATCGGCCGGCCGACGAAGTTGTGCGCGGTGGCATACCGAATGTCGGACCCGATGCTCGGATCCACATCGGACAACACCACGAACTCCCCCGGCACCCCCACCTCGCCCCCGCCCGACGCGGACGCCCCGGCCCCGGACGCCCCCACCCCGGACGGCCCCGACACGGAACACCCCGCCAACACCACCACCACTGCCCCGACGACGACCCGTCCCAGCCCCCCGACCACCCACCGCCAGCCCCCCACCCGCCCCGCGGCGGTGATCAAGAGGTTTACGTCAGCTCTGATCTCCAGTTCCGACGTAAACCTCTTGATCGATCCGCGAGGGAGGCCTGGGCGGGAGGAGGCGGGTCGGCCTTCGAGGGCGGGGAGGGGTGTACGGGCCGGCCGGCGTTGCTGTCCCATGCACACCGTTCTAGCAGCATCCGGCCTGTTTCAGGGTCAACCGGTGGGATCCCGCTCCGGGGTGGGGTGGCCGACACTCACCGCCCGGTGGGGCGGTCGATACTCACCGCCCACGGGCCGCCCGGCGGATCTCCACCGGCAGCGCGGGCGCGCCGTCGACCGGGGCCGGGTCCTCGACCGTAGGCGCGATCCCGCCGGCGGCGATCCGGTCCAGGGTGGCCAGGCCGGCGGCGTCCACCTCACCGAAGATGGTGTAGTTGGGGCGCAGCGCCGAGTTGGCGTACACCAGGAAGAACTGGCTGCCGTTGGTGTCCGGGCCGGCGTTGGCCATGGCGAGCACACCCCGGGCGTACACCTTTCGCACACCCGTCGGGTCCGTCGGCGCGGGCGGCAGGTCGGTGGGCAGTTCGTCGGCGTACCGGTAGCCGGGCCCGCCCGAGCCGGTGCCTGACGGGTCGCCGCACTGGAGCACGCTGAGCGTCGGGTACGCGGTCAGCCGGTGGCACGAGGTGCGGTCGTAGAACCGGTGCCGGACCAGGTGCAGGAAGCTCTGCACAGTGCAGGACGCCTGCTCGCGGTCCAGGGTCAGCCCGATCGGGCCCTGGTTCGTCCGCAGCGTGACCCGAACGGTGCCGTGACCCGGCGTCCGTCGGGGATCCGGCGGCAGCGGGACGGGCCGGGCAGCCGGCTCGTCCGGCGTCTCGGTGTACGCGCACGGGCCCGGGGTCGTCCGTGGCGGCGCGGCGGCGGCCGGGACCGCGCCTCCCGGGGCGGCGGCCGGGGCAGCCACGGCGGCGACGCCGCTGCCGCCGATCAGGGCGGTGGCGAGCAGCGCGACACCGGTGAACCGGGACAGCGTACGCGTCCTGCGGGGGTGGGCCGGCAACGGCGGGACCGACTGCCGACGGGATGACCTCGACACGGGGCGTCCTCCTGGGCTGGTGAATCCAGAAAGATCGCAGTCTATGGATCCGGCGGCCCTCCTGTCGACGGCGACACGCGAAGCAGGGCGCGGCAGCCCGGGCGCAGCAGGACGGTCCTCGGCCGGCTCAGGCCCGACGGCGCCGGCGACGCAGGAGCACCGTGGTGAGCAGCGCGGCCACGACGACGGCAGCGGCGGCCCCCACGACCACCGGCCACGACACGGCCCGGCCGGAGCGGGCGACCCGGTGGGCGGCCACCGCCCGGGGCGCGGGCGAGACCGCCGCTCCGGGCGACGCGGACGCCGACGGCGAGCCGTTGGCGACCGTCTCCCCCGGGGAGACGAGACGGCCCACCGAGGCGTCCCGAGGCAGCGAGAAGCCCCAGTCCAGCAGCGTGGCGCCCTGCTCCCAGCCGCGCATCGGGCTGGGCTCGGCCCCGAGCAGGGTGACCACCAACCGGCGTCCGCCGCGCTGCGCCGCGCCGACGTAGGTGTGCCGGGCGTAGTCGGTGAAGCCGGTCTTCCCGCCCAGCGCCCCCGGATAGCGGTAGATGAGCTGGTTCTCGTTCTGGATCTGGAAGCCCTTCTTCCGCAGCGCCGGCTGGGCGGGGATCCGGGTGCTCTCGGTCAGCGCGTACCGGCGGAAGGTGGGGTCGGCGAAGCAGGCCCGGGCGATCAGCGCCAGGTCGTACGCGCTGGTGAACTGGCCGGGGCCGTCCAGCCCGGAGGGGGTGACGGCGTGGGTCTGCAGTGCGCCGAGGCGCGCCGCCTCGGCGTTCATCGCCCGGACCCCGCCGGCCGCCCCGGCCGGGCCGCCGACGAGCCGGGCCAGCACGTTGGCCGCCTCGTTACCGGACTGGAGCAGCAGCCCGAGGAAGACCGTCTCGACGGTGTAGCGACCGCCCTCCAGCAGTCCGACCGCGGAGCTGCCGGGGGCGATGTCGAGGTCGGCGTGGGTGACCGTCACCACCTGCTTCGGGTCCAGCTTCGGCAGCGCGGTGGCGGTCAGCAGCAGCTTCTGCACGCTGGCCGGGGTGGCGTACCCGTGCGGGCCGCAGCCGCCGAGCACCGCTCCGGTGTCCAGGTCGGCGACCAGCCAGGAGGTGGCGGTGACCGCCGGCGGCGGGGTGGCCCCGGCCGGCGCGACGAGGCCCGGTGCGGCCAGCGCCGCGCCGCCCACCGCCTGCTGCTCCGGCACCGACGGCGGGGGTGTCGGCTTCGGGGAGCGCGGCACCTTCGGGGCGACCGCCTTCGGGCAGGGCACCGCCGCGTTGGCCGGGACGGCCGGCACGGCGGCGGCCGGGACGGCCGGCACGGCACCGGCGAGAAGGACGGCGGCAGCGGCGGCCAGCACCGGGGCTCTCATGCCCAGCACCCTAACCGGCAGGGCCCGGCACCGACGGGCGGGCCACGCGCACGCCGGACCGCGCCCACGGCCGCCGTTCCGCCATGGCTTCCACCGTCCCACTCACGCGCTGTTTGAGACTTTTCCGCCTACTCTCGCCGCTGACCATGCCGCTTTGTCGCGAAAGTTTCAACGTGCGGGTCAATGAGATGATTGAACCGGCCAGGCCCAGCACCAGCAACCGGGCAGGGTTCACCCTGCCCACGATCGCCCGAAGGGTTCGCATGCAGCAGCCGACTCGGACCGTCGCCGACAGCCACGACATGATCGAGGTGAGCGGCGCCCGGGAGAACAATCTCGCGTCCGTCTCCGTGGACATCCCCAAGCGACGCCTCACCGTCTTCACCGGGGTCTCCGGCTCCGGCAAGTCCTCGCTCGTCTTCGGCACCATCGCCGCCGAGTCGAAGCGGCTGATCAACGAGACCTACAGCGCCTTCCTCCAGTCGTTCATGCCCAGCCTGTCCCGGCCGGACGTCGACTCGCTGCGCAACCTCAGTGCCGCGATCATCGTCGACCAGGAGCGGATGGGGGCGAACTCGCGCTCCACGGTCGGCACCGCCACCGACGCGTACGCCATGCTGCGCATCGTGTTCAGCCGGCTCGGGCAGCCGCACGTCGGGTCGGCCGGCGCGTTCAGCTTCAACCTCCCCGAGGGGATGTGCCCCACCTGCGAGGGGGCGGGCCGGGTCTCCGACCTCGACGTGCACGAACTCGTCGACGTCGAGCGGTCGCTCAACGACGGGGCGATCACGGTGCCGAACTTCGCGGTCGACTCCTGGTACTGGCAGTCCTTCGTCACCTCGGGCCTGTTCGACCCCGACGCCAAGCTGCAGGACTACACGCCCCAGCAGTGGCAGGACTTCCTCCACAAGCCGGCCACCAAGATGAAGGTCGGCGGCAGCAACCTCACGTACGAGGGCCTGGTCGTCAAGGTCCGCCGGCTGTACCTGAGCAAGGACAAGGAGCCGGCCCAGCCGCACATCAAGGCGTTCGTCGAGCGGGCCGTCACGTTCACGACCTGCGGCGACTGCGGCGGCGCCCGGCTCAACCAGGCCGCCCTGTCCTCCCGGATCGCCGGCCGCAACATCGCCGAGTGCTCCGCGATGCAGATCAGCGACCTGGCCGCGTTCGTCCGGGGTGTCACCGACCCGTCCGTGGCGCCGCTGGTGGCCAACCTGCGCGACCTGCTGGACTCGCTCGTCGAGATCGGCCTGGGCTACCTCAGCCTCGACCGCGAGTCGGGCACCCTGTCCGGGGGCGAGGCGCAGCGGGTGAAGATGGTCCGTCACCTCGGCTCCAGCCTCACCGACGTCACGTACGTCTTCGACGAGCCGACGGTCGGGCTGCACCCGCACGACATCGCCCGGATGAACGGCCTGCTGCTGCGGCTGCGCGACAAGGGCAACACGGTGCTCGTCGTGGAGCACAAGCCGGAGACCATCGCGATCGCCGACCACGTGGTCGACCTCGGCCCGGGAGCCGGTCCGGACGGCGGCCGGGTCTGCTACGCCGGCGATGTCGCCGGGCTGCGCCGCTCCGACACTCTGACCGGCCGGCACCTCGACCACCGGGTCAGCCTGCGCGAGGAGGTCCGGCCACCCGCCGGGCAGTTGCCGATCCGCGGCGCAGACCTGCACAACCTGCGCGACGTCAGCGTCGACGTGCCGCTCGGGGTGCTGACGGTGGTGACCGGCGTCGCCGGCTCCGGCAAGAGCTCGCTGATCCACGGCTCGCTCCCCCGCCGCGCCGGGGTGGTGGTCGTCGACCAGTCCCCGATCCGCGGGTCCCGGCGCAGCAACCCGGCCACCTACACCGGTCTGCTCGACCCGGTACGGGCCGCCTTCGCCAAGGCCAACGGGGTCAAGCCGGCGCTGTTCAGCGCCAACTCCGAGGGTGCCTGCCCGGCCTGTAAGGGCATCGGGGTGATCTACACGGACCTGGCCATGACGGCCGGGGTCGCCTCCAGGTGCGAGGAGTGCGAGGGCCGCCGGTTCACCCCGAAGGTGCTCACGTACACCCTGCGGGGGAAGAACATCAGCGAGGTCCTCGCCATGTCGGTGACCGAGGCCCGGGACTTCTTCCCCGGCGGGCCGGCCCGGTCGGTGCTGGACCGCCTCGCCGACGTGGGCCTGAGCTACCTCGGCCTCGGCCAGCCGCTGACCACCCTCTCGGGGGGCGAGCGGCAACGACTCAAGCTGGCCATCCACATGGGCGAGAAGGCGCACACCTACGTGCTGGACGAGCCCACCACCGGCCTGCACCTGGCCGACGTCGACAACCTGCTGGCCCTGCTGGACCGCCTGGTGGACGCCGGCAACACCGTGGTGGTCATCGAGCACCACCAGGCGGTGATGGCGCACGCCGACTGGATCATCGACCTCGGCCCGGGCGCCGGCCACGACGGCGGCCGGGTCGTCTTCACCGGCACCCCCGCCGACCTCGTCGCGCACGGTGACACCCTGACCGCCACCCACCTGCGGGAGTACGTCGCCCAGTGAGGTCCGGGCCGGGTCCACCGCGCCCACGGTGGGCCCGGCCCGTCGTCGACGTACCCGCGAACGCGCTGCGGATCAGTGCGGCACCCGGCGCACCCAACGCCGCTGCCAGGGTGTCTCCACCGCCCGCGGGTGGTAGTGCAGACGCCGCTGGCCGGGCCCCCTTGTCGGGGGCCCGGCCAGTTGGCTGTTCGGTGCGGGGGTCAGCTGTTCCAGTGCTCGGCGACGAGGTCGGCGGCCTGCTGCTCCCACTGCGCGTAGTGGTCGGGGTACGCCGACACCTGCACGGTCTGCGCGGCCTCGGTCAGGGGCATGTCCTGCCACCCGTCGACCTGCTTGAGGCCCTTGAGGAACGCCAGGGTCGAGTACTCGGGGTCGGTGATCTGCTCCACCGTGCCCCACCCGGAGGTCGGACGCTGCTGGAACAGGCCCTGCGAGTCGTGGTCGTTGCGGTCACCCAGGTGACCCAGGTTCTCCAACTTCGACTCCTGCAACGCCGTGCCGATCGAGACCACGGCGGCCCGCTCGTCCATGCCGGCCTTCTTCGTCGCCGCCACGATCGCCTTCACGTTGGCGGTCTGCTCGTCGTCAAGCTCGATGCGGGACTGGTCGCCCTGCACGCCGTGCGGGATCAGCTTGCCCTTGTCCACACCAGGCTTGTCGGCCTGCACGGCCACAGCCGCCGGCGTGGTCGACTCGGCCGTCGGGGTGGTGGTGGCGTGCTGCAGCGGACCGGCGGCCAGACCACCGGCGAACGCCAGACCAGCGACACCGAGAACGCTCTTACGCAGGATCGTGTTCATCAGGGTGACTCCAATCGGGGGTCGACACACCCCACCCCAGGGGAAAAAGGGGTGGGCGTGTGAGCACCACGTCGAGGCGCCCAACAGATCAAAAGGGGGAAAACCATCCGACAGGTCACCGCACCCGGGGGGATGCTGATGGCGGCGGGACCATGTGTAACGACCGGCGGCCCACCCCCATTCCCCGCCGGGGTCACGGGGGTTCGGGCAGCTCAGCAGCGGCGTGCGCTACTCGATCGTCCGCCATGTGTAACGACCCCGGGCCGGCCCATGTTCCGCCGAGCGGGTGTCGCCGGTCACCCCGAACCGGACATTCGACCCAGACGCGCCGCCACGGGCAGGTGCCGGCAGGCTGATCGACTCCTCGTTCCGGACGCGGGGGCCGGCCGGGGACGTACCGACCGAAAGGGGGACGGGCACGAGCGCCGCGCCGGCCGGACCAGGCGTTACCCTGGCACCATGCAGGGCGTAGCCTCCCCCACCTCGGCCGGCGTGGCCTTCCTGGCCCGCCCGGGCCGCCCGGCCGTCGTCACCCCCACCCTGGCCGAGCTGACCGGCCCCACGCGGGGGGTCGTCGAGCTGCCCCTACGCCTGATGTGGAACCTGCACCGCACCTTCGACCTGGGCGACCCGGACGACCTGCTCTGGATGTACGAGAACGTGTTGCGGGAGACCACCCACGCGGACGACCTGCGGGAGCTGGTCAACGGTCACCTGCTGCGCCAGGTATGGCCCATGCTCAACCTTCCCCGTGGTGTCCGCGCGGCGTGGGAGCACCGCCACGGGGCCCTGCGGGACGACCGGGCCCTCCGCACGGCGTGAACGACGCCGCACCGCCGGACGAGTTCTACCGCGAGGTCGCCCGGGTGGCCCTGTCGGTCGCCGGCCGCCACCGGTTCGTGCTCGGCGGCGGCGTCGCCTGGGCCGCGCACGGGCTGTTCTCCCGCCCCACCGAGGACGTGGACCTCTTCGCCGACGTCGAGGGGGCAGCCGCTGCGGCGGCGACCGGCGTGCGTACCGCCCTGGAGCGCGCCGGCTTCGAGGTGACCGACGCGGACCCGGGCAGTGACCTGGCCGAGTTGTTCGCCGGGTTCGACCGGGACATGAAGGACTTCGTGGTGAGCCGGGGGCCACGACAGATCCGGCTGAGCCTGGCCCGGCTCGACCGGTACCGCAGCCCGGTCGTGATGGACCTCGGGCCGGTGATGGACATCCGCGACCTGGTGGCCAACAAGACGGCGGCGCTGGTCAACCGGCGGGAGGTCCGGGACTTCATCGACGTGGGGGCCGCCCTCGATCACTATTCGGTCGCGGAGCTGCTCGGCCTGGCCCGGCAGCTCGACCCGGCGCTGGAACCGGAGGACGTTCGGGACGCCGGCCGCTACCTGGACCGCCTGCCCGACCGACGCTTCGCCCGGTACGGCCTGGACGCGGCGCAGGTCGCGCGGCTGCGGGCCCGGCTGGCCGCCTGGCCCCGCTGACGTCCCCACCGACTGTGCGGCATGTCGGCCCCGGTGGCGGGAGGGACATCGGCTCGTTAGGGTGCGCAACGGCGCCCCGTGAGGCGCGTCCACCCCCATGGAAAGGCACCTCATGACCTCCTCCTCCGGCGCGTCGCGCCGCCAGGTGCTGTCCGTCGCCGCCGCCGCCGCGACCGCGCCCCTGATCGCGGGCGCGCCCGCGCAGGCGGCCGAGTCCAAGGGTCCGAAGACCTGGGACCTGACGGTCCTGGGCACCTCGGACACCCACGGCAACGTGTACAACTGGGACTACTACCGGGACGCCGAGTACGACGACAGCAAGCACAACGACGTCGGCGTCGCGAAGCTGGCCACCCTGGTCAACCAGATCCGGGCCGAGCGGCGGGGCAGGGCGACCCTGGTCCTCGACTCCGGCGACACCATCCAGGGCACGCCGCTGGCCACGTACTACGCCAAGCAGGAGCCGATCACCACCACCGGTGCGACGCACCCGATGGCCAACGCGATGAACATCCTGAAGTACGACGCGGTGACGCTGGGCAACCACGAGTTCAACTACGGCCTGCCCCTGCTGGCCAAGTGGATCAAGCAGCTCGGGTTCCCGGCCCTTGCCGCGAACGCGGTCAACGAGGCGACCGGCAAGCCTGCGTACCTGCCGTACGTGATCAAGGAGGTCCGGCTCGGCGGGCACGGCGCGCCGAAGCTGAAGGTCGGCATCCTCGGCCTGACCAACCCGGGCGTGGCGATCTGGGACAAGTCCAACGTCGAGGGCAAGCTGATCTTCGCCGACATGGTGGAGACCGCCGCCAGGTGGGTGCCGGTCATGCGGGCGCGCGGCGCCGACGTGGTCATCGTCTCCGCGCACGGCGGCGACAGCGGCACCTCCAGCTACGGCCCGGAGCTGCCGAACGAGAACCCGTGCACGATGATCGCCGAGCAGGTCCCGGGCATCGACGCGATCCTGTTCGGCCACGCGCACAACGAGGTCGTCGAGAAGTTCGTGACGAACACCAGGACCGGCGTCCAGGTGCTGCTCTCCGAGCCGTCCAAGTGGGGCCAGCGGCTGACCCGGATGGACTTCACCCTCACCCGGGAGCGGGGCCGCTGGAAGGTGGCCACCAAGCGCGCCACCATGCTGAACACCAACACGGTGGTCGAGGACCCGGCGGTGCTCGCGGCCGTGCGCGGCCAGCACAGCAAGACCGTCGCGTACGTCAACACGGTGGTCGCCCAGTCGACCGTGGAGCTGTCGGCGGCCGAGTCGCGGTACCAGGACACCCCGATCCTGGACTTCATCAACCGCGTCCAGACCGAGGTCGTCACGGACGCGCTGGCCGGCACGGCGTACGCGGGGCTGCCGGTGCTGTCGATCGCGGCGCCGTTCAGCCGCACGGCGGTCTTCCCCGCCGGCGACGTGCGCATCCGCGACGTGGCCGGGCTGTACGTCTTCGACAACACCCTGGAGGCGGTGGTCCTCACCGGCGCCGAGGTGCGGGCCTACCTGGAGTACTCGGCGAAGTACTTCACCACCCTCGCAGTCGGCGCGCCGGTCGACCCGGCGACGATCAGCGACCCGGCCGTCCCGGACTACAACTACGACGTCTTCTCGGGGCTGGACTACGACATCGACATCAGCAGGCCGGTCGGCGGGCGGATCACCCGCCTGGTCCTGCCCGGCACCGACACCCCCGTCGCCGACGGCGCGCAGTTCGTGGTCGCGGTGAACAACTACCGGCGCAGCGGCGGCGGCAACTTCCCCGGCATCGTGAAGACCCAGGTCTACAACGCGCAGCAGGAGATCCGCCAGCTCCTCATCGACTGGGCGCAGGCCAGGGGCACCATCGACCCGGCCGACTTCTACGTGCCGAACTGGACGCTGGTCCGCGAGGGCATCCCGGTCTTCTGACCCCCGCCGTGGCTGTCCCGGCGAGGTGATTCGGGGACGGCGAAGAGGAGAACGCGCGAGGGAGGCACCGCGAGCCGGTGCCTCCCTCGCCGCCCTAGACGATCTCCATCGGCCTGCCAACCTCGCAGTCGAACACCCGGCCCCAGAACCGCACCAGGGTCCGTATCGAACCGCTGTGAATGATGCCCTTGGCGCCGGTCCTGATGATCCAGGCATCACCCCCTGGAAGAGCGATCACCCAGCCCAACACGTGATCGTCCTGCTGCATCACGAGGATCGCCGGGCTCTCCGCGACGGTGATGACGGGAAGGGAGGAAAGCTGCTCCTTCCAGGTCCCCTGATCCGTGGTCACCGCTGCGGCCTCCTGAACATGGCGGGGTTGGCGTTCCGAACGACGTGATCAATCTTCTGTCCTTCAATCCCTGGCTCCGAGAGCACTCCGACTGGGATGCCTCGACGCCCATTCCGCTGCCTGGGCACTCTCGGGCTGACCCGAGCATCCGCACGGCTCCCGACGTGCGCGGGGGGTCGTAAGGGTGAGAGCACCAGCTTCCGACGCCTCGCGAGGATGCTGAGGACGTTCCAGAGACGCCGCAGACGACCGGGCCGAGGATGAGTCATGATCTGCCTCCCTTCCGTGTATCTGTCCATCTGAAGCAGACTCTAATAGCAGAGTTAACACAGTTCACTCTGATAGAAGAACAGACATACTGGACAGGGTTGGCTGTCGACGCTGTTCCAATAGCCCGATGACCGGCTACGTTCCAACCTTCCGAGTCGTCATCAACGACATCAGGAAGTCGATAGCCTCGGGGCAGCTCAAGGAGGGCGACAAACTACCTTCGCTGCCTGAACTCGCCGAGAAGTACGAGTGCTCCGTCGGCACCGTCAGACGCGCGGTCGAACACCTCCAGATCACCGGAGAGCTGCAGGGGAGACAGGGCAAGGGAACCTACGTGACCGGGAAGCTACCCGAGGGTTCCTAGTCTGCGAACTCCACCAGCAGGGTCAACAGCCCGGAGAGCTACCGGGGAGACAGGGCATGAGTGAGGATCGGCGACACCAGCCACTTCAGCCGGTGCCGGGGCCGAGGCGCAGCGCCCACTGATCAGGGTTGCTCGCCGGATCGGGCCGGTCCCGCCGGGGGTCGGTCTCGGTCGACGCGGTCCGCTCGTCGGGGTGTGCCCCCGACGGCAGCTCGCCGAAGCGGACGTGCCGCAGGAAGGCGTACTCCTCGTCGGTGAACGAGGCATCGGATGGGGTCATGGCTACTCCCTCCACGAGTCTCCATCCTGCACCCGGTCCGCCATCGGCGCAGCCCCGCCGCTCACCGGGACCCGACCGGCGTCGAACCGACCCGGCGGGCCGGCGGGAGCCGGTCCAGCAGCGCCAGCGCCGCCCGCACCGGCACCCGGTTCAGCGTCTCGTCGAAGCTCGCCCGTCCCTGGCAGAACCGGACGAACATCCGCCAGCCGGCCGGCGTGGCCAGCAGGGCGTGGAAGACGTCCGGCCGGCGGGAGAACACGTCCAGCAGCCGGTGCCCGGCCCGCATCGATCCGACGAGGTCCCGTTCTACGCCGCGCTGGTAGCCGTCCAGGTCACCTTCGGCGACGGCCGCGCCGGCCAGCGCGCCGGAACGTAGCGCGTAGCTGATCCCCTCCCGGCTCCACGGCTCCAGCAGGCCGGCCGCGTCCCCGGTCACCAGCACCCGGCCGTGGCGCAGCGGCGAGTCATCCTCGCGGCAGCGGGTCAGGTGCCCGGAGTCGTGCTCCGGGGTCACCCCGGACAGGCCCAGCCGGTCGACGAAGTCACGCAGGTACTCCCGGGTCCGCTCCCCCTCGCCGCGTGCCGCGATCACCCCCACCGTGAGCCGGTCGCCCTTCGGGAACACCCACGCGTACGAGCCGGGGATGGTTCCCCAGTCCAGCAGCAGCCGGCCGCGCCACCGGCGCTGCTCCTCCTCGGGCACCGGCAGCTCCAGCTCCAACCCCAGGTCGACCTGCCGGTACCGGACGCCGACGTGCCGGGCGGTCACCCCGGAGGAGCCGTCCGCGCCGATCACCGTACGGGCGTGCACGGTGTCGCCGTCGGCGAGCCGCAGGCGTACCTGATCGGGGTCCTGCTCCAGGGCGCGGACGGCGACCCGCTCGCGCACCTCGGCCCCGGCGGCGATCGCCGCGGCGCGCAGCCGGTCGTCGAACTCGTCGCGGCGCACCATCGCGACGAGGGGCCCGCCGGCGTGCCGGCGGGTGAACTCGCGCCGCCCGTCCCGGGTGAACGTCACCCGGTCCACCCGGTCGTGCGCCGGCACGTCGATCCGGTCGCCGACCGCCGCGAGGGAGGTGCCGATCAGGCCGCCGCCGCAGGTCTTGTACCGGGGGTGCGCGGCCCGCTCGACGACCAGGGTACGCAGCCCGGCGCGGGCCGCGACGTGGGCGGCGGAGAGCCCGGCGGGGCCGCCACCGACGACAGCGAGGTCCCAGATGATCACGGGTGAAGCCTAGGGCACCGCCGGACGGAAAGCCGGGCGGCGCAGCGGGTACGGGCCGGCGGGAACCGCACGATCGGGCGGGCATCAACCGCGGGGCGGCGGGTAATCGTCCAGCGCAGTCCCCGCCCCCTGCCGGGCGGTCACGTCGAGGAGGAAGTCATGCAGCAGGTACGGCTGTCGGATGTCGAGGAGCGGGTCTACCAGGCGGTGGCCGCGTTGGAGTCCCGTGGACAGGTTCCCTATCCCGACATGATCGCGCAGGAGTCGGGGTTGCCCCAGGACGAGATCCACGGGCCGCTGCACATGTTGACCGAGAAGAACCTCCTGCACCGGGAGGACTCACCGATGGCGGGGCTGGACTTCGGCCCGCGCTGGTGCGCCCGCCAGATGGCGTGAACCGGCGCGAGACCCCGGGTTGCCCCACGTGGGCCCGGGTAGCGATCATTGACACGTGATCGACGGCCGACGGGGGGCAACGCCATGAGCCCAGGACGGCCGGACCGACCGGGCCAGTCGGCGGATGCTGCCGACGGGGCCGACGACGTCGACAACCGACGGCGCTGGCAGGCCCTCGGGGTCGGCCTGGTCGCCGCCTTCATGACGCTGCTCGACGTGAGCATCGTCAACGTCGCCGTGCCGTCCATCGACCGGGCGCTCGGCGCGACCCCGAGCGACCTGCAATGGGTCCTGTCCGGGTACGCGCTCACCTTCGGCCTGGTGCTGGTGCCGGCCGGACGGTTCGGCGACGCCCGGGGCCGCCGCAACGCGTTCGTCCTGGGGATCGCCCTGTTCACGCTGACCAGCGCCCTGGCCGGGTTGGCCCGATCACCCGAGTGGCTGGTCGGAGCCCGACTGCTGCAGGGTGCCGCCGCCGGAATCGTCAACCCGCAGGTCACCGGCCTGATCCAGCAGTTGTTCCGGGGCCCGGAACGGGCCCGACCGTTCGGCCTGCTCGGTGCCACGATCGGCATCTCCACCGCGGTCGGCCCGCTGCTCGGCGGGCTGCTGATCCAGGCGGGCGGCGAACAGCACGGCTGGCGGTGGGTCTTCTTCGTCAACGTGCCGGTGGGGATCGTCGCGGTGCTGCTCGGCTGGCGGCTGCTGCCCGCCCGCCCGTCCGGCGGCGTGTCCCGGCACCGGCTCGACCCGGTCGGGGTGCTGCTGCTGGCCGTCGGCGTGCTGCTCCTGCTCCTGCCGCTGGTGCAGCGGGAACAGTGGCACAGCCCGTGGAAGTGGGCGCTGGTTCCCGCCGGCCTGGTCACGCTCGCCGGCTTCGGCCTCTGGGAGCGGTGGTACGCCCGGCACCAGACGCCGCTGTTCGACCTGCGACTGTTCAGGTTCCGCTCGTACACCCTCGGGTCCCTGATCGCGCTGGTCTACTTCGGTGGCTTCACCGCGATCTTCTTCATCTTCACCCTGTACCTCCAGAACGGCCTCGGCTACAGCGCGCTGATCGCCGGCCTGGCCATCACGCCGTTCGCCCTCGGCTCGGCCGCCGCGTCCGCGCTCGGCGGCCGGATCGTCAACCGGTACGGCCGCCCACTGGTCGCCGTGGGCCTGCTCGCCGTGGTGCTCGGCCTCGGCGCGGTGGTGTTCGTGCTGCGCGGCGACCCGCACGGCTCGGTGCCCCTGCTCACGGCGGTACCGCTGCTGATCGCCGGGCTGGGCAGCGGCCTGGTCATCGCCCCGAACCAGACCCTCACCCTGTCCCAGGTCCCGGTGGAGCAGGCGGGCAGCGGCGCGGGGATGCTCCAGACCGGACAGCGGATCGGCTCCGCCGCCGGCATCGCCGCCGTCGGCGCGGTCTTCTTCTCGTCCCTGGCGGACACCGGCGGGAACTGGTCGACGGCGTTCCGACACTCGCTGCTGCTTGCCGCCGGCATCATCGCGCTCGCCCTGATCGCAGCCCTGATCGACATCCACCGCAGCCGCCGGGCCCCCCAGCCCTCCACTCGCCCCTGACCACCCCGGAGCTGGCAGCGCGCGTGACGGTGCCCGCCGGTGAACAACCCGGCGGGCACCGTGTCATGCGGTAGCTCAGGCACTCAGGACGGTCAGCGCGTCGACCCCGTGCCGAAGCGGTTGCGGCGACGCCAGGCCAGCCCGGCGATCGTCAGCACCACACCGACACCGAGCAGCCCACCGCCGACGGCCAGCGGCGTGCCGATGTTGTCACCGGTCACGGGCAGCCCCCCGTGCGGCTTGCGGGTCGGGGTCGGTGTGGGCCGCTCGCGTGGGAGCACGGTCAGGGTCGCGGTGGCCGTCCTGCCCGTGGCACCGACGGCGGTGAACGTGAGCCGGCCGGTGACGCTCGGCGTGTGGCGGGTGGAGTACTCCCCCGCCGCGTCGGCCCGCACCGTGAACCGCAACGGCGCCGCCGCCTGGTAGGCCACCGGAGCCATCGCGACGGTGCTGCCGTCGCTGCGGCGGGCCGGCGCCTGACCGGGCAGGCCGGCGGCGAGTGGCGTCGCCGCCACGGTGTGCTCGACGGACTCGTTCGGCCCGAACCCGGCACCGGTCAGGGTGACGGTCTGACCGAGGACGATCGTCGACGGGTTGACCGTCAGCGCCGGGGGCTGCGGCGGGTACTGCGGCGGCTGTTGTGGGCCGGACGGCGACGGTGTCGGCTGCGGCTGCGCCGCCCCCGCCGCGGTCGGCGCCGCCACGACGGCAAGGCCGAGCGTGAGCGCCATGATGATGCGGGATAGCCGCATGATTGGTTCCCCTCTACTGGTCACAGTGTGGTGCGGACTTAACTTGGGTGGTCCATGGGGTGGCGGTCGGGGTGAGCCAGAGGTCGGCGTCTCCGCTGCCGGTCCTGCCGGTCAGCACGTCGACATCGAGGGTCCGGGTGACGCCGGGGCGTACCTCGACGTTGGCGATGACGACCTGTCGCCGCCGTTCGAGGCCGCTGCCGACCCGCAGGTCGACTCCGTCGAGCCGGCTGGCGAGCACCGCACCGCCGGCCGGGCTGTAGACGGACACCAGGGTGCGGACGGTGTACGGGTCCCCGGCCAGGCCCAGGCCGAGGACGGAGGGGGAGAGCCCGCTGGCGGGCGCGGTCGAGTGGAGCGTGAAGCTCAGCCGTAGCTGCCGCCGGCCGTCGGGGCGGCAGTCCCCCACGGTCAGGGTCGCCGACGGCCGCAGGTAGTAGCCGAGCTTCGCGCCGCTGCCGTCGTTGAGGAACACGCCGACGGTGGGAACGTTCTCCTGCTCGGGCAGCGCCCCACCCAACCGGCTACCGGCGATGACCCGCTGCTCGGCCGGGTGGGCGCTCCAGAACAGGATCCGCCGCTCGCCGATGGCGCGGTCCAGTGCGGACAGCAACGCCCGGGGGTCGACCTCCCGGGCGAAGAAGGTGCTGAACACCGCCGCCGCTGAGGCCGCGAAGAACTTGTCCTGCCTGGCCTGGTCCAGCCGCTGGTACGTGTCGGAGAGCAGGGTGTGCACCACCTTGTCGCTGACCAGGGTGGTGTTGCCCGGCACAGGCACCGGTCCGGTGGCCTTGAGCAGGTACGAGAGCACCACCGGGTCGACCGCGAGCACCCCGTCGACCGTGGTGCCGCTGCGCTTGCGGTACATCGCCCGGAAGAGCGCCGCAGCGGTCGGGAAGTGCGGGGTGAGGTTGACGTCCGCCGGATACGTGCCGACCAGATCGGTGTACAGGTTGCGGACCTCGGTGCTCAGCTTCGCGGACAGGTCGAAGCGGCCCAGGCTGGCGGCGGCGTCCTGTGCGCCCATCCGGAGCCGGCCGCCCTCTGCCTCGATCACCGCGTACGCGCCGAACATGCCGCCGGTGGCCCGCAGCTCCGCCGGGTTCTGCGACACCAGCAGGTAGCTGCGCGGCCCGTCCGCGCCGAGCAGGTTCGGCAGCAGACGGGCGGCCTGGTCGGCGGCCCGGGTCAGGGCGGCCAGCCGGTCGGTCTCGGCCCGCAGGTCCGTCACGGCCTGTCGGACCGGGTCGACCAGTCCGGTGGTGGGCACGGCGGCGAGCCGGGCGTTGGTACGCCGGACGACCTCGTCGGTGTCGGTGAGCTGGGCCGAGACGGCCCGGAGCTGACTGACGTCCAGCCGTCCCTTGCCGGGCAGCAGCGTGGACAGGTCGGTGCGCAGCAGGGCGGGGAACGCGTCCCGGGCGAGTTCGTCGACGGCCACCGCGATCTCGCGGACCGCGGCGAGGTCGTCCCCGGCGTACGGGGTGTGCCGGCCGACCGACCAGCCCGGGTCGGCGGTGGCGTCGCGGGCTGCGGCGGCCTGCTCCTGGAGCGCGGCGAGGGTGCGTTGCGCCCGGTCGGCATCGGCCCCGACCACCTCGGTGCTGAGCTGCCGCGCCAGCCCGGCGGCGTTGAGCAGGTGGGCCCGGGCCTGCCAGCCACGGAAGCCGACCCAGCCGCCGCCGACCGCGACGAGCGAGCCGACGATCAGGCCGGTGAGCAGGACGCGGCGTACCCGCGCCCTGGTACGCCGTCGGGATCTTCGCCGACGGCGGCGGGGCCGCACAGTGTCGCTCACACCTGCTCCCGTCGTAAAGCGGACAGAAATGATGATTCATCGTTTTCTAGCATGCATGGTGCACTCCGCGTGGGAATATCGCGCTTTTTCAGACTTCGAGTCCCGTATGAGGGTTTCCGTCCGGCGAGTCCGAACCACGACGCCGCCCGGCCACCTCGTACAGCAGCTCCTCCACGCGGTCCACCCCGCCGCGCGTGGACATGTCGCGCAGGTACGCCTCCCGGCCGCGCCGCCCCATCTCCAGCCGCGCCGGCGTCGGGATGGTGGCGGCCAGCCAGAACCGGTCGGCCAGGGTGGCCCAGTCCTCCGGCGGGCAGGACAGCCCGGCCCGGGCCCGTTCCACGATCTCCACGGTGTCTCCCCCGGCGGAGGCCACCACGGGCGAGGCGGAGCTGAACGCCGCCTGGAGCTTGCCGGGGACGCTCCCGCGCAGCTCCGGCAGGTCGCGCAGCATCACCAGCTGGTAGTCCGCGGCGGCGTACAGGTCGGACATCTCCAACGGCGACCGGCGCGCGACGAACCGGACGTTGCGGGCCCCCAACTCCTCGGCGAGCCCCCGTACCCGCCCCTCGTCGGGGCCCGAGCCGACCAGGACCAGGTCCATCGTGCCGCGCAGCGGGGCGGCGGCGCGGACCGCCGTCTCCAGGCCCTGTCGGGCGCCGATGGTGCCGGCGTACATCACCGCGCAGCGGCCGTCGCCCCGGACCAGCCGGCGGGCCTCCCGGGTCGGCTCGGCGGGGCGGAACAGCCGCTCGTCGGTCCAGTTGAGCACCACCCGCACCCGGTCGGCGTCGGCACCACCGGCGACCACCAGGTCACGCATGGCGGGGGCGGCGACCGCGACCAGGTCGGCGGAGCGGTAGAGCCGACGGGTGGCCTTGGCGAGCCGGTCCGCCCAGGGGCGCGCCGCCTCCGCCGGCCCGGGCAGCTCCGGGTGCACGTCCTGGACGTGCAGCAGCGTCGGGACCGCGCCCAGCAGGCGCAGCAGCCCGGCGGCGGCGAAGGTCGTCGGCGGGAGCTGGTGGACGTACAGGGCGTCGACGCCGGCGAGCTGCCCCCGGCCGATCGTCCCGACGCTGGCGGCGAAGGACAGCCAGCTCGCCATCCTGGCGCGGACGGAGGCGTCCCCACCGGTCCACCGCGGCACCCGGCGCACGGTCAGCCGCTCGCTGCGGCTCTCGTAGCGCCACCGCTGCCGCCAGCCCGGATAGGCGTGGCCGCCCGGGTAGTCGGGAAAGCCGGTCAGCACGCGAACCTCGTGGCCGCGGGCGGCCAGCCCCTCGGCGAGGCTGCCGGGGATGAACGCCGGCTCCGGCGGGAAGTGGTACGCCAGGATGCCGATCCTCACCGGGCACCCCCACCCCGGCGGTCACCTTCCGGCGCGGCGTGGCCACCCTGTGCGGTTGCGCCTGCGTACGATGCCGGCAACGCGCTGCCCACGGGCGCCGCCTCGGCCGGTGCCGGCACAGCGCCGGGCCGACGCGCGACCAGACCGCTGGGAGAGTTTCCGATGGCCGACCGGATCCTGTTCGTCTGCCACGCCAACATGTGCCGCTCGCCGATGGCCGAGTACCTGGCCGGCTGGCTGCTGGCGAAGCTGCCGGTCGAGGTGGCCAGCGCCGGCACGGCCGCCGTGGACGGCCGGCCGATGCATCCGTACGCGGCGCAGGTGGCCGCCGGGACCGGCCGGGATCCGGCGGCGTTCCGCAGCCGGGCGCTGACCGCCGGCCAGTTGGCCGACGCCGCGCTGGTGCTGACCGCGACCCGTCGCCAGCGGGCGTCCTGCGTTTCGCTGGCCCCCGCCGCACTGCACCGCACCTTCACCCTGCGCCAGTTCGGTCGGCTCGCCGGGCTGGCCGACGCGCCGAACACCACGGACGCCGGGGCGCTGCGCGCGGCGGCGCGGGCGGCAGCCCAGGCCCGGGGTCGGTTGCAGCCGACCACCACGGCCGAGGACGACCTCATCGACCCGATCGGTGGCACGCCGATGGACTTCCGGCGCTGCGCGCAGGAGATCGAGCGGTCGTTGACACCGGTCGCGGTGCTCATCGAGGCAGCCGGGTGAGTTCCTGCGTCGGGTCGGCGGCCCGCTCCTGGCCGAAGAACCCGCTGCTGGGGGCTGCCGCCGGCTTACCCACCCGCTCGGCCGGGGCGGCGACCGGCGCGGGGGGTACGTCGATCCGGTAGCTCTCGTACTGGTCGGTCTCGGCGCGGCCGAGCTTGGCCATGTTGAGCACGCAGCCGAGCAGCCGGACGGAGACCGACTGGAGCGCCTGAGCGGCGGCGGCGATCTGGCCGCGGTCGGTGCGCCCGTACCGGCTGACCACCAGCGCCCCGTCGGCCTGGACGGCCACGACGACGCCGTCGGTGACGGTCCGCAGCGGGGCGGTGTCGATGACGACGATGTCCGCCGACTCCCGCAGCACCAGCAGCAGGTCCGCCATCGCCTTGGAGCCGAGCAGCTCGCTGGGGTTGGGCGGGACGGAGCCGGCGGGCAGCACCAGCAGGGACTTGTCGCCCCATCGCTGCACCACGTCGCCCACGCTGACGTCGCCCAGCAGCACGTCGGTCAGCCCGACGCTCGCCTCCAGGTTCAGGTACTCGGCCACCTTTGGCCGGCGCAGGTCGGCGTCGACCAGCGCGACCCGCCAGCCGGCCTCGGCGAGCGCGATGGCCAGGTTGCAGGAGAGGGTGGTCTTGCCCTCCCCCTGCAACGCGCTGGTCACGGCGATGACGCGGGCCGGTTCGTGGACGTCGACGAAGCGCAGGTTCGTCCGCAGCTTGCGGACCGCCTCGGCGCGCGGCGAGCTGGCCGCGTCCCCGACGATCAGCGGCGCGGTGCGCGCGGTGGGGTCGAACGGGATCTCACCGAGCAGCGGGCTGCCGGTGGCGCGTTGGAGGCCGACCGCGTCCCGCAGCCGGTTGTCGAACCGGGTCCGGAGCACGGCCAGGCCGAAGCCGACGAGCAGGCCGGCGAGCGCGCCGACGGAGAGGTTGAGCGGCGGCTTGGGCGACACCGGCACGGAACTGACCCGGGGTCCGCTGATCACCTCCACCTTGATCGGGGCGGTCCGCCCCTCGGGGGGTGTCTCCACCGCCTTGACCAGCTCGACAAACTGGGCGGAGACCGCCTCGGTCAGCCGCAGCGCCCGCGTCGCGTCGGTGTCGGTGACGGTGCCGCGCAACAGGACGGTGTCGGGGACGGTGCTGGCGTCGACCCTGGCCTGCACCTCCTCGGCCGTGAGCCCGAGCGGGTTCTTCGCCACGACGCTCTGCGCCAGCCGGTCGCTCTTCAGCAGGTCGGCGTACGACTTGACGCGCTGCTGCATGAAGATTCCGCCCTGGTACGCCTCGCTGACCCCCTGGTTGGGGACGGTGACGAAGTAGGTCACCGAGGCGACGTACCGGGGCTTCGTCTGGACCGTGACCAGAGCGGCCACGCCGAGACTCACCATGACGGCGAGCAGGACCAGCCACCAGCTGCGTCGGACGGCCCGGAGGTAATCACGAACGTCCATCAGCCGGGAAGCCCCCGTCCGGTCCGTGCGGTCGACTTGTCAAGCACAAGAGCTCCTCAGCAGTCACGGGGCGGTCATCGGCTCCGACACCCCCACCCAGCGCATTCGGCTCCACCGACTGTAGAGGATGTAAGCGGTCAAACGCCGCAAACGGCCCATTTAGCGAGACATAGCCATTAATGGGGCCACTCGCATCGCCGAATTCGTTCGGAACAACTGCCCCGGGACCCGGGAAGTGACGTAGGAAGCGGCGAACAGGCGTCGCGCGGCCCGGGCGGCCGGTGACCCGTGCCGACCCCGGCGGGACCACTCTTCCCGGGGCGCGACGGTGGGGGGCGGCCTGCTGCCGCCGCCCCCCACCGGTGGACTCAGCGTCGGCGCTCGGCCGGCTCGTCCTCCTCGACCTGCTCGGTCTCCTCGCCGATCGCCTCGTTGAACGGCTCGGTGAGGTCGTCGCCCGGGACGGCCACCTGCTCGGCGAGGTCCTGCTCGTCGGGCCGCCCACCGGGTTGCGGCTGGGGCGCGGTGGCCCCGCCGGCGAAACCGTACTCGTTGGGTTCGTCGTGCCGGCTCATACCGTCATCCTCCCGATTTATCCAGATTGTCTCCCGTGGCCCACGGTAGGCGTTGATCGTCTTCGGCGCAGCGCGCTACGGATTGTCGACGCGACACCGGCCCGACCGGGCCCGGTCGGGATCAGTTGAGCTCGGCGACGGCCTCGAAGATGAGCCAGAGACCGCAGATGGCGAAGAGCACCGCCGCGCCGTACCGGATGGTGCGCTCCGGCAGGTGCCGGCCGAGCATCCGGCCGACGAGGATCGCCAGCGCGTCCGCGGCCACCATGCCGAGCGTCGAGCCCAGCCAGGTGCCGAACCAGCCGTACTTGGTGGCCAGGGTGATGGTGGCCAGCATCGTCTTGTCACCCAGCTCGGCGAGGAAGAACGCGACGCCGACGGCGAAGACGGCGGACTTGCCGCTCCGCTCGGCCTTGCGCTTCTCCTCCTCGGTGAGCTTGTCGCCGCGCAGCGTCCACGCGCCGAAGCCGAGGAACGCGATGCCGGCGATGAGGGAGATCCACCCGGTGGGCAGGGCGGCACCCAGCCCGTAACCGATGGCCACCGAGGCCAGGTGGACGAGGGCGGTGGCGATCGTGATGCCGATCAGCACCGGGACCGTCTTGAACCGCGTGGCGAACGTCAGCGCCATGAGCTGGGACTTGTCGCCCAGCTCGGCGACGAAGATGACGCCGAAGCTGACGACCAGCGCGACGAGGAAACCTTCCATGACACCCTTCCCGATGGTGCCGGGCCGGGGTGTGGGGCGCCCTCGACCCGGCCGTTGTGCACAGCCTGGATCGAAGGTCTCGCCCGCCCCACCTCAGGTGGGGCCGCGTGGCCGGATGCGGAACGCACCAGTGTGTCGACCACGACATTGGGGGCTACTCCCCTTCGCCCCGGCAGCGTAGCCGATCGGTGCGGCCGGGGCCGACGCGGGTGGACGGCGTCACCCGCGTCGGGCTGGCCGCGTCACCCGCGTCGGGCCGGCGGGAGCGGCTCAGTCGGCGCGGGCCAGGGTCACGCCGAACAGGCCGTCGGCGTCGGTCCAGAACTCGTGGACGGTGAAGCCGGCGGCGGCCAGCTCCGCCGCGATCCCCTCCGGGCGGAACTTCGCCGACACCTCGGTGCGCAGCTCCTCCCCCGCCGCGAACGCCACGTCCAGGTCGAGCACCCGGACCCGCTGCGGACGCTCGGCGCGCAGCCGCATCTCGATCCACTCCCGCTCCGGGTCCCAGAGCGCGACGTGGGTGAACGCCTCCGGATCGAAGTCGGCACCCAGTTCCCGGTTGACCACCCGCAGCACGTTGCGGTTGAACTCGGCGGTCACCCCGGCCGCGTCGTCGTACGCGGGGACGATGACCGCCGGGTCCTTGACCAGGTCGGTGCCGAGGAGCAGCCAGTCGCCGGGCTCCAGGGCCGCGCGCATGGCGGCGAGGAAGCCGGCCCGCTCGGCGGGGAGCAGGTTGCCGATGGTGCCGCCGAGGAAGATCACCAGTCGGCGTCCGCCGGCGGGCAGCCGATCGAGGTGCCTGGTGAAGTCCCCGACGATGCCGCGTACCCGCAGCCCGGGGTAGTCGGCGGCGATCTGCTCGGTGGACTGCCGCAGGGCGCTGACCGACACGTCCAGCGGCACGAACGTGCCCAGCCCGCCACGGCGGGTGAAGGCGTCCAGCAGCAGCCGGGTCTTCTCCGACGAGCCGGAGCCCAGCTCGATCAGCGTCTTCGCCCCGGTCAGCTCGGCGATCTCGCCCGCCCGCTCGGCCAGCACGGACCGCTCGGCCTGGGTCGGGTAGTACTCCGGCAGGCGGGTGATCTCCTCGAACAGCTCGCTGCCCCGGGCGTCGTAGAACCACTTGGGCGGCAGCCACTTCGGTGCCGCGGTCAGCCCGGTCCGCACGTCCTCCCGCAGCCCGCGACCGAGGTCCTGCTCCTCCAGGTAGATCTCCAGCGGTTCGACGCTCATCAGGTGTCCCCCTCCGTCACTCGTGTCGTTTCCCCACCTGCCGGCCGGTTGACGGGTCCGCCCCCGAACAGGGCGTCGACCCGGGCCCCGGCGGTCGTGGCCACCACCAGCTGCCCGTCCGGCACCGCCTGCCAGCCGGGCTCGTCGTCGTGCGGTTCCGAGGCCAGCAGCACCGCGCCCGGGGTCCGCCGCAGCGACAGCGCGTGGCCGGCGACGCTGGCCACGACGGTCCGCCCGTCGGTGAGCAGTAGGTTGAGCCGGGACCCGGGCGCCGCCGCCGCGACCCGCGTCACCGTGTCGGCGACCGCCCGCGCCGGGTCGTCCCCGGCGCGCAGCCGGTGCCGCACCAGGGCCCAGAGCAGCGCCGCGTCGGTCGGCGCGTCGAGGGTGAGCAGGTCGCGTACGGGCAGCCGGCCGGCGAGCCCGGTCACCGCGTCGGGCCAGCCGCGGACCACCCCGTTGTGGCTGAACAGCCACGGACCCTCCGCGAACGGGGCGACGGCGGTCTCGGCCACCGGCATGCCGACAGTGGCCGACCGGACGGCGGCCAGCACCGCGCCGCTGGTGGTGGCCGCAGCCAGCTCCGGCAGCGTCACGTCGCCCCAGATCGGCGTGCCCCGCCGGTAGCGCAGCGGCTCGCCGCCGCCGGGCGGGTACCAGCCGACGCCGAAGCCGTCGGCGTTGACCGTCCCGCCGCCGCGCATGTCCCGGGGCGCCCAGGACTGTCGCACCAGGGAGTGCGGCGGGTCGTACAGCAGGGCCCGCAGGCTCACCGGCGGCCCGACGTACGCCAGGTGCCGGCACATCAGGCGGCACCGCCGGCCGGGCCCGCGCCCCCGCCGGACGTCCGCCGGGGCGCGGTCGCCACCGGGTACGGCATCACCGGGGCGCTTCCTCCGGCCGGGCGTCGCGGGCGCAGCGGAAGCCGCTGAAGATCTGCCGCCGGATCGGGTAGTCCCAGTTGCGGAACGTCCCCCGGCAGGCGGCCCGGTCGGTGCCGAACGACCCGCCGCGCAGCACCCGGTGGTCCTCGCCGAAGAACACCTCCGAGTACTCCCGGTAGGGGAACGCGGTGAAGCCGGGGTGCCCCCGGAAGGTGCTGGCGGTCCACTCCCAGACGTCGCCGACGAGCTGGTGCACCCCCAGCGGCGACGCGCCGGCCGGGTACGCGCCCACCGGCGCCGGCCACAGGTGCCGCTGCCCGAGGTTGGCGTGCTCGGCGGTCGGGTCCTCGTCGCCCCACGGGTAGCGGCGGGACCGGCCGGTGGCCGGGTCCCAGCGGGCGGCCTTCTCCCACTCGGCCTCGGTGGGCAGCCGCCTGTCGGCCCACGCGGCGTACGCCTGCGCCTCATGCCAGCAGATGTGCACCACCGGCTCGTCGGCCCGCACCGGGGACCACCGGCCGAACCGCTGGTACGCCCACCCGCCGCCGTCGCGCCGCCAGTGCATCGGCGCGGTCAGCCCGGCCTCGGTGCGGTGCCGCCAGCCGGCCTCGCTCCACCAGCGCGGGTCGTCGTAGCCGCCGTCGGCCATGAACTCGGCGTACCGGCCGTTGCTGACCGGGGCGGCGTCGATGACGTACGCGGGCAGGTGGACGGTGTGCGCGGGGCGCTCGTTGTCCAGCGCCCACGGGTCGGTGGAGGTGCCCATGGTGAACTCGCCGGCCGGGACGAGGACCTCGTCGGCGACCCGGGCGCTCGGCTCCGGCGGGGGCGGGGCGTGCAGCGCAGGCGGGCCGAGGCGGAGCTGGTGGGTGGCGAGCATGGTCTCGTCGTGCTGCTGCTCGTGCTGGACGATCATGCCGAAGGCGAACCCGTCGGCGACCAGCGGACGGTCGGTGAACGGCACCCGGTCGAGCAGGTCGTGCACCTTGTCCCGGACGGTGGCGAGGTAGGCGCGGGCCTCGGCGGGCGGCAACAGCGGCAGCGTCGGGCGGTCCCTGCGGGGCTGCTTGAACGCGTCGTACAGGTCGTCGATGTCCCGCCGGACGGGCTCGCGCCCGCCGACGTCCCGGACCAGCCAGAGTTCCTCCTGGTTGCCGACGTGGGCGAGGTCCCACACCAGCGGGGACATGATCGGCGAGTGCTGGCGCATCAGGTCGGCGTCGTCGACGGCCTCGGTGAGCAGGGCCGTCCGCGTCCGGGTGCGCTCCAACTCGGCGGCGATCCGGTCGCGCAGCCGCTCCGTGCCGAGTTCGTGGATGGTCGTCACCGCGTTCCCCTCTCCGTGGCGGTCAGTCGCCCCCGTAGTGCGTGGGCGGTCTCGTCGTGCAGCGGGGCCGGCAGGTCGAGCTGGGGCAGGGCCGCCAGCGCCAGGTCGAGCAGGCCGGCGACGGCGCACGCCAGCGGGGGGTCGGCCAGCCCGTGCCGGGCCGCGACGTCCCACCGGTCGGCCACCGCGGCGGCGACGCTCGCGGCGCGGGCCACCGTCCCGGGGTCGGCGAAGAGCGCGGCCAGCACGGCCAGCGGGAGCCGCCAGTCCGGCCCCGGTTGGGCGTCCAGGTAGCGGATCTCCAGGTACCCGCGGGGCCGGACCACCGGGAACAGGGTGCTCAGGTGGTAGTCCAGGTCGTCCGTGGTGGGCGGGCGGGGCAGCGCGCCGGCGAGCCAGTCGCCGAAGGTCACCCCCGCCGGCGGGGTCCAGTCCGCGGCGTCGTCGCGCAGGCACAGCAGCGGCGCGGCCAGCGCGTACGTCGTCCAGGCCGCCACCGGGTCGGCGTCGGGCCGGGCCGGGGACCAGACCGGCCGGGTGCGGGCGGGGTCGATGGCCAGCCAGGCCGCCATCCGGGCGGACGCCCAGCCGGTGCGCCGCCCGGCGTGCCGCCCGGCCGTGGCGAACGCGGCGAGCAGCGGCGGGCCGACCGCGTGCGCCGCCGCCCAACGGGCCGCCACCTGGTCCGGTTCGCCCGCGTCGAGGCAGACCTGGAGGCCGGCGGTGCTGTACATCATGGTCCGGCCGGCCGTCCCGCCTCGGTCGAACACGCAGCGCATGGCGCGGTAGCGCGGGGTGTCGACGACCGGGCGCGGTGTCCGGAAGGGGTCGATGCCGGTGCGGCCGAGGGCGAGGCCGGCGACCCGGAGCAGGCCGGTGACCTGGGCGATGTCGGCGTCGGTGGCCTCGATCAGCGCGGCGACCGAGGGTCGCGGCGGGGTGGATATCTCGAGCTGGCCACCGGGCTCGACGGTCACGGCGCTGCCGTGCCGGAGCGGTTCGGCTGGGCTGGAGTCGTCGATGGTGACGGGGCTGTGTCGCCCCAGCGCCGCCAGCAGCCGTTCCCGGTCGACGGGGAGGGCGGGGTCCGCGGCGTCGTGCACGGTCCATTCCAGTTCGACGCCGGTGTGGGTGGGTGGGCCGGTCTTGAAGCAGATCCGGGCGATGTGCCGGGCGGCGTCGGCCGCGTCCAGCAAGCGGGTGTTCCGGTCCAGGTCCGGCGATGTCACCACGAGACGATTCCTCCCCGCGCTGGTTGGCTGAGGACCAGCTGTTGACTGACGACCACACCGGTGACGGCCGTTTCGTGACCGTGACCGGTCCGGGCGTCCGCGGTGCACTCATCCTCTGTCTAGCAGACGAAATCCGCTCGTCTTGCCGTAACAGATGTTTCGTTGCCGGTCGTCCCGGTCGGGGCGCGAGGTGGCCGTCGGCCCAGGTCAGGACGGGAGATTCGCCGCGTCCGGGAGCTCGCCGCCGGCCGCCTCCGCCGCGTTCCGGGCCGGCCGGCCGGGGTGGGAGGGGCGGCCGGTGGGGGCCCGCCCAGAATCCGCCCCGGCCAGCAGGTCCTGGCAGTAGCTCTCCACCTCGGCGGCACCGCCGGCGGCGGCGACCAGGGGCGCGAAGCCGGGCTTCTCCAGCGCCCGTTCCCGCTGGGCCGCCGACTTGGCCAGGTACGCCCGGCACAGCCCCGGTAGTTGGGCGACGGTGCCCGAGTGGCCCGGGTCGGGGCTGCGGGTGTCGGCGCTCGGCGTCCCGGGCTGGGCCGGGCCGGACGGGCCGGCGCCGGACGGGCCGGCACCGGACGGCGTGGCGGTCGGGGCAGGGACGGGGGACGGGGACCCACCGGGGCCGGATCCGGTGGGGCGGGGCGCGGTGGGGCCGCTGGCATCCGGGTCGGCGGGGCTGGCCGACGCGGTGGACGGCGCCGGCGGGGGCGCCGGTTCCTCCGCCTGGTCCAGGGTGGCCGCCGCGACGGCGACGCCAGCGGTGGCGGTGGCTGCCAGCGCGCCGATCCAGGCGACCACGCCGACGGTGAACCGGCGGGGCGTCCGCGCCGGGGCCGATGCCGGGGCCACCCGGGCGGCCCGGAAGGCCGCCAGCGCCGCCTCCTCCCCGGCCAGTTCGCCGGGGCGGGTCGGTCCGGCCGCGGCGGCGAGCAGCCGGGCCAGCGGATCCCCGGCGGGACGGCCGGGGCCGGCGGCGTCCTCCCGGTCGGCGCGGGCCGCGTCGAGGAGCCGGTCGGACTCGGACCGGTCGGCGGGGTGCCGCCCGAGGCGGTCTGGCTGACGGAAGCTCATCGGTGTCCCCTCACGTCACCGTCCGCCGGCTCGACGCGCGGCGCGTCCGGGGCCGACCGATCCGTTCGGGGAAGGGGCGGGATGACGGACGACACCGCGGTCGGGAGCGGATCGTGACGTTGCACGAGTGTGGCGAGCCGGCGCAGACCGCGATGGGCGGCCGTGCGCACCGCGCCGGCCCGGCGGCCCAGCACCCGGGCGGCGGTCTCGGCGTCCAGGCCGACGACCGCACGCAGCAGCACCGCCTCGGCCTCCCGAGGCGGCAGGGTGGCGATCAGCGCCAGCGCGGCCTCGGTGCCGAGCGTCTCGCCGGCCCGCTCGGCCGTGTCGGCGTCGCCGGCCAGGTCGCTGAGCGTCTGCACCGGCACCGGCATCGAGGGCCGCCGGCGCTGGCGGCGCAGATGGTCCATGGCCCGGTTCCGGGCGATGGTGACGGTCCAGGCGCGGAACTCCCCGCTGGTGAAGGTCGACAGGTCGCGGGAGATCTGCAACCACGTCTCGGAGGCGACGTCCTCCGCCTCGGCCCCGACCAGTGCGGTCAGGTAGCGCAGCAGGCCGGGCTGGAGGCTGCGGTAGAGGAACCGGAAGGCGTCCTCGTCACCGGCCCGCGCCGCGACGACCGCCTCGTTCAGCTCACCGGCCATGGCTCCGCCGTCCCCGCTGCCCGGTCCCCGAAGACCGGCGTACGCCGACCGCGTCGCACGCGACGCCGACCCGGCCCGGCGGCCGGACCTCATCCCGCACCATCAGCCCCCCGCTGACCAGATCACGCCCGACGCCGGCACGGCGCGGACGGCACGTCCGGGCGCGGCAGGCGGCACATCCGCCGACGGACGCGTCGTGCCAACGCCGCCGGGCGGGCCCGAGCCGGGCTAACGCTAGGAGTGGAGGGTCGGGTGGACAAGCCACCGACCGCCGAAAAAAGAGTGAGAATTATCAACCCGCCTGCCCGGCGTGTCGATGTAACACGTCGGGGTCAGCCGACGCATGACCCTACCCGCGAGTGGCGCGGGGCCCCGGTTGATGCAGGCCACGACCCGCTTGACCAACCCACTCGACCAACACCGTGACCGACTGTCGCGAAAAGGTCACAGGATATCCGACCCGGGAATCCCCCCGCCACCCCCTCGCCACGCGGGGCCCGACCGAATGGGCCAGATCACGAGAAGTGCTCCGCGCCGGCTCTGGGTACGGTAGTGCCGTGTTGTCTTCGGGAGTCGTACTCAGCGGTCGGTACCGCCTGGACGACCGTGTCGCCACCGGCGGCATGGGTGACGTCTGGCGGGCCACGGACCAGATCCTCGGCCGCCAGGTCGCGGTGAAGGTCCTGCTTCCGGCGCTGGTCTCCGACCCCGACTTCATCGCCCGGTTCCGGACCGAGGCGCGGATCATGGCCGCCCTGCGACACCCGGGCATCGTGCAGGTCTACGACTGCGGCGAGGACGACCTGCCCGACGGCGGGCGGGCCGACTACCTGGTCATGGAGTTCGTCGAGGGCCAGCCGTTGTCCCGACGGATCGAGGCGGCCGGGCAGCTCGACGTCGCCGAGACCATGTCGATCGTCGCCCAGGCGGCGCAGGCGCTGCACGCGGCGCACCTCGGCGGCATCGTGCACCGCGACGTCAAGCCGAGCAACCTGCTGGTGCAGGAAGACGGCACCGTCGTGCTGGTCGACTTCGGGGTGGCCCGGTCGACCAACGTCACGAGCATCACCAGCGCCGACGCGGTGCCGGGCACCGCGCTCTACATGGCCCCCGAGCAGGCAGCCGGACGGCCGGTCTCCGGTGCCACCGACATCTACGCGCTCGGCGCCGTGGCGTACTGCTGCCTGACCGGCGGGCCGCCCTTCACGGGGGACAACCCGTTGCAGGTCGCCGTCCGACACCTGGACGACGAGCCGCCGGAGCTGCCGCAGGAGATCCCGGCGTCGGTGCGGCAGCTGGTGGGTCGGGCCCTGGCGAAGGATCCGGCAGAGCGGTTCGCCACCGGCGCGGCGATGGCCGAGGCGGCGCGGGCCACCGTCGCGGACGGCTCGGCGCCGACCAGCACCGTGCCGGTCCCGCTGCGCGGGGCCGCCGGCGGTGGCGCCGCCCCGGGCGCCAGCGGTACCACCCGCGACGACCTGCCGCCGGTGCGGCGGCCCGCCCCCTCCTTTGCCCGGCGCGGCGGGCGGCGCGGCACCCTGCTCGGCGCGCTCGCGGCGGTGCTGGTGGCGGTGGCCGGGCTCACCGCGGCCCTGGGCGCGACGCGGGGCGATGACGCCCCCGCGACGAAGTACCAGCCGACCGCCTCGGCGGCCGTCCCGACACAGGGCGACAACTCGGCCGCCACCGAGGAGGCCGCGGTCGACGAGGGTCCGACCGACCGACCGGGCCGCCGCCCCTCGGCCCCGGCCAGCCCGACGGCGACCCCGAAGCCGAGCGGGTCGGCCACGCCGAAGCCGTCCAGCACGCCGACGGCGAGCGCGCCGGTCGACCCGCCGCCCACCACGGCGAGCACCCCGGCCGACCCGCCGCCCACCACGGCGAGCACCCCGGCCGACCCGCCGCCCACCACGGCGAGCACGCCGGCCGACCCGCCCGTCCTGAACGGCTGACCCCACGCACCGGCCGACCCCGGTCCGGATGACCAATCCGGCCGGGTCGCGGCTTTCCCACCGGCCCCGTCATCCCCAAATCGGACTTTAAACGCAGATACTCACTTACGCTGACGAGGATGCATGTTCCGTCGTCTGCGGGAGCACGGGTGAGCGCTGAGAAGTTGGTCGTCATTGGCCAGGGATACGTCGGCCTGCCGCTGGCCGTACGGGCGGTCGAGGCGGGAATGGACGTCGTCGGTCTCGACGTCGACGCCGACCGGGTCAAGCGGCTCGCCTCCGGCGAGTCCTTCGTCGAGGACATCCCGACCGACCGGCTCGGCCGGGCGCTGGGCAGTGGCCGGTACCGGCCGAGCACGGAGTACACCGAGGCCGAGGGCTTCGACGTCTGCGTGATCACCGTGCCCACCCCGCTGCGCGACGGCGTTCCCGACCTGAGCTTCGTCGAGCAGGCCGGGGTGGGCATCGGCCCGTACGTGCGGCCGGGCTGCGTGGTCGTCCTGGAGTCGACCACCTACCCGGGCACCACCGAGGAGCTGCTCCGGCCGCTGCTGGAGTCGGCCAGCGGGCTGACCAGCCCCGGCGACTTCCACCTCGGCTACAGCCCCGAGCGGATCGACCCCGGCAACCCCACCTGGAAGCTGGAGAACACCCCGAAGGTGGTCTCCGGGGTGGACGCGGAGGCCCGCGACCGGGTCGACGCGTTCTACCGCCGGCTGGTCGAGCGGACCGTGCCGGTGGACTCCACCCGGGTCGCCGAGCTGACCAAACTGATCGAGAACACCTTCCGCCAGGTCAACATCGCGCTGATCAACGAGCTGACGATGCTCAGCCACCACCTCGACATCGACGTCTGGCAGGCGATCGAGGCGGCCGAGACCAAACCGTTCGGGTTCATGCCGTTCCGCCCCGGGCCGGGGGTCGGCGGGCACTGTCTGCCGATCGACCCGTGCTACCTGTCCTGGCAGGTCAAACGGCGGCTGGGGCGTCAGTTCCGGTTCATCGAGCTGGCCAACGACGTCAACCACGAGATGCCCGAGCACGTCGCCCAGCGGATCATGGGCGGGCTGAACCGGGTCGGCCGCGCGGTCAACGGAGCGCGGCTGCTGCTGCTCGGGCTGGCGTACAAGCCGAACACGGGGGACATGCGGGACTCCCCCGCCGTCGACGTGGCCCGCCGCCTGCAGGCCCTCGGCGCGGACGTGCGCGCCGTCGAGCCGTACGCCGAGCCGCACCACGTGCCCGCCGGGGTGACCGTCGTCGGGCTGACCGAACACGAGGTCCGGCAGGCCGACGCGGTGGTCGTGGTGACCGACCACGACTGCCTCGACTACGACCTGGTGGTGCGGCACGCCCGGTACGTCTTCGACACCCGCAACCGGTGCCACGGCCCGGCCGTCGAGCGGCTCTGAACAAGGGAACGTGCGGGGTCCCCACCCGTGGGCGGGGACCCCGCGTCGTCACTCGGCGCCGAGGGACTCCACGACCGGTCGGGCCAGTGCCCGGCGGGCCGGGAGGACGGACGCGGCGAGCGCGGCGAGCACCGCCACCGCGAGGATCAGCCCGAGCTGCCCCCACGGCATGACCAGCGTGAAGTCGCCGCCCAGGCGGGCGACCACGGCCATCGCCCCGGCGCTGACCCCGATGCCGAGGCCCACCCCGAGCACCGCGCCGACCAGCGCCATCAGCACCGCCTCCACGGCGAGCATGGCGCGCATCCGGCCCCGGGTCAGCCCGACCGCGCGCAGCACCGCGTTCTCCCGGGTCCGCTCCACCACCGACAGGCTCAGCGTGTTGGCGACCCCGACCAGCGCGATCACCACGGCCAGGCCGAGCAGCGCGGTGACGAACGCCAGCAGCATGTCGACCGTGCCGGTGAGCATCTTCTTGTACGCCGCCTGGTCCATCAGGTTCACCGTCGGGTAGCGGGTCACCACCGACTCGACGGCCTCCCGGGCCCGCTCGGCGGGCACCCCGGCGGCCGGGTCGACCTCGACGAGGTAGCCGCGCTCGGCCGGGAAGAGGTGGGTGAAGTCGGCGTCGACCACGTCGACCACGTGCCCGGCCGGGACCGGACTGCCGGCCAACAACGGGCCATCGGCGGCGACGACGGCGGCGACCTCGAACGGCCGCCCGGCGAGGGTGACGGTGTCGCCGACCGCCCAGCCCTTCGCCCGGGCCAGCTCCCGGTGCACCAGCACCCGGCCCGGCCCGAGCCGGCCCGCGTCGCCGGCGTCCACAGCGGTCAGGGTGCGCCCGACCAGCGCCGGGTGGGCGGCCCGCAGCTCGATCCCGCCGCTGACCCGGCCGCGCTGCTCGTGCACGACGCCCAGCTCGGCGCGGGCGGCCAGCTCGCCAGCGAGGTTCGGCGGCAGGCCCCCGCCGATGCCGGTGACCAGGAAGTCCACCCCGATCTGCTGGTCCACGGCCCGCTCGATGCCGGTCTTGACGCTGCGCGCCCCGACCACGAACGCGGACACCAGTCCGATGCCGATGACCAGGGCGGTGGCGGTGGCGGCGATCCGGCGCGGGTTGCGCACCGCGTTCGCCACGGCCAGCCCGGCGGTCGCCCCGAACAGCCGGCGTGCCGGCCAGCCGAGCACCCGCACCAGCGCCGGCACCAGCACCGGGCCGAACAGCACGATGCCGAAAAAGGTGAGCACCCCGCCCGCCGCGACCAGCGGCACCTGGCCGCCGGCCCCCGCCGCCACCAGCGCGGCCACCCCCGAGCCGAAGACCAGCGCGCCGACGGCCAGCCGGACCCGGCCGGCCCGGCGGGTGGGCTGCACCGCCGCGTCGGTGAGCGCGGCCACCGGCGCGATCCGGGTGCCCCGCCAGGCCGGCACGGCGGCGGCCCCGACGGTGAGGGCGGTGCCCAGCAGCAGGCAGGTCAGCACGGTCGACGCGGTGACGGCGAGCCCGCCGGAGACGGGCACGTCGAACGCGGACAGCAGCGCGTTCATCCCGACGGCGAGGCCGGTCCCGGCGGCCGCCCCGAGCGCGGAGGCGGCCAGCCCGGTCACCGCCGCCTCCAGCAGCATCGACCGGAACACCTGCCCCCGGGTCGCCCCGACCAGCCGTAGCAGGGCGGTGCGCCGGGTGCGCTGGGCGAGCACGATGGCGAAGGTGTTGGCGATGACGAATCCGGCCACCACCACGGCGACCCCGGCGAAGGTGAGCAGGAACAGGTTGAACTGCTCCAGGTCGCGTACGGCGTCATCGACGGCGGCGTCGAGGATCTCCTGCCGGTCCTGCACGGTCACGCCGGCACCGGTCACCGCCGCCAGCCGGTCGGCCAGCTCCGCCGCCGGCACGCCGGGCTCGGCGGCCACCATGATCCGCCCGTAGCCCTTCTCCGCGGCGACGACGAGGGCGTCGGGCCCGGCCAGGCCGATGAACGGCCCGCCGACGTCCCGGGAGGTGCCGGCCACGTCGACCGTGCCGACCAGGGTGTACGGGCGGGCCGCTCCCCCGCTACCGCCCACGCTCACCGGCGACCCGAGGGTGAATCCCTCCTCGGCCACCGTCGGCGCGTCGAGGACCAGCTCGCCGGGGCGCTGCGGGAGCCGCCCGGCCACCACGTCGTACGACTGGAGGGCCGGGTCGGTGGGGATCGCGGCGAGGACGGCGAAGCCGAGGACGGGCCGGCCGTCGGAGCCGACCACCCCGGCGGTGCCGGTCAGTTCCCCGTCGGCGGCACGCACCCCGTCGACCGCGCGTACCTTCTCGACCAGGGCGGGCGGGATCGGGGTCCGCTCGGCGTACACGGCGAGGTCGGTGTGCCGGTCGAAGGTGCCGGCCCGGTCGTACGCGCCCTGCCTCATCCCGTCGGTGAAGATCAGGGTGCCGGCGACGAAGGCGACGCCGAGCACCACGGCCAGCGAGGAGAGCATCAGCCGCAGGGCGTCGGCGCGCATCATGCGCAGGGTCAGCCGGATCATCGAGGGCCCCCCGCCGCGCCGGCCGGGGCCGGGTCGAGGCGGGCGAGGGCGTCGAGGACCGCCTCGGCGGTCGGCGTGGTCAGCTCGCGGACCAGCCGGCCGTCGGCGAGGAACACCACCCGGTCGGCGTGGCCCGCGGCGACCGGGTCATGGGTCACCATCACCACGGTCTGGCCGAGGGTGTCGACGGCCTCGCGGAGCAGCCGCAGCACCTCCGCGCCGGAGCGGGAGTCGAGGTTGCCGGTCGGCTCGTCGGCGAAGATCACCCACGGCTTGGTGATCAGGGCGCGGGCGACGGCGACCCGTTGCTGCTGGCCGCCGGAGAGCTCGGCGGGCCGGTGCCGCAGCCGGTCGGTCAGCCCGACGGCGGCAACCACCTGGCGCAGCCAGCCGGGGTCGGGGCGGCGGCCGGCGATGGCCAGCGGCAGCACGATGTTCTCCTCGGCCGTCAGCGCGGGCAGCAGGTTGAACTTCTGGAAGACGAAGCCGACCCGGTCCCGGCGCAGCAGGGTCAGCCGCTTGTCGTCGAGCCGTGCGGTGTCGGCGTCGCCGATGCGTACCGTGCCGGCGCTGGGCCGGTCGAGGCCCGCGAGACAGTGCATCAGGGTGGACTTGCCGGAGCCGGACGGGCCCATGATGGCGGTGAACCGGCCGGCGGCGAAGTCGACGTCGACGCCGTCGAGGGCGACGACCCGCGCCTGACCGGCGCCGTACTCCTTGCGCAGGCCCCGGGCGGTGACCGCGACGCCGGAGGCGGCGAACGCGGGAGGTGGGACGGACACGTGGTGCTCCCCGTGAAGACGGCGGCTGGGACGTCTCCGACGCTATGGGCGGCACCGGCCGCCCCGCGTCCACCCGCGCGCTCGACCTCGGTGCGCCCAGGGGTGCGCCGTTCGGTACGGCGGCGTACGACCTGGGTCGTACCCGCCGTCAGCCTCCGGGGGTGACCAGGCCGCTCTCGTACGCCAGCACCACTGCCTGGACCCGGTCGCGGAGCTGGAGCTTGGCCAGGATCCGCCCGACGTGGGTCTTCACGGTCGCCTCGGCGACGTGCACCCGGGCGGCGATCTCGGCGTTGGACAGGCCCTGCGCCACCAGCAGCAGGATCTCCCGCTCCCGCTCGGTGAGCTGGGTCAGCCGGGGGTTCCCGGTGGGGCCGGGGCCGAGCTGGCCGGCGAACCGTTCCAGCAGCCGGCGGGTGATCGGCGGGGCGACCACCGAGTCGCCCTCGGCCACCACCCGGATCGCGGCCAGCAGTTCCTCCGGGGGGACGCTCTTCAGCAGGAACCCGCTCGCCCCGGCCTGGAGCGCGGCGAACGCGTCGGACTCGGTGTCGAAGGTCGTCAGGACCAGCACCCGGGGGGTGCTCCCGGGGCGGCCGGCGCAGATCCGCCGGGTGGCCTCCACGCCGTCCATGGTCGGCATCCGGATGTCCATCACCACCACGTCGGCCTCGATCCGGTCGAGCACCCGCAGCGCGTCCGCGCCGTCGATCGCCTCACCGACCACGGTCAGGTCCGACTGGGAGTCCAGCACCATCCGGAATCCCGCCCGCACCAGCGCCTGGTCGTCCACGATCACCACGCGGATCGTCATGCCGCCACCTCCGTCCCGGTGCTCGACGGTAGCGGCAGCCGCACCTCGACCTGCCACCCCCCGGCCAGCCTGGGACCGGCGGTGAGGCTGCCGTCGTACACCGTCACCCGTTCGCGCATGCCGACCAGGCCGTGGCCGCCGGAGGGCGCGGGCCGGACCACCGGCCGACCGCGACCGTCGTCGGCGGCCCGGACCACGACGGCGTCGGGCGAGTGGTCCATGCCCAGCGCGACCGTCGCGCCGACCCCGGCGTGCTTGAGGGCGTTGGTCAGCGCCTCCTGCACCACCCGGTACACGGTCAGCTCCAGGCCGGGCGGCAGCGCCGGGGGCTCGCCGGTGACCGTCCAGTCGATGCGCAGCCCGGCGGCGCGGAACCGGTCCAGCAGGTCGGGCAGCCCCACCAGCGCCGGTCGCCGGTGCACCGGTTCCGCCGACAGTCCCGGGGGCCCCGCGCCGTCCGTTCCGGCCGCCGGGTCGGGCACGCTCGGCTCCCGCAGTACGCCCACCAGGCGGCGCATCTCCTCCAGCGCCTGCCGGCCAGTGTCGGCGACCACCTTCACCGCCTCCCGGGCGGTCTCCGGGTCCCGGTCGAACATGTACCGCGCCCCGTCGGCCTGCACGATCATCACGGCCATGCTGTGCGCCACCACGTCGTGCAGTTCCCGGGCGATCCGGGTGCGCTCCTCAGCCACCGCCGCCCGCGACTCGGCCTCCCGCTCGCGCTCCAGGGTGGTGGCCCGCTCCTCCAGGCTGAGCACGTAGAGCCGCCGGGTACGCACGTTGAGGCCCATCAGCCAGACCGCGCCGGTGACCAGGGCGAACCAGATCGCCGTGGCCCACCAGGCGGCCGTGCCCTGCATCTGGAACGCGCCCAGCACCACCCCGACGGCGGCGACGATCCCGGCGACGATGCCGTCGCGCAGCCGCTCGGCGTACTTCACGACGCTGTACAGGGCGATCAGCACGGCGATGTCGAAGGCCAGCGGTCCCCAGCCGGCGACCACCTGAACCAGGGCGAGCACGGCGATGGCCGCCGCCACCGCCGACGGGTGGGTTCGCCGGAACAGCAGCGCCACGGCCATCGCCGCGCCGACGCCGGTGGCCCACCATTCGCCGGGCTGGTTGACCGCGCCGGCGAGGCCGAACAGCACCACGAAGCCGGAGACCGCCACGTCGAAGGCCACGCTGCGCAGCGGCCGGCCGAACAGGATCCGCTTCACGGTCACCCAGCGTACGGGCCGGCGTGTGGTCCGGGCGTGGCCGGCCGGCTCCGGGAGGCGGGGCGCACCCGGCTCCCGGTGGGCCCGCCGGGTGGGACGCGAACGGGCAGGCGTACAGGAGCTTCGCGGGCCGCCGTTGATACACAATCGCGCGTGACTATTTGATTCATCTTCCGCCGCATCCGGGAATTACCACCTCCCCGGCAAACATGGACACCCCTTGAGCAATCGACACTCTTGAGTGTTTCATTGTTCGCGGCCATTGCCCTACAGTAATCGAGCCGGGTTACCGGGATACCAAAAGCACTCGGACCCCCCACCGCCCCGTCGAAAGGGAATCAGTATGACAATCGCACGCACACGTCCACGTCCGCGCGTGGCGCGACTGCTGTTCGGCGCCGTCCTGACCGCCCTCATGGCCTTCTCCGTGGGCGGTACCGCTGCGGCCGCCGTCGACTCGGGCAGCGGCATGTCCGCCAACGCCCGCACCGACGTCTACATCAAGGACATCGCGAGCGACACCGGCTTCGAGCCGCACGGCGCCATCTATTCGTCGTTCTTCAACAGCCCGAACATCAAGATCTGCCCCACCGCGGTGGAGTGCCTATCGTCGACGAATCCGGTCGTCGGCTCGACGAGCTACATTTTCGTGAAGCTGAACAACCACGGTCCCTACGGTTCCGGAATCAGCAGCGGAACGCTGAAGGCGTACTACACCACCTCCGGCGGCGCCGCGAACTGGCCGCTCCACTGGACGCAGATCGGC
Organism: Micromonospora sp. CA-111912; assembly: GCF_050948415.1. Classification (NCBI taxonomy): domain Bacteria; kingdom Bacillati; phylum Actinomycetota; class Actinomycetes; order Micromonosporales; family Micromonosporaceae; genus Micromonospora; species Micromonospora sp. CA-111912. Next base: position 3,878,079 of record NZ_CP192007.1, read on the forward strand.
GCGAAGCCGCTGGTGGTTGCCGCCTCCGGGGTCACCACGACGTCGATCGCCTGGAACAACGTGCCCTCCATCGGGCACTTCTGCCTCCTGCTGCGTTGGGAGTCGCCGACCGACCCGATGCTGTTCGAGGGCCCGGCGACGTCCATCAACACGCAGTACAACAACAACATCGCCTGGAAGAACGCCAACACCGTCCCGGCGGCCACCCCCGGCTCGGTCTCGGTCCGGCCGTACGCCCTGGCGAACGCCCTGGACGTGCCGGCCAAGTTCGACCTCGCGTTCCGGCCGCTGGGCGAGGCGGTGCCGGGTGCCAAGATCGTCGCCGACCTCGGCCCCGAGATGTTCCAGCGCTGGCGGGCCGCGGGTGCGCCGGGTGAGGGCATCCGGGTCGTCGGCAACACCTCGATCCAGATCGTCGACCCGTACAAGGCGCAGATCAGGGACCTGCTGATCAACCCGAACGAGCGGCCGGTGCTGTCGCTCAGCTTCTCGGTGGACCAGGTCCTGCAGAAGCCGTACGTGCTCCAGGTCGTCCAGGTCGGCCCGGCCAAGGAGATCGGTGAGAAGTACGACGTGGGCGGGGTGGACTACACCTTCGATCCCAAGGAGCGCTGACGAGGGGGACGGTGGGCCGGGCGCCGGGGATCGCATCCCCCGGCACCCGGCCCACCGGCGTGCCACCCACCTGTCCGCTGCGCGCCAGGACAGACCCTGGAGGGAAACGGCCCCTCCGGGGGCCGAGATCTTCCAGGATCTACGGGGTGACCGGGAGGCGGTACGTGCGGTCCGTGCCCGTGGCGGTGCGGAGGTGGACCTCGCCGGTGCGCAGGCCGTACGTGATCGACCAGCGGGTGTGGCCCTGCCGGACGTCGTTGAGCAGCTCCAGCGCCGCCCGGTCGTCGACCACCCCGCCGGCCTTGGCCAGCGCGGCGGCGAGCACGCCGTAGCGGTGGTCGGTACGCCGCTTCTCCTCGGCCACGCCGACAACGGGCACGTTGGTCAGCGCCTGCCAGCTCCCCCGCCCCTTCTCGACCCGCAGCGCCCCGTCGACGAACTCGACCACGGCCGACGCCCCTGTGGCGTCGGCGAGCAGGTAGTGCAGCGGCGGCCCGCCCTCGAAGTCGAGGTTGTGCCGGCCGAACACGGCGACTGCCTCGTCCACGGTGGCTGCCTGGTCGAGCACCAGCCGCAGGATGCGCACTGAGCCGACGGTGGGCTTGCCCGCCTCGGGCCGGGCGGTGGCGGCGTCGTCGGCGGCCAGCCCGACGGCGAGCCCGCGCTCGTTCATCCCGTCGAAGGGCAGCAGGGGCGCGTCGAGCAGCCGGCGGTCCCCCGTGGGGTCGGCGCCGACGCCGAGATAGGACATGTCGACCAGTGAAACCGTGGCGTACCCGTCCGGCGGATCGGTGCGCAGTACGAGGGCCGGGTTGGCCTCCCAGTCGAAGTTGCGGGCGAACAGCGGCCGGCTCCGGTCGCCCCACGCGGCGAAGAGCGAGCAGCCGAACGGGCTGGGCGGCGCGGCGTCGGTGCCCACGGTGGGGTCGTAGTCGCCGACGAAGGTCATCTCCCACATCGGCAGGTCGTCGACCTTGCGCAGGCTGGCCAGGGTCTGCTCGGCCTCGGCCGCGCTCTGCCGGGACGCGGTAGGAGTGCCGGTCGACAGGCCGCCCGGCGTGGGCCCGGCGGCGGTGGGCTCGGATCCGGAGCAGGCGGTGACGGCGAGCAGCAGGGCCAGGCCGGCGCCGAGGAAGGTCCTACGCATAATTCCTGAACGCTAAATCAGCCATCGACCGTTGTCCACCACGGCGAGGTCAGTCGGGCCGGTCCACGGCGAACATGAAGCACCCGTACGCCACGTTGCGGCTGTGCAGCCGTCGCACCGCCGGGTCCGGCGGGGCGTAGCCGTCACGCTCGCGAGGTAGGCAGGGTGTTTTCCCGCCTGTTGTGAACATCTGGTGTCGGGAGGTTGATGGTGGTAACTTTCTCGACACTTGCAAGACCTTGCAGAAAGATCCGGTCCTTCTTGACGCCATACGTCAGGTCACTGTCCGGATCGGACAGCCCACCCCCGAACCGAGGGCTGTCATGCAAGGGTCCGTCCCCCCGCCGGCCCAGCGCCGACATCTCACCCCCGAGGAGCCCCGATGGGCAGCAGCACCGGGCGACGACGACGGATGATCGGGGCCGCGATGGCCGCCGGTCTGGTCGTCGGGCTGGCCCCGCTCAGCATCGCCGCCGCCGCGAACACCGTGACCGTCTACTACCAGCCCCCGGCCGCGTGGACCGGCACCGTGAACCTCCACTTCGCCCCCGACGGCGGCGCGTGGACGGCCGTGCCGGGCCTACCGATGGAGCCGGCCTGCACGGGCTGGCGCAAGCGGACCGTCGACGCCGGGTCCGCCACCGGCCTGCAAGCGGTCTTCAACAACAACGCGGGCACCTGGGACAACAACAACGGTCGCAACTACCGCCTCGGCACCGGTGCGGTGACCGTGTCCGGCGGCGTGGTCGGCGCGGGCGATCCCTGCGCCGGCACCCCGCCCTCGCCCACCCCCTCCCCCACCCCGTCGACCGGCCGGACGGCCGACGTCTGGTACCACGTCGCCACCCGGGGCTGGACCACCGCGAACATCCACTACCAGCCCGCCGGCGGGGCCTGGACCGCCGTGCCCGGCGTGCCGATGGAGGCCGGCTGCGCCGGCTGGGCCCGCCGGGCGGTCGACCTCGGCAGCGCCGCGACGATGAAGGCGGCGTTCAACAACGGTGCCGGGAACTGGGACAACAACAACGGCGCGGACTACCCCATCGGGGCCGGGGTGACCACGGTCAAGGGCGGCGTGGTGACCGCCGGGGCGACCGCGCCGTGCGTGCCGGAGACGCCGGACACCACCGCGCCCACCACCCCGACCGGGCTGGGCGCCACCGCGAACGGGGTGCGGGTGGCGGTGTCCTGGGCGGCGTCCACCGACGACCGCGCGGTCACCGGGTACCGGCTCACCCGCACCGGCGGGCCGGAGGGCACGGTCACGATGACCACCGCCACCACCAGCCATCTCGACGGATCCCTGACCGCGAACACCCGCTACGAGTACACCGTGCGGGCGTACGACGCGGCCGGCAACACCTCATCGGCCAGCGACCGGGCGGCGGCGACCACCGGCGACGCCCCGCCCCCGGCGACGGCCGGCAGCCCGCTCGGCGGCGACCCCCGCGAGGACAGCATCTACTTCGTGATGACCGCCCGGTTCGCCGACGGTGACAACGCCAACAACCGGGGCGGCAGCCAGCACGTGAGGTCCGGCAACGCGGCCAACAACGACCCGATGTTCCGGGGCGACTTCAAGGGCCTGATCGACAAGTTGGACTACATCAAGGGGCTCGGCTTCTCCGCCCTGTGGATCACCCCGGTGGTGCTGAACCGGTCCGACTACGACTTCCACGGCTACCACGGCTGGGACTTCTACCGCGTGGACCCGCGCCTGGAGAGCCCCGGCGCGAGCTACCAGGACCTGATCAACACCGCGCACGGCAAGGGCATCAAGATCTTCCAGGACGTGGTCTACAACCACAGCTCCCGCTGGGGCGCCAAGGGCCTGTTCACCCCGACGGTGTACGGCGTCCGCGACGAGCAGTGGAAGTGGATGTACAGCAAGCAGGAGCCGGGCCGCGGGTACGACCCGATGGTGGAGCACGCAGGCGCCGATCCGGAGCTGACCCCGGCGCAGAACGCCCTGGCCAAGGGCCGCGCGTACAACGGGGACGTGTGGTCGACGGCCGCGCCGGCCGGCAACCAGTGCCCGCGCTGGGGCACCCCTAACGGGACCAGCCCGGAGGGCTTCAAGCTCTACGAGTGCCAGTGGCCGGCACCGACCAACAAGCTGTTCCCGGCCGACCTGTACCACCAGTGCTGGATCGGCAACTGGGAGGGCGAGGACGCCCGGAGCTGCTGGCTGCACGAGGACCTGGCCGACTTCAACACCGAGAACGCCACCGTGCAGCAGTACCTGATCGACGCGTACAACCGGTACATCGACATGGGGGTGGACGGCTTCCGGATCGACACGGCCGTGCACATTCCCCGGGTCACCTGGAACCGTCGCTTCCTGCCGGCCATCCAGCAGCACGCCCTGGCCAAGCACGGCGAGAAGGGCAAGGACTTCTACGTCTTCGGCGAGGTCGCCGCGTTCGTCAACGACAAGTGGAACCGGGGCTCGGTCAACCACTCGGCGCAGTTCTTCACCTGGAAGGAGCGCAAGGAGTACAGCCCTGACGACGTCAGGGCCGCGATCGAACAGTTCGACTACGAGCAGCTCTCCGGCCCGGGCGGCCAGCCCACCACCGACAACGCGTTCCTGCGCGGGAACACCTACCACGCCCCGGACCACTCGAAGGCGTCCGGCATGAACGTCATCGACATGCGGATGCACATGAACTTCGGCGACGCCAACAACGCGTACGGCAACGGCAAGGACTCCGACGACAGCTACAACGACGCCACCTACAACGTCGTCTACGTCGACAGCCACGACTACGGGCCGAACAAGTCGAACACCCGGTACACCGGGGGCACCGACGCCTGGGCGGAGAACATGAGCCTGATGTGGACGTTCCGGGGCATCCCGACGCTCTACTACGGCTCGGAGATCGAGTTCCAGAAGGGCGCGAAGATCGACTGCGGGCCGACCTGCCCCCTCGCCACCACCGGCCGGGCCTACTACGGCGACCACGTTCAGGGCACGGTCACCGCGTCGGACTTCGGCAAGGTCAGCTCCGCCACCGGGCCGGTGGCCACCACGCTCAGCCAGCCGCTGGCCAAGCACGTGCAGCGGCTCAACCAGATCCGCCGGGCGGTGCCCGCCCTGCAGAAGGGGCAGTACTCGACCGAGGGGATCAGCGGGTCGATGGCGTACAAGCGCCGGTTCACCGCCGGCGCGGTGGACAGCTTCGCGCTGGTGACGGTCTCCGGCAGCGCGACGTTCGCCGGGGTTCCGAACGGCCGGTACGTCGACGCGGTCACCGGCGACGTGAAGACGGTGACCAACGGGACGCTGACCGCGGCCGTCACCGGCAAGGGCAACCTGCGGGTGTACGTGCTCGACCTGCCGGGCAACCCGGCGCCCGGGAAGATCGGCGAGAACGGCGCCTACCTGCGGTGACCCGGCGGTGGGGCGGCCGGACCGGCCGCCCCACCCCCGTCACGTCGATCACGGAGTGGGCCGGACCTCGGGGAGCTGGGGTTCGGCCCACTCCACCGCCGCCAGTTCCGCGACGCGGACCGGCGGCTCAGCGGTCAGCCGACCGGCGTACGTCGCGTGGCGCGCGGGCCGACCAGCCGGCGGACCACCGGCGCGGCGTTCCACTTCGCCGCCCCGACCAGGTCCCGGGCGTGCTCCAGCATCGTGTAGTCCGGCCTGGCCAGCCCATCGGCGATGGCCCGGTCCAGGTCGTTGCCGCACCGGCTGAGCACGCTGTCGAAGTCCCGCCGGACGGGTTCGAGCAGGTGGTAGCCGAACGAGCGGTGCAGCCGGGCGAACAGCGGCTTGTAGAGCCGGGCCCGCTCGTGCAGCCCCGACGAGTACGACATCGGGTTCTTCGGCCGGCGCAGCACGTAGTCGGGCAGCACGTCGGCGAAGGCCCGTCGCACGATCCACTTCTCCCGCCCCTCGCGCAGCTTCAGCTCCAGCGGCAACCGCATCGCCAGCTCCACCACGCTGAGGTCGAGGAACGGCACCCGTGCCTCGACCCCGTGGCCCATGCTGGCCCGGTCCACCCGCTGCAACTCCGTACGACACAGGTTGCGGATCCGGTGCAGGAACAGCCGGCGGGCCCGCTCGGGGCCGACCTGGTGGTACATCGGGTAGCCGCCGAACAGCTCGTCGGAGCCGTCCCCGGTGAGCACCACCCGCACGCCCAGCTCGCGGAGCCGACGGAAGATCGGCACCGAGACCACCGCGTTGATGATGTCCCCGTACTCGGTCAGCTCCGAGATCCGGATGGCCTCCCGCACGTCGGCGAGCCGGACGTCACGGGGGCGCAGCTCGACCACCTCGTGCGGCACCCCCAGGTCGGCGGCGAGCCGCCGGGCGTACGCCACGTCCGGGCTCTCCGGCACGCCGACGGTGATCGCCACGCAGTTCGGGTGCATCTGGTGGGCGTGCACCAGGGCCAGGGAGCTGTCCAGCCCGCCGGAGAGCACCACGCCGAGGGGCAGGTCGGTGTCCACCCGCATCCGGATGCTGTCGGTGAGGGCGGCACGGACGAGCAGGGCGGCCTCGTCCGGGTCGTCCACCATCGGCAGCCCCTCGCCGAGGGTCAGCAGGTCGACGTACGGGCGCAGCCGGACGTCGCCATCCGGCTCGGCCCAGCCGTGCTGCCCCGGGGGCACCTCGCACACCGGCGCGCCGTGCCCGACCAGCGCCTTGACCTCGCTGGCCAGGTGCAGGCAGCCGGGCACCCGGGACCAGTACAGCGGCTTGACCCCGATCGGGTCACGGGCCAGGTAGGCCCGCCCGGTGCTCCGCTCGACGACGACGAACGCGTACTCGCCGCGCAGCCGCCGCACCGCGTCCTCGCCCCAGGCCAGGAACGCGGCGAGCAGCACCTCGGTGTCGCTCTCAGTGCGGAACGGGTGGCCGAGTCGCGTCAGCTCCGCGCGCAGCTCGTGGTGGTTGAAGATCTCGCCGTTGTGGCAGAGCAGGAACCGCCCGTCGGCGGAGACCCAGGGCTGCACGGCCCGGTCCCGGTCGACGATCCGCAGCCGGCGGGTGCCGGCGAGCAGCCCGGCCTCCCGGCGGGTCTCGGTCACCTCGCCGCGCGGGGCGAGAACTGCCAGCATCCGGCGGAAGGTGGCCGGGTCGGCCTCCGGGCCGATGCTCAACGCGATGCCACACACGGCTCAGACCCCCATCTCGGCCTCGTACGACCGGCGGAACCGCAGCCCGGCGGCGGGCGCGAGGCACAGGTGCCAGGCCTGTCCCTCGTCGACCACGTTGACCTCCCCGGCCCGCTGCCGGGCGAGCAGCAGCCCGGCCAGGGCGTCCCGGGCGCCGAACCGCTCGAACCAGGCCAGTTCCACGTCGACCGCGTAGCCGAGACAGTGCCCGCTGGGCACCATCGCGGCGTAGCCGAGGCGGCGTAGCTGGTGCTGGTGCTCCGCGCTGCGGACCAGGCTGGTCACCCACAGCGGCGGGGTGCCGGGCGGGGTGATCCGGTCGAACTCGCGGCCGATGTCGTTGAGCAGGCCGATCACCTCGCGCCGGGCCCGGCGGAACTTCAGCCCGGCGGTGTGCGGCCGGGCCTCCGGCAGTAACCGGCGGCCCACCGCCCGCACGCCCCGGCCGACGAGGGTGCCCGGCTGTTGCTGGTACCGGAAGCGGAGCAGGTCGCGGCGGCGCAGCCACTCCAGGTCCACCAGGTCGGCGCTGGCGTTCACCTCCGCGTCGGTCATGAAGGTGGGCGCGTCGCGCCACCACAGCACGTCGATGCGGGAGAGCAGGTAGATCCGGATCAGGGCGGTGAGGTCGGCGGCGGAGCTGCGCGGGTTGGGCCGGTAGCGGGCCATCTCCAGCAGCAGCGTCTCCCGGGCGCCGATGATGCCCTGCGGGGTGGCGTCGAGCACCGCGGCGATCGCCGGCTCCCGCAGGCGCTCGTCGAGCAGCACCTGTCGGGCCCCCGTCGACTCGGGTTCGGCCAGGGCACCGACCTCGATCAGCAGCTCCGCCACGGCCGCCCGGTAGGCGGCGAGGTCCGGGGTGGCGGGCGGGGCCGGTCGGCGGGCCACCCCCCGGGCCACCCGCCGGGCCGGCGTGGCGGACGCGACGGGCAGGCCGAGCTGGGGGCCGGTGCGTCGACTGGGCACTCGCATGGTCGGGTCCTCTCTTCCGGCACGACACCGTGTGGGTTGACCTGATACACACCGTAATGGTCAGAAGTGGGGCCGAGAACGAACAATCTTCCTATATCCCCCTAACGGCGGGACCACCGCCCAACGACGAGGACCGCCTGGACCCCTGGCAGCAGCTGCGCCGCCCCGGGCGACGCCGCTCCCCCGGATCGGGCTGATGGCGCACGGCGGCGCCGAGCCGCCGGTGACCGCCGAGTTTGCCACCTGCGACTCAACCGCTGACCGAGGTGGAGCCGGACGGCCGGGGTGGGTGCGGCACCCCGGCCGTCCGACCGGGCCTCGATTCCCAGAGGAAGAGGCCCTTGTCCCAGTTTCGCCGAACACAGCCGTTCGCGCAGCCCCCTCCGCCGACCACGGAGCCGGACCGCACCCGAGAACGGAGAGTTTCGCGTTTGGTCCCGCGGCTCCGAGCAGGGCCCGCGCACACGAATCGTCCCGGGGCGCGGAGGCGGGCCCGCCCGGCCCGGGTCGGGCCAGGCTGCCGCAGCCGGCGGCGGGAACCGCCAGGTGTCCCCGGCCGGTTCGGCCGGGGACACCCGTGGCTGGGGCGGGCCTCCGTCAGGCCGCCCGCACCGGACATGTCAGCTCTTGGCGCAGGCGACGCCGTTGAGGCTGAAGGCCGTCGGGACGCCGTTGGTCCCGGGAGTCGAGGTGGCGGAGAAGCCGAAGTTGACGCTGCCACCGGCGGCGATCGTGGGGTTCCACGACGCGTTTCGGACGGTGACCTGTTTCCCGGACTGGGTGGCCTCCCCGTTCCAGGTGTTGTTGATGGCCTGGGCACCGGGGAACGAGAAGGTCAACGCCCAACCGTTGACCGCGCTGTTGGCACCGTTGCGGATGGTGACGTCGGCGTTGAAGGTGTTGCCCCAGTCGGACAACACGTACCGCACCGTGCACGCGCTGGGCGGCGAGGTGGGCTGCGTCGTCGGGGACACCGTCGGAGAAGCCGTCGGGCTCGGGCTGGTCGGTGACACGGTCGGCCCGACCGTGGGGACTGTGCCGCCGCTCTTTGCGATCATCCGCTCGGAGTGGGCACGGAACACGGCCAACTCCGGATCGCCCTGGGTGACGCCGAACTTGCCGTCGATCTCGCGATCGGCGTACCACCAGAACGCGCTGCCGTCGCCACCGGCGGCCTCGAAGTCGGCGAAGAGTTCCCGCCACCATGCGGTCCGGTCGACGTTGTGCGTATTGAACTCGCCCATGAAGAAGGGCTTGCCGAGCAGGTTGTGTGAGTCTGAGATCCACTGCCGGACCAGCGCCTTGGTCTCGGCGAGGTCCAGGTCGGCCCACGGCTCGGTCGGGTAGGGATGGGCGGAGGTGAAGTCGATGTACGGAGACTGGTGGATGTACACGAACGGGTTGCCCTCGTCGCCGCCAAACCCGTACCGCGTCTCGTGCGCCTCCAGGCCGGTGCCGAGCAGATGGTGGGGGTCGATTCCCTTGACGAAGGCGCCCATCTCGTCGACCCAGGCCCGCAGGGTGGTGCCCGTGGTGTTCTCGTTCGGGGTCTGGTCCTGGTAGCGAGGCTCGTTCATCAACTCCCAGGCCATGACCGTCGGTTCGTCCTTGTACCTGACGCCGCTGTAGTGGTTGACGCGGTTCAGGACGTGGCTGACGTAGTTCTTGTACGAGGTGAAGCAGCCGGGGCACTTGGACTTGTTGAAGAACTGACCGCGTCCGGGGTGGCCGCCGGACAGGCCCTCCCACTGGAGGCGACGGTCGATGCCGCCGTATGCCTCCCAGTAGTTCTCGAAGACCGGAACGAGCCGGATGTTGTGTGCCTTCGCCGACTGGATGACGTAGTCGAAGAGCGCGAACTGCTGCTCGTTGTAGACGCCCTCGGCCGTCTCGAACCCGTGCCAGCTCTCCATGCTGAACAGCCAGGTCCGCGCCACCGTGACCCGATCCGCGCTCATCCGGGCGAACTGGCCGTCGATGCGGGCCTTGTCCATGTACTGGGTCTCGGTGTCACCCGATCCGCTGCCGTAGGTGAACAGGTCGTACGTGTTCGTCCCGGCGAAGTAGAACGCCTTGCCGTCCAGACAGAAACGGATACCGCACCGCTGGACGAACGGCGACGCCGCCGCCTGCGCGCCGGGGCCCACAACGAACACGCCGATCGCGGCCAGCAGAACGCCGAGGAGCAGGCCTACGGACAGTGCTGGGAATTTCTTCCTGGGCATGCTGAACTCCTAAACCATTCGGGGGACGTGAACTTGTCGCGGCCAGCCCGGGCCGCTTCGGGCGATGACCACAGGGAGGGGATCCCCTGGGGCCGGGGCCGGCCGCGACCGCCCGGGCCAGGCGGCAGGGGATCGTTGCGCCGAGGGAGGAGCGATACGCGGCCGAGCCCGACCCGGAAGCAAGACATCGATGGTTCTGGTTGCCCGATGGGCCCATCAAAGCACTGAACCGGTTCAGTTGCAAGAGTGTGAACCGAGGGTGCGATTTCGCCACCTTCGGCACGGTCGCTGAGCGACCCTCTGGGCCACATCGTCGATGGGCCGCTCCGGCTTCGAGGGTGACCAACCCACTCGACCCGCCTGATGATCAAAAGCTTCCAGCCCCAGAAACCGACGCCATTTATCCGTGGCTGAGGATCAATGATTGTTAACCGATTCAGTTGCCTCTCGGCGGCAAGGACGAGGCCGCTGCCAGCGGGCTGGTCGCAGCACACCGCCGGCCGTCGCCCACGACACAGGCCCGAGGAAGCCGGTTGTGCCGGTCGCCCGAGCGCGCCTCGAGGGGTGATGAAAGGCTTATGGCATGAGTTCCGCACCGACACCGATCGTCCCCGCCGCCCCCGCCAGCACCGACGAGGCGACCGCCTTCACCGACCTCGGGTTGCGCGCCGAACTGCTCGGCGCCCTCTCCGCCCTCGGCTACGAGGAGCCGACCCCGATCCAGCGGGAGGCCATCCCTCCCCTGCTGGCCGGTCGGGACCTGCTGGGCCAGGCGGCCACCGGCACGGGCAAGACCGCCGCGTTCGCCCTGCCGCTGCTGCACCACCTGCCTGACCGGCGCCCCGGCGGCGAACCGGTGGCGCTGGTGCTGGTGCCCACCCGGGAGCTGGCGGTGCAGGTCTCCGAGGCGTTCCACCGGTACGGCAAGGACCTGGGCACCCGGGTGCTGCCGATCTACGGTGGGCAGCCGATCGGCCGGCAGCTACGCGCCCTGGACCTGGGCGTGGACGTGGTGGTGGCCACCCCGGGGCGGGCGCTGGACCACATCGCCCGGGGCACCCTGCGGCTGGGCGAGCTGGCCACGGTGGTGCTCGACGAGGCCGACGAGATGCTCGACATGGGCTTCGCCGAGGACATCGAGGCAATCCTGGAGCACGCCCCGGCGCAGCGGCAGACGGTGCTGTTCTCGGCGACCATGCCGTCGCGCATCGACGGGATGGCCCGCCAGCACCTGACCGACCCGGTGCGCATCCAGATCGGCCGGGAGCAGCAGGTGGCCGGCGAGGCGCCCCTGGTGCGGCAGAGCGCGTACATCGTGGCGCGGGCACACAAGCCGGCGGCGCTGGGCCGGGTGCTGGACGTGGAGTCGCCGACCGCGGCGATCGTGTTCTGCCGCAGCCGCGAGGAGGTGGACCGGCTCACCGAGACGATGAACGGCCGGGGCTACCGGGCCGAGGCGCTGCACGGCGGGATGAGCCAGGAGCAGCGGGACCGGGTGATGGGACGGCTGCGCGCCGGCACCGCCGACCTGCTGGTGGCCACCGACGTGGCGGCCCGGGGCCTGGACGTCGAGCAGCTCACCCACGTGGTCAACTACGACGTGCCGTCGGCCCCGGAGTCGTACGTGCACCGGATCGGCCGGGTCGGCCGGGCGGGCCGCGAGGGCGTGGCGATCACCCTCGCCGAGCCGCGCGAGCACCGGATGCTCAAGACCATCGAGCGGGTGACCGGGCAGCGGATCGCGATCGACAAGATCCCCACGGCGGCCGACCTGCGCACTCGGCGGCTGGAGCTGACCCAGGCGGCGCTGCGGGAGTCGCTGCTGGAGGACGACCTGGATCCGTTCCGGGTGATCGTGGAGTCGCTGTCGGACGAGTTCGACCTGATGGAGGTCGCCCTCGCCGCGGTGAAGCTGGCCCACGAGGCCGCCTCGCCGGGCTCGGACGACGACGAGGAGGAGATCCCCCAGGTCGCGGTCCGTCCGCAGCGGGAGACCCGGCCGGGGTACGAGGGCCGGGGCGGCGGCGACCGCCGTCCGGCCCGCCCCCGGTCGGGGGACGCCACGCAGGTGTTCATCGGGCTGGGCCGACGCGCCGGGGTGCGCCCGCAGGACCTGGTGGGGGCGATCACCGGAGAGACGCGGGTGAGCGGCCGGGACATCGGCTCGATCGAGATCGCCGACCGGTTCTCGCTGGTGGAGGTCCCGAACGGGGCGGTCGACGAGGTGATCGCCGCGCTGCGCGGCAGCACCATCAAGGGCCGCAAGACGACGGTACGCCGCGACCGCGACCGTCCCTGACCTCTTGATCGATTCGGCGTCGGTGACGATCACGGCCCCCGCGTTCCGGGGCACCGCCAGGTCACCGACGCCGAGTTGATCCGCGGCGGCGCGGGTCGGCCGGGTCAGGTCAGAACGCGTACGAGCCGAACCTGCCCCAGGCGACGACGAGCGCCGCGACCAGCAGCACGGCGGTGAACGCCGCGCCCGGGTACTCCTTGGCCCGGGCGTGCACGACGACGGCGCCGGCCATCACGATCGCCGCGCCCACGGCGGCCAGCGGGGTCAGCACGGTGGCGATGCCGGTGACGGCCGGCAGGATCAGGCCGACGGCGGCGAGCACCTCGAGTGCGCCGAGCGCCTTCACGGCGGGCTCGGGCACCCCCTCCACCCAGCCCATCTGCTCGCGCAGCTTCGCCTTGGGTTGGGCCACCTTGGTCAGCCCGCCCACGGCGAAGACCAGCGCGAGCAGGATCTGCAGGATCCACAGGACGACGTTCACGAGGGTGCCTCCGAAGGGCTGCCGCCCAGCCGGGCGGGTAATTTACTTGACGTTTCAAGCATCACCGTACGGTCGGGTACTTGAAGCGTCAAGTATCGGTACGCTGGGGCGATGGAACCCACCCGCTGGCTGAGCGACGGCGAGCAGGAGGTCTGGCAGCGGATGCTCGCCGTGCTCACCCTGCTGCCGGCCGAACTCGACGGGCAGTTGCAGCGCGACGCGGACCTGACCCACTTCGGCTACGGGGTGCTGGCGCTGCTGTCGGAGACCCCTGGCCGGTCCCGCCGGATGAGTGAGCTGGCAGCCCTGGTCAACGGCTCGCAGTCCCGGCTGTCCCACCTCGTCGGCCGGCTGGAGCGCCAGGGCTGGGTCCGCCGCGAGCGGGCCGACGACGACGGCCGGGGCTCCGTCGCGGTGCTCACCGACGCCGGCTACGCCCACCTGGCGGCGAGCGCGCCCGCGCACGTGGCCCTCGTCCGGTCGCTGGTCTTCGACGCGCTCACCCCGACGCAGGTGGCGCAGCTCGGCGAGATCACCGCCGCGCTGCTGGCCCGGCTCAGCCCGACCGGCGGCTGCCCGGCGCCTGCGTCGCGACGCGGGAGCGCGTCCGACGGGTCGTGAAACGGCCCGCCCCGACCTTGGCCCCGGCCCGCCGGGAACGAGGCCCGGCCCGCCGGACACGAGGCCCGGGCAGCGCGGGACGGGGTTGAGGCAGCGCCGGGGCGGGGGCCTTGGCCGGGCGCGCGTCGACAGAGGTCCCCCGCCTGCGTGCAGCGATGACAGGGGACCTCTGTTCGCCCTCAGGCGGCCGTCAGGGTGGGGCCGGTGAGGGTGCCGGCGTCGGCCGGGCGCAGCGCCAGGGCGAGCACGTCGACGACGTCGGCGAGGGTGTGCACGGTCAGCGCCTCCCGTACCTCGGTGGGCAGGTCGTCCAGGTCCGGCTCGTTACGGGCCGGGATGATCACCTCGGTCAGGCCGGCCCGGTGCGCGGCGAGCAGCTTCTGCTTCACCCCGCCGATGGGCAGCACCCGGCCGGAGAGCGTCACCTCGCCGGTCATCCCGAACTCGGGCCGCACCGGCCGGCCGGTCACCAGCGAGGCCAGCGCCGTCACCATCGTGATTCCGGCGCTCGGCCCGTCCTTGGGCACCGCGCCCGCCGGAACGTGCAGGTGGATCCGCCGCCCGGCGAGGGCGTTCGGGTCGATGCCGAGCCGGCGCCCGTTGGAGCGCAGGTACGACAGCGCGATGTGCGCGGACTCCTTCATCACGTCGCCGAGCTGGCCGGTGAGGGTCAGCCCCGGCTCACCCTCCATGCTGGTGGCCTCGATGAAGAGCACGTCCCCGCCCGCACCGGTGACCGCGAGGCCGGTGGACACGCCGGGCACCGCCGTCCGCTCCGCCGACTCGGGGGTGAACCTGGGCCGGCCGAGGTAGCGGGCCAGGTTGCCGGTGTCCACCCGGACGGGCGTCGGGTCGGTCGCCAGGGCGACCGCGACCTTGCGCAGGATCTTCGCCAGCGCCCGCTCCAACTGCCGGACGCCGGCCTCCCGGGTGTGCTCCCCCGCGATCCGGGCGAGCGCGTCGTCGGCGACGGTGACCTCCTCGGCGGTCAGGCCGGCCCGCTCCCGCTGCCGCGGCAGCAGGTGGTCACGGGCGATGGCGACCTTCTCGTCCTCGGTGTAGCCGTCCAGGGTGACCAGCTCCATCCGGTCCAGCAGCGGGCCCGGGATGGTCTCCACCACGTTGGCGGTGGCCAGGAACAGCACGTCGGACAGGTCGAGGTCGACCTCCAGGTAGTGGTCGCGGAAGGTGTGGTTCTGCGCCAGGTCGAGCACCTCCAGCAGGGCGGCGGCCGGGTCGCCGGCGTAGCCGACCGCGAGCTTGTCGACCTCGTCGAGGAGCACGACCGGGTTCATCGAGCCGGCCTCGCGCAGCGCACGGACGATCCGGCCGGGCAGCGCGCCGACGTACGTGCGGCGGTGGCCCCGGATCTCCGCCTCGTCGCGGACGCCGCCGAGGGAGACCCGGACGAAGTTGCGGCCGAGCGCCCGGGCGACGGACTCGCCGAGGCTGGTCTTGCCGACGCCGGGAGGGCCGGCGAGGGCGAGCACCGCGCCGGAGCCACGCCCGCCGACCACGCCGAGGTTGCGCTCGGCCCGGCGGTTGCGCACCGCGAGGTACTCCAGGATGCGGTCCTTCACGTCGGCCAGGCCGGCGTGGTCGGCGTCGAGCACGGCCCGGGCCGCGGCCAGGTCGGTGTTGTCCTCGGTACGCGTGGTCCACGGCATCTCCAGCACCGTGTCCAGCCAGGTGCGGATCCAACCCGCCTCCGGGGAGGCGTCGCTGGCCCGCTCCAGCTTGCCGACCTCGCGCAGCGCCGCCTCGCGGACCTTCTCGGGCAGTTCGGCGGACTCGACCCGGGCCCGGTAGTCGGCGGAGCCGTCCGGCTCGTCCTCGCCGAGCTCCTTGCGGATGGCGGCGAGCTGCTGGCGGAGCAGGAACTCGCGCTGGGACTTCTCCAGCCCCTCGCGGACGTCGCTGTTGATCTGCTCGGTGACCTCCTGCTCGGCCAGGTGGTCCTTCACCCAGCCGACGAGAAGCTCCAGCCGGGCGGTGACGTCCGGAGCGGCGAGCAGTTCGGTCTTCTGCGCCAGCGTGAGCCAGGGCGCGTAGCCGGCCGCGTCGGCCAGCTCGGAGAGGTCGGTCATCCGCTCCATGGCGTCGATGACCTGCCACGCGCCGCGCTGCTGGAGCACGGACGTCATCAGGGCGCGGTACTCGCGGGCGAGGTCCCGGGCCCGGCCGGTGGGGACGGGTTCGGACAGTTCGGTGGCCTCGACCCAGAGGGCGGCGCCGGGCCCGGGGACGCCGGAGCCGATCCGTGCCCGGGACAACCCCCGGATCACGGCGGCCGGCTCGCCGCTGGGCAGTCGGCCCACCTTCTCGATGGTGGCGACCGTGCCGACGGGGCCGTACTCGCCGTCGACACGGGGCACGGCGAGGAGTTGCTCGTCGCCGGTGGCGCGGGCCGCGTCGACGGCGGCCTGGGTGGTCGGGTCGAGGGTCACCGGAATGACCATGCCTGGCAGCAGGACGGCGTCGGTCAGTGGAAGTACCGGAAGAGTTGCCATCGAACACCTGCTATCGCGTTGGGTTGAGCCTGACTCACTCAAGTAACAGAGCGCGCCCCTTGTTCCGAAGCGTGATTCAGGCCACTCCAGCGGTCGATCGGAGGCGGCCCGGCGCAGGGCCCGGGGGCGGGTCTCCCTCGCCGGCCGGGAGCGTCCGACGAGGAGCGACGGCAATCGCCGCGCCTGATCGCGGCCGGAGCCGGGGCCGGCGCGATCTTCGGGAAACCGCCGCCGCCGAAGGGAAGGCGTGGCGGATGACGACAACATCGTGGCGCCTGCCATGGGTGTCGGAGGCGAATCGGGTGGCCACCCCGCGGTGCCCCTGGCCTGCTCAACCGCTTGAGCGGCACCGGCAAATTCCACCGGCCGAGCGGGATTCCATCCCGCGTAACTCGACTCGCCGATTGCAGAACCGGGCATATTCTTGCGGAATTGCCAGTTGATACGTCAAACTCTTAGCACACCCCGCCCCACACAAGGAGTAATTGGCGATGGCTCGGAAAGTAATCACCGTTCTGACTGATGACCTCGACGGCGGGAAGGCGGATCGGACCGTCGAGTTCAGCCTGGACGGCGTGGCGTACACCATCGATGTCTCCGACGAGAACGCCGGCACCCTGCGCAAAGCACTCGATCCCTACATCAACGCCGGCCGGCGCATCGGTCGGGGTCCGGTCGAGACCGGCCGGGCCGCCCGCCGCCCGGGACGGGCCCCGGTCTCCGGAATGGACCGCGAGCAGAACCGGGCCATCCGGGAATGGGCCGCCAACAACGGCCACGAGATTTCCGACCGCGGGCGCATCCCGGTGTCGGTCGTCGAGGCCTACAAAAACCGCTGATCCGGCGGCGGTGCCGCGATCCGGGGGTTCCCGGGTCGCGCCGTGGAGGCCGGCACCCGCTGGCCCCTTTCCGGTTGCAGTTCCCACGGCGCCGGCCGACATAGGCCGGTGCCGGTGCGGGCCGTCCCACGACCGGGCCGGTCAGCTACTTGCCGGTCGGCGCACTCGACGGAGCCGCGGGCGGGCCGGGCCCGGCACACCCGGTGTTCCGGGGCGCCCGTCGACACGTCGGTGAACGGCGCACGGACCGGGCCGGGCCGGCACGGCACCGGCGTCCGGTGCACCCGACACACCCGCCCGAGGTGACGGCCCACCCACGCGCCGACCGGCGTCCACTCTTCCTGCCGTGCCGGTCCGCCGAGATGACGGCCACTGCGCGCCGCCCCGCGTCCCACGTCCACCGGTCCAGCCTCGCAGGCCGCCGGTGCTCGAACCGCGCGACGGGGTCGCCCAGGGGTGATCGGCCCCCGGGCGACCCCGGATCTGCCGACGGTCGCGACGTCGCCGCGCGAGTTGGGTTGACCTGTATCCGCACGACGTCGAAGGCGGGTGCCCGGTTGACCCGCTCCGCCATCGGGATGCGGCCCGGACCACGCACCGGGCGGTGCGGGGCTGCGGCAGTCCGTCCCCGCCTCCGTTCTGGCCACCGCCGTTGTCCCCGCCGCGCTGACCGCCCTTGTTGCCGATTCCGCCGAAGACCGCGAGCGTGCCGACAACGGCCAGCAGCCGCCTGCTCCGCGCGATACCGGATGACGGCGAGCCCGTGTGGGCCTTCACGTCGAATTGCTTACCTCTCGATCCGGTAGCCGCCACGTGGCCCCGTCGGACCGATCAATTCTGGTGAGACGCCGGCGAGGGTCGCTACGACGTGCGGGCGCATGTCGATGGTCGATGGTGCTCTTTCCGCACCGTCGTCCGCGCCGGCAGGCTCGGCGGAGGAAGATCCTGCCCATTCCCGCCGGAGTACGTGCCGTGGCGCGAGGTTCAACCGGATATGGGAATTCTGCGGGAGCGACCGGTCGACGGCCCCGTTCCAGGGGACGTCAGTCCGCGCAGAGGTGGTCGAATCCAAAGCCGTTCCGCATTTCGTCACGGCGCGCCCGCAGCCGGCGGATGTCCCCGTCGAACTGCTCGCGGGCGACCAGCTCCGGCTCGCCGCCGTCGAGGCCACGCAGCCGCTCACCCACCGCCACGGCGGCGAGGTCCTCGGCGAGCCGCCCCGGGTCTATCCCGCAGGAGAGGCGGTGCTCCCACACCCGCACCCGTTCCACCAGGCACCGGCCGGGCCGCACCTCGACCCAGCTCCAGCCCTCGGCCGGGCCGTCCGCCCAGCGCACGTGCAGGCCCCGGACGATCGGGTCGACCAGCCGACGGGAGACGTAGGCCTCGACGGCTGCCGCCCGGGCCAGGGCACCGAGGTCGTTGACGTGCCCGCTGCGCCCGTCCGGCAACCGGCCGACGATGTCCCGGAAGGCGACCGGCGTGGCGTCCCCGGGCTCGGGGTGCCCCGGGTCCGGCCGGACGGCGTCGGCGTACGTGCGCGCGTCGATGACGTACTCGACGATCCGCCGGCCGTGGTCGGCGGCGCGCAGGGTGGGCGAGGCGATCCGCAGCACCCCCAGGCCGACCGCCGCGCACACGGCGTCCTTCATCCGTTCGGCGCGCTGGGCCGCCGACCCGGGCGGCACCGGCGGGCCGACCTCGACGGCGAACAGCGGTCGGCCCGAAGGGGCGGCGCAGACCACGTGGTCGAGGCACTCCCGGCCGGCCGAGCTCCACTGGTGACCGGTGACCCCAGGTGGACGGCCGTGCAGCAGCTCGCCGAGCCGCCGGGCTGCGTACACCACCTGGCCGCCCCGGGCGAGGGCCGGACCACGGCCGGTCGACGCCGCGACGGGGCGCAGCAGGGAGCCGTCTTCACTACCGGTGCTCGTCATCCGCCTTGTCCATCCGTCGGGCCGTCAACCGGCCGAGTCTAGGCCGTCGATCATGGATCCCACCTCGCCGGTGCGGCCCGCGCCCGGCCGCCGGTCGGCCCGGGCAGGCTGCCCGGACGCTCCTCGCCGCCGCGCCGGCTGGGCGGGGCCGGCGGAAGCGCTTGATTCTCTGGGTCTCTAGGCTCAGCGGGTGCTGCACAGTGGACGGCCCCCGGAACTCATGACCAAGCGCAGCCTCGTCGCCGTCTCCCACGCCATCGAGAGTGCCGCCCTGGCCATCGCCGAGGACGGGCCGCTGGTGGTCGTCGCGCTCTTCCAACGGATGCCGTACTTCGAGCGGGAACGGGCGGTCTACGAGCGGATCGCCGCCTCGGCGGCGGTGACGGTGGTGGGCGTGGTCGGGCAGCCTCCTTCGGGGCTCCCCGACGGCGCGTACGGGGTGGCCCTGGAGGAGACCGAGGACCTGGCGCGGGAGTGGAGCGTGCTCGCGCTGACCCCCCGGTTCGGCGCGACGCTGGTCGCGTACGACCGGGCGGAGGTGGAGCCGGCGGCCACGCTGGAGGCCGGCCGGCTCTTCGACGGCCGGTGGGGGTTCCGCCGCGACGAGGCGTTGCACGAGGTCCTGCGGCTGCGCGAGCGGCTCGCCGACCGGCTTCCCGACGCGGTCCGCGCAACCGTGGACGACGTGCTGGCCCGGGTGCGTGATCTGCCCGCGACGCCCGGCGAGGCACGCGGCGAGGCGGCGCTGCGGCTGATGTTCTCCCGCGCCGAGGGGGCGGCCCGGGACCGCTGGGCGACCGGGTCGGGGTCGGGTGACCGCGGCCGGGGTGCCGAGGCGGGGGCCGCCGAGGCCGCCGCGCCGCTGCTCGACGAGTCGGGGATGCGGCGGTGGACGGGCGCGGACGGGATCACCGCGTCGGGCACCCTGCCGGTGGCGCTGATCGGCGTCCGGGTGGACGAGCCGGCTGGCGCGCCGGAGCGCTTCGGCCGGCGCAGCGCGGCCCGCGAGGCGCAGGCGGTGATCGGGGCGGTGACCGCGCCGCTGCGCCCGGTGGACCGGGCCGTACGCCTGTCGGACCAGGAGTACCTGTTGTTCCTGCCGGCGCTGACCGAGGAGCAGGCGGTGACGGTGGCCGGCCAGGTGCACGAGGCGGTCGGCGACCTGGTCCAGTCGTACCCGTTCGTCGCGTTCGCGGTGCACGCGGCGGTCACCGTGACGGCCCGGCGACCCCTGCCCGTGGCCGACGTCCGGCACGCCGTCGGGTGGGCCGCCCGGGAGGGCGTGCCGGTGGCCCGGCTGGCCCCCGAGACGGCCGAGGTACCGGTCGGATAGTGCGGGTCGGGCGCTCGGGTGCGGGAGTGAAAGGGGTGTCGGCTACCCGTGCCGGTGTGGCGCCGGCCGGAGGCGTCTCCGGGCCCACGCGATCACCGGTCCCCGGTCCCATCGGTTGCGGTTGCGTGATCATCGACTACGGTCGGACGAGGCCGACGGGGGAAATGTCCGGCCGGGACGGCCGACGGGACGAGTGGATCAGGGTCGAAGGTCCCGGTCGGAAGCGGACCCATCGGCCCTGACCGGGACGCCGGTGACGATGTCCAATGGAACTGCCACCGGGAACGCGGTGCGAGGCACAGGAAGGGACGTGGACACCATGGCCACGACGATCGAGCGGAACACCGCCAACACCCTCGCTCCATCGGGCGAGACCACCCGCCAGAGGGCCACCCGGTACATCCTGGCCGGAATTCGGATCGCCCTGGGCTGGACCTTCCTCTGGGCCTTTTTGGACAAGATGTTCGGCCTCGGCCACGGGACCGAGGCGAAGAACGCCTGGATCGAGGGGGGCAGCCCCACCAAGGGCTTCCTGGCCTTCGGCACTGCCGGCCCGTTCAAGGGGCTCTACACCGAGATCGCCGGCGCGGCCTGGGCGGACTGGCTGTTCATGGCCGGCCTGGCCGCCATCGGCGTGGCCCTGATCCTCGGCATCGGGATGCGGATCGCCGCCATCGCCGGTGGCCTGCTGCTGGTGATGATGTGGACGGCCGTCCTGCCCCCCGAGAACAACCCCTTCATGGACGACCACCTCATCTACGCCGCGGTCCTGGTGGTCCTCGCCCTGCTCGACGCGGGCGACACCCTCGGGCTCGGCCGGGCCTGGAAGCGGCTGCCCATCGTCCAGCGGTTCCCCTGGCTGATCTAGTCGGACGAGCACGGCCCGGCGGGCGCCACCTTCCCGGTGGCGCCCGCCGCCGCTTGTCGGGCCGCGCCGGGACCGCCGGGCGCGGGACCGCCGGACATCGGCGGATCACGATCCGGCAGGATCGACGGCGACCGCAGTTAACCGCAGCACCGAGCAGGAGGCGTACGACATGGACAAGCCCCAGGTTGGCCCGATCGAGGGCGCGCCGCCCGCCGATCTCGTCATCGAGGACCTCACGGTCGGCGATGGCCCGGAGGCCCAGCCCGGTCAGCGGGCCACCGTGCACTACGTGGGGGTGGCCCACTCCACCGGTCGCGAGTTCGACGCGTCCTGGAACCACGGCGAGGCGTTCGAGTTCCCGCTGGGCGGCGGGAGGGTCATCGCCGGCTGGGATCAGGGCGTGGTCGGCATGCGGGTCGGCGGCCGGCGCAAGCTCACCATTCCGCCGCACCTCGGGTACGGCAACCAGGGTGCCGGCGGCCTCATCAAGCCCGGCGAGACCCTGGTGTTCGTCGTCGACCTGCTCGGCGTCCGCTGACCCGGGTGGGGTCGTCGGCCGCTGCCGGCGGCCCCGCCCGGCGGCAGGCCGTCAGACGCAGGCCAGCATGGGTGCGGAGGACGCCTCCGCCACGGGCACGAGCGACCCCAGGGCGCGGGCCAGCGACCCGAGCACGGCGGGTTCCGGCGGGGTCACCGCCGGAACCGGTCGCGCCGACGACTCCCCCACCAGGGCGGGGGCGAGCGGCGCCAGCACACGCGGCGCTGCCACGGTCGAGGCAGCCGCAGTCGAGGCAACGGCAGTCGAGGCAGCGGCGCCGTCGCGGACAGGGATGACGCGGTCCAGGCCGGTGACGTGCAGCACCCGGGCGACCATCGGCGCCGGGTCGACGAGCACCAGCTCGCCGCCACGGGCGCGGACCCGTCGGTGCGCGGCGACCAGTGCCCGGACCCCGGCCGCGGAGAGCAGCCGGACGCCCGAGATGTCGAGCCGCAGCACCGGCCGGGCCGGGGCGGCCCACAGCGCAGCGCGCAGCAGGCCGACGGTGGCGATGTCGACCTCGCCGGTCGCCCGCATCTCCACCGCGTGGTCGCCCACGCTGACCTGCACGTGGAATCGATCGCTGCGCTGCTCCATGACCACGAATCTAGCCCCACCCCCCGACAATTCCGCCCTGCCGAGGAGTGACTCCGGGTACACCCAGGGTCTGACCCCGAGTCACTCCGGGTCCACCCTGAGCAGGAGCTGCGGCAACGCCGGGCATCCCCGGTGGCACCGGCGAACCCAGGCCGACCCGGTCCGGCCGGCGGGTGACCCGGGCATGGTCCCGGCGGCCGTCGGGGTGCGGGCGGGCCGGTGCGACACGCGTGGCGGGGACCGGGCCGGCGGAGCGCGGCGGGTGACAATGACCCGATGGTCGTTCCCCGCCCGCGCGCGCCCCGACCCATCCGGCCCGTCCGCGAGCCGGCCACCGTGCCGCCCCCGTTGAACGGGCCGTGGGCGGCGACCGACCTGCGGCTCGACGACGCGGAGCTGCTGCCGCTGGCCGAGGGCGCGCATGGCCCCGAGGACGTCGTGGTCGACCCGGACGGCCGGGTGGTCAGCGGCGACGAGGACGGCCGGCTCTGGTGGTGGCCGGCGGACGCACCCGAGGGCACCCGTTCCCAACTGCTGACCGAGACCGGCGGCCGGCCGCTCGGCATCGAAGTCGACCCGCGCGACGGCAGCCTCGTCGTCTGCGACGCCTACCGGGGGCTGCTGCGGGTGACCCCGGACGGGGCGGTACGGGAGCTGACGGGCACCGCCCCGCCGGTGCACCTGGCGAACAACGCCACCGTCGCGCGGGACGGCACGATCTACTTCACCGACTCCTCCGACCGGTTCCCACTCTCGCACTGGAAGCACGACCTGCTCGAACACCGGCCCAACGGGCGGGTGCTGGCGTACGCCCCGGGCACCGGGCGCACCGAGGTGGTGGCGAGTGGCTTCTACTTCCCCAACGGGATCGCGCTCACCCCGGACGAGTCCGCGCTGCTCCTGGTGGAGACGACCACCCACCGCCTGCTGCGGGTCGACCTGCCCGGCGGGGCGGCCACCGTGCTGACGGACCTGCCGGCGTACCCGGACAACCTGTCCGCGGTCGGCGACGGGACGTACTGGATCGCCCTGCCCAGCCCCCGGCTGCCGGCCGTGGAGCGGTTGCTGCCGCACCCCCGGCTGCGGCAGTTGGTCGCGCTGCTGCCCGACGCGGTCCGGCCACAGCCGCGCCGCTACGGGCTGGTCGCGCTGGTCGACGGCGCGGGCACGGTGCTGCGGACCCTGCACGGCCCGCGCGGCGCCTACTGGATGATCACCGGCGTACGTCAGCACGGCGACCGACTCTGGCTCGGCAGCCTGGTCGGCTCGGGCGTGGCCCGGGTGCCACTGGGCTGAGGGCCGACCGGGGCGTCCCGCGGGCGAGGTGGGCGACGACGGGGCGCAGCCGGTGAGGACGGCGACCGGTCCGCCACCGTGCGGTGACGGACCGGTCCGGCGGTCGTTCCTCCCGTGTTCAGCCGCCGCTGGCCGAGGGGGCCGGTGCGGGCGAGCTGCCGCCGGCCACCGCGCCGGGGTGCGGCGGCGCCATGTGCGGGCTGGGCCGCAGCCCGGCCGGTACGGGCAACGCGCTGCCCTTGGCGAACTCGTCCCAGCCGACGTTCCAGGCCGTCCAGCCGTTGCCGGCCTGCAGCGGCACCTCGGTACCCTTGACGGTCACCAGGTCGCCGACCTGGGTGATCCCCATCAGCCAGTCGGCCGCCGTGGCGGAGACGTTGGCGCAGCCATGGGAGACGTTGGTGTAGCCCTGGTCGCCCTCGGACCACGGCGCCGAGTGGATGAACTCACCGCCCCAGGTGATCCGCTGCGCGTCGTCGACGTCGACCACGTACCCGCCGTCGGGCTCGCCGCGGGTGTCGAACGTCGTCCGCTCGTGCTTCTCCATGATCACCATTTTGCCGCTGGAGCTGGGCGTGCTCGGCTTGCCGAGGCTGACCGGGATCCGGCGGACCAGCTTGCCGTCCCGGAACACCGACATCTGCTTCGTGGCGTTGTCGATGTCGACGGCGACCTGCCGCCCGATCTTCGAGGTGGCCCTGCGGTCGGCGTCGCCCATCCGCTCCTTGCCGATCGGCAGCCCGTCGAGCGCCGCCCGGACGCTGATCGCGGTGCCCGGCCGCCAGAAGTCGGGTGCCCGGTAGTACACCTGACTGCCGTCCTCCAGCCACGACCAGGTGCCCGGCTGCGGCGGATCCGTCTTGACGAACAGCCGCTTCTGTACCGCCGCCCGCGCCTCCTTCGGCACGGCCGGCTCGAACGCCACCGTCACCGGCATCGCGGTGCCGTACGTCTGGTTGCCCGCGAAGTAGAGAGTGCTGGTGATCGCCGGCTTCGTCGGCTTCGACGCCGTGGTGAAGGTTGTCTTCCGGGTGGAGGTCCGCCCCTGGTCCCCGGTCACCGTCACCTCGGCGGTGTACGTCCGCCCGTTCGCCAGGGGCGCGCTGGGCACCCAGCTCGACCCGTCCTCCCGGGGCTCGCCGCCCAGCTGCCGCCCCTTGTCGTCGGTGAGCCGGACGGCGCTGACCTTCCCGTTCGTCACGCTGGTGCCGACCTCGGCGCTGAGCGGGACGTCCCGGGCCCGGTCGGCCGGCGTCAGCTCGACCGCGGGTGGCGGCGCCGCTCCCCCGGCGGTCTTCCGCTCGGCGGTGCACCCGCCGAGCACCAGCGAGGTGGCTGCGATGGTTACCGCAAATAGCGTCGATCGCCGCCTCACGTTCATATTCGCACCCCATTCCCATTTCCCCTTGGCCACATTCTGTACGGCCCGACGGGAGGCGCGACGCAGCTTCCCCGGAATTACGTGAAGCATTTTTCGGCAGTTTCGACGGCACCGGGCCGAAAGTGTTCCCGCCGACCTGGCAGGACCCGATGTCACGGTTCGGCCGGGTCACCCCGGACGACCGGTTCGCCCCGCCGTGCACCCGGCCGGAAACCGTCCACCGGCGATCAGCAGTCCCAGTCCTGGTCGCCGTGGTTGCGGTCCCAGCGGCCGCCGACCGGCGGGGTGTCCAGCCGGGTGGGGGCCACGGCGTTGCCGGCCAGGTCGTTGTCCTCCACCCGGCAGGCGACGCAACTGCCCAGCTCGGTGATCCACAGCCCGTGGGTCTGCGTACGCCTGTGGTGGTTGTCCCAGATCCGGTTGCCCCGGACGGTGGCGGAGTCGAACGGCGCGTTGATCGTGATCCCGGCCCGGCACTGCGGCGCCGGCGACAACTCGTACGCGGTGCCGGGCAGGGGGGTGTCGCCACTCCACCCGCTGTAGGCGTCGGGGCGGACCGGGGCGAGGGTGAGCTCGTTGCCGTCGTTCGCAGCGACCACGGCGACCCGCCTGTCCACCCGCAGCACCTTGCCCCGGTGCCCGTCGTGCGGCCAGTCCGCCGCCCGGTCGACCAGCGACCGGTCGGTGTAGCGGACGGAGTCGCCGCTGCCCCGGTACTCGTCGGCGCACTGCCGGCCGTTGTTGCGGATCCGGTTGTTGAGCAGCACGGCGTCGGCCATCGGGCGGTCGAACCGGATGCCGTCCAGGCCGTTGCCCCAGAAGTCGTTGCTGTCGATGACCACGTCCATCGCCGCCCCCTGGTAGCCGTGGCCCAGATCGTGCCCGTGGTACCCGTACGCCCCGTTCCCGCTGATCCGGTTCCCCCGGATCGTGTACGGGCCGGGGGTGTTGCCCATGCTGACGCCGTCGCGGACGTTGCCGTCGATGACGCAATCGGACAGCAGACCGCCCCGGCCGGCGATGCCGGACGTGCCCTCGGCGGAGACGTCGAAGCCGGCCTCCAGATTGCCGATCATGGTGCAGGCGGAGACGACCAGCCCGTCGGCGCCCCAGTCGGAAATGCCGAACCTGTTGCCCTGGCTGTGGCAGCCGATGATCCGGTAGCCACGCGGGGGCTGCCAGTAGGGCTTCTGCAGCTCCAGGAAGATGCCATTGGTGCCGTTGCCCAGCGTGGTGCAGTTGGCGATGGTGAGCCGCTCCACGGTGCCCCAGCCGCCGATCCCGACACCGATCCCGGCGCCGCCCATCTCCTCGCCGTTGTCCAGCCGGCCGCAGCCGACCACCACCACCCCCTCGATCAGGCTGTCCTGGAGGAAGTCGCAGCCGAGCCCCGTCGCGGCGGTGTGGTGGATGTACAGGTTCCGGAACGTCCCACGCACCACGTACTGGAGGCCGAGCCCCTTGGCCAGGTAGTTGTACTCGGCCATGCTCACGCCGGAGCCGTCGATCTCGAAGTCGGCGAAGGCGCAGTCGGCGATGTGCCGGTCGCGGTCGGCGCCGTGCTGGACCGTGGTCCAGAAGGCCAGCGGCGTCGGCTCGACGCGGTTGCCCTCGTTGCTCAGCAGGAACCGGGTCGCGCCCGGTCCGGCCCCGATCAGCGACACCCCGCTGCGCCACACCGTGCCCGCGTCCCGGATGGAGTAGATGCCGGGCGGGCAGTAGATCACCCGGGCCCGTCCGTCGGCGGCGTACCCCGCACCGAGGCGGTCCACCAACGCGGCCAGCGCTGGTTGGTCGTTGGTCACCCCGTCACCGCGCAGCCCGTATTCGGTGGCGTCACAGTGCAGCGGCGCTCCGGCGACGGCGGGACGACGGTCCCGGACGTTGACAGGCACTCCCTGGAACGACACTGCGCTCTCCTCTCCGACGGCGAACGACGGGCGGTGGAGGGCGCGGCTCGCACCCGGAACGCCACCGCCACGGACGACCGGGACGGCCGCCGACGGCGCCGGTTTCCCGGCCGCCGAGCCGGAAAACGGAATGGTGCCGCCGCTGTCCCCGGCGGCTCGGCCAGGATTGCGCCCGATCGGGGGCACAATTCCCTCATCGCACCCGCGAGGCCACTATTTGCCGGATCGCGCGCGATATTCTCCGCCGTGACAGATCGACGGAATTGTCGGCGCAGTGCGCCGGCCGGGGCTCGGACACCCATTTTCGCCGAAAAGGACCGCACGCCCGGATCCCGCCACGCCTTCGGGTGCACTTCTTGTCGCCAGGGGCGGCAGGAGATGCACCCGAAGGGCGGCGCGCGCCGGGAACGGCGCGGTCAGACGTTCGCCACCAGCAGGGCAGGCTGTTCGACGCAGTCGGCGACGTGCCGCAGGAAGCCCCCGGCCACCGCGCCGTCGCAGACCCGGTGGTCGAAGGTGAGGCTCAGCTGCGTCACCTTCCGTACGGCGAGCTGCCCGTCGACCACCCACGGCTTGTCCACGATCCGGCCCACCCCGAGCAGCGCCGCCTCCGGATGGTTGATGATCGGGGTGGAGCCGTCGACCCCGTACACCCCGTAGTTGTTGAGGGTGAACGTGCCGCCGGTGAGGCGGGCCGGGGGCAGGGCGCCGGCCCGGGCCGCGGCGGTGGTCTCGGCGAGGGCCACGGACAGCTCCCGGGTGGTGAGCAGTTGGGCGTCGCGCAGCACCGGGACGACCAGGCCCCGGTCGGTCTGCGCGGCGATGCCCAGGTGCACCCCCCGGGACTGGACGATCCGCTGCCCCTCGGTATCGACGTGCGCGTTGAGCTGCGGGAACCGGCGCAGGCCGCTGAGGCAGATCCGGGCCAGCAGGGCCAGGATGCTCACCGGTTGGTCCGGCGTCGCGGCGTTGATCGCCCGCCGGGTCTGCACCAGCGCGGTGGCGTCCGTGTCGACCCAGATGGTCACCTCGGGGATCTCCCGCCGGCTGCGGGAGAGCTTGTCGGCGATCGCCTTACGGATGCCGGTGAGCGGGATGACCAGGTCCTCGTCGCCGGTCGACCGGGCGGGCTCGGGCCGGGCCGGCACCGGGGCGAGCCGAGGTGCCGGGGCGAGCGGGGCGGCGAGGGCTGCTTCGACGTCGGACCGGCGGACCACCCCGCCGGGGCCGGTGCCCCGCAGGGTGGCCGGGTCGATGCCGTGCTCGCGGGCCAGCCTCCGGACGATCGGCGAGATGACCAGCGCCGCCCCCGTCCCGGCCGGGGCGAGCGCGGGAGCCACGGCCGGGTGGGTGGTCGGCGCGGGCGCCACCGTCGGGGCGGCGGCCGAGGCGTGGCCCGGTGCGGGTGCCGGGGCCACGGCCGGGGTGGTGGCCGGTGGTTCCGGGGCGAGCGCGAGGCGGGGGCGGCGGCGCCGTCGGCCCGTCCCGCCGTGCCCGGTGCCGTACCCGATGAGGACGTTGCCGGAGCCGGCGCGCTCCTCCTCCCGGTAGGTGGCGTGCCCGGCGGGCTCGCCGTCGTCGCCGTCCGGCGGCGCGATGGTGATCAGTGGCTGGCCGACCGGGCGCGTCTCGCCGGCCGCGCCGTGCAGGGCCACGACCCGACCGGCGTACGGGCAGGGCACGTCCACGACCGCCTTGGCGGTCTCCACCTCGACGACGGTCTGGTCCACGGTCACGGTGTCGCCCACGGCGACCCGCCACTCGACGATCTCCGCCTCGGCCAGCCCCTCGCCCAGGTCCGGCAGGAGGAAGACCCGGGTACGGTCGACGGTGGTCATGCCGCGCTGCCCTGGGTCAGCCAGCGCGGATCGGGCTGGTCGTCCCACTGGAGCCGGGCCACCGTGTCGAGCACCCGGTCCACCCCGGGCAGATGGGTGTGCTCCAGCATCGGCGCCGGGTACGGGATGTCCAGCCCGGACACCCGCAGCACCGGGGCGTGCAGGGCGTGGAAGCAGCGCTCCTGCACCCGGGCGGCGATCTCGGCGCCGACCCCAGCGAAGCCCTGCGCCTCCTGGATCACCACGCACCGGCCGGTCTTGCGCACGGAGGCGCTGATGGTGGCGTCGTCGAGCGGGACGATGGTGCGCACGTCCACCACCTCCAGGTCCCAGCCCTCCTCGCGGGCTGCCTCGGCGGCCTCCAGCGCGACCGGCACCGCCGGCCCGTACGCCACCAGGGTGGCGTCGCGGCCGGGGCGGCGCACGACGGCCCGGCCGAACGGCTCGGTGCGGGCGGGCAGCTCGGCCTCGGCGCTGGAGAAGTAGAGCTTCTTCGGCTCCATGAAGACCACCGGGTCGGGGTCGGCGATCGCCTCGCGCAGCAGCGAGTACGCGTCGGCGACGGTCGCCGGGGTGACCACCTTCAGGCCCGGGGTGTGCGCGTAGTACGCCTCGGACGAGTCGCAGTGATGCTCGACCCCGCCGATGCCGCCCGCGTACGGCACCCGGATGACCATGGGGACGCTGAGCGCGCCCCGGGTGCGATTGCGCAGCTTGGCCACGTGCGAGGCGATCTGCTCGAAAGCCGGGTACGCGAACGCGTCGAACTGCATCTCCACGACCGGTCGCAGCCCGGACATGGCCAGGCCGACGGCGAAGCCGACGATGCCGGCCTCGGCGAGCGGGGTGTCGAAGCAGCGCTTGTCGCCGAACCGGGCCTGGAGCCCGTCGGTGATCCGGAAGACGCCGCCGAGCTTGCCGACGTCCTCGCCGAAGACGAGCACCCGCTCGTCGGAGGCCAACGCGTCGGCGAGCGCGGCGTTGAGCGCCTTCGCCATGGTGGTGGCACCCATCAGGCGTCCACCTCGGACTCCCGGTCGGCGGCCAGTTCGGCGCGGACCAGCTCGCGCTGCTCGACGAGCTGCGGGGTCGGCTCGGCGTAGACGTGGTCGAAGAGGCTGAGCGGGTCGACCTGCGGCTGGACGTGCATCCGCTCGCGCAGGTCGGCGGCGTACGCCTCGGCCTCCTCGGCGATGGCGGCGATCGCGGCGTCGTCGAGCACTTCGCGCGTGCGCAGGTACGTCTCCAGCCGGGCGATCGGGTCGCGGTCGCGCCAGGTGTCGACCTCGGCGCCGTCGCGGTAGCGGGTGGCGTCGTCGGCGTTGGTGTGCGCCTCCATCCGATAGGTGTGCGCCTCGACCAGGAACGGGCCCTGGCCGGCGCGGGCGTGCTCGACCGCGCGGGTCAGCACGGCGAGCACGGCGACGGGGTCGTTGCCGTCGACCTGCTCGCTGGGCACGCCGTACCCGACGCCCTTGTACGCCAGCGACGGCGCGGCGGTCTGCCGGGACAGCGGGACGCTGATGGCGTACTTGTTGTTCTGCACGAAGAACACGACGGGGGCCTTGAACACGGCGGCGAAGTTGATCCCCTCGTGGAAGTCGCCCTCGCTGGTGGCGCCGTCGCCGATGAAGGCCAGCGCGACGGTGTCCCGCCCCTGGTGGGCCTCCCCGTAGGCGAGCCCGGCGGCGTGCACGCACTGGGTGGCCAGCGGCGTGCACTGCGGGGCGGTGTGCCGCTGCGCGGGGTCGTACCCGCAGTGCCAGTCACCGCGCAGCAGGGTGAGCACCTCGACGGGGTCGATGCCCCGGGAGACCAGGGCCATCGACTCGCGGTAGGTGGGGAAGACCCAGTCGGTGTCCCGGACGGCGAGCCCGACGCCGACCTGACAGGCTTCCTGGCCCCGGGACGAGGGGTAGACGGCGAGCCGGCCCTGCTTGGTCAGGGCGGTGGCCTGGGTGTCGAACCGGCGGCCGACCACCATCCGGCGGTACAGCTCGCGCAGCGCCTCGGCGGGCGGCTCGGGGTAGTCGGCGCGGGCCGGCAGCGGGGTGCCGTCGGCGTCGAGCAGCCGCACCGGCTCCGGCTGCGGCAGCAGGCCGGCGGTCGGGTCGGTCGTCGCCTGCCCGCGGGCGGGGGCCTTGGTGGGCTTCTTGGCCGGCGGGCGGGTGCGCGGGGATGCCCTGCGGACCGCCTGGGGTGTGG
Organism: Micromonospora sp. CA-111912; assembly: GCF_050948415.1. Lineage (NCBI taxonomy): Bacteria > Bacillati > Actinomycetota > Actinomycetes > Micromonosporales > Micromonosporaceae > Micromonospora > Micromonospora sp. CA-111912. The sequence goes on from NZ_CP192007.1 coordinate 3,908,821, forward strand.
TCGTCACGGCGGGGACCTCCTGGACGTGTGGTGGCCCTATGCTCCTGCTGTTGGATGATTGACTCAAGATTCACGATGAACGTGGGACGAACGGCACTGGGGAGGGCCTGAGGTGAGCCAGGAGACAATCCCGGAGCCGGCCGGGACGGGCGGGGCGGGACGTTCGGCCGGGCCGCTGGACGAGGTCGACCGGCGCATCCTCGACAAGCTGGTCCGCGACGGCCGGATCTCCATCCGCACCCTCGCCGAACAGGTGCACGTCTCGCGCACCAACGCGTACGCCCGGGTGGAGCGGCTGCTGCGCGACGGCGTGATCACCGGGTTCCGGGCCCAGGTCGCTCCGGAGCCGGCCGGGCTGGGCACCTCGGCGTACATCGCGCTGACCATTCAGCAGAACACCTGGCGGGAGGTGTCGGCCGAGCTGGCCCGGGTGCGCTACATCGAGCACGCGGCCCTGCTCGGCGGCGAGCACGACGTCCTCGCGCTGGTCCGGGCGCCCGACAACGCCACCCTGCGGGACGTGGTGCTGGGCCGGGTGCAGAGCATCTCCGGGGTGCTGTCGACCCGGACCTGGCTGGTCTTCGAGGAGTTCGACGGCGCGCAGAGCCCCTGGGAGTGAGCCCGCGCCCGGCTCAGCGTTCCGGCGGGGCCTCCAGGCCCTCCCGGTCGGCCAGCTCCAGCAGCGGCTCCAGGGAGAACCGCTGCCCGTCCAGCCCGGCGTGCGGGTCGCCCCGCTCGGCGAAGCGGGCCGGCATACCGACCACGTCGAAGTCCTCCGGGCGGGCGTCGTCCAGCTCCGACCAGTCCAGCGGCGCGGAGACCAGGGCCTGCGGGGTGGGCCGGATCGAGTACGCCGAGGCCATGGTGTGGTCCCGGGACATCTGGTTGTAGTCGACGAAGACCGGGCGGTCCCGCTGGTCGCGCCACCAGGTGGTGGTGACCAGCTCCGGCAGCCGGCGCTGCATCTCGCGGCCGAGCGCGAGCACCGCCCGGCGACAGTCGGCGAAGCTCCACCGCGGCTCGATCGACAGGTAGACGTGCAGGCCGCGCCCGCCGGTGGTCTTCGGGTAACCGGTCAGGCCCAGCTCGGCGAGGAACGCCCGGACCTCCCGGGCGACCGGCACCACCTGGTCGAAGCCGACCCCGGGCATGGGGTCGAGGTCGATGCGGAGCTGGTCGGGGCGTTCCACGTCGGCGGCGGTGACCGGCCACGGGTGGAACCGCAGGGTGCCCAGGTTGGCCGCCCAGACCACCACGGCCAGCTCGCTCGGCGCGACCTCGTCGGCCGTCCGGCCGCTGGGGAAGGTGAGGTGCGCGGTGCGGACCCAGTCGGGCGCGCCGGCCGGCAGCCGCTTCTGGTAGAACGCGTCGCCCCGGTTGTCCTGCCGGGTGCCGATCCGCGCGCCGGGGAAGACGCCCTTGGGCCAGCGCTCCAGCATGGTCGGGCGGTCGCGGAGCGCGCGCAGGATCCCGTCGCCCACGGCGAGGAAGTAACGCACCACGTCCAGCTTGGTCAGCCCGCGCTCCGGGAAGTAGGGCTTGTCGGGGCTGGAGACGCGCACGACCCGCTCCCCGACCCGGATCTCCTGCGCCGCCGTCGCCATGCCTGACACCGTACGACGTGGCACCGACACGCGCGGGCGGGTCGGCACCACGCGGCCCCGGCGGGTCGACCCGCCGTCAGGGCTTGCGGGCCACGCAGCCGTACTGCGGGACGGTGACCGGCTCCTCCCCGTCGGCCGGCCGCCACCGCCCGCACGACACCAGGCCCGGGTCGAGCAGCTCCAGGCCGTCGAGGAACCGGGCGATCTCGGCTGCGGTGCGGGACCGGATCGGCGGGGCGGCGTTCTCGTTCCAGAACTTCATGGCCGGCACGTTCGCCTCGCCACCCAGCTCGACGGTCGGGTGGGTGAGCACCAGGAAGCTGCCCGACGGCATCTCGTCCATCAGCCGACGCACTATCGCCACGGCCTCGTCGGTGTCGAGCACGAAGTTGAGGATGCCCAGCATCATCACCGCCACCGGCCGGTCGAGGTCCAGTGTCCGGGCGGCGCCGGCCAGGACCGACGCAGGGTCATGGACGTCGGCCTCCAGGTAGTCGGTGGCACCCTCGGCGGAGCTGGTCAGCAGGGCCCGGGCGTGCACCAGCACCATCGGGTCGTTGTCGACGTAGACGATCCGGGCGTCGGGGGCGACGGCCTGCGCGACCTGGTGGGTGTTGTCGGCGCTGGGCAGGCCGGTGCCGATGTCGAGGAACTGCCGGACACCCACCTCGCCGGCCAGGTGCCGCACCGCGCGGGCGAGGAAGCGCCGGTCGGCCCGGGCGACCTCCCCGATGACCGGGAACATGGTGTGGATGTGCTCGCCGACCCGGCGGTCCGGCTCGAAGTTGTCCTTACCGCCGAGCCAGTAGTTCCACACCCGGGCGTTGTGCGCCACTGTGGTGTCGATACGCTCCGCCCGTCCCCCGTCACGGACCCCGACGTCGCCGGCCTCTGACACGAAAACTCCTCGACTGCCGCTGTTGTCCGGTCAGCGTAGCCGAGCCTGTGGCCGCCGCGTCGAGGGAGGACAGTGAGGACGGTCAGGACAGCAGCGTCACGCCGACGACCATCAGCGGCAGTGAGACGAACAGGAAGATGCCGACCCCGGTGAGCACCCGGCCGCCGCCCGCGTCCTCGCGCTCCGGGGCAAGCCCGAACGTCGCCCGGGCCGGCAGCATGCCGATCCGGCTCAGGGTCAGGTCGCCGGTCAGCCCGAGCAGGGTGCCGACCACGATGAGCGCGACACCGAACCGGAAGACGAAGTCACCGCCGCCGACCACCGTCCACACGCCCACCGCGACGGCCACCGCCACGAGCGCGATGACGAACAGCATGAGAGCCTCCCGCAGGCCCCTGACCACCGTCATCGCTCGCCGCCTCCTCCGGCCGGCCGGTTGCCGGCGTCGCACCGACACCCCGTCGCCGGGACCCCGGCGACGCCGGTGACATTCTGCCGGTCGACACCCCTCGGCGCTGCCCCCTGTCCACTTCGGCCCGGAAGAGCGCCGGCCACGGCCGCGCCCACTCCGGACGGCCCTCATTGCCACCGTCTGACAGTCCCTGTCTGTCCGGACGGATGTTTGTAACGCCGCGACAAGTTCCTACGCTGTGCATCGGAAGCGGGCGCCCCGTCCGCTTCCCGCCGAGCCGCGCCTCCACCAGGGGCGCGAGCCGGCCGGATACAGCCCCCTGGGAGCCTGTGTGAAGAACCTCCGTCGCAAGACCCTGGCCGCCGCGTCCTCCGTGACGCTCGGCGTCGGTCTCGCCCTCACCGGCGGACTGACCCCGGCGGCGGCCGCCGGCCCGGACGCCACCTACCTCGTCGTCGCCCCGCTGGGTGGCAAGGCCGACAGGGCTGCCGCCCGGGTGGCCGCCGCCAACGGCACGGTGGTGGCCCGCTACGACCAGATCGGCGTGATCGTCGCCCGATCCACCAACCCGAACTTCGTCACGGACGTGAAGGGCGCCGGCGTCGAGGCGGCGGCCTCCACCGCCGGCCTCGGTACCGCCCTCGAAGAGGGCGAGACCGTGGAGGTTCCGGCGGCCGACGTCGTCAACTCCACGGGCGACCCGACCGCCGAGCCGATGTACGGCCAGCAGTGGGACATGCCGATGATCGGCGTTCCGCAGGCCCACGCGGTCAACAACGGCCGCCCGAGCGTGGTCGTCGGCGTGCTGGACAGCGGCATCTCCAGCAGCCACCCCGACCTGGCCGGCCAGATCGCCAAGGACAAGAGCGCGTCCTGCGTCGGCGGTGTCGTCGACACCGCCGAGGCCGCCTGGAACCCGACCTCCTCCGACCACGGCACCCACGTCGCCGGCACCATCGCCGCCGCCGTCAACGGTGTCGGCGTCACCGGTATCGCCCCGGGCGTCAAGGTCGCCGCGGTCAAGGTGGTCAACGACGACGGCTTCATCTTCCCGGAGTCCGCGGTCTGCGGGTTCATCTGGGCCGCCGACCACGGCATGCAGCTCACCAACAACAGCTACTTCGTCGACCCGTGGGAGCTGAACTGCCGCAACGACCCGCGTCAGCGTCCGGCGTGGACCGCGATCCACCGGGCCATCCGCTACTCGCAGAGCAAGGGCGTGCTCAACGTGGCGTCCGCGGGTAACTCGAACTGGGACCTCGCGGGCAAGATCACCGACGACGGCAGCCCGAACAACGGGACCCCCGAGACCCGCCCGGACCTGGGCAACGAGTGCCGCGTACTGCCGGCCGAGGTGCCGGGCGTGGTGACCGTGTCGGCGGTCGGCCCGACCGGGCAGAAGAGCTACTACTCGTCGTACGGCAAGGGCGTCGTCGAGGTGACGGCCCCGGGCGGCGACACCCGGTTCCGCACCCAGGGCGCGCAGTCGACCATCGCCGACGGCATCCTGTCCACCACCTTCAACACCGCCACCCGGACCAACGGCTGGGGCTACAAGCAGGGCACCTCGATGTCCTCCCCGCACGCGACCGGCGTCGCCGCCCTGGCGCTGTCGGCCCACCCGAGGATGGGGCCGCTGCAGCTGACGCTGTTCCTGCAGCTCACGGCGGTGGCACAGGCGTGCCCGGCGGGCGCGGTGTACAACCCGGTGCCGCTGATCGCGGCGGGCCCGCACGCGTACGACTCGACCTGCTCCGGCGGGAAGTACTACAACGCGTTCTACGGCTCGGGCATGGTCAACGCGTACAACGTGGTGAAGTGACCGCCTGACCGCACGACCAGTGGTGGGGCCCGGCGCCTGCGTGCCGGGCCCCACCCGTGCGGTCACCGGGTCAGGCCGACCACCATCACCAGGTGCGCCACGCCGGCCGGCGTCGGGCCGCCGCGCGCCACGTCGGCGATCACCGTACGCGCCAGCGGCCGGCACCGGACCTCGGCCGGCGCGGTCCGGTCGGCGTCGACCAGGGCGCGGCCCGCCCGCAGCAAAACACCGACGTGCAGGTACGCCCGCGCGGCGTCGACCAGGTGCGCGGCCCGATGCTCCACCGGCAGCCGCCCCCGCGTTGGGCCCGCCACCGCGCAACCCGCCTGCCTATCGGCAGGTCATCGCTGGTCACGACGCCACCGCCGGTCCGGCACCGCCCTGGTGGTGTCGTCCACCGGAATCCGGTCCGCCTCGGCCTGCGCCAACAGGCGTTGCCTCGCCGCCTCCCGCTCAGCGGCCTCGGCCTGCTCACCCCGGCTCGGCACCGGATCGTCACCGTGCACCTGCATCCCCACCTCCATTGGCAGGGGCGCGGCGGCAAGCTCGTGGAAGGACCCTCACCGCCGCGCCCGGACGACGGGCGCGACGGAGACCGATCCCCTACTGCCGGAGAGGTGCACACCGCGCCCACTACGGAAGGTAGGACAGCAATTACCCGATAATCGTCACTCCCTGTGCGACTACCCCGTTTCGTTGACAGCCCCCCGGTGGCCGGGGAAGGGTTGCGCCATGATCGAACACCTCGACGACGACCGGCTGCGCGCCTTCGGCGAGCCGGCGCGGGTCACGGTATGGCCCGCGCGCGACGCGTTGCTGCAGGTCGGCGATGCGGAGATCCTGCTCAGGATCGTCGAGCGGGACGGCGGTTTCGTGGTCGAGAAGCGGGACCGCGGCGGGGCGTGGCGCCCCCAGATGTCCGCCGGATCGCTGACGGTCGCACGCCGCTACGTGATCGGGGAGATCGGCGGCCGGGTGCGGGCCTTCGTGGAACGGGGACAGCGAGGGCCGTCCCCGGACGAGCCGCTTCGGGACGGGTTCACGTTGACCGATCTCGGGCCCTCGGGGCTCGTGCTGTCCTGGCGCGAGGCGTCCGGCGAGCGGTCGGCCCGCTTCCCGCCCGGCCCGTGGCGCGGCAAGGCCGTGCGGTTCGCCAGGTACGCCGACCTGTCGGAGGAATCGATCGTGCGGCGGTTCGGCGGCACCGGGGCGGCTGCGGACGCGCTGCCGCCCGGCACCACCGCCCCTGCCGAAGCCGATGCCGATGCCGAGGAGCAGCGGGTGGCGGCCCGGGAGATCGTGCGGTTGGTGCGCCGCGAGCTGCCGGTGGGAGCGGACCGCCTCACGATGCGCGCCGGCGTCCTGGCGACGGTCGACTGCTGCCGGTGGTGGGCGACGTGGGGCGAGCGGCGCGAGGAGATTCGCCGCCCGGACGACCCTGCGCTCCGCGACGCGCTCCAGGCGTCGCGGCGGGCCTCCTACCGGCCGGGCCTGGGTACGTGGTTCGGCCTGGAGCTGACCGTGACGTCAGCGGGCGACGTGACGATGCGGTTCGACCGTGACGACGAGCCGGTGTGGTGGCCGGAACCCGTCGACCCCACCGCGTACGTGGCGGAGCAGCGGTGCTTCCCCCGCGAGGAGACGCACCAACCGCCGTGGCTGCGTCAGCGCCTGGCGCAGGGGCGTGCGCAACTGCCGCAGCGCCTGATCGAGCGGGGCACCGAACTGTTCGGCCGGATCGCGCCGGGCGCCCAACTCGTCCACCACCTGCTGCCGGAGGACGACGCGGTGCTCGTCGTCCGCCCGGTCCGGGGCGGCGGCTCGATCTACGTCGCGCACGACGGGAGCGTGCTGTTCGCGGCGTCCGCCGTGCCGCCGCACCAGGCGCTCGAACTGTTCCGGGCCGGGCAGCGCACGCCCGCCGAGAAGTTCGTGGAACGACGACCACAGGAGGATCCACACTCGGGCGGGCGGTCGGCGGGGCGATGACACTTCCGCTCCGCGAGTTCTCCCGCCGGATCGGCGCTGCGACCGTCACGGTCGACGCCGGGGAACATCTCCGGACGCAGGCGGATGCGCTGCTGGACATCGTCGCCGCCTACGCCGACGAGCTGAGGGACGAGTTCAGCGTACGAGCGGGGTGGGCGCCGTTCATGCTCGTCGCGCGTGGTGGGGACCGGCTCGGTGTCGTCGCGCCGGACTTCGCGACGAAGACCCCGGACCGGGTGGGGTGGGTCGGGGACCTCACGCTGGCGCTCCGGGTGCTCAACGGCCAGGTGACGGTCGCCCGCAGGCTGCCCGGAGTCGAGCCGCAGCCCGTGCACTTCAACGACACGGTGCTGTGCTGGCGCGGCATCGAGAACGCCGACCGGCTGGTCATGAGCCGGACCGCGCGCAAGGACCACGCCGACGACTCCGGGTGGTACATCGACGTGTTCCCGCAACCCCGTGGATCCCGGCAGGCGCACGAGTTCGTCCGCTGGCCGGCGTTCCAGCTGCTCGGCGTCAACGAACACCTCGCCCGGGCGTTGCTCCTGCCGGTGGGTTACGGCGCGGTCGTGAGCCCCACCAGGATAGATGCGATCATCGATCTCTCCACCACCAGCGTGGCGGTCCGCGGGCCGCTCTGAGCCCAGGGCCGTACCGTCCGCTCAGCCCGTCCCGGGTCGCGGCAGCCGGTCCGAACGGCGGGTTGCTAGGGTCGCGCGGGTGACCGGACTCCAGCGGCTCGACGCCCACCATGCCGCCGCGCTGCTCCGCTTCGAGCGGCAGAACCGGACGTACTTCGCCCGGTCCGTGCCGGATCGGGGCGACGACTACTTCGCCGGCTTCGCCGCGCGGCACGCGGGGCTGCTCGCGGAGCAGGCCGCCGGCCTGTGCCACTTCCACGTCCTGGTCGACGAGGACGGGGCCGTGCTGGGCCGGTTCAACCTGGTCGACGTCGCCGACGGCGGCGCGGAGCTGGGCTTCCGGGTGGCCGAGCGGGCGGCCGGGCGGGGCGTGGCGACGGACGGCGTGCGCCGCGTGGTGGAGCTGGCCCGCGCCGGGTACGGGCTGCGCCGGCTGGTCGCGTCGGCCGCGCTGGACAACGCCGGTTCGCTCGGGGTGCTCCGGCGCACCGGTTTCGTCCCGGCCGACGAGGTGCTGCTCGACGGGCGTCCCGGGCTGCGGCACGTCCGGGAGCTGGGGGCCTGACGCGGGGCCGGCCCCGCCCGCGTCGCCCGCCCGGGGCCGGCTCGCCCTTCACGTCCTCCCGCCGGTGCGACAGGATGCGGGGATGCTTCCGATGCCGCGCGCCCTCCTGCTCGACTTCGGCGGCGTCCTCGCGGACGCCCCGTCCGCCTTCACGACCCCGCCCGAGCTGGTCCGGCGTCTGGTCGAGCTGTCCGGGGGCGTGCGGTCGGCGGAGGAGGTCACCCGGGACCTGAGCGACGCGTCCCAGGCGTACGCGCGGTGGCGTGACGACGTGGGCAACCGCGAGCGGTCGATGGAGCTGCCGCACGCGCGGGTGTGGGCCGAGTTCCTGACCCCCGACTGGCCGGCCCCGGCGCGGGAGGCCGTCGAGCGGGAGGCCACCCCGCTGGCGTACCTGTGGACGTGGCGCCCGGAGTGGGCGGTTCGTCCCGGCGTACCCGAGGCGCTGGCCGCCGCCGCGCGCGCCGGCCTGCCGATGGCGATCGTCAGCAACACCCTCTGCGGCGCCGCGCACCGGGACTTCCTGCGGGGCGTCGGCCTCGACGGGCGGTTCGCGGCCCAGTTCTACAGCGACGAGGCCGGGCCGCGCAAGCCGAACCCGGAGCTGGCCCGCCTCGCCGCGCGGGCCGTCGCCGTGCCGGTCGGTGACTGTTGGTTCGTCGGCGACAGCGTGCACCGGGACATCGTGTGCGCCCGTCGCGCCGGGGTGGGCGCGGCGGTGCTGATGCGCTCACCGCGCACCGACCGCGAGGCCCCGCTACCGGGTTTCGCCCCGGACGCCGTGGTCGACGACGGTCACGGCCTGCTCGCGCTGCTGCGGGACGCCGGGGCGGTGGACTCGTCCGGGTGACGGCTGTTTCCGCAGCTCACCTCACGGGTACCGGAGGGATCACCAGCAACCGAGGAGGTCACGGGTGTCCACCGATGCCATCGTCCTGTTGAAAGAGGACCACAAGGAGATGCGCCGCCTGTTCAAGGCGTTCCAGGATGCCGAGGACGGGCCGGCGAGCCGGCGGCAGAAGCTGGTCGGGCAGATCCTGGAGGCCCTCACGGTGCACACCTACCTGGAGAACGAGGTGATGTACCCGGAGGTCCGCAAGCTGCTGCCGGACCTGGAGGACGACATCCTCGAGTCGTACGAGGAGCACCACGTCGCCGACCTGCTCTGCGCCGAACTGGCCACCATGGACGCCGGCCACAAGCACTTCAACGCCAAGACGACGGTGCTGATCGAGAACGTGCAGCACCACGTCGAGGAGGAGGAGCAGGAGTGGTTCCCGAAGGTGCGGGAGGCGCTCAGCCGCAAGCAGTTGCAGGAGATCGGCGAGCGGATGATCGCGCTGCGCCCCGACGCGCCGCGCAGCCCGACCGAGCCGAAGGCGATCAAGAAGGCCGTCGACGCGGTCACCGCCTGAGCGCGCACGCCCCCGACCGGGGCCCGGCCTGAGGGCCGGGCCCCGCCGTCGTCCCCACCGCCGGTTCTTGGACGGTTTCCGTCACCGGCGGACGGCAACCGTCCAAGATCCGAGGTCGCCGGGAGCGGGCGCCGGGGGGCGGGTCAGGGGGTGGGGGGCGGGGGGAGGATCTGGCGGAGCTGGCCGGGTGGGGTGGCACGGGGACGCCACTCCCGGGGGTAGCCCACCGACACCTCCTCGAAGCGCACCCCGTCGTGCCAGGTGGTGCGGGGGATGTGCAGGTGGCCGTAGACGGCCGCGACGGCGTCGTAGCGCAGGTGCCAGTCGGCGGTGGCGTCGGTGCCGCACCACTGGGCGAAGATCGGGTAGCGCAGGACCCGGGTCGGCTCCCGCACCAGCGGCCAGTGGCTGACCAGCACCGTCGGCAGGGCCGGGTCGCGGGCGTCGAGCCGCCGGGCCGTCCCGGCCACCCGGGCCGCGCACCACGCCTGCCGGCTCGGGTACGGGTCGGGATGCAGCAGGAACTCGTCGGTGCAGACGATCCCGGTGGCGTACGCCTCGGCGAGCGCCGCCTCCCGGGTGTCCAGCCCTTCGGGCCGCCAGCCGTAGTCGTACAGCAGGAACAGCGGTGCCACCAGCGCCGGCCCGCCGGGGCCCCGCCACACCGGGTACGGGTCCTCCGGGGTGAGCACGCCCAGCCCGCGGCAGACCTGGACGAGGTGCCGGTAGCGGGCCTCGCCGCGCAGGGCGATCGGGTCGGCCGGGGGCGTCCACAGCTCGTGGTTGCCGGGCACCCAGACGACCTTGGCGAAGCGGCGGCTGAGCACGCCGAGCGCCCACTCGACGTCGGCCACGGTGTCGCCCACGTCGCCCGCGACCAGCAGCCAGTCGCCGGGCGAGCGGGGCCGTAGGCCCTCGACGATGTCGCGGTTCTCCGCGTACCCCACATGCAGGTCACTGATGGCGAGCAGCGCGCCGTCGTCCTTCGCCATCCGTCGATCGTACGGGAGGGAACTCCCGCCCCGGGAGGCGCGGCGGCGACGGCCGGCCAGCAAGTCGACGACCCCCACCGGCTGACGCTCTCCTGCCCAGATCTTGGAAGGAAACGGCCCTTCGGGGGGCCGTTTTCTTCCAAGATCTCCATGGCCGCCGATGAGGCCACGGAGGTCGGCCGGGGCGGCAAGGGCGGACCGGGTACGATCAGCACGGGCCGTGACTGGCGCGTGGGGATGGAAAACCATCGGGAAGCGGTCCCGTCATCAGGACGTTTGCCGAGCGCCTGGGCCTTCCGCACGTCACCAGGAGGTCGCATGTCGTCGCCGAATGCCGAGTCCACCGCCTTCCGCAGCGCCCTTGAGGTGATCCGGGCCGTGGAGCCCCGGGTCGCCGACGCGATCGGGGCGGAGCTGGCCGACCAGCGCGAGTCGCTCAAGCTGATCGCCAGCGAGAACTACGCCTCCCCCGCCACGCTGCTGGCGATGGGCAACTGGTTCAGCGACAAGTACGCCGAGGGCACCGTCGGCCGCCGCTTCTACGCCGGCTGCCAGAACGTCGACACGGTCGAGTCGCTCGCCGCCGAGCACGCCAAGGAACTGTTCGGCGCCACCCACGCGTACGTGCAGCCGCACTCCGGGATCGACGCCAACCTGGTGGCGTTCTGGGCGGTGCTGGCCGACCGGGTCGAGGCGCCAGCGCTGAAGAAGGCCCAGGTGCGGCAGGTCAACGACCTGACCGAGGAGGACTGGTTCACGCTGCGCCGGGAGCTGGGCAACCAGCGGATGCTCGGCATGTCCCTGGACGCGGGCGGGCACCTCACCCACGGTTTCCGGCCCAACATCTCCGGCAAGATGTTCGACCAGCGCAGCTACGGCACGGACCCGGTGACCGGGCTGGTCGACTACGACAAGGTCGCCGAGGCGGCCCGCGAGTTCAAGCCGATGATCCTGGTCGCCGGCTACTCGGCGTACCCGCGGAAGGTGAACTTCCGGATCATGCGGGAGATCGCCGACTCGGTCGGCGCGACGTTCATGGTCGACATGGCGCACTTCGCCGGCCTGGTGGCGGGCAAGGTCTTCACCGGGGACTTCGACCCGGTACCGCACGCGCACATCGTCACCACCACCACCCACAAGTCGCTGCGCGGCCCGCGCGGCGGCATGGTGCTCTGCGGCCCGGAGCTGGCCGACCAGGTGGACCGGGGCTGCCCGATGGTGCTCGGCGGCCCGCTGCCGCACGTGATGGCCGCCAAGGCGGTCGCCCTGGCCGAGGCCCGCCGCCCCGACTTCGCCGACTACGCCCAGCGGATCGTCGACAACGCCCAGGCCCTCGCGGAGGGGCTGCTGAGCCGGGGCGCGAAGCTGGTCACCGGCGGCACCGAGAACCACCTGGTGCTGATCGACGTCTCCGGGTACGGGCTGACCGGCCGGCAGGCCGAGCAGGCGCTGCTCGACTCGGGCATCGTCACCAACCGCAACTCCGTCCCGCAGGACCCGAACGGCGCCTGGTACACGTCGGGCATCCGGATCGGCACCCCGGCGCTGACCACCCGGGGCCTGGGCGTGGCCGAGATGGACGCCACCGCCGAGCTGATCCACACCGTGCTCAGCCAGACCGTCTCCGGCTCGAACGCCGACGGCACCCCGTCGAAGGCCAAGTACGTCCTCGACCCGGCGCTGGCCGACAAGGTCAGCCGCCAGGCCACCGACCTCCTGTCGGCCTTCCCGCTCTACCCCTCGGTCACCCTGACCTGACCCACCCCTCCGCCCCCGCGATCACGGAGGCGTGGTGCCCGGGAATGGCTGGCGTGAACCAGCCGTTCCCGGGCACCACCCACAGCCATGATCGGTGGGGTCAGGCCAGGGGGCGCTTGAGGTGGTAGCGGTGGACCTCGGTGCTGCCCTGGACGTTGTTCACGTCCTCGGCGGCGGAGACCAGCTCCCAGCCGTCCCGGCCGGCGCGGTTGAGGTGGGCGATCGCGGTGTCGCCGTACGCGGTGATGTCGGTGCGGGACCCGTCCGGGCCGTACCAGACGAACGAGACGTGGAAATTGCGTCCCTGCCCCTGGTAACGGCGGACCAACAGCGCGTACTCCCATGCGACCATACGGTCCATTATGGCCGGTGCGTCCGGACCGCCGACACACGGGGGGTGGCGGAACGGCGACAGTGCGGGGTCAGGCCGGCGCCGCCGGGGCCGCCACCCGGGCCAACTCGTCGGCGATCAGCGCGGCGAGGCGGTCCAGGCCGACGTCGATCTGCTCGCAGGTGACCGCGCTGATCGACAGCCGCAGCGCGGCCACCGGTGCGGTGTCGTCGTAGAAGTGCGCCATCGGGGTCCACAGTACGCCGTACTCCTGCGCCGAGCGGCGCAGCAGCGCGTCGTCGACGGGGAACGGAACGGTCAGCACCGCGAAGAACCCGCCGGCCGGGACGTTCCAGGACACCGGGGAGGGCGCCGGGAACCGCCGCGTCAGGCCCGCCACCAGGTGGCGCAGGTTGCGGGCGTACGCGGCACGCTCCCGCACGTTCGCCGCGACCAGGCTGCCCCCGTGGGCGAGCAGCGCGCCCCCGACCACCGCCTGGGCGATCGCCGACGTGTTCACCGTGACCATGCTCTTGATCTTCGCGAGCTGGTCGGCGAGCGGCCCCACCGTCCCGTCGGAGCCCCGGACCCGCTGGTCGGCCACCAGGTAGCCGACCCGGGCCCCGGGCAGCACAGTCTTGGCGAACGAGCCGAGGTAGACCACCCGCCGGCCGGTGTCCAGGGCCTTGAGCGTCGGCATCCGCTGCGCGCCGTCGGCGTGGAACAGCCCGTACGGGTTGTCCTCGATCAGCAGCAGGTCCTCCTCCGCGGCGAGGTCGAGCAGCCGCCGCCGGTCGGCCAGGTCGATGCTGGTCCCGGACGGGTTGGCGAAGTCCGGCATCACGTAGCAGGCGCGCGGGCGCAGCCCCTCGGCGCGGGCCCGGCGCACCTGCTGGCGCAGGTCGGCCAGGTCGATCCCGGTCGGGCCACCGGCCACCGGGCGCACCGGCAGGTCCACCAGCCGGGCGGCCCCGGTGAGCCCCACGTACGTCGGGGCGACCGCGAGCAGCACGTCCCGGGGGTCGGCGCGCAGCGCCCGCAGCACCAGCAGCATCGCCTCCTGGCAGCCGACGGTCACCACGATCGACTCCGGGTCGACGGTGATCCGCTCGTCGACGGCGAGGTTGCGGGCCACCAGGTCGTGGATGATCCCCTTGGTCCGGCCGTACTGGAACAGGGTGCGGTGCACCTGCTCCGGGCCGTACCCGAGGTCGTCGACCAGGTGCGCCCGGAAGGTCTCCAGGTGCCGGTGCAGGTCGGCGACGTCGAAGAACTCCTCGTACGGCCGGCCTGCGGCCAGCGACAACGCCGCCGGGTAGCGCTGAGCCACCTCGTTGAGGAAGTTCATCGAGTTCAGCGCCGGGTCGTCCACCGCCGGGTGCAGGTCAGCGACGTCCAGGTCCACATCCATGGCCGCCTCCACCGGTCGTCCACCGTCCACGTTCAGCCTCCCGTGATCGTCCGCAGGTCGCGGGCCTCGGCCGGGTCGGCGCACCCAGCGAGGGTGAGCGCGTCGCGCAGCTCGGCGGCGAGCAGCGCGAAGGCGGCGTCGGCGCCGGCCCGCCCGGCGACCGCCAGCGCCCACAGGAACGGCCGGCCGACCAGCACCCCGGACGCGCCGAGCGCCAGCGCGCGCAGCACGTCGACGCCGCCGCTGATCCCGCTGTCGACGAGCACTCCGCACCGGTCACCCACTGCGGTCAGCACCTCCGGCAGCATGGTGACGGCGGCCGGGGCCGCGTCGAGCTGCCGCCCGCCGTGGTTGGACACCACCACCGCGTCCGCGCCCGCGTCGGCGGCGAGCACCGCGTCGCGGGGGTCGAGGATCCCCTTGACCACCAGCGGCAGGTCGGTCTGCCCCCGCAGCCAGTCGACGTCGGACCAGGTCAGGGCGGGGGCGAAGACGGCGCTGGTGTGCCGGGCCACGGCTGAGGTGCCGGGGATGCCGGCGTGCGCGAGGTCGTCGCGGCTGCCCGGCAGGTTGGCCGCGCTCACCTCCCGCGGCAGGGCGAAGCCGTTGCGCACGTCGCGCAGCCGGGGGCCGAGGATCGGCACGTCGACGGTGACCATGAGGGCGGTGCAGCCGGCCCGGTGCGCCCGGTCCACCAGCTCCCGCACCATCCCCCGGTCGCGCAGCCAGTAGAGCTGGAACCAGACCGGGCCGCCGATCGCCGCGATCTCCTCGACGGTGGTGCTGCTCAGCGTGCTCACCACGTACGGCACCCCGGCCGCGTGGGCCGCCGCCGCGAGCGCCGGCTCCCCGTCGGGGTGCACCAGCCGCTGGTACGCCATCGGCGCCACCGCCACCGGCAGGGCGTGCTGCCGGCCGAGCAGCGGGGCGTCGGTGCGGGGCCGGTCGACGCCGCGCAGCATCCGGGGCAGCACGGCGATCCGGTCCAGCGCGGCCCGGTTCCCCGCGAGGGCGGTCTCGGTGCCGCTGCCGCCGGCCACGAAGTCGTACACCTCGGGCGGGAGGACGTCGCGGGCCAGGGCGGCGAAGTCGGCGAGGCTCGCCGCGAGCGGGACGGGGGCCGGTTCAGCCATCGACGGCTCCCGCCTCGGAGGGGAGCGCCGGGGCGGTCCCGAGCCGCTCGCGCAGGAACGCGGCGGCCCGGTCCTGGGCCCGCCGGCCCGCGTCGAACACGCCCGGCATGGCGAAGAACCCGTGGATCATCCCGTCGTAGCGGGCCAGCTCGACCGGCACCCCGGCGTCGCGCAGTCGGGACGCGTACCGCTCCCCCTCGTCGCGCAGCGGGTCGTACTCGGCGGTGACGACCAGGGCCGGCGGCAGGCCGGTCAGGTCCTCGGCGAGCAGCGGCGAGGCGAGCGGGTCCTCGGCCGTGGCGGGGTCGGGCAGGTAGTGCCCCCGGTACCAGGCCACCGAGTGCCGGTTGAACAGCAGCGGGTCCTGCTCGCCGGCCGGCTCGTCCCGCCGACGCTGGTCGGTGTTCGGGTAGACCAGGAGTTGGGCGGCGAGCGCCGGCCCGCCCGCGTCCCGGGCCAGCAGGGTGACCGCGGCGGCGAGGTTGCCGCCGGCGCTGTCCCCGCCGACGGCCAGCCGGTCCGGGTCGACCCCGAACTCGTCGGCGTGCCCGGCGAGCCAGCGCACGGCGGCGTGGCAGTCGTGCACGGCCGCCGGGAACGGGTGCTCGGGGGCCAGCCGGTAGCCGACGGTCACCACCTGGCAGCCGGCAGCGTTGGCCAGCCGGCGGCAGATCCCGTCGGCGGTGTCGACGCTGCCCAGCGTCCAGCCGCCGCCGAAGAAGTAGACCAGCGTGGGCAGCCGGCCCGGCCCGGCCGGCCGGTGTACGCGGATCGGGAGGTCCCCGGCGGGGCCGGGGACGACTCCGTCGCGTACCTCGTGCACCGGCTCGACGTCGCCGCCGCCGGCCCGGATCGCGGCCAGGTCGGCGGCGCGGGCCTCGGCGAGAGACTGGGTGTACAGGGGCGTGACGCCGGCCGCCGCGCGGGCGGCCCGGTACGCGATCACCTGAGGGTCCAGGGGCATGCCGGTCTCCTAACCGCCGGTCGTGACGAACAGCTTGTCGATGCCGCGCAGGAACAGACTGCCGCTGTACACCGGCGTCTGGGTGATCCGCAGCTCGGGGAAGCGGGCGAACAGCCGGGGCAGGGCCAGCCGGCCCTCCAGGCGGGACACCGCCGCGCCGAGGCAGTAGTGCAGGCCGACGCCGAAGGCCAGCGACGGCGGGCCGCCCCGGCGCGGGTCGAAGCGGTCGGGGTCGGGGAAGCGGGCGGGGTCCCGGTTCGCGGCGGCGATCAGCAGCATCACGTTCTCGCCCTCGGCCACCGGGACGCCGTGCAGGACGGTGTCCCGGGGCGCGGCCCGGGCCAGGAAGTGCACGGGGTTCTGCATCCGCAGCACCTCGTCGACGCAGCCCCGGGTCAGCTTGTCGTCGCCGGGCAGGGCGGCGGCCACCTCGGGGTGGTCGAGCAGCAGCGGCAGGCCGTTGCTGAACATGTAGACGGTGGTGACGAAGCTGGCGTTGAACAGGACGATGAGGTTGCTGATCAGCTCGTCCTCGGTGAGGTCCACACCGCCGGAGTCCACCGCCTCGACCAGGCCGCTGACCAGGTCCTCGCTGGGGGTGCGGCGGCGGTCGGCGATCAACTCCCGGTAGTACGCGCGCAGCTCCGTGGCGGCGGTGTCGGCCTTGGCCAGCCGCTCCGGGGTCGCCCCGGCGACGTCCAGGAAGTCGTCGATCCGCTCGACCCGCTCGCGGTACCAGGACAGGTCGGCCTCGGGCAGGCCGATGAACTCGGCCATCACCAGCGCCGGGATCGGGTACGCGAAGTCGGCCACGAAGTCGACCTCGGCCCCACCGGCGCCGGCCTCCGCCATCCGGTCCAGCAGCCGGTCGGTGATCCGGTCGATCACCGGCTCCAGGGCGCCCAGCCGGCGGGGGGTGAACGTCTTGGCGAACACGGCCCGCATCCGGGTGTGGTCCGGCGGGTTGATGAACATCATCGAGGACTCGAAGGTGCGCAGGATCTCGTGCTGCTCCCAGCCCGGTGGGGACTGCTTGGTCCACTCGGGGTCGCGCAGCACCTCGCTGACCAGGTCGTATCCCCCGGCGACGGCGGCGACGGTGCTGTGCGCGGCGCGGTTCGGGATCTCACGGATGGGGCCCAGCTCGTGCAGGGCCGCGTAGAAGGGGTACGGGTTCTGCCGGCCCTGTTCGCTGTACAGGCCGGCCAGCAGCTCTTTGACGTCCACGGTGACGCTTCCTCCCCAGGAATCTTCAAAGACGGGGCGGCGGGGGGATCGCCCCCGCCGCCCCGCCGGTGTCACAGACCGAGCAGGCGCAGCGGCACCGCGTCGGCGATCGCCTGGTTGCCCAGGTCGTTCGGGTGGATGTGGTCACCCGAGTCGTACGCCGGGAGCAGCCGGCTCGGCTGCGCCGGGTCGCGCAGCACCTTGTCGAGGTCGAGGACCCCGTCGAACTCCCGGCTGCCACGCAGGTACGCGTTGACCGCCTGGCGGGTGGCCTCCTTCTCCGGCGTCCACACCCCCTCGACGCCGTGCCCCTGGTACGGGGTCAGCGTGGCTACCAGGCTGGTCAGGCCGCGGGCCTTGACCTGCTGGTTGATCTGCCGCAGCGAGGCGATGATGTTCTCGGCGGAGTCGCCGGACATCCAGATGTCGTTGATGCCCAGTTGGGTGACGACGGTCTGCACGCCGGTCTGCGGGAAGACGTCCTCGTTGAGCCGGGCCAGGCCGTTCGGGCCCAGCTCGAAGTAGCCGGGGAAGCCGCCCGTGCCGGGCTCCGTGCCCTCGTGGTTGAGCCGGTTGCCGGCCAGGCTGAGGTTGAGCACGCCCGGGGTGCGCACCTCGGGACGGCCGTCGATCAGCCGGTCGGCGAGCAGGTCCGGCCAGCGCTTGTTGGAGTTGACCGAGCTGCCGTTGCCGTCGGCGATCGAGTCGCCGAGGACGACGACCGAGCCGGGGCTCTGCCGCCGCTGCACGTCCACCCCGGACAGGAACATCCAGCAGCAGTCGGGGCGGGTGGTGAAGCCGGTGCCCGCGGCGGAGCCGGTGAGGTCGGTGGCGCCGATGAACGTGGTCTGCCGGGACTGGCCGTGGAAGGTGACCGGCCCGGTCAGCACCGGGAAGTACAGCGTGACGACCAGGTCCTCCTGGTCACCGACCGGGAAGTCGATCGGGTCGCTGAGCAGCTCGGCGCCCCGGTTCATGGTGACCGTGGCGGAGCCGTTGAACTTCAGCTCCCGCACGCTGGCGGCGGTGACGTCCGACAGGTCCGTCGGGGTCGCGGTGTCCGGCCGGGCGACGGTGGCCCGGCCGACCTTCACGGCCTGCTCGCCGTAGACGTTGCTGAGCCGGATGCGCAACCGGGGACCGCCCACGGTGGTGTGCACGATCATCCGGATGCTGTGGTTGTTCAGGCCGGTGTTGGTCAGGCCGGCCGAGTTGCCCCGGGTCACCGCGGCGGCCCAACTGCCCGCCCACACGGGGTCGTTGCGGCGCTCCCCGTTGTCCGGGCCGGCGGTCGCCACCACGGCCGGCGCTCCCACGACCAGTGCCGTGGCCACGGCGGCGATCATCTGCCATCTCTTAGGGGCCTTCGTCAATTGCCATCTCTTCGGAGTCGACATTGAACCTCCATGTTGGCCCAGGGTCGTCCACTGACGACAGCTGCCTGGACGATGGTCCAGAAACCTAGCGGCGCCCCTGACAGGCGTCAATCAACCTGATCGACAAGATCAATTGACGTCGAGGCATGGCGGGGCACCGATCGGCCCTGTGCCGGACGGGTCCGCGCGGCCTAGGCTCGAAGCGGCGGCGGTGCGGTCGTCGAAGCGCCCCCGCCGTCGCCGCGTCCTGGCCGCGAGCTGCCCGGACGTCGCTCGCGGCCGGTCATCGCGGGTGCCTCGCCGGGTCGCCACCGATCGCCGCCGAAAAGCTGATGGGGGCTGGCGATGACTGACGGGTCCAACCGACCGACCACCTACGTCCACGAGGCGCTGGAACTGTTCGCCGGCTTCGGCGACCGGGAGGCGCTGGTGGGCGGCGGACGCCGATACACCTATGTGGATGTCGCCGCCGAGGTGCGCGGCATGGCCGGCGCTCTCGCCCGGGGCGGGGTCCGGCCGGGTGCCGCAGTGCTGGTGATGCTCGGCAACGCGGTGGAGGGTCCGCTGCTCCAGCTCGCCCTGCACCTACTGGGCTGCCGGACGATGTGGATCGCCCCCGTCACCTCCCGGCGGGAGGTCGACGACTTCGTCCGGCTGTCCCGCCCCGAGGCGTTCGTCTACGACGCCCGCACCGGCGACGGGTTGGGCGCGGAGCTCGCCGCCGGGCTGGCCGGCGTACCGGTGCTCTGCCTCGGGCCGGGCGGCGCGGGCCCGGACCTGACCGCCGCCGACCGGGACGCGGCGGCCGGGCTACCCGGCGACGTGCCGGAGCCGGAGTCGTTCCTGCAGACCAGCGGCACCACCGGCACCCCGAAGCTGGTGCACCACCGGGAGAGCTTCTACCGGCAGATCCTCACCCTGGCCGCGGGCTTCCGCGCCGGCGGGGTCCCCCTGCTGCGGCACCTGTCCCACTCCCCGATGTGGCTGGCCAGCGGGCAGATCACCACGCTGGTCAACCTCTTCAGCGGCGGCGTGCTGTTCCTGCGCGCGCAGTGGGACCCGGCGGCGTTCATCGACACCGTCGGCCGGGAGCGGGTCAACTCGACGTTCGTCACCCCGCCGATGCTCTACGAGGTGCTCGATCACCCCGACCTGGCCGGGGCGGACTTCTCCGCGATGTTCATGTTCAACGTGGGCGCCGGGCCCGCCGCGCCCGCCCGGCTGCGGCAGGCGATCGCGCGCTTCGGCCCGTGCCTGCGCATCGTGTACGGCCTCAGCGAGGCCGTCGTGATCACCGCCCAGCCGGGGCTGACCGAGGACCCGGAGCACCCGGAGCGGCTGCGCTCCTGCGGCAGGCCGTACGGTGACGTGGCCGTGGAGATCCGCGACGCCGACGGCGAGGTGCTGCCGACGGGCGTCGACGGCGAGGTGTGGGTGCGCACGAAGCTGAGCTTCGTCGGCTACCACGGCCAGCCCGAGCTGACCGCCGAGACCCTGGTCGACGGCTGGGTGCGGACCCGCGACATCGGCCACCTGGACGCCGACGGGTACCTCTACCTCGTCGACCGGCTCCAGGATCGGATCCTCACCCGGCAGCGGAGCTGGCCGATCTACTCGCGGCCGATCGAGGACGTGCTGGCGGGCCACCCGCAGGTGCGCGCCGCCGCCGTGATCGGGGTGCCCGACGAGGTGGCCGGCGAGCTGCCGCACGCGTACGTGGTGCCGGCGCCCGGGGCGACGGTGACCGGGGCGGAGCTGATCGAGCTGGTCACCGCCGAGCTGAGCGAGACGTGGGCGCCCGGCGCGGTGGAGTTCGTCGACTCGCTGCCACTGAACCGCTCGGCGAAGGTGGACAAGCGGGCGCTGCGCGAACGGTACGCCGCCGGCCGGCCCGCCGACCCCGTCGGCAGCCCGGCGTGACGACCGACGCCGCCCCCGAGCCCACGGTGAAGACCGACACCGGGCGGGATCCGGCGCGGGCCGCCGCCCGGCGGGAGCTGGTCACCCTGGTCGCCGCCGACCTGATCTCCAACCTGGGCAGCCGGATCTCGGTCATCGCCATCCCGTGGCTGGTGCTGACCACCACCGGCAGCCCGGCGAAGATGGGCATCGTCGCGGCGGCGGAGTTCCTGCCGTACATGCTCTCCAGCTCCCTGGCCACGCCGTGGGCCGACCGGTTCGGGGTGCGGCGCACCTCCATCGTGGTGGACGCGGCGAGCGCGGTGGCCATGGCGGTGGTGGCGCTGACCCCATGGCTCGGCTTCGGGGCGCTGGTCGTCCTGGTCGCGTTCGCCGGCGGGCTGCGCGGCATCGGCGACCGGGTCAAGCACGTGATGTTCCGGCCCGCGGCGCAGCGCGCCGGGGTGGAGCTGATCCGGCTCACCTCCGCCTACGACGGGCTGGCCCGCGCGGTGACCCTGTTCGGGGCGGTGATCGGCGGCCTGCTCATCGGCTGGGTCGGGGTGACCCGGGCCATCTGGATCGACGCGGGCAGCTTCGCGCTCTGCGCGCTGCTGGTCGGGATCCTGGTGCGCCCACCGGCCACCGAGGCGTCGGCCGCACCCCGGGAGAGCTACTTCCGGGCGCTGCGCACCGGCTTCGCCTACCTGTGCACCGACCGGGTGCTGCTGGCCATGCTGCTGGTGGTCTCCGCGCTGAACATGATGGCCGCGGCCAACACGACCGTGTGGCTCCCGGTCTGGATCCGCGACGTGCTCGGCGATCCCGCCGGCTTCGGCCTGGTGCTCGGCGTGTTCGGCGCCGGGGCGCTGCTGGGCAACGTGGTCTTCACGACGATCGGCCCCCGGCTGCCCCGGACGCTGGTCTTCGCCGTGGGCGCCGCGATGAGCGGCGCTCCCCGGATGCTCACCATGGCCGTCACCGACCACCTGGTGGTGGTGCTGGTGGTGACGTTCCTGTCCGGGATCGGGATCGCCGCGGTCAACCCGCTGCTCGGGGTGACGCTCTACGAACGGGTGCCGGACGCGTTGCAGACCCGGGTGCTCGGCATCGCCGGCTCGCTGGCCTTCGTCGGGCTGCCGATCGGCGGCCTGGTCGGCGGCTGGTCGGTGGCGCTCCTCGGGCTCAAGCCGGCGCTGCTGGTGATGGCCGTGGTGTGCGCGGTGCTGACCGTGGGGCCGCTGCTCGTCGGCCCGCTGCGGGCGGGCCGGTCACGGCCCGGGCCGACCCCGGCGGTCTGACCGCCGGCCGCGACGCCCGACGGCCGGGTCGGCGGACCGTCCGGGTTCGCCTCCTCGACGCCGGGCGCGGTGGCGGTACGGAGGGGTGGTGCTGATGTCGACGCGGGCTCCAGCGTCATCGCCGGTCGGCGGTTGACGCCTGTGATGGCTCCTTTGCTCTGCTGCCCCCGGTGCAACGCACGCGCGTGCGCTGCGTCTCCTGCCCTGCGTTCGTGCTGGCCCGTGATGCGAAGCGGCCGCGTGGTGCCGGTGTTGCGGTGCCGGCAGCAGAGCAAAGGAGCGAGGAGGCATCACCGGTCGGTCAGCGGGCCCGTCCCAGCGACCGCCGGCAGATCCCGGGCCCACTTCCGGCGCAGGCCTCAGCCGAGCAGGCCGCCGAGCCAGAGGCCGAAGGCGGCCAGCACGAGGCTCGCGCCGAGGCTGCCGAGCATGTTGAAGTGCGGCCAGGTGGTGAAGCCGCCGATGAGACCGGTCGACAGGAACGGCTTGCCCCGCGGCCCCGGCAGCCGGTGCGCCGCGAGCAGCGTCATCACGGTGCCGAGGGCGAAGACACCCCATTGGCCCACCGGCGGCCTGGGCCCACCGCACAAGTCGGGGGTGCCTCACCCGTACGGTTTCGGCTGCCGCTCGAGGTGACCGGAGACCGGTCGTGGTGTCGACGCCCGGCCGGGGGTCGACTAGCGTGCCGATCATGTCGTCGAGCCTGACCGAAGCGACCGATCCGCACTGCCTGCGCGCCGGGGAGAGCGCGCGGCTGCTGGCCGGGCATCCGTGGCGGCGGTTCGTGGTGCTCGGCGACAGCGTCGCCGAGGGGCTGTGCGAGCCGGTCGACGGGTACCCGGACGTGCAGTGGGCCGACCGGATCGCCGCCGAACTGGACGCGGCCCGCCCCGGGCTGGCGTACCGGAACGTGGGGCTGCGCGGGCTGCGGGCGCACGAGGTCCGTGCGGCGCAGCTCGGCCCGGCGGTGGAGTTCGGTCCGGACCTGGCCCTCGTGGTGTGCGGCGGCAACGACGCGTTCCGCCAGGGGTACGACGCGGACGCCGTCGACGCCGAGCTGGCCGCGATCGTCACCGGCCTTCAGGCCGCCGGGGCGGACGTGGTCACGGTGGGCATGTTCGACGTCTCGCACAGCCCGGCGGTGCCCGCGCGGCTGCGGGAGGACCTGGGCGAGCGGATGCGCCGGCTGGCGGCGCGCACCCGCGCGCTGGGCGAGCGGCTGGGCACCCTGCACGTGCACCTGACCGACCACCCGGCGGTGGCCGACCCGGGCCTGTACAGCACCGACGGCCGGCACGGCAGCGCCCGCAGCGACGCCATCGCCGCCGCCGAGACCATCCGCCGCCTCGGCGCCCACCTGGCCGCCGCCCCGGGAGAGGCGGACAGCCCCTGACCGCCGGAACCCGCCCGCCCTCCCCCGTCAGGGCACCCGCTCGCGGATCACTCCCAGCGGAAGTAGCGGGCCGCGATCCCGCCCAGCACCACGGTGAACGCCACCATCACGGCCAGGTGCGTCAGTGTGGGCCAGGAGCCCGACCAGGCGTCCTGCACGGCCAGGGACGCGGCCCCCAGCGGGGTGAAGTCGGCGATCTTCCGCACCAGGTCGGGCATCTGCGGCCCCGGCGTCCACACCCCGGCGAAGAACATCATCGGGAAGTAGATCAGCGTGCCGACCCCCGACGAGGCCCGGGCGTTCGGGGTGACCGCCGCCACGAGCAGCGCGAGGGCGCACATCGTGCTCGACCCGAGCGTGAACGCCAGCACGAAGCCGACCACGTTGCCGGGCGGCGGAACGCTGAAGACGGTCGCCGCCACCAGCCACGCCAGGCCGCAGGCGACCAGCAGCGCGGCGACGTTCACGGCCACCTGCGCGACGAGCAACGCCGTCGGTGAGACCGGGGTGGTCGACAGTCGGCGCAGGACGCCCCGCTCGCGGTAGCTGCCCAGCACGCCCACCAGCGTCACCATCGTCACCGTCGCGATGGCCAGCGTCATGGTGATGGGCAGGTAGACCTCCATGGGACGCCGGCCGTCCAGCTCGTCCGTCGACTCCCGGAGCCCTGGCATGGCCAGACCGAGCACCAGGATCAGCAGGGCCGGGAACGCGATGGCGAAGAACGTGCCGACCGGATCCCGGACAAACAGCTTCGCCTCGACACGGATGATCCTGGAAAGGGCGGTCATCGGTTGCTCCTGGCAGAGGTGCGGGCGAGGATCGCGTCCTCGAGGGTGGGTCGTTCGACGCCGGGCACCCGAGCACCGGCGATCAGGTTGCGGGGGGTGTCGACGGTGACGACCCGGCCGGCCGCGACGACCGCCAGCCGGTCACAGAGCCGCTCCGCCTCGTCCATGAAGTGGGTCACCAGCACGACCGTGACGCCGCGGTCCCGGACGTGGCGGACCAGCTCCCACGTGTCGCGCCGCGCCTGCGGGTCCAACCCCGTGGTCAGCTCGTCCAGGATCGCCACCGACGGGTTGCCGACCAGTGCGAGCGCGATCGACAGCCGCTGCTTCTGGCCGCCGGACAGCTTCGCGAACACCGTGTTCCGTTTGGTGGCCAGGCCCAGCTCGTCCATCAGCGTCCGCCAGTCGGCCGGGTGCGGATAGAACGAGCTGTACAGGTCGAGCGCCTCCCACACCTTGATCCGATCCGGCAGCTGGCTCTCCTGTAGTTGGATGCCCAGCTTCTGCCGCACCGCCGCGCGGTCCCGGCGCGGGTCCAGCCCCAGCACCCGTACCGTTCCGGAGTCCGGGACCCGGAGCCCCTCGATGCACTCCACCGTGGTGGTCTTGCCTGCTCCGTTCGGGCCGACGAGCCCGAAGATCTCGCCCTCTTCCACGCTCAACGACACGTCGGCGACGGCCACCTGGTCGCCGTACTGCTTACGGAGGTTCCGCACCTCGATGACTGACATGCCGACAACGCTAGGAATCCCACCGGCCGCGGGTAATGGATCCAGCTGCCCGGTGGGGGTGTACCCAGCCCCACCCCTGGTCGGTAGCCTGCCCCAGTGCGGTGGCGGTCGGTAACGCGAAGACTCGACCCGTGACCCGCTTCGCACTCGCCGTACCACGCTGCGTCGCCCTGGTCGTGCTGAGCGTGGCCGGGTTCGCCTACGGGCACTTCCTCGTCCTCGGCGCCGCCCTGGTGATCGCCTATCCGCTCGCCGTCTCCGGCCAGTTCCGGCTGACCGCGCTGGCTCGCCGGCTCACCCGCGCCTGGGCCGGGGCCGACCTCCCCGACCCCGTCCGCTCGTCGCCACCCACACCGCACCGGCGCGAGGACGGCTGGTACGCCCACAACGGCACGCTGTTCCGGTCGCCCCGGGTGCCAGCATTCCTGCTGAAGTTGGACCACTACGCGAAGGACCCGACGCTCCGCCAGGAATGGCTGTGGCTGATCCTCACCCCGGTGACCGGCGTGGTCCCGATCCTGGTGCCCCCCGCACTGATCGCGGCCGGCGTGTTCCTGCTCGTCTCGCCCCCCTGGCCCCTCGCGTGGTCGGTGCCGGCGGCCATCGGGGCCGTCGTGGCCGCGTTCCTGCTGGCTCCGGCTGCGTTGCGGGCGTACGGGCTCTGGGCCGGCGTGCTGCTGGGGACCGGGGAGCCGCCGCAGACGGCGGTCAGCCGGTGGGTCACCCGGGCATCGGCCGCGACCTGGCGGGGGGCCGGCCTGGCCGGGCTGTCGATCGCCGCGTTCGGCGGCCTGCTGCTCAACCTGCTCGCCGCGGCCCTGTCGTGGGGCGGGCTGCTGCCGTACACCCTCCCGGTCACGCGGTCACTGGTGGAGCTCTACCGGCGCCACGTCGGCCGGTGGACGGGCACCGACCTGCCCGCACCGTACCGGCCGTACCCGCCGTCGCCCAGCCCCGGCGAGGACGGCAACTACCGGGTCGGGCGGGTCCTGTACACCGACCTCCCGGCGGCTGTCCAAGCGCAGCGGCCGGGGTGGCTGTTCGGCGACCCGGCCACCTGGCGGGACCAGCTGTGGTCACTGGGCTCGGTCGTCCTGGCCCCGCTCTCGTTCGTCCCGGCGGTCCTGGTCGGCTTCGGGTTCTACGGCCTGTTCTGCCAGCCCCTGACGTGGGTGGGCTGGGCGGTGCCGATCGGCCTGATCACCGGCTACTGGGCCACCCCGTTCTATCTGTGGTTCGGCATCGAGCACATCCAGCCCGACGCGTCGTGGTTGCCTGGCTGGGCCAGCATGCCCGCCGGGTTGGCCATGACGCTGCTCGGGCTGGGCCTGGCCAACCCGCTGATGCGGCTGCGGCTGGCGTGGGACCGGTTCCTGCTCACCCCCACGGCGGCCACCGTGCTCGCCTCGCGGGTCGCGCACCTCGCCACCACCCGGGCCGACGCCGTCGACGTGCAGGCGGCCGAACTGCGCCGCATCGAACGCGACCTGCACGACGGCGCCCAGGCCCGGCTCATCGCCGTCGGGCTCAGCCTGGCTGCCGTCACACGGCTTCTGGAGACCGACCCGATGCGGGCGCGGCGGCTGCTGGAACAGGCGCAGGAGACGTCCGCCGCCGCGCTGGCCGAGCTGCGCAGCCTCGTACGCGGCATCCATCCGCCGGTGCTGGCCGAACGCGGACTCGGCGACGCGATCCGGGCGATCGCGCTCGACACCCCGCTGCCGGTGGACGTGGACGTCGACCTGCCCGGCCGGCTCGACGCGCCGGTCGAGTCGGCCGCCTACTTCGTCACCTGCGAGGCCCTCACCAACGCGGCCCGCTGCGCGGCCCACATCTCGATCTCGCTGTCGCACCGCGCCGGGGTGCTCCGGATGGTGGTGACCGACGACGGCCCCGGCGGGGCCGACCCCGCCGCAGGGACCGGGCTGCGCGGCATCGGACGGCGGCTCGCTACATTCGACGGCACCCTGGCCCTGCACAGTCCGCCCGGCGGACCCACCGTCGTCACCATGGAGATCCCGTGCGCGTTGTCCTCGCCGAGGACCTCCACATCCTGAGGGATGGGCTGGTCCTTCTCCTCGAAAGCCACGGCTTCACCATCGCCGAGGCGGTCGGCGACGGGCCGGCGCTGCGCGCCGCCCTGGCCCGGCACCGGCCCGACGTGGCCATCGTCGACGTGCGACTACCGCCGACCTTCACCGACGAGGGCCTCCAGGCGGCGCTGGCCGCCCGGCGAGACGTTCCCGGTCTGCCGGTGCTGGTGCTGTCCCAGCACGTCGAGCAGCTCTACGCCCGAGAACTCCTGGCCGACGGGGCAGGCGCGGTCGGCTACCTGCTCAAGGACCGGGTCCTCAACGCGGACCAGTTCATCGACGCCGTACGCCGGGTCGCGGCGGGCGGCACCGCGATGGACCCCGAGGTGATCGCCAAGCTGTTGACGGCCGGCGGCACCGCCTCGCCGCTGGCCCGCCTCACGCCACGCGAGCGCGACGTCCTCGAACTCATGGCCCAGGGGCGTTCCAACGCCGCCATCTCGCAGCGGCTGTTCCTCAGCGAGAGTGCCGTGGGCAAGCACACCGCGAGCATCTTCGGCAAGCTGCGTCTCCCCCCGTCGTCCGACGACAACCGCCGCGTCCTCGCCGTCCTCACCTACCTGAACAACGCCTGACCCCCGGATGCGCGCCCGCCCGCCCGGTCCCGCCGCCACCTGACCAGCGTCGATCATGCACTTACGGCCCTTGATTCATTCACTTACGCCCACTTTGGGCGGGCCACATGTGCATGATCGACGCCGGTGGGGCGAGGGCGAGGGCGGGGGGTGGGGTGGCGGGTGGGGGTCAGTCGGTGAGGAGGATGCCCGTGAGGAGCACGCCGCGGGCCAGGTTGAGCACGCTCTCGCAGCCGGGGAAGCCGACCCGGGCCAGGGCGCCGGAGCCCTGCCGGCCGAACAGGTAGGGGGCGAGGCTGTACGGGACGTCGGCGGTGACCGTCTCCCCCGTCTCCATCCGGACGAAGTCCATCGGCACCCGGTCGGCCTCCATGTATTCCTGGAGGATGAAGCCGCCCTCGTCGAGGGCGGCGCGCAGGCCCTCCTCCCACGCCTGGGCGCTGGTCTCCCGGCCGAGCAGCACGCCGAGGCCGGCGGAGCCGTCGGCTGGCTTGGCGACCAGGTCGTGCTGGTCGGCCAGGGCCCGGGGCAGCTCGGCGGCGGTGAGCGCGCTGGTACGCGGGACGTACCGGCGGATCAGCGCCTGGTCGGCCTCGGGCAGGGTGTCGAGGTCCTCCCAGAGCCAGGCAAAGTTGATCTTGTTGCCGAGCAGCCAGGCGGCGGAGCTGACGAACATCGGCAGGGTGCCGGCCGCGAGGGCACCGGCCACGGCGTCCAGGCCGGCGCTGGCGTGGACCCGGTTGGGCACGAAGAGCCGGAACAGGCCGTCCACCGGGGCACCGTTGACGACGAGCCGGCCCTCCTCGTCCAGGGTCGACAACTTGAGCTGGGCGATGACCAGGTCGATGCCGAAGTTCCGGGCCCGGTCGGCCAACGGGGACAGGATCCTGATGAAGTCGTCCGGGGTCTCCAGGCCGGGGTAGTCGGCGTCGAAGTCCAGCAGCAGCGCCACCCGGGCCCCGTCGGCCAGGGCCAGCTCGTCCCGGATCGCCACGAACCGCTGGTCCAGCAGGGACGGGGCGGGCCGCACCGGCAGCCCGTCGAGGATGCCCTGATCCTGGTAGATCTTCGTGTACCGGTAGACGACCGTGTCGGCGTCGAAGCCACCACCGAGGCTGCTGTCGATGTTGTACTCGACGAACTTCGGCACCCCGCCGGAGATCAGCACGTCCGGCCGGTACGCGGCCAGCAGCGCCTCGGAGAGCTCCTCGGACTCGTCGAGCAGCCTCGTCTCCTCCGCCGGCACGCCGAGCAGTCGGGTCAGCTCCCCGGCGGTGCGGGCGCGCCGCTGGCACGTTTCCAGGATGAGCTGGGCGAGCCGGTCGCAGACCTCGTTCAGCTCGCGGAAGGCGTCCGCCGGCATGACCGGCGGGCGGGCCAGCCGCCACGTCTTGTTGTACGTCGCGCAGCCGTAGAAGACCTCCTTCCAGGCGGGGGCCCCGGCGGCCACCATCGCCGTGCGGGTCGACTCCGGCAGGTCGTTCCACGCCTGGTCCAGCGGCGGCCAGGGGTAGTGGGGATCGATCATGATCCGTCCTTCATGGTGAGTTGGATGGCGGCGGTGAGCTGCTCGCGGCCGGGCTGCACGGCCCGGTCCAGCGCCGGGGCGAAGGGCAGCACCGCGCCGTCGGGGCGGGTGACCCGCCGGGGCGGTGCGAGCAGCCGCACCCGTTCGACCACGGTCGCGATGATCTCCCCGGCGATGCCGCAGGACCGGTTGGAGTCGTCGACCACGACCAGCCGGCCGGTGCGGGCCACGGACTCCGTCAGCCCGTCCCAGTCGAACGGGTACAGGGTGCGGGGGTCGAAGACCTCCACCGAAACCTGCCCGGCCAGTTCCTCGGCGACGGCGAGCGCGTCGTGCACCAGGTGCCCGACCGCGACCACGGTGACGTCGTCGCCGGCCCGATGCACCCGCCCCTTCCCGATCGGCACCGGAGCCAGGGTGGCGAAGTCCACGTCGGCCCGGACGTCCATCGCCCCGGCCGGTGCGAACACCACCACCGGGTCGACGTGCCGGATCGCCGAGACCAGCAGCCCGTACGCGTCGGCCGGGGTGGCCGGGACGAGGGTGGTCACCCCGACGTGGGCGAACAGGCTGTACGGGTGGTCGGAGTGCTGCCCCGCCCACCCGGTCCGCGAGCCGGAGCCCGGGACCAGGTAGGTGACCGGCACCGCGCACTGCCCGCCCGTCATCAGCGGGAACTTGTGCGCGTGGTTGACGATCTGCTCGAACACCAGGAACAGCAGGGACGGGATCTGGAACTCCACCACCGGGCGCAGCCCGGCCAGGGCCGCCCCGGTGGCGAAGCTGGTGAACGCCTGCTCCGACAGCGGGGTGTCCAGCACCCGGTCCGGCCCGAACTTCTTCAGCAGCCCGGCCGTGACGTTCGAGGCGGCCACCCGGATGTCCTCGCCGAGCAGGAAGACCGACTCGTCGCGGGCCATCTCGTCGGCGAGCGCCCGGGTGAGCGCCTTGCGGTACGACAGCCGTGGCATCAGCCACCTCCCGTCCGGGCGACCAGCCCGCTGGCGTACAGGTGTTCCAGCGCGCCGGCCGGGTCAGGCTCGGGGCTGGCCAGGGCGAACTCCACGGCCGCGTCGAGGGTGGCCTCGACCTCGGCGTCGACGGCAGCCCGGTCGGCGTCCGCCAGCCGGCCGCCCTGGATCTCGACGGGGTCCCGGGACCGGCCCCGGGCCACCTCCTCAGGCGCGCGGTAGTCGAGGCGTACCACGTGCTCGAAGGTGTGGTGGGCGTCGAAGCGGTAGGTGCGGGCCTCGATCAGCTCCGGCCCGCCGCCGGCGCGCATCCGCGCGACGGCGGCGGCCGTGGCCTCGCGTACCGTCTCGGGGTCCTGGCCGTCGACGACGGCGGCCGGCATGCCGAACGCCTCAGCCCGGCCGCCGATGGTGCCGGCCACCGCGCCCTCGACGGGCATGGTGGTGGCGTAGCCGTTGTTCTCGCAGACGAACAGCACCGGCACCCGCCACAGCGCGGCCAGGTTGAACGCCTCCAGCAGCATCCCCTCGTTGACCGCGCCGTCGCCGAAGAAGGTCGCCCCGACGATGTCGTCGCCGCGGCGCCGCCGGGCCCACACCGCTCCGGTGAGGATGGCCCCGCCGGCGCCCACGATGGCGTTGGCGCCGAGCACCCCGACGCCGAGGTCGGCGGCGTGCATGGACCCGCCCCGGCCCCGGTTGAGCCCGGTGACCCGGCCCAGCAGCTCGGCGAGCATGCGGGCCGGGTCGGCCCCCTTGGCGAGCACGTGGCCGTGCCCGCGGTGGGTGCCGGTCACCAGGTCGTCGGCGCGCAGCGCGGCGCAAACCCCGACGGCGATCCCCTCCTGACCGAGGTACGGATGGATGCCGCCGACGATCGCTCCGGAGCGGACCAGCTCGATCGCCCGCTCCTCGAACCGGCGGATCAGCCGTACCGCCCGGTACAGCCGGACGGGATCGGTGGGGGTCACGCCGGGCGACCCTCCTTGATCGCGTCGAGGACGTCGTCCCAGAGCTGCGCCCGGGCGGCCAGCGCCATGTTGACCGTGTCGGCGCACTCCTGCCACTTGGTGTCGTCGTCGCCGCACAGGTCCGCCAGCATCTGCATGGCCATCGGGGTGTGCTGCTCCCCGTCGACCTCGATGTGCCGCTCCAGGTAGTCGACGAACTTGTGCAGCTTCTGGCTGCGCTCGTTGACCGCGACGACCTGGGTGAACATGTCGGGGATCAGGTCCTCCCGGCCGAAGGCGAACGCCGCCGCCTGGCAGTGCACCGGGGTCGACTCGATGATCTTCCAGGTGGTGCCGGCGAACGTGGCGGACGGGCCGGGCACGCCGGCCTTCACCAGCGCCTCGGTCACCGACGCGCCGTTGCGCAGCAGGTCGATCAGATCGTCGATGGCGGTGGTGGCGGCGCCGGCCTCCCGCATGCCCTGCACGTACAGCTCGAAGTGGCTGATGTAGCCCTCGCCGAGCTCGTCGCTCTCCTCCACCATCACGATGTCGTTGATCAGCCGGCGGCTGCCGGTGGGGCCGGTGGGGATCCACGGCACCGTCACGCAGGTGAGCTGTCGCTGCAACGACTTCAGCAGGGACATGAAGTCCCAGACCGCGAAGACGTGGTGCTCCATGAAGGTGACCAGCGCCTCGTGGGTGTCCAGGTTGGCGTAGAGCGGGTGCTTGACCACCACGTCGCGGCGGTCGCTGACCGCCTGCTCCAGCCGCTCGATGCCCGGGTGCGTCCTACCCCAGTCGTACCGTGACATTGTTCAGCCTTCCTGCGGGGCGCGGTCGCGCCAGATGACCGGGCAGTATTCGGGGTCCGCGTAGTCCGGCCGACCGTCGTCGGTGCGGCGGACGAGCACGTCGTGGTTGTACGCGGCGAGGGTGCCGTCGGAGAGCGGGAACTTCCGGTAGGCGTTCGCGCCGTCCTGCAGGTGCAGCGAGATCGCCCGGCGGGGGCGGCCGCTGACGTTCGCGCCGCTGCCGTGGTAGGTGCGGCAGTGGTGGAAGCTCACGTGTCCCTTGGGGATCACCATGGGGATCTTGCTGATCCGGGCGCCGTTGTGGGCGGCGTTCTCGGCCAGCATCTCCTCGAGCTGGCTGCGGTCGCGCTCGGCGAAGTGCCGCACGACGGTGTCGTTCGCGCCGATCTCCTTCCACCGGTGCGACCCGTCGACCATGGTGATGGTGCCCATCTCCTCGCCGCAGTCGTGGAAGGGGATGAACGCGGTGAGCATGTCCTCCGACGACGAGGACGACCAGTAGTGCTTGTCGAAGTGCCAGGGCACGATGTTCGACGGCTCGCCGGAGATCGGCGGCTTGTAGATCAGCGTGGACTGGAACACCCGGATCTCGGCGGCCCGGGCCAGCCGGGCGGCGACCGCGCCGAGCAGCGGCTTGCGCAGGATCGCGGCGATCCCGTCGTGCTCGTGGTGGACGTAGTCGTTGTGCCGCTGCACCGGGCCCTTCGACGGGTCCCAGTAGGCCAGCTTCGGCGGGCGCACCGGCAGGGTGCGGTCCCGCTCGCCGTCGTAGTACCGGTCGGTGGCCGCCACCAGGGCGTCCACCTCCTCGTCGGTGAACAGCTTCTTCGACAGGTACCAGCCGTGCTCGGCGTAGAACCGCACGTCGGACTCGGACGGCAGCAGCGCCTCCTCCTCGGCGGTCAAAGCCGGCTGCAAGTCGACGGTCGTCACACTCCCACCCCCTGTGCTGTGGCCGTGGCGGCCAGCTCCCGTTCCTTGGCCTCGTAGAGGGCCTTGATGTTGCCGCTGCCGAAGGTCAGCGCCCCGCGCCGCTCGATCAGTTCGAGAAAGAGCGTGCGGCGCACGTGCATCGACTCGGTGAAGATCTGCAACAGCTGGCCGCCGTGGTCGCGGTCGACCAGGATGCTCAGCTCGCGCAGCTGGTCCAGCGGCGCGTCGACCGGGCCGACCCGCCGCTCCAGGTCGTCGTAGTAGGCGCCGGGGGTGCCCGCGAAGCGGACCCCTCGCCCGCGAAGCGCGCCGACGGCGGTGACGATGTCGTCGGTGCGCAGCCCCAGGTGCTGCACGCCGGCCCCGGCGTGCTCGGCGAGGAACGCGTCGATCTGCCCCGGCCGGTGACTGCGGTCCGGCTCGAGCAGCACCAGGGTGACCCGCCCGGACGGGCTCTGCACCACGGTCGAGTTCATCGCCTGGCCGGCGACCTCGACGTGCTCGGTGAAGATCTGCGCGAAGCCGAAAACCCGCTCGTAGTGGGCGACGGTGTCCTCGAGCTGCCCCGGCGGCACGCAGATGGCCAGGTGGTCGATCTCGGCGAGCAGACCGTCGTCCCCGCCGGTCGGCGGGTCCATCTCGATCGCCCCGGGCAGGAACTCGCGCCGGTCGCCCCGGCGCTGCACCAACCGGTGCAGCACGTCGCCGAAGCCCCCCACCTCGGCGGTCACCACCTCGGCGTCCGCGCCGGTGAAGGTGGTCGGTGGGGTCACCGGCGTCGCCCCGCGGGCCACCAGCTCGGCGTACGCCCCGGCGGCGTCGTCGACCTCCAGCGCCACCACCGCGATGCCGTCGCCGTGCCGCTGCACGTACGACGACGCCGGATGCTGCGCGGTCAGCCCGGAGGTGAGCACCATCCGGATGTCGGCCTGGCCCAGCAGCAGCGAGCGCTGCCCGGCCAGCCCGGTCTCCGGGCCGCCCTGGCCGCGGAGCCGGAACCCGACGGCGGTGCCGAAGTAGAAGGCGGCCTGCCGGGCGTCCCCCACGTAGAGTTCGATGTGATCTATAGAACGAATGTCCATTTTTTCCAGCCCTTCCCCATGTCCCCCCGTGACTGCCGCCCGGGCGGCGCACCGCCCGGAGTGGAACGAGCAATCACCTCCCCGGACCGGCGACGCGCGCACCCGCACCGGTGCCGCGCCGCAGTAGCAGGCTGACGTTCTGGCCGCCGAACCCGAAAGAGTTGGTCAGCGCGTGCTCCGGGGCTGCCACCCTCGGTTCCTTGCTGATGTGGTCGGCGGGGCAGGCCGGGTCCGGGTCGTCGAGGTTCCAGGTCGGGGGCAGCAGCCCCCGACCCAGCGCCAGCGCCGTGGCCGCGGCCTCCAGCACGCCGGACGCGCCGAGCAGGTGCCCGGTGAGCGCCTTGGTGGAGCTGACGGGCACCCCGCCGTCGCCGAACACCGCGGTGAGCGCGGCGGTCTCGGCGATGTCGCCGAGCTTGGTGGCCGTGCCGTGCGCGTTGACGTAGCCGACGTCGCCGGCCGTCACTCCCCCGCTGGCCAGGGCGCGGCGCATGCACTCCGCCGCCCCCGACCCGTCCGGCCGCGGCGCGGTCGGGTGGTACGCGTCGGTGTTCACCCCGTAGCCGGCCACCTCGGCGTACCCGGTGACACCCCGGGCGGCGGCGTGCTCGGCGCGTTCCAGCACCAGCAGCGCCGCCCCCTCGGCGAGCACGAATCCGTTGCGCCGGGCGTCGAACGGCCGGCTCGCCTCGGTCGGGTCGGCCCAGCCCCGGGCGAGGGCCCGGGCGTTGCCGAAGGTGTCGGCGAAGGTGGGGAACAGCGGGGCCTCGCTGGCCCCGCAGACCACCACGTCGGCCTCCCCGGCCCGGATCAGCCGGACCGCGTCGGCCACCGCCTGCGCGCCGGAGGCGCAGGCGGTGCCGACCGACGAGCTGTAGCCGCGGATGCCGTGGGCGATGGCGATCCGCGCCGCCGGCATGTTCGGCAGGATCCCGGTGAGCAGGTACGGGCTGACCGCCGCCCGCCCCCGGGCGGCCCGGGCCAGCACCTGGCTCTCCAGGGTGGACATCCCGCCGACCCCGCCCACGATCACGCCGATCCGCCCGGGGTCGACGTCCCGGCCCACCTCGATGCCGGCGTCGGCGAGCGCGTCGGCGGCGGCGAGCAGGGCGAGCACCACGATCCGGTCCAGCACCCGGGTCTCCGGGCCGGAGGCGACGGTACGCGGGTCGATGTGCGGCAGCAGCCCGACCACCTCCAGGGACTCCCGGGCGGGGTGGTCGTCGGCCGGGCGGGTCAGCCCGGACCGGCCGGTGAGCAGGGCGTCGAAGGTCTCCGCGACGCCCCGGCCGACCGGGGTGAACATGCCCATCCCGGTGATGACGGCGGTCATGACGGCGACTCGGTCAGGTACCGCTCGCGCAGCACCACCTTGCGCACCTTCCCGGTCACGGTGACCGGGATGTCCTCCGAGCGCACCGGCACCACCCGGCGCAGGGTCGCCCCGACGTCGGAGCCCAGCGCGGCGCGCACCGCCTCGGCGCGGTCGACGTCCGGTTCGGCGCCGGCCGCCAGCTCCAGCAGCACGTCGGTGACGACCGTGTCGTTCTCCTTGACGATGACCACCGTGCAGTCGGTGACGTCGGGGCAGGCGGCGAGGACCCGCTCCTCGGACAGCGCGGTGAAGTACCGCCGGCCGTCGCCGACCTCGACGGAGTCGGCCGCCCGGTCCATGTGGTAGTACCGGCCCTCGTCGTCGGCGTACACCAGGTCGCCGGTGAGGTACCAGCCACGCAGCCGGAACCGGTACGTGGTGACCGAGTCGTTCCAGTAGCCCCGGAACAGCGACGGGGAGTCGATGCCGAGCCAGCCGACCTGGCCCGGGGGCAGCTCGTTGCCCTCGGCGTCGAGCACCGCGACCTTGGTGAACCGGTACGGGCGGCCCACGCAGCGGCCGTACTGGTTCGTCTCGCGGGTGTGGGTGATGTGGAACATCGAGTGGCCCATCTCGCTGGAGCCCAGCCCGTCGATGAAGACGGAGCCTGACACCCGGACCACTCCCTGGCGGGTGACGGTGTCCCGCGAGCCGACCGCGACGAGCCGGCGCACGTGCGGCTCGTGCGAGCAGTCGCCGGTGTTGAACCACAGCCGCACCGAGTCCAGGGCGTACCCGGACAGGTCGAACCGGGCCAGCTCAGCCCAGGTGACGGAGAACCCGAACACCCCGTCCGGCCGCCACCGCTGGATGGCGTCGAGCACCCGCTCCCCGCCCTGCTCGGACAGCAGGAACATCTCCGCCCGGTTGCCCAGCGCCTGGTTGACCATCAGCACGGTCGCGGTGTGCGGGGCGGGCAGCGCGTTGAGGATGCGGCCGGTGCCCTGCGCCTGCGGCATGGACAGCAGGTGCCGGGTCGCGGCGAAGAGACTCGCGTGCGAGTGCAGCACCGCCTTCGGCACGCCGGTGGTGCCGGAGGTGTGGGTGATGACGATCGGGTCGTCCTGATGGTGCCGGTAGTGCGCCGGGGCGGCGGCCGGGTCGCCGGCGCCGGCCTCGGCGGGGGTGCCGATCAGCGGCGCGCCGAGGTCGTGGCCGGCCAGCAGCTCGGTGTGCGCGGCGTCGGCGAGCACGCCCGCGCCGCGCAGCCGGCGGATGTACTCGGCGGCGATCTCGGGGCGCAGCCTGCCGTTCATCAGCGCCGGGATCGCGCCGATGCGGGTCAGCGCCAGGAAGCTGAGCACCATGTCGGCGGCGGCCGTGGCCCAGACGGCGACCGGGTCGCGCGGCTTGACGCCCCGGGCGTGCAGCCAGGCGGCCCGGGCCGCGACCAGCTCGTCGAGCTGCCCCAGCGTCAGCGGGTGCTCGGCCGGGTGCCCGCCGACCGGCGTGTCGAAGGTCAGCCCCGGGCCGTCCGGGTCGGCGCCGTGCGCCAGCACCCGGGCCAGCATGTTGCCGGCGCCCAGTTCGGTGTCGGCGGCCAGCACGCCGCGCAGTCCCCTGGTCCTCATCGCGGGTCTCCTCCCCCCAGCAGCACCGCGGCGGCCCGGATCCCGGGCGCGTCGCCGGGATCCCCGGCCGCGACGCCCGCACCGGCGTCGTCGGGTGCCTGCTCAATCATGATCAACAATGTCTCGTCGGCGTCGCCGTCGTACCGCAGCAGTTCCGCCTCGGCCGTGCCCTCGGCCAGCGGGTCCCCGGTCGGGGCGACGCAGACCACCGGCCCGCCCAGCCCCCAGCGCGCGGCGACGTACCCGGCGACGCTGTTGGGCACCGACTGGTAGAAGAACAGCGGCCCGGGCCGCCCGCCCCGCGCGACCGTGGCGTGCACGTGGTCGGCGCTGGCCCGGTCCCCGGCGGCGCTGACCAGCACCACTGCGGTCCGGGCGCCGACCGGATCCGGGGCCGGCCGTTCGCCGTGCCGCCGGGTGAGGCACCGCTCGGCGACGGCCGCCACGACCGGGCTGAACGTCGAGTGCACGAAGCCGGGCAGGGTCGGCGGCGAGCCGTCGTCCGGCTCGGGCCAGCGCGCCTGCGCTAGCACCCGCAGAGCGCCGGCTGTTCCCCCGCCGGCCCGGTCGGGCCCCCCGGTCACGCCGCACCCACCAGCAGTGCGGTGTTGGCACCGCCGAAGGCGGAGTTGAGGCTCAGCGCGTAGGCGGTGGCGGCCGGGCGCGGCGCGTCGCGGATGACGTCCAGCGGGCACGCCTCGTCCGGGCCGAGCCAGCCGGCGTTGACCGGCAGCTTCCCGTGCCGTACCGCGAGCACGGTCACCACAAGCTCCAGCAGCCCCGACGCCTCCAGCGCGTGCCCGTGCAGCGCCTTGGTGGAGCTGACCGGCACCCGGCCGGCGTGTTCGCCCCAGGCCAGCCGCAGGGCCGCCGCCTCGGCGGCGTCGCTGTACCCGGTGCCCGTGGCGTTGGCGTTGACGTACCCGATCTCCTCGGGGTCGAGCCCGGCCCGGCGCAGGGCCGCACCGACCGCCCGGGCCAGCCCACGCCCCTGCGGGTCGGGCTGGCAGGGGTGGTGGCCGTCGCCGGCCCGCCCCCAGCCGAGCACCGACGCCGGCGTCGGCGCGTTCCGCCGCCGGGCCTCCCCGGCCGACTCCAGCACCACGGCGGCCACCCCGTCGCCGAGCAGCAGCCCGCGGCGGCCGGCGCTGAACGGGCGCACCGCACCGTCGGTCGCGAACGCCCTCCCGGCGTCGAACAGCGCGTACTGGTCGGGTTCGACCAGGTAGCCGGCGGCGACGACGACCCGGTCGACGTCGCCGCGACCGATCAGCGCGGCGGCGTCGGCCACCGCCGTGGACGCCGACACGCAGGCGCTGGTGTAGACCCGGGGGGCGCCGGCCAGCCCGCACCGGCTGGCCAGTTCCCCGGCCAGCGCGGGCACACCCGCCCCGCCGTGCGCGGCGAGCAGCAGCGGCGTGCCGGCCCGGTCGCCGGCGCCGAGCCGGGCCGCCGTGCAGGCGGCGTCCACCGCCTCGGCCAGCTCGTCGGCCAGCGGGCCGACGTCCGGCAGGGTGGCCGCCACGCCGACCCGGCGGGCCGCGGTGTCGAAGCGACCGACCGGCCGGAACGCCGGTGCGCCGGCGAGCACCCCGGCGAGCTGCGCCTCGGCTCCCCTGCCGAGCGCGCTGAGCGCGTGGACGCCGGTGATCCGTACGCCGGGCCGCTCAGCCATCTGCGGGAGCGGTCAGACAGGTGTGGAACACCGCCAGGGCGTCGTCGACCGTCCGGATTCCGGCGAGCTGGTCGTCGGTGAGGTCGAGCCGGCGGTCGTAGCGCTGTTCGACGAGGTGGACCAGCCAGGCGAGTTCCATCGAGCCCACCCGGTCGGACACCTGGTCGACCGGTTTCGCGGTCATCTCGGCGAGCATGGTGAGCAGGTCAGCTCGCCCCAGGTCGGGCTGACCGGGCATCAGGAGTTGCCGTCGGCCGTCGCGGCGACGCGGTCGGCGATCATCGTGGTGAACTCGCCGACCGTCATCAGGGCCAGCTTCTCGGACTCGTCGTCGGCGAACTTCAGGCCGTAGCGGTCCTCGACCCGTACGGACAGGTCGGCCAGGGCCAGCGACTCCAGGTCGACGCCGGAGGGGCCGAGGGTGGTGTCGTCGTCGATGTCGTCGACGTCGTAGTTCATGTCGGTGAGCTGCTCGATGACGAAGACGCGTACGTCGTCGCGCATGGTTAACCTCTTTCCGTGAGCCAGTCAGCGGTGCCCGGTCGGGACACCGTGTACGTGTGGTTCGGCCGTACCGCCGGCGATCGGCCGGAGGCGGCCCGGCGGCTGTTGCGGCACGCGGGTGGCATGCTGCTCGGCCGGGTGGAGACGGAGATCCGGGTGGGGCGCGACGCCGCGGGGCGGCCGTTCGTCCGCGCCGGTGACGCGGCCGAGCTGCCGGTCAGCGTGAGTCACGCCGGCGACGCCGTGGTGGTCGCGGCCCGCCGCGCCGGCCCGGTCGGGGTCGACGTGGAGACGCGCCGGGAGCTGCCGGCGGTGGCGCTGGCCCGCCGCTGGTTCGCCCCGGGGGAGGCCGCGTGGCTGGCCGACCGGCCCGCCGAGCGACGTGCCGAGGCGTTCCTGCTGCTCTGGACGGCCAAGGAGGCCGTCGGCAAGGCGCTCGGCCGGGGGTTGCGTGACGGCGGCCTGGGGCGGCTGATGCCCCGGCCCGACGGGCCGGGCGGCCTGCTGCGGCCGGTCCCCGGGCCGGGCGGCCTGCGGGTCGGCCATCCCCGGCTGGCCGGCGACGCCGCCGGTGACCGAGTCGCCACCGCGGCCCCGACCGGCGGCCCGACGCTGTCGGACGCCGCCGCGGGGCCCAGCGGCCTGGCGCTGTTCGACACCGTGGCGGGGCCGGGCGGCCTGGTGCTGGCGGTGGCGGTCGGCGGGCCGGTCGACGGGGTCGAGATCGTCACCGACTGAGCAGTCAGTCAGGGTCGAGGGCGCGACGGAGGACCGCCGGAGCAGGCTGGTCACGGCGTGGCCGCCCGCAGCGCCTGGGTCGAACGGACCAGCTTGCCGGTGGTGGTCCGGGGCAGCCGGTCGAGCAGGTGCAGCGTCCGGGGCCGCTTGTAGCCGGCGAGCCGCTCGGCGAGCAGCTTCTCCAGCGCCTCCTCCGACAGCGGCCCGTCCGGCTGCACGTACGCGGTGATGCCGTCGTCGTAGACCACCACGGCGGCGCCGACACCGGGCAGCCCGGCGAGGGTCGCCTCGACCTCGGTGAGGTCGACCTTCATCCCGCCCACGGACACCTGGGAGTCGAGCCGGCCGCGCACGGTCACCAGACCGGTGTCGGGATCGACGGTGCCGGCGTCGCGGGTGTGCAGCCAGCCGTCGGACCAGCGGTCCGGGTCGGAGAGCCCGACGTAGGGCGACTCCGGGCAGCTCACCCAGAGCTCGCCGGTGGCGGACTCGCGCACCTCGATGCCGGGGGCAGGGGCGATCGTCGGGCGGTGCCAGCCGTGCAGGTCGGTGCCGATCACCCCGACCTCGGTCATCCCGTACATGTTGCCCAGCGGCACCCCGAACCGGTCGGTGAACGCGGCGACGACGGCCGCCGGGACCAGCTCGCCGCCGGTCGTCATCCGCTTGAGCTGCGGCAGCGGGCCGGTCGCCCGGGTGGAGGCCAGCAGCCCGATGTGGAAGGGCACGCCGAGCACGGTGGCGGGGCTGTCGTCGGCGGCGACGGCGGCGAGAACCGCGTCGCCGCTGAGC
The DNA here is from genome assembly GCF_050948415.1 of Micromonospora sp. CA-111912. Taxonomy (NCBI): domain Bacteria; kingdom Bacillati; phylum Actinomycetota; class Actinomycetes; order Micromonosporales; family Micromonosporaceae; genus Micromonospora; species Micromonospora sp. CA-111912. The sequence continues at coordinate 3,949,076 of NZ_CP192007.1, forward strand.
CGGTCCGGCGTGACCAGCGTGATCCGGGCGTGCAGGCCGTAGAGCAGGCCGCCCACGAGGCCCAGCACGTGCACCATGGACGGCAGCAGGATGATCCGCTCCCCGGGCAGCGCGACCCCGTCGATCCGGGTGTAGCGGCGCACCTCGGCGACGAGCGAGGCGGCGCTGCGACCGATCACCTTGGACGGTCCCGTGGATCCGGAGCTGAGCTGGATCACCGCGTGCGGGCTGCCGGCCGGCCGGTCCGAGTGGGCGGTGACGCCCTCGGTCACGTCGACGAAGATCTTCAGCGCGCCGGGGCCGGTGCGCACCGGGGCCACCACGACCTGCGGGGTGAGCCGCTCCAGGGCGCGCTCCACCTCGTGGTCGGTGAGCCGGTGGTCCAGCAGGATGGCCTGCGCGCCGCTGCGCCAGGTGGCCAGCAGGTTCACCACGTACGCCAGCGACGGAGGCAGCCGCAGCGCGGCGGCCCCGCCGGGGCGCAGCCCGCCCTCGGCGAGCCGGACCTGGGCCTCGCCGACCAGCCGGCGCAGGGTGCCCCGGTCCACCGGGTCGGGCAGCCGGAAACAAACGTCGGTCGACGAACCGGCCAACAACACTTCGTCAACCCAGGCAGCGTCGTCTACTGTGGATTCTTCTGCCGAACGATCCTTGCTCACTGTGGTCTACCGCCAAGCATCGAAAAGGGCGCAACCGCCCAATATGGTGCGTCTTTCGGGGTGCTGACGGAACACTACGACAAGCGCCGAGACCATTACTAGATGCGAATGGCTAGATCAAAAAGGTCGGCCGGCCCCATTGCCGGTCGGCCGGTTCGGCGGGCAGGATCGGCCGCGACGCGGTGGCCGGCGGTAGCCTGCCCGCGTACACCCGGCGTCCGGCGGGGGCGTGAGCCTGCCCACCGGAAGGCGGGCTTACCGGGGCGGCAGCCTGCCGATCGACCGACTGGAACGGGTTGACCGTGGACGGAACGCGCCGCATCCCGATCGAGGCCGCTCTGGTCCGCCTCTGGAAGGGCGACACCCCGGTCGGCGCGGGCTTCCTCGCCGGGCCGAGTCACCTGCTCACCGCCGCCCATGTGGTGGCCACCGCACTCGGCTGCCCGGCTGACGGCGACCCGCCCGTCGACGCGGTCGAGGTGGACTTCCCGCTGCTCGCCCCGGGCCGCCGGCTGACCGCCGAGGTCGTCGCCTGGCAGCCGGTCGCCCCCGAACACACCGGCGACGTCGCCGGGCTCCGACTGCTCTCCCCGCCCCCACCCGGGGCGAGGCCGCTCACCTTCGCCCGGCACCGCAGCCTCTCCGACGCCCAACTGGTCATGGTGGGCTTCCCGGCCGCCCTGAGAATGGGTGGCTGGGTGTACGGCCGCACCGGCGGCGCGGTCGCCACCGGCTGGGTGGAGATCCTCAGCGACGACCGTCGACCGTCCACACTGGAAAAGGGCTTCTCCGGGTCACCCGTGTGGGACACCGAGGTCGACGCCGTGATCGGCATGGTGGTGCAGAAGGCCAGCGGCACCCCGCCCCGGATCGGCTACCTGCTCCCCACCGACCGGCTCCTGCCGGCCTGGCCGGAGCTGGCCCGGGTCGCCGAGGGCGAAGCCCCGTTCCGGGGGCTGCGGGCGTTCGGCGAGCAGGACGAGGCGCTCTTCTTCGGTCGTACCGAGCAGGCGGAGCAGCTTGCCCGGCAGGCGCTGTCCGTGCCGGTGCTCTGCCTGGTCGGGCCGTCGGGGGTCGGCAAGACCTCGCTGTTGCACGCCGGGGTGCTCGCCCGGCTGCGCCGCACGCCGCGCCTCGCCGTCGCCGTCCTGCGCCCCTCGGACGCGGCCACCGGGCTGCACGCCCTCGCCCTGGCACTGGACCGGCTGACCGACCCGGACCCGGTGGACCGGGCGGACGGGACGGCCACCGCCGCCCGGAACCCGGTCGACCGGGTGGACCGGGTGGCCGCCCTGGCCGCCCGGCTGGCCGACGGGGGCGGGGCCGACGTGCTGGCGGTCGTGCTCGCCGCCACCGACGCCGACCGGCTGGTCCTCGTGGTGGACCAGTTCGAGGAGGTGCTCGCCCAACCGGAGGCGGCCCGCCGTGGCCTGACCGACGCGCTGGGCGTGGCGCTGCGCCCGGGGGCGCGGGTGTCGGTCCTGCTCGCCCTGCGCGACACCTTCCTCGGGGCATGCCTGCGCGAGCCGGCGATGACGGAGCTGACCGCCCGCTGGCTGCCGGCCACCGTCGCCGAACTCACCCCGTCCCAGTTGCGCGAGGTGGTCACCGGGCCGCTGTCCCGGACCGGCACGGTGACGGCGCAGGCCGGGCTGGTCGACCGGATCGTCGACGACGTGCGGGACGCGCCGAACGCGCTGCCCCTGGTCCAGTTCACCCTGACCGAGCTGTGGCAGCGCCGGCACGCCGGGCTGCTCACCCACCGGGCGTACGACGATCTGGGCGGGGTGCGGGGCGCGCTGGCCGGCTACGCCGAGCGGGTGTGGGGCAACCTCGACCCGGCGGCCCGGAACGCGGCGGAGCGACTGCTGGCCCAGCTCACCCGGCCGCTGCCCGAGTCCGGGCTGTCGGTACGCCGTACCGCCGCCCTGGCCGACCTGGACGACGCGCAGCTCGCGGTCGCCCAGCGGTTGGCCACCACCCGGCTGCTGGCGCTGCGGACGGCCGGCGCGACGCCCGGCGTGGAGCTGGCCCACGAGTCGCTGGTGACCGGGTGGGAGCGGCTGCGCGCGCTCACCGACCGGCACCGCGAGTTCCGCACCTGGCAGGAGATGCTGCGGCTGCGGATGGCCGGCACGCCGGCCGGTGACGCGGCGGGGCGGCGCCGGCTCAGCGGCGCGGACCTGTACGACGCCCGGCGCTGGGCCGGCACGCACGGCGACCAGCTCGCCCCCGCCGAGCGCGCCTTCGTCGCCGACAGCCTGCGGCGGCGCAACCGGCGGGTCCTCGCGGCCCTCCTCGCCCTGGTGGTCGTCGTGGGCGCGGTGGGAGGCGCGTGGCGTACCACCGCCGAACAGCGCGCCGAGATCGCCGCCGCCGACCTCGTCACGAAGGCCGGCGCTCGGGCGGGGGTGGACAGCTACGGGGCGAATCAGCTCGCGCTGCGGGCCTGGCGCACCGACCCCGACGTATCGTTCAAACTCAGCACCCCCGACTGGTACGAGGGGGTGGACGCGCTGCTGCCGCACTACGCGGGCACGCGGAGCACCGGGGCACAGCCCACCCCCAGCGACGCCTCCGGCGAGCCGCCCACCGGCGGATGGTTCGGCAGCGACCTGTCGCAGCAGCTCAGCGCCGACGGTACCCACCTGGTCACGCAGGACGCGGCGCTCCGCCCCGCGCTGTGGCACCTGACCGACGCGGTCAGCCGGGACGCCACCCTGACCTCGCTGGCCCGATCGAGCGTCGGTATCGGCCGGCCGGTCGTCAGCCGCTCCGGCGATCGGGTGGCGTTCGTCCAGTCGGTCATGCCGGTCCTGCGGACGGGGGCGCCGGTGGACGACAAGGGGCTGCCGAAGCTCGACCCCGACGACTACCCCACCTGCCGGCCCGCCTCGCTGTTCGAAACGATGAGCTGCCTCGTGGTCTACGACACCGGGGCGCGGCGGGTGAGCCACGCGGTGCCGCTGGACGGGATCACGGCCGGCCTGCGGGTCCGGGCCATGAGCATCGACCCCACCGGGGAGGTGCTCGCCCTCGTGACGCCGGCCAGCAGGAAGCTCGGCGACCCGGGCGCGGACCTGAACACCGTCGTCCTGTACGACCTGCGCACCGGGGCGGAACGCGGCCGGGTCACCCTGGCCTGGCGCAGCACGGTCGCCAAGCTCTGGCTGGGCCCCGGCGGGCGCACCGCGCTGCTGGTCGAGATGCCCTCGGGCGACGGCGGCACGCCCGGTCCGCCGATCACCCTGTCCGCCGCGGACCTGACCGGGGCGACCGCCCGGCGGGTCCTGGTCGACGGGATCAGCGACGTGGCGATGAGCGCGGACTGGAGCACGGTCGCCGCCACCACACGGGACCGGACCGGCGACAACGCCCGGGTGAGCGTCCTGGACACCACCTCGCTGCGCCCGAAGGCCCCCGTGATCGACCTGCGGCCGGAGGAACGCACCGGGGCCGTCGCCCTGGACGCGACCGGGTCGACCCTGGTGCTGTCCTGGCGGCGCGACCTGATCAGCGCCACCGCCAGCGACATCCGGGACCTGTCCACCAGCTCCACCCCCGAGGTGAGCGTGTGGTCGCTGCCCGACGGGGCGCGCTCCGGCGAGCGCCGCACCCACTCCGGCGAGTGGGAGGCGGTGCTGCCGCTGGGCCGGGGCCTGGACGGGCCGGTGGCGGTGCTGGACAACAGCACGATCGGCGTCGCCCTCCCGGCGGCCGGGAAGCCGCCGCCGCTGCGCCGACTGGCGAAGACCGCCGACACCCGCCGCCACTCCGTCGACGACGTGATGGAGCGGCTCTGCGGGCTGCTGGCCGACCCGAACACCGACGACGCCGTACGCGAACTCGTGCCGGACGACGCCCACCAGGGAAAGCTGTGCCCGGGCTGAGGCGGGGCCGGTCCCGGCCACGCCCTGCGGCCCGTCCCGCGCGGGCTCCGATCACGCCAGGGCGGGCGTCTGCGCGTAGACCAGGAAGCGCAGCGACAACTCCTCCTCGCTGAAGCACTCACGCAGCGGCAGCACCAGGTCCCGGTGCTGCGCGCTGCGCTCCCACGCCTCGAACGCGGCCAGGTTGACCCACTCGCTGGTGATCAGCCACTGCTCCGGGTCGGCGGCCGAGCGGCACACCTGGTCCACCAGGTGCCCCGGCGTCCCCTCGGCGACCAGGTGCCGGATCGACTGGTACGCGCGGAGGAAGTCCCCCGTACGCTCGTCCGGCACCCGCACCAGGAACACCACCCGGGCCCGCTGTTCGATCATCCGTCCACTCCTCTCGTCACGCCGGGCTCGGCCGCCCGGCGGGGTTGTGGCGCCGGGCGGCCCGCCGCGCCGCGCAGCACCAGCGCGCTGTTGAAACCGTCGAACCCGCGCGCGCCCACGAGCGCCACCCGGGAGGCGGGCAGGCGCGGCTCGCGCAGGAAGTCCAGGTCGCAGCCGTCGGCCGGGCGGTCCGGGCCGGCGGAGGCGGGCAGCGTGTCGTGCGCGAAGGCGAGCAGGGCAGTGGCCACGTCCAGCGCCGACCCGCCCTGGTGGGCCCGGCCGGTCAGCGGCTTCTGGGTGGTCACCGGGACTCCACGGGCCCCGAACACCGCGCGCAGCGCGTCGGCCTCGGCCCGGTCGTGGCGGGGGGTGCCCAGCGCGTCGGGCAGCACCACGTCCACCTCGTCCGGGGCGACCCCCGCCCGGTCCAGGGCCAGCCGCATCGCCCGGGCGTACTGGGCGGGATCGCCCGCCGAGTCGGGGGTGGTGTGCGCGGCGTCGTGGGTGGACGCCCACCCGGTGACCTCCCCGTAGACCCGGGCACCCCGGGCCAGGGCGTGCCCCAGTTCCTCCACCACGAACACCGCGCCGCCCTCCGCCGGGACGTACCCGGCGGCGTCGGCGTCGAAGGGCCGGTACGCCCGCTGCGGGTCGTCCTCCGTGCTGAGCAGCCCGGAGGCAAGCTGACAGGCCAGCGCGTACGGGCTCAGCGGGCACTCGGTGGCCCCGGCGATCACCACCGGGGTGCCCCGGCGCACGGTACGCACCGCGTGCGCGAGGCTGTCCAGCCCGCCGGCGGACTCGCTGACCAGCACCCCGCACGGGCCCTTGAACTGGTGGTGGATGGAGAGCTGCCCGACGCTGGCCGCGTAGAACCAGGCGATCGACTGGTACGCCCCGACGGTGCGCGACGGGCCGCCCCAGAGCCGTTGCAGCTCCCGCTGGCCGAACAGGTTCCCGCCCGAGGAACTGGCCAGGGTGACCGCGTACCCGTACGGGTCGGGGGCCCGCTCGGGCAGCCCCGCGTCGGCCAGCGCCAGCCGGGTGGCCGCGAACCCCAGGTGGGTCCACCGATCGGTCTGCACCAGCCGCCGGTTGTCCGCCCAGGTCAGCGCCTCGAAGCCGGGCACCTCACCGGCGAGCCGGGTGGGGTAGGACGCCGGGTCGAACAGGGTGATCGGCCCGGTGCGCCGGGTCCGCGTGGACACCGTGGCCCAGTGCGCGTCGGCTCCGACGCCACTCGGGGCGACCACCCCGATGCCGGTGACCACCGCCCGGGCGGTCACCCGGCCACCGCCGGGGACAGCCGGCGGAACAGCATCGCCGACTGGAAGCCACCGAATCCGCTGCCCACCGACAGCGCCACGTCCACCGGCAGCTCCCGCGCCACGTTCGGCACGTAGTCCAGGTCGCACTCCGGGTCGCGGGTGGCCCAGTTGGCCGTCGGCGGCACCACCCCGTACTCGACGGCCAGGGCGCAGGCGGCCATCTCGATGGAGCCGATCGCGCCGAGCGAGTGCCCCACCATGGACTTGATGGAGCTGATCGGCACCCGGTGGGCGGCCTCGCCGAGGGCCCGCTTGAACGCCGCCGTCTCGTGCCGGTCGTTCTGCCGGGTGCCGGAGCCGTGCGCGCTGATGTAGGAGACCTGCTCGGGGATGAGCCGGGCCTGCTTCAGGGTGGCCGAGATGGCCAGCCCCATCTCCAGCCCGTCGGGGCGCAGCCCGGTCATGTGGTAGCCGTTGCTGCGGCTGGCGTACCCGGCCAGCTCGCAGTAGACGTGCGCGCCCCGGCGGCGGGCGTGCCCATACTCCTCCAGCACCAGCACGGCCGCGCCCTCGGCGAGGACGAAGCCGTGCCGGTCGGCGTCGAACGGCCGCGAGGCGTGCGCCGGGTCGTCGTTGTCGGGGCTGGTCGCCTTGATCGCGTCGAAGGAGGCGACGGTGACCGGGGAGATGGGCGAGTCGGCCGCCCCGGCCAGCACGATGTCGGCCTCGCCGTCGGCGATGAGCTGGTGGGCGTACCCGATGGCGTCGATGCCGGAGGTGCAGCCGGTGGAGATCACCTGCGCCGGGCCGTGCAGCCCGTGCCGGCAGGCCACGTCGGCGGCCAGGCTGCTGGGGATCAGGGCCTGGTACAGGTACGGCCCGCCGCGGGCGTGGTCGACGAGCCAGCGGCTGCCGGAGTCGCTGACGGCGACGTACTCCTGTTCCAGGGCCATGGTGCCGCCGACGGCGGTGCCGAGCACCACCCCGGCGCGGTCCCGCTCGGCGTCGGTCAGCTCCAGCCCGCTGTCGGCGACCGCCTCGATCGAGCACGCGAGGGCGAACTGCACGTACCGGTCGGCGCGTCGCCGCTCGGCCTCGGTGAGCCCGGCGGCGACGGGGTCGAAGTCGCACTCGGCGGCGATCCGGGAGCGGAACGGCGACGGGTCGAAGAAGCTGATCCGCCGCGTCGCCGTGCGCCCCTCGGTGATCGTCTTCCAGAATCGGTCCCGGGTCGCGCCGCCCGGGGCGACCACCCCGATGCCGGTCACCACCGTGCGGCGCGCGGTCACGACGCGCCCCGCTGTTCGGCCAGTTCGGTGTCGACGTGCCCGAGCTCCGGGCGGGGTGCGAGCGGACCCAGGTGGAACACCACCTCGGCCGGCTCGGTGCCGGTGTTGCGCAGCCGGTGCCGGACGTTGACCGGCACGAACAGGGACTCGCCGGTGGCCAGCGGCACGGGGCGGTCGTCCAGGTCGACGGTGATGGACCCGCGCGTCACGTACAGGAACTCCTCGCTGTAGGGGTGGTAGTGCTCGGCGATCCGCTCCCCCGGGGCCAGGGTCGCCACCCCCATGAACCCGGAGGTGCTGCCGACCGTCTTCGGGCCGAGCAGCACCCGCAGCTCGCCGCCGCGGCGCCGGTCGGCCGGCACGTCCCGGCCCGCGACGGGCCGGTGTGCCGGTGCGCCGGCCGCCGGCCGCTGGTCGGTGGTCTCACTCATCGTCGCCTCCGGTGGTGGTGGAGCGGTTCCCGGCCGCCCGCTCGATCCGTTCCTTGATCACCGCGAGCTGGACGCGGCTGTTGGCGTTGATCCGCGCGGTCATCCCCGCGTTGTCCAGCGGCGCCTGCGGGCGCATCGCGAAGTCCTGCACCCAGGTCATCCGGGTGCCGTCGGGTTCGGTGTCGTAGCGCCAGTGGATGCGCATGTACTCGAACGGGCCGGTCTCCACCCGGTGCGCCCGCACCTCGCGGTTCTCCCAGTCGGTGGTGCGCTCGCTGACCCAGCTCCACACCGTGCCGTTCTCGTCCGGGTGCATGGTCAGCCGGAACCGGACGGTGCGGCCGTCGCGTTCGAGGATGTCCGCCGCGGCGTACTCGGTGAACAGGTCCGGCCAGTTCGCCACGTCGTTGGTCAGCTTCCAGACCAGCGGCAGGGGCGCGGCGATGACGATGCCGTTCTCGGTGTGCCCGGGCGGATCGGTCCCCTGGGCGACCAGGTCGGCGACGGCGTCGATGCTCAGCTGCCCGGCCTCCTCCGGGATGCGCACCCGGTACCGGTCGGCGAGCACGGCGGACAGTTCGAGCAGGGCGAGCGAGTCCATGCCGAGTTCCTCCAGGGACGCGGCCGGTTCCCTGGCCGCGGCCTCGGCGTCCAGGCCGCAGTGCGCCACCAGGATCTCGGTGATCTCGGTGGTCAACGGTCGGCCGTGGGTGACGGTCATCAGTTCCTCCTCTGGTCGGGGCCGGACGGCACGGTGCCGTCGGCGGTCGGGGCGGCGGCACCGGCGGTCGGGGCGGCGGCACCAGCCGCGGCGTCGTCGGCCGGGTCGACGGCCCGCAGCAGCCGGTCGACCAGGCCGGTCGAGTAGCGCCCCTTGCGGAAGGCGGCGTCGTCGAGCACCCGCCGGACGAAGGGGATGGTGGTCCGCACACCCGGCCCGCCGATGTCGAACTCGCCGAGCGCCCGTTCCAGGCGGTCCAGCGCCAACTCCCGCTCCGGCGCCCACACGGCGACCTTGGCGAGCAGGGAGTCGTAGTGGGGGCCGACGACATAGCCGGGTCGCCCGTGGGTGTCCACCCGGGTGAACGGCCCCCCGGGCGGATGGAACCGGTCCAGCCGGCCGGGGGTGGGTGCGAACCCCCGGTCCGGGTCCTCCACGTTGACCCGGCACTCCACCGCGACGCCGTGCGGGCGGACGTCGGACTGTCGCATTCGCAGGGGCACCCCGGCGGCGATGTGCAGCTGCTCGTGCACCAGGTCGATCCCGGTGATCATCTCGGTGACCGGGTGCTCCACCTGGATCCGACAGTTGATCTCCAGGAAGTGGAACCGGTCGGCGTCGTCCACCAGGAACTCCACCGTGCCCGCGCCGGTGAAGCCGACCTCCAGCACCCCTCGGAGCGCAGCCCGCTCGATGCTGTCGACGACGGCCGCCGGCAGCGACGGGGCGGGTGCCTCCTCCACCAGCTTCTGGTGCCGCCGCTGCACCGAGCAGTCCCGGGTGCCCAGGTGCACACCGTTGCCGTTGCCGTCGCAGAGCACCTGCACCTCGACGTGCCGCGCGTCGGTCAGGTACCGCTCGACGTACACCCGGTCATCGCCGAAGGCGGCCTGGGCGGCAGCCCGGGTCCGCGCGTACGCCCGGGGCAGGTCGCCCGGGGTGTGCACCACGGTCATGCCCCGCCCGCCACCGCCGGCGGCGGCCTTCACGATCACCGGGTAGCCGACCTCGGCGGCGATCTCGGCGGCCCGCTGCGCCGTCGGTAGGGTCTCCACGCTGCCCGGGGGCAGCGGCAGCCCGGCCCGGCGCATCCACGCCCGCGCGGTGGCCTTGTCCGCCAACGCGGACATCACCGGCGGGGGCGGGCCGATGAACGTGAGCCCGTTGTCGGCGCAGATCTCGGCGAAGTCGGCGTCCTCGGAGAGGAACCCGTAGCCCGGGTGCACGGCCTGCGCCCCCGTGCGCCGGGCCGCCTCCACGATCGCCGCCGCGTTGAGGTAGCTGCGCCGGGCCTCCGCCGGCCCGATCCGGACCGCCTCGTCGGCCAGTCGCACCACCGCGGAGTCGGCGTCGGCGCTGGAGTAGACGGCCACCGTCCGCACGCCCAGCTCCCGGCACGCCCGCAGCACCCGCAACGCGATCTCGCCCCGATTGGCGATCAGCACCTTCTCGAACATGTCCCCACCCGACCTAGGCCGGTTCCAGCGCGACCAGCGGCTGGTCGTACTCGACCGGCGCCGCGTCGTCGGCGAGCACCGCCGACACCCGGCCGGCCCGGTCGGCCGTGACCTCGTTCATCAGCTTCATCGCCTCGACGATCCCGACCACCTGACCGGCCCGGACCAGGTCCCCGACCGCGACGAACGGCGCGGCGCCGGGTTCCGGCGCACGGTAGAACGTGCCGACGATCGGCGACCGCACGACGGCACGGTCGGTCTCCTCGCCCGCAGACGCGGGCTCGGCGAGCGGGGAGGGTGGGCCGGGCGTCTGCTCCGCCGTCCCGTGCCACTCCACCTCCAGGGCGGTCTGCCCGCTGCTCAGCCGCACCCGGCGCACCGGGCCGGCCAGCTCGGCGGCGAGGGCCCGGGCGTGCCGGCGCAGCCCCGCCAGCACGGCGTCGTCGGGCATCGTCTCGGCGCTCACCGGACGACCCCCACCGTCGCGCCCGCGCCGCCGGTCCGGGCCGCGCCGTACCGGCGGAACCGCTGCCGGCGGCGGCGTACCAGCGTCGCGGGCGGCACGTCGAGCAGCGGGGTCAGGTTCGCCAGCACCGCCCGGCGCAGCAGCTCCCCGGCGGCCTCCGGGTCCGCGTGGGCCGCCGGTTCCGGCTCCGCCACGACCTCGTCGGCGATGCCGAGCGCGCACAGGTCCGGCGCGGTCAGCCGCAGCGCCCGGGCGGCCAGCGGGGCCGCGGAGCTGTCCGGCCAGAGGATCGCGGCGCACCCCTCGGGGCTGATCACCGAGTAGACCGCGTGCTGGAGCATCAGCACCCGGTCGGCGACCGCGAGGGCCAGCGCCCCGCCGCTGCCGCCCTCACCGGTGACCACCGCGACCACCGGCACCGGCAGGCTGCTCAGGGTGAGGATGTTCTCGGCGATGGCCGCCGCCTGTCCCTGCTCCTCGGCGCGTACCCCGGGGTCGGCCCCGGGGGTGTCGACGAGGGTGACCACCGGCAGGCCCAGCCGGGCCGCGAGCCGCATCAGCCGCAGCGCCTTGCGGTGCCCGGCGGGGCTGGCCATCCCGAAGTTACGGGCGACGAGCTCGGCGGTGTTGTGCCCCTTCTGGTGGCCGATGACCAGCACGTGCCGGTCGCCGAGCCGGGCCAGGCCGCCGACCACGGCCGGGCAGTCGGCGCCGAGCCGGTCGCCGTGCAGCTCGACGAAGCCGTCGAACGCGAGGTCGAGGTAGTCCAGGGTGGTCGGTCGGCCCGGGTGACGGGCCGTCCGCACCGTGTCCCACGGGTCACGCGCCGCCGCCCGGTCCCCGTCGCCCCGGCCCGCCGCGCGGTCGTCCGGAGCGCCGCTCAGCCGACCGGGCGTCCCGTCTCCCCCGGGGCGGCCGTCCGGCGCGACGCCCGTGGCACGGCCCGGCGGGGCGGCGAGCCCGGCGCGGCCGTCCGGCGCGACGCCCGTGGCGCGGCCCGGCGGGGCGGCGAGCCCGGCGCGGCTGTGGCCGGCCGACCCGGCGGCCGGCTGGCGGGGCATCAGGTGCCCGGCCTCCGGCCGGCACACCAGCCGCCGGTCCGCCGCACGCCGGTCCGCACGGGCCGAGCGGGCCGCCGCGAGCAGCACCAGCAGCCGTGCCCGCAGGGACCGCCGCTGCACCACCATGTCGACCTGACCGTGCCGCAGCAGGAACTCGGCGGTCTGGAACCCCTCGGGCAGGTCGCGCCCGGTGACCTGGCGGATCACCCGAGGGCCGGCGAAGCCCATCCGCGCGCCGCTCTCGGCCAGCACCACGTCCGTGTTGGTGGCGAACGAGGCCGCCACACCCCCGTACGTCGGGTCGGTCAGCACGCTCACCGTCAGCAGCCCCGCCTCGCGCAGCGCCGCCACCGCCTGGCTCACCGTGGCCATCTGCATCAGCGACAGGGCACCCTCCTGCATCCGCGCCCCGCCCGAGGCGGTGACCAGCACCAGCGGGACGCCGTCGGCCAGCGCCCGCTCGGCGGTACGGGTGATCAACTCGCCGACCACGCAGCCGAGGCTGCCGCCGAGGAACCGGAAGTCCATCACCGCGAGCGCCACCGGGTGGCCCCCGATCGTGGCCGTGCCGCAGACCACCGCCTCGGGCAGGCCGGTGGCCGCCCGGGCCGCCACCAGCCGGTGCGGGTACGGCAACACGTCGACGAAGCCGATCGGGTCCACGTCGTCCGGACGGTCCGGCAGCGCGGCGAAGGACGACGGGTCCGCCAGCTGACGCAGCCGCTCCGGCGCGCCGAGCCGGACGTGCGAGCCGCACTCCGGGCAGACGTCCAGGTTGCGCCGCAGCCGCTTGCGGTAGAGCAGGGCCTCGCACCCGTCGCAACGCGACCAGAGCTGCTCGCCGTGCCCGATGGTGGCGGTCACGGCCGCCGCCCGGCTGTCGACTCCCAGCGGTGGCAGCAGCCCGCCCCCGGCCCTCGGCCCGGCTGCCCGGAATCCTCCGGGCGGACGCGGCGGTCGTACGGTCGGCACGGCGGCCGGTGACGGGACTCGGCCGGGCGCGGCAGCTCCGTCGCGCCGGGCCCGGCGGGAACCCCGGCGGCCGGGACCACCGGGGCGACAATCAGCGAACGATCCATGGACGTGCCTCCCTAGGGCGCGTGGCGGGACGTGGCCTGGCCCGTTCGTCACGCGGGACGACTGCCGCCACGGTGCGCGTGCCGCCGTCACAGCGGCGTCACCACCGACCCCCGAACGGACACGACCTGTGGTGACGATGCGTTGATGCAAGCTGTGAATAATCCATGCCGCACCTTTGAATCACCTGACGGTGCCGACAAAGTTTTCGCAGTTGGGAAGGTGTCAATCAGGTGACATGACCCGCGCCACCACGGACAGCATGTTGACTCACCGTAATCGCTGGGGTTAATCTCCGAGAGGGCCAGCCCGGTGGTCGCGGCGCTCGGTCCGGTGCCTTGTGGAGCCACCGGCGACAGTGGCGTCCCGGGCACGCCGCACCGGGACACGACAGTCCGGACGAGGTCCGGTGCAGGGGGTGCCGCCGTGACCGCTGATCCGCCCACGCCGACCACGTTGGACGGCCCCTCCCCACAGGTCTCACTGCACCTGCTCGGCGGCTTCCGCCTGCTGCACGACGGAACCCCCGTCGTCGTCCCCCGCGGGCTGCAACGGGTCCTCGCGCTGATCGGGCTGCGCCCCGGCGCCACCCGCAGCCACCTAGCCGGCCTGCTGTGGCCCGAGGCGCCCGAGGAGCGCGCCCTGTCCTCCCTGCGGACCGCGCTCTGGCGGCTGCGCCAGGACCCGTGCTGCCCGCTGGTCACCACCGGCGACACCGCGCGCCTGCACCCCCACGTCCGGCTCGACGTCGACGAGCTGACCACCACCGCCGCCCGGGTACGCGACGGCGACGACCCGGGCACCACCAGCGCCGCCGGCCGACACGACCTGCTGCCCGGCTGGTACGACGACTGGGTGCTGCTGGACCGGGAACGACTGCGCCAGCTGCGGCTGCACATGCTGGAACAGGTGGCCCGCAACCACATCGCGGCGGGCCGGCACGGCGAGGCCCTGGAGGCCGCGCTGGAGGCGATGGCGGCTGAACCGCTGCGCGAGACGCCGCACCGGCTGGTGGTCCGCATCCACCTCGCCGAGGGCAACGTGTTCGAGGCCGTGCACGCCTTCTACGCCTACCGCGACATGCTCCTGCGGGAGCTGCGCCTGGAACCGTCCCCGGCCATGTCCGCCCTGCTGCACGACACGCTGGCACCGATCCGGCGGGCCACCCGGCCGGCCGCGCCCGAGCCACGCCGCGAGCCGCTCCCCCGCACCGGCCCCCGCCCGCGCTGACCCGCGCCGGCGTTGGCCGACTCGTTCTCGTTCCCGGCTGACCCCGCCCCGCGCCCGCGGTCCCGTCACCATCGCCACACGGACAGTGACGGTGACGTGACAGGACGACCGGCAAGGTGGGCGGCAACGGTGCACGTGGTCACCCGACCTGATCCAGGAGCACCACCGGCGGGAGGGGTCCCATGAGTCGTCTACTAATCGTCAGCCGGATCATCCCCGGCGCGGAAGGCCGGGTGGCGCAGATCTTCGCCGAGGCCGACGCGACGGAACTACCGGGCCTCACCGGGGTCCGGCACCGCTCCCTGTACTGCCTGCACGACCTGTGCGTCCACCTGATGGAGACCGAGGACGTCGACCCCGACGTCCTCGCCGAGGCGCGCAGCCACCCGTTGTACCTCCAGGTCAACGAACGGCTCTCCGCGCACACCTCGCCATATCTGCCGACGTGGCGCTCACCGCGCGACGCGATGGCCGGCTGCTTCTACAGCTGGGACGCCACCTCGTCGGTCAGCACGACCGGCACGGTCGGCTGAGCCGGAGCCGGCCCCGTGTCAGCCAAGACACCACACGTACTGGTCATCGGGGCCGGCACCGGCGGCCTGTGCCTGGCCCACGGGCTACGCCGGGCCGGCCTCGACGTCTCGGTGCACGAACGCCACACCACCCGCGCCGACGGCCTGCTCGGCTACCGCGTCGGCATCAGCCCCACCGGCAGCAGGGCGCTACGCGAGTGCCTGCCGCCGGAACTGTTCGACACCTTCGTCGTCACCTGCGCCCGCGCCCCCCGCTACTTCAACGTCATCACCGAGCGGCTGCGCCAGACCGCGTCGTTCGAGCTGCGCCCGGACAACCACCCGGTCGACACCGAACGCTCCGTCGCACGGATGACCCTGCGCCAGGTGCTGCTCACCGGCCTGGAGGACGTCGTCCACTTCGGCCGGACCTTCACCCGGTACGAACAACGCGACGACGGCACCGTCACCGCCCACTTCGCCGACGGCAGCAGCGCCACCGGCGACCTGCTGGTCGCCGCGGACGGCACGCACTCCGCGGTCCGCCGCCAGTACCTGCCGCACGCCGCCAGCCGGGACGCCGGCACGATCAACATCGCCACCCGGATCCCGCTGACCGACCACACGCGCGAGCTGATCCCGGAGCGGCTCCAGCAGGGCATCTCCCTGATCTTCGGCGCCGGTGGGATGATGGGCGTGCTGCACGTGATGGAGTTCAAGTGGGACCGCCACGGCGAAATCAAGCCCGGGGTCGCCGACGCCGACGCCGCGCTGTTGCGCCGCTGGCCGGGCCTGCGCCACGACACCACCCGCGACAACATCAACCTCATCGTGTGGAGTACCGCCCGCCGGTTCCCCGCCGACATCATGCGGCGACGGGGCGGCGAACTGGTCGAGGTCGCCCAGGAACTCACCCGCGGCTGGCATCCGCAGCTACGCGAGTTGCTGGCCCGCTGCGACCCGGGCAGCGCCCTGCCGGTCAAGGTGTCCACCGCCGAGCCGGTGCAGCCGTGGAAGAGCAGCACCATCACCCTGATCGGCGACGCGATCCACAGCATGACCCCGGGCCGCGGGGTCGGCGCGAACACCGCCCTGCGCGACGCCGCCCTGCTCAACCGCCAGATCAGACTGGCGGCCTCCGGCGACAAGACCCTGGTGCAGGCCGTCGCCGACTACGAGGCAGCGATGATCCCGTACGGCTTCGCCCGGGTCGCCGACTCGTTGCGCAGCAGCGGCACCAGCGGCGACGACGCGCTGTACCGGCCGGTGATCGGCCGGCTCGCGCTGCTCGGGGCGCGCAGCTACTTCGGCGTCACCAGCCGGGTGCCCACGCTGCGCCGCAGGTTCGTCGACGACTTCTACACCTACCGCGGCGAGGCCGACTGACAGCCCAGCCCGCGCGGGCCCGGCACCGTCCTGCGGTGCCGGGCCCGCGCTGTCCGGGTCCGTTGGCGTGCCTTCGGTGGACGACGGGCGGCGACGCGGCGGAGCGCGGACACCCCGCCACGCCACGTTCAGTCACCCCGCCGACACCCAGGGTGCGAAGTACCCCACCAGCGCCGGAAGCCCACGGTCCTCCCTGCCGCCGACACGGCACGTGTGCGAAGCTGCGACGGATTTTTCTCGCGACTTTTCACCGACCACACTCAATAAGAGGGAGCTTTGCCGTGCCGTCGACTTTCGGGCAATGGCTGATCGTGATCCTGGCTCTGCTGCTGGGCGCGGCGGCCGGATGGGTGCTACGTGGCCGGCAGGACCCGCCGGCCACCGTTACGCCCATCGTGGAGGGCGACCCCGTCGCCGGGGTGGCCGTGGTGTCCGGCCCGACCGCCGAGGCCACCGTCGACACGCACCGACCGGAGGCGATCGTAGCCCCGGCCGCGGCCCCGGCCGCCGTGGTCGACCGCCCCGCTCCGGAGACCGCCGAGGCGACCCGGCCGGGCGCGGTCCTCGCCGACAAGGACCCGACCGTCTTCGCCCCCGCCGACACCGCCACCACGGGTGTCCCCGCCGACGCCGAGCCCGGCCCGGCCCCCGCCTCCGCTCCTGCCGCCGACCCGAGCTCCGTGGACGCGGTCACGACCGGAACGCTCTCGGCCGACGCCACCGTGGACAACGAAACGCCGAAGGCCGACCCGTTCATCGACGAGGGTCGGACGGACGACGAGGCCAGCCCGGCCGCGCCAACCGCCCCGGCCCACACCGAGGCCGCGCCGGTCGAGGCCGCCCACGCGGAGGCCGCGCCGGTCGAGGCCGCCCCCTCGCAGGTGGCGCCGCTCGAGACCACCCTCACCGAGGCCGCTCCCGCCGTGACCACGCCTGCCGGGGTCGCGGAGGAACCCGCTCCCGTCGCGGCCCCGGCGGCTGAGGAAGCTCCGGTCGCGGCGGCTGAGGAAGCTCCGGTCCCGGTTGCGGTCCCGGCAGTCGCCGGGCCGGTCGTGCCGGCCCCCCGGGCCGCCGCCGACGACGCCGAGCCGACTTCGGCTGTTCCTGACGACGCCGAGCCGACTTCGGCTGTTTCCGGCGACGCCGAGGCACCCGGAGCCGAGTCCCGGGCCGGCGTTGGCGAGGCCAGCCCGTCGGCCCCGGACGCGGCCCCCGTCCCCGCTCCGTCAGCCGGTTCCGCAACCGCCGACGACTTCCGGCGCATCCAGGGCATCGGGCCGAAGATGGCCGCCGCGCTCCAGGACGCCGGCATCCGCACCTACCGGCAACTCGCCGACCTGAACGAGGCCGCGCTGCGGGACACGATCCGCGCCGCCGGCCTCCGGGGGACGCCGAGCCTGGCCACCTGGCCCCAGCAGGCCGCGGTGCTCGCGGGTGCCCCGGCTGAGGCAGACCGGGTCCTCTCCGCGCCGGTCGGCGCCGACGACCTGTCCTGATCGACGACGCCGGTCGGTGACCCCGCACGGGGCCACCGACCGGCGCGCGGCCGGCGTTCCTCGTCGGCACCCGGGCCACGACGCTCTGGTCACCGACATCATGTTCAGCCTCAGTCAGCCGTAGGCGGGGCAACCCGGCCGCCTCCGGCTGACGGTCCACGCAGGCCCGGGCGACGGTCGGCCCGGCGTTGTTCCCGGTCGGCCGGGCTGACCTGGGGGCGGGGTAGTCCGACCGGGTCCCGCAGTTCCGTCCCGACGGCCTACCGGTCCTGCTCACCGCCGCCCTCGGGGGCGCTTCCCGCCGGTGCTCGGTCACCCGGCGCTATGACTGAAATCGGACAGCCGTCCCGCCCGCCCGGCCCGGACGCCGTTTAGCCGATCGCCGCGGATGGGTACAACGGGGCCACCTCGACCTACCACAACCCGGGAGGAAGCCATGCGGCGTGGCCCGTCGATTTTGGGAATCATCCTTGTCATCTGGCTCGTCATCGGCGCGATCGCCGCAGGCCAGCGTGGCTACTACAAAGGCGACGACACGAACTGCGCCGAGGCGGGCACCATCCTGGTGACCATCGTGGCCGGTCCGCTGAACTACATCGGCGCCAACCCGAAGGTCGACTGCGACCTTCCCGAGCCGTCCAAGTAGACCCGCTCGCCCCGGCCCGCGCCCCCACCCTGGGGGCGCGGGCCGTTGTATGTCCGCCGGCCCCGATCTCGGCCCTCACTGGGACGGGGGCCGGGGCAGGGCCCCGGCACAGTCGCGGAGTGTCCGATCCCGCCCGACGTTTCATCCACCCTCCGGGAATCCCGTTCCGCTCCATGCGGATGACCCGAGACTCTGGCCAGGGCCCCGGTCTCGCCGGCCCTCAGCTATGTTCCCTCTCCCCGTACCCGCCCCGGGAGGTCGCCGCTACGCCGCCCCGTACACCGGGCAGCCGGGCGGCGGCCTGAACAATGCCCCCCCGGTCGGGGACCAGCCCTTCAGCCCCTATGGAGCTGCCCCGTCCACGCTCCCACTCCACCGACAGCACAAACGGGGCAGCTCCAAAGGAACCAACGCAGGGCACGCCGACCCGGCAAAGACCGACCCGGCAGGGGCCGATCATGTCGGCAGCGCGCGCATCCCATGGGGCCTGCCAAGCCGGAGCCCCTCACGACTTTGCCGGGGCCCTGGGGCCGGAGTGCCCCTCGGGTCAGGCGGGACACTTCCCCTAAGGCGTCCTAGGAGGCTGGTTTTCTCTTTGCGTCGGATTCTTCCTGAGTCACTGAGGAAAGGCCTTTGGGGACCGACGTTCGGGAAAGCCGCGTACGGCCGGCGGCCGTCGTCCTGGTGGGCGTCGACGAGATTTCGGCAACCGAGGCCGCCGGTAGTGCGAGAGGTGTGCGATTCGTTCGGCAACTGCGGCGCGTTGTCCGGCCGGCCGGGGTGGCTGACCGCCAGGCGGTTTCGTCGTTGGGTCAGGACAGACCGGTCTGCTCCCAACTCCGCACGGGCACCCGCCCGGCCATCTGAAGCACGAGCATGGTGGAGAAGATGGCGGCGGCCACGCCGAGGGCCCAGACCACTACGAGCCCGATCTGGGGCGCCAGCTCGACGCCGTCGCGGAGAAAGATGTACCCGATGGTCCAGCCCAAGGCGCACACGCTCGTCGCAACGAAGGTGAGCAGCAGTGGCAGCGCAGAACCCAGGAAATGCGGACTGCGTGGCTGCCGCTGCCGAAGCCACTCTTCCCAGCCGAGGCCGCCCGGAACACGGCCGCTGAGCTCATCCGTGATGTACTCGGCTATCCGCAGCGTGCCGAAGTTCTGGGCTACCAAGCGCCCACACAGCAGGTACGACGTGAACGGCATGATCAGCAGGAGAGCGGTCATCCCGGGACGGGAAATGGCGAAACCAAAGATCGCTGCGGAGACGGTGAGCTGCAAGGAGAGCAATTGCTGCTGTGCCTTGACGCGTTCCTGAATCTCCTGCCGGAGCGCGGAGAACTCAGCGAGTGGGCCCTCGTGTCCGTCATTTGCTGCCGCTGTTAGCTGGCCATCGACCAGCGTGGGTTCCGATCGCATGCCCGTGACGGTATGACCTGACAGCCACCGTGTGTCCTCGGTCGACTGATGTGCGACATGCGGCCGCCAACTGATCTGCGGCACTTCAGCGCGCTCATCGCGGCTCAATCCGCACGGATAGGCTCTCAGGCTTTGCCATGATCCGTCCGGACCCAACGTCGTCGACGATCAATCACGAGGTGAGATGGCCAGCAACGGGATCGTCGTACTCTCGGGCCCCCGTGCTCGGGCAAGACCACGGCCGTCAAGGCAATGGCTGATGGGATCTCCTCACGCCGCAGACGGAGACATCTGGAGGTCGACACCCTGTTCGACCTCCTATTTCCTGCCTCCGATAGGAACCGTGACGACCGCATGCGGGCCTACGACACGTGTGGGCCCAGGCTGGAAGGGACTGGAGCTGACAGAAACCCGGACATCGGCATGACAGGACGTGGTCGGTGGCTAGCCTGCCGCCCCTGGATCGCCGGAGCCTGTCGCACATCCCCGCCGTCAGCCGCCGACGTGGATGCCCGGACGGCGGGACGGGTCCGGCTCGGACTTACGGATGATCTCCCGCACCACGGGCGGGGTGTCGCCCCGGCCGAGGATCAGGTACCGCAGCAGGTGGGCGATGGGGTTGCCCTCGGACCACTCGAAGTGGGCATGCGGGCGTACCCCGGTGGCGTCGCGCAACGCGAGTAGGATCGCGGCGATCGCGTTCGGCACGGCCGGGCTCGCCGCCCGCAGCACCCGGAACCCGCCGGCCTCCACCCCGTGCACCCGCAGCACCCGGCTGAACTCCGACGGGTCGACCACGTCGATCTCCAGGAACAGCACGTCGGCGGCACCTGGGACCGGGTTCATACCACGCTGCGTGCGCTCCTTGACCCGGTACTCCTTGACCGTGCCCCTGTCGCGCTTGTTGGCGATCAGGTGCAACCGGCCGTCGTGGGCCAGGGACTCGGCGACGAACCGGCGGGCGGCGTCGTCGAACTCGATCCGCTCGGCACGCAGCTCGGTGGTGCGGGTGACCCGGGAGATCAGCGAGACGGCGACGATGCCGGCCACGAACATGCCGGAGATGGCGATCCCGTCCGGCTTCTCGATCACGTTCTCGACCAGGGCGTAGAGCAGCACCGCCGTGAGCACGGCGAAGCCGGCCGCGGCGGACCGCCGGCGGGCGCGGGCCGCCGTGGCGGTCACCGCCACCGCGCCGGAGACCATCATCGCCAGGATGCCGGTGGCGTACGCGCCGGCCTGGGCGGCGACGTCGGCGCGGAAGGCGACGGTGATGGCGATGCTGATCAGCGTGTAGACGATCACCACCGGGCGCACCGCCCGCCCCCACTCCGGGGCCATCCCGTACATGGGCAGGTAACGCGGCACGATGTTGATCAGGCCGGCCATCGCGGAGGCGCCGGCGAACCAGAGGATCAGCACGCTGCTGACGTCGTAGACGGTGCCGAACCCCTCGCCGAGGCGCTCGTGGGCCAGCCAGGCCAGCGCCCGACCGTTGGCCGCGCCGCCCGGCTGGAACTCCCGCGCCGGGATCAGCACGGTGGTGACGAAGGTGGTGCCGACCAGGTACACCGACATGATCAGCGCGGCGGTGGTGAGCAGCCGGCGGGTGTTGCGGATCCGAGCGGCCAGGCGTCCGGCGGCGTCCGGGCCGTTCCCGCGCACCAGCGGCATCATGCTCACCCCGGTCTCGAAGCCGGAGAGGCCCAGTACCAGCAGCGGGAAGGCCAGCGCCGCCGGGCCGACCACGTCGGCGAACCCGGTGCCACCGGCGGTCAGCGCGGCGGACCAGTCGCCCACCGCGTCCGGTTCGGCGGCGATCTGCGCCAGCCCCGCCACCACGATCACCGCGTTCAGTCCGAGGAAGACCACGACCAGCGGGATGGCCACGGTCACCGCCTCGCTGAACCCCATCAGGAACACCCCGCCCAGCACGAGCAGCAGCACCACGGTCACCGCCACCGCCGCGAGTTCGCCGTGCGGGGCGGACGCCGGCAGGTACGGGTTCTCCAGCAGGTGGACGGTGGCGTCGGCGGCCGACAGGGTGATCGTGATGATCCACGAGGTGGCGACGAAGCCGAGCAGGACGAGGACGAAGATCTTGCCGCGCCAGAACGGCAGCAGCCGCTCCAACATCGCCACCGAGCCCTGCCCGTGCGGGCTCTCCCCGGCGACCCGCCGGTACATCGGCAGCATCCCGAACAGGGTCAGCGCCACGATCAGCAGCGTTGCCAGCGGGGACAGCGCCCCGGCGGCGAGAGCGGCGATGCCGGGGAGGTACGACAGGGTGGAGAAGTAGTCCACCCCGGTCAGGCACATCACCTGCCACCAGGGGTGGGTCTTCGCCTGCGCCTCCCCGGCCTCCGGCCCGACCGGCTGCACCCGGTGCTGGAACAGCCAGCGGCGCAGCCGGCCCACGGGCTCGTCCCGGGGGCCGGGACGCTCGACGCACTCCGGGATCGCCGCCGGGCCAGGGCCGCCGCGTCCGCCCAGGCGCGGGTCGCGGGCGGCCCGCTCGGCCGGGCTCGGATCCTGGGCAGGCCGCTCCTCCGGGCTCGGGTCCCGCGAGACCCGCGCCCGGTGCTCCCGGGGCCGCGCACCGTCCCGCCGCTCCGCCATGCCACGCCACCCCTTCACGCCCTGCTCCGACGGTAGGCGGTGCCGACGGCGTCGCCCGCCGGAACGGTGAGGAAGTCCGGCGGAATGGGTGCCGGACCCGACAGGGGCACCGAGACCGGCGAAGCGGGCCATGCGGCGACGGGGCGGGCGGCGACGGGGCGGGCGGCGACGGGGCGGGCGGCGACGGGGGCGGCGGGGGCGGCGGATCAGCTCGGCCCGACGAGGACGGCGGGCGCGAGGATCAGCTCGGCCCGACGAGGACGGCGGGCGCGAGGATCAGCTCGGCCCGACGAGGACGGCGGGCGCGAGGATCAGCTCGGCCCGACGAGGACGGCGGGCGCGAGGCTCAGCTCAGCGCGGCCGACCAGGCGTCCCGGTACGCGTCCAGGGCTGTCCGCCGGCGTCATCCGGTCGTCCTGCCCGAGACAGGGGGATGCCCCCGCGCTTCCCCCCGGTAGCGCGGGGACCCCCCGTCCCGGCTTACTGCAGGAACGCCCCGAGGGGCGACAGCAGCAGCCGGCCGAGCGCGGCGGCGTTGTCGTCCAGCCGTTCGCGCTCACACTCGCGGGCATCTGGATCATGCCGGCAGCGCCAGACTTTCTGCGCGTTGCGCCAGGCCACGTTCCGGGTGTACTCCACCAGCTCGCCCTGGTACCAGTCGTCGATGTCGCCGTTGAGCATGTCGATCATGAGCTGCCAGTTGTCCAGGTAGCCGCGGCGCAGCTCCGGGATCCGCTCCGCGAAGATCTGGTTGATCTCCAGGTAGTCGTGGTGCTGGTCGCTGCCGTCGACCGGCTCGGACTCCAGGCTGTCGAACGTGGTCACCAACGCGAACGGCAGGTCGTAGTTGATGTGCGCGTTCACCCCGGCCGCGGCCGAGGGGAGCGGCCGGGCGTCCGGGCCACGCATCCGCCGGAACAGGCACGACCAGGCCCGCGGCGTGACCGGGCTGGACTCGGTCCAGTAGCGCAGCGCGTCGAAGTAGCGGGCGGCGAACTCCACGTCGAGCCGGGCCAGGAAGACCGGGTCGGCGAAGCGGTCGTCGTACAGGCCGTTGAGCACGCTGGTGGTGATGGTCAGGTAGAGCTCGTTGAAGTCCGCCAGGGGGCAGCTGCGCTCCAGCGGAGGCAGCCGGACCAGCATGTCCTGGAGCTTGGTGAGGTGGTCGACCACCGCCGGCACGTCCGCCGGGTGGTCGGCCAGCAGGCCGACGATGTCCTGGTGAACAGGGCCCCAGACCGGTTCGTCCATTTCTCCTCCACTGTGGTCCGAGGCACCCCCGTGCCGCCGTCATCGGAGCACAGCCTTCCAGCCACGGCCCGTGCGGCGGATCAGTAGAACGACGTATAAGCAGCCGACCGACGTACGTCGGCGCCTACCCGGGATGGTTACGCAGGAAGATCGCGCTGGCCTGCACCCGGGTGCGGACCTGGAGCTTGTCGAAGATGTGCGAGACGTGCACGCCGATGGTCCGCTCGCTGATGAACAGCCGCTGGCCGATCTCCTTGTTGGTCAGCCCCTCCGCCACCGCGGCGAGCACCTCACGCTCCCGGGCGGTGAGCACCGCCAGGTCGTCGCTGGCCGGCTCGGCGCCGGTTGGGGACCGGCCCTCGACCGCCGCGCCGTGCTCCTCCAGCTGCACCCGGGCCCGGCCGGCCAGGGTGCGGATCTCGGTGCTCAGCGGCACCGCGCCGAGCTGCTGCGCCACCTGGTACGCCTGGCGCAGCAGCTTGCCGGCGGTCGCCGTACGGCTGCGCCGGGCCAGCAGCGCCTCGGCCTGCCGCAGCCGCGAGTACGCCGCCGGGTACGGGTGGTGGCGCCGCTCCCACTCGCTCACCGAGCGTGCCCACAGCTCGGGGTCGCTGCTCCCGTCGAGGCGGCTGAGCTCGGCGTCGCACAGCGCCAGGAAGCCGTCGACCACGTCCCGCACGGAGCGGACGGCATGCTCGCTCTTGCGGGCCACCCGCTCGGCCACCTCGCGCAGCCGGCGTACCGCCGTCCGGTCGACCGGCACCGTGCGGGACCCGTACGCCTCGGCCTCGGCCCGCAGCCCGTGCCAGACCAGCGCGGCGAGGATGCCCACGTCGTCGGAACGGCTCTCGGTCAGCCCTCGCTGCACCGCCTGGCGGGCCAGGTCGTGCCGGCCCTGCCACATCGCCAGGCCGGCGCGCAGGGTGAGCAGCGGGATGACGTGCCGGGCGCCGCCGCCGGCCAGCACCGTGGCGACGGCCTCCAGGTCCCGGTCGGCGGCCTCGATGTCGCCGTAGCCCACCGAGAGGCGGCAGCGGGCCAGCAGCAGCTCCACGGCGTCCGCGCCGGAGGGGCGGTGCCGCAGCGCCGCCGCGACCACCTTCTCCGCCTCGGCCCACTGCCCGACCCGGAACAGCCCGTTGGTGGCGATGGCCAGCAGCCGGGTCTCGTACGTGCGGCCCAGCCCCAGCTCGGCGACCCGCTCGGCGCCCCGGCGGGCCACCACGACACCCTCCTCGAGGATGTTCAGCGGCCCGGTGAGCAGCTCCGCCAGGTGCAGGTACGCGCACGCCACATCCTCGGGCCGGCCGGCCCGCTCGGCGGTGTCCAGGGCCTCCCGCATGACCGCCAGCCCGGTGTCCGGGTCCTCCAGGTACGCCTCGCTGAACCCCAGCGCCATGCTGGCCACGACGACCTCGGGGACGGACCCGTCCACCTCGGCGGCCAGCGCCAGGGCCTCCCGGGCCCGGTCGCCGGCGTCGGCGTACCGGCCCAGGTGTAGCAGCAACTCGGCCAGGTGCGCGGCTGCGGTGGCCCGCTCCCGGGAGGTGCAGTCGGCCGCCGCGAGGGCCCGCCGGTACTCCGCCTCCGCGGGGGCGGACCGGCCGGCGGCGGCCAGGTAGCGGGCCCGCCGGATGTGCAGCGCGCAGGCCGGCGCAGCGCCGTCGGCGGTGGTGGTGGCCAGTTCCTCCAGCAGGGCCAGCGCCCGGGCGTGCTCGCCACAGTGGTGCGCCGCCTCGGCGGCGTGCCGCAGCAGGTCCGCGCGGTCGACGACGCCACCGTCCGCCGGGGACATCCCGGTGGTCGCCGCGGACGCCCCGGTGGGCTGGACGCCGGCCAGCTGGAGGGCCACCGTCCAGTGCCGGTGGGCCTCGGCGTAGCCGTGCAGTCGCTCGGCCTCCTCGGCGGCGGACACCGCCGCCGGCAGAGCGCGGGCGGGCTCGCCGGCCAGCCGCCAGTGGTGTGCCAGCCGGGCCTGGTGCAGCTCCGCCGGGGCCGCGGTCAGCGCCTCCGCGTACCGGCGATGCAGGGCCGACCGCTCGGCGGGCAGCAGCTCATGGGCGAGCACCTCGGCAACGAGACGGTGCCGCAGCCGGTACCCGTCGCCGTCGCTGACCAGCAGCCGGTGCGCCACCGCGGCCCGGGCCGCGTCGATCAGCTCCTGCTCCGGCAGCCCGGTCACCTCGGCCAGCAGCCAGTGCGCCACCGGCTCCACCCCGGCCGCCACCGCGTGCACCACCGCGTGCGCGGGCTCGGGCAGGGCGTCCACCCGGGCCAGGAACACCTCCCGCACGGTGTCCGACAGCCCGTCCCGGCCGTCACGCAGGTCCCGCGCCAACTCCTCGACCACGAACGGGTTCCCGCCGCTGCGCTGCCACACCGACTCCGCCGTCTCCACGCCCAGCGGCCCGCCCACGATCTCCGCCGCCAACCGCTGGGTGTCCGCCCGGTCCAGCGGGGCCAGGTCGAGCACCCGCACCGACCGCAGCCGGCGCAGCTCGGTGAGCACCCGGCGCAGCGGGTGCGCGCCCTGCAACGACTCGGACCGCACCGCCGCCAGCACCGACAGTTGCAGGTCGCCCAGGCCGGCGAGCAGGTAGAGCAGCAGCTGCCGGGTGCTCCGGTCGACCCACTGCAGGTCGTCGAGCACGAGCACCAGCGGCCGGCCCTGGGCCACCAGGTTCAGCCCCCGGGAGACCCGCTCCAGCAGGGCCCCCGCGCCGTCCGGGCCGCCGGTCTCCTCGGCGAACATCTGCAACAGCCCGCGAACCTCCGACGAGGTGCGGGCGTGCGAGGCGGTCAGGTCCGCGTCGAACCGGCGCAACGCCTGCAACAGGGGGTGCAGCGGGGAGGCGTCCCCGATGTCGAGGCACCCGCCGGTGAGCACCAGCGCGCCTGCCGCGCGCAGCCGGTCGCCCACCTCACGCAGCAGCCGGGTCTTGCCCACCCCGCTCTCGCCCGTGAGGAAGACCGCCGCCGTCTGTCCCGGCCCGACGTCGTCGAGCAGCGCGGACCGCAGTGTCGCCACCTGGCCGGCACGGCCGACGAGCGGTGCGGTGTCCACATCGCTGGCCATGGCTCGCAGCCTAGTCACAGGTCCCCGGACCGTTCTACAAGTCTTCACGGCCACTGGTACGCCTCGCGTCGACATTACGACTAATGGTTGCGGGTGGCCGACATACGTCGTTCTGCCGATCCCCCGACCTGCCGGTGGTGGGAGTCTCCTGAGGTCGTCAGGCGCCAAACGGGGGGAAGGACGGTGCGATGCCCATGTCCACGATCGTCACGAAAACGCAGGTCACCGCACCGGCGGACTGGCCCGTTCCCGAGGAGCGGCGGACGGTCAGCGTGCTCTTCGCCGACATCGTCGGCTCGACCGCGCTGGTCGACCGGCTCGACCCGGAGGATGTCCGGGCGCTGCAACGTGCGTACTTCGACACCGTCGCCGGGGTGCTGGTCCGGTGGGGCGGCGTGGTCGAGAAATATGTCGGCGACGCCGTGATGGCCCTGTTCGGGGCCCGGGAGTCCGACGGCTTCGACGCGTACCGGGCGGTGCGAGCCGGGCTGGAGATCCAGCGCGCGCTGGACGGACGGACGCTGCCCGGCGCGGCAGCCCTGCGTACCCGGGTCGGGGTCGCCACCGGCGAGGCGCTGGTGGACGTCGCCGCGTTGCGCGACGGCGCGCACGGCATGGCCAGCGGTGCGGTGATCACCGCCGCCGCCCGCCTCCAGGAGCACGCCCCGCCCGGCGCCGTCGTCGTCTGCGCGGCCACCCGCCGTGCCACCGCCGCCCTGGTCGTCCACCGCGCGCTTCCCCCGCTGACCGTCGCCGGCAAGCCACTGCCGATGGACGTCTCGATCGCCGCCGACGTGGCCCGCCCCGAGCCGGCCGGCCACCACGGCCGGCTGGTCGGCCGCCGCCGCCAGCTGGCAGGCGCGCGGGACCAGGTGCTGCGGGCGGTACGCGAGCGCAGCCCCCGCTGGGTGTCGCTGGTCGGCCCGGCCGGCAGCGGGCGCAGCCGGATGCTGCACGAGCTGCGCCGGGCCGTCGACGCCTCCGACGGGACCCCGGTGCGCTGGTGCGTGGTCGCCTGCCCGCCGTTCCCGGAGCGGCCGGTGGGACCCGTGGCCGACCTGCTGCGCGCGTTCGCCGACGTACGCGCCGAGGACCCACCGGCGACCGTCCGCCGTCGACTGCTGGCGGCGGCGGACGGCCTGGTGCCGCCGGGGCGGGCGCTGTCCACGGCCGTCGCCCTGGAAGGGCTGCTGGACGGATCGTTCCCGGCCGGCGCGGTGGTCTGGCAGCGGCTGCTGCTGCGGCAGGCCGCCGTGCGGCCCCTGGTGGTGGCGGTGGACGACCTGGACCGCGCCGCCCCGGCGGTGACCCGGTTCCTGCGCGGCCTGATCGCGGCGGCCGTCGTGCGGCAACTGCCGTTGGCGGTGGTGACCACCCACCGTCCGGAGTGGGCCGACACCCGGCCGGGGCCGGACGTCCGGCGCGCCGAGGTGCCACTGCCGCCCCTGTCCCAGGTGGAGACCGGACGGCTGCTGCGTCAACTGCTCGCCCGGGCCGGTCAGCCAACGGCGCTGGCGGCGCGGCTGCTGCCCCTGGTCGGCGGCCTGCCCGGGACCGCCGAGGCGTACGCGCGGCGGATCCCCGAGGGGGCGGACCCGGCGGCGGCGCTGCCGGACCGGGTACGCGCGAGCGCCGCTGCCCGGTTGGACGCCTGCGGCGGCGCGGAGCGCGCCGCGACGATGGTGGTCGCCGCGCTCGGGCCGTCGGTCCCCGCCGCGACGGTGGACCGGGCGTTCGGCTGGGCGCCGGGGCGGGCCGAGCCGGTCCTGCGCCGGCTCGCCGGCCGCGGCCTGCTGCGGCGCGTGGCCCGGGACGGCTATCGCGTCGCCGATCCGGCGCTGCGCCGGGTCGCGCACGACCGGCTGCCCCGGTCGGTACGGACCGAGATCGCCCGGCGGGCCGACCTGAGGGCCCCGGTCGGCCCGCACCTGGCGGCGCTGCCGATCAGCGCTGCCCTGAGTCGCCCAACGCTGCCGATCAGCGCTGTCCTCAGTCACCCGACGCTGCTGATCAGCGCTTCCCTGGGTCACCCGGCGGACCCGGCGCGACCGGCCGGAAGGACCCAGGGATACCCGGCGCGACCGGCCGGCGCGGACCCGCGCTACCCGATCGACGCGCCCCTGCCCCGCCCTTGGGGTGGCCCGCCGGTGCGGACGGGGTGGTCGCCGGCCACCCGGCGGGCCCTGACCACGCTGCCCGGCCCCGCCGTGGCTGCCCGCCCCACGCCCGCCGGTCCGGCCCTGGATGCGCCACGCCCCACGCCCACCGGCCCGCCCGGGGACCCACGCCTCACGATCGCCGTTCCGCCCGAGGGACCACGCCTCACGACCGCCGTTCCGCCCGAGGGACCACGCCTCACGACCGCCGTTCCGCCCGAGGGACCACGCCTCACGACCGCCGTTCCGCCCGCAACGGCGGGGGCCCTGCGGCTCGCGGTCGCCCGTCCTTCCGCACCCGACTCCCGCCCGTCGGGCGGCCCTGCGAGGCCGGCCGGCCGGCCGGCGTGGGAGATCCGGCGCGGGCCGGGAGACAGCGGGGCGGCCCGCCCCGGGCCCGACGGCACCGCCTGGCCCGATGCCCGATGGGCGCCGGTCGTCCGCCTACGCGAGTGGGCAACGCCGCCACCGGCACCCGACGGGGCAGTCAGGTCGGTGGGCCCGACGGGGAGCACCGACGGAACCGGGGCCGGACCGGGCGACCGGCCGACACCGGGCGGCACGGCGACCGGCGCACCGGCGGTCGCGTCGGCGGCGCCGGTCGCCCCCGAGCACACGTCCGCCGGCCGGACCGCAGCCGGCACGGCGACGGCAGCCGGGGCGCGCCCCGGCACGACGGCCCGCCCCTGGACGGGCCGGGCGACGACGCGCCGGGCGACGACCGGCCAGCCGGCGAATGGGCGGGCGGTGGCGGTTCGGACGGCGGGCCGGACCGTGAGCCGGACCGTGGCGGTCGGGGCGACGGGCCTGACGGAGGCCGACCGCCCGGCCACCGGGACCGGCCCGGCCCGGCTGGCCGTGGCCGCCTGAGAAACCGACGCCGACCGGGCGGGGCGGGTCAGCCGGGCGTGCGCGTCAGCGGCCGTCGAGGAAGGCGAGCACGCGTTCCCAGGTCAGCTCGGCGGCGGCCGGGTCGTGATCAGGGACATCCGGGTCGGTGAAGAGGTGGCCCGGGCCCGGGTAGCGGTACACCGACAGGTCGGCGCCCGCGGCGGTCATCGCCCGCTGCCACGCGTCGACCTCGTCCTGCGGCTCGTACTCGTCGGGGTCGGCGAGGTGCAGTTGCACCGGCAGGCCCGGCCGGACCGTCTCCGGCGGGCCGGCGATGCCGTGCAGCAGGAGCAGGGCGGCGGCGTCGGGGCGCTCGGCGAGCAGTTCGGCGGCCACCCAGACGCCGAAGGAGAAGCCGGCCAGGACCGTGTCGGGCGGCAGGTCGGCCACGGCAGCCCGGGCCCGGTCGAGCACGGTTTGCTTGCCGATCTTGTCGAGCAGGGCGAACCCCGCCTCGACGGTGTCGGCGGCGGGCTCCCCGTACAGGTCGGGGGTGACGACCTGGTGCCCGGCCGCGCGGAGCCGGTCGGCGGCGGCGAGCACGGCCGGGCGCAGGCCGTAGACGGAGTGGAACAACGCGATCTGACTCATCCCGCCATCGTGGCGCGGGGGTCCGACATCTACCGACGGTAGGCGGAACCCGCCGATGCCCGGGAGACCTGCGTACGGCATGTTCCACCAGGTGGACGCGGGGCGACCCGCCCGGCGTGGGCACCTCGACCGTCCCACCTCATCACACAACGGAGTCGCACAATGACATGGAGTCGCCAATCTTCGAGAGGGCCACCGATGACGAGCAGCGGAGTCCGCCACGAGGCATCCCCGTCCACCCCTGCGGCCGTCCCCCGGGTGCCGCCGGCCACCCGCCGGGAGGACCTGGTCACCGTCCTGTTCGGCGCGTGCCTGACGGCCGGGGCGATGTCCGACGGCTGGGCGCACAGCAACATCGTCGAGAGCATCGAGGGGTTCTTCACCCCGTGGCACGGCCTGCTCTACGCGGGCTTCGTCGCCACCGCGGCGTGGACGTTCTGGCTGGCGTACCAGCGGCGCGACGCGGCGCCCCGGTGGTGGCGGGACGCCTTCCCGGCCGGTTACCGGGTCGGGGCGATCGGCGCGGTGGCCTTCCTGTTCGCCGGCCTGGCCGACATGGCCTGGCACGAGATCCTCGGGGTGGAGGTGGGCCTGGACGCGGAGTTCAGCCCGAGCCACCTGCTGCTCGACGCGTCGGCGGTGCTGCTGCTGACCAGCCCGCTGCGGTCCTGGTGGGCCAGCGGGGAGCGCGGCGGACGATCGGCGACGGGGGTGGCGTCCCTGGCCCTGGGCGTGATGGCGCCATCGATCCTGCTCACCTACGCGTCGGCGTTCCTCACTCTGGCGCCGACCCGCGCGATCGGTGCCGTCGGGACGCAGCAGGCGGCGATCCTCGGCGTCGACGCGTACCTGATCACCACGCTGGTGCTGGTCGGGCCGTTCCTGCTCGCCCACCGGAGGCGGGCCACCCCGGGGGCGGCCGCCACCCTGGCGGCCGGGGTGGCGCTGTTCGACATGGTGATGCACGAGTTCCCGACACCGCAGGCGTGGGCCGCCCTCGGGGCGGTCTGCGGCGCCGGCCTCGCCGACGTGTTGCTGCTCCGGCTGGACGCGATCCGTGGGCGCGGCGCCGCACTGCGACTGCCGATCGCCGGCGCCCTGCTCGCCGGGCTGCTGGTCGCCGGGCACCTGGCGGGGCTCGCGTTGGCCGCCGGGATCGGCTGGACGCCGGAGGTGACCACCGGCGTCGTCACCCTCGCCGCGCTCCTCGGCGCCCTGCTCGGCGGCCTCGCCGCCCGGCCGGCCCCGACACCGGACGGCCCGGCCCGGATCCCACCTCCGGCCGACCCGGCCCGGATCCCGGCCCCGGCCGGGCCGGCCCCGGTGGTCGCCGACCCCGTCCCGCCGGCCCCGGCCGACCCGGGCCGCTGACCGGCGGCCGGCCGGGGCGTCGGTCCCCGGCCGGCCCTGGTCCGTCCGGGTCAGACGGAAAGCAGCGTCTTGCCGACCGTCTCCCGGTCCTCGATGGCCCGGTGCGCGTCGGCGGCGCGGTCCAGCGGGAACGTCTGCCCCACCAACGGCACCACCCGGCCGGCCGCGACGGCGTCCAGCGCCGCCAGCAGGTGGTGCCGTCGGGCCTGCACCGTGAGGGCCCGCAGGTCCCCGATGCCGGTGACCGCCACGCCCCGGTCACGGGCCGACGCGGGGTCCGGCACGGCGAAGCCACCGGCCGGAGCGCCGTACGCGCACGTCCGGCCGCCGGGCACGACCAGGTCGAACGCGGCCCGACCGTACGCCCCGCCGGCCCCGTCGAGGAGGACGTCGACGCCGCCGAGGACGGCGCGTACCCGATCGGTCCAATCCGGGGCCGTGTAGTCCACGATCTCCTCGGCGCCGAACCGGCGCAGCGCGTCCCGCTTGGGCGCGCCGCGCGCCGCCCCGACCACCCGGGCGCCCTCGGCTCGTGCCGCCTGGAGCAGCACCGCGCCCGCTCCCCCGGCGGCGGCGGTGACCAGCACCCGCTCGCCGGCCCGGACGCCGCCGACCAGGTCGAGCACGGCGAACGCGGTGAGTCCGTCGGTCAGCAGGGCGGCGGCGTCCCGCAGCGACACCGCCGGGGGCACGGCGAAGAGGTCGTCGACCGGCACCAGGGCCCGGTCCAGGTAACCGCCCTCCGGCCCGGTCCGCGTGACCACCCGCCGGCCGACCCAGGCGGGATCGACGCCGGCACCCACCGTGGCGACCGTCCCGGCCACCCCCGAGCCGGGCCGGTACGGGGGCCGGTCCGGGAACCATTCCCCGGCCCGGCCCGCACGGATCGCCGTGTCGATCCACAGCACGTTCGCGTAGGCCGCCTCGACCACCGCCTCGCCGGGGCCCGGCGACGGGTCCGGCACCTCGGTCAGCGCCAGCACCTCCGGTCCACCGAACCGGGTCACCTCGATCACCCTCATGCCGTACCTCCGTTGGCTCGCCCTCACCGCCCAGGGTCGGAGATGAAGCGGCGTTGAGGTCAACCACCGTCGGGAGCGACGTGGGTCACGGGTTCCCGGGGTCGAGCACGCCGCCAGGAGGGGCAACCAGGCGGGACGGGCGACGGCCGGAGACGGGGGGCGACCTCCCGGGCGGGGATGGAACCACCGCCGCCCGGGACGCCCACGCCGACCATCCGGCGATCATCGCACTGCCATTATTCGGCAGTTGCCAATAGTTTGCAACAAGGTCTGGACCTACGTCGGCGACGTAACTAGCCTGACCACCATGACTCCTTACATCACCGAGGCGACCAATCCGCTCGCCGGCACGGCGGCGGCCTGGCAGGAAAGCTGGGACCGGCAGCAGGAGGCGTTCATGCCGGACCGGGAGGCACGCTTCGCCGCCATGCTCGACGCCGTCGACGCGGTCGTCGACGGGGACGCTCCCCGCCTGCTCGACCTCGCCGGGGGCACCGGCACCATCTCCCTGCGGGCGCTGGCCCGCTTCCCCCGGGCCAAGGTGACCCTGGTCGACCTCGACCCGGCGTTGCTGGCCCTGGCCGACGCGTCGCTGCGCGACCGGGCCACCGTGCTGGTCGCCGACCTGGGCCACCCCGACTGGGCCGATCGGCTGCCGCACCGCGACTACGACGCGGTGCTCACCGCCACCGCACTGCACTGGCTGCCGGCCGACCGGCTCACCGCCCTCTACGGCGAGATCCGGGACCTGCTACGTCCGGGTGGTCTCTTCGTCAACGCCGACCGGATGCCCGACGGCGCGCTGCCAGGGCTGACCGACCGGCTGACCGCCCGGGCCCGCGAGCGCCGGGCCGCCCGGTACGCCGCCGGGGCGGCCCTGTCCTGGCCCGACTGGTGGGAGCGGGCCGGCGCGGACCCGGTGCTCGGCCCGCTGGTCGCGCGGCGCCGCGAGATCTACCCGACCGGGCACAGTCCCGAGTGGAACCCGCCGGTCTCCTGGCACCTCGACACGCTGGCCACTGCCGGCTTCACCGAGGTCGGCACGCTGTGGCGGGGCGGCGCCGACGCGGCGGTGGCCGCCGTCCGCTGACCGGGCCGCCACCTGTGTCGCGGTGGCCGGGGGCGCGCCGACGGTAGGCTCGTCCCGGCGAAGACACGAGGGCGCCGCCGCCGGGCAGCCGCGAGAACGCGCGTCGACGGGTTCCCGCCGAGGGGTTCCGCCGACGGCGGACGTGCTGGTCGGGAGGGCGAGGTGACCGGAGCGGACCCGCGCCGGGTCGACCCCGACGTCGACCTGCGCGTACCCGGGGACCGGGGCGAACTGCGGGCGCACCCGGCGGCGGTGCTCGGCGTGATCGCGGCCGGGGGCGTCCTCGGCGCGCTGGCCCGCGCGGGGCTGCAGGCCGCCCTCCCGCACCGGCCCCCCGGCTTCCCGTGGGCGACGTTCGCCGTCAACGTGACCGGATGCCTGCTGATCGGGGCGCTGATGGCGATCGTCGCCGCCGGGCGGACCCGGCCGCTCACCCGGCCCTTTCTCGGCGTCGGCGTGCTGGGCGGGTTCACCACCTTCTCCACGTACGCGGTGGACGTGCGGCTGGCGGTGGCCGCCGGGGCGGCCGGCACCGCGCTGGCGTACCTGGTCGCCACCCTGGTGGGGGCGCTGGTCGCGGTGTGGCTCGGCGACGCCGCCGCCGGACGGTTCCTGCGCCGCGCGGCCCGG
The DNA here is from genome assembly GCF_050948415.1 of Micromonospora sp. CA-111912. Taxonomy (NCBI): domain Bacteria; kingdom Bacillati; phylum Actinomycetota; class Actinomycetes; order Micromonosporales; family Micromonosporaceae; genus Micromonospora; species Micromonospora sp. CA-111912. Next base: position 3,983,152 of record NZ_CP192007.1, read on the forward strand.
CCGGCAGCGGCGGGCGGCGGCCGGCCGGGCGCGGGCGGTTCCGGGGCGGCGGACGGGCCGTCCCCGGCCGGCCGGGCCGACGCGGATCGGGAGGCCCGGTGACGGTCCTGCTGATCGCCCTCGGCGCGGCCGTCGGGGCGCCGCTGCGCTACCTCACCGACCGGGCCGTGCAGTCCCGGCACCGCTCGTCGTTCCCGTGGGGCACCCTGACCGTGAACGTGCTCGGCTCCCTGCTGCTCGGAGCCCTGGTCGCCGCGCCGGTCGGGCCGGCCGTCGCCGCGCTGCTCGGCACCGGCTTCTGCGGCGCGCTGACCACCTACTCGACCTTCGGCTACGAGACGCTGCGGCTGGCCCGCGACGGGTCCCCGTGGACCGCCCTGGCCAATGCGCTGACCAGCGTGGCCGCCGGGCTGGCCGCGGCGTCGCTCGGCTACGCGGTGACCCGCGCGCTGAGCGGGTGACCCGGTCCCGGTGGCTCGTGCGGGCGACGCCGTCTGCCCGGGGTCAGCGGGTGAGCCGGGAGCCGGCCAGCGGCCGGATCACCGGGACCAGGGCCAGGGCCGGCAACAGCAGGAGGGGCACCACGATCAGTGCGCGCAGCGTGCCCACCTCGTCGCCGAGCAGGCCCAGCAGCGGCGGACCGCCGAGGAACGCGGAGTAGCCGATCACCCCGACGACGCTGACCCGGGCCGGCGCCCGGTCCTCGTCGTCCGCGGCGGCGCTCAGCCCCACCGGGAAGCCGAGCGACGCGCCGAGCCCCCACAGCGCGACCCCGGCGATCGCGACCGGCCCGGAGCCGGCCAGCACCGCGAGGGTGGCGCCGACCCCGGCGCACAGGATCGTGCCGAGCAGCACCGGCACGCGGCCCCAACGGTCGAGCGCCACCGTGCCGGCGGTACGACCGACGGTCATGCCGACCACGAAGACGCCGAAGACGGCGGCGCCGGCGGCCTCGCTCAGCCCGTAGCCGTCGACGAACGCCACCGCGAGCCAGTCGTTGGCGCTGCCCTCGGTGAACGCCATCACCAGCACCAGCAGGCCGATGAGCAGGGTGCGCGGCTCCCGCCAGGCGGCGAGCAGCGAGCCACGGCGCGCGGCGGCGTCGTCGCGGGCGGACGCGGGGTCGGCGGCGCGGGCCGCCAGGAAGGACCGGGCCCCGAGCAGCGTGCCGGCGAGCACGACCGCCGCCAGCACGATCAGGTGCACGGCGATCGGCACCCCGGCCCGGGCCGCCCCCGCGCCGAGGCCCGCGCCGGCCACCGAGCCGAGGCTCCACGCGGCGTGGAACCGGGGCAGGATGGTCCGGCCCAGCCGCCGTTCGACGGCCGTCCCCTCGATGTTCATCGCCACGTCGCAGGTGCCGGAGCCGTAGCCGAACAGGAACAGGCCGACGGCGACGCCGGGCAGGAACCCGGCGAATCCGGCGGCCATCCCGGCCACCGTCATGCCGCCCGCCACCAGCAGGACGCTGGCCGCCACCGTGCGGGCCGCGCCGAGGCGCTGGGTGACCAGCCCGGCGGTCGGCATCGCCAGCAGCGCGCCCACTGACATGGCGAGCAGCAGCAGCCCGAGCCGCCCGGCGCTGAGGTCCAGCGCCTCGCGGACCGCCGGCACCCGGGAGAACCAGGAGGCAACCGCGAGGCCGTTGAGGGCGAACACGGCCGCCACGCCGTTGCGGGCGGCCAGGACCGGGCGGGGCACGCCGGCCGGCGCGCTGCCGGGGCCGGCGGTCGGGGCGTCGGCGGTGCTGCTCACGGGGTGGTTTCCTCTCCGGGGGTACGTCGCCCGAACATTGGACACCCCGGGGCGACAGCACCGACCACCGGCCCGGCCCTTACCCGCATCCTGACCGGCGGACCGGGCGGCGGCGGGCGGTGGGGACGCGCGACCCACCCGGGCCGACGCGGGGGTCACACCGCCGGGACGCCGAGCGCCTCGTCGATCCGGCCGCGGATGGCGTCGTCGTCCGCCCCGATCCCCCGCAGCAGGTCGATGGCGGTGGTCCGCAGATGCCCGACGATCATGGCCAGCGGCAGGGTGCCGCCCGGGGTGAACAGCCGGCCGGCGCACCGGACCGCCTCCAGCGCGGCGGTCTCGGCGCGGGCGGCGTGCCCGTCGGCGGCGTCCTCCCGGCCGTCCAGGTCGGCGGCCAACGCCTCCCCGGCGGCGTGCACCGCGTCGGCCATGGACCGGATCGCGGCGCCGAGGCCGTCGGAGGCGGGGGTGGGCAGCCGGGTGAGGTTCACCCCGGCCCGGGCCAGGACCCGCACGTTGCGCACGACGGAGTCGATCTGCCCGATGGACGCGTCGACCGAGCGCAGCCGGCTGATGCTCCGGCGGCGGCGCACCCGCAGGGTCAGCGCCTCGCCGGCGGCGCGTACCCCGGCGCGCAGCCGCTGGACCGCGGCGTCCATTCCCCGGGCGCGGTCGAGGGCGGCCAGGGCGGCGGCCTCGTCGTGGGCGTCGAGCGCGTCGGCGACCTCGCCGAGCAGACCGGCGAGGTCGCCGAAGGTCCGCCGGAACTCGGCGGCCAGCGGGACGAGCGGGTGCCGGGCACCGGCGAGCTGGCTGGCGACGAGGGCCACCGTGCCGCCGATGAGCGCGTCGACGAAGCGGAACGGCACCAGCGACTCGGTGGGCGGGGAGACCACCACCACGTAGAGGGCCGAGACGGCGGCCTGCTCCACGGCGACGCTCCCCGCGCCGAACGCGACGGCCAGCACGATGGTGATCAGGATGACGATGAAGACCGTCCAGCTTTTGCCGGGGCCGAGGGCCCGCACCAGCACGTCGGCGACGAACACCCCGGCGGCGACACCGAACAGCACCTCCAGCGCCCGGCGCGTCCGGTGCCCCCGGGCCTGACCGAGGACAACCAGCGCGGCGGCCGGGGCGAAGAACGGCCGCGAGTGCCCCAGCAGCCAGCTCGCCAGCAGCCAGGACACGGTGGCCGCCAGGGTGCCCTCCGCCACCACCACCCAGTTCTGCCGCAGCCGGCCGGCCGCCTGCCGGAACCAGCCCCACCGGACCATCGCCGCCTCCTCCACCGTCGCGCCGTCGCCCGGCCCGTAGCGGCGGGCGCGGCGGCCCGGCCAGGGCCGCCGCCACCGCGGGCCTGCCCGGTGACGGCCCGCCCGATCCGGGGCGGCGCCGGCCGAACCGGGGAGGCAGCGCTGCGCCGCTACCCGCCCGCCGCCCTGCGCGCCTCGGCGTACTCGGGGGCCACGAGGAAGCGGGCCAGCACCTCGGCGGTGCCGGGCATGTAGGGCCGGCCGTCGAACAGCTCGTCGGGCGGGACGAAGACGATCGCGGCCCCCTCGCCGAGCACCACGTCCTCCTGACGGGCGCTCGTTCCGCCCCAATAGTAGTGCTTCATCCGATTTATCTCCGGCACCTGTGGGGAGCCGAAGGGGCGCAGGCCGGCGTCGGGCGTCAGCGCGGTCTCCTCCCGCAGCTCCCGCAGGGCGGTCTGGTCGACCGTCTCCCCCGGCTCCCGGTGCCCGCCCGGAAGCCCCCAGACGTTCGGGTGGCGCGGCGCGTACGCGTCGCGAAGCTGCAGCAGAATCCGTCCGGCCCGGTCGACGAGCAGCACGCTGGCGATGTCGATCACCCCGCCACCCTAGGTCCACGGACCGTGGTGACCCGACTCAGGCGACGTGGGTCAGGTGGGCCGTGATCGCTGCGGCGAGGATGTCCGGGCCGGGCCGGGACCACAGGTCGGCGTGGAAGACCTCCACCTCGATCGCGCCCCGGTAGCCGGCGGCGTCGACGGCGTCCCGGAACCGGCGCAGGTCGATGCAGCCCTCCCCCGGCAGCGCCCGCCCGAGCAGCACGCCCTCGGGCAGCGGGGTGACCCAGTCCGCCACCTGAAAGGCGGCGATCCGGTCCCCGGCGCGGTCGATCTGCCGGTACACGGTGTCGTCCCACCACAGGTGGTACGTGTCGACGACCACCCCCACGGCGCCCGGGTCGAACCGTTCGGCGATGTCGAGGGCCTGGCCCAGGGTGGCGATGACGCACCGGTCCGCGCAGAACATCGGGTGCAGCGGCTCGATGGCCAGCCGCACCCCGGCCGCGGCGGCGTGCGGGGCCAGCTCGCCGATGGCGTCGGCGACCCGCTCCCGGGCCCCGTCGACGTCCCGGCTACCGGCCGGCAGCCCGCCGGAGACGAGCACCAGCTCGGCGGTGCCGAGGGTGGCGGCCTCCTCGATCGCCCGCAGGTTCTCGGCACGCCAGTCGTCGGCGGTGAAGAACCCGCCCCGGCACAGGGAGGTGATCCTCAGCCCGGCGTCGCGGACCAGCCGGGCGGCCCTGGCCAGCCCGTACTGCCGCACCGGCTCCCGCCACAGCCCGACGGCCGGGACCCCGGCGGCCACGCAGCCGGCGACCAGCTCCGCCAGCCCCCAGCCGGTGGCGGTGGCCTGGTTGAACGAGAACCGGGCCAGCCGGCCTCCGGCGGGGGCGGTCACCGCCGGCTCGTCGACGGCGGTCACTGGGCCACCCCGGCGACGGTGAGGTAGGCCCGGGCGCGGGTGCCGGCCAGCTCCGCGTCGGGCAGCAGCCCGGCGGCGTCGGCGAGGGTGAGCAGCCGGGCCAGGTGGGCCGGCGACCGGCCGGCCTGCTGGCCGCCGACCATGGTGAAGTGGTCCTGGTGGCCGGTCAGCCAGGCCAGAAAGACGATGCCGGTCTTGTAGTGCCAGGTCGGCGCCGCGAACAGGTGCCGGGCCAGCGGCACCGTGGGGGCGAGGATCCCGTCGTACGCGGCCAGGTCGCCCCGGTCGAGGGCGGCCAGCGCGGCGGCGGCGGCCGGGGCGATCGCGGCGAACACGCCGAGCAGGGCGTCGGAGTGGCCAGCCGCGTCGCCACGGATCAGCTCCGGGTAGTGGAAGTCGTCGCCGGTGTAGAGGCGCACCCCGGCGGGCAGTCGGCGGCGCAGGGCCACCTCCCGGTCGGCGTCGAGCAGCGACACCTTGATCCCGTCCACCTTCTCGGCATGGTCTTTGATCAGGTCCAGCACCGCGTCGGCGGCGAGGTCCAGGTCGGCCGAGCCCCAGTAGCCGGTCAGCGCCGGGTCGAACATGTCGCCGAGCCAGTGCAGCACCACCGGCCGGTCGGTGGTGGCCAGCAGGTGGGCGTACACCCGCTGGTAGTCCTCCGGGCCGCGGGCGGCGGCGGCCAGGTGCCGGCTGCACATCAGCACCGGCCGGGCGCCGGCGGCCAGGACCTCGGTGAGCTGCTCGGTGTACGCGTCGCGAATCCGCTCGATGCTCGCCGGGCCGACGGGGAGCTGGTCGGTGGCGACCCCGGCGACGATCCGCCCGCCGGACGCGTGGGCCTCGGCGGCGCTACGTCGGATCAGCTCCCGGGTGGCCGGGTAGTCCAGCCCCATGCCGCGCTGCGCGGTGTCCATCGCCTCGGCCACGCCGAGCCCGTACGACCACAGGTGGTGACGGAAGGCCAGGGTGCGCTCCCAGTCGACGGCGGCCGGGGCGCCGGGGACGTTCTCGGCGCGCGGGTCGGCGACCACGTGCGCGGCGGCGTACGCGGTCCGGGAGGTGGCCGGGGCGTCGGGGCGGGCGAAGCCGCCGGCGCCGGAGAGCCGGTGCCGGGTGCCGTCGGGGAGGGTGACCTCGGTCCTCAACGGCTCAGCTCCGGGATCTCGACGCGGCAGTGCTCGCGGGCGGAGCGCAGGCCCAGCTCGGCGAGCTGCACGCCGCGGGCGCCGGCCAGGAAGTCCCACGGGAACGGTTCGCCGGCCACCACGTGCCGCAGGAACGCCTCCCACTGCACCTTGAACCCGTTGTCGAACTCGTCGTTGTCCGGCACCTCGGTCCACTGCGAGCGGAAGTCCTCGCCGGAGGGCAGGTCCGGGTTCCAGACCGGCTTCGGGGTGACCGACCGGTGCTGGACGCGGCAGTTGCGCAGCCCGGCGACCGCGCTGCCCTCGGTGCCGTCCACCTGGAACTCGACCAGCTCGTCCCGGTTGACCCGGACGGTCCAGGAGGAGTTGAGCTGGGCGATGATCCCGCCGTCGAGCTCGAAGATGCCGTACGCGGCGTCGTCGGCGGTGGCCGGGTAGGGCCGCCCGGCCTCGTCGACGCGGCGCGGGATGTGCGTGGCGGTGACGCAGGAGACCGCGCGGACCGGGGCGAACAGCTCCTCCAGCACGTAGTGCCAGTGCGGGAACATGTCCATCACGATCCCGCCGCCGTCCTCGGCTCGGTAGTTCCAGGACGGGCGCTGGGTGGGCTGCCAGTCGCCCTCGAAGACCCAGTAACCGAACTCGCCCCGCACGGAGAGGATGCGGCCGAAGAAGCCGCCGTCGATCAGCCGCTTGAGCTTGCGCAGGCCGGGCAGGAAGAGCTTGTCCTGTACGACGCCGGTGCGCACGTTCGCGGCCTCGGCGGCCCGGGCCAGTTCCACGGCGGCGGCGCTGTCCTCCGCGAGGGGCTTCTCGGTGTAGACGTGCCTGCCGGCGTCGATCGCCTGGCGGACGGCCTTCTCCCGCTGCTGGGTGAGCTGGGCGTCGAAGTAGATCTCGATGTCGTCGCGGGCGAGCGCGGCGGTCAGGTCGGTGGTCCAGTCGGTCAGCCCGTGCCGCTCGGCGATGTCGCGCAGCCGGTTCTCGTTGCGTCCGACGAGGACCAGCTCGGGCCAGATCCGGGTGCCGTCCGCCAGTGGCACCCCGCCCTGCTCCCGGATGGCGAGCAGCGAACGGACGAGGTGCTGGCGGTAGCCCATCCGGCCGGTGACGCCGTTGACGATGATGCCGATCGGCCTGCGCATGTTCTTCCCTCTCCTCGGGCCGGCGCCCGCGCGGCGGGCAGGGATCACCAACACGCCGGGCAAGCGCTTTCCTGGGAGCGTAGGGGCGGGGCCCCTCGCGGGGCAAGGGCTTTCCGACGCCACTGCGGTAACCTGTCCGCGACCGGCGGGGCGGGACCGCTCGGGAGGACCACCAGGGGGCGGCGGATGGCGACGCTGGCCGATGTCGCACGACAGGCGGGGGTCTCCCCCGCGACGGCGTCGCGAGTGATCAACGGCAGCAGCAAGCCGGTCGCCGAGGAGCTGCGCGTACGCGTGCTGCGCGCCGTCGCCGACCTGCGGTACGTGCCGAACGCGCACGCCCAGTTGCTGGCCCGGCCGCAGCGCAGCGTGGTCGGTGTCGTCGTGCACGACGTCTCGGACCCGTACTTCGCCGAGGTGACCCGGGGACTGCAACGGGTGGCCATCGAGCGGGGCCGGCTGCTGATCATCTGCAACAGCTACCGCGACCCGGTCCGCGAGCTGGAGTACGTCGAGCTGCTGCGCGGCCAGCAGGTCGCCGCCATCGTGCTGGCCGGCTCCGGCTACCACGACGCCGCGTTCACCACCCTGCTCAACGAGAAGCTGGCCGCGTACGAGGCGACGGGCGGTCGGGTCGCGGTGATCGGCCGGCACGACCACTTCGGCGACGCGGTGATGCCGGCCAACGACGCCGGCGGCGAGCTGATCGGCCGGGAGCTGCTGCGCCTCGGGCACCGGGAGATCGGGGTGGTCGCCGGCCCCCGGATCCTGACCACCATCACCGACCGGCTCACCGGGCTGCGCCGGGCGCTCGCCGGGGAGGGCGTGGAGCTGCCCGAGGAGCGGATCCGCTACGCCGACTTCGACCGCGACGGTGGTGCCCGGGCCACGGCCGACCTGCTGGACGCGACCCCCGGCCTCACCGCGCTGGTGGCGCTCAACGACTCGATGGCCGTCGGCGCGCTCGCCCTGCTGCGCTCGCGCGGCGTCCGGGTGCCCCGGGACGTCTCCGTCCTCGGCTTCGACGACATGCCGATCGCCGGCGACGTCACCCCGGCGCTGACCACGGTGCGGCTGCCCCTGGTCGAGCTGGGCGTCCGGGCGATGACCCTAGCCCTCGACCCGGCCAGCGGCCGGCCCCGCGTCGAGACGCTGCCGGCGGAACTGGTCCGCCGGGGCAGCACCGGCCCCGCCCCCGACTGAGCCCCGCCCCCGCCCGAGCCCGGGTCAGCCGGGGCGGACGGCGGCCTCCCGGCCGCCCCGGGCCAGCTCGGCGAGGCGGTCGATCTGGGCGGGGTCGGACAGCGCGGACCCGACGGCCACCACCCTGACCCCGGCGGCCAGGAAGCCGGCCGCGTTGCCCGCGTCGATCCCGCCGGTGGCGACGAAACGCAGCTCGGGCAGGGGCCCGGCGACCGCCTTGAACCACTGGGGCCCGAGGCTGACCGCCGGGAACGCCTTGAGCCAGAACAGCCCGTGGTCGCGGGCCCGCTGGGCCTCGGTCGGGGTGGCCACCCCCGGCAGGTGGGGAATCCCGTGGTTGAGCGCGGCGTCGGCCACCGCGAGGTCGAGCCCGGGCGCGACGGTGAACGCGGCCCCCGCACCGGCCGCCTGCCGCACCTGCGCCGGGTCGAACACGGTGCCCGCGCCGACAATCCGGTCCCGGTCCCGGCCGGCCTCCACGGCGACGCGCAGCGCCTCCATCGCCTCGGGGGTGCGCACCGGCACCTCCACCACGTCGATGCCGAGGTCCCAGGCCCGGTTCGCGAGCCGGACCGTCTCCTGCGGCGGCAGGTCACGCAGGATCACCATGACCCGCGCCCCGTCGAAGATCGGGCCGAAGTCGTGCGCCGTCACCGGCCGCTCCTTCCGTTCTCGGGGCCGGCCCCGCCGGCCCCCACGATTGCCGAGCCGGCGACGCCGGCCTCCGCTGTTCCGGAGCCGGCCGCGCCGGCCCCCACGACTACCGCGCCGGCCGCCCCGGCCCCCGGGGTTCCGGAGCCGGCCGCGCCGGCCCCCACGACTACCGAGCCGGCCGTCCCGGCTCCGGCGCCGAGACGCCCGGCCGCATTCCCGCCGTCGACAGGGGCTTCGTCGACGAGGCCCGCCGCGAACAGGTCGAGCGCCGCCCATCGGTCGGGGGGCAGCGCGACGGCGGCGTCGAGGTCCCGCCGATCCGGCGGCGGGGCGCAGTCCCCGGGCACCGCGAGGGCCCGGACCGCGACGAGGTGGCCGCAGCGCAGCGCGGCGGTCGGGCCGAGCCCGCGCAGCAGGGCGGAGAGGTAGCCGGCGGCGAACGCGTCCCCGGCGCCGACCGGCTCGACCACCGGCGCCCGCAGCGCCGGCACGAACACCCCCGGCCCGGTACGCGGCAGCGCAGTGGCGCCCACGGAGCCGTCCTTGACCACCACCACCTTCGGGTGGGGCAGCAGGCGGCGCACGGCCTGCGGATCGGCGCTCCCCCACAGCAGCTCGGCCTCGTCGAGGCCGACGAGCACCACGTCGGCCCGGTCGGCGAGGTCGCGCAGCACGTCGGCGGCCCGGTCGGCCGGCCAGAGCCCGGGCCGGTGGTTGACGTCGAAGCTGACCAGCGCGTCGCCGAGCGGCCGGCCGTCGACCGCGTGGGTGACCAGCGCCCGGCAGGACTCCGACAGCGCCGGGGTCACCCCGGACAGGTGCAGCAGCCGCGCGCCGGCCAGCCGGGGGTCGTCCAGCGCCTCCGGGCCAAGCCGGGACGCGGCCGAGCCGGCCCGGTAGTAGTGCACGCCGGTTGCCTGCGGCCGGGGATCCTTGAAGTAGACGCCGGTCGGGGCGTCCGGGTCGACGGCGACCAGGTCGACGTCGACGCCCGCGTCGGCGACCTCGCGGGCCACCATCCGGCCGAACGGGTCGTCACCGACCCGGCTCACCCAGGCGACGCGGTGGCCGAGGCCGGCCAGGCCTGCAGCCACGTTGGACTCCGCCCCACCGACGCCGAGCCGGACCCGGTCGGCGCGTTCCAGCGGCGTCGCGTCGACCGGCGACAGCACCACCATCGTCTCGCCGACGGTGACCGCCTCCGGGCCGGTCATGCCCGCCCCGCCGACTCGCCCGGGTCCACCGGCTCGCCCCGTCCCGCAGGCTCGCCCGGGGCCACCAGCTCGCCCAGGGCCACCGGGGCCGCCGCGCCCGCGGCGGCGGCGAGGGCGGCGGTCGCGTCGCGGTCGAGGATCCCGTCCGCGACGGTGACGGTGTGCCGGCCGTGCCGGCTGGTCCCGGCCGGGACCACGGCCGGGGACTCGAAGGCGAAGGCCACACAGACCCCCGGGTACATCGCCGTCCGGACGAACCACCGGTCGCCCGGCCCGAGCCCGGTGAAGACCAGGGTGTACGCGCCGCCCCCCGGCCCGGTGCCGGCCAGCGCCACCCACGGCGCGTCGGAGCCGTTGACGGACTCCTCACCGTCGGCCCACTCGGTGAAGGTGCGGGGCGGCTCGGTGGCGACGGCCCGCCAGAAGAACCCGCCGTACCCGGCGCCGCCGGGGCGGCCGTTGGTGGCCGGGCTGCCGAGGGGGACGTCCCGGTCGGCGGGGGCGCTCAGCGCGTACCGCAGGTCCAGCCGCCACGCCCCGGGGGCGTCGGGCACGGGCGCGGCGGCGAGCCGGCGGTGCTCGGTGAGCAGCACCCCGCCGGCCGGGTCGCGCCACTGGAGGCGGTGTTCCAGCCGGTCGTCGGCCCGCTCGGTCCAGCCGGTGTGGACGATCCGACCGTGGTCGTCCCGCCAGGTGTAGCCGATGTCGCGTACGTAGGTGCGCCCGCCCCACAGGTTGGTGCCGGCGACGTCCTGCACGGCCAGGGACGCGCCGAGGTGCCACACGTGGTCCTCCGGCAGCGCGTCGGTGACGACCGTGCCGGCGAGGGTGCGCACCGGGTGCAGGTAGGGCCGGGGGCCGTGCCTGGCGTCGAGGTCCGGGGCGAGGACGTACCGGGCCACCTCGACGCCGCCGACCAGCAGTCGGGGATCGTCGCCGGAGTCGTCGGTCCGGCGGCCGGGCTCATCAGCGGGGTCGGCCCGGGTGCGGGGGTCGGCCCCGTCGGCCCCGGTGCGGGGGTCGGGTTGGGGGCTGGCCCCGTCGGCCCGGGTGCGGGGGGCGTGGTCGGTCACGACGGCTCCACGGCTACGGCCGGGCGGCGGCGGGCGACCGCGTGCAGCGCGGCCAGGGCGTACCCGGCGAGGATCGGCAGCGCGACCGGGATGACCAGCACGGCAAGGACGCCGGCCAGGCAGCACACCCCGCTGGCCGCCGCCCAGCCGGCCGGGCGGGCGACGCAGGAGCGGGCGGCGGTGCGGGCCGCGGCCCGCCAGCCCTGCCCGCCGGCCCGCCCGACCTCGACGACGACCAGCCCGGCGTACCCGGACAGGGCCGCCGCGACCACGCCGGTGACCAGCAGGGCGGGCGCCCCGCCGGGGACCCGGCCGGTGGCCAGCGCGGCCAGGTCGGCCCCGAGCAGGACCGCGCCGGCCAGCCCGGCCAGGGTCACCGGCACGCCGGCCGGCAGCGCCCGGACGTACCGGCGCAGCGTGGTCCGCAGGCTCGGCCAGCCGCCGTCGGTCACCCGGTCGTGCACGGCGGCGCTGGCGGCGGCGAGCGCGGCGCCGGCGGTCAGCACCGGCAGCGCGCCCGCCACCAGCAGGAACCCGACCAGCGCCAGGTCGGCGGCGTCGGCGACCACGTCCCGCCAGTCCCGGCGGGCCGTTCTCTCCCGCGTCACGGCGTCACCCCTTGATTCCGCTGGTGTTGATGCCCTCGACGAGCATCCGCTGGAAGGCGAGGAAGAACAGGAACACCGGCAGCAGGGACAGCACCGACATGGCGAACATCGGGCCGACCGCGCTCTGGCTGGTCGAGTCGATGAACAGGGTCAGCGCCACCGGCACGGTGTAGTCCTCCAGGCTGGACAGGAAGACGAGCTGCCGGAAGAAGTCGTTCCAGGTCCAGATGAACGAGAAGATCGCGGTGGTGACCAGCGCGGGTCGGCTCAGCGGCAGGATGATGTGCCGGAAGATGCCGAACGCGCTGGCCCCGTCGATCTTCGCCGCCTCGTCCAGCTCGCGCGGGATGCCCCGCATGAACTGCACCATCAGGAAGACGAAGAACGCCTCGGTCGCCAGGAACTGCGGGATCAGCAGCGGCAGGTAGGGCCACTCGCCGCCGACCAGCCCGAGCGTGCGGAACAGGATGTACTGCGGCACGATCAGCACGTGCCCGGGCAGCAGCAGGGTGCCGATCATGACGGCGAACCACATCCCGCGCAGCCGGAACCTCAGCCGGGCGAAGGCGTACGCGGCGAGCAGGCAGGAGACCGCGTTGCCGACCACGGTCAGCAGGCTGACCATGGCGCTGTTGAGGAAGAACCGGCCGAAGTTGAGGTCGAAGTTGGCCCACCCGTCGGCGTAGTTGCCCGGGGTGAACTCCCTCGGCAGCAGGCCGGTGTTGCTGACGATCTCCTCCTGGCCCTTGACCGAGGTGCCGATCATCCAGAACAGCGGGTAGAGCACGACCACCACGATCGCGATCAGGACGACCAGGCGCACGGCCTGCCCACCGCCGGAACGCGGGCGGCGCGGCCGGGTCGCCACCGGGCTTGCGGTCGCCGTCACCGGTCCTCCCCGTCGGAGTAGTGCACCCAGAACCGTCCGGTGCTGAAGAAGACGGCCGTGATGAGGCCGATGGCGAGCAGGAAGACCCAGGCCATCGCCGAGGCGTAGCCCATCTCCAGCTCGGTGAAGCCCTTGATGTAGAGGTTCAGCGTGTACATGAGGGTGGAGTCGACCGGGCCGCCGGTGCCGTTGCTGAGCACGAAGGCCGCAGTGAAGCCCTGGAAGCCGTTGATGGTCTCCAGCACCAGGTTGAAGAAGATGACCGGGGAGAGCATCGGCAGGGTGACGGCGCGGAACTGCCGCCACTTGCCGGCCCCGTCGACCGAGGCCGCCTCGTACAGCTCCGTCGGCACCTGCTTGAGCCCGGCCAGGAAGATCACCATCGGGGCGCCGAACTGCCAGATGGCGAGCACCATCAGGGTCTCCAGTGCCCAGTCCGGGTCGTTGACCCAGGGCTTGCCCTCGATGCCGAACAGGGCCAGCACCGAGTTGAACGCGCCGTCGCGGTTGAACATGTTCACCCAGACGATGGCCAGGGCGACGCTGCCGCCGAGCAGCGACGGCAGGTAGAACAGGCTGCGGAACAGCCCGACCCCGCGCCATGCCCGGTTGAGCAGCAGCGCCACCCCCAGCGCGGCGGCCAGCTTCAGCGGCACCGCCACCAGGGCGAAGGTCAGCGTCACGCGGACCGCGTGCCAGTACGAGGGGTCGTTGGTGAACATCCGCTCGTAGTTGGCGAACCCCACCCACTCGACCTCCGACCAGGGGGTGAGGATGTCGTAGTCGGTGAAGCTCAGGTAGAGCGACAGGAGCATGGGAATCGCCGTGATGGCCATCAGTCCGATGAGCCAGGGCGAGAGGAAGACGTACCCCGCCAGACCTTCGCTGTGCCGGATCCGCCCGGCCGCGCCCCGGGAGGCGTGGGCGCGGGCGGATCCGGTGCCGCGTCGGGTCGGGTCGGGCGCCGTGGTCAGTGCCACGAGCCGGCTCCTTTCCGAACGTGTGCGGCGGCTCAGCCGATGGCGGACGTGCAGGCGGCGAGGAACTGGGCCGCCGCCTCGGCCGGGGTGGCCCGGCCGTACTGGGCGTTCTCCGCCGCCTTGATCAGTTCTGCGCGGACCTTGCTGTGGCCCTTGATCGGCACCTGCGGCGACTCGCCGAACTTCTGGGCCAGCTCGGCCTCCACCGCGATGGACTGCTTCATCGCCGGGTCGGTGGTGCCCTCGCTGACGAGCCGGCGCAGGTCCTGGTTCGACGGCAGGCCCCGGTCGGTGCCGAGGAGCTTGACCGCCTCCTGGTCGTTGGCCAGGAAGTTCAGCACATCGACCGCGATGTCCCTGTGCTTGCTGCCCTTGAACACGGACCAGTACATCGAGGCGCGGGCCCACTGGGCGCTCGGGTCACCCGGGTACGCGACGACACCCAACTCGTCCTTGGTGTTCTTCTTCAGCTCCGGCATCTGGTTGACCCACACCCAGGACGTGCCGGCCTTGCCGGTTACCACGAGCTGCTTGGTGATGTCGGTGGCGTTGCCCTCGTGGATCACGTCCGGCGTCGGGGTCGCGCCCCGGTCCCGGGCGCCCTTCCACAGCTCGAACCACTTGGTGACGTCCTCGGCGGTGAAGCCGAGTTCCTTGCCCTCGTACAGGTCCTTGCCCTGCTGGCGCAGCCAGACCCAGAACGCCTTGTAATCGGCGCTCGGGTCCTGGGTGCCGGGGACCTTGGTCTTCTTCGCAGCCTGCTCGGCCCAGGCGATGTGCTCCTCCCAGGTCATGCCGGTGGTCGGCTCCGGGAGGCCGTTCCTGGTCAGCAGCGTCTTGTTGTAGACCAGCCCCTGGGTGTTCTCCCCGGCGGCCAGCCCGGCGAGCTTGCCGTCGACCACGCCGTACTGCCACAGGCTCTTGGGGAACTTCGACACGTCGAGCTTGCCTGAGTCGGAGTAGCTGGTCAGGTCGAGCGTGGTGTTGCGGGACGCGTACTCGGCGAGGTAGTTGTCGTCGATCTGGAAGATGTCCGGCGGGTTGCCGCCGGCGGTGAGGGTGGCCAGCTTGTCGAAGTAGCCCTGGTTGGCCTGCCAGGTCGTCTCGAACGTGACGTTCGGGTGCTTCCTGGTGTAGAGGGCGAGGGCGTCCGCGGTCAGCTTCCCCCGGGCCTCGCCGCCCCACCAGAAGATGGAGAGCTTGACGGGGGCGTTGGGGTCATCGCTGGCCTCGTCGTCGCCGCAGGCGGCGGCGCCCAGGACCAGCGGCGCGGCGACCACGAGGGCGACGAGCCCGCGCAGCAGCCGACGGCGGGGGGTACGGTGGGAACGCCCGGCGGGTGCGCCGGCGGTGGGGGGCGTGGCGGGGTGCATGTGCGCTCACTCCTTGGCATTAGGAGGCGACGGCGCCACCGGTGGCCGCAGTCGGGCGGCCCGGGTCCGCAAGGCGATGCGGGCCCGGGCCGACACGTTCGGCACCGGGGCCACCGGACGACGGAACTTCTCCGGTGGAGTCGCGGATGACCAGCTCGGTCTGGAGCATTACCTGTGCGGTGGTGCGACGGGCGTCGGCTGCCGTGCCCCGACCGGCGCCCCGCGGTCCCCGCGGCGCGTCGGTGTCCTGTTGCAGCAGCATGTCGACGGCCGTCCGGCCGGCGGCCGCGGTAGGCGTGGCCACCGTCGTCAACTTGGGCCGGGTGAGCCGGCTCAGGGCGATGTCGTCGATACCGACGACGCTGACGTCCTGCGGCACCCGGACCCCGAGGGCGTCGAGCCCCTCGATCAGCCCGATCGCCATCAGGTCGTTGTAGGCGAGCACGGCGGTGACGCCGGCGCGCTGGACCTGTTCGGCCAGCGCGCCGCCGCCGTGCACGGTGGGCGGGTTGGGCCCGAGAACGGTCAGTTCCGCGCCGCCGGTCCGCGCCGCTGCGGCGGCCGAGCGGCGGATCTCCCGGTTGGTCCACGAGCCGCGCGGCCCACCGAGCAGGGCGATCTCGGTGTGGCCGAGGCCGACCAGGTGCTCGATCGCGGAGCGGGCCCCCTGCCCGACGTCCATCATCACGCAGGGCAGGCCGGTCACCTGCCGGTTTATCACCACCAGCGGGACCTCGCGGCTGAGCTGTTCGATGAGGCTGTTGCTCATCCGGGGGCTGCACAGCAACACCCCGTCGACCTGCTTGGCCAGCGCGTGGACCAGTTCCTCCTCGACCACCGGGTCCTCGTTGGTGTCGGCGACGAAGATGTGGTAATCGCGGTGCCGGGCCTGCCCCTCCGCCGCCTTGATCAGCGGCGGGAAGAACGGGTTGGCGATGTCGGCGATGATCAGGCCGATGTTGTGGGTGCGGCCGGTGATCAAGGCCCGCGCGGCGCGGTTGGGCCGGTAGCCCAGGTCCTCCGCGCAGGCCAGCACCCGGCCCCGGGTCTCCGGGTTGACCAGGTGCGGTGCGGAGAACGTGCGGGAGACCGTGGAGATGTGCACGCCCGAGGCCCTCGCGACGTCCCTGATGGTGACTGGCACGGCGGCCCCTTCGTCCAGTGTGGTTGCGGTCACGTGGGTGCCGACAATTAATGCAAACGGTTGCTCCACTGTCAACGCTCGAAGGTTACGACCAGGTTTCGAGGGGTCACCCCCCACGCTCCGATAAGCCCACGAAGACGGGCAAAACGAACTGATTTTGGCTACGTCGTTGACTCATCGCGATCGATCGTGGTTTCTTCACTGCAAACCTTTGCAGTCTCACCCGGGAGGCGACGCGATGTCTTCGAGATCCGGTGAACGGACCCGTCACGCGGTGGTCGGCACCGGCGCCCGGGCCGAGATGTTCGTCCGGGCGCTGGTCCGGGACCACCCCGACACCGCCGAGCTGGTCGCGTTCGCCGACGTCAACCAGTCCCGGATGGACGCGCACAACCGCTGGCTGGCCGAGCTGGGCCACCGGGGGGTGCCGACGTACCGGGCCGACGAGTTCGCCGCGATGCTGGCCAAGGAGCGCGTCGACACCGTGCTGGTCACCACGGTCGACGCCACCCACGACGAGTACATCGTGGCCGCCCTGCGCGCCGGCTGCGACGTGGTGTCGGAGAAGCCGATGACCGTCGACGCGCCGCGCTGCCGGCGGATCCTGGACGCGGTCGCCGAGACCGGCCGGCAGGTCACCGTCGCCTTCAACTACCGCTACAACCCGCTGCACGAGCAGTTGCGCCGGCTGCTGGCCGACGGGGCGGTGGGCGAGATCGGGTCGGTGCACTTCGAGTGGCTGCTCGACGTGCGGCACGGCGCCGACTACTTCCGGCGTTGGCACCGGGACAAGGCCAACTCCGGCGGGCTGATGGTGCACAAGGCGAGCCACCACTTCGACCTGGTCAACTGGTGGCTCGACGCCACCCCGGTCGAGGTCTACGCCGCCGGCCGGCTGTTCTTCTACGGCGACGCCGGCCGCCGGCACGGCTACGCCCGGGACTACGACCGGGCACACGGCGCCCCGGACACCACCGGCGACCCGTTCGCCCTGCGGATGGCCGAGCATCCCCGGCTGCGCGAGCTCTACCTCGACGCCGAGGCCGAGGACGGCTACCACCGCGACCAGAACGTGTTCGCCCCCGGCGTCACCATCGAGGACGACATGGCGGTGCTGGCCCGCTACTCCTCTGGCGTGACCATGACGTACCACCTCACCGCCTACGCCCCCTGGGAGGGCTACCGGGTGATGGTCAACGGCAGCCGGGGCCGCGTCGAGTTGGAGGTCGTGGAGAGCGACTTCGTCAGCCCCGGGGCCGCCGGGGCGCTCAAGGGCGCGGCGCTGCACGGCGACGAGGCCGCCGCCGAGGGCGGCTCGGCCACCCTCACCCTGCGCCCGTTCTGGTCGCCGCCCCGGCAGATCGAGGTCGAGGGGTACACCCGGCAGGGCCACGGCGGCGCGGACGCCCGGATGACGAAGGTCCTCTTCGGCGGCGCGACGGACCCGCTGCACCGGGCCGCCGGCGCCCGCGACGGGGCCCTTGCCCTGCTCACCGGCCTGGCCGCCAACCGGTCCTTCGAGACCGGGCAGGCCGTCCGGGTCGCCGACCTGCTCACCCTGCCCTGACCGACCGCGCCCGGAGCGCGCCGCCGCGGCCACCCCACCGGCCCCGGCCGGCCCCGCCGGTCCGCCCCGTTCGACCGACCGCACCCGAGGAGCCATCCGACGTGCCGACCACCTCCAGACCCGACCTGCTCCTCCCCGCCGACCCGGGCCTGCGGGCGCTGTCCCGGCAGCTCTACGCGTTGGCGGCCGAGCAGCCGATCATCTCGCCGCACGGGCACGTCGACCCGGCGCTGCTGGCCGAGGACCGGCCGTTCCCGGACCCGTCCCGGCTGATCATCGTGCCCGACCACTACCTGACCCGGATGCTGCTCAGCCAGGGCGTTCCCCCGGCGGACCTGGGCGTCCCGACGGTCGACGGCAGCCCCGTGGAGACCGACGGGAGGACCATCTGGCGGCGCTTCGTCGACGGCTGGCACCTGTTCCGGGGCACCCCGTCGCGGCTGTGGCTGGAGCAGACCCTCACCGAGGTCTTCGGGGTGGACACCCCGCTCTCCCCGGCCACCGCCGACGCCGTGTACGACGAGGTCGCGGCCCGGCTCGCCGAGCCGGAGTTCCGGCCCCGGGCGCTGTTCGACCGGTTCCGCATCGAGGTGCTCGCCACCACCGAGTCGCCCCTGGACGACCTGGCCCAGCACGCCAAGCTCGCCGCCGACGGCTGGGGCGGCCCCGGCGGCAGGGTGGTCACCACGTTCCGGCCGGACAACGTCGTCGACATGGAGTTCGACGACTGGGCCGCCAACGTCGAGCGGCTCGGCGAGGTCTCCGGCGAGGACACCGGCACGTACGCCGGGTTCCTGGCCGCCCTGCGGCGACGCCGGGAGGCGTTCATCGCGGCCGGCGCCACCTGCTCCGACCACGGCCACCCGACCGCCCGCACCCTGAACCTGAGCGGGTCGGAGGCGGCGGCGCTGTACGAGCGGGGCCGGCGCGGGGTGGCCGACGCCGCCGACGCGGAGGCGTTCCGGGCGCACATGCTGCTGGAGTTCGCCCGGATGTCGCTCGACGACGGGCTGGTGATGCAACTGCACCCCGGCTCGGTGCGCAACCACAACCGCCGGCTGTACGCCCGGCACGGCCGCGACGTCGGCGGGGACATCCCGCAGGCCACCGAGTACCTGCACGCGCTCACCCCGCTGCTGGACGCGTACGGCAACGACCCCCGGCTGCGGGTGGTGGTCTACACCCTCGACGAGTACACCTTCACCCGGGAACTGGCTCCCCTCGCGGGTGGCTACGCGGCCCTGTACCTCGGCGCGCCCTGGTGGTTCCTCGACTCCCCCGAGGTGCTGCGCCGGTTCCGGGAGGCGGTCACCGAGACCGCCGGGTTCTACAACACGGCCGGGTTCGTCGACGACACCCGGGCGTTCTGCTCCATCCCGGTACGTCACGACGTGGCCCGCCGGGTCGACGCCGGCTTCCTCGCCCGGCTGGTCGCCGAGCAACGGCTGACCGAGGACGAGGCCGCCGAGACCATCGTCGACCTCGCGTACCGCCTGCCCAAGAAGGTCTTCAAGATCGGGGAGCACCGGTGAGCGTCACCATCACTTCCGTGGACGTGCACGACGTGCGCTTCCCGACCGCGGCGGCCGGCGACGGCTCGGACGCGATCAACCGGGGCGACTACTCGGCGACGTACGTCGAGCTGGGCACCGACGCCGGGCCGGTGGGCGCCGGGTTCACCTTCACCAACGGCCGGGGCAACGAGATCACCTGCGCGGCCGTGCGCGCCCTGGCCCACCACGTCCGGGGCAGGACGGTCGAGGAGATCGTCGCCGAGCCGGTGGTGTTCTGGCGCTCGCTCAGCGCCGACGCGCAGCTGCGCTGGCTGGGGCCGGAGAAGGGCGTCATCCACATGGCGACCGGCGCGCTGGTCAACGCCGTGTGGGACCTGCGGGCCAAGCTCGCCGGCAAGCCGATGTGGCGGTTCCTGGCCGAGCTGCCCACCGAGGACCTGGTGGCCAGCATCGACTTCCACCACATCACCGACGCGCTCACCCCCGGCGAGGCGGCCACCATCCTGGACCGGGGCCGCGACGGGATGGCCGACCGGCTCGCCCTGCTGGAGCGCGACGGGTTCCCGTCGTACACCACCTCCGTGGGTTGGCTGGGCTACCCCGACGACAAGGTCCGGGCGCTGACCCGCGAGGCGTACGCGCAGGGCTGGCGGGCGATGAAGATGAAGGTCGGCGGCCCGCCCGCCGACGACCTGCGCCGCGCCCGGATCATCCGCGCGGAGATCGGCTCCGACGCGCTGCTGATGATGGACGCCAACCAGGTGTGGGACGTCGACGAGGCGATCGTCAACATGACGGCGCTGGCCGAGGTGGACCCGTACTGGATCGAGGAGCCGACGCACGCCGACGACATCCTCGGCCACGCCCGGATCGCCCGCGCGGTGACCGAACTGACCGGCGGGCGGTGCCGGGTGGCCACCGGCGAGGTGGCCGCCAACCGGGTGATCTTCAAGCAGCTGCTCCAGGCCGAGGCGATCGGCGTGATGCAGATCGACGCCTGCCGGGTCGGCGGGGTCAACGAGGTGCTCTCCGAGATCGTCATGGCGGCGAAGTTCGGGGTGCCGATCTGCCCGCACTCCGGCGGCGTCGGCCTGTGCGAGTACGTGCAGCACCTGGCGATCTTCGACTTCCTGCGGGTCGGCGCCAGCCTCGACGGCCGGATGGTCGAGTACGTCGACCACCTGCACGAGCACTTCGTCGACCCGGTGCGCACCCGGGGCGGCCGGTACCTGCTGCCCACCGCACCCGGCTACAGCTCGACGATGCGCCCCGAGTCGATCGCGGAGTTCCGCTTCCCGGACGGCCCGGTATGGCGGTGACCGTCGGGGCGTCCCGGCTCGGGCTGGCCGCGCTGCGCCGGCTGCCCGAGGCGAGCCGCCCGCTGCTGCGCCCCGGCACCGTCCCCGCCGGCATCGTGCACCTCGGCCTGGGCGCGTTCCACCGCGCCCACCAGGCCGTCTACACGGAGGCCGCGATCGGCGCGGCAGGCGGCGACTGGGGCATCGTCGGGGTCGCCCCGCGCAGCACCGAGCTGGTCGAGACGCTCGCCGCGCAGGACAACCTGTTCAGCGTGACCACCAGGGCCGCCACCGGCGGCGGCACCCAGGTGATCGGGTCGCTGGCCGGGGTCCGGCACGCCGCGAGCGACCCGGCCGGGATCGTGGCGCTGCTCGCCGACCCGGCGATCCGGGTGGTCACGCTGACCGTGACGGAGAAGGCGTACCAGCTCGACCCGGTCACCGGCCGGCTGCGCCCGGACCCGGCGCTCGCCGCCGACCTGGCCGGCGACGGGCCGCCCGGCACGGTGCCCGGCCTGCTGGTACGCGGGCTGGCCGCCCGGGCGGCGGCCGACGCGGGGCCGATCGCGCTGGTCAGCTGCGACAACCTGCCGTCGAACGGGGTCCGGCTGCGCGGCCTGGTCGAGCAGGCGCTGGCCCGCTCCGGCGCATCGGAGCGGGTGCTCGGCTGGGTGGCCGCGAACGTCACCTTCCCCGGGACCATGGTGGACCGGATCGTGCCGGCCAGCACGGCGGACACGTTCGCCGTGGCCCGGCGCGCGCTGGGCTTCGCCGACCTGGCGGCGGTGGACGCCGAGCCGTACACCCAGTGGGTGATCGAGGACGCCTTCCCCGGCGGCCGGCCCGCGTGGGACCGGGCCGGAGCCGTGCTCACCGACGACGCCGGGCCGTGGGAGCGGCTCAAGCTGCGCGGCCTCAACGGCCTGCACTCGGCCACCGCCTACCTGGGCGCCCTCGCCGGTCGGGAGACCGTCGCCGACGCGCTGGGGATCCCCGGCCTGACCCGGGTGCTGCGCCGCCTCGTCGCCGAGGAGGTGGCGGTCAGCTTCGCCCCGCCGGCCGGGGTGTCGGTGGTCGAGTACGGCGACGAGGTGCTGGGCCGCTTCGCCAACCCGGCGATCCGGCACCGCACCCTCCAGGTCGCCCTGGACGGCTCGCAGAAGCTGCCCCAGCGGATCCTGCACACCATCGCCGACCTGCGCGCGGCCGGCCGTCCGGCGCGCTGGTCCGCGCTGGTGGTGGCCGCGTGGGCGCGGTTCGCCTGCGGTCACGCCGACGACGGCGGCACGCTCCCGCTGGTCGACCCGCTCGCCGACCGGATCCGGGGCGCGCTGGCCACCGCCGACGGCACCCCGGCCGGGGTGGTCGACGCCCTGTTCGCGCTGCGCGAGGTCTTCCCCGCCCAGCTGGCCGACGACGACGAGGTACGCGCCGACGTCACCGACTGGCTGGCCGCCCTGCACCGGCACGGGGTGGCCGCGACCCTGGCCGGTGCGGCGTGAGCGACGCCCGCCCGGGGTCCGCCCCGGGTGGTCCGGGCCGGTCCGGCGCCGGGGGCCCGCCCCGGGTGGCGGTCATCGGGGCGAACGGGCACGGCCGCTGGCACCGCCGGGCGATCGCGCCGCTGCACGCCGCCGGCCGGGTCCGGCTGGTCGCCCTCGTCGACGTACGCCCGATCGAGGAGGAGCCGCACGCGCCGGTGCCGGCCGGCGCGGGGGTCTTCACCGACCACGCCGCGATGCTCGCCGAGGCGAAGCCGGACGTGGTGGTGGTCTGCACCCCGCCGCACACCCACCTGCCGATCGCGCTGGACGTGCTGGCCGCCGGGGCGGACCTGCTGCTGGAGAAGCCGCCGGTGCTGTCCACGGCCGAGCACCGGACGCTGACCGCCGCGCTGGCCGACACCGGCCGGTCCTGCCAGGTCGGCTTCCAGGCCCTCGGCTCGGCCGCGCTCGCCGAGCTGACGGCGGCGGTGACCGGCGGGCGGCTCGGCACGGTCACCGGCATCGCCACGGTCGCGGCCTGGCAGCGCCCGGACGGCTACTACGCCCGGGCCCCCTGGGCCGGCCGGCGGACGCTGAACGGCCGGCCGGTGCTCGACGGGGCGCTGGCCAACCCGTTCGCGCACGCGGTGATGCAGTGCCTGGCGGTGGCCGAGGCGGTTGCCGGCGGGCCGGTGCGGCCGGCGGTGATCGAGCTGGAGCACTACCGGGTCCGCCCGATCGAGGTGGACGACACGGCGGCCCTGCGGGTCGTCCCGCGCTCCGGGCCACCGATCGTCGCCGCGGTGACCCTGGCCGGCGAGGACTTCGTCGCCGGTGAGGTGATCGTGACCGGCACCGCCGGCCGGGCCGTGCTGGAGTACCCGACGGACCGGCTGCTGCTGCCCGGCGACGACGCGCCCCGGGAGGTGCCGGGGCGGCGTGGCCTGCTGGAGAACCTGCTGGACCGCCGCGCCGACGGGACGCCGCTGATCGCCCCGCTGGCCCGCACCGCACCGTTCACCGCCGTGCTGGAGGCGGTCCGGGCCGCGCCCGAGCCGGCCCTGCTCGGCGGCGACCTGGTGACCGCAGCCGGGAGCGGGCCGGACCGGGTGCTGAGCGTCCGCGGTGTCAACGGGGCGCTGCGGCGGGCGGCCGGGTCCGGCGCGCTGCTGTCGGAGCTGGCGGTGCCGTGGGCGGTGCCGCCGACGCGCACCGAGCTCACAGAGGAGAAGTACTCGCCACGGAATCCGCCGCACCGACCAACCACATCGGAGAGTCCCTGATGCGTCCACGCGTTCTCGGGGCGGCCCTGGTCGCCCTGTCCCTGCTAGTCGTACCGGGCGCGGCGGCGTCGGCCGCCCCCGGCGCCACCGCCCCGGTGCCCGACCCCGTCGAGCGGCTCGCCCGCCAGGCGCTGCCGGCCGGCGACGGCTGGGCGGCCGACGGCGTCGG
Organism: Micromonospora sp. CA-111912; assembly: GCF_050948415.1. NCBI lineage: Bacteria > Bacillati > Actinomycetota > Actinomycetes > Micromonosporales > Micromonosporaceae > Micromonospora > Micromonospora sp. CA-111912. The sequence goes on from NZ_CP192007.1 coordinate 4,006,391, forward strand.
CACCACCGGCGGCTCGACGGCCGCCGCCGACCAGGTCCACCTGGTCCGCAGCCGGGCCGAGTTGGTCCGCGCCCTGGGCGGCGACAACGCCACCAACCGGGCCAACGCCACCCCCAAGGTGATCGTCGTCGACGGCGTCGTGGACGGGTTCGAGGCCGACGACCGCAGCCTGCTCGACTGCGCCGACCTGGCCGACCCGGGGTACTCGCTGGCGGCCTACCTGGCCGCGTACGACCCGGCGGTGTGGGGCATGACGCCGCCGACCGGGGCGCTGGAGGCCGCCCGGGTGCGCTCGGTGGCGAGCCAGACGCGGCAGACCCAGATCAACGTCGGCCCGAACACCACCATCGTCGGGCTGCGCGGGGCGACGCTGACCGGGCTGACCCTGATGATCGACAGCGCCAGCAACGTCATCGTGCGGAACCTGACCTTCGACGACGCCCGGGACTGCTTCCCGGCGTGGTCGCCGACGGACGGCGCCACCGGCAACTGGAACTCCCAGTACGACCAGATCTCGGTGCGGCGCAGCGAGCACGTCTGGGTCGACCACAACAGCTTCACCGACGGCGACAACCCGGACAGCGCCCAGCCGGTGCACTTCGGCCGGCCGTACCAGGTGCACGACGGGTCGCTGGACGTCACCCACACCGCCAGCCTGGTCACCGCCTCGTACAACCGGTTCGTCGGACGGGACAAGCTGATGCTGATCGGCTCGTCGAACACGGTCGGGCTGGACGTCGGCCGGCTCAAGGTGACCCTGCGCCACAACCTGTTCGACCGGGTGCTCCAGCGCCTGCCCCGGGTCCGGTTCGGCCAGGTCGACGTCTACAACAACTGGTACCGGCTGGCCGGCGAGGACTTCCAGTACGCCGTCGGGGTCGGGGTGCAGTCCGCGCCGTACGTGGAGAACAACTGGTTCACCCTCGGTGCGGGCCTCGCCGCCGAAAACCTGCTGTACGACTGGGGCGGCACCGCCGTCACCACCCGCGGCAACTGGGTCCGCGCCGACGGCGGCCGGGCCCGGCCGGTCGACCTGGTGGCCGCGTACAACGCGACCCACGATCCCGACTGGGCGCCGACGCCGGCTGGACGCCGGCCCTGCGCAGCGGCCAGGTGCTGCCCGCGCCGCTGGTCCCGCTCGTGGTCGGCGCGCTGGCCGGGGCGAACCGGCTGCCGCTGTAGAGACCCCGGGCACGCCGCGTCGTCCCGCGCGGCACGTCCGGGAGGTGGGTCGCCGCGTCGGCGCTCAGCGCGGCGACCCACTCACTCCCCCGCACACCCCACCACCAGTCCCACGGCCTCATCCGGCGGCCCGACGGGCCGCCCGGCGGTGCCGCCAGAGACGGGCCACCACCAGCACCACCAGCAGGGCCAGCAGCGCCTCCCCGCCCAGTCCGAGGCGATGCTCCAGCAGCCGGTACGAGGCTCCAGCCAGGTAGCCGAGCACCGCCACGGTCACCGCCCAGAGCACCCCGCCGCAGATGTTCGCCAGGGTGAACGTGCCCCGTGGCACCCCGCTGATCCCGGCGATCCCCGGCACGAGGGCGCGCAGCGCCGCCACCCAGCGGCCGAGCACCACCGCCACCGCGCCCCGGCGGCGGACCAGATCCAGCGCCCGCCGAAGCTCCCCCGAGCGGGCCAGCCTGCGGGGCACGCGGGACAGCAGCCGGCGGCCGTACCGGCGGCCGATGAGGTAGCCGGTCTGGTCGCCCAGCGCCGCCCCGGCCACCGCCGCGGCGGCCACCGCCCACAGCGGCAGCCGACCCGAGTGCGCGAGCACTCCGCCGACCAGCACCGCGACCTCCCCCGGCACGAACAGCCCGAGGAAGGTGGACGCCTCCAGCGCGGGGAGCAGGAAGACCAGGGCGAGCACCAGCGCGGGCGGCGACGCCACCAGCACCGCGAGCACCCGGTCCACCCGGCCATTCTTCCCGGACGGCGACGGCCGGTGACGCCGATCGCCGTTTCCGGCCGCCACCGGCGCGCGCCGCCGTTACCGCCCACTGCCGGCGAGCACCGCCCGGATCGGGGTGGACACCGCCGGCCGGCCGGGGAGCAGAGGGGTCGGCGCGGCTCCGGGCGGTCGCGCACGACACAAGCCCGACGAGGGGACCCGCGGACGGTGAAGATCAGCTATAAGTGGTCCATGGACTTCCCGCCGTACCTGGCCACCATGCCGATGCACGCGATCACCGAGATCCACGGGGAGCCCGGCCTGCTGGAGCGGTTCCGGCTGGAGATCCGCGCGTTCGACTCCGACGCGCGGGCCCGGCTCACCGCCGCCCTCGACCTGGCCGCCGAGCTGCACCGCGACGACCGGCGGGTGCGCGAGCCGTACCTGAACCACCTGCTGCGGGTGGCGATCCGGCTGATGCACCACTACCAGGTGCGCGACGTGGACGTGATCGTCGCCGGCCTGCTGCACGACGCGGTGGAGGACCACCCGGCTGAGCTGGCGGGGCTGACGGGGGACCACCCGGTCGAGCCGGCGGGCCGGGCGGGGGGCCACCCGGCGGGGCCGGCGGGCCGAACGGGGGACCACCCGGCGGGGCCTGCGGCGGACAGGCCCACGGCGGGGCCGGAGGTGGCGGCCGGCGACCCCACCCCGGCGGCGCTGGCGGTGCTCGCCGCGCGGTTCGGCCCTCGGGTCGCGCGCCTGGTCGCCGCAGTCACCAACCCGGCGTACGACCCGGGGCGCGACCGGCACGCGCAGTACCGGGAGCACGTGGCGGCCAGCCTGGACCGGGAGCCGTGGGCCCGGGTCATCAAGATCTCCGACTTCACCGACAACGGGGTCGGCGTGATCCACACCGTCGGCCCGAAGGTGTTCTCCTCGGCGACGAAGTACCGTCCGCTGGTGCCGGTCCTCCGGGAGCTGATCGCCCGGCCGGACACCCCGCTCCTACCGGCGGTGAAGGCACACATCTTCAGCCAGCTCGACCTGGCCGAGGAACGCTTCAGCGCGATCCTCGACGTGCCGGCGAGCGCCGGCTGAGACAGGCCCCCGTGGGCGGTGGTGGTGTCGATCGGCGGCAACCCTGGTAGGGGCTGCGTACCGGCATCAGTCCGAGAAAGGATGGTGCCATGCCCACCAGGACCCTGCAGATTCCCACCGCCGACGGCCAGGCCGACGCTTTCGCCGCCCTCCCCGACCGTGGCGGGCGGCACCCGGGGGTGCTGGTCTACATGGACGCCATCGGCGTGCGGCCCGTGCTGAGGGAGATGGCCCGCCAACTGGCCGAGCACGGGTACTACGTACTCGTTCCCAACGTCTACTACCGGCACGGCCCGGCACCGGTGATCGAGCTTCCCGAGCACATCGGAAAAGAGCTCCGACCGGCCGTCTTCGCCCAGCTGATGCCCCTGGTCGAGGCGCACACCACCGAGCGCGCCCTGCGCGACGCCGACGCCTACCTCAAGTTCCTCACCACCCAGCCCGAGGTCAGCGTCGGACCGGTCGCCGTGATGGGCTACTGCATGGGTGCCGTCCTGGCGATGCGCACCGCGGCGGCCCACCCCGGCCAGGTGGCTGCCGTCGCCGGATTCCACCCCGGCCCCCTGGTCACCGACGCGCCCGACAGCCCGCACCGCCTCGCCCCCGAGCTCACCGCCCAGGTCCACCTCGGCCTCGCCGAGAACGACATGGGTTCCAAGGCCATCAGCGAGCTCAACCAGGCCCTGGATGTCGCAGGTGTCCGCCACACCTGCGAGATCTACCCCGGCACCGTCCACGGCTTCACCATGTCCGACACCGACGCCTTCAATCCCTCCGCGCTGCAGCGCCACTGGGACCGCCTGCTCCCCCTCCTCGACCGCACCCTGGCCAACGGCTGAGGCACCGGCACCCGGCTCCGGATTCCTCGGCCGGCACGCCGGCCGCGAAGCAGTGTCAGTCCTGGTCGTCGAGGAGCGGGCGGAGCTGTTCCAACAGCCGAGCCCGGCTGACGTTGCGCGGCAGGTCCACCTTCAGGTCGATCCCGGGGCCGGTGACCGTCAGGGTCACCGACGGGCGAGGGTCCCGCAGCCGCCAGTTGCGGATCGCGGCCACCAGGTCGCCCAGCTGGGGCTGCAACGCGGCGAGTGCGGCGAGGTTCGCCAGCAGGCCCGTTCCCTCGACGGCGAGGGTGATCGCCGACAGGTCACGAACGCCCTCGTACGGCAGGTCCAGTTCCTCGAAGACCTCGGCCGGCAGCAGCAGCTTGACTGTGGTCATTCCTCGCCTCTCACCAGGCCCGCGATCCGCTCGCGGGCGGCCTGATCCAGTGGTTGCAGCGACGTCGACGCGACGGCGCCGCTGAAGAATCCCTGCACGTGGTGGATTCCCAGGTCGTAGATCTGCTTGAGGGTCACCGGCGCCGCGTCGTCGAACCCCTCCACGATGACGGCCCGGGGCGTGGGGGCCTGCCCGAGGTCGCTCGCGTGCCGGGACACCCGCGCCACCAACGCGAGTTCCTCCAGCGCCATCGGGTGGTGCAGCACCGCCCGGTCGACCTTGATCTGGGTCAGCGGCAGCTCCGCCATCCGGGCCAGCGAGGCGTACCCGACGCCGAAGTCGTCGACGGCGAAGCTGATCCGAAGCTCCCGGGCCAGCTCGGTGAGGCGCCGGTGGAAGTAGAGCAGCGGCTCCTGCGGCCACCGCTCCCCCGGGCCGGGCTGGATCGCGTCCTGCTCGGAGATCTCCAGCGTGAGCGTGCGCGGATGCATGGCGGCCTCGGCGAGCGCCCTGCTCACCTGGCTGAGGTACGAGTCGCTGAGCAGCGAGCGGACCGCGACGTTCACCGACAGTGGCTTGGTGCCGTGCCACGGGGCGTCCGCGTCCGCGGTGGCGTACGAGTGGATCGACTTGGCGAGCAGCAGCGAGTCGCGCTCGACGATGAAGCGGTCACCCCAGACGTACGCCATCTGTAGCGCGGCGAGTGGCGCGCGGAGCTCCTTGTCGCTGCGGCGCGCGAGGGCCTCGAAGCTGTGGATGCTCACTCCGGCCGGGCGCAGGTCCAGCTCCACGACGGGCTGGAACACCATGATCATGGAGTCGACCAGCTTCTGGTAGAGGCTGAAGGCGTACTCGTACAGGTTCAGTGGCAGCCGACCGAAGGCGGTGCGCAGGGCGGTCACCACCTGCATCTCGGCCTGCAGCGGGTCGCCGAGGAGATTCGAGTCCCACAGGGCCCGGAGCATGACGGCGAGCGGCTCGCCCATGTCGAGCAGCGCGACGGCGGGGTCGACGACAGTCAACGTGAGGATGCGATCGTCCTCGTAGGAGAGCGGAACGCAGAGCAGCCGCAGGCCGGCGTCGTTCGAGACGATGTGCCCGGGCATCGACGTGCGGTACCGGATCGCGTCGGCGGAGCTCAGTTCCAGCAGCGGTCGCAGCTCCTCCTTGTCGAAGCGGGCGGTGGAGTCGGCCACCCGGATGGCCGGGCCGGAGAACTCCACCACGGCCACGGAGGCCGCGGCCAGCGCGTGCCGGACGATCTCCACCCGCTCGGCGTGCCCGCGCTGCTGGGACGCCCGCATCGGGTGGGCCTCGGAACGGAAGACCCGACCGAGCAGCTGCACGATCGAGCTGGACTGGTCCTCAAGCGGGCTCTTACAGGGCCGGGTGGTGCTGGGGTTGGCGGGCGAACTCTGCAACCGACGCTCGTGCCGCGAGGTCGGCGGCTGGACCAGCACGGTGGTCGGGCCCCACATGTGCACGAGTTGGACCGGTGGTGGTTCGAGCCCCTGCTCGGCCACGAACGCGGCCATCTGACCGAACGACACCCGGCCCCTGTCGTCGGCGGCGCCGCCGCGAAGGGCGCTGAGCAGGTGGTATGTCAGCACCCCGTGCCCGTGCTCCTCGTCCTCCCGCGCCGCCGCACCGTTACGGCAGGCCAACAGCGCGCTGTGCCGGTCGACCCGGGTGCGGTAGGTCTGCATCGCCTCGGCGTGGCGCAGGTCGGCGTCCAGATAGATCCCGGCGTGGCAGCAGTCGAGGACGAGGAAGGAGGTGCCAGCGAAGGTCTCGAAGACGTCCCGCTTCAGGAAGGCCATCCGCAGGCCGTTGTCCGGCTCCCGGCGAAGGGCGTCCGGGTTGAGGTCGGCCGTGACGAGGTACGCGTCGAGCTGGGTGCTCCACTCGGGCACCAGCGCGTGGCCGGCGAAGTACACGAGCAGCACGTCGGAGGGGCCGGAGTCCAATGCCATCTCGCGAAGCCCGGCCTTGATCTCACGCCAGGTCGCCTCCGCGCCGACGTACATTTTGATGTCGGCGTCGTCGAAGGTGCCGATCTCCTCGTCGAGCAGCACCCCCCGGACGGCCTCGACATCGCGTTCCGCATATCGCAGGGCGGGCAGCCGAACGTCGCTCCCACCCTGGTTGACCCCGATCAGAACCGCCCGCCGCCGGCTCGGCGCCATGCAGAAACCCCCACTGAAGGATCCGCCCGCGCTGACGAGACGGAATCGGAGCAGCACTCAGGGCGAGGTTATCGGTTTCGACGAGCGTCCTTGATCTGACCGCCGAGTCAGATACCCGTCAATGGTGGAATCGGCCGGCGAGCACCCGGCCTGCCGCCCGAGCGGACGGCCGATCGGGAGACTCAGCGGGCCGCGAACAGGCCCGGGGGCGGAGTGCGCGTCCACGCCCAGGTTTCCAGAGCCGCCCGGTCCACCAGCGCGATGTCGAGCTGCCGGGCCAGCCGCACGCCGTCGCCCGCCGTGAAGAAGCTGTTGGTCACGATCACGCAGAGCTGACCCCCGTGCACCTCGCGGCAGGTCCCCGCGAAGCGCTGGATGGCGGCGCTGCCCACCCGGTTGTGCGCGCTCTGCCGCTTGCACTGCACCACCACCCGCCGCCCGTCCGGCGCGACCGCCACGACGTCCGCGCCCCGGTCCCCCGACCCGCCCGTGACCGTGACCTGCCGGAACCCCGACGCCTCCAACAGCCGGGCGAACCACCGCTCGAACTCCGGCCCGGACATCGCGTCCGTCACCGCGATCAGCATGTCCCGCCGGGCCTGCTCAACCCGCTGTCGCTCCTGCTCAACCCGCTGTCGGGCCCGCTGCCTCGCCCGGGCGAAGAGCAACGCGGCGACGGCAAGGCCGACGACCGCCAGCAGGAGGACCGACCAGTACGGGTGCCGCCGCACGAAGTCGACCGCCAGGACCACGAGCACCAGCGCGGACACGCCCCCGAAAAGCAGCGCCGCGCTCCCGGCACCTCCGCCGGACCGGCCACGGCGGGCCGCCCCGCCGCCGCGAGCGCGCCGCCGCTTGCGGTAGTGGGCCCGGACCCGGGCACCGTCGCGGCGGATGTGGGACTTCACGTACGGCATGCGGCACCTCCGACGACGGGACACCAGCTTGCCGATCGGCGGGGACAGTTTTCACGCCCCGACGCCGGTTCTGTCGGCTACCCGTCACGCCGGCATCGACCTCGTCCGCCTACGGCTCCCGCATCCAGGTCTTCGGGTCGGTAACGAAGATGCCCTTGCCCTGATGCCGTCGGATAACTCGCAACGCTTCCAAGCGCACGTAGACCATCTTGACGGTAGACGGGCTGACCTGGTGGGTCGCCGCAATTTGCGCGATCGAGGGCAGCCTGTCGCCCGGCCTGAGCTTCTCGGCCCGGACGTCGGCGACGATCTCGTCGGCGATGCGGATGTAGTCGGCGGTGATCGGCATGACCTTCCCCCTGCGTGGCACGCCAATTTGATCACGCAAGGACACCCTGCAACAACTCAGAGTTTGACTAAGACGACTGGGACAGCTAAGTTTGCTCCTGCCTCTCCCCTTGCGTGGCAACAAGGAACAGAGGCATTCCCCCGGTCGGGGCGGGCGCCCCCTGCCCGCCCCGACCCACCGGATTGCTCCGCCGCCGTACCGCCGAACCGGGCTGCGGCGGCGGAGCGGGCGGGCCGTCCGTGGCCGGTGCGGACGGCCCGCCCTTCCAACCCACCGCACGGACCCTGCACGTTTCCGTCTGCCCCGGAAAGGATCGTCGTGGCCCAGGTGTATCGAGGTGGCCAGCTCTACGGGACGGGCCGGCCGGCCCGGTTGACCCCGCACGAGGTGCGCACCCGGGCGTTCGACCCGCGTCGGCGCGGCGTCGACGCCGATCAGGTACGCGAGTTCCAGGCCCGACTGGCCGACGAGCTGACCGAGCTGCACGAGGAGGTGCGGCTGCTCGTACAGGAGAACGACCGTCTCAAGCGGGCACTGCGCGACTGGCAGATCATGCACGCCCAGGAGTGCCGCCCGCCGGAGCAGCAGCCACCCAACCGGGGCCACTGGTAGCGATGCGACCCTCCCCCGGCGACCTGCTGACGATCGACGGCCGGGCCTCGGTGCAGTTCGCCGGAGACCGGGCCCTCACCTTCCGCGTCGTGTCGGTTCCCGACCAGCCGACGTACCACGGCTGGATCTGGCTGACCGGCTACGTGCTCGACCGTCGCGGCCTGGCCACCGCCAAGCGCGAGTTGTACGTCCAGCTCGCCGGCCTGCGCCCCGCCTTGCCGCCGACCCCACAGAGTCGCAGGACGGTACGAGGCACCGTGCCTGCGGGCGCGATTACACCAACCCGCACGGCGGCTCGGTGGCTGCCCAGGTAGATGCCGATGTCGAGGACTACCTGGGCGAAGTCCTCTGGATCCCATCAACGAACTGCTCGATCTCAACCTGATTCCCTCTCACCGGCCCGCCGCCGAGGCATTCGTCAGCCGCCGAGTACCCAGGGCCCGGCAGAGTCGTGAGGGTCTCCGACTTGGCAGGCCTCAGGGAATGCCCGCGCTGCCGACACCATCGGCCCCTGCCGGGTCGGCCTTCGCCGGGTCGGCCCCTGCCAGGTCGGCCTGCCCTGCGTTGGCCCCTATGGAGCTGCCCCGTTTGTGCTGCCGAGGGAGTGGGAGCGTGGACGGGGCAGCTCCATAGGGGCCAAAGGGCAGGTCCCCGACCGGGTGAGGGGGGTATTCGTCAGGCCGCCGCCCGACTGCCCGCTGCACGGGGCTGCGTGGCGGCGACCTCCTGGGGCATTCGCGGGAGAGGGGAACATGGCCGAGGACCGGTGAGACCGAAGCCCTGGCCAGGATCTCGGCTCATCCGCAAGGAGCGGAACGGGACTCCCGGACGCACGTACCAGTCAGGCGAGGTGGGCAGCAGCGCCAGGCTCCCCAACGGGCAGGGCAAGTTTGGTCAGGCGGCGAGGGCGGCGTAGCGGCCGGCGCGGTCGAGCAGGCCCTCGTGCGTGCCGGACTCGACGATCCGGCCGTGGTCGAGCACGGCGATCTGGTCGGCGTCGCGCACGGTGGAGAGCCGGTGGGCGATCGTGATCGTGGTACGTCCCCGGGACAGCTCGTCGAACGCCCGTTGCACGGCGCGCTCGGTCTCGGTGTCCAGCGCGCTGGTGGCCTCGTCGAGGACCAGCACCCGGGGATCCCGCAGCAGGGTACGGGCGATGGCGAGGCGCTGCTTCTCCCCGCCGGAGAACCGGTGCCCCCGCGAGCCGACCATGGTGTCGTACCCGTCGGGCAGGGCGACGATGAGATCGTGGATCTGGGCGGCGCGGGCCGCGTCGGTGATCTCGGCGTCGGTGGCGTCCGGCCGGGCGTACCGCAGGTTCTCCCGCACGGTGGTGTGCAGCAGGTACGTCTCCTGGCTGACCACGCCCACGACGGCGGCCAGGTCGGTCAGCCGCAGGTCGCGCAGGTCGATGCCGTCGATGGTGATCCGCCCGGCGGTGGGGTCGTGCAGCCGGCTGACCAGGGCGGCGAGGGTGCTCTTGCCGGAGCCGGTGTGTCCGACCAAGGCCAGGCCGGTGCCGGCCGGCACGTCGAGGGTGACCCCGGCGAGGGCGGCGGTGTCGCTGCCCGGGTAGGTGAAGGTGACGCCCTCGACGCGGACGTGGCCGCGCACCCGGCGCGGGTCGATCTCGACCGGGCGCTCGGGGTCGTCGACCTCGACGGGGAGGTCGAGGTACTCGAAGATCCGGGCGAACAGCGCCATCGAGGCGGTGAGCGAGACGCCCACGTCGAGCAGGCCCATGAGCGGCCGGAACAGCCCGCCCTGGAGGGCGGTGAAGGCGACCAGGGTGCCGATGCTCAGCGTGCCGGCGGTCCCGGGGAGGCCCGCGCCGAGGTAGATGAGCGCGGGGATGGCGGCGAAGATGACGCTCATCGAGGCCATCCGCCAGCGGCCGGCGAGGTCGGAGCGCAGCTCCAGGTCGACCAGGCGGGCCGAGGATCCGGCGAACCGGTCGATGAGCGCGTCGCCCGCGCCGAGGGTCTTGCTGAGCTGCACGCCGCTGATCGACAGACCCTCCTCGATGGTGACGTTGAGGTCGGCCAGTTCGCGCTGCCGCTGCGCGGTGATCTCCCGACGCATCCGGGCGACCCGGCGGGTGAGCCAGATCGACGGGGGCAGCACGACCAGGGAGATCAGCGACAGTCGCCAGGACAGCGCCGCCATGGCGACGACGGTGGCGACGACCGTGGTGAGGTTAGACGCGATCGAGGTGGCGGTGGAGGTGACCACCGTCTGCATGCCGCCGATGTCGTTGGTGATCCGGGACTGCACCTCGCCGGTGCGGGTGCGGGTGAAGAACGCGATCGACTGGCGGTGCAGGTGGGCGAAGACGTCGGTGCGCAGCCGGTGCATGACCTGCTGGCCGACGCGGGTGGACGGCGGGTGAGCCTGCGCGTCCCGGTGAGCACCGACCCGACCCGGGCCGGGGTGGTCAGGCCGTCGTTGACGGCGCGGATCAGCGGGGCGGGACGGTCCACGGCCGGCAGCAGCGGCCAGGCATCGACCAGCGCCCGTTCCAGCCGGACGACGGGCACACCCCGGCGGTTCAGCGCGTGCGGCGGTGCGGGGCGGAACCCGCGCCGGTGGTGCAGCACGAGGTACGGCCGGGAACGCAGCCCCGACCCGGCCGGCACGTCGAGGTGCACCGGCTCCCCGTCGGGTTGCCCGCGTACGCCCCAGGCGTGCAGGGCCGTGGGCCCGCCGAGCGCGGCCCTCCCGTACCCGTACGCCAGCGCGGCGCGCTGCCGCAGCTCGGGCGGGAGCCGGGCCAGCGGCGAGGAGTCGCCCCGATGTGCCAGCCGGCTGGCCTGCGCCAACCGTCCGTCGACGTACACGCCGGGAAGCACCCGGAGCAGCTGCCCGGCATCGCGGGCCTGGCGCAGCACCCAGTCGGGCACCACCTGGGTCGCCAGGGCCCGGGTGAGCAGGCCACCGTGCCGGGCCAGCAGTGCCTCCAACGTGGCGTTCACGCCGCGACGGTCCCCCTCGCACACCCCAGGCCGCGATCCGGCCTGTGGACGACGCCCCGCCTCACCACCGGATCTGATACGGGCGCCCTTGATCGTCTGTCGATTTCGGAGACCACTGCCGGCGTGTCGACTCACTTTTCAGCAGACGATCAAGGAAGGGGGTGGGGTGGGCGGCGTACTGGGCCGGATTGGGGGTACGCGGCGGGGTGGAAGCGCGGCGGGAGGGGCGGGAGGGAGTGGTGGGGCGGGTGCGGGTGGGGCGGGTGGTGGTGGTTGGGGGTGGGTTTTCCGGGCTTGCCGCTGCGCTGGCGCTTGCCCGCGCTGGGTGGGACGTGCGGGTGGTGGAGGCCCGGGAGCGGGTGGGCGGGCGGACGCTGACCCGGTGGCTGCCCGACGGCACCCAGCTCGACCTGGGCGCGCAGTGGCTCGGCCCCACCCAGGACCGGATGTACGCACTGGTCGCCGAGTACGGCCTGACCACGTTCCCGTCGGCGGCCCTCGGCGCGCCGGTGCTGCGCTGGGACGGGGAGCGCCGCCCAGAGCCGCCGGAGTCCACCGGACGGGTGCTGGCCCGGCTCGACGCCCTCGCCGCGCGGCTCGATCCGGCGGCGCCCTGGCGGGCAGCCGAGGCGCCCGAGTGGGACCGGCTGCCGTTGTCCGGTTGGCTGGCCGAGGCCGCAGGTGATCCGGCGGGTGCCCGGTACCTGGGCCGACTGCTGGCCGGCGGCCTGCTCGCCACCGGCCCGGACGAGATCTCCCTGCTCCAGATGCTGTTCTACCTGCGCAGCGGCGGTGGCAGCGCCCTGCTGCTGGGGATGGCCGGCGGGGCGCAGCAGGATCGGGTGGTGGGCGGCCCGGCGGCGCTGGCCGAGCGGATGGCGCAGCGGCTGGCGGCCACCGTGGGGCCGGGGGCGCTGTGCCTGGGCGCGCCGGTGACGGTGATCGCGCAGGACGCCGGCGGGGTGCTGGTGCGCACCGACCGGGACGCGTACCCCGCCGACGCGGCGGTGGTCGCCGTGGCCCCGGCGTTGGCCGGCCGGATCCGGTACGACCCACCGCTGCCGGCACTGCGCGACGGGTTGACCCAGCGGATGCCGATGGGGTCGGCGGTGAAGGTGCACGCGCTCTACCCGGAGCCGTTCTGGCGTGCCGGCGGGCTCTCCGGCGTCGGTACCAGCGCGACCGGGCCGGTGACCGAGACAGTGGACAACGGCACCCCGGACTCGACGCGCGGGGTGCTGACCGCGTTCAGCTACGGCGACGAGGCGCGTGAGCTGCGCGGGATGTCCCCGGATGCCCGGCGGGCGGCGGTGCTGGACGCGCTGGTGGCCATGGTCGGCCCGGACGCCGCGCGCCCGGACGGGTTCGTCGAGTACGACTGGTCGGCCGAGCCGTACACCCGGGGGTGTTTCTGCGGGGCGTTGACCCCCGGCTCGTGGCGCGGCTACGGGCCGGCGCTGCGCCTGCCGGTGGGGCGGGTGCACTGGGCGGGCACCGAGACGGCGGTCGGCTGGACGGGCTACCTGGAGGGCGCGGTGCGCGCCGGCGAGCGCGCGGCGGCCGAGGTGACCGCCGGGACCAGCAGGCAGGAACAGCCTTCTGCTGCGACCGACCGGCCGCACGTCAGATGAGTCGAGTCCGATATGAACTTCGGGTGCAGGCCGCCGACGTGCTGGGCGAGCCGGTGCGCCGGCGGACGCTGGAGCTGCTCGCCGAGCGCGAGCGGAGCGCCGGGGCGTCCGACGAGGGACGCCGGCTCATAGCGGAGGAGACCGGTTCATAGCGGAGGTCTAGCTGTTGCAGGGCACGAGGTTGTTGACGGGTCGATCGTGACCTCGACCAGCGGCGGATCGTTCAGTCCCCGTGACGCTCGAGTCGTCCTCGCCTGCGATGCGGCGGGTGAGAAGGTGGAGTGCGTCTGCTGAGGAAGCGTCGTTTGGGGTGTAGATCTCGAGGCGGTGGTCCGGGCTGTCGGGCTGGAGCCACACCTGGTAGGCGACGCTCGCGGTACCGACGGTGGGGTGTTGCAGGTGCATGTCGCCGGTGGTGCAGTCTGCGACCTCCCTGTTCGCCCACATTTGGGCGAACTGGTCGCTGCGCATGGTGAGTTCGCCGATGAGGTTCGCCAGGCGTGCGTCGGTAGGGAACCGGCCGGCGGTGAGCCGGAGGTACGCGACGTGGACGCGGGCGAGCTCGTCCCAGTTGCGGTGCAGGTCTCGGGTCAGCGGGTCCAGGAAGAACATCCTCGGGATTGAGGGGCGCTGTTCTGGGTCGCCTGGCGCGTCGAAGTCCACGTGCTCGGCGAGCAATGCGTGACCGGTGCGGTTCCAGGCGAGCACGTCCCCGCGCCTGCCGAGCACGATCGCGGGAGTGGCCTCGCCAAGCGAGTCGAGCAAGGCGAGTACACGGGGGTGGGGGTGTTCGACGGGCGGTTCGGCGAGGCCGGTCCGATTGGTCTGGCGGGCGAGATTGTGCAGGTGGACCGTCTCGGGCTCGTCGAGTTCCAGCACCCGTGCCAGGGCGTCGAGGACCTGCGTCGAGGGCGTTCCGGCTTGGTCCTGCTCCAGCCGCGTGTAGTAGCCGGCACTGACGCCGGCGAGGTGAGCCAGTTCTTCGCGGCGCAGACCTGGAACGCGCCGGCTGCTGCCGTAGGTGCGTAGCCCGATGGCGTCCGGGGTGACCCGATCGCGACGGCTCTTCAAGAATGCTCCGAGGCTCTCCACGTCCTCGAGCGTAGACACGGGCCGCGGTGGTGTGGGTGCACCTGCTGGGTGTACCCACAGCAGGTGTCTGGCTGTCCCAAAGCGGGACCTGGAGCGTTGACGATATGGCTCAACATCCTGCTGCCTCGTCCGATGCTGGCAACCTCCGGGCTTGGCTCGGTCTGCTCGTCGTTCTCGGTCCGGTGCTGCTGGTCTCGATGGACGGATCCATCCTGTTCCTCGCGATGCCCCGGGTCAGCCAGGCGCTGAACCCCAGCGCTGACCAAGCGCTGTGGATCTTGGACATCTACGGCTTCGCCGTCGGGTCGCTGCTTGTCGCGTTCGGGAACATCGGCGACCGCTACGGACGCCTCAGGCTCCTCATGGTCGGCGCGGCCTTCTTCGGCATCGGCTCGGCCGCCGCCGCGTTCGCCTCCACGCCGGAACTGCTCATCGCCGCCCGAGCCGTCATGGGCATCGCGGGCGCGACGCTGCTCCCGTCCGCGCTGGCGGTCCTCAGCGAGTTGTTCGCCGACCCGAAGCGACGGGCTCAGGCGATAGGCATCTTCGCCGCGGCGTTCGCGGCCGGCTTCGCGATCGGCCCGGTCGTCGGCGGCGTGCTCTTGGAGCGCTTCTGGTGGGGGTCGGTGTTCTTGGTCAACCTGCCCGTCATCGCTGTGTTCCTCTGCTTCGCCCCCGTGTTGCTACGCGAAGTCCGAGCCACCCGACCGGGACGGGTCGACGCGATCAGCGTTGTGACGTCCGCCGTCGGGCTCCTGCTGGCGATCTACGGCATCAAGCACGTTGCCGCCGAAGGTCTGACGCTGTCCGCTGTCACCTCCGCAATCCTGGGCACCGCCGTGCTGTGGTGGTTTGGACTCCGGCAGAGGCGGATCGAACACCCGCTCATTGACTTTTCGCTGTTCCGCGACCGGACCTTCACCGTCGCCATCATCACCGGCCTGCTGCCGCTCGCAGCTTGGTCGGCCGCCGCCTACCTGGCCGGGATCTACCTGCAGTCCGTCCTCGACGTCTCCGCCCTGCAAGCAGCGCTCCTGGCGTTGCCGGGAGCCGTCGTGCTCACCGCGACCTGCATCGTCACCCCGATGGTCGTAGACCGCGTCGGCAAGCGCAGCGCACTGCTCGTGTGTCACTTCTCGATCGCTGCCGGTTTGCTGCTGCTGCTGCCCACCACCGTCACCGGCGGGATCGGCTGGTACATCGCCTCCACCGCGCTCGCGGGCATCGGCTACGGCATCTGCTTCGCTGTCGTCGCGGCCACCGCCGTCGCTGCAGTCCCTCCCGAGCGCGCCGGATCAGCAGGGGCGATCGCCGAGACCAGCAACGAGATCGGCAACGCCCTCGGCATCGCATTGCTCGGATCGCTCGCCGCCCTGCTGTTTCGCCTCCAGGGCCCAGACCTCGCCCCCACGCTTGACGAGACTCTCCAGCTGTCCGATTTGACGGCGACGCTCGTGACCGACGCCAAGGCGGCCTTCCTTGCCGGACTGCACATCGTTGCAGCGACGGCCAGCTTCCTGCACCTCGTCCTCGGCCTCCTCACGCTGCGTTGGTTGCCCCGAGGAGCCGTCGCCTCCCCGGCTGAACATGAAACGGCAGCGGATGAAACGGCAGCGGCCCGATGACCCACGCCAACGCGCCCCTCTCCGTCGAAGGGCGGCGACGTCTCGTCGAACGCTGCAAGACCCGCCCAATCGCTCACATCGCAGTGGAAATGGGAATCTCACGGGCGTGTGCATCGAAGTGGGTCAACCGCTGGCGACGTCACGGGGACGCCGGGTTACAGGACCGCTCATCGACACCGCACGCGAGCCCGGCAGCGACTCCAGCCTGCGTCCTCGAGCAGATCGCGGCCTGGCGACGCGAGCACAAGTGGTCCGCCCAGCGGATCACCGACGAACTGGCCCAGCTTGGCTTTGCGATCAACCGCCGCACCGTAACCCGGAACCGCACCCGACTGGGCCTTGGCAGACGCCGATTCATTGATCCGAATGGGGACAACAGCCGCAAGCCGGGGAAGATCACCGCTCGCTGGCCCGGCCACATGGTCCACCTCGACGTGCAGAAGGTCGGCCGAATCCCTGACGGAGGAGGATGGCGCGCCCACGGTCGGCTCTGGGGCGAGGCCGACGTGGTGGCCGGCACCGACCCGGCCGAGGCCCCTGCGGCGCACCACGTCGGCATACACCGCGGACCCGGCCGGCTGGGAGTCCAGGTGGAAACTCGGCGGCGCACTGTCGGGGGCGCAGGGCAGACTGTCGGCCATGTCGCCTCGATCCGCCGCCGACCTGGTGGCCCTGCAGAGCGCCGGTAAGCCGGTGAAGTACCTGCACTTCTGGGGTCACCGGCCCCAGCGGGACGGCTCCGTCGGGCCGGGCTGCCTGAGCCAGTGGTGGCCCGCGCCGTTTACCGTGGACGGTCGGGTCTTCCACACCGCCGAGCACTGGATGATGTGGCGCAAGGCCGTCCTCTTCGGCGACGACGCGGTGGCGGAGCAGGTCCTCGCCGCCGAGCACCCGCAGCGGGCCAAGGCCCTCGGCCGCCGGGTCCGCGGCTTCGACGAGGCCGTCTGGGTGGCCCACCGGTACGACGTCGTGGTCGCCGGCAGCGTCGCCAAGTTCGCCCAGCACGCCGACCTGCGCGCGTTCCTGCTGGCCACCGGCAACCGGGTGCTGGTCGAGGCGAGCCCGGTGGACCGGGTGTGGGGCGCCGGCCTGGCCGCGGACGACCCCGCCGTCGAGAACCCGGCCCGCTGGCGGGGCGACAACCTGCTCGGCTTCGCCCTGATGGATGCCCGGGCGGCCCTACGCGCCTGATCCGGGCGGCCAGCCCCGGATTCCGGGGCGGCCAACGCCCGACCCGGCGTGACCAGCGCCGGATCCCGGGCGGCCGGCCCGGCCCCCGCACGAGGGCCGGGCCGGCGAGCCCGCCGGACCGCTGCACCGCTCGTCCCGGTCGCTACCTCAGGGGCGCCGGTGGTCAGGCCCGGCGCTGGTCGTGCGGGACGGTGACGGTGACGGAGCAGCCCACCGGGCGGCCGATCTCGTCGTGGCCGGCGTACCGCAGGGTGTAGACCCGGTCCCCGCCGTTGCCTGCGCGTTCGGCGCGCAGCCGGCCGGCGGTGTCCGGGGTGCCGGTGACGAACCCGGCGACGTCGGAGGCGACGTCGCCGCCGGTCACCTCGGTCAGGGCGAAGGCGCGCGGGCCGAGCACCCCGTCGGGGAGGTCGACGGTCACGGCGACGTCGACCAGCTTGTGGCTCGGCGGCCAGAGCACGGGCCGGTCCACCGCGCAGTCCAGCTCCCGGGTGGGCACCGGCGCGGGCAGGGTGGCCACGGCGTGCCCGATCGTCGCGGTGAGCCGGCCGCCGGCCTCGTAGTACATGTGCGCGGTGCGCCCGTCGAAGTAGAACGTCGGCGCGGCCGATCGGCCGAGGTCCGGGGCCTCGGCCAGGGAGTCGTGCACGACCCCGAGGTGCACCTCCCGATCGAGGTTCTCGCCGACGTCGACGGCGTGCATGTTGCCGTCGGCGGCGTGGGGTACCCGCGCCTCGACCGGGCGCCCACCGACGTCACGCAGGGTGATTTGAGGGGTGCCCGGGCGGGGCGGCAGCGCACTCACCGAAGTCTGATAATACGTATTAGCATCTATCTTTCTCCGATGTTCGCCGCCCGGCCGGCCCACTGTCAAGGGGGCGCGTCGATCTCGGCGGGAAACGGCCGCGAGGGGCGAAAGCACGTCGGCGGCCCCGGGCACCGGCAAGCTAATACGCATTAGTTCAGGGAGTTCATCGCGAGGAAATCTCCGGAGAGCTCTTGACATCTCCCCGGGGCACGGGCGAGAGTCCTCTCCAACACCGATCGCTAATACGCATTAGCACCAACCGGAGGCCTCCCCCGTGCCCTCTTCGCCGCGCCGCGTCACCCAACGTGACATCGCTCGCCTGGCTGGCGTCAGTCAGGCCACCGTGTCCCTGGTGCTCAACAACCGCTCAGACGCCGACGTGCGGATCGCGCCGGAGACCCGGGACCGCGTCCTGCGGACCATCGAGGAGACCGGCTACGCCGCCGACCCGGTGGCCCGGCGGCTGGCCGCCCGGTTCAACCGGATCATCGGCGTCTTCACCTACGAGCCGGCGTTCCCCAGCGGCAGCCGGGACTTCTTCCACCCGTTCCTGCTCGGCATCGAGGAGTACGCCGAGCGGGTCGGCTGCGACCTGCTGCTGTTCACCAGCGCCCCGGTCGTCGACGGGCGGCGGCGGATCTTCCACCAGGACAACCGGCTGCGGCTGGCCGACGGCTGCCTTCTGCTCGGCCGGGAGATCGACGCCGCCGAGCTGCACCGGCTCAACCGGGACGGCTTCCCGTACGTGGCGGTCGGCCGCCGCAACGACGCCGACGGTCCGGTCCCGTACGTCGGCGCGGACTACGCCGCGGCGGTCGACGCCCTGACCGGGCGGGCCCTCGGCCACGGGCACCGCCGCTTGGCGTACCTGTCCATGGGCACCCACGCCGAGTCGTCCGAGGACCGGCGGCGCGGCTTCGCCGCCCACGGCGGCGCGGCCGAGAGCGCCCGGGAGCTGCCCACCGCCGGGCGCGACGCCGACGCCATCCTCGACGACCTGCGCGCCGACCGGACCACCGTGGTTTTCGTGGAGGACTTCGCCACGGCGATGGCCCTCGAGCTGGCCGCCCGGCGGCGCGGCCTGACGGTGCCCGGCGACCTGTCGGTGGTGACCCTCGGCGACCCGACCGTGCCGTTGCCCACCGACCTCACCTTCACCGGCTTCCACATCCCCCGCGAGGAGATGGGACGCCAGGCGGTCGAGGTACTGACCTCGGTCATCGACGGCAGCGCCGACGGCGTGGGGCAGCGCCTGCTGCCGTGCCAACTGGTCGAGGGGGACACCCTCGGTGCCCCCAATCCGGCGGTCGGCCGCTCCTGAGCGGCGATCGCGCAACTGGAAGGAAGTAAGTGGTAACGATGCGTGCGGACGTCCTCGTCGTCGGCGGCGGGCTGGGCGGGGTGGCGGCGGCACTGGCCGCCCTCCGGGCCGGCCGGAGCGTCATCCTGACCGAGGAGTTCGACTGGCTCGGCGGGCAGCTCACCAGCCAGGCGGTCCCCCCGGACGAGCACTCCTGGGTCGAGCAGTTCGGCGTCACCGCCAGCTACCGGGAGCTGCGCACCGGGATCCGGGACTACTACCGGCGGCACTTCCCGCTCACCGAGCGGTCCCGGGGTTTGACCGACCTCAACCCGGGGGCCGGCTGGGTCAGCCGGCTGTGTCACGAGCCCCGGGTCGCGGTGGCGGTGCTGGAGGAGATGCTGGCGCCGTACCGGGGGTCCGGGCGGCTGACCGTGCTCCAGCCGTACCGGCCGGTCTCGGCGGCCACCGACGGCGACCGGGTGACCGGGGTGACCGTCGCGCACCGCGACCGCCCCGACGAACTGGTCGAGTTGACCGCCCCGTACGTGCTGGATGCCACCGAGACCGGCGAGCTGCTGCCGCTGGCCGGCGTCGAGTACGTCACCGGGTTCGAGTCGCGGGAGGAGACCGGCGAGCCCAGCGCGCCGGCCGAGGCCCAGCCGATGAACATGCAGGCCGTGTCGGTCTGCTTCGCCCTGGACCACGTCGACGGCGACCACACCATCGACCGCCCGGCCGGGTACGACTTCTGGCGCGACTACAAGCCGGACTTCTGGGGCGACCGGCTGCTGTCCTGGCGCTCCCCGCACCCCCGGACGCTGGAGATCGTCGAGCGCAGCTTCACCCCGAACCCGGACGACGACCCCCTGGCGGTCAACGCCGACCAGCGGCTCAGCCCCGGCGACGGCAACCTGTGGACGTTCCGGCGGATCGCCGCCCGGCGCACCTTCGTCGACGGGGCGTACGCCAGCGACATCACGCTGGTGAACTGGCCGATGATCGACTACTTCGAGGGCCCGGTCATCGACGTGCCGAACGCGTCCTGGCACCTGTCGCAGGCGCGGGAACTGTCGTACTCGGTGTTGTACTGGATGCAGACCGAGGCGCCCCGGCCCGACGGGGGCACCGGATTCCCCGGGCTGCGGCTGCGCGGCGACGTCACCGGCAGCGCCGACGGCCTGGCCCAGGCCCCGTACATCCGGGAGTCGCGGCGCATCCGGGCCGAGTACACGGTCGTCGAGCAGGACCTGTCGCTGGAGGTGCGCGGCGCACGCGGCGCGGTCAGCTACCCCGACTCGATCGGCGTGGGCATGTACCGGATCGACCTGCACCCGTCGACCGGCGGCGACAACTACATCGATGTCGGGTCCTGCCCGTTCGAGATCCCGCTCGGCGCGCTGATCCCGCAGCGGGTGGAGAACCTGCTGCCGGCCGGCAAGAACATCGGCACCACGCATGTCACCAACGGCAGCTACCGGCTGCACCCGGTCGAGTGGAACGTCGGCGAGGTCGCCGGTCTGCTCGCCGACTTCTGTCTGGAGCGGGGCGAGTCCCCGCGCGCGGTCCGCAACACCCCCCGTCTGCTGGCCGATTTCCAGGACCGCCTTACAACGGCCGGCGTGGAACTGCGTTGGCCGCAGATCGCGGGCTACTAAAACACCCCCCGGTAAGGAGAAGATTGTGAGAGCAGGAAAGGCCCTGCGCGGCGTCGCCGTCGCGCTGGTCGGCGCGCTCGCCCTGACCGCCTGCGGCGGCGGGGACGACGCCGGCGACAGCGGTCCGGCGAAGCTGCGGATGACGGTCTGGTCCGCCAACGAGGCGCACCTGAAGCTGTTCAACGAGATCGCGGACGAGTACAAGAAGTCCCACCCCGACGTGGAGTCGATCACCTTCGACCCGCTGCCGTTCGAGAACTACACCACCACCCTGACCACCCAGATCGCCGGCGGCAACGCCCCCGACCTGGCCTGGGTGTTCGAGAACTCGGCCCCCGACTTCGTGTCCTCCGGCGCGCTGCTGCCGCTGGACGAGACGCTGAAGAAGACCGAGGGGTACGGCTACGACGACCTCTCCCCCGCCACCACGAAGCTCTGGCAGGACGGCGGCAAGCTGTACGCCTACCCGTTCTCCAACTCGCCGTTCGGGGTCTTCGTCAACACCGACATGGTGAAGAAGGCCGGGCAGAAGACGCCTGCCGAGCTGATCGCCGCCGGGCAGTGGAACTGGGACAACGCCCTGGCCACCGCCGCGGCGTCCGCCAAGAAGTCCGGCAAGGCCGGCCTGGTGATCCGGGACTTCGACTACAAGGGCTGGGACAACCTGTCGACCTTCTTCACCGGCTGGGGCGCCCAGGCGTGGAGCGAGGACGGCAAGTCCTGCGGCTTCAACTCCCCGGAGATGGTCGCGGCGATGACCGCCCTGCACAAGGGGATCTTCACCGACAAGGCCCTGCCCGGCCCGGGCACCACGGCGGACTTCTTCGCCGGTGACGCGGCCATGACGGTCACCCAGATCTCCCGGGCGTCGCTGCTGAAGGACGGCGGCTTCGGCTGGGACCTGGTGCCGCTGCCGGCCGGCCCGAAGGGCAACTACGCCGTGCTCGGCCAGGCCGGCCTCGGGGTGATGAAGAAGAGCCCGCACGCCGACGAGGCGGCCGACTTCCTGGCCTTCTTCACCAACCCCACCAACTCGGCGAAGCTGGCCCAGTTCTTCCCGCCGCCGCGGCAGTCGCTGCTGACCGCCGAGACGCTGGGCAAGACGAACCCGAAGCTCAAGCCGGAGCAGTTGCAGAAGGTCGTCATCGACGGCATCACCAGCGGCGTGGTCAAGCCGAGCCACGCCGGGCAGGCCGAGCTGAGCCAGCAGGTCCGCGCCGGGCTCGACCCGCTGTGGCAGCCGAACGCCGACATCAAGGCGGTCCTGGACGGCGTGTGCGCCAAGATCCAGCCGCTGCTGGCGAAGTGACCATGTCCCCGACGGACACCAGGACGGGCCCGGTCGCCAAGACCGGGCCCGCCCCGGGCCGGGCCCGTCCGCCGTGGTGGACCAGCCGCCGGCGCGACCAGCTCGCCGGGTACCTGTTCGTCGCCCCGCAGCTCATCGGCAGCATCGTGTTCGTGATCCTGCCGCTGGTCCTGGTGGTCTGGTACAGCCTGCACGAGTGGAACGTGCTCGCCGGCACGTTCGACTACGTCGGGGGCGAGAACTACACGCAGCTCGCCGAGGACACCAACCTGGGTGGGGTGCTGAAGGCCACCGGGCTGTTCTCGGTCGGGCTGGTCGTGTTCAACCTCGCCCTGGCGCTGATGCTGGCCGTGCTGCTCAACCAGAAGCTACGCGGCACCATCGTGTTCCGCACCCTGTTCTTCTCCCCCGTGGTGGTCTCCCTGGTCGCCTGGACGATCGTGTGGGGCTTCCTGCTTCAGGACAACGGCGGGATCAACGGGCTGCTCGACACGATCGGCGTGGACGGCCCGAACTGGCTGCGCGGCGAGGGCACCGCGATGCTGTCGGTGGTCGTCGTGCAGGTGTTCAAGAACGTCGGCCTGAACATGGTGCTGTTCCTGGCCGCCCTCCAGGGCGTGCCGGGCGATCTGTACGAGGCCGCCGAGGTGGACGGGGCGAGCCGGATGCGGCAGTTCTGGCGGATCACCGTGCCGCTGATCAGCCCGACGATCATGCTCACGTCGATCATCACGGTGGTCGGCTCGTTGCAGGTGTTCGCGCAGATCGCGGTGCTGACCCAGGGTGGCCCGGGCACCTCGACCACGGTGCTCGTCTACTACCTCTACCAGCAGGCCTTCCAGTTCCACCACTTCGGCTACGGCGCGACCCTGTCGATCGTGCTGTTCGCGATCGTGCTCGCGCTGACCGTGCTGCAGTGGCAGATGCGCAAGAGATGGGTCTTCCATGAGTCGTGACCTGTCGCCCAGGACGAAGCTGGTGCTCTACGGGGTGCTGATGGTCCTGGCGATCCCGTTCGTCTTCCCCACCTGGTGGATGGTCACCTCGTCGCTGAAGCCGGTGGCGGACATCTTCGCCTTCCCGCCGCAGCTCTGGCCGACGAACCCGCGGCTGGAGGCCTACCAGCGGGTGTTCGAGTTGCAGCCGTTCGGGCGGCAGTACCTCAACAGCGTCTACATCGCCCTGGTGGTCACCGTGGGCACCCTCGCGGTGGCGGCGCTGGCCGGGTACGCCTTCGCCCGGATCCGGTTCCGGGGCCAGAACCTGCTGTTCCTGGTGGTTCTCGCCGGCCTGCTCATCCCGAGCGAGGTCACGATCGTCCCGCTGTTCCAGATGTTCTTCAAGCTGGGGCTGGTCGACACCCACTGGCCGCTGATCCTGGTGCCGATCTTCGGGGCGCCGAGCGTGCTGGCCACGTTCATCATGCGGCAGTTCTTCATCGCCCTGCCCGGGGAACTGGAGGAGGCGGCCCGGGTCGACGGGCTGGGCCGGTTCGCCACCTTCTGGAAGATCGCCCTGCCGCTGTCCCGCCCCGCGCTGGGTGCGGTGGCCATCTTCACCTTCCTGCACAGCTGGAACCTGTACCTCGAACCGATCGTGTTCCTCTCCTCGCCGGAGAAGTTCACCCTGCCGCAGGCGCTGACCCAGTTCGTCGACGCGTACGGCGGGCCGATGTGGAACGTCCAGCTCGCGGCGGCGTCGATGACCGCCCTGCCGGTGCTGGCGGTGTTCGTGATCGCGCAGAAGCAGTTCGTCGAGGGCCTGGCGCACACCGGCCTGAAGGGATGACCTCCCCGGCCCACGCCGCCGTCGGCGTCGACATCGGCGGCACCAAGACGGCGGCTGCCCTGGTCGCCGCCGACGGCACGGTCCTGCGCCGCCTGCGGGCGCCCACCCCCGCCGGGTCCGGGCCGGGCGCGGTGCTGGACACCGCCGCCCGGCTCGCCGCCGAACTGATCCCCGGTGCCGCCGACCGGCCGGTCGGGGTGGGCACCGCCGGCACCGTCGACCCGGCGACCGGCGGCATCCGGTACGCCACGGACAGCCTGCCCGGGTGGACCGGCACGGCCGTCCGCGCCGAGCTGGCCGGGCGGTTGGGCCGGCCGGTGCGGGTCGCCAACGACGTGCACGCCGCCGCGCTCGGCGAGAGCTGGGCGGGGGCCGGTCGGGGCCGGGGACACCTGCTGTTGGTGGCTGTCGGCACCGGGCTCGGCGGGGCGCTGGTCCGGCACGGCCGGATCGACCCCGGCGCCCGGGGCGCGGCCGGCGCCGTGGCCCACCTGCCGGCGCCCGGGGCGGGGCGGCTGCGCTGCGGGTGCGGCCGGTACGGGCACCTGGAGGCCGTCGCGTCCGGCACCGGCCTGGCCGCCGGCTACGCCCTGCGTACCGGCGAGCGGATCACCGGGCGCGAGGTGGCCGAGCGGGCGACGGCCGGGGACGCCGCCGCCCGGGAGGTGGTCGAGCGGGCCGGCGCGAGCCTAGGCGCGGCCCTGGCCGGGCTGGTGACCACGCTCGACCCGCAGGTGGTGCTGGTGGCCGGCGGGGCGGGCGGGGCGCTGCTGCCGGCCGCGACCGCCGCCTACGCCGCAGAGCTGCCGTCGGGCTGGGCGGACGTGCCGCTGCTGCCCGCCGCGCTGGGCGCCGACGCGGTCGTGGTCGGCGCGGCCCGGCTCGCCACCGAGGAGCTGGTCGGCGCGGGCCGGCCGGCGTTCGACGAGGGAAAGGACTGAGGCCGTGGGAATCCTCGACTCGCTCGCCGGGGGGCTGGTGGTCTCCTGCCAGCCGCTGCCGGACGAGCCCGACGACCCGATGCGGGACCCGTACGTCCAGGCCCGGGTGGCCGCCGCCGCCGTTGCCGGCGGGGCGGTGGGGATCCGGGCGAACGGCCCGGCCGACGTGGCCGCCATCCGCGCCGCGGTCGGCGTGCCGGTGATCGGGCTGTACAAGCACGGCCACGCCGAGGTGTTCATCACCCCGACGCCCGAGCTGGCGGTGGAGGTGGCCGCCGCCGGGGCGCACGTCGTCGCGGTGGACGGCACCGACCGGCCGCGCCCCGACGGCCGGGTCTTCGCCGACACGGTCGCGGCGGTGCACGCCGCCGGCGCGCTGGTCCTCGCGGACGTCTCCACCGTCGCCGAGGGGGTGGCGGCCGTGCGGGCCGGGGCGGACGCGGTGGCGACCACGCTGTCCGGGTACACGGCGGCCAGTCCGCGCCGGGACGGGCCGGACCTGGAGCTGGTGGCCGGGCTCGCGGCGGCGGTGCCGGTGCCGGTGCTCGCCGAGGGGCGGTACCGCAGCACCGACCAGATCGGCCGGGCGTTCGCGGCGGGCGCGCACGCGGTGGTGATGGGCAACGCCGTCACCTCGCCGCTGTGGATCACCCGCCGGCTCCTCGCGGCCACCCCGGCGGGGGCCGGGCGGCCGGGACGGTAACGTGCAGCGGCATGACCGGCGCACCGTACTCCCACTGTTCCTCCTGTGGCATCGCCTATCCGGCGGGGAGCGGCTGGCCCCGGGCCTGCGCGGCCTGCGGGCACACCGTCTGGCGTAACCCGCTGCCGGTCGCGGTCGCCGTGCTGCCGGTACGCACCGACGCCGGCCTGGGCGTGGTCGTGGTGCGCCGGGACATCGAGCCCGCGCGCGGCCTGCTCGCCCTCCCCGGCGGCTTCATCGAGTACGGCGAGGAGTGGCGCGACGCCCTGGTCCGGGAGCTGCAGGAGGAGACCGGGCTGGTCGCGGCGGCCGGGGACGCGGAGTTGTTCGGGGTGCACAGCGCCCCGGCCGGGGGCACCATGATGGTCTTCGGGACGCTGCCCGAGCGGGCGGCCGGGGAGCTCCCGCCGTCCGCGCCGACCGACGAGGCGACCGAGTGGCTGGTGCTCACCGAGCCCGCCGAGCTGGCCTTCTCCACCCACACCCGGGTGCTCGCCGACTTCCTCGCCGCCCACCGGGACGCCTGAGAGGCCGCCCTTCACCGGGCAACCCTGGGCAGGGAAGTCGGCACGATGCGTTAACCACGGTGCCCCGTCGGGTCAGTAGGCTGTTTCCGCTCGCTGAGATGCGTCGATGCGATCGGTCCGGCACGCCGACCCCGGAGGTAGCCGCCATGAGCCGCTGGACACCCGACCCGTCCTTCTATCCCTCGCCCCGCGACGCCGCCCGGGCCCCCGCCGAGAAGCTGGCCTACGTGGCCGCCTTCGACCGCTCGGCGGCCCGTCCCGACGCCATCGCGGTCCTCGACACCGACCCCGCCTCCCCCGAGTACGGGCGGGTGGTGGGCTGGACCGACCTGCCGCACACCGGCGACGAGGTGCACCACTTCGGGTGGAACGCGTGCAGCAGCGCGCTCTGCCCGACCGCGCCGCACCCGCACGTCGAGCGGCGCTACCTGATCGTGCCCGGGCTGCGCTCGTCGCGGGTGCACGTGTACGACACCCAGCCCGACCCGCGCGCCCCGGAGCTGGTCAAGGTGATCGGCCCGGAGGAGTTGGCGGCGCGGGCCGGCTACTCCCGGCCGCACACGGTGCACTGCGGCCCCGACGGGATCTACCTGTCCGCCCTCGGCGGCGCCGACGGCGCCGAGGGCCCCGGCGGCATCGCGATCCTCGACCACACCAGCTTCGAGGTCCGCCGGGCGTGGGAGGCCGACCGGGGGCCGCAGTTCCTCGCGTACGACTTCTGGTGGCACCTCAACCACGACGTGCTGGTGACCAGCGAGTGGGGCACCCCGTCGATGATCGAGGACGGCATCGTCGGCGAGCTGCTGCTGGGGCGCAAGTACGGGCACGCCATCCACTTCTGGGACCTGGCGAAGCGCCGGCACGTGCAGCGGGTCGACCTCGGCGACGCGTACCAGATGCCGCTGGAGCTGCGCCCCGCGCACGACCCGACGAAGACGTACGGGTTCGTCGGCGTGGTGATCAACGTGGAGGACCTGTCCGCCTCGGTCTGGCTGTGGCACCGCGACGGCGACGCCTGGGCCGTGACCAAGGTGATCGACATCCCGGCCGAGCCGGCCGACCCGGCCGACCTGCCGGACCTGCTCCAGCCGTTCGGGGCGGTCCCGCCGCTGGTCACCGACATCGACCTGTCGGTCGACGACAGATTCCTCTACGTCTCCTGCTGGGGCACCGGCGAGCTGCGTCAGTACGACGTCAGCGACCCGTTGCACCCCGTGCAGACCGGGTCGGTGCGCCTCGGCGGCATCGTGCGGCGCACCCCCCACCCGGGTTTCCCCGACGAGCCCCTCGCCGGCGGCCCGCAGATGGTGGAGATCAGCCGCGACGGCCGCCGGGTGTACGTGTCCAACTCCCTCTACGGCTCGTGGGACGACCAGTTCTACCCGGACGGGGTGGGCGCCTGGCTGGCCAAGCTGGACGTCGACCCCGACGCCGGCGGGCTCACCCCGGACCCGCGGTTCTTCCCGCGCGGGGAGGAGTTCCGGGGGCTGCGGGTGCACCAGACCCGGTTGCAGGGCGGCGACGCGTCCTCCGACTCGTACTGTTTTCCGTGACCGGGACGACCTGGCTGGCGCTGGCCGGGCTCGGCGCGTTCCACGGGCTGAACCCGGCCATGGGCTGGCTGTTCGCGGTGGGCCGGGGCCTTCAGGAGCGCAGCCGGCGGATGCTCGTGACGTCGCTGCTGCCCATCGCGCTGGGCCACCTCGCCTCGGTGGGCCTGGTGGCCGCGCTGGTCAGCGCCACCAGGTCGGTCGTGGCGAGCACCACCGTGGCGGTCGCCGGCGGGGTGCTGCTGGTCGGGTTCGGGCTGTGGCAGTTGCTGTCGCGGCGACACTTCCGGTGGGCCGGGATGCGGCCGTCCAACGCGCAGCTCGCCGGGTGGTCGTTCCTGATGTCGTCGGCGCACGGCGCCGGGCTGATGCTGCTGCCGGTGCTGCTCGCCGAGCCGGCCGCAGCCGGCGGGCACGCCGGACACGCCGGACAGTTGTCGGCGACCCCGGCGGGCGCGCTGCCCGGGCTGGCCGCCGCCGGGGTGCACACGGTGGCGATGTTCGGCGTGGCGCTGGCCGCGGCCGTGGCGGTGTACGAGGTGCTCGGCGTCGGGGTGCTGCGGCGGGCCTGGTTCAACGTGGACCGGCTCTGGGCCTGGGTGCTGGTGGTCGCGGGGGTGATCACCGTCGTGGCCGCGGCGACCTGAGCGGCGCCGGTCGGCGCGGCCGAAGGGCCGGCGGTTCCCGCCGCCCGGCGCTGTCCCGGCGATAACTCCTACTGATTGAATAGGAGTTCGTGTCGCCGAGCCGGAGGGAACCCCGATGCCGCACCCCCTGTCGTACGACGAAGCCGACCATGACGCCCGACGTGCCCGGCAGTGGCTGGCCGGCCGGGCCCGGGGCGCGGGCGTGCCCCGCTCCCAACTGCTGGAGCTGGGCGCGGCGATGACCGCCCTGGCCGCCGCCGCGGGCGAACGCGAGCCGGTCGCGGTGGCAGCCGACCCGGTCGGCGCCGACCCCGGGCGGGACGCCACCGGGCCGGGCACGGTCAAGCCGCTGCCGGACCGGCTGTTCACCCGGCACGACACCAACGCCGAGATGCGCTGGGAGGCGATGGCCGGGCAGGGGTACGTCGTGCCCAACGACCGGTTCTTCGTCCGCAACCACACCCGCACCCCGATGATCGACCCCGACACGTGGCGGCTGAGCCTGTTCGGCGACGGCCTGCGCGGCACGCCCACCCGGGACCGACCGGTCGAGTTCGGCTACGACGACCTGCGCCTGCTGCCCGCCGAGCGGGTCACCGCGCTGGTCGAGTGCGCCGGCAACGCCCGCCGGTTCTTCGCCGGGCAGCAGGACGGGCCCGCCCCCGGGGTGGCGTGGGGCCTGGGCGGCGTCGGGGTGGCGCACTGGCGGGGTGTGCGGCTGTCCACGGTGCTGCGTCGGGCCGGGCTGACCGGCGCGGCGGTCGACGTGATGCCGGAAGGGCTGGACCCGGACTACGTCACCGGCGGGGTGAACCTGGGCCGGGTCCGCCGGCCGCTGCCGGTCGGCAAGGCCCTCGACGACGTGCTGCTGGCGTACGAGATGAACGGCGACCCGCTGCCGCCGGACCACGGCTTCCCGGTGCGGGTGGTGGTGCCGGGCTGGATCGGCATCTCCTCGGTCAAGTGGGTCGGCCCGGTGCAGGTGTCGGCCACCCCGCTGTTCTCGCCGTGGAACACTGAGCTCTACCGCATGTTCGGCCCCGGCCAGCCCGACGGCGGCGGGCAGCTGGGCCCCCAGTCGGTGAAGAGCGCCTTCGAGCTGCCCTGGGACGCCCGGGTCCCGGCCGGGGCGGAGGTGCTGCTGCGCGGCCGGTCCTGGTCGGGCGGGGGCCCGATCCGATCGGTACAGGTGCACACGGACGACGACGGCTGGCGGCCGGCCGAACTGGTCGCCGGGGACGCGGGAGGGCCGTGGCAGCGATGGACGGCGCGCTGGCGTCCGGCGGGGCCGGGGCCGGCGACGCTACGGGCGCGGGCCACCGACGTCACCGGGGCCGGCCAGCCGGAACGGGCCCGCCCCAACGACCTCGGCTACCTCTTCGACGGCGTCGTCAACCATCCGGTAACGGTCTACTGACCCGTGCCGGCGGCGGGGTCGGCGGCGCCGAGGTAGCCGCTGGCCTGGAGGTGGAACAGTTCGCGGTAGAGCCCGTCCGCGGCGATCAGCTCGTCGTGCGTGCCGCGCTGGACCAGCCGGCCGCGCTCCATCACGAAGATCTGGTCGGCGTGCCGGACGTTGGCCAGCCGGTGGGTGATCAGCACGACCGCCCGGTCGGGACGGCGGCGCAGGTGCTGGAAGAGGGCGTGCTCGGCCCGGGCGTCCAGCGCCGCCGACGGCTCGTCACAGATCAACAGCGGGGCGTCCCGGTACAGGCCACGGGCGGCGACGAGGCGCTGCCACTGGCCGCCGGAGAGGTCGTGGCCGTCCTTGAACTCGCGGTCCAGCAGAGTGTCGTACCCGAACGGCAGATCCATGATCATGTCGTGGGCGGCGGCGGCCCGGGCGGCGTCCTGCACACTCGGCCCTCCGGCGGCCCGGTCGTGTCGGCCGACGCGGATGTTCTGCCCGGCGGTGAACGGGAACTTCCACCAGTCCTGGGTGAGCACCGCGACGTGTGCGCCGGCCTGGTGGGGGTCGAGCTCGGCGGTGTCCACGTTGTCCCAGCGGATCACCCCGCCGGTGGGCCGGTACAGGCCGGCGATGAGCTTGGCCAGGGTGGACTTCCCCGAGCCGTTCTCGCCGACCAGCGCGACGACCTGTCCCCGGTGGACGGTCAGGCTCACCCCGTCGACGGCGGGGCTGTCGGTGTCCGGATAGCGCAGGCTGACCCCGTCCAGTTCGATGGCGTCGAAGCCGTCGGTCGGCTGGTCACCGCGGGGGCCGATCCGGCTGAGGGCCCGGTCCAGGAAGTCCCGGTAGTCCTGGTAGTAGAGGGCGTCCTCGTAGAGCGCGTTGGTGGCGAAAACCGCGATTCCGAGGTTGGAACGCGCGGACTGGAGAGCGATCAGCGCGGTCGCGGCGGCGGCGAGCGCCACCATGCCGGTCAGGAGCAGGCCGGCGAGGACGGCGTACACGCCGAAGGTGGCCAGGCCCGCGGCGGACGTGCCGAGCACCCGGGTCCGGGTCTGGGTACGGACCAGGCGCAGGTGGGCGCGCGTCTCGGTGGCCATCATCCGCCGGTACTCGCCGAGCAGGAAGTCCCGCATCTGGTACGCCCGGACCTCGGCGGCGGTGTGCCGGTTGGCCATCAGGTTGGCCAGCATCGACATTCGGCGGCGCCGGTTGATCCTGGCCAGCATCTCCAGGTACTGCCGGCGGGCGACCTTCACCGCGGTCGCCGCCTCGGGCACCGCGGCGAGCAGCAGGCAGGGCAGCAGCAGCGGCTGGATCACGGTGACCGCCGCCGCAGTGGCCAGCACCCCGACCACGCCGGTGATCAGGTTGACGGTGTGGTCGACGATCCAGGCCGCCTCGGTCACCCCGCGCTCCCGGGCCCGGTCCATCTCCTCGGCGAACCCGGCGTCGTCGAACGCGGCCAGGTCGACGGCCGTGGTGGCCTCGAACAGCCGCAGCTCGACCTGATAGTTGATCTGCGGGGTGAGCCGGGCCTGCGCCGAGCCGGCGGCGATGGTGAGCCCACCCTTGGCCATCACGGCGGCGGCGGTCAGCGCCAGGGCCGGCAGGGCCCCCCGGATCCGGTCCGGCGTGGGGCCGGCCGCGAACAGTTCGCGCAGCACGCCGGTGGTGGCCAGCAGGCCGAGGGTGGTCATCGCCCCGGCGGCGACGTTCAACCCGATGGACGCGGCGGTGTCCCGGCGACTGGTCGCCCAGGCCAGGGCGAGCGCCTCGCGGACCAGCCGGGGCAGCCGACGGGCCACCGCCCAGAAACTGGTGTGGGCGAAGTCGTTCGCGTGGTGCATCC
Source organism: Micromonospora sp. CA-111912 (assembly GCF_050948415.1). Lineage (NCBI taxonomy): Bacteria > Bacillati > Actinomycetota > Actinomycetes > Micromonosporales > Micromonosporaceae > Micromonospora > Micromonospora sp. CA-111912. The sequence continues at coordinate 4,037,673 of NZ_CP192007.1, forward strand.
ACGCCCGGTCCTCCAACTCGGGCAGGGTCGACGCCTCGACGCCGTCAGCCGGCGAGCCCTCGCCCGGCGTGACGGGGTCGGTTGGCGGGGCCTGGTCTGGCGCTCGGCGTTGGCGGACGGTTTTCTCCACGAACCCTCCCGGAGAGCTGGCTCCGGACCGCCCGCTACGGTCGGCAGCCACGGGGAGCCTACTGTCCGCGACCTAACAGTGTCCCGCCGTAACCGGCGTGTCGTACACGTGTCGCAGGCATCTGGTGGGAGGGGGCCCCGCCGTGGCGCAGGCGCTGGCGGGGCCCCTCCGCTCCGGTCAGCTGGCGGTCAGGGTGACGTCGTCGACGACGAAGCTGGTCTGCAGCGAGGCGTCCTCGACGCCGGTGAACTTCAGGGTGACCGTCTGCCCGGCGTACGCGGCGGCGTTGAAGGTGCGCTGCACGTAGCCGGTGGCCTTGTTCAGGTTCGAGTACGTCGCCAGCGTGGTGCTGCCGACCTGGACGGTGAGCTTGTCGTACGCCACCGACGTGGTGGTCTCGGCGCTGTCGATGTGCAGCCAGAACGACAGCGTGTACGTGGCGCAGCCGGCCGGCACGGCCAGCGACTGGGACAGCGTCTCGGTGTTGGAGGTGCCCCTCCCGTTGAGCCACGCCTTGTAGGAGCCGGTGCGGGCGGCCTGGCTGGTGGAGTTGGTGATCACGCCGGAGGACGCGGTCCAGACGGTGGCCCCGCTCTCGAAGCTGGAGTTGCCGACCACCTGGCCGCCGGCGCAGCCGCCGGTGCCGGTCACGGTGATGCTGTAGGTGGCGGTGCGGGTCGCCGACCCGGTGCCGGTGACCGTGATGGCGTAGGTGCCGGTGGCCGCCGTCGAGGAGGCGGCGACGGTCATCGTGGACGAGCCGCCGGAGGTGACCGACGACGGGCTGAACGACACGGTCACCCCGCTGGGCGCGCCGGAGGCCGACAGGGCGACGGTCTGGGCGCTGCCGGAGGTGGTGGCGGTGGAGACGGTGGCGGTGGTGGAGGCGCCCCGGGCGACGCTGCCGGAGGTCGGGCTGACCGCGACGGAGAAGTCGTTGGTCGGGGTGCCGCTGCCGACCGCCTGGTCCCAGATCGCGTACGCGATGCCGTCGGCGCTGCGGTTCAGCCCGGTGGCGTTGATGTTGCTGGTGGTGTCGCAGGACGAGTGGTAGCAGGGGTCGTACGAGGCGTTGGCGGTGCCGCCCCACTTGCTGGCCTGCGCGCTGGTCTTGCGGGCGCTGGCGCCCATCGCGTACCCGGAGGTCGGGATGCCGCCCTGCTGGAACGAGTAGTCGTCGGAGCGGCCCTGGCCCTCGACGTTCTCCTCCGGCGCCAGGCCCAGCGAGTCCCAGTACGCCTTGAGCGGCGCGGCGGTGGTGGAGGTGACCCGGTTGATGAAGTAGCCGCCGTTGGTGGAGGCGACCATGTCGAAGTTGTAGTACCCCTTGATGTAGCCCTTCTGGGTGGCGCTGAGCGAGTTGACGTAGAACTTCGAGCCCTGCAGGCCCTGCTCCTCGCCGTTCCACCAGGCGAACCGGACCCGCTTGGTCATGGTCGGGTTCTGCTGGGCCAGCACGAGGGCGTTCTCCAGCAGCACCGAGGAGCCGGAGCCGTTGTCGTTCATGCCGGGGCCGGCGGAGACGCCGTCGAGGTGGGAGCCGAACATGACCACCTGGTCGGCCGGCGCGGCGCCCGGCCACTCGGCGATGACGTTGTTGCCCGGGTAGGTGCAGCTCGTGCAGTTCTGCTCGGTGACCGTGTAGCCGGCGGCCTGGAGCTTGCTCTTGACGTAGCTGACGGAGGCCGTGTAGCCGGCCGAGCCGGCCCGGCGGTGGCCGCCGTTGCTGCTGGCGATGCTCTGGAACTGGGTCAGGTGGGCCTGGACGTTGGTCACGGAGATGTCCGGGGCGGCCAGCGCGGCGAGCGCCGGGGCGGGGGCGGGGGCGGCGGCGGCGGCCGGCAGCGTCGCCGTCGACGCCGTCAGCGCGACGGCGGCGGCGAGCGCGATGCCCGCGGTCAACGTGGTGCGTCTCATGATGCTCCTCGGTGCAGGTCGGGGGTTCGTGCACCTGGGCGTGACCGGACCCCGCGCGCCGGGTGGGCGGCGGGGTCCGGCGGCGTCCGGAGGGGCGCCGCGACGTTCGTTCCAGGAAAGCAAACACTGACATGCGTCTATTCCCTGGTCAATATCCATTCCGGTCATACTCCGCGCCGATTCCCCGATCGCGGCGCGGCGTCGGAGCTGCCCGCCGCCGGCGGGTCGCGCGGCTCGGGACGGTCAGGCGGTCGCGGCCGGCCGTCAGGCGGTCACGGCGGTCAGGCGGTCGGGCCGTCAGGCGGTCGCGGCGGCCACGGCGCGTCCGGCGGTCCGGCCGGAGAAGAGGCAGCCGCCGAGGAAGGTGCCCTCCAGGGAGTTGTAGCCGTGCATGCCCCCACCGCCGAAGCCGGCCACCTCGCCGGCCGCGTACAGCCCGGGCAGCGGCTGCCCGTCGGCCCGCAGCACCCGGCCGTCCAGGTCGGTGTGCAGCCCGCCGAGGGTCTTGCGGGTGAGGATGTTGAGCCGGACGGCGATCAGCGGCCCGGCCGACGGGTCCAGCAGCCGGTGCGGCGGGGCCACCCGGATCAGCCGGTCGCCCCGGTACGCCCGCGCGCCCCGGACCGCGGTGACCTGGGCGTCCTTGCCGAACGGGTTGGCGATCGCCCGATCCCGGGCCTCGACGGTCCGCCGCACCTGCGCGACGTCCAGGCTGGGGCCGCCGTCCGGGGCGACGAGGTCGTTCATGCCGGTGACCAGGGCCTCCAGCGTGTCGGCGACGACAAAGTCCGCACCGTGCTCCAGGAACGCCGCCACCGGGGCGGGGATGCCCGCGCGGGCCCGGTCGACCACCTGCCGGATGCTGCGATTGGTCAGGTCCGGGTTCTGCTCCGAGCCGGAGAGCGCGAACTCCTTGGCGATGATCTTCTTGGTGAGCAGGAACCAGCTGTGGTCGTGGCCGGTGGCACGCAGGTGACGCAACGTGGCGAGGGTGTCGAAGCCGGGGAACAGCGGCGCCGGCAGGCGTCGCCCGGTGGCGTCCAACCACAGCGAGGACGGCCCCGGCAGGATCCGGATGCCGTGCTGCGGCCAGACCGGATCCCAGTTGCGCAGCCCCTCGACGTAGTGCCACATCCGGTCGGGGTTGATCACCTGCCCGCCGGCGGCCTCGGTGATGCTGATCATCCGCCCGTCGACGTGCGCCGGGACGCCGGAGACCATCCGCTTCGGCGGGGCCCCGAGCCGGGCCGGCCAGGCCGCCCGGACCAGGTCGTGGTCGCCGCCGATCCCGCCGGAGGTGACGACGACGGCCTGCGCCGCGTACGCGAACTCGCCGACCTCGACCCGGGAGCTGGGCGCGCCGCGCGGGGCGTCGCTGGGCTCCAGCACCGCCCCGCGTACCCCGGTGACCGCGCCGCCGGTGGTGACCAGGTCGTCGACCCGGTGCCGGAAGCACAGCCGCACCCGGCCGGCGTCCACCGCGGCGCGCAGCCGGCGGGCGAACGGCTCGACCACCCCGGGGCCGGTGCCCCAGGTGACGTGGAACCGGGGCACCGAGTTGCCGTGCCCGTCCGCCGCGCCGCCGCCCCGCTCGGCCCAGCCGACCACCGGGAACAGCCGGTGCCCCATCGACCGCAGCCAGGCCCGCTTCTCCCCCGCCGCGAAGTGCACGTACGCCTCGGCCCACCGGCGCGGCCAGTGGTCCTCCGCGCGGTCGAACGCGGCGCTGCCCAGCCAGTCCTGCCAGGCCAGCTCCACGCTGTCGCGGACGCCCATCCGCCGCTGCTCGGGCGAGTCGACCAGGAACAGCCCGCCGAACGACCACCACGCCTGCCCGCCGAGGTTCTGCTCCGGCTCCTGGTCCAGCAGCAGCACCGTCCGGCCGGCGTCGGCCGCCTCGGTGGCGGCGACCAGGCCCGCCAGTCCGGCCCCGACAACGATCACATCCGCGTCCATGCCGGAACCCTACGAACCATGGTGCCAAAATCGGTGGTACGCCGGCGCAGGATCGGCCCCGGCGTTTGTCATCCGGATGACAAGAACTGCGGCTGTGGGTGCCGCACATCGTCGGCGGATCGGGAGGGCAGGCGACCGTGGCGGACACCCTGGAAGAGCTGGAGCCCCGCCTCGCCGGGCTCCCCCGACACGTCGGCGAGCACCTGCGGGCGGTCCGGCCACGGCTGCACGAGGAGACGCTGCGCAGCGTCCGGGCCACCATGCGGGCCCAGGGCCGCTCGCTGACCGGCGGGCAGGGCCGGGGCCTCGCCCTGGGCGTGGAAACCGCCGTCGACGCGTTCGTGGCGGCCGTCGCCGACCCCGGCCGGTCCCTCGCCGACACCCGGCGGGTCTTCCACGACCTCGGCCGCACCGAGTACCAGGAGGGGCACCGCGTCGACGCGCTGCGCTCGGTGCTCACCGTCGGCGCCCGGGCCCTCTGGGCGTTCCTGGTCGCGCCCGAGCGGCCGGACCGGCTCGCCGCCGACGAGCTGTACCTCATCGCCGCCGCCCTGTTCGGCTACACCGACACCCTCGCCGGGGCCGCCGCCGAGGGCTACCTCGACGAGCAGCGGGACGCCGCCCACGACTGGACCGTGGTCCGCCGCCGGCTGATCACCCTGCTCGTCCAGCCGGACCCGCCCGGCGACACCGCGCTGCACGCCGCCGCCGAGGCCGCCCGGTGGCCGCTGCCCGGCACCGTCGCCGTGGTCAGCGTCGACGGCACCGACGACGAGCACCTCGCCCGCGCCATCGGCGGCGGCGCGGTGGCCACGGTCATCGACGACGTGGTCCGGATCGTGCTGCCCGACCCGAACGCCCCGGGCCGCCTCGCCCATCTGCGTCGGGCGCTGACCGGCCGACGGGCGGCCCTCGGCCCGACCGTGCCGCTGCGGCAGGCCCGCACGTCGTACCGGCTGTCCCGGCGGGCGCTGCGCCTGCAACGGGACGGCGTGCTGCCCGCCGACGGCGTGCTGGACTGCGACGCGCACCTGCTCACCCTGCTCACCGTTTGGGAGCCGGGGCTGACCGACCGGCTCGTCGCACGGGCGCTGGCGCCGCTGGCCCCGCTCGGGCCGGCCGCCCGGCGCGCCCTCGCCGACACGCTCGCCGCCTGGCTGGACAGCCAGGGCCAGGTGGTCGAGACCGCCCGGCTCCTGCACACCCACCCGCAGACCGTCCGGTACCGGCTGCGTCGGCTGCGCGAGCGGTACGGCGCGCAGCTCGACGATCCGGACGCCCGGCTCGCCCTGCACCTCGCGCTGCGCCACCACCTCGGCCGCCGCCCCTGACCGCCCCGCCGCTCCGGCCCTGGCCAGCCGGGCCGGGGCGGCCCGCCGTGGTCAGCCGGGCCGGGGCGGCCGGCCCTGGTCAGCCGGGCCGGGGCGGCCGGCCCTGGTCAGCCGCCCCGGGGCTGCCAGCCGTGGTCAGCCTGCGCCGGAGCGGGCCCTGGTCGGCCAGGGCCGGAAACTGCCGGCCCTGGTTCGCCGGGTGGGGTCAGCGGGCCGGGGCGAGCAGGGCCTCGACCTCGGCCGCGGTGGCCGGATGCGCGGCGAGCAGGGCGACCACCTCCGGATCGACCGCCGTCCCGTGCCCGGTCGCCGGCTCGCCGACCCGCCACTCGCCGGGGCAGCCGAGCAGGTCGGCCACGGCGTCGCAGGTCGCCGGGTGGCCGACGAGCAGGTCGACCACCGGCCCGGCCGGGGCGGACGCCGACGCGGCGGCGGGCGACGCCGCCGGTCGGGCCGCCCACGGCGGCACCCACGCGTCCAGGGCGGGCAGGGTGGCGGGGAACGTCCGGCCGGCCTCGCGGACCAGGGTCGGCACCAGCTCGCCCGCCTGCTCGCGCAGGGTGGTGATCAGCGTCGGCAGCCAGGGCAGCAGCACCGGGTCGGGCAGCCGGGCGAACGCCGTGGACATCAGCTCGACCACGAACGGCGCAAGGCCGGGAACCGGCTCCAGGGCCTGCACGAACCCGCTGAGGTACTGCGGGAACGCCGGCACCACCAGCGGGTTGGCCAGCAACTCCACAGCGCGGGCCCGCAGCTCGGCCAGCGGCAGCAGGCCGAGCTGGTGCTGGGCGGCCCAGTGCAGCGCCACCCGGGCCGGTGCCTCCGGCCGGGACTGCCGCACGGCCAGTTCGAGCTGGGCCCGGTCGCAGCCGAGCGCCAGCGCGAGGCTCTCCATGCCGAACAGGAAGCCCAGCATGGCGGCCACCTGACGGACCCCCGCCTCGGCGTCGACGAACGCGGTGGGCAGCAGGGTGCAGTAGTGGGCGTAGCCGGTGGTGACGAAGGCCGCGCACCAGGCCGGCAGGTCCGGCTCGGTGGCCCGGTAGTGGGCCAGCAACCGGCGGATGCGGCGCAGCACCTCCGGGGCCTCGTCGACGGTCCGCTCGGCGGCGAGCAGCTCCACGGCGCGGGCGCCCAGTTCGTCGACGAGCCGGCGGCCGTCGAGCAGCAGGATCGCGTCCTCGACCGCCTCCAGCGCGACCGCCGCGGTGGCCTGCGGCCCCCACGCCCGGCGGCGCAGCCGCTGTTCGAGGACCTGCTCGACGGTGACGCCCTCGTAGCCCAGCTCGATCAGCGCGCGCTGGTGCCGGCCGAGCGCCAGGTCCCAGCTCTCCTGCGTCGAGCGCTCCCCCAGCCGCCGCTCGCCCATGATGGGGCGGACCGCGTCCCGGGGCAGCAGGTGGCGCAGCCGCCACAGCAGGTCGGAGCAGGGGGCCACGGCCGGCTGGCCCTGGAGGTCCAGCAGGGCCCGCTGGATGGTGCGCTTGTCCAGGTCGAGCCCGAGCGGGGCGAGCCGGTCGAGCACGTCGCGGGCCAGCGGCGGCAGGGCTTCGTAGCCGACCTGGCCGATCCGGTCGCCGCCGAGCAGGATCTCGCAGAGCCGGCGGACGTCCCGCCGGCCCGGCACCACGTCCTTCTCGATGCAGGTCACCGCCGCGTCGGCGAAGTCGTACGGGGTGGGGCGGGCCCGGTTACGCAGCCCGGCGAGCAGGATCGACGTCTCGAACACGGCGATCGCGTCGGCGGTGCTGGCCAGGTACCCGTTGCGCCGCGCCAGCCGGACGATGTCCACGCACCAGCCGCGCAGCTCCGCCTCGTCGAGGCCGTCGAGGACCGGCGGGCGGGCCAGGAAGCCCGACAGCCGGTCGGTCACCGGCTCGTCGGCCACCGCGACCGGGGCGGCGGCCCTGCGGGAGCGCCCCTTCGCGGGCTTGCCGCCCTGCTGGCCGGCGAGCCGGAACGGGACCGCGCCCGAGCGGGACACCGCCTTGGCCCAGGTCGCGGCGGCGATGGACACCGAGCCGGGCGCCAACCCGAACTGCGCCTCGATCGCCGAGTGGCTGGACGGGATCAGCCCGTACAGCCAGCGGGTGGCGGTGCGCGGGCTGATCTCGTACGAGGTCGCGTCGGGGCCGGTGCCGAACTGCGCGACGGGGCTGGCGGCGTGGAACGCGCCGCAGACGTACAGGCAGTCGGCCGGGTCGGCGCCGGAGGCGGCCAGGTGCTCCCGCATCCGGGTCCACATGTAGCGCTCGCGCTCCTCGTCGCGGTCGAGCCGCTCGGCGTCGGCCGGGCGCAGCCGCCGGAACAGGCTGCCGATCAGCACCATCACCTGGCGGTACGTCTCGTGGTCGGCGCCGACCAGGGGCTGCTCGACGTACTGGTCCCACCACTCCGACCAGTGCCGCACCTTGCCGTGGTGCAGCAGGTACGCCTCCAGTTCGGCGAAGCGGGGCCGCAGGTCGCCGATCTCCACGCCGACGGCATCGCCGTGTAACGCCGCCTCCTCCTCGTGGGTCGCCGTTGCCTCCTGCGGCGCCCCGTCGGCGGGGCCGCCCGCCTCGCCCCCGCCCCCGGCGGGGTCCCGGGGCGACCACTGGAACACGTGGTCGACCGAGCGGTCCACCAGCACCAGCTCCACGCCGGGGGTCTCCAGCGCGTACGCGATGGCCTGGTACTCCGCCGACGCCTCGGTGATCGGGGCGACGACGCTCAGCGGCGCCCACTCGACGGGGAACCCGTCCAGCTTCGAGGCGAACGCCTGCACCGCCACCGGCAGCCGGCAGTTTCGCAGCTCCCCCAGCAGGGGTTGCAGATCCTCGCACAGCTCCAGGTAGATGACCTTCGGCCGCTTCGCGCGCAGCCGGCGCACCATGGCCAGCGCGGAGGCCGGCGAGTGGTGGCAGACCGGGAAGATCTCCAGCCGCTCGCCGAGCGCCCGGTCGACGTCGTCGACCATCCCGGTGAGGATGCCGGCGAGCGCACCCGGGCTGCCGGCGAACGTCTCGGCGGCGTCGGTGAGCTGCTCGCGCAGCCCCCGGAACGCCCCGGACGCGGCACCGGCGGCCGGGGACCGGTCCCCGCCGGGCACGGTGGTCTCGGCCGGAGACCCGGCCGGTGGGGTCGCGCCGGAGGGCGGTGGTGGGGTCGCGCCGGGCGGCGCGGTCGTCGGGCCGGTCACGACAGGTTGGCGATCGCCTGGCGGCCACCGTCGAGGAAGCCCTCCCAGGAGCCGCCGTCCTTCTTGGCCCGGGGCTCCACGACGCCGTGCAGGTACTTGTTGAGGATGGCCAGGTCCTCCGGGCTGCGCCGGGCCAGCGAGCCGACCAGCGAGCCGGCGAGAGTCGCGGCGCTCAGGGTGCGGTCGCCGAAGAACTGGCTGTGCAGGATCGCGTCCTCCAGCACGCCGATCTGCTCGGCGGTGGACAGCGCCGACTCCAGCTTCTCGTCGTCACTGGTGGCCGAGGCGGCGGCGGCCCGCAGGTCGGCGAAGCTCTGCAGCAGGATGTCCAGCAGGGTGGGCGGGACGTCCAGCTCGATGCTGTGCCGGCGCAGCAGCTCCTCGGTGCGGAACCGGACGATCTCCGCCTCGCTGCGCTTGTTGGTCACCACGGGGATGCGGACGAAGTTGAACCGCCGCTTCAGGGCCGAGGACAGGTCGTTGACGCCCCGGTCCCGGCTGTTGGCGGTCGCGATGATGGAGAAGCCGGGCTTGGCGAAGACGATGTTGTCGTCGTCCAGCTCGGGGATGGAGACGTACTTCTCGGACAGGATGGAGATCAGCGCGTCCTGCACGTCGCTGGTGGAGCGGGTCAGCTCCTCGAACCGGCCGATCACCCCCTGCTCCATCGCGGTCATGATCGGCGAGGGGATCATCGAGTCCCGGGACTGCCCCTTGGCGATCACCATGGAGACGTTCCACGAGTACTTGATGTGGTCCTCGGTGGTGCCTGCGGTGCCCTGCACGACGAGGGTGGAGTTGCCGCAGATCGCGGCGGCGAGCAGCTCGGCCAGCCAGCTCTTGCCGGTGCCCGGGTCACCGATCAGCAGCAGGCCCCGGTCGGAGGCGAGAGTGACGATGGCCCGCTCGACGAAGCTGCGGTCGCCGAACCACTTCTGGGCGACCTCCCGGTCGAGCCCGTCGGCCCGCTCGGAGCCGAGCACGAACAGCCGCACCATGCGGGGACTCAGCCGCCAGGAGAACGGCTTCGGGTCGGTGTCGACCGACTCCAGCCAGGCCAGTTCCTCGGCGAACTTGACCTCGACGGGGGCACGCAACATCTCGGACATGTCAGGGGTCTCCTAGGTGAGGAAGTTCTTGAGCTCGAAGACGAGTTTGCGGATGTGGCCGGAGATGACCGGGGTGCCCAGGTCCTTGAGGCGCTGGCGGAACCAGGGGTTGACGATCTGGCTGCCGGAGCTGTTGACCGAGCCGACCGGGATGAACTTGACCCCGGAACGGTGCACCGCCTCGATGCCGTCGAACAGCGGCTGCGAGCGGTTGAACTCGTAGAAGTCCGAGATCCAGACCATGACGGTGTTGCGCGGCTCGACGATCTTCGGCCGGGCCATGGCCATCGCCACCGGCCCGTCGTTGCCGCCGCCGAGCTTGGTGCGCAGCAGCACCTCGAACGGATCATGCACCCACGGGGTCAGGTCCAGCGCCCGGGTGTCGTACGCGATGAGGTGCACGTCCACCTTGGGCAGCCCGGCGAAGATGGACGCCAGGATGGTGCAGTTGACCATCGAGTCGACCATCGAGCCGGACTGGTCGACCACCACGATCAGCCGGGCCGGGGTGGTGCGCCGGGCGGTCTGCCGGTAGTAGAGCTTGTCGACGTAGAGGCGCTGGTCCTCCGGGCTCCAGTTGGTGAGGTTCTTCCAGATCGTGCGGTCCAGGTCCAGGTTGCGGAACACCCGCTTCGGCGGCACCGACCGGTCGATCGTGCCGACGCTGGTCTGCTCGACCTGGGTGCGTAGCACCTCGGCAACCTCGTCGACGTACCGACGGATCAACGCCTTGGCGTTGGCCAGCGCCACCCCGGACAGGTTGGACTTGTCCCGCAGCAGCTGCTCGATCAGCGACATGCTCGGGGTGAGCTTCGCGGCCAGCCTCGGGTCGGCGAGCACCTCGCGCAGGTGCATCCGGCGCACCAGGTCGCCCTCCAGGCCGGCCAGCACGCCACCCAGCCCGCCGCCGGCCCCGGCCTGCCGGCGCAGCTCACCCGGCTCGCAGCCGAGCGCCCGCTCGAACCAGCCGGCGTCCGACTGCCACCGGGCGAGCTGACTGGCGCTGACGCTGCCCCCGCCCGTGGCGAAGACGTTGAGCAACAGCTTGGACACCAGCGCCGCCCGCCGCACCTCGGACTCCCCCGCCGCGGCCGACTCGTCGTCCGCCGGGGTTGGCTCGTCGTCCGCCGGCTGGTCGGGGGTGAGCAGGCCGTCCAGCTCGTCGGCGAGGCCGGGAAAGCGCTGGACCACGGTGTCGACGGAGACCGACGGATCCAGCAGCGCGGCCGGCAGGCCGAGGTCGTCGACGACGGCCACGCTCGCCGCCTCCAGGGACGGCTGCTCATCGGCGGGGTCGAAGAGCCGGGCCAGCAGCCGCCAGTAGAGCACCTGCCGACGGTTGGCGTCGGCGTTCACCTGCGCGCCTGCACCGGGCGCCTCGGGGGTCGCGCTCATCGGCGCAGCAGCCGTCCGGCGCGTTCCCGCAGCACGGCGACGGAGTCGCCGGCCTTCGCCTCGGCCTTGGCGACCTTCGGGTCGGTGGGGCCATGCGCCCAGTCGCCGTTGTGCGCGGCGACCGTCGATCGCTTGACCGTGGCCTGCACGGCGAGCGGCTGCACCGTCCACCGGCCGTCCCAGCGCAGCAGCCCCAGGCAGGCCGTCGAGGCGGCGACCAGGGCCGGGGTGAGCGGGCCGCAGGCCGGCAGCCGGTCGACGTCCACCGCGATTCGTTCCCCGTCAACGGTGAACCGGAGGCCGCCGTCCTCGCCGGTGTCGACGGCGTACCCCTCCAGCAGCACCGGCTCGCCGACGGCGACCGGGTGCCGGCCAAGCGGCGGGACCGGCGCGGCGACCGCGGTGGGCAGCAGCACCCGGGCAGTGGCGAACGGGTCGGCCGACTCGCCGGGACGGGCCTGCCCGTCGCGCCACCACAGGTCGCCGCCGGCCAGCGGAAGGTCGGTCACCTCCAGGCTGCGGTGCTCGGCGAGCGCGCCCAGCAGGACCGGGTGGTCGGTGAGCAGCCGCCACAGCGCCGGCCCGACGATGGTGTCGACCTTGGCGGCGGCGACGCCGGTGCGCACGAGGCGGGCCGGGCCGCCGTCGGCCGGTTCGAGGACGGCGTGTGCCTGCACCTGGACGGCGGTGGCGTGCTCGTGCACGTCGACGCCGAGCACCAGCAGCCGCCCGGAGACGGTCTCGACGCCGGCGGCGGACGGGTCGGGGACGCCGGCGGCCTCCTGGGCGAGCAGCACGGCGCGGGCCCACAGGTCGGCCCAGCGGCGGGCCGGCACGGCCGGCATCGTGGCGACCGGGCAGGACGCGCGCAGCTCGGCGGCCAGGCCGTCGAGGAGGACGGCCAGCCGACGCAGCGCCGGGACGGCGAGGATCGCCTCGATCGGCCGGCTGCCGGCCGCGACCAGGTCGTGGTCGACGCCGCGCCAGCCGGTGATGGCCAGCTCGGTCAGCCAGGACCGGGCGGCGGACAGCGGGGCCGCCGCCTCGGCGGGCGGCGGGCCGGTGGGCGGGGTCGGCTGCGCGGCGCGTTCCCGGCCGAGGGCGGCGTCGGCCCCGGCGAGCAGGGCGTCGTGCGCCGCGCCGAGCAGGGCGGTGCGCGCCCCGGCCAGGGCGGCCAGGTGCTCGTCGGCCGGCGACCCGGCGGTGAGCTTGGCGACCGCCTCGGCGACCCGGTCGCCGAGCGGGGTGGCGGCCAGGGCGGCGACGAGGTCGCCGAGCGCGGCGGCCTGCGCCTCGCCCACCCGGGCCAGGCCGGCGACGAGCGCGTCGTCGAGGCCGGCGACCAGGTCCAGGGCCGGGGCGAGGCCGGCCGGCGCGGCGTCGCGCAGCGCGGTGAGCTGGGCCCCGCGCATCAGCGGCCCGCCCCGGTCGCCGGGAACCAGTGCAGCTCGGGCAGCGGGCCGTCGGCGGCCGGCAGTTCCAGGTAGGCCAGGTGGCGCAGGAACCGGCTGAACACCACCGCCGCCGGGGTCGGCTCGTGGTGGCCGTCGAGCCGGCGGGCCAGGTCGGCACCGGTCTGCACCCCGTCGGTGACGTCGATGCGCAGGTACCGGCCGACGCGCTCGACCCCGTACTGGAGGACGGCCTCGTCGAGCAGGGCGTGCAGGTGCTTGCAGGGCGCGCCGCGCAGGCCACCGCAGGGCCGGTTGTTGTTGGTGGAGCAGTTGAAGCCGTGGCTGCCGGCCGCGATCGAGGAGACGTAGACCCGCTCGATGTCGGAACCGCTGGACACCACCCCCTGCAACCGGCCGTCCGCCAGCTCGACGAAGGGGACCTTCGCCAGCTTGCGGGGACGCACCGCGGGCAGCACCGGCGCGAGGCTGCGCCGCTCCCACGGGACGTGCTCCGTCTCCAGCACCTACGACCTCCGCACCCGGTGCGCCCGCGGGCGCACCGACTCCGCGCCGACGACGGGCCGGCGCACGACAAATGGGGGTGACGGGCGCGACGACCCGCCGGAACCGGGCCCCACCGGGCGCCGCGTCCTGAGAAAGATCTTGCCTCAGGGGTACGACAGGAAACGCGGGCCCCCGGGGGAGGACCGGCGCGCCGATGCGGGCCAGTACGCCCTGCGTCCCGGCGCGGTGCCGACCCGCCGGCCGGGGCATCGCCCGGGTGGCCTGAGTCGGCCCGGGGTGCGACACGTCCCGGCTGGTGGCAATCTGGCCCGGGCGGGCCGGCACGCACAGTACGGTGACGGCCGCGCAACGGTTGAGCAGGTGCGGGAGGAGAGCCGGAGAATGGCCGAGGAGATCACCACCACCGACGAGTGGCGGGCGCTGGCGGCGCACGCGGAGAAGGCCCGGGACGCGCACCTGCGCGACCTGTTCGCCGCCGACCCGGACCGGGGTGAACGCCTCGCCGGTGAGGTGGCGGACCTGCACGTCGACTGGAGCAAGAACCTCGTCACCGACGAGACGCTCACCCTGCTCGCCGCCCTGGCGCGGCGGGCCCGACTGACCGACCGGATCGCCGCGATGTTCTCGGGCGCGCCCATCAACGCCACGGAGGACCGGGCAGTGCTGCACACCGCGCTGCGCCGGCCGCGGGACGCCTCGCTGAGCGTGGACGGCCGGGACGTGGTGGCCGACGTGCACGAGGTGCTGGACCGGATGGGCGCGTTCGCCGACCGGGTCCGCTCCGGGCAGTGGGTCGGGCACACCGGCGGGCGGATCCGCACGGTGGTCAACATCGGCATCGGCGGCTCCGACCTCGGGCCGGTCATGGCGTACGAGGCGCTGAAGGCGTACCGGGACGCCGGGATCTCCTGCCGGTTCGTCTCCAACATCGACCCCACCGACATCGCCGAGGCGACCGCCGACCTGGACCCGGCGAGCACCCTGTTCGTGGTGGTGTCGAAGACGTTCTCCACCCAGGAGACCCTGGCCAACGCCCGGCAGGCGCGCGACTGGCTGCTGGCCGGCCTCGGCGGCGACGAGTCGGCCGTGGCCCGGCACTTCGTCGCGGTGAGCACCAACGCCGATCGGGTGCGGGACTTCGGCATCGACCCGGAGAACATGTTCGGCTTCTGGGACTGGGTGGGCGGCCGGTACTCGCTGCCCTCGGCCGTCGGGCTGTCGGTGATGCTGGCGGTCGGGCCGGAGCGCTTCCGCGAGCTGCTGGGCGGCTACCACGCCGTCGACGAGCACTTCCGGACCACACCGGTGGAGCGCAACGTGCCGGCGCTGCTCGGGCTGCTCAACGTGTGGTACACGAACTTCCTCGGCGCGCAGACCCACGCGGTGCTGCCGTACTCGCAGTACCTGAACCGCTTCCCGGCGTACCTGCAGCAGCTCACCATGGAGAGCAACGGCAAGTCGGTGACCCTGGACGGCACGCCGGTGTCGTACGACACCGGGGAGATCTTCTGGGGCGAGCCGGGCACCAACGGCCAGCACGCCTTCTACCAGCTGATCCATCAGGGCACCCGGCTGGTGCCGGCGGACTTCATCGGGTTCAGCCGCCCCCGGCACGACCTGGACGACATGCACGACCTGTTCATGTCGAACTTCTTCGCGCAGACCGCCGCGCTGGCGTTCGGCCGGACCCGGGAGCAGGTCGAGGCGGAGGGCACGCCGGCCGAACTGGCGCCGCACAAGGTGATGCCGGGCAACCACCCGACCACCTCGATCACCGCCGCCGAGCTGACCCCGGCGGTGCTCGGCCAGCTCATCGCGCTGTACGAGCACATCGTGTTCACCGAGGGCGCGATCTGGGACATCAACCCGTTCGACCAGTGGGGCGTGGAGCTGGGCAAGGTGATGGCCAACCAGCTCGCGCCGCTGCTCACCGGGGACGAGGCCGACCTGTCCGGGCTGGACTCGTCCACCCGCGCCCTGATCGCCCGGTACCGGGCGCAGCGGCACACTGACTGATCGTCACCGCCGTCCCACCTGATCGGCCGACGCCCGCAGGGGCGTCGGCCGATTAGTCTTCTCGCGGCCCTGAAATTTCTCCGCCCCGGCCCCGGCGGTTTCCTTCCAGATCACACGGCCTCGCGCTGACTTTTGTCACCCCCGACCCGTGTAACACGCATTCTGCTTCGTGACTTAGGGCACTGGGTTCGGGCGGCCACCTCCACGAAACTCGATTCAACGCCGGAGAACGGAACCGGCCGGGATCGCGGAGGGGGCCACGGTGGACGAGCGCTACGACAACTACTGCGCCGCTGACCGGCTCTTCTACGACTCGCTCGGCAGCGCGGTCGCGCAGCCGGCCTTCGCCGCCGCCGAGCGGGACGTGCCGGCGGGCTGGCGCCGTGAGTCGCTCGACGACTGGCTGATCCACGCCCCGGAGGGCGGCTCGCTGCCGCAGCAGGGCTGGAAGATCCACGTGTCGGCCACCCTGGCCAACGCCGAGCGGGTGCTCGACGCCGTGTGGGCGTACTGCGTGCCGCGCGGGCTGTCGTTCAAGTTCCTGCGCGGCCCGCGCACCCTGCTGCTGCGCAACTCCAAGTACGCGTCCCGCTCGGCCAGCGGCAAGTTCGTCACCATCTACCCCCGGGACACCGCCGAGCTGGAGCTGGCCTGCAAGGAGCTCGACGCGCTGCTGGGCGGCGAGGACGGGCCGTACATCCTCAGCGACCTGCGCTACGGCGCCGGCCCGGTCCACGTGCGCTACGGCGGCTTCGCCCGCTGCTACTGCCTCTCCCCGGACGGGCAGGTGGTCCCCGCGATCGCCGACGGCACCGGCACGCTGGTGCCCGACCGCCGCGACCCCGTGTTCCACCTCCCGGACTGGGTCACCCTGCCGGACTTCCTCGCCCCGCACCTGGCCGCTCGCGGCGCCACCAGCACCACCGAGGTGCCGTACCGGATCGAGAAGGTCATCCACTTCTCCAACGGCGGGGGCCTGTACGTGGGCCGGGACCTGCGCACCGACACCGAGGTGGTGCTCAAGGAGGCCCGCCCGCACGCCGGCCTGGACGCCGACGGCATCGACGCGGTGGCCCGGCTGGAGCGGGAGGCCACCGCACTGCGCCGGCTCGCCGACCTGCCCCAGGTGCCCGCCGTGCACGACGAGTTCGCCCTCGGCGAGCACCGCTTCCTGGCCCTGGAGTTCATAGAGGGCCGGGCGCTGAACAAGGTCGTCGTCGACCGGTACCCGCTGATCGACGCCGACGCCACCGAGGCAGACCGGGCGGCGTACGCCGACTGGGCGCGGGACGTCCTGACGCAGGTCGAGGCGATCGTCGCCGCGATCCACGAGCGCGGCCTGGTCTACGGCGACCTGCACCTGTTCAACATCATGGTCCGCCCCGACGACCGGGTGGCACTGGTCGACTTCGAGGTCACCGCGCCGATCGAGGGGCACCGCCGGCCGGGACTGCGCAACCAGGGGTTCGCCGCGCCCGGCGACCGGACCGGCCCGGCAGTCGACCGGTACGCCCTGGCCTGCCTGCGCCTGGCGCTGTTCCTCCCGCTGACCCAGCTCGTCCGGATCGCCCCGGACAAGGCCGCGCACCTGGCCGACGTGATCGCCGAGAGCTTCCCGGTCCCCCGACCGTGGCTGGCCGAGGCGGTCGCCGAGATCACCGGGACCGCCGCGCCCACCGCTCCCGGCCGAGAGGCCGGTGCCGGGACCTCCGCGCCCGCCGCCGACCCGCGCCGGTACGACCTCGACGGCGACTGGCCCGACGTGCGACGGCGGATCGCCACCGCCATCCTCGCCAGCGCCACCCCGGACCGCGACGACCGGCTCTTCCCCGGCGACATCGCGCAGTTCCACACCGGCGGGCTCAACCTCGCCCACGGCGCCGCCGGGGTGCTGCACGCCCTGGCCGTCAGCGGCGCGGGCCGCCGACCCGAGTACGAGGACTGGCTGGTGCGGCGGGCCACCGCCCCCGCGTCCGGCACCCGGTTGGGCTTCTACGACGGCCTGCACGGGGTGGCGTACGCGCTGGAGCACCTGGACCGCCGGTCCGACGCCCTCGACGTGCTCGACATCTGCCTGCGCCAGCCCTGGGCCGAGCTGGACCTGAGCCTGGCCAGCGGCCTGTCCGGGATCGCACTGAACCTCGCCGAGCTGGCCGGGCGCACCGGGGAGACCGGGCTGCGCGACGCCGCCGACAAAATGACGGCGGCCGTCGTCGAACGGCTCGCCGACGATCCCGGCCCGGACATCAGCGGCGGACGCAACCCGTACGCGGGCCTGCTGCGCGGTCGTACCGGGCCGGCGCTGCTGCTGCTACGGCTGCACGAGCTGACCGGCGAGGAGGCCCTGCTGGATCACGCGGCCACCGCGCTGCGCCAGGACCTGCGCCGGTGTGTGGTGCGCCCGAACGGCGCGCTGGAGGTCAACGAGGGCTGGCGGACCATGCCGTACCTCGGGCAGGGCGGCGTCGGCATCGGGCTGGTGCTGGACCAGTACCTGCGCCACCGCGCCGACGAGCGGTTCGCCGAGGCGAGCGCCGGGGTACGCCGCGCAGCCCGGTCCCCGTTCTACGCCCAGTCCGGCCTCTTCGCCGGGCGGGCCGGGATCATCGCGTACCTGGCCACCCTGACCGACGACCCGGTGCAGCGCCGCGAGCTGGACGCGCAGTTGCGCCGCCTCGCCTGGCACGCCCTGCCGTACGGCGGCGGCACCGCCTTCCCCGGCGAGCAGCTCCTGCGGCTGTCCATGGACCTGGGCACCGGCTCCGCCGGGGTGCTGCTCGCGCTGGCCGCCGCGCGGCACGACGAGCCGGTGGACCTGCCCTTCCTCGCGCCGCTGGCCGGCGCGCCGAGACTCCCTCGCCTCGGCGAGGGCCACCCTGACCGCACCCACCACGGAAGGAGGTGATTTGACATGGCGCTCCTCGACCTCCAGGGCCTCGAGATGGCCCCGGCCGACCGCACCGGCGGCGGCGGCTCCAGCGCGAGCCTGCTGCTCTGCGGCGACAGCTCGCTCTCCATCACCACCTGCAACTGACCGCACCGCACCCACCACGCAAGGAGATGATTCAACATGGCGCTCCTCGACCTCCAGGGCCTCGAGATGGCCCCGGCCGACCGCACCGGCGGCGGCGGCTCCAGCGCGAGCCTGCTGCTCTGCGGCGACAGCTCGCTCTCCATCACCACCTGCAACTGACCGCACCGCACCCACCGCACCGACCACACCGCACCCACCACGGATGGAGGTGATTCGACATGGCGCTCCTGGACCTCCAGGGCCTCGAAATGGCCCCGGCCGACCGCACCGGCGGCGGCTCCAGCGCGAGCCTGCTGCTCTGCGGCGACAGCTCGCTCTCCATCACCACCTGCAACTGACCGGGTCGATCCGCGGCGCCCCGGGTGGACAGAACAAGTCCACCCGGGGCCGCCCGCCGTTCGAGGGGGAACCGATGCGCACGGGCGACGGGCTGTTGCGGCGGGTGGTCCGCGACGCCGGGGGATGGACGGCCGCGCTGGCTGCGGTCACACTGACCGGCGCCGTCGCCGAGCTGCTGCTGCCGGCGGTGCTCGGCCTCGCCGTCGACGCGGCGCTGACCGGCGGCACCCGGTGGTGGCCGGCCGCCGCCTGCGCCCTGGTCGTCGTCCTGGTCGCCACCGACACCCTCGGCGACCTGGCCAGCGGGTACGGCGCCGCCCGCGCCACCGCCCGGATCCGGACGCGCCTGCTGCGGCACCTGTTCGCCCTCGACGTGCGCACCGCCCGCCGGCACCCGGTCGGCGACCTGGTCGGCCGGCTGGTCGGGCAGGCCGCCGACGCCGGTCAGGCCGGCACCGCCGTCGTGCTCGGCGCGATCGCGGTGCTCCCCCCGCTCGGCAGCGTCGTCGCGCTCACCCTGATCGAGCCGGTGCTCGGGGTCACCCTGCTCGCCGGGCTCGTGCTGCTGGCCGGGCTGATGCGCGCGTTCGTCACCGATGCCTCGGCGGCCACCGCCGGCTACCAGAAGGCCCTGAACTCGATCGCCGGCCGGCTGCTGGAGTCCCTGGCCGGCGCCCGGACCATCGCCGCCGCCGCGACCCGCGGCCGGGAGGAGGTGCGGATCCTCGCCGCACTGCCGGAGCTTCGCGGGTACGGCCGGCGCGGCTGGGAGCTGCTGGCCCGGGCCAGCGCCCGCACCGCCGCCGTGGCGCCACTGCTGCAACTGAGCGTGGTCGCCGTCGGCGGGTACGCGCTGACCGCCGGCTGGCTCACCCCCGGCCAGCTCGTCTCGGCGGTCCGCTACGCGGCCACCGGCGCCGGTCTGGGCGCGGTGCTGGCCACCCTGAACCGCCTGGTGCGCAGCCGCTCCGGAGCGGCCCGGGTCGCCGAGCTGCTGGCGTACCCGGTGCCGGCCGACGGCGACCGGCCGCTGCCGCCGGGCCGTGGGGCGCTGCGGCTGAGTTCGGTGAGCGTGTACGCCGACGACGGCCGGCCCGTCCTCGACGGCGTCGACCTGACCGTCCCGGCCGGGGCCACGGTGGCCGTGGTCGGACCGTCCGGCGCCGGCAAGTCCGTCCTCGCCGCCGTCGCCGGACGGCTGCACGACCCGGACGCCGGCGAGGTGAGCCTCGACGGGGTGCCGCTGCCCCGGCTGCGCCCGGACGCCCTGCGCCGGGCCGTCGGGTACGCCTTCGACCGGCCGGCGCTGGTCGGTGCGACCGTGCACGACGCGATCGGGCTGGCCCTGCCCCCGGACGGGGCCGCGCCGCCAGCCGATGGCTCCCCAGCCACCCCCGCCGTACGGCGGGCCGCAGAGACGGCGGCGGTCGCCGACGTCGTCGACCGGCTGCCGGCGGGTTTCCGCACCCCGCTGGTTGACACGCCGCTGTCCGGCGGCGAGGCCCAGCGGCTCGGGCTGGCCCGGGCCTTCGCCGCGGCCGACCGGCTGCTGATCCTCGACGACGCCACATCCAGCCTGGACACCGTCACCGAACACCGGATCGCCCGGGCGGTGGCGGGGCAGCCGGGCGAGCGGACCCGGCTGGTGGTCACCCACCGGGTCGCCACGGCGGCGGGCGCGGACCTGGTCGCCTGGCTCGACGACGGCCGGCTGCGCGCCCTCGCCCCGCACCGGCGGCTCTGGGCGGACCCGGCTTACCGGGCGGTCTTCCACGCCGACGGGCACGGCGGATGAGCCGCCGGGGACTCGGTACCAGCCACCGGGGACGCCGGATCGATCCGGGCGCGCCCCGCCCCGGGGTGCGGCAGGTCACCTGGGCGGCGCTGCGGGCCCGCCGGCCGGTCGTGGCGCGGCTCGCCGGTTGGTCGGTCGTCGAGGCGTTGCCGGCGCTGCTCTCCGGCGCGCTGGTCGCGCGGGCGGTCGACGCGGGCTTCCTGGCCGGCCGGCCGGGCGTGGGCCTGGGCTGGCTGGGGCTGCTCGCCGGGGCGGTGCTCATCGGCGCGGTGGCGACCGGCAGGACGTACCGGAGCCTCGGCGCGGTGGTCGAGCCGTTCCGGGACGACCTCGCCGCCCGGGTGGTCCGGGCGGCCCTGCGGGACGCCACCCGGCCCGGCGGACGCGCGGACAGCGCCGCGGCGGCCCGGCTGACCCACCAGGTGGAGCTGGTCCGGGACACCTTCGCCGGCCTGCTGATGGTGACCCGGGGCTTCCTGTTCGCCGCCGGGGCGGCCCTGCTGGGGCTGGTCGCCCTGGACCCGGTGGTCGCGGCGCTGGTGGCCGCGCCCCTGGTCGCCGGGCTGGCCGTGTTCCTCGGTGCGCTGCCGGCGATGGCCGGGCAGCAGCGCCGGTACGTCCGCGCCGGCGAGGAGCTGGGCCGGGCCGGCGCGTCCGCGCTGTCCGGGCACCGGGACGTGCGGGCGTGCGGGGCGGCCGGGCGGGTCGTCGCCGACGTGGGCCGGCGGGTGGCGGACCAGGCCGTCGCCGAGCGCGTCCTGAGCCGGATGTCCGCCGTGCGCAGCCTCAGCCTCGGCGTGGGCGGCTGGCTGCCGCTGGCGGTGCTGCTGCTGGCCGCGCCCCGGCTGGTGGACCGGGGCCTGACCGCCGGCGCGTTGCTCGGCGCGCTGATCTACGTCTCCACCGGCCTGCAGCCCGCCCTGCACGCCCTGGTGCAGGGCCTCGGCGGCGGCGGTCTGCGCTACGTGGTCACCCTGGACCGCATCCTGCGGACCTGCCCGGACCCCACGGACGAGCCCGACTCCCAGCGCGGCGCCGCGCCGGCCGGCCGTCCGGACGAGCAGGCACCGGGAGCGCCGGACCCGGGCCCGCCGGCCGGGCCGGGCGGCACCGAACCGGCCGTGCGGGTGCGCGGGCTGACCTTCCGCTACGGCGCGGCGGCCCGGCCGGTGCTGGCGGACGTCACCCTGAGCCTGCCCGCCGGGGAGCACCTCGCCGTGGTCGGGGCGAGCGGGGCGGGCAAGTCCACCCTGGCCGCGCTGCTGTCCGGCCTGCTCGCCCCGCAGGCCGGCACGGTGCTCCTGGGCGGGGTTCCGGTGGCCGGCGCCCCGCCGGCCGCGCTGGCCCGGCTGCGGGTGCTGGTGCCGCAGGAGGCGTACGTCTTCACCGGCTCACTCGCCGACAACCTGCGCTACCTGCGCCCGGAGGCAGACGGCGGCACCATGTCGGACGCCGTCGACGCCCTCGGGGCCGGGGCGCTGGCAGCCCGGCTCGGCGGGCTGGACGGGGCGGTGACGCCCGGCGCGCTCTCCGCCGGCGAGCGGCAACTCGTCGCCGCGGTGCGGGCGTACCTGTCCCCCGCCCCGCTGGTGATCCTCGACGAGGCAACCTGTCACCTGGACCCGGCGGCCGAGGCGACGGTGGAGGACGCGTTCGCCCGCCGGCCCGGCACCCTGGTGGTGATCGCGCACCGGATCAGCTCCGCCGTCCGGGCCCGCCGGGTGCTCGTGGTCGACGGCGAGCGGCCGGTGGCCGGCACGCACGAGGAGTTGCTGGCCCGGTCGGCGGCCTACCGGGAGCTCGTCGGGCACTGGGACGACCGGCCCACGCCGGCACCGGCCCGGCAGGGCTGACGCACCCGCCCCGCCGCCGCGCCCGCCCCGCCCCGCTGCTCCGCTCGGCTCGGCTCCGTGAGCCGCCGCGCCTCCACGGCGGATCACGGGGCAGTCTCGGGTCAGATCCAGCCGGACTCGCGGGCCACCCGGACCGCCTCGACCCGGGTCCGGGCCCCGGTCTTGCGGGCGATCCGCCCGAGGTGGTTGCGGACGGTACCGTGCGAGAGCCGCAGCGACCCGGCCACCTCGGCGACCGGGGCGCCGGCGGCGGTCAACCGCAGCACCTCGGTCTCCCGTTCGGTCAACGGGCTGTCGGCGCCGAGCGCCGCCAGCACCAGCTCGGCGTCCACCACCGACTCGCGCCGGGCGAGCCGCCGGATCCCGTCGACCACCCGGTGCGGGGCCACGTCGCTGGCCAGGATGCCGACCGTCCGACCCGGGGAGAACACGCCGTACAGGCCCCGGGCCCGGCGGGGGTCGGCGAGCACCAGCAGGGGGCACCGCTCTGTCGCCGCGCCTTCGGTGATCAGGTCGAAGTCCACCACCGCGACGTCCGGCCGGCCGACGCGGACCGCCTGGCCGACCGCGTCGCCCCGGCCCACCTCCGCCACCACGTGGATGTCCTCTTCGGCGGCGAGAACGAGCGACAACGCGCCCCGAACCAAGGCACCGTCCAGGGCGAGCAGGGTACGGATCACGACGGACCTCTCCCGAACAGCTCCATTGATCACAGACAGTCAATATTCAAACACGTTACTGACGGGTCCGCTCGGTGAGCGGGCGGACCCGGGCACGCACCGTGCCGGGCCCGCCCGCGACGGCTACAGCCAGCCGTCCCGTTGCGCCAGTCGGACGGCCTCCATCCGGTTGCGGGCACCGGTCTTGTGCAGGATGGCCGACAAGTGGTTGCGCACCGTCCCATGGGCCAGGAAGAGCCGACGGGCGATCTCCTTGAGCGGCAGGCCCTCGGCCGCCACCCGCAGCACCTCCAGCTCCCGGCGGGTCAGCGGGTTGACCGGCGGGCTCAGCACGGCCACCGCGGCGGCCGGGTCGATGACCCGCTCACCGGCGGCGGTCGTCCGGACCGCGCGCACCAGCTCCGACAGTCCGGCGTTCTTGCTGACCAGGCCGCGCGCGCCGGCCGCCAGAGCCGCCTCGACCAGCGGCGGGCTCCAGCGGTGGCTTATCGCCAGCACGGCCGTTCCCGGGGCCTCGGCGGCCACCTTCGCCACCACCCATGCCGACTCGGGTACCTCCGGCTTCAGCTCCAGCACCAACACCTCGGGGTGCTCCCGGCGCAACACCCCCCACAACTCCCCGATGCCGGCGGCATCGGCGACGACCTCGATGTCCTCCTCGTTCGACAGCGCGGCGCACAGCGCGCTGCGCAGCAGTCCCATGTCCTCGGCCACGACGACGTGGATCACCACGTATCTCCGATCTCGGGTACGCGTCGCGCCGCCCGGACCACCCGGCTCGATGCCGGGGACGGGTACGGTGCGCGCGGGAACGGACAGCGTCGGCCCGGAGCGGCACCACGACGGGTGCTCACGGGCCACGGTGGGCCACGTCGGGCGGTCGGCACGGCAGGAGGCCGGCGACCGCGGGACGGGCCGGGCCGCAGGCTCAGCCGGGGCGGACGGTCACCGCCGGGGCACGGCCGTCGACCGGGACCGACGAGCGCGTGGTGCGCTCCCGGCCACCGGCGTACGACGGCCAGCGGGCGTCGTCGGCCGAGGCGGGCACGGGCCCGGAGGTGGCACGGGCGTCGTCGGCGCGCTCGGTGGCCGGCACCGACCGGCCGGGCCCGCCCGACGGCTGCGCCTCGGCCACCGTACCGACCTGCCCCGAGGCAGCCCGGGCCGCGCCGGGGACGGCCGGACCGGCCGTCCACCCGGTCGGCGACGCCGACGCCATGGCCAGCCCGGAGGACACGCCGCCGACCAGGCCAGGCGACGGCGTGGCGGGAACAGGGGCGGGGATGGGGGACGACGGCGCTCCGGGCTCGACCGGCCCGCCGGGGGAGGGCGCGGGACCGGCCGGTGGGGTCGCGGGCCCGGGTGGGCCCGCCGGGTCGGCCGGCAAACCCGGCAGCGCCGGCAGACCCGGCAGACCCGGCAGCGCCGGCAGCGCCGGCAGCAGCGGGGTGAGCAGCTCGTCGACCAGCACCAGAACCGGGGGCAGGACCTGCTTCGCCGCCCCCGTGACGGGGGCGGTGACCAGCCCGGCCAGGGCGGTCGTGAGGCTCCCGACGGGCACCGGCAGGCGGAAGTCCGGCCGGGCCGCTCCGGCGCCGGCCGTCGACGCCGCACCGGACCCGGGACGCGTCTCGGGCACCGACGCCGCACCGGACCCGGGACGGGCCTGGGGCCGCGACGGCTCGGCGGACCCGGGACGGGCGTCAGGCGACGCGGGCCGAGCCGGGCCGGAGGCGTCGGGCGACGCGGGCCGGGTCGGGTCGGAGGCGTCGGGCTCCGCCGGACGAGGAGTTGCCGGCGGACGCGACGTCGCCATCGGCAGTGGCACGGTGGGCCGGGCGACGAGGCGGCCCGGACGGGAGGTGCCGGGCCGACCGCCGTCGGAGTGGCCCCGGGCGGGGTCGCCATGGTGGGGATCGGCGGTCCGGGCGTGGTCGGCGCGGGTGGGCAGGATGCCGTCGAGGACACCGGCCAGCGGGCCGGCCGATCGGGGCGGCCCGCCGGGGTGCGCAGCAGCCGGAGGCCGGCCGCCGTCGTGCGCGGCGGCCGGGCCGGCGAGCAGCACGGCCGCGACGATTCCGGCACCCGTAGCGGCCAGCAGCAGCGCGATCCGCCGTACGATCCGGGCCGCCCCCGTGACCGGGGAGACGCCGACGCGGCGCGCCGACGCGGTCACCACGGCCGGCGCGGAGCGGACAGCGGGACAACGCACGCGGACAGCCCTCCTCCTCGATGACGTCGACACATCGTAACGATGCCGTCACCCCCACGCATCCCCCGGCCGGCCCGGTCCTGCCGGGCGAGCCGGTCGGTCACCCCGGCCGGAAGATGACCGCGCAGGGCGGCGAACCGGGCCACCGTGAGGTAAGGCGGGTCGACCCCTGCGGCCGGCGGAACACCGTCGGTCCGGCCGACCGCGGGTCAACGTACGGACGGGGTCGGGTCGGGGGTCAGGTGTCGAGCCAGCGGTGGATGCAGTGCAACAGGTCCTCGGCGTCCACCGGCTTGGTGACGTAGTCGCTGGCTCCGGAGGTGATGCTCTTCTCCCGGTCACCGTGCATCGCCTTGGCGGTCACGGCGATGATCGGCAGGTCGGCGTAGCGCGGCATCGCCCGGATGGCGGCGGTGGCTGTGTACCCGTCCATCTCCGGCATCATCACGTCCATCAGCACCAGGTCGATGTCGTCGTGGCGCATCAGGGTCTCGATGCCCTTGCGGCCGTTCTCGGCGTACACCACGTCGAGCCCGTGCAGCTCGAGGATGTTGGTCAGGGCGAAGACGTTGCGGGCGTCGTCGTCGACCACCAGGACCTTGCGCCCGGCCAGTCCGGCGACGCCGGCCCAGGGCGCGTCGGCCTCCTGGGCCGGCCGGCCCAGCGGCACCACCCGCTCGGGTACGTCCACCGACAGGTGCAGGGCGATCCGCTCGCGCAGGTCGTCCAGGCTGGCGACGATCTCCAGGGGGCGGCCCCCGGCCGTCGCCCGGAGCAGGGCCTCCTGCCCGGGTGCCAGCGGTCGCGCGTGATATGCCAGCACCGGCACGCCGCCGTTCACGGCGTCGTCGTGCAGCGCCCTGAGCAGCACGGTGCCGCTGTCGTCCGGCAGGTCCAGGTGGACCACGAGGCAGCGGTGCCGGCGGCCGGCCACGGCCTCCAGCGCCGAGGGGGCGTCCAGGACGGTCGTCACCTCGACCGGTGGGAGGCCGTCGGCCAGCCCGGCCGCGACGCCGTGGACCAGCATGGTCAGCAGCCCCTTGTCGTGGTGTTCGAGGACGAGGACGCGCCGCTCGTCCGCCGGGGGCGGGCCGGTCGGCAGCCCGAACGGGCCGGACACGGCGGCGAGGTCGCGCGCGACCAGGGCGGCGAGGGACATCGGGGGGCCGGCCGGGGCCAACACGCCGGTGGGTACGGCCGAACCGGGCACGGTGGCCGGCAGGTAGAGGGTGAACGTGCTGCCCCGCCCGAGGACGCTGCGCGCGGTGATCCGGCCGCCCAGCAGGTGGGCGATCTCCCGGCTGATCGACAGACCCAGCCCGGTCCCGCCGTACCGGCGGCTGGTGGTGCCGTCGGCCTGCTGGAAGGCGTCGAAGATCGCGGTGAGGTGCTGCTCGGCGATGCCGATGCCGGTATCGACGACTCGGAAGGCCAGCACCGTCTCCCCCGGCGTGAACTGCTCGGGCAGCTCTTCCGGGCGGGCCCGCTCGATGCGCAGTTCCACCCGGCCGTGCTCGGTGAACTTGACGGCGTTGGAGACGAGGTTGCGCAGCACCTGCCGCAGCCGCTGCTCGTCGGTGTGCAGCCGCTGCGGCACGTCCGGCGCGGTGCTGATCTCCAACGCCAGGCCGCGCGGCGTGGTCAGCGGGCGGAACGTGGCGTCGACGTAGTCGCGCAGCACGCCCAGCTCGAACGTCTCCGGGTTGATGTCCATCTTGCCGGCCTCCACCTTGGACAGGTCGAGGATGTCGTTGATCAGTTGGAGCAGGTCGGTGCCGGCGGAGTGGATGACGGTGGCGTATTCGACCTGCTTGGCGGTCAGGTTGCGGTTCGGGTTCTGGGCCAGCAGTTGGGCCAGGATGAGCAGCGAGTTCAGCGGGGTACGCAGCTCGTGGCTCATGTTGGCGAGGAACTCCGACTTGTACTTCGAGGCCAGCGCGAGCTGCTGGGCGCGGGCCTCCAGCTCCTGGCGGGCCTGCTCGATCTCGGAGTTCTTGGTCTCGATGTCGTGGTTCTGCCGGGCCAGCAGCGCCGCCTTGTCCTCCAGGTCCGCGTTGGAGCGCTGGAGTTCCTCGGAGCGGGCCTGGAGTTCCTCCGAGCGGGCCCGAAGCTCGGCGGCGAGGCGCTGCGACTCGGTGAGCAGCACGTCGGTCCGGGCGTTGGCGACGATGGTGTTGACGTTGACGCCGATGGTCTCCATGAGCTGGTCGAGGAAGTCCCGGTGCGCCTCGGTGAACCGGCTCATGCTGGCCAGCTCGATGACGCCGAGCACCTGGTCCTCGAACAGGATCGGGAGCACCACCAGGTGCAGCGGTGCGGCGGCGCCGAGGCTGGAGGAGACGGTGACGTAGTCGGCCGGGACGGCGTCCACCACGATCGCCCGCTTGCTCACCGCGGCCTGCCCGACGAGGGACTCGCCGAGGGTGTACCGGCGGCCGGAGGCCCGGTGGCCGTAGCCGCCGACCACCCGCAGGGTGGGGGTGTCCCCGGTCTCCTCCACCAGGAGGAAGGTGCCGAGCTGTGCGGAGACCAGCGGGGCCAGCTCGTCCATCACCAGCCCGGCGACCACCTCCAGGTCCCGGTGGCCCTGCATCAGGCCGGAGATCCGGGCGAGGTTGGTCTTCAGCCAGTCCTGCTCCTGGTTCATCCGGGTGGTCTCGCGCAGCGACTCCACCATGGAGTTGATGTTGTCCTTGAGCTCGGCCACCTCGCCGGAGGCGTCCACGGTGATCGAGCGGGTCAGGTCGCCGGTGGCCACCGCGCTGGTCACCTCGGCGATGGCCCGGACCTGCCGGGTGAGGTTGCCGGCCAACTCGTTGACGTTCTCGGTGAGCCGCTTCCAGGTGCCGGAGACGCCCTCCACCTCGGCCTGGCCGCCGAGCCGGCCCTCGCTGCCCACCTCCCGGGCCACCCGGGTCACCTCGGCGGCGAACGACGACAACTGGTCCACCATCGTGTTGATGGTCGTCTTCAGCTCCAGGATCTCGCCGCGGGCGTCGACGTCGATCTTCCGGGTCAGGTCGCCCTGGGCGACGGCGGTGGTCACCTGGGCGATGTTGCGGACCTGGCCGGTGAGGTTGTTCGCCATCGAGTTGACGTTGTCGGTGAGGTCCTTCCAGGTGCCGGCCACGTTGGGCACCCGGGCCTGACCGCCGAGCCGGCCCTCCGTGCCCACCTCCCGGGCCACCCGCGTCACCTCGTCGGCGAACGCGCCGAGGGTGTCGACCATGGTGTTGATGGTCTGGGCGAGCACGGCGACCTCACCCTTGGCCTCCACCGTGATCTTGCGGCTCAGGTCGCCCTGGGCCACCGCCGTGGCGACCAGGGCGATCGAGCGCACCTGGTTGGTGAGGTTGTTCGCCATCTCGTTGACGTTGTCGGTGAGGTCCTTCCAGGTGCCGCCGACGTTGGAAACCCGGGCCTGACCGCCGAGCCGACCCTCCGTGCCCACCTCCCGGGCCACCCGCGTCACCTCGTCGGCGAACGCGGAGAGCTGGTCGACCATCGTGTTGATGGTCTCCTTGAGGGCCAGGATCTCGCCCCGGGCGTCGACCCGGATCTTCTGGGTCAGGTCGCCCTTGGCCACGGCTGTGGTCACCTCGGCGATGCTGCGGACCTGGGCGGTGAGGTTGTCGGCCATGACGTTCACCGACTCGGTGAGGTCCTTCCAGGTGCCCGAGACACCCTTGACGTCGGCCTGGCCGCCGAGCCGACCCTCCGTGCCGACCTCCCGGGCCACCCGGGTCACCTCGTCGGCGAACGACGACAGCTGGTCCACCATCGTGTTGATGGTGTTCTTCAGCTCCAGGATCTCCCCGTGCGCGGTGACGGTGATCTTCTGCGACAGGTCGCCCCGGGCCACCGCCGTGGCCACCTGGGCGATGCTGCGCACCTGGTCGGTGAGGTTGACCGCCATCGAGTTCACCGAGTCGGTCAGGTCCCGCCACGTCCCGGCGACGCCGCTGACCTGGGCCTGGCCGCCCAGCCGGCCGTCGGTGCCGACCTCCCGGGCCACCCGGGTCACCTCGTCGGCGAACGACGAGAGCTGGTCCACCATCGTGTTGATGGTGCTCTTGAGTTCGAGGATCTCGCCCCGGGCGTCCACGGTGATCTTCTGCGACAGGTCGCCCCGGGCCACCGCCGTGGTGACCTGGGCGATGTTCCGCACCTGGCTGGTCAGGTTGCCGGCCATGAAGTTCACCGAGTCGGTCAGGTCGCGCCAGGTGCCGGCCACCCCGGGCACCTCGGCCTGGCCGCCGAGCCGGCCCTCGCTGCCGACCTCCCGGGCCACCCGGGTCACCTCGTCGGCGAACGACGAGAGCTGGTCCACCATCGTGTTGATGGTCACCTTCAGCTCCAGGATCTCGCCCCGGACGTCCACGGTGATCTTCTGCGACAGGTCGCCCCGGGCCACCGCCGTGGCCACCTCGGCGATGTCGCGCACCTGGTCGGTGAGGTTGCCGGCCATGGCGTTCACCGAGTCGGTGAGGTCCTTCCAGGTGCCCGACACCCCGGGCACCTCGGCCTGGCCACCGAGCTGGCCCTCGGTGCCCACCTCACGGGCCACCCGGGTCACCTCGGAGGTGAACAGCGAGAGCTGGTCGACCATGCCGTTGAACACGGTGGCGATCTCGCCGAGCAGGCCGTCACCGTCCTCCGGCAGCCGGGTGCCGAAGTCGCCGTCGCGCACCGCGGTCAGGCCCGCCAGCAGCTGCCGCAGGCCCGGGTCGGTCACCGACCCGGCCGGACCGGGAGGCGTACCACCACGTCGTACCGCCGACCGCTCGACCATCGCAACCCCCCGGAACCGACCCGCCGGGTGAACGGCCCGACGGCGACGACAGCAAACCGGGCCAGTATGCACGTGACGGCGTACGGGCGGTGAGCAGTGGCCCTCCGGCGGCTCAGCCCGGGCAGGTTCGGGGCGGGGGCGTGGTCACCGCCCCGGGCCCGCCGGGGTGGCCAGCCGGGCGCTGACCCGGACGGTCGTGCCCCGGCCGTCGGCGCGGATCTCCAGGCCGTCGGTGAGCTGCTGGGCGAGCCACAGGCCGCGCTGACCGACCTCGTTCGGCGCGGGGAGCGCGACCCGCACGTCGCCGAGGCCCGGGCCGTCGTCGGTGATCTCGCACGTCAGCAGGTCGCCGTCGCGGCGCAGTCGTAGTTCGCCGCTGCCCCCGCCGTGCCGGACGACGTTGGCGACCAACTCGTGCACCGCCAGCACGAAGTCGTCCAGGGCCACGCCGGCCAGTCCGGCCGCGCCGGCCGCGGCGGCGACGGCGTGGCGCAGCGCCGTCACCTGCCCGGCGGCGATGGTCTGCGCCAACAGCGTCGACTCGGTACCCGCACGGGACGCGCCGGCTTCCGAGCCGCCACCGTCACCCGCATCGCTGATCATGGCCGGGACCGTACACGGCCCGCACCCGTCCGGGGCGTACCCCTGGTGGATCTTCCGGCGGCCCGCGCTCAGCCGGCCCGGGTCGTGGGCAGCCGGGACATCAGTTGGATCTGGGCGGTCCGGGACCGTTCGATTCGGTCGGCGAGGTCGCGTACCCCGGTGCCGACCGCCGCCGGCCGGTGCGCGCGGGCCAGCGCGGCGGCCCGGCGCTGGTGGGCGGTGAGCACGTCGACGAGCACGGCGTCGAACCGGTCGGCGGGCGCGGAGCGCAGCCGGGCGAGGTCCGCGTCGGCGGTCGGCGACCCGCCGGGGTGCGCGTGGTGCCCGGCGTTCCCGTCGTCGTCGGGCGGGGTCGCGGCGGCCAGCCAGCGCCGCATGGTGGCCAGCTCGTCGGCCTCGGTCGCGTCGACGGCGGCGACCAGGGTGCGCAGCTCGGCGTCGGTGACCCGGCCCGTCGCCTCGGCGGCGATCACCCGGGTCCGATCGTGGTGGGCCACCATGGCCGTCAGGAACGGCACGTCCGCCGGGTCGGGCCGGGCCGACCCGGCGGCGGGCGGCGCGCCGGTCCCGCCGGAGGCCGGAGCGGGGACGGCGGGCGCGGCGCAGCCGGCGACCGCGAGGAGCGCGGCGAGCGGGAGCGCCGCGAGGCGGCGGCGCACGCCGTGGACTGCGTCGGGTCTCATGGTGCCGTGGCCTTCCGTGCTCGGCGGGTGTGGCCCGGGACCGGACCACACCCGTGGCTTCTCCGTGCTGGGCGGGTGTGGCCCGGGACCGGGCCACACCCGGGGCGGATCAGAGCCGGGTCCAGAGCGCCGGCACGTTCGGCGGCTCCCAGCCGGGCAGGGCGGTGTGCGGCTGCGTGCACCGGTACGTCGCGCCGCCGTAGGTGACCTGGTCACCCGCCCGGTACGCCTGCCCGGCGGTCCAGGTGCCGGACGGGGCCGGGGTGGTCGGAGCGGGCGTGGTCGGGGTCGGCGTGGGGGTCCGCGTCGGCGACGTGGTGGGGGTGGGCGTCGGGTTGCCGCCCCCGCCGATCTGGAGGTCCACGCAGGAGTAGAAGGCGTTGGCGGTGTCGGAGATGTTCCAGATGGCGAGCAGCTTCTGCCGCCCCGAGTACCCGCCCAGGTTGACGGTGTGCGAGACGGTGGCGCCCGGCTGCTGCCCGCCCCCGTTGACCACGGCGACCCGGGTGCCGCCGATCCAGTACTCCCAGTTGCTGGTGGCGTGCCGGGCGGTGTTGGTCCAGGTGAAGGTCGCCGAGCTGCCGACCGAGGTGGCCGGCCAGCTCCGGGAGTCGTCGTTGAGGACGGCGAACTGGCTGATCCCGGCGTGGCAGCTGCGCAGCCCTTTCGGGCCCTCGACGCTCTGCGGCTCGTACTTGATCTGGCCGCAGTCGGGCACCCGGTTCTGGGCGCAGAGCGCCTGCCGGCTCGGCGGACCGGAGATGTACCCGTGTGCCTGCGCTGGTACCGCGACGGCCAGCGAGGCGATGACGGCGCCCACCGACGCGAGCGGAAGGACGACTGTTCGACGCATGCGAATGCTCCTTCGGGTCGAAGCGGGCGTCGGCGCACCGCCGAGCTGGGGGAACGCGCCCGCCAGGGGGATGCGATGAACATAAAGTAAACATTCTTAACAGTAAATACCCCCGGCGGAAAACATCCGGGCGACCCGCGTCCGCCGCCCCGTCGTCGCCCCGCACGGGGCGGAGCGGCCGGGCCGCAGGATCCGTCGCCCCGGGCCACGGAGGCCGACCCGGGCCGCATTCGGCGAGGTCAGCGGCAATCCATTCCGCAGCGGCAGCTCATATCTCCGGTTCCGCTCGGACAAATTGCCATTGACGGCTGTTGACCGATTTGAGCACGCGCCGCAGGTCGACGGAGACCAAAAGGATGCTTTTCCGATAGGGAATTCGTAGTTATCGGGGG
This sequence comes from Micromonospora sp. CA-111912, assembly GCF_050948415.1. Taxonomy (NCBI): domain Bacteria; kingdom Bacillati; phylum Actinomycetota; class Actinomycetes; order Micromonosporales; family Micromonosporaceae; genus Micromonospora; species Micromonospora sp. CA-111912. The sequence goes on from NZ_CP192007.1 coordinate 4,069,863, forward strand.
TGGCGGGAATCGGCCATCCGACTCGCCGGAGGAAAAGCACGGAGGGTGACAATCGGCCCCGCGACCGAAGGCCGCCCGACACGCATCGATCCAGCCCAAGGCGCCGCCCAGGTCAGTCGACCCAGCAGGGCGGCAACCGGCGGTCACGACGGGTCGCCCACCGCCGCGCCGGGCAAGCAGATTGCAGAATGCACGGGTTGACGCGCCGCACCCCCACGACAATCATTGCTGTCACTGGACGGCGATTATCGCGATTCCGGATAGACGACGTTTCCCCACGTCAGGTGGGTTTATTCGCCGCATCCGCAGAACGCGCGATCGCCGTTGGCGTCCAGTCAGGAAATACGCCATCGGAACACCCGCCAGCAACGAGCGAGGAGCCAGCCGGTGAAGGGGAACGACGAAGCTCCCGCGCCGCCCCGGCCACTGCCGGCGGCGCGCCACGACCGACCGGAGGACCGCCTCGCCCTGCACGGCGGCGCGCCGGTCCGCCGCACCCCCTGGCCCACGTACGACAAGGGCGCCGTCTTCGTCCATCCCGAGGACGAGGAGGCGGCCTGCCGGGCCGTCCGCAGCCACCTCTACTTCCGCTACGACCACCGGCCGCAGCACGAGACGGAGTGCGGCCGGTTCGAGGACGAGCTGTGCCGCTTCTTCGGCACCCGGCACGCCCTCGCGGTGTCCAGCGGCACCGCCGCCCTGGCCCTGGCCATCATGGCCGCGCGGGTGCCCCCGGGCGCACTGGTCGCCTGCCCCGGGTTCACCTTCGTCGCCACGCCGAGCGCCATCGTCATGGCCGGGTGCCGGCCGTTCCTGGTCGAGGTGGACCAGGATCTGCGGATGGACATCGACGACCTGCGGCGCCGCTGGGACCCCCGGATCGGCGCGATCCTCGTGGTGCACATGCGCGGCTTCGCCGCCGACGCCGAGGCGCTGGCCCGGTTCGCCACCGAGATGGGGGTGCCGCTGATCGAGGACGCGGTGCCGGCGCTGGGCGCCGAGCTCAACGGCCGCAAGCTCGGCACGTTCGGGGCCGCCGGGGCGTTCAGCACCCAGTCCGACAAGGCGCTCAACAGCGGCGAGGGCGGCTTCCTGGTCACCGACGACCGGGAACTGTACGCCCGCGCGGTGGCGCTGTCAGGGGCGTACGAGGGGCGGTTGCGGCGGCACTTTCCCGACGGCGAGGCGCCGTTGACCGGCCTGGACCTGCCCCTGCTGAGCCTGCGGATGGACGAGATCCGGGCCGCGCTGCTGCACGCCGAGATGGCCCGGCTGCCGGAGCGGCTGCGGCTGTTCCACCGCAACTACGGGTACGTCGCCGCCGCGCTGGCCGACCTGCCGGGCATCGCGATCCGCCAGCCGGTCGCCCCCGGGGCGTACCTCGGTGAGGCGTTCGTGTTCCGGGTGCCCGGCGGCGACGCCGGCTGGTTCGCCCGCGCGCTGTGCCGGGAGGGCGTCGACGCGCGCAACATCGGCGCCGACGACGACCTCAACGTCCGCGCGTTCTGGAACTGGCGGTTCGTGTACGACACCGACGACCTCGACGAGATCCGGGCGATGCTGCCGCGCACCGCCGGGTACCTGCGGGAGGCGGTGGACGTGCCGCTGTCGTCCAGCCTGACCCTCGACGACTGCGACGACCTGGTGCGGGCGGTCCGCAAGGTGGCCGCCGCCGCGCCCGCCGAGCACCCCGTGCCCGCCGGACCCGCGTCGGCCGGGCCGGCGGAGCCGGTGCGCCGATGACGGCCGCTCCGACCCGCGCCGTGCCGCGCCCGGCCCTGGTGGGCATCTTCGGCGGGCTCTTCGCCGGCTACCTCGGCCTCACCGCGGTGCTCCCGGTGCTGCCCGGGTTCCTGCGCGACCGGCACGACGCCGGGGACCTGGTGGTCGGGCTGGTCGTCACGGTGACCGCGGTGACCGCGCTGCTGGTCCGGCCGGTCGCCGGTGCGCTGGCCGACCGGTACGGCCACCGCACCGTGATGCTCACCGGCGCCCTCGTGGTGGCCTGCGGCGGGCTGCTCTACTTCCTGCCGCTCACCGTTCCGGTGCTGGTGGCGGTGCGGCTGCTGCTCGGCGCCGGCGAGGCCGCCCTGTTCACCGCCGGGGCGGTGTGGACGGTGGCGCTGGCCCCGCACCACCGCCGCGGCCAACTCATCGGCCTGTACGGGATGAGCATGTGGGGCGGCATCTCCGCCGGTACCTTCCTCGGCGCCACCCTGCAGCAGGTCTCCTTCACGGCGGTCTGGGCGCTCGCCGCCGCCGCTCCCCTGCTGGCCGCCGCGCTGGTGGCCATGGTCCCGGTCCAGCCCCGGGATCCCGCCGCCGCACCGGCGAAGGGCGGTGGCGGGCTGCTGCTGCGCCCGGCGCTGCTGCCCGGCACCGCGCTCGCCCTCGGCGCCGCCGGGTACGCCGGCCTGGCCGCGTTCATCGTGCTGCACCTGGACGCGCGCGGGATCGGCTCCGGCGTGGTGGTGCTGAGCTGCTTCAGCGCCGTGTACGCGCTCACCCGCCTGGTCATCGGCCACCTGCCGGACAAGCTCGGCCCGCGCCGGGTGGCGGCCTGGTCGGCGGCCGGCGAGGCGGTCGGCCTGGTGATCATCGCGGTGGCCCCGAACCTGCCCGTCGCCGTGGCCGGCGGCGTGGTCACCGGCGTCGGGTTCTCCCTGCTGCACCCGTCGCTGGCGCTGATGGTGATGAACCGGGCCGAGCCGGCCCGGCAGGGGGCGGCGATCGGGGCGTACACCTCGTTCTGGGACCTGGGGCTGGCCGTGTGGGGGCCGGTGACCGGCCTGGTCGCGGCGACCCTCGACTACCCCGCCGTGTTCGGCGTCGGCGCGGCCTGCGCCGTCGCGGCGGCGGTGCTGGCGGTGTGGATCGGCCGCCCGGCGGCCGGTCCCGGCACCGACCGGCCCGCAGGACGAGAGACGGAGGCCCGCGCGGCATGAGCGACCTGACCGTCCTGTGCGTCACCGGCTGGTGCCGCAACGGCAGCACCATCATCGGCAACGTGCTCAACGAGGTGCCCGGCTTCTTCCACGTCGGCGAGCTGCACTTCCTATGGGGGAACTCCACCGGCCGGGGCGTCAACGACCTGTGCGGCTGCGGCGTCCCGCTGACCGCCTGCGACATCTGGTCGCGGGTGCTGCCGGTCGGCCGCCCGGCGGGGATGACGCCGGACGCGCACGCCGCGGCGGTGATCGGCCGCCAGCGGTCCCGGGTACGCACCCGGCACACCTGGCGGGTGCTGCGCCGGGGCCTGCACGACGACGAGATCCGCGCGCACGCCGACCTGATGGGCGAGGTCTACCGGGCCGCCGCCGAGCGCACCGGAGCGCACACCATCGTGGACACCACGAAGATCCCCGGCGAGGCCGCGCTGCTGCCGTACGTCGCGGGGATCACCCCGTACTACGTGCACCTGGTCCGCGACCCGCGCGCGGTGGCGCACTCCTGGCGGGAGCCGAAGCAGTACGTCTACGCGATGTCGGCGGCGCGCAGCACCGCGTACTGGCACGGGTTCAACCTGGCCTCGGCGGCGATCACCCGGCGGTTCCCCGAGCGGTCGACGCTGCTGCGCTACGAGTCGTTCACCGCCGACCCGGCCGGCACCGTCGACGCGCTGCTGCGGCTCTGCGGGGCCGACCCGGCCGGCAACCCGGTGCGCGGACGGACCGTCGAGCTGCACACCAACCACACGGTGACCGGCAACCCGGACCGGTTCCGCACCGGGGTCACCGTCATCCGGGACCGCGACGACTCCTGGCGGAGCACCCTGTCCCGGGCGGACCGGCTGGCCGCGACGGCCCTGGCCCAGCCGCTGTTCGCCCGCTACGGCTACCGGTCCGCCCCGCGCGGGGCGGACCGACTGTCACCGACCAACGGATCAGGGAGGTAACGAGAGTGGATCTCGGGCTCAAGGGACGGGTGGTCCTCGTCGCGGGCGGGTCCAGCGGAATCGGGCTGGCCTGCGCGAAGGAGTTCGCCGCCGAGGGCGCGCACGTGGCGATCTGCGGCCGCGACCCGGACCGGCTCGCCGCCGCCGAGCGGGAGCTGGCCGGGGTGGCCGCCGGCCGGGTTAACGCCACCAGCGTGGACGTCACCGACACCGACGCGGCCCGCCGCTGGGTGGACGGGGTGGCCGCCGACCTCGGCGGGGCCCACGTCCTGCTGGTCAGCGGCGGCAGCCCGCCGGTCGGCACGGCCGCGCTGTTCGAGGTGGCCGACTACCGGGCCGCCGTCGACCGGGTGTTGCTGCCGGCCGTGGGGCTGGCCCTGGCGGCGCTGCCGCACCTGCGCACCGCAGGCTGGGGACGGCTGCTCTTCGTCGCCTCCGAGACCGCGAGCGTGCCGATCGGCCCGCTGGTCCTCTCCGGGGTGACCCGGGCCGCGCTGGTCCGCTTCGCCCAGGGCCTCGCCGTCGACGTGGCCCGCGACGGGATCACCGTCAACGTCCTCGCCCCCGGCGGGGTGCGCACCCCACCGATGGAGCGGGCCGCCGCGCGGCTGGCCGGCGACGGCGACGTCGAGGAGCGGCTCGCGGCCATGGGGCACCACAGCGCGCTGGGCCGGCTGGCCGACCCCGGGGAGATCGCCGCCGTGGCCGCGTTCCTGGCCAGCGAGCGGGCCTCGTTCGTCACCGCGGGCGTGCACCTGCTCGACGGCGGCGCCAGCGTCACCGGCCCGGAGCTGCCACACATGACCGGCGTCCGCAAGGACACCTACGCCTGACCCTTCCCCGGACCGGTGGCGGCGACGCCGACCGGCGGCACAGCACGAAGGAGTGCGTGATGTCCACGACCAGCCCCACCTTCACCGAGCGGGACGTCTCCGAGTTCTTCGACGAGACCACCCAGACGTACCTCAGCTTCTGGGACAGCGAGGGCGTCCTGCACACCGGCTACTTCGCCGACGACGCCGACACCGACTACCACGCCGCCGCCGACCGGACCTCCGACCTGCTCGCCACCGAGGCGGGCGTCGACGCCGGCTCGACGGTGCTGGACGTGGGTTGCGGCTGCGGCAACTTCCTGCTGCGCCTGGCCGGGCAGACCGGCTGCCGGGGTGAGGGCCTGGACCTGAGCATCGAGCGGGTCCGGTTCGCCCAGGCCAAGCGCGCCGAATGCGGGACGCCGGGGATCGACTTCCGGCATGGGTCGGCCACCGCCCTACCGTACGAGCCGGGCAGCTTCAGCCACGTGGTCAGCCAGGACGCGCTGTTCCTGGTGCCGGACAAGCCGCGCAGCCACGCCGAGATGCACCGGGTGCTCGCCCCCGGCGGGATCCTGGCGATCACCGACTTCCTCCAGCCGACCACCGAGATCGGCGAGGCCGCCCGCCGGCACGTCTACGACCGGGTGCGGTGGAGCGGCGGCTACTCCCTCGACGGGTACGCCGGGGCGCTCACCGACGCCGGCTTCGAGGTGCTTGTCGCCCGCAACCTCGACGAGCACATCCGGCAGACGTACCGGGTGCTCGGCGAGACCGCCCGGGAGCGGGCCGCCAACACCGACGACCCGGCCGCCCGGGAGTGGATCCTCGGCTTCGCCGCGTCCTGCAAGGAGATCCAGGCGGCAATCGACCGGGGCGAGTTCGGCTGGGGCATGTTCGTCGCCCGCAAGCCCGCGGCCGCCCGGTGACCGACGAGCTGCGGCACCCCACCGCCCAGTGACCTGACTCGTGCGACACCCCCGCCGCGCGGTACCGACCCGACCCGACCGAAGGTGTGAACCCCCATGCAACGAACCGACGTCATCAAGCGGACGATCGCCGAGGTCGTGGCGGACCGCAAAAAGCAGCTGTCGCCGGGGCAGGTGTTCGCCGACGCCTTCGCCAAGGGTGGCTTCGACACCCGCGTCGACTACGACGTCACCATCACCGACTCGCTGACCAGCTCCCGGCGCAAGCCGCGCTACCCGTCACGGAACGTGCTGAAGGTGGTGGACCTGTCCCGGGATCCGCAGGAGTTCTACTGGCACGAGAGCCCGCCCCGTGCGGGCGACCCGGCGGTCGACGGCGCCGACCTACGCCGGGAGGCGGCCAACCACTTCCACCTCTCCCCCGTCCCGCCGCTGTACACCACGAAGGCGTGGGCGCAGGTGCCGGAAGGGCTCTGGGACGACCCGACCAGCTTCGCGGAGTTCATCAACTACCGCCTCGTCGTGCGCCTGTGCACCGCCGAGAACGTCACCATCCTGCGCGGCGAGGGCGGGCTGCTGACCATGCCGGGCATCGCCCGGATCACCGATCCGGGCCCATTCGGTTCCACCATCCTCTCCGCCTGCAACGAGGTGGAGCAGAACGGCAGCACCGCAGACGGGCTGATCATCAACCCGGCGGACTACTACCGGCTACTCGGCTCCGGCACCCTGATGCGCGACATCGAGGAGAACGGGGTCTTCATCGTCCGGACCCGGCTGGTCGACCCGGGCACCGCGATCGTCGGCGACTTCGGCCACGGGGCGCTGCTCCTCGACGCGGGCCGCTCGATGATCTCCTTCGCCGAGCCGCCGCCCGGCACGTTCGCCGAGCCGGGGCTGGCGCTGACCGCCGAGATCTACGAGCGGGTGGTGCTCAACCTGCCCACCTGCTTTTACATCGTGAGCCTCTAGGCGGCCCCGATGTCGACGACGCCCGCGCCACGCCCGCCCGGCGACGACCCCGACGTGCTGGTCGTCGGCGCGGGCATCGTCGGCCTCTTCTGCGCCTGGTTCCTGGCCCGCGACGGTCACCGGGTCACCGTCGTCGACCGGGGTGAGGTCGGCGACCCGGCGGCCTGCTCCTCGGGGAACACCGGCTTCGTCGGCACCCAGGGCTCCGCGCCGCTGGCTGAGCCCGGCGTGCCGGCCAAGGGGCTGCGCTACCTGCTGAACCCGGAGAGCCCGTTCCACATCCGGCCCCGCTGGGATCCGGCCCTGCTCACCTGGCTCTGGCACTTCCGCCGGCTCTGCACCGAACGCGACGCCCGGGCCGCCTTCGACGTTCTGCTGTCGCTCAAGCAACGCAGCCTGGCCATCCTGCACGAGGTGTGCGCGGCGGGACCGCTCGCCGACACCCTCACGGCCCAGGGCATGCTGCTGGCCTGCAAGACCCCGGAGGGCTTCGACCAGGCCCGCCGCTCGGTGCCGGTGGCGGTCGCCCGGGGCGTTCCGCTGCGGGTGCTCGAACCCGGCGAGCTGGCCCGCCTCGAACCGGGCGTCGAGTTCGACGTGGCCGGGGCGCTGCTCAACGCCGAGGGCGCCGCGCTGCGCATCCCGGCGTTCCTCGTCGAGTTCGCCCGGGTGCTGCGGGACATGGGCGTGGACATCCGCACCCACACCGAGGTCCACGACTTCGAGGTGGCCGGGGACCGGGTCCGGGCCGTGCGCACGAGCCGGGGGGACCTGCGCCCGGCCGAGGTGGTGATCGCCGCCGGGATCTGGTCCGTGGCCTGCGCCCGCAAGCTCGGCCTGGACCTGATGCTCCAGCCGGCGAAGGGCTACGCGGTCACCGTCGCCGCCCCGGAGACTCCGCCCCGGTTGCCGATCCTGCTCAGCGAGGGCAAGGTCGCCGTCATGCCGCTCGGTGACCGGCTGCGCCTCGCCGGCACCCTGGAGCTGACCGGAATGGACACCTCCGTGGCGCCCCGGCGGGTCGACGGCATCGTTCGCACCGTCCGGTCGTACCTGCCGGGGCTGGACACCGACCGCCGGGTGCAGGTGTGGAGCGGGCTGCGCCCCTGCACCCCGGACAGCCTGCCGCTGCTCGGCCGCGCCGGGGCGTACCGGAACGTCTGCGTCGCCGCCGGGCACGGCCACATCGGAATGGGCCTGGCGCCGGCCGGCGGCCGGCTGATCGCCCAGCTCGTCGGCGGTGTCCGTCCGGAACTGGACCTGGCCCCCTTCGCCGTGGACCGCTGGCGGCGCCGCTTCCCGCGCCGCCGCCCGACCCCTGGGAGTACGCGATGACCGCCGCGCCGATCGGGATCCTCTGCCTGAACACCTCGTTCGAGAAGGTCCCCGGGCACATCCGCAACCCGACCACCTTCGACTTCCCGGTGATCTACCAGGTGATCGAGGGGGCGACGCCGCAGCGGCTGGTCCGGGAGGCCGACCCGACCCTGCTGGAGCCGGTGATCGCGGCGGCGAAGGACCTTCAGGTCGCCGGGGCCGTGGGGATCACCGGTGCGTGCGGCTTCCTGGTGCTCTTCCAGGCCGAGCTGGCCGCCGCCGTCTCGGTGCCGATCTGGGCGTCCAGCCTGGTCCAGCTCCCGATGGTGCACCGGATGGTCGGGCGGCCGGTCGGGCTGCTGGTCGCCGACGAGGCCGCGCTGACCCCACGCCACCTTGCCGCGATCGGCGCCGAGTCGGTGCCGGTGCGGGTCATCGGCATGGCCGACCAGCCGGAGTTCCGCGAGGTGATGATGGAGGGCCGCCGCGACGACCTCGACACGCACCGGCTCGGACGGGAGGTGCTCGACCGGGTCGACCGGCTCGCCGAGGCCCACCCGGACCTCGGCGCGCTGGTGATCGAGTGCACCGATCTGGTGCCCTACGTGCACGCGATCCAGGCCCGGCTGGGTCTGCCGGTCTTCGACATCGTCACCCTCACGAACATGGTGCACGCCACCCTGACCCGCCACCCGTACCCCCGCCACCCCTGACCCGCACCCCGCACCCCGCACCCCGCACCCCGCACCCCGCACCCCGCACCCCGCACCCCGCACCCCGCACCCCGCACCTGCGCGCAATTTCACGGAAAGAGTGGTCATTCCCGGACGGGATAGCCACTCTTTCCGTGAAAGAGCGGGCAAGCGGGCAGGAGCTGCCGCGAGCGCGGGACGGCGGGGCGGGGGTCAGGGGCGGCGCGCGTACGGGGCGATGGGGTTGGTCAGGGTGCCGGCGAACTGGAGGGCCGCCGACGGGTCGGACAGGTCCACCATCTGCTCGTTGTTGCGCAGCTGGAGCCGGTTGAGGCAGGAGTGGGTGAACTCCGGGGCGAACAGGTCGTAGCGGCGCAGCCGGTCGGCCAGGTGCGGGACGCGGTCGGCGTAGTCGCCCGCGCAGTCCGCGACCGCCCGCCAGAACTCCTCCTCGGTGAGCAGCCCCGCGTCGGTGAACACGACGTTGAGGTGGCGCAGGAAGCAGGAGAACACGTCGGTGAAGATCGACAGCAGCTTCTCGTCGTCGGGGATGTCGGCCCGGACGCGGTGCACCGCCTCGGGCAGGTCGGCGTTCGGGTCCATCACCACGATCTCCTCGGCGATGTCCTTGAAGATCGCCCGCTCCACCGCCCCGTCGCGCAGCACCAGGATGACGTTCTCGCCGTGCGGCATGAACGCCAGGTCGTACGCGTACAGGGAGTGCAGCAGCGGGACGAGGTACGCGTCGAGGTACCGGCGCAGCCAGACCCCCGCCGGCAGGCCCGATTCGGCGACCAGCGCGGCGGCGAACGACCCGCCGGCCGAGTCGACGTGCAGCAGCGACGCCATGGTGGCCAGCCGCCGCCCCGGCTCCAGACCGGGGACGGGGCTCTCCCGCCACAGCGCCGCCAGCATCTTCCGGTACGGGGAGTACCGGTCGGTGGCCGCCTCGAACCGGCGGTTGCGGTACCCGATCGCGGCCCGCTCCCGGATGATCGTCAGCCCGGTGGCCCGGAGCACCTCGTCGCGGTCGATCAGGTCGGCGAGCCAGTCGTTGATGGCCGGGGTGGCCTCCATGTACGCCGCCGAAAGCCCCCGGATGAAGCCCATGTTCAGCACGGACAGCGCGGTCTTGACGTAGTGCCGTTCGGGGCGGGTGACGTTGAAGAAGGTGCGCACGGACTGCTGGGGAAGGTACTCGTCCGGGCCGGGGCCGACCAGGACGAGGCGGCGCTCGGCCACGTCGGCGGCGAAGGTGACGGCGAGCCGGTTCCACCACTGCCACGGGTGCACGGGGATGAACAGGTAGTCGGCCGGGTCGAGGCCGAGCCCGGTCAGCGTGGCGGCGAAGCCGGCCAGCGCGTCGTCGCCCAGTTCGTCGCGCAGCAGGGTGTCGGCGTCGGTGTCGGTGGAGCAGGTGAAGGTGGTGTGGTCGCGGTGCGCGGCCAGCCAGAGCAGCCGCACCGGCCGGCCGACCTCCGGGGCGTACCGGTGATACTCGTCGATGCCGAAGCCGATCCGGCCGTTGTTGGCGACGAAGCCCGGGTGGCCCTCGGTCATCCGGGTCTCGATGGTCTGGAAGTCGGCGCGGGCCAGCTCGGCGGCGCCGATCTCCGGCCGGTCCAGCTTGTACGCCCACCCGGCCAGGGTGGAGGTGATCTCCTCCAGGTACACGGGCAGCACCCGGTCGGTGAGGCCGAGCGCGCCGCGCAGCTCCACGCACAGGTCGAGGGCGTCCAGGGGCAGCTCCGCGCCGTCGCGGCGGCGGGTGATGCTGTCCGGGTCGATCCGCCAGTGGTCGAGGGCGAGCCGGCGGGCGGCGAACCGGTAGGTCACGGTGCCGTCGTCGCTAACCACCTCGTACTCCCCCGGCTCGCCGGGGGCGGCGGCGGGGCCGACGGGTTCGGGGGTGAGCAGCCGCTCGTGGGCGAACTCGGCGAGCGCCTTGCGGACCAGCAGCCGGTTGGCCCCCGCCCAGGTGTCGGGGGTGAGGTGGGCGACGGCGTCCTGGGGGTCCACGGTGGTCGGTCCTTCGCTGCTGGTCGGGGCCGGGCCGGTGGCGGCGGCGAACTGGGCGCGGGTGCAGAAGCTGAGCAGGCCCGTCTTGTCGGGCAGGGCGAGGGGCCCGACGGGGACGAAGCCGACGGCGGCGTTCAGCGCCTGCACGGCGGTGTTGCGCACGTCCGGCTCGACCACCACCCGGCGGTGCGCCGGGTCGGCGAACAGCCAGTCCATGACGGTGGTGATGACGGCCCGGGTGAAGCCGGAAACCGGAGGGTCGGCGGGCGCGCAGAGGAAGTGCATGCCCACGTCGCCGGGGCGGGCCGGGTAGCGGCCGGCCAGCTCGACCCGCGCCGGGTCGTACCGCTCGACGAGGAAGGCCGGCTCGCCCCGCCACAGCCCGACGAACGCGTCGTGGTGCTCCTCGGCGGCGATGCGCGCGTACTCGGCGGCGACCCGGGCCACGTCGGCGTCGGCCATCAGCCAGAACGCGGCCTTCGGGTGGGTCACCCAGGAGTGCAGCAGCGCGGCGTCGGCGACCGGGTCGAGGGTACGCAGGGCGAAGTCGCCCAGCCGGGGGTCGGTGCGGGTGTGCACGACCTCGGTCACGCACCCACCCCCGCCGACACGCCGAACTCCTGGAACGCGATCCGCCGCTCGACCGGGTAGTGCTCGCGGCCGAGCAGCTCACGGATGATCACGGCGTTGCGGTACGGGCCCATGCCCAGGTCGGGCGAGGTGACGCTGTGGGTGTGGGTGCCGGCGTTCTGGAGGAACACCCGGCCGGCGTGGTCGACGCTGTAGTCGCGGGCCACGTCGAACCGGCCCTGGGTGTCGAAGCGCAGCAGGTGACGCACCGGGTCGAGGAAGTCCGGCACCGCGTAGCGGTACCCGGTGGCCAGCACCAGGCCCTCGGTGGCCAGGGAGAACTCCCCCTCCTGCTCGACGTGGCGCAGCCCGAGGGTGTACCCGCCGGCGGCCGGGTCGTGCCGGGCGCTGGTCACCTCGGTGTTGGTGAGCAGCCGGCTGTCCACCGGCCCGTGCACGCTCTTGGCGTAGAGCAGGTCGTAGATCTCGTTGATCAGGTCGGCGTCGATGCCCTTGAACAGCCCCTTCTGCTCGGCCTCCAGCCGGTAGCGGGTGGGCTCGGGCAGGGCGTGGAAGTAGTCGACGTAGTCGGGGGAGGTCATCTCCAGGGTGAGCTTGGTGTATTCCAGGGGGAAGAACCGGGGCGAGCGGGTGACCCAGTTCAGCCGGTAGCCGTACGTGTCGATGTCGCCGAGCAGGTCGTGGTAGATCTCGGCGGCGCTCTGCCCGGAGCCGACCACGGTGACGCTGTTCTTCTCCCGCAGGGCGGCCCGGTTCTCCAGGTACGCCGAGGAGTGCACCACGTCGCCGTCGAGCCCGGCGCAGGCGGCCGGGACGTGCGGCGGGGTGCCGGTGCCGAGCACCAGGTGCCGGGCCCGGTGGGTGACGGTCTCCCCAGTGGCGGTGACGCTCACGTGCACGGTGAACAGGTCGTCGGCCTCGTCGTGGGTGACGGCGGTGACCCGGTGGCCGAAGCGCACCCCGGCCAGCTTCGCCGCCGCCCACCGGCAGTACGCGTTGTACTCGCTGCGCAGCGGGTGGAACCGCTCGCGGATGTAGAACTGGTACAGCCGCCCGGACTCCTTGAGCCAGTTCAGGAAGGAGTACGGCGAGGTGGGGTCGGCGAGGGTGACCAGGTCGGCCAGGAACGGGGTCTGCAACCGGACGGTCTCCAGCAGCATCCCGGGGTGCCAGTCGAACGAGTCCCGGGCCTCCAGGAACAGGCAGTCCAGGTCGGTCAGCGGCTCGGTGAGGCAGGCCAGGCCCAGGTTGTACGGGCCGAGCCCGACGGCGATGACGTCGTGGGTGGACATGGGTTCGCTTTCTGCGCGGGGTCGGGGGGTGGGCACGTTCGCGGTCAGCCGACCGGGCAGGGGGTGACGGCGGTGGCCCGCTCGTGCGCGTACCGGCCGGCGTGTTCGGCGATGAGGTCGACGACGTGCGCCACGTCGTCCAGCGTGGTCTCGGGGTTGAGCAGGGTGAACTTCAGGTACTGCCGGCCGTCGACCTTGGTGCCGGCGACGACGGCCGCGCCGGAGGCGGCCAGCGCCCGGCGGGCGTACCGGTTGGCGTCGTCGGCCAGCCCGGCTGCGGTCCCGGTGGGCAGGTAGCGGAACACCACGGTGCTCAGCGCGGACCGGGTGACCACCTCGAAGCGGGGGTCGCCGGCGAGCAGCCGCCACGCCCCGTCGGCCCGGTCGATCACCTCGTCGAAGAGCGCGCCGACCGCGTCGGGGCCCATCACCCGCAGGGTGAGCCAGAGCTTCAGCGCGTCGAATCGGCGGGTGGTCTGGAGGCTCTTGTCGACCTGGTTGGGCAGCTGCTCCCCCGTCGCCCGGGGGGCCGGGTTGAGGTAGTCGGCGTGGTAGGTGGCGTGCCGCAGCGCCTCGCCGTCGCGGACCAGCAGGGCGCTGGAGGAGACCGGCTGGAAGAAGGACTTGTGGTAGTCGACGGTCACCGAGTCGGCGCGTTCGATGCCGGCGAGCAGGTGCCGCCGGGTGGGCGAGACCAGCAGCCCGCAGCCGTACGCGGCGTCGACGTGCAGCCGCACCCCGGCGGCGGCGCACCGGTCGGCGATGGCGTCGAGGGGGTCGATGGAGCCGAAGTCGGTGGTGCCGGCGGTGGCGACGACCGCCATCACGGTGAGCCCGTCGGCGTGGCAGCGGGCCAGCTCCGCGTGCAGGGCGTCGGGGCACATCCGGCGGTCGGCGTCGGTGGGCAGGGCGATCACCGCGTCGGCGTCGAGGCCGAGCAGGCTGGCCGACTTCTGCACGCTGAAGTGGCCGGCGCCGGAGGCGATCACCCGCAGCCGGGGCAGCAGCTCACGGCGGGGCGTCGGACTGCGGGCGCACGCCTCCTCCCGGGCCAGCAGCAGCGCCTGGAGGTTGGACAGGGTGCCACCGCTGGTGAACACGCCGTCGGCGGCGGGGCCGAGGCCGATCCGCTGGGCCGTCCAGTCGATCAGGCGGCGCTCGATGAGGGTGCCGCCGGCGCTCTGGTCCCAGGTGTCCAGGGAGGAGTTCACGGCGGTGAGCACGGCCTCGCCGAGCAGCGCGGGGATCACCACCGGGCAGTTGAGGTGGGCCAGGTAGCGGGGGTGGTGGAAGTAGACCGCGTCGCGCAGGTACACGTCCTCCAGCTCGTCGAGGGCGGCGGCCGGGTCGGCGAGCGGGCGGTCCAGGTCGACGGCGGCGACGGTCGGGGCGAGCGCGGCCGGGGTGACGCCGGTGAACGGGCGGTCGGTGTCGGCGATCCGGGCGCTGACCCGGTCGATCCCCTCGGCCAGCACCCGCCGGTACTGCTCGGCGGTGCCGTTGGTGAACAGGTGGGCGCGGGGGCCCGCCGGAGTGCCGGTGGCGGGCGGCACGTCCGGAGCGGGACGACCCGGGATGCTCATGCGGTTCCTCGACGGTCGGTGGGACTCGGGGCCGGGGGCGCCACGGGGGCGGCCGGTGATCCCGACGGGCGGGGCGCTCGGGGCCACGGTCAGGCGGTCGGTGACCCCGGCGGGCGGGGCGCTCGGCGTCACGGTCAGGCCGCCGCGGCGGCGGGGGCCTCGCCGCGCAGGGCGTCCTCGGACACGCCGCACCGCCAGTAGCCGGAGAAGGCCACCCGGCGGCGGTCGGTGCCGCGCTCCTGCACGAGGTGGCGGCGCAGGCCGCGGACCGTGGCGGACTCCCCGGCGAGCCACGCGTACGGGACGACGCCGGGCAGCCGGGCCGCGCGGACGGCGTCGCGCAGCAGGCCGGAGCCGGGCGGGGTGGTGCCCCGGACCAGCCAGGTCACCTCGACCCCGGGCGGGGCGGGCAGGTCCTGGATGTCGGCGACGTGCGGGACCTCGATCCAGGCGCGGGCGCGGGTCCCGGCGGGCAGCCACTCCAGGATGGCGCCGACGGCCGGCAGCGCGGTCTCGTCGGCGGCGAGCAGCATCCAGTCGGCGTCGACGGGCGGCCGGAAGCAGACGGCACGGTTGTCGGCGACGGTCGGGCCGAGCAGCATCACCTGGTCGCCGGGGCGGGCCCGGCCGGCCCACCGGGAGGCGGGGCCGGTGTCGCCGTGGCCGACGAAGTCGATGTCGACCTCGCCGACCTCGGGGCGCTGGGCGCGGACGGTGTACGAGCGCATCACCGCACGGACGGCCGGGTCGAGGGCCCGCCACCGGCCGTACCAGTCGTCACCGGCGTCGACCGGCACCACGGGGGCGCCCTGGCCGGGGTGGGGCAGGAAGAGGTTGACGCTCTGGTCGCGCCCGCCACCGGCGAAGGCGGTGAGCTGTGGGCCGCCGAGGGTGATCCGGGTCATGGTCGGGCCGAGGCTGCGGGCGCGCACGACCTGCGCCTCGTAGAACCGGAACCGGGTGGCGACCGGGTCGAGGGTGGTGCTGGCCAACTCAGCTCACCTTCTTGGCGGCGGCGATCGCCTTCGCGAGGTTCTCCAGCAGCGGGGCCGCGCCGGCGTACGAGAAGCGCGGCACGGCGTCCCACGGGGTGACCTGGTTGGCCTTGACCGCCGGAAGCTGGGCCCAGGTGGGCTTCTTGGCCATGTCGGCCGGTTGCAGGGCGGTGGCGCGGTTGTCCAGCAGGATCAGGTCGGCCGGGAACTTGCCGGCGTTCTCCCAGCTCAGGCTCTCGAAGTAGTCGCCCTGTTCCAGTTTGGTCGGCACCACGATGTCGACGCCCAGCTCGGCGAAGTACATCAGGTCGGTGCTCACCTTCGGGTTGGAGGCGTAGAACAGGTCGGGGCTGCCGGACGCCGCGAGCACCTTGATTCCGGGGTTGGCCTTGACCGCCTGCCGGACGGACTCGGCGGCGGCCTCGAACCGGGCCTTGGCGTCGGTGACCTTCTTCGCCTTCAGGTCGGCGCCGAGGGACGCGGCCAGCTCGGCGTACCGCTCGATCGGGATGTTCATCGGCACCCGGGCGGTCTTGATCGCGACGGTGGGGGCCAGGCCGAGGATCTTGTCGCGGCTCTCGTCGGGGACGTACCAGAAGGCGCCCGGGTCGTACATGTGGGTGACCAGCAGTTCGGGGTTGAGCGCGGCGTACTTCTCGATGCTGAACTCGCCCCAGACGTTGCCGAGCACGGCCACCTTGGCCACGTCGAGGTCGCCGGCCTGCGGCTCCTTCGACCCGTCGGCCCGGGTGGTCTCGCCGAAGACCCCGACGATCTGGGCGTCGAGTCCGAAGTCGACCAGGGCGGCGGCGACGCCGGTGAAGGCGACGACGCGCTTCGGCGTGGCGTCCCGGGTGACCTTCTCGGGCCGGTCGTCGGTGAACGACCAGGGGCCGCTTCCGGCGGCCGGCGAGGAGGCTTCGTCGTCCTTGCCGCCGCAGCCGCCGAGCAGGGCGCCGAGGGCGAGCGCGCCGCCGGCGGAGAGCAGGCCACGGCGGGTCAGACGCGGGCGGGACACGGGTACGGGCATGACGACTTCTTTCCACTCCGGGGTGGTCTGATGACCAAGTGCGAGGTTAAGTTACCCTAACCTAAGTCCTTGTCAACAGCGTCGTCGGTCGATTCCTACCCACACAGGAGCTTGCACTGTCCGTCATCGACTCGTCGCCGACCGCCCTCGCTCCGCCGGCGACGCCCCCACCCCCGCCGCCCCGCCGCGGCCGGCCCGCGGCCCGCCTGGCCGGGCTGCTGGCCGCGTTCCTGCTGCTGGCGGCCGTGGCCGCGGTCAGCCTCGCGGTCGGCGCGAAGCAGCTCACCCTCGCCGAGGCCTGGCAGGGGCTGTGGGATGCCGACTCCCCCGCGCACGCCGTGGTGCGGCAGATGCGGCTGCCGCGCACCCTGCTCGGCCTGATCGCCGGCGCGGCGCTCGGGGTGGCGGGCGCGATCATGCAGGCGGTCACCCGCAACCCCCTCGCCGACCCCGGGCTGCTCGGCATCAACGCCGGCGCGTCGGCGGCCGTGGCCACCGCCGCCGCGTTCCTCGGCGTCACCGGCGTCGACGGGTACGTCTGGTTCGCCCTGGCCGGCGCGGCGGCCGTCACCGCCCTCGTGTACGCCGTCGGCGGCGGCCGGGGCGCCACCCCGGCCCGGCTGGCCCTCGCGGGGGCGGCGCTCAACGCGGCCCTCTACTCGTACGTCAGCGCGGTGATGCTCCTCGACGCGGCCTCGCTGGAGAAGATGCGGTTCTGGACCGTCGGCTCGCTGGCCAGCGCCGACCTGGCGACCGTGGTCCGGGTGCTGCCGTTCGCGGCGGTCGGGCTGGTGATCGCCCTCGCCACGGCCCGGCCGCTCAACGCCCTCGCGCTCGGCGACGACCAGGCGCGGGCCCTGGGCGCCCGGCCCGCCGCGACCCGGGCGGCCGTCGTCGTGGCGGTGACCCTGCTCTGCGGCGCCGCGACGGCCGCCTGCGGGCCGCTGGTCTTCGTCGGGCTGCTCGTGCCGCACCTGGTCCGCGCCCTGACCGGGCCGGACCTGCGCTGGCTGCTGCCGGCCTGCGCGCTGCTGGCCCCGGTGCTGCTGCTCGGCGCCGACGTGGCCGGCCGGGTGCTCGGCCGCCCCGGCGAGATCCAGGTGGGCATCATGACCGCCGTGCTCGGCGGCCCGCTCTTCCTGCACCTGGTCACCCGGACCCGGGCGGTGCGGTCGTGACCGTCGTACGGGTACGCCACTGGTCGGTGCGGTTCCGGGCCCGGGCCCTGCTCGTCGGCCTCGGCTGCGCGCTGGCCGCGCTGGCCCTGGGCGTGCTGTCGATCGGCGGCGGCGACTACCCGATGGGCCCCGCCGACGTGCTGCGCACCCTCACCGGGGGCGGCACCCCGGCCGAGAACTTCATCATCGGCGAGCTGCGGCTGCCCCGGCTGGTCACCGCCCTGCTGGTCGGGGCCGCCCTCGCGCTGGGTGGCGCGGTGCTCCAGGCCCTCGTGCGCAACCCGCTCGGCAGCCCCGACATCCTCGGCGTCACCCAGGGCGCGGCCACCGGCGCCCTCGTCGTGGTGGTGGTCGGCGGCAGCACCCTCGCCCTGGCCGGCGCGGCCGTGGTCGGCGGCCTGTCCACCGGGCTGCTGCTGTGGGCGGTGGCCTGGGCGCGCGGCGCGCACGGCCACCGGCTGATCCTCGCCGGCATCGGCGTCGCCGCGATCCTCACCGGCGTCAACGGCTGGCTGCTGACCCGCGCGCAGCTCATGGACGCCGCCCGCGCCGTGCTGTGGCTCACCGGCAGCCTCGACGGGCGCGGCTGGGCGCAGGCCGTCCCGCTCGCCGTCACCCTCGCGGTACTGGTGCCGGTGGTGCTGTTCGGCTGCGGGCCGGCGCTGCGGATGACCGAGCTGGGCGACGACACCTCCGCCGCGCTCGGCGTACCGGTGCGGGCGCTGCGCACGGTGCTGCTGGTCGCGGCGGTGCTGCTGGTCTCCGTCGCCGCCGCCGCGGCCGGGCCGGTCAACTTCGTCGCGCTCACCGCGCCGCACCTGACCCGCCGGCTGACCCGCGCGCCCGGGCCGAACCTGGCCGCCGCCATGGCGCTCGGCGCGGCGATGCTGGTCGCCGCCGACCTGGTCGCCCAGCGCGCCTTCACCGGGCACCAACTCCCCGTCGGCGTGGTCACCGGCGCGCTCGGCGGCGGCTACCTGGTGTGGCTGCTGGCCACCGAACGCAAGGCGGGCCGGCTGTGACCGGCAAACTGGAGACTGGAGCACCCCTGATGCAGCCCGGCACCACCCGGCTCAGCGGCGACGGCCTGACCCTCGCGTACGACAAGCGGACCATCACCGAGCGGCTCAACGTCGCCGTCCCCGACCGGTCGTTCACCGTCGTGATCGGGCCGAACGCCTGCGGCAAGTCCACCCTGCTGCGTGCCCTGGCCCGGATGCTGAAGCCGGCCGCAGGCACGGTGCTGCTCGACGGGCGGGACATCCACGCCCAGCCGGCCCGCCGGGTCGCCCGCACCCTGGGGCTGCTGCCGCAGTCGTCCATCGCCCCCGACGGCATCACGGTCGCCGAGCTGGTGGCCCGGGGCCGGTACCCGCACCAGGGCCTGCTGCGGCAGTGGTCCCGCGACGACGAGCGGGTGGTCGACGAGTCGATGGCCGCCACCGGCGTGGCCGACCTGGCCGACCGGCTGGTCGACGAGCTGTCCGGCGGGCAGCGGCAGCGGGTGTGGATCGCCATGGCCCTGGCCCAGCAGACCGAGCTGCTGCTGCTCGACGAGCCGACCACGTTCCTCGACATCGCCCACCAGATCGAGGTGCTCGACCTGTGCGCGAGCCTGCACGAGGAGCAGGGGCGCACGCTGGTCGCGGTGCTGCACGACCTCAACCAGGCCGCCCGGTACGCCACCCACCTCATCGCGATGCGCGACGGTGCCGTGGTAGCCGCCGGGGCGCCCCGGGAGATCGTCACCGCCGAGCTGGTGGAGCGGGTGTTCGGGCTGCCCTGCCGGGTCATCGACGACCCGGAGACGGGCGGGCCGCTGGTCGTCCCCGCCGCGCGGCGTCCGTCGGCGGTACGCCGCTGAGCAGAGGCAGCCGGACGCCGACACTCACCTCTCGGTGATGACGTGAACGACTCAGCTCCATAGGCGGCGTCCCACGGCATCGAGCCGCCGCGCCCACAGCTTCGCCCGGGCCACGGTCCCCGGCCGACCGGGAACCGCACCTGCGGACAACGCAATGACACCTGACACCGCCACCGAGCTTCTCAGGATCTACTGCGCCGCGAGGGCTTGTCCGATGGCTCGTGCGCCGTCGGGGAAAGCGCCGGGGTTGGGGCCGGAGTAGTTCAGGCGCAGGTATCGGCCGGTGGGTTCGGCAGGGAACCACTCGCCTCCGGCGGCGACCAGGACACCCGCTGCCTCGCAGTCGCGGGCCAGGCGCGTCAGGTCGGTGTCGTCGGGCAGCCGAAGCCAGAGGTTCAGTCCGCCGTGCGGCACCGCGTCGAGGTGGGAGTCAGGCACGTGCTCGCGCAGCGCGCCGACGAGGAGGTCGCGGCGCGCGGCAAGTTGATGTCTCAGTCCGCGCAGATGGGTATGCCAGGCGGGCTGGGTGACGACCTCGAGGGCGGCGGTTTGCAGGACGCCGCTGACGTACATGGATTGGGCCTGCGCATCGGCGAGGATACGGTCGCGGGCGGGCCCGCGGGCGATGAGCCCGGCGACGCGGATAGCCGGTGACACGCTCTTGGTCAGCGACCGCAGGTAGACGACGTGCCCCCCGTCGTCGCGCGCGGCCAGCGGCGCGGCTTCGGCGGTGATCCCGAAGTCGTGGGCCCAGTCGTCCTCGATGAGGAACGCCCCGTGCTCGCGCACGATGCCCAGCACCGCGTCGGCGAGGTCTGGCGGCCACTGCGCTCCGGTGGGGTTGGCGAAGTTCGGCTGGGCGTAGAACGCCCGCGCCCCGGTCCGGGTGAACGCGCGGTCGAGTTCGTCGGGGTCCGGGCCGTGGGGGCCACTGGTGATCGGCACGAGCTGCACGCCGGTCTGCTCGGCGGCCAGGATCGCGCCCCAGTAGGTCGGCGACTCGATGAGCACGGGCCGATCAGCTCCCACGAGTGCCCGGAAGATCGTGCTCAACCCGCTCTGGCTACCGGGCAGGACAATCACATCGCTCGCAGCCGGGGACGCCAGACCGGGCGGGGTGACCGCACCGAGTTCTGTGGCGAACCACGCCTGCAACTCCGGCAGCCCCGCAGCCGGTGGTCGCCCGACAGCGGCATCGCTGCGGGTGGCACGTGCGAACGCTGACCGCACCAATCTCTCGGGAAGGAGTTCCCTGTCGGGGTAGCCCGCGTGCAGGGCGATCACATCGTTGGGTGTCGTGCGCAGCGCCGTGAACGCCTGTGCCCTGCGGTTCGGCGGGGAACCGAGCGCGGCGGTCTGCCACCCGTAATCGTTCGGTCGGGCCGTGCGGACGGCCCGGACGAAGGTGCCCACGCCCGGCCGGGCTTCCACGAGCCCCTGCGCGGTCAGCGTCCGCAACGCCTTCTGCACCGTGACCGGGCTCGCCCCGTGACGCGCCACGAGGGCCCGCGTCGAGGGCAGCCGCGTCCCGGCGGGAGCCGCCGCCACCCAGCTGCGCAGTTCATCCAGGATCCGCTGACTGCTACCGTTGAACATGAAGACTGACGATAGCGCTACTCTAGTTTCGCCGCCACCGCTACCGAAGGCTTATGCCGGTCTGTGGTGGGGCCTGCTCGGCGTGGCGGCGTTCTCGTTCACGGTGCCGTTCACCCGCGTCGCGGTCGGAGGCGGGCACATGTCACCGCTGTTCGTCGGCTCCGGGCGCGCCGTCATCGCGGCGTTCCTCGCCGCAGCCGCGCTGTGGCTGACCCGGCAGCAGACGCCGCGCGGCACCCAGTGGGTCCGGGTAGCGGTCGTGGCCGGTGGCGCGGTCGTCGGGTTTCCGTTGCTGACCTCGTACGCGCTCACCACCGCACCCGCTAGCCACGGGGCGGTCGTCATCGCGCTCCTGCCCGCCGCGACGGCCGTGATGGCCGTGGTTCGGGGTCGCGAGCGGCCCCGGACCTCGTTCTGGGTCGCCGCAGGGATCGGCGCGATCGCGGCCGTGGTGTTCGCCGCGCTCCAAGGCGGCGGCCTCGCCGGGCTGCACCGGTCGGACCTGCTGCTGTTCGCTGCCGTCATCGTGTGCGCGATCGGCTACGCCGAGGGCGGGCTCCTCTCCCGCGAGCTGGGTTCGTGGCAGACGATCTCCTGGGCCCTCGTGCTGGCCTCCCCGCTGATGATCGTGCTCAGCGGCGTCTCGATCGTTCAGCAGCCGCCGACCGGCTCGGTGATCGAGTGGGGCGCGTTCGCCTATCTCGCCGTGGTGAGCATGTTCCTCGGGTTCTTCGCCTGGTACCGGGGTCTGGCCATCGGACCGATGGCGCAGGTCAGCCAGGTGCAACTCACCCAACCGGTGATGAGCATCTGCTGGGCCGCACTCCTGCTGCGCGAGCACCTGGCCTGGCCCACGATCCTCGGCGGCCTCGCCGTCATCGCCTGTGCGCTCCTCGCCGTTCGAGCCAGGAATCGCGGGAACCGACCCTGAACGGTAGGCACGCAGGATCTTGAAGCACTTCATCCTGGCCAGGGTGTGTTCGACCCCTGCTCGGACGGTTCTGTGTTCGACGTTGAGGGCTCGCTTCCAGGCTGGGAGGTCGGTGCCGTCGGCGGGCTTGCGGTACGGCATGGTCACCTGCGGGTTGCCCCGGTAGCCGCCGTCGGCCCATCACTGGCCGCCCGGTCAGCCTCTGGTCGATGCCCGAGGCGCAGTAGACGACCGTGTCGTTGCGGTTGCCGGGCTGCGGGTCCCCGACGGCGATGACCAGGCAGGTGCTTGCGTCGATGGCGACCTGCAAGTTCGTCGAACACCGGTAGTTCTTGCTGCGGGCGGCCAAGCGGTGGTCGCGTGTGGGGATCAGGGTGCCGTCGACGATCGCGATCTGCTCGGCCGGTCGCTTTGGCACGGTGGAGTCGCTGACGATCGGCAGGGCCGAGCGGGCGTAAGGCGCGTGCGGCGAAACGCTCGGCTGGAGGTGTCCAGCCGAGCGTTTCGCCGCACGCGGTGTCAGTCCTCCCAGCACTCCGACTCACCCGGGGTCGGCTGGTTCGCCACGTTGGGGGTGTTCAGGTAGCGGTCGGGAATCCAGCCGATCTGCCCCTGCGCCGGGCCGTTGGTCGGGGTGACCAGATGCCAGCGACGGTTGGCGTACGGGCCGACCGCCTCACCCCAGGTGCCGCAGTGCAACTCGACGGTGTTCCCGTAGTACATGTAGTTCTGATACACCCGGTCGACCTCGGCCATCGTGGTCCAGTACCGCAGGTAGATGCCCGAATAGGGGTCGTTGTCGGCGTCCACCACCTGGTAGTAGAGCGCGTTTGTGCCGACGTGCCCGGTCGTGCCGGTGGGAGCAGCCACGGCGGACGGCGCGGCTACCCCGGAGCCGGCGAGCAGCGCAGCCGCCAAGAACGCAGCCGCTTTGATTCGGTTCCCCGCCAGGATCATTTTTCGCCCTTTCCATCATCTCGGATACGGCCGGCCCTTCGCTGGCCGCCGACCCAGTTGTAGTGCCCGGCCAGGTTGTCCAGCCCTGGCGACGGTCTACGGGCCCGGCGACGGTCTATCGGTTCAGAAAGCGATCATTGAAATCGACTGTCGCCATACTGATCGACACCTGCCGAGGAAGCCCCGCGTCGGTAAAATCGATCCGGCCGGACGTGGGAGATCGACGGCCGGCAGGGTCAATCACGCCGCGCTGTGGAGCCGCCATGCCTCGCCCCGAGCGTCCCGTCGATCCCGAATCCGGGCCTGTCCAGGCATTCGCCGCCGACTTGCGACAGCTCCGGACAAAGGCCGGCACACCGAAGTACCTACAGATGTCCCGTGCCTCGGGTCGGTCGCGGACGGCGCTGGCCGAAGCTGCCTGTGGCGACCACCTGCCGACCTGGGAGACGGTGGAGGCGTTCGTCCAGGCTTGTGATGGTGACGTTCGGGAGTGGCGCCTGAGGTGGGAGGCGACCCGCGATCAGGTTCGCCCTGCCGAACCGGTCACCGAGCCAGCACCGGCACCGGCACCGGCACCGGCACCACAGACCCCATCGGAGGAGGACAACCCGGTGGCGGTGGCCGCCGCCACCGGCTTCAACCTGCGGTCCGGCAAGCTGCTCACCGTGGCGGTCGGTGTGCTGGCCGTGGTGGCAGTGCTCGGGTTCGTCAGTTATCGGCCCACGTCCAGCAGGACCCAGACGGAACACCCAACGGTCGACGAAAGTGGCGGGCCGCCCCTGTCCGCGACCATCGTGGTGCAGAACAAGGTAGCTGTCGGCGCGAGCGGCATCGCCGAGGATTCGACGCCGGCCTACCTGTCGAGCAAGCCGGTCTCGTTCTGTGCCCGGCGCGGTTGCAAGGTGCCGGGCACCGAGGTGTGGAGCGGCACGATCCTGGTGGCCAGGTGCTGGACCCGGGGCGCCACCCTGACCAACCGGGACCTGACCAGCACCGGGATCGAGAACAATCCGGCGGGGGTGTCGTCGGACCTCTGGTATGAGGTGGTGCTGCACGACGACCGCGCTGGCTATCTCTCGGAGGTTTACGTCGAAGCCCGCCACCGGGGCGGCTTGAGATTGCTGGAATGCCCCGCCCCCACGGCGCTCAGGTAGGTCGCACGCATCGCTGTCGATGCCAGCCGGACGGGTCAGCCGACATCCGACGCCGATCCGTCCGCTGAACTGTCCGGGAGCCACCCCGTGCGGGTGAAGTACCCGACGTAGGTGTCGAACAGCGCCTCGTCCACCTCCGGGCGGGACACGCCGGAGCCGGCCAGGGCGGCGTCGGTGGCGCGGGGGTCGAAGACCAGCCCGCCCTCAGAGCCGGCTCCGGTCAGCTCGGTAGCCAACGTGCCCAGCAGCGGGAACGCCGCGTTACCCGCGTCGGCGCCGATCCGGTCCAGCCACTCTCCCGGCTCGACCTCGGGCAGCGCGAAGCCTCTCGACCGCAGCCAACCCAGCGCGGTGTCCAGCCGCAGCAGCCGCCCGGCGGCCAGATGGAAGGTGCGGCCGGCCGCCGAGGGCTGCCGGGACAGGGTGACGATGGCGTCGCTGACGTAGTCCACGGGCACCAGATCGAATGCGGCGTCCACTTTGGCGGGCGCGGCCTGGGCCTGGACGCAGCCCTTGAGCAGCAGCCACAGGTAGTCGCCGCGCTGGCAGGCGCCGGTGCGGCTGTGCCCGGCGATCCGGGTGGGCCGGTAGATCGTGGCGGGCAGCGACCGGGCGCGGGCGGCCTCGATCAGCCCCTCGGCCACCCACTTGCTCCGCGGGTAGCCGTGCTCCAGGGCCTCCGCCGGGCCGGTGGGCTGCTCGGGGCCGATCGGGTGGTCCGCGTGTCCCGCGTACACGCCGACCGTGGAGACGTGGTGCACCGGCACGCTGCGGTACCGGGCCGCCAGCCGCAGTATCTCGGCGGTGCCGCCCACCGTGCTGGCCCTGAGCTGCTCGTACGGGGAGAAGAGGTTCACGGCCGCGCCCACGTGGTACACCGCGTCCACCCGGCGGGCCAGCTCGTCGAAGACCCCCTCGGGGAGCCCCAGGCGGGGCCGCGCCAGGTCGCCGAGGACGGTCACGATCCGCCGCTCGTCGCGGTCGTCCCAGATGCCGTAGCCCGCCATGACCCGGCGCAGCCGCGCCGCCGCCTGCTCCCGGTCCGCGTCGCGGACCAGGCAGTGCACCACGGCACGGGTACGGTCCAGCAGGGCGCGCACGGTGAACGCGCCGAGGAACCCGGTGGCGCCGGTGAGCAGCACGTGAGCGGGGTCCTGCGCCACCCGGATCGTCTCGCCGGCCGGCACGATGTCGACCGGCAGCGCGACCTCGGCGGCCAGGTCGAGCCCCCTCCCGGCGTCCTCCCGCCCGGGGGTCTGATCGCGGTCGACCAGCGCGGCGAGGCCGGCGACGGTCGGTGCCGCCGCCAGGGCCCCGAGCGGGATCTCCACCCCCAGCGTCTGCCGGAGCCGCAGCATCAGGCGGGTGGCCAGCAGCGAGTGGCCGCCCAGGGCGAAGAAGTCGTCGTGGACGCCGATCCGGGCCGCCCCCAGCACGTCCCGCCAGATCCCGGCGATGCTCCTCTCGGTCGGGGTTTCCGGCGTCACGAACGAGTTCGCCGGCTCCACCTCGAGGGCGTCCGGCGGCGGCAGCGCGGCCAGGTCCAGCTTGCCGCTCGACGTGCGGGGGAACGCCTCCACCGGCACGCAGACCGACGGCACCAGGTGCTCCGGCAGCCGCCCGGCCACCGTACGGCGTAGCAGGTCCGGCGGCAGGACGACCCCGGCGGCCGGCTGGTAGTACGCGACCAGGCGCTTGCCCCCCGAGCCGGCGTCCTGGGCCAGCACGGCGGCGTGGGCCACTCCGGGCACGGCCTGGACGGCGGCGGCGACCTCCCCGGTCTCCACCCGGTGCCCGCGGATCTTGACCTGGTCGTCCAGGCGGCCCAGGCACTGGATCCGTCCGTCCGGCAGGTACCGGGCCAGGTCGCCGGTGCGGTAGAGCAGGGCGCCCGGCTGGAACGGGTCGGCGATGAACCTCTGCGCGGTCAGCTCGGGACGCCCCAGGTAGCCGACGGCCAACGCCTGGCCGCCGACGCAGAGTTCCCCCACCGCGCCGACCGGGCTGAGCTGTTGCCGCCGGTCCAGCAGAACCACCCGGGTGCCGTCCACCGGGCGGCCGATGGGCGGCAGGTCGGGCCAGGCGTCGGGGTCGTCGTCCAGGCGTTCCGCGGTGACCACGTGCGTCTCGGACGGGCCGTACTGGTTCTCCAGCACCGCGCCGGGTGCCCGCCGCCGGAAGAACTCCCGCAGGGCGGGCGTGGCGTGCAGTTGCTCCCCCGCCGTGACGACCTCGCGGAGGGTGGCCGCCGAGCGGTTCGTGGCGCAGGCGTACTCGGCGAGCTGTTGGAGGGCGACGAACGGCAGGAACAACCGCTCGACGCGCTCGGCGGCGATCAGGTCGAGCAGGCGAGCGGGGTCGCGCCTCGTCTCGTCGTCGACCATGACCAGGGTGCCCCCGGTGGCCCAGGTGCTGAAGAGCTCCTGGAAGGCCACGTCGAAGCTGAGCGCGGCGAACTGCAGCGTCCGGGTGCCGGGCCCGGCGAGGGAGCGCGTTCGCTGCCAGGCCAGCAGGTTGGCCAGGGCCCGGTGCGGCATGGCCACGCACTTGGGGCGGCCCGTCGAGCCGGACGTGAAGATCAGGTACGCGAGGTCGGCGGGCGCCGCCACGGGCAGCTCCACTTCGGGTGCGGCCGGCAGGTCGTCCAGGGCGATCGTCTCGGTGGTCTCGGGCAGGAGCCCGGCCAGGTCCCGATGGACCAGGGCGACCCGGATTCCGCTGTCGGCCGCCATGTGGGCGATCCGGTCGGTGGGGTACGCGGGGTCGATGGGCAGGCAGGCGCTGCCGGCCTTGAGCACCCCCAGGACCGCGACGGCCAGTTCCGGGGAGCGCCGCAGGCAGACGCCCACGGGACGCCCGGCCGCGCCCCGCGCGACCAGGTGCGCCGCCACCGCGTCCGCCGCCCGGTCCAGCTGCGCGTAGGACAGGACCCGGTCCCCGTGTACGACCGCCGGGGCGTCGGGCGTACGGCGGGCCTGGGCGGCGAAGGCCTCGTGCGCGAGGGGCTGTCCGGTCGGGGCGACGGGCCCCGGCGCCCAGGTTTCGAGGATCAGTCGACGCTCGGCGGCCGGCAGGATGTCCAGGTCGCGCAGGGGCAGGTCGGGGTGGGCGACGGCCCCGGTCAGCAGGGTTCGCAGCCGCTCTGCCAGGCGCTGAGCGGTGCTGCGGTCGAAGAGGTCGGTGGAGAACTCCAGGAAGCCGTCGAATCCGCCCCGGGCGGGCACCAGGTGCAGGAAAATGTCGTACTTGGCCGTGCCCGAGTGGACGTAGAGCCGTTCGGCGGCCACGCCCGGCAGGTCCAGGGCCGAGGGCGGGGCGTCGTCCAGCCCGATGACCACCTGGAACAGTGGGAAGCGGCTCGGCGAGCGTTCCACCTCCAGCTCGCGGACCAGGTGTGAGTAGGGCACGTCCCGGTGCGCGACGGCACCCCACACCTGCTCCTTCGTGCGGGTGACCAGCTCGGCGAAGGACGCGTCGGCCGGTACCCGCTGACGCAGCGGCATGACGTCGGTCAGGCAGGCGATCATCGGTTCGAGGATCTCGTCGTCCCGGCGGGAGACGGGCGTGCCGACCACCACGTCGTCGGAGCCGGCCAGCCGGGAGATCAGCGCGGTCAGCGCTGCGGTCAGGACCGTGAACGGCGTGCTCCTGGCCCTGCGGGCGAGCCGGCGGATGTCGGTGCCGAGCGTGGCGTCCAGGGTGAACTCGACCCGGTCACCTCGGGTGCCGAGAATCGCGGGCCGGGGCCGGTCCGTGGGGAAGGAGGACTCCTGCGGGGCTCCGCGCAGCGCCTCCCGCCAGTACTTCACCGATTCGCTGCGGTCGGCGGCGTCCACCCGGCGGCGCTGCCGCGCGTACGGGCCGAACTGGAGGGGAAGTGCGGGCAGCCCGGGTTCCGTGCCGCCCAGCGCGGCCCGGTAGAGGGCGCTGAACTCGGTGTCCAGCAGGCTGAAGCACCAGCCGTCGATCACGGCGTGGTGGATCGCCACCACCAGGACGGCATCGTCGGAGGCCAGTTGCAGCAGCGTCGCCCGCAGCAGGGGCGGCCGGTCCAGGGCCACCGGCCGGGTCGCCGCCGCGACCTGGGCGGCGGGCAGCTCCTGCGGGCTCACCCGGCGGACGTCCAGCTCGACCGGGGACGCCGGCAACACCGTCTGCCACGCCTCCCCCGCGACCAGGGACAGGCGGCTGCGCAGCGCCTCGTGCCGGGCCACGATCGCGGTGAGCGCCCGCCGGGTGGCCGCCGGGTCGATCCGCGCGCCGCGCAGCCGGTACGCCCACGACTCGACGTACCGGGAGGCCCCCTGTTGGAACTGGTCGTTCAGCCAGATCGACTCCTGTTCGAACGACATCGGGTAACCGTGGGTCGGGGTGCCGTCAGGGGGCGTGGCGGGCGTCATGCGGGGCGCTCTCCGGTTCGGGACGGGACCAGGTCGGTTCGGAGTGGGACCAGGTCGGGTTCGGACGGGCCCCTGTCACAGGGCGGCGAGCAGGGCGCTGCGGTCGAGCTTGCCGGTGGTCGTGGTCGGCAGGGCGTCGCGGCGGTGCACGCTGTGCGGCACCAGGTAGCGGGGCAGCGTGGCGGCCAGCGCGCGGCGCACCACGGCGGGGGTCGGCGCGGCGGCATCGTCGGCCGTGTAGAACAGGGCCAGCCGGTCGTACCCGCCGCCCGGGGCCGGGACGGGCACCACGGCGGCCTCCCGGATCCCGGGGATCCGGCGGGCGACGCTCTCGATCTCGCCCGGCTCGATCCGGTGCCCGGCGATCTTGACCTGGAGGTCGGTCCGGCCCCGGAAGTGCAGCACCCCGTCGGGGTCCAGCAGGCCCAGGTCCCCCGTCCGGTACACGCGCACGGGCTTCCCGTCGACCGGAACGAGGGTGAAGGCGGCGGCCGTGGCGGCGGCGTCACCGACGTACCCGAGGGCCAGCCCTTCGCCGGCGAGGCAGATCTCCCCCACCGTCCCCGGGGCGAGAGGCTTTTCCCCGTCCAGGATGTGCACGGTGGTCTCGGGCGCCGGGACGCCGAGCGGGATGCCGCCCGGGTCGTCGCAGTCCGCCAGGCTGACCCGGTGGGTGGTGGCGAAGACGCAGCTCTCCGCCGGCCCGTAGCCGTTGATCAGGGTGCAGTCCGGGTACCGGGTCAGGAACCGCTCCACATGGGTGGGCGAGAGCCGCTCGCCGCCGGTGATGACCTGGCGCAGGCCGGCGAGGCAGGGGCGATCCGGGTCGTCCTCGTCGACGAGGAAGTTGAACAGCGAGGAGGTCAGCCAGGCGGTGTCCAGCCCGGTCGCGGCGACGAGATCGGCGAGGTCGTCGGGGAGGAGGTAGTCCGCGTCCGCGATGGCGCAGGTTCCGCCGCTGGCCAGCGGCCCCCACAGCTCCAGGCTGAGGGCGTCCCAGGAGACCGGGGCGGCCTGCAGCACCACCCGGCCTGGCCCAAAGTCCGCGAAGCCGCGCCCGGGAAAGAGCCGGGTGGTCGCGTGGTGCGGGGAGAGCACGCCCTTGGGTACGCCGGTGCTGCCCGAGGTGAAGAAGACGGTGGCGGCAGCGGCGCTGTCGACGTACACGGTCGGGGGTTCGGTGCGGCGGGACGCCGCCTGGGTCAGCGGCTCGTCCGGCACGGTCCACACGGGTACGTCGGCGCGCGCCTCGGCGTCGGTGACCAGGACGGACGCGCGTACCAGCCCGGTGACCTGGTCGATGCGCTCGCGCGGCCAGCGGCGGTCCAGGGCCGCGTACCCGGCGCCGCACTTGAGGACGGCCAACAGGACGGCCACCAGGCGGGGCGACCGGGGCAGCAGCACCGGAACGACGGTCCCGGGCCGCACGCCGGCCGCCCAGAGGGCAGCGGCGTAGGCGTTCGCGGCTGCGTCGAGGGTCGCGTAGTCGACGCGCTCGTCGCGGTGGGCGAGCGCGACGGCGGAGGAACGCAGGCGCGCCTGACGGGCCACCGCCTCGTGGATGAGCCGTGGGGCTGCGGGCAGGGGGTGCGGCACGAAGTTGGCTCCCGAACGTCCGGCAGGGATGGGGGCGTCGCGCGAGATCGGGTTCGGTGCTCAGGCCTCGGTCGCCGAGACGACGTCGGCCAGGGTGTCGCTGTCGAACAGGACCTCCGGGCTGATGCGCAGGCCCAGTTCCTTCCCGATCCGGGC
Source organism: Micromonospora sp. CA-111912 (assembly GCF_050948415.1). NCBI lineage: Bacteria > Bacillati > Actinomycetota > Actinomycetes > Micromonosporales > Micromonosporaceae > Micromonospora > Micromonospora sp. CA-111912. Next base: position 4,099,822 of record NZ_CP192007.1, read on the forward strand.
GCAGATCCGCATGGCCTGCAGGGACGTGCCGCCGAAGTCGTAGAAGCTGTCGGTCGCCGCGACGTGCGGCACCTTCAGCACGTCGGCGACGATCCGGAGGACGGCGTCGTGGTTACCGGCCCGCTGTGCGGGGGTGTGCTGCTCGGTCAACGTCCTGTTCCCACTCTCGCCTCGGATGGGGGTCTCGCCGGAGCGATGCTCGCCAGCAAAGTAGTCAACCCTGCTGACCCCACGTCAGCGAGACCGCCGGCCGTACCCACGCACCGTGGCCAGGATTCGCGTCGACGGCGTCGATTACCGATGGGTGGTCCGTCACGTCGACCAGTCGACTCGCGAAGGTGTTACGTTCGCGGTTACTCAGTCGAGGCAGAACTCGTTGCCCTCGATGTCCTGCATCACGAGGCACGACTCGTTGTAGCCATCGGCACGCAGTAGCCGCTCGCGTACCGCGCCGAGCGCGACCAGTCGTGCGCATTCGGCCTCAAGTGCGGCCAGGCGCTCTTCACCCACGAGCCCGGTCCCGACCCGTACGTCCAGATGCAGCCGATTCTTGACGACCTTGCCTTCGGGAACGCGCTGGAAGAACAGTCGCGGGCCCACACCTGAGGGATCGTTACATGTAAACGCTGAACCCTGACGCTCAGGCGGCAGCGCGCGATCGAAATCGCCCCAGGTGGCAAACCCCTCCGGTGGCGGCGGCACGACGTACCCCAACACCTCGCACCAGAAACGAGCGACACGCTCGGGTTCTGCGCAGTCGAAGGTGACCTGGACCTGCTTGACCGACGCCATCGGTCCACTATAGGGGGCGGTCCTACGGGCGGTACGCTCGCCGCTGTGACTGACGCGCCGATCGGCAGCGGCGACGAGGCTCCCAGTACGGCGATGGTGGAACGGGTGCTGGCCGATGCTGCTGAGGTGCTGATCATCGAGGCGTCCGTTGACGAGCTCGACCGGCCCGCCGCGGCTCGAATTGTGGTGTCGGACAGGGACATCGCTGAGCTGACCCGGTTGCTGGCGGTCGTGGACGGCGGCACCGGAGATCGCTGTCTGTGCCTGGGATGGCCGACGATCCTCGTGTCGGATGCCGCCGGCCGCGAGATCGCCCGGTGGACGCTGCACCACCAGAGCGGCATCAGAGGCCTCGGGAGTTGCGATGCGGACCTCCGTGATGGCCCTGGCCTCACCGGCTGGCTGGCTGACCGAGGCTTGACCGGATCGCGCGAGGTCCAGCAGATGCTGGCCCGTCAAGCGGCTGAGGGCGAGGCGCGTCGCGTCCAGTGGGTGAAGGCCGCGCCGTCGGCCCTGGCCGAGGCCGCCGAGGCGACGTCGCGCCGGGAGAGCGGCGCGGAGGAACGGCTCGCCGACCTGGTAACCCGGCGTTACCCCGAGGCCAACGAGCGCATCCGAACGCTGGTGGCCTGGGCCGGCTTCCCGCCCCGCCACACGACCATGGGTGGCACGCCGTGGCACGAGCTGGCGCCCCAGCGCATGCTGCTGGCCGAGCCAACCGAGTCGATCTTCATCGCGTTGACGTCGGTATCGTTGGCTCCGATCCAGCTCGACGGTGCGGCAGAGCTGTTCACGTCCCTACAGTGGACTGGTTCGCGACGCGCCGACATTCCCGAATCGCTGAGGTCTCTGCTGATCGCGCATGTGTCGGCGACCGGGACCGATCCGATGAAGTTCCGGATGCGCCATGGATACGGCACCGAGCAAATGGACTGACGCCGGTCGGGGCAGGTCCCGTTGTCAATGTAGCGTTGACAGATGACACCCGAGGTGATGGAGCTGGTTGATCTCGCGATCGACCGCGCGCGGCTGGACGAGCGCGAACTGGAGCTGATCGACCGTGCGCGCCACGGGGGTGCGACGTGGGTTCAGATCGCCGCCGCGCTCGGCCTCGGCAGCCGGCAGGCCGCGGAGCAACGCCGGCAACGCCTGGCGGCCGTACGACGGTCGCGGCGGCACGTACGGGACCTCGGGTATTCGACGCGGATCGCGGCGATCCGGGGTGCGGTCCTCGACCTGCAGCGGTGGATCGACGCGGACCGACGGTGGGACACGCGGTTCGGGCGTGCGGCTCTCGTGCGGAAGACCGCGGAGATGGCCCTCGACGCCGATCCGGGCTCGCTGTACGCGTTGGTGTCGCTTCTCGCGCTCGACCTGACGGAAGCGGGGCGCGAACGGTTGCCGGGGCCGGTGCAGGCTGTCGCGGCACGATTCGCCGATCTTCTGTCAACGAAACCTTGACACGTCAAGAACGTATTGCCTGCCCTTCGCTCAACATCAAGGATCTGAGTCGTCCCGACTCAACCTTGGAGGGCTCATGCGCCGGAACGCTGGCCTGTTCGTGGCGATCTCGCTGCTGTCCGGCTTCGGCAGCAGCGCCATGTCGCTGGTGGCCGGGATCTGGATCCTGGACCTCACCGGTTCCACCGGCCTCGCCGCCCTCGCCGGGCTCTGCGTGTATGCCCCGGTCCTCGCCGGCCCGTGGCTGGGCGGCCTGCTCGACCGGGCGTCACGGCGATCGCTGGTCATGGCGGTCAACCTCGCCCTGGCCGCTGCTCTGCTCAGTCTCCTCACGGTTCGCGGACCAGGTCAGACGTGGCTCATCTTCCTGGTGTCCTGCGCGTACGGCGTCAGCTACGTGCTGATCGACGCGGGCGAGACAGCGCTGCTGCCCTCCGCGCTGTCGCCTGCGGAACTCGGCGACGTCAACGGCTGGCGTGCCAGCGCCCAGGAGGGCATGAAGCTCGTGGCGCCCCTGGCCGGCGCGGGCCTCTACGCGTGGCACGGGGGTCACGCGGTCGTCCTGCTCAGCGCGGCGATGCCGGTCCTGGTCGCCCTCCTGTACGCGGCCGTACGTCTGAAGCAGACGCCACCCGACCTGCCGACCGAGCGGCAACGCGGCCTGCGCGCGGGCCTCGCCGTCCTGCTCGCGCAGCGGGCGACCCGCGTCACTGTCGCGCTCGCCGCCGTGTCCATCGCCATGTCCGGCTTCACGACCGCCGCCAACTACGCGATGGTCACCGGGACGCTGGGCCTACCGACGACGTTCCTCGGAGTGCTGTTCAGCGCACAGGGCGCCGGTTCCATCATCGGCGGTCTCATCGTGGGCCGACTCATCGCCCGGTGGGGCCCGGTCACCGTGGGCGTCGCCGGCACGACGTTGTTCGCCGTCAGCTGCCTGGTGCGCTGCCTGCCCTGGTGGCCCGGCACGGTGGCCGCCTCGGTGATCGCCGGCATCGGTCTGCCCTGGGCCCTGGTCGCCGCAGTGACCGCGGTGCAGACGCACACGCCGACAGCGGTGCTCGGCCGAGTGGCCGGGACCGCGAACACCGCGATGTTCGGTCCCATCGTGCTGGCGATCCCCCTCGGCTCCGCCGCCGTCCATCTCGGAGACCGCCCGACGCTTGTCGCAGCCGCCGCGATCTGCCTGGCTTCCACAGTCGGCGTAGCCTACCGCCCTGGAAGGCAGCGGGAAGAGGAGCCTACGTCGAAATCGAGAGGCCATTCGGCCGCCGGCTCCCCTACGATCGCGTGATGTTCCGCCCGACGTACCCGATTCGCACCGCGCGGCTCACCCTGCGCCCGTTCACCCTGGACGACCTCGACGACGTGTACGCCTATCAGCGCCGCCCCGACGTCGTGCGCTGGATGCTCGGCGCGGAGCCGCGTACCCGTGAGCAGTCGCGGTCGTCGGTGATCGCCATGGCGGGCGAGGACGCGCTGCGCGCGGAGGGCAACTGCCTGACCCTGGCCGTGACCACCGACGCCGGGGTGATCGGGACCGTGGAGCTCGTCTGGCGCAGCCGGCTCGATCGCACGGCCGAACTCGGGTACGTCCTGCACCCCGACCATTGGGGACGCGGGCTGGCTGCGGAAGCCGTGACGGCGCTCCTGGACTGGGGGTTCGACGAGTTCGGGCTGCACCGGATCTACGCGCGGTGTCACGGCCGGAACGAGGCGTCCGCCCGCCTGATGGCCCGGCTCGGCATGCGCCAGGAGGCGCGCCACGTCGAGAGCTACCTGTTCCGGGGAGAGTGGGCCGACCGACTCGTCTTCGCCGTTCTGGCCCACGAATGGCGGTCGCGGCCCAGGTAGGTCCCAACGGCGGACAGCTCGTAGGTGACGCCGGTAAGGCGTTCGGAGAGCTGCCACAGGCGTTCGGCGGTGGCGGTGTCGCGGATGGCGCGCTCACGAGTACGACGCGTGGGCTCACCTCGCAGTTGCAGCAGCCCGTCGGGAACGATGTAGCTCCCCCCGGGCAGGTCCGGAACGGTCGCCGCATACAGGGAGGTCTTCGCCCCTTCCGGGGTGGGACGGAAGGCCACGCGCACGAGCAGGCGCGTGGCCGTCGCGTAGAGCCGTCCTCTGCCGCTGTTGGCGCCGCCGGTGAGCACGTTGGTGCGGGTGAGTCCGGGCGCGACGGCCATGCTGCTCAGCTTCAGCCCGGCGGTGTTCGCTCGGCGTTGCAGTTCCATGGCGAAGTAGAGGTTGGCCCGCTTGGACTGCACGTAGGCGAAGGCCGTCAGGTAGCGGCGCTCGGCGTTGAGGTTGCCCAGGTCGAAACGGGCGAAACGCTGCCCTTCGCTGCTGACGGTGACTACTCGCGGATCGGGTGCGGCAAGCAGATGCGGCAAGAGTAGGCCGGTCAGGGCGAAGGTGCCCAGGTGGTTGATGCCGAACTGCGACTCGAACCCGTCCGAGGTCAGGGCGTAGGGCACCATCGCCAGCCCGGCGTTGTTGATCAGTAGGTCGAGTCGACCGTGGTCCCAACCGGTAGCGAACTGTCGAATGGAGGCCAGGCTGCCCAGGTCCACCTGGCGAAGTTGCAGGCGAGCGTCGGGCACCTCAGCCTGCATGCGGACCAGCGCGGCCCGGCCACGCTCGGGATCACGGCAGGCCAGCACAACCTGCGCGCCACGGCGGGCCAGTTCGCGGGCCGTGACGTAGCCGATGCCGCTGTTGGCTCCGGTCACCACCGCGACTCGCCTGGACTGGTCGGGGACGGTACGCAGGCTCCACGGGGAAGGGTTCCGCATGATGTGCCACCTCGGGGGACGCAGAAGAGTATTGCAACTTTGAGTTGCGATACTCTCATCGTGTCAGCCGCTCGCAAATATCGCAACTTGGAGTTGCAATGAAGCCTGGTCGTTCGACCGCCCCGCAGGTCGGCCGCGGTGCCAAGGTGCGCGCCGCGGTCCACGCCGCCACGCTCGCCGAACTCCTGGACAAGGGTTACGCAGCATTGAGCGTCGAGAACGTCGCCCAGCGCGCCGGAGTGCACAAGACGACGGTGTACCGGGGGTGGAAGGATCGCGACAGCCTGCTCACCAAAGCCCTGGCCGAACACATTGCGATGGACATACCGGTGCCCGACACCGGAGCGATCGAGACCGACCTGCGGGCACTGGCACGCTCGCTCGTCCAGACGTTCACCAGTCCGACCGGGCAGGCCATCCTCGCCGCCATGTTCACCGGGGCAGCCCATCTTCCGGAGATCGCCGCGGCCAGACGGCACGTGTTCGGCGACCGGCTCGCGAGAGTCGAATCGGTCGTGACGCGCGCCATCGAGCGCGGCGAACTCGTCAGGGACACCGATCCCGCCGAGCTCTTCAGGACCCTTGCCGCACCGATCTACCTGCGCCTGCTCATCACCGCCGATCCGGTCGACGAGGCGACCGCCGACCAGGCGGTGCGAGTCACGCTTGCCGCCGCGCGCGCCGGCGCTCTGCGGTCGGCACCCGACGGCGAGCCGGCTACGGGGTGAGGATGCTGACGCCGATCAGGCAGGCGAGCGCTCGTCGAGATCCGACTGGCTGTGCCGGTACATCAAGCCGATCCCCCGCTGCCGTCGAGCCGTTCTATGACCGTAATCAGCGGGTGACCTTCGATGTTGACCCTTGAAGGCATGCGACGCACGGGGATTCTTGGACTGATCTGCGTGTTGGTGCTGGCCGGGCTGACCAGCTGCAGCGCGGCTATCGAAGGCGCGGTCGGGGTACGGCTGGACGCCGACGGCCGGTTGGTCGGGGTGTTCGACTGGTGCCGAGGCAAGGCCGGGGCCGACGAGATCACTCTCTACCTCGGCAGGGGGGACGACGGTGGGGTCACCAAACGGGTTGTCCAGCTCGATCGGGATTCCGGCCGCCGCGCCCGCACCGCGGAGGAAGTCGTGCTGCTCAGCCCATCGGCTGGCTGGCAGACGAAGCTGGCACCGCCCACTTTGAACGACCCCCAGATCTACAACCTGCGTGCGTGGAACAGGAACCAAGGCGCAGTAAGGGACTTCCCGTTCCGGATCAGCGAGCTACGCAACCGCACCGGCCCTGACGTGATCCTCACCAAGCGGTGGAAGGGTGATGAGCACGGCTACGTCGCCACGTTCCACACGCCCGAGGACTTCGTCCGCTACGCCGACACGGTGTGCGACGGCTGAAGGGGCGCACCGGGTGATGACCACGCCGTTCCTCTCCCCGCCCAGATCCGCAACCGGCTCACGCTGCCGGCCCGGCGGGCCCTCCGCGACCACCGGCCCTGCCCGGACGGCCGCCGCCCCCGCTGCCGGGGGCGTTGCTTCGCGCGATACGCGCGGTGGACCATCCGGGCTGCCTCCGGCCGTCACCAGGGGACCTCACCGGCGGGCACGTCGGCCGGCGCGGGCCGGCACGGGTGGTGTGCCGCCCTTGGCTGCTGGTCGACGCGGCAGTCCGTGGCCTCACCTGGCCTGTCTCGGTGCTGCCGCACTCATCCGCCGGGAGCGGCGGGCCGCCCACACCAGGCCGGCGAGCACTACGGCGGACGCTACCGCGAGTGCCCCGCCGACTGTGGGCCAGTTGGTGCTGACTCCGGACAGTCTGCTCGGCTGGCCTGGCTCGCCCGCCCGGGGAAACGTGATCGTGCCGGCCGCGCTGTGCGTGACGGTGCCGCCGGTCAGGTTGACGCGGACCTTCCAGGGTCCGTCCGCGAGGTTGTCCGGCAGCGACGCGGTGACCTTGCCTGGTTCGCCGGGCGCCAGCGTCGTGGTATCGAAGGAGAAGGGTCCGGCGCGGGTGTCGTCGGGTCCGTCGGAGAGGCTCACCTCGCCAGTGATGTCCAGGGCCCGCCCGCCGGTGTTGTTCACCTCGACGGCGACGGTGGGTTTACCTTTGTCGTCGAGGGCCGGGACCATCGTTCCGATGGTGAAGTCCGATGGCGGCTCGTCACCGGGGCCGACGTTCAGGTAGATGCGGATACCGACCCGATTGACGGCGTCGATCTGGCCGCCGCCCGGGCGTGCCTTGTCCTTCGAGGACAGCGAGGCCCACACCATCGCGTACCGCTCCCCCGTCGTGGCGGTGCTCGGCACGCGAATGGTCACCTCGACCGGTGTCTTGTCACCAGGTGACACGTTCACCCGGTCCTGGTCGAGCGAGATCCAGGACGTCAACTCGTTCGTGGCGTGCCCCTCGCCCACCCGGAGCTTGCCGTTCTCGATCGCTGCGGCGCCTGGATAGACCCCGATGACCCTGCGCTGGTGCAGCTCGCTGATCAGTAGCACCCGCCGCCTGATGACAGTGCCGGGTGCCAGGTGGTCCACGATCTTGGTCAGCGCGCGAGGGTCCGAGCGGTGGCTGGGCGTCACGTCGAGCAGCGAGATCCCGAACTTTCCCTTGTCCTCAGCCGGATCTGCGGCGCTGGCCTGGGCGGGTACCCCCAGGCCAGCGACGCACAGCAGCACCACGCAGGACCATCCGGCGAGCCGGCGGCGCGGGCTAGAACACCGAATGTGTCACCGTCCCGCGGTAGGTGCCCGGGGCCGATCCCGCCGGGACCGTGAACTGGAACTGGGGGTTCCAGGTCGCCGTGTCCCCGGTCGAGGCGGTGGTGGCGTTGACCACCGTCTGAGGTGCGCCGCTGAGGGTGACCGGCGCTGTCGGAGTGCAGGTGGTGGTGCCGACTACCGTGCAGAACGGGATGACATAGGTGATGGCCGACGCGGGAACCGTCGCCCCGGCCGCCGCGTTGGCGAAGGCGGTGGACGACACCTGCGCTGTCCACGTACCCGTGCTCGGGGCCTCGCTACGCCCGTCGGTGACCTGGACGTTCCCGAACGAGACAGCGGCAGGGACACCCACCTGGACAAAGCCGAGGTCCACCGGGTCAGGCGCGGTGATGTCCAACGAGCCGCTGAAGGCGGTGAATGACGTATCTGAGTCAACTGAGGGGGCGGCGGCTGCCGGGGTGGCGACCGCCACCAACGCAAGGGCGGCGACGGTGCCCCCCAGCACGATTCTCACAGAACGCACGAGACGTGACTCCCTTTCGACGAGTGGCTGTCACCAGACACCTCCTTGACGGAGGTATCTGGATTATCCCGGTATGGGCGGTTTGAGGTTACCCGTCCTGACAGGGGCTGCGGCGCGAAAGGGCCAACCCGCTGGTTCAATCCTCCCCGACCACGGTCAGGTCGTCGCCGAGGGCCGCGGCGATGGCCGCGGCGCGCGAGTGGTCGCCCAGTCTGCGGGTGAGGTACGCGCAGGCGTGGTGGTGGGTGAGTGACCACCAGGCGGCGGAGCCTCCGATGCCACCTTTCGCGATCTTGCCGCGGTCGCGGATGAATCCGAGTGTCCAGGTGAGCCTGGTGCCGAAGACCTCGTCGTATCCGGTGACCTGGGATCTCAGCAGCTCCGCGTGCAGGCTGGGACCGAGTAGCCGATGCAGGGCTCCATCGTCGCTGGTGAGGTCGGCGAAGAAGCCGGCCACGGCGGTTGCGGTGGCGTGCAGGTTGACTGCCGCGAAGACCGACTGGCGCCAGATCCTGGAGTTCGCCCGCGTGGTGTCGAGCACGCCCGCAGGTATCCGCAGCCACGGGGCCGCGTGGAGTTGAGTTGGCCAATCCGGGCTTGCGTACTCCAGGTCGGCGACGCGGTCCAAGGCGCCGTCCGGTACGCCGAACCACGCGTCCAGCCCGAGTGCGGGGCGTACGACGCCGTCGTACACCTCCTGCAGTGTGGTGCCGGCAGCGGCGCGCAGGATGCCGTCGATGAGGTGGCCATAGGTGAGCGCGTGCTCTCCCAGCGACGTGCCGGGTACGTACTCCGGTGCCGCCTCGGCCAGGCTCGCCCGGAGCGCGGCGTCATCGAGCAGGTCGAGTGCGGCGGCCTCGGCCGGGAATCGGGGTAGACCCGCCTGGTGGGTGAGCACCTGACGTAGCGTGGTCCGCTCCTTGCCCCTGCTGCCGTACGCCTTCCAGTAGGTGGCGATCGGCTCGTCCAGGGACAGCGCGCCGTCGCGGACGGCGATCAGGGCGGCGAGCGTGGCGAAGGTCTTGGACAGTGAGTACGGCTGCACCAGGGTGTCTTCGCGCCAGGGACGCCGCCGTTCGGGGTCGGCCCAGCCGCCGCTGAGCCGGACGACCTCCCGACCGTCGCGCCAGACCGACACCCCCGCCCCGGTTTCCCGACCGTCGTCGAGTAGCTGTTGGAAGACCTGGCGCACCGCGTCGTACCCGTGCTCGGCGAACCCCTCGACCTGAACCATTTCCGCCTCCCCGCTTCGCGGCAACTGGGCGCTGCGGGGCCCCGGGACAAGCGATGGTCGTTCCGGCGGCACCGCAGACAGCCTCTGATGTCACAGACACACCTCGGACAGGTCGAGGCGCGCCATTCGCAAAATTTACCCCGGGGGGGTATCTGAGGCAATGGGCGACGCCGGCACGACGGCTGGTTTCGGACTTTTCGCGCTCGATGGCATTGCCCGGACCAGGCGGGGTACGCCTCCGAGTCCGGAGAGCCAGGCCCCAAGGGGGGAAGCTCGCTCCACCCCTTGCACTCATACCCCGGGGGGGTATATTGGCCCACCAGGATGAGGAGGCAATGAGATGCGGCACGACGTTACAAGCGATGGTGCGGTCCAGCCGGCGAGCGGGCATGATCAGCACGCCGGCCACGGTGGGCACCAGGGGCACGACAAGCACGCCGGGCACGACCCCGAGATTTTCCGCCGCAAGTTCTGGCTGAGTTTCGCGCTGACGGTGCCGATCGTGGTCACCAGCCACATGGTGATGGACTGGTTCGGGTACTCGCTCGACTTCCCCGGCATGTCATGGGTCGGGCCGGTGCTCGGCACGGTCGTGTTCTTCTACGGCGGCTGGCCGTTCCTGGTCGGCGCGGTCCGCGAGCTGCGCGACCGCGCGCCCGGGATGATGCTGCTGGTCTCGATGGCTATCACCGTCGCCTACGTCGCGTCGCTGGCCACCACCTTCGGAGCGTTCGACCTCGACTTCTGGTGGGAGCTGGCCGCGCTGGTGACGATCATGCTGCTCGGGCACTGGCAGGAGATGAAGGCCATCGGCCAGGCCCAGGGCGCGCTCGCCGCGCTGGCCGCGTTGCTTCCCGACGACGCCGAACGCGTCACCGAAGACGGCGTCCAGCGGGTTCCCGTGGATCAGCTGCGCGTCGGCGACGTGGTGCTCGTCCGCCCCGGCGCCCGGGTGCCGGCCGATGGGCAGATCGTGGACGGCAGGGCCGAACTCGACGAATCGATGATCACCGGCGAGTCGCGGCCAGTGCCGCGAGGTATCGGCGACCGGGCGGTCGCGGGCACGGTCGCCACCGACTCCGCGATCCGGGTACGCGTCGACGCGATCGGTGAGAACACCGCCCTGGCCGGCATCCAACGCCTCGTCGCCGAGGCGCAACAGTCACAGGGGCGGGCGCAACTGCTCGCTGACCGGTTCGCCGCCTGGCTGGTCTACATCGCCTCCGGTGCCGCCATCCTCACGTTCGTCGTGTGGTCCGCGCTCGGCGACGTCAACGAGGCGGTGATCCGTACCGTGACGGTCCTGGTCATCGCCTGCCCCCACGCCCTCGGCCTGGCCATCCCCCTCGTCATCGCCCTGTCCACCGCGCTGGCCGCGAAGTCCGGCATCCTGGTCAAGGACCGGCTCGCGCTGGAACGGATGCGCACCGTCGACGCGGTGCTGTTCGACAAGACCGGCACCCTGACCAAGGGCGAACATGCCGTCACCGCAGTCGCCGCGACCGCCGGCGGCAGCGACGACGAGGTGCTCCGGCTGGCCGGGGCGGTCGAGGCGGACAGCGAGCACCCGCTCGCCCGCGCGATCGTGGCCGCCGCCGCCCGACACGGGCAACCGCTACGGGCGACCGGCTTCGAGTCGCTGACCGGCCGAGGGGTACGCGCCACCGTCGACGGCGCCCAGTACGCCGTGGGCGGCCCCGCGCTCCTACGTGAACTCGGCGCGGACGTCCCCGACGACATCACCCACGCGTCCGGGCAGTGGTCGGACCGGGGAGCGGCGGTGCTCTACCTCGCCCGACTCGACGCGACCGCGAAGATCGTAGGCGCACTCGCACTCGAGGACGAGGTACGCCCGGAGGCCCGGCAGGCGATCGACCAGCTCCGGCGGCTGGGCGTCAAGAAACTGATGATGATCACAGGCGACGCCCGCCCGGTCGCCGAGGCTGTCGCCGCCGACCTGGGGTTCCGGCCCGGCGTCGACGAGGTGTTCGCCGAGGTCCTGCCGGCGGACAAGGACGACACCGTCGCCGACCTGCAACGCCGCGGGCTGACCGTGGCGATGGTCGGCGACGGGGTGAACGACGCTCCCGCCCTGGCCCGCGCCGACGTCGGCATCGCCATCGGCGCCGGCACCGACGTCGCCATCGAGTCGGCCGGGGTCGTGCTCGCCTCCTCCGACCCCCGCGGCGTCACCGGGATCATCCGCCTGTCCCGCGCCTCGTACCGCAAGATGATCCAGAACCTCGCCTGGGCCGCCGGCTACAACGTCATCGCGCTTCCGCTCGCCGCCGGAGTGCTGGCCTGGGCCGGTTTCGCCCTGAACCCCGCCATCGCCGCCGTCCTGATGTCGGCGTCGACGATCGTCGTGGCACTCAACGCACAACTGCTCCGGCGGGTGCAGCTCGCGCCGACCGAACAGTGAGATGGCTTTCACCGGTACCCGCACCGGACCGGCTCGGCCCGCATGACCAGAGGCACCTCGCCGTCAGCGCGCCGAGCCAGGTCAGGCCGGGTCGGCGATGCGGGCTGATCCCGGCGCGCTGTTGCTGCACCCGGTAGACCGGACCGCCACCTCGCGGACGGTGGAGCGACGCAGGGCGTCAGTCGTCCTCGGCCCAGGTGCCGGGATAGCGGGCGTGTACCAGGTCGACCAGTTCGGAATCGACCCCACGTAGGGTGCGGACGCTGGCGGGATCGTCGACGGCATCGAGGAAGTACATCTGGAACGTGTAGGAGATGCTGAACGGGTCCGGGCCGGAGTGGTCGAGCATCTCGCGGCAGAACAGGCAGAACCGCCGCACCAGGTCGGGATCCAGGTCGCCCACGAGCCGCCGGGCGAACAGCAACGGCCCTGCTGCACGGATGAAGTACACGTACTGCTCGGCGGGCTCGGGTTGCCGGTCGTCGCAGATGGCGTTGTCCAGCTCGTCGCAGACGAGCCTCTTGATGGACTGCCGTGCCTCCGGAAAGTGTCGCCAGGTGGCGTTGCCGATGGGGCCGAAGTCCCAACTTTGGGCCACCATTCGCCGCCTCCGAGGATGACCGGGTGAAAGTGCGGACGGCCTCCGGTCGCGCCCGGTACATGATCATGTTATCCGGCGGCGGCTGAAGGGGGTGACCGGCGTTGCCGGCCAGGCGTCGACCCAACTTTCACCCCGGTGGTGATCTCAACTCTCACCGCCGTCCCGAGCCTGCCGCCTCCCTTCCACTTCTGGGAGCCGGTGCTCAACCAGTTGGGAGGAGCACCGGCGTTGCGTTCGGGGCGAGCGCGCCCGCCACGGCGGGCGTGAATTCGTTGATCAACCGCCAGATCATGGGCGCACCAGCGCCAGCGGCGGCGGCGACGGTGGGATCGGTCTGCCGCAGGAAGGCGAGGTGACGGCAGGCATGAACAGCGACGTCCACGGGCCGGATCTCGGCGGGGGACGGGGCGAGGGGGTCGCCGGAATTGAGCACCGGAGTGGGTTCGATCGGCGTCGTGGGAGCGCCTGGACGAGGGTCGGGCAGTGCCACGTAGGTGACGGTCAGGCGGCGGCCGACGAAGCGCCACGACGTGGAGTGCAGGAGCCCGTCGAGGCGACCCGGCGGCAGTTCTGCCAACGACCGCGCGACGACGTCGGGGTGTTCGTCCCGCAGCGGCGCGGAGGTGGCCCGGAACCGTAACCCGTCCTGGTCGGCGCTGATCAGGAGCACCTCGACGACGACGGTCGGGGGCGGCAGCGTCGTCGGTGCGGCGGCGATATGCGGTGACGGTGGCACCCGATCAGCTTAGGGAGAAGGTCATCCGGAACTCGGTCGGTCCCCGAGGATTCACCCCTGCCGGAGATCGGGGCGGACCGCTCAGGCGGCGGAGGCATCGGCGGGCACGGCCACGTCCCATTCCGTGCCCGCCCGGGTGTCGTGGATGGTCAGGCCGGCGGCTGTCAACGCCGCCCGGATGCTGTCCGCAGCCTGGTACGCCTGTTCCCCGCGTAGCCGCTCGCGTAGCGCGAGGAGCGGTTCCACCAGGGGGCGGAGCCGGTCGTGTGGGTCTCGAAGACCTGCCGCGGCGGCGTGTCCGAGCCGCACGATCAGGCTCCGGAGCACCGCGCGGGCCTGGGTGGTGCCCTCGTCCTCGTCGGTGTCCGCGCCCCAGACGCCGATCGTCTCCTCGAGGTCGAGGACGGCTTGCACCATGTCGTCGGCCGCACCGGCGAGCCGGGCCACCTCGAAGCGCCGCTCGCAGTCCAGGGTCACCTCCGGCAGGGGTGCCGGTTGAGCCGCCCGTGACGGTTGGACGGGAACACCGTCGACCCTCCTCGCGGCAAGTCGGTCGCTGCGGGTCAACGCGCGCAGCTCGGCCAGGCTCAGCGTGGCGCCGGCCGTCAGTACGCGGCTGCGGCCGGCGCGGCGTACGGTCAGGCCACCTCGGCCGGTGATCTCCACGCTGCCGCGGAGCAGGTCGACGATCACCGCGGTGTGTTCGTCCACCCCGAGAATCGCGGCGTCGGCCGGCAGTTCCCGTTCGAGGATGGTCAGCCGGCGCTCTCCCAGGTAGGAATAGCGGGTGTCGTGGGTTCCGCCCTCGGTGTTGTCGTAGTGCGGGATCACCACCACCCGGAGATCAAGGCAGGCGAGCAGGTTCAGCCCCTCGCGCCAGTGCGGTGCGGCTCCGACCTTGTAGATCTCGTAGACCGGCACGGCGAGACACCCCATCGTGGCGGCGGCGGCCGAGGCGAACACGACCGCGCCTCGCGGGTGTCGGATCCGTTCGGCGAGGGCGGCCGCGACGGGCTGTCGACGCCAGTGGTCGAGGGCGTAGGACGGGCTCCCCGGGCCGGAGAAGATCCAGTCCGCGGTCTGCACCATCGCCAGACCCCGGTCAGCATCCGCCGATGTCTGACCGCGCATGCCCGGTGCCACCGACACCCGCAGCCCGACGCTGCGGTGGAAGTACTGCTGCGCGCGGGCGGAGATGTCGGCGACATTCTCCTGAAAGCCGTACGGCGTCTCAAGGAGCACCGCGTTCGGCCGGTCCGGCGACAGCCGGTCGACCACCGCCCGGTGAACGCTGACCATGGTCGGGCTGGTCTCGCCGGATCCCATGATCGCGAGCAGGCCGCACTCGACTCGCTGCATGAGCTGCCTCCTCGGCCAGACTCCAACCCGCGACCATCTCGGACCGTAACCCACCGAACTGGTGATGTCACTCCGACCCTCCCCCGACCGGACCCCCGACCGGCTCACGCCGGGTCAGCGCGAGTCGTGCTGCTCCCCACGCGCCCGCCGGTGCTCGCCGGCCGCCCGGCGGTGCGCATGGGCGAGCAGCCGGTCGACCTCGGGAAGCCGGTGGATGCCGGGGTTGAGCACGCACGCCCAGCCGTACGTGCCGTAGGCGGGGTGGGGCAGGACCTCGTCGCACCGGGTGAAGTCGATTCCCGGCCGGTGGTCGGGGAGCTCCACGGGCGGATAGCCGAACCGGCGCTGGAACTCCTCGCGGCCGACGTGCACGTTCAGGCGGAAGATTCCCGGGCGGTCGAGGTGCGAGTCCTCGTCGAACCCGGGGACGTCGTGTTCCACGATGGTGGCGAACGGCCGGCGACGGTCGGACCCGACGAAGAAGAAGCGGTCGCCCCAGCTCACCTCCGGCGCACCGGACCGCTCGTCGGCCTGCACCTGCGTGACGTGCGGCAGCGCGACGATCCGCTCGACGAGTTCGGCCACGGCCGGTGCCGCTCGATCGCCGTAGTACCCAGGCAGAGTAGTCATGACCTTTACCGTATCGTTGACCCACCCTGTGAAGGTTTGGCGTTATCTGCTGCTTGGAGGCCGGGCTGAAGTCTCAAACGGGAGAACGCGGACGTTCGTACCGTCCGGCGGACCTCGCCCGGGAACACGGCATCTCCACCCAGGCGGTCCGCAACTACGAACGCGACGGGGTGCTGCCGCCGGCCCCGCGCACGCCGAGCGGCTACCGCGCCTACTCGACCCTGCACGCGCACGCCCTGCGCGCCTACCTCGCGCTCGTCCCGGCGCACGGCTACGCGACCGCCGGCGAGATCATGCGCGCCGTCAACGCCGGCGACGTGGACACCGCGCTACGGGCGATCGACCGCAGCCACGCCCAACTGCTCCGCGACCGCGAGACGCTCGACGTCGTCGAGGCGACCGTCGGGGTCCTGGCGGGCACCGGCGTACGCGCCGAGGCCGCACCGGCAGGGTCGCCGGCCGCGGGCCGGCCCGACCGTCCGCTGACGATCGGCCACCTCGCCCACCGGATCGGCGTGACGCCGGCCACCCTGCGCAAGTGGGAGCGGGCCGGCGTCCTCGTGCCGCAGCGCGGTCCCGACACCGGCCACCGGCTGTACCGGGTCGACGACGTCCGCGATGCCGAGCTGGCGCACCTGCTCCGGCGCGGCGGCTACCGGCTCGACCACATCGCCACGGTCCTGCGCCAGGTCCGCGCCGCCGCCGGCCCCGAGGCGTTGGCCGGCTCGCTGGAGGGCTGGCGGCAGCGGCTCACCGACCGGGGGCGGGCCATGCTCACCGCCGCCGCGCGGCTCGCGGACCACCTGTCCCCGCCGGACGCGCCCCGGGACTAGAGCGGGGGTCGAAGTGCGGGAGACGCACGGCCACGTCTCCGGCGGCAGGCAAGCACGACCGCCACCAACCAAAACCGACCGCTGCCCTGCGCGGACATCTACCAGTTCAGGAGCGCTCCCGGGCCGGGCGGCCTCCCGAGAACCGCCGGCGAACGGCCCCAGCCGTGCAAGATCGTGCTCGATCCCGGAAAGAGTGGCCTCCTACCCGTAACGAGGCCACTCTTTCCCTGATCGAGCACGATCTTGTTCCCTGACCCAGCGCGCGCGACCCAGCGCGCGCGACCCAGCGCGCGCGACCCAGCGCGCGCGACCCAGCGCGCGCGACCCAGCGCGCGCGACCCAGCGCGCGCGATCCAGCGCGATCGTGTGCGCTCGTGTGCGCTCGTCCGGACCCAGACCACCGTCAGGGGTTCGCCAGGGCCCGCCCGCGCAGGAAGCAGCCTGAACGCCCGGAGCGGGCCGACCCCGACGAACCCCACCCCGCTCACCCACGCCGAACAACAGCGCCGAACCGACAGCGCCGAACCGAGCCGAGGCAGGCCGACCTCGACACAAGCTCCAGCGTCGGTGCGTATCAGAGTGGGTTGAGGCGGGCCTTGAGCAGGCAGAACTCATTACCTTCGGGGTCGGCCAGGACATGCCACCGCTCCTGCCCTGTCTGGCCGATGTCGGCCGGGCGCGCACCGAGCTTCAGAAGGCGTTCGAGCTCGGCGTCCTGATCGCGGTCGGTGGCGTTGACGTCGATGTGCAGCCGGGATTTCCCCTGCTCCGGCTCATCCCTGCGACTGAGGAAGATCGTCGGCTGCGGACCGCCGAACCCTTCGCGCGGCCCGATCTCGATCGAGCCGTCGTCCTCGCGATCGAGCACGACGAAGTCCAGGACCTCGCACCAGAACCGCGCCAGCACCTCGGGGTCGCGGCAACCGAGCACGAGCTCACCGATACGACATGCCATGAACGTAACCTGCTCTCAGCCGGGGAAGTGCCGGGAAGACCACAGGCGAACCTCATGGGCTCCCAGCAGTGGAAACAATCCCGCGACCGTACCGGACGGCGCAGCAACGGCGCTGCGGACGGTCGTCGGCCGTGCGCCCGGCCCGCGAAGGGGCAGGTCGGACGCGCGGTCGGTCACTTCGGCAGGTTCGCGCTCGACTTGGCCAGCTGGTACGCCGGCAACATCGCCTCGAACTCCTCGTCGTCCATACCTCCGAGGGTGAGCATGAGCCGGCCCTGCGGGGTGGAGACCACGATCGCCCGCTTGCGGCTGCCCTCCTCGGTCCAGGTCGCCTCGAACGAGTCCAGCGGCCCGGCCTTGGTCGGGCGATACTGCGAGTCCTCGGCCTTGCTGCTGTACTCGTTGAGGAACTTGTCCACAGTGAGCTGCGGGTCCAGCGGGGCGGCCTCCTCGATCCGCCAGACCCGCAGGAAACCGATGTGCCCGGCCGGCTTCGCGTCGATCTCGCAGAGCAGCAGGGCGGGGCCGGCCCGGTAGTCCGTCCCCGATTTGACCGCCTTCACCTTCCACTCCGGTGGCACCGAGAAGGTCATCGACAGCGGGCAGGCGCTGCCCTCGGGGCCGACCGTGGTGCCGGCCGTCGCCGGGGCGACCTCGTCGTACCAGGGCGGGCCGGCCGCGACCGGCGACGCGGTCGGGCCGGCCGACGACGCGGGCGTCACCGCGGGCGTCGCCTTGTCGGCGCAGCCGGCCGTCGTGGTGAGGGCGAGCGCGGCCAGTACGGCCACCCGTCGGAACATCTGTCGTCGCCCCCGTCGTGGTTCGCGCCGCCGGTGTCGCGGCGACGGATGCTAACCCGCCCGCGCCCCGCCGTGCTGCCCCCGCCGCAACCCTGGCGCGGTCAGGTTCGGGTTCCCGGGGCCGTCAGGCGGCCTCCTGATCGGCGCGGGACCGCCGCTGGGGCGGGGCCGTTGCGGCGGACTGGGCGCGGGATGCGGGCCACGGGGATTCGACGGCGCCGGCCCCCCGGGCCAGTTCCATGGCGCGCTCCGCGTTGTGCAGCGTCTCGCACGGGCCCTGCTGGCCCGCGCAGAGCAGGCTGCGGCAACGGCCGTTCTCGTCGGGTTGGTGGGCCTCGGCGACGTCGTACGCCAGGCGCCACAGCAGCGGGTCCGTCACGTCGCTCGGTGCGGTTGCGTCGTGACTGGACCGGTGGTGCGTTGTGCCGGACACGCGGGACCCCTCTCGTCATCGCTGTCCCTGAACGTTCACCTTCCCGGGGCACGCTAAACCTCTGCCGGACGGGGGCGTCCGTCACATCCTCGCGGTAGCGTCAGATGATGAAGTGGGTCCAGTAGGTCAGCCAGACCACGAACAGGGCACCCTGGAACAGGGCCAGGGCGGCGGTGAGCCAGTTGTCGACGGTGGCGCGGCGGGCCCACCGGGCGAGGACCAGGGCGACCGGGAACGCGGCCAGCAGGTAGCGCAGCAGACTCTTGTACACCGGCGGCCCCATCGACAGCGGCACCAGCACCACGATCAGGGTGTAGACCAGGTAGGGCAGCTCGGCGCGGCGGAACCCGGCGACCGCCACCGCCACGACGGCCAGGGCCAACCAGACCCGGGCGGCGTCGGCGGCCGAGCCGCCGGTCAGGCCGTGGTACGCCACCCAGAGCGGGTTCTGCACCCTGATCCCCCAGCCCCGCTCCTGGGCATGTTGGTAGGCGAACCAGTCCCCCGTCTGCCACCCGGCGAACGCCATGAAGGCGAGCCACCCGGCCGGCAGGAGCAGCAGCGGCCAGCCGAGCCGCAGGTACCGGCCGAGCGTGCGCGGGTCCAGCCGGTACGCGTGCTGGCGCAGCAGGACCAGGGCGAGCGGGACGACGACGAGGAAGCCGACCGACCTGCTCAGCGCGAGGAAGAAGCCGACGACGCCGACGAGCAGCCACCGCCGCCGCTCGGCGTACCAGAAAGCGGCGAGGGCGAGGCAGAGGAAGAGCGACTCGGTCAGCGCCGCCTGGAAGAGGAACGCGGCGGGCAGCAGCAGCAGGTACCGGACGAAGCGCCGGGCCGCCGCCTCGTCGCCGCAGAGCCGCTCGCCGAGCCGGTGAGCGTAGTAGAGCTGGAACAGGAACGCGACATTGGCGACCAGCAGCAGCGCCCATGCGGTGTTCCCGCCCAGCAGCGCGGCGACCGGCCGGGCCAGGAACGGGTAGAGCAGCGGGAAGCCGAACTCGCTCCACCCGCCGGTGAGCGGCAGCCGGGCCAGGTGGTCGTAGAGCACGGAGTCCCAGGCGTACCAGAGGGAGAGCCATCGGTGCGGCGACACGGCGTCCTGCTGGGCGCGCATCGTCGCCTCGTCCACCGGGGGTGCCCCGGGAACCCCGTCCCAGGCGGTCAGCGCGGTCACGGCGACCAGCGACAGCACGAGCTTGGAGCCGACGAAGACGGCCAGCACGAACCCCCACGGCGCGGGGACCCGGGCGGCGAAACGGGCGGCCCCCCGCATGGCCCGGCCCGACCAGCCCCGTACCCCGGCCGGCCGGTCTTCGGCGTCTGCGCGCCCCTCGCTCATCTGGTGGTCCCCCGGCTCGTCCGCGACCGGCCGGGGATCCCCGCTCCCGGCCGGCTCACACCCGGCGGGCAGGTGAATTCGGCGGCGGACCGGGTAAGGGCGCTGCCTCATCCGGCAACTACGGGGGGCGGCACGGGCATGGGCGCGGAACCCGGCACGGTGGTCATCGGCGCGGGCCCGGCCGGCCTGACCGCGGCGTACGAGCTGCTCCGGCACGGCGAGCCGGTGCGGGTGTACGAGGCCGACGACGTGGTCGGCGGCATCAGCCGCACGGTGGAACGCGACGGGTGGCGCTTCGACATCGGCGGGCACCGGTTCTTCACGAAGGTGTCCCGGGTCGAGGCGTTCTGGCACGAGATCCTGCCCGACGAGGACTTCCTGCTCCGCCCCCGGATGAGCCGGATCTTCTACCGGGGCGCGCTCTACGACTACCCGCTCAACGTGCGTAACGCGCTGGGCAACCTCGGCCTGCGGGAGGCGGTGCGCTGCGTCGGGTCGTACGGCGTGGCCCGGCTGCGCCCGCCGAGGGACCAGTCGCACTTCGAGGGCTGGGTGTCGGCGCGCTTCGGCTGGCGGCTGTACTCGATCTTCTTCAAGACGTACACGGAGAAGGTCTGGGGAATGCCCGCGGACCAGTTGCAGGCCGACTGGGCGGCGCAGCGGATCAAGAACCTCTCGCTGTCCCGCGCGGTGTGGGGCGCGCTGCTGCCCCGGCGCAACCGCAAGGACGTGACCAGCCTGATCGAGGAGTTCCAGTATCCGAAGTTCGGGCCGGGGATGATGTGGGAGCGCTGCACCGAGCAGGTCCGGGCCCGCGGCGCGACGGTCAGCACCGGCACCTGGGTACGGGCGGTGCACCGCGATCCGGACGCTCGACGGGTGACCGGCGTAACCGTCGCAGGGCCGGACGGCGAACGACGGGAGGAGGCCGCGCACGTCGTCTCCTCGATGCCGATCTCCGAGCTGGTGGCGGCGCTGGACCCGCCGGCACCGGCGGAGGTGCTCGCCTGCGCCGCCGACCTGCGCTACCGGGACTTCCTGACGGTGGCGCTGGTGGTGCCGGAGGAGTTCTCGTTCCCGGACAACTGGATCTACGTGCACGACCCGACCGTGCGGGTGGGGCGGATTCAGAACTTCGGCTCCTGGTCGCCGTACCTGGTCAAGGACGGCCGGACCTGCCTGGGCCTGGAGTACTTCGTCTTCGAGGACGACGAGATGTGGCGGCGGTCCGACGAGGACCTGGTCCGGCTGGCCACCGCCGAGCTGGAGCAGCTCGGCCTGGTCGTGCCGGGCGTCGTCGAGGCGGGCCACGTCGTCCGGATGCCCAAGGCGTACCCGGTGTACGACGAGCGCTACCAGCACAACGTCGACGTGATCCGGGGCTGGCTGGCCCGCGAGACGCCGAACCTGCACCCGGTGGGGCGCAACGGGATGCACCGCTACAACAACCAGGATCACTCCATGCTGACCGCGATGCTCACCGCGGAGAACATCGCCCACGGCATGACCCACGACGTCTGGTCGGTCAACGTCGAGCAGGACTACCACGAGCAGCGCACCGACGGGGGCGACGGCCGGCGGGGAACCGGTCGCGACGCCCCGACGGTCCCGGCCCCGCCCGGTGGCCCACGCCGACGACCGGCTACCACGCGCACATCTGGCCCAGTCACCACGGCCCCGCCGAACTGACCGCCCGGGCCGACCACCTCACCGCCGTTCGCCATGCGCTCGCATGATCGTCTGCTGATTTCGGAGACTACGGCTGGCGTGTCGTCTCACTTTTCGTCAAACGATCATGAAGTGCCGGTCCGGCCTGTGCGGGTGACCACTTCGAGCGTCACCCGCCCTCCTGCGGGGTACTGCGCTGCTCGGAACTGGCTGGCCGGGGTGACGGCGATCCGTGCCCCGGTCCGCCGTGGCGGCAGGCGGGCGGGAGGCGCGGGATGCGGAGCTGGGAACGGGGCGTGGCGGGCCGGTCACGGGATCGGGTACGAGCCGCGGCGAACCGGCCGTGGGACCGGGCTCGGGAGTGGGCGCGGGCGGCGGTGGGCCGGGCGCGGGGCCGGGCGCGGGCGGCGGTGGGCCGGGCGCGGGGCTGGGCGCGGGCGGCGGTGGGCCGGTTGCGGCGGAACTGGCTGGACGTGGTCGAGGCGGCCCTCGCAGCGACGGTGGCGTGGTTCGTGGCCTCCCGGCTCATCGGCCACCCGGACCCGTTCTTCGCCCCGACCGCAGCCCTGGTCGTCCTCGGCGAAGCGCGCGGGCAGCGGCTCCGACAGACGGTCGAGATCGTCCTCGGCGTCGCGGCGGGGGTGCTGATCGCCGAGCTGGTGGTGCAGGCCCTCGGCCCGGGCAGCGGAACGCTGCTGGCGGTCCTGGTGCTGACCATCGGTCTCATGGTGACGATCGGGGCGAGCAGAACCCTCGTCGTCCAGGCGGCGATCTCCGCCCTGTACCTGGTCGCGGTGGCCGCGCCGAAGGGCGACCTGGTGCCGTTCCGCTTCGTCGACGCGCTGGTCGGCGGCGCGGTGGCGCTCGCCGCCAGTCAGCTCACCGTGGGCCGCAACCCGCTCGCGCCGCTGGTCGCCGAGGCGCGCCGGACGTTCGCCGACCTCGCCGAGGTGCTCACCCGCGTCGACGAGGCGCTGGCGCGGTGCGACGAGGCGGCGGCCCGGGCGGCGCTGGAGCGGGCCCGCGAGGTCGACGGCTGCGTGGAGCGGCTTCGGACGGCGGTGCAGGCCTGTGGCGAGTCGCTGCGGCTCGGCGTGCGCCGCCGCCGGCACCTGGGCCGGGTCGGGACCGTCGAGGCCACCGTCCGGCAGCTCGACTACGCGGCCCGCAACATCCGGGTGCTGGCCCGCGCCGGGGTCACGCTGGCCCGGCTGCACGAGGCCACCCCGCCCGAGGTGGGTGCCGCGATCCGCGCGCTGGCCGAGGCGGTACGGGCCGCAGGAGCGGCGCTGGCCACCGACCTCGCCGGCCGGCAGGAGGCGGCCCGGCACGCCGAGCAGGCGGAGGCGACGGCACTCGAGGCGGTCCGAACCGCCGCCCAGCTGCTCAGGTCCAACCCCCCGCTACCGGTGGTGATGATCATCGGACAGATCCGCGCCACCGCCATCGACCTGCTACGCGGCGTCGACGGGGAAGACGACTCGGTACTGACCCGAGTGGACGAGGCCCTCTCCCCGCCCACCCCGGCTCCCGCCCGCTGACGTTGGTCAGGAGGTGTGCGTCAGGACCGGAGCCTGACGCACACCTCTTGATCGACGCTAAAAGCGGTCGGGTGGTGGTCCAACCAGTTGACGGGTTGATGTGGTGGGGGACACACTGCTCGGCATGGAGTTTGTGCCTGTGCCCCGGGGGTCCGTGTCCGATCACGTCTTCGGGCAGCTCCGCGACGCGGTGGTCAGCGGCGCGTACCGGCCCGGCGACGCGCTGCCCGGCGAGCGGGAGCTGGCCGCCACCTTCGCGGTGAACCGGCACGCCGTCCGGGAGGCGCTGCGCCGGCTGCAACAGCTCGGCCTGGTCCGGGTCAGCCAGGGCGGCGCGACCCTGGTACTGGACTGGCGGGTGCACGCGGGGCTCGACCTCGCACTGTCCCTGGTCCGCTCCGGCGACGTCCTGCCCGTCGACACGCTGGTGCGGGACATGCTGGAGATGCGGGCCTGCATCGGCGTCGACGCGGCCCGGCTCTGCGCCGAACGGGCCGACGCGGCGACGCGCGAAACCGTCGCCCGCGCCGCGCAGGAGTACGCCGGGCTCGCCCCCGACCTGCCCCGGATGGCCGAGGCCAACATCGCCCTGTGGCGGCATGTGGTGCGCGGCTCGGGCAACACGGCGTACCTGCTGAGCTTCAACAGCCTCGTGGCCGGCGCGCTCGCCGTCGGCGAGGTGCCGCCCGAGCGGCACGCCGCCGAACTGCTCGACGTGGCCGGGCACCACCGGCTCGCCGAGGCCATCGCCGCCGGCCGGGGCGACGCCGCCGCCGAGCAGGCCCGGTCCCTGCTCACCGCCGCCCTCGCCACCCCCACCACCCCACCCGGAAGGGAATGCCGAGCATGATCCCCGCCGTGCTCTACGCCGTACCCGCGTTCCTGCTGCTCATCGTCGTGGAGGCGCTGTCCTACCGGTTCGCCCCCGACGACGACGAACGCGGCTACGAGCTGCGCGACACCACCACCAGCCTCACCATGGGCGCCGGCAGCCAGGTGATCGGCTTCCCCTGGAAGCTGCTCACCGTCGGCCTCTACGCCGCGGTGTGGACGGTCGCGCCGGTCCAGCTCTCCCCCACCAGCGTCTGGACCTGGGTGCTGCTGTTCTTCGCCGACGACCTGGCCTACTACTGGTTCCACCGCACCCACCACGAGGTACGGCTGTTCTGGGCCGGTCACGTCGTGCACCACTCCAGCACGTTCTACAACCTGTCCACCGCACTGCGGCAGAGCTGGACGCCGATGACCTCGCTGCCGTTCTGGCTGGCCCTGGCCCTGCTCGGCGTCCCGCCGTGGATGATCTTCCTCCAGCAGTCGGTGAGCCTGTTGTACCAGTTCTTCCTGCACACCGAGCGGGTCCGGGTGCTGCCCCGGCCGATCGAGTGGCTCTTCAACACGCCGTCGCACCACCGGGTCCACCACGGCGTCAACGCCGAATACCTGGACCGCAACTACGGCGGGATCCTCATCGTCTGGGACCGGCTGTTCGGCACCTTCGAGCCGGAGCGCGCCCCCGCCCGGTACGGGCTGACCAAGAACATCGGCACCTACCACCCGCTGCGGGTGGCCACCCACGAGTACGGGGCGATCTGGGCCGACGTGCGGGCCGCCGGGTCCTGGCGGCACCGGCTCGGCCACGTGTTCGGCCGTCCCGGCTGGCAGCCCGCCCGATGAGGCGCCTCATTCCCTTCGGCGTGGCCGCCGCCGTCGAACTCGTCGGCGTCGCCACGGACAGCACCGTGCTCCAGTGGCTGGCCAAGCCGCTGCTCGCCCCGCTGCTGCTGCTCTGGCTGCTGCGCTCCGGCCGACGCTTCGACGGGTTCGCGTTGGGGCTGATCTTCGCCACCGCCGGCGACGTGGCGCTGCTGCTGCCCGGCGAGCCCGCGTTCCTGGTCGGGATGGGGTTCTTCCTCGGCGCCCAGGTCAGCTTCATCGTGACGTTCATCCGGCACCGACGGCCGCCGGTGCCGGTGGTGGTCGGCTACCTCGTGCTGTGGGCGCTGGCCAACGTCGTGCTGTGGGGCCCGCTCGGGGAACTGCGGCTGCCCGTGCTCGGCTACAGCCTCGCCCTGTGCCTGATGGCCGCCGCGGCGGCCGGCGTGTCGGCCCGCGCGGCGGTCGGCGGGGCGTTCTTCCTCGTCTCCGACCTGCTGATCGGCCTGGACGCGGCCGGCACCACCCTGCCCGGCCACGGCCTGCTCGTGATGAGCACCTACATCACGGCGCTGCTGCTGCTCACCACGGCGTGGGCGGCTGCCGGTGGGCCCGACGCCGCGCGCCGGCCGACCCGGCGTACCGGCGGGGGCCCGGCCGCCCGGGCGGACACCCCGGCCACGCCCTGACGCCGGCCGCCGGCCCACCCTTGGTTCGGGCGGGCCGGCGGCCGGCGGGGCGAGCGCCGACGGCGGCGGAGCGGCGCGGACAAGGATCGGTCCCGACGGCGGGGCGGATCAGTGCCGGCGGCGGAGCGGCCGTCGGGCGCGGCGGGTCAGTGTCGGCGACGACCGTAGGCGCCGGCGGCGAGCGACACTCCGACCGCGGCGAAGATGACCTGGATCAGCAGCTCGATCCAGTCGATGCCGGCGGTGTCGTCCACGCCGAACGCGCCGGCCACGAGGGTGCCGAGGATCGCGGCGACCACACCGATCAGCAGGGTGAGCCAGATCGGAATGGTCTGCTTGCCCGGTACGACCAGCCGGCCCAGCGCGCCGACGATCAGACCGATGATGATGGCGGTGAAGAACCCGGTTACTTCCACGGTGGGCCGTTCCTTTCAGAAGGGTTGTCGCCTGCGTCCTCCACGGTGCCCCCGGAGACCGCCCGGCCAAACCGCCGACGGCCCGACCGGCGGATTCTTCACAGGACTGTCATGGTCCCGCGCGGCAACCGTCACACCCCGTGGCCGTCCCGGGTCAGCCGGCGCAGTGGGCGTACCTGGCGGCCCGCTCGGCCAGCCACAGCCAGCGGCGCTGCGTCTCCCCGGCGGTGGCGGCGACCATGGCGAGGGCGTCGCCGCGCACGGCGGTGAGGGCCGCGCCGGTGGCCGACGGGTCGTCGAGCAGGGCCGCGCCGTCGCGGAACGCCTCGGCCTCGGCCGAGCCGCCGAACCGGGGGGCCACCTCGTCGCGCCAGAAGTCCGCCCAGGCCAGCTCCGGATCCCAGGAGAACCGGGCGTACGCCAGGTAGCTGATCTCGTTGGTCGGGTGGTACGCGGACGGCTCGGCGAAGATGGTCAGCCCCCGCATCCCGGCGGCCCCGGAGCGGGTGGCCATGTCGGCGTACATCTCGGGAACCCAGGAGTGCCGCTGCCGGTTCCACTGCGACCCGGCGTGGGTGCGCAGCACGCTGGTCGTGTGTGGCAGGCGGTCGACGTGCTCGGCGGTCAGCCGGTCCCGCTGGTCGTACCAGAACCCGCGGTTGACGCAGTACTGGTACGCCACGTCGTCGGGCAGGTCGGCCAGTGGCTTCTGGGCGTCCAGGTCGAAGATGTTGTCCCAGTACACCTCGACGAGGTGGCGCAGCGGCACCCCGGCCGGGCCGGTGCGGCGGGCGGTCTCCAGCAGGGTCGGGTAGACCGACCGCATCGCCTCGTACGACCAGGAGGTGCGCTCGCCGCCGGCGCGGGCGGCGCACCGGGCGCAGGCGCAGCTTCCGTAGTCGCCGGTCTCGAAGTTGATCCCGCCGACGGGCAGGGTGTCCAGCAGCCAGTCGATGGCGTCGCGGTGCCAGGCCAGGTTGTCCGGCTGGGACGGGCAGGCGGCCATCATGTACTCGCTGGCCGGGAAGTGCAGGTCGCCGAACTCGTCGATGTCGAAACCGACCTTCTTCGGCAGCTCGGCGGCGAGGTCGGGGCGCCGGCGCAGCCAGGTGGCCAGGTTGTACCGGTGCCGGCCGTCGAAGTAGATGCCGCCGTAGGCGTTGATCCCGACCCCGGCGATGATCCGCACGCCCCGGGCGTTGGCGTACTCGCACAGCTCGCGGGCCGCCTCGACGCCGCCGTGGGCGTCGCGCAGCAGCCCGTACACGACGATCCCGCCGATCCGTTCGCGGCTGCAGAAGTCGACCAGCCGGCGGTAGTCCGCGCCGAACGCGTCGGCGGACTTCGCGTACGGGTTGAGCGCGCCGATCTCCTGCTGGCCGAGCTGCCGGGTGTCCCAGTTGGTGGAGTGGTCCCAGGTCCACAGGGTGCGCAGCGGCAACCCGGGGGCGGCGGCGGACGCGCCGACGGGCAGGCCGGCCGGGGTGGCCGACGCGACCAGGGCACGCGCGGCGTACACCAGGCCGGCGAACGGGTCGCCGGTGAGCCGGATCTCGCCCCGCTCGGGCACGTCGATCCGGTGGCCGCCCTCGGGCAGCGCCGGGTCGACGGCGAGGCGGACCGGCACGGCGTCCGGCCCGCCCTCGCCCAGAGCCTCGCGCAGCAGCCCGGCGGCGAAAGGCGCATGCTCGGCCCCGAGCACCCGCACGCCGGAAACCTGGCGGTACGACGACATCATGTCCTCCCGATGGTGTGGGCGGTCGCGGCGAGGTAGTCGACCACGTCGATCGCGGTCCACACGCCGTGCCGCCAGTAGGGGTCCTGTTCGGCGAGGGTGCGGGCGGCGGGCGCGTCGGCGGCCCGCAGCACCAGCACGGAGGCGCTCAGGTCGGCGCGCGCCCCGGCGATCAGGGCGGTGCCGTCGGCGAGCAGGGCGCGCACGTGCGCCAGGTGCGCGGCCCGGTGGGGTTCGCGCCGGACGACGGCGTCGGCGGCGAACGTGGCGGTGACCAGGTAGGTCGGTTCGAACTTCACGCGATCCCGGCCTTCACGCCTCGGCCCCGATCGCGCCGAGCAGTCGCCGCATGGCGACCCGGTAGACGGTCTGCGGGCGGCCCGCTCCGGTGCTGACGTGCACCCCGACCTCCTCGGCGAAGCCGGCCGCGCGCAGCGCCTTGAGCAGCCGGCGGGCCGAGCGCGCCTCCACCCCGTACGCGTCGGCCAGCCCCCGGGCGGTGACCTCGTCGGGGTCCATCTGGTGCAGGGCCTCCAGCAGCCGCCGGGTGGACAGCGGCCCGATCCCGAGCTGCTCGGAGACCCGCAGCACGCCCGGGCCGGTCTCCCGCAGCCGGGGCCGCACGGCGGTCTCCCGGCTGGAGTAGACCTCCCCGTCGGGGAACACCACGTGCGTGTCGCCGCTGTGCCGGCCCAGCGCGAGGGCCTTGCGGGCGTTGTCCTCGGCGGCGGCGATGGTGGTGCCTGCGCCGAAGCCGACGGCGTGCTCGACGTCGACCCCGCGCAGGGCGAGCAGGGAGGCGTGCCCGTCCCGGTGCCGGGCGATGGCGCTCTCCACGGTGCCCCGGGTAGTGGTGATCAGCAACGTCCGGTCGTCGATGGTGGCCAGCCGGCCGCGCATCCGCTCGGCGTGCTCCAGCAGCGCCTCGCGTACCCGCAGCCGTTGCCGTTCCGCCTGGTACGGGTCCTGCGCCCGGGTCGTCGGCACACCCAGGTCGACCATCATCACGGCGATCTGGGTGGCCCGGGACTGGCGGATCTCGGCGGCGAGCCAGGCCCGGCGCAGCGCGTCGCGCACCGACGCGCGGGTGTGCTCGACGCGCCACACCGGGACCCCGCTGTCGACGAGGTCCCGGTGCACCGCGCCGAGGCAGGTCAGGCACGCCTCGACCGCGCCGGAGGCGTACCGCTCCCGGTGGTACGCGGTGATCTCGTCGAGGCCGGTGAAGAGCAGCCCGGAGGAGTCGGCGATCGGCAGGATCTCCGTGGGCGGGGCGACCTCGATGTCGTGGTACGTCTCGCGGACGGTCTCCGCCTCTATGGTGTCCACGCTGACCCGGGGCAGCTTCCCGCCGGTGGCCAGCAGCATCCGCGACAGCGTCCGGTACAGGTCGATGCCGGCGTGCGGGACGTAGTCGATCTCCGCCCGCAGCTCCCCGGACGCGTTGGCGAACGCGTACGGGATGCGCCCGGTGAACAGCAGCACCTGGCACACCTCGTCCAGCTCGCGGGCCAGCTCGGGGGCCTGCTCGGGGCGGGTGTACACGCGTGTGGTCACCGCTTCCGCGCGGCCTTCCCCGACCGCCACCTCCTGCACGAGCCGGATCGAGTCCTCCGGGCCGATGATCCCGATCACGATGCTGCCTCCACGTGGTGTCCCGCTGGCCTAGAGGATGGGTGCTCAGCCCGTGCAGACCGTGCCGACCAGGCCGGCGCTGACCGGCGACGCCAGCAGCACCAGCACCGAGGCGACGTCCTCGGGGCGGCCTAGCGCGGCCTCGATCGCGGCGACCCGCCCGCCGTCGGTGCCGTTGACCCGCGCCTCGTCCAGCGACCGCCGCATCAGCGGTGTGTCGATGTCTCCCGGGCAGAGCGCGTGCACGCGGATCCCCTGTGGACCGAGCTGTCGGGCCAGCGTGATCGCCAGGCCGTGCAACCCTCCCTTACTCGCGCCGTAGGGTACCGAGCCGGAGCCGGTCTGGATGCCCGCCTTCGATCCGACCAGCACGAGCACCCCGTCGCCGGGGCTCAGGTGCCGGGCGGCGTGCTTGGCGACCAGGAACGGGCCGGTGAGGTTGACGGCGATGACCCGCGCCCACAGCTCGACCGGCACGTCCCGCACGTCCAGGCCCTGGCCGCCCATGATCCCGGCGACGTGCAGCACGGCGTCGACGCCGCCCAATTCGGCGGCGACGGCGTCGAGCGCCCCGGCGACCTCGGCCTCGACGGTGACGTCGACGCCCCGGGCGCAGGTGCTCGCCCCGGCGGACCGGGCCTCGGCGGCGGCCTCGGCCGCGCCGGTGGCGTCGGCGTCCAGCACGGCGACGGCCGCGCCGGCCCCGGCGGCGGCCAGCACGGTGGCCCGGCCGATGCCGGACGCCCCGCCGACGACGACCACCCGCCGCCCGGCCAGCAGGCCGACCGACGGGCCGACCGACGTGGTTCCGCCGTCCAGGCCCGGTCCGACCGACGCGGTTCCGCGGCCCACGCCCGGTCCGGGCGGCGGGGTGCCACCGCCGCCCGGGCCGGCCGCCGGGACGCCGCCGCTCATGCGCGGACCGTGCGGCGCACCGCGTCGGCCACGGTCGCCGCCTCGGGCACCACGGCCGCCTGGAGGGCGGGCGCGGCGGGCATCGGCACGTCCGGGGCGGCCACCCGGGCGACCGGGGCCCGCAGGTCGGCGAAGCACTCAGCGGCGGCCCGGGCGGCGATCTCCGCGCCGAAGCCGCCGGTCAGGTTGGCCTCATGGGCGACGACCAGCCGGCCGGTGCGGGCCACCGACGCGGCGACCGTGTCGAAGTCCAGCGGGTTGAGCCAGCGCAGGTCGATCACCTCGACGTCGACGCCCTCCTCGGCGAGGGTCGCGGCGGCGTCCAGGGCCGCCGACACCATCCGGGACCAGGCGACGACGGTGACGTCGGCGCCGGGCCGGACCACCCGGGCCCCGCCGATTTCCTCGACGGGGGCGTCGGTGCGCACCGGGCCCCGGGTCGGGTAGAGCATCCGGGCCTCGGCGACCACCACCGGGTCGTCGCTGACGACCGCGGTGCGCAGCATCTGGTACGCGTCGTCCGGCGTGGCCGGCAGCGCCACCCGCAGGCCGGGGGTGTGCGCGAAGTACGCCTCCGTCGAGTGCGAGTGCTGGGCGCACGCCCCGGGCGAGTAGCCCTGCTGCATCCGGATCACCAGCGGGGCCTTCCACCGGCCCGCGCTGGAGTAGTGGATGTTGGCGATCTGGTTGACGATCTGGTCCATCGCCACGAACGAGAAGTCGGCGTACATGATCTCGGCGATCGGCCGCAGGCCGGTCATGGCCGCGCCGAGGGCCATGCCGAGGAAGCCGGTCTCGGAGATCGGGGTGTCGAAGATCCGGTCGGAGCCGAACCGCTTGTGCAGCCCCTTGGTGGCGCCGAACGGCCCGCCGGGCAGCGCGACGTCCTCGCCGAAGTAGATGGTGTCGGTCCGGCTGTCCAGGGCCCAGGTAAGCGCCGCGTTGACGGCCTGGATGTAGCGCATCGACTCAGACATAGACGTGCTCCTTGGCGGTCGCCGGGTCCGGGGTGGGCACGGCGCGGGCGGCGGTGACGGCGGCCTCGATCTCGTCGGCCACCTCGGCGTCGATGGCGTCGAGCCGGGCGGCCAGGTCGGCGTCGGCGGCCCGGCGGATGCGGGCCAGCGGCTCGCGTTCCCGGGCGGCGGCGATCTCGCCGGCCGGGCGGTAGTGCTGCACGTCGCCGCTGTAGTGGCCGACCAGGCGCTCGGTCATGGCCTCCACGATGGACGGTCCGGAGCCCTCCCGGGCCCGGTCCACGGCCTCGGCCATCGCCTCGGCGACGGCGTCGGGGTCGTTGCCGTCGACCACCCGGCCGGGCAGGCCGTAGCCGGCGGCCCGCTCGGCGAGCTGCCGGACCCGCACCATGTCCTCGATCCGGGACATCTCGGAGTAGACGTTGTTCTCCACCACCAGCACCAGTGGCAGGTCGAGCACGGCGGCGAGGTTGAGCGCCTCGTGCACGTTGCCCTGGTTCATCGCGCCGTCGCCGATGCTGACCACCGACACGGCCCCGCTGCCGGTGCGCTGGGCGCTGAGCGCCGCGCCGGTCGCGATCGGCACCCCGGCGCCCACGATGGAGTTCTCGCCGACGAACCAGCGCCCCGGGTCCGACAGGTACGGCGACGCGGCCCGCCCGCCGCAGAGCGCGGAGTCGCGGCCCATCATCTCGGCGAACAGGCCGGTGAGGTCGACGCCCCGGGCGATCGCCCAGCCGTGTCCCCGGTAGGTCGCGGTGACGTGGTCCCCGTCGCGCAGCGCCCGGCAGGCGCCGACCGGGACGGCTTCCTGGCCGTTGCACAGGTGGATCGAGCCCGGGATCTCGCCGGCGTCCTTGAGGGCGGCCAGCCGCTCCTCGAACCGGCGGATCCGGGCCATCAGCCGATAGTCGTCGGGCAGGCCCATCACACCCCCTGAGATAATTGAGCCTTATTCCGGCTCGTTGGTTGAGGAGCCTAGACCAGCAGTCCAAGGCTATGGAAGAGTGCACAAGCAAGTTTGTGGCCGTTATTGGTCTCTAATTTGGGGAGCGGGCATGGAGATCGCCGAGGTGGAGTCCGTGGTGCGCGGCGACGCGCACTTCGTCCAGCTGCGCACGTCGGACGGGCTGACCGGGGTCGGCCAGTCCGCCTGCTGGGGATACCCGACGGCGGTGCACGCCGTGGTGGAGACGTTCCGGCCGTACCTGCTCGGGGCGGACCCCAACCGGATCGAGCACCACTGGCACCACCTCTACCGGATGGGGCCGTTCCGCGGCTCGGTGCTCACCGCCGCCGTCTCGGCCGTCGACCTGGCCCTGTGGGACCTGCTGGGCAAGCGGCTCGGCGTGCCGGTGTGGCAGCTGCTCGGCGGCCGGGTCCGCGACCGGATCCGGCTGCACCTGCTGCTGGGCGGCACCGGGGCGGAGGCCCTCGCGGCCCAGGCCGCCGCAGCCGTCGCCGACGGCTTCACCGCCGTGAAGTTCGACCCGCTGCCGGCCGACTACGGCGACGTGTCGCTGGCCCGCCTCGTCGCCGAGACCGAGGCCACCACGGCGGCGGTGCGCGACACCGTCGGCCCGGACGTCGACCTGCTCGTCGAGCTGCACCGCAAGCTCACCCCGTTGCAGGCCACGGCCGTGGTGCCGGCGCTGGCCCGGCACCACCCGCTGCTGGTGGAGGACCCGATCCAGATCGACAGCGTGAGCAGTCAGGCCGAGGTGGCCCGCCGGGCGCTCGGCGTGCCGATGGCCAACGGGGAACGGCTGCACACCATCTGGGAGTTCAAGGAGCTGCTCGCCCAGGGCGGCGCCCAGTACGTCCGGCCCGACGTCGGGCTCGCCGGCGGGCTCAGCCACGGCCGGAAGATCGCCGCGCTCGCCGAGGCGTACCACGCGGCCGTGGTCACCCACAACTGCCTCGGCCCGCTGCTGACCATGGCCTCGGTGCAGCTCGACACTGTCATCCCGAACTTCGTCACCCAGGAGTACTCCCCGATCGACGACCGGCTCGCCGACGGGCCGGCCCGGGCCTGCGTCCGCCGCGAGGGCGGATTCCTGCCGGTGCCGCAGGACCCGGGGCTGGGCGTGACGCTCGACCTGACCGACGAACGACCGCTGGACCTCACCGGCCGGCCGCTGACCCGCATCCCGCTGCGCGCCGACGGTTCGGTCGCGTACGCGGTGTAAGGAAGGGCACCTTCTACCCGCCGCCGCCTGCGGCGACCCGCGATACGACCGGGGTCAGGCTGGTCCCCCGGCGTCTGGTGATCGGCGCGAGGGCGAGCAGGAAGCCGGGTACGGAGATCCCCCGCATCCTCAGACCACCACCCGGTAGTGGGTGGTCAGCAGCCCCGCTTCGTCGTAGAGGTGGAACGCCACCCCGGGCGGCTGTCGCAGGTCGACCAGCGGCCCGTCGCCCTCCCAGGGCAGCCGGAGCGTGGAGACGACGCCGGGCGCGATCCGCAGTGGCCGACCGGCGAAGGTGCTCGCGGCGGCGGTGTGGAAGTGCCCGGTCAGCACCGCGACGACCTGCGGATGGGCGGCCAGCAGCTCGGCCAGCGGCTCGGTGGGAAGCAGCCGGGTCGGGTCGATGACGGGGTGGTGCAGTTCGACCGGCGGGTGGTGGAAGGAGACGAAGACCGGCGTCCGGGCCGGCACCGAGCCGAGTTGGCTGGCGAGCCAGTCCATGGTCTCCGCGTCGAGGTGGCCGTCGTCCTGGCCCGGGATCGACGAGTCGGCGAGCAGGAAGACCGCGCCGGCGACGTCGTGCCGGGTGTTGATCGGGCCGTTGCCGCCGACCTCGTCACCGAGCAGGCCCTTGCGGTACGCGTCACGGACATCGTGGTTACCGGGGCAGACCATCACAGGCAGTGGGGACGCGAAGAGCTTCGCGGCGGTCCGATACTCGGCCACCTCGCCGTGGTCGGCGATGTCCCCGCTGATCAGGATCGCGTCGACCGGGCGGGGCAGGGCGTGCAGGTGGTCCATCACCCGGGCGGTCCGTTCGGCTGACCGAGGATGGCTGTCGAGGTGCGTGTCGCTGAGATGCGCGATGACGAGCATGCTTCCCCTAATGGTCGTTCGCATCCTGGACATTAGGGAGGCTACGCTCGCTGACCATGCCCGCGGCAGGTAGCGGCGCGACAGTTCAGCGGGTCGGCGGGCGGCCGGGGTGGTGGAAGACCGGGTGCGCCCACAGCGGCTCGCCGTCGGCGTCGGCGATCTCGGCGAACAGGTGGGCCAGCGACGCCGTCCAGCGGGCCTGCACGTCCGAGGCGCCGGTGACCGCGCCCGCGCGGGCGAAGCCCCACCGGGTGCGCAGCACGCAGATCAGCAGCAGGTCGCGCCGATAGATGGCGTAGTCGTAGATGCCCGCCTCGTCCAGCAACGCGGACAGCTCCGGCCATATCTCGGCGTGGCGGCGCTCGTACTCGGCCTCCGCGCCGGGGCGCAGCCGGTACAGGTGGCAGACCTGCTCCCCCGGCCCGGCGGTCGCGCTCACCGCGCGCCCCGCCGGGCCGACTTCGCTGGGACCGTCACTTGCCGGAGCCGGCGAGCGCGCCGGAGACGAGCTGCCGCTGGAAGACCAGGTAGATGATCAGCACCGGCAGCAGGGCGACGATCAGCCCGGCGCTGACCAGCGGCACCGACACGTCGTACTGGCCGCTGAGCATGGAGACGCCGACCATCAAGGTCTTGCTGTCCGAGCCGCCCATGATGACCAGGGGCAGCAGCAGGTCGTTCCACATCCAGACGAAGTTGAAGATGGCCAGCGCCGCCAGGGCCGGGGTGGCGATCGGGGCGAGCAACCGGAACAGGATGGTCAGGTGTCCCGCGCCGTCGACCCGGGCCGCCTCGATCAGTTCGTCGGGCACCTGCTGGAAGTACCCGGCGAGCTGGTACGTGCCCAGCGGCAGCCCGAACGCGGCGTACGCCAGGATCAGGCCCTGGTACTGGCCGGACATGCCCAGGTCCAGCACCGTCTGGTAGAGCGGGTAGATGATCGCCTGGCTGGGGATCGTCAGCGTGACGATGATCAGCAGGAAGACGATCTTCCCGCCCCGGAAGCGCATCTTCGTCACCGCGTACGCGACGAACAGCGCGGCGAGCACCGACAGCACCAGCCCGCCGAGCGTGGTGATCAGCGAGTTGAGCAGCAGCCGGGGCATGTTCATCCGGCGGAACGCCTCGAGGTAGTTGTCCAGGGTGATCCCGGCCGGCAGGCCCAGCGGGTCGTGGGCGAAGCCGGACTGCGTCTTCAGGGAGCTGACCACGGTGAACAGCAGCGGGTAGATCGCCGCGACCGCGACGACGACCAGCGCGAAGGTCAACAGGTAGCGCCCGATCCGGGCGGAGTGGCGCGGGTTCATCGCGGCTTGCGGGTCCCCTCTGTGAACATGTGCCGCACGCTGAAGATCGACAGCACGGCGACGAAGACGAACAGGGCGATGCCGATGGCCGAGCCGTAGCCGCGGTCAAGGAACTGGAAGGTGGTGAGGAAGACCAGGTACTCGGGGAGCATGGTGGCGTCGCCCGGCCCGCCCTGGGTCAGCGCGTAGATCAGCGGGAACAGCCAGATCAGCACGCCGGAGGCGCAGACCACGCTCCAGTACGCCACGGTCGGGCGCAGCATCGGCACGACCACCGACCACAGCCGCCGGAAGAACCCGGCGCCGTCGAGGTACGCCGCCTCCAGCATCTCGTCGGGGATGGTGGACAGGCCGGCCAGGTAGGTCATCACGCCGAGCCCGAAGAAGCTCCACAGGGCGACCGCCACCAGCGAGAACAGCGCGCTGTACCGGCCGTTGAGCCACTCGATCGCCAGCGGTTCCAGGCCGACGCCGCGCAGCAGGGCGTTCAGCGGCCCGTCGGGGGAGAGGATCTGCCGGAACATGATGCCGACGACGATGGGCGCGATGGTGTACGGCACGAAGTAGACGGCCCGGAAGAACTTCCAGCCCGGCGAGCGCTGGTGAATCAGTAACGCCAGCACCAGCGGGAGCACGATCCACACCGGCAGGGTGGCCACCACCAGCAGGGCGTTGCGGAAGCTGGTGAGGACCATCGAGTCGTCGAACATCCGGGTGTAGTTGTCCGCCCCGGCGAACTCGCTGCCGCCGAACCCGCTGGACGACTCGAAGCTGGTGAGCACGCCCCGCACGAGGGGCACCAGCTTGAACAGCACGGCCAGCACGAGGGCGGGCAGCACCAGCGCGACGGCCAGCCACCACTCCCGGGCCCGCCCGGGTCGTGGCGGGCGGCGGGCCGGCGCGGGCGGGGTGTCGGCGGCCACCGGCTCCGACACCGGCGCGGTGGAGATCGTCATCAGGGTTCCTTCCCCCGGGCTGGCCGGGCGGGGCGACACGGCGTCACCCCGCCCGGAGTGCTGCTACTTGGTCTGCTTCTTCGTCGGGCTACGCTCCAGTGCCTGCTGCATCTGGTCGGCCCACTTGTCGACGGTGAGTTGGCCTAGGGTGACCTGCTGCCAGCCGCGGGCCAGGGCGTCGGCCTCGGGGCCGGAGAGCATCACCCCGGCGTGCAGGGTCGGCTGGGCGACCATTTCCTGGATCTTCTGGAAGGCCGGCGACGAGGGCAGCAGCGCCTTGTCGACGTTCTTGTTCAGCGGCTGGCCCTTGCCGTGCTTGACCCACAGCTCGCCGTTCTCCTTGCCGGCCAGCCAGCTGATGAACTCCAGGCCGGCCTGCTTCTTCTCGCTCCACTGGGTCACGCCGTAGACGGCGCCCTCGATGCCGGAGAACTTCTGCGCCAGCGGCGCGGACGGGTCGACCGCCGGCCACCGGGTGACGCCGAGCTTGTCGTCGCCGAGGGCCTTGCCGAACGCCTCCCAGTTCACCGCGTCGGAGATGATGGTGCCGGCGAACGCGGCGTCGCCGCGCTGGAAGATGTCGGCGCCGTCGGGGAGCATGGTGATCGACGGGGCGTTCTTGTTGGCCCAGCCCTTGGTGGTGATCTCGGCGAGCTTCTCCAGCACGGCAACGAGCTTGGGGTCCTTCCAGGACAGCTTGCCGGCGAGCAAAGCCCGGATGTCGTCCTCGGTGAGGTAGTTGCGGGCGATCTCCGGGAAGTCCCAGTAGGCCGGGAAGGTGCCGGACAGCCCGAGGGCCAGGCAGGTCTTGCCGGCCTTCTTCACCGCGTCGCAGGCGGCGCCGAACTCGTCCCAGGTCACCGGCGGCTTCTCCGGGTCGAGCCCGGCGGCGGTCAGGACGGCCTTGTTGTAGTAGAGGACGTTGCCCTGGTAGGAGAAGGGCACGCCGTAGCAGGGCTTGGCGGTGTCGAAGCCCTCGCAGGCGCCGCTGTAGGTGACCAGGTCCTTGGTGATCTCGGCGGCCTTGTCACCCAGCGGCACGTACGCGCCGCGCCGGTCGAACAGCTCCAGCCCGGCGTTGTTGGCCATCACGTCCGGCCCCGACTGCGAGGTGATGTACGGGCCCTGCACCTCGGGGTACTTGTCGAACGGTACGGACTGCATCTCCAGCTTGATGTCCGGGTGGCCGGCCTCGAAGCTGGTCTTGACCTGCTTCCAGTACTCGGTGCCACCCGGCTCCCAGGTCAGCACCTTGAGGGTGACCGGGCCGTCGGCGGCGTCGTCGCCGCCGCATGCGGTCAGCAGCGCGGCGGCTGCCATGCCGGCGGCGAGGACGCCGGCCAATCTCCGTCGAAACATCGGGTAGCTCCTGTCACAAGTGGGGGCTCGGGGGGATCCGGCGGACCGCGCCGCCGGCGGTGGCGCTGTCGGCCACGGCCTCGGCGACCCGCACGACGTGCAGGCCGTCGGCGAGCGGGACGACCGCCGTCGATTCGGTGCCGTCGACCTGGCCGAGGAAGTGCCGCAGCTCGGCGGCGAGCGCTCCGCCGCCGTCGACCGGGGAGAGGAGCCAGTCGGGCGCCTCGGTCGACTCGCCCTGGACGAGCAGGGTGGGGTGGCCGAGGTCGACGTGCGCGACCCCGTCGGTGCCGTACACCTCGACCAGGTCCGAGGTGTGGTTCGGGGTGTGCTCGGGGAGCAGGTAGCTGTTGCGGATCGACGACACGACGTCGTTGGCGTGCCGCAGCTCCGCCCACACCAGGACCGGGGTGGCCGATCCGGGTCGGGTCCGGGCCGCCGCGCGGACCTCGACCACGGGCGCTCCGGCGTACCAGAGGGCCAGGTCGATGTCGTGCACGGCGGTGAGCAGCGCGGGGTGTTCGCGCGGGAAGAGCCGGCTGAGCGTCCGGGGCCGGTCGCGGCGGGACGAGACGGCGAGCACGTCGCCGAGCCGGCCGGCGCGGACCGCGTCGTGCAGGGCCCGGTGCGGGGCGCTGTAGCGCAGGATGTGCCCCGGCTGGCAGAGCACGCCGGTGCGCCCGGCGGCGGCCACGATGGCGGCGGCGTCGCTGACGGTCGCGGCCAGCGGCTTCTCCACCAGCACGGGCACCCCGGCGGTGAGCAGGTCCACGGCCACCGGGCGGTGCGCCGGGCCGGGCACGCACACCGACGCCGCGTCGGGCGGGGCGGCGGCGAGCAGGTCCGCCACGGAGGCGTACGTCTGCGGCACCCCGTACTCGACGGCGACCCGCTGCCGGGTCGCGGCGTCCGACTCGACCAGCGCCCGCACCGGCACGCCGAGCGACCGGTACGCGGCCAGGTGCCGGACGCCGAACGCCCCCGCGCCGACCACGGCGACCGACGGGCGGCTCATGCGCGGACCGCCTCGACGGCGCGGTCGCCGGGGCCGACCCCACCGGCTGCGTCGGTGCCGGCCTCGGCGAGCCGGCCGGCGAGGACGGCCCGGGTGAGGCGCTCCAGGGCGGTCACCCCGACCCCGATGCACCGCTCGTCCACGTCGAACGCGCCGGAGTGCAGCGGCGCGCCGCCGCGCTCCCCGGTGACCCCGAGCTTGACGTACAGGCTGGGGCCGAGCGCCCCGAGCAGGGCGAAGTCGTCGGTGGTCAGCGGGGGCGCGGTCAGGTCGGCGACCTCGACCAGGCCGGGCAGCTCGGCGTGCGCGAGCGCCACCAGCGAGGCGGCGTTGCGCACCGGGGGCATCTCGTTGGCCCAGGTGAACCGCAGGCCGAGGTCGAGCGCGGCGGCCTGCTGCCGGGCGATCCGCTCGATGACCTCCTTGAGCCGGGCGCGGGTGGCCTCGTCGTGGGTGCGCAGCGTGCCGGTCGCCTCCGCCCGCTCGGCGACCTGGCTCTGGCTGGCCCCGCCGTCGATCGTGCCGATGTTGAAGGCGACCAGCTCGTGTGGGTTGCGGGAGCGGGCCACTCCGGCGTGCAGCAGGGTGATGATGCCGGCCAGGCCGAGGATGGCGTCGCGGCCGAGCGCCGGGGTGGCGGCGTGCGCGGCCCGGCCGAGCACCTCGACCCGGAAGGCGTCCTTGGCCGCCATCGCGGTCGTCCGGTCCACGCCGACCGTCCCGACGGGCAGGTCGGGCCAGCAGTGCAGGCCGAGGACGGCGTCGAAGCGCCGGCCGCGCAGGGCGTCGTCGGCGAGCACCGCGGCGGCGCCGGAGTCCTCGCCGAACGGGATTTCCTCGGCCGGCTGGAACAGTACGGTCACCGAGCCCCGGGCGGGCGGGTCGGCCGCGAGCCGGGCCGCGACGCCGTGCACGACGGTCATGTGCACGTCGTGCCCGCAGGCGTGGCAGACCCCGGCGTTGCCGGACGCCCAGGGCACCTCCTTGGCGTCCTGAACCGGATAGGCGTCCATATCGGCCCGAAGCAGAACGGAGGGTCCCGACGCACGTCCTTCGATCTCGGCTACGAGGCCGGTTCCGGCGACTCCGGAGCGGACCCGAGCGATCGGGGTGAGCCGGTCGGCGAGAACCGCTGCGGTCTGCCGTTCCGTGAACCGCAGCTCCGGGTGCTGGTGGAGCTGCCGACGCAGCCGTACCAGATCGTCAACGTCCTCGTGCGCCTGCACCACGCGGTCCACCCCTCACCTGCGGCCGATAATCCGGACCTAATTGAGACAAGAACCTAAAGGAGGGGTCCTCCCACGTCAATGGGGCTGCCGGAATCGGTTAGGGTCCGGCCATGCCACGCGCCGACGCACACCTGCACCTGTTCGCCGACGGTTACCCCGGCCGCTACGGACGGTCCCCGGCCGGGGGCGACGAATTCGCCGTCTACCAGACGTTGCGCCGCGAACACGACATCGACCGGGCGCTCGTGGTCGGCTACGAGGGCGCACCCGAGTTCGCCGGCAACAACGGCCATCTCGCGCGGCTCGCGGCCGAGCACGACTGGATCGCGCCGCTGGCGTATTTGCCGGCCACCGGAACGGACCGGCGCGGCCTGGACCGGCTCCGGTCGGCGGGGTTCTCGGGCGTCGCCGCGTACCTGCCGGACCCGGCCTCGGCCGACGCGTTCGCCGGCTGGGCCGCGACGGCCGCCGGGTCGCTCAACGACGCGGCGGCGGTGGTCAGCCTCAACGCCGCCCCGGAGGCCGCCGGCCGGCTCGGTCGGGCGTTGGCCGCCCTCGACGGGTGCGCGGTGCTCCTCAGCCATCTCGGCCTGCCCGGCCGGCACGCGACGGTCCCGACCCCGGAGGCGGTCGCGGGCCGGCTCGCCCCGCTCACCGAGCTGGCCCGGCTGCCCCACGTCGGGGTCAAGGTCTCCGCCCTGTACGCCGTCAGCGACCCCGCCGACGCGTACCCGCACGCCGCCGCCCGGCCGTTCGTCGACCTGCTGCTGGACCGCTTCGGCCCGGCACGGCTGTACTGGGGCTCGGACTTCTCCCCCAGCCTGGACCACGTGTCGTTCGCGCAGACGCTGCACCCGATCGGGCTGGACGGGCTCTCCGCCGCCGAGGCGGCCGACGTGTTCGGCGGCAACCTCCGCCGCGCCCTGGGCCGGCGCTGACGCGGGCGCGTCACGTCCACCCGGCCCGCGCGCACGTGGCCCCGACGGAGTTCCGGCGGGGCTCCCGGGACCGGGCGGAGATAGGGTCGGCACCCATGCGGACGAAGCAGGAGTTGGGCGCGGACATCCGGCGGGAGCGGCGGGCGGCGCTGGTGGTCAACGCCCGCTCGCGCCAGGGCCGCCGGCTCTACGAGCACGCCCGTTCCCGGCTGGCGGAGGCCGGCTTCACCCTGCTCGGCTGCTACCCGGCCGATCGCCCCGGCGAGCTGGAACGGAGCCTGGACGACGCCCTCGCGCTCGGGCCGGACCTGCTCGTGGCGGGCGGCGGCGACGGCACGCAGAGCGCCGCCGCGCGGCTGCTCGCCCACCGCGACGTCGCGCTGGGGCTGCTGCCGCTGGGCACCACCAACAACTTCGCCCGCACCCTCGGCCTCCCGCTCGACCTCGACAGCGCCGTGGCCGTCCTGGCCGAGGGCAAGGTGATAGACGTCGACCTGGGGCTGGCCGGGGACGTGCCGTTCGCCAACCACGTCGGCGTCGGGCTGTCGGCCGACATCATGCTCCGGACGCCTCCCGCCCTGAAGCGGGTCACCGGCCGGCTCGCGTACCCGGCCACCGCGCTGGCGCTGCTGGCCCGGCACCGGGCGCTGCGGGCCACCGTCCGGACCGGGGGGACGACGCACGAGTTTCACACCCACCAGATCTACGTGGCCAACGGCGGCTTCCACGCCGGTCGGCCGATCACGGCGGACGCCGACGCCGACGACCGGCTGCTGGTCGCGTACCCGGTCGGCGGGCCGACCCGGCGCGGGCTGTTGCGGGACACGGCCCGCAACGCGGCGACGGGTCACCGCCGCACGCTGGCCGAGACCCCGTTCCTCGCCGTCGGCGAGCTGTGGCTGGAGACCGACCGACCGGCGCGCGTCGAGGTCGACGGCGAGCTGTGCGGCCACACCCCGATCCGGATCGGCCTGGCCGCCAACGCGCTGCGCGTGATGGCCCCCGCCGACACCGAGGACCGCTGACCGGCCGCCACACCGCCCCAGGCCGCACGCCCCTCCGGCCGTCCGCGCAGGGTGGAGCCGGGGTCGGCGCGGTGCGCCGACCCCGGCGGGGTGGTGGGTGGTGGTAGGTCAGTGCTGGGCGCCGGCCGTCGCCGGGGCCGGCCAACTGCCGGTGAAGACGCCGGGGGCGGTCGCGCTACGTGCGGCGAAGCCGAAGAGCGAGTCGACCCTGGCGGCCTCGGCGGAGCTCGGGTACGGGTTGGTGCAGGAGGTGCCGGCGCTGCCGCCGGACATCAGGAGGGCGCAGTTGCCGTTGTAGTTGTCCGGCAGGCCGAGGATGTGCCCGATCTCGTGGGTCATGATCCGCAGCGGGCTGTACTGCTGGGCCTGGTAGTAGTCGATCACCACGCGGCCGTTGCCGAGGCTCGTGCGCTGGGCGTACGAGCCGCCGCCGTAGGTGTAGGAGATCACGAGGTTCGAGCCGCACTGGGCCATGTTGATGTTGTTGGTGTAGTTGTTCCAGATCGTGGCGGCCTGGTTGGCGTAACTGGCGAAGGGGCCAGCCTGGCTGGTGTTGTAGCAGACGTTGCGGACGGCGGCGGAGGCCGGCGCGGCCTGCACGGCGGTGAGGCCGAGCGTCGCCATCGCGGCGGCGGCGAGGGTGGCGAAAATCCGGGACACCTTGGACAGACGCATGGGTCACGCTCCACTGAGTGACGGGACGAGCGGGGACGGGGTCAGCGTATTCATCGACATAGATCGATTGCAACGCCTCTTTTTATTTAACAATCTTTACTGATACGCTCCCGCCCATCGACGAGAGGAGATGTCATGAGACTTCGACGCGGGGCCATCGCCCTGATGGCGGGGGCGACGCTGGTCGTCGCCACCGGGGCCCTCACCGCCACGGGCGGTCTCGCCGCGGCGGCCACCGACCCGGCGACGGTCGCCGCCGTGGCCTGCTCCGCCCCCGGCTGGGCCGAGGGCACCAGCTATCCGGCGGGCACCCGGGTCAGCTACGCCGGCCGGATCTACCAGGCCCTCGTGACGCACACCCCGCCGGCCGGCGCGGGCTGGAACCCCGCCGCCGCGCCCGCGCTGTGGAAGGACTTCGGGCCCTGCGACGGCACCCCCTCCCCCACGCCCACCGTGTCCTCGTCGCCCTCCCCCACCGTGTCGCCGACCGCATCGCCCACGCCGACGCCGACGCCGACCACGACACCCTCGCCGGGCACCGAGACCTGCGCGGTCAAGCCGAGGCCGGCCGGCAAGGTGCTCCAGGGGTACTGGGAGAACTGGGACGGCGCGGCCAACGGCGTGCACCCGCCGCTGGGCTGGATCCCGATCACCGACTCCCGGATCACCGCCCACGGGTACAACGTGGTCACCACCGCGTTCCCGGTGATCCGCGCCGACGGCACCGCGCTGTGGGAGGACGGCATGGACGTCACCGTGAAGGTGCCCACCCCGGCCGAGATGTGCCGGGCCAAGGCCGCCGGCCTGACCGTCCTGATGTCCATCGGCGGCGCGGCGGCCGGCATCGACCTCGGCTCGGCGACCGTCGCCGACCGGTTCGTCGCGACCATCGTGCCGATCCTCAAGCGCTACAACTTCGACGGCATCGACATCGACATCGAGACCGGCCTCACCGGTAGCGGCAACATCAACCAACTCTCGACGTCGCAGGCGAACCTGATCCGCATCATCGACGGCGTGCTCGCCCAGATGCCCGCCGGGTTCGGCCTCACCATGGCGCCGGAGACCGCGTACGTCACCGGTGGCAGCGTCACCTACGGCTCGATCTGGGGCGCGTACCTGCCGATCATCAAGAAGTACGCCGACAACGGCCGGCTGTGGTGGCTGAACATGCAGTACTACAACGGCTCGATGTACGGCTGCTCCGGCGACTCCTATTCGGCCGGCACCGTGCAGGGCTTCACCGTGCAGACCCAGTGCCTCAACAACGGGCTGACGATCCAAGGCGTGACGATCAAGGTTCCGTACGACAAGCAGGTGCCCGGCCTTCCCGCGCAGCCCGGAGCGGGCGGTGGCTACATGACCCCGTCGCTGGTGTCGCAGGCGTACAACAGCGTCAGCGGCCTCAAGGGCCTGATGACCTGGTCGATCAACTGGGACGGATCGAAGGGCTGGACCTTCGGCGACAACGTGAAAGCCCTCCAGGGTCGCTGAGGCGGGTCCACCCGCGTGGCGTCCGGCCCGGTGCAAACCGGGCCGGACGCGCCCCGGCCGGCTTGTCCATCAGGCCAGCAGCGGACGGACGTCCCGGGCGACGAAGCGTACGAAGCCCTCCGGGTCGGGATCGTCCGGGGTCGGTTGCAGGACGATCGTGTCCGCCCCCGCCTCGGCCCACCGCCGCACCCCGGCCGCC
The DNA here is from genome assembly GCF_050948415.1 of Micromonospora sp. CA-111912. Classification (NCBI taxonomy): domain Bacteria; kingdom Bacillati; phylum Actinomycetota; class Actinomycetes; order Micromonosporales; family Micromonosporaceae; genus Micromonospora; species Micromonospora sp. CA-111912. The sequence continues at coordinate 4,143,952 of NZ_CP192007.1, forward strand.
ACCGTCTCGGCGTCGCCGGAGACAGACCGGTCCACCATCGTCGAGTAGCCCCGGCGTTCCCGCTCCCGCTCCAACCGCGCGTCGGCGTTTGGTCCGGTGGCCGCGTGCAGGTAGACGACGACCGGGTACGCGCCGACCCGCCCGGCCTGCTCGCGCCCCTCTTCGACGAGGGCGAACGCGTCGCGTACCCCCTGCGGGGTGGTGCCGCCGGTCAGCACCAGGCCGTCGGCGGCGCCGCCGCACAGCCGCATGGACTTCGGTCCCGTCGCCCCGGCCAGCACCGGGGTCGGGGCCGCCGGAGGCCAGTCCAGCGCCACCTCGGAGAGCTGCACGTACCGGCCCTCGGTCGTCACCCGCTCCCCGGCCAGCAGCGCGCGCAGCGCCGTGAGGTACTCCCGCAGCAGGGTCAACGGCGACTCGACCCGGGCACCCACCTGCCCCATCCAGTCCTGCACGCCGTGGCCCACGCCGACGCGGAACCGGCCGGGGAAGAGCCGTTCGAGGGTGGCGACCTCCATCGCGGTCAGCGCCACGTTGCGCAGCGGCGCCGGCAGCACGCCCACCCCGATGCGGACCCGCCCGGTCCAGGCCAGGGCGGCCGCGGCCGTAGCGATGCCGCTCTCCAGGAAGCAGTCCTCCCAGAGCCACAGCTCCTCCAGCCCGGCCTCGTCGGCGGCCAGGACGATGTCACGCAGCCGCTCCGGCGGCGACTGCGGCAGGAACACCACACCGAGATCCGTCATGCCGGTATTGTCTCCCGGCGCGGCGGGGTGACTCAAACACCGGTGTTCGTCGCGGCGTCCGAAGGGCCGGCGGCTGCCACGGGACACCGAACCCGATCCCCCCTTCTCGAAGGCGCTCAGCCGCGGAAGGTGCGGTCCAGCAGGTCGAACAGGGCGGCCCAGTGTCGCTCGGCGGCCCGCTCGTCGTACGCGGCGGTGTCGGCCATGGTAAACCCGTGGGCGGCACCGACGTACAGCTCGGAGCGGTGCCGGACCCCGGCCGCGTCGAGCGCCGCCTCCAGCGTCGCGATCTGCTCGGGCGTCATGGACCGGTCCTGGTCGGCGTGGGCGAAGTACAGCTCGCCGGTCACGGAGCCGACGCCCAGGTGGGGGCTGTCCGGCGCGTCGGTGACGACCCGCCCGGCGTGGAAGCTGGCCATCGCCGCAATCCGGTCGGGATGCGCCTCGATGGCGCGCAGGGCGTTCGTGCCTCCCATGCAGTAGCCGGTGACCACCACCGGGCCGGACGCGACGTCGTCCCGGGTGGCCAGGGAGTCCAGGTAGGCCGCCGCGTCCCCGGCCATCACCTCCGGGGTCAGCGCGGCGACGAGCGGCATGATCCGCTCGAAGGCCCGGCCGCGCTCCTGCGGGTCGTCCAGGCGGGAGAGGTCGAACAGCGGGGCCCGGCCGGCCCGGTGGAACAGGTTGGGCGCCAGCACGACGTGCCCCCGCGAGGCGATCCGCTCGGCCATCTCGACCAGCCGGGGTCGCAGGCCGAACGCGTCCATGAAGAACAGCACGGCCGGGAACGGGCCGTCGCCGTCCGGCCGGGCCAGGATCGCGTCGGCGACCCCGTCGCCCACCGGCACGTCCACCGTCGTCGTGTGCGCCACGTCATCCTCCGTCGGGTCGTCGTCCCGCCGCACCCTATCCGCCTGGTCGTGCTTCGGCCCGCCGGCGCGGTCGGCCCGGGTCGCGGCGCGGTCAGCCCGGGTCGCGGCGCGGTCAGCCCGGGTCGCGGCGCGGTCAGCCCGGGTCGCGGCGCGGTCGGGGTGGCCGGTCGTCCCGGTCGATGCGCAGCTCCCGCTCCAGCTCGCCGATGACGGCCCGCAGGTCGTCCAGCCGCTGGGTGAGCGCGATCCGGTCCACCTCGTCGGGCACCCCGTCGCCGTCCTCGTCGTGGCCGGGTGCGAGTCGCTCGGTCATCTCCAGCCGGCGGGCCTCCTCCATCGAGTTGACGATGACCGCGATCAGGATGTTGAGCAGCAGGTTCACGGTGATGATGACGTAGCTGACGTAGTAGACCAGGGTCCACGGCGACAGGGCCATGCCCTGCTCGACGAGGTCCGGCAGCGTCTCCAGGGACAGCAGCACGAACAGCGTCAGAAGCGACCGCCCGATGTCGCCGTACTGCTCCGGCTGGGCCTCGCCGAAGATGAGCCAGCCGGCCATCCCGTACACGTAGAGGGTCACCCCGGCCAGCGCGAGGAAGCCGGCGACGCCCGGCAGGCTGCGCAACAGTGCCGCGACGATGGTGCGCAGCCCGGGCGAGAACCGCACCAACCGCAGCATCCGGGCGACCCGCACGACGCGCAGCAGCGCGGAGTCGCCGTGCAGGCCGGGTAGGAAGATCGCGACTGTCACGACGAAGTCGAAGACGTTCCATCCGTGCCGGAAGAAGTCCTGCGGCCGGCGACCGTAGGCCAGCACCCGGACGGCGATCTCGGCGACGAAGGCGGCCCGGAAGACCCACTCCAACCATTGCAGCACCGGCCGCGCCGGCCCCAGGTCGCGGTACGTCTCGACGCCGAGCACCACCCCGTTGGCCATGATGAGCACGACGATGGCGACCTCGAAGAGCCGCGACCGGACGACCCGTAGGCACCACCCGGCCAGCCCTGGCGGCCCGGCCCGGCGCCCCGGTCGATCCTCGGTCGACGCCGGCCAGGGTACGTCGAGCATGGCCCCACCCTACCGAGGACACCGACCGGCGACGCCACGCGCCGGGACGGGCGTACGCAGGTAGCGTCGAACGACGACCCCGCCACCGACGGGCTCAGGCCCCGCCACGAGCGCGGAGCCTGACCCACCACAGGAGCACCGCCGGGATCAGCCCCAGGTTCCGGCGTACGCGAGCCGCCAGTGCTGGTTGGTCCCACCCCAACAGTCGCCCTGCACGACCCGGGCCGCGTGGGCGGTGCTGGCGTTCGCCACGTCCAGGCACTTGTCACTGTGCCGCGCCCGGATCTCGTAGAAGCCGTTGGAGAGCAGAACGAAACGCCAGTGCTGGTTCGTCCCGCCCCAGCAGTTGCCCTGCACGACCGGCGTGCCGTGGGCGGTGCTGGCGTTCGCCACGTCCAGGCACTTGTCACTGTGCTGCGCCCGGATCTCGTAGTAGCCGTTCCCGACCGCGATCCACCGCCAGTGCTGGTTCGTCCCGCCCCAGCAGTTGCCCTGCAGGATCGGCGTGAGGTGGGCGGTGCTGGCGTTCGCCACGTCCAGGCACTTGTCGCTGTGCTGCGCCCGGATCTCGTAGTAGTCGATCGCCTGAGTTCCCGGTGTCGCACTCCCCCGATCCTGCGGCGTGCCGGCGGCCTGGGCTGCTCCGGCGCCGAGCAGCAGCAGGCTGCTGGCCAGGAACACACCGAGCAGCGACTCCAGCACGACACGCAGGGTCCCCCGGCGATCGCGTGCCCTGCCGGGCGGGCTTTCCGACTGTGTCTTTCCGCTTACTTCGATCACTACAGCTCCTCACCTGTGGTGGTAATCGGACGGTGACCAGGTCGATCCAGCATCGCGGCGGCCGGTGCTGTCCGGTGGTTTCCCGGACAGCACCGGACAGGGGCGACTCGTCGCAGCGCCCCGGCCGGGAGCGTCGACCGGGCGATCCGAGCGGTGGGCCGCGCCGCCTCGGCGCGCAGCTTCGGGCTCATGCCAGCACCCCGAGGGGGCCGCGGCCTACCCGGCCGGGTCGTGGTCGGCCGCCCGCCGGGCGGCGTTGCGGATGGCGCGCAGGCGCAGCAGCACGTCGTCGCCGCCCCGGCCGAAGTGGTCGTGCAGCCGCCGGTACTCGGCGTACAGCGCGTCGTAGGCGCGGGCCCGCTCCGGATCGGGCCGGTACCCGTCGCGGTCGACCCGGCCCATCGCCGCCGAGGCGGCCGACACGTCGGGGTACGCGCCGGCGGCGACCGCCGCGTGGATCGCCGAGCCCAGTGCCGGGCCCTGCGCGGAGCCGATGATGCCCAGCGGGCGCTTCGTGACGTCCGCGTAGATCTGCATCAACAGGGCGTTGGCGGTGAGCCCTCCGGCCACGATCAGCTCGTCGACCGGCACGCCCGCCTCGGCGTACGCCTCGATGATCATGCGGGTGCCGTACGCGGTGGACTCCAGCAGGGCACGGTAGACGTCCGGCGGCCGGGTGGCCAGGGTGAGCCCGACGATCAGCCCGCTGAGGTCGTGGTTGACCAACGGGGAGCGGTTGCCGTTCCACCAGTCCAGCGCCACCAGGCCGTGCGCGCCGACGGGCTGAACGGCGGCGGCAACGGTCAGTGCCTCGTGCGAGGCGTAGCCGGCGGGGGCGGCGTGCGCGACGTACCAGCCGAAGATGTCGCCGACGGCGCTCTGGCCGGCCTCGAAGCCCCAGGAGCCGGCGCTGATCCCGCCGTCCACGACGCCGCACATGCCGGCCACCTCGGCCGGCTCGGTGGCGTTGACCAGGTGGCAGGTGGAGGTGCCCATGATGACGACCAGCCGGCCCGGGTCGAGGGCTTGCGCGGCGGCGGCGGTGACGTGGGCGTCGACGTTGCCGACCGCCACGGTGACGCCCTCGGGCAGGCCGGTCCACGCCGCGGCCCGCGCGGTCAGCCCGCCGGCCCGGGCACCCAGCGGGGCGAGCGGACCATCGATCTTGGCGACGAAGTCGGCGAAGCCGGGGTGCAGGGCGGCCAGGTAGTCCCGGGACGGGTACCGGCCGTCCTGGTAGAGGCCCTTGTAGCCGGCGCCGCACACGTTGCGGGTCTCCACGCCGCAGAGCTGCCAGACGATCCAGTCGGCGGCCTCGATCCACCGCTCGGCCCGGTGGTAGACCTCCGGGTCCTCCTCCAGCAGTTGCAGGCCCTTGGCGAACTGCCACTCGGCGGAGACCTTCCCGCCGTAGCGGCCGATCCACGGCTCGTCGCGGGCGTGGGCCAGGGCGTTGATCCGGTCAGCCTGGGGCTGGGCGGCGTGGTGCTTCCACAGCTTGACCCAGGCGTGCGGGCGGGTACGCAGCTCGGGCAACTCGCACAGCGGGGTGCCGTCGGCCAGGGTGGGCAGCACCGTGCAGGCCGTGAAGTCGATGCCGACGCCGACGACGCGACGCGGGTCGACGCCGCTGGCGGCCAGGGCAGCCGGGACCGCGTGTCGCAGCACGTCGCGGTAGTCCTGCGGGTCCTGCAGGGCCCAGTCCGCCGGCAGCGCCCGCCCGTCGACGGCGAGCGCCGAGTCCATCACGCCGTGCCGGTAGTCGTGCACCGCCGTGCCCAGCTCGGCGCCGTCGCCGACGCGTACCACCAGCGCCCGACCCGACAGCGTGCCGTAGTCGACGCCGACGACGTACCGGTCCCCCGGCCCTGGCGAAACGCTCATGACACCCTCCGCTCACCCGCTCGCGACATGTTCGGCAACGCTCGATCAGTCACCGCCGGCCCTCGACCCTCGACCTGCGTCCCTCGGCCCGCGACGGAGCGTTCGCGTGGGTCATCGCATCGGCTGGCCGACGCGGGGTGCGATGGATCGCCGTAGCGGCAGGCCGATGAGCAGTGCGACCGCCACCAGGAGACCGCTGACCCACACCGGGCCGAGGTCGCCAGCATCGGCCCCGAGGGTCGCTGCCGCAACGACGGGGCCGCCAGCGGCACCGATGTTGAGCGCCGCGGTCGCATAGGACCCTCCCATGGTGGGGGCGCCCGCCGCCTCATAGAGCACCCTGGCGATCAGGGTGCTGCCCAACGCGAAGGAGAGCGTGCCCTGCACGAACACGAGGAGCAGAAGCGCCACCGGCTGGGCAGCAAGGGTCGCCAACGCGACCCAGCCGAGCAACAGCACCGGGCCGCCGACAGCGATCACGGTGCCGGGACGCTGATCGGAGAGCCGTCCCGCAAGGGTGACGCCGACGAAGGACCCCACACCAAAGAGCACCAGCACGACCGGGACCCACAGCTCGCCCAGGCCGGCGGTGTCAGTCACGATCGGTGTCAGGAAGGTGAACGTGGCGAAGGTGGCAGCGTTGACCAGGGCGCCGAGCAGCATGACCAGGACCAGCCTGGGCATCGCGAGTTGGGCGATCTCGTGCCGAAGGGACGAGCCGGCCCGAGTGTCCCGAGGGGTCCTTCCGACCCGGGCCGGGATGCCCTTCACGACGCCGAAGGCAGCGGGAAGGCAGAGCAGTGCGATCGCCCAGAAGGTCGCCTGCCAGCTGAGCACCGTGCCGAGCACCGCACCGCCGGGAACCCCAGCGATGGTGGCCACCGTCGTACCCGAGAGCAGCACCGCCAGCGCGCGCCCTTTCTGATCAGGTGCGACGAGCGTGGCCGCCGTGCTCAGTGCCACAGCCAGGAAGCCCGCGTTGGCCAGGGCGGCGATCACCCGGGTGACGAACAGAACCGCGAAGCTCGTGGTGAGGGCGCCCGCGACGTGGGCCACGGCGAAAACCAGCACGAAGGCCAGCAGGCTGGCCCGGGCGGGCCACCAGCGCGCAAGCGCCGCCATCAGCGGCGCACCGACGATCATCCCGACGGCGAACGCCGAGGTCAGGAGCCCGGCGGCCCCGACCGACACGTCGAGGCTTGTGGCGATGTCCGGCACCAAGCCGGCGAGCATGAACTCCGAGGTGCCCATGGCGAAGACCGCCACGGCAAGCAGGTAGAGCGGCAGAGGCATCAAGAGCTCCGAGGTGAGAGGAAACGAGGAGACGTCTCGTCACCGCGGCCAGCGCCCCAGGGGCGCGCGCGAATGTCCCATGCAGCGAGACTGCTGGGAAGCGGGCGATGAACTCAGTGGTTCAGGGGGCTGACGGCGTGACCGAAAGCCCCCACCTTGGATGCCTCAGGGCTCGACATGGCGCGAACACTACCCAGAACCACCGGTCATCACGCAACCGGGTTTTGCCCCGGGCCGCGTGTCGTCCACCTCGCGCCCCACGACAGCGCTCGCATACATCGTCGTCGAGATGCTGGCCATCGAGGTCTGCGGCCGACCCCGGGCGACCGGAGGTTTCGGAGATGTTTCGGCTGCCGAGCGGTGGCGGAGGAGACGGCCGCGACGACTGGAGCGGCACCGGTTCCGGGAGGGCCGACCGCCGAAAGTTTCGGGATATGCTGCGGCCGGGCCGATCTCGTGAGGGAGATGTCATGGAGCAGCGGCGGGCGACACTGGCGGAGATCGCGCACGCCGCCGGCGTGTCGGTCCCCACCGTCTCGAAGGTGCTCAACGGCCGACCCGACGTCGCGCCGGGCACCCGCCAGCGAGTGCAGACGCTGCTCGACGAGCGTGGCTACACCGCGCGCGGGTCCAGCCGGCCGGCTGCCCGGGCCGGGCTGATCGACCTGGTGCTGCGGGACCTGGGCAGCCCGTGGGCGATGCAGATCATCGACGGGGTGGAGGAGTTCGCCTACCGCGCCGGGTTCGGCGTGGTCGTCTCCGCGGTGCACGGCCGGCACCGCAACCGCCCCGACCGCCGGTGGACCGAACAGCTCGCCGCCCGGCGCTGCGACGGCGTGCTCCTCGTGCTGTCCGACATCTCGACCGGCCAGCGCGGGCAGCTCGACGAGCTGGGCATCCCGGTGGTGATCATCGACCCGGCCGGGCAACCCGAGGCGAACATTCCCTCCGTCGGCGCCACGAACTGGGCGGGCGGGCGCGCCGCCACCGAGCACCTGCTCGGCCTCGGGCACCAGCGGATCGCCGTGATCGGCGGGCCGGCCGCCGTGCCGTGCAGCCGGGCCCGGGTCGACGGGTACCGCGCCGCCATGGACGCCGCCGGGCGGCGGATCCCCGCCGGCTACGTCCGCGCCGGGGACTTCACCTCACCGTCGGGCTACCGGGAGACGAACGCCCTGCTCGACCTGACCCGGCCGCCCACCGCGATCTTCGCGTGCTCCGACGAGATGGCCTGGGGTGCGCACGAGGCCCTCTACGAGCGCGGGCTGCGGGTGCCCGACGACCTGAGCGTCGTCGGCTTCGACGACCTGGACGCCGCGCGGTGGGTGGTGCCGCCGCTGACCACCGTCCGCCAGCCGCTGACCGAGATGGCGGGGATGGCCGCCCGGATGCTGCTCAACCTGATGGACGGCGAGGAGTTGGGCAGTCACCGCATCGAGCTCGCCACCCCGCTGATCCTCCGGCACAGCACACGCGCCCGCTGACCGCACGACGCCGCACGCACCACACGGGACCGGGCAGCGGGCTTCCCGGACTTCGATGTATCGACATGTTGCATGAAGGTTACGGACGCCTCTAAGCTGCCGTGGGAGCGCTCCCGAGGATTTCGCCGATCTGCCGGCGGATGCGCGCGTAGGCACGTCCCGCACCACACCCCCACCGCCGGGGCGACCCCCGTCCCGGGCCCCGCCCCACCACCCCGACGGAAGAGACGGTCCGATGAAGAGAGTCCCCCGCCCGTCCCGACGACACCTGGCCGTGGCAGCCGCCGTCGGCGCGCTGACCCTGGGCGCGACGGCGGTCCTGCCGGCCACCAACGCCATCGCGGCCACCGGCTGCGCCGTCACCTACACGACCAACAGCTGGGCCGGCGGGTTCACCGCCTCGGTCACCATCAAGAACCTCGGGGCCGCGGTCAACGGCTGGACCCTCGGCTTCAGCTTCCCCCACTCCGGGCAGCGGGTGGTGCAGGGCTGGTCGGCCACCTTCAACCAGACCGGCAGCGCCGTCACCGCGCAGAGCCTGAGCTACAACGGCTCGCTGGCCACCGGAGCGAGCACCAACATCGGCTTCAACGGCTCCTGGACGAGCAGCAACCCGGCGCCGACGTCGTTCACGCTCAACGGCACGGTGTGCACGGGCGGGACGACGCCCACCACCGCGCCGCCGACCACGCCGCCACCGACCAGCACTCCCCCGCCGACGACGCCCCCGCCCACCACGCCGCCGCCGGGGGGCACGACGCCCGTGGCGATCAACGGCCAGCTCCGGGTGTGCGGGGTCAACCTGTGCAACCAGTACGGCAAGCCGATCCAGTTGCGGGGCATGAGCACCCACGGCCTCCAGTGGTTCTCCCAGTGCTACAACGACGCGTCCCTCGACGCGCTGTCCAAGGACTGGCTGGCCGACCTGCTGCGCGTCTCGATGTACGTGCAGGAGGACGGCTACGAGACCGACCCCGCCGGCTTCACCAACCGGGTCAACACGCTGGTCGACGAGGCCACCGAGCGTGGCATGTACGCGCTGGTCGACTTCCACACGCTGACCCCCGGTGATCCGATGTTCAACCTGGAGCGGGCCAAGACGTTCTTCGCCGCCGTGTCGGCCCGGCACGCCAACAAGAACAACGTCATCTACGAGATCACCAACGAGCCCAACGGCGTGAGCTGGTCGACCATCAAGAACTACGCCGAGCAGGTCATCCCGGTCATCCGCGCCAACGACCCGGACGCGGTCGTCGTCGTCGGCACCCGCGCCTGGTCCTCGCTCGGGGTCTCCGAGGGCGGCAACTCCACCGAGGTCGTCAACAACCCGGTGAACGCCGGCAACATCATGTACGCGTTCCACTTCTACGCCGCCTCGCACAGGGACAGCTACCGCGCCGAACTGGAGCGCGCCGCCGCCCGGCTGCCCATGTTCGTCACCGAGTTCGGCACCGTCACGTACACCGGTGGCGGCGCCGTGGACGCGGCCAGCAGCACCGCCTGGCTGGACCTGCTGGACCGGCTGAAGATCAGCTACGCCAACTGGACGTTCTCGGACGCCGACGAGGGCAGCGCCGCGTTCCGCCCGGGCACCTGCTACGGCGGGACGTACACCGGCCCCTCCGTGCTGACCGACTCCGGCACCTTCATGCGCAACCGGATCCGCACCCCGGACAACTTCCCCACCAGCTGAGCCCGCCACCCGTACCCGGTGGGACCGCACGTGCTCGGCGGCCCCACCGGGTGCGTCGTGGTCAGAGCGGCTGCACGAAGTACGGGGAGACGTCGAACCAGCCGTTGCCGGCCGCGCCGCCCAGCCGGCCGCTGCTGGCAGTGGACAGGGTGTACCAGGAGTCCACATAGTCCGGGTCGTCGGTGTACCAGGAGGTCGGGATGGCGTCGAGGATCGCGCTCACCAGCGGCTGGTACACCCCGCCGTCCACGATCACCAGCAGCGCGCCGACGATCGCCTGGACCAGGGCCTTGTAGTTGGTGTCGCCGTCGTCCTCCATCATCACCACGTCGGCCAGGTTGTACTTGTAGGCCGAGAAGTGCACCAGGAGCTGGTTCGGGCGGTAGGTCGTGCCGTCGTGGTCGAGGTAGGGCATCTGGACCAGGTCGACCGTGGGCTTGCCGTCGAGCCCGAACCCGGCCACGAGGCTGTAGATCTCGGCGTCGCCCTTGAGCCAGGGCTCGTGGTCGTCGTTGAGCCGTACCGCGTCGACTTTGGTGGCCCAGTAGCCGGACGCCGCCGAGGTCCGCGCGGTGGTCGCCGCCCGTGCGGCGGCGGTGTCGGTGACGCCCCGGCGGGCCAGTTCCCCGCGCATCAACTTCAGGCCGGCGGACAGCGCCCGGCCGGTGTCGACCTCCACCAGCAGCACCGGGCGGTCGGGAACCCGGGCGACGTCCAGCCGCACCGGCCGGGCACCCCGGTCGTAGGCGGTGACGTTGGTCAGTTCGTCGTCGGTGGGGGTCGCCGCCACCAGCGGAACCGCGCCCCGGGTCGCCGCGGCGCGCATGTCCGGGGTGGCCCAGCGCAGCCGCAGCAGCGATCCGGCCGTCGCAGGCAGGCCCTTGGCCGCGAGCACCCGCCGGTTCGCGGCCCGCGCCTCGCCGGACAGGCCCGACGCCCCGAGCGGGACGGCGAGCAGGTCGGCCGGGCCGTCGGCGGTGGCCGCGAGGACCGCCCGGGTCGCCGCCGGGTCGGCGAGGGCCCCGGCGAGCCGGCGGGCCAGCCCGTCGGTGACCGAGAGGACGGCGCCGGCCGGGACGGCGGCGGGCGCGGGGCCCCGGTGCTCGGGGAAGGCGTACGCGGGGGTGGCAACCGGGGCGGCCAGGACGGCCGCCGCGAGGCCGGCCGCAAGCGCGGCGCGGCGGAGGGTGGGAGTGTGCACGCGGGCTCCTCTGCATGGTCCGACCGCCGGCTCGTGGCGACGGTGCAGAGAAGATATACATCCAGACTGTTGCACTTATCAATGTTATGGGTCGGCCCGCATCGCGCGGACGGCCTCCCCCGCGTACAGGCAGGCGGCCTCGTGCCCGGCGGCGACCTCGACCAACGCCGGGTCGGTCTCGGCGCAGTCGGGGCGGGCCTGCGGGCACCGGGTGCGGAACCGGCAGCCGCTCGGCGGGTCGACCGGGCTCGGGACGTCGCCGCTGAGGATGATCCGCCGACGGTGCCGCTCCACCTTCGGGTCGGCCACGGGGATGGCCGACAGCAGCGCGGCGGTGTACGGGTGGGCGGGCGCCCCGTACAGCTGCGCCGGCGTGCCGGTCTCCACGATCCGGCCCAGATACATCACGGCGACCCGGTCGCTCATGTGCTCGACGGCGGCCAGGTCGTGCGCGATGAACAGGTAGGTCAGCCCGAGATCGCGCTGGAGCCCGCGCAACAGGTTCATGATCTGCGCCTGCACGCTCAGGTCGAGCGAGGCGATCGGCTCGTCGAGGACGATCAGGTCGGGTTCCCCGGCCAGCGCCCGGGCGATGCCGACCCGCTGGCGCTGGCCGCCGGAGAGCTCGTGGGGATGCCGGCCGGCGAGGTCGGCGCGCAGGCCGACCATCTCCAGCAGCTCCGCGACCCGCCGGTGGCGGGCGTCCGCGGAGTCGACGAGCCGGTGCACCACCAAGGGCTCGGCGATGCTCGCGCCGATCGTGAGCCGGGGGTCCAGCGACGCCTGCGGGTCCTGGAACACCATGGCCACCTGGCGGCGCAGGCCACGCAACTGGCGGCGGGACCACCACGTCACGTCCCGGCCACCGACGCGGACCGACCCGCAGGTCGCGTCGACCAGGCGCAGCAGTGCCAGGCCGGCGGTCGACTTGCCGCTGCCCGACTCGCCGACCAGCCCGAGCGTCTCGCCCCGCCGGATGTGCAGCGACACCCCGTCGACGGCGCGGACGGCGGTGCCACCGGGCGCGGGGAACCACACCCTGAGCTGGTCGAGCTCGGCGACGGGCTCGCCCGGACCGGCGGCGGGAAGGGGTACGCCCCGGGCGGTGTCGGCGGTCATGCGTCCTCCGAGAGCGGGTAGAAGGTGCGCACCTGGTGACCGGGGGCGACCGGGACCAGGGGCGGCAGCTCGTGCTCGCAGCGGGCGTCGCCGCGGACCGGGCAGCGGGGCCAGAAGGCGCAGCCGGCGGGCAGTTCGAGAGGGCTCGGCGGCGACCCCTCGATCGCCGGCAGGTCCCCGTCCCGGAGGCCAGGGCCGGGCCGAGCCGCCAGCAGCGCCCGGGTGTACGGGTGCGACGGCGCGTCGAACACGGCGTCGACCGGCCCCTGCTCGACGATCCGCCCCCCGTACATCACGGCGACGGTGTCGGCGACCCCGGCGACCACGCCGAGGTCGTGGGTGATCCAGACGACGGCGGTGCCGAGCCGGCGGCGCAGGTCGGCGACCAACTCGACGATCTGCGCCTGGGTGGTGACGTCCAGCGCGGTGGTCGGCTCGTCGGCGATCAGCAGGGCCGGCTCGCAGGACAGGGCCATCGCGATGACGACCCGTTGCCGCATCCCGCCGGAGAACTGGTGCGGGTACGCGTCCACCCGCTGCCGCGGCGACGGGATGCCGACCAGGTCGAGCAGTTCCACGGCCCGCTCCCGGGCCTGGCGGCGGGTCATGCCCAGGTGCTCCTCGCACGCCTCGGAGACCTGCCGGCCCACGGTCAGCACCGGGTTGAGCGAGGTCATCGGGTCCTGGAAGACGAAGCCGACGTGCCGGCCGCGCAGCCGGCGGCGGCGCGGCTCGGGCAGCGCGGTCAACTCCTCGCCGAGCAGCCGGACCCGGCCGGCGACCCGGGCCGTTCGGGGGGCCAACCCGGTGGCGGCCAGCACGGTCATGCTCTTGCCGCTGCCGGACTCGCCGACCAGGGCGAGGGTCTGCCCGGCCCGCACCGACCAGCTCACGCCGGCGACCGCCCGCGCCGGGCCCCGGCGGGTGCCGAGCGTCACCGTCAGGTCCTCGATGGCCAGCACCGGCTCGGCGTCGGGGTCGCGGTGGGCCGTCCCGTGGTCGGTCACGGTGCCGGGGTCGCGGTGGGCCGCCCCGGCGTCGCGGCCGGACTGTGCCGGGGTTCCCGTCCGCTCGTTCATGCCCCGCTCCTCCTCGCCTCGTTGACGGTGAGCTGACGCGGGTCCAACACGTCCCGCAGCGCGTCGCCGACCAGGTTGAAGGCGAGCACGGTGAGGAAGATGGCGGCGCCGGGGAAGACGCCGAGCCACCACGCCTCGGTGACGAACCCGCGCCCGTCGTAGAGCATCCGGCCCCACGCCGGGTCGGGCGGCTGAATGCCGAGGCCGAGGAAGGACAGCGCCGCCTCGGACAGGATGGCGAAGGCCAGGGACAGCGACGTCTGCACGATCAGCGGGGCCGCGATGTTGGGCAGTACGTGGCGGCGGATGATCCGCGCGTCCGACGCCCCGATCGACACGGCCGCCCGGACGAAGACCTGCTCCCGCACCGAGAGCACCCCCGCGCGGGTGACCCGGGCGAAGATCGGGGTGTAGACCACCCCGATGGCGACCATCGCGGTGAGCAGGCCCGGCCCCAGCACGGCGACGATCGCGACGGCGAGCAGCAGCACCGGGAACGCGAAGAGCACGTCCATGCCGCGCATCAGGACGTTGTCCACCCAACCCCGGTACCAGCCGGCGAGCAGCCCGACGGTGACCCCGACCAGCAGCGCGATGCCGACGCTGACCAGGCCCACCTGCAACGACACGCGGGCGGCCACGAGCACCCGGCTGAGCACGTCCCGGCCCAGCTCGTCGGTGCCGAACGGGTGGTCGACGCTGGGCGGGCGCAGCATCCCGTCGACGTCGACGTCGTTGACCCCGTCCGGCGCCAGCCACCGGCCGGCCACCCCGACCACGAGCAGCAGGAGCAGGACGACGGTGCCGACGACGGCCGGCGGGTCGTGCCGCAGCGCGGACAGCGCCCGGCGCAGCGTGCCGTCCCCCGGGCCGTTCTCCCGGCCGCTCACCGGACGCCGATCCGCGGGTCGAGGCGGGCGTAGAGAATGTCCACCAGCAGGTTCATCAGCAGGAACAGGGCGGCAACGAACAGCACCGCGCCTTGGAGCACCGGGTAGTCGCGGGCCTGGACAGCGTCGTAGGTGAGCCGCCCGACGCCCGGCCAGGCGAACAGCACCTCGATCACGATCACCCCACCGATCAGGCTGGCGAACTGCACCGCCACCACGGTGACCACGGGGATCAGCGCGTTGCGCAGCACGTGCCGGACGACCACGACCCGGGAACGCAGCCCCTTGGCCTCGGCGGTGCGCACGTAGTCCTCGGAGAGCACCTCTAGCACCGAGGAGCGGATGAACCGGGTGAGGATCGAGGCGGTGACCAGCCCGACCGCCGCAGCCGGGAGGAACACGTGGGACGCCCACCCCGCCGGGTCCTCGGTCAGCGCCACGTACCCCGACGGCGGCAGCCAGCCGAGCACTCCGGCGAAGAGCAGGATGCCCATGATGCCCATCCAGAAGTCGGGCACCGACACCCCGAACTGGCTGAACACCCGGGCGGCGTGGTCGAGGGCCGAGCCGCTGCGCACGGCGGAAAGCACCCCCAGCGGGAAGGCGACCAGCAGGGCGAGCAGCACGGCGGTCACCGCCAGGGACAGCGTGGCCGGCAGCCGCTCCAGCACGATGGTGGTGACGGGCTGGCCGCTGCGGAAGCTGACCCCGAGGTCGCCGGTCAGCGCGTGGCCGACGTAGCTGACGTACTGCGCGACGAGCGACCGGTCGAGGCCCGACCGCTCCCGCAGCGCGTCGTAGGTCTGCTGGTCGAAGCGGGTGCCGAGGGCGACCCGGACCGGGTCGCCCGGCACCAGTTGGAGCAGGAGGAAGACGACGAGCGTCACCCCCAGCAGGACGACGACCGACTGGAGCAGCCGGCGGAGGACGAAGCGTGCCACGCGAGGCTCCCGTCAGCTCACCGGTCGAGGCCGACGTCGCGGAACCGGACGGCCCGGTCGGAGCGGACCTGGTACCCGGTCACCTGCTTCGACCAGCCCTGCACCACCTCGGGGTTGTACAGGTAGAGATAGCTGGCGTCGTCGACGATCTGCTTCGCGGCCTGGTCGTACGTCTGCTTGCGGGCCGCCGGGTCGGTCTGGGTCCGGCCGGCGTCGAGGAGCTTGTCGACGGCCGGGTTGCTGTACTTGTGGAAGTTGAACGTCGCGCCGGTGCGGTGCTGGGCGTAGTAGAACTCGTCCGGGTCGATGTTGCCGAGCCAGCCCAGCATGAACGCGTCGAAGTTGCTCTTGCCCTGCTCGTCGAGCCACTGGGCGAAGTCGAGGGTGCGGATCTTGACGGTGATCCCGACGTCCTTGAGCTGGGCGGCGATCACCTGGGCGGCGGCAACCGTCTCCGGGTACTCGTTGGTCACCATCAGGTCCATGGTCAGCCCGCGCACGCCGGCCTGCCCGAGCAGCTGCCGGGCCTGGGCCGGGTCGTGCCGGTACGGCGCGTACTCGTGGTACCAGGAGCTGCCCTCGGGGATGGCGGTCTGGTTCGGCTTCGCCAGACCGAACTTGGCCGCCTTGGTGATCGCCTCGCGGTCCAGGGCGAAGGCGATCGCCCGGCGCACGTTCGCGTCGTCGTACGGCTTGCGGCCCTGGTTGAGCGCCAGGTACCAGTAGTCGGTGGAGGGCCTCGACTCGACGGTGACGCCGCCGCCTTTCTCCTTCAGCGCCGCGACCTGCTGGGGCGGGAGGTTGTCGGTCCACTGGACCTCGCCGCCGCGCAGGTTCTGCAGCGCCACGGTGGGGTCCTTGACGAAGGTGAAGGTGACCCCGTCGAGCTTGGGCCGGCCGCCCCAGTAGGCGTCGTTGCGGACCAGCTTGACGCTGTCGCCGGAGGTGTAACCGGCCACCGCGAACGGCCCGCTGCCGACCGGTTTGGTCTTGACCGCCCCGGACTCCACGTTGGACTTTTCGACGATCGCGACGCCCTTGAAGCCGCCGAGGTTGGCCAGCAGGTTCGGGGTGGGCTTGGTGAGCGTGACGACCACGGTGGTCGGGGCCGGCGCGGCCACCGACTTCACGGTCTCGAACTTGTACGCCTGGTTCAGCTTCTCGGAGATGATCCGGTTGTACGAGTAGGCGACGTCCTCCGAGGTCAGCGGCGATCCGTCGGAGAACCTGACCCCCTCGCGGAGGGTGAAGGTCCAGGTGAGCTGGTCGTCGCTGGTGGTCCACCTCGTCGCCAGCGACGGGCCCATGCGCAGATCCGCGCCCGGCTCGACCAGGGTGTCGTAGACGTTCTCCAGCACCTGGAAGCTGTAGTAGGCCGAGGTCCGGTGCGGGTCGAGCTGGTCCGGTTCCCCGCCGATGGCCGCCGCGAGCGTCCCCCCGGCACTCCCGCCGCCCGGGTCACCGGCGCCGCCGACGTCGACGCTCTCGCCGGAGCTGCACCCGGCTGTCGCAGTGAGCGCGAGCGCGAGCGCCGCGCCGGCCAGCCTGGATCTGGTCATGGACCGGTCCCCTCCCCTGGTGAGCGGGGCGGGCCCCGCGGCCGTCGAGCGCCGCGATCCGTCCCGTCCACTTTCGACGGCTTCCCACCACCATGCCCGCCCCGGCCCGAATGCGAAACCTGAGGCGACGAAACCAGGGGGCGTCACCGCCGCGACCCCGCCGATCCCGGCGGCCTTCGGTTTTGTCACACAACTGTCATACGACTGGGAGATCCCCTCCAAAACCACGTAGCAGGGTTGCGGTTGCCCAGCCGCCGCGGCGGCCCCGTGCCGCCGCCAGGCGGTGACCGACGGGTCCGGGCCGGGTCGGTCTGCGTCACCCCGATGCCCGGCCGACGTCCTCCGGGGCCCGACCGCGGCAGCGGACAACGAGAGGAATCCGGGATGACCGTCGTACCGGACGATCGCCTGATGACGCTGATCTGCGACGACTGCGGCGACACCACCACCGGTCACGCCTGCGTGCTGCCCGACGCCGAGGTCGTCTGGACGCTGGTGTCCGAGCACGGCTGGAGCGGCTCACCCTTCGCGGTCGGCCCGCACCGCTGCCCGCCGTGCAGCATCGCCGGCCCGGAGGGCGGCCCCCGCTGGGCCGGGCCGGCCCTCGGTCTGGACCACGTCGACGACTGCGACGAGGTCGCGGGCCGGGACGAGGGGGCCCTGCGCGCCGCGCTCGACGACACGGTCGAGTTCGACGGGCGGGCCGTCGTGGACCTGCACGGCGTGGCGCAGATCGACCCGGCCGGGCTGGGCCTGCTGGTGCGCGCGCACCAGCAGGCCAGGAACCGGGGCGTCGTGCTGTGCCTCGCCGCCCCGTCCCGGTTCGTCCGCACCGTGCTGCACACGATGCGACTGGACGGCGTCTTCCCGGTCTTCGACACCCAGCGCGAGGCCCTGCTGGACCGCCCCCGGCCCGTTCGTACCCCCGGGCGGTGAACCCCAGCCCGCCGCCCGGGCGCTGCGGGTCACCCGACCGGGCGCCGTCGTGCTCGGTGCGGTGAACCCCGGCCCGCCCCGGCCGGGGTGACCACCGGACCGGGCGGGTGTGGATCCGGCCGGTTCAGCGGCCGTCGGGCCGCCCGGGCTCCGGCTGGTAGACGTCGGGCACCCCGTCGCGGTCGAGGTCGACGTTCTCGGCCTCGTGCACCTGCCGGTACAGCCGGCTGCGCCCGCGCAGGATCACCGTGGCCAGGACTGCGGAGACCAGGGAGCCGGTGAGCACCGCCACCTTGACGTGGCCGTCGCGCTCGCTGCCGAGCCCGAAGGCCAACTCCCCGATCAGCAGCGAGACGGTGAACCCGATCCCGCCCAGCAGCGCCAGGCCGAGGACATCGAGCCAGTTCAGCCCTTCGTCGAGGTCGGCCCGGGTGAACCGGGACACCAGCCAGGTGGCCAGCATGATGCCGATCGGCTTGCCGAGCACCAGGCCGACCACGACGCCGACCGCCGCCCGGTCGGTCAGGGCGGTGGCCAGCCCGGCGAGGCCGCCGATGGTGACACCGGCGGACAGGAACGCGAAGACCGGCACCGCGACGCCGGCGGAGAGCGGACGGAACCGGTGCTCGAAGTGCTCGGCCAGGCCCGGACCGGCGTCCGGGCCGCCGGCGGCCCGGCTGCGGAGCACCGGCACGGTGAAGGCCAGCAGCACACCGGCGACGGTGGCGTGCACCCCGGAGGCGTGCATCAGGGCCCAGGTCGCCGCCGCCAACGGCAGCAGCAGCCACCAGGAGCGCACCCGGCGCCGCACCAGCAGGGCGAAGACCGCCAGCGGGACCAGCGCGCCCAGCAGTGGCCCGACGGCCAGGTCGGAGGTGTAGAACACGGCGATGATGACGATGGCCAGCAGGTCGTCGACCACGGCGAGGGTGAGCAGGAACGTGCGCAACGCCGCAGGCAGGAACCGCCCGACCACGGCGAGCACGGCCAGCGCGAAGGCGATGTCGGTCGCGGTCGGGATCGCCCAGCCCTGCGCCGCGTCGGCGTCGGCGATCAGGGAGTAGAGGACCGCCGGCACGAGCACCCCGCCTGCGGCGGCGGCCACCGGCACCGCGGCCCGGCGCGGGTCGCGCAGGTCACCGGCGACGAACTCGCGCTTGAGCTCCAGCCCCGCGACGAAGAAGAAGATCGCCAGCAGGCCGTCGGCGGCCCAAGTGGCGAGGCTGAGGTCCAGGTGCAGCGCCGCCGGGCCGAACCGGAGGTCCCGCAGCGCCTGGTATCCGTCGGACCAGGGCGAATTCGACCAGATCAGGGCCAGCAGGGCCCCGGCGAGCAGGAGCGCCCCCCCGACGGTCTCCTTGCGCAGGATGGCCGAGATGCGACTGGTCTCACCCCACGAGCGTCGGGCGAACAGGCTGGTACGGCGCCGGGGGGCGTCGGTCACGGGGTCTCCTCGTCGGCAGGGGTCGCGTCATCCATCGCCGACCAGACTTCCCGGCACACCAGGACACCAACTTTAGCCTGCACTCGGGCCGGACCGCAGCGGGGGAAGGATCACCCGCCGGCGCCGGCCGCCCCGCCCACCCCCGCCGCGGCAGGGGCGCGGGCACCGGGCACGGGTGCGGATGACACCGCCACCCCGGCCCCCGAGGTTGCCAGACGGACACAGGCTATCCATACTGATGGATGTTTCTGAGCCGGACATGATCGGGCGCCGGGCAGCCTCGATCGGCAACCCTGTCGCAGTCGCATTCTCCGGAGGAACCCGTCCATGAGAGCGAAGATCAGACTGCTGTGCGCCGCCCTGGCCGCCGCCGCGGTGACCGCGCTGACGGCGCTGGCCGTCCCCACCCCCGCGTCGGCCGCGGCGCTGACCGAGGTCACCGGCTTCGGCACCAACCCGAGCAACCTGCGCATGTACCTGTACGTTCCGGACAACGTCGCGCCCCGACCGGCGCTGGTGGTCGCGGTGCACTACTGCACCGGCACCGGGCCGGCCATGTACTCCGGCACCCAGTTCGCCGCCCTGGCCGACCGGTACGGCTACATCGTGGTCTACCCGTCGGTGACCCGGAGCAGCCAGTGCTTCGACGTCGCCTCGCCCCAGGCGCTGCGCCGCGACGGTGGCAGCGACCCGGTGGGCATCAAGTCGATGATCGACTACGTCCGGCAGCACTACCCCGTCGACCCGAACCGGATCTTCGCCACCGGCATCTCCTCCGGGGCGATGATGACCAACGTCCTGCTCGGCCTCTACCCCGACGTGTTCGCCGCCGGCGCGGCGTTCGCCGGTGTTCCGTTCGCCTGCTTCGCCACCACGAACGGCTCGGAATGGAACAGCGAGTGCGCCAACGGGCAGCTCACCAGGACCCCGCAGGCGTGGGGCGACCTGATCCGCAACGCCTACCCCGGGTACACCGGCATGCGGCCCCGGATGCAGCTCTGGCACGGCACGAACGACGAGGTCCTGCGCTACCCCAACTTCGGGGAGGAGGTCAAGCAGTGGACCAACGTGCACGGGCTGAGCCAGACCCCGACGTACACCGACACCCCGCAGTCCGGCCACACCCGCACCCGGTACGGCGGCAGCGGCCCCACCGCGCCGATCGAGGCCATCAGCATGAGCGGCGTGTCGCACAACCTGCCCGTGGACGCCGCCCAGGTCATCCGCTTCTTCGGCCTCGACAGCACCACCCCACCGACCACACCGCCGCCGCCCACCACGCTGCCGCCCACCACGCCGCCGCCCGGCGGGGCCTGCCGGATCGGGTACGCGGTCAACGCCTGGAACAGCGGCCTGACCGCCTCCGTCACCATCACCAACACCGGCAGCGCTGCGGTCAACGGCTGGACCCTGGCGTTCACCCTGCCCAGCGGACAGACCATCACCAACGGCTGGAACGCGTCCTACTCCCCCAGCGGCGGGGCGGTGAGCGCCCGTAACGTCTCCTACAACGGCGCCATCGCGCCGAACGCCTCGGTCGACATCGGCTTCCAGGCGACCCACACCGGCAACACCGCGAAGCCGGCCTCGTTCACCCTCAACGGGGCGGCCTGCGCCGTGGCCTGACCGTCCGCGCGGGCAGCGGTGGGCGTCGAGGACGCCGACGCCCACCGCCACCCCGCCCGCGCGTCGGTGAGGCCGGCTCCTGCGACCGGCTCAGCTCCGGGACATGATTGCCGTCGCGCTTCATCCAGGCAAAGATCCATGGATGCCTACGAGCGTATCCACTGACCGGCTCCACGACCTACGGACCCGCACGGCCGAGATGGTGGGGCAACTCGGCCGTCTGGTCTCGGTCGAGACGCCGTCCAACGACCTGTCGGCCTGCCAGGCCGGGGCGGAGACGGTGTCCGGTATCGCCGAGGAGATCATCGGCGTGCCCGCGGATTCCGTCGAGGTCGACGGACGTACCCACCTGCGGTGGCGCTGGCCCGCCGCGTCAGGCCAGCCGACCGTCGCCCTGATCGGCCACTACGACACCGTCTGGCCGTTGGGCACTCTGGAACGCTGGCCGTTCACCCTCGACGACGCGACCGGGACCGCCACCGGCCCCGGCTGCTTCGACATGAAGGCCGGGATCGTGCAGCTCTTCCACGCCGTGGCTGCGCTGCCGGATCGCGCCGGGCTGGAGATCCTGCTGACCTGCGACGAGGAGATCGGCTCTCCCACCAGCCGGAAGCTCGTGCAGGAGACGGCCCACCGCTGCGACGCCGCTCTCGTCCTCGAACCGTCCGTCGACGGCGCGGTGAAGACGAGTCGCAAGGGGATCGGCCGGTACCGCTTCGACGTGCACGGACGCGCGGCCCACGCCGGGCTGGACCCGGAGCTCGGCCGCAACGCGCTGACCGTGCTGGGTCGCCTGCTGCTCGACGTCGGGGAACTCGCCCGGCCCGACCTCGGCACGATCGTCACGCCGACCATGGCCGGTGGCGGCACCGCCGGCAACGTGGTGCCCGCGCACGCCTGGCTGGGGGTCGACGTCCGGGTCGCCGTGGAGAGCGAGGCGGAGCGCGTGGACGGGGAACTGCGCTCCCTCAAGCCCATCCTGCCCGACGTGTTCGTCGAACTCGCCGGTGGGGCGAGCCGGCCGCCGCTGCCGGCGTCCTCCACCGCGGCCCTGTTCGCGCGGGCTGCGGCCCTCGCGCCGGCACTGGGCCTCGGTCCGCTGCGGGGCGCCGACGTGGGTGGCGGGTCGGACGGCAACTTCACCGCGGCCGTGGGCTGTCCCACGCTCGACGGTCTCGGCGCCGTGGGGGACGGCGCGCACTCCGAGGGCGAGCACGTCGTCGTCGCCGCCATGCCGGAGCGGGCGGCGCTGGTGGCGGAACTGATCGAGGACATCCGCCGGAACCAGAACGGGATTCCACAGGATCGCTGACAGGGTGTCTGCGGGCCGCTTGCCGGCGACGGTGTCCTCCTGTCGAGGGCCGTCGCCGTGGCGGCCTGCGCCGGTGGGTCGATCGGTGCGCTGACCGGACGGTCTCCGTGCTGGCGGCCGCCGGGGTGGTCGGGCTGGCCCTGGTCGCGGGCCGCCTCGCAGCCGGACTCGCCGTCCGCTGCTCCGGCACCGACCCCGTCTTCCTGCTGGTAGAGCAGGGGCACGCAGATCAGGGGTGCCTGTTCGTCAGTGGCGATCGGCGTACGCCCGGACCTTGGCCCGGTTGCCGCAGACGGCCATGCTGCACCAGCGCCGCCGGCCCCGGGGGTCGAGGAACAGCCACCCGCAGTCGGCCCCGGGGCAGGCGCGGACATGGGCCCGCGCCGGCGTGCAGAGCAGGTCCGCGGCGGACCGCGCGCACGCGAGCAGCGGCAGGTCGAGGGTGTTGTCCGGAGAGAGGATCCAGGACGCGACGCCGTCGGCGCCCGCCGTCAGCCGTGCGGCGGCGGCGGCGCGCCGGGCCTGGGCCGCGACGGCGCGGAACGCCCCGGCGTCGCCCGGGTCGAGAAGGAGGGTACGCAGCGAGGTGCGGAAGGACCGCGCCGCGGCCAGGGCCCGCTCGGCCGTGGCGGGCTCCCGACGCGCGGCGGCGCGCAGCCGCCGTACGGTGGACACGTCGATCAGCGAGGCGTGCCCGGCCCAGGTGGCGAGGTGGTCGTAGCCGCGCAGCCACTCCCGGTGCGGGCCGGGGGGATGGCCCCAGCCCGCCCAGGTGTTGCAGAGCTCCAGCCCTGGGTGACCGGCGAGCAGCACTGGCATCCGGAGGCCGTCGACATCGGTCCAATGCACGACACCAGTATGCCTTGACCAGCCCTCCACTAACCAGACATTGTCAACACACCGGTTAATCCTATGAGAATGGTTAGGTGAGGCATGTTGCTCTCCAAGGTCGCTTCCCCGGGCCTACGGGTCGTGCTGGTGCTGGCCGCGGTGGCGGCGGCAGTCCCCGCGCCCGCAGTGGCAGCCGGCGCCGACCTTTCCGCCCAACGGTCCCGCCAGCCCGAGCCCTGGCGGCCCTGGACGCAGGAGGAGTGGACCGCTCCGGCCGGCCGGTACTGCGCGTTCCCGCTGCGGGTCCAGGTGGTCTCACAGGACGTCCGGGTCCGGGTGGTCGACCGGTATCCCGACGGGGCCGTCAGGCGAGAGGAGTTCGCCGGTCCGCTCGTGGTCGACTTCGTCGACGTCACCACGGGACGGATGACGCGCCGGGACGCGGGCGGGTCCGGCGCGGCCGACTACCGCCAGGACGGCGGGTGGCTGCGGTACACCATCGTCGGCCCCGCAGGCTTCGGGTTCCGGGCCGGGGATCACTATCCGCAGGGCTACTACCTGCTCGACGGGCTGCACGTCATCACGTTCGACGCCGCCGGAACCCGCCGGATGGCGGTCGCCGTCGGCAAGCAGGACAACGTCTGCCAGACGCTCGCCGGCCCGGCCTGACCGGCCCGGTCAGGTGGGCGGCAAGGTGGTCCCGACGATCGTGTCGGGCCCGGCAGGGGCTGGTCCGGCCGGGCCCGACACGATCGCCGGGACCGGGCCCCGGTGGCGGGTCGTGGCGTGGGCGGTGTTGACCGGTACCAGCGGGTTGACCGCCGCCTCCGTGGTGGCATGGTGTGTGGCGGCGCCGCCCTGGCACCCGTGGATGCTCTACACGCTGGTGGACCTGGTGGTCGGCGCGATCTACGGGGTGGTCGCCTGGCTGACCCTGCTGCGCCGCACCCACCTGGCCGCCTGGATCATGGCCGTGGCGGGCGTCGGCGGGTCGCTGTCGGCGGCGGCGGCCTGCTGGAGCATGGTGGTGTACCGCTGGCCCGACCTGTGGACGACCGGACAGCTCGCCGGCGTCGCGTACTGGGCCTGGGTGCCCGGCTTCTACGCCCTCGTCGTGTTGCTGCCCTGGCTCCTGCCGGTACGGCCGCTCGACCGGAGTACCCGGGTCGCCGTCGGCGCCGGTGCCGTCCTCATCGTGGTCGCGCAGGCGTGCGCCCTCACCCTGCCCGGTGGCCTGCACGCGATCCCCCTCACCGACGACACCCTCCTCGCGGCCCGCGCGGCGGTCGATCCCTGGCTGGAGCCCGCGCTCGTCGTGCTCGGCGTCGCCGCCGCCGTCGGCGTGCTGGCCCGGCGCCGTACCCTGCCCCGGCAGCAGCGGCACGGCCTCGGTTGGCTCGCCATCGGCACCCTGCTGCTGGCGGCGGCCTTCCTGCCGCTCGCGCTGAACCCGGCCTTCCACGTCTCCGTCCCGGTGCCGTTCGCCCCGCTGCTCATGCTCGGTGCCCAGGCCTTCTTCCCCGCCTCCGTGCTGGTCGTGGTGCTGCGTCAGCGGCTGTGGGGCCTGGAGTTGACCATCCGCCGGACACTGGTCTGGGCGTTGATGACCGGGCTGGTGATCGGCGCGTACGTCGTGGGTGTGCTGCTGCTCGGCACGGTCCTGCCGGCGACCTCGGCGGTGCCCGAGGCCGTGGTGACCGCGCTGCTCGCCGCCGGGTTCCAACCCGCGCGCGCGTGGGTGCAACGCAGGGTGGACCGACTGGTGTACGGCGACGACGGGCCACGCCTGATCCGGCAGGTCGCCGACCGGCTGCGCGCGGCGGAGCACAGCACCCGGATGCTCGACGCGGTGGCGGACGGCATCGCCGACTCGTTGCGGCTGGCCTCGGCCACGATAACCCTGACGGGAGTCCCGCCCGTACCCCCGCGCCGCGCCCCGGCCCGGGAAGGTCCGTCGGCGCGCGGGCCGGCCCTGGTGGTGTGTCTGGACGGCGGGAACGGGTCGGTGGGAGAGCTGTGGGCCTGGCCGCGCCCCGGTGAGCGGCTCGACGGGCGGACCGCCGCGCTGCTGCACGACCTGGCACCGGTCGTCACCGCGCTCGCCCTGCTCGCCCTCGCCCAGCGCGACCTGGACCGCTCCCGGGTGCGGCTGGCGCAGAGCAGGGACGAGGAGCGCCGCAAGCTGCGCCGTGACCTGCACGATGACCTGGGGCCGGCGATCAGCGGAGTCGGGCTCGCACTCACCGCCGGCCGCAACATGCTGCGCCCGCACCGCCACCTGTCCGAGATCGCGGCAGCCGACGACCTCCTCGGCCGGCTCGTCGCCGAGATGGACCGCCAGGCGGCGGGAGTCCGGGAGATCGCCCGGGACCTCGTGCCGCCACCGCTGGAGGGCGGCGGGCTGCGGCCGGCGCTGTACCGGCTGCGGGAACGCTACGCCGATGCCGGGTTGACGGTGCTGGTGCGGGCACCCGACGTGGAGCTTCCCGACACCGTGGCGACCGCGGTGTACGGCATCGTGGGCGAGGCCGTGCGCAACGTGCGCCGGCACGCCGGTGTGGACCGGTGCGCCATCGACGTCTCCGTGGAACCGGACAGCCTGGTCGTGTGCGTCACGGACCAGGGGGTGGGCATCCCCGCCCCGCTGGTCGCCGGCGTCGGCACCGCGTCGATGCGGGAACGCGCGGAGGGCATCGGGGCCGCGCTCACCATCGCGTGGGCGGATCCCGCCCACGCCCGCCCCGGCACCACCGTCCAGCTCGTGCTGCCCGTCCCGGCGCTCGTGGCCCGCTGATTCATCCCGGCGGTGCCAGACTGGCCGCCATGACGGCGATCGACAACCTGGCGCTGACCAACTACGGGCACTTCACCACGATGCGGGTGCAGGACGGTGCGGTCCGCGGCCTCGGCCTGCACCTCGACCGGTTGGTCACCGACTGCGCCACGGTGTTCGGGGCCGAGCTGTCCCGCGGGCACGTCCGGGAGCGGATCCGCGCGGCGATCGCCGAAGCCGACGGCCCGCTGACGATCCGGGTCACCGTGGCCGACCCCGGCCTGCGGCTCACCCACCCCGCCGCCCCGGCCGATCCGCAGGTGCTGGTCACCACGCGCGCCGCCACGCCGCAGGCGCAGCCGCCGATGCGGGTGCGCTCCACCACCTACGTGCGCGACGTGCCCGCGGTCAAGCACACCGGGCTGTTCGGCCCGCTGTTCGAACGCCGCCGAGCCCAGCTCGACGGCTACGACGACGCGCTGTTCGCCGACGGCGGTGGGCGGGTCGCCGAGGGACCGACCTGGAACGTCGGCTTCGTCGACGGCGACACCGTGGTCTGGCCCCTGGCCGACATGCTGCCCGGCGTGACCATGCGGCTGCTCGCCGCGGCCCACGACGGCCCGCAGCGCACCGAGCCGGTCGAGCTGTCCCGGCTGGCCGGCATGGCGACCGCCTTCGCCACCAACGCGGCCGGCGCGATCCGGCCGATCGCCGCCGTCGACGGGGTCACGTTCGCGACCGGTCACCCGATCATCGGCCTGCTGCGCCGACGGTACGCCGAGGTCGTACCGGAAGCCGTCTGACCGCGACGGGCGGGCCGGTCGGCTGAGCTGTCCTCCGTAGACCGGGCACCGCTCGCCGGGTACAGCCACGGTGGCCTCCGTCAGTGGGGTTCGGTGAGATAGGCGCGGTACTCGTCGGCCGTCATCAGCGCCGGCGGGTCGGTCACCCGCAGCCGAAACAGCCAGCCGTCCCCGTAGGGGTCACTGCCGATCAGGCTCGGGTCGGCGACGACCGCCTCGTTGGTCGCGAGGATCCGGCCAGTCACCGGCATGTACAGCTCGGCCACCGACTTGGTGGACTCGACCTCGCCGCAGACCTCCCCGGCCCCCAGGTCAGTACCCGGGTCGGGCAGTTCGACGTAGACCACGTCGCCGAGCGCCGAGGCGGCGAAGGCGGTGATGCCGACCGACGCCGGCTCGACGCTGTCGTCGACCCACTCGTGGTTGGCGCTGTAGCGCAGGCGCGCGGGAACATCCATGTCCACTACCTCTTCGGTCCGCGGGCCTCGGCCTGTCCGAGGTGGAGCAGGCCGGCCCGTTCTCGTACGGCCCGGCCCTCGGCGGTCTCGCTGCCGTGGCGCAGCCGCATGGACCAACCGGCGAACCCGGGGGACCGGGCGCCCAGTTCGACGTGCAGGGGTGGGCGGGTCAGGGTCGTCGGACGCTGATGCATGGAGGCTCTCCTTCGTCCCGACGCGGTCGCGTCGTACGGTCGGTTGCCTCCCGCTCTGTCATGGACCTGAGAGCTTCACCGCCGGACGGCGGTTTGCACCGTGGGTGAGACGACGAATCGTCTACTTTCCAGAGTTCACCTCACCCGCGCGGTAACGGGGCCTGAGAGTTTCTTGGGAGTTTGCTCCTTCGGCGCCCCGACCATGGCCGGGGGCTCTCCCGCGCGGGTTCGAACGGTGTCTGTGCAGTTGTGGGCGATGCTGCCCGCGACCCTAGGCGACCGGCCGAACACGTGTCAACGATGCGGCACCGACTGTCCAACCCGGACCGCAGCGGAGCGCCCCGGCCCGCTGGGCGGTCGAAGGCCCAGGCCAGCGCGGCCCGACAGCAGTCCCGATGATCGATCATTAACATTGCTTTACACGATGTGTGATGTGTGCCATTGTACTGGCCACGCCCGGTGCGACGCCGATCTATATCGACGACTGCCAGTTGCGATCGACGATGTCCGTCCCCCGCCGAACCCCAACCGCACTCCCCGCCGGCCGGCCCCAGCCCGGTCAACATCCCGCCAAGGAGGCGACCCGTGACGATCAGACTGTTACGAGAGCGACGTACCCGACTGGCTGCCGTGCCCCTGGCGCTGGCGCTGGCACTGGGAATGAGCCCGCTGACCACCCCCGCCGCCGCAGTCGCGGCACCGGCGGCGAAGCCCGCTCAGGGCGCCGCCCCGGCCGACGCCGGCACCGGCGACCGGCACGTCCAGCGGGATCCGCTGCCGCTGGACGAACGCGCCCCGCTGCCCGCCGTCCGCGACGAGCTGCGCCGCGACTACGACGAGCCCGACGGCGGGCAACGACGCGCCGCGCCGTCCATGCGCGGCCGGGCCGCCCTGGCCGCCGCCCCCTGCGCGACCAGCGACTTCACCAGCCGCACCGGCAGCGCCCTGGTGCAGCAGATCAAGGCGTCCAGCACCGCCTGCGTCAACACGCTGTTCAGCCTGACCGGCAACGACGCCTACCTGGCGTTCCGCGAGGCGCAGATGACCAGCGTCGCGTACGCGCTGCGGGACGACGCCGCCTCCTACGACGGCACCAACCGCACCGGCACCGCCTCCCTCGTGCTGTACCTGCGGGCCGGCTACTACGTGCACTGGTACTACCCGTCCACGGTCGGCGCCTACGGCAGCGGCCTGCGCACCGCGATCCGCGCCGGCCTGGACGCCTTCTTCGCCAACGGCCACTCCGGCGACGTCAGCGACGCCAACGGTGAGATCCTGGCCGAGGCCGTCACCCTCATCGACAGCGCCGAGGAGAACGCCCGCTACCTGTACGTGGTGAAGCGCCTGCTGACCGGCTACAACAGCTCGTACAACACGTCCTGGTGGATGCTGAACGCGGTCAACAACGTCTACCTCGTGCTGTTCCGGGGCCACCAGCTGCCCGAGTTCGTCACCGCCGTCACCGCGGACCCGAGCGTGGTGGACACGCTGTACGCCTTCGCCTCCGGCCACCGCTCCCTGCTCGGCACCGACCAGGGCTACCTGGTCTCCAACGCCGGACGGGAGCTGGGCCGGTTCCTGCAGCACACCGCGTTGCGGGCCAAGGCCCGGCCACTGGCCCGGGGGCTGCTCACCCTGAGCGCGATCACCGGCCCCACCGCCGCCCTCTGGGTCGGCGTCGCCGAGATGACCGACTACTACGACCGCTCCAACTGCGCCTACTACGACACCTGCGACCTCCAGGCACGGCTGGCCGCCGTCATCCTGCCGATCACCTACACCTGCGGCGCCAGCATCCGGCTGCGCGCCCAGCAGATGACCACCGCCGAGCTGGACCGGGCCTGCGCCAGCATGCGCGGCCAGGACGCGTACTTCCACTCCGTGGTGGCGGACCCCGGGCCGGTGGCCGACGACCGCAACACCACCCTCGAGGTGGTGGTCTTCGACTCCAGCACCGACTACCAGACGTACGGCGGGCCGATGTTCGGCATCGACACCAACAACGGCGGCATGTACCTCGAGGGCAACCCGGCCGCCACCGGCAACCAGCCGCGCTTCATCGCCTACGAGGCGGAGTGGCTGCGCCCCACCTTCGAGATCTGGAACCTCAACCACGAGTACACCCACTACCTCGACGGCCGGTTCGACATGTACGGCGACTTCACCGCGAACATCTCCACCCCGACGATCTGGTGGATCGAGGGCTTCGCCGAGTACGTGTCGTACTCGTACCGGAACCAGACCTACCAGGCCGCGATCACCGAGGCCGGGAAGAAGACGTACGCCCTGCGCACCCTCTTCGACACCACCTACGACCACGACAGCACCCGGGTCTACCGCTGGGGATACCTGGCCGTGCGGTACATGCTCCAGTCGCACCGCGCCGACCTGACCACGTTGCTCGGCCACTACCGCGCCGGCAACTGGAACGCCGCCCGGACGCTGCTCACGAGCACCATCGGCAGCCGCTACGACGCCGACTGGTACGCGTGGCTGGACACCTGCGCGGCCGGCGACTGCGGCGGCGGCACCAACCCGCCCGCCAACCAGGCCCCGGTCGCCGCGTTCACGGCGGTCACCAGCGGCCTGACCGCCACCTTCACCGACCAGTCGACGGACGGCGACGGCAGCATCGCCTCCCGGGCCTGGACCTTCGGCGACGGCACCACCTCGACCGTGGCCAACCCCACCAAGACCTACCGCACCGCCGGCACCTACCCGGTCACGCTGACGGTCACCGATGACAAGGGTGCGACCGGCACCACCTCACGCAGCGTCACCGTCACCGGTGGCACCACGCCGTTGCCGGAGTGCACCGGGAGCGACATCCGGACGCTGGGCAAGAACTGCCGGCGCGGCGGCCTCCAGGCCACCGTCGGGAACCTGTACCACCTGTACTTCTACGTCCCGGCCGGCACCACCAGCGTGAAGCTCACGTCGTCCGGGGGCACCGGCGACGCGGACCTGTACTACAGCTCCACCGGCTGGGCCACCACGACCAGCTACACCCGCCGGTCGGTCAACACCGGCAACGGCGAGACGATCACGGTCAGCAACCCGGCGGCCGGCTACCACTACGTGAGCCTGTACGCCCGGCAGGCGTTCACCGGGGTCACGGTGACCTCGGAGTACTGAGCGCGCCGCAGCGCCGTCCTCTTCTGAGGCGGTGTTCCCGCCCCGGCGGGACCACCGCCTCAGCGAAGGGCGGCGCGGTCCGTGC
Organism: Micromonospora sp. CA-111912; assembly: GCF_050948415.1. NCBI lineage: Bacteria > Bacillati > Actinomycetota > Actinomycetes > Micromonosporales > Micromonosporaceae > Micromonospora > Micromonospora sp. CA-111912. Next base: position 4,174,156 of record NZ_CP192007.1, read on the forward strand.
GGCGTCGCCGCCGGACAGGAGCGGTCAGCCGCCGGGCCGGAGCGGTCAGACCCGGCGGCCTGGTACGGCGCGGTGGCCCGGTACGCCGGCGCGGACAGCGCTTCCGGACAGGAGCGGTCAGCCGCCGGCGGCAAGGTCGCCGAGCGTGACCGGCTGCGCGACCGGGCGGGTGGCGAACCCGGCCAGGTCCGCCCCGGTGAGGGCACGGCCGGCCGTCCGCGCGGACAGGCAGGCGGTGGCGTAACCGCACGTCCGCCCCTGGCACCAGCCCATGCCGGCCCGGGTCATCAGCTTCGCGCCCCGCGCGTCGGCGGCGGACAACTCCCGCACCGCCTGCCGTACCGCCCCGACCGGCACGTCCTCGCAGCGACAGACCAGCGTGTCGTCGGCGCACCAGTCCGGCCAGCCGGCCGGCACCGGGTGCACCGCGTGCAGCGCCGAGGCGAACCGGCGCAGCCGGCGCCGGGTCCGCAGCAGCCGGCCGTGCCGCCGGCCCGACCAGGGCAGCGGGCGGCCCAGGGACAGCGCCGCGCCGGCCCCGGCCAGCTCCCCCTCCACCAGCGCGAGCCCGGCCCCGCCCACCCCGGTCACCTCACCGGCGGCGTACACCCCGGGCACCGAGGTCGCCTGCGCCGCGTCGACGGTGAGCACCAGGCTCCCGTCGCCGTCGAGCCGGGTCGCGCAGCCCAGGGCGAGGCCCAACTCCACCTGCGGGGTGAAGCCGAAGCCCACCGCGAGCCCGTCGCACTCCAGCTCGGACTCGGTGCCGGCCAGCACCGCGCCGCCGGCGTCGACGCAGGCGAGGGTGACCCCGGTCAGCCGGTCGGTGCCGTGCGCGGCCACCACCACGGTCCGACGCCGGTACGGCACCCGGTGCCGCAACATCCGCCAGCCGTACCGCCCCGCCTCGGCGAGCTTGCCCGCCGCGCCGGCGACCGGGCGGAGCTGGCGGGCGTACCCGAGCGGGTCGTTCGCCTCGCAGACGCCGACCACGACGCTGCCGGCGGCGGCCAGGCCGGTCGCGACGGGCAGCAGGAACGGGCCGGTGCCGGCCACCACGACCCGGCGCGCGAAGCTCACCCCCTGCCCCTTGAGCAGGGCCTGGGCGCCGCCGGCCGTGACCACCCCGGGCAGGTCCCAGCCAGGGAAGGGCACCACCCGGTCGTGGGCGCCGGTGGCCACCACCAGCCGCCGTCCGTACACCGTCCCGGCCCGGGTGTGCACCGCGAAACCCGGCTCCCCGGCGGTGGTGTCGGCCTCGACGAACCAGACGGCGGCGTCGGCCCGGTAGGTGACCCGGCCGAGCTGTTCGCGCAGCCGGGTGAACGTCTGCCAGTCGGGGTGGCCGGACCCGTCAGCCCCGGGGCGGTGCCGCCAGAACTGCCCGCCGGGCCGCGCCGCGGCGTCCAGCACCACCACCAGGCAGCCGGCCCGCGCCGCGCCGGCCGCCGCGGCCAGCCCGGCCGGGCCGGCGCCGACCACCACCACGTCGTACCCGGTCATTCCCGCTCCTCGCCGTCGTCCTGGCTGTCGACCACGTCGCCCGGGCGGGCCACCACCAGGCAGGCCCGCTGCGCCGGCACCCCGTTGACCCGTACCAGGCAGTCGAAGCAGACCCCGATGCCGCAGAAAACGCCCCGGGGGCGGCCCTCGACCCGGCTGCGCCGCCAGGAGTTGATCCCGACGGCGAGCAGCGCGGCGGCGATGCTCCGCTCCCCGTCGCTGGGCACCGGCCGGCCGTCAAATGTGAACATCGTGGCGCTCCGGGGCGAAGGGTCGGAGGTCCACCTGCGGGGGACGCCCGGTCAGCAGGGCCGCGACGGCGTGCCCCGTCGCCGGGGCGAGCCCGATCCCGGCGCCCTCGTGGCCGCAGGCGTGGAACAGGCCCGGCACCCGGGGGTCTTCCCCGATCATCGGCAGGTGGTCGGGGCTGTACGGCCGGAACCCCCGGTACGCGCGGATCACCGACACCGAGGCGAGGGCCGGGAAGAGACGCACCGCGCCGGCCGCGAGCCGGCGCAGGGCCGACAGCGGGACGGTCCGGTCGAAGCCCACCCGCTCCCGGGTGGAGCCAATCAGGACGGTGCCCGCCCGGGTTCCCTCGACCACCGGGGAGACCTCCAGCCCCTCGGAGCTGCGCCCGACGTTGGCGACGTAGCCGGCCGCGTACACCTTGTGCCGGATCAGCGGCGGCAGCGCCTCGGTGACCAGGACGAACCCGCGCCTGGGCAGGATCGGCAGCGCCACCCCGGCCAGGTCGGCGATCCCGGCGGCCCACACCCCGGCGGCGTTGACCACCGCCGGGGTGGGCAGCGGTCCCCGGTCGGTGACCACGCCCCGGATCGCGCCGGCCGCGTCGCGTTGCAGGCCCGTCACGGTGGTCCCGGTCAGCACCGGCACCCCGGCCGCGCGCAGCAGGTGCGCGGCGGCCAGCATCGGCTGGACCTGCATGTCCTGCGGGTAGTGCAGACCACCGGCGAGGTCCCGGGCCAGGTGCGGCTCGTGCTCGGACAGCGCGTCGGCGGGCACCTCCGCCACCTCGACCCCGGCGGCGCGCTGGCCGGCGGCGAACGCCCGCAGCGCGGCCTGCTCCACCGCCGAGGCGGCCACCACCAGCCCGCCCTTGCGTTCCAGCTCGATCCGCTCGCCGCCCAGGGCTTCGCCCAGCTCGTGCCAGAGCCGCACGGAGTGCCGGGCCAGCGCCAGCTCCGGCCCGGGCGGCTTGTCCGACAGCAGGATGTTGCCCTCACCAGCGCCGGTGGTGCCGCCGGCCACCCCCGCCCGGTCGACCACGGTCACCGCCAGCCCGGCCCGGGCGGCGTAGTAGGCGCAGGCCGCGCCGACCATGCCCGCCCCGATGACGACGACGTCCGCGCCGGTGGCGCTCATGAACCGATCCGGTGCATCCACGCCTCGACGTCGTCGGCCCGGCGGGGCAGGCCGTCGGAGAGCATCCGGTAGCCGTCGTCGGTGATCAGGATGTCCTCCTCGATGCGGAAGCCCAGTCCGCGCAGTTCGACCGGGATCAGCTCGTCGTCCGGCTGGAAGTACAGCCCCGGTTCCACGGTGAGCACCTGCCCGGCCGCGAGCCGACCGTCCAGGTAGGCGTCGGCCCGGGCCGCGGCGCAGTCGTGCACGTCCAGACCGAGCATGTGGCCGGACCCGCACAGGGTCCACCGCCGGTACAGGCCGGACTCCTCCGCCAGCGCCTGCTCCGGCGGGCAGGGCAGCACCCCGAGGTCCGCCAGCCCGTGCGTCAGCACCGTCATCGCCGCCCGGTGGAACGCCCGGAACTCCACGCCCGGCCGCAGGCAGTCCAGCGCGGCGTCGTTCGCCCGCCGGCACAGCTCGTACAGGTCCCGTTGCAGGGGGCTGAACCGGCCGGAGACCGGCAGCACCCGGGTGATGTCGGCGGTGTAGAGCGACCGCGTCTCCACCCCGGCGTCGAGCAGCAGCAGGTCCCCGTCGCGGACCGGCCCGTCGTTGTCGGTCCAGTGCAGGGTCGCCGCGTGCGCGCCCGCCGCCACGATCGAGTGGTAGCCGACGTCGTTGCCCTCCAGCCGGGCCCGCTGCCAGAACACCCCCTCCAGGTGACGCTCGGAGGTGCGCATCGCCGTCGGCAACGCCCGGACCACGTCCTCGAAGCCCCGGGTCGTGATCGCCACCGCCTCCTCCAACTGGGCGATCTCCCACTCGTCCTTGACCAGGCGGAGTTCGGCCAGCACGGAGGCGAACTCCGCGTCGGCGCCCCCGGCTCGGCCGGGCACCAGGGTGTCGACGTGCCCGTCGACGCCGCGTAGCACCCGGGTCGGCGCGGCCACGGACACCGCCTCGGCCAACTCGGCGACGTGCCGGGTCGGCAGCCCCAGCCGCCGGCTGCTCTCCCCCAGCGTCGGGCGCCGACCGGCCCACAGCTCGCCGTAGACCCGGTCCCGGAAGAACTCGCCGTCGGCCCGGCCGGAGCGGGGACGCAGGAAGAGCGTCGCCTCCCCGTCCGGCTCGACCACCAGCACCCCGTCGGAGGACTGGTCACCGGTCAGCCAGGCGTAGGCCGAGTGCGGCCGGAACCGGTGGTTCTGGTCGTTGGCCCGCCGCTGGTAGCCACCGGCCGGCACCACGAGCCGCTCGCCGGGGAACATCCGGTGCAGCCGGGCGCGGCGCGCGGCAGCCCAGTCGGCCACCTCGTCGACCGGCAGGTCGCGGTGCTCGGTGTCCGCCCAGCCGGTCAGCATGAACTCCTCGAGCGCGGAGCTGACCGGCAGGTCGTGGCTGCCGGTACGCAGGTTGGTACGGGTCACAGCGACTCCTTCACGGACGGGGTGGGGGCGGCCGGGCGGGGGCGGTGGCCCGGTCACGGCTCCGACGGGGCCGCGAAGGTGACGGTGCGGGTGGCGGTGTAGAAGTCCAGGGCTGCGGTGCCCTGCTCGCGCGGGCCGTAGCTGGACGCCTTCTCGCCGCCGAAGGGCGCGTGGAAGTCCACCCCGGTGGTCGGCGCGTTGACCCGGACCAGGCCGGTGTCGAGGCCACGTACGGCGTGCAGCAGCGCCCCGACGTCCCGGCCGTGCACCGAGGTGACCAGGCCGTAGCGCACGCCGTTGGCCAGCTCGACGGCGCGGGCCAGGTCCGGCGCGGACAGCACGGTCGCCAGCGGGCCGAAGGTCTCCTCCTGGGCCACCGGGTGGGTCGGGTCGACGCGGTCCAGCAGCACCGGTGCGACGAAGAAGCCGTCCCCGGTTTCGGGCCCGCCCCCGGTGAGCACCCGTGCCCCGGCCTCCCGCGCCGCCGTGACGGCGTCGCGCATCCGGGTCCGGGCGGCGGCGCTGATCACCGGACCGGCGGCGACCGCCGGGTCGGCGGGATCACCGACCCGGACCGCCTCGACCGCCGCCACCAGCGCCTCGGTGAACTCCGCGGGGTCACCCACGACCACGATCCGCCGGGTCGCGGTGCACTTCTGCCCGGCGTACCCCATGGCGGCGCCGGCCAGCAGCGCGGCGGTCGGGCCGGGGTCGGCGTCGGGCAGCACCACGGCGGCGTTCTGGCCGCCCATCTCCGCCTGCACCGGCAGGCCGGCGCGGGCGGCGGCGACCGCGACCTCCGCGCCGACCGAGGCGGAGCCGGTGAACGAGACGACGTCGCTCGCCGCGACGACCGCTCGCCCGGTCTCCGGCCCGCCCTGTACGACCTGCAGCAGCCCGTCCGGCAGCAGCCCGTCGAACAGCCGCTGCACGGCCTCGCCGCAGGCCATTGCGTCCGGGGAGGGCTTGAGCAGCACCGCGTTGCCGGTGGCGAGGGCCGGTGCGGCCTTCCACAGCGGGATGGCCAGCGGGAAGTTCCACGGGGTGAGCAGCCCGGCGACGCCGCGCGGCCGGCGTTCGGTGTAGAGCAGTCCGGGCTGGTCCGCCGGCAGGGACGGTGGCAGCAGCTCGCCGGTGGCGGCGAGGCACGCCTGCGCGTAGTAGTCCAGGATCGCCGCGCCCCGGGCCACCTCGGCGCGGGCCTCGCCGACCGGCTTGCCCACCTCGCGGACGATCAGGTCGGCGAGCACGGCGGCCCGCTCCCGCAGCCGGTCCGCGGCGGCCCGCAGGGCGACGGCGCGTCCGGTCGCCGGCTCCCGACACCAGCCAACCTGCGCGGTACGGGCCCGCGCGGCCAGCGCGCGGACCTGGTCCGGGGCGACCGCCGCCCGCTCGGCGACCAGCTCGGTGGGGCGCTGCGGGGAGCAGCTACGGATCAGTTCGCTCACAGCTGGAATCCTGCCGGGAAGGGGTCATCGGGGTCGAGGAAGAACTGTGCCGTGCCGGTCAGCCAGGCCCGCCCGGTCACCGTCGGCACCACCGCCGCAGCGCCCGCCACCGTGGCGGTGTCGACCAGCCGACCGACGAACCGGGTGCCGAGCAGCGACTCGTTGGTGAAGTCCCGATTCAGCGGAAGCAGCCCCCTGGCGTGCAACTGCGCCATCCGGGCCGAGGTGCCGGTGCCGCAGGGCGACCGGTCGAACCAGCCCGGATGGATCACCATGGCGTGCCGGGAGTGCTGCGCGTCCGAGCCCTCCCCGGCCAGGTACACGTGGCGGCAGCCGGAGATCTCCGGCTGCTCGGGGTGCACCGGCCGGTCGGCGGCGTTGATCGCCGCCATGATGGCCAGGCCCGCGTCGAGCAGCCGCTGCCTGTCGCCCCGGTCCAGCCGCAGTCCCACCTCGGCGAGGTCCACGATGGCGTAGAAGTTGCCGCCGTAGGCCAGGTCGTAGCGGACCCGACCCAGGCCGGGCACCTGCACCGAGGCGTCCAGCGCCACCACGAAGGACGGCACGTTCCGGATGGTCACCGCGGTGGCGCGACCGCCGGTCACGGCCACCGACGCCACCACCAGCCCGGACGGGGTGTCCAGCCGTACGGTGGTGACCGGCTCGGTGACCTCGACCATTCCGGTCTCGACCAGCACGGTCGCCACCCCGATCGTGCCGTGGCCGCACATCGGCAGGCAGCCGGACACCTCGATGTAGACCACGCCGACGTCGGCGTCCGGCCGGGTCGGGGGTTGCAGGATCGCCCCCGACATCGCCGAGTGGCCCCGGGGTTCGTACATCAGGAAGGTCCGCAGGTCGTCGAGGTGCGCAATGAGGTGTTCCCGGCGCTGGGCCATGGTGGCGCCCGGGATCACCGGAACGCCGCCGGTCACCACCCGGGTGGGCATCCCCTCGGTGTGCGAGTCGACCACGTGGATCACCCGGCTGCTGCGCATCAGCGGTGACCCGCCGCGAGCAGCCGTTCGGTGGTCTCCCGGATGGCCGTGGCGGCCGCCGGCGACAGTGGCTGGCGCGGTGGGCGGGTGGGCCCGCCCGGGCGGCCGGCGACGTCCATGGAGAGCTTGATCGCCTGGACGAAGTCGGGCCGGGAGTCCCAGCGCAGCAGCGGGTGCAGCGTGCGGTAGAGCGGCAGTGCGGTTGCCAGGTCCCCGGCGACGGCGGCCTGGTAGAGGCGGACACAGCTGACCGGGACCGCGTTCTGGTAGCCGCCGATCCAGCCGACCGCCCCGCCGAGCAGAAGTTCGAGGGACACGTCGTCGGCGCCGGCCAGCAGGTCGAGACCGGGGGCGAGCTCGGCCAGCTCGTACGCCCGGCGCACGTCGCCGCTGAACTCCTTGACCGCGCCGATCAGGCCCTCGTCGTAGAGCCGGCGCAGCAGGGCCGGGGTGAGGTCGACCCGGGTGTCGAGCGGGTTGTTGTAGGCAATCACCGGCAGGCCCGCCTTGGCCACCTCGCGGTAGTGCGCAACCACGGCGGCGTCGTCCGCCCGGTAGGCGGTGGGTGGCAGCAGCATGACGGCCGGGCAGCCCGCCTCGGCGGCCTGGTCGGCCCAGCGCCGCGCCTCGTCCGCGCCGTACGCCGACACGCCGGGAACCACCGAGAAGCCGGGCGGGGCCGCCGCGACCGCGGTGCGCACGACCTCCGTGCGTTCGGCCGCGGTGAGCGTCTGGTACTCGCCGAGCGAGCCGTTCGGCACGACGCCCTGGCAGCCATTCTCGGCGAGCCACCTCACGTGCGTAGCGTAGGCCTCGTGGTCGACGCCCAGGTCGGGAAGCCGGAACGGCAGTGCGGTGGCCACCAGGACGCCCCGCCACGGAATTTGTTCCACCGAACCTCCAGTAGTATGTTACATGGCACCGTAGCACGGTCGACGAGGTCGACCAATAGCCATGAATGTCTCCCGACAGGCGCCGCCGCCCCCGATTCGTGGGTGGCGGCGGCTGTGAGGGACGGTGCGGCCGGAGACCGCGGGCGGCGTCGGACGCCGCCGCGCCGCTACTGCTCGGGCCGGGCGGCCCAGATCCCCCGTACGTGCTGCAGGTGCCGGCGCATCAACGCGACGACCGCCGGCCGGTCCTTCGCCTCCAGCAGGTCCACGAGCTGGACGTGCTCGTCCGCCGAGCCGACCAGCTGGCCGTTCTTGACCAACCCGTCCAGCCCGTACAGCCGGGTGCGGTTACGCAGGTCGGCCACGGTCTCCACCAGTCGCAGGTTGCCACCGGCGCGCAGCAGGGTCAGATGGAACGCGCTGTCCGCCTCGATGTACGCGACGACGTCGCTCCGGCTCGCCGCGGTCACCACGGCTTCCGCCAGGGTCCGCAGTTCCCGGAGTTGCTCCTCGCCGAGCCGGCCCACCTGGTCGGCGACGACCGGGATCTCCAGCAGCTCGCGGATCTCGGTGATCTCGTCGAGCTCCCGGTCGGAGAGGGACTTGATCCGGAAGCCCTTGTTCTTGACGATCGTGATCAGGCCCTCCTTGGCCAGATCGAGAATCGCCTCCCGCACCGGCGTCGGGGAGACGCCGAACTGGGCCGCCAGGGTCGGCGCCGAGTAGATGGTGCCGGGCCGGATCTGGCCGGCCACGATCGCGGCGCGGAGCGCCTGGGCCACCTCCTCGCGCAGGCTCAGCCGGCCCTGCAGGGCCACCAGCGCCAGTCCCGACCCTGCTGCGCCGGCACCCCCTCCTGCCTGCCAGTCCACTGTCACGACCACTCCCACCCCGGCTCGTCCGCCCACGTCACGACCCACCACGCCCGGCGTCACCGCCGGGTCTCCCGGGGTCGACCGGGCCGGCCGGACGACGATCGGCGACCGGTCCGCCGGCGCGTGCTCACCCGCCGACAGTACGCGCGCTGGAGGATGCAGCTTACCGACCGACCGGCCCGCACCGGGCCAGGTGACCGCCGGCGGCCCACCGGCCCGAGACCGGCAGGGAGCACGGTCAGGGCTCGGGCCCCACCCGCTCAGCGGCGAATCAGGCCGAGATCCGTCGCCGCGGCGACGGCGGCGGTACGGGAGTCGACGCCGAGCTTGGCGTAGACATGGGCCAGGTGGGACTTGACGGTGCCCTCGGTGAGGTGCAGCCGCTGGCCGACGGCCTGGTTGGACAGCCCCTCGGCGACCAGGGCGAGAACCTCGATCTCGCGCCTGGTCAGGGCGGCCCTGGGGTCGCGCAGCCGGTTCATGAGCCGGTCGGCGACGGTGGGAGCCAGGGTGCTGCGGCCGGCGGCGGCGGTGCGCACGGCGGCGGCCAGGTCCTCGGGCGGGGCGTCCTTGAGGAGGTAGCCGGTGGCGCCGGCCTCGATGGCGGGCACGACGTCGGCGTCCGTGCCGTACGTGGTGACGATCAGGACCCGGGGGGCTCCGGGCCGGGCGGTGATCACGGCGGTGGCCTCGGCCCCGTTCATCCCCCTGCCGAACTGCAGGTCCATCAGGACGACGTCGATGTCGCCCTCGGCGGCGCGGGTGACGGCGGCCTCGGCGGTGGCCGCCTCGGCCACGATGGTGAAGCCGGGCTCGGTCTCCAGCACGGCGCGCAGCCCGGCTCGCACCACCGGGTGGTCGTCGGCCAGGAGCAGCCGGATGAGCGACTCAGTCCTGGTCACGGGTGGTCCCGGCGGTGGTGAGCGGGAGCTGGGCGGCCAGGGCGGTGCCGCGGCCGGTCGCGGACTCGATGGTGAGCGAGCCACCCAGGGCGTCCACGCGGGCGCGCATGGCGGCCAGACCGAAGCCGCCGTGGGGCGGGCCGGCGGTGGGCGGCCGGTCGTGGGCGAAGCCGGCTCCGTCGTCGACGACGTCGACGGCGACGCGGTCGCCGAGATAGCTGAGGGTGACCTCGGCGTGGACGGCGCGGGCGTGACGGACGGTGTTGGACAGGGCGGACTGGGCGATGCGCAGCAGGGCGACCTCGTGCGCGGTGGGCAGGGGCACGGGATCACCGGTGAGGTGGAAGCGGGCGGTGAGCGGGTGGCGGGTGGAGGTGGTGGCGCACAGGCGTTCCAGGGCGCCGGCCAGGGTGGCGCCCTCCAGGGTGGGCGGGGTGAGCGCCGCGACGAAACGGCGGGCCTCGGCGAGGTTGTCCACGGCTGCCTGACGGGCCTGGTCCACGTGGCGGGCGGCGGCGTCGGGCCTGCCGGGCAGGGCGCGTTCGGCGGCGCGCAGCAGCAGTTGGATGCTGGACAGCCCCTGGGCGAGGGTGTCGTGGATCTCGCGGGCCAGGCGTTCGCGTTCGGCCAGCACACCGGCGGCGTGCTGGGCCTCGGCCAGGTCGGCGCGGGTGGTGGTGAGTTCCTCGATCAGCCTCCGGCGCTGTTCGCTCTCCCGGTACAGCGCCTGGTACCCCCACACCACCGCCACTGCCACGGCCGCCCCGAGGGCCGGGCCGACCGCGATGGCCAGGGTGAAGGCGCCGTTGTGGGCGGCGAAGGCCGCGACGGCCGCCGCGGCGGTGGCGACGACCGCGACCAGGCCGGCGCGGCGCGGCAGCAGGTGGAGCTGGAGGAAGTACAGCGGGAAGGCGACCCAGACCCCGTCGGAAGACAGGGCCAGCAGCACCAGCCACACCGCGCCGACGGCGGCCAGCCACACCGCGGCGGCGCGGCGGTCGGCGCGGACGCGCGGCAGCAGTTGGCCGGCCGCGTACGTCATCCCCATCGCGGCGGCCGTCACGACGACGGCCGTGGACCGTGGTGCCCCGTCGGCCACGGCCCTGGCCGCGGCCAGGGCGAGCAGGCCGACGACCAGCAGGTGCAGGCACCACGAGAGTGTGCGGGTGGTGGGGGTCGGCGCGGGAGCGGTCGTGTTCACGGTCCTTCCAGCGTAGGAGACGACGACCCGCCGGCGCGTCGATCGAAAGTTAGAGACCGCCGGCCACCCTCCGACCCGGGAACTGTCCCCCTGCGCCAGATGTCCCGACCGGGGACCGGCTGCGACGGTGGACGGGTACCACTTCCACCGAATGAAAGTGCAGGTCATAGCATGTTTGTCGCCTGGAGGGACCTCAGGTTCGCCAAGGGGCGGTTCGCCCTGGTCGGGGCCGTCATCGTGCTGATCACCCTGCTGGTCGGGCTGCTGTCCGGGCTGACCGCCGGACTGGGCCAGCAGAACGTCTCCGCGATCACCGGCCTGCCCGCGAACAAGATCGCCTTCGAGCCTCCAAGCGGCGGGCAGGAGCTGTCCTACGCCAACTCGACGGTCACCGAGGAGCAGTGGCGGCAGTGGGCCGGGGCCCCCGGCGTCACGAGCGCCGAGCCGCTCGGGATCACCACGACCAAGGCCACCGCCGGGGACAGGAGCGCCGGCGTGTCCGCCTTCGGCGTCCGGCCCGGCGCCTCGCTGGCCCCGGACAGCGACAGGATCGACGATGAGTCGGCGGTGCTGTCCCGCGACGCCGCCGACGAACTCGGGCTCGGGCCCGGCGACACCCTCAGCATCGCCGGCCACCCGCTGACCGTCGCGGCCGTGAGCGGTGACGCCTCCTTCAGCCACACCCCGGTGGTCTGGGTCAGCCTCGACGCCTGGCAGAAGATCACGCCCACCGTCGGCGACGACCACGCCCCCAGCGCCACCGTCATCGCCCTGAACACCACCTCCGGCGTCGACGTGAAGGCCACCGACCAGGCCACGGGCACCAGGACGGTCTCCACGAGCAGTTCGCTGTCCGCCATCGGCTCCTACTCCTCCGAGAACGGCTCGTTGCAGCTGATGCGCGGCTTCCTGTTCGCCATCTCCGCCCTGGTCATCGGCGCCTTCTTCACCGTGTGGACGATCCAGCGCAGCGCCGATGTCGCCGTCCTCAAGGCCCTGGGCGCCTCCACCGCCAACCTGCTGCGCGACGCGCTCGGCCAGGCCGTCGTCCTGCTCGCCGGCGGCACCCTCGTCGGCACGGTCGTCGCCGTCGCGCTGGGCGCCCTCCTCGGCGGCACCGCCGTACCGTTCCTCCTCACCCCCGCCACCGTCCTCACCCCCGCCGCGGTGATGATCCTCCTCGGCGCGCTCGGGGCCGCCCTGTCCATCCGCCGGATCACCTCCGTCGACCCGCTGACCGCCCTGGGGAGCGCCCGATGAGCCTCAACCTGACCGACGTCACCCTCACCTACCCGGACGGGGACAGCCGCCTGACGGCCCTGGACCACGTCACCCTGGACGTCCCCAAGGGCACCCTGACCGCCGTCATCGGCCCCTCCGGCTCCGGGAAGTCCAGCCTGCTCGCCGTCGCCGCCACCCTGATCACCCCCGACTCCGGCACCGTCACCGTCGACGGCACCAGCACGACCGGCATGACCCGCGGCGAACTCACCGACCTGCGCCGCCACAAGATCGGCATCGTCTTCCAGCAGCCCAACCTGCTGCCCTCCCTCACCGCCGCCGAACAGCTCCAGGTGATCGCCCACCTCGACGGCCGCTCCCCCGCCCGGGCGCGCGGTCGCGCCATGGAACTGCTCGACGCCGTCGGCCTGGCCGCCCAGGCCGACCGCCGCCCCCACCAGCTCTCCGGCGGCCAGCGCCAGCGGGTGAACATCGCCCGCGCCCTGATGAACGACCCCACCGTCCTGCTGGTCGACGAACCCACCAGCGCCCTCGACCACGAACGCGGAGCGGCCGTCATCGACCTGATCACCCGGCTCACCCACCAGCAGGCCACCGCCACCGTCCTGGTCACCCACGACCGCACCCTCCTCACCGCCGTGGAACAGGTCGCCGAGGTGGACGACGGGCGCCTGCGGCTGCCCGCCCAGGCGCGCTGAGCAGCACCCGGCCGGCAGCATCGAGAGCGATGAACTCCAACTACCCGCGCTGGTCGGCGGAGTAGCTCCGCCCCGTGCTCCTCGATCTGGCGATCCCGGCTGACCACAGCAGCGCGCCGCCGCCGGGTTCCGGTCTCCACGTACACGTCGAACAACGGGGACGGACCGACTGACGTCGCTGGGCCTGGAGCCGGCAGAACCTACTAACCAAGATCGCCGAAGACACCGTTGACGAGAAAGCCCCACGTCGCTCGGGCGGGGCTCGCCAACGCCGGGAACGGTGGCCGGTGGTGTCGGAGAACCGTTGCGGCGCCACGTGTGTCGATCGACCAATATAGAGGCATGGTGTGGCTGGAACACAACGATCGTGCGGGGGACGACACGGTGGGCGTCAGGGTTCGGGACGTGGTTCGCGATGTCGTCACGGAGGTCGCCCCGGCCGAGTTGCCGGTCGTGACGGGGCTGGCGACCTTCGACGACGCCGTGGTGGTGCGGCGGTTGGGCCGGCGGTCCCGGCGGCGTGAGCCGCTGGGGTTCGGTCTGGGCGAAATTGTGCCACTGGTGACCGCAGTGGTGTGGCTGGTGCTGGACCAGGTGGCACAGCAGGCGGCGGGCTCGGTGGCGGACCGCGCGGGCAGGGGCGTGGGTGCCCTCTGGCGCAGGCTGTTCCGCCGCAGGTCCCTGGCCGTGGTCGTCCCCGCGCTGACCCCGGCGCAGCTCGCCGAGGTGCATCAACAGGTGATCGAGGTGGGCGTGCGGCAGGGCCTGGAGAGGGAACGGGCGGCGGCAGTCGCCGACGCGGTGCTCGCCAGGCTGGTGCTGGCGTCGCCCGAGCGCGGGGGGCAGGGACGGCTCGGTCCTGGCGACGCAGTCGGCGGCGACCAGGGCTGACGAGGGCGCCTGGCGCCGCCCGGCCACGGGTCACCGGGTCCGGTCCTGCTCCGGCCTCTGCGCCTGCTCCCGCCTCTGCTCCCGCAGCGAGGGCCGGAGCTGACTCCGCCGTACCCGCAGCGACCAGCTCGCCGTCGGTGCCGTACCGCGCACGCCTGACGGACCGAACCGGGGCATGGTCGGGTGACACCACCGGCCCGACCCGATCGGACGGACGTGGCAGGCATCGACGCGTCGCTTCTTTAAGATCTTGAAATTAGCCATGTTTCGTTATCTGCACGTTATTGACGTGGCCCGCGTCACTCCGGTTGACTGCGACCGGAACCGCTTCCGCAACCGGTTCCGAAACATCCCCTCAACACCTCCGACCCGGGAGCGTCACGTGCCGATCACCATCGCCGACGTCGCCATCCGGGCGGGGGTGAGCAAGACGACCGTCTCCCGGGTCCTCAACGGCAAGGGCGAGCTCGGCCAGGCCACGGCGGCCCGGGTCCGCGCCGTGATCAAGGAGCTGGGCTACGTGCCCAGCGACCGCGCCGTCGGGCTGGCCCGGGGCCGGGCCCGGGTGGTCGGCATGCTGGTCCCCTCGCTCACCTGGCCGTGGATGGGCGAGGTGCTCCAGGGAGCGGTCGACGTGGTGGAGAGCGAGGGCTACGGCCTGCTGCTGTTCACCTGCAACCGGGGGGACGAGTCGATGCGGCGGTTCGCCTCCCAGGTCTCCGCGAAGTCCTTCGACGGCCTGCTGGTGGTCGAGCCGGAGGGCACCCTGGACTACATCACCGCGCTGCACGACCGGGGGCTGCCGGTGATCCTCATCGACGACCGGGGGCACCAGCCGCAGTTCCCCTCCGTCCAGACCACCAACCGGGCCGGTGCACTGGCCGCAGCCGAGCACCTGCTCGCCCTCGGCCGGCACCGCCCCCTGGTCGTCACCGGGCTGCACCGGTTCGGCTGCACCGGTGAGCGGCTGGACGGCTTCGCCGAGGGCTACGCCCGGGCCGGCCTGCCGCTGGACCCGAACCTGGTGGTCGAGGGCGACTTCACCCTCGACTGCGGACGGGCGGCGGCGCAGCGGCTGCTGGCGGCCGGCACGCCCTTCGACGCCGTCTTCGCCCACAACGATCTGTCCGCCGCCGGGGCACTCCAGGCGCTGCGCGCCGCCGGCCGGCGCGTCCCCGAGGACGTGGCGGTCGTCGGCTTCGACGACCTGCCGCTGGCGGCGCACACCCACCCCCCGCTGACCTCCGTGCACCAGCCGTTGCGCCAGATGGGCGAGGCCGCGGCCCGCGCCCTCATCGCCCACTTCGACGGCACCCCGATGCCCGGCACACCGACCGTCATACCCACCACGTTCACCGTTCGTGGCTCGACCGCCGGGGCCTGAGCCGGCGACGCCCACCCGCAACCCGAGAAGACACACCATCCACGCCACCGGTCGGGGCTTCGAACCGACCGGGCGCGACACCGCACACCCTTGCCCCCACCACCGACCCCGCGCCCGCAGCGGGGAGCATCGAGGGAGACCACCATGAGAAGACGCCAGTTCGTCGCCGTCGCGCTGGCCGGCGCGATCGCCGCCACCGGGACCGCGTGCAGCGAGACCGCGAACACCCGCAACCGGGACAAGGGCGGCAGCGGCGCGACCGTGCTCAACGTCGGCATGCCCAACGGCCCGCAGACGGAGAACCACAACCCGTTCCTGACCACCTCGTCGGCGGCGTCGCTGGGTTACCGGTGGCAGATCTACGAGCCGCTGATGATGTGGAACCCGGTCAAGCCCGCCGATCCGTTCAAGCCGTGGCTGGCCACGAAGGCCGAGTGGACGGCGGACTACCGCTCGGTCACCGTCACCCTCCGGGACAACGCCACCTGGTCCGACGGCAAGCCGGTCACCGCCGCCGACGTCGCGTTCACCTACAACCTGCTCAAGGCCAACGAGGCGCTCAACATCGCGGCCACCCCGTACACCTCGATCACCACCGCCGGCAACCAGGTGACCCTCGGCTTCGCCTCGCCGCAGTTCGTCAACCAACAGAAGATCATCGCCCAGGTGCCGATCGTGCCGCAGCACATCTGGTCGGCGATCAAGGACCCGGGCACCAACGTCAACAAGAACCCGGTGGGCAGCGGCGCGTACACGCTCACGTCGTTCACCCCGCAGACCACCACCCTGACCGTGCGCACCAGCGGCTACTGGCAGGAACTGCCGAAGGTCAAGGAGCTGCGCTACACCTCGTTCACCGACAACAACGCGCAGACCACCGCGCTGGCCAACGGCGAGTCCGAGTGGAGCTTCGTCTTCATCCCCAACGTCAAGACGGTGTTCGTCGGCAAGGACCCGGCCAACCACAAGGTGTGGGCGCCGCCGGTGCTCGGCATCCACGGCCTGTACATCAACACCACCCGTAAGCCGTTCGACAACCCCGCCCTGCGCCGGGCGATGAACATGGTCGTCAACCGGGAGGACATCTTCCAGCAGGCCTCGGCCGGGTACTTCCACCCGGTGGTGACCAGCGTGACCGGGCTGCCGAGCCCGGCCGGCGACGCCTACGTCGCCGCCGAGTTCAAGGGCCAGCAGCAGCGGATCGACGTCGACGGCGCGAAGAAGGTGCTCACCGAGGCGGGCTTCCGGTACGCCGGCGAGAAGCTGGTCGACCCGAGCGGCAAGCCGGTCACCCTCACCCTGACCGACCCGTCCGGCTGGTCGGACTACCAGACGAGCCTGGAGATCGTGAAGGACAACCTGTCCACCATCGGCATCACCGCCACCGTGGAGAAGGCCAACCAGGACGCCTGGTTCCGCAACGTCGAGGAGGGCCGGTTCGACGCGACCTTCCGGTGGACCAACGGCGGGGCGACCCCGTACGACATCTACCAGACGGTGATGGACGGCCGGCTGCTCAAGCCGATCGGCAAGGCCTCCCCCGCCGGCAACTTCGGCCGCTTCGACAACCCGCAGGCCACCGCCGCGCTCGCCGCGTACGCCAACGCCACCGACGACGCCGCCCGCACCGCGGCCCTGGCCACGCTCCAGAAGGTCTTCGTCGAGCAGACGCCGATCATCCCGGTCGGCGCGGACAACGTCGGGGCCGCGTACAGCACGAAGAACTGGACCGGCTGGCCGGACGACGCGAACGCCTACGGCGCGGGGCAGCCGACCCAGCCCAACGCGGCGGACGTCGTGCAGCACCTGCGGCCCGCCGGATCCTGAGCCGGGCGCCGGTGGCCCGGGCGGTCCACCCTCCGCCCGGGCCACCGGCGGCCCCGCCGCGACCATCCCTGAGCAGACAGGAACCCGGCATGACGACGCCCACCCCGTCGGCCCCGGCCGCCGGCGAGGAGGTGCTGGAGGCGATCGGCCTGACCAAGCACTTCCCCGTCCGCAGGCGGCTGCGCGGCCTGTTCTCCCGTACCCGAACGGCCGTGCACGCGGTCGACGACGTGCAGCTGACCCTGCGCCGCGGCCGGGTCACCGCCCTGGTCGGCGAGTCCGGCTCCGGCAAGTCGACCGTCGCCCGGCTGCTCGCGCAGCTCTATCCGCGCACGGCGGGCACCATCGCGCTGCACGGCAAGCCGGTCACCGTCCGTGGCGGGCGGCCGTTCCGGGCGTACGCCCGGCAGGTCCAGCTGATCTTCCAGGACCCGTTCGCGTCGCTGAACCCGGTGCACACCGTGCGCTACCACCTGACCCGGGCGCTGCGCGTGCACGGCAACGCCGGCCGCACCGACGCCGACCTCGACGCCGCGCTGCGGCGGCTGCTCGAACGGGTCCGGCTCACCCCAGCCGAGCGCTACCTGGACTCCTTCCCGCACGAGCTGTCCGGCGGGCAGCGGCAGCGGGTCGCCATCGCCCGCGCGCTCGGCGCCGACCCGGAGGTGCTGCTCGCCGACGAGCCGGTGTCCATGCTCGACGTGTCGATCCGGCTCGGCGTGCTCAACCTGCTGCGCGAGCTCAAGGAGCGGTTCGACCTGGCGATCCTCTACATCACCCACGACATCGCCTCGGCCCGCTACTTCGCCGACGAGACGCTGGTGATGTACGCCGGCCGCCTCGTCGAGGGCGGGGACAGCGAGACGGTCACCCAGCACCCGGCGCACCCGTACACCCGGCTGCTGATCGGCTCGGCGCCCGACCCGGACCGGATCACCGGCGACGGCGGGGCGGAGGTGGCCGAGCGCGGCGACGGCGAGCCGCCCAGCCTGATCCGGCCGCCCACCGGCTGCCGGTTCCACCCGCGCTGCCCGGTGGCCCTGCCGCGCTGCGCCGAGGAGCTGCCCCCGAGGCTGACCGTCGGCGACCACGACGGGCACTGGACGGCCTGCTGGCTCTACCACCCCGACGTCACGGGGGCCGGCGCGGCGGCGGCGACGGTGGGCGGGGAGGCCGGCCGATGATCTTCCTGCTGCGGCGCGTCGCCTTCTACCTGTTCACCGCCTGGGCGGCGCTGACCATCAACTTCTTCATCCCCCGGATGATCCCCGGCGACCCGGTGAAGTCGCTGGTCTCCCGCTTCCAGGGGCAGCTCAGCACCGACGCCATCCACTCGCTGTACGTGCTGTTCGGCCTCGACTCCGACGACAGCCTGTGGGACCAGTACGTCGACTACTGGCGACAGCTCGCCCACGGCGACCTGGGGCTGTCGTTCACGGCGTTCCCGTCGCCGGTGTCGGAGGTCATCGGCGACGCGCTGCCCTGGACCCTCATCCTGGTCGGCGTCACCACCGCGGTCAGCTTCGTGCTCGGCACCGGGCTCGGGGTGCTGGCCGGCTGGCGACGCGGCTCCTGGGTGGACGGGCTGCTGCCGGTCACCACGTTCCTGTCCTCGGTGCCGTACTTCTGGCTGGGCCTGGTGGCGATCGCGGTGCTGGCCGGGCCGGGCAGTTTCTTCCCGTCCTCCGGCGGCTACGAGCCGGGCCTGGTCCCCGCCCTGGACAGCATCTTCCTGGGCAGCGCGGTGCAGCACAGCCTGCTGCCCGCAGCCACCATCCTGATCTCCTCGATGAGCGGCTGGATCCTCAGCATGCGCAACATGATGGTCACCGTCGCCGCCGAGGACTACATCACGGTGGCGCACGCCAAGGGCCTGCCCGAGCGGCGGGTCGCGATGAGCTATGCGGCGCGCAACGCGCTGCTGCCCAACGTCGCCGGGTTCGCCCTGTCGCTCGGGCTGATCGTCGGCGGCACCCTGCTCGTGGAGATCGTCTTCTCGTACCCCGGGCTCGGGTTCCTGCTCTTCCGGGCCGTCAGCGCCAAGGACTACCCGCTGATGCAGGGCATCTTCCTGGTCATCACGTTGTCGGTGCTGGTGGCCAACCTGCTCGCCGACGTGGTGTACCTGTTCCTCGACCCGCGTACCCGCAAGGAGGGCTGAGCCGTGAGCATTCCCACCTCCAGCGTGGAGCAGGTCATCCCGGAACAGGGCGCGATGGCCCAGCCCAGCGTCCGGCCGGGCCGCCGCCGTCGGTTGCGGTTCGTCAGCGGCGGCAAGGCCGCCACCGGGCTGGCCGTGGTCGCCGGGTACCTGCTGCTCGCGGTGATCGGCCCGTGGATCGCGCCGTACGACCCGGACGCCCGCAGCGCCGACCTGCTCCAGCCGCCGTCGGCGGCGCACTGGTTCGGCACCACCCACCTCGGGCAGGACGTGTTCAGCCAGATCCTGGTCGGCACCCGCGGGGTGATGCTGGTCGGCCTGACCGCGGGCGTGGTGGCCACCGTGCTGTCCGTCCTGGTCGGGGTGACCGCCGGCTACCTCGGCGGGCTCGCCGACGACGGCCTGTCCGCGCTGTCCAACGTGTTCCTGGTGATCCCGGCGCTGCCGCTGATCATCATCGTCACGTCCACGGTCGAGGGGGCCGGCGACCTGGTCGTCGCCCTGGTCATCGGGCTCACCTCGTGGGCCTGGGGCGCCCGGGTGCTGCGCGCCCAGACGCTGTCGCTACGCCGGCGCGACTACGTGGAGGCCGCGCGGGCCACCGGCGAGCACACCTGGCGGATCATCGGCTTCGAGATCCTGCCGAACCTCACCGCGATCATCGCCTCGGGCTTCGTCGGCACGGTGATCTTCGCGGTCATGTCGGAGATCACCCTGGCCTTCATCGGCATCTCGTCGGTCTCGTCGTGGAACTGGGGCACCATCCTGTTCTGGGCGCAGAGCCAGCAGGCCCTGGCGCAGGGCGCCTGGTGGTGGTTCGTGCCGGCCGGGCTGGCCATCGCGCTGCTCGGCACCGCCCTGGCGCTGATCAACTTCGGCATCGACGAGTTCGTCAGCCCTCGCCTGCGCAGCGCCGGGCGGTCCCGGATCCGCACGGCCGACGGGCGCACCGTGCGGATGCGGGTGGGCTTCACCCCGGTGCTGGCGCCCCGGCCGGCGTCACCGGCCGCGCCCGGACAGCGAAAGGAGGCCGGTCGATGAGCGAACCGGTGCTGGAGATCCGTCGGCTCAGCGTCGACTACGGCCTCGGCGACTCGGCCGTGCGCGCCGTCCGCGAGGTCGACCTCACCCTGCACCGGGGCGAGGTGCTCGGCCTGGCCGGGGAGAGCGGCAGCGGCAAGTCCACCCTGGCGTACGGGCTGACCCGGCTGCTCCCGCCGCCCGGGGTGATCAGCGGCGGCGAGGTGGTCTACCACCCCGTCGACGGCCCGCCGGTCGACGTGCTCACCCTGTCCCCCGCGCAGCTACGGGCGTTCCGCTGGGCGGAGACGTCGATCGTGTTCCAGGGGGCGATGAACTCCCTCAACCCGGTGCACAAGGTCTCCACCCAGCTCGTCGACGTGATCAGGGCGCACCAGCCGGGGCTGAGGCGCCCGGCCCGGCTGGCCCGGGCCCGGGAGCTGCTGCGGCTGGTCGGCATCTCCGCCGACCGGCTGGACAGCTACCCGCACCAGCTCTCCGGCGGCATGCGGCAGCGGGTGATGATCGGCATGGCGCTGGCCCTGGAGCCGCAGGTCGTCATCATGGACGAGCCGACCACCGCCCTGGACGTGGTGATGCAGCGGCAGATCCTCAGCCAACTCGCCGAGCTGCGCGAACGGCTCGGCTTCGCGGTGCTGTTCATCACCCACGACCTGTCGCTGCTGGTGGAGTTCTCCGACCGCATCGCCATCATGTACGGCGGCCGGATCGTCGAGCAGGCCCCGGCCGCGCAGCTGTACGGCGCGGCGCTGCACCCGTACACCGACGGGCTGCTGCACTCCTTCCCCGCCCTGCGCGGGCCGCGCCGGGAGCTGACGGGCATCCCCGGCTCCCCGCCGGACCTGCGCGCGATGCCCGAGGGGTGCGCGTTCCACCCGCGCTGCCCCCGGGCGGTCGCGCCGTGCGACAGCCGGCTGCCGACGCTCGGCCCGCCGGCCGACGACCCGGGCCGGGCGGTCGCCTGCTGGCTGCACCAGGCCGACGAGGCGGTCGCCCGGTGACGAGCACGTTCCCGCGTACCGGCCCGGCGTCGCACCGAGGAGCAGCATGAAGTCCACCGCCGCCGGGTCGGCGACCACCGACCCGATCGACACCCTCCCGGCTTCCTTCCGCTGGGGGGTGGCCACGTCGTCGTACCAGATCGAGGGCGCGGTCGCCGAGGACGGGCGGACACCGTCGATCTGGGACACCTTCTGCCGGGTCCCGGGGGCGGTGGCCGGCGGCGACACCGGCGACGTGGCCTGCGACCACTACCACCGGATGCCGCAGGACGTGGCGTTGATCGCTGACCTGGGCGTGGACACGTACCGGTTCTCGACGGCATGGCCCCGGGTGCAGCCGGGCGGGCGGGGCCCGGCCAACCCGGCGGGCCTGGCCTTCTACGACCGGCTGGTCGACGAGCTGCTCGGCCGGGGCGTCGACCCGTGGGTCACGCTCTACCACTGGGACCTGCCGCAGGAGCTGG
Organism: Micromonospora sp. CA-111912; assembly: GCF_050948415.1. Lineage (NCBI taxonomy): Bacteria > Bacillati > Actinomycetota > Actinomycetes > Micromonosporales > Micromonosporaceae > Micromonospora > Micromonospora sp. CA-111912. Next base: position 4,195,480 of record NZ_CP192007.1, read on the forward strand.
AGGACGCCGGCGGCTGGCCGGCGCGGGACACCGCCTACCGGTTCGCCGACTACGCGATGCTGGTCTTCGACGCCCTCGGCGACCGGGTACGGACGTGGACGACGCTCAACGAGCCGTGGTGCTCGGCGATGCTCGGCTACGCGTACGGCGAGCACGCCCCGGGCCGCCGCGACCTCGGCGACGCCGTCGCGGCGGCGCACCACCTGCTGCTCGGCCATGGGCTGGCGACCCGGCGGATCAGGGCGGCGGCCACCACCCCGGTCGAAGTGGGCATCACGCTGAACCTGGCCACCGCCGACCCGGCCACCGACAGCGCCGCCGACCGCGACGCCGCCCGGGCCGCCGACGGGCTGGGCGCGCGGCTCTACCTGGACCCGCTCGTGCACGGCCGGTACCCCGACGACGTGCTGGCCGACCTGGTGGCCGACGGGGTGACGGTCCCGGTGTACGACGACGACCTGGCGGTCATCGCCGCCCCGCTCGACGTGCTCGGGGTCAACTACTACTTCGGGCAGGTCTTCTCCGGGGTGGACGCCGACGGCCGGGACCGGGACGCCGACGGCCGGCCGGTGCGCCGGGTCGTCCCCCGGGGCCGACCGCGCACGGCGATGGACTGGGAGATCGTCCCGGAGTGCTTCACCGACCTGCTGCTGCGGATCAGCCGCGACTACCCCGGCCTGCCGATGGTCATCACCGAGAACGGCGCGGCGTTCGACGACCGCCCGGACGCGCGCGGCTTCGTCGCCGACGACGACCGGGTGGACTACCTCGCCGAGCACCTGCGCGCGGTGGCCCGGGCCCGGCGGGCCGGCGCGGACGTTCGCGGCTACTTCGCCTGGTCGCTGCTGGACAACTTCGAGTGGTCGTACGGCTACGACAAGCGGTTCGGCATCGTCCGGGTCGACTACGACACGCAGGAACGCGTCCCGAAGCGCAGCGCGCTGTGGTTCCGCGACACCGTCCGGCGGGTGCGCGGGCGGGGCTGAGCGACCGGGCCACGACGGCGGGGAGGCGGCGACGATGCCGTCACCCCGCCCCTGTCCATGCCGGCCCGTCGCTTTTTTCAGTGCTTGACATAAGAGTTACTACGATGTTTCCTCAATCATGACCATCGATTCCACATCCCTCACCCCACCCACCATCCACCGCTCGCCGGCCCGCGCCGCGCTGGCCGGGGCCCTCACCCTCTGCCTGACAACCGGCGTCCTGACCCTCGCGGCCTCGCCCGCGCAGGCCGCCGGTGAGAGCGTGAACGTCTGGCTCACCACCACCTCCGACGCCGGCGGCCGCGCCGTCACCCGCGGGCTGCAACAGCAGGCCCCGGTGAGCTTCGCGGCGTCCAGCGGCGGAGCCACGCACACCGTCACCGTCGACGAGAACACCCGATACCAGCCGTTCGAGGGCGCCGGCGCGTCGATCACGGACACCACCGCGTACCTGCTGCGCGGCGGCCCGGTCAGCGCGGCCACCCGCGACGAGGCGATGCGCAAGCTGTTCAGCCCCACCGACGGCATCGGGCTGTCCTTCGTCCGCAACCCGATCGGGGCCTCCGACCTGTCCCGCCCGGGGCACGTCTCCCTCGACGACACCTGCTGCGACCTCACCGACTTCGGCGCCAACGGCTACGACACCGACGTGGAGCTGCTCACCGCCCAGGCCCGGCAGCTCAACCCCGCCCTGCGGGTCAAGGTCGTGCCGTGGAGCGCGCCCGGCTGGATGAAGGACAACGGCCGGATGGATCGGATGGGCTGGCTGAAGTCCCAGTACTACGCCACCTACGCCCAGTACTTCGTCAAGACCGTCCAGGCGTACGCGGCGCGCGGCGTGAAGGTCGACTACCTCTCGGTGCAGAACGAGCCGAACTGCTGCCAGTCGGGCAACCCGACGGCGATGGACTACCCCGGGATGAGCTGGAACTCCTCCGGCCTGGCCGAGCTGACCAAGAACTTCGTCTACCCCGCGTTCCGGGCCGCCGGCATCACCACGAAGGTGCTGGTGCACGACTGGAACTACGGCGACTACGCCACCATGGGCGCCGGGGTGCTCGGCGACGCCGCCGTCCGTAACGACCCGCTCTTCGGCGGCATCGCCTGGCACGGCTACTTCGGCGACCCGGCGGTCGGCAGCCAGGTGCAGGGCCAGTACCCGTCGGTGCCGCAGTTCAGCACCGAGCACTCCGGCGGCACCTGGATCGGCAACCAGCACAACGAGGACATGGCCGACATCGTCAACTACGCCCGGAACTGGAGCCGGAGCATCGTCAAGTGGAGCCTGGCGCTCAACCAGAACATGGGCCCGCACAACGGCGGCTGCGGCACCTGCACCGGCCTGATCACCGTGCAGGAGGGCGGCTCCCGCGCCGGCCAGGTCGACTACACGATCGAGTACTACACGACCGGGCACCTGACCAAGTTCGTCCGGCCCGGGGCGCAGCGGATCGCCTCCACCGCCAACGGCACGGTGCAGAACGTCGCCTACCGCAACGCCGACGGCAGCAAGGCGCTCCTGGCCCACAACGGCGGCACGTCCGCCCAGTCGGTGAAGGTGGTCTGGGGCGGGCAGTCGTTCACCTACACCCTGCCGGCCCGGACCACCGCCACGTTCACCTGGGCGGGCACCCAGTCCGGGCCCGGGACGCCCACCGGGCCGACCGGGCCGATCACCGGCCTCGGCGGCAAGTGCCTGGACGTCACCGACAACAGCAGCGCCGACGGCGCCGCGGCGCAGATCTGGAGCTGCGCCGGCAGCGCCAACCAGAGCTGGACCCGCGCCTCCGACGGGACGCTGCGGTCACTGGGCAAGTGCCTCGACGTCTCCGGCGGCGGCACCGCCGACGGCACGAAGGTACAGCTGTGGACCTGCAACGGCAGCGCCGCGCAGCAGTGGACGTGGACGGCCGGGCGGGACCTGGTGAACCCGCAGGCGAACAAGTGCCTCGACATCACCGGAAACGTCTCCACCGACGGCACGAAGACGCAGGTCTGGTCGTGCACCGGCGGGGCCAACCAGAAGTGGAACCTGCCGGCCTGACGGCCCGTACGGTCGGCGGCGCCCAGGCCAGGGCTCCGCCGACCGGAGATCGAAGGAAAATTTCACGGCTGGGGTTTCGGGGTGTAGACATTATTCTTGCCGCCGCTTATCGTCACCGCATCACCCATAGGTGCAGATCGATCTAAGGAGTGTGTCGATGGGACAGTTGCGGCGGTGGGCTGGCATTCCGATGGCTCTGTTGGCGGCGGGGATCCTGATCGGCGGTAATCCGGCGAGCGCCGGTGCGGCGCCGAAGCCGGTGCCCCCGACCGTCACCGAGGCCGTGACCAACAAGCTGCTCGATCAGGCCGAGCGTTCCAGCACGGGTGAGGTCGCGACACCCGAAACCCGCGTCACGATCAGCCGGCAGGAGGGGCGGTGGGCGTTCGGCACCGCCGTCGCGGTCGCCCCCCGCGAAAAGGACGCCCACCCGACCGGCTCGGTGTTCATCGCGCGCGCCGACGCCGGGCAGTGGCGGGTCGCGTTCGACGGCGAGGCCGACTTCAGCGAGCTGGCCGGCGAGTCACCCCTCGTGTCGGAGCGGGAGCGGCAGGTCTTCAAGACCACGCCGGCCCCCACGTACGCCGGCGGCGACTACCGGACCGGGATGGCCCTGCCGTTCGCGGTCGGCCAGACCTGGACGCTCACCAGCGGCCCGCACGGCTGGGGCGGCAGCGAGTCGCCGTACAGCTCCGTGGACCTCGCCGGCGGCGACCAGGTCGTCCGCGCCGCCCGGGGCGGCACGGCGTACACGATGTGCCAGGGCTGGATCCGGGTGATCCACGACCGGGGCTACTCGACCGACTACTACCACCTGTGGAGCAGCATCTCGGTCAACGGGGCGGCGGTCGGCGCGGGCGCCTACCTGGGCTACACCGGCACCGACGTCACCTGCGGCGGTGCCGCCTACGGCCGGCATGTCCACTTCGGGCTGCGGCAGAACAGCGCGTACGTCCCCATCGCCGGTCACGGCATCGGCAAGTGGGCGTTCGAGAACGGGGCCGCATCCTACCAGGGCGGCGCGCGGCACGGATCGGCCTGGGCCGGGGCCGGCAGCGCCGTTTACAACTACGGCGCGCTCGGCTTCACCCAGGGAGTGGTGGACGCCAACGGCGGTGGAAGCCTCACCCGGCGCGCCGGGCCCGGCACCGGCTACGCCGCGCTCGGATCGGTCGGCGACGGGGCCACCGTCACGATCTCCTGCTCCGCGAACGGAACCTCACACGCCGGGCGGTACGGCACCACGTCGCTCTGGAACCGGCTCAGCGACGGTAGCTGGGTCTCCGACGCGTACCTCTGGACCGGGGTGAACGGCACGATCAACGGCTGGTGCTGATCGCCTGCCCGGCGCGGGGGCTCGCCGCCGCGCCGGGCACGCACGCCTGGCAGGACCTCCCGGTAGGGCACAACGGCCGGGCTGGGACAATGACGGCATGCAGAAGATCTCGCTCGCAGCCCTCGCCCGCCAACAAGTCGATCGCGCAGCTGACGCCGGTGGCCGGCACACCGCCGACACCGTCTACGGCGGCCACGAGAAGGTGCTACGCCAGACGGTCATCGGCATGAGCGGGGGCGCACGCCTCGCGGAGCACGAGAACCCGGGCGAGGCCACGGTGCAGGTGCTCCACGGCCGGGTCCGCATGATCGCTGGTGAGCAGTCGTGGGAGGCGCGCACCGGAGACCTGCTCATCGTGCCCGACGCACGCCACAGTCTCGAGGCGTTGGAGGATTCCGCGATCCTGCTGACCGTTGCCAAGTTGCCCTGATCCGTTGGTGCCGGACAGACCACCGGCAGGCCGGGCCGACGCCCCGTCGCCGGTGGCTGCCGGCCATCCAACCGGGGCTTCGTTGGCGGGAATGGATACCCTAGGGGGTATGTTGTAACGGTCGGGCCGGCGAGAAGCACCCGGGGCCTCGCCTTCGGCAGGGCCGACACCGAGGCTGACCGGATACCCCCCGGGGTAGGTGTACGGTGAGAGCGGAGGTGGTCGAGATGAAGTTGCGTCCCGAGATGACCGGCGAGGCGCTGACCCGCCTGAAGCGAGCGCGAGGGCAGCTCAACGCGGTCATCGAGATGATGGAGAGCGGTCAGGACTGCCGCGAGACGCTGACCCAGCTCGCCGCGGTGTCGAAGGCGATCGACCGGGCGGGGTACAAGATCATTGCCTCCGGCATGCGGCACTGCTCCGGCGCCCGCGATCGCGGCGAGCAGCCGGAGATGACCGAGGAAGAGCTGGAGAAGCTGTTCCTGGCGCTGGCGTGATCCGCCGGGGCTGACGCCCCCCGGGCGGCGTGTTCGCCGCTGGGGCGGGTAAGCGCATGTTCGAGTTCGGCCAAGGGTGACGAATGTCCCCCGCATACCCCCCGGGGTATGCGGGATGGTGAAAGGAGTAGACGGATGACGGTGCAGGTGTCGGTCCTCGCGACCTCGTCCCTCGGGGACCGCAGCTACCTGGCGACGGACGGCCGGGTGGCGGTGGTGGTGGACCCGCAGCGGGACATCGACCGAGTCATGTATCTCGCGGGTGAGAAGGGGGTGCGGATCACCCATGTGGTGGAGACGCACGTCCACAACGACTACGTCTCCGGCGGCCTGCAACTGGCCCGGCTGACCGGCGCGGAGTACCTGGTCTCCGCCGCCGACGAGATGGGCTTCGCCCGGCTGCCGGTCAACGACGGCGACGAGGTGGCCGTGTCCGACCTGCTGCGGCTGCGGGTGGTCGGCACTCCCGGGCACACCTTCCACCATCTGTCGTACGTGCTGGACGAGGCCGGCGACGGCGGCTGGTCCCCGGTGGGGGTGTTCACCGGCGGGTCGCTGCTGTTCGGCACGACCGGGCGTACCGACCTGCTCGGCCAGCAGCACGCCCACACCCTGGCCCACCAGCAGCACGACTCGGCGCGGAAGCTGGCCGACCTGCTGCCCGACGGCACCCAGGTGTGGCCCACCCACGGCTTCGGCAGCTTCTGCTCGGCCAGCCAGGCCGACGCCCCGGAGTCGACCATCGGCCGGGAGAAGCAGGCCAACCCGGCGCTGCGGCTGGCCGCCGACCAGTTCGTCACCGAGACCCTCGCCGGACTGGACGCCTACCCCGCCTACTACGCCCACATGGGAGTGGCCAACGCCGCCGGGCCCGCCCCGGTCGACCTCAGCCCGGCGACCCGGGCCGACGCCACGCAGTTGCGGGGGCGGATCGCTGCCGGGGAGTGGGTGGTCGACCTGCGCCACCGCAAGGCGTACGCGGGCTCGCACCTCGCCGGCACCGTCAGCCTCGGCCTCGACGGGCCCATGTCGACGTGGCTCGGCTGGCTGATCACCTGGGGGGTGCCGATCACCCTCCTGGCGGAGACGCCGGAGCAGGTCGCCGACGCCCAACGGGAACTGGTCCGCATCGGCATCGACCGCCCGGCCGCCCAGTCCACCGGAACCCCCGAGCAGTGGGCGACCGGCCCGGCCGACCTGCGGGAGCTGACCGTCGCCGACTTCCCGGCACTCGCGGCCACACAGGCCGGGAACACCCCCGAGGGCCTGCCCGCCCCGCAGGTCGTGCTCGACGTGCGGATGACCAACGAGTGGAAGGCCGGCCACATCGACGGCGCGGTGCACGTGCCGCTGCCCGACCTGCCCAAGCGGCTCGGCGACGTGCCGGCCGGCACCGTGTGGGTGCACTGCGGCTCCGGCTACCGCGCCACCGCCGCCGCGTCGCTGCTGGCCAACGCCGGCCGTGAGGTCGTCCTGATCGACGACATGTTCGGCCATGCCGAGCAGGCCGGCGTCCAAATGGCCGCCACCGCCTGACCGGAACGACTTTCGACGGAGGAAGAATGACCACGACCCCGACCACCCCCTCGACGCTCGACGCGGCCACCCTGCGCGAGCTGATCGCCGCCGGGCGGACGCCCCGGCTGCTCGACGTGCGCACCCCGGGCGAGTTCGAGACCTCGCACATCCCCGGTTCCTACAACGTGCCGCTGGACCTGCTCAAGGAGCACCGCGAGGAGCTGCGCCGCCACCTCGACGAGGACGTCGTGCTGATCTGCCGCTCCGGGGCCCGCGCCGCCCAGGCCGAGCAGGCCCTCGCCGGGGCCGGTCTGCCCAACCTGAAGGTGCTCGACGGCGGCATCATGGCCTGGCAGGCGGCCCACGCGCCGATCAACCAGGGCAACCCCCGCTGGGACCTGGAGCGCCAGGTCCGCCTGGTCGCCGGCTCCATCGTCCTGGCCAGCGTCCTCGGCTCGGTGTTCGTGCCGCAGCTCAAGTGGGTCGCCGGGTTCATCGGCGCCGGCCTCACCTTCGCCGCGGTGACCAACACCTGTGCGATGGGCATGCTACTCGGCAAGCTCCCCTACAACCGGGGCGCCAGCTGCGACCTGGACACCGTCGTCGGCCAACTCCGTGAGAGGTCGACGGCCGGGCGGCGGGCATGACGGGCAGCGTCGCGCTGACCGTCGGGCTGGCCGTGCTGATCGGGATCAGCCTCGGCCTGCTCGGCGGCGGCGGCTCGATCCTCGCCGTGCCGCTGCTGGTCTACGTCGCCGACCTGCCGGCCAAGGAGGCCATCGCCACCTCGCTGCTCGTCGTCGGGGTCACCAGCGCGGTCGGCGTGCTGCCGCATGCGCGAGCCGGGCGCATCCGGTGGCGCACCGGGCTGATCTTCGGCGTGGCCGGCATGACCGGCGCGTACGCAGGCGGTCGTCTCGCCGAGTTCATCCCGGCCGGGGTACTGCTCACCGGGTTCGCGCTGATGATGCTGGCCACCGCCATCGCGATGATCCGCGGTCGACACGGCGCCGACCGCCGGCCCGTGCCGCACGAGCTTCCCGTCGGGCGGGTCGTCCTCGACGGTGTCGTGGTCGGCCTGGTCACCGGCCTGATCGGCGCCGGTGGCGGCTTCCTGGTGGTGCCGGCGCTGGCCCTGCTCGGCGGCCTGCCGATGCCGGTCGCCGTGGGCACCTCGCTGGTCGTCATCGCGATGAAGTCCTTCGCCGGCCTGGCCGGCTACCTGTCCAGCGTCAGCATCGACTGGCGCCTGGCCGCCGCGGTGACCGCCGCAGCCGTCGTCGGCAGCCTGCTCGGCGGCCGGCTCACCGGCCGGATTCCCGAGGACGTGCTGCGCAGGGCGTTCGGCTGGTTCGTCGTGGTGATGGGCGTCTTCGTCCTAGCCCAGCAGCTTCCCGACGCGGTGCGGACCAACCCGCTGCTGTGGACCGCGCTCGGCCTGGCCGCCGTGGTGACGGTCGGCGTCACCGTCCGGCAGAACCGCCGGCGGGGCCGGCACCCCGCCCGTGAGGCCGTGGTGGCCGGACGGTCGTGACGCGCAGGCAACGTGCCGGGGCGCTCGTGCGGGGTCAGCGGGCGCGCGGCCTGCGGGCCGGTCGGGTGGACGCCACGGGGCGGGCGGCGGCCGTGCGGGGCACGCCGCCGTCGCGCAGCAGCCGGGCCATCGGCAGGGTGGCCGCGCCCATCGCGACCGCGTCGGGCCCGAGCTGGCACAGCTCGATCGAGGCCTGGGCGTACGGCTGGCGCAGCGCATGCCGTGCGGTGGCCTCCCGGATCCGGGGCAGGAACCGCTCGCCGAGGGCCAGCCCGGCCCACCCGCCGAGCACCACCCGCTCGGGGTTGAACAGGTTGATCAGGGTCGCCACCCCGGCGCCGAGGTAGCCCACGGTCTCGTCGAGCACCGCCTCGGCGGTCTTCGTCGAGGCACGCAGCAGTTCGCCCAGCGCGCTCTCCTCGTCGCCGCCGGCCGCCGGCCGGCCCCGGTTGGCCTGCCGGTAGCGGTCGAGGATGCCCTCCGCCCCCACGTACGCCTCCAGGCAGCCCAGGTTGCCGCAGCGGCACCGGCGACCGCCGTACGCGATGGTGGTGTGCCCCCACTCGCCGGCGCTGCTGTGCGCGCCCCGGTAGCTCACCCCGTCGGTGATCACGGCGGCGCCCACCCCGGAGCCGACCAGCGCGACGACGGCGTGCCGGGTGCCCCGGCCGGCGCCGAACCACATCTCGGCCTGGCCGAGCGTCTTCGCCCCGTTGTCGACGTGCACGGGGATGTCGGTGCCGGCGCGGAGCATGGCGCCCAGCGGCACTCCCTCCCAGCCGAGCGTCTGGGCGTGCACGACGGCGTCGGCGGTGCGCTCCACCGTCCCCGAGATTGCCACCCCGAGCCCGAGCACCGCGGCGGGGTCGACGCCGGCCTGCTCGGTCACGGCGGTCAGCCCGTGCAGCAGGTGGGCCACCACCGCGCCGGGGTCGGGCTCAGCGGCGGCGATCGGGTACTCCGCCTTGGCCAGGGCGGTCATCGTCAGGTCGAACAGCTCGACCTGGATCCGGGTCTCCCCGACGTCGGCGCCGACCAGGTAGCCGTAGCTGGGGGTCACCCGTAGCAGCACCCGGGGGCGGCCGCCGTCCGACTCGACCGAGCCGGCCTCCTCGACCAGCCCCTCGTCGATCACCTCGCCGACCAGGTTGCTCACGCTGGCCAGGCTCAGCGCGGTGGACTGCCCCAGCTCGTGCCGACTCAGCGGGCCGTCCAACCAGATCCGGGTGAGCAGCACCGCGCGGTTGGCGCGACGCATGTCGCGCACGGTGGTGCGTCTGGCGTCCATCGGTCCGGTCCTCCCCTGGGGCGCCAATGACCGGCACCCCCACCAGCATGCATCAGCACCACGATTAATGCCATGAACTAAGGTTTGAAGTATGCTGCGGACCGGCCGGCGCGCCGGTTCTGCCCGGCCGGCACCCCGCCCGACGCGCGCCGCCGCGACCACCCCGTCCCACCCCCTCCTGCCGTCCCGCGCCACCCCAACCGGAACCCAAGGAGCACGCCCGTGGCCGACCTGACCGCCCTGCCCGCCCACTTCCGCTGGGGCGTGGCGACCTCCGCGTACCAGATCGAGGGTGCCGTCGACGCCGACGGCCGCGCACCCTCCATCTGGGACACCTTCTGCCAAGTGCCCGGCGCCATCGACAACGGCGACACCGGCGACGTCGCCTGCGACCACTACCGGCGCTGGCCCGAGGACGTCGCCCTCATGCGCGGGCTCGGCGTCGACGCGTACCGGTTCTCGGTGGCCTGGCCCCGGGTGCTGCCCGAGGGCACCGGCCGGGTCAACCAGGCCGGGCTGGCCTTCTACGACCAACTGGTCGACGCCCTGCTGGAGGCCGGCATCCGGCCGTTCGTCACGCTCTACCACTGGGACCTGCCGCAGGCCCTGCAGGACCGGGGCGGCTGGCCGGCCCGGGACACCGCGTACGCCCTGGCCGACTACGCGGCCGTGGTGGCCGGCGCGCTCGGCGACCGGGTCCGCGACTGGACGACGATCAACGAGCCGCTCTGCTCGGCCTGGATCGGCCACCTGGAGGGCCGGATGGCCCCCGGCGACGCCGACCTGGCGCTGGCCGTCCCCGCCGCCCACCATCTGCTGCTCGGACACGGCCTGGCAACCGCGGCGATCCGTGCGAACGCCGTCGAGCCCGCCTCCGTCGGCGTGGTGTGCAACCTCAGCCCGATCGAACCGGCCAGCGACCGCCCCGAGGACGTCGCCGCCGCCGCCCGCGCCGACGGGCACGTCAACCGGTGGTGGCTGGACCCGCTCTTCGGCCGTGGATACCCCGCCGACATGCTGGAGGTGTACCGCACCGCGCCGCCGGTCCGCCCCGGCGACCTGGAGACGATCGCCACCCCGCTGGAGTTCTTCGGGCTCAATTACTACTTCCGGCAGCGGGTCGTCGCAGACCCGGACGGTCCCCCGCCCTACGCCCGCCAGGTGCCGGTGCCCGGGGCGGTCGAGACGGCGATGGGTTGGGAGACCCACGCGGCCGGCCTGGAGCAGTTGCTGGTGCGCCTCGCCGAGGAGTACGGCGCCGGCCCGGTGCATGTCACGGAGAGCGGCTCCGCCTGGCCGGACCGGGTGAACCCGGACGGCACGGTCGACGACCCGGAGCGCACCCGCTACCTGGAGGAGCACCTCGCGGCGTGCGCCTCGGCGGCCCGGCGGGGCGTGGACGTGGCCGGCTACTTCGCCTGGTCGCTGCTGGACAACTTCGAGTGGGCGTACGGCTACGACAAGCGGTTCGGCCTGGTCCACGTCGACTACGCCACCCAGCAGCGCACCGTCAAGGCCAGCGGCCGCCGGTACGCCGACCTGATCCGAGCCCACCGCAGCGTGCTGGCCTGACCGTCGGGCCGGCCGGGACAAAGGTGGCCCGCGGAGCACAACGCTCCGCGGGCCACCGTCACGATCGGTACACCGTCAGGGTCAGAGCAGGCCGAGCCCCTGCACGGCCGTGCGCTCCTCCTGGAGCTCGGCCACGGACGCGTCGATGCGCTGCCGGGAGAACTCGTCGACGCCCAGGCCCTGCACGATCTCGAACCGGCCGTCGCGGGCGACCACCGGGAACGACGAGATCAGGCCCGCCGGCACCCCGTAGGAGCCGTCGGAGACGATCGCGGCCGAGGTCCAGTCGCCCTCCGGCGTGCCGTTGATCCAGTCGTGCACGTGGTCGATCGCGGCGGACGCGGCCGACGCGGCCGACGACGCCCCCCGTACCTCGATGATCTCGGCACCGCGCTTGGCGACGCGGGGGATGAACTCGTCGGCCAGCCAGGACCGGTCGTCGAGCAGCTCGGCCACCGGACGGCCGTCGACCTCGGCGTGGAAGACGTCCGGGTACTGGGTGGCCGAGTGGTTGCCCCAGATCGTCAGCTTCTTCACCTGCGCGACGGTGACCTGGAGCTTGCGCGCGAGCTGCGCGATTGCCCGGTTGTGGTCCAGCCGGGTCATCGCGGTGAAGCGGTCCGCGGGCACGTCGGGGGCGTGCGCCTGGGCGATGAGGGCGTTGGTGTTGGCCGGGTTGCCCACCACGAGCACCTTGATGTCCGGTGCGGCGCCGGCGTTGATCGCCTCGCCCTGGGGCTTGAAGATGCCGCCGTTGGCCGCCAGCAGGTCCCCGCGCTCCATCCCCTTGGTACGGGGCCGCGCGCCGACCAGCAGCGCCACGTTGGCGCCCTCGAACGCCTGCTTCGGGTCGTCGAAGACGTCCACGCCGGCCAGCAGCGGGAACGCGCAGTCGTCCAGCTCCAGGGCGGTGCCCTCGGCCGCGCGCACCGCAGCCGGGATCTCCAGCAGCCGGAGCTTCACCCGCCTCCCGCCACCGAGCAGTTGCCCGGACGCGATCCGGAACAGCAGCGCGTAGCCGATCTGTCCGGCTGCGCCGGTGACGGTAACGGTAAGGGGCGTCTCTGCCATCAGGGCTTCTCCTGCCGAAGGGACGATCGGTGCCGATCAGGGGCGCAGTCACCATATCGCGAGTCCCGAAACGCGGGCTCAGCAGCGCCTGGTGGCCCCGGTCACCTCCCCGCCGCCCGGTTCGGTGGCCGGGTCGGCAGCGGCACCCGGCCCCACCGACGCGACGACGGGCCGCCCCGGGTGGGGGCGGCCCGTCGTCGCGGGTCCGGGCGGGTGTACGCCCGTCAGGTCATCTCGTCGTAGCGGCGGTCGATCGGCGTCGGGGCGGCGACCGGTTCCGGCGTGCCGATCGAGTCGGCGGCCTCGACCCGCTGGCCGGGGGCGACCGGATCGTCGTCGAGCTCCAACGGCGACACCTCGTCGTCGTCGATCCCGGCGTAGGCCTCCTTGCCCCGCCCACGCCGCCGGTCGTTGAGGAACGCCACGCCGACCGCGCCGAAGTACAGCGCGATCAGACAGAGGGCCAGGGCCGTCATGCCGAACGGGTCCGGCGTCGGGGTGACCACGGCGGAGAAGGCGAAGAACACGAAGACCGCGATCCGCCACCAGCTGAGCAGCCGCTTCGCGCTGGCCAGCCCGACGAAGTTGAGCATCAGCACGATGAGCGGGAACTCGAACGCCACCCCGAAGAGCAGGATCAGGTTGGTGACGAACGAGATGTACCGGGTCACCTCGAGGGTCGTCGCGATGTCGTCGCCGGAGATGTTGAGCAGGAACTCCAGCCCCTTCGTGGTGACGAAGAAGGCCAGCACCGCGCCGGCGGCGAACAGCGGCGCCGCGAGCGACGTGAAGATGTACGCGTACCGGCGCTCGTGCCGGTGCAGGCCCGGGGCGATGAACGCCCACAGCTGGTAGAGCCAGACCGGGGCGGCGACGATCAACCCGACCCAGAGGCCGATCTTCAGGTTGAGCAGGAAGACGTCGGCGACGCCGAGCTGCACGAAGTTGCACTTGCCCGTGTCCGGGTCGATCGACGCCGGAAGGTCGCAGTACGGCTTCGACAGCAGCTTCCGCACCGGCTCCGCCAGCCAGAAGCCGAAGCCGAAGCCGACGAGCAGGGCCAGGGACGCCCGGAACAGCCGGTTGCGCAGCTCACGGACGTGCTCGATGAGGGTCATCGAGCCGTCGGAGGCCCGTTCGAAGGTGCTCGGACCACGTTTACGCAGGGCGAAGGCCACGGTGGTGGGCCCTTCGGTCAGTTGTCCCGGACGCGCTGCACCGGGTCGATGACCGGCTGCTGCGGCGCCTGCGGGGCGTAGGGCTGCTGCTGCGGCTGGACATGGGGCTGCGGCGCGTACGGCTGCTGCTGCCCGGCGGCCTGCGGCGGCAGCGGCTGGTAGGCAGCCTGGGCGTCGGCCTTCTCCGCCAGGTCACGGTCGTCGTCGTGCAGGCTCTTCGTCTCGGCCTTGATGATCCGCAGCGAACGGCCCAGCGAACGGGCCGCGTCCGGGAGCCGCTTCGCACCGAACAGCAGGATCAGCACGACCACGAGTACGGCGATGTGCCACGGCTTGAGGGCACCCATGGGAAGCTCCAGTCGCTCTGTGTCGTCTCTGAGGGGTGTACCGGAGCCCATCGTACGTGCGTGAGGGCCCGTTGCCACCCGCCGGGCCGCTGGTGGTCACGGCCGGTCGGTGAAGTCTTGACCAACCCCGCTCGTCCCGTCAACCATCGGCGGCCGACCGATTCTGCGCGCTATCGCCCCAAACGCGCGGCGATCGCGCACCGGACCGACCGCCGCCGATCAGTGGCCGCGCTTGGCCTTGATCACCGCGACCCGCTGCTGGGCGACGGTCACCTGACCCTGGAGGGCCTCCGCGCGGTCCTGGAGTGCCTCCGCGCTGACCTGCAAAGCCTCCGCCTCGGCCTGACGCCTCTGCAACGCCACCGCGGCCCGCCGCAGCCGGGGCAGCCGCGCCACCACCGGCCGCACGGCCAACGCCAGCACCACGAGCGCGAACAGCACCACCGCCACCACGATCCACGTCACCACGGCGGCCAGCCTACCGGGACCCCACGGACCCCGCCGGGGTGGCATCGGGAGTGGCGTACGCCTCCAGGGCGGCGACCGCCTGGGCACGGACCTGCTCGGCCAGCTCCCCCGGGGCCACCACGGTGACGTCCGGGCCCAGCCCCAGCACGAACCGCCGGGCCCAGCCGAGGTCGGTCACCCGCAGCGACACCAGCCACTGGTCGCCGTCGCCGGCCTCGACCCGCTCGCACGGGTAGTACTCGGTGATCCACCGCTCGCCCCGGCCGATCCGCAGGGTGATCAGCGGCAGGTCCGGCGAGGGTCGGAACACTCCCTCGGACAGGTCGTACGGGCGGGCCTGCGGCGGTGCCGCCGCCGGCTCGTCCAGCTCGGTCACCGCGTCGATCCGGTCGACCCGGAACAGCCGCACCGCCTCCGCGCGGCGGCACCACGCCTCCGCGTAGGCCCGGCCGCCCACCATCAGCATGCGCAGTGGGTCGATCACCCGCTCGGTGGTCTCGTCCCGGGCGGCGGTGTAGTAGGTGATCCGCAGCGCCCGGCCCCGCGCCACGGCGGCGCGCAGCTCCTCGACCCGCCGGCTGTCGACGGGGAGGCGCACCTCGACCGGGGCGGCGACCAGGTCACCGGCCGCGTCCTCGATCTTGGCGAGGGCCCGCTCCACGGCCTCCCGGTTGGTCACCCCCGGGGTCTCCGCCAGCATCCGCAGCGCCACCACCAGGGCGAGGGCCTCGTCCGGGGTCAGCCGCAGCGGCCGGTCGATCCCGGCGTCGTAGGTGATGGTCACCCGGTCGCCGTCGAAGGCCATGTCGATCAGGTCACCCGGGCCGTACCCGG
The DNA here is from genome assembly GCF_050948415.1 of Micromonospora sp. CA-111912. Lineage (NCBI taxonomy): Bacteria > Bacillati > Actinomycetota > Actinomycetes > Micromonosporales > Micromonosporaceae > Micromonospora > Micromonospora sp. CA-111912. The sequence continues at coordinate 4,210,583 of NZ_CP192007.1, forward strand.
GCAGGCCGCACACCCACAGCAGCTCCAGGTCCTCCCGCAGCTGCCGCTCGGTGACCCCCAGGTCCCCGGCCGCCTCGGCGATCTCGATCCCCGGGCGGGCCAGCAGGTAGGGCACCAGGTTCAGCAGCCGGGCCAGCCGGTCCGCCGAGGCCCGGTTGCCGCCGGGGCGCGCAGCCGCCGAGCGGGCGGCGGGACGGGTCATCGGGCACCTCCGGTCACGGTCAGCTCCTCGTGCCGGACGGCGATCTCCTTGAGCCGCTGGATGACCGCCTCGCGCACCTCCGGCGGATCCACCACCCGCACGTCCGGGCCGTACCCCACCAGTTGCCGGGCCAGGGACTCCGGGTCGGCGTACGGCAGGACCAGCCGGTCGCCGTCCGGCCCGGACGCGGCCTCCACCGCCCAACGGCGCAGCCCCACCGCGCGCCCCGACGCGACCAGCACGGTCGCCCGCCCGGTGCGTTCCACCGGCCCCGACCAGCGGGCCACGTGGCTGATCAGGTCCACCCCCGCCGGCGGCTGGTAGCCGCCCGGCGCGCCGGCCACCCGGACGGTGCCGACGACCCGGGAGAGCCGGAAGCAGCGGGTCGCCGCCCGGTCCAGGTCGTGACCCACCACATACCACCGGCCGCGCCAGCAGACCACCCCCCACGGCTGCAACCGGCGGCGGGTCGGGGCGTCCCGGTCGGGCACCCGGTAGTCGAAGCTGACCTCGCGACGGTCCCGGGCGGCGGCGGTCAGCGGCGCGAACGCCGGGTCGACCGTGACCATCGGCTCCAGGCCCAGAGTGGCCTGCGGGTCCACGTCCACCCCGGCGGCACGCAGCTTCGCCAGCCCGGACGACGCCGCAGCGGCCAGCCCGGCGTGCTGCCACAGCCGCGCCGCGATGCCCACCGCGGCGGCCTCGTCGGGCTCCAGCGGGATGTCCGGCAGCGCGTATTCCCGGTGGGCGATCCGGTAGCCGGGCTCGGCGTCGAAGACGCTCGCCGTGCCGGTCTCCAGCGGCACCCCGAGCTCCCGCAGTTCGGCCTTGTCCCGCTCGAACTTGCGCTGGAACGCTTCGTGATCCTTCGCGTCGTCCGGATCGTGCTCGTAGCCGGGCACGGTCGCGGCGATCTGCGCGGCGGTCAGGAACCGTCGCGTCGACAACAGGCAGATCACCAAGTTGACCAGGCGTTCGGTGCGGGTCCGCGACACGGGGTGAACGCTAGCAGCCCGCGTGGCACGCCCGTGCACCCGCGCGGGCGCGTCGCGCCTACGCCTCCGGCGGTGACTCTCCGTCTCCGGGCGAGGACCTCGACGCGGTCATATGGTGACCCCATGTCGGAAGCGGACGTCAGGGCCGAGAGTGTCGGCACCGTGGTGGTGGCGGGCGCGGCGAACCTCGCCATCGCCGTGGCGAAGCTGGCGGCCGGCCTGATCTCCGGCTCCGCGGCCATGCTCTCCGAGGCCGCCCACTCGGTCGCCGACACCACCACCGAGGCGCTGCTCTACCTGGCGCTGCGCCGGGGAGCGCGCCCCGCCGACGTCCGGCACCCCTTCGGGTACGGCAAGGAGAGCTACGTCTGGGCCTTCCTCGCCGCGCTGTTCACCTTCGTCGCCGGCGCGGGCTTCGCCATCACCCACGGCGTCACCACCATCCTGGTGCACGAGCACAGCGGCAACTACCTCGTCTCGTACGTCGTGCTGGCGGTCTCGTTCGCCATCGAGTCGGTCTCCCTGGCTCGGGCGGTGCGGCAGATCCGCCGCGAGTCCCGGCGCTGGCGCACCACCCCCCGGCGGTTCCTGCGGCTCACCGCCGACACCACCGTCAAGGCCGTCTTCCTGGAGGACAGCGCCGCCCTCGTCGGCCTGTTGCTGGCCGCGGCCGGCCTGACCCTGTCGCACTGGACCGGCGACGAGCTCTACGACGGCCTCGCCTCCATCGCCATCGGTGTGCTCCTGCTGGTCGTGGCCGGCACCCTCGCCAAGGCCAACATCTCCCTGCTGGTCGGCCGGGCCATCCCCGAGCGGCTGCGCCTGGAGATCGAGCAGGAGCTCAACGGGCTGCCCGCCGTCGAGCGCATCGACACCCTGCTCACCATGCAGCTCGGCCCGGACGACATCCTGGTCGCCGCGAAGGTCGACTTCCGGGACGAGGCCACCGGCGCCGTCATCGAGGCCGCCGCCGACGAGGCCGAGCGGCGCCTCATCGAGCGCTACCCCGAGATCGGCTACGTCTTCCTCGACCCCACCCCCTCCCGACCCGAGGCCCGGCACCGCCGCGCCCGGCACACCCAGGAGGACCCCTCCCCCTGACCCCTCCGTGGCGGCCCGCACCCGGGGGTCGCTAGCGTGCGGGCATGGTGCGATGGCGGGCGGGAACCGTGACGGCGCTGCGGCGGGAGTGGACCGGCGCGGTGGAGCTGGATGTCGAGCTGACCGACGGCGGCACCATGCGGGCCCTGGCCTACCCGGAGCTGGTCGGCCGGCCGGTACCCGGCGACCGGGTGCTGCTCAACGCGGGCGCGCTGCTGATGGGCCTCGGCACCGGCGGATACGCGCTGGTCGTGGCGCTGCCCGACCGGCTGCCGGCGGATCCGGCCGAGGCGGGCGACACCCGCGAGGCCGGGCACCTGGTCAAGGCCCGCTACACCCCGCTGCAACCGATCCTGCTCGGCGTCGACGAGGAGGCCAGCCCGCACCGGGCGGCGCTGGAGACCGCCGAGGACGTCGCCGGGCTGCCGGTGGTCACCGCCGACCTGCACTCCGCCCTACCGGCGATCCTCGCCGGGGTTCGCGCCGACGCCCCCGACGCCCGGGTGGCATACGTGCTCACCGACGGCGGGGCGCTGCCGGCGTGGTTCTCCCGCACCCTCGACGGGCTGCGCGACCAACTCGTCGGCACGGTCAGCGTCGGGCAGGCGTTCGGCGGCGACCTGGAGGCCACCACCGTGCACAGCGGCCTGCTCGCCGCCCGGCACGTCCTCGCCGCCGACGTGGTCGTCCTCGCCCAGGGCCCCGGCAACCTCGGCACCGGCACCCGGTGGGGGTACTCGGGGGTGGCCGTCGGCGAGGCGGTCAACGCGATCGCCGCCCTCGGCGGGCGGCCGGTCGGCTCGCTGCGGATCTCCGACGCCGATCCCCGCCCCCGGCACCGCGGGGTGTCCCACCACAGCCTCACCGCGTACGGCAGGGTGGCGCTCGCCCCGGCGGACCTGGTCGTGCCCGACGGCCTGGCCCCGGACCTGGCCCGGGACGTGGAGGCCGCGCTGGCCCCGCTCGCCGGGCGGCACCGGATCGTCCGGGTGCCCGCCGACGGGCTCGACGCCGCGCTGCGCGCCAGCGCCGTGCCACTGTCCACGATGGGCCGCGGCCTGGACGCCGACCACGCCTACTTCCTGGCCGCCGCCGCCGCCGGACGGCACGCCGCCGCGCTCGCCCGTTGAGTCGGTCAGGCCTGCCGACAGGGCTGCGGGGCTGCGGGCCGTCAGGTTAGGAAGATCAGCGCCAGCCAGCCGCCGACGATCACCGCCAGCGCGACCGCCAGCACCCAGGTCGGCACCTTGTGATCGCCGCGCCGGTTGCGCTCGACCTCGGCCCGGATCTTCTCGCGCCGGCGCTCCACCCAGTTCAGCTTCTCGGCGCCTCGGTCGCGCTCGGGAGGTTCAGACATCGTCATGGCAGGGCCAGCCTACCCGGCGGGCCCCCGCCCGCCGCGGCCAGCGCCGCGGACGGAAGCCCGGCCGGTCACATGCTGGCGATCAGGCGTTCCACCCGCTCGTCGTACGCCCGGAACGGGTCCTTGCACAGCACGGTGCGTTGCGCCTGGTCGTTGAGCTTCAGGTGCACCCAGTCGACGGTGAAGTCCCGCCGCTTCTCCTGCGCGTGCCGGATGAACTCGCCCCGCAGCCGGGCCCGGGTCGTCTGCGGAGGCGTCTCCTTGGCCTCGAAGATCTCCGGGTCCGTGGCCACCCGGTCCACCTCCCCGCGCCGCTCCAGCAGCCCGTACAGGCCCCGCCCGCGCCGCACGTCGTGGTACGCCAGGTCCATCTGCGCCACCCGGGGGTGCGACAGCGGCAGGTCGTGCTTGCGCTGGTACCGCTCGATCAGCCGCAGCTTCGACACCCAGTCGATCTCCCGGGACACCGGCTCCAGGTCACCGGTCTCCACCGCGCTGAGCACCCGGCCCCACAGCTCCACCACCCGCTTGGCCGTCTGGTCCCCGCCGCGTCGCTCCACGAACTCGGTCGCCTTCGCCAGGTATTCCTGCTGGATCTCCAGGGCGCTGACCTCCTTGCCGGAGGACAGCCGCACCTTGCGCCGGCCGGTGATGTCGTGCGACACCTCGCGGATCGCCCGGATGGGGTTCTCCAGCGTCAGGTCCCGCATCACCACCCCCGCCTCGATCATCCGCAGCACGATGTCCGCGGAGCCGACCTTCAGCAGCGTGGTGACCTCGTTCATGTTCGAGTCGCCGACGATGACGTGCAGCCGCCGGTAGCGCTCCGCGTCCGCGTGCGGCTCGTCGCGGGTGTTGATGATCGGCCGGCTCCGGGTGGTCGCCGACGACACGCCCTCCCAGATGTGCTCCGCGCGCTGGGACAGGCAGTACACCGCGCCGCGGGGCGTCTGCAGCACCTTGCCCGCGCCGCAGATCAGCTGCCGGGTGACCAGGAACGGGATCAGCACGTCCGCCAGCCGGCCGAACTCGCCGTGCCGGGAGACCAGGTAGTTCTCGTGGCAGCCGTAGGAGTTCCCGGCCGAGTCGGTGTTGTTCTTGAACAGGTAGATCTCGCCGGCGATGCCCTCGTCGTGCAGCCGCTTCTCCGCGTCGATGAGCAACCCCTCCAGGATCCGCTCCCCCGCCCGGTCGTGGGCCACCAGGTCCACCACCGAGTCGCACTCCGGGGTCGCGTACTCCGGGTGGGAGCCGACGTCCAGGTAGAGGCGGGCGCCGTTGCGCAGGAACACGTTGCTCGACCTGCCCCACGACACCACCCGACGGAACAGGTATCGCGCGACCTCGTCGGGGGACAGCCGCCGCTGCCCACGGTAGGTACAGGTGACGCCGTACTCGGTCTCGATGCCGAAGATTCGCCGCTCCATGATGTGACATTAGCCCTCTCAGGCCCCGAATGGGCAGGGCTGACCGCCCCGGAGCCCGACCGCCCGGCGGGTACGGCGCCGGCCCGCCCGCCATCCGCCGGGGCGGCGGTGGGCGGCCGGGTCCCCGCCGACACGTCCGGGCCGCTGGGGTGGTGTCCGGACACACGCGACCGGCCGCCCCCTGAGGGGACGACCGGTTGCGTGACGGTGCCGTCGGCCGGGACGGACGGGCTACGCCTCGGGCGTGTCGTCCGCCCGCTGACCCTCCAGGTCCGCCGAGCCGGCCGAGGTGGTCGGCTTCTTCGCCTCCTCGGTCGGCGTGGCCGGATGCTCCGGGCGCTCCTCGGTCGACGCCGAGTCGTTCGCCGCGTCGGCGTCCGCGTCCAGCAGGGTGGTCAGGGCCGCCCCGGTGATCCGCCGGAACGTCCGGCCCACCCGGCCCCGGTCCAGGACCGCCACCTCAAGCTGGTTGGCCGCGATCGTGCGGGCCGCACCGCCCTCGCCGCCGACGCTGCTCAGCGCCGCCAGGGCCAGCCGGACCGCCTCGCCGAGCGACATGTCCGGACGGTGCTTCGACTTGAGCGAACCGGAGATCGCGTCGGCCTGCCCGCCCATCGCCATCCGGCCCGGCTCGTCGTTGACCGACCCGTCGTAGGTCAGCCGGTAGAGCGCGTCGTCCTGCGGCGTCGCGCCCACCTCGGCCACGCAGATCTCCACCTCGAACGGCTTCGACTGCTCGGTGAAGATGGCGCCGAGGGTCTGCGCGTACGCGTTGGCCAGCGCCAGGCCGGTGACGTCGCGCCGGTCGTAGCTCAGGCCGTTGAGGTCGGCCATCCGGACCCCGGCACGGCGCAGGTTCTCGAACTCGTTGTAGCGGCCGACGGCGGCGAAGCCGATCCGGTCGTAGATCTCGCTGACCTTGTGCAGGGTGCTGGAGAGGTTCTCCGCGACGAAGAGCACCCCGCCGGAGTAGCTCAGCACGACCGCGCTGCGGCCCCTGGCGATGCCCTTGCGGGCCAGCTCGGAGCGGTCGCGCATGATCTGCTCGGGCGAGGCGTAGAACTGCATGGCCACGGCGGCGGTTCTCCTTCTGGGCGCTGTGCTGACGACTGCTGACTGGGCGGGGGCGGGCTCAGCCGCCCGGGTTCTCCATCCGGCCGGCGACCACGGCCTCGGCGACGGCGGCCGTCTCGGCGTCGGTGAGCCGGTGGGTGCCCTCCGCCGTCGCGGTCATCACCACCGGGTAGATCCGACGGGTCAGGTCCGGCCCGCCGGTCGCCGTGTCGTCGTCGGCCGCGTCGTAGAGCGCCTCGACCGCGAGCCGCGCCGCGTCGTCGATCGACAGGCCGGCGCGGAAGCGCTTCTTCAGCGCGGACCGGGCGAAGATCGAGCCGGAGCCGATCGCGTCGTAGCCGGTCTCCTCGTAGGGGCCACCGGTGACGTCGAAGCTGAAGATCCGGCCGGCCCGCGCCGGGTCGCTCGCGGCCAGGTCGAAGCCGGCGAACAACGGGATGACCGCGAGGCCCTGCATGGCCGCGCCCAGGTTGCCGCGGATCATGGAGGCAAGCCGGTTGGCCTTGCCGTCGAGCGAGAGCATCGCGCCCTCGATCTTCTCGTAGTGCTCAAGCTCCACCTGGAACAGTCGCATCAGCTCGATGCCGATGCCCGCGGTGCCCGCGATGCCGACCAGCGAGTAGGCGTCGGCCGGGTGCACCTTCTCGATGTCGCGCTGGGCGATCAGGTTGCCCATGGTGGCCCGGCGGTCGCCCGCCAGCACCACGCCGCCGGCGGCCGAGATGGCAACGATGGTGGTCGCGTGCGGCGCCAGGTCGGCGGCCATGCCCGGGGGCAGCGGCCGGCGGCCGGGCAGCATCTCGGGAGCGGCCCTGCTCAGGAATGTGGTGAAGGAGGACGTCCCCGCGTTGGTGAACACATCTGGTAGACGCCCGGATGGATCAAAGCCCGCTGCCACGTGGTTCCTCTCAGGTACGTGATCGCCCTGGCCAGCCTCGTGGGACTGTCACGGAACTGGCCAAGACCACCGTTGCAGTTGAAGCAGAGTATCCCGCGCGATGATCCCGCGCGATGATCGTGGTCCAGATGTTCCGTATCGGGATCGCCACGCAGGGGCACGGCCGCCGCCGGTCATCGACCACTCGCGTGGGCACCCGCGCGCGACGTGCCGACCGCTGCCAGGACGCCCGGCGCGCGGTCAGCTGTCGGCGCCCACGACCGTCGCGCGAGGTGAGCCACCCTCAGGCAAAGCGGACGTTACGCCTATTCTCCGCCTTTCTGGACGTAACCCCTCACGAATTCCTCGGCGTTCTCCTCCAGGACGGAGTCGATCTCGTCGAGCAGGTCGTCGACGTCCTCGGTGATCTCGGCGTGCCGCTCGGCGACCTCCGGGTTCGCCTCGGTGGTGACGTCCTCGATCTCCTCGCCCTGCCGGGCCTTGCCCGACTGCGACTGCCCGCCGCTGTCATGAGTGGCCATTGCCGCCTCCTCCACGATCGTCTCCGATGAACTTACCTCGCGGGAATGACGAAAAGCCCGTCGCGCGCCAGCTTCTCCAGCGTGCGACGGGCTTTTGTCCCGGCGGGTCAGCCGCCGGTCAACGTCTCCAGCAGGTCCTTGGCGCTGACGCACCGGTCGAACAGCGCGCCCACGTGCGCGCGGGTCCCCCGCTCCGGCTCCATCATCGGCACCCGCACCAGCGACTCCCGGCCCACGTCGAAGATGACCGAGTCCCAGCTCGCGGCCACCACCTCCGAGGCGTACTGCGCCAGGCAACGGCCCCGGAAGTAGGCCCGGGTGTCCTCCGGCGGCTCGGTCATCGCGGTACGGGTCTGCTCGTCGGTCAGCAGCGTCTTCATCGAGCCGCGCTGCACCAGCCGGTGGTAGAGCCCCTTCTCCGGCCGCACGTCGGAGTACTGCAGGTCGACCAGCTGGAGCTTGTGCGCGCCCCAGCCGAGCTTCTCCCGCTCCCGGTAGCCCTCCAGCAGCCGCAGCTTCGCCACCCAGTCCAGCTCGTCGGCGCACAGGAACGCGTCGCGGCCGAGCCGGTCCAACACGCTCTCCCACCGGTCCAGCACGTCGTTGGTCTGCGCGTCGGCGTCCGCGCCGTACCGGTCGTCCACGAAGGACCGCACCCGCTCGAAGTACGCCCACTGCACGTCCAGGGCGGTCAGCCGGCGCCCGTCGCGCAGCCGCATCCGGTGATTGAGCGACGGGTCGTGGCTGACCGCGCGCAGCTCCGAGACCGGGTCGGCGATGCCCAGGTCCGGCCCGAGCGCCTTCTCCTCGATCATGGTGAGGATCAGGGCCGTGGTGCCGACCTTCAGGTACGTGGAGATCTCCGACAGGTTCGCGTCGCCGATGATGACGTGCAGCCGGCGGTACTTGTCGGCGTCGGAGTGCGGCTCGTCCCGGGTGTTGATGATCGGCCGCTTGAGGGTGGTCTCCAGCCCGACCTCGACCTCGAAGAAGTCGGCGCGCTGGGAGATCTGGAAGCCACTGGCGCCGCCGTCCTGGCCGATGCCGACCCGGCCCGCACCGCAGACGATCTGCCGGGTGACGAAGAACGGCGTCAGGTACGCCACGATGTCGGAGAACGGCGTCTGCCGGCGCATCAGGTAGTTCTCGTGGGTGCCGTAACTGGCGCCCTTGTTGTCGGTGTTGTTCTTGTACAGGTGGATGGGCTGGGTGCCCGGGATGGTGGCCGCCCGGCGGGACGCCTCGGCCATCACCCGCTCCCCGGCCTTGTCCCACCGCACCACGTCCAGGGGGTTGGTCACCTCCGGTGTGGAGTACTCCGGGTGGGCGTGGTCGACGTAGAGCCGGGCACCGTTGGTGAGTATCACGTTGGCCAGTCCCAGGTCCTCGTCGGCGAGGGCCTCGGCGGGGTCGTACGCGGCACCGGAGTAGGTGAAGCCGCGGGCGTCGCGCAGCGGCGACTCCTCCTCGTAGTCCCAGCGCGCCCGGCCGCCCCGGTTGAGTTCGGGGCGTGCCCCGTAGGCGTTGACCACCTGGGACGAGGTGACCATCGGGTTGGCGCCTGCCTGGCCGGGCACGGAGATGCCGTACTCGACCTCGGTGCCCATGATCCGTCTTACGCTCATCGACCTACCCGCTTCACTCGCCGACCCGGTCCCCCGTCATGTCGAGCGTAGTCCGCGCCGCGCGGTGCGGGGGTGTGGCGGGCGGGCCGCGTCGGGTGTCGCCCGAGGACGGTCCCGGGCGGCGGGACGCGATGGGGCCCGCGACAGTGGTGTCGCGGGCCCCGCAGCGTGCTGGTCGGCCTACAGGTACTGACCGGTGTTGCTGGCGGTCTCGATCGCCCGGCCGGCCTCCGTGCCCTTGCCGCCGGAGACGAGCGTGCGGATGTAGACGATCCGCTCGCCCTTCTTGCCGGAGATCCGGGCCCAGTCGTCCGGGTTGGTGGTGTTGGGCAGGTCCTCGTTCTCCCGGAACTCGTCGACGCAGGCGTCGAGGAGGTGCTGCAGGCGCAGGCCCTTGCGACCGGAGCTGAGGAACTCCTTGATGGCCATCTTCTTGCCCCGGTCGACGATGTTCTGGATCATCGCGCCGGAGTTGAAGTCCTTGAAGTAGAGGACTTCCTTGTCACCGTTGGCGTAGGTCACCTCGAGGAAGCGGTTGTCCTCGGTCTCGGAGTACATCCGCAGCACGACCGCGTCGATCATCGCCGCGACGGTGGCCTGGGGGTCGCCGCCGTGCTCGGCCAGGTCGTCGCCGTGCAGCGGCAGCCCGACGAGGATGTACTTCGAGAAGATGTCCTTGGCCGCCTCGGCGTCCGGCCGCTCGATCTTGATCTTCACGTCGAGCCGGCCGGGGCGCAGGATGGCCGGGTCGATCATGTCCTCCCGGTTGGAGGCGCCGATGACGATGACGTTCTCCAGGCCCTCCACGCCGTCGATCTCGCTGAGCAGCTGGGGGACGATGGTGTTCTCCACGTCCGAGGAGACGCCGGAGCCACGGGTCCGGAAGATCGAGTCCATCTCGTCGAAGAACACGATCACCGGGGTGCCCTCGCCGGCCTTCTCCCGGGCGCGCTGGAAGATCAGCCGGATGTGCCGCTCGGTCTCGCCGACGTACTTGTTGAGCAGCTCCGGGCCCTTGATGTTGAGGAAGAAGCTGGTGTGCCTCTCCTTACCCAACCGCTCGGCGATCTTCTTGGCCAGGGAGTTCGCCACCGCCTTGGCGATGAGCGTCTTGCCGCAGCCTGGCGGCCCGTAGAGCAGGATCCCCTTGGGCGGGCGGAGCTGGTGCTCGCGGAACAGGTCGGCGTGCAGGAAGGGCAGCTCCACCGCGTCGCGGATCTGCTCGATCTGTGACTGGAGGCCGCCGATGTCGGTGTAGTCGACGTCGGGCACCTCCTCCAGGACCAGCTCCTCGACCTCGCTCTTCGGAATCCGCTCGTACGCGTACGCCGAGCGGGGCTCGATCATGAGCGAGTCACCGGCCCGGATCGGCGAACCGATCAGGGTGTCGGCGAGGTGCACGATCCGCTCCTCGTCGGAGTGGGACACCACCAGCGCCCGGTCACCCGGTGCGCCGTCGGGACCCGCGAGGATCTCCTTGAGCATCACCACCTCGCCGACCCGCTCGAAGCCGAACGCGTCGACGATGTTGAGCGCGTCGTTGAGCAGGACCTCCTGGCCACGCCGCAATTCCGCGACGTCCAGCGAGGGTGAGACGGCGACCCGGAGCTTGCGCCCCCCGGTGAACACGTCCACCGTGCCGTCCTCGTGTGCCGCCAGGAAGACACCGTAGCCACTCGGCGGTTGCGCGAGGCGGTCGATCTCCTCCTTGAGCGTCACGATCTGCGCCCGGGCCTCCTTGAGAGTGCCGACGAGCCGTTCGTTGTTCTCGGTCAGCCGCGCCAACTGTGCCTGGGTGGCCGCCAGCCGCTCTTCGAGCTGCCTGACGTGTCGGGGGCTTTCGGTCAACTTGCGCCGCACCAGAGCGAGTTCCTCTTGAAGGAACGCGACCTGCGTGGAGAGATCGTGGGCCTCCTTCTCCCACCGTGCGGCGCGCGAGTCCGCGTCGTCGCTGCGTGCCACGTCCCACCTCCCCGGGGGGCTTGAACGTTCTGCCCTAACACTAGCCGCTATGAGGCCGATTCGGTCCCACGCAACGCCCTCGTCACCGAACCTTGATCGCCAGGGTGGCCGCAGGGGCAGGTCCGGGCGTTCGGGTACCGTCGTGACGTGGGACGGGAGAACATGGGGGGTGCACCGATGGCCGAGGTCGCGACCGACACGTTGCAGGTCTGGGTGGATCAGGACCTCTGCACGGGTGACGGCCTGTGCGTGCAGTACGCGCCGGAGGTCTTCGAGTTCGACGTCGACGGCCTGGCGTACGTCAAGGGCCCCGACGGCGAGCTCCATCTGGCCCCGGCCAGCCGGGTGGACGTGCCCGCACACCTGCGCCTGGAAGTGATCGACTCGGCGAAGGAGTGCCCGGGCGAGTGCATCCATGTGGTGCGCGGCAGCGACGGCGTCGAGGTCGCCGGCCCGGAGGCCGAGGACGACTGACCGCGCCGGGCCGCCCCGACCGGGGCGGCCCGGGTCTTTCAGAGCACCGGACGGCCGACCACCGAGGCGACCAGCCGGGAGAACTCCTCCAACCGGGCGATCTGCCCCGCCCCGCCGTCGTCGAGGGTCTTGCCGAACCGCAGCGCGTCGTGCCTGGGCGCTCCGGCTGCCTCGTCGCCCGGCGGCGCCTCGTCCAGCGAGGTGAGCAGCAGGTAGACGTCGATGCTGTCGACCCGGATCCCGCCGTCGTCGGCCCGGGTGAGCCGCCGCCGGCAGCCCACCTCGGTGACGGTGGACACCGGCACCACCCGCAGCGACGAGGTCATCGCCCCGGGCGGCCCCTCGCCCGGCGGCACGTCCTCGCCGTGCCACAGCACGAGGCGGCTGCCGTCGCAGACCACCACCTCCTGCCACACCCCGTTGACCTCGTTGACGAAGCGTTCCAGGGTGAAGCCGAGCACGGACGCGCCGCGCAGCACCCCGCCGAGGGCCTCCAGGGCGACGTCCGGATCCCGCAGATAGGCCCGCGCCGCCGATTCCAGGTCGGTGTAGGGCGACCAGTCGGGGAAGACCGCCGGCACGTCCTGACCGCCGAAGCCGGGCTGACTCACGACGCCTCCCCCCGTTCGCCGCCGTCGCCGCACCGGCCCGCGCCGGGCCGGTGCGTCCGCTCGCCCATGCCGCCTCCCGCCGGCCGGGCCGGGCCGGCGGGTCGCGCCCCGCCCGGCCCGGTGGCCCGTCCGCTCACGCCCGACCGTTTCGCTGGCTGGTCACGGCGCGTCCCGCTCCTCCGTGGCCTCGGGACGCGCCTCGGCGGCCGAGGCCGCGGCGGCCTGTCGGGCCGCTTCGGCCTCCCGCAGCACCTGCCGCCGCTCGGCGTACGCCTCGGCGCCCTTGCTGGGTTTGCGCCGCCGAGGCGGGGCGGTCACCCCCGGGGCGAGCTTGCGGGCGGAGACCAGGAACGCGGTGTGCGCGATCATCCGGTGGTCGGGGCGCACGGCCAGGCCCTCGGCGTGCCAGTCGCGCACCAGCGACTCCCAGGCCCGCGGCTCGGTCCAGCCGCCGCGCTCGCGCAGCGCCTCCACCAGCTCGGACAACTGCGGGGTGGTGGCCACGTACCCGATGAACACGCCGCCGGGCAGCAACGCCCGCTCGACCATGTCGAGGGTCTCCCACGGCGTCAGCATGTCGAGGATGATCCGGTCGAAGCCGGTCTCGGGGCACCCGGCCACGTCGCCGACGTTCAGGCGCCACGCCGGGTGCGGGCCGTCGAAGAACGCCTCGACGTTGCGCCGGGCGATCTGGGCGAAGTCGTCGCGTACCTCGTAGGAATGCAGCTCGCCGGTGCTGCCGACGGCCCGCAGCAGCGAGCAGCTCAGCGCCCCGGAGCCGGCGCCGGCCTCCAGCACCTTCGCCCCGGGGAAGATGTCGCCCATGGCGACGATCTGCGCCGAGTCCTTCGGGTAGATCACCTGAGCACCGCGCGGCATGGACAACACGTAGTCCGACAGCAGCGGGCGCAGGGCGAGGAACGCGGTCCCGCCGCCGGAGGTGGTCACGACGCTGCCGTCGGGCAGCCCGATCAGGGTGTCGTGGTCCAGGATGCCCCGGTGGGTGTGGAACGCCTTGCCGTGCTCCAGGGTGACCGTGTGCATCCGCCCCTTCTGGTCGGTCAGCTGCACCCGGTCGCCGGGGCGGAACGGCCCCCTGCGATGGTTCCGGCTCGGTGCCTCTGACGCCGCGTCGCGACCTGGAGTCATCGGCACGGGCGGCGGCGCCGAGGGGTCGGCGGGCACCGGTGTGCCGGGGTCGGCCGGCAGGGCGGAGGGATGTGCGGTCACGTGTTCATCTTCCGTTTGGGTTCCAGGAGCTGCGCCAGATCCGCGATGTGCAGAACGCCGACGACATCTTCGCCTGCCGTCACGACGTACTGCGCGCCCGGGTGGGTCTGCACGACCTCCATCACCGCTTCGCCGTCCAGGCCGACCGGCAGGGTGGGCAGGGTGGCCAGGGAGCGGGACACCGTGTCGACGGCGATCCACGGCTGCCGCTCCGGCGGCACCGCGGCGGCGGCGACCGGGTCGAGCAGGGCCACCGGCCGGCCGGTGGCGTCGGTGACGACGAGGGCCGCGTCGGGCCGGGGGCCCTCGGCGCGGCGGCGCTGCGCCTCGGCCAGCGGGGTGCCGGTGGGCACCGGGAAGACCGGGCGGGCCAGCCGGCGCAGGTCGATCAGCGGGAACCGGCGGCTGATCCGGGCCAGCCGCACGGACTGCCCCGCGCCGCGCCACAGGGTGAACGCGACCAGCAGCATCAGCGGCAACGCCAGCGGCACCAGCAGCCGGTTCACCGCGAGGACGACGACCAGCACGGCGGTGCCGACGGCGACGGCCCGGCCGACCCAGCCGGCGACCTCGGTGCCGGTGTGCCGGTCCCGGGTCAGCGCCCACACGGCGGCGCGCAGCGCCCGCCCGCCGTCCAGCGGCAGCCCGGGCAGCAGGTTGAACACGGCGACGATGACGTTGCTCACCGCGAGCTGGAAGGCGAGCTGGTTGGCCAGGGTGCCGTCGGGCAGGGCCAGGGTGGCGGCCACGGCGGCGGCGCCGAGCGCCGCGGAGACCGCCGGGCCGGCCAGCGACACCAGCAGGTCCACCCGGGGACTGGGGGCGTCGCGGTCCATCTCGGTGTACCCGCCGAGCAGCTCCAGGGTGATCCCCCGCACACCGATGCCGTACCGGCGGGCGGTCAGGGCGTGGCCCAGCTCGTGCAGCAGCACCGAGCCGAGCAGTGACACGACGAATCCGAAGCCGATCAGGTAGCCGCCGAGCTGGGACAGGTCGAGCTGGCTGCGGGCGAACTCGGCGTACATGACGGTGACCAGCAGGGTCAGCAGCAGCATCGACCCGTTGAGGTGCAGCGGCACCCCGAACACCCGGCCGACGGTGAATCCGGCGGACCGCTGTGGCCGCCGCCGCGGCCGGGTCGTCTGCTGCTCCATCGCCCCGATGCTACGTACCCGCCGCCGACGCCCACCGCTCGGAGCGGCGGGGACGGGCATGTCGGACCGGTGGCCTAACCTTCCGGGCATGACGGCGGAACCGGTGATCGACCAGCAGCAGGCGCGGGCCACGGCGGGGATGCCGGCCACGACGGGGATGCCGGCCACGACGGAGGTGCCGGCCACGGTCCGGGCGTCGCTGTCGCCGTCGCGGGCGGCCGACTTCAAGACCTGCCCGCTGCTCTACCGGTTCCGCAGCATCGACCGGCTGCCCGAACGGCCCAGCGTGGAGCAGGCCCGGGGCACGCTGGTGCACGCGGTGCTGGAGCGGCTGTTCGACCTGCCGGCGGCCGCACGCACCCCGGAGGCGGCCGGCGATTTGGTGGGCCCGCAGTGGGACCGGCTGGTCACCGAGCAGCCGGAGCTGGCCGGCCTGTTCGACGCCGGCGACCCGGCCGGCACGGCCGAGTTCCTGCGCGCGGCGGCAGGGCTGCTGGAGGGCTACTTCGCGGTGGAGGACCCGCGCCGGCTGGAGCCGGCCGAGCGGGAGGCGCTGATCTCCGCGGTGGTCGACGACGAGCTGCTGATCCGGGGCTACCTCGACCGGCTGGACGTGGCCCCGGACGGGGCGCTGCGGGTGGTCGACTACAAGACCGGCGGTGCCCCCCGGGAGGCGTTCGAGGCCCGGGCGCTGTTCCAGCTCAAGTTCTACGCGCTGGTGCTGTGGCGCACCCGCGGCGTGGTGCCCCGGGTGCTGCGGCTGCTCTACCTCAAGGACGCCGAGGTCTGCGACTACGCCCCCGACGCCGACGAGTTGCTGCGCTTCGAGCGGACCGTGGTGGCGTTGTGGCAGGCGATCGAGGCGGCCACCGCCCGGCAGGACTTCCGGCCCCGCCCGAGCCGGCTCTGCGACTGGTGCAACCACCAGGCGCTGTGCCCGAGCTTCGGCGGCACCCCGCCGCCGTTCCCGGCCGCCGCCGGCAGCGCGAATCCGCTGGTCGACGCCCGGTCCCGGCCCGCACCGCCCGAGGCGGACGAGTGAGCCTCCTCCCTGAGGAGGAGACGGGGTTCACCGCCGGCGACGATCGATCGCGCGGGGCGGCGGCTAGCGTTCCGGTATGACCGGAGGGCCGAGGGCGTTGCTGCGCCGCCACCCGCTCGCCGCCGACGCGCTGTCCGCCGTCGCCGTGGTGCTGGTGGACGTCGTGTTCGTCCTGCTCTCCCCGCAGGAGTTCCAGCTCGGCCCGTTGCCCGTCGCGGTCGGCTGGAGTGTGCTGTGCGCCGCTCCGGTGGCGCTGCGCCGGGTCGCACCGTGGCTGGCGGTGGTCGCCGCCGTGGCCACCCTCGCCCTGCCGGCGCTGCTCGGGCTCGCCCCCACCACGCAGAGCCTCACCTTCGTGGTGCTCACCTACACGATGGCGGCGCACCGGCCGGTGCGGACCGCCGCGGCGGCCACAGTCGTGCTGTGGCTGCCGGTGGCGGCGGTCAACGTCCTCACCCCCGCCGACGACGCGGTGCTCGGGGCCGGCCCGGCGTACCTGGTGCTCAACAACCTGCTCACCGCCGTGGTGGCGTACGCGGTGGGGCGGGCGGTGCACGCCCGGCGCACCTCGACGGAGGCGCTGCGGGAGCGGGCCCGCTCCGCCGAGCAGAACCAGCAGTCCCTGGCCGAGCAGGCCGTCGCCGACGAGCGGCGCCGCATCGCCCGGGAACTGCACGACGTGGTGGCGCACCACGTGAGCGTGATGGGCGTGCTGGCCACCGGCGCCCGGCGGGTGCTGCGCCGGGACCCGGACGCCGCCGACGAGGCGATCGCCACGATCGAGGACACCAGCCGGGCGACCCTGCGGGAGATGCGCCGGCTGCTCGACGTGCTGCGCACCGACGCCGAACCGGCCGCCGACCTGGCCCCGCAGCCCGGCCTGGCCGGCATCGAGGCCCTGGTGGAGCAGGTGCGCGAGGCCGGACTGCCGGTGACGCTGCGCACCGAGGGCACCCCCGGGCCCCTGGAGGAGGGGGTGGCGCTGACCGTCTACCGGATCGTGCAGGAGGCGCTGACCAACGCGCTCAAGCATGCCGGGGACGCCACCGCAGTGGTCCGGCTGACCTTCGGCGCGGCGTTCCTGGCCGTCGAGGTGACCGACACCGGCCGAGGTCCGGGGCCGGCCCCGGACCGGATCGGGCACGGCATGGTGGGCATGCGGGAGCGGGTCGGCCTCTACGGTGGGACGCTGCGCACCGGGGCCCGCCCGGGCGGTGGCTACCGGGTGTACGCGAGGATTCCCGTGGAGCGGTTCGGGGCGGTGCCGGCGTGACCGGGGCCCGTGCCACGATCAGCGGGCCCACGACGGGCCCGGCGCGACGGGAGGACAGGCCATGAGTGACGGCGTGACGACGGCGCGGCCGGTGCGGATCCTGCTCGCCGACGACCAGCCGCTGCTGCGCACCGGCTTCCGGATGGTGCTGGGCACCGAGGACGACCTGGACATCGTTGCCGAGGCCGGCGACGGCCTGGAGGCGGTGGAGCTGTCCCGCCGGCTGCTGCCCGACGTGGTGCTGATGGACATCCGGATGCCCCGGATGGACGGGGTCGCCGCGACCCGGGCCATCGTCGACGCCCGGCTGCCGGTGCGGGTGCTGATCCTGACCACGTTCGACCTCGACGAGTACGTGGTGGGGGCGCTGCGCGCCGGGGCCAGCGGGTTCCTCGCCAAGGACGTGCCGGCGGAGGATCTGGTGACGGCGATCCGCACGGTCGCCGCCGGGGAGGCGGTGGTGGCGCCGCGGATCCTCAAGCGGCTGCTGGACCGCTTCGCGGACGTGCTGCCCGATCCGGCCGCCGCCCCGCCGAAGGCGCTCAACGCCCTCACCGAGCGCGAGCGGGAGGTCCTCGTGCAGGTGGCCCGGGGGCTGTCCAACGCGGAGATCGCCCGGGCCTTGTCGGTCAGCGAGACCACCATCAAGACGCACGTCGGCCACGTGCTGACCAAGCTGGGGCTACGCGACCGGGTGCAGGCCGTGGTGCTGGCGTACGAGTCGGGTCTGGTGCGCCCCCGGGCGTAGCCGTGGCGGCGCCGGGCCCGCCGGCACGCGTATCGAGGTGTTGCGATCATCACCTACCGTGACCGACGGTGAGCTGGCGGGGTTTGACCCTGAGTGGTGCCAGGTCCTGGCGTCCGAGTCCGGGGAACGCCGCCAACGTGGTCGGAAACGGTCAGGGTGAACCCTGAGTCCCCCTCCGGGCCGACCCGCAGCGGGAAATCCGCCACCGCTCCCCCCGGAGTCGGACGGATCGGCGGCACCGGTCGCCGAGGATGGTGACATGCCGCACCGGCCAGCGGGGGCGGTGCGGAAGCAGCCAGACGGAAGAGGTAGATGACGTGACCGCCACGGTAGGCCGCCAGGCGCGGGCCGCAGCCCGGGCAAGCGATGTGTGGAAGGTGTACGGCAGCGGCGAGGCGCAGGTCGTCGCGCTGCGGGGGGTGAGCGCCGAGTTCGAGCGGGGCCGGTTCACCGCGATCATGGGCCCGTCCGGTTCGGGCAAGTCGACGCTGATGCACTGCCTGGCCGGCCTGGACTCAGTCACCCGGGGCACGGTGTCGATCGGCGAGACCACGGTGACCGGCCTCGGCGACTCCGGGCTGACGAAGCTGCGCCGGGACAAGGTGGGCTTCATCTTCCAGCAGTTCAACCTGCTGCCCACGCTGACGGCGAAGGAGAACATCCTGCTGCCGATGTCGATCGCCGGCCGCCGGCCGGACCCGGCCTGGTACGACACCGTGATCGACACGGTCGGGCTGCGCGACCGGCTCGACCACCGCCCGGCGCAGCTCTCCGGTGGTCAGCAGCAGCGGGTGGCGTGCGCCCGGGCGCTGGTGGCCCGCCCCGAGGTGATCTTCGCCGACGAGCCGACCGGTAACCTCGACTCCCGCTCCGGCGCGGAGGTGCTGAACTTCCTGCGCAACTCGGTGCGCGAGCACGGCCAGACCATCGTCATGGTGACCCACGACCCGACCGCCGCCGCGTACGCCGACCGGGTGGTGTTCCTCGCCGACGGGGAAATCGTCTCGGAGCTGATCGAGCCGACCGCCGACACGGTGCTGGACACCATGAAGAAGCTCGACGCCCCGGTCATCACCGAGGTGAAGAACTGATGTTTCGGGCCACCCTCAAGAGCCTGCTGGCGCGCAAGGTGCGGCTGATCCTCTCCGGCCTGGCCGTGGTGCTCGGCGTCATGTTCGTCTCCGGCGCCTTCGTGCTCACCGACACCCTTGGCCGGTCCTTCGACGCGGTCTTCGCCGACGCGTACGCCGGCGTCGACGTCAACGTCGCCGCCAAGCCGAAGCTCGCGGTGGGCGAGGCGGAGGGCGGACAGGTCTCCCCCGCGTTCCCGGCCGACGTGGTGGGCCGGGTCCGGGCGGTGCCCGGCGTGGCCGAGGCCACCGGCATGGTCAACGCCGACGGCGCGCGGCTGATCGGCAGCAACGGCAAGGTGGTCACCTCGTTCGGGCCGCCCCAGCTCGGGCAGAACTGGATCGGCGAGAGCGACCTGGTGAAGCTGCGGGAGGGGCGCGCGCCGCAGGCCGACGACGAGATCGTGGTCAACGCGGCCCTGGCGACGGCCGCGAAGGTCAAGGTGGGCGACCGGGTCGGCGCGCTGACCGCGTTCGAGTCCAAGCGCCGCGACTTCACCCTGGTCGGCGTATTCGGCTACAGCGGCGGGCGGGACTCCATCGGCGGGGTGAATGAGATCGCGTTCACCACCCCGGCCGCGCAGCAGCTGATGCTCGGCAAGCCCGGCACGTTCAACAGCGTGACGGTGCGGGCCGCCGGCGGGGTGACCCCGGAGGCGCTGCGCGACGACCTGACCCGGGCGCTCGGCGCGCAGTACGAGGTCAAGACCGGCGAGCAGCTCTCCGCCGACGCAGCGGCCAGCCTCAAGGAGGGGCTGTCCTTCTTCAACAAGGTGCTGCTCGGCTTCGCCGCGGTGGCGCTGCTGGTCGGCACGTTCCTGATCCTCAACACGTTCTCGATCATCGTGGCGCAGCGGACCCGGGAGCTGGCCCTGATGCGGGCCATCGGGGCCAGCGGGCGGCAGATCATCGGCTCGGTGGTGCTGGAGGCCCTCGCGGTCGGGCTGATCGCCTCGGTCCTCGGCCTCGGCGCGGGCATCGGGGTGGGTGCGCTGCTGGCCTGGGCGTTCGGCACGTTCGCCGGCGGGCTGGCCCTGGCCGGGCTGGGCGTGCCGCCGGCCGCCGTGGTCAGCGCCTTCGCGGTCGGCATGCTGATCACCGTGGTGGCGGCGCTGCTGCCGGCGCTGCGGGCCGCCCGCATCCCGCCGATCGCGGCGATGCAGGACGTGGCAACCCCGGACCGGCCGCTGACCAAGATCACGGTCTCCGGCGCGGTGGTCACCGCCGTCGGCGGCACGCTGCTGGCGGTGGGGCTGACCGGCAACGCCGGCGGCGCCACGCTGCAGGTGATCCTGGCCGGGGTGCTGTTCACGTTCATCGGGGTGGCGCTGCTGACCCCGCTGCTCAGCCGGCCGGTGGTGTCCCTGCTCGGCGGGCTGTTCGCCTGGTCGGTGCCGGGCCGGCTGGGGCGGCTCAACTCGGGGCGCAACCCGCGCCGAACGGCCATCACCGCCGCCGCGCTGATGGTCGGCATCGCCCTGGTCACCGGGGTGACGGTGATCCTCGACTCGGCCAAGTCCAGCATCGCCGGTGCGGCGGAGA
The DNA here is from genome assembly GCF_050948415.1 of Micromonospora sp. CA-111912. Taxonomy (NCBI): domain Bacteria; kingdom Bacillati; phylum Actinomycetota; class Actinomycetes; order Micromonosporales; family Micromonosporaceae; genus Micromonospora; species Micromonospora sp. CA-111912. Next base: position 4,230,955 of record NZ_CP192007.1, read on the forward strand.
GCACCGTCGACGCGCAGTTGGTGATCGCCGGGGCGCAGACCGGGCCCCGGCCGCCGACGTTCGACCCGGCGGTGGTCGACCGGGCGGCCGCGGTGCCGGGGGTGAACACGGTGCTGGGCGTCTACAACGACAACGCGGTCGTCGACGGCGACCGGACGTACGTGGTCGCGCTGACCGACCTGGCCGCGATGGGGCAGATCTACCACACCACCGCGCAGGCGGGCACGATCGCCACACTACGGCCGGACCAGGTGGCGCTGAGCGTCTCCGGCGCGAAGGAGCTGGGCAAGTCGGTGGGTGACCGGCTGACCGCCCAGTTCGTTCGGGGCGAGGGCCCGCACACGTACACGGTGACGGCGGTCCTGCCCGACGACCGGACCATCGGGTCGATCATGCTGCCGAAGGAGGCGGGGGCGGAGTTCACCAGCCCGCAGCCGTTCACGGCGCTGGTTCAGCTCACCCCGGGCACGGCCGTGTCGCAGGTGCAGCCGCAGTTGGAGGCGCTGGTCGCGGACAGCCCCGAGGTGTCGGTGGCCGACCGGGCCAGCTTCATCGAGCAGCAGACCAGCGGCTTCGACACGCTGCTCACGATGATCCAGATCCTGCTGGCGCTGGCCATCGTGATCGCCGTGTTGGGCATCATCAACACCCTGGCCCTGTCGGTGCTGGAGCGGACCCGGGAGTTGGGCCTGCTGCGGGCGATCGGGCTACGCCGGGCGCAGACCATGCGGATGATCACCGTGGAGGCGGTGGTGATCTCCGTCTTCGGCGCGCTGCTCGGCGTCGTCGTCGGCACCGGCCTCGGCGCGGCGGTGGTCCGGGCGCTCCAGGACGAGGGGATCACCGACCTGGTGCTGCCCTGGTCCCAGATCGGGATCTTCCTCGGCCTGGCCGCGCTGATCGGGGTGGTCGCGGCGGCGCTGCCGGCGATCCGCGCCGCCCGGCTCAACATCCTGGGAGCGATCGCCCACGACTGAGCCGCGGGTGCCCCTGCCACCTCGTCGGGTGGCAGGGGCGCCTCGCGCGGGTGCTGACCCCAGCCGGCAGGTCAGGCCGGCGGTTCGCCGAGCAGGGCGGCCAGCAGCTCCAGGTCCGCCCCGGTCAGGCTCTCCAACTGGTGTACGCCGTCGGCCGGCGCGATCGGCACCTCCGCCGGCACGGCCAGCACCGCCGCGCCGGCGGCCAGGGCGCTGGCCACCCCGGTCGGGGAGTCCTCGATCGCCACACACCGGGCGATCGGCACGCCGAGCAGCCGGGCGGCGGTCAGGTACGGCTCCGGGTGCGGCTTCGTCGCGTCCACCTCGTCGCCGCAGACCACCACGTCGAAGCTGTCCCGCCCCAGGGTGTCCAGTGCCACCTCCACCAGGGGCCGGGTGCTGGAGGTGACCAGGGCGGTCGGAACGCCCGCCGCGCGGACCGCGCCCAGCAGCGCCAGCGCGCCGGGCCGCCAGCGCAGCCCGGTACGGAACAGCTCCAGGATCCGCACGTCGATCCACGCCGCGCTGACCAGCGGGTCGCGGTGCGGCTGACCGAGGTCCTCATGCAGGATGCGCATCGAGTCGGCCATGTTGGTGCCGACCATCGACATCCGGGCGGCGGCGGACAGGACGCCCCCGTACTCGGCCGCCAGCTCACGCAGCGCGACGTCCCACAGCTTCTCACTGTCGACCAGGGTGCCGTCCATGTCGAAGAGCACGGCGGCGGGATGGTGGCTGCTCAGCGGGTCCTCCAGTGGTCGCACGTTTCCCGCGATCCTCTCAGCCGCCCCGGCCCTCCGACGCCGGACCCGCTCGGGGGTGACCTCGGCGACCCTTCCGGGGGCAGTCAGCCCAGGTTGCAGGCCGACAGGCCGGACTCGTAGCCGCGGAAGAAGGAGTCGGTGCGCTGCTCGGCGGTGCCGTGCGCGCCCTCGGCGAACCATGGCTGGTCGGGGTCGTCGCCGACGGCGAGCAGCCCCTCCCGGAACTCCTCCAGGTCGCCCTCCTCCAGCGTCAGCTGCTGGGCCCGGATCGAGCCGCCGACGTACGCCCCGGCCATGCAGTCGGCCTGCAGCTCCTGCTGGATGGTGAAGTCGTAGCGGATGCCCAGGCGTACCTGCACGCCGTGGGCGTACTCGTGGCCGAGCAGGTAGTACAGGAACGCGTCGCCGACCTGCCGGAACGCCGAGACCGACCAGTTGACGTCGTAGGCGATGAAGTCGCCCGCCGAGCAGTACACGGCGTTGTTGCGCGGCAGCGCCTGCCCGCCGCAGGACACCTCGCCCTCCCGCTGGTACGCCACCACCCGCCGGATCGGCTCGAACCGCCGGCCGGACTCCCGGAACTGCGCGGTCCAGTACACCTCGGCCTGGTCCACCGCGGCGGCGAGGTCCTCCTTGAACTCGGCGACGCTGGTGGTGCCGTCGGCGCGGGTGCGCTCCGCGCCCGGTGCCGCGGACTGCCGGGGCCGCTCCGGGCCGGGCTGCTGCGGGGCACCCTCGTCCACCCCGCCGACCACGCAGCCGCCGGCCAGCACCAACGCGACCAGCAGACCTGCCAGCGGCCCTCGCGGCCGACGTCCCGCGCGTGCTGTCACAGCGCCTCCCCGGTTCGCCCTCGCCGGTGCATGTACCCCGGCCCCACTTCGATCATGCCGTCGGCGAGGGCTCCCGGTGACCCTCCGATCGGCTCGCGTCGGCACCGCCCCGCGCCCGGGTTCGCCGTCGTCGCGCGGGCACGCCAACACGCCGTCCGGGGCGCGGCCGGCGGCCTGGGCTCGCCGGGCTGGCGGGGCCGAGCTGGCGCGCGTCAGGGGCTGGCGGCGAGGAACACGAACGCGGCCAGCAGGACCAGGTGCACGCCGCCCTGGAGCATGGTCGCCCGGCCCGGCACCACGGTGAGCACGCCGGTGACGACGGTCAACGCCAGCAGGGCCAGCTGAGTGCCACCCAGCCCGAGCAGCAACGGCCCGTCGAGCCAGATCGAGGCGATGGCGATCGCCGGGATGGTCAGGCCGATGCTGGCCATGGCCGAGCCGAGGGCCAGATTGAGGCTGATCTGCACCCGATCGCGGCGCGCGGCGCGGGCCGCGGCCAGGGTCTCCGGCGCCAGCACCAGCAGCGCGATGACCACGCCGACGAACGCCTGCGGCAGGTTGGCGGCGGACACCCCGGCCTCGATGGCCGGTGACACCATCTTCGCCAGTCCCACCACAGCGATCAGCGCCACCACCAGCAGGGCGAGGCTGGCCAGCGCGGCCCCGGGCGACGGCGGGTCGGCGTGCCCGTCCCCGTCGGCGTCGACCACGGCCCCGTCGGCGCCCACGGGCAGGAAGTAGTCGCGGTGCCGGCCGGTCTGCACCAGCACGAACAGCCCGTACAGGGCCAGCGAGGCCACGGCGGCGAAGGCGAGCTGGGCCGGGGAGAACTCCGGGCCGGGCCGGCTCGTGGTGAAGGTCGGCACCACCAGGCTCAGGGTCGCCAGGGTGGCCACGGTGGCCAGCGCCCCACCGGTGCCCTCGGGATTGAACACCGCCACCCGGCGGCGCAGCGCGCCGAGCAGCAGGGACAGGCCGAGTATGCCGTTGCAGGTGATCATGACAGCGGCGAAGACGGTGTCCCGGGCCAGTGCCTGCGTCTTGTCGCCACCGCTGATCATCAGGGTGACGATGAGGGCCACCTCGATGACCGTGACCGCGACGGCGAGCACCAGCGAACCGAAGGGTTCACCCACCCGGTGGGCGACCACCTCCGCGTGGTGCACGGCCGCCAGCACCGCCCCGGCCAGGAACACCGCCACGATCACCACGACCACCGGGGGTAACTCCCTGCCCCAGGTCAGGACCAGGACCACGACGGCGAGCAGCGGAACGACGACGGTCCAGTCGGTGACACGGGAACGCAGGAGGGCGGGCATGGCGCCAACCCTGCCAGAAATCGTGATCATCGCCCACCCGAACTACGCACGCCCCCGCAGGTGGAAAGGGGTCCGACCGCGACGACGTCGGGGGTCGCCTCAATCACGCCCGACGATGCCGGCATCGGGAACCCGCCAGAGCACCAGCTCCGTATCCGGCACCCGCTCGGCGAACCACCCGTCCCGGGCTGCCGCCGCGAGCAAGCCCCGCAGGTCGTCGTCGAACTCCGCAAGCCGCGGCCCGAACAGAGGCGGCACCGCGTCCGACCGCGAGTGCACCCACGCCACCACGTCGTCGACCGACCGCCGCACCACCGCCCCGGACGGCACCCGCAACCGCCGCGGGCCGACAAAACCCGCCGCGGCCAGCACCGCGTCCTCGCCGCCCGGCGTCCCGTGCGGCAGGAGCCCCCGGCCCGCCCGCCGTACCGGGCCCAGATAGGCGCGCACCAGCTCGGCCACCGCCGCGTACGGGGGCGCCGGACAGGGCAGCCCCGTCGTCGACATCGGCTCCTTGGCGTCGCTGATGTGCACGAACGCCCCGCCCGGCAGCAGCATCCGGCGCACCGTCGCCGCGACCCGGTCCTGCTCCATCCAGTGGAAGGACTGCCCGAACACCGCCACCCGGAAGACCCCCAGCCCGGCCGGCAGGTCCTCCGCCCGCGACCGCACCCACCGGACGTCGCCCACGCCCGCGGCGGCGGCCCGCTGCCGCGCCCGCGCCAACATCCCGGGGTCCGGGTCGATCCCCACCGCCTCCGCGAACCACCCGGCCAGCGGCAGCGTCACCGTCCCGGGGCCGCAACCCACGTCCAGCAACCGACCAGACCCGTCCAGGCCGAGGGCCTCCGCCAGCGCAGCCACGAAACCCTCCGCGTACGGCAGCCGCCCCCGCTCGTAGTGCACGGCGGCACCCTCGAACAGCGACTCATCCCAGACCCAGCCCGCCGGCACGCCCCACACTCCCCTCACCCCGCACTCCACCCACCCCGACGAGGTCAGCACCGACCCGATGCGAGGCGAACCGGCGACCACCGCCTCCGTGGCCCACAGTCGCCGAGGCCCGACGGCCACGTCACCTGGCGTTGAACTGTTGCCGATGCCAGACGAACCGTACATAGATATACGTGAGAGGTGACCTCTTCCTCCCGAACTGGCGGTGAGCGGGTCTGTGGAGCTAAAGGCTCTGTCTCAACATTCGACTCTGTCTCACATTCGGTGGTGACGGAGGGTGTTGGTTAGCCGAGCAGGATTCGGTGTCGTAGGAGGGCGAAGCCCGCGCGTCCGTACATCTGTCGCTTGATCATTTTGGTTTTGGTGTTGACGCCTTCGGTGCCGCCGTTGTGGAAGGGGGACGTCAGGGCGGCGTTGACGGCGTCGCGGTCGAGGCCGAGGCCGCGGGTGAATGTGTGTAGGTGGGGCAGGTCGGTGGTCTTGACCTCGGCGATCCACGTGTCGATCCGGTCGTCGTTGCCGTCTGTGGGCTTGAGTAGCGCGGCGAACGAGCCGATGAAGGCGGCCAGCGCGGTCATCTGCGGGCAGGCGCCGGTGAGGGCGTCGATGAGTGTCCGTTGGTGTTCTTTGAGCTGGTCGGGGGCGGTCAGGAGGTAGCGGGTCAGTCGCCTGGGTGATAGTGCTGGGCGGTCGGCTTCGACGCGGCCTTGGGTGATGTAGCGGTAGAGCAGGTTGAGGGTGCCGGTGTAGCCCAGTTGCTTGATCTCGGTGAGGAGTTGGGTGGCGCCGATGGCGGGGTCTTGTTGGCGGCGGCGGCGTAGGTGGTCGCGGTAGGGGTCGACGAGGGTGGGCCGGTATTGCGGTGCGCGGACCAGGCGTTCGGGTTCACTGATCCGGGCGTACCGTTTGACGGTGTTCAGGCCGAGGTTCAGCCGGCGGGCGCATTCCAGCAGGCCGACGTCCTTGTTGAGTAGGTCGTGGATCTGCTGCCACCGCTGCCGGGTGGTCACCGTCCGTTTGCCTTCCTGTGGCGGCGGCCCAGCGGTGGCCCAGCATGAGCTGTGCGCGGTGACTTCCTTGCGTACGGCTTCGGCGAGGTTGTGCCACAGGTGCCAGCGGTCCGCGACCTGCAACGCCTCGGGCAGGGCGCGGCGGACCGCTTCGGCGTAGGCGCCGGAGGAGTCCCGGCACACCACCTCGACACCGGGATGCTCACGCAGCCACGTCTGGAGCGTTGCGGCCTTGCGGTCGGGCAGCACATCGATGCGTTCACGGGTGACCGCGTCGATCAGGACGGTGGCGTAACGCTGACGACGGCGCAACGCGAAGTCGTCGACCCCGAGCACGCGGGGCACCCGCCGCTCGGGCAACGGTAGGCGCAGCAGCGCCCGCAAGGCGGTGTGCCGGGACAGGACGATCATCGCCAGGGCCGACAACAACCGAGCGCCTCCCCGACCGGCCAGCTGACGCACCACCGCACCGACCTGGGAGATCAGCCGGGGCGTGCGGCGCTGGTAGCGGTGCAGAACTCCCGGAAGCTGTTCCCGGAACGTCTGACGGCAGCCCCGCGTCGGGCATACCAGCCGACGTATACGCACCCGGACCACCACCGGCCGGGCATCGACCGACACGTCCGCGAGGGTCCGCTGGTGATATCTGTGCACCCGGCCCGTCACGGCCGCGCAGCCCGGGCAGGCCACCGGCACCTCGGGAGTCCGAGCCCGCACCAGGATCCGTTCGCCCTCGTCCGTCACGTCGTCGATCACCAGCGGCAACAGCCCCGAGAACACCATCTTCGTAAGATCATCGATCTTGCACACACGTTCTCAACGACATCGACTACCTTCGGTCACCACCGAATGTGAGACAGAGCCCTTAGAGGGCATCTGATCCCGCTTGGCGAGGTGAGTCCGATTAAGGGCTTTCATTTCGCCAGGTTAGGGTGGATTCTCCGGTGAGATAGCGGCTCATTGTGTTAGCCATGGCCCAATGGATCATCGCTCGCGCTCGCTGGGGAAGAGTCTCGTAATCGCGGGCGAGCCGTCGGTGTTGCATCAGCCAGCCGAAGGTCCGTTCCACGACCCACCGCCGGGGCTGGACGTGGAACCCTTTCTCGGCGCGGCGTGGCACCCGTTCGACGTCGATGCCGAGCCCGGCGCCGTGTCCACGTACGCGTGTGTTGTAGCCGCCGTCGACCCATGCCTTGACCACGGCCGGATGGTCCGCGGAGACAATGTCGAGCAGGTGCCGGCCGGCGGTGGAGTCCTGCACCGACGCGGCGGTGACGACTACGGCCAGGAGCAGGCCGAGGGTGTCGGTGGCGATGTGTCGCTTGCGTCCCTTGATCTTCTTCGCCGCGTCGATGCCCTGGCTGGACTCACCGACGTTGCTCGAGGTCTTCACACTCTGCGAATCCAGGACCACCGCCGAAGGGCTTGCGCTGCGGCCTCGAGCAACCCGGACCCGTTCCCGCAGCAAGTCGTGGATCCGCTGCGTGGTTCCGTCCGCTTCCCACTTGGCGTAGTAGTCGTACACCGTCTTCGCTGGCGGGAAATCGTGCGGCAGGTACTCCCAGGCAACCCCCGTCCTGGCCACGTACAAGATCGCATTGACGATCTCCCGCAGCTCATGCACCGGCCGATTGATCCCCAAGCCCACCCGGCCAGCCCGCCACGCGGCCAGCACCGGCTCGATCAACGCCCACCGCTCGTCCGACAAGTCCGACCGATACCCACGCCCCTTCACACCCACGACGCAATCAACGAACCAAATCCGCCATCGCCACGACCGAACGTGAATCAACCACTACCCGGATCAGATGCCCTCTTAGCGAGACAGGCCCCGACACACCCGAATGAACCCGCCTTAACTTTTGGGCAGTGGGGCATGTCCCGGCCGAATGCAAGCGACCAGAGCGCGACCAGGGCCGTCATGGAGATCTTGGAGTCGGCCTTGGCGACGATCGCGGCGTGTGAGTCCGTCTCCGTGAGAAGCTCGCGTGGTTTGAACTTTCTGGCGATCACAAGAATTGCTCAGCTGAGCGAGCCGCAAGTCGTTTACAGGCAGGGTTCGTCAGCCCGGGCCGTTGGGATGCGCGAGATCGTAGGCGCGAGAGAGCTTGTTGGGTACGACCATGCGCCAAGCGTCGACGACGAACTCGCGGGCCTCGGTGGGTTCCAGTGACGCAAGATCTGCGTGGACCCAGTTGAAGCGCAGCTCCGACGGCGAGGGCATCTGGAATTTGCGTGGATCCCACGCGACGAGCGCTGCCCGCTCCTCCTTCGGGAAGGCGAAACCCATCACGCTCTCGTCGAGGGAGAACGCCGCGTAGACAATCTGACCGACGCGGAACTTCAACCGCCCACGCACGGACGCATGGTAGGAGCGCTCCAACTCTGTGCCCAGCGCTCGAACGTCGTGGATTACCGCCATGTTCAGAGTCCGTCCGGTATGGCGCCTGGAAGGCAGCCTGTCCGCACACGGTCCCGCTTCGGAGCATCGTTGGCCAAGTCACCGAATGCTGAGAACCCGAGGGCGCTGTAGAAGATGGGCGATACGGAGCGATCCGCGATCGGCAGGCAGGCCGTGGCGAAACGCGTCCATGCTCGGCTCAGTAAGCGTGACGTCGACGACGGTGTCGAGGCGCGTGGCATGGTCCTTGGCACCGGCCACCTGACTACACGCGTCACCAGGAGGTGGCAGCCGAGCGGTGGAGTACCGCGCCTTTGTTGCGTTCGGCAGGCTCGAGCGTCGAATAGGAGGTCAAGAAATCGGGTCTTTCGTGCGATTGGCGAGGATTCCGGTGGCGGTGAGCAGTGTGATCGCGGCGGAGACTGCGGTGATTGTCCACAGTCCGGCGCGGTAGCTGCCCAGCCCGTAGTCGGCGTATGCGGTGAAGGTGGTGGTGATCGCCGCGAGCACGATACCGGCCCCGATCTGGCTGGCGGCGTTGAACAGGCCGGACGCCAGGCCCTGCTCATCCTGGCGGGCGCCTCCGACGGCTGCGATGTTGAGTGCCGTGTAGGCGGCCGCGAATCCGATGCCGCCGAGCACCTGCTGCACGAGCAGGATCAGCATCGGGTTGGTGTGGCCGATGAACAGGGCCCAGGCGAGGTAGCCCAGGCCGAGCGTGAGCAGACCAAGGGTCGCCACCGGCCAGGGTCCGTATCTCGTGACGGCGACGGCGGCGTGTCGAGCCGTCGCGCCGGTGAGTACCGCGCCGAGAAGGAACGCCAGTCCGGCCTGCAAGGGCGACCAGTCCAGCTCGTCCTGGTAGTAGAGCGTGAGGACGAATTGGAAGCCGACGTAGGCGCCGAACATCAGGATGCAGAGGTTGGCCCGTACGAGCTGGGGGCGTGTGAATATGGCGAGCGGGATCAACGGGGTCGGGTGTGCCCGTTCGACCAGGATGAACACTGCCAGCAGTGCGGCCGCGGCCACCAGCGGGCCGATGACGGCGATGTCGGTCCAACCGACGGCCGCGGCGCGGCTGATCCCGTAGACGAGCGCGATGGAACCGCCTGTCACCAGGGCCGCGCCGACGACGTCGATCCGCGGCCGGGTTCGCCCCTGCCGGCCGGAGCCGCCCGGCACCGCGACGAGGGCCAGGGCGACGACGATGGCGGCGGCCGCCGCCGGGAGGAACAGCACCAGCCGCCAGTTGATGCCCGCGAGGAGGCCGCCGAGGACCAGACCGAGCGAGTATCCGACCGTGGTGATGGCCAGGAACGCGCCGAGAGCGCGGTTGCGAGCCTTCTCGTCACGGAAGGCGTCGAGCAGGATCGCCATCGCTACCGGGGCCGTGAAGCCCGCGCTGACGCCTTTGAGTAGGCGCGCGACCACGAGAACGGCGGTCCCGTCGGTCAGGCCGCCGACGAGACTGGCTATGGCGAACACGAGCAGCCCGCCGATCAGCAGCTTCTTACGGTCGAAGAGGTCGGCCAGCCGACCGCCCAGCAGCAGTGTGCTGCCGAAGCCGAGCGTGTAGGCACTCACGACCCATTGCAGGGCGTCCGGCGTCATGCCCAGTTCCCGTTGGATCTGCGGCAGGGCGGGGCCCATGGTCGCGATGTCCATCGCGTCGAGGAACTGCGCCGAGCACACGACGAACAGCAGCAGCGCCGCGTTGCTGACGCGTCCGCCCGTGGCGGCGCCAGCGCCGCTCTCGGTGGGATCCAGCGTGGAGGCGGACGAGGTAGATGTTTCTGTCATGCTCATGCTCCGACTCGGGCTGTTCGTACAGATTCGTAGGGGAACCGGGAAGACGACGCCACCTGGATCGCAAACTCCGGCGGTCGCGGTCCAGGCGGCGGTCTGCAGGCGGCGGTTACTCGGCGAGCAGCTCGACCGGGATGTTGCCGCGGGTGGCGTTGGAGTACGGGCACACCTGGTGGGTGGCCTCGATGAGCTCACGACCGGCTTCCCGGGGCAGGCTCTGCGGCAGCTTCGTCCGCAGGGTGACTTCGAGCTTGAAACCGCCCTGGCCGTTGGGGACGAGACCGACCTCGGCGGTGACCGACATGCCCGAGACGTCGATGTTCTTCTTTTGCGCCACCAGCTGCATGGAGGTGGCGAAGCAGGCCGCATAGCCCGCCGCGAAGAGTTGCTCGGGGTTGGTGCCGTCGCCGGTGCCCCCCAGCTCCTTCTGCAGGGCCAGGTCAACGTTCAACTTGCCGTCCGAACTGAACGCGCGGCCGTCGCGGCCGGTCGCAGTCGCAATCGCGTCATACAGGCTCATGTTCTGTCCTTCTGGTAGACCCATAGGGCAATCTGTTTGGCGTCTTCAGCGTATGAAGATCAGGAGCCGCCTTCCATGGCTCACCGTCTTCGGTTCATGTCTGATCGTCTTGTGGAAGGCTGGTAGGCGATACGATCTGGGGATGGATGTGCTCAGTGATGCGATCGGTGTCATGCGCACGGGGCGCCCGCACTCCGTCGAGATCCGCAAGCACGCTCCGTGGGGAGTGCGGGCCGAGCCGTTCTCCGGGGCCGGCTTCCATGTGGTGCTGGAAGGGACGTGCTGGCTGATCCCCGCAGAGGGCGCCGCGATCGCCCTGAGCGTGGGCGATGTGGTGTGCCTGCCACACGGTTGCGGGCACGCTCTAGCCGACAGTCTGTCGACGCCCCTGGCGGGCGCACCCTCGGCCGCCCTGCGGGAGATGGCGCCGAACGCCGACGACGGCGAGAGGGCCACGACGGTTCTGTTGTGCGGCGCATACACGCTCGACCGAACCCGGCCACATCCGCTGTTCGAGGAGCTGCCCGAGGTCATCCACCTGCCGGCACGTCTCGGCCACCGCACGCCGCTACACGCTGCCGTCAACCTGCTCGGCGACGAGATCGCCAACCCCGACCACGGAACCGAAGCTGTCGTGTCGGCCCTGCTGGACATGATGCTGCTCTACATCCTGCGGGCCTGGCTCGACGAGCAGACCGACGACGGCCCGGCCACCGGATGGGCGGCGACACTGCGCGACCCGGCGATCACCACCGCCGTGCACCACATCCACCAGGAACCCGCCCGGCACTGGACAGTCGAAGCGCTCGGCACGAAGGCCGGACTGTCCCGCGCGGCCTTCTCCCGCCGGTTCACCGCACTGGTCGGCAAACCGCCGCTGGGCTACCTGACCTGGTGGCGGATGACCCTGGCCGCACAGCTGCTACGAGACACCGACAAACCAGTGCAGACCATCGCGCAGCGCACCGGATACACCTCCGAATTCGCCTTCGCCAAAGCATTCAAACGAGAACACGGCCTCGCCCCCGGCCGCTACCGCCACCACTTACGGAAATAATCCGGTCAGCAGCAGCGACCACAAGGCACCCGCGACATCCCGTTCCCTCAGCCCTGATCCACCGATGAGTTTTCCGGGCAGGGTTGACGCGGCATCGGGGTCTGTGGATCTAGCGGCTTTGTCTCACATTCGGTGGTGACCGAAGGTAGTCGATGTCGTTGAGAACGTGTGTGCAAGATCGATGATCTTACGAAGATGGTGTTCTCGGGGCTGTTGCCGCTGGTGATCGACGACGTGACGGACGAGGGCGAACGGATCCTGGTGCGGGCTCGGACTCCCGAGGTGCCGGTGGCCTGCCCGGGCTGCGCGGCCGTGACGGGCCGGGTGCACAGATATCACCAGCGGACCCTCGCGGACGTGTCGGTCGATGCCCGGCCGGTGGTGGTCCGGGTGCGTATACGTCGGCTGGTATGCCCGACGCGGGGCTGCCGTCAGACGTTCCGGGAACAGCTTCCGGGAGTTCTGCACCGCTACCAGCGCCGCACGCCCCGGCTGATCTCCCAGGTCGGTGCGGTGGTGCGTCAGCTGGCCGGTCGGGGAGGCGCTCGGTTGTTGTCGGCCCTGGCGATGATCGTCCTGTCCCGGCACACCGCCTTGCGGGCGCTGCTGCGCCTACCGTTGCCCGAGCGGCGGGTGCCCCGCGTGCTCGGGGTCGACGACTTCGCGTTGCGCCGTCGTCAGCGTTACGCCACCGTCCTGATCGACGCGGTCACCCGTGAACGCATCGATGTGCTGCCCGACCGCAAGGCCGCAACGCTCCAGACGTGGCTGCGTGAGCATCCCGGTGTCGAGGTGGTGTGCCGGGACTCCTCCGGCGCCTACGCCGAAGCGGTCCGCCGCGCCCTGCCCGAGGCGTTGCAGGTCGCGGACCGCTGGCACCTGTGGCACAACCTCGCCGAAGCCGTACGCAAGGAAGTCACCGCGCACAGCTCATGCTGGGCCACCGCTGGGCCGCCGCCACAGGAAGGCAAACGGACGGTGACCACCCGGCAGCGGTGGCAGCAGATCCACGACCTACTCAACAAGGACGTCGGCCTGCTGGAATGCGCCCGCCGGCTGAACCTCGGCCTGAACACCGTCAAACGGTACGCCCGGATCAGTGAACCCGAACGCCTGGTCCGCGCACCGCAATACCGGCCCACCCTCGTCGACCCCTACCGCGACCACCTACGCCGCCGCCGCCAACAAGACCCCGCCATCGGCGCCACCCAACTCCTCACCGAGATCAAGCAACTGGGCTACACCGGCACCCTCAACCTGCTCTACCGCTACATCACCCAAGGCCGCGTCGAAGCCGACCGCCCAGCACTATCACCCAGGCGACTGACCCGCTACCTCCTGACCGCCCCCGACCAGCTCAAAGAACACCAACGGACACTCATCGACGCCCTCACCGGCGCCTGCCCGCAGATGACCGCGCTGGCCGCCTTCATCGGCTCGTTCGCCGCGCTACTCAAGCCCACAGACGGCAACGACGACCGGATCGACACGTGGATCGCCGAGGTCAAGACCACCGACCTGCCCCACCTACACACATTCACCCGCGGCCTCGGCCTCGACCGCGACGCCGTCAACGCCGCCCTGACGTCCCCCTTCCACAACGGCGGCACCGAAGGCGTCAACACCAAAACCAAAATGATCAAGCGACAGATGTACGGACGCGCGGGCTTCGCCCTCCTACGACACCGAATCCTGCTCGGCTAACCAACACCCTCCGTCACCACCGAATGTGAGACAGAGCCGAATGTTGTTTGAGACAGGCCCCGGCGAGCCGGTCGGATCGGGTGTCGTCCGAGGTCATCCGGCCTGCTGGGGGGTCGTCGCGGTCGGTTTCGGTCGGGTGAGTTGCTGTACTCCATAGCTGTACTTGCTTGGCTGCGCGGAGGACGTCATGGGCGGCGGTGGCCACCGGGCAGTTTGCCGTCCGGCAGATCGGGCAGCGGCCGTCGGGTCGGGGTTGATGGTCGCGGAGGACCCAGCGGGCGGTAAGGATGAGCCGGTTGCGGATCTGGGCCAGGGAGAGGAACGGCGCGGTCATCCTCAGCCCACCCCGAGGGTGGCGGCGAGGTGGATGAGCGCCGTTGGGGCGGTGGGGTCGCGGACGACTTGGGCGAGCAGGTCTCGGCCGGCTGGTCGGTGGCGGATCTCGGCCGGCGCAACGCGGTCGGCCTCCATCAGGATCCGGCCGGCGCTGATCGGGTCGTCGGCCTGGAGATAGGCGCGGGCGGCGTCGATCAGGTGCGCGGCGCGATGTTCGGCGGGTAGCCACCGCCAGCCGTCCCGGGTGGTCGCTTTCTCGTGCCAGGCCACGGCGTCCCCTCCGTCGCCCAACTCCACCGCTGCGGCGACCCGGGCCAACTCCACCGCCGTCGGCCCGAACCCGGTGCGGTGGTGGTCATGCCCGTCGCCGACTCGGGCGGCCAGGGCGGCGGCCTCGTCGAGCAGTTCGGCCACCACCGCGTCGTCCCCGTGGCGGGCGGCGGCCAACGCCGCCTGGAGGAGCAGTGTTCCGCACAGAGACAACTCCGGGGGTAGGCCGAACTCGATCACCGGTGGGGCGATCCGATAGGCGGCGGCCAGCATCGCAGACTTCGCCACCCGCACCTGCCCAGACGCGCGCAGCACCTGACCGAGCTGCACCGCTGCGGCGGCCACCAACACTCGGTCACCCGTGGCAGCGATCATCGCCCGGTCGACAGCAAGCCACGCCAGGTTCGGGGCACCCAGCTTGACCAACAGCGACGCGGTGATCCGGTACGCCTCCACCAGCGGCACCCGACCCGCCACCGGATCAGTGTCGTGGGCGCGCTCGACGTCGGCCAGCAACTCCGGCAGCAGGTCGACCACGTGTGTATAGCGGGCGTGCTGAAAGGTCGTCCAGGCGTGCGCGACCTGGCGGGCCATCTGGACAGCCGGCAGCACCGGCCGGCTGCCTCCGGGTCGGCCGAGGGGAATCTCGTACCGGGACAGCGCCGCCCGGATCCGCTCGACCTCCGCGGTCCGCTCGGTCACCTCGGCGGGCTGAACGTCCCGACCGAGCAGTACTGCCGTGTCGATGCGCAAGACGGTGGCAACCTCCTGGATGGTCGACACCTTGTCCAGGGAGCGGACACCGCGCTCGACCTTGTCCACCCAGCTCTTCGACTTACCCAGCCGGTCGGCGAACATCTGCTGCGACAGCTTCCGCCGCCCGCGCCAGTACGCCACCCGACGCCCGACCGGCAGAGCCTCTGGCGGGATGGAGGTCATCCGGCCCACCCAAGGAACCGGTGGTGAAGCGCCCCAGCGGGTGCCCATGACGGCGGGACGGGTTCGTGTGTCGTCACTGAACATCACCTTCCCTCAGCAAAGGCCCGGCCCTTACTCACACGGATCAGACCTGGCACATTCGGTAACCGTGACGCTACGATCACGGCGACGCGCGTTGAACTCACCCGCAGTACGAATAAGCTGGTCAGGAGTCACCCCACGTCGCAGTCCGCGACGAGAAACGTCGACTGCCGGTCACCGTAGGGATGGCGATGGCACCGTTCGAACGATCCGCCCCGACGCGCGGCGATGTGACCGGCTACCTGCTGAAGCTGATTCGGGAATCCATCCCCCTGTCCCAGGAACAGCTCGGCGTGGAACTCGGCGTCGATCGCGCGACCGTCCAGAGTTGGGAGTCAGGACGGCGACCGTTCCTCGCTGTCCCGTTCGGCCAGGCCGTCAGGGTCCGGCACCGGCTCGGCAGCCTCGGCGCGAATCCGGTACTACTCGACGCCGTCGCGGACGCCGTCGAGGCCGACACGGTCCTCGCCGCCCTGCTAGGCCCGAAGATCGAGCGGGCAGACATCGCCGAGCAACCCCTCGGCTGTACGGTGCTCACTCACCGGCTGGCCGACCTGATCCTCTGGGCGGTCCTCGGCCAGACACCCACCTTCATCAGAAGCCTGCCGACTCCCACCGTCGACGCGGCCCGGTCGCCACCGGTCCGACCCTGCGGGCTGAGGAACAGCGCGTCTTCTTCGCGAGCCTGCACGTCCTGGCCGAACGCGCCGCAGCCCAGCGCCGCCCCAACGTGCTGCTGCACCGGCAGGCATGCTTTCTCGCCGGCATGGACCCCACGGGCTCCTCCGCCGCCTGGCTCGCCCAGAGCAAGGCCCGCAAAACCCACCGGATGACCGCCTTTCACACCTGGTCACCGATGTGGCCCGACGCCCGCTCCATAGTCACCTCCCTGGCCAACCAGGGAGACCCCGAACCACTACGGGACTTCATCGCCCGCGCGCACCCCGACGACGCCTGCCAACGCGCGGCCCTCAACTACTCCGCCTACTGGGTCGGCGAAATCCCCTACCGCCAACCCGACGACTCCTTCATGCCCACCACCATCGACGATTGGCGCGGCCCCCGGCTTCTGCGGCACCTGATCGAACGCCTCGACGCCAACCACCCGTTCATCGACCTCAACATCCACAACCTGTGGGCACTGCTCACCGCCCGACGCGGACTCGTCCACGACCACCCCGCAACCGGGCAAGCCCTCGCCGATTGCGCCGTCGCCATCCTCGACAGCAACCGGATCTCCACGCAGTCCCGCCAGGAACTAACCTCTATCGTCTACAGCCTGCGGACAGAGGGCATCACCGGCACAGGGACGGGCAGATGAGCGACGACCAGCACGCCGCCGCGATAAGGTTCATCTTCGAAGCCGGCGTCCTCAAACGCGCCGCTCGCACCGGCTGGTGGTTCGCCGGAGTCAAGCACCCCGAAACCATCGCCGAACACTCCCACCGCACCGCCCTGATCGGCATGATCCTCGCCGCCATGGAAGGAGCCGACCCCGCCCGGGTCACCATGCTCTGCGTCCTGCACGACACCCAGGAAACCCGCACCACCGACCTGCCCCACATCGCCAAGCGCTACCTCACCGCCGCACCCAACACCACCATCACCGCAGACCAGGTCGCCGACTGCCCACCCGCCGTCACCGACACCATCACCGCCGCCGTCACCGAATACGAAGCCGGCGAAACCCTCGAAGCCATCGTCGCCCGCGACGCCGACAAACTCGAATGCCTCGTCCAAGCCGTCGAGTACCACCACCAGGGCATCGACAACGTCCAACGCTGGATCGACAGCAGCCGCGCTGCGCTCAAGACCAACTCCGCCCACCACCTCGCCGACGCAGCATTGACCGGCCAACCCCTCGCCTGGCTCACACCGACGCCGAAACCGGCCGAGCTGACCCCTCGTTTGTAAGTTCTGGGCGCTCCGTCCGGGCACGTCCGCGTGTGTCTCTGACGTCGGGCGCTGATCCGCCGCTCTCCGTTGCGGGTCCCCGACGTCCGGCCCTGTTGCTGTCACCGTTGCTGTCGACAGCAACAGGGCCGACGGTTCACACCCCGGTTACTCCTTGACCGCCAGGCAACGATCAAGCTGGGCCAACCTGCCCCTTCTCCCGTCGTACCCTGGGCTCTCGGTCCGCCATCGTCCACCGGTGTCCGCGCCGGTCCGCCTCGATTGTCACTCAGTTAGTCACCCACATCCTCGGCGCTCGCCCCATCCCGGTCTTCGACCAGGCGGCCGAGGAGAAAACGCGCTCCATCATCTCCGGACCGTGCCCGCTGCCGCAGGTCCTCACTTCGGCCTTCCTCGTACAGCAGCCGGTTTAGCCGCCTGCGAGCGTGCACATCGCGTTGGCCGAGTGCCGCCAGCTCGACGTGAAGCCCGGCGCGGTCGAGCAGATCCATGTGCCACAGGTGTGCGTTATGGCGCTCGTAGTCGGTGCTGTAGCACTCCGCAGCAGCACCTACCACCGCGATTACTCGGTCCCAATCGCCCAGCTCCTCAGCAACGCGCGCAGTCTCAGACCAGTGAGGCACGGACATCATCGTAGGCGGCCCGGATCCTCAGCTTGGGGATCGCGTTGATCTACACCCTCCGCGACCTTACAAGCTGGCAACGGAGCACAAAGAGTCCGGTTTGCCGTCGCCCCTCTACCGCTGATCACCAGTGTTGACCGCTACGTCGGGCACGCACCGGGCACGCCGACACCTTCGGCGTGAAGAAACAATCAGCCGCTAATAACCTGGTGCACAGTGGATCTGAGCTGCCGGACCGGTCCGTGAACGTCCATGGGCCTCCGGCGTAGGTCACCTCCCTCGTAACCCAGCCAGGCACCCAGCCCAGAGCGCCCGAACCGATCGGCAACCTAGCCGAACGGCGCTGGTGAACTAGGCCGAGCACTGGGCACCACATATGGATCGACCTTGGCCAGAGACACAAGACCATGATCAGTGCGCATCAATTCGACGGTCTTCCTAGCAATCATCTTATAAGCGTCGTGCAGGCTAAGCAGCACATCCAGCCCATCGGCATTCTCTGGCAGCGGAAGCATTCCATCCAATTCGATTACAAAGCATGACATAATCTCACAGCACTCGCGGGCGGAATCTCGGACTGATGCGGAGGCCGCGAGTTCCAACTCCGCTACAATATCTACGGCCTCCACGCCATCCTGGTAAAGCTTGTCAGTATCCAAGATGAATAAATGCCCGTGTCCAGGCTCGATTATGCTTCTAATCGAAGCTGCTTCCCGACCCCAAGTCCAAAGCACTTGCATGAATCGCTTGTAGGTCTCTTCGCGGGACTCATGATGGCGAGCATCATCCTCTCGCTGCCACTGCACCGCTCGGTCTACCCGCTCACGCTCCCAGCGTGCTTGCTCTCGTTCGCGCTCTAGATTCCACCGACGATCCTCACGACGAGTGGTAAGAACCTGGGTCGAAATAGCGGCCCCGAGGGTGCCGATTACACCAAGCACGGCGACGAGAAGAACCGGCCAGCTCTGATTCATGGTAGGAGTATCCAGCCTTAATGTGAACGCAACCGGCGTTTGCCATCCCGTCTGCCGTCGACCCGCCCACGGGGGAGCGGGCCTCCGCCCGGCCCGCCACGTCAAGACGGCCTTGACGGCTCGTACGGACGCTGGCGGGTCGGGCGGCGGTCTGCTCGGCTCGCCCGGGTCGACGGCGGGCGGGATGGCTCCCACCGCCACCACCCACGGGCCGCAAGCCGCCGACGGACCCCCGGCCATCCTGGAGCCGGAGCGCCCCCGCCGGAGGCGCAGTAACCGCAACCCCGCCACCGGCCCGCCAGCCGCCGACGGACCCGGCGTGCGCTCCCCTACGCCGCGCGGGTGCTGGCCGCGCGGCCCGGCCGGCTGCCGGCCCCGCCACCCCACCGGACAACGGCCTGTCGACATGCGGCGGCCCACCGGGCTACCCGCTGTCCGCGCCAGCCGCCGGGCGTGTTGCGTGACCGGAGTCGGAGCGCCAGCGGAGCGACGGGCACGCGCCCTGGCGGCGGCGCGTGCGGCCCCCGTCAAGGACCGTCTTGAAGACGTACAGAAAGTTTGAACCAGTTCGCCGGTAGCCGGCCCCGGGCCTAGACCGCTTCCCCGACCTCGTAGAGGCGTCTACCCGACGCCGTTGCGGCCCGCCTGCGCGAGCACGCCAAGACCGTCGGCCCCGTGCCGGTCACCCTGCCGTGGGGCACCCCCGGCGGCGAGCCCCGGACGGTCACGGTCTACCTCAGCACCGCCAACGGCGACCCGCTCAGCCGGCCATCGTTTAACGCCAACGTCTGGAAGCCGACGATCCGGGCGGCCGGCGTCGAGAACACCCGGCAGAACGGCATGCACGTCCTTCGCCACACGTGCGCCTCGGTCCTGCTCGACGCAGGCGAGAACATCAAGGCCCTGTCGCTGTACCTCGGCCACGCGGACCCCGGCTTCACCCTGCGGGTCTACACCCACCTGCTGCCGACCAGCGAGGACCGCACCCGCCGGCCGATCGACGCCGCCTTCGGACACGGCCCGACCGACCCCGACGGCCCAGACAGCCGCCGGGGCAGCGTTTGCGCACCTCAGGCAGGGTTAAGACGTCACTTGGCGTTGTATTGATCGAGGGTGAGTGCGTAGTAGATCAACACGGACAAGATGCCGTCTGAGCTGCCCGTTCGTTGGTGGCCGGTGGTCAACGTTCGTTGCTTCTGGTCCACCTCTGACGGCCTGGAAACGGCATGATCTTGAGGCTCCCTCGGACTCCCGACCCCTCGCTTGTAAGTTCTGGGCGCTCCGTCCGGGCGCGTCTGCGCACGTCTCTGACGTCGGGCGCTGATCCGTAGCCCTCCGTCGCTGGCCCCCGATGTTCAGTCCTGTTGCTGTCACCGTTGCTGTCGACAGCAACAGGACCACCGGTGTCCGGAGGCCTCGCCGGACTGTCAGCTTGGAAATCAGGTTGATACGCACCGTAGTAGCTGTGTTGCCTGGCGAGTCAGCCAGGAAGCGCTTAGCTTGTGCCCGCCGGCGTGCCGCTGCAGACCGGTGTTGACCTCTGCATCACGGCCCACCATCGTCCGCAAGCGTCCGGCGTTGGCAGCCCCGGTCGTCACCCAGCGCTCGTCAAGTCTCGGCCCAAGGGCACCGTCATATCGCCACGGTGGCGGCAGATTGAGTTATCGGTCACGGAACCAATCCTCGTCTGGCTCGTAATCCGAATAAGGGTCATTGTTGGGCTCAAGCTCGATCTCTGTAGGGTAGTCGAACTCAGCCAACTCATCCTCTTCCAACTCAAGTTCGCAAACCGGGCATTCGAAGATAATTGGGTAGGCTGTCCTCGACGCAAAGGCATACTGAGTTCCGTCATCGCCATATTCGACTTCCGGCTGACCTTCATCAACGTGACAGACTAGCCATCCTTGCTGTTTGCAGGCAGAGCAAACTTGAGGCTCGTTGTGGTCACCAATCATATATGGACTACGCCGAGACAAGGCAGCAACAACGACTACTCTACCCGCCGCATCAAGCCCGGAAACCAGGCCGGCAAATCGTCTTTCAGCGGCAGCAATTTTGGCGGCAACAATGCGCCGAACCTCACTCTTGGCTACGTCAAGGATCTCGTCAACCACTCCAACCGCGTGACTACCCCAGTAGTCATTACGTTTTAGAGACAGGGCGGCTAGCAATCCGTCCACGAGACGGCACATCACCGCAACGGCCGCGCGCAACTCGTCCGGCAAAACTATCCCCATATGGGCAGCCGCATTCCGGACCCGCAAGACTACCTGGTCAGACTGGACGTTGAAAGATAAAGATGGATGAAGATGCTTGGCGAGCTTCAAAGCCTCCAACGCGCCAACCGTCTTCATCTCAGCGATTCGAGCAGAAGCCAAGTTCGCATTTCCGGAAAGAATGAGAATCGTATCCCGGTCGCCTTTTTCGGCCAGCAGTCCATGTTCAACGCTGGCAATAAATGCTTTGGCAAGCAACTCCACGGCGCAGCCCGCACTGACGGCAGCCTGAGTAAGGCCGTCTTGGTCATCATTAGCAAACAACTCGATCGCTTGTCTCGCGTGATGCCTAGCAGACAGAGCAAGCATTTGTTTCAAACGATCATGTTCAACTACATGTTTTCCCACCGGCCACCAGGTACCTCCGGCCACGCCTGGCCCAGCCAGATACGTCGTTCCCCAGCTTTCGACAGTCATTCCGGTCCATTTCGCATGTCGGGTCTTACCCAGGAACAAGGCCAGTGCATCTTGGAACGCCGCGAAGCTCCCATTGTGCGGTGCCATCCCGTCTGCCGTCGACCCGCACTCCTGTGGAGCGGGCCGCCGCCCGGCCCGCCACGTCAAGACGGCCTTGACGGCTCGTACGGACGCTGGCGGGTCGGGCGGTGGTCTGCTCGGCTCGCCCGGGTCGACGGCAGGCGGGATGGCTCCCACCGCAACCACCCACGGACCGCAAGCCGCCGACGGGACCCCCGGCCATCCTGGAGCCGGAGCGCCCCCGCCGGAGGCGCAGTAACCACAACCCCGCCACCCACCCGACAGCCGCCGACGGACCGGCGTGCGCTCCCCTACGCCGCGCGGTGCTCGCCGCGCGGCCCGGCCGGCTGCCGGCCCACCACCCCACCGAGCAACGGCCTGTCGTCATCCGGCGGCCCACCGGGCTACCCGCCCTCCGCGCCAGCCGCCGGGCGTCCTGCGTGGCCGGAGTCGGAGCGCCAGCGGAGCGACGGGCGCGCGCCCTGGCGGCGGCGCGTGCGGCCCGTCAAGGGCCGCCTTGAAGACGTACAGAAAGTTTGAACCACATCGCCGGCAACCGGCCGCCCTCGCCCAGTCGGTGACTGGACACGGGATGGTGCGCGGAGCGGGTCGCTCCGTACTCTGGCGGGATGGCCGACCTCGTCGATACCGCTCGGGAAGTTGCGCGACACCTGTTGGAGACACCGTTGCCTCGCCGGTGGAGTCACGTCCAGGCAGTCGCTGCCAAGGCGGACCGGATCAGCACGGCGGTCCCGGCCGAAGATCGTGCGGTGCTCGTGGCGTCGGCGTGGCTGCATGACGTGGGTTACAGCCCCGATCTGGTCGACACCGGCTTTCACTCCCTCGACGGTGGGCGCTGGTTGCGCCGTGAGCGGTTCAACGAGCGGATTGCTGCCCTGGTGGCTCATCACTCCTGCGCGTGGCTGGAAGCGGAGGAACGTGGGCTCGGTGACGTCCTGACCGCCGAGTTCCCTCGGGAGGAAACCGCAGTGACCGACGGGCTCTGCTTCTCGGACATGACGACCGGACCGGACGGCCAGGACTTCGAGGTGTTGGAGCGGCTGGCGGAGATCCGGTCACGGTACGGGGCGGAGCACCTGGTGACCCGGTTCATCGGTCGGGCGGAACCGGAGATGGTCGCCGCTGTGCAACGGACTCAACAGCGACTTGCCGGCGGTGTTCGTCAGCCAATGTAGGGCTCGGGGCGTTCCTCGTAGCCGTGGGTGATGCGGAGCAGGGTCGACGGGTGGATGTCGAGCGCGGCCAGCTCGTCGCGGGCTACCCACCGGACTTCGTGTGACTCGTCGCTCGGGGTCGGGGTGCCGTTGACCGGTACGGCGCGGAAGCAGAGCGAGAACTGTTGCCGTACCTCGCCGTCTGAGTACTCGATGACGTGATCGGGGTCGGAGTAGACGCCGACCATCCCGGTCACCTCGACTCTGATGCCGGTCTCCTCGCGGGTCTCCCGGACTGCCGTCTCGGCGACCGTTTCGCCGATCTCCTGGCCACCACCGGGCAGGGACCACAGGCCGTTGTCGGTGCGCCGGATAAGCAGCACCCGGGCCTGCTCGTCCCGGACGAAGACGGAGACGGCGACGACGATGCTGTTGGCCTTCGGCGCGTTCGGGTCGTGGTAGTGCTCGGTTCTCGCCATGTCTCTAGGCTGCCACCTCGTCGCCGGGTCGGGGCATCGAGGCCAACAGGACTCGGTCGAAGCTGTCGGAGTAGGTGCGGAACAGGTCGCCGCCGTTGAGCTTGCGTAGGTGTATGACGGGCGCGTGTGGCGCTGGGATACCGAGGACGTGCATGTTGACCAGCATCTCCTCATCGAAGCGGTAGATCGAGTTGTACAGGGTCGTGTCGTGGTAGAGCACGTTCACCCCCGGCGCACTATCAAGCCGGTTGTAGTACTGCTGAACCTGCCGAATCTTCGCGGCCATCACGCCGGGCGCACCCTCCTCGACGCTCTTTCGCTCGATCGCTTCACTCGTCGGGTCTCCGAGCAGGATGTTCACCGTTACACCGTCAAGGCCCTTTTGACGTAGGACGTCGACAAGCATCGGGTCCTGCTCCACGAGGAAAAGGCCGGCGTAGGCCAACACGTCGATGCGCTGCTCGGCCCGTTCGATCAGCCGACGCCACAGGTCGTTTGGCACCGAGGAACGCCGGGAGTAAAGCTGGACCATCTCACTCTGCCCGATCTTCGATGCCCGTTCCGGGGTCACCGCTTCCGGCCAGAGATATGGGACGTCTTCGCGCACCATCGCCGCGATGGCGTGCCGATGACGTGGATACGGCGTCCGATTCTGGGTGATCCACCGTTCCACGGTCTTCGCGTCGACCCCGATCCGCTCCGCCACGGCGACAGGGGTCAGGCCGTTGCGCAGGATGGCATCGCGTAGCCGGTCGTTCGGCATCGGACACTCCTCAAGGGACGACTTCGGGACGACTACAAGGTAGCTGAGACGTCCCATAGTCGTCCAGCCCATCGGATGGGTTGTCCCCCGCTTTCCGGGAGTCTTTACCGCAGAGGCCAAGAGCAAGAAGTCCACCGGGGACAAGCTCACTACCTGGCCCGAGACACAGGAGGTTTGTTGTGAAGTTGTACGTGGACACCCAGAGCAAGCAGGTTCAGGTGACGAGGGACCCGGAGCCGAAGAACGACCAGAACGGCAACCAGCGGTCGGAGAAGAACACTGGCCGGCTCATGTGGTCCACCCAGGTCTTCGTGCTCGACGAGACCGGTGGCGAGATCATCACCATCACCACGGCGGGAGAGAAGCCGGGCGTGACGGTGGGACAGCTCGTCGCTGTCGAGCAGTTGGAGGCCATTCCGTGGGCGACCAACGGGCGTAACGGCGTCGCGTTCCGTGCCATCTCGCTGAAGCCGAAGGCTGGTGCATCGGCGGCAAAGTGAGGTTCTTCGCTCACCGTGCTGTGTGAGCCTCTGGTGTCTTCGCACGAAGCGGCCTGACGGTCCGCTGATCTGAGTTCCAAGGTCCGGGAGTGGTTCCGACTCCTACATTCCCGGCCCGTCACCACCTGTGGTGGTGGCATCCCCCGCATGAGTGGCGCGGGGTCGGTCCGACTCCTACATCTGCCGACCCCGTGCCCTCCAACTCATCCGACCCAACTCGTACTTGGGAGGACTCGTCGTGTCCAAGTCTAGCCCTCGCCGCTCGTTCGGGCGGAAGTCAACCGGAACCGTGACGGTCATCGAGGCCAAGGTTCACCGGTCGTCGGCCCGGAACGCTCGTATGGCGTTCATCCTCACTGCGGTCATCATCGGCGTACTCGCTGCCGTGGTGGCCGCTGCCTACGTACACCCGATCATCGCGCTGTTCATCGGCGCGGCCGTCAGCGTCCCGTGTGGCGCGTTGGCCTGGCTGCTGGTCCGCATCTGGCCGGTGCTGCGGCTGCTGTGGTGGTGGACCCCGGAAATCGTCCTGGCCGTGCTGCTGCTCACCGGCTGGGTACAGCTCGTCACCCACACTCCGACCCTGGTCACTCTGGCCGTCGTCGCCGTCGTCCTCGGTGTTCCGGCCGCTGTTCCTGCCCTTCGCCGCCAGGTCGTCGCCTGGGTGTGGTGCCTGATCGTGCGCCACCGGCTGCGGGTGTGCTTCGCGCAGTTCATCATCGCCAACCAGTCGGGTTCCCTCCCGCTGATCCTGTGGGCCGCACCGACCCCGGTCGGTGAACGGGTCTGGGTCTACCTGCGGCCCGGTCTGTCCCTGGCGGACCTGGAAGGCCGTCTCGACAAGATCGCCGTTACCTGCCACGCCTCATCCGTCCTGGTCGAACGGGCCTCGGACGGTAACGCCGCGTACCTGCGGTTCGACATCAAGCGGCGCGAGGTGCTTACCGCAACCGTCACGTCTCCCCTGGCCGACGTCATCGACCCCGACGCCCCGGCCACCGACCGGCCGACGCCGGTCGTCCCCACCGCCCTGGACCTGCCCGACGTCCAGGCAGCGCCCATCACCCTGCCCGTCCAGCCCAAGAAGCAGGCTGCCACGTCGGTCAACGGCAGCAAGCCGGCCCCCGCGCCGTCGTCGGACGCCGACGACATCTCTGACTGGCTCTGATCCCGTACCCCACCCCAACCCGGACGCGGGGAGCCCTACGGGCTCCTTCGTGTGGCTTCCCGCGCCCACCAACGCCCAAGGAGGGCACTCATGACCACGGCATCCGCCCCGACCGCCGGCATTCCGGTGGGGCCTGGCCTGTCGATGTTCGACCCGATCTTCATCGGCATCGACGAGTTCGGCCAGCACGTCTACATCACCCTGGCCTACCGCAACCTCCTCGCCGGAGGCGAACCCGGCGGAGGCAAATCCGGCCTCCTCAACACCATCGCCGCTCACGCCGCGCTCTCCGTCGACTCCCGCCTTGTGCTGCTGGATGGCAAGCTCGTCGAGCTGGGCCAGTGGGAGGGCTGCGCCGATGCCTTCATCGGCCCCGACATCACCGCCGCCCTCGACGTCCTGCGACGCCTGCAAACGGTGATGAACAACCGGTACGCCTGGCTACGCGCCCACGGGCGTCGCAAGGTCACCGCCCTCGACGGACTCTCCGTCATCACGGTCCTCGTCGACGAGATCGCCTTCTACTCCGCCACCATCGGCAGCAAGCAGGAACAGGAAGAGTTCGTCGCCCTGCTCCGCGACCTGGTCGCCCGGGGACGTGCCGCCGGCATCCCCGTCATCGCCGCGACTCAGCGGCCGTCCTTCGACATCATCCCCACCAGTCTCCGGGACCTGTTCGGCTACCGCGCCGCGTTCCGCTGCACCACCCCGAACAGCTCGAACATCGTCCTCGGTCACGGCTGGGCCGAACAGGGCTACACCGCCACCGACATCGCCCCCACCAACCAGGGCGCGGCCTACCTCATCGCCGAAGGCGGCACTCCCCGCCGCATCAAGGTGGCCTACCTCGATGACGCCCAGATCGCCGGCATCGCCGACTACGCCGCCTGGACCCGTCGCCCCACCCGCTTATCCGCACCCACCGGAACCCGACTCGACTGGGAGACCGCCGCATGAGCCTGCTACAGCGCATCCACGCACGTCGCACCCCGCGACCGACCAGCCGATACGTCAACCGCTTCGTCGTCGGCACGCCCGCCGAACTCGCCACGCTCCTGAAGCTGGCCGCCGATCACGGGATTCTCGTCTTCGCCTCCGCGCCCGTACCGCTGCCCGACGACCCCACCCGATTCCGCCGCCACCTGCGGCTACGCACCAACTGAACGGCCGACGGAACCGGCTCAAGCCCTGGAAAGCAGACCGGTTCCGCCGACCTCCCACCAAGCCCTTCTGAAAGGACGTGGCTGCCGTGAAGGCTACCCAAAACCCACCCGCCACCGGAATGGTCACCCCTGCTGACCTGCTCCGGATGGCTGCCCTCTACCTGCGCCGGCATGGCTGGCACCAGGGCACCTACTACGCCCCCACCATCGACATCCTCACCCCGCCGGCCTGCGCCGTCGGGGCCATCGGCATGGCCTGCGCCGGCCACCGGGTCGAGCACTTCTACGGCCTCGACCCCGACACCCAGGTCACCTTCCGCCAGACCGTCGGAATCCTGACCGTCTACCTCGACGCCACCGCGCCCGTGTTCTTCATCGACGAGGACGGCTATCTCCTCGACGAACACACCTCCCCCTACTCCTGGAACGACGACCCGACCCGCACCGCCGAACAGGTCATCACCGCTCTGGAGAACGCCGCCACCGAGTGGGACCGCCTCCACACCACCGGGGGTGAAAACCGGTGAGCACCGTCAAGGCGTCCTTGACGCCATCGGTCCCGGCCCAGAAGCGCCGGGAGGTCGTCGAGAACGACCAGTTTGCCGCCTTCACCCGGCGGATCATCCGCGCCCACGGCCGTCGCGTAGCCACCGGCGACGTCGAAGCACTCCGCGACCTCGTCGCCCTCTCCGCCGACCTCGACCGCGCCATCGGCGACGCCGTCATCGGCCTACGGGCCTTCGGCTACTCCTGGGCCGAAATCGGCTCCCGCCTCGGCATCTCCCGCCAGGCCGCCCAACAACGCTGGGCAGACCGCTCATGACCGTCTACTACGACCCGACCGGCAGCCGCTACGGCATGCCCACCTACCCCTACCGGATGGCACCCGACGGCCTAGCCACCCGCCGGCAACTCCGCGCCGCCGGCCTCCGACCCGCCGGACAGGAACCCGTCTGCCAGATCCTCTGGCGTCGCGGCAAGCGCGTCGCCTACCTCTACCGCCTCGACCACGCCAAGCCCAAGCGCACCGCCACCCCCGCCCAACGGGAAGCCATCACCAAGGCCCTACGCGCCCGGCGCACCTGCGCCGTCTGCGGGCTTCTCCAGCCCTACTACATCCCCCGCCGCTACGGCTGCTGCCTCGACTGCCACGGAGGCCACTGACCATGTCCGTTCCCTGCCCCTGCGGCGACTACAACTGCGCCGACAACAACCTGTTGACCACCACCGACCGCAGCGACTGCTGCCAGTACTGCGGCTTCCACGACTGCGACGTCTGCGGCTGGACCGCCCCCCACCCGACCGGGGGTGACCAGAAGTGAAGCCGACCGCAGGTCCCCGCATCGAGGGCGTCGTCCTGGTCCTCATCCTCCTCACCGTCGCCGGCTTCGCCGGGGCTGCTTCGTTCACCCACGTCAAAGACTGGACCCTCGCCAACTCTCCCACCGGTACTGGGCAGTGGTTCGGCTGGGCCAACGCTGTCATCTCCGAACTCGTCCCCATCGCCTGCCTCCTCACCATCCGGCGTCGTCGCCGGGCCGGTGCGCCCATCGGCTACCCGCTGTTCCTACTCATCGCCGCCGCCGGGCTCTCCCTCGCCGCACAACTGGCGGTCGCCAAGCCGGGCATCTCCGGGTGGCTCCTCTCCGCCGTTCCCGCCCTGGCGTTCATGGCCCTGGTGAAACTCGTCCTCGCCCCCGTCAAGGGCGACAACCTTGCCCCGCCGGCCGTCGAGCCGGCCGAGCCTCTTCACGTCCAGGTGGCCGAGCAGGTCACCACCGAACCGGCCTCGCCGGCCGCCATCACCCCGACCCCTGCCCCGGTTCCCGAGCCGACCCCGGCCGTCGAGCCGGAGCCCGTCACCGTGCCGGCACCGGAGCCGGTCGACGTCCCCACCCACCTGCTGCCCATGGCCCGCTTCGCCGCCGTGCAGCACGAGCAGAACACCGGGTCACCGATCACCTCGGTCGAGCTGGCCGACCGGCTCGATGTCACCCCGGCCGCCGCCGGGCAGCTCCTCACCACCCTGACCGGTGGTGGTGTCCGATGACCATCTACCTCGTTGACATCGAGCACATCACCCACATCTGCCCCGTCCACCCGGACGGGCACCCCTACGACATCCGGCGCACCGTCGTCGACGTCATCCCCGGCGGTCCCTGCCGGGCACCGGTCACCGTCCGCTGCGGCGAACAGACCGTCCAGATTCCCTGCCACCGGCACGAGCCGGCCAAGCGCCAGTGCGGCGCCTGCCGGGTCATCGTCACCGAACGCACCATCACCATCCGCACCCCGGACGGGGCTGCGGCCTGATGGCCTCGACGCTGGACCTCACCCCCCGCGCTTCGGCCCGGGGGGTGGGCTCGAACGCCGACACCATCGTCTACGACTACACCGCCGCCGGGGCCGCCTTCGCACGCGCCACCCGCCCCGACTACTTCGGCTGGATCGAACACGTCCGCGCCGCCGCCGGCTGTACCCGCCCGATTCGCCTCGCCGGGCAGCTCCTCACCGTCGACCCTGCCACCGGCCGGGTCGTCGAGCAGCGACACACCGACGGCATGCCCGACGCGGTCATCTACACCCCCTGCGGCAACCGCCGCGCCACCGTCTGCCCGTCCTGCGCCCACACCTACCAACGCGACGCGTACCAGCTCCTGCGCGCCGGCCTCGTCGGCGGCAAAGGCGTCCCCGACACCGTCGCCCAACACCCGGCCGTGTTCCCCACCTTCACCGCCCCTTCCTTCGGGCCGGTCCACGTCCGTACGGTTCGCAAGCACACCTGCCGGGACCGGAAGCGCTGCGACTGCCGGCCCGACCCCTGCCACGCCCGACGCGCCACCGACACGGCCGCCGGCCGCTGCCCCCACGGCCGCCCCGCCGCCTGCTGGGCCCGACACGAACCCGGAGACGCCGTCCTCGGTCAGCCGCTGTGCCCCGACTGCTACGACCATGACCACCAGGTCGTCTGGAACCTCTACTCCGGTGAACTGTGGCACCGCACCAAGCAGGCCGCGGAACGGCACCTGGCGAAGCTCGCCCGCCGCCGGGGCATCCCCCGCGTCCAGGTCGTCACCGCCGCCGGCAACACCCGCACGGTCCCACCGGTTCGGCTGTCCCACGGCAAGGCCGCCGAGTTCCAGGCACGCGGGGCGGTCCACTTCCACGCCCTCGTACGCCTCGACGGCGTCGACCCCGACGACCCCGCCGCCGTCGTCCCGCCACCGGCCGCGTTCACAGTCTCCGACCTCGTCGACGCGCTCCGACACGCCGCCGCACAGGTCGCGTTCACCACCCCCGCCCACCCCGACCGGCCGCACGGCTGGCCGATCACCTGGGGCGAACAGCTCGACATCCGACCCATCTCGCTGACCGGACAGGGTGAGGTCACCGACAGCATGGTCGCCGGCTACCTTGCCAAGTACGCCACCAAGAGCACCGAGGTAACCGGGCACCGGTCCACTCGCCTTACCGCCGACACCATCGGGGACCACGCCGACCCCGACGGCGACCACACCGCCCGCCTCATCGACGCCTGCTGGCGCATCGGCCGCCCGACCGGCAACCCGGTCCCCCTGTCCCAACGCCCCCGGGACCCCCGACCACGGCCCGGCTTCGTCGACCGCTGGGAATGCCCCGACTGCGGCACCCACACCCGATACACGGCCTGCCCCGTCTGCGTCGCACAGCGTCAAGCCGCCCTTGACACCAAACCGACGAAACCAGCCAACGCCAACCCGTACACCCGACTGCGCCGCTGGGCGCACATGCTCGGCTTCGGCGGCCACTTCCTCACCAAAGCCCGGCGGTACTCCGTCACCTTCCAGACCCTGCGCGACACCCGTCGCGCCTACCGACAGCACGAGGACCACGCGCACCCGGCCACCGGCGGCCA
Organism: Micromonospora sp. CA-111912; assembly: GCF_050948415.1. Lineage (NCBI taxonomy): Bacteria > Bacillati > Actinomycetota > Actinomycetes > Micromonosporales > Micromonosporaceae > Micromonospora > Micromonospora sp. CA-111912. The sequence continues at coordinate 4,261,333 of NZ_CP192007.1, forward strand.
ACTCGTCGACGACCACGACGACACCACCCTGATCGTCGGCACCCTCACCTTCGCCGGCGTCGGCTGGCACACCACCGGAGACGCCCTCTTGGCTAACTCCGCCGCCGCCATGGCCCGGGAACGACAAGCCGCCGGCCGCGAAGAACTCGCCCACGAACTCGGCACCACCCCGGCCGGTACCGCCCCGGCTGTTGCTTGACCCCTCGCCTACAGGAGACGACATGGCCACCGCACAACCGCTCAAGCTCTGGACCGTCGAAGACGTATCGGCATACCTCGGCGTCCCGGTCCAGACCCTCTACACCTGGCGCAAGCGCCGAATCGGTCCACCTGCCGGTCGTGTCGGTCGGCATCTGAGGTACGACCCGGACATGGTGCGTGCCTGGTTCGCCGACCAGGCCAAGGCGGCCTGACGTGGCCCACATCGTTGACCGCTGGTACAAGACGGTTGTCGGCCCGGACGGGAAATCCCGCCAGGAACCCAAGCCAGAGTGCGGGCAGGGAATGCGCTACCGCGTCCGGTACCTCGCTCCGGACGGCAAAGAGAAGTCACAGTCGTTCCCCGACAAGAAGAAGCGCGAGGCACAAGCGTTTCTCGCCAACGTCCAGGCCGACATCCTCAAGGGCACCTACGTCGACCCCGACGCCGGTCGTACGACCTTCAAGCGGTACGCCGACGAATGGCTCGCCGCCGCGACGACCGATCTCCTCACCCGCGACCGCATCGAGTACGAACTTCGGCTGCATGTGTATCCGACCCTCGGCGACAAGCCGATCGCGTCGATCCAGCCGGCGACGATCCGAGCGTGGGCGCGCGGCTTGCAGGAGAAGGGACTGTCTGCCGGCTACCGCCGGGTCCTGTTCAGCGACGTGTCGATGATTCTGAACGCCGCCGTAGACGACAAGAAGATCGTCAGTAATCCGTTCTCAGCCAAGAGCATCCAACGCCCCCGGCACATCGCCACCAGGGTCCAGCCGTGGTCAGTCGGCCGGCTCACCGCGTTCCGCGCGAAGCTGCCAGACCGCTACCGAGTAGCCGTCGACCTCGGCGCGGGCTGCGGACTGCGGCAGGGCGAAATCTTCGCCGTAAGCCCAGACGACCTGGACGCGACCCGACCAATCCTCCAAGTCGTCCGTCAGGTCAAGCTCGTGCGCGGCGCGCTCATCTTCGCCCCGCCCAAGGGCGGGAAGACCCGGGAGGTTCCCCTCCCCGCCTCAGTAGCTCGCCGCCTGGGCGACCACGCCAAGCAGTACGCGCCCGTAGAGGTCACCTTGCCTTGGGGAACCCTGACCGGCGACCCCACGACAGTCACCCTCTACTTGACGACCGCTGACGGCCTGCCACTCAGCCGCTCGAAGTTCAACCCCGGCATCTGGAAGCCCGCGATCCGAGCCACGGGCATCCCCGACGACCGCCGCAACGGGATGCACGTCCTCCGGCACACCTACGCCTCAGTTCTCCTGGACGCCGGGGAGAGCATCAAGGCCCTGTCGACCTACCTCGGCCACGCCGACCCGGGATTCACTCTGCGGACCTACACGCACCTCCTGCCGACCAGCGAGGACCGCACGCGCCGGGCCATTGATGCGGCGTTCGGTGAAGACCAGGTCGCCGAGGACGGCCCGGAAGCCGCTGACGGCCTGACGACGGCATGATCATGGTTCAGCGGCCCTCTGGACGACCTAAGCTCCAGCTCAGGGCACCTACGCCCGTCACTTGGCGTTGAAGTAGTTCGCCTCCGGGTGGTGCACCACGATCGCGTCGGTCGCCTGTTCCGGCATCAGCTGGAACTCCTCCGAGAGCTGCACCCCGATCCGCTCCGCGCCCAGCAGGTCCATGATCTTCGCGCGGTCCTCCAGGTCCGGGCAGGCCGGGTAGCCGAACGCGTACCGGCAGCCCCGGTAGTCATTGCCCAGCAGGCCCGCCAGGTCCGCCGGGTCGCCGTCGGCCACCGTACGACCGCCCGGCAGCGTCAGCTCGGCCCGGATCCGCCGGTGCCAGTACTCCGCCAGCGCCTCCGTGAGCTGCACCGACAGTCCGTGCACCTCCAGGTAGTCGCGATACTCGTTGCCGGCGAACATCTTCGCCGTGTACTCGCTGACCGGCTGCCCCACGGTCACCAGTTGCAACGCCACCACGTCGAGTTGGTCGCCCTTGGGCCGGAAGAAGTCCGCCAGGCACAACCGCCGCTCCTGGCGCTGCCTCGGGAACGAGAACCGGGCCCGTTCGGCGTGCCCGTTCTCGTCCAGCACCACCAGGTCGTTGCCCTCCGAGTACGCCGGGAAGTACCCGTACACCACCGCCGCCTCAAGGACCTTGTCGGCGGTCAGTCGGTCCAGCCAGTACCGCAGCCGGGGCCGGCCCTCGGTCTCCACCAGCTCCTCGTACGACGGGCCCTTGCCGCCCCGGGCGCCCCGCAGCCCCCACTGCCCCAGGAACGTCGCCCGCTCGTCCAGCAGCGCCGAGTACTCCGCCAGCGGCAGGCCCTTCACCACCCGGGTGCCCAGGAACGGCGGGGTCGGCACCTCCACGTCGCGCGCCACGTCGGAACGCACCGACGCGTCGTCCAGCTCCGGCAGCGCCTCGGTCACCATCGCCCGCTGCCGCTCCCGACGCGCCCGACGCGCCGCCAGGGTGGCCTCCCGCTCCGGGTCCACCACCGGCGCCCCGCCCCGCTTCGCCGTCATCACCCGGTCCATCAGGGACAACCCCTCGAACGCGTCCCGGGCGTAGTGCACCTGGCCCGGGAACACCGCCCCCAGGTCGTCCTCCACGTACGCCCGGGTCAGCGCCGCACCGCCGAGCAGCACCGGCCACCGCTCGGCGACCCCGCGCGCGGCCATCTCGGCCAGGTTCTCCTTCATGATCACCGTGCTCTTCACCAGCAGCCCGGACATCCCGATCGCGTCGGCCCGGTGCTGCTCCGCCGCGTCGAGGATCGCGGTGATCGGCTGCTTGATCCCGATGTTGACGACCTCGTAGCCGTTGTTGGACAGGATGATGTCGACCAGGTTCTTGCCGATGTCGTGCACGTCGCCCTTGACCGTGGCCAGCACGATCCGGCCCTTGCCGCCGTCGTCGGCCTTCTCCATGTGCGGCTCCAGGTACGCCACCGCGGTCTTCATCACCTCGGCCGACTGGAGCACGAACGGCAGCTGCATCTGGCCCGAGCCGAACAGCTCGCCGACCACCTTCATCCCGTCCAGCAGCAGGTCGTTGATGATCGACAACGGGGGCCGGCCCTCGGCCATCGCCGTGTCGAGGTCGGCCTCCAGGCCGTTGCGCTCGCCGTCGATGATCCGCCGCTTGAGCCGCTCCTCCAGCGGCAGCGCCGCCAGCTCCTCCGCCCGGGTGGCCCGTGCCGAGGAGGCGTCCACCCCCTCGAAGATCTCGATGAAGCGATGAACCGGGTCGTGCCCCTCCCGACGCCGGTCGTAGATCAGGTCCAGCGCGATCTCGCGCTGCTCGTCCGCGATCTTCGACATCGGCAGGATCTTGCTGGCATGCACGATCGCCGAGGTCAACCCGGCCTGCACGCACTCGTTCAGGAACACGGAGTTGAGCACCTGCCGGGCCGCCGGGTTCAGCCCGAACGACACGTTGGAGATGCCCAGGGTGAAGTTCACCCCCGGCCAGCGGCGGGCGATCTCCCGGATCGCCTCGATGGTCTCGATGCCGTCGCGCCGGGTCTCCTCCTGGCCGGTGGCGATCGGGAAGGTCAGCGCGTCGATCAGGATGTCGGCCCGGCGCAGCCCCCACCGCCCGGTCAGATCCTCGATCAGCCGCCCCGCGACCCGCACCTTCCACTCGGCGGTGCGGGCCTGCCCCTCCTCGTCGATGAGCAGCGCCACCACCGCCGCGCCGTGCTCGGCGATGATCGGCATCACCCGGGCGTATCGGGAGCCAGGCCCGTCGCCGTCCTCGAAGTTGACCGAGTTGACCACGCACCGGCCGCCGAGCATCTCCAGCCCGGCCTCGATCACCTGCGGCTCCGTCGAGTCGAGCATGATCGGCAGCGTGGACGCGGTCGCGAACCGGCCGGCCAGCTCCCGCATGTCCACCGTGCCGTCGCGGCCCACGTAGTCCACGCACAGGTCGAGCAGGTGCGAACCGTCCCGGGCCTGGCTGCGGGCGATCTCCACGCACGCCTGCCAGTCGGCGGCGAGCATCGCCTCCCGGAACGCCTTCGAGCCGTTGGCGTTGGTCCGCTCCCCCACCATCAGCACGCTGGCGTCCTGGGCGAACGGCACGTGGTGGTAGATCGAGGAGACGCCGGCATCGGCCTGCGGCCGACGCGGACCCGGCCGCGTGTCGCGCAGCCGCTCGGCGACCACCCGGATGTGTTCCGGGGTCGTCCCGCAGCAGCCGCCGATCAGCGAGACCCCGTACTCGGCGACGAACCGTTCCAGCGCGTCGGCCAACTCCACCGGGGTCAGCGGGTAGACCGCCCCGTCGGCGGTGAGCTGCGGCAACCCCGCGTTGGGCATCACCGACAGCGGCACCCGGGCGTGCTGGGACAGGTAGCGCAGGTGCTCACTCATCTCCGCCGGCCCGGTCGCGCAGTTCAGCCCGATCAGGTCGATGCCGAGCGGCTCCAGCGCGGTCAGCGCCGCGCCGATCTCACTGCCCAGCAGCATCGTGCCGGTGGTCTCCACCGTGACGTGGCAGATCAGCGGCACCGTCCGCCCCGCCGCGGCCATCGCCCGGCGCGACCCGACCACCACCGCCTTCACCTGGAGCAGGTCCTGGCAGGTCTCCACGATCAGCGCGTCCGCGCCGCCGGCGAGCAGCCCGGCCGCGTTCTCCTGGTACGCGTCGCGCAGCGTCGCGTACGCGGTGTGCCCGAGGGTGGGCAGCTTCGTGCCCGGGCCGATCGAGCCGAGCACGAACCGGGGTCGATCCGGGGTGCTCCACGCGTCGGCCGCCTCCCGGGCGATCCGCGCGCCGGCCTCGGCCAGCTCCCAGATCCGGTGCGAGATGTCGTACTCGCCCAGGTTGCTGAGGTTGGCGCCGAAGGTGTTCGTCTCGACGCAGTCCGCCCCGGCAGCCAGGTACGCCTCGTGCACCCCCCGGACCACGTCCGGGCGGGTCACGTTGAGGATCTCGTTGCAGCCCTCGTGGCCCTCGAAGTCGTCCAGGGTCAGGTCGGCCGCTTGGAGCATCGTCCCCATCGCGCCGTCGGCGACGAGGATCCGGTCTGACAGCACATCCAGCAACGAAGTCCGCACGGATTCAGGGTAATGCGAGGACTCGTGGATGGGTCGCCGCCCGCTCGCGCTCCCACATTATGTCGGCCGGATCACCCCGGGCAGCGGGACGGGAGGCACTTGCCTCGTTCCGGCTCGGCTCGGCTCGGGCGGGACGACCCGGCCGCGCGGCGGCCGGAACGGCGCGGCCGACGGGCCGCATCCCGCGCCGACACGTAGGCTGACAGACGTGAAGGACAACAGGGACGCCACCGTGCACGGCGGGCGGGCGACAGGGCCGTCGCCCGTGGCCGCCCCCGACGAGCAGGGTGAGGTGACGGCGTGACCGAGTTCGACGGACTGCCGGTACTGCGGTCCCCCGTGGCCATCGCCGCCTTCGAGGGCTGGAACGACGCCGCCGACGCGTCGACCGCTGCGGTCGAGCACCTGGAGCAGGTCTGGGAGTCGCGGCAGATCACCGAACTGGACCCGGAGGACTTCTACGACTTCCAGGTCAGCCGGCCGACGGTCACCATGGCCGACGGCGAGACCCGCCGCGTCGAGTGGCCCACCACCCGGTTCATGGTGGCCAGCCCCGAGGGCACCGAACGGGACGTGGTGCTGATCCGGGGCATCGAGCCGAGCATGCGCTGGCGCACGTTCTGCGAGCAGGTGCTGGAGATCTGCCACAGCCTTGAGGTCGAACGGGTGGTGCTGCTCGGCGCGCTGCTGGCCGACGTGCCGTACACCCGGCCGCTGCCGATCACCGGCAGCGCCTCGGACGCGGAGGCCGCCCAGCGCTACCAGCTCACCCCCACCCGCTACGACGGCCCGACCGGGATCGTCGGCGTGTTGCAGGACGCCTGCACCCGGGCCGAGGTGGACGCGGTCTCGTTTTGGGTGCACGTGCCGCACTACGCCAACAACCCGCCCTGCCCGAAGGCCACCCTGGCGCTGCTGCACCGGGTCGAGGAGGTGCTCGACCTGCCGGTGCCGATGGCCGACCTGGCCGAGGAGGCCGCCGAGTGGGAGCAGCGGGTGCGCGGTGCCGCCGAGCAGGACGCCGAGCTCGGCGAGTACGTCCGCGAGCTGGAGGAACGCGTCGGCGACGCGGGCATCACCCCGCTGACCGGTGACGAGATCGCCCAGGAGTTCGAGAAGTACCTGCGCCGGCGAGGCGGCTCGGCCGGTCCCACCGCCGGCTCCTGGTAGCCGCCCCCGCCGTGCATCGAGGGCCCCGGATCGCCACGATCCGGGGCCCTCGCGCGTGTCCGGGGTGGCGAGGTCACGTCCCGTACGGCATCCTAGGAACCTAGATGTCATTCGAGGAGGCGGGCATGCAGATCAACCCCGGCGCGGCCGAGTTCCCGCACCGGCAGATCGCCGCGCAGCTCAAGGCCCAGGTGCGCCGCGGCGACTGGGGGCCCGGCGAGCGGCTGCCGTCCATCCCGGCCATCGCCGAGATGTTCGGCGTCGCGAAGCAGACCGTGCAGCGCGCCGTCGACCAGCTGCGGGTCGAGGGCATCCTGATCACCAAGCCCGGCTCCGGTACGTACGTCCGGGGCACCCGGCGCCGGCTCAACCGCCTCGCCCGGGGCCGGTACGGCGGCTTCCGCGGCTACCACACCGACCTGGCCGCCCGGTACCGCCAGCAGCTCGTCTCGGTCGGCCGGGCGCCCGCCCCGGCCGAGGTGGCCGACGCGTTCGGCGTCGCCGACGGCACCGAACTCCTGTGCCGCCGGCACCTGGTCCGCACCGAGGACTCCCCCGTCGAGGTGGGCGCCTCCTGGTTCCTACCGGCGGACACCGCCGGCACCTCCCTGGAGCGGGGCGAGGCGTTCGGCCGCCCCCTCTACCAGGAGGCGGAGGAGGCCACCGGCCGGCGGTACGTCACCGCCGCCGACACCATCACCGCCCGCCAGCCCAGCCGCGAGGAGTCGGAGACACTCCAGATCCGCCCCGACACCCCGGTGCTGCACCTGCTGCACGTCGCCTACGACGACCGGCGCAAGCCCATCGAGGTCGCCCAGGCCACCTGGCCGGGACCGATGACCACGCTCACCGAGGAGTACCGGATCCCCGCCCCCACGCCGGATCCCGACCCGGACCCCGGTCTCGTCCTGGGCTGAGCCGCCAAGGGGCAGGTCAGTCAGCGGCGGAGCCCCAGGAGGTCGTCGAGGGTGTCGGCGAACAGGGGCGGGTCAGTCAGAGGCGGAGCCCCAGGAGGGCGTCGAGGGTGTCGGCGAACAGGCGCGGGGCGGCCCGGTCCGCGCCCTCACCGGCGAGGGTCCGCTCGGCCCAGGCGTCGGCGACCGCGATCGCGCCGGGGGTGTCGAGGTCGTCGGCGAGCCGGTCGCGTACCGCGGCCAGCAGCTCGACCCCGGACGGGCCGGCGGTGGCGGTGGCGGCCCGGCGCCACCGGGCCAGGCGCTCGTGGGCGGCGGTGAGCACGTCGTCGGTCCAGGTACGGTCGGCGCGGTAGTGCTCGGCCATCAGCCCGAGCCGGACCGCCACCGGGTCCACCCGGTCGGCGCGCAGCCGGGAGACGAAGACCAGGTTCCCCTTGGACTTCGACATCTTCTCGCCGTCCAGGCCGATCATGCCGGCGTGCACATAGTGGGTGGCGAACGGTGACCGTCCGGTCAGCCGCTCCGCGTGCGCGGCGGAACACTCGTGGTGCGGGAAGATCAGGTCGTTCCCGCCGCCCTGCACGTCGATGGTCTCGCCCAACAGGTTCAGCGCGATCACCGCGCACTCGATGTGCCAGCCCGGCCGGCCCGGGCCGAGGTCGCCGCCGGGCCAGGACGGCTCGCCCTCGCGAGCCCCCCGCCACAACAGCGGGTCCAGCGGGTCCCTCTTGCCCGCCCGGTCCGGATCGCCACCGCGCTCGGGGAAGATCTCCAGCATCTCGGCGCGGGACAGGTTCGACTCGTAGCCGAACGCCGGGACGGCGGTGATGTCGAAGTAGACGTCGCCGGTGCCGTCGTCGAGCCGGTATGCCGCGCCGTCCTTGAGTAGAAGCAGGACCTTGTCGGCGATGTCCGGGATCGACTCCACCGCGCCGACGTAGTGCGCCGGCGGGATGATCCGCAGCGCCTCCATGTCCTCCCGGAACAGCGCGGTCTCCCGCATCGCCAGGACCTTCCAGTCCTCGCCGTCGCGCTCGGCCCGCTCCAGCAGCGGATCGTCGATGTCGGTGACGTTCTGCACGTACCGCACCGTCAGGCCGGAGTCCCGCCACACGCGCTGCACCAGATCGAAGGTGATCATGGTGGCGGCGTGGCCGAGGTGGGTGGCGTCGTACGGGGTGATGCCGCAGACGTACATGGTGGCGGTGCCGTCGGGCCGACTGGGCTCGACCCCGCGCCGCGCCGAGTTGAACAACGTCAGCGGGCCACCGCTGCCGGGTAGCCGTGGCACCTCATGCCCCACCCAAGACTCCATGCCCGTCAGCCTAACGAGCCACCCGGCGCACCGGAGCCACCCCACGGGTGATCAACACGACAACCTCTCGCGTCGCAGCGGCTTGCCGGCCCACCGTCACATGGGTGGCCAGGGCATCGCCGGCCAGTCCTCCGGCGGCTGCGGGAAGCGCCCGGCGTCACGCAGCCGACCCACCCGCGCGGCGACCTCCGCGACCTCGCGGATCGTCAGGTGCTCGCCGAGCTCCTCGCCGAGGGCGCCGGCGAGCTGGCCGGCGAGGTCGGCGAGCATCTCCAGCGCGTCCGGCGGCAACTCCCGACCGGCCCAGCCCCACAGGACGGTGCGCAGCTTCTCCTCGACGTGGAAGCTCACCCCGTGGTCGACGCCGTAGATCCGGTCGTCCGGGCCGACCAGCACGTGACCGCCCTTGCGGTCGGCATTGTTGATCACCGCGTCGAGCACGGCCAGCCGGGCCAGGCGCGGGTCGTCGGCGTGCGCCAGGGCGTACGGGGTGCCGTCGTCGTCCCGGGCCGCCGCGATCGGAAGCCAGCGCGGCGGCACCGTTTCGGCGGGCACGAACCCGACCAGCGGCTCGGCGTCGGACGGCTCGTCGATCCACAGCTGACAGGAACCCGGGCCGAACGGGCCGTCCCGCAGCACCGTCGGCGGCACCAGGTCCCAGCCGCTGGCCCGGGAGACCAGGTACGCCGAGACCTCCCGCCCGGCGAGGGTGCCGTCGGGGAAGTCCCACAACGGTCGCTCGCCCCGCACCGGCTTGTAGACGCAGCGTGCGCTCAGCCCGTCAAGGGTGAGCGCGCCGAGCAGCGTGGCGTTCGACGCGTCGACCAGCCGACCTTCGACGGTCAGCTCACCGTCGCGCAGCAACCGCAGCGTCGCCGCGCCGTCCTGGCAGGGTTGGAGTTCGGACGACGTCACCGGTGGTAACCGTTGTGCCGCGGGCACAGGTGCCCGGCGGGGTCCAACGGCTGCCCGCAGAGCGGACAGGGCGGGCGGCCGGCGTTGACCACCCGGCGGGCCCGCTCGATGAACTCACGGGTCGCCTCGGGGGTCAACCGGACGCGCAGCCGGTCGAGGGTCTCGTCCGGCTCCTCGTCCTCGGAGTCCTCGTCGTCGTCCTCGGAGTCGTCGGGTTCGACCTCGGTCTCCCCCTCACCGGTGGCGATCGCCTCGATCACCACCGTGGCGGTGTCGACGTCGAAGGCCAGCCCGAGGGTGCCGACCCGGAACTCCTCGTCGACCGGCGTGTCCAACGGCTCGTTGTCGCCCACGGAGACCGTCGGCTCGGGCAGCTGCACACCGAAGCGACGCTGCGCCTCGGTCAGCAGCTCCTCCAGCTTCTCGGCGAGCAGCGACACCTGGACCTTCTCCAGCGCGACGCTGACCAGCCGACCACCGCCGCGCGCCTGCAGGAAGAACGTGCGCTCCCCGGGCGCCCCGACCGTCCCGGCGACGAACCGCTCCGGCGGCTCGAAGGCGTGCACCTGGTGGCTCATACCCACGACCCTATCCGGCCCGCCACGGCGTCGCGCACCCCACCGACCGTGAATCGCGCCCGCGCGTACCCGTGGGGCCCGACCCGGCCCGGAGGCCCCGGCGAGCGCCTCACCGCACGGCCCGACGCGCCCCACCGCGCGGCCCTGGCGAGCGCCTCACCGCACGGCCCCGGCGCCTCCGCCCACGGCGGCGTCGGAGTCCGTCGGCCTCGTCGCCCGCCGCCGCCGCTTGTGCGGCGGCGGCACCAGCGCGGCCAGGTCACCGCCGGTGTCGTTGAGCCGCACCAGGAACGGCCGCAGCGGCGTGTAGCGGATCGCCGTCACCGACGCCGGGTCGGCGACGATGCGCTGGAAGAGATCCAGGTGTACGCCCAGCGCGTCCGCCACGATGGCCTTGATCACATCGCCGTGGCTGCAGGCGAGCCAGACCGCCTCGGGGCCGTGTTCGGCGGTGATCCGCGCGTCCCAGGTACGCACCGCCGCGACCGCCCGCGCCGCCATCGCGGCCATCGACTCCCCTTCGGGGAAGACTGCGGCGCTCGGGTGCTGCTGGACCACCGGCCAGAGCGGCTCCTTGGCCAGCTTCTTCAACGGCTGCCCCTCCCAGCTGCCGTACCCGCACTCGATCAGCCCCTCGTCCACGGTCGGGCCGGCCTGCGGGAGGGCGAGTTCCAGGGTCTGCCGGCAGCGGATCAACGGACTGGTCACCACCGCGGCGAGGGGCAACCCGCGCAGCCGCTCGCCCACCGCCGTGGCCTGGGCCCGCCCGGTGTCGTCCAGCTCGACGGGCTGCCGGCCGGCGAGGCCGCCGGCGGCGTTGGCGGTGGTACGGCCGTGCCGCAGAAGGAGAAGAGTCGCCACGCCACCCACCCTATGGGGTCCGGCATGACGGCCACCGCCCACGGCTCTGCCCCAACCCCGCCCCACCGGTGCGGTGATCAAGAGGTCTGCGTCAGGTCTGCGCCCCGAATCGACACGAACCTCTTGAAACCGCGCAGGGCGGGGGCGGGTGGGGTGGGGTTTCGTTAGGTGGCGGAGATGGTGTTGGTCATGAGCAGGGCGAGGACCAGGGTGCCCAGGGCGACCCGGTACAGCACGAAGACGTACAGGGTGTGGTGGGCGACGTAGCGCAGCAGCCAGGCGATGGCGGCGTAGCCGATGGCGAAGGCGATGAGCGTGGCGACCACCAACTGCGCCCCGCTCGGCGCGGCGGTGCCGGGCGCGGACGGTTCGAACACGTCGCCGAGGCTGAACACCCCGGACATCACCACGGCGGGGATGGCCAGCAGGAACGAGTATCGCGCCGCCGTCTCCCGGGTGAGGTTGAGCAGCAGGCCGGCGGTGAGCGTGCCGCCCGAGCGGGACACCCCGGGAATCAGCGCCATGGCCTGGGCGAAGCCCATCACGATGCCGTCGCGCATCCGGAAGTTCGCCAGGGTGCGGGTCTGCCGGCCCCAGTACTCGGCGAAGGCGAGCACGAAGGCGAAGACGATCAGGGTGGTGGCGACCAGCCAGAGGTTCCGGCCGGCGGTCTTGATCTGGTCCTTGAACAGGAGGCCGAAGACCCCGATCGGGATGGAGCCGACGATCACGTACCAGCCCATCCGGTAGTCGAGGCTGCTGCGCACCGAGCTGTCAAACAGGCCGACCAGCCAGGTCCGGGTGATCCGCCAGATGTCCTTGGCGAAGTAGATCAGCACGGCAGCCTCGGTGCCGAGCTGGGTGACGGCGGTGAACGAGGCTCCGGCGTCGCGGTCGAAGAAGATCGCCGAGGTGATCCGCAGGTGCCCCGACGAGCTGACCGGCAGGAACTCGGTAAGGCCCTGGACGACGCCCAGGACGATGGCTTCGATCCAGGTCACTCGCCGACTCCGGCCAGGTCCAGCGCCTCGGCGACGGTGCGCAGGGTCTGCACGCCGCTGTCCCGGTCGGCCACGAAGAGGGTCACCGACAGGGTGGTGACGCCGGCGGCCGCGTACTCGCCCAGCCGCTCGGCGATGCGCTCCTTCGGCCCGAGCAGCGAGGTGCGGTCGATGAACTCCATCGGCACGGCTGCGGCGGCGTCGCGCTGTCGCTTGGCCAGGTAGAGGTCCTGCACCTCGCGGGCTGCCTCGCCGTAGCCCATCCGGGTGGCGAGCTGGTTGTAGAAGTTCTGCTGCCGGCTGCCCATGCCGCCGACGTAGAGGGCGGCGTAGAAGCGGACCAGCTCGGCGCAGGAGGCCACGTCGTCGCCGATGACCACCGGGACCGACGGCACGACGTCGAAGCCGGCCAGCTCCTTGCCGGCCTTCGCCCGGCCGGCACGCACGGCGGCGAGCTGCTCCTCGGCGAACTCCGGGGAGTAGAAGACGGCCAGCCAGCCGTCGGCGATCTCGCCGGCCAGCTCCAGGTTCTTCGGGCCGACGGCGGCGAGGTAGATCGGGATCTGCTCGCGGGGCGGGTGGAAGCCGAGCCGTAGCGCCTTGCCCGGGCCGTCGGGCAGCGGCAGCGTGTAGAACTCGCCGTCGTACTCGACCGGCTTGCGGGCGATGGCGAGCTTGACGATGTCGACGTATTCCCGGGTGCGGGCGAGGGGCTTGGCGAAGCGCACCCCGTGCCAGCCCTCGGAGACCTGCGGCCCGGAGACGCCCAGGCCGAGCCGGAACCGGCCGCCGGAGAGCGCGTCGATGGTCGCCGCCGTCATGGCGGTCATCGCCGGGGTGCGGGCGGGGATCTGCATCACCGCGCTGCCCACATCGATCCGTTCGGTCTGCCCGGCGATCCAGGCCAGCATGCTCGGCGTGTCGGAGCCGTAGGCCTCCGCGGCCCACACCACCGAGTAGCCGAGCCGGTCCGCCTCCTGGGCGAGCGCCAGGTGGTCGGCGGGTGTGCTCCACGCCGTCTGGTATCCGAGGCTGAGCCCGAGTCGCACTGGTCCTCCCCCATCCGCAGCACAGGTCGCATCAGGTTACGCAATACCGGCGGCGGAGCCGATCCCGGCTCACCCCGAACGCGTCACACCGGGGCGGACCGGCCGGGCGGATGGGAATCCCGCCGGCCGGAGGGGCTAGCAGGAACTTGACGGGAGCGAGGATGTCGGTGACGGCGGGTTGGAAATAAGGTTCACCCATGCAACAGCGACCGCTCGGCCGAAGCGGGCTGGCGGTTTCCCGGCTCGCGCTCGGCACCATGACCTGGGGCCGGGACACCGACGCCGACGACGGGGCCGCCCAGCTGAAGAGCTTCCTCGATGCGGGCGGCAATCTGGTGGACACCGCCGACGTGTACGGCGACGGGGACGCGGAGGCGGTGATCGGGTCCCTGCTGGGCAGCCTGGTCCCCCGCGACGATCTGCTGATCGCGACGAAGGCGGGGCTGCGGCCGGGCAACGACCGGCGCCGGGACACCTCCCGGGGCCACCTGCTGCGCACGCTGGACGCCTCGCTGCGCCGGCTCGGCACGGACCACGTGGACCTGTGGCAGGTGCACGGGTACGACCCGGACACGCCGTTGGAGGAGACCCTGGCCGCACTGGACCACGCGGTCACCAGCGGCCGGGTCCGCTACGTCGGGGTGTCGAACTTCTCCGGCTGGCAGACCGCGCGGGCGGCGGCGTGGCAGGCGGCGTGGCCGGGGCGGGCCCCGGTGGTGGCCGCCCAGGTGGAGTACTCGCTGCTGGAACGGGGGGTGGAGCGGGAGGTGCTGCCGGCCTGCGAGGCGCTGGGCCTGGGAATGCTGCCCTGGTCGCCGCTGGGCAGGGGGGTGCTCACCGGCAAGTACCGGCACGGCCGGCCAGCGGACTCGCGGGCAGCGTCGGCGCACTTCGAGCCGTTCGTGGCGACGTACCTGGAGCCGCGCTGCTCCAGCATCGTGGAGGCGGTGGCCACGGCGGCAGGCGGGCTGGGGGTGTCGCCGTTGGAGGTGGCGCTGGCCTGGATCCGGGACCGGCCCGGGGTGACGGCCCCGATCCTCGGCGCCCGGACGGTAGGGCAGCTCCTCGGGGCGCTCCAGGTGGAGCGGGTGACCCTGCCCGACGAGATCGTCGTCGCGCTCGACGACGTGTCGGCGGTGCCGATGGGCTACCCCGAGCGGGACGGCTGACGGGGCCCGTCGCGCAGGTGGGGGCGGAGGCGGCGGTCACCTCGGGAGGGGTGGCGGGCGGCCGGCGGGCTGGGCAGCATGGAACCCATGGACTACGAATACGCGCCGCTGCGGTTGCCCTCGAACGTCGACCGGTTGACCGCCGCGGCGCAGCTGGCGATCCAGGCGGAGTTCTCGGGCTGGGAGCTGGCCCGGGTGCGGCTGTACCGGGACGGCACGCGGCAGGTCGTGCTGCGCCGCCGCCGGGTCGACCAGCCCCAGCCGGGCCTGTCGTACTGAGCACCGGGTCACCTCCGGGCGACCTCGGTGCGGCGCCGCCCCGGGGCGCGAGCAGATGCTCGGGCCCTGAGGCAACCACGGTGCGGCAGCGCCGCCCCGGGGCGCGAGCGGAAGCTCGGGCCCTGAGGCAACCACAGTGCGGCGACGCCGCCCCGGGGCGCGAGCGGAAGCTCGGGCCCTGAGGCAACCACAGTGCGGCGACGCCGCCCCGGGGCGCGAGCGGAAGCTCGGGCCCTGAGGCAACCACAGTGCGGCGACGCCGCCCCGGGGCGCGAGCGGAAGCTCGGGCCCCGGGGCGGCCACGGCCTAGTGGCGGTGCCCCGCGTGGTCGTGGTCCTCGTCCTCGTGGTCGAGGAACGGGTGCTCGTCGAGGCGGCCCACGAGGCGGTCGTCGGCGGCGGGCTGGAACGGGCCAACCGCGTCGTCGTCGTCGAACGACTCCAGGTCGACCGAGGTGTCGACCTCGCTGACCATGACCACGCCGTCGAGCGGTTCCAGCTCCGGGACGTCCAGCGCGCTGAGTGAGCCGTCGCCGCTCTGCAGCAGCTCCAGCACCGCCTCGCCGACGCCCTCGACGGGTGCCGGCTCGTCGTCCTCGGGGGTGCCCTCGCGGCGGGCCGCCTCGGCGGCCCGGATCAGCGCGGCGACGCTGGGCACCCGGTAGTCGCGGCGCTGGCGCACCGAGATGACCCGGGGATGCGCGTCGGTGGCCTCGACGCCGTCGGCGGCGCCGAAGCGCTCGTCGGCCTCGTCGGGGTCGATGGACTCCACGTCCCAGGGTGTGACCTCGCCGAACGCGTCGAGCAGTTGCTCGTCGTACGCGAAGGAGGCGTTGTTCAGCGCGACGTACGCCTGCCAGACGTCGTCGTCGTCGACGCGGCCCTG
Organism: Micromonospora sp. CA-111912; assembly: GCF_050948415.1. NCBI lineage: Bacteria > Bacillati > Actinomycetota > Actinomycetes > Micromonosporales > Micromonosporaceae > Micromonospora > Micromonospora sp. CA-111912. The sequence continues at coordinate 4,276,701 of NZ_CP192007.1, forward strand.
GGCGGTCCGGACGGCGGCCAGGTGCACGCGGGCGGCGTCGATCACCCGCTCCAGGGCGGCATCCAGCTCACCGTGCTGGTCGGTCATGTACGTTCCCTTCGCAATGTGGGATGTTCCGCGCCGAACGGTAGGGCGACGGACACGGTCAGCAACTCCGGAGGAACCGGTCGAGAACCCGCACGCCGAACTGTAGTCCGTCCACCGGAACCCGCTCGTCGATGCCGTGGAACAACCCGGAGAAGTTGAGGTCGGCGGGCAGCCGCAGCGGCGCGAAACCGAAGCAGCGGATGCCGAGCTGAGAGAAGGCCTTGGCGTCGGTGCCGCCGGAGAGCATGTAGGGCACCGGCCGGGCGCCCGGGTCCTCCGCGCGCAGGGCCACGGACATGGCGTCGACCAGATCGCCGTCGAAGGTGGTCTCCAGGGCGGGCTGGCGCTGGATGTACTCGATCACGATGTCCGGGCCGACCAGCTCGCGCAGCTGCTGCTCCAGCAGCTCGGACTGGCCCGGCAGGCTACGGCAGTCGATGGTGGCGGTGGCCCGGCCGGGGATGACGTTGTCCTTGTAGCCGGCGGCGAGCCGGGTCGGGTTGGCGGTGTTGCGGATCGTCGCGCCGATGATGTTGGCGATCGGGCCGAGCTTGGCGATGGCGGTCTCCGGGTCCGCCGGGTCCAGCTCGACGCCGAGCAGGTCGGAGACCTCCTCGAGGAACGCCCGCACGGTGTCGGTGACCACCACCGGGAAGCGGTGCCGGCCGATGCGGGCCACCGCCTCGGCGAGGGCGGTGACCGCGTTGTCGTCGTGCACCATCGAACCGTGGCCGGGTCGGCCCTTGGCGTGCAGTCGCAGCCAGTCGATGCCCTTCTCGGCCGTCTCGATCAGGTAGAGCCGCTGGGACTCGTCGATCGAGTACGAGAAGCCGCCGACCTCGCCGATCGCCTCGCTGCAGCCGTCGAAGAGGCCGCGGTGGTGCTCGGTGAGGAAGTGCGCGCCGTAGTCGCTGCCGGCCTCCTCGTCCGCGGTGAACGCCAGCACGATGTCGCGGGCCGGCCGGACGCCGGTGCGCTGCCAGTGCCGCACCACGGTCAGCACCATGGCGTCGAAGTCCTTCATGTCGATCGCGCCGCGGCCCCACAGGTAGCCGTCGCGGATCTCCCCGGAGAACGGGTGCACCGACCACTCGTCGGGGTCGGCGGGCACCACGTCGAGGTGGCCGTGGACGAGCAGCGCGTCCCGGCCGGGGTCGGTGCCGGGGATGCGGGCGACGAGGTTGGCCCGGCCCGGGGCGGACTCGTGGATCACGACGTCGACGCCGACCTCGGCCAGCTTCTCCGCGACGTACTCGGCCGCGGCGCGTTCACCGACGCTGGTGGCGTTGTCCCCGGTGTTCGTGGTGTCGATGCGCAGCAGGTCACGGCAGAGGTCGACGACCTCGTCGGCGGGATCGGGTCGGGCGGAAGCGGCGTCGCTCGTCATCGGTTCTTCATACCAGCAGCGGCCGTCGGCCAGGTCGCCCGGCCGGCCCTCCGTTTCGCGCGGGCCCGCGCCGGGTACCGCCGGTCCCGTCCCGCACCGCCCATTCGGGCCGCCCCGCCGCACCCGTCGGCCGCCGCACCCGCCACCGAGGAGGGCACCATGACCGTCCCCCTGCCCCCGTTGCCGCCCGTACCCGAGGAGGGCTATCGGCCCGGCGGACGCAGCCTGGTCGACATCGTCGACCAGGAGCACCGGCAGATGCTGGCCCTGGCAGACCGGATCGGCGGCCCCGACCCGGACCCGGAGCCCGGCGACCTGGTCCAGGTGCTCACCGCCACGGTCTCCCGGCACCTGTCGGCGGAGGAGCAGTACCTGTTCCCCGCTGTGCGGGCCGCCCTACCGCAGGCCGGGGAGCCGGTCGACCGGGAAATCGAGGCCGCCGGCGCGCTGCTGACCGCCCTGAAGGGGTTGGCCGGTCCGGCCGATCCCGCGCTGGCCGACGTGCTCGAGCGGGTGCGCCGGCACGTCACCCGGGTCGCCGCACTGGTCAGCCCGCTGGGCGAGGTGGCCACCGACGTGGAGCTGATCCGGCTGGGCAACCGGTGGGAGATCGCCGAGGAGGCCGCGCCGACCCGGCCGCACCCGGGCACCCCGGCGACGCCGCCCTGGAACCGGATCGTCGAGCCGGCGGTGGGCGTGGTGGACAAGGTCCGCGACGCAATGACCGGCAGGCCGACGTACCTGACGGATCTGGAGCCGGAAGCGGGCCGGCCGGCGACCGCGGCGGAGGCGCGGCGACCGCCGGACTGACCGATTATCGGACGGGCCAGCCCGGACATCGGTCAACTCCGATCCTGCCAGGGCCTTCCGTCGATCCCCCGAGTGGCCATACCGTCACCCTATGAATCTGGAGCTGCGACACCTGCGGGTGGTCTGCGCCATCGCGGAGACGGGGAGCGTGACCAAGGCGGCGTCCACGCTCGGCCTGGCCCAGCCGGCGCTCACCGCCCAGCTCCAACGCATCGAGCGGACCCTCGGCGGCCCCCTGTTCGAACGGGATCGGCGGGGCGCCCGGCCCACCGCCCTCGGCGAGCTGGTGCTGTCGCGGGCCCGGGTCCTGCTGCCGGCCATGCAGGGCCTGCAGGACGAGGCGGCCCGGCTGGCCGGCGCCGACTCGACGCCCGCGCGGTACCGGTTCGGCGGGGTGAACAGCCCCATCCTCGGCCGCTTGGTGCACCGGCTCGCCGCCGCGCACCCCCAGGCCCAGATCACCACGTACGCCTCCTGGTCCGCCGACGAGCTGGCCCAGCTCGTCGGCGGCGGCCGGATGGACTACGCCCTGGTCGGGGTCTGCGGCGACTCGCTGCCACCGACCGGGCACGGGCTGACCTGGCGGGAGGTGGCGATGGAGCCGGTGCAGGTGCTGCTGCCCGAGGGACACCCGATGGTCGAGCGGGACGAGGTGCGCCTGGTGGACCTGCGCGGCGAGCAGTGGGTCGCCGCCCCCGGCGACGGCTGCTTCGGCGACTGCTTCGCCGCCGCCTGCGCCCGCGACGGCTTCACCCCCAGCAAGATGTACGAGGCCGACGTGCGCGGCTGCGTCGACATGGTGGAGGCCGGCGCGGCGGTGGCGCTGTGCCAGGCCACCTTCCGCCCCGTACCCGGGCTGGTGACCCGCCGGCTGGTCGGGACGCCGCTGCGCTGGCGGCTGATGCTGGGCTGGCACCCGGACTCGGCCGGAGCGGGCTTCGCCGGTGAGGTGCTGGACACGGCGGTGTCGGCGTACACCGACTCGCTCGCCGCGCACCCGGACTACCTGGCCTGGCTGCTGCGGCACCCGGAGTTCGGGGTGCGCCGGCCCGCCCCGGCCGGTCCGGCGCCCGGCGGGGCGGGTTCCGGGGTGCGAATCGCCTGATGGTGGGTAACTGGGGCGGCATGACCGATCTCTACCCCACCGCCGACGACCGGGAGACGCTGCGGGAGGCCGCCGCCGCGCACACCGCCGCCTCCCGGGACGTGGAGGCGTTCCTGCGCCGCCTGCCCGTGGTCCCCGACCCCGCCGACATCACCGAGTACGCCACCCTGCTCAGCCGGGAGGAACGGGCGCGCGGCGAGCGCCAGGCCGCCGCGGACGCCGCCGGGCTGCAGATCGGCAGCATGGAGTCGGAGTGACCGCCACCCACAGTGGTCCCCGCGTGCGGCCGGCACGCGGGGACCGTTGAACGGCGCGGGCGAAGGGTCAGCGGCCCCGTGCGGGCCTCGGGAGCCGGTGGGCAGCCGACGCGGCCCGGCTGGTGACGTCAGCGTTCCACGAGGATGTCGTGGCCGAGGTCGAGCAGGGAGTGCCGCCACTCGTCGTCGCTGGTGCCGCCCTTTGGGCGGGCCGCGGTCAGCGCCCGGATCCGGTCGATGGCGTCCCGCATCACCTCGATGTCCTCCGGGGTCAGGTCGACCTTGCGTTTGCGCAGCACCGCGAGGATCTGCCGGCCCGGCTCGGGCAGGTCGAGGGAGGGGTTCGGCCCGAACGACTCCTCGCCGGAGCCTCGGGTCAGCAGCCAGCTGCGCAGTTGCTCGGAGGTGACGTTCACCTCGGCGTGGAAGTCCTCCCAGAGCACCTCGACCTCGGGATCGAGTCGCGCCTCGCGTACCATCACGCCTCCTCTGCGGGCGGCGGCCCGGACGGTTCCGGTTCGCCGGTGTGGGGTTGCAGGCCCTCCGGCGGCACCCGCACCCGGGTGGGGTTGGCCGTCGGCGGGGCCAGGATCGGTTCGGCCCGTTCGTCGCGTGGGTTCTCCTCGCCGCTCTCCTCGGGTTCGGTCATCTCCGCCCTCCGCCCGCTCACCGCGGGTGGGACGTGGTGGCCGCGGAGTAGTCCCGGTCGCCGGCGGCCACCTCGAAGGCGAGCGCGTCGTCGCGGGCGTCCACGGTCACCCGCTGCCCCGGCGAGATCTCGTTCTCCAACAGCATCCGGGACATCCGGTTGTCCACCTCGCGCTGAATCACCCGTCGCAGCGGGCGGGCGCCGAACTCCGGCTGGTAGCCGCGCTCGGCGATCCAGTCGATCCCGGCGACGGTGAAGTCCACTCCGATGTCCTGGGCGTGCAGCCGGCGGCGGGTCTCCTCCAGCATCAGCTCGGTGATCTGGCGCAGTTGCTGCTGCTCCAGCCGCTGGAAGATGATCACCTCGTCGATCCGGTTGAGGAACTCGGGGCGGAAGTTCTCCTTGAGCCGGCGCATCAGCCGCTCGCGCAGCTCGTCGTTCTCGCCGGCCTCGCCGGCCGCGCCCGTGCCGAAGCCGACCGCGCGCTGGCTGCCGGTGATCAGCTCGGAGCCCAGGTTGCTGGTCATGATCAGAACGGTGTTCTTGAAGTTCACCGTCCGGCCCTGGCTGTCGGTGAGCCGGCCGTCGTCGAGCACCTGGAGCAGGATGTTGAACACGTCGGGGTGGGCCTTCTCGATCTCGTCGAGCAGCACCACCGCGTACGGGCGGCGGCGCACCGCCTCGGTGAGCTGGCCGGCCTCCTCGTACCCGACGTAGCCGGGGGGCGCGCCGACCAGCCGGGCGACGGTGTGCCGTTCCTGGAACTCGCTCATGTCCAGCCGGACCATCCGGTCGGCCTCGCCGAACAGCGACTCGGCCAGGGCCCGGGCCAGCTCGGTCTTGCCGACGCCGGTGGGGCCGAGGAACAGGAAGCTGCCCATCGGCCGGTTCGGGTCGGCCAACCCGGTCCGCGACCGGCGCACCGCCTCGGCGACCGCGCCGACCGCGTCGTCCTGGCCCACGATCTTCTCGTGCAGGTGTCCCTCCAGCCGCAGCAGGCGGTCCCGCTCCTCCTCGGTGAGCTGGGCGACGGGGATGCCGGTGGCCCGGGAGACCACCTCGGCGATCTCCTCCGGACCGACGGCCGGCACCTGGGAGCCGCCACCCTCGTCGCCCTCGTCGCCCTTGGCGCGGCGGATCTGCGCCTCCATCTCGGTGATCTGGTCGCGTAGGGCGGAGGCCCGCTCGTACTGCTCGTCGGCGACCGCCTGCTCCTTGTCCCGGCGCACCTCGTCGAGCTGCTGCTCGAGCTCCCGCACGTCCGAGGCGGGGGTGCGGGTGCGCAGCCGAACCCGGGCGCCGGCCTGGTCGATCAGGTCGATCGCCTTGTCCGGCAGGTAACGGTCGGTGACGTACCGGTCGGACATCTCGGCGGCGGCGACCAGCGCCTCGTCGGTGAACCGAACCTGGTGGTGGGCCTCGTAGCGGTCACGCAGGCCGCGCAGGATGGCCACGGTGTCGTCCACGGTGGGCTCGGGCACCAGCACGGGCTGGAACCGGCGGGCCAGCGCCGCGTCCTTCTCGATGGTGCGCCGGTGCTCGTCGAGGGTGGTCGCGCCGATCACCCGCAGCTCGCCGCGGGCCAGCGCCGGCTTGAGCATGTTGGACGCGTCCATGCCGCCCTCGCTGCCCGCCCCGCCGGCGCCGACCAGGGTGTGGATCTCGTCCAGGAAGATGATCAGCTCGTCGCGGTGGGCGCGAATCTCGTCGATGACCTTCTTCAGCCGCTCCTCGAAGTCGCCCCGGTAGCGGGTGCCGGCGACCAGGCCGGCGAGGTCGAGCTGCACCACCCGCTTGCCGAGCAGGGTCTGCGGCACGTCGCCGTCGCAGATCCGCTCGGCCAGCCCCTCCACGATCGCGGTCTTGCCGACGCCGGCCTCGCCGATCAGCACCGGGTTGTTCTTCGTACGCCGGGAGAGGATCTCCACCGCCTGCTCGATCTCGGCGGACCGCCCGATCACCGGGTCGATCTGGTCGTTGCGGGCCAGTTCGGTGAGGTCCTGGCCGTACTGGTCGAGGGTCGGCGTGCCCCGGTCGGGCTTCGGGCCCGTCATCGGGCCGCGCTCGGCGCTGGCCGCCTGGAGCGACTCGGGCTGGATCCGGCCGGCGGCGAGCATCCGGCCGGCCGGGGACTCCGGGTTCAGCGGGAGGGCCATCAGGATGTGCTCGGGGCCGATGTAGTTGGCACCCATCGCGCGGGAGAGCTGGTGGGCGTCGAGCAGGGCCCGCTTGGCGGCCGGGGTGAGCGACAGGTTCGGCGGCACCTCGCCCCGGGGCGCGCCGTCGCCGCGCCCGCCCAGGGCGTTGACCAGGGTGTCGGGGTCCGCGCCGGCCCGTCGGACCAGGTCGCGCAGCGGTTCCCGCTGCAACGCCGCCCAGAGCAGGTGATCGGTGTCCAGGTCGTTGCTGTGCCGCTGGGCGGCCCGGCGGGCCGCGTCGGCGAGCATCTCCCGCGCGTCGGCGGTCATCAGCCGGGTGATGTCGACCCGGTGCGCCGGCCGGCGTCCCGCCTCGCCCCGACCGAAGTACCGGGCCAGGAACTCGTCCCACGGGTCGGAGCCGAAGTCGCCGGTTCCCGTCATGTCTTTCCTCCCGCGGTCGGACGCGCTCGCCGGTGCAGTCCTCCGCCGGCACGGACGGCGGTGGCTACCCGGCGACCGGCGCGACAAACGCCCCCGGGTGGCAGGCTGGACCCATGGATGCGAGGCCGCTGCTGATCGTGGACGCCGCCAACGTCGTGGGGTCCCGCCCCGACGGCTGGTGGCGGGACCGGGCCGGGGCTGCCGCCCGGCTGCGCGACGCCCTGACCCCGGTGGCCGACGGCGGGCTGCCGCCGCTGCTGCCCGGGCCCGCGGAGGTGGTGCTGGTGGTGGAGGGCGCGGCGCGGGGGGTGCCGACGGTGCCCGGCGTGCGGGTGGTGGCCGCGCCGGGTTCGGGCGACGACGCCATCGTCGAGCTGGTCGGCGCCGCCGCGGACCGCCGCCGGCTGGTCGTCACCGCCGACCGGGAGCTGCGCGGCCGGGTGGGTGCCCTCGGCGCGGAGGTGCAGGGCCCGCGCTGGCTGCGCGACGGGGCCCAGCGGGGCCGCACCCGCGGCGACGACCCCGCCACCGGTCCGCTTGATGGGACTCGACGACCCGCGGACGAGACTGCCGTCGACCCGCCGAGCGGACTTCCCGCACGTCAGGGCGGTAAGCGGGCGGACGGGCAGCAACACTGACAGGGCGGTTGTTCTCTCCCCGACGGGGATGGGTTGTAATGGAGATCTCCCCGCCCCCAGGAGGTCCACGTGGCGAGCGTCGCCGAGCTGAAGGCAGCGATCGATGTCGCCCTACAACAGATCGGTGACGGGCAGAGCGCCGTGCAGGCCGCCGGCGAGAAGCTCGCCGAGGCGCAGCAGACCCTGGCCGGGGCCCTGGAGGGCAGCGGGCACGAGACCGTCGAGGCGGCACAGGCCTCGCTGACGCAGGCCAGCCAGGAGCTGGAGGAGTGCCTCGCGGCGACCCTCGTCGCGGTGGAGCAGGCACAGCTATACGTCTCGACCCTGTAGGGGCGGGCGTGTCCATCATCGAGGACGTCGGGGCGCAGGTGCGGGCAGCCGCCGAGGAGCTGCCGATCGCCCAGCTCGCTGTGGCGCTGGAGAAATTCGGCCAGGCCACCGAGCGGCTGCGCTGGGTGCGGCAGGAGTCGGCCAACCCGATGGGGGTGCCCGAGCTGTCCGCCGCCACCGAGCACGCCGAGTCCGCCGGGCACGCGCTGCGGGTGGCGCAGGAGCAGCTGTCGGCGTACCTGGCGGCGATCGGGCTGGCCCCCGACGGCGCCCCCGCGGCCCGCCCGGCCGGCGACCGGCAGGCGCACGACGCGCCGCGCGGCGGGCCGCCGGCCGCCGGGGAGCAGCCGCCGCCCGCCCAGGACGACAACCCGGTGCTGCGCCGCTGGTGGGCGGTGCGGGTGGCGGAGCTGACCGGAGGCCGGGAGGGCGCGCCGGACGCGCCGGACGAGAAGGTCGGCGACTCCCGCGAGCTGCTGCGCCGGGTGGTCGACGGGGTCCGTTCCGGCGACCGGGACCGGCTGCACCGGGAGCTGCGCGGCGCGCACGCCGACGTCGGCCTCGGCCTGGCCGCGGTCGCCCCGCCGATGCTGCGCGAGCTGGCCGGCGAACTGCTCGGCCATCCGCCCCGGGCCGACGACCTGACCCGGCTGCGCCGGGAGCTGGAGGGTCGGGTCCGCGACCTGCTCCCCGGGCTGCCCCCGCCAGCGCTGGAGACGCTGCTGACCAGGATCTGCCGGATGCCCCCGCCGCAGCGCGGCAGCGGCGAGGAGCAGCCGCACGCGGCCGACCCGGCGGTCACCGCCGGCGTGGCGACCGCCGTGCTGCTGGCCCGCCTCGGCAAGGATCTGCCCCACGACCCAGGGCAGCCCGACCCGGCCGGCGAGCCCGCCCGGGAGAAGCACCGCGAGGCCGAGCGGGACGCCTGGGACCAGGCGACGCGGGAGCGCGCCGCCCGGGAGCGCGCGGCCCGGGACCGGGCCGCCCAGGGCCGTCCGCCCGCGCCGCCCCCGCCGCCCGCCGGGAACGCCACCCGTCGGGACTCCGATGGCTGACCGGCGGACCCAACTGGTGACCCGGGTGCGCGGCATGCTCTCCGAGGCGCTGGGCGCCACCCGGGGCCGGCTCGCCGCCGCCGACGCCGAACTCGCCGCCGCCCGGGACCGGCTGACCCGGGTCGAGCGCGCCGCCGCGGCCGTGCCCGCGAGGGTGGGGGCCCAGCGGGACCGGCGGCTGGCCGAGATCGACGCCCAGCACGCCGCCCGGATCACCGAGCTGGCCCGCCGGGCCGTGGACGCCGCCCGCCGGGAGGCCCCGGGCGCGGCCTCCGCCGACTGGACGCGGTGGACCGTCACGCCGGCCGGGCGCGGCGAGCCGCCCGGCGCGGTCCGGGTCGGCACCGTCCGCATCCCCGGCGCGGAGCCGGTGCCGGCGCTGGTGCCGCTGCTCGACGCCGGGCACGTGCACCTGACCGGGGCCGACGCCGACGGCGGGGCCTCCGTCGTGCCGGCGCTGCTGCTGCGCAGCCTGGGCCGGGCCGACCCGGGCGCGGTACGGCTGTTCGGGTACGACCCTGAGCACCTCGGCGGAGGCTTGGCCGGGTTCGCCCCGCTGGGCACGGCCGGGCAGCTCACCTTCGTCGGGCCGGGCGGGCTGGGCCGGCTGCTGGACGACCTGGTGGAGCAGATCCGCCGGATCAACGAGACGGTGCTGGCCGGCGAGTACCGCTCGCTGCGCGAGCTGGCCGGCGCGACCAACCGTCGCCCGGAGCCGTGGCGGGTGGCGGTGCTGCTCGGCGGCGACGAGCTGTCCCGGCACGAACGCGGCCAGCTCGACCGGGTGGTCCGCACCGGCGCGGCGTGCGGGGTGCACCTGGTGGTGCGGGGCGTGCCGGTGCCCGACGACCCCACGGTGACCCGGGTCGTGGTGGGCCCGGACGGCGCCCGGGTGGGCGGGCCGCCCGGCCTGCCGGTGACCCTGGACCCGCCGCCACCGGCCGCGCTGGTCACCGAGACCTGCCGGCAGGTCGCCGCCCGGGTCAACGCCGGCCCCCCGCCGGCCCCGTTCACCGACCTGCTGCCGCCGCCGGAGCAGATGTGGCGGGAGGACTCCTCCGCCGGGCTGACCGCGCCGATCGGCGAGGGCCCGCACGGCCGCCCGGTGCTGCTCAACCTCGGCGACTACCCGCCGCACGCGCTGATCGGCGGCCCGTCGGGCACCGGCAAGACCAACCTGATCTTCGCCTGGATCGGCGCGCTGGCGTCCCGGTACTCCCCCGCCGAACTGGAGTTCTACCTGCTCGACTTCAAGGAGGGGGTGTCCTTCGCCCGGTTCGCCCAGGGCCGGCGGGACCCGAGCTGGCTGCCGCACATGCGGCTGGTCGGGATCAACGTCAACACCGACCGGGAGTTCGGGCTGGCCCTGCTGCGCTTCCTCGCCGAGGAGCTGCGCCGGCGGGCCGACGCGGCGAAGAAGCACGAGGTCACCAAGCTCGCCGAGCTGCGGGCGGTGGACCCGACCGGGCACTGGCCCCGGATCGTCGCCGTGGTCGACGAGTTCCAGGCGCTGCTGGCCGGCCGGGACGTGGTGGCCCGGGAGGCCGCCGACCTGCTGGAGGACCTGGCCCGCCGGGGCCGCTCCCAGGGCATCCACCTGGTGCTGGCCTCGCAGGACGTGCGGGGCATCGAGGCGCTGTGGGGGCGGCCGGCGCTGGTCGCCCAGTTCACCCTGCGCATCGCGCTGCCCAAGGCGCTGCGCATCCTCGCCGAGCGCAACGACGCCGCCCAGTCGCTGCCCCGGCACCACGCCGTGATCAACGCCGAGTCGGGGCTGGCGGAGGGCAACGAGGTGGCCCGCATCCCGTCGGCCAGCGACTGGGACGCCTGGAGCGAGTTGCAGCACCGGCTGTGGCGGATGCGCCCGCAGGACGCGAAGCCGGCCCGGCTGTTCGACGGCGACGCGATCCCCCGGCTGCGCGACGCCCCGGACTTCCGGGCGCTGAACCCGCCCGAGGGCGACGACGGACCGCCGCGCAGCCCGGTCGCGCTACTCGGGGAGATCATCGACGTGCAGGCCCGCTCGGCGGTGCTGCGACTGCCCCGGGCACCCGGGCGGAACCTGGCGGTGCTGGGCACCCGGGTCGACGAGGCGTGCGCGGTGCTGGACGCCGCCGCCCGGTCCCTGGCCCGCCAGCACCGTCCCGGCACGGCCCGGTTCTCCATCGCCTGCCTCGACCCGGACGCCGACCCGGCCGCCCGGGAGCTGTACGCCGACCTCGCCGACGACGCCGCCTGGTACGACGACGAGACCCTGCCGGAGCTGATGGCCGAGACCGCCGCCGCCCTGGACCGGCCGGGCACCCCGGCCACCCCGCACTACCTGCTGCTGTACGCGGTCGACGCGGCGGCCGGCCGGCTGGCCGCGCGGGCCGGCGGCCGGACCGGGCTGGAGCAGCTGCGCCGGATCCTGCACGACGGGCCGGAGCGGCGGACCCACGTGCTGGCCTGGTGGCGCGGCGTGGCCCGGATGCGGGTGGATCTCGGCGGGCCGGCCGCCCGCACCGACCAGATCGGCGCCTGGGTGGCCCTCGACGTGCAGGGCGCCGAGCTGGGCTCGTCGCTGTACCCGGGCAGCGGGGGGCCGGACTGGTACCCCCGGCCGTGGCGGGGGCTCTTCTTCGACCGGGCGGCGCACCGCACCGGCCAGGTCATCATCCCCTACGGACCGTCGGCATGAACGAACCCGTGATCAGCGAGACGTACGCGGCGCAGGTGCGCCGGCTGGCCGAGCTGACCGACCGGGTGCGCACCCAGCGCGCCGAGGCGCGCACCTGGCACGAGCAGCAGTGCGCCGCCGCCGAGCGGGCCGTCGCGGAGGCCACCGAGCAGCTCCGGTACGCCGAGCAGGAGGCGGTCGACGCGCGCGAGCTGGTGGAGCGGGTGGACGCCGAGGCGGCCCACCTGTGGCAGCAGCTACGGGGCCGGCTGGGCGTCGGTGCCCGCCGCGTCGGGGACCCGCCCGGCCCGGCCCGGGACGCCTCGGGCGACCCGCTGCTGCTGCTGCACGGGGTGCGCGGGCTGCTGGACCGGACCCGGCAGCCCGGCGAACTGCCCACGTCGGCGAACCCGCTGCTGGCGCTGTGCGGCGTGCTGGGGGCGGCGCTGATGTTCGTCCTCGGCGCGGGCGCCCGCGCGCTCGGCGCCCGCAACGGCGGCGACCTGGCGGTGGGGCTGCCGGTGCTGGCGCTGGTGGTGACCCTGCTCGGCCCGCTGGTCGGGCTGGCCCTGGCCAAGCGGCTCGCCGACCGCCGGCACGCGATCCTGTCGCCCCGCCCGATCACCGTCGTCCTGGTGGCGGGCCTGGTCACCACCGGCGTGCTGCTGGTCCTCACCCGCTGAACAACCACCGGCGGGCGGACGGCCGGCTGCCCGCGGCGGGCACCGGACCCGCACCCAGCGCGGCCGATGCCTGAGTACCGCCCGCGGCCGGCGCGGGCAGGCTCCCGCACGCCGCCGCAGCCGCCCCGGCCGCGCGGCCACGGCGGCGATGCCGCCCTAGCAGCGCTGCACTGGGGGCAGGCGACCCGCGAAGTAGGCCGCGGGCGACACGCCCATCATTGTGCTGAACTCGGCGGACATGTGCGACTGGTCGTAGTAGCCCGCCGTGGTGGCAAGCTGCGCCCAGCAGGGAGCGGGCCGCCCGCCACGGGCGAGCACACCGCGCACGCGGGCGATGCGTTCGAACCGCTTGGGCGAGAGCCCGACGCAGTCGGCGAACAGGGCACGCAGGTGGCGCTCGCTGACCGCGAGGCGCCGCGCGAGCACCGGCATGTGCTCCCGCCGCCGCTCGGGGCGGCCGGTCAGGGCCTCGGCGGCGGTGCGTACGAGTTCGCTGCGGGCCAGCTCGGTGCCGGCCGCCGTAGCGATGCGGGCCAGCAGCACCGGCTCCAGGTACGCGAGCAGACGCCCCGGATCCGTCCCCAGCTCACTCAGCCCGTCCACACCCGTCCACAGCTCGCTCACCGGCACGGCCTGATTGACCAGCTCGCGTACCGGAACCCCGAGCAGGAGCCGCGCGACGCCGGGGCGCAACCGCAGTCGTAGACAGAGCGGGAACTCCTTGCCCGCGTGGTACGACGCACGGGTACGCGGGCCGACCGCCAGCAGGTCGGCATGCCGGCTGGACACCGTACGGAGGACCAACGACGTGGCGGCGTCGGGTAGGTGCACGTGCGGCCGACGTTCGCCGGAGCCGCCGGCGGTCAGCACGGTGACGTCGTCGACCCACCGGCGAAGCCCGCCGGGCACGGGCATTGGTGACTGGGTGCTCACCGGATCACGCTATCCGCCGGCCGGGCCCCGCGACGAGCGCCCCGGCCGTGCCGAAAGTTCCTATAGCGCTTGGTGGCAGCGGGGCAGGGTGGACACCATGATTCTTGTTACGGGTGCCACCGGCACGGTCGGTGGTGAGGTCGTCCGCCTCCTGGCGGACCGGGGCGAGCCGGTACGGGCGATGACGCGGAACCCGGAGAAGGCCACCCTGCCGGCCGGCGTCGAGGTGGTACGGGGCGACTTCGACGACCCGGAGAGCCTGGCCAACGCGGCGACCGGGATCGAGGCCCTGTTCCTGCTCGACGCCCCGGGACCGAGCGTCGCCCAGCACGACCGGGCGATGCTCGCCGCCGCTGGGGCGGCGGGCGTACGGCGGGTGGTGAAGCTGTCGGCCATCGGCACCGGCGAGCGGGCGGTCAAGGTCGGCGACTGGCACCTCCCGGGCGAGCAGGAGCTCCGCTCGGGCGACGCGGAGTGGACGGTGCTCCGCCCGTCCAGCTTCGCGTCGAACGCACTGCGCATGGCCCCCGCGATCCGCGCCGGGCAGCCGATTCCCAATCCCAACGGCACCGGCACGCAGGGCGTCGTCGACCCACGGGACGTGGCCGAGGTCGCCGTACGGGCACTGGTGTCGGACAAGCACGTGGGGCAGGTGCTCACCCTGACCGGGTCCGAACTGTTGAGCCTTCCGGACATGGCCGTCCGGCTGGGCGAGGTGCTCGGGCGTACCGTCGCGACGGTCGACGTGCCGCTGGATGCGTACCGCGACGAGATGCTCGCCAGGGGCTTTGATCCCGTCTTCGTCGAGTTGCGGGTCAACGGCGCCAAGATGGTCATGGAGGGCGGCAACGCCCGGCTCACCGACGACGTGGCGCAGGCGCTGGGTCGCCCGCCGCGCACGTTCGCCACCTGGGCGTACGACCACCGCGACGCCTTCGGCGGCTGACATACGGGTTGATCCGGCGCAACTCCTCTGACTGGCGACGGCGCGGGCTTTCCCTCCCCTACCCGGCGGCGGGGATGGCGACCGCCTCCCGCAGGAGGCGGCGGGCGAGGACCATCCGGTCGGCGTCGTCGTCGAGGCCGGGCAGGTCACCGACCCGGGTCACCGCGCCGGTGAGCAGCGCCCGCAGCGCCGGTGCGCAGGTGTCGGGCAGGGTGAGCGTACGGTCGAACAGCCGCAGCGCCACCGTGTCGTCCCCGGCCGGTTCGAGCTGCCAGCGCAGCCCCGGGCGGACCGCGAGCCGGGTGTCGGTGTCGAGGGCGGCCAGCGCGGCGGCCTGGACCAGGGGCCGGATCGGCGCGGGCCGGGCGGCCGGCCAGGCCCGGGCGCGCAGCCGCGCGGCGACGGTGGCCGGGTCGGCGCGCAGCAGCCAGTCCCGCAGCGCCTCGACGGTCTCGGTCAGCTCCGGCTCGATCGCGGCCGGGTCGGTCACATCGGTGCCGAACGGCAGGCCGGCGCGCAGCCGGGCGTCGGAGGCGGCGAGGGCGAGCAACTCCTCGACGATGGCGTACCGGGTCAGCGCCCGGATGCCGACGGTCAGGTGCAGGGAGCTGGACTCCTGGGCCTGGGCGCTGTGCAGCCAGCCGCGCGGCAGGTAGAGCGCGTCGCCCGGTTCGAGCACCACGTCGAGCGCGGCGGGGCCCTGGGCGGTGGCGGAGACCTCGTCGGCCCGGCCGCCCCAGGGCTGGCGCTCCAGCGGATCGGGCAGCACCGGGGGGTGAATCCGCCAGTGCTTGCGCCCGTCGACCTGGAGGACGAAGACGTCGTGGGTGTCGTAGTGGGTGGCGAAGCCCTGGCTGCCGGCCGGGGTCAGGTAGGCGTTGACCTGCAACGGCTGGGCGAGGGCGGTGCCGAGGTCGCGGGCGAAGTCGACCAGGGCGGGCCAGATGCGGTGCAGCCCCTGGAGCACCAGGGTGGCGCCGGAGGCGTACAGCTCCAGCACCCGCTCGTCGAGGACCTGGTCGCCGATCTCGGCGCCCGCGCCGCCGCCGCCGGTGTAACGCGCCGCCGGCACGAGCTGGCCGTCCTTGGCGATCCGCAGGAACGGGGTACGCAGGCCGCGGCGGCTGAGCAGCTCGTCGGCGTCGGCGGGGCTGAGCAGGTCGGTGAAGCCGTCGGAGTTGGGCAGCTCGGCGGCGCGGGAGAGCAGCGGCGCCCGGCCCCAGTGGGCGGCGGCGAACTTGCCGGGCTCGACGGCGGCGCAGCGGGCGAGCGCCTGGGCGGCGGCGGACCCGCCCGACTCGACGGCGGCGCAGCGGCCGAGCGACCGGGTGGCGGCGGACGGAACCGCCGGGCGGTGGCGGCCGCCCGGCGGGTCGATGATCGTCACGATGTTCCGTCAGGCCGTGCCGTCGGCGCCACCGTCGTGCTGACCCGGGGTCGCGCCGCCGTCGGCCGGACCCTCAGCGCTACCGTCCGCGCCACCGTCGTGCTGACCCGGGGTCGCGCCACCGTCGGCCGGACCCTCAGCGCTACCGTCCGCGCCACCGTCGTGCTGACCCGGGGTCGCGCCACCGTCGGCCGGACCCTCAGCGCTACCGTCCGCGCCACCGTCGTGCTGACCCGGGGTCGCACCGCCGTCGGCCGGACCCTCCGGGCCGCCGCCGCTGGTCGTCTGGATGTCGTCGTCGTTGAGTGCCATTCGGTGCTCCCTCGGAAGTGCCGCCCCGCCGTGCGGCGGGGTCCGTCGTACAGCGGGTGGTACCCCACGCACGATCTTCTCTAACCACACCGTAGACGGCGGACCCCGTCGGCAGGGCCGGTTCGTCCGGCACGGCCCGACGGGACCCGGGGGCGTCAGCACGACGGGGCCGGTCGACCCGTCGGGTCGACCGGCCGGCGCGGGGAGAGTCAGGGGATCATGCGGCCCAGGTCCCGGGGCATGGCGGACCTGACGTCCTCCCACTCCCCCTGGGTCACATGCCGGCGCAGGGTGTCCAGCACCACCTGGACCACCCGCTCCGGGCCGCCCTCCACGTCGTACGGGAAGCCCTGGCGGACCTCGTAGAGGAAGTCGTCCCGGTTCAGCTTGATCGGCACGTCCTCCGGCTGCCAGCCCTCGAAGTAGATGCCGCGCACCAGCACCGGGAGCTGCGCGGAGAACTCCACGCTCTCCGCCACCGGCAGCCGGTCGCGCAGCAGGTGCAGCACCGTGCGCAGCGCCGCGTACGACTGGTTGCGCTGTGCCTTCGGCCAGCCGTACGCCGCCTCGATGTCCTTGAGGATCAGGTTCGTCTTGTCCAGGGAACTCTCGAACGCGGAGATCAACTGCTCAGCCATCTGTCCACCCCCGTAGGTCGTCGTGCCACCGTCGGTCGTCGTCACGTCGCGGCGGCCCGGCCGGGCCCCGCCACTGCGAGGTGAGGCCCACCCGGCCCGGCCGTGCCCCTCCGGAGCGAGGGCCACCGGGTGACCCGACCACGTGCAGCACGCCGCCACGCCGCCGACCCGCCATGTCCCGAACCGTCATGCTCCGCACCTCCGTACCTGTGTGCGCCGTCGCGCCCGTCTCCCGCCGACCGGCCACGGCGACGGACACGCCCATGCTGCGCCCGGCGAGGATGACCCCGCCTCACCCGCTCCGGGTGACTTCGCCGCAGACGTTCTCGGCATCGAGCCCCCGCCTGCGAGCTGCGCGCCGATTCGGGTGTGGACAACGGCCGGCGCGGCCCCGGACCTTAGGGGAACCCGGCCGGGAAGATCAGGGACCCGCCGGGGTCGGCCGCCGCCCAAGGGTGTGGCCCGCTCCCTACTCTGTACGACGTGACACTCATCGCGACCGAGTCGCTGACCAAGACGTACGGGGGTGGGGTCACGGCGTTGGCCGACCTCACTGTCGCGGTCGAGCCGGGGATCATCGGGCTGGTCGGCGCGAACGGCGCCGGCAAGTCGACCCTGATCAAGATCCTGCTCGGCCTCCTCGCCCCGACCAGCGGCCGGGTCCGGGTGCTCGGCTTCGACCCGACCACCGACTCCGCCCAGGTCCGCGCCCGGGTCGGCTACATGCCCGAGCACGACGCCCTGCCACCGGACCTCTCCGCCGCGGAGCTGGTCACCCACCTCGGCCGGATCAGCGGCCTGCCGCGTACGGTCGCCCGGGAGCGGGCCTCCGAGGCGCTGCGGCACGTCGGGCTCTACGAGGAGCGCTACCGCCCGGTCGGCGGCTACTCCACGGGCATGAAGCAGCGGGTCAAGCTCGCCCAGGCCCTCGTGCACGACCCCGACCTGCTGCTGCTCGACGAGCCGACCAACGGCCTCGACCCGGCCGGCCGGGACGCCATGCTGGCGCTGGTGCACCGCATCGGCACCGAGTTCGGCATCTCCGTGCTGGTCTGTTCGCACCTGCTGGGCGAGGTGGAACGGATCTGCGACACCCTCGTCGCCATCGACGGCGGGCGGCTGCTGCGCGCCGACCACATCTCCGCCATGACCTCCGCCACCGACGTGCTCGCCGTCGAGGTCAGCGAGGGCACGGAGGAGTTGGCCGCGCGGCTGACCGTGCTCGACCTGCCGGTCCGCCGGGACGGCCGACTGCTGCTCGTCGAGCTCGTCGACGACGCCACCTACGACCTGATCCTCGGCGCGGTCGCCGAGCTGGACCTGCCGCTGCACCGGCTGGACCAGCGCCGGCACCGGGTGGCCGAACTCTTTGCCACGAGGGAGCCCAGCCATGCCTGAGCCGACCGGCGTCATCCACGACATCGGCTACCAGCGTTACACCGGCCCCCGACTGGGCCGCCGGGCCGTCTTCGGCGCGCTCTACCTGCACGGCCTGCGGACGGCGTTCGGGCTGGGGCGCAGCGCGAAGGCCAAGATCTTCCCCTGGCTGGTGGTCGGCATCGTCACCGTGGTGGCCGCCGCCGCCGCCGCGGTGCGCAGCCAGATCGGCGAGGTGGTGATGACGTACGCCCAGTTCGCCGACAACATGAGCTGGCTGGTCATCTTCTTCGTCGCGGTGGTCGCGCCCGAGCTGGTCTCCCGGGACCTGCACAGCGGGGTGCTGCCGCTCTACTTCTCCCGGCCGCTGCCACGCTCGGACTACCCGTTGGCCAAGCTGCTGGCGCTGGTGACCGCGCTCTGGCTGCTGCTCGGCGGGCCGCAGCTCGTGATGTTCCTGGCCGCCGCCTTCACCGGCGGCGCGGGCATGCGCGGGGTCTGGGACGAGCTGCTCGACCTGCTGCCGGGCCTGCTCTACGCCGGGCTCTGGGCGGTGGTCTTCGCCTCGGTCGGGCTGCTGGTCTCCTCCCTCACCGGCAAGCGGGCGTTCGCGGCCGGCGGGGTCGTGGCCGTCTTCCTGATGACCACGCCGATCGTCGGCGTCCTGTCGATCATGCCCTCCCAGGCGGTCAACGAGCTGGCCTTCCTCGCCTCTCCGTCGACGCTGGTGGGCGGCGTGGGCGAGTGGACGCTCGGTGACCTGCTGGGGCCCCAAGCCCCGGTTCCGATCGGTGACTTCGGTCCCGTGTACGCGGTCGCCGCCGTGCTGCTCGTGGCCGGCTGCGTCACCCTGCTGCTGATGCGATACCGGAAGGTGGCCGCCCGATGACCACGATCAGCGCCGACCAGGCGGCGGGGACACCGACCGCCGTCACCAGCACCCTCGACCTCGCGGGCGTCTCCCGCTGGTACGGCAACGTGGTGGCGGTCAACGACGTCAGCATGAGCCTCGGTCCCGGGGTCACCGGGTTGCTCGGCCCGAACGGCGCGGGCAAGACGACCCTGCTGCACATGATGGCGGGCTTCCTGGCCCCGTCGCGCGGGGTGGTGACCCTGGACGGGCGGCCCACCTGGCGCAACCCCGACGTCTACCGCCGACTCGGCCTGGTCAGCGAGCGGGAGGCGGTGCACACCTTCCTCACCGCGTACGAGTTCGTGTTGGCCAGCGCGAAGCTGCACGGGCTGCCGGACCCGGCGGCGGCGGCCCGCCGGGCGATCGCCCTGGTGGAGATGGAGGGCGCGCAGGACCGCCGGATCGGCACGTACTCGAAGGGCATGCGGCAGCGTGCCCGGGTGGCCGCCGCGCTGGTGCACGAGCCGCAGGTGCTGCTGCTCGACGAGCCGTTCAACGGGATGGACCCGCGCCAGCGGCTGCACATGATGGAGCTGCTGCACCGCCTCGGCGACGCCGGCCGCACCATCCTGTTCAGCTCGCACATCCTGGAGGAGGTCGAGCAGGTCTCCGGCACCGTCCAGGTGATGGTCGCCGGCCGGCTGGCCGCCTCCGGTGACTTCCGCACCATCCGCCGGCTGATGACCAACCGGCCGCACGTCTTCACCGTGCAATCCACCGACGACCGGGCGCTCGCCGTGGCGCTGATGGCCGAGGCGTCGGTGACGGGTGTCGAGCTGGACCGCGCCGGGTTGACCGTGCGCGCCGGCGACTACGGGGCGTTCACCCGCGTCCTGCCGAAGATCGCTCTGAGGGAGGGCATCCGGGTGCGACAACTGGTGCCCCAGGACGAGTCCCTGGAGAGCGTCTTCTCCTACCTGGTGGAGGCCTGAACCCATGTCTACCGTTTCCTGGATCACCCTGCGCGGGCTGTTGGGGCGTCGCCGGTTCCTCCTGCTGCTGCCGCTGCCCGTGCTGCTGGTGCTGCTGGCCGTGCTCGCCGGTCCGCTGGGGGCGGACCCCGACGACTGGGGCCCGCCGGTGCTGGTCGGTCTCGGCCTGGCCGTGGTGCTGCCCGTGGTCGCCCTGATCGTCGGCACGGGCGTGCTGGGCGCCGAGATCGACGACGGCACCGTCGTGCACATCCTGACCAAGCCGCTGCCGCGCTGGCAGATCGTGCTACCGAAGCTGGCGGTGGCCGCCTGCGTCACCGCGGTCACCGTCGCCGTGCCGCTCTTCGTGGCGGGCGTGCTGGCCGACTCCGTACGTCTCGGCCTGTCGCTCGCCGCCGCGTCGGCGGTCGGTGCGCTGGCGTACTCGGCGCTGTTCCTGGCGCTCAGTCTGCTCACCCGCCGGCCGGTGCTGCTCGGCCTGGTCTACGTGCTGATCTGGGAGGGGCTGCTCAGCAGCGTCGTCAGCGGCACCAAGGTGCTCTCCATCCAGCAGTACGTGATCGCCCTCGCCGACCGGCTCGCCCCCACGGGGCTGTTGCAGGGTGACGTCTCGGTTCCGGTGGCGGTGGTGATGAGCGCGCTGATCAGCGTGGGCTTCACCGTGCTGGCGATCGACCGGCTGCGCTCGTTCAGCGTGGCCGGCGAGACGAGCTGACGCGCCCCTGACCGACCGACCACAGTAGGGAGGAAAAGCCGTCGTGCTCTTCGAAGTCGACCGCGCGCTGTTGATGACGCAGTTTCCCGCCGAGAAGATCGTGCGGGCGTCGCGCGAGGCACTCGCGGACATCGTCGAACGCACGGAGGATCTCCGGTTCCTGTGCGAAGTCGGCCTGCCCCAGGGACTCTTCCAGATCGCGCCACCAATCGCCGCGGACGAGGGGGCGCAACCCTCACGCATGCTCGACCTCGGCGAGGACATCGAGACTGCCGAACTGGAGTTCGGTGATCTCGTGCTGATCGGCGGGATCCAACAGTGGTACCTGTTCCTGCATCTCGGCGACGGCACCGTCTACTCGTACAGCGAGGACGACGCCGAGTTCTACCCCGTCAACGGCGACCTCTCGTCCCTGACGCGGGTGCTGTACCTGCTGCGGCGGGAGGCACCTCGCACCGTACGGGTGCCGGGACAGCCGTTCACAGGGCCGTCGAACGCCGAGTACGCGCGCGCGGCCGACGCCATCCGCGCCGAGGTGGAGACGCGCGACCCGATCTCGTTCGGGGACCGGAGCCTGTGGCTGCCGTACTTCGGATCGTTCATCGACGGCCTCTACCCGACGTACGCGACCTCTCTCAGCGAGAGTTGAGCGTGGACGCCCCGACGATCAGGGGCAGCCGCGACGGTTGCGCGGGCGGGAGCCGGGGTGGGGGCGGCGGGCGACTCGGGCGACTGCGGGGTCAGCGGGAGGCACGCCGAGCGATGCCGCCGCCGGGCGGTGCAGCCGTCCCGGTCGCACCAGCGGGGATGGGCGCCCACCTCACCACCGGATCTGGAACGGGCGCCCTTGATCGTCTGTCGATTTCGGAGACCACTGCCGGCGTGTCGACTCACTTCTCAGCAGACGATCAAGGAAGGGCATCGCCAGCCTGATTGCCCAAGACCCACCGTGGGACGATTGCGGTGTGGCGGACGACCTCGCGGCGGCGGCCCGGGCCTACCAGCAGGCGCGGGCGGCGATGTCCGGTGCGCAGGCCGAGGCGGAGCGCCTGGTGACCGAGGCGCGGGGTGAGATCGTCACGGCACGGTCCCGGCTGGCGGAGGCCATCGTCGAGGCCGCCCGAGGCGGCATGCGCCAGGTGGACATCGTCCGGGCCACCGGTTACACCCGCGAGCGGGTCAGGCAGATCCTCCGCGCCGGCGGCGTCGAGGCGGGCTGACGCCGCCCACCGTCAGGCGTCCAGCAGGGACTGGAGGCGCTGGCCGTTGCGCTGGGCGTTGTCCCGGTGGCAGTTGTTCATGAGCACGTGGGTCTCGCTCGCCTGGTCGGCCAGTTTCCGCAGCTTCGGGGCCCAGTCCCTCAGCTCCCGGTCGGAGTAGTCGTACCCGAACTTCTCGTGGATGTCCTTGCTCGTCCACTTGTCGCTGTGGCCGTGGAAGCGGACCACCGCCAGGTCGGCCGTCGCCTCCAACACCGGCGGCACCGACGAACGGTGCCCCTGCGGCATGTCCACGCACACGTACGCCAGGGCGTGCTCCCGCAGGAAACCGAGGGTCTCGTCCCGGTTGGCCCCGTCGAACCAGGACTCGTGCCGGAACTCGAACACGGGTCGCAGCGGCGCGCACCGGCGAGCCACCTCCAGCAGGTACTGCTTGTTGTCCCGCTTGATGGTGAACCAGGGCGGGAACTGGAACAGCAGCGCGCCCAGCCGGCCCGCCTCGACCAGGGGGTCGAGGGCGGACAGAAACCGGGTCCACACCTCCTCGTACGACTGCGCGGGCAGGTCGCCGGGGTAGACGTTGCGCTTGTCGGTGTCCGGCCGCAGGTCCTTGTAGAGCGCGGAGACCCGGGTCGGGTGGCCGGTGAGCAGACTGAACGCCTTGACGTTGAAGGTGAACCCGCCGGGCGTGCGCTCTGCCCACAGGCGGGCGGTGCGCTCGGCCGGCGGCGAGTAGTAGGTGGCGTCGACCTCGACCAGCGGGAACTTCTTCGCGTAGTACGCGAGCCGCTTCTCCGGGGTGTCCGCCGTCTGCGGGTACCACCCGGAGTCGAGCAGGGTCCGGTCGGTCCAGGACGCGGTGCCCACCTTGATCTCACCCACGGTCGGGGTTCACCACGTCCACACCCCGACCGGCGTCCGGCGGCCGCACGCTCAGGCGGCCCGCCGCTCCCGGTTCTGCTTGCACCCCACGCAGGAGGTGGCGGACGGGTAGATCTCGAGCCGCTCCACGGGGATCGGCACCGTGCAGCCCTCGCAGAACCCGTACGTGCCCTCGTCGAGCCGGGTCAGGGCGTGCTCGAACTGGGCCCGACGGTCGAGGATGGTGCGTAGCAGCGACTGCGCGGTGTCCCGCTCGGCCGTCTTGGTGCCGCTGTCGGCCTGGTCGTCGCCGGCGGTGTCACCGACCTCCACGAGCCGCAGCACCTGGCTCTGGAGCATCGCCTGCTCGTACTCCGCGGAGAGCTCGTCGTAGCGCGCCCGCAGGGACGCCCGGATCTGATCGGCGTCCGCCTCGGATCGGGCGGTGGCTACCGTGTCGTGGACGAGCATCGCTGCCTGCCTTTCGTGTGGCCTGGTGCTCCGGGAGGATGTCCCGAACCCCGCTTGCATGCGCGCGAGAGATCACCCGCGCCCTGTGAGCCGGGCGATTACCCCGTCCGCCGGGCCGTCAAACCGGCGATTTTCTCGGCCCTGGGCGCGCGTCCCGGCCTCCCGCACCGGCGTGGCTTCGACCACCGTGTCCGGTTCCCGCCGTCAGCCGGGGAACGCCGGCTCCACCAGGGCGGGATGGCGGGGGTCGTCGACGCGGACCACGACGTCGGCGAAGCCGGCCGGGGCGACCTCCTCGGCGTACCGGGCGAAGGCCGGCAGGGTCCAGCGCAGCGCGGGGTCGGTGCGCCGGGCCAGCGCGGCCGGGGAGATCTCCAGGTGCACGGCGAGGTCGACGGGCAGCCCGCCGCCGAGCAGCAGCGCGCCGCTGAGCAGCACGATCCCGTCGGGTGCCAGCGTGACGTACCCGGCTCGGCTGGCCCGGTCGGCGTGGGCGTCCCAGAGCGAGGGCAGCACCCGCCCGGAGCCGCCCGGCCCGGCCGGGTCGAGGACCTCCCGGCGCAGCCCCGGCTCGTCGACCCAGCTCTCGTAGTACGCGTCGGGGTTGGTCCGGCCGAACTCCAGCCGGACCGACGCGGGCCGCAGGAAGTCCTCGGCCCGCACGTGCAGCACCGGCCGGCCGAGCGCGCGCAGCGGGGCGATCAGCGCGTCGGCCAACGCGTCGGGAGCCGCCGCCTGGGCGCCGTCCACGGCGACCCGGAGCCGGCCGGGTGCCTCGGCGGCAACGAGCCGTTCGGTCAGCTCGGTGACGAGCCGCTCGGGGGAGATGGGTCGTACCCGCATCCGACCATGGTGCCCGGTCGCGTGACGCGCGGTTGAGCGGGCGGGTCAGGCGCTGCGGTCGATGGTGACCCGGGCGTCGTCGGCGAGCCGGTAGCCGACGCCGTAGACGGTGGTGACCAGCGGCACGTCGACCCCGACCTTGCCGCGCAGCCGGCGCACGTGCACGTCGACGGTGCGTACCCCGGCGTGCTCGTAGCCCCAGACGGCGTTGAGCAGTTGCAGCCGGGTGAACACGCGGCGCGGGTGGGCGACCAGGTGCAGCAGGAGGTCGAACTCCAGCCGGGTCAGGGGCAGTGGCTCGCCCTCGCGCAGCACCGACCGGGACGACGCCAGGATGTGCAGCGCCGGGACGATCGAGGCCAGCGGGCGGGACGGCGACCGCCCGCCGGGCGCCTGGTCCGGCCGGCGCTCCGGCGCGGGGCTGGCGCAGACGACGGCCTCGCCCAGTTCGAGCATCTCCCGGGCCGCGTCGAGCAGCTGCCGGGCCGCCGGGGTCAGCGTCTCCTCGGCGGCCAGCGGGATGTGCAGGGTCACGGTGAGCACGGGCGTCGTGGTGTTCGCGGGGCGGCGCTGACCGCCGGGGGGACGACCGGGGACCGCAGGCTGGGACGTATGCCATCCGGCGCGCGACGAGGCGGGGCTGACCGACATGGTCCTCCTTGGCTGGTCCGGGTGTATCCCACGGCCCGGGACGCCGCTGCATCGATGCTTCCCGGAGCCCGGGTGAGGGTCAAGGGGCGGCTGCGTTGCATGGATGTGACAATTGACGAACACATCGGAGCCGGATGCTCGCTCTGCGTACGAGGTTTGATGATTACAGCAGAGTCATCACGATGACGGGATACGGGGGTACCCGGCGGGTCCGCAGTGCCGTTCCGGCGGTGGGGACGCCCGGCAGCACGTCGTCGCCGTCCGACCCGCGGACGCGGCGAACCCCCGTGGCGGGGTACGCCGCAAGCGCCCGTCGCTGGACGGCGGGGACGGCGGACAGCAGGGCGGCGGGGGCGGTTCAGCGGTGGGGGTCGACGCTGATCCGGGCCTCGTCGGCGAGCCGGTAGCCGACGCCGTAGACGGTGGTGACCAGGGGCGTGGCGTCGCCGAGCTTGGCGCGCAGCCGGCGCACGTGCACGTCCACGGTGCGCGCCACGGCGTGCTCGTAGCCCCAGACGCTGCTGAGCAGTTGGAGGCGGGTGAAGACCCGGCGGGGGTGCGCGGCCAGGAAGTGCAGCAGGTCGAACTCGATGCGGGTCAGCGGGATCACCCGCGAGCCCTGCCGCACCACCCGGGACGCGGCCAGGATGCGTACCTCGTCCGGGTCCTCCGGCGGCGGGAAGACGGCGTGGGGTCGCGCCCCCGTCGGGACGCCGTCCGGTGCCGGCCCGGCCTGCGCGGGGCGACCGCGTTCCGCCGGAACCCCCGGCTCCACCACCACCCGACGGTGCTCCGACGGGCCCGCCAGCAGGGTCCCCTCCCCCGACTCGGCCAGCTCCCGCAGCAGCTCGACGAGCCGGGCGAGTCGGGGCGTCAACTGCCCGGGGGTGAGCTCGACGGTGACGGTCAGCGTCGGCGCGGACCGCAGGTGGGTCGGCGGGAGCCGGTCGGCCCGTCCCGTCGGGACGCGATCGGGTCGGCCCTGTGGGGCCCGGTCGGCGCGCCCCGGCGGATGGGGACGCGGTGAGATGGCGACGACGGACATGGTGCCTCCTGGGATGGCGATGCCGTCCGCCGCGCCCGGTGGGGCGCGGCGGTCAGAAGTGCGCTCGGCCGGCGGTAACCGGCGACGCGACGGACGGGGAACGGAGCGGGGGCGTGGGGCCGAGGGTGGGCAGACCGGCGATCCGCCAGGCGGCGAAGCCGCCGACCACGTCGGTGGCGCGGTGCAGCCCGATGTCCTGGAGCGCGGCGGCGGCGAGCGAGGAGGTGTAGCCCTCCTGGCAGAGGACCACCACCGGCAGGTCGTAGCCGACGGCCTGGGGCAGTCGCGCCGGACAGCGGGGGTCGAAGCGCCACTCCAGCACGTTGCGCTCGATCGCGAGGGAGCCGGGCACGGTGCCGTGCGCGGCGCGCTGCGCGGCCGGCCGGATGTCGACCAGCAGCGCGCCGCCGCGGTACGCCACGTGGGCCTGCTCCGGGTCGAGCCGGCGCAGCCGGGACCGGGCCTCGGCGAGGATCTCGTCGATGCCCCGGGAGCCGGGGGGCGGCACGGGGGCGGGACAGTCCTGGGCGTGGTCGTGCGACATTTCTCGGTCCTTCCAGCGACGGCGGGCGGTCGTCCGCCCGATCGGGGTCAATCGGGATCTCACCAGGCGACGCCGGCCTTGGCGACCTCCGCCACCCGCAGCCGCCCGTCGACGAGCCGGTAGCGGGTCATCCGGGTCAGCGCGGGCCGGTAGACGTGCACGCTGACCGCCGGCTGGTCGCCGCGGTTGGTCACCACGTGCACGTGCCGGGCGCCGAACCGTCGGCCGGATCCGACCGCGAGGCGGTGGGGGCGCAGCCGGCCGCCGCTGACCGTCTCCTCGGTGAGGACACCGTCGACGACCAGGAACGCCCCGGAGGACCCGCCGTGGTCGTGCAGGTCGGTGCCCTGGCCGGGCAGCCAGCTCAGCGCCCACACCTCGTGGTCGGCGGCGACGGCGAGTCGGGCGTACCACCGCTCGTCGGGGTCGAAGTGCAGCGGGACCGGCCAGCCGGCCGGGTCGGCGGCGTACCGGGCGGCGACGGCGAGCAGGTCGGGCTCGATACGACGACTGGTGACCATGGTGGGACCTCACGGGGAATCGGTGACGCGTGCCCCGACAGCATAGGCTGCAAACCCTATAGGTTTAGTAGGCAATACCGCATGCTGGGACACCGGCGGCATGAAGTGGCCGAGCAGCCAGCCGCCCTCGGCCGGACCGTCCACGCCCGCGTTGCCCACGTACACCGGGTCGTCCATCGCCCCTCCCCGCGCCGGCTCGGCAAGCTATGAGGCCGCCCACCGCCCCCGCCGACTAACCTGGACGGATGAGCGACGACCTGGACGCGGAGACCCTCGCCTTCGCCCACCGCATGTTCGACCTCGCCCGCGGTGGGGCCACCGAGGAGCTGAGCGCGAACGTCGACGCCGGGCTGCCGGTCAACCTGACCAACGACAAGGGCGACACACTGCTGATCCTGGCCGCGTACCACAACCACCCCGACACCGTGGCGGCCCTGCTGGCCCGCGGCGCCGACCACGCCCGGGTCAACGACCGGGGCCAGACCGCGCTGGCCGCCGCGGTGTTCCGGAAGAACCCCGACACGGTCCGCGCGCTGCTGGCCGTCGGCGCCGATCCCGAGCACGGCGGCCCGTCCGCGCTGGACACCGCACGTTTCTTCGACCTGCCGGAGATGCTCGACCTGCTCACCGCCCGCTGACCCCGGAACGGTCCCGGGCGGGGTATACAGGGTCGGTGGAAGATCCCGTACCCGAACAGATGCGCACGGCCGGCGTCGCGCTGCTCGGCGCGCTCGACGAGGCGGGGCGGGCCCGCGCCGCGTACCCCTTCGACGACGCAGCCCGGCGACAGCTGGAGTACCGGCCCCGGCCGCGACCGGGGGTCTGCCTGGCCGACCTGGACCGCGCCGGCCGCAAGGCCGCACACCGGCTGCTGGCCACCGGGCTCAGCCCGGCGGCGTACGCGCAGGCGATGGCCGTCGTCGCGCTGGAGGAGGTGCTGGACCGGGCCGAGGGCTGGCGGCGCGGGCGGCACAGCGGCGACTACTGGGTGACGGTCTTCGGCGATCCGGCCCGCGACGACCGGTGGGCGTGGCGGTTCGAGGGGCACCACCTGTCGGTGAGCATGACCGTGGTCGACGACCAGGTCTCCCCCGCCCCGGTGTTCCTGGGCGCGAACCCGGCCGCCGTCCGGCACGCCGGGCATCCGGTGTCCCGGCCCCTCGGTGTCGAGGAGGACCTGGCCCGCGACCTGCTCGACACCATCGGCCCGGCGGGCCGGGCCGCGGCGATCGTCGCCGACGAGGCGCCCGCCGACATCATCAGCGCCACCCGGCCGGACGCTCCGGGGTCGATCACTCCGCTCGGGGTGCCGGCCGACCGGCTCGGCCCCACCGGCCGGGCCATGCTCGACCAGCTCGTCGCCGTGTACCTCGACCGGCTGCCGCCGGAACTCGCCGTCCGGGAGGCCGGCCGGCTCGCCGGCGGCCCGCTGCACTTCGCCTGGGCCGGCCCGACCCGGCCGGGCCAGCGCCACTACTACCGCGTGCAGGGCGACGACCTGCTGATCGAGTACGACAACACGAGCGACGACGGCAACCACGCGCACACCGTGCTGCGCCGCCCGGCCAGCGATTTCGGCGCGGACGTGCTCGCCGCGCACCACGCGGAGGCACACCGCTGACCGGATGACCGGGCCCGGCCCGAGGCCGCCGACCCGCTCAGACGTTCAGCACAGTGACCCGACGGCCCGCATGCCCGACGCCGCGCTTGGGCAGGGGAGGCCGCAGTTGGTGGCGGCATTCGCGCGTCCGGTTGGGCGGGCGGCGGGCAGACGAGCAGGCCAGCGGGCGGACGGGGGACGGGCGGATGGGCAGCCTGCGGCCCGTGGCGGGCGGGCACCGTGGAGGGGGATGTCCGGCGCCCCCTATGGAGCTGCCCCGTCTGCGCTACCGGCTCGGCGGTAGCACGAACGGAGCAGCTCCGTACGTACCAACGGAGACGGCTGGGCGGTAGCACGAACGGGGCAGCTCCGTACGTACCAACGGAGACGGCTGGGCGGTAGCACGAACGGGGCAGCTCCATAGGGACCAACGGAGACGGCACGGCGGCACGGCGGCACGGCGGCACGGCGGCACGGCGGCACGGCGGCACGGCGGCACGGCGGCACGGCGGCACGATTGAGTATTGGCGGACAAGGGAACAGTGGCAGGGCCGGACCCTGACGGCACAACCGGGCGGTGGCCGGCGAACGGGCGGGTGGCCGGCGAAGGGGCGGGTGGCCGGCGAACGGGAAAAGGCGGCGGGGACCCGGACAGCGGGCGGGGCGGGGCGGGGAAAACGGGCGGGGGCGGGGAAACGGGCGGGGGCGTCAGGCGGGCCGGACCGCCTCGATCAGGAACCGCCGGGCGCGGGCGACGAACGGGCCCTCGCGCTCGATCCGGTCGTGCAGGCGGGCGAGCTGCGGGCGGTACCGCGCGACGGTGAACCCTGGCACCGTCCAGACCACCTTGCGCAGGAAGTAGGTCACCGCTGCGATGTCGTGGAACACCGTTCGCAGGGTCGCCTCGCGCAGGTCCACCACGGTCAGCCCGGCCGCCTCCGCGGCGGCCACGGCCTGCTGGGGCAACTGGCGCACGGGCGGGGGCAGGGGGCCGAGCAGGGCCTCGCTCAGCTCCCGTACGGTGCCGCCACGGATCTGCTGGGACAGGAACGCCCCGCCCGGCCGCAGCACCCGGGCGACCTCGTCCCAGTGGGTGCACACCGGGTGGCGGCTGACCACGAGGTCCAGCGTGGCGTCCCGCACCGGCAGGTCGCCGCCCCCGGCGACCCACAGGACCGTCGCGCCGAGCGGGCGCAGCGTGCGTCGGGCCACCTCGACGTTGGGCGGCCACGCCTCGGTGGCCAGCAGCACCCGGGGCGGGTGGGGCACCTCGGCGAGCACCTCGCCGCCGCCAGTGTCCACGTCCAGCGCCGCGCCGGCCCGCGCCATCCGGTCGGCGACCAGCCGGGCGTAGCCCCAGGGCGGCCGTTCCTCGCAGGCGCGGTCGTTCAGCCAGGAGAAGTCCCAGCCCCGTACGGGCACGGCCGCGCCCTCGGCCAGCAGTTGCTCGAAGGTCCCTCGCCCGCTCATCCGGCCAGCCTGGCCGCCCGCCGGCCGGTGGAGCAACCCGATTAGCCCCGGCCGGCGGAGCCACCCGACGACGGCGACAGCGACGGCGGCACCCGGCAGGGCTCAGACGCGGGGGCGGACGATCTCCACGGTCGGGCCGGCCACTCCGCCCAGCGCGTCGAGGGTGTCCGCCTCGGCGCGGGATGACTCGAACTGGCGCATCAGGCGGGCGCCGAGCCACACGCCGACCCCGCCCACGCCGAGCGCGACCAGTTCGGCGGCGAGCATCGCGCCGGTCGCGCCGCGCTGCGGCGAATGCGACCGGATCAGGCAGGTCAGCAGGAACAACGCGGCCATCGCGACGTTGACCAGGTTGAACGTGATCTTGGTGCGGTGGGTCCGGCCGCCGGTGGCGTCCCACAGGTCCACCATGCCGGCCACGGTGGACAGTCCGGCGGCGACCAGCGCGGCGACCGACGTCCAGTAGCCGACCTCCCCGAGGAACGCCGGGCCCCCGGCCACGTCGGCCAGGTCGAAGACCGTGGCGCTGACGAAGAGCCCGAACGGGAACGTCACCAGCATCGGTTGGATCGGGTGCCCGTGCACTCGCAGCCGGCTCTCCATCGTGGTCTCCCCTGGTCGTCTCAGCTCACCGTCGTCTCAGCTCACCGTTCCAGGGTGCTACCCCCGGACGGCGGGAGGGAAACGACGGGCCGACCGGGGCGGGACGCACATCGGACACTGCGGGGCCTGCTGACCGCCGTCGAGCGGACCGGTGGTGGGTCAGTTCTCCCGGGGGCGGGAGACCGTGGTCACGAGGCGCTCGGCGACCTCCCGCACCGGGATGCCCAGTGACAGCGCGGCGCTGCGCAGCACCTGGAGCGCCTCCGGGGCGGGGCAGCCCCGCTGGGTCATGATCACTCCGGTCGCCTGCCCGACCACCCCGTCGGCGAGTTGCGCGGCGTCCAGCGCGTGGGCCTGGGCGGCCCGCCGCTCCCGGTCCCGCACCGCCGCGAGCAGCAGCCCGGCGTGCTCGGCGAGCAGCATCGCGGTGAGCTGGTGGCGGGTGGTCAGCACCGCCGACGCCGAGGCGTACAGGTTGATCGCGCCGATGACCTGCTCGTCGACGTCAACGGGAGCGGAGATCACCCCGCGTACCCCGAGGTCGCGGGCCTGGGCCGTCCAGGCCGGCCAGCGGGACTCCCGGACCAGGTCCTCCGAGAGGATCATCTCGCGGCGGTGGATGGCGCTCATCGCCGGCGAGTCGGGGCCGGGGCGCAGGTCGTCCAGGCCGGCCAGGGCCGGGTCGGAGGCGGCCACCCCCGCCGGCTCCCCGGCCCGCAGGGCGGTGAAGCCACACCAGGTGACCCCGGCGACAGCGGTGCGGGCGATCCGGACCAGACGGGTCAGCGCCTCGTCGAAATCGGTCACGACGATGAGACCGGCGGTCAGCTCCCGCAGCAGCGCCGCGGTCTCCAGGACGCTCAGGGTCTCGGTGTCGGGTGCCTGCGTCTCCAGGTTCACCGGGCCCCCGCCCCCGTCGCGGGGCTGGCCGGTGACCGGCGCCGCGCGCCGATCTTCGGCTGTGTCATCGTCTGCTCTCTCCCGATTAGTCCGGCCCGGGCTACTACCCTCGCCGACCCGGGTCGAAACGGCCGAAAA
The DNA here is from genome assembly GCF_050948415.1 of Micromonospora sp. CA-111912. Classification (NCBI taxonomy): domain Bacteria; kingdom Bacillati; phylum Actinomycetota; class Actinomycetes; order Micromonosporales; family Micromonosporaceae; genus Micromonospora; species Micromonospora sp. CA-111912. The sequence goes on from NZ_CP192007.1 coordinate 4,307,963, forward strand.
GCGGCCTACTTTCCTGGTCAAAGCCGGAGGGAAGGCCGGATCACCGCAGCCGGGACGGCTCCCCCGCTCGGGGGAGCCGTCCGACGACGGTCAGCGCGGGGCGGAGCTGAGCCGCCGGCCCACCGAGGCGATGAGCCGGTCCAGCTCCGAGCCGAACGGGTTGTCGTGGACGAGGTACGTCCAGGTGGCGCTGGGGCGAACCAGGGTCGACTCGTCCGGCTCCCAGTCGTCGTCGAAATCGGTCTCGGTGAACGTGTCGATGGTGCGGGTCTCGATCTCCGGGACCAGCGCGTTGAACGCCGGCACCGCCGCCCGGTGGAACTCGTCGAGCGGATCGAGCCGGCCCAGGGCGCGCAGGTGCACGCCCTCGCGCACCTCCGACAGCTCGGCCAGGTGCTCGGCCCACAGCCGGTCGAGGTGGTAGAGGGCGATCGACCGGGCCACCCGGGCGAGCAGGTCCTCGTCCATCTCCTCGGCCTTCTCCGGCACCCGCTCCAGCAGCATCAGCGCGGCGATGTCGCTGGTCAGCAGGCGCTCCCGCCGCTCGGCGAGGGCCTTACGCTGCTGCTCGATGACCACGCTGTAGCGCCAGGTGTTGCGGTGGATCTCGTGGTTGACGCCCTCGGCCACCCGCTGGGCGTGCTCCACCGCGTAGTCGACCTGCGAGTCGGTGACCAGGCCGTCGGCGTTCATCCGGGGCGAGGCCGGCACGGCGTCGCCGGCGTGCCGGACCACCAGGTCGTCCTCGAGGCTGACGCAGAAGACCGAGCCGCCAGGGTCGCCCTGCCGGCCGGCCCGGCCGCGCAGCTGGTCGTCGACGCGGCGGCTGTCGTGCCGGCCGCCGCCGATCACGTAGAGGCCGCCCAGCTCGGCCACGCGGTCCCGGTCGGCTTGGTCGCTGCCGCCGAGCCGGATGTCGACGCCCCGGCCGGCCATCTGGGTGGAGACGGTGACCGCGCCGTACGCGCCGGCCTCGGCGATGATCGCCGCCTCCTCGTCGTCGTTCTTGGCGTTGAGCACCACGCAGGGCACCCCGGCGGCGTCCAGCCCGGCGGCGAGCTGCTCGGACTCCTTGACGTCGAGGGTGCCGACCAGCACGGGCCGGCCCTTGTCGTGGCAGCGCTTGATCTCGTCGACCAGCGCCTCTTCCTTCTCGGCCCGGGTGGCGTAGATCCGGTCCGGCTCGTCCTCGCGGATGCAGGGGGTGTTCGGCGGAATCACCGCCACCTCCAGGCCGAAGAACTCGCGCAGCTGGTCGCCGACCAGCACCGCCGTGGCGGTCATGCCGCACAGCTTCGGGTAGAGCGCGATGTACGCCTGCACGGCGATGGTGCCCAGCACCTCGCCCTCGGCGGTGGCGTCCAGGCCTTCCTTCGCCTCGACCGCCGCCTGGAGGCCGTCGGGCCAGCGGCGGCGCTGCGCCACCCGGCCGCGCATCTCGTCGATCAGCTCCACCGAGCCGTCCCGGACGATGTAGTCGACGTCGCGGTGCAGCAGGGCGTGTGCGTGCAGCGCCACGTTGACCGCGGAGAGCTGCCCGACGTGCTCGGAGTCGTACAGGTCGATGCCGCCCAGCTTGGCCTCGACGGCGGCCAGGCCGACGGAGGTGAAGGCGACGCTGCGGCCGTCCTCGGCCACCGTGTAGTGCCTGCCCTTGCGCAGGCCGCGGATCAACGCCGCGGCGGTGTGCACCGGGTCCTGCTCTCCGCCGACCGCGCCCGCGAGGACCATCGGCACCCGGGCCTCGTCGATCAGGATCGAGTCGGCCTCGTCGACGATGGCCGTGGCCAGCGGCGGCTGGACCCGGTCGTCGATGTCGGTGACGAGCTGGTCGCGCAGGTAGTCGAAGCCGGCCTCGCTGACCGAGACGTAGGTGACGTCGCAGGCGTACGCGTCGCGCCGCTCCTGCGGGGCGGACGCCTCGTTGACCCAGCCGACGGTCAGCCCGAGCAGGGCGTAGACCGGCTCCATCCACTGGGCGTCGCGGCGGGCCAGGTAGTCGTTGACGGTGAGCACGTGCACCGGGCCGTTGCCGAGCCGGACGTGCCCGTACGCGGCGATCGTGGCGGTGAGGGTCTTGCCCTCACCGGTGGCCATCTCGGCGACCTTGCCGGAGAGCAGGGCCATCGCGCCGAGCAGCTGCACGTCGTACGGCCGCTGGTCAAGCCCTCGCCGGGCGGCCTCCCGGCCGACGGCGCAGATCTCCTCGTACCCGGTGGCGACGCCGGCGGCCTCGGTGAGATCGGCGTCGGTCAGCGCCGACAGCTCCTCCTCACGGGCCTCGATGGCCGGCAGCAGCTTCTCCAGCGGGCCCAGATCGACCGTGGTGCCGGGTCGCTGGAGGAACCGCCGGAACCTGCTCTTGAACCGTTGAGACACGCCCATGAGCCGCAACGGTACGCGACCCGGGCCGGCTTTCGTGGCCCGGCCGGGCCGAGGCGGGGCCAGGCACCCGCCACGGCCCGCCACGATCAGCCGGCCAGCACCACCTGAAGCTCCTGGCGGCGGCGCTCGGCCAGGTCGGTGAGCAGCGAAGGTGCCTGCTCGAACGGCACCACCGCCGACACCAGGTGCTTGCGGATCGCGTCGCCGTACGCCCGCAGCAGCTCGATCGTCTCGGCCGAGAGCCGTTCCCGGTCCCAGGTCGGGGCGAGCCCGCGCGGCACCCGCCCGATCTGGGCGCAGCGCAGCGACAGCCCGTTGTGGTGGAACTCCTCGCCGAACCGGACGGCGTCGGCACCGGCCTGGTAGAAGGCCAGGTCGATCACGGTGCCCTGGGGGCGCAGCAGGCGCAACGCGAGCTGCAACGCCCACGCCTGGCCCCGGCACTGGAAGACCACGTCGGCGCCCCGGTCGCCGGCGGCGTGGTTCCACCGGGTCTTGAGCACCACCGCCGGGTCGTCGGCGTCCGGATCGAGGGTCTCCAGGCCGAGCGCCTCGGCGACCGCCCGGCGCTGCGGGGTCGGGTCGAGCACGACCACCGACGCCGCGCCGTGCCGCTTGGCGAACAGGGCGGTGAGCAGGGCCACCACCCCGCTGCCGACCACCGCGACCCGGCGCCCGCGCACCCCGTCGCCGAGCGACCGGACATCGGTGCCACAGAGGTCGGCGGCGGCGTGCAGCACCCCGTTGGCGCAGATCGGGCCCATGTGCGCGACGTACACGCCGAGCAGCGGGTCGAGGTCGTCGGGCAGCGGGACGAACCGCTCGGCGACCGGGTCGGCGACGTACCCGGTGCGGTGTCCGTAGGTCATCGCACCGACGGTGCCCACGGCGACCGCCGGGGTTCGGCTCTCCACCACCCGCCCCACCTGCATGTAGCCCAGCCGGTCGACCGGGTACGGGGTGCTGGCCTCCCCGGGCTGGAACAGCCCGAGGCCGGCGTTCCAGGTGACGTTGAGGTACGGGTTGGTGCCCTTGACGAAGCTCAGCTCGGTGCCGGCGGACACCCCGCTGTACAGCGTCTCCACCCGGAACGTGCCGTCGCGCAGCTCACCGGCGTCCTGCTCGACCAGCTCGACCTTTCCGGGGCCGCTGACCACCACCACCCGGTCACGCATCGACGCCCACCCCCACCGGGGCCGCCGCGGTGGCCGTCCGGGGCGTCGCGGCCGGGCCGGTGGGCAGCGCCACCGGCCGGCCGGTGGCCGCCGACTCGGCGACCGCGAGGGCCAGTCGCTGGGTGCCGAGCGCCTCGGCGTACGGGACCCGGATGTCGTCGCCGACGCCGCGCACCGCGTCGACGAAGGCCCGGTCGACGGCGGTCCGCGCGCCCTCGGGGTCGGCGGGCAGGTGCCGCTCGCCGTCGGCGTCGCGGATCGTCAGGCCGTCCTCGGCCAGCGACAGGGCCAGCCCGTCGGCGAGGATCTCCAGCCCGGCGCGGTGCTTCCAGCCGAGCACGCAGGCGGCGGCGAGGGTGCCCACCGCCCCGTCGGCGAAGCGCAGGGCGGCCGTGGTCACCGAGTCGATGTCGGCCCCGTCGACCGGCGGCGGGGTGCCGTCGCCGTACGCGGTGACCTCGGCGACCTCGCCGACCAGCGCGCGCATCAGGTCCAGCACGTGCGCGGCCTGCTCGACGACCGGGCCGCCGGAGCGGTCCCGGTGGGCCCACCAGGCCACCGGCGGCACCTTGTCCAGCCAGGCCCCGCTGACCATCCGCACCGGCCGGCCGGCGAGCAACTCGCGGGCCTCGTCCACCACGTGCAGGTACCGCCAGTGGTGGCCGACCCCGGTGAGCAGCCCGCGCCGGGCCACCATGTCGGCAATCCGCTCGGCGGTGTCCAGGTCCACCGAGACGGGCTTCTCCACGAACATCGGCACCCCGGCGGCGACGATCGCCTCCTCCACCGGGCCGTGCGCGAACGGCGGCACGCAGACGTACACCGCGTCCGGGCCGGCCGCGAGCAGCTCGTCCACGTCGGCGAACGTCGCGGCGCCGTGCGCGTCTGCCAACTCGGCCGCCGCGCTGCGCGTCACGTCGGTCACGCCGAGAATCTCCACGTCCTCGAAGCCACCCAACACCCGGGCGTGGCGCTGCGCCACCCCGCCGGCCCCGACCAGTCCCACCCGGCACACCCGCATCGACAAACCCTCTCACCACGGTTTCACGTATCCGCGTAGAGCACTCCCCCCGTGGCGGCGCAACCAAACGTTCATTCCTGTGAAACGGCCCGGTGCGCGGCCCGTGATCAAGCTGTTAGGGATGATTCGGTTAGTGCGTGGATGGTTTTGGGAAAACACCACATTGCGTTTTCCGCAGCGATCTTGGGGGGTGTGTCTGTGCGGGCTACTGAATCGAGCGTCTCACCGGTGGTGGAGGCGTGGGCGACATACCGGACCACCTCGGCGGCCGAGTGGACGCCGCGGCGCCTGATGCGCGCCAAGGGCGACAGCCGGGTCAGCGTGGTGCTGCCGGCGCACAACGAGGAGACGACGGTCGGCGCGATCGTGTCGACCATCCGGGAGCACCTGATGGACCGGGTGGCCCTGGTCGACGAGCTGATCGTGGTCGACTCCCGGTCGACCGACCGGACCGCGCAGGTGGCCCGGGCGGCCGGCGCGGAGGTGGTCGGCCAGGACGAGATGACCCGGGGCCTGCCCCGGCTGACCGGCAAGGGCGACGCGCTCTGGGCGGGCCTGGCCGCCGCCGAGGGGGACGTGGTCGCGTTCGTCGACGCCGACCTGCGCGAGTTTCGCCCGCACTTCGTCACGGGCCTGCTCGGCCCGCTGCTGACCGACCCGTCGGTGGATTTCGTCAAGGGCTTCTACCACCGGCCGCTGGTCGGCGCGACCAGCGTGGAGGCCGACGGTGGGGGCCGGGTCACCGAGCTGATGGCCCGACCGCTGCTCAACCTGTTCTGGCCGGAGCTGGCCGGCTTCGTCCAGCCCCTCGCCGGCGAGTACGCCGGCCGGCGCGACGTGCTGGAGCGGGTGCCGTTCGTCTCCGGGTACGGGGTCGAGACGGCGATGCTGATCGACCTGCTGGACCTCGTCGGGTTGGACGCGCTGGCCCAGGTTGACCTGGGCGAGCGCAAGCACCGCCACCAGGACACGGCGGCACTGGGCCGGATGTCGGCACAGATCATGCTGACCGCGTGGTCCCGGTTGCAGCGACGCGGCTGGGCGAGCCCGGACACCGCGCCGGTGGCCCTGCTCACCCAGTTCCGCCGGGGCGGTTCCGAGGCGCTGCCCAACCTGGAGCGGGAGATCGTGGTCAGCGACGTCTCGGTCGAGGAGCGGCCCCCGTTGGCGGAGTTGCGCCACCGGCTGCCGCGTCGACGGGTGGCGGCGTGACGGTGCGCCCTCGGGCTGGCCGTGCCGCTCGGGGCGGCATGGCGTGACCACGCCCGCTGCGGGGCACGTAGATGGCACACAGCGGTCGGCCGACGGGGGCCCCGCCGAGGGAAGGAACGCAGCATGAGCCTGACCGTCCTGATGAACGCCGGGCCGTGGCTGTCCGTGCCGCCGCCCGGCTACGGGGGCATCGAGAACATCATCGCCACCCTGGTGCCGGAGCTGCGCAGGCTCGGCGTGCGGGTGGTCCTCGCCTCCGTCGACAGCAGCACCCTGCCGGTGGACGAGAAGATCTCCGTCTTCCCCGACGGCCAGTTCGAGGCCCTCCAGCGGCCGTACAACCAGGTGTGCGGCATCGCCCAGGCGCACCTGGGCGGGGTGGTGCGGGCTCTGCACACCCGCGACGACATCGACCTGGTCCACGACCACGTGGAGGCGGTCGGCCTGGCGACCCTCGCCGCCATGGGCCCGGACGCCCCGCCGGCCCTGCACACCCTGCACTGGGACCTGGCCAAGCATCCGGCCCTCTACGGCAACCTCGACGGCGGCGACCGGATCCGGGTCAACGGGGTGTCCGCCTCACAGCTCGCCCGCGCCCCCCGGGCGCTGCGCGACCACTCGGTCGGCCATGTGCACCTGTCCACCCCGCTCGCGGTCGACGCGGACCGGCGCCCCCGGCCGGACAAGGGCGACTACCTGATCATCCTGGGCCGGATCAACCCCGGCAAGGGCCAGGACGTCGGCGCCCGACTCGCCCAGCGCGTCGGCGTGCCGCTGGTGCTCGCCGGCCCGGTCGGGCCGTACCACCGGCCGGAGGACCTGGCCGCGGCCGGTGACGAGGCCCGGCAGAACCCGGACGTGCGGTTCTTCTACGACGAGGTGGCCCCGCACGTCGACGGCGACCTGGTCCGTTGGGTCGGCACCGTCGCCGGGCAGGAGCGCGACGACCTGCTGGCCGGCGCCCGCGCCTCGCTGTTCCCGCTGCGCTGGGAGGAGCCCGGCGGCACGGCGGTGGTCGAGTCGCTGGCCCTGGGCACCCCGGTGGTGGCGACCACCCGCGGCTGCCTGCCGGAGCTGATCGAGCACGGCCGCACCGGCCTGCTCACCACCGACGAGGAGGAACTGGCCGACCTGGTCCTGGCCGCGGGCGCGCTGGACGCCGACGAGTGCCGGCGGGAGGCCGCAACGCGGTTCACCCCGACGGTCATGGCGCAGCGCTACGTCGGGCTGTACGAGCAGGTCCGCCGGGGCGCTACCGCGCGCCGGCTGCAACCCGCCTGACCTCGGTGGCAGGGCCCCTGCCGGGTACGCGGACGGCAGGGGCCCTGCGCATCTCCCGGCCCGACGGCCGGTTTGCGGACGACGGCAGCGGGAAGGCGCGCCGCGAGACTTCCCTACCCGGTGAGGAGATCGCGGTGACCGGTCCGATGGCCCACTCGAGGGCCCGACGAAACCCTGCTGACGGCCGCGCCCTCGTGCGTCGTGTCGCGGCCGCCGTCGGCGTGGTGTTCCTGGTGATCGGGGTGCTCGGATTCATCCCCGGGGTCACCACGTACTACAGCGACCTGCGTTTCGCGGGGCACGACTCGGAGGCGAAACTGTTCGGGCTGTTCCAGGTGTCGGTCCTGCACAACATCGTGCACCTGCTGTTCGGGGTCGCGGGCCTGGCACTGGCACGCACGGTCTCCGGGGCGCGCACGTTCCTCATCGGCGGCGGGGCCATCTACCTCGTGCTGTGGCTGTACGGCCTGGTGGTCGACCACTCCAGCGGCGCCAACTTCATCCCCCTCAACGGTGCCGACAACTGGCTGCACCTGTTCCTCGGCGTCGGGATGATCGCGCTGGGCGTGCTCACCACCCGCCGCCCGAGTCGCCACTGACGGGGGCCCGGCCCCGTTTCGCCCCGTCCCGTGCCGGGTATCTGCGGATCAACCCCAGACACGGAAGCGAGGGCCGCGCATGTCGAGCCGGATCACCTGCGAGGTCCGCGACGAGTCGCCGGTGACCGTCGTACGGCTCAGCGGCGCGCTCGACCTGGGCACCATGCGCCCGGTGCACCACGTCCTGGAACGGTGCCTCGCCGACCAGCCCGACGCGCTGGTCGTCGACCTCGGCTCCGTCGACGTACGCGACCGGTTGGCGCTGTCGGTGTTCGCCGCCGCCGCCCGGCGGGCCGCCGACTGGCCGGCCGTGCCGTTCGTGCTCTGTGCCGCGCCGCCCGACGCGGCGAGTTGGCTGGCGGAGTCGACCGTGGGCCGGGTGGTGCCGGTGCGGCGGGACTGCGCCGAGGCCACCCGGACGGCGGGGGCCGCCGCCGCGCCCCGACTGCGCGCCCGGCTCGAGCCGGTCGCGGGGGCCTGCCGGCGGGCCCGGGAGCTGGTCGCCGACGCCTGCGGGCGGTGGAACCTGCCGGAGCTGGTCGGCCCCGCCTCGGTGGTGCTCAGCGAACTGGTCGGCAACGTCGTGCGGCACGCCGGCACCCCGATGCAGGTGACGCTCACGCTGCGCCGGTCGTACCTGCAGGTCGCCGTGGCCGACGGCAGCAGCGGGGCGATCCGCCCGAGCATGGGCACCGACCTGCGCGCCGAGGGCGGCCGAGGGCTGCTGCTGGTGCGCGAGCTGGCCCAGCGGTGGGGCAGCTCGCCGGTCGGGGACGGCAAGGTCGTCTGGGCGATGCTGCCCGCCACCTGAGCCCCCTCACCCCGAATTGACCGAAATTACCGCTCTCACCTGGTTACATGATGGGTGGGCCGGGTAGGCACGCCCGTCCTTTTCTGTCGTGACGACGGGGTGAGGAACCATGCCCAAGCGGGTAACCACGGAACCCGGACGAGACCGAGGCCCCGCGATCCTCGCGCCGGCCCGCTTCGGTGGCTATCCCGGCCCGCTGCGGCCGGCGCTGCCCGGGGCCAAGCTGATCAAGCTGCTCGGCACGACGGACGCCAAGCAGATCGGCCTGTTGTACCTGGTCACCTCGTTCGTCTTCTTCCTCATCGGCGGGGTGCTGGCGCTGCTGATCCGGGCCGAACTGGCCCGGCCCGAGATGCAGTTCCTCTCCCCCGAGCAGTACAACCAGGCGTTCACCATGCACGGCACGATCATGCTGCTGCTGTTCGCGACGCCCCTGGTGTTCGCGTTCGGCAACTACATCGTCCCGTTGCAGATCGGCGCCCCGGACGTGGCCTTCCCCCGGCTCAACGCCTTCGCCTACTGGCTGTACCTGTTCGGCGGGACCATGGTGGTCGCCGGGTTCTTCACCCCGAACGGGGCTGCCGACTTCGGCTGGACCGCCTACACCCCGCTGAGCCAGCAGCAGCACTCCCCCGGCATCGGCGGGAACCTGTGGGTCGTCGGCCTGGTCATCTCCGGCCTCGGCACCATCCTCGGCGCGGTCAACCTGATCACCACCACGCTGACGCTGCGCGCCCCCGGCATGACCATGTTCCGGATGCCGATCTTCACCTGGAACCTGCTGCTCACCAGCGTGCTGGTGATCCTGGTCTTCCCGCTGCTGGCCGCCACGCTGCTGGCGCTCGCCGCCGACCGGCTGCTCGACGCGCACGTGTTCGACCCGGCCACCGCCGGGCCGATGCTGTGGCAGCACCTCTTCTGGTTCTTCGGCCATCCCGAGGTGTACATCATCGCGCTGCCGTTCTTCGGCATCATCACCGAGATCATCCCGGTGTTCGCCCGCAAGCCGATCTTCGGCTACACGGGACTGGTGCTGGCCACCATCGCGATCACGGTGCTGTCGATGACGGTCTGGGCGCACCACATGTTCGCCACCGGTCAGGTGCTGCTGCCGTTCTTCAGCATCCTGAGCTATCTGATCGCGGTGCCCACCGGGGTGAAGTTCTTCAACTGGATCGGCACCCTGTGGAAGGGCCAGCTCACCTTCGAGACGCCGATGTTGTTCGCCATCGGCTTCCTGGTCACCTTCCTGCTCGGCGGGCTCACCGGGGTGCTGCTGGCCAGCCCGCCCGCCGACTTCCAGGTCACCGACACGTACTTCGTGGTGGCGCACTTCCACTACGTGATGTTCGGGACCATCGTCTTCGCCGCGTTCGGCGGGGTGTACTTCTGGTTCCCGAAGATGACCGGCCGGCTGCTCGACGAGCGGCTCGGCAAGATCCACTTCTGGACCATGTTCATCGGCTTCCACGCCACCTTCCTGGTGCAGCACTGGCTGGGCGGCGAGGGCATGCCCCGCCGGTACGCCGACTACCTGCCCGGCGACGGCTTCACCATCCTGAACATGATCTCCACGGTGGGGGCGTTCGTCCTCGGCGCGTCCACGCTGTTCTTCATGTACAACGTGTGGAAGTCCTGGCGGTTCGGGGCGTTGGTGACGGTGGACGACCCCTGGGGCTTCGGCAACTCCCTCGAATGGGCGACCACCTGCCCACCCCCGCTGCGCAACTTCGACCGGATGCCGCGGATCCGCTCCGAGCGCCCCGCGTTCGACCTCAAGTACGGCCATCTCGTCGCCGACCTCGGCCGGGACCTGCCGCAACGCGCCACGAAGCCGCCGCAGAGCTTCGCCGAGGAGCTGCACCCCGCGCGGCACGTGCCGGAGTCCCCGTCGGGTGAGGGCGCGCACGGCGCCCGGAAGGCCGCCGAGTTCAGGCCGGCGCCGCAGTCGGGGGCGCGGCCGGTGGACGTGCCGGAGCCGGAGGAGATCCGCCGGCCCAGCTTCGAGCAGACCGACGCGCCGGAGACCGAGCCGCCGGACGCGGAGCGGGCCCCGCAGGAGAACGAGCGGTGGCGCCACCCGCACACCCGGGACGACACCCCGGAGCGCTGAGCCTGAGGCGACGCGCGGCGGGGGCGGGCCGGTCACCCGGTCCGCCCCCGCCCTGCGGCTCAGTCGCGGGGCGGCTGCGGGGCGGCCACCCGGTCGCCGTTGTGCCGCACCGGGATCCGCGCCTTGCCCGCCTCGGACTCCGCCGCGCCGTTCTGCCACGGCGACGCGGCGTCGGCGAGCATCGCCTGCCGCAGCCAGGTCAGCGCCCGCGACAGCAGGCGGGACACGTGCATCTGGGAGATGCCGAACCGGGCGGCGATCTCGGCCTGGGTCTGGTTGCCGTAGAAGCGCATCGCCAGGATGCGCCGCTCCCGCCAGGGCAGCCGGTGCAGCAGCCCGCTGACGGTGACCCGGTCGTCGACCGACTCCAGCGCGTTGTCGCTCTCGCCGACCAGGTCGCCGAACTCGGCCGAGCTCTCCCCGCCGACGGGCGCGTTGAGCGAGGCCGGGCTGTACCCGGCGGCGGACTCCAGGGCCGCGAGGATCTCCTGCTGCGGGGTCTCCAGCCGCTCGGCCAGCTCCGCCACCGACGGGGCCCGGGACAACTCGCTGGTCAGCGCCGCGGTGGCCTGGCCGACCTCCAGGATCAGGTCGCGCAGCCGGCGGGGCACGTGCACGCCCCAGGTCCGGTCCCGGAAGTGCCGCTTGATCTCGCCGACGATGGTGATCGCCGCGTACGCGGTGAACGAGCCGCGCTCCGGGTCGTACCGATCGACGGCGTTGACCAGTCCGAGCCGGGCCACCTGCTCCAGATCCTCCAACGGCTCACCCCGCCCCCGGTACCGGCGGGCGAGCCGGCCGGCGAACGGCAGCGCGAAGCGGACCAGATCGTCGCGCGCCTCCTGCCGCCGCTCGGGGGGCAGGCCCTCGATCCGCGCCGCGTACGCCAGTGCCGCCGCGTCGAGGTCCTCCAGACCCCGTTCGGTGGGTGGTGGTGTGGTCGTGGTGGTCTGTCCGAACATCCGCGCCTCCCTCAGGAAGGTCCCCGCCTGATCGGGAAAGCCGGTCGCGTACGTGGTCTGGCCACGCACCGAGCCGGAAGTGGGTCACCTGACGTGAATCGTCGAGGAGCGTCCACCCCAGGCTGCGCGGCGTGTCCGGGCCGTCGCAGCCAGCGGTGTTCCCGCTCCGTAGGTACTCAATCACGGCGGCCCGGGGTCGCGAGGATGTTTCGGCCGGCTGGTGCTGCCGGCCTCGGCGTGGCTGCGCGGCGGGCGGTTCGGCACCGGCCGGTTGGCGCTCCACGCGCGGCGGATCGGGTCAGCAGACCACCAGTCCCTGGTGGCCGGTCCCGTCGCTCAGCGCCTCGACGGCGGTCGCGATGGGCAGCGGCGGCGGCACCGGCAGGTCGTACGGCTGGGCCCGCAGCACCTCGGTGGCCCGGCGGGTGGGTACCGCCGTGACCGGGTAGCCCCGGGCCGCGGTGCGGTCCAGGGCCCGACGGCGGCGGCCGAAGGCGGCCACGGCCAGCCACTGCGGCAGCCCGGCCAGGGCCGGCGAGCGCATCCCCGGCGACTCCGGCAGCACGTCCACCGAGCTGAACGGCTCGCTGCCGGCCAACCACCACTCCACCGCGTCGACGGCGCGCCGGGTGGCGTTCTCGCACCAGTACGGCACCAGCCCGGCCCGCAGCACCTGCCACGGGTCGAGCAGACGCCCGCACTCGACGACCAGCCGGTCGCCGGTCTTGCCGGCCCGCCGCAGCCACGCCCGGTACAGGTCGGCGACTGCGGCGCTGAGCGCCTCCGCCCGGGGGAACAGCACCCGGTGCAGCCGGTGCCCGCGCCGCCCGGCCCACGCCCGCACGGCGAGCTCGAACCCGGGCTCCACGCCGTGCTCGGCGTAGCCCTGCGGGGAGTGGAACTCCGGCGGCTCCCAGTGGGAACCCTCGCCGCCGACGGAGCGGAGCACCTGGCGCAGCGCGTGCGAGTCCGGGTGGAAGTCCACCGGTTCCAGCCCGCTGGCCGGGGAACCGGCCTGGAAGCTGTGCCCCAGCCCGAGGTCGTGCACCGGCCAGGTCCGGGCGTCGCGCAGCAGCAGCAGCGGGGCTCCGGGCTCGACCCGGTCGGCCAGGAACCGGGCGTACGCCGCCGGCAGGCGCTGCCAGCGCACGGCGAGCGAGACGGTCGCCCCGGCGAGGGCGCCCCGGCTGGCCGGGCAGTGCACCTGCCGCACGTGCACGTCGGGGTTGCCGGCGACCAGCCGGGCGGCGAGCGCCGCGCCGTGGTCGAGGGCGGCTCCGGGGCGGTCCACCGCCCCCCGGGTCCAGTGCACCGTCGTCTCGAACGCGGCCGGCAGCCAGGGCACGCCCAGGGCCACCGCCAGGTGAGCCGCCGCGCCGTGCGGGGAGCCCAGCACCACGCCCGGGTAGCGGCGGCGCGGGTACTGGTCGACGATCCACCGCGCCACCCGTGCGGCGTCGACCTCGGCGGCCTGGTCGGGGGTGAGCGCGACCCGGCCGGCGGCCCGGGCGGCGGCGGCCCGGCGCACCGGCTCGGGCGCGCCGGTGAACCGGGACAGCGCGCCCGGCTGGCCCATGTCGGCGCAGTCCTGCCCGCGCAGGGCCCGGGCCGCGGCGGCGACCAGGACGCGTCCGGTGCTGCCGACCGCCACCACCCGGTCCCCGGCCAGTCCGGCCCCGTCCGCCGTGAGTCCCCCGCGCACCGGATGCGCAGGTCCCAGCCCGCTTCGCTCGTTTGCCACGCGGCCCGGCTTCCCGTCCCGATGGGGTCTAAACGGGGCCTCCGCCACCCGCCGGGGGCATTCTTCGATGGACGGACGCTTGCACCCTGCGGTCCCCGGCGTGCCGGCTGGGCGTGGCGTCCGACGCCGCGCCGGATGGGCCGAGCAGGCCGGGGCCGGGCGGGTTTCGACGCGCCCCCGACGGGCACGGTGCGACATGGCTACCGACGACGACGCCCCGGCGGCGACCATCACCCCGTACCAGGACGGCCCGTTGCTGGTCCGCGGCGACTTCGCCCTGGTCACCCCCGAGGGCCGGACCATCGATGCGCGCCGGGGCACGGTGGCGCTGTGCCGGTGCGGCAGGTCGGCGCTCAAGCCGTTCTGCGACGGCACACACAAGGCGGTACGGTTCCGCGCCGGCACCGACCGGGAGGGCTGACCGCCCGGCACGAGGCTGCTCCGCCGCCGGGGCGAGGCTGCTCCGGCCGCGCCGAGGCGCGAGCGGTCAGGCGACGGCGGTGACCGGCGCCGGGCGGGTTACCGGCCGCAGCGAGCTCTCCCCCCGGGCCCAGGCGTCCAGCACGTGCCCCGCGAAGAGGCCGTCGACCGCCAGCGCCGCCGCCGCGCCGAAGATCAGGTCGGGTACGAGCGCCGGTTCGGTGCGAGCCAGCCCGCCGCACAGGTCGTGCGCGGCGACCTGCTCGTGCACGGCGTCGGCCTCGACGTGCTCGTCGTAGAACCGGGTGGCAGCCTCGTCCAGGCCGAGCCGGCGCAGGCCGTTGCCGTAGCGGCGGTTCGGCAGCGAGGAGGTCATCTCGAACGCCGCCAGGTGGCCCAGCAGCGCGCCGCGCAGCCGGCGGTGCAACCCGAACAGGGAGATCAGGTTGTTCGCGGCCAGGGTGACCGCCGGGACCCGGTCCAGGTGGGCGGCGTAGCCGGTGTCCAGGCCGAGCCGGTCCATGGTGCGCCGGAACAGCTCGGCGTGCATCCGGTCCAGCCGGCCGTTGCCGTACTCGTCCATCTGGATCTCGACGAGCGCGGCCTTGGCCGGCCCACCGAGGCGGGGCAGTCCCCAGCTGTGCGGGTCCGCCTCCCGCAGGTGGTAGATCGAGCGGTGCACGACGAACTCGCGGAACTGCTCCAGGTTCGCCCGGTGCTGCACCGTCACGGCCAGCGCCGGGCCGTCGTCGGCGGCCACGAGCTCGGCCAGCTCCTGCGGCACGCCGGCGGGCGGCACCGCCCGCGACGGGCCGGCCAGCCGACGCAGCGCCGCCTCGAAGACCCGCTCGGCCCGGGCCCGCAGGGCCAGCAGGCCCGGCTGCCACTCCCAGTGCTCGGCCACCCCCGCCCAGCCCCGGTAGTGCAGCTCGTAGCAGAGGAAGAGGGTCAGCTGGAGGTCCTCGTCGACGAGCGGGCCATGCCCACCGTCGTCCGGGGCGAACCGCGCGCCGAGCCCCACCGGCGGGTCGTGCGGCGGCTGGCGCAGCGCCGCCACCAGCGCTGCGGAGACCGGGCCCCGGGCCCGGGGCAGGGGCGCGGGACCGTAGCGGCGGTCGGCGGGCTCGGGCATGGCTCTCCTCGCGGGTGACGGCGTACCCGCGGGTGCCCCGGCCCGGCGGGACTAAACGAGGTCGTCGGCCTCGACGACGACCCGGGTGTCGAGCATCCGCTCCCGGACCAGCCGGGCCGCGTCGCCGTCGGCGAACAGGCCCCGCAGGTCGGCCAGGGCCGGCTCCGGCGGGCGCAGCGACACGGTGGGGTCGACCACGGCCTCCAGCACGCTGGGCCGGTCCGCGGCGAGGGCCTCGTCCCACGCCGCGCCGACCAGTTCCGGGCGGTCCACCCGGACGCCGTGCAGGCCGAGCAGCCGGGCCCACCCGGCGTACGGCACGTCGGGCCGGCGGGCGGACGCGCCGGCGGGTGACCGGTCGCCGCCCGTGCCCGAGTGGTCGCGGTTGTTGAGCACCAGCACCACCAGCCGGGGATCGGGCCACTCCCGCCAGTGTCGGGCGACGGTGATCAGCTCGGCCAGGCCGTTGAGCTGCATCGCGTCGTCCCCGGCCAGCGCGATCACCGGCCGGTCCGGGCGGGCCAGCTTCGCCGCCACCGCGTACGGCAGGGCGCAGCCCGTCGAGCCGAGGGTTCCGCAGAGCTGGGCGGTCACCCCGGGCCGCAGCTCCAGGTGCCGGGCGTACCAGTAGATGACCGAACCGACGTCGACGGCGATCGCGGCCGGGCGGGGCAGCCGGGCGGAGAGCTGGTGCAGCACCAGCTGCGGGTTGACCGGCTCGCCGGGCTCACCGGCCCGGGCCGCCGCCTCCTCCCGCCACCGGTCCACCGAGCTCTCCACCGTCCGGCGCCAGTCCCGCCGGGCCCGGTCGGGCACCCGGTCGAGCACCCGGTCGAGCAGCGCGCGCAGCGTCTCACCGGCGTCGCCGACCAGCGGCACGTCCACCGGGTAGCGGGTGCCGATCCGGCGACCGTCGATGTCGATCTGGATCGTGCGGGCCTGCCCGGGCATCGGGTAGTAGTCGGTCCACGGGTCGGTGGTGCCGACCATCAGCAGGGTGTCGCAGCCGCCCATGAGCTGGGCGGCGGCGGTGCTGCCGACCTCGCCGAGCACCCCGGTGTGGAAGGGCAGCCGCTCGTCCAGCACCGGTTTGCCGAGCAGGCTGGTGGCCACCCCGGCGCCGAGCCGGTCGGCCAGCGTCACGATCTCGTCGGCCGCGCCGTGCGCGCCCTGACCGACCAGGATCGCCAGCCGGCCGCCGGCGCCGAGCAGGGACGCGGCGGCGGCCAGGTCGGCGTCGTGCGGGAGCACCCGGGCCAGCGGCTCCCCCGGGGTCGCCGACGTCACCCCGGCAGCCTGCGGCAGCAGGTCGGGCACCACGGCCGTCTGCACCTCCCGGGGCAACACCACGCAGGTGGGACTGCGGGTCGCGGCGGCGGTGCGGAACGCCTGGTCCAGCACGCAGGGGACCTGCTCGGGCGCGCGTCCGTACCGGACGAACTGGTTGCAGACGTCGCCGAAGAGCCGGCTCAGCCCGATCTCCTCGTGGGCGCCGCCGAGCGGGCCGGTGATGTCCTCCCCGACGATCGCCACCATCGGCTTGCTGTCCAGCTTGGCGTCGTACAGGCCGTTGAGCAGGTGGACGGCACTGGGCCCCTGGGTGGCCAGGCAGACGCCGATCTCGCCGGTGAACTTGGCGTGCCCGCTGGCCATGAAGGCGGCGGTCTCCTCGTGCCGGGCGGGGACGAACTCCGGGTCCCCGCCCGAGCGGTCCAGGGCCGCGACGACCGGGGCGATGGCCTCGCCCGGGCAGCCGAAGACGCGTGGCACCCGCCAGGCCCGCAGCCGCTCCACCACCAGGTCGGCCCCCGTACGCTCAGCCATTTCCTCGCCCGGGGGTGGCGGGGTCGACGTAGCGCAGCACCGCGCCCACCCCGTCGGTCAGCTCGGGCGCCTCGTCGGGTGCCAGCACGGTCAGCTCCGCGGCGGTGCCGACCAGCGCCCGGACCAGGGCCGCGTCGGCGCGCACCCGCTGCGGGTCGGGCACCGACAGGGCGCTGAGCTGCCCCGGGTCGGTGGAGATGTCGGTCGGCCCCGGGCCGATCCACAGCTCCTCCGTGGAGGACGGGTCGTCCACGATCAGCATGGTGTCGACCTGGTTGCGTTGCAGCGCCGACACGACCGCGTCGAGGCCCGCCCCGACATCCTCCTGCATGCCGAAGCGGTCCAGTGTGGCGGTGATCCGCTGGTCGGCCACCTCGGCGATGGTCTGCACGGTGAGGTCGTCCATCAGCGTCGGGTCCGCCCCGGCGTGCCGCGACCCGGCGTCGGTGCGCACCATCACGTCCTGCCAGCGCTCGGGAAGCTGGGCAGCGATCATGCCGGTGGCCCGCACGTCACCGGCGACCACCAGCACGTCAGCGCCGACCTTCTCGGCCAGCTCCACGGTGGCCGCCGCCGCGTCGCCGGCGTTGTGGTGCCACGCCTCCATGGCGGCCCGTTGGTAGCGGGACTGCGACCAGCCGCCCGGATTGACCCGGCGCAGCTGGAATTCCTCCCGGCCGGTGACGTGGGCGCGACGGGGCACCCCGCCCGCGCTGACCGCCACGGCATCGGCACCGGTCCGGTCGGCCAACACCCGTACCCAGGCGATCTGTTCGCCGCGCTGGGCGAGCAGCGGCATGGTGTGCGGCAGCTCCGAGACCGCCGCCAGGTCCCGCAGCGGCGGCGCGGACAGGTACTCGCTGAGCACGGCCCGGCCCCGGGTCGCGAACACGGCGATGCCGTAGTCCCCGGGCATCGGGGTGTGGCCACGGACCACCCGCTCGACGGCGTCCACGGTAGGCGCGTCGGCGCCCTGCTCAAGCAGTTCGCCCTTGAGGGCCCGCCAGCGCAGGTCGAGCGCCGGACGGGCGTCCTCGGTGTCCCGGGAGGCGTCCAGATATACCGAACACCACGGCCCGGGACGATCGTAGAGCGGGCGCAGGAAGGACAGCTGCATGCTCGACCCCTTTCCAGCTCGGCCCCCCGCTTACCCGCGCCGGTGGCCTTGTCACCTGACCGCGCCACGAACGTGACTCGCGTTCATTCACGTCGTTCACCCGAGCGTGCGGATACGATCGGTGCAGGGAACCGGACTCTCGGTGGTGAACGACTCTTCGGTGGTGCACATGGACAGCGACCTGGAATACCGGCGGATCGCTCGCCCCACGCAGCGGATCGTCACCGGCCGGGTCGTCCGGCTGCTCGACGGCTATCCCCGCGAGCTGAGGATCGGCCAGCCGGTGCTGGTCGCCGTGGTCACAGCGGCCAGCGTGATGGGCCTGCTGCTGCTGGCGTTGCGTTCCCTGCTGCCCAACGGCGGCGGGGCCCGGCGCAGCTGGAAGGAACTGCGCAAGGGCCCGGAGTTCCTGGTCACCCCGCTGCGGCTGCGCGACTCCGCCGACCAGCTCTGCGAGGTGGAGCTGCACGGGCACCTGCCGCAGAGCGCCCTGCACCCGGCCGACTGGGTGCAGATCACCCTCCGGCCGCAGGACCCGGACCTGCCGCCCCGGGTGGAGCGGATCGTCAACCTCACCACCGGGCAACTGCTGCGCCCGCGCACCGCCACCCTGTGGAGCCATCTCGGCCCGCCGCTGCTGATCCAGGCCGTGCTGGGGGCGGTGCTGATCGCCGCGATCGCCGTCGCCGTCGTGCTCACCTGACGGGCCCCTGCCCGACTGGCGGGCCCTGCTCACCTGAGGGACCCCCGGGCGGAATTCCGCGCGGCGCGGGCGCTACCGGCCGGCGCGGCGCGCCGTTTGGCTACGGGCGAGGAATCGCTCCACCATGGCCGCGAATGCCGACGGGTCGTCCACCCAGGGAAAGTGCCCCGCCCGGGGCTGCACCACCAGCTCGGCGTCGCCGAACAGCGCGGCCAGCTCACGTACCGCCGTGCAGGTCGGCCAGATGTCGTACTCACCGACCACCAGCAGCACCGGCGTC
This sequence comes from Micromonospora sp. CA-111912, assembly GCF_050948415.1. Lineage (NCBI taxonomy): Bacteria > Bacillati > Actinomycetota > Actinomycetes > Micromonosporales > Micromonosporaceae > Micromonospora > Micromonospora sp. CA-111912. The sequence continues at coordinate 4,326,739 of NZ_CP192007.1, forward strand.
GGTAGCGCCGCGAGCCGCCCCGGCAGCGCCGGATCGGGGTCGAAGCCGGCGTAGAAACCGTCCGTCGCGGGCTGGGCGAACTGGTCCGGCTCGGCGGACGCCTGCGCCCGCGCCGCGGCGTTCCACTCGCCGTACAGCAGCGGCGCGGACAGCCAGCGGTACCGCGCCAACTCCTGCGGCGTGCCGGCCTCGGCATGCAGCGCGGCGACGGCCTCCGCGTGCCAGGGTTCGTGCGCCCGCAGGGCGAGCACCTCCGCAACGCCGAGGTCCGACTGCAGGTCGACCACCCGCAGCGACGGGTCGACCAGGACGAGGCTGTCAAGCCGGCGTGGGTACGCGGCAGCGTAGAGCAGGCAGACCCCGCCACTGGCCGAGTGCCCGAACAGGTCCATCCGGTCCAGCCCGAGGTGACGGCGCAGCGCCTCGACATCCTCGACGATCCGGTCGACGCGATAGGTCGCCGGATCGGCCGGCACGCCGGACCCGCCCGTGCCCCGGTTGTCGAGCAGGACCAGGGTCCGGTGCGCGCTGAGCCCACCCAGCTCACCCAGATACTCGACGGCCTGCCCGGGGCCACCGGGGATGCAGACCAGGGGCGGACCTGAACCAACGAGCCGGTAGCCGAGGTCGGTGCCGTCCCAGGAGCGAAAGCGCTGCACGACGCCGGATTCTGCCACGCACCGGGCAAGCCCGGCCCCGCCGCCTCGCGCGCCCGCTCGCGCTTCGTGTTTGAACGTTGGTTGGGTGACCCCTTGTTTCTTCGGGTCCGCGGTCACCTCAGGATCCGCTCGGGTAGCGGCGGAGGACCCACCCGCGAGACGCTTTGCAGCTGATGTCCTAAACGGATCAGTGGCCGGCTGACGCCACCGTTCACGGGATCAGTAGCCCTGGGTCCAGCGGGACGTGGGGCGAGGGTGGGGAGGAGCTGCGGTTTCCGGCGGGCCGGGGGCGGGCACCGGGGTGCCATGTTTGAGGGATTCGCGCTGGATGAGATCGACGTCGGAGAAGTGCGGCTGCGGGTGCGTCACGGCGGGTCGGGACCGCCGGTGGTGCTGCTGCACGGCCACCCGCGCACCCACGCCACGTGGCACCGGGTCGCGCCGCTGCTGGCCCGGGAGCACACCGTGATCTGCCCGGACCTGCGGGGCTACGGAGGCTCGTCGAAGCCGCCGAGCGACCCCGGGCACACCACGTACGCCAAGCGGGCGATGGCCCGCGACGTGGTCGGCCTGCTCGACGCGCTCGGCCACGACCGCGCGGCGGTGGTCGGACACGACCGGGGCTGCTACGTGGCGATGCGTACGGCGCTGGACCACCCCGACCGGGTGAGCCGGCTGGGGGTGCTCGACGGGGTGCCGATCGGCGAGGCGCTGGCCCGCGCCGACGCCCGGTTCGCGGCCCGCTGGTGGCACTGGTTCTTCCTCGGCCAGTCGGACAAGCCGGCGGAGCGGGTGATCAACGCCGACCCGGACGCCTGGTACGGCGGCTCGCCGGCCGTCATGGGCGCGGAGGCGTACGCCGACTACCGCCGGGCGATCCACGACCCGGCGACGGTGCACGCGATGTGCGAGGACTACCGGGCCGGGCTCGGCCCGGACCGGGCGGCCGACGACGCCGACCGGGCCGCCGGGCGGCGGATCGCCTGCCCGGTGCTGTTCTGCTGGTCGGAGCGGGACGACATGGTCGACCTGTACGGCGACCCGGCGGCGATCTGGCGGGACTGGGCCGACGACGTACGGGGCGCCTCGATCGACTCGGGCCACCACATGGCCGAGGAGGCCCCGGAGCAGCTCGCCGCCACGTTGGCCACCTTCCTCGCCGGCTGACAGGCGCCCCCGGGTGGCCGTGAGCCGTGGGGGCAACGCCCCGCCGGGCAGCAGGTAAGCCGGGTAGCAGATCAGCCGTGGGGCGGCGCGCCGCAGGGGGACGCCCGGTGGTCCCGGTGGGTGTCGGCGGCGGTCAGCCGACCGGGGCCAGCGGGCGGTCCTGCTCGGGTGCGGTGCGCAGCATGCCCCGCCGGGCTGCCCAGCGCTCGAAGAACAGGGTCGCGAACGGCGGGACGGCGCAGGCCAGCGCCACGACGGTGGGCCACAGCCGCCACCGCTGCAGCCGGGCCACGGCCAGCACCAGCAGGCCGTACACGACGAACAGCCCGCCGTGGATCGGCCCGAAGATCTTCACCCCGATCTCGTTGTCCGGCGGCCCGTACTTGACGGCCATGCCGATCAGCAGGGCCAGCCAGGAGCAGGCCTCGGCGATCGCCGCCGCCACGAACAACTTGGTGATCTTCTCGCGCATCGTCACTCCCCCACCGGTTGCCGGCCATGCTAACCAGACCGGCCGGCCGATCCGGGCAACGACGGGCGGACGCGACGGGAATCACGCGGCCCCCGGCGGGGTACGTGTAGGGACCTTCGGGTCTTCCCCGGCCCGCGCCGCCGTGCGAGGTTAGGGGGACCAACGGTGACAAGGTGGTGACGATGGGCGAGGACGTCGGCGTACGGACATTCACCCGCGAGGACCGGGCCCGCTATCGCGAGAAGGTACGGCGGTGCCTGGACGTCTTCGCCGAGATGCTTCGGGAGTCCCGGTTCGACGTCGAGCGGCCGATGACCGGGGTGGAGATCGAGCTGAACCTGGTCGACGACGACTCGATGCCGGCGATGCGCAATTCGGAGGTGCTGACCGCCATCGAAGACCCGAGCTTCCAGACCGAGCTGGGGCAGTTCAACATCGAGATCAACGTCGCGCCGCGCCGGCTGGCCGGCACCGGCACCGCCGCGTTCGAGGAACACGTCCGGGCCAGCCTGAACGCCGCCGAGACGAAGGCCCGTGGCGTCGGCGCGCACATGGTGATGATCGGCATCCTGCCGACGCTGCGCCCGGAGCACCTGACCGCCGAGACGCTGTCGGCCAACCCGCGCTACAAGCTGCTCAACGAGCAGATCTTCGCCGCCCGCGGCGAGGACCTGCGGATCTCGATCAGCGGGGTCGAGCGGCTCGCGGTCACCGCCGACACCATCACCCCCGAGGCGGCCTGCACCAGCACCCAGTTCCACCTCCAGGTCAGCCCGGCCCAGTTCGCCGACTACTGGAACGCCGCCCAGGCGATCGCCGGCATCCAGGTCGCCCTCGGCGCGAACTCGCCGCTGTTCTTCGGCCGGGAGCTGTGGCGCGAGACCCGCATCCCGCTGTTCCAGCAGGCCACCGACACGCGGGCGGAGGAGATCAAGGCCCAGGGGGTACGCCCGCGGGTGTGGTTCGGCGAGCGGTGGATCACCACGGTGTTCGACCTGTTCGAGGAGAACGTCCGCTACTTCCCCGCGCTGCTGCCGGTGTGCGACCCGGAGGACCCGGCCGAGGCCCTCGCCCGGGGTGACGTGCCGAAGCTCGCCGAGCTGCGGCTACACAACGGCACCGTCTACCGCTGGAACCGCCCGGTGTACGACGTGTACAAGGGCCGCCCGCACCTGCGGGTGGAGAACCGGGTGCTGCCCGCCGGCCCGACGGTGCTGGACACCGTGGCCAACGGCGCGTTCTACTTCGGGCTGGTACGGGCCCTCGCCGAGTCGGACCGGCCAGTGTGGTCGCAGATGTCGTTCAGCGCCGCCGAGGAGAACTTCACCAGCGGCGCCCGGCACGGCATCGACGCCCAGGTGTTCTGGCCCGGCCTGGGGTACCTGCCCGTCACCGAGCTGGTGCTGCGCCGGCTGCTGCCGCTGGCCCACCACGGCCTGGACCGGTGGGGCCTGGACCCGGACGAGCGGGACCGGTTGCTCGGCATCATCGAGCAGCGCTGCCTGACCGGCCGCAACGGGGCCACCTGGCAGGTGGAGACGCTGCACCGGCTGGAGTCCACCGACCACCTGGACCGGCCGGCGGCGCTGCGCGAGGTGGTCCGGTACTACGTGGACCTGATGCACAGCAACCGACCGGTCCACGAGTGGCCGATCCCCTGACCGCTTGGGCCCCGCCACGGGCGCGGCGACCGGCGGCTCGGTACCGGTCGCCCGCGTCCGCTGACCGCCCCGCCCTCGGACCGCGCCGCCGCGCTCGGACCGCCGCCCCGACAGCCCCGCCCCCGCGTCCAGCCGACTGAGAGTCAGCCAAGCCTATTGACAGTCGATAGTTTACGAGTGATAGTCGATGCATGTTGACAGAGCATCGAGCGGTGGGCCCGCTCAGAATCTTCCTGGTGCTGCTGTTCGGGATCCTGGTCATGTTCCAGACCCTCTCGCTGCCCGGGATGTTCGCGCACATGGCCAAGGAGTCCCCCAACGATGCCCACCTCAGGTGGCCGATGACCGCCGTCTCGGTGTTCTGGGTGTTGTGCATCCAGGTCGTGATCGTGTCCACCTGGAAGTTGCTCACCCTGGTCAAGCGCGACCGCATCTTCAGCGACGCCGCCCTGGCGTGGGTGGACGCGATCGTGTGGGCGATCGTCGCCGCCTGGGTGGTGCTGCTGGGGGTGTTCCTCTACATCGGCTTCAACGCGTCGGACCCCGGGCTGCCGGTCCTGCTGTTCCTGATGCTGGTGGGTGTCACCGTGCTGGGGCTTTTGATGGTGGTGATGCGGGCACTGCTGCGGCAGGCCACCACACTGCGTACCGACATGGAAGCGGTGATCTGATGCCCATCGTCGTCCGCATCGACGTCGAGCTGGCGAAACGCAAGATGAGCGTCGGTGAGTTCGCCGAACGCGTCGGGCTCACCCCGGCGAACGTGGCGGTGCTGAAGAACGGTCGCGCGAAGGCCGTTCGCTTCAGCACCCTGGAGGCCATGTGCCGGGTGCTCGAATGCCAGCCCGGTGACCTGCTCGAGTGGGTCGAGGAATGAGGAGACCGTTGAAGTACCTCCTCGCCGTCCTCGCCGTCGCGATCGGCGTCGTCGGCATCGTGCTCGGGGAGGCCGACGACTCGCCGGGCCTCCAACTCCTGGGCGTCGTGCTCATCGTCGGCGCGGTCGCGTTCGGCGTACGGACGGCCCGGCGCGGCAGGTAGCGGCGCTACGGCCGGCACTGGTCGTCCCGCACGCCCTGGGTCACGGTCGTGCGGGACGACGTCTGCGGGGAGCCGCGCTCAGCCCTTCCCCGCAGACGGGGCCTCGGGGTCGTCGATCACGGCACCGGCGTGGAACACGACGCCACCGAGAACGTCCCGGACGTCGCGCCGGCGGCCGAGCCGCGCCCCGGCGAAGGTGACGTCGCCGTGGAACGAGGCGCGCCCCTCGGCGCCGCCGAGCCGGAAGGCGGCCCCGGCGAACGTGCTCGCGTCGAAGCGGGTGGCACCGTGGAACTGGGTGCCAGTGAAGTCCGCGTGACCGACCTGGCACCCGCTGAGGTCGAGGTCGACCAGTGTCGCGCCGCACAGCGGCAGGTCCGTCTCCGGCCAGTGCCGTTCTACCGCCCCGCCCGCCCCGACGGGTGCCGGGCGCAGGCGCTCGGCGAGCAGCCGCTGGGCGTCGCGCCGCAGCTGGACCTCGCCGGCCTGGGCCGGGGTCAGCTCGCCGGTCACGTCGAACGGCAGTGGCACCCGCAGGTACGCGCACACGGCGTCGACCACGCGCTGGCGCAGCTCCGGCCTCCCGTCACCGAGCTCGCCGAGGGCCTGCAGCCCCGCGCGGCGGACGTCGGGATCGCGGTCGGCGAGCTGACGGGAGTAGGGCACGACGGAACCGTCGGCGACGAGCACGCTCGTGCCGTCCGGCCCCGGCGCCGACGCCCAGCCGAGGGGCCAGCGCGACGGCTCGTCGCCAGTTGCGCCGGCCCACCGGGCGCCGTCTAGGTCGACGGCCGGCTGGTCGAGGCGCACCGGCCCGCCGAACCAGGCGTCCCGGAACGTCGAGTCCGCGCCGAACCGCGCCTTGCCGAACCAGGCGGGGCCGTCGAAGCGCACGCCCCGGAACGACACGGCCCCGACGAATCGGGCCCCGTCGCCGCCCTCCTCCCAGCCCTGGTAGTCGCCCATCAGGACCGCGACGGGCCAGCCCGGGTCGTCCTCGTTCGGCTCGTCCCAGGGCGCGGGTCGGACGTCCTCGACGGCGTCCCAGGCCGGATCGTCCTCCCACAGTTCCTCCTCGCCCCGCCCGAACCAGGCCATCGCGGCGAAGCCGACCCGTTCGAAGCTGGCCGGCCCCCGGAACCGGGCACGCCCGAACACGGCGTCGGCGGCGAACCGGGCCCCGTCGAACCGGGCCGGTCCGTAAAAGACGGCCCGGGCGAAGATCGCGTCGCCGATGAACCGGGCGTCGGCGAACGAGGTCGTCCCGAGGAACCGGGTGTCGGCGAACCGGGCCCCAGCCAGCTCACACCCACCGAGATCGGCCTCCACGAGGGTCGCACCGGACAGGTCCACCACGACACCCGGCCACGCCCCGCCCACTCCCGCGTCCTCGCCTGCTCCGACATCCTCGCCCGCCCCGGGGGCGGGGCGCAGCAACCCGACGAGCACCCGCAGGGCCTCCCGCCGCAGTTCGCCGTCCGCCGCGCCCGCTCCAGCCACCGCAGTCGCGGCACAGGGTGTACGCAGGTAGGCGCAGATCGCGTCCGCCGCCTCCTGGCGCAGCGCCGGGTCGGCCGCGCCGGCCTCCGCCAGCCGCCGCAGGGCAACTTCCCGCTCCGCGACCGTCGCCTGCGTCACCTGCCGGACAGCGATCCGGAACGCCTCGACGTCTACCGCCCCGACCGGCACGTGCCCTCCAGACCCGGTGCGGCAGCCCGTACACCGGCGTTCGCCGCCAGGACCGTCCCCGACGTGCCGGCGAAGGATAGCGGCGGACGGTGACACCGTCCCGGCGCCGTGACGATCTATCAGGACGCGCTGCCTCTCGTGCCGTCAACGGCGAACACCTGGAGCAGACCGCCGCCGACATCGCCGCGCGCCTGGCGGGCGTCCCCTGATCAGCTGGCCCCGCTGCCGATCAGGCACCCACCCCCGTCGCGGTCGGGATCTTCGCGCGAGGTGTATGCCGATCTATCGATGGCTTGTAGTGTGAGCCCGTCGTCACATACCCCCGGAAGGGAAGTGGACATGCCCAGGATCACCGTTCGCGTCCTCGGCGCGCTCAGCGCGAGCGTGCTCGGCGCAGCTCTCGGCGTCCTGGCGGTCGCCATGCCTGCCCAGGCGGCGTCCCGCGATGGAATCTGCGACGCCGGCGAGTTCTGTTACTACTACAACAGCGACCACGCGGGATCGATCTCGGATCACGCCGGATCACTGGCCGACTACGGCTCGACCCAGCCCGGCTGCTACGAGTTCAAGGGTGCCGGCAGCGGCCAGGGCCTGTGCGTCAAGAACAACGCCGCTTCCGTGTGGAACCGCACCAGCAACACGGTGCGGGTCTACTACAACAGCGACTACGACGGCTCCTACGCCTACCAGAACTTCGCGTCCGGCGCGAAGGCGAACCTGAACGCCACGCTGAAGAACAACAACGCCTCCCACCAGCTGATCTCCGCCGGAACGACCTATCCGGCCAAGGACGACTACCCGTACAAGGGCGCGACCTCGGGCATCGACCCGTGGAACTTCTACAAGGGGCAGTGCACCAGCTTCGCCGCCTGGGCGGTGCGGAGCCGCGTCGGCGTGCCCTTCCACAACCAGTACGGGGGCCAGGCGCGGTGGGGTAACGCCAAGGAGTGGGTCGCCGCTGCCGGTCGCGCCGGTGTGCCGGTCTACAACAGCCCGAAGGCCGGTGACGTCGCGGTCCGCCTGGGCGGCACCTACGGTCACGTCGCCTTCGTCACCAGCGTGAACGCCAACGGCACCTTCGAGATCGACGAGTACAACTACGTCAACGCGGACAAGTACAGCCACCGGACGGTGTCGGTGGGAACCGCCAACAACCAGTTCTCCAAGTTCATCCGCTTCAAGTGACCTTCCGCCTCAACTGAGGGTTGCGGGCACGCCGGCCCCACGGGGTGGGCGTGCCCGCGTCGCAGGTGACCGCCGTCGCGAAAAGAGGTTGCACGAGCGCCTGGAATTCACTTGGGTCAGTCCTCGTGACCGCCCTGGATCAGCTCATACGCCCGGATCGCTATCCCCGATCGTCGCGCTACGACCCGGCGTGGTTGCTCCGGCTCGACATGGGGCCGAACCCCCTGTGGCTGCTGGAGGACCTCGCTCGGGACCTTGATCTGCGCCCGGGGATGCGGGTGCTCGACCTTGGTTCCGGCAGGGGTGCCACGTCGGTGTTCCTCGCCCGCGAGTACGGCGTTCACGTCGTCGCGGCCGACTGGTGGGTCGGCGCGGACGAGGCGGCGGCCGTCTTCGCCGAGGCCGGCGTCAGCGACCGGGTGGATGCGGTGCGGGCAGAGGCACACGTCCTACCCTTCGAACAGGAAAGCTTCGATGCCATCGTGAGCGTCGACGCGTTCGAGTACTTCGGCACGGCCGACAGCTACCTGCCGTACCTGGTGCGGTTCCTGCGCCCCGGTGGTCAGCTGGGCATGGCAACGCCCGCGATGACCCGTGAGGTCCGCGAGCTCGGGGCTGTCCCCGCCCACATCAAGGAGGTGGTCGGCTGGGAGGCGATCGCCTGGCACACGGCGCAGTGGTGGCGCTTCCAATGGGAGATCACCGAACTGGTGACGGTCACGTCAGCGCGACTGCAACCAGACGGCTGGCGCGATTGGCTGCTGTGGACCCAGGCAGGTGCCGAGGCGCAGCCGGATGGCCAGGCGTCGAACCAGCCCGTGATCGACATGCTCACGGCGGACAACGGCGAACTGCTCACGTTCGCATTGGTGACCGCGCGCAAGAACTGAAGCCCGTTCGGAGTCGGGTGGGCCGGGCAGGGCCCTGACGACCGCGCCGTAGGGCACGGGCCACGCCCCGCCGGGGCAGCGCGGTCAGCGGGTGAGGCCGACGAGCGTCGCTAGGCGCGCCACGCCGGCCGGTGCCGGGTACGCCCGCGCGACCTCGGCGATCACCGTACGCGCCACCGGCCGGCACAGGGCGCGGCACCTACGTTGTCGATCACCAGCTGACGCATACTGCCCTCATGCCGAGCAGGGCCGGCATCTATGGGGTCATGACGGCCGTCCGCCGAACGCCCAGTTGTGGACCTCGATGTCGGCGTACCGGTCCGAGGTCAGCACGGCACGCGCCTCGTCCGCATCCTCCGCCCGGAGCAGCGCCGCCGTGCCCAGCCAGGCGGCACCGTCGTCGGACAGCAACGGCCCGTACGCGATCAGGTCGTCCCGGTCGCGCTGCGGAGGGAGATCGAGGGCCTCCCCCGCGCCGAGGCCCAGCACCAGATACCGATTGCCACCCTCCCGGCCGCCGGGAAAGTCCCACATGGTGCGCCCCAGCGTGTTGCGCCACCGGCGCAACAGCACATCGCGGTACGCGCCGGCCTGGTAATTGGGCTCGTCGAAGGCGAAGGCCCGAGCGGCGGCGGAATCGGGCAGGTCCAGGATGTGCACACTGCCCGTGGGCGTGGCACCGTCGGCTGCGAAGGTCGGGCCGCGAGCAATCATCTGCGTCGCGTACCCGTCCATGTACGACCAGTGCTCCTGTAGCAACTCGCTCCGGATCGCCGCAGAGCCGCGCCGATCACGGTGGTAGCAGAAGAACTCCATGCCCCAGATCATGCCCTCCGCGCGCCGAACACCGACGCGGATGGGTGCCGCCCCGGGTCACGTGCGGCAGCCGTCGCCCCGCAGATGACGTGGCCGCCCTCCGCTGCTGGCTGCCGGCCGGTTGCTGGCTGCTGGCTGCTGGCTGCTGGGACAGGCGGCCGGGATGCGCCAGACCCACAGCGGACGGTCCTGCCCACTCGCCCCTTTGCTCTGCTGCCGTCACCGCAACACGAGCACGAAGCCGCTTCATGGCACGGGCCAGCACGAACGAACGACAGGAAACGCGGCGCACCGCGCGCGTTGCGCAGGGGGCAGCAGAGCAAAGGAGCCGATACAGGTATCACCAAGCAGACCGGCGACGGCGCCAGCGCCCACCCTGTCTGTCACACCGGTCAACGTCGTCGCGGCGGCGGGTCCTGAGGCCATGGCGGCGATCACTGCGCGGGCTCCCCGGTCCGGGTCCCCGGGCTGCTTACCGTCTTGGTCGATCATGGCAGCGCGAACATCTTCGAGTTTCGGCCCGCCTCGGTGACGGCTTCGAGCGCGTACTCGGTGGCGCTGCAGGAGCCGCCTTCGCCCGCGAAACCGGCGCGACTCTCGCAGCGCCACGGCCCATGACGTCGTACGTCGGCCGTACGCTCCCGGCATGACAAAGAGTGAGACGCGCACCCTTGCCGCGCCCGGCGCCGACCTGGTCTACGACGTCCGCGAACCGCTCTCCGCAGCCGCCGGGCATCGCACGCTGCTCATGATCGGCCAGCCGATGACCGCCGAGGGCTTCGGCTCGCTCGCCGAGCACTTCACCGACCGCACGGTTATCACCTACGACCCCCGCGGCCTGGGCCGCAGCGTCCGCACCGACGGCCGGTCGGACCACACGCCGCAGACCCAGGCGGGCGACCTGCATCTGCTGATCGAAGCGCTCGGCACCAGCCCGGTCGACGTCTTCGCCAGCAGCGGCGGCGCGGTGACCGCGCTCGAACTGGTCGCGTCCAACCCCGGCGACGTCGTCACGCTGGTCGCACACGAGCCGCCGATCAACGCCGTGCTCCCTGACGCCGACGCCGCCGATCGCGCCCGGGCCGCCTTCCACGAGGCGTACCAGGCGAAGGGCAACGGCGCCGGGATGGCCGCGTTCATCGCGATGACGTCCTGGCAGGGCGAGTTCACCGACGCCTACTTCGCCCAGCCCACGCCCGACCCGGCGACGTTCGGCCTGCCGACCGACGACGACGGCACCCGCGACGACCCGCTGCTGTCGAAGGCCTCCTGGGCGATCATCGACTACCGACCCGACGCGCAGGCGCTCACCGCAGCACCGACCCGGATCGTGATCGCCGTCGGCGAGGAGACGGCGGGGACGTACACCGCACGTACGGCCGTCGCCACCGCAGCGCTGCTCGGCCAGGAGGCCACCGTGTTCCCCAGCCACCACGGCGGCTTCCTCGGCGGCGACTTCGGCTACGCGGGCAAGCCCGCCGAGTTCGCGGCGCGACTGCGCGAGGTGCTCGACGCCGGCTGACGGGCGCGGACCTTCGCGGTGTCCGGGTTGGGGCTCCATGAACGTGTGTTGTTTCTGGAGAACTCGCCCGGCGTGTCGTCTCACAAATCAGCAAACGATCACGGTGACGGCCGGAAGACCCTAGAGCGCCACGATTGCCGCCGCCTCCGCCGGCAGGTCGATGCGGTCCCTCGTCACCGTGATCCCCTCCCCCGTGGCCAGCAGCACCCGACGCGCCATCCCCGGCAACGTGATCCGCTGCGGCTTGGCCGCCAGGTTCGCCACCACCAGCGTCTCGCCCCGCCGCATCACCAGGAACTGGTCCCCGTGCCGGAAGTCGACCCGGTCCAGCCGAGGATCGGACAGGTCGGCCCGGCTCTTGCGCAACGCGATGAGCCGCCGGTGGAAGTCGTACATCTCACGGTGCTCGGGCTTGTCCAGCTCGGCCCAGTCGAGCCGGGAGCGGGCGAAGGTCTGCGGGGCCTGCGGGTCCGGCACGTCACCGGGCGGCCAGCCGTGCGCGGCGAACTCCCGCCTGCGGCCCGCCGCGACGGCGGTCGCCAGCTCCGGTTCCGGGTGGCTGGTGAAGAACTGCCACGGGGTGCTGGCCGCCCACTCCTCCCCCATGAACAACATCGGGGTGAACGGCGCGGTGAACAGCAGCGTGGCCCCCACCCGGAGCAACGCAGGAGACAGCGACGCCGAGATGCGGTCGCCGGTGGCCCGGTTGCCGATCTGGTCGTGGTTCTGCAGGTACGCCACGAACCGGTGCCCCGGCACCCGCTGCCGGTCCACCGGCCGGCCGTGGCTGCGGCTGCGGAAGCTGGACCAGGTACCGGCGTGGAAGAACGCCCCGGTCAGCACCTCCGACAGGCACTCCAGGGAGCCGAAGTCGCCGTAGTAGCCCTGCCGCTCCCCGGTGAGCATGCTGTGCAGGGCGTGGTGGGCGTCGTCGTTCCACTGGGCGTGCAGGCCGTACCCGCCGGCCTCCCGGGGCGTGACGAGCGTCGGGTCGTTGAGGTCGGACTCGGCGATCAGCGACAGCGGCCGGCCCAGGTGGGTGGAGAGGGTCTCCACCTCCGCCGCGATCTGCTCCAACAGGTGGGTGGCCCGGGAGTCGGGCATGGCGTGCACGGCGTCGAGCCGCAACCCGTCGACGTGGTAGTCGCGCAGCCACATCAGCACGCTGTCGAGGATGTAGCGGCGCACGCCGTCAGAGTGCGGACCGTCGAGGTTGACGGTCCGGCCCCAGGTGTTGTCCTGCTCGGTGAGGTACGGCGCGAACATCGGCGCGTAGGCCCCGGAGGGCCCGAAATGGTTGTAGACGACGTCGAGGATCACCCCCAGACCCTTGGCGTGGGCGGCGTCGACGAACCGTTTCAGTCCGTCCGGGCCGCCGTAGGGCTCGTGCGGGGCGTACCAGCAGACCCCGTCGTACCCCCAGTTGTGCTCGCCGTTGAAGGCGTTGACCGGCAGCAGCTCGATCATGTCGACGCCGAGGTCGACCAGGTGGTCGAGGCGGCCGATGGCCGCGTCGAAGGTGCCATGCGGGGTGAACGTGCCGACGTGCAGCTCGTACAGGACGCTGCCGGGCAGCTGCCGGCCGGTCCAGCCGGTGTCGGTCCACTCGAAGGCCGCGTGGTCGTAGCGCCGGCTCGGGCCGTGCACCCCCGCCGGCTGCCAGGTCGAGCGGGGGTCGGGCAGGGCCCGGTCGTCGTCGTCGATCAGGTAGGCGTAGTCGGTGCCGGGGCCGGCGGCGGGCACCTCGACGCGCCACCAGCCGTCGGGGCCGGCGCGCATCTCGTGGTCGGCGTCGCCGGGCAGGCGCAGTCGGAGGCGGGCGGCCTCCGGCGCCCACACGGTGAACTCGGTCATGACGCAGCCTCCACGAACTCGGTGGTGGGAGCCAGCAGCGCGACAGGGTAGGCGGCCAGCAGGTCGGCCAGCGGGGTCTCCCCGCCACCGTAGACCCGGCCGGTGAACAGGTCGGTCACCTCGTGAACGGGAAGTGACAGGGTGGTGTCGCCCCAACCGCCGGCGCGGGCCAGCCCGAGCGGCAGCCGGGTGGCGACGGCGACCGCGCCGCCCCGGTCGAAGGCGACGGCGTGGGCGTCGGCGGGGCCCCGGGCAGGCAGCGGGTGGTAGCCGGTGAACAGCTCCGGGCGGTCGCGGCGCAGCCGCAGGGTCCGCGACACCACGAGCAGCTTCGCCGCCCCTTCGGCGTCCACCGCCGGCTGCCGGCCGGCGTCGAGGCGGGCCAGCAGCTCTCGGCGTACGGCGAAGTCGACCGGGCGGCGGTTGTCCGGGTCGACCAGCGAGTTCTCCCACAGCTCGGTGCCCTGGTAGGTGTCGGGCACACCGGGCATGGCGAGCTGGACGAGCTTCTGCCCGAGCGAGTTGGACCAGCCGGCCGGGGTGATCTCGGCGGCGAACGCGGTCAGCTCGGCGTGCAGCTCCTGGTCGTCGTACATCCGGTCGACCAGGGCGTGCATGGCGTGCTCGAAGCCGGGGTCGGGGTCGGCCCAGCTCGTGGCGACCGACGCCTCCCGGGCGGCTTTCTCGGCGTACGCGTGCAGCCGCTCCCGCTCGATCGGCCACGCCCCGACGGCGGTCTGCCAGAGCAGGTGGGCGAACGCCGGGTCGGGCAGCGGCGCGGCGGCGGTCCACCGGGTGATCCGCTCGGCCCAGCGCTCGGGCAGCTCGGACAGCACCGCGAGCCGGGCCCGGACGTCCTCGCCGCGCTTGGTGTCGTGGGTGGACAGGGTGGTCATGGCCGCCGGCCAGCGGGCCTGTCGGGCGGCGGCGAAGCGGTGGAACTCGGCCGGCGGGGTGCCGAAGTGGGCGGGGCTGCCGCCGACCTCGTTGAGGGCGACGAAGCGGCTCCACCGGTAGTAGGCGGTGTCCTCGACGCCCTTGGCCATCACCGCGCCGGACAGCTGCGGGAACCGCTGCCCCAGCTCGTCGTCGGGGTCGCGCAGCCGGCGGGTGACCGCGTCGAGGGCGGCGGTCAGGTCGGGGCGGCGTCGGCCGGCCTCGGCGCGGGCGTCGGCCAGGTGCCGGGCGCCGTGCGGCGGGTACCCCCGGTAGACCGGGAAGCACGCGGCCAGCTCGGCGAGGGCCGCCCGCGCCTCGGCCGGCTCCAGCTCGGGGGCGAGCGCGGCGAGCCGGGTCAGCTCGGCGGCGAGCAGCCGGGTGGCCGCCTCCAGCTTGGTGTCGTGGATCAGGTCCGACCAGGAGGTGCGGTGTCCGGTCAGCCGGGTGTCCAGGGCGGTGAAGTCGCCCTCGGCGGACCCGTCGACGAAGAGGCCGCCGACGGGCGCGAGGGCGTCGTAGCCGGTGGTGCCGTCCACCGGCCAGTCGGGCAGCTCCTCGCCGTACTCGAGGATCTTCTCCACCAGCAGCCACGCGTCGGGGGCGGCGGCGCGCAGCCGGGCCAGGTAGCCGGCCGGGTCGCGCAGCCCGTCGGGGTGGTCGACCCGGATGCCGTCGACCTCGCCGGCCGCCGCCCAGCGCAGCACCTCCGCATGGGTGGCGGCGAACACCTCCGGGTCCTCCACCCGCAGGCCGGCCAGGTCGGAGACGGCGAAGAACCGGCGGTACGTCAGCTCGCGGTCCCCGCGCCGCCAGGAGACCAGCTCGTAGTGTTGCCGGTCGTGCACCTCGCCCGGGGTCCCATCGGCGGTGCCGTCGGCGATCGGGAAGCGGTGTTCGTGGTAGCGCAGCTCCCCGTCGACGATCTTGAGGTCGTCGAGGGCGTCCGGGGCGTCGGCGAGGATCGGCAGCAGCAGCCGGCCCCGGTCCCAGTCGATGTCGAACCAGCGCGCGTACGCCGAGGCGCGGCCCTGGCGCAGCACGTCCCACCAGGCGGGGTTGGCCGCCGGCTGGGCCACCCCGGCGTGGTTGGGCACGATGTCGACGACCAGGCCGAGCCCGGCCGCGCGCAGCGCCCGGACCAGCCGGACCCGGCCGGCCTCGCCGCCCAGCTCGGGGTTGACCGCCCGGTGGTCGACCACGTCGTAGCCGTGCGCCGAGCCGGGGGTGGCGGTGAGCAGGGGCGCGCTGTAGAGGTGGGTGGCGCCGAGGTCGGCCAGGTAGCCGGCGAGGCCGGCGGTGGCGTCGAGGTCGAAGCCGGGGCGGACCTGCACCCGGTACGTCGCGCCGAGGCGGGTGTCGGGCACGGTCAGACCGCCCTCTCCAGGACCACCAGGGAGCGGTCCGGTACGCAGATGGTGCCGCCCGCCTCGACGAGGGTCGGCTTCTCCGGTTCCGGTTCCGCGGTGCTGATCACCAGCTCCCACCGCTGGCCGAACTCCTCCCCGGGCAGGGTGAAGTCCAGCGCGGCGTCGTGGGCGTTGAAGCAGAGCAGGAACGAGGTGTCCCGGTGGCGCTGGCCGTACTGGCCGCGCTCGGGAATTCCGTCGCCGTTGACGAACAGGGCCACCGAGCGGCCGAAGTCGTTGCCCCAGTCCTCGCCGGTCATCTCCCGACCGTCGGGGGTGTACCAGGCCAGGTCGGGCAGGCCCGAGCCGGCGGCCCGGCCGCCCACCGGCAGGCCGGTGAAGAACCGGCGGCGGCGGAACACCTGGTGGCTGCGGCGGAACTCGACGAGCCGCCGGACGAAGCCCAGCAGCGCCTCGTCGGCGTCGTCCCAGTCGACCCAGGCCAGCTCGCTGTCCTGGCAGTACGCGTTGTTGTTGCCGCGCTGGGTGCGGCCCAGCTCGTCGCCGTGGCCGATCATCGGCACGCCCTGGGAGAGGATCAGGGTGGCCAGGAAGTTGCGCCGCTGCCGCTGCCGCAGGGCCAGCACGCCCGGGTCGTCGGTCTCGCCCTCGACGCCGCAGTTCCAGGACCGGTTGTGGCCCTCGCCGTCCCGGTTGTCCTCGCCGTTGGCCTCGTTGTGCTTGTCGTTGTACGACACCAGGTCGTTGAGGGTGAACCCGTCGTGGCAGGTGACGAAGTTGATGCTGTGGAACGGGCGGCGACCGTCGTCCTGGTACAGGTCGGCGGAGCCGGAGATCCGGGAGGCGAACTCGGCGAGGGTGGCCGGCTCGCCGCGCCAGAAGTCCCGCACCGTGTCGCGGTACTTGCCGTTCCACTCGGTCCACACCGGCGGAAAGTTGCCCACCTGGTAGCCGCCGGGGCCGACGTCCCACGGCTCGGCGATCAGCTTGACCTGGCTGACCACCGGGTCCTGCTGGACCACCTCGAAGAAGGTGGACAGGCGGTCGACCTCGTAGAACTCGCGGGCCAGGGTGGCGGCGAGGTCGAATCGGAACCCGTCGACGTGCATCTCGGTCACCCAGTAGCGCAGCGAGTCCATGATCAGTTGGAGGGAGTGGGGGCTGCGCACGTTCAGGCTGTTGCCGGTGCCGGTGTAGTCGACGAAGTACCGGCGGTCCTCCTCCGAGAGCCGGTAGTAGCTGGGGTTGTCGACGCCCTTGAAGCTCAGCGTCGGGCCCAGGTGGTTGCCCTCGGCGGTGTGGTTGTAGACCACGTCGAGGATGACCTCGATGCCGGCGGCGTGCAGCGCCCTGACCATGCCCCTGAACTCCTGCACCTGCTGGCCGAGGTGGCCCAGCGCGGAGTAGCCGTGGTGCGGGGCGAAGAAGCCGATGGTGTTGTAGCCCCAGTAGTTGCGCATTCCCAGGTCGGCCAGCCGGTGGTCGTGGACGAACTGGTGCACCGGCATCAGCTCGACGGCGGTGATCCCGAGCTGCTGGAAGTACTCGATCATGACCGGGGAGGCGATCGCCGCGTACGTGCCGCGCAGTTCCTCCGGGATGCCGGGGTGGCGCATGGTCAGCCCGCGCACGTGGGCCTCGTAGATCACCGAGTGGTGGTACGGGGTGCGCGGCGGCCGGTCGTTGCCCCAGTCGAAGTACGGGTTCACCACCACCGACTTGGGCATGAACGGCGCCGAGTCGGTCTCGGACATCCGGTCCGGGTCGCCCAGCTCGTAGTCGTAGACGGCCGCGTTCCACTGCACGTCCCCGTCCACCGCCTTGGCGTACGGGTCGAGCAGGAGCTTGTGCGGGTTGCAGCGCGGCCCGTCGGCCGGGTTCCACGGGCCGTGGACGCGGTAGCCGTACCGCTGCCCCGGCTCGATGCCGGGGATGTACGCGTGCCAGACGTACGCGTCGACCTCGCGCAGCTCGACGCGGCGCTCCGCCCCGGTGTCCCACTCGTCGAACAGGCAGAGCTCGACCCGCTCGGCCACCTCCGAGAAGATCGCGAAGTTGGTGCCCATCCCGTCGTAGGTCGCCCCCAGGGGGTACCGCTCGCCCGGCCAGACCTGCATGTCGCTCCTCAGCCCATGATGATGAACGCCCCTACCGGGCGGCCCGGCGAGCGCACGCCGCTAATGCCCCGCGACAGGTCCGCCCAATCCACCGTTTCGTGCCGTAACCAAAATCCACCCTCCTGATACCGACCGCCCGTTTGGGTGGCGTCCGTCACCTTGGGCCCTCTCAGGTCGCGGTTCGGCCCCGGATGCCCTTTCCTTGATGCGGGGGCGTGCGCCCGCGCACGCCGCCACTCGGCCCTCGGCCACCCCCACCACTTCCCTTTTCGCCGCCACCGTTGCCGGCGCGTTCCACCATGCATGGACGGAGTTTGATGTGACGACCCTGCGGGCCGGCGAGCAGACCGCCACCGCCACGGACCGGACCTGCCGGCCCGTCCCCACCTCCCGGCCTTTGATCCCACAGTCCGCCGGGGTCGGGGTGCCCCCGCAGACCCGCCGCATCCTGATGCTGTCGTGGGAGTACCCGCCGGTACTGGTCGGCGGCCTCGGCCGCCACGTCCACGCCCTCTCCGTCGCCCTCGCCACCGCCGGCCACGAAGTCACCGTCATCACCCGCCACACCGACGGCGCACCCCACGAGGAATACGCCGACGGCGTCCGCATCCTCCGCGCCGCCGAAGACCCCGTCACCTTCCCCCTCGCCACCAGCAGCCTCCTCGCCTGGACCATGGCCTTCAACCACACCCTCACCCGCGCCGCCCTACGCGCCACCGAATCCGCCACCTACGACATCGTCCACGCCCACGACTGGCTCGTCGCACACACCGCAATCACCCTCCGAGACCACCTCGACATCCCACTCATCACCACCATCCACGCCACCGAAGCCGGCCGACACCAAGGCTGGCTCCCCGAAGAGATGAACCGCACCATCCACGGCATCGAACACTGGATCAGCGGCGAATCCAACCGGGTGATCGCCTGCTCCGGATACATGCGTGACGAGGTCAACGCGCTGTTCGGCGTGCCGACCAGCCGGGTCGACGTGGTGCCCAACGGGGTGGAGCCGCACCGCTGGAAGGTGCCGGCCTCGGCGGTCGCCTCGGCCCGGACCCGGTTCGCCGGGGACGGCCCGCTGGTCACCTTCGCCGGCCGGCTGGTGTACGAGAAGGGCGTGCAACACCTGCTCGCCGGGCTGCCCCGGCTGCGCGAGCGGCACCCCGGGCTGCGCGCGGTCATCGTCGGCGACGGGCCGTACAAGTCGGCCCTCGAGGCCGAGGTGCACCGGCTCGGTCTCGGCGGCATGGTGAGCATGCCGGGCTTCCTCGGCGGCACCGACCTGCCCGCCGTGATGGCAGCCTCGGACTGCTTCGCGGTGCCGAGCATCTACGAGCCGTTCGGCATGGTGGCCCTGGAGGGGGCCGCGGCCGGGGCGCCCCTGGCCGTCGCCGCGACCGGCGGGCTCGCCGAAATCGTCGAGCCCGGCGTCACCGGGATGACCTTCGCCCCGCAGGACCCGGCCGGGCTGACCGAGGCGGTGCACGCCCTGCTGTCCGACCGGGAGCACGCCCGGCGGCTGGCCCGCCGGGCCCGCGCCATGGTGAACGAGCAGTACGGCTGGGCGGCCATCGCGCACCGCACCGCCGCCGCGTACGCGGCGGCGATCGCCAAGGCCCCGGCGTTCACCGCAGAGCGCGCCGAGCGCCGGATGACCGAGGGCCGCTCCCCGGCCCACATCGCCGACGGCAACCTCCTAACCGCCGCCGGCCTCCGCTAACCCAACCCCGCCCCGCCCCGCCCCGCCCCGCCCCGTCGATCTTGCACTTTCGGCCCTGGGTTTGTGCGGAATGTCGAATATGCCGGGGCCGCTAGTGCAAGATCGGCGGGAGGGTGGGGTGGGGTGGGGTGGGGTGGGGGCACGGGGACGGGCCGCCGACCCCCGTGGGGGTGGGCGGCCCGTCGTCGTCCTGGTGCCGGTGGCGGGTCAGCGCTCCGTGAGCGGGGCGTACGCCCGCTCGGGGGCCCCGGTGTAGAGCTGCCGGGGACGGCCGATCTTGGTCTCCGGGTCGTTGATCATCTCGCGCCACTGGGCGATCCAGCCGGGGAGCCGGCCGAGGGCGAAGAGCACGGTGAACATCTTCGTCGGGAAGCCCATGGCCTTGTAGATCAGGCCGGTGTAGAAGTCCACATTCGGGTAGAGCCGGCGGGACACGAAGAAGTCGTCGGCGAGCGCGATCTCCTCCAGCTTCATCGCGATGTCCAGCAGCGGGTCCGGCTTGGCCATCCGGCCGAGCACGTCCTGGGCGGCCTTCTTCACGATGGCGGCGCGCGGGTCGTAGTTCTTGTAGACCCGGTGGCCGAAGCCCATCAGCTTCACGCCGTCCTGCTTGTCCTTCACCTTGCGGACGAAGGACTGCACGTCGCCGCCGTCGGCCTCGATCTTCTTCAGCATCTCCAGAACGGCCTGGTTGGCCCCGCCGTGCAGCGGCCCGAAGAGCGCGTTCACCCCGGCCGAGACCGAGGCGAAGAGGTTGGCGTTGCTGGAGCCGACCAGCCGCACGGTCGACGTGGAGCAGTTCTGCTCGTGGTCGGCGTGCAGGATGAACAGCATGTCCAGGACCTTCGACATGACCGGGTCGACCTCGTACGGCTCCGCCGGCACGCCGAACGTCATCCGCAGCAAGTTGTCCACGTAGCCGAGCGAGTTGTCCGGGTACAGCAGCGGCTGGCCGATGGACTTCTTGTACGCGTACGAGGCGATGGTGGGGACCTTGGCCATCAGCCGGACCGTGGACATCTCGACGTGGTCGGAGTCGAACGGGTCCAGGCTGTCCTGGTAGAAGGTCGAGATGGCGCTGACGGCCGAGGAGAGCACGGCCATCGGGTGCGCGTCGCGCGGGAAGCCGTCGAAGAACCGGCGCATCTCCTCGTGCAGCAGCGAGTGCCGCCGGATCCGCTCGCTGAACTCGGTCAGCTCCTGCTGGCCGGGCAGCTCGCCGTAGATCAACAGGTAGGAGACCTCCAGGAAGGAGGACTTCTCGGCCAGCTGCTCGATCGGGTAGCCCCGGTACCGCAGGATGCCCGCGTCGCCGTCGATGTAGGTGATCGCGGAGGAGCAGGCCGCGGTGTTGACGAAACCGGGATCGTACGTGGTCATCCCGGTTTCCTTGAGAAGCTTGCTCACGCCGATGCCGGCGGGGCCCTCGACCGCCGAGTGCACCGGCATCGACAGCTGCCCACCGGAGTGATCGAGCTTGACTTCCGTCATGTGGTTCCTCGCTTCGCCGGCAGATCTACTTTGAAATTGCCTTCGCATTCACCGTAAACACGGTTGCGGGAACCCCGCTCGCCGTGGTTCGGCGGTGAGGTATGCGTCACCCGATTCCCGGCCCGCAGGCGGGGAAACCCGGCGGGCGTGGACCGGGCAACGAAACGGGACTAAGCCTCACAAAAGGTCCGGTCGGGCGCGTCACGCGGAGGCAGGGGCCCTTGCACCGGGCGGGCGAAACTCTCAGGAAATACTCAGCTGGCGCAGCTCGTCGCCGGGTCCGACCCGGTAGACGTCCAGCCGGTTGACGCCGGCCCGGAACAGCCGGTCGTCGGAAAGGAGCGCGGCGAACCGCCGCCCGCCGGCATCGGCCGGGACGACCGGGACGACCGCCCCGATCCGGCCGTTGACCGCGACGGCGAGCAGCGTGCCGTCGCGCACCGACGCCCCGACGGTGCCCCAGACCAGGGCCGGCAGTTCGCCGGCGTCCGGGTCGACGGCGCGGAACGCGGCGAGGTCGGCGACCCGGGCGGTACCGCCGACCGGCCGCTCCCCCACGGTTGCGCCGACCAGCGGGTGGGGCGACGGCTGGGGCGGCGGCTCCGGCACCCCGCCGGGGAGGCTGACTGGTTCGCCCGGCCGGTCGTAGAAGCGTTTGCCGGCGCGCTCGCGCGGGGCCCGCAGGGCGGAGACCCCGTCGACCTGCCACGGGATCCGCACGTGCGCGTGGTCGGCGACCGTGGGCAGCAGGTCGACGTGTTCCCAGTTGCGGTCGTCGACCCGCCCGGCCCGCTGGCCGGGCTCCTTGACGAACGTCGGGACCCAGGCCACCTGCCCGGCCGCCGCGCGGACGGCGGACATCCCACGCCCCTGGAAGCCGTTGTCGAAGCTGACCCCGTGGTCGGCGGTGACCACCACGAGGGCCTTGTCGTACAGGCCGGTGGCGCGCAGGGTGCGCAGCGTCTCGCCGATCAGCCGGTCGGTGTACCCCAACTGGGCGAGGTGCCGCTGCCGGGCCAGCTCGACCCAGCCCGCGCCGTCGTTGGGCAGGTCCTGTGGGGCGGCGTAGCGGGCCCCCGACGGCAGGAACACCCAGGGGGCGTGCGGCATCAGCAGGTGCAGGAAGTGCAGGGTGGGCCGGTCGCTCGGGCGCAGCCCGGCCAGGAACGTGGTGAACCGGGCCGGCTGGTTGTCGTCGAGGCTGTCCCAGCGGAACCTCGGGTCGGCCGGGACCGGCTCGGCGGCGTCCAGCCCCGCCTCGGCGGCGGTCAGCTCGCGGTACGACTCCTCGGGGGCGACGCGGCTGTCGACCGGGGCGGTCACCTGGCGCAGCAGCCGGCCGCTCTCCCGGACCAGGGTGCCGAGGCCCTGCTTGGGACCGGCCGGCTGGTCGCAGCGGCTGGGCGGGCAGAGCCGGGTGATGCTCTCCTGCGCCCGGATGTCGTACAGGCCGCCGAGGGCGGTGAACAGGTTGTCCGGGTACTGCGAGTAGTGCGGGGCGACCGGCCGCGCCGGATACCGGCCGGTGAGCATGGCCGGCAGCGCGTACGGCGTCCAGCCGCTGACCCCGGTGGCGTTGCGGTACCAGGTGGAGCCGGCCGCCAGCTCGGCGAGGTGCGGGTAGCGGGCGGCGTCGACCCGGGCGTCGGGGCCGAGCAGGGAGACCAGCGGCAGCTCGTCGAGGACCAGCATGACCACCGGCGGGTGCTCCCCCGCCCCGGCCGCACCGGCCGCGCCGTCGTGACCACCCGGCAGCACCACCGGCGACGCCGGCGAGGCGAGCAGGAACAGCGCCACGAAGGCCGGCGGCCCGGCCGCGGCCACCCGCAGCGCCCACCCCGGGCCGCGCCACCGCCGGTGCGCGGCGGCCCCGGCCACGCCCACCACCGCCGCGACCAGCAGCAGCGGTACGCCCCGCAGCGGCGTGCCGTGCCGGCCCACCTGGACGGCGAGGGCGGCGAGCAGCAGGCCGACGGTCCCGGTGTGCACGCCGGCCCGGACGCCCCGCCCAGCCAGCCGGCTCGCCGCGCCGAGCAGGGCCACCGGCAGCGTGGGAACCATTGCGATCAGCGCCACCAGGGTCAGGACCTCGCCCCGGGTGGCCCGGTGGAACAGGAAGAAGTCGGGGCTGCGGCCCAGCACGTCCAGCATCGGCTGGGTGACCACCAGCCCGACCAGCGCCACCACCTCCAGCAGCAGGCCCCGCTCCGCCCGCCACCCGGCCCGCCTGGCGGGGCGGCCCGGAGCCGGATCGACGGCCCGGCGGGTCGCCGGCGCCGAGTCAGCCACCCACCACCGCCTGGTAGAGCGTCCGGGTGCCCGAGGGCAGCTCGACGTGCCGCTCGATCCGGCACCGGGCGGCCAGCAACCGGGCGAACTCGTCGGCCCGGTAGGCCGGGAAGAGGCCGGGCGGCCGGTTGGCCAGCAGCCGCCGGGCCATCGGGTCGTCCGGGTGGACGAACTCGACCACCAGCCGGCCGCCGGGGGCGCAGGCGTCGGCGAGCTGGTCGACGAGCTGGTCCAGTGGCACGTTGCGCCCGATCGCGAGGTGGTGCACGACGGCGAGGGCCAGCACCAGGTCGGCACGGGCCCGGGTGGCGAAGGCCGCCCGCTCCACGCCCCGCCAGCCGCCGCCGGGCGACGGGTCGGCCAGGTCCATCACCAGCGGCAGCACCCGCCGCTGGCCCTCGGCGCGCAGCGCCGCGTACAGGTCGTCCACCACGGCCGGGTCCTGCTCGACGGCGACGACGTAGCGGGCGTGCCGGGCGGCGATCCGGGCGTACCGGCCGTCGTTGGCGCCCAGGTCCAGCACCAGGCCGGGTGGCGGGCCGGCGGTCAGCGCCGCGGCGACGAAGCGTTCCTTGGCCGCCCGGTCCTCCGCCGAGTACGTGCAGGTGCGCTGGTAGTCGCCCCAGTGGCTGCGGGCGTGGTGCGGGGCCAGCCGGCGGACCAGCTTCTCGATCCGGCGCACGGCGGCCAGGGCCAGTTCCCGGGAGTACCCGGCGGTGCGCAGTTGCGCCCGCACGTCGCTGGTGGTCGCGGCGGCGTGCCGCTGCTGCATCGCGGAGTGCAGGTGCACGTGGGTGGGGACGCCGGGCAGCAGCCGGCGGGTGCCGGTGAACAGCCGGCGCATCTGCTCCGGCGGGATGCCGTCGACCTGGGCGCGCAGCCAGGGCTGGAAGTCCACGCCGAGGTGGGAGGTGAGCAGCAGCGGGTAGAGCAGGGTCTGGCAGAACTGCCGGTAGCCGGCCCAGGGCTCGCCGTCCCGGGCCGGCTCGAACGAGCCGACGTCGATGAAGACCGGTCGGACGCCGTGCCACTGGAGGTTGTAGGCCGATCCGTCCTTTGTGGTGAAGCCGGCGGCCAGCGCCGCGCGCAGGACCTCCAGGTGCAGCAACGCGGCGTCGCGCAGCATGCCGAACGACCACTCGTACGGGTGGGAGACGAACGGGATGCGCTCGTGGCGCAGGACCGCGGCCCGCGGCACTCCGTCGGGGGCGCGGAACCGGTCCGGCGCGACGGGCTCGGTGCCGCAGACCTTGCCGGCGGCGAGCAGCGGCGGGAAGAACTCGCTGGCGGCCAGGGCCCGCCAGTCCTCGGCCGCCCGCGCGTCGAGCCCGCGCAGCACCTCGCCGTCGGCGTAGAAGACACGGTTGGCCGGGTCGCGGAAGGAGCCCGGCTCGACCCGGACGCCGGTGTCGGGGGTGGTCATGCCGGCGGGCCCGGCTCAGGAAGGGTCGGTGGGCCGGCGGCGGAACCGGGCCGTCAGCCGGCGCCAGTAGAGCTTCGTGGCCACCGCCGCTCCGGCCACCCCGCCGACCACCGCCTGCACGATCAGGCTGCCGGAACCCGCGTCCAGGTAGGCCAGGTGCATCACGGGTCGCTCCTTCCCCTCGCCGTCCCGGAGTCAGCTTTCGGCTCCGCCACTAGGGGTTTTTCTGCCGAAAAGCCGGACTTGTCTCATTGCCACCGTACGCGACGACGGGCCGCGTCGAGGCCACACCGCCCAGTCCGACCGCGTCCGTTCCGTTCAAGACGCGACGCCCGGCGCCGCCGTACGGTCGGCGCATGACACCTCACTTCGACCTCGTCGGCCTGACGGTCACCGACATGGCCCGGACCCTCGACTTCTACCGCCGCCTGGGCCTCGACGTCCCGGCCGGCGCGGAGACCGAGCCGCACGTGGAGTTCACGTTGGCCGGCGGCCTGCGGCTGGCCTGGGACACGGTGGAGACGATCCGCGGCTTCGACCCCGACTGGGCGCCGCCGACCGGTGGCTCCCGGGTCAGCCTCGCGTTCCGCTGCGCCGACCCGGCCGAGGTCGACAGGTGTTGGGCCGAGCTCACCGGGGCCGGCTTCCACGGCCACCTGGCGCCGTGGGACGCCGTCTGGGGCCAGCGGTACGCGATCCTGCACGACCCCGACGGCACCGCCGTCGACCTGTTCGCCCCACTGCCGGTCGACTGACCGGGGGGCCCGGACGGCCGGGCCGTCGACTCAGCCGCGCAGCAGGGCGGCGGGCGGCACCCCGGCCAGCTCGCGGACGTCGCGGGTCAGGTGGGCCTGGTCGGCGTACCCGGCGCGGACGGCCACCTCGGCCAGCGGCGTCCCGGACCGGGCCAGGGCGAGCGCCCGGCGCATCCGCAGAATGCGGGCGAGGGTCTTCGGGCCGTACCCGAACAGGTGCCGGCAGCGGCGGTGCAGCGCCCGCGCGCCGAGGCCGACCTCGGCGGCGACCGTGCCGACCGGCGCCCCGGCGGCCAGCCGACCCACCAGGCGCGCGCCGAGCGGGTCGGGGCCGCCGGCCGCGCGCAGCCGCTCCCGGGCAACCGCCTCCAGCACGGCGGCGACGCCCCGCCCGTCGGCCGTCCGGTCGGCGACGGAGGCCGCGCCCGGTCCCCACAGGTCGGACAGCGGCACCTGCCGGTCCCGCAGCTCGTCGGCGGGCACGCCGAACACGGCCGGCCCGGCGCCGGGTGGCAGCCGCAGCCCCACCCAACGCTCACCGGCCGCGCTCTCCGACAGGTGCGCCGTGCGGTCCGGCCCGGCGACCAGCAGTCCCCGCCGCGAGGACCACAGCAGGTCCAGGCACCCGTCGGGCAGCACCCGGGCGGGCCCATCGCCGGTGGCGACGCTCTCCCAGAGCACCGCCCCGGCCACCCTGGCACCACGCTCCCGGTACACGCCCCCGAGTCTGTCACCCACGGTGCGGTCGCCGGCCCGGGCCTGGTCAGTCCGTGACCGTGA
This sequence comes from Micromonospora sp. CA-111912, assembly GCF_050948415.1. NCBI lineage: Bacteria > Bacillati > Actinomycetota > Actinomycetes > Micromonosporales > Micromonosporaceae > Micromonospora > Micromonospora sp. CA-111912. Next base: position 4,352,579 of record NZ_CP192007.1, read on the forward strand.
CCGTGACCGCCGGTAGAGAAACCGTGAACACGGTTCGCCCCGGGCGGCTGGACACCTCGACCCGGCCGTGGTGGGCGTCCACCACGGCCGCCACGATGGCCAGCCCGAGGCCCGTGCTGCCGTGGGCGCGCGACCGGGAGCTGTCCCCCCGGGCGAAGCGCTCGAAGACCTCGTTCTGCAGGTCGGCCGGGACACCGGGGCCGTCGTCGGTGACGCTGAGCACGACTCCCGCCGGGGTGGGGGCGAGCCGGGTGGTGACGGTGGTGCCCGGCGGGGTGTGCACCCGGGCGTTGGCCAGCAGGTTCGCCACCACCTGGTGCAGCCGGGCGGCGTCGCCGGGCACCACCTGCTCCGCCTCGGGCAGGTCGAGCTGCCAGCGGTGCTCCGGGCCGGCGACGTGCGCGTCGCTGACCGCGTCGACGACCAGCGCCGTCAGGTCCACCGGCTCGACCGCCAGCGGGCGACCGGAGTCGAGCCGGGCCAGCAGCAGCAGGTCGTCGACGAGGCTGGTCATCCGGGTGCTCTCCGACTCGACCCGGCGCAGCGCGTGCGCCACGTCCGGCGGGACGCGGTCGTGGCCCCGGCGGGCCACCTCGGCGTACCCGCGGATGGCCGCGAGGGGGGTGCGCAGCTCGTGGCTGGCGTCGGCGACGAACTGGCGTACCCGGGTCTCGCTGGCCTGCCGAGCGGCGAGCGCGGCGGCGACGTGCCCGAGCATCCGGTTGAGCGCGCCGCCGACCTGGCCGATCTCGGTGCGGGGGTCGGTGTCCGCGGCGGGGACCCGCACGGACAGCGCCACCTCGCCCCGGTCCAGCGGCAGCTCGGTGACCCGGGCGGCGGTGGCGGCGACCCGGCGCAGCGGGCGCAGGGTGGCCTGGACGATCAGCGTGCCGAGGGCGCCGGCGACGAGCAGTCCGGCGGTGGCGACCCCGGCCTGGGCCAGCACCATCCACCAGACGGTGTCCTGGACGAGAGTCAGCGGCAGCGCGAAGACCAGCACCCCACCGGAGCCGTCGTTGTCGAGGTCGACGAACTGCCGGGCCACCGCCCGGTAGTCGCCCTGGTCGCCGAGGTCCACCGTGCGCGGCCGGCCATCGACGGCCAGCCCGGCCAGCGGGGCCGCCGTGCCGGTGGCGAGCGGCTCGACCGAACCGGCCGAGTTGCGGATCATCGCCTCCACGACCCGGCCGTCGACCACCCGGACGACGATCGAGCCGGTCGGGAAGCCGGGGGGCAGTGTCACCTCGCGGGGCAGCGGGGGCAGGGTGGGGTACCGGTCCCGCCGGTCCCCGCCGCCCCGGTGCTGGTCGAAGGTGAGCTGGTCGTCGACCTGGGCGATGAGGAATTGCCGCAGCGCCACCGTGGTCAGCCCGCCGATCCCGGTGCTGACCAGGGCGAGCAGCGCCACCACGGCGGCCACCAGCCGGGTGCGCAGCGACCAGCCGGCCAGCCAACGGCGCAGCCGGTCAGTCCGCGGGCTTGAGGACATACCCCGCGCCGCGCAGCGTGTGGATCATCGGCACCCGTCCGGCGTCGATCTTCTTCCGCAGGTACGAGATGTACAGCTCGACGACGTTGGCCTGCCCGCCGAAGTCGTAGTTCCAGACGTGGTCGAGGATCTGCGCCTTGCTGAGCACCCGGCGCGGGTTGCGCATCAGGTACCGCAGCAGCTCGAACTCGGTCGCGGTGAGGGTGACCAGCTGGCCACCCCGGCGCACCTCGTGGCTGTCCTCGTCCAGGCTGAGGTCGCCGACGGTCAGCACCGCGTCCTCCCGGGTGGCGACGGCGAACCCGGAGCGACGCAGCAGCGCCCGCAGCCGGGCGATCACCTCCTCCAGGCTGAACGGCTTGGTGACGTAGTCGTCGCCGCCGACGGTGAGCCCGGCGATGCGCTCCTCCACCGCGTCCCGGGCGGTGAGGAAGAGCACCGGCACGGTCGGGGTGTGCTCGCGCAGCCGGCGCAGCACCTGGAAGCCGTCCAGGTCGGGCAACATCACGTCGAGCACCACCGCGTCCGGCTGGAACTGCCGGGCGGTGCTCAGCGCCGTCATCCCGTTGCCCGCGGTGCGGACCTGCCAGCCCTCGTAGCGCAGCGCCATCGAGAGCAGGTCGGTGAGTGTGGGCTCGTCGTCGACCACCAGCACCCGGACGGGTTCCCCGTCGGGTCGGCGCAGCTCGATGCGGCCCTGCGCGGCCTGCCCCTCCATGACCATGCCTCCCATCGTGGAACGGTCGGCTGTGCCCCACATCGGCAGACCCTGTGTACCAGCTGTGCGAGCCGACGGATCACCGCATCAGGGCCCGGCGGGTCACTGCGACATGCCCAGCGGGTCGGTGCGGACGAAGCGCATGGTCCAGGTGCCGGTGTCGTCCGGGCGGTCCCGCCGGTAGAGGTGGTCGGCGGTCGGCGCCGGGGAGCCACCCGGGTGGCGCAGCACCCAGCACTGCGGGGGCGTCCCGTCGGGCCCGGCCGGCACCTGTCGCACCAGGTCGTGCGCGGGCCCGCCGACGAACCGTACGGCCACCTCGGCCATCACCCCTCCGTTTCGCCACCGTCACCCCGGGTCGACCTTCCCGTGTGGAAGCTACCGCACCCATCGGAGAGACGCGGGCGGCGCGGTGTCTACACCCCCGGCGGTTTGCCCAGCTCCGAGGTCGGGTACCGGGCGGAAGTGACGGGATTGCCGCCCACCGATGGTGGCGAGCTAGACGAGGAGCGGTCGATGAGAACGCTGGACGGGCGCTACCAGCTCGAACAGCGCATCGGCATCGGCGGGATGTCAGAGGTGTGGCAGGCCCACGACACGGTGCTCGACCGGCCGGTCGCGGTGAAGCTGATCTCCCCCGGCCGGGGCGAGGCCAACTCGGTGGAACGCATCCGCACCGAGGCCCGCTCCGCGGCCCGGCTGGTGCACCCGAACGTGGCCAGCGTGCACGACTTCGGCGCCTCGTCGATGCCGCCCGGCCGGTCGGCGCCGTACATCGTGATGGAGTTGGCGGAGGGCGACACCCTCGCCGCGCACCTGCGCGCCGGGCCGCTGGACTGGCGCATCGCCGTGCGGGTCTGCGCCGAGATCGCGGCGGCGCTGGCCGCCGCGCACGCGCACGGCATCGTGCACCGGGACGTGAAGCCGGCCAACGTGATGCTCACCCCGAGCGGGGTCAAGGTGCTGGACTTCGGCATCGCCACCTCGGCCGACATGCCCGACGATCTGCCGGACGGCATGGTGGTGGGCACTCCCGCGTACCTCGCTCCGGAGCAGCTCGACCGGCGGCCCGCCACCCCGGCCGCCGACATGTACGCCCTCGGGGTGCTGCTCTACTACTGCCTCACCGGCCGGCTGCCGTACCGGGCCGACAGCACCAGCGAGCTGCTCGGGGCACGCCGACGGCAGCCGCCGGAGCCGCTGCCGCCGGTGGACGGCCTGCCGCCGGAGGTGGCCGGGCTCTGCGAGCAACTGATGGCCGACGACCCGACGGGCCGGCCGACCAGTTTGATGGCCGCGCTGCTGCTGGCCGAGGCGGTCGACGCCCGGGTGTACGTGCCGATGATCGACATGTCCCCGCCCCGGCAGCGCGAAGGGCTGGTGTCCCCGTGGACCGAGCAGGCCGCCACCGACGCGACCCAGGTGGCGGCCGTCGGCGACCGGCCGGCCGGACCTGGGCGCGACCGAGCGTCCTGAGGCCCGGCAGCCTGTCCGGAGCCGGTGGCGGTTTCGCCGGGCGCGGGCCGGGTAGTCGGGCGGGTGACTGAGGGGGGAACGGAATGCCGGATCCGAGTTCCTGGCTGCACGAGGCCACCGCGACGGCAGCGGGGGGCCACGTCCGAACCGACGACGGAGGACTGTCCAGCGCCCTGGCCTCCCCGCTGGCGCCGCACTGTACGGGCCTGACGCCGGAGCAACTGCTGGCCGCCGCCTTCGCGTCCTGCCTGCACCACGCGGCGGTCGAGGCCGCCGGGGAGATCACCGACGAGGCGCACACCGTGCAGGTGCGCGCCGAGGCCCGGCTGGGCCGCGACGACGACGGACGCTACCGGGCCGACGTGCACGCCTCCATCTCGTCGGCCGGGCTGAGCCCGCAGCAGCTCGCCCAGCTCGTCGAGCACGCCGATCGGCTCTGGCCGTTCTCCAGCGGCGACAGCACCCGCCACCGTCTCACGGTCACCCCGGCGGACAACGGCGGGCGCTGAACAGGTATTCGATCATCACCCGAACGAACGAGCTGATTAAGCTACCGCGACGGGTCGCGCAAGCTCGGCAAAAGATCTTCCTTGCCCCTTTTGCGACGGGAATGACGGACATCGCAGATACGCCGGGATGGCCGGCTTGCTGCCGAATCAGAAGGATATGGCCGGTCGGAATTCCGCAAATTGTGGCGCAGGCCACCAATCGCCTCCTGGGGAAAGCGCGCCGGGCTCTCTAGCCTCGGCGGGTGCGTCCCGACCAGAACGCTGAGCAGAAGCAGACCGCCACCCGACCGGATGACCGTTCGACCGATGCCACCTCGACCGGGTGGACGGCCGGCCGGCACCGCCGGCCCGAACCGCAGCGCCGCGCCGGCCGGGCGCTGCTCGGGTCGACCCCGGTGCGCGCGGCCCTGGCCACCGGCCTGACCTGCTGCCTCGGCGTGGCCGCCTTCGCCGGCACCCGGCACGCCGACACCGACCCGGTGCCGGTCCGCGACGCCCTCGCCGACCGGGCCGCGGTCGCCGCCGAGGCCGAGCGGCGCGCCTCGCGCTCCCTCGACCGCGCCCCCGCCGCCCCGCCGACGCTCTCCCCCAGCCCGACGGCGAAGCCCGGCCCGGGTGCCAGCCGCAAGCCGAAGCCGGTCAGGCCGGTCCGCCCCCGCCCCGTCGCCGGACTCGACCAACTCCAGATGGACAACGCCAGGACCATCGTGGACGTGGGGCAGGGCCTGAAACTGCCCCGCCGGGGCCTGGTGGTGGCGGTGTCCACCGCCATGCAGGAGAGCGACCTGCGGAACCTGGCCAGCAACGTGCTGCCCGAGTCCTCCGAGTACCCGCACCAGGGCAGCGGCTCCGACCACGACTCGGTCGGGCTGTTCCAACAGCGACCCAGCAGCGGCTGGGGCAGCGTCCGCGACCTGATGCGACCCGCGTACGCGGCGCGGGTGTTCTACGGGGCGCTGCTGAAGGTCCCCGGCTGGCAGGAGATGAGCGTCACCGCCGCCGCCCAGTCCGTGCAGGTCTCGGCGTTCCCCGACGCGTACGCCCGGCACGAGGAGCGGGCCGCCGCAGTGGTGGCGGCGCTGGTCTGAGCCGTCCTGGGCCACCCGGGCACCGCGCTCGCCCGCAGGCTCGGCACCGGTCGCCGCTCAGCTCGTGGGCACCCCGGTGGGCGGCACGGACGCGGCGGCCGTCGGCGTGTCCGCGGCCACCGGCTCACCGGCCGGACCGGTGAGGATCTCGTCGAGCCGGGTCGCCCGGAGACGGCGTGCCGCCAGGGCGGCCTCGACATCCCGGCGGGCCCGCACCGCCTCGGCGTACGCCTGCTCGCGGAGCTGCCGGGCCTCCTCGCGGGCCGCGTCCAGCTCGAACCGGGCCCGGGCCAGGACCTCAGCCGCCTCCCGCTCGGCCTCCGGCGGCGACGACCGGCCCGGGTCCGCCCCGGCCGCATCGGCCCGGCGCCGCTCGACCAGGTCGCACAGGCGAGCCGCCTCCCGCCGGAGCCGGTCCCACTCCCGGCCCGTCACGGCGACGCCCTCCGCCCGCGCGGCGAGCCGGCTCAGCCGGACCGCCAGCTCGTCGAGGCAGGCGTCGACCTGCCGACGGTCGTAGCCGAACTCCACGACGGAGAACCTCATCCTGTCGCCCCCAGGCAGCCGGTGCTTCTTCCCACCTGCCGATCCTCGGCGGTGCCGGCGGGACGCCGAGGGGGTTCGGGAGAATTGTTCGGCATCCGGGCGACGAGGCCCGCCGCCGGGGCTCGGGTCAGACCCGCTTGGGCAGCACCACGACGCGGCCGAAGAACTCGTCGATTCGGCGCACCACGTCGTTGAAGTCGTCCAGGTCGATCGGCTTCGTCACGTACGCGTTGGCCTGGAGGGTGTAGCTGCCGACGATGTCGGTGTCGGCGTTGGAGGTGGTGAGCACCACGATCGGGATGGTCCGCAGGTCGTCGTCCTGCTTGACCTCGCCGAGCACCTGCCGCCCGTCCATCCGGGGCATGTTCAGGTCGAGCAGGATCACGTCGGGCCGACGGGCCTCGGTGTGCCGCCCCTCCTGGCGCAGGAACTCCATGGCCTCCTGGCCGTCGCCGACCACGTCGATGACCTTGTCGACGTCGGAGTCGGCGAGGGCCTCCTCGATCATCAGAACGTCGCCGGGATCGTCGTCCACCACGAGGATACGAACGGGGCCGGGGATGTTTCCAGCCATGAGTGACCTGCCTCGGATTTGACGCGGACGGCGACCTCACGATCGCCTGCTGGCGGGGAAATCTAGCCCATCACGAGGCGGACTGCGACCTCGGGTGCGCCGTGTCGAACGGGTATCGCAGGACCTCGGCCAGCCCGGTCACCTTCAGCACCCGCTCCACCCGCCCGGTGGCCCCGGTGACCCGCAGCCAGCCGCCCCGGGCCGCGGCCCGGTTGTCGGCCCGGACGAACGCGGCGAGGCCGGTGGAGTCGCAGAAGGTCAGCTCGGTGAGGTCGACCAGGAGATGGTGCTCCCCCTGGCCGGCCAGCCGGTCGAGGACGGCGTTCAGCTCGGGCGCGGTGCTCACGTCCAGCTCGCCGGCGAGTCGCAGGCACGCCCCGGCACCGTCCCGCTGGGCGTACGTGACGGTGAACGTCAACGTGGTTCCCCTCGCTTCACCGCAGGCTGATGCTTGCAGTGGAGCAAGTATAAGCAGGGAGCCGAAGGCCCCCCGCACCTACGCACGCTCAACGCGACCGCGCGCCCGCGTCGAGCGACGCCCCCGCCGCGCCCAGGAAACGCGCCGCCCGTGGGGAGTCCCGCAGCTCCCCCGCGTAGTGCCAGAGCGTGAACTCGACCGCCGAGGCCGGCACCCCCCGACTGGCCAGGATGGCGACCAGCCACTCCACGAACTCGGCGAACAGCGAGGCGTCGTCGACGTAGACCGCGGCGGCGAGGAAGTCGACGATGTGGCCGAGGTCGCTGACGGTGGAGTCGAGCTGGGCCGGCGTGTACTCCCGCACCCCGGGAACCCGGTCACGCAGGTCGGCCAGGGCGCCGTCGATCAGGTCACCGCGCCGCTTCACCAGGCTGGCGTACTCGTCGTCGGCGAGCTGCGGGGACAGGTCTGCCGGCTGGACACGACGCAGGGCCCGCTCGTCGGCCACCAGTTCGGCCGCGCTGGGCGCGTCGGGGGCCCAGGCAACCCCGAGCCTGCGGGCCCAGCGCCCGTCGTGGCCGAAGCCTCGCCCGCCGACCACCACCGGCACGTCGGAGCGGCGGCACGCCTCGATCACGCGGTGCGCGTACGGCAGCCGCGTCGGCAGCGCGCAGGCCAGCGCGACCGCGTGCGCGTCGTGCCGGTGCAGGTACGACACCAGGTCCACGGCCGGCACGCTGGCCCCGAGGAAGGTGACCTGCCAGCCGCGCAACCGCAGCACCTCGGCGACCAGCCGGGGCGGCAGGGCGTGCCACTCGCCGTCCATGCAGGCCACGACCACCCGCCCCCGGGTGGGTCGGGGGTTGACCCGGGCGACGACGGCGGCCACGACCCGCTCGCTGATGTGGGTGGCTGCGTGTTCCTGGGCGACACTCCACTCGTTGCGCGCCCACCGCTCACCGATCTCGACCTGGGCGGGGGCGACCAGTTCCAGCAGCACCTGCTCGGCGGGCACCCCGGCGTCGACCAGCCCGAGCGCGGCGTCGACCGCGGCGTACTCGTCGGCCTCCTCCAGCGATCCGAGGAAGCCGTGGTACGAGTCGGCCGGGGAGGCCTCGGCGGTGGCTGCGATCACGCGGCGATCTCCTTCGAGAGGGCGGTCAGGACGGGGAGGATACGGCGTGCAGGTGCCGGGCCGGTCGGCTGTGCGGCCCGATGGCCCGCAGCGCGAGCACGGCGATGTCGTCGTGGTCGCGCTGGGCCAGCCAGTCGCAGGTGACCTGTTCGACCCGCTCGGCCAGCGCCGGGGCGGGCATCCGCTGGCAGCCGGCGAGGGCACGGACCAGGCGGTCGGTGCCGAACTGCTCGTCGCCACGCCGGCCGCCCCGCGCCTCGGTCACCCCGTCGCTGTAGAGCAGGCAGGTCTCGCCCGGCGCCAGCTCGACGGTCACCTCGCCGATACGCGGGTCGGGAACCACGCCGATCAGCATCCCGCTGAGGCCGATCGACTCCACCTCACCGGACGTGCGCAGCACCAGCGGGGGCAGGTGGCCTCCGCCGGACATGGTCAGGGTCAGCCCGCCGTCGCGTCGGGGGCGGACCACGCCGAGCACCATGGTGGCGAACCGGCCCTGGCCGTGCGCCAGGGTGGTCTCCAGCAGCGCGTCGTTGAGCAGCCCCAGCAACCGGCCGGGGTGCGACTCCACCCGGTGCAGCGCCTGGAGGCACTGGCGGAGCTGGCCGGTGAACACGGCCGCCTCGACCCCCTTGCCCGAGACGTCACCGAGGAAGAACACCGAGCCGCCGTCGGGCAGCCGGTGCGAGCCGTAGAAGTCCCCGCCGATGCGCAGCCCGGCCTGCGCCGGTCGGTACGCGGTGCCCCACTGCACGCCGGCCGTCTCGGCCGGCTCGACCGGCACCAGGCTGGCCTGGAGGGTGTCGGCGACCTCCGCCTGGTCACGGTAGAGCACGGCGGTGGTCAGGGCGGCGCCCGCCCGGGCCGCGAAGGCGCGCACGAGGTCGAGGTCGGCCTCCTCGTGGTGGCGGGCGGTGCGGCGGGCGACCAGCAGCACGCCCGCCGGCAGGTCCCGCCCCGGCAGCGGCACCACCCGGACGCTGGCGTCAGCGGCGGCGAGGCCGGGCAGCCAACCCGCCTCGACGGCCTGCTCCACGAGCCAGTCCAGCGCGTGCGGCTCGGTGCCGGCGAGCGCCTCATCGATGGCGGCCGGCAGGTCGACGGCGTCGAGCACCCCGCTGTCCACGGTCGAGGTGTCGTCGTCGGCGCGGGTGGCCCGCCACCAGCGGGCCCGGCCGGAGCGGGGGGCCGACACCAGCACGGCCACCTCGGCCAGGGTGGGCACGGCGAGCCGGACCACCGCGGCGGCGGCCCGGTCGGGGTGCAGCGGGTTGCCGAGCTTCTCCCCCACCACGGCCAGGAAAGCCGACCGGGCCCGCTCGGCGAGCAACGCGTCGGCCCGGGCGACGCTCTCGGTGACGTCCTCGACGTACCAGCAGCACCGGGCGGCGGACAGCGGCACCTGGCGGACCCGCAGCCTGCGGTCGTGGTGGGTGAACTCGCCGACGCCGGACTCGGCGTGTAGGCCGGCGATCCCGGACGCGGCGAGCACCGCGCCGACGACCACCTCGGGCAGCAGACGCCCGGCGACCGGGCTCAGGTGCCGCACCACACCGCGGGCGTCGCAGACGATCAGGCCCTCGCGGAAGTGCTCGACGACCTCGGACCAGGCCGGGGTCGGTGAACCGCGGTCGGGGGTGAGCCTCGGCAGTCCGGCCACGGGCCGCACCGGCACGTCGGCGGACCAGGCCGGAGCCGGTGCGGTACTCGGCGTGGAGATCCGTCCGTCGCCCGGGTCCGCGCCCCTGACGTCGGCAGCAGTCACCAGCTGAGCCCCACTCCTTCTCGACACCCGCCCGTCACCGAAACGGCGTATGTGGTCCAATCCACCCCACCCCACCCTACGCTGGTGTGCCGGTACCGCCATCTGACGCCGGACTGACCAGCCTGCCGGCCCGTCCGCTGCCTCGGGAAAGAGGCGGCCGCCGGCCGGCGGCGCCCGCCTGAGCCCGGGGGTTTGCCGATCGCGGTCGGCTGGGAACATGGGCCCATGCCCTCTGCGCTGTTGACCATCGAGGTGACCCGGTCCGAGGCCGGACGCGCCCGACTTCGGCTGACCGGCGACCTGGACTTCGACACCGCGCCCGAGCTGACGGAAATCGCCGAGGCGCTGCGTCAGGACGGCTGCCACGAGCTGGAGCTCGCCCTGGACGGCGTCGGGCTCTGCGACTCCTCGGGGCTCAGCGCGCTGGTGGTGATCCACCGCAGGGGATCCGGCCCGATCCGGCTGACCGGGGTGCGCGGCCAGCTCCAGCGGTTGCTCGACCGCACCGGCCTGAGCGAGGTGCTCGACGCCGAGGCCGTCGGCGCGCGCGACGTCGGCTGACCCCGGGGCCCGAAGGGCAGGGGGTGGCCCCCGAACCCTGGGACCAGGAGTCGGGGGCCGGGAGGGTGGCCTCAGGTGGCGGTCACCGGTTGCAGGCGCGGCCCGTCGGCCCGCCGTTCGGCGTCGCCCGGCGCGGGCTCCGCGTCCTCCGGTGGTCCGGAGTCGGGCGTCTGGAACAGGTAACGGACGAACTCCCCACCCGCCTCGTTGTCGTCCGCCCCGGGCCACTGCCCGGTGCAGTCGACGCCGACCACCTCGCGGCCGACGCCGTCGGACTCCTCGAGCAGGGCCCACAGGCTCACCCGGTAGCACCTGGTCGCCTGTGGCGTGAGCCGCCAGCGGGCGTACCAACCGGGACGGGCGGGGACGATTTCGACGATCCTCTTCATGACGACCTTCCCTTCCGCGGGTGTCGGAAGTACTCCGGCCCACCCCGATCGTGGAGCCCGGTCGGGTGAGCCTGGTTCACCCGCCCCGGATGACGCCGCCCCGGCCGCCGTCGGCCGGCCCCGCGCCGCGAGGGCTCGGCCGTTTCGGCCCCGACGACGCCGGGAAGGCGACGGTCGAGACAACGGACCGGAGAGGGCGAGGTGTGCCATGCGTAAACAGATGGAGGGTGACAACCAGCGCCGCCGGGCGCTGGCCCGCCAGTCCCGCGAACGGGGCCGGCAGGCCAGCGAGACCGGCGCGAGCCTCAGCGCGTCCAAGCAGCTCACGCACCTGGACCGGGGTAAGCGGGCCGGGCCGCCGCCGGCCGGCCGGCACAAGCCCGACACCACCCGGGGCGGGCCGGCCCCACCTCCGGCCGCTCCCGCGCCGACCGCCCGGCCGCAGCCGCGCCCGCAGCGTGGCCCCGGAGGGGCGCCGGGGGCGATCGGCGTGGGCTACCGGGAACTGGTCGACGACGTCGGACGGCGGGCGGGCGTCGACTTCCGCACCGCGAAGGTGGCGGCCGAGGCCACCGTGTTGACCCTGGCCTGGGCGCTGGACCAGGCCGCACGGGAGCGGTTGCTGACGGCCGTGCCGGTGTCGCTGCACGACGTGGTCCCGGTGGACGGCATCGAGCGCCACCACGACCTGCCCGGCTTCCTCGCCGAGGTGGCCCGGCTCAGCGGCCGTACCCCGGAGCAGGCCCGCTACCAGGCGGAGGCGACGCTCGCCGCGCTGGCCGACCGGGACGGCGACCTGGTCGCCTCGCTGCACGTACCGGACGGGCTGCGCGACCTGCTCGGCTCGGCTGCCGGCGGTTGAGACCCGGGCCGGCGGGCAGTCGTGCCCGCCGGCCCGCCGCCGGGGAATGGAGGTCGGCTGTGGCGGCTACGGTGCCGGGATGCACACCGCCGCCGACGGACCGCACCTGGTGGTCGACCCGGCCCGCCGCACCGGGCGCACCCTGCTCGCGGGCGGGGTCGCCCAGTCGTACGTCGACGTGGCCGACCCCCGACACCTGCACTTCGAGTACGTCCGCCGGATGGCCGCCGTGGTCGACCTGGCGGCGCCGCCCGGCACCCCGGTCGACGCGCTGCACCTCGGCGGGGGCGCCCTGACCCTGCCCCGTTACGTGGGGGCGACCCGGCCGGGCTCCGCCCAGCTCGTGGTGGAGCGGGACCCGGCCGTGGTGGAGCTGGTCCGCCGCGAGCTGCCCGCGCCGGGCGCCGGGGTACGCGTCGTCGTCGCCGACGCCCGCGACGCGGTGACCGCGGCCCCGCCCGGCGGGTACGACCTGGTGTTCGCCGACGTCTACCGGGCGGCCCTGATGCCGGGGCACGTGGCCAGTGTGGAGTTCGCCGCCGAGGTGGCCCGGGTGCTCCGCCCGGACGGCATCCTGCTGGTCAACGTCACCGACCTGCCCCCGTTGGTGTTCACCCGGTCCCGGGTGGCCACGCTGCGGGCCGTGTACGCCGACGTGTGCCTGGTCGCCGACCGGCGGATGCTACGCGGGCGGCGGTACGGCAACGTGGTGCTCGCCGCCGCCGGCCGGGCGGGCCGGCTGCCGACCGACCGGCTGGCCGCGCGGGCGGCCCGCGACCCGGTCCCCGGTCAGGTGCTGCACGGGCCGACGCTCGACGAGTTCGTCGGCGGGGCCCGCGCCGGCACCGACGACTCGCTCGGCGTCAGCTGAGCCGCCCCGGGCCGCCCACCGCGAACGGGTTTCCGCCCCGTCGGCGGGGGTAGCCGCGCCGGATGAGGAACGCCGACGACAGGGTCACCGCCCGGCGGGCCGCGATCGTCATCGGCCTGGTGCTGGCCACCCTGCTCGGGCTGTTCCTGATCTGGGCCACCCGGCGGCTGCTGGTCTGGGCCGTGGTCGCGGCGTTCTTCTCCGTCGCGTTGAAGCCCTTGGTCGACGGCGTGCAACGCCGTTTCGTGCGCCGCCGCGCGCTGGCCACCCTGGTGGTCTTCCTGGCCGCGTTCGGGGTGCTCACCGCGCTGATCGCGGTGATCTTCCTGCCGCTGGTGGACGAGCTGGGCCGGTTCGCCGACCGGGCACCGGACCTGCTGCGGGAGACCCGGGCGGGGCGGGGCCCGGTCGGCGAGGCGCTGGAGCGGCTGCGGCTGCGGCGGTACCTGGCCGGCCACTCCAACCAGATCGAGCAGTACGGCAGCCAACTGCGCGAGCCCGCCGTCGGGCTGGTCCGGCGCGTGCTGGAAACCCTCGCGGGGCTGATCACCGTGATCGTGCTGGCGTACCTCATGGTGTTGGAGGCCCCGAGGGTCACCGCAGGCGTGACCGCCCTGCTCAGTGACCGGGCGGCGGGCCGGGCCCGGCGGATCGGCCGGGGCGTGTCCCGGGTGGTCACCGGCTACCTGACCGGGAACCTGCTGATCAGCGTGATCTGCGGCGTCCTGACCTTCCTCGTGCTCGTCCTGACCGGGGTGCCGTTCGCCGGGGTGATCGCGCTGCTGGTGGCGATCGCCGACCTGTTGCCCCTGGTCGGCGCGACCCTGGGGGCCATCCTCGCGGGCGGCGCCGGGTTCCTGCACTCCCCCACCGCCGGGATCGTGGTGCTGGTGTTCTTCGTGATCTACCAACAGGTGGAGAACCACCTGCTGCAACCGGTGATCATGGCGCGGGCGGTCCAGCTGAACCCGCTGACCGTGCTGGCCAGTGTGCTGTTCGCGGCGGAGCTGGCCGGTCTGATCGGGGCGCTGCTGGCCATCCCGGCCGCCGGGATCGGGCAGCTGCTGCTACGCGAGTTCGGGCCGATGAGGAACCGCCGCCCGCACCCGGCCGACGAACGCTGATCGCGCCGGCGAACGCTGATCGCGCCGGCGAAGGGTGATCACCAAAGACGCCGGGCGGTCACTCAGCCGTGCCGGACCGGGACCTCCGGCGACGAGCTCTCCAGCGGGACGGCGTTGGCGGGCACCAGGCCGAGCCGCGCGGCCGGACGGGGCAGGGTGGCGTCGAGCAGCCAGTCCGCGCCGATCCGGGCCCGGTTTCCCGGCATGGCCAGCAGGTGGTAGCCGCGGGTGACGGCCTTGGCCGGCAGCCCGGACAACGACACCTTCAGCGGGTTCGCCGCGGCGTCCTTGCCGCCGAGGTCGACCACCCAGCCCAGGTCGTGGTGCTTGTACGGCCGACGCCGGCCCTGCCCGTAGGAGGCGGCGATGTTGTGCGCCGCCAGCTTGCCCTGGCGCTGGGCGTGCTGGGCGGTCATGGTGCAGACCTGCCCGGGGCGGGTCAGATCGGGCACCGCGGCGGCGTCGCCGCAGGCGTACACCTCGGGGAAGCCGGGGACGGTGAGGTACTCGTCGACCACCAGGCGCCCCTTCTCGGTGCGCAGGCCGAGCTCGGCGACGAACGGGTCAGGGCGCACCCCGACGCACCAGACCAGGCTGCACGTGGGCACGCACTCGCCGTCGGTCAGCCTCACCCCGTCGAACGTGGCCTCCGCCACCGACGTGCCCATCCGCACGTCGACGCCGCGCCGGCGCAGCACCCGGTCGGCGGTCACCGACATCCGCTGATCCAGTTCGGGCAGCACCCGGGGAGCCACGTCGAGCAGCATCCAGCGGGGCCGGACTCTCAGGTGCGGGTGCTGGGCGACCAGCCGGTCGGTGAAGAGCTGGCCGTGCGCGGCCACCTCGGTCCCGGTGTAGCCGGCGCCGACCACCACGAAGGTGGTGCGGGCCCGCTGCTCGGCCGGGTCGTCGGTCAGCTCGGCCAGTTCGATCTGGCGTACCACGTGGTCGTGCAGGTAGAGCGCCTCGGGCAGGCCGCGAAAGCCGTGGGCGTACTCGGTGACGCCAGGGATGGGCAGCAGCTTGTTGACGCTGCCGACGGCGAGCACCAGGCGGTCGTAGGCGAGCCGGCCCTGGTCGCCCTCCGGCATCGTGTAGCCGACCCAGCGGTTCTGCAGGTCGATCCGGTCGGCCTCGCCGACGACCACCCGCACGCCGTCGAGGGTGCCGCTGAGCGGCACCGCGATCCGGCCGGGCTCGACCACCCCGGCGGCCACCTCGGGCAGCAGCGGCAGGTAGAGGAAGTAGTCGGTCGAGTTCAGCAGGACGATCTCGGCCCGGTTCCGGGCGATCCCGCTCAACGTCTTCGCCGCGTGGTAACCGGCGAACCCGGCCCCCACGATCACCACCCGAGGCTTCGTCATGGGGGGTGCCGTTCCCGCCGCCGGCCAGGGCAAACGTCGGAATCAGTCCGGCACTGGAGCCGGACGTGGGCGGTCCCGGGTCGCTGACCAGCCGGGTGTCGAGGTGGATCAGGCCGCCGATGCTGCCCGGGGCTCAGGGCCGGTCGGGTGCGGTGATCGCCCACCGCTCATGGTCCCGCCACGCCCCGTCGATGAACAGGTAGTCCGGCGAGTAGCCCTCCAGCCGGAAGCCGAGCTTACGGGCGATCCGCCGGGACGGCTCGTTGCCCGGCTGGATGTTCGCCTCCAGCCGGTGCAGTCCCAACACGTCGAACGCGTGCCGCATCACCAGGCCGATCCCGGCCGACGCGTGCCCGGTGCCGCTGAACGGCAGGAACGCCGCGTAGCCGAGGTAGCCGCCGCGCAGCGCGCCGAGCAGGATGCCGCTGATGTTGACGTACCCGGCGATCGCCCCGCCGGCCCGGTCGCAGATCAGGTATCCGGCGTGGTTCCGGCGCCGGATACGGCCCAGGTACGTGGCGTACGCCTCCGGGGTGTCCGGGGCCGACAGCCACGGGTGGTGCAGTTGCCCGCTACGCCGCGCGGCGGCGACGAACTCGGCCTCGTCGGAGGGTCGGGGTCGGCGGATCGCGGCGGGCCCACCGGTGCTCAGGTATCTCACGACCAACCACTCTGACGGGCGGGGCGGAACGCTGTCCAACGGGCTGCCTCCGCCGGGCGACCGGACGGCACGGTGCGGCGACGGCACCGGCCCGGGGCGGACCGGCGGATCAGGTCGCCTCCCCCGGCGGAGCGGGCTCCCGCTGACCGGCGCCGAGGACGGCGCGCAGGCCGTCGGCCAGGGTGCCCCGTGGCACGCCGGGGCGGGCCGGCTTCAGTTGCCGCTGGGGTTGCTCGCACTGGTCGTCTCCACCTTGTCCAGCTTCCGGATGACGATCTGCTCCACGGTTCTCACCTCCCTCCGAGGGGGCCGGGATCCTCCGCGCCCGCCCGGTGACCGGTCGGCCGACCAGCCGCCGGACGCGCTCCGGGCGCAGCTCGTGCGGCAGGACCCGGCCGGAGCCGGCGGCCTCGACGCTCATCCGCGCGCTGCCTGGCCGGCGACGACCGCCGCGTCGACGGGTGTCCCGCCGCAGCCGGCGGGGCAGCGCGGGTGCGGCGGGTGGGCGATGAGGAAGTGCTGGTCGGGGGCGACCAGGTTGATCCCCTGGAGCTGACCGGGCCGGACGGCCGGCACGCCGGTCAGCAGGGCCGTCGCCAGGTGGGCGGCGAGGTGCCCGGACAGGCCGGCCGAGGACGCGCTGACCGCGCTGCTGCTCTCCCGCTGCACGGTGTACTCGGCGGCCGGGTCGTCGCGGCGGCGCTTGTCGTGCTCGGCGAGCCAGAAGCACTCGTAGCACGGACCCACCCGGGGCAGGTACGCCGCCGCCGTCACCACCGGGCCGTGGTACCCGGCGTCCACCCAGGGGGTCGCGGTGCCCAGGCAGACCCGGTTGGCCCAGGCCCGGATGGCGCCCGGCCGGTCGGCGCAGAGCAGCAGCACGTCGCAGCCGGCGACCAGCCGGCGCAGGTCGGCCGGCCCGCGCACCTCGGACCGCTCGCCGGTGACCTCGATGTCGGAGTTGAGCCGGCGCAGCCGGGCCACCGCGGCGTCCACCTTCGGCCGGCCGATGTCGTCCTCCACGTACGTGGTCTGGCGGTTGAGGTTGGACAGCTCGACCACGTCGGGGTCGACGCAGTGCAGCCGCCCGACCCCGCCGGCGGCCAGGGCGAGCGCGGCGGCCCCGCCGGTGCCGCCCAGCCCGACCACGACCGCCCGGGAGCGCTTCAAGGCGAGCTGCGGCTCCCAGGAGGTGGCGCGCGGCACCAGGTCGATCCAGCGGTGGAACCGGCGGCCCCGGTCGTGGCGCTCCCGGTCCCGGTCGGTCAGTTCCGGCGGGTCGGGGGCGACCGCGTCGGTGAGGTACCCGGCGGCGGCGAACAGGTCGAGCGCGGCGCGGACGGCGCCGGCCTGCTCGCCCGGGTGCGCGGCGAGCACCTGCCGGACGATCTCCTCGACGCCGCGGGTGCCGTCGGCGGCGCACAGCGTCGCCCAGATCGCGCCGGTGGGATCGAGCACCTCGGCCGCGATGCCGTAGACCGATCCGCCAACGCGGATCCGGCCGCCCGGCAGCCGGTGCAGGCCGTGCTCGGGTTTGACCTGGGGATGCCACCCGGACGTCGCCAGTGATGCCATCGATCCTCGCCCCCGAACGGCAGATCGCTGTCCCGGGAATCAGCCTCGCGCAGTCGGGCCGGGGAGCGCAACACCCGGTGGCAGATCGGTGGCCGGTCGGGTACCCGCGCCGCCCCTACGGGCACCGCGGCGGTGGCCCGGCACCGGGCCACCGCCACCGCCACCGCCGATCAGGCGGTCGGGAGGCACCGGCCTCGCGCGGATCGGCGACGCGACGGCGCGTCAGATGGGTTGGGGCTGCTCGGGGGGCATGGGCACCTGGAGGTAGGTGGTGCCGCGCAGATCCAGCCAGGCCCGGTCGGGCGCCCGGACCAGGCGCAGCATCACCGCCGCGCAGGCCGGGCAGCGGGCGACCAGGCCGGGGGCGTGCGGGTAGACGTGCAGGCCGGCGAGCGGGCCGGTCATGCCGCACGACTGGCAGCGCCCGGTGGCGGCGCTCAGGTCGACGGCGAACAGCTCGCGCAGCGGGCCGTCGAGCATGTTGCCGTCCAGGTAGGTCATCTCGGTCATCGGGTCTCCTCGGGCGGGTCGGGGCCGGATCGGCTGGTGCCGGCCGCGTCCGGCCGGGCCTCGGTCAACCGGTTGGGCCGAAACGTTCGGTGCGGACCCGCCGGGGCTGGTGGCCCAGGCCCACCAGCAGGTCCGCCACCGTCTCGACGAAGCCGGTCGGCCCGCAGACGTAACAGAGCGGCTCCAGGTCGGGCGGCCAGCCGTGGACGTTCACGTCGGCCAGCCCGATCCGGTGCGGCTCGCCGCGCCACCCGTCGGGCACGGCCCGGGTGTACACGTACGCCACGTCGAGGCCCTGGTCGTCGCGGGCGCGGCGGCGCAGCTCCTCGGCGTAGAACACGTCGGCCGGGGTGCGCACCGAGTAGACCAGCCGGAACGGCGCCCGGCTGCCGGCGGCCCGGCGGGCCCGGACCATCGCCATCAGCGGCACCACGCCCGAGCCGCCGGCGACCAGCAGCACCGGCGCGGTCTCCGTGCGCCGCCACACGAACCAGCCGCCGACGGGGCCGCGCACCTCCACCGGGTCGCCCGGGGCCCAGACGTCGATCAGGTACGGCGACACCTCGCCGTCGGGCACCCGCTGCACGGTCAGTGCGATCCGGTCGCCGTCGGCCGGCCCGGCGAGGGAGTACGACCGGGCTGCCTGGTACCCGTCGGACGCGGTGAGCCGGACGTCGACGTGCTGGCCGGGCAGGTGCCCGGGCCAGCCGGGCGCGTCGATGACGAGCGTCCGCGCGGTCGGCGTCTCGCCCCGCCGCTCGACCAGCCGGGCCACCCGCCAGGTCAGCGGGGCGTTCGACGGCGCGTTCAATCGCCGGTGTAGCGCTGCTCGCGCCACGGGTCGCCGTAGGCGTGGTACCCGGCGGTCTCCCAGAAGCCGGGCTCGTCCATGGTCTTGAGCCGGATGCCGCGCACCCACTTCGCGGACTTCCAGAAGTAGAGGTGGGGCACCAGCAGCCGGGCCGGGCCGCCGTGCTCGGCGGGCAGGTCGCGGCCGTCGAAGCGGTGCGCCACCCAGGCCCGGCCGCCGCGCAGGTCGGCCAGCGGCAGGTTGGTGGTGTACCCGCCGTACGAGTGGACCAGGGCGTACGCCGCGTCGGTGTCGACGCCGTCGAGCAGGACGTCCAGCGAGACGCCCTGCCAGGTCGTCGCGAGCTTGGACCAGCGGGTGACGCAGTGGATGTCGACGGTCGGGGTGTCCTGGGGCAGGGCGGTGAACTCGGCCCAGGACCAGCGGCGCTCCGCGCCGGTCTCGGTGGTGACGACGAACTCCCAGGTGTCCGGCCGCACCTTCGGGGTGGGGCCGGCGGAGAGCACCGGGAAGTCCTCGGTCAGGTACTGCCCCGGTGGCAGGGCCGGCTCCGCCGAGCGGGGCCGGCCCTGGAAGCCCGGTGACACGATTCCCACCAGTCAGTCGTACCACCTGCCGGATCGCGACGGCACCGTTCGCCCGGACCCGCCGGGGCGGACGACCACGGCGGACGCGGGTCGGGCCGGAGTCCCGCCCACGCCCGTCGCGGCGTGGCGATGTCGACGGCGGGCGGTGACGCCCGGCCGTCGGCGCGGTCAGTGCCGGTCGGCGACGGTCTCCTTGTCGCCCGGTGTGGCGTTGCGGGTGGCCCGGAGGCTGGTGAACGTGACGACGACCAGCACGCCGATGATCACCCCGAGCGAGGCCAGCGTGGGGATCTGCGGCACGCTCGGCCAGATCCCGTGCGCCCAGTGCAGGCCGAGCTTGACGCCGATGAAGGCGAGGATGAAGGCCAGGCCGTAGCTGAGGTGCACCAGCCGGCTCAGCGCGGCGTGCAGCACGAAGTACAGCGCCCGCAGGCCGAGCAGGGCGAAGGCGTTGGTGGCGAAGACGAGGTAGGGGTCCTCGGTGATGCCGTACACGGCGGGCACCGAGTCGACGGCGAAGACGATGTCGGTGGCGAACACCGCGACCACCACGAGGGCGAGCGGGGTGAGCGCCCGGCGGCCGTTCTGCCGGACGACCATCCTCGTGCCCTGGTACTCCTCGACGACCGGCATGAACCGGCGTAGCAGTTTCACCGACCGCATCTTGTTGATGTCCACCGTCTGCTCGTGGCCGGAGACGGCGTCACGGAGCAGCTTGACGGCGGTGACGATGAGGATCGCCGCGAAGATCAGGAAGGCGAAGTCGAGGGTCTGCAGGGCCGCCGCGCCGAGGGCGATGAAGATCGCCCGCAGCACCAGCGCGCCGGCGATGCCGTAGAGCAGCACCCGCTGGGCGAGGGCGGCGGGCACCGCGAACGCCGCCAGCAGCAGCATGAAGACGAACAGGTTGTCGACCGAGAGGGACTTCTCGACCAGGTAGCCGGTCAGGTACTCCACGCCCTGCTGGGAGCCGAAGCGGGACCAGACCCAGGCGCCGAAGGCCAGCGGCAGGGCGATGTAGAAGGCGGACCAGCCGAGCGCCTCCTTGAGCGACACCTCGTGCGGCTTGCGGGTGACGAGGAAGTCCAGCACCAGCAGCGCGAGCACGCCGGCGATGGTGACCGCCCAGAGCGTGGGCGTGCCCACCGATGACAACTCACCGGCGGACAGATAAGACAATTCGGTCATGGAATCCCCTCGAACACCGTCTCATGTTCGAGGTCTCCTTCACCCACGTACCCGTGGGCAACCACCCGAGGCGTGCTCCGGGCACGCCGTACTGACCGGAATGATTCGTGGGAAGTACTCCCCTCGTGCGACAAGGTTAGGTCAGCCCGGTCGACTCGCCAAGCCGCGACCCCCGCCGTCACCAGCGGTGATCGGGCCGGAACGCGCGGGGGCGGATTCCCGGCACCTTACGGGGACAAACGCGAAACGCCTATGGTGGCCCGATGGACGAGCGCGTGAGCCACCCCGACGCGGGCCGGGCGGCGGCCGGCGGCGGGGCCGGCCCGCTGGCCGGGGTGCGGGTGGTCGAGCTGGCCGGCATCGGCCCCGGCCCGTTCGCCGCGATGATGCTGGCCGACCTGGGCGCCGACGTCATCCGGGTGGACCGGGCCACCGACGTCGACCCGTCGGCGTTCGGCACCCCGCACCCGGACCTGCTCAACCGGGGCCGCCGCTCGGTCGCGGTGGACCTGAAGTCGGCCGGCGGCCGGGACGCGGTGCTGGCCCTGGTCGGCCGCGCGGACGCGCTGCTCGAGGGCTTCCGCCCCGGGGTGACCGAGCGGCTCGGCCTGGGCCCCGCCGACTGCCGTGCGGTCAACCCCCGCCTGGTGTACGGGCGGATGACCGGCTGGGGGCAGGACGGCCCGCTCGCCCCGTACGCCGGGCACGACATCGACTACCTGGCCCTGACCGGGGCGCTGCACGGCATCGGCCGGGCCGGTGAACGTCCGGTGCCGCCGCTGAACCTGCTCGGCGACTTCGGCGGCGGCGGGATGATGCTGGCCCTGGGCATCGTCTCGGCCCTGTACGCCGTCCGGGGCGGAGCGCCCGGACAGGTGGTCGACGCGGCGATCGTGGACGGGGTGGCGGTGCTGTCCACCCAGGTCCACGCGCTGCGCCGGCTCGGCCTGTGGCAGGACCCGCGCGGGGTCAACCTGCTCGACGGCGGCGCGCCGTTCTACGACACGTACGAGTGCGCGGACGGCCGCCACCTCGCCGTCGGCGCCCTGGAGTCCCGCTTCTACGCGGAGCTGGTCCGGCGTACCGGGTTCCCGCTGCCCGGCGACGAGGCGCCGGACCGCGACGACCCGGCGAACTGGCCGGCGCTGCGCGCGGCGTGGGCGCGGCTGTTCCGCACCCGCACCCGCGACGAGTGGACGGCGCTGCTCGGCTCCTCGGACGCATGCGTCGCGCCGGTGCTGGACTGGAGGGAGGCCCCGGAGCACCCGCACCTGGCGGCCCGGCGGGTGTTCGTGGAGCACGCCGGGGCAACCCAGCCGGCGCCCGCGCCCCGGTTCACCGGCACGCCGACGGCGCTGCGCCGGCCGCCGCCGCACCCGGGCGAGCACACCGACGAGGTGCTGGCGGAGGCCGGCCTGGCCGCCGACCGGATCGCCGCCCTGCGCGCCGCCGGCGCGGTCGCCTGAGGGCCGCCGCCTCGGGGCCGGCCCCGGGGTGGCACGACACCGACACGTTCGCTGAACCCGGCCGGGGTGGGCCGGCCGGTCAGGGTCGGCGCGGGACGGCCGCCCCCGGGGCGAGCGCCGGCTCGACCATGTCCCGGTAGTCGCGCGGCATCTGGACCACGATGTCGTCGAACTCCCCGCCGGTGACCGCCTCGCGCAGGGTGACGAACACCGCCCGGACGGCGTCCCGGGCGGCCCGCTCGTCCAGGCCGGCCCGCTGGCCGACCCGGGCCACGAACTCGGCCGCGCCGAACCGGTCGGCGGCCTCGGTGTCCGGGCTCGGCCGCAGGACCAGCTGCAACGGCTTCGGCAGCTGCGCCGCGAGGTCGAGCACCTCGCCGCCGGTCAGCCGCTCCGCCAGGGTCTCCAGCGTGGCGCGGGTCAGCTCCACGGCCCGCTCCCCGGGGACCTGTGCCCGCAGGGCCACCTGTTCGACGAAGGTGTCGTAGTTCATGGCGGTGCTCCTTCCGCTGCATCGGGCCGGTCGCGTACCCGTCCCGAGGGGCCGGAAACGGCGGCCGGCCGGATCGACCCGGACGGGCCGCGTCCGCGATTTCCCCGCGACGGACGGGCGTGGGCGGCCGGCGGGTGGGTAACCGCGGCCGGTCGTGAAGTCGTGAACCGGATCGAACCGGCGAGGAGAGCCCACACCATGGCGAGTTACGACGACGTCCTGCGGTACCTGTCCAGCCTCGACTACCCGGCCGATAAGGCCGACGTGGTACGCGAGGCGCAGCGGGAGGGGGCGCCGCCGGACGTGCTGCGCGCGTTGCGGGCCCTGCCCCCGGTCGACTACGCCAACGGCAACGAGGTGGCCCGCTCCGCCAAGATCGACGCCGCCCCGGAGATCGGCAGGTCGCAGCGCGCGGCGCAGGCCCGGAACCCGCACACCCGGGTCTCGCAGCACCTGCGCGGCATCTGAGCGCCACGCCGTCGGGAGCGGGTGGGTGCGCGGCAGGGACGGGCACACCCCGGCGGTGGTCCAGCTCGCCGTGCTCGGGCTGGCCGGCGGGCTGGGCGGCGGCCTGTTCGCGCTCGTCGGCCCGCCGTCACTCGGCCCTCTCGTGGGCTGGGACGTGGCGGCGCTGAGCTGGCTGGTGCTGGTCTGGCGCACACTGTGGCCGTCGGACGCCGAGCGGACCGCCCGGCTCGCCGTACGCGAGGACCCGAACCGGCCCACCCGCGACCTGCTGCTGCTGGTCGCCTGCCTGTCCAGCCTGGTCGCCGTCGCGGTCGTGCTGGTCATCGCGCGCAGCGCCCGGCCGGGGCTGCCCCAGGACGCCTACGGCATGCTGGGTGTGGCCAGCGTGCTGCTGTCCTGGCTGGTGGTGCACACCGTCTTCACCGCCCGGTACGCCCGGATCTACTACGGTGGACCCGACGGTGGGGTTATGTTCCACCAGGCGCAGCGCCCGCGCTACTCGGACTTCGCCTATCTGGCGTTCACGGTGGGGATGACCTTCCAGGTCTCCGACACGAACCTGACCAGCAACGAGATGCGTACGACCGTGCTGCGGCACGCGCTGGTGTCGTACCTGTTCGGGGCGGTGATCATCGCCGCGACGGTGAACCTGCTGGCCGGGCTCGTCAGATGAGCGGGCCGGCCGGAGACAGGCGGGCGCCCCGGGCCACGAACCGCGACCTGGGGCGCCACGCAGAACCTGTCTCCCAGCGGTGACCGCGACCCGAACCGGGTCGCACCGCCGGGCGGCCACGTCCGCCCGAACCGGGCGAACTCGACTGCCGAGATCATCATAGCTTCCGCCATCGTACTTACGGTCAAATTTCGAGGAACTGTGGGCCGGCACACGTTCAGTCGGCCAGCTCGGCGTACCGCTTCTCCAGGTCCACCCGGGCGAGCGCGCCGACCAGCCAGGCCAGCCGCTCCGACTCGCCGCCGCCGGCCAGGTGGGCGAGATCGGTCGCGGACCGCCCCAGGCCGAGCCGGCGGGCCGCCGCGAGCGCCCGTCGGTCCGCCACCGGGGCCACCTCCCGCCACAGCGCCTGCGCCTCGCGCAGGAACAGGTCGACCACCCCGGCGTCGACCCCGGGCAGCTCAGCCAGCTGCGCCCGCTCGCCGGCCGGGTCGTGGTGCGCCGCGGCGCGCAGCCGGCGCAGGTCACCCCGATACCGATCCACCACGGCACGGGCGAGGTCGCCCAGGGTGTCGGCGAGGGCGTCCACGTCGCCGCGCTGCCCGGCCGCCCGCAGCACCCGCGCCCGGTCGGCGTGCAGCGAACGGGCCATCCGGGCCGCGCTGTCCCAGCCGGCGTCGCGCAGCGCGGCGGCGGTGTCCAGGGCCCGCCGGAAGTCGCCCCGCCGGGCCAGCAGGACCGACAGGACGAGGAGCTGGAACAGGCTGGACGGATTGTTGGTGACCCGGAACCCGTACTGCTCGGCGAACCCTCGCCCGCTGCCGGCGAGCCGGCGAGCCAGTCGTTTCTTGTCCTCGATGCTCGAGATCGCAGTGGTCGGCATGCCCGCGACTACCCGCGTCGCCACCCGCCACGCCTCCACCCGCCGGCGCCCGTTCCGCCCGGCCCCGCCCGGGGTTCAGGCCCGGATGTCGCCGTGCCGGGTGCGGGCCTTGAGCCGGGTGGTCGGCAGCGCGGGCGCCGGCAGCGGCGGCGCCGCGTCGTCTGCCACCGTCCCGAACCG
Organism: Micromonospora sp. CA-111912; assembly: GCF_050948415.1. Lineage (NCBI taxonomy): Bacteria > Bacillati > Actinomycetota > Actinomycetes > Micromonosporales > Micromonosporaceae > Micromonospora > Micromonospora sp. CA-111912. Next base: position 4,376,963 of record NZ_CP192007.1, read on the forward strand.
GCGGCCGGCCGCCCAGTCCTCGCGGGCCGCGACGACCTCCTCGTGCGACCGGCCGACGAAGTTCCACCACATCACCAGCGGCTCCTCGAACGGCGCCCCGCCGAGCAGCAGCAGCCGGCTCCCCGGCGCCGCGCTCAGGGCAAGGCTCTCCCGGCCGGCACCGAGGTAGAGCAGCGCACCCGGCTCCAGCGGCACGTCACCCACCTGGGCGGAACCGGACATCGCCAGCAGGCCGTACTCGAAGTCCCGGCGCAGCGGCAGCCGGGCCGGCACCGCGCCCCGGGCCGTGAGCTGCGCGCCGACCAGCGGGGTGTGCAGCACCGCCGGGGACCGCTCCCCGCCCAGCTCCCCGGCCAGCAGCGTGACGTCGAGGTCGCCGTCGCGCCACACCGGCAGGTCCTCGTGGTGGGCGAAGTCGGGCACCGCCGCCCGCGCCGGGTCCGGCAGGGCCACCCAGAGCTGTACGCCGTGCATCACCGGCGGATGCGCCGCCGGTGACCGCTCCGAGTGGGCGATGCCGTGGCCGGAGGTCATCACGTTGAGCTGCCCCGGCCGGATCGGCTGGACGTTGCCGAGGCTGTCCCGGTGCACGATCTCCCCGTCGAGCAGCCAGGTGACCGTCTGCAACCCGGTGTGCGGGTGCGGCGGCACCTCCATCCCGGGCCGCTCGGCGACGTCGTCCGGCCCGAAGTGGTCGACGAAGCACCAGGCCCCGACCATCCGCCGCTGACGCTGCGGCAGCAGCCGACGCACCGTCGTGTAGCGGCCGAGCGGCACGTCGTGCCCGGGCAGCAGCACGCTGCCCGGATCGGCGGGCGCCACGCCGGGCGGTCGCGTCTGTGCCGGCAGGGATTCGGTACGGTCCACCGTCCGACTGTACGCTCAGGCCCCGCGACGGTCACCGCGTCGGCCCCGGCCACCAGGTCGACGTACACCCGCTTCACGCTGCGGTCCCACTGCAGTGAGTCCCCCGGGCCGGCCCATGTTCCGCCGATCGGATGCCGCCGGACCCCCTCCGGCCCCGCCGCTGTTCCCTTGTCCGCCATGCTCGATCGTGCCGCCACCGCCCAACCGTCCAGCCCTCCGCTGGTTCCTATGGAGCTGCCCCGTTTGTGCTACCGCCGAGCCGGTAGCACAAACGGGGCAGCTCCATAGGGGCACCGGACATCCCCGTCCACGAGACCCTCCACGATGATCGCGCCCGCCGGCCACAGGCCGCAGGCCGTCCGCCCGCCCAGCCGGACGCGCGAACGCCGAACTGCGGCCCCCCCCTGCCCCACCTCCCCACCACCCATCTGCGCGGTGGCCGGCCAAGGGCCAGCCTGGCGCTGGGCGGCGGCCACCGGGTCAGCGCTCGGGTTCTCCCCGCCAGGACCCGCTGCGGTAGACGGTCCCCCGGTACTCGCGTTCCCCACCGAACTCCGGCCCGACCGACGGCGACGCCTCCGCGTCCGAGGCGTGGACAGCGTCGGCCGGGGCGGCCGGGGCGGGCTTGTCGACGGGCAGCCGTCGGGCGGCGCGGGCACGCCGCACCCGGGTGACGACGAACCAGCCGAGCGCCACCGCGCACACCGCGATGACCACGTTCTGGAACGTGCCGACGTAGCCCTCGACGAGGTGCCACTTCTCCCCCAGCAGATAGCCCGCCATCACGAAGATCGTGTTCCAGATCAGGCTGCCGAGGGTCGTGAACAGCAGGAAGGTCGGCACCGGCATCCGTTCCACGCCGGCCGGGATCGAGATGAGGCTGCGGAACACCGGGATCATCCGGCCGAAGAACACCGCCTTGACCCCGTGCCGGAGGAACCACGCCTCCGTCCGGTCGACGTCCTCGAGCTTGACCAGCGGCAGTCGCGCGACGATGGCGCGCATCCGGTCCCGGCCCAACATGGCGCCGATCACGTACAACGCGAGGGCACCGACCACGGAGCCGAGGGTGGTCCAGCCGATCGCCCCGACCAGGCTCATTCTTCCCTGGCTGGCGACGAACCCGGCCAGCGGCAGGATCACCTCGCTGGGGATGGGCGGGAAGAGGTTCTCAAGCGCGACCGCCAGTCCCGCGCCGGGACCGCCCAGCCGTTCGACCAAACCCGTGACGAATCCCACGGGCCCGTCGGAGCCGGGCTCGGGACCGGCAGCGATCGTACGGGGGAAGGGCAGGAGCGGTTGCGTGCTGATCATCCGACAAAGCTAATGACCGTCTCCGCCGACCGCCACGCCGTCACCCGCTGCAGTCGCGCCGGGGCTGACGGCGGTCAGTCCGCATCCACACCGCGCAGGTGGCCGTACCCGGTGAGCAGATCGCGCAGTCGGTTCGCCACCGCCGCGCCGAGCCGGTCCCGCTCGACCGCCTCGGCGACCCGTTCGAGCAGGTCCCGGACCCGCTTGACCCGGTCCTTGAGCTTGGCCCGGTTCAGCGCCTCGGCCTTGTCGCGCAGCTCGTCGGCGGTTTTCCGGTCGACCTCGCCGCGGGCCTGCGCCTCGTCGACCACTGCGATGAACTCGGCGGCCAGCTCGCGCAGGGTGACCGGGCGAGTTCGAGTGGTGGTCGGGGAGGCCGGGCGCGGCGCTGCGCTGGTCGGCGCGGGGGCCGCGGCCCGCGTCGCCGTCGGCCGGGGAGCTGGAGTGGTCACGCCGGGTGCGGCGGCCGGCGGGGCCGGGGACCCGCCGCCGAGGGCGAACAGCCCGACCAACAGCGCCACCCCGGCCACGACAAGGACGCCGAGCAATCGGTTTCCGTGCCGCGACCGCCCGGGCGGGGCGACCGGAGGCGACACCCCCGGCCACGACCCGCCCGGAGGCGAGGCGACCGAGGACGAGGCGACCGAGGCGGAGAACGGCGACGCGACCGAGGCCGAGGCGGAGAACGGCGACGCGGACCGGGTCGTCGGGCCGGGGGCGGCACGGGTGGTGGGTGGGCCGGCCCGGTCGATCAGGGTCAGCGGGTGCGGTGCGGCCGGAGGCACGACGGGCAGGAGCGCGGTCGGTGGTTCCGCCGGGGGTGCCGCGCCGAACCGGGCGGCCAACTCGGCGGTGGTGGGTCTGCGGGCGGGATCGACGTCCAGGCAGGCGAGGGTGAGCGCGGCGACGTCCGGGGGCAGCCCGGTGACCCGCAGCGGAGGCACCGGCACCCGCCGGGCGTGCACCTCGACGGCGTCCTCCCAGGTCTGCACGGGCAGCGGGGCGCTGCCGGTGAGGGCCCGGTAGAGCAGCGCGCCGAGGGCGTAGACGTCGCTGGCCGGGTCCGGCGGCCCGGGGGTCATCCGCTCGGGCGCGAAGTACCCCGGGGTGCCCATCATCAGCTCGCCGCTGTGACCGGAGGACGGGCCGGCGAGCGGGTGGCGCGGGCCGGCGAGCGCGGCGATGCCGAAGTCGAGCACCTTGGCGCCGGTCCCGGTGAGCATGACGTTGCCCGGCTTGACGTCCTGGTGCACCACGCCGATGCGGTGCGCGGCGGCGAGGGCGCCGGCGACCTGCCCGGCCACCCGGACGGCCTCCGGCCAGGGCAGCGGGCCGGCGGTGAGCCGGTCGGCCAGGCTGTGCCCGTCGACCAGCTCCATCACCAGGTAGGGGAGCACGGTGCCGCCGGCCAGGGTCGCCTCGCCGTAGTCGTACACCTGGGTGACGTGCGGATGGGTGAGCCGGGCGGCGGCCCGGGCCTCGCGCTGGATGGTGGCGCGTAGCTGCGAGTCGGCGGCGGGCTGTCCCGCGAGCGCCTTGACCGCGACGGGACGGTGCAGCACCTCGTCGTCGGCACGCCACACCTCGGACATCCCGCCGAGGCCGATGCGCGCGCGCAGGACGTACCGGTCGTGCAGCCGCAGGCCGGGGGTGAACGGCGACATGAGGGTCAGTCTGCCTGCCGGCCGTGGTGGGCACCAGCCGCGGTGCCCGCCCGGGACCGCGAAGTCCGGACATGGGAGCAGCCATGTGCGGGCGCGCCGTTGCCGGTCAGGGCTTGCGCGCCACGGCCGCGTACAGGCTGACGTCGACCGCCGAGGGCCGGGGCTGCGGCTCCGCGGCGGCACGCCACTCGGCTGCGGAGACGATGCCCGGCTCGACCAGTTCCAGGCCGTTGAAGAACCGGGTGAAATCGGCCAGGCTGCGCAGGTAGAGCGCGCCGTACCCGCCCCCGTTCCTCGTCGCCGCCCTGGCGTCCTCGCCGACCTGCCCCGGGAGGTGGTCGTAGGTGGCGTGCGTGGCGGCCAGGTGGCTGCCCGGGGGCAGGGCGTCCAGCAGCCGCCGGACCAGCGCGTACGGCTCGTCCGGGTCGGACAGGAAGTGCAGGATCGCCACCAGCATCAGCGCCACCGGCTGCCCGAGGTCGATGGTGCGCCGCAGGTCGGGGTGGGAAAGGATCTTCTCCGGGTCGCGAAGGTCGGCGTCGATGTAGGCGGTGGCGCCCTCGGGTGCGCTGGTCAGCAGGGCGCGGGCGTGGGCGAGCACGATGGGGTCGTTGTCGACGTACACCACCCGGGTCTGCGGGGCGACGGCCTGGGCGACCTCGTGGGTGTTGTCGGCGGTGGGGATGCCGGTGCCGATGTCGAGGAACTGCCGCATGCCGGCCTCACGGGCCAGGTAGCGCACCGCCCGCTGGAGGAAGCGGCGGTTCTCCAGGGCGGTGACGCGGATGGTCGGGAAGGCCGCGGCCATCGCGTCACCCGAGTCGCGGTCGGCCTGGAAGTTGTCCTTGCCGCCCAGCCAGTAGTTGTAGCGGCGGGCGGGATGCGCCACCGAGGTGTCGATCCGGTCGCTGCGGTGGACGGGGTCGGTCGGGGCACCGGGGGCGTCGGGGGTCAAGGCTCCTCCATGGCTCTGCGCCGGCATCGGCGCGCCGACGTCCGTCCACTGTCGTCGGTCCCGACCATGGTAGAGGCTCCCGGGCCGACTCCGCGCCCGGGAACCCGTCAGCCCGGAAGGATCTCGTCACGCAGCCGGGCCAGCAGCTCCGGCGTTCGCTCCGGGGGCTCGGCCTCCACACAGAGGCGCTCCATGGCCGCCGCGTAGTAGTCGAGGTCCTCGCGCTTGTCGAGGTAGATGGCGCTGGTGAGCTGCTCGATGTAGACGATGTCCGGCAGGTCCTGGTCGCCGAAGCGCAGGATGGTGAAGGCACCGCCCGCCGCGGCGTGCCCGCCCGCGTCGAACGGGATGATCTGCAACCGCACGTGCGGCGACCGGGTCGCCTCGATCAGGGCGGCGAACTGGCCGCGCATCACCTCGGGGCCGCCGATCGGTCGGCGCAGCGCGGCCTCGTCGACCACCGCCCACAGCTGGGGCGGCTGCGGGCGGCGCAACAACTCCTGGCGCTGCATGCGCAGGCCCACCCGCCGGTCGATCTCGTCCGCGCCGGCACCGCGGTGGCCGAGCAGGACGACCGCCCGGGCGTATTCCGGGGTCTGGAGCAGGCCGGGCACGAACTGGACCTCGTAGCTGCGGATCAGCGCGGCGGCCGCCTCCAGGCCCAGGTAGGACTGGAACCAGGACGGCAACACGTCGCCGTAACGGTGCCACCAGCCCGGACTGTTGGCGTCCCGGGCAAGCTTGAGCAGGGCCTCGCGCTCCTCGGAATCGGTGACCCCGTAGAGGCTGAGCAGGTCGGCGACGTCGCGCTCCTTGAAGCCGACCCGGCCCAGCTCCATCCGGCTGATCTTCGATTCGGAGGCCCGGATCTCCCAGCCGGCGCCCTCCCTGGTCACCCCGACGGCCTCACGCAGGCGGCGCAGTTGGGCGCCGAGCAGCATGCGCAGCACGGTCGGGCCGGTGGCTGGGCCACCTTCCGTGGGAACCATCGTCACGTGCCGACCTCCGCTTGCCAGCCTCCGTCAACCGGGCCCCGACCCCGGCCGACGTGTAAGCATGCCATGGACCGACAGTGAGGTGTACCCGCCCGAAGGGTGTTTTGGTCCCATCGACGGGACGGAGCCGGCCGGTGACGCTGGGTCAGCCGATCAGATCGTCGAAGTCCCCGTCCCGGGCGCCGAGCACGAAGGCGGCGATCTCGTCCACCGTGTAGATCAGCGCCGGACCCTCGGGGTGGCGCGAGTTGCGCAGGGCGATCCCGCCGCCGCCGGGGAGTTCGGCCAACTCGACGCAGTTGCCGCTGGGGTTGCTCCGTCGGCTCTTCTGCCACTTCAGCGGGGGGAGCTGCGCGGCGGGAACGCCGTTGTGGGGCTGCTGCATGGGGGCGTCTTTCTCTTCAAGAGCCTGCCTATGCCGCGGGGAGGAGCGGTGCTGGCGAGGGGGTGGGTCGAAAACGATGCTGCTGCACGTGCATCTGCTATTGCATCTGCACCGGACAACGAGCATGATAACGCACGTGCGGTGTACCCATTCGTTCACTTTGGGTTACTCGAATCGGGGCCGCACCAGGGAAAATGCGGGTGTGTAGGGACGCGCCGGCCGGCATCGGGCAGGGCCAGCGGGCGGACGCGGCGAGGGGGAGGGTTCGTGCCGGATCCGTTGACCATCGCATCCGGCATCTCAGCCGCCGGGGCCCTCGTGTCCGCGTGGCAGCTACGCCGCCGCGCCCTGCTGGCCGAGGCGGAGATCGAGCACCTCCAGGCGGAACTCGCCGCCGAACGGCACGCCGCGAGCCACGACCCGCTCACCGGGCTGCCCAACCGACGGGCCTTCTTCCGGCTGGCCACCACTCTGCTCACCGATGCCGTCGGCCAGCCGCTGATCGCGGTGGTGCTCGACCTGGACGACTTCAAGCAGGTCAACGACCGCTACGGGCACGCCGCCGGGGACCGGGTGCTGATCAGCGTGGCCGAGCGGCTGGCCGCGTTCGCCGGCGACAACCTGGTGGCCCGCCTCGGCGGCGACGAGTTCGCCGGCCTGCTGACCAGCCCGACGGTCGACCGACGGTGGATCGAGCACGCGTCCCGCCGGCTCTGCGAGGCGCTCGCCGCGCCCATCCCGCTCGACGGTCTCAGCCTCCGGGTCACCGCCTCGGTCGGCCTGGCCCCGGTGACCGGCCCCGCCCAGCTCACCGAGGCGCTCGACCGCGCCGACGCGGCCATGTACCGGGCCAAGAGCGTCGGCGCGTCCGGCCCCACCCGGCAACTCTTGGACAGCCCGCACCTCGCCGAGTGTTGACCGCCCGGGCCGGACAGCGGCGCGGGGTCAGCGCCAGCCATAGCCGGCACGCAGGGCCTGGCCGACCCGGTCGAAGCGGGGCCGGTCCAGCACCGCGCCCTCGCGCCGGATGCTGTCCTCCCGCATGGTGAGCACCCGATCGAGGCGTACCCAGCTCGGCCGGTTGTCGCGGTCCCAGGTGCCGGGGCCGAGGGAGAGCCAGTGTCGCTGGCCGTCCCGCTCGCCCTGGCTGGACAGTATCAGGCCGAACAGGGTGTGGCTGGCCCGGCCGACGACCAGGACCGGCCGGTCCTTGCCCTGCCGGGGGTCGTCCTCGTAGGGGACCCAGGTCCAGACGACCTCGCCCGGGTCTGCCTGCCCGTCGGGTTCCGGGGCGTAGCTGAGCTCCCGCCGCTGCAACGCCGCGACCTGCCGGCGCCGCGCGACCTGGGCCGGAATCGGACCGGGGGTACGCGTCGGGGCGGCCCCGCGGGTCACCCGCCCCAGCCGGGACGCCACACTCCTCAACAGACCTGCCACGGCGGGCAGCCTAACCCCTCCCCCCGGCCCGCCGCCGACCCCTGTCGGGCACAGAGCAGCGGGGCAGGCGCGGTGGAGACGAAAAGCGGTGGAGGCGGGGTGGCCCGACCCGCGACGATGCCGACGTGACCACCCCCCTGCGCCAGATCCGCGCCAAGTACACCGCCGACACGCTGACCGTGTACCAGGCGTACCCGCCGGAGATCGCCGGGCCGGCGGTGGCGGCCGGCCGGTTCGTGCCCCCGTTCAAGCGGGACCGGATGACCTGGATCAAGCCGTCGTTCCGCTGGATGATGTACCGCTGCGGTTGGGCTCGGAAGCCGGGCCAGGAGCGGGTGCTCGCCGTCGAGATCACCCGCGCCGGATTCGAGTGGGCCCTGGCGCACGCCTGCCTGAGCGGCTACGAGCCCGGCCTGCACGGCGACCGGGACGGCTGGGCCCGGCGGCTGCGCACCAGCCCGGTGCGGGTGCAGTGGGACCCGGAGCGGACCGTGCGGGCGCAGCCGCTGCCCCACCGGTCCCTGCAGATGGGCCTGGCCGGCGAGGCCGCCCGGCGGTACGTCGACGAGTGGATCGTCGGGATCACCGACGTCACCGCGACGGCCCGGACGGTCCGGGCCCGGCTCGACGCGGGTGATGACGCATCGGCCGAGGCGCTGCTGCCCGCGGAGCGCCCCTACCCGCTGCCGACCGGGGTGGGCGACGCCGTCGCCGTCCACCCCGGCTGACATCCGGCCCGCCGGCCCGCCGCGCGCTCCGGCCGACGCGCGGGCCACCGCCGCCGTCAGGCACCATGGGAGCGACCGGGCCACCTGAGGCAGCGAACGCGAGGAGCGACGGTGACGGGCATCCCAGACGACCTTCCGGTCGTCGAGCGGCGCGCGGTACGGCTGGTGGTGCTCGACGCCGACCGGCGGCTCCTGTTGTTCCACACCCGCGACCCGGACCACCCCCGGCTCGGCACCTGGTGGGAGCTGCCCGGCGGCGGCGTCGACCCCGGCGAGACGTACCTCGACACGGCCGTTCGGGAGTTACGCGAGGAGACCGGCATCCGGGTGGCGCCGGAACGGGTCGGTCCGCCGCGCTGGCGGCGGCGGGCCAGCTTCATCCACCGCCGGCTGCGCCACGTGCAGGACGAGGTCGTCGTGGTGGTACCGCTGGACGGCCCCGGCCCGGAGGTCGACGAGACCGACCGGCTGGACTACGAGCGGGAGGACTACTTCGGGTTCCGCTGGTGGCCGGTCGCCGAGGTCGTCGGTAGCCCGGATCGGTTCTATCCGGGCCGGCTGCCCGGGCTGCTCACCGCCTTCCTGGCCGGAGAGGAGATCGACGAACCGTTCGAGCTGTTTTCGTGAGGGACCGGCCCGGGCGGGCACAGTAGAGGCATGACGACGAACCTCCACGGCCCGCTGGCCCGCTACGCCGCCCGGCTGCACGGCTCGGTCGGCGACCGACACCACGTCGCGTCCCCGCTGGGTGCCTGGCTGTTGCTCGCGCTGTGCGGGTCGGCCGTCCCCGACACCGACGGCCTCGCCGACGCGTTGGGCACCGACCCGGCGACGGCGGCGCGAACCGCCACCGCGCTGCTCGACGCCCCGCACCCGCTGGCGCCGGCCGCCACCGCCGTCTGGCACCGGCCGGACGCGGACACTGACGCGCTGGCCGCCTGGCGGGCCACCCTCCCCCGCGCCACAGAGACCGGCCCGCTGCCGGACCAGGCCGGCCTGGACGCCTGGGCGCGCAGGCACAGCGCCGGTCTGCTCGACAGGTTCCCGCTGGCCCTCTCGCCCCGCGTCGTGCTCGCGCTGGCCTCGGCCGTGGCCACCCGGATCTCCTGGGCCGACCCGTTCGACCTCGCCCCGGCCGCGGCGCTGGGACCCGACAGCCCCTGGGCCGGACGGCTGACCCGGGTGCTGCGCACCCCGGCGTACGGGCACCGGGCGTGGATCGCCGCGACGCCGGAGGCCGGCGACGTCGCCGTGCACACGGCGGCGGCCGGACCGGGGGGCGGGAACGACGCCGCCGAACCCGGGGACGGGGCCGGGCTACTGGTCGTGTCGGTGGCCGCCGCTCCCGGGGTCGCCCCCGCAGACGTGCTCGCCGCCGCGTACCGGATCGCGGCCGACGCCGACGCCGACGCCGACGAGCCCGCCGGCCGGCGGTCGCTGTTCGAACTGCCGCTGGGCGCGACGCCGCTGTGGACGCTGCGTGAGGAGACCGTCCGCACCCACGCCCGCGACCGCCGGGAGGAGCGGCACGCTGCGGCGCTGCCCTGCTGGTCGGCCCGCGCCGAGCACGACCTGACCGGTCCGGGGCTCGGGTTCTCCGCCCTCGCCCGGGTCCTCACCCCGCTGGTCGGGGGCATTGACATCGAGGCGCGGCAGGCCGTCGTCGCCCGGTACAGCCGGTACGGGTTCGAGGCGGCGGCCGTGACCGGGGTGTTCGGGACGGTGAGCCTGCCCCCGGAGGGGGTGGCCCGCACCGCCGAGCTGCGCTTCGGCCACCCGTACGCGGTGGTGGCCGTCGCCACCGACCGGCGGGGCGGCGGGGTGGGCCCGTGGCACGGGGTGCCGGTCTTCTCCGGCTGGGTCGCCGAGCCCGACGACGTTCCCGAGGCCGAGCTCGCCGACCCGCCCCTGGCGTAGGGCCCGCACCCGGACAGGGTCAGGGGCCTCCGACAGCACACCGGAAGCCCCCGACCCGTCGCTCACGACGCCGTCACGCCGCGACCGGCACCTTCTCCTCCTGCCGCTCGGCGGCCCGGGCGGCCAGCCGCCGCTCGCGCTCCTGGGCGCCGATCAGGTCGTCCGGCAGCGAGTCCGGCACCTCCATGTCGAAGCGCCGCAGCAGCCGGATCGCGAAGCCGCCCAGGGTGACCAGCACCAGCGCCGCGCCGAAGCAGACGTACGCGAAGCCCATGCCGCGGCCCGGACCGGTGCCGATCACCGCGCCCACCGAGCCGGCCAGCGCGCCGCCCGGGGCGAGCATCGGCTCGAACAGGGCGGTGGCGGCCGGGGCGATCAGCGCGAAGCCGATCGGCAGCGTGGACCAGGAGATGGTCTGGTTCAGGCTGAACACCCGGCCGTGGTAGCGCTGGGGAACCTTGACCTGGACGATGGTGGCGTAGATCGACTGGGCGGTGGTCATCGACAGGCCCAGCCAGAACACCCCGACGCAGATCACCGTCACCGAGGCGTCGAGGCCGATCACGATGCACCCCACGGCGGTGCCGAGGTTGCCGATCAGCACGCCGATCATCCGCCGGCTGCGGGGGCCGCCCCACAGCGACATCAGCACGCCGCCCGCCACCGCGCCGAGCGCCTCGGCCAGGGCCACCTGCGCCACCTCCGTGGCGGTGGCGAAGGAGAGCACCATCGGGGTGGTCAGCACCAGGGCCGGGGCCAGGAAGATGTTGCCGATCGCGAAGTAGCCCAGCATCAGCCGGAATCCCCGGTGCTGCCACGAGTAGCGCATCCCGTTGGCGATCGCCGTCAGCAGCCGCTCCCGGGGCCGGAAGCCGAGCAGGTCCGGGAAGCGGACCACGGCCAGGGTCAGCACCGCCACCACGTAGCTGGCCACGTCGATGAGCAGGATGCCCTTGAGCCCGATGGCGGCCAGCAGGCCGGCCGCGAAGACCGGCATCAGCAGCATGGCGGAGCCGTTGGTGAGCTGGGTGACGCCCATCGCGTGGCCGAGGTACCGCTTCGGCACGAGCTGCGGCACCGCCGAGGAGAACGCGATGCGCTGGAACGACCCGGCGACCTGGCTGAGCGCCACCAGGATGTAGATCATCCACAGCCGCAGGTTGTCCGTCCAGAGCAGGGCGGCCAGCACGAGCTGGATCGTCCCGGCGCTGGAGCTGGCGATCATCATGATCTTCCGGCGGCTGACCCGGTCGACGACCGCGCCCGCGATCGGCAGCATCAGCACGCCGCAGACCAGCGCGAGGGCCCAGAGCATGCCCAGGTTGGCCACCGAGCCGGTCCGGGTGAACAGCCAGATCGGCACGGCGAACGCGGTCAGCGCCGAGCCGGTGGTGGAGACGAACTGGCCGGCGGTGACCGCCACGAACCGGCCCATGCTCGGCTTCACCACCGCCTTCTCCGAGCCCGGGGCCGCGCCGATGCGCTGGTGGTCGGCGACCACCCAGCCGGCGTCCTCGCCCCTGGCCGGAGCCTCCAGGGCGGTGGTGTCGCCGGCGAGCACCGCCGGGTGCGCCGCCGTGACGATCTCGGCCAGCTCGTCGGCCCGGTACTTGAGGAAGAAGTGCCCCGCCTGGTCGAGGACGACCAGCCCGAGGGTGTCGGAGAGGAACCCCCACTCGGCGTACCGCTCGGTGTAGTAGTCGGTCACCGGGTCCTCGGAGCCGACCACCGAGACGATCGGGGCGCGCAGCTTCGCCGTCCCGGCGTCCAGCAGGCCGGTGAAGTACTCCTCCGAGGCGCGGGAGTCGGCCCGCATGTTGCTGATGATCCGGTCGGCCTGCTCCGGGTCCAGCTCGTCGGTGTCCACCCCCATCGACTTGAGCCAGCTCGCGTAGTGCTTGTTGCTGCGGAGCTGTTCGAGGCGGTTGCGGGCGGCGGCGAAGAGGCCCTTCGGGCGGGCGAACGGGAACATCGCGCCGATGTAGACGGCCTCCAGCTCCCGGCCGGTCGCCTCGACCTTGCGGGCCACCTCGGCGACGATCGCGCTGCCGACGCCGCAGTGGCCGTACAGCACGATCGGCCCCTCGATCCGCTCGACGATCTCGTCGGCGACCCGCCGGGTCAGCTCCTCGAACGGCAGGCCGTCCTCGCTGAGCCCGACGTCGTGGCCGGGGATGGCCAGCGAGTACAGGGCGTTGCCGGCGGGCAGGGCGTCGGCGAGGGGCTGGTAGACGATGGCGCTGCCGCCGCCGTACGGGACGCAGACGTTTGTGCGAACCCGTTTGCCGGCCGGGATCGGCTTGGTCAGCTCGTAGAGCAGCCGGCGCGGGCCGTCGTCGGCGGCGTCGCCGGTCATGAACGCGGACAGCTCCCGGATGGTCCGCTGCTGGAACAGGTCCATCACGCCGACCGGACGGCCGCCGTGCTCGGCCTTGCGGATCTTCGCCACCACCTGGGTGGCGAGCATCGAGTGCCCGCCCAGGTCGAAGAAGTCGTCGTCGATGCCGAGCGTGTCGACGCCCAGCACCTCCGACCAGATGCCGGCCAGCAGCCGCTCGGTGTCGTCGCGCGGCTCGACCAGCGCCACCGACGCCTCGCGGGTCACCACGGGGGCGGGCAGCGCCCGGCGGTCGAGCTTGCCGTTGGGGCTCAGCGGCAGCGCGTCGAGGGTGACGAACGCGGTCGGCACCATGTACTCGGGCAGGGTCTCCTTCAACGCCGCCTTCAGCGCGGCGTGCTCGGCGTCGCCGACCACGTACCCGGTGAGCCGCTTGTCGCCCGGGGTGTCCTCGCGGACGATCACCGCCGCCTCGGTCACCTGGGGCTGCTCGCGCAGGGCGCTCTCGATCTCGCCCAGCTCGATGCGCAGGCCGCGCAGCTTCACCTGGTGGTCGATCCGGCCCAGGAACTCGACGACCCCCGAGCCGTCCGGCGAGGCCACCCAGCGGGCCAGGTCGCCGGTGCGGTACAGCCGGGCGCCCGGCTCGAAGGAGAACGGGTCGGGCACGAACCGCTCGGCGGTCAGCGCCGGCCGGCGGTGGTAGCCCCGGGCCAGCCCGACGCCGCCGATGTGCAGCTCGCCCGCGACGCCGACCGGGCACTCGTTGCCGGCCGGGTCCAGCACGTGCAGCCGAAGGTTGGCGATCGGGCCGCCGATCGGGACGCTGGTCAGCCCGGCCAGCCTGGCCGGGTCGCAGTGCCAGGCGCTGACGTCGATGGCCGCCTCGGTGGGGCCGTACAGGTTGTGCAGCTCGCACCAGGGCAGCCGGGCGGTGAACTCCACCGCCGAGACCAGCGGCAGTTCCTCGCCGGAGCAGATCACCCGGCGCAGGCCGGTGGCCGCCTCGGCCCCGTCCTCGCCGAGGAACACGGTCAGCATCGACGGGACGAAGTGGGCGGTGGTGATCCGCTCGGACACCAGCAGGTCGCGCAGGTACGCGGCGTCCTTGTGCCCGCCGGGCCTGGCCAGCACCAGCCGGGCGCCCTCGCGCAGCGGCCAGAAGAACTCCCACACCGACACGTCGAAGCTGGCCGGGGTCTTCTGCAGCACCGCGTCGTCGGCACCGAGCCGGTACGCCTTCTGCATCCAGTCCAGCCGGTTGACGATGCCCCGGTGGGTGTTCGGCACCCCCTTGGGCCGGCCGGTGGAGCCGGAGGTGTAGATGACGTACGCCAGGTTGCCCGGCCCGGCGGTCGGCGCGGGGTCGGCGGCGGGCTGGTCGGCCCACACCGACTCGTCGTCCAGGGCCAGCACGGTCGCGCCGGTGTCGGGCAGCACGTCGCGCAGGTGCTCCTGCACCAGCACGACACCGGCGGCGGCGTCGGTGACCATGAAGGACAGCCGGTCGGCCGGGTACTCCGGGTCCAGCGGCAGGTAGGCGCCGCCGGCCTTGAGCACGCCGAGCAGCCCGGCGACCAGCTCCACCGAGCGTTCCGCGCACACCCCGACGAGGGTCTCCGGGCCGACGCCGGCGGCGCGCAGCCGGTGCGCCACCCGGTTCGCGGCGGCGTTCAGCTCGGCGTACGTCACCGAGCGGTCCTCGAAGGTCAGCGCCACCGCGTCCGGGGTGGCCGCGGCCCGCTGCTCGAACGGGCCGTGCAGGGTCTGCGCCTGCGGGAAGTCGGCCGTGGTGGCGTTCCAGCCGGCCAGCAGCTCCCGCTCGGCGGGTGCGGTCAGCTCCAGCGCGGAGACCCGGGTGTCCGGGGCGGCGACGACCGCCCGCAGCAGGGTGGTCCAGCGCCGCGCGATCCGCTCGACGGTCTCCCGGGTGAACAGGTCGGTGTTGAAGACCAGCTTCCCCCACAGGCCCTCGGTGGTCTCCACGGCGTGCAGCTCGAAGTCGAAGCGGGTGGCCCGCAGCTCCATCGGGTTCCACTGGAAGCGCACGTCGGCGGCGTCGGAGACCCCGGTGAACCGGCCCATCTCGTAGTTCTGGAGCACGAACATGGCCTGGAACACCGGGGACCGGCTCACGTCGCGGGGCAGCCCCAGCTCGTGGACGACCTTCGCGAACGGCACCTCGGCGTGCTCGAAGCCGTCCAGCACACTGCGCCGGGTGCGTTCCAGCAGCTCGGTGAACGTCGGGTCGCCGGCCAGCTCGGCCCGCATCGGCAGCATGTTGATGAACATGCCGACGATGTTCTCCAGCTCGGGGGCGGACCGGCCGGCCACGGACGCGCCGACGGCGAAGTCGTCCTGGCCGGCGTGCCGGGCCAACAGCACCTGGTACGCGGCGAGCAGCGTCATGAACAGCGTGCCGCCGCCGGCCCGGGTGAGCGCGTTGAGCCGCTCGGTGTCCGCCGGGTCGAGCTGGAACTCGACGAAGTCGCCCCGGTAGGTCTGGGTCGCCGGGCGGGGCGCGTCCAGCGGCAGCTCCAGCGGGGTGATCCCGGCCAGTCGGGACTTCCACCAGTCCAGGTGGCCCTGGGCCGCCGGGCCTTCCAGCTCGCGGGCCTCCCAGACGGCGAAGTCGCCGTACTGCACGGGCAACGCCGGCGGTTCGCCGCCGTGGTAGAGGGTGATCAGGTCGCGCAGCAGCACGTCCACCGACCAGCCGTCGCCGACGATGTGGTGCTTGCCGAGGAACAGCACGTGGTCATCGTCGGCCAGTCGGATCAGCAGGGCGCGCAGCAGCGGCCCGGCGGCCAGGTCGAACGGCTCCGTCGAGGCGGCGTCGACCAGCGCCTGCGCCGCCGCCTCGTCGGCCGCCTCCGTCACCGTCAGCGGCACCTCGACGGTGTCCTCGACGACCACGGTGGGGCGGCCGTCGGCGTCGGCCGGGAACCGGGTGCGCAGCGACTCGTGCCGCGCGGTCAGCCCGGCCAGCGCGCGGCGCAGGGCCGCGACGTCGAGCGGGCCGCGCACCCGCAGCGGCACCGCGATGTGGTACGCGGCCTCGCCCGGGGCGAGCTGGTCCATGAACCAGACCCGCTCCTGGGCGTACGACAGCGGCACCTCGGCGTTCTCGGGCCGGGGGGTGATCCGGGCGACCGGGGTGGCCTGGCGGCGGCGTAACCGCTTGGCGATCAGCGCCTGCCGGGCCGCCTCCCGGGCCGGATCCTTCAGGTCGGTCATGTGGTACGTCCCTCTTCCGTCGCCAGCAACGCGGCGACCTCGGTGTCGGAGAGCTCATCGAGTTCCGCGGCGATCAGGCTCTCGAGCTGGGCGGCCAGGTCGGCCACCACCGGGCTGCCGAACAGCGCCCGCATCGGCAGGTCGACGTCCACCTCGGCCCGGATCCGGGCCATCGCCCGCATGCCGCGCAGCGAGTTGCCGCCGAGGGCGAAGAAGTCGTCGGTCGCGCCGACCTTCTCCACGCCGAGGATGTCGGCGTACACCTCGGCCACCAGGGCCTCGGCGTCGGTGCGCGGGGCGACGTACGCGTCGTCGACCGTCCCGGCGGCCGGGGCGGGCAGCGCGGCCCGGTCCAGCTTGCCGTTCGGGGTCAGCGGCAGCGCGTCGAGCTGGACGAACGCGGCCGGCACCAGGTGCGCCGGCAGCTCCCGGGCCAGGTCGGCGGCCAGCGCGGCCTCGTCGGCGTCGCCGACCAGGTAGCCGACCAGGGTCGGCTCGCCGGAGTCGGTGCGCACGGCCACCGCCGCCTCCCGGACGCCGGGCCGGGCCAGCAGGGCCGACTCGATCTCGCCCAGCTCGATGCGCATGCCGCGCACCTTCACCTGCTCGTCGCGGCGGCCCAGGTACTCCAGCGTCCCGTCGGCCCGCCACCGGGCCAGGTCGCCGGTGCGGTACATCCGCTGCCCGGCCTCCCCGTACGGGCAGGGCAGGAAGCGCTCGGCGGTGAGGCCGGGGCGGCGCAGGTAGCCGCGGGCGAGCTGGTCGCCGGCGACGTACAGCTCGCCGGCCACGCCCGGCGGCACCGGGTTCAGCGCCGCGTCCAGCAGCAGCGCCCGGGTGTTCCAGGTGGGGGTGCCGATCGGCACCGCCCCGGCGGGCAGCTCCGCCCCCGGCGCGATCCGGGCGGCGACGCAGCCGACGGTGGCCTCGGTCGGGCCGTACTCGTTGATCACCGCCGCCTCGGGGTGGGCGGCCCGCCAGTCGGCGAGCTGCTCGCCGGTGAGCGCCTCGCCGCCGATGACCAGGTCGGCCGTCGGCGACAGCGCCTCGTCGAGCAGCGGCAGGTGACTCGGGGTCACCTTGAGGAAGGTCGGCCGGCCGCCGGCGCGGGCGGCCGGCTCGTCGATCGCCGCGAGCCGGACCGTGCCGCCTGCGGTGAGCGGCCCGAGCAGCCCGGTGACGGTGAGGTCGAACGACACCGGCGAGTGCAGCAGGGCGGTGCCGGCCAGGCCCGGGTAGGTGTGCCGGGCCCAGGCCAGGTACGCGGTCACCGACCGGTGCTCCACCACGACGCCCTTGGGGCGGCCGGTGGAGCCGGACGTGTACAGCACGTAGGCCGGGTGGTCCGGGCGCAGCGGCGCGGCCCGGTCGGCGTCGGTCAGGTCCGCCGCGTCGAGGTCGGCGGCGGTGAGCGGGTCGAGCACCAACGCGTCGCCGGGCACGTTGGCGGCGGTGTCGGCGGTGGCCAGCACCAGCGCCGGCTCGGCGTCGGTCAGCAGGTACCCGATCCGGGCCGCCGGGTAGCCGGTGTCCACCGGCACGTACGCCGCGCCGGACTTGAGCACCGCGAGGATGGCCACCAGCAGGTCCATCGAGCGGGGCAGCGCGAGCGCGACCCGGGTCTCCGGGCCGGCCCCTCGGGCGACCAGCAGCCGGGCCAGCCGGTTCGCGGCGGCGTTCAGCTCGGCGTACGTCAGCTCGGCGCCGTCGCAGACCAGCGCGAGGGCCTGCGGGGTGGCCGCGGCCTGGCGCTGCACCTCGTCGACCACGGTGCTCACCGGCCGGTGGTGGTCGGTGGCGTTCCAGGTGGACAGGACGAGCCGCCGCTCGGCGTCGTCGAGCAGCGGCAGCTCGGAGACCCGCCGGCCGGGGTCGGCGACGGCGGCGGCGAGCAGCCGGACGTACCGGGTGACGATCGACTCGGCGGTGGCCCGGTCGAACAGGTCGGTGCGGTAGACCAGCCGGCTCTCCCCGGCGGTGACGTCGAAGGCCAGGTCGTCCTTGGTGGTGCCCAGCGGCACCGGATCCAGGCCGGAGTCGGGGATGAAGTTCAGCGCGGTCTGGAAGATCGGCTGCACCGACGGGTCCCGCTGCGGGGCGACGGCCTCGACGATCTTCTGGAACGGCGTCTGCCCGTGCTCCATCGCGTCGATGAGGCCACCCCGGACGCGGCCGAGCAGCTCGGCGACGGTGGGGTCGCCGGTCAGGTCGCAGCGCAGCGCCACCGGGTTGACGAACATGCCGACCAGCGGGGCCACCTCGTCGGTGTCCCGGCCGGCGGTGGACACGCCGACCACCACCGTGTCGTCGCCGGAGATCCGGGACAGCAGCGCGGCGAACCCGGTCAGCAGCACCATGTACGGGGTGGCGGCCGAGGCGGCGGCGAGCCGGCCGACGGAGTCGAGCAGCCCGTCGGGCAGGTCGAAGCGCACCTCGTCGCCGGCGAAGCCGAGCTGCGCCGGGCGGGGCCGGTCCAGCGGCAGACCGGTCACCGCCGGGGCCCCGGCCAGGTGGCCGGTCCAGAAGGCGAGCTGCCGGTCCAGTTCCGGGCCGGTGAGCTGGTCGCGCTGCCAGGCGGCGAAGTCGGCGTACTGGATGGGCAGCTCGGGCACCGCGGCGGGGGCGCCGGTGAGCGCGGCGGTGGTGAACGCGGCCAGCTCGCCGGTCAACACCACCGCCGAGTGGGCGTCGTAGACGGCGTGGTGCATCACACCCAGCAACGTCCACGCCGTGTCGCCCTTGATCAGCCGGGCCCGCCACAGCGGCGCGGCGTCCAGCGGGATCGGGGTGCGGGCCAGTTCCTCCTTGATCGCCGCGAACCGGGCGAGCCGCTCGGCCTCCGGCAGGCCCGACAGGTCCTCGGCGTCGATCCGGACCGGCTCGTGCGCGCGGACCACCTGCACCAGGACCCCGTCCGCCATCCGCAGGTGGGTGCGCAGCGCCTCGTGCCGGGCGACGACCTGGTTGAACACGTCGCCGACCGCGTCGGCGTCCAGCTCGGCCGGGAAGGACCACAGGTTGGACACGTTGTAGACCGGCGAGCCGGTGTCGAGCTGGTTGGCCATCCACACCCGCTCCTGCGCGAAGGAGACGGGAAAGGTCCACTCCCGGGTCACTGTGCCCACCCTTCGTTCGCGACTGCGGGGCTCCGCTCCGCTGCACTCCTCGCGCTCACTGGGTGCCCTCGCGGACGGAACGGGGGCGCATGTCGGTCCACACGGTGTCGATGTGCGCCAGGCACTCCTCGCGGGTGCCGGCGAAGCCGGTGTCGCTCCAGCCCGCGGGGAGCTCACGGTCGGCCGACCAGATCGAGTACTGCTCCTCGTCGTTGCGCACGACCAGGAAGCGTGATTCGGCCATCAGTTGTCTCCAGTGCTCTCGGGGGTGTGCGGCTCGGCCATCGCGACGGCGATCTTGCGGGGGCCGGTGAACGGCTCCCGGGCGTGCGCGGCGGTCATGTTGTCCACCACCAGCACGTCGTCGCGCTGGTAGTCGAAGCGGACACTGGCGGCCCGGTACGCGGCCCGCAGGTGGTCCAGCACGTCGCCGGGGATCTCGCCGCCGTCGCCGTAGTAGGTGTTCGACGGCAGCCCGTCGGGGCCGAACATCGCCAGCAGCCCCTCCTGGTACTCCACCGGCAGGGTGCTCACGTGGAAGAACGTGGCGTGGTTGAACCAGCGCGGCGTGTCCGAGCCGGGCCGGTGGTGCACCACGTCGCGTACGGCGCGGGTGCGCAGCCCGTCCCCGCCGACCCATTCCAGGGCGATCCGGTTGGCCGCCGCGTACGCCTCGACCTCGGCCCGGTCGTCGGTGTTGAACACGTCCTGCCAGCGGGTGCCGAAGTCGGCGTGGAAGTTGCGCACCAGCATCCACCGGCGGCGGACGAACTCCTCCCGTACGGCCGGGTCGATCAGCTCGTACACCCGGCGCACGTCGGCGAGCGGGGTCGCGCCCCGGGTCTGGGGCGGGGTGACGCACCAGAAGAACAGGGTCAGCGGCCAGCGCGCCTGGTACGAGTTCTCGTTGTGCAGGAAGATCTCCTCGTCCGGCGGGTAGTCGGTCGAGGTGTAGACCCGGCCCTTGATGGAGTGCCGGGGCGAGGACCGCTCGGTGTAGACCAGCGGCTCCCCGGCCAGCGCCCGCACCACCGCGTCGAAGCCGTCGACGCCGCCGACGTCGAAGCCACGGAACAGCAGCCCGCCGTGCTCGACGAGGGTGGCCCGCAGCTCCGCCCGGCGGGCGTCGATGAGGTCGGTCAGCGCCCGGCCGTCGCTTTCGACGACCACCGGCAGCGTGGCGATCGTGTCGCTCATAGCTCTGTACTCCCTTGTTCCTCGGTGCTCACGCGCGGGGCAGCCGCGGGATGCTCGTGGTCGCCGCCGGGGTGGCCGGCTCGGCTACGGCGGACGCCTCGGCGCGCAACTCCTCGATCCGGACGGCCAGCCCGGCGACGGTGGGCGTCTCGAAGAGGCTGCGCATCGGCAGCCGCACCCCGGTCGCCTTGCGCATCGACGCGATGAGCTGCACCGCGACGAGGGAGTTGCCGCCGAGGGCGAAGAAGTCGTCGTCCACACCCACCACCGGCACCCCGAGCCCGTCGCGCCACACCTGGGCGATGGTGGCCTCCAGTTCGGTGCGCGGCGCCGCCGAGCCGCCGGCCTCCACAGTGGCGGCGGACGCGGTCGGGTCGGTCTCCGACTCCAGGCTCTCGGTGGTGACCCGGGCGGCGCGACGCCGAATGTCGGCCACCGACCGGGTGGTGATCACCACCTGGGCGCCGAGGCCGGCGGTGAGGCTGCGCCGGAACGCCTCCGCGCCGTCGATTGGCCGGATGTCCTCGCCGGGAACGTCGGCGGCCGGGGCGGTGCCGGCCGGGACGGCGTCGGCGGCGAGCCCTCCGGTGACCGCCGACTGGTCCACCCGGCGCAGCACGAAGTCGCTGATCGCGACCAACTCCCGGCCGGACGTGTCGGTCAGGGTCAGGTCGGCGGTGATCACCTCGTCGGTTCCGCCGTCGCGGTGGCGCAGGTGGCTGTGGAACCGCTGCGGCAGCGTTCCGCGCACCACGATCCGCCCGTACGACAGCGGCAGGTAGGTGCCCGAGCCCTGACCCTGGCCGAACGCGGTGGCCACGTCCAGCAGGGCCGGGTGCAGCCCCCACGCGGCCAGGTCGGCGACGGCCTCGGCGGGCGCCTCGACGAGGGCCAACTCCTCGCCGTCGGCGAGGTGGTGCTCGGCCAGCGAGTGCCAGCGCGGCCCGAAGGTCAGCATGCTGGTGCGGCCCCGGCCGAACGACGAGTCGTCGTCGACCCGGCGGGACCGGGCGACCACGTCGGCGAGGTCCCGCGCCGGCGGGGCGGGGTCGGCGGTCCAGCCCGCCGCGCCGCGCACGTGGGTGCGCAGCACCCCGGCGGCGAGGCTCTGCACCACGAACTCCGTCGACTCGTCCTCGGCGGCGGTCAGCGTCACCCGGTACTGGGCGACCGAGCCGTCCGGCACCGAGAACGGCTCCAGGAACACCACGTCGCGCAGCTCCACCGCCGCGTCCGGGCCGGGGGCGGGGACGGCGGCGACCACGGCGGCGCGGACGGACTCCAGGTGGGCGGTGCCCGGCACCACCGGCACCCCGCCGATGCGGTGCTCGTCGAGCAGCCAGTGGGTGGCGGCGCAGACCAGACCGTGCAGCACCGTGCCCTCCGGGCCGGTCACCTTCGTGGTGAGCACCGGGTGGTCGACGGCGGCGGTGACGGTGTCCCGGGTCAGGGCCCGGAACCCGGCCGGGGCGGTGCTCTCCGCCGCCATGCCGACCTCGGCCCAGCCGCCCCAGTTCTGCGACACCACCGGGGCGGACCAGCCGGTGCCCGCGCGGGCGTGCGCGTCGAGGAAGTTGTTCGCCGCGCAGTAGTCGACCTGGCCGAAGCCGCCGATCACGGCGGTGATCGAGGAGCACAGCACCACGAAGTCCAGCGGCAGGTCCCCGAAGACCTGGGCGAGGGCGAGCGTGCCGGCGAGCTTCGGGGCGAGCACCCGCTCGGCCTCGGCCCGCTCCTTGATCTCGGCCATGCCGCCGCCGGGCAGGCCGGCGGCGTGCACGACGCCGTCGATCCCGCCGAACTCGGCCTCGGCGGCGGCCCGGACCCGGCGCAGGTCGGCCGGGTCGGTGACGTCGGCGGCGAGCACCAGCACCGACGCGCCGGCCTCCTCCATCCGGCGGATCGCGGCGATCGCCCGACCCACCCGGTCGGACTGGCCGGAGCCGTGCACGGCGAGGTGGTCGTCCCACTGCTCGCGCGGCGGCAGGCCGGAGCGGGCCAGCAGCACCAGCTTCGCCCGGGCCCGCCGGGCGAAGTCCTCGGCGAGGGTGATGCCGATGCCGCCGAGGCCGCCGGTGATCACGTACCGGCCGCCGTCGCGCAGCGCCCCGGGCTCACCCTCGGCGTCGACGGTGACCTGCTCGTAGCCGGTGACCCAGCGGCGGGTGCCGCGCAGCGCCACCTCGGCGTGTTCCGGGTCGACCGGGCGGCGCAGCTCGGCGACCAGGGCGTCCGCCCCGGTGGCGGCGGGGTCGGCGTCGAGCAGCCGGACGGTCAGCCCGGGCAGCTCGACGGGGAGCACCCGGACCAGGCCGGTGAGGGTGGCGTGCTCGGGTCGGGTCAGGTCCGCACCGGTCACGTCGCCGATGCCTGCGGTCACCAGGTCCAGGGCCAGCGAGCCGTCCTCGGCGGTGCGGCCCGCCCCGGCGAGGGCCTGCACCAGGTGCAGGGCGCTGAAGAAGCCCCGGTCCTGGGCGGCCCAACCGGCGGCGATGTCGGTGCCGGTGGGCTCGCCGTCGAGGGCGAAGGCGTGCACCAGCCGCCCGGGCAGGGCGTCGCCGAGGGCGGCGACCAGCGCGTCGTGGTCCTCACGCACGCCGGGGCGCAGCACCCAGCCGCCGTCGGTGGCGGCGAAGGCGTCGCCGGCGCGTACCTCGACGATCTCGGCGCCGGCGGAGCGCAGGCCGGCGACGAGCGCGTCGCCGCGCGGGCCGTCGGCCAGCACCAGGCAGCGGCCGGGCGCGGCGGTGGCCGGCGCGGGCGCGGCCTGACGCCACACCGGCACGGCGAACCACTCGGGCAGCGCCCGCGGGCCGGTCTCGGCCGGCGCGGCGGTGGCCTGCTCCTGCGGGTCCGGGTCGACCCAGTAGCGGCGCCGCTCGAACGGGTACGTCGGCAGCGGCACCCGCCGGGCGTCCGGGTCGGAGCCGGCGCGCACGGGCAGACCGGCGCACCAGAGCGCCCCGGCGGTGGTGAGCAGGGCGGCCAGGTCGCCGTCCGGCTCCCCCGGGCCGGGCAGGCTGCCCAGCGGGACGAGCGCCCGCTGCTCCGGCGAGCCCTTGGCGACCTGCATCCGGGCAAGGTTGGCGAGCTGCCGGCCGGGGCCGCACTCGACCAGCGCCCAGGTGCCCTCCGCGAGCAGGGTCGCCACGCAGTCGCCGAAGCGCACCGGCTGGCGCAGGTGCGCCGCCCAGTACGCCGGGTCGGTGGCCTGCGCGTCGGTGATCCAGGTGCCGGAGACGTTCGACAGGAACGGGACCTTCGGCGCGTGCAGCGGCACGGCGGCCATCAGCGCGGTGAACTCGGCGAGGATCGGGTCCATCATCGGCGAGTGGAAGGCGTGCGAGGTGCGCAGCGCCTTGCTCTTGACCTTGCGGGTGGTCTTCAGGGTCTCGGCGAACGCGGCGACCACGTCGGTCTCCCCGGCCACCACGCAGGTCCCGGGGCCATTGACCGTGGCGATCGAGACACCCTCGGGCAGCAGCCCGGCGACCACCGACTCGTCCAACGGGACGGCCAGCATCGACCCGGCCGGCAGCGACTGCATGAGCCGACCCCGGGCGGCGACGATCCGCAGCGCGTCGGGCAGGTCGAGCACCCCGGCGACGGTCGCGGCGACGTACTCGCCGATGGAGTGCCCGGCCATCGCCGCCGGCCGGACCCCGACGCGCTGCCAGTGCGTGGCCAGGGCGTACTCGACGACGAACAGGGCCGGCTGGGTGTAGCGGGTCTGGAGCAGCTTCTCGGCTGCCTCCGGGTCCCGGTCGAGGAGCAGGTCGCGGATGTCCAGGCCCAGCTCGCCCCGGAGCAGCTCGGCGCACTCGTCGACGACGGCGGCGTAGCCGGGCTCCTCGGCGTAGAGCTGCGCGCCCATCCCGGCGTACTGGCTGCCCTGGCCGGAGAGGAGGAAGGCGACCCGGGGCGCGGGGCCGTCGGCGACGCCGGCCTGCCGGCGGCGCTTGGTGCGCAGGGCGGCGACGGCGTCGGGCAGGTCGGTGGCGACCACCGCGACCCGGTGCGCGTACTGCTGGCGGCCCACCCGCAGGGTGTGCGCGACGTCGGCCAGGTGCGCGGCCCCGCCGTCGGGGTTGCCGGCGAGGTGCTCGGCGAGCCGGTCCACGGCGGCCTCCAGCGCCGTGCCGGTCTTCGCCGACACGTGCAGCAGCTGCGCGGGGCGCACCCGCCGGTCGGTGCGGTACGCCTCCGGCGCCTCCTCGAGCACCACGTGGGCGTTGGTGCCGCCGATGCCGAAGGAGCTGACCCCGGCCCGGCGGGGCCCGCCGTCGGTGTCCCACTTGGTGAGGGTGTTCGCCACGTAGAACGGGGTGTCGGCGAACTCGATCGCCGGGTTCGGGGTCTCGTAGTTGATGGTCGGCGGAATCAGCCCGTGCTCCATCGCCAGCACCGTCTTGATCACGCTGACGATGCCGGAGGGCTGGCTGAGGTGGCCGATGTTGGACTTCACCGAGCCGATGCCGCACCAGCCCCGCTCGTCGGTGTCCTTGGTGTACACCGCCGACAGGGCGGCAACCTCGATCGGGTCGCCCATCGCGGTGCCGGTGCCGTGCGCCTCGACGTAGCTGATGGTGCGCGGGTCGATCCCGGCCATCCCGACGGCCTGGGCGACGGCCTCCATCTGCCCGTCGACGCTGGGGGCGGTGAAGCCGACCTTGCCGGCCCCGTCGTTGTTGATGGCGTTGCCGAGCACCACGGCGCGGATGTGGTCGCCGTCGGCGATCGCGTCGGAGAGCCGCTTGAGCAGGGTCACCCCGACGCCGCTGCCCCACATGGTGCCGTTCGCCTCCGCGTCGAACGGCCGGCACCGCCCGTCGGGGGAGGTGAAGCCGTCCATGCCGAGGTACCCGGCGTGCGGCAGCTCGATGTTGACGCCGCCCGCGAGGGCCATGTCGCACTCGCCGTTGCGCAGCGCCTCGCAGGCCAGGTGGAACGCGACCAGGGAGGTGGAGCAGGCGGTGTGCACGGTGAGGCTGGGCCCGCGCAGGTCCAGCCGGTACGACACACCGGTCGCCACGTAGTTGGGCGAGTTGCTGGTGGCGATGGAGACGGCGTTGTGCGGGTTGCCGCCGACCCGCTTGTTGTTCAGCACGTTGCGGTGGAGGTACGCGGTGCCGCCGGTGCCGGCGTACACGCCGACCGCGCCGTCGTAGCGGGCCGGGTCGTAGCCGGCGTCCTGCAGGGCGGTGTAACAGGTCTCCAGGAACAGCCGGTGCTGCGGGTCGGTGACCTCGGCCTCCCGGGCGGTCATCCCGAACAGGGCGGCGTCGAACTGGTCGTAGCCGTCGACCAGCGGGGCCTTGTTGACCCAGCCCGGGTCGTCGAGCTCCTCGGGGGTGACGCCCCGGGCGAGCTGCTCCTCGCGGGTCAGCTCGGTGACCGACTCGACGCCGTCGACCAGGTTGCGCCAGAACTCGTGCACGTCGGCGGCGCCGGGCAGCCGGGCGGCCAGCCCGACGATCGCGATCGGCTCGATGCCGTCGTCGGCGGGATTGTCAGTTTCGATCGCGTTGTCCATCAGGTTGTCCTTCGTCACGCGGTGCCGCCGGGGCGGCGGGGAGGGATACGTCGGGTCCGGCTGCGGCGGGCGGCGGCCCGCAGCGCGGCGCGGGCCAGTTCCGGTCGGTCGGCCGCGCCGTCGAGGTGGGCGGCGAGGGCCCGGACGGTGGGGTGGCGGAACAGGTCGAGCATCGCGATCGACCGGCCGGTGGCGGCGGTCAGCCGGGCGTGCACGGCGGCCAGGGCGAGCGAGTGCCCGCCGATGTCGAAGAAGTTGTCGGTGACCCCGACCCGGTCACGTTCCAGGACCTCCCGCCAGATGCCGGCGACCAGTTCCTCGGTGTCGGTGAGCGCGTCCGGGCCGGCGGGCAGCGCCACCGTCCGGGCGGGCTCGGCGGTCGCGGCGACGGTCATCGCGCCGAGCTGGGCGGTGCGCACGGTCGGCCGGGGCAGCTCGGCGGCGACCTCGCCGGCCGGCGCGTCGGGGGCGGCGGCCAGCGCACCGACCAGGGTGGCCAGGTCGGCCAGCAGCGCGTCGATCCGGTCGGCGTCGAACAGGTCCGGGTTGTGCACCACCTCGACGCCGAGCCGGCCGGCCCGCTCCGCCACGTAGACGGTGAGGTCGAACGGGGAGCCGGGCTTGGGCACCGGCGCGGGCTCGCCGGTCAGTCCGGTCAGCGCCAGCCGGGGCTGGGTGAAGTTGAGCACGTTGAACAGCACCTGCAACAGCGGCGCCCGGGAGGTGTCCCGGCCGACGCCGAGCGCCTCGACGATCTTCTCCAGCGGCGCGCCGGGGTGGGCGGTGGCGTCGTGCAGCTCGGCCGCGCAGCGGTCGACCAGTTCGGCGAAGCTCGCCCCGCCGGTGCGCACCCTCACCGGCACGGTGTCGATGAAGAACCCGACGACGTCGTCGAACGCGGCCAGCCGCCGGTCGGCGACGATCGCGCCGACGACGTGGTCGTCGCCGCCGGTGAGCCGGCTCAGCAGTTCGCCGAAGCCGGCCAGCAGCACCGCCGCGACGCCCGTGCCGCGCCGCTCGGCCAGCGCCCGCACCGCCCGGTCCGCCTCGGCGGACAGGGTGACCGCGGCCTCCACACCGGCGTACGTCTGCACGGCGGGGCGGGGCCGGTCGCGGGGCAGCTCCAGCACGGTCGGCGCGCCCCGCAGGTGCCCGGCCCACCAGGCCAGGTCGTCGGCGCCGCGCCGACGGTCCCGCTCGGCCCGCCAGACGGCGTAGTCGGCGTACCGGGCGGCCACGGCGGGCAGGGTGGGGGGCGCGCCGGCCACGGCCCGCGCGTACGCGGCGGCGAGGTCGTCGTAGAACACCGCCTCGGACCAGCCGTCGAACACGGCGTGGTGCCAGGTGATCGCGAGCACGTGGGCGGCCGGTCCGAGCCGGTACACGGCAACCTGCCAGGGCGGCCCGGTGGCCAGGTCGAACGCGTGCGCCGCGCCGGCGGCGAGCATTCCGGCCAGCTCCGCCTCCGGGTCCGCCCCGCCGGTCAGGTCGAGCACCGGCACCGCCACGTCGGTGGGTTCCTCGCACACCGCGTACGGCACTCCGGCGGTCTGCGGGATGCGCCAGCGCAGCACGTCGTGTCGCTCGGCCACGGCGCGCAGGGCCGCGCCGAGGGCGGGGACGTCCAGCTCGCCGCGCAGCCGGTGGGCCACCGCGATGTTGTAGGGCGCACTGGACGGGGCGAGCTGGTCGACGAACCACAGCCGGCGCTGCGGCGGGGACAGGGTGGGCGGGTTGCCGGTGGTCAGCCCGTCGCCGGGGTCCGGGGCGGCGGCGGTGATCCGTTCGACGAGGCCGGTCAGGGTGCGGCCGGCGAACACGTCCCGGGTGTCGACGTGCCGGCCCAGCTCGGCCCGGAGCGCGGCGACGAGCCGCATCGCGACGATGGAGTTCCCGCCGGAGGCGAGGAAGTCGGTGTCCGGGCCGGGGGCGGCACCGAGCAGCCGGGTCCAGACCCGCGCCACGGCCCGGGTGACCGGGTCGGCGTCGGCCGGCCCATCGTCGGCCACCGGCGCGGGGCGGGCTGCGGCGGCCAGGGCGCGCAGCGCCGGGCGGTCCAGCTTGCCGGTGATCGCGCTGACCGGCAGCGTGGGCAGGCGCACCGTCCGGGCCGGGCGCATCGCGGCGGTCAGCCGGGGCTCGGCGTACGCGCGCAGCGCCGCGTCGTCGGGGGCGTCGGTGGGGGTGAGGAACGCGACCAGCTCGGCGCCGGCCGGGCCGTCGACGGCCTCGACGGCGACCCGCTCGACGCCGGGCAGCCCGGCAAGGACGCCCTCGACCTCGCCCGGCTCGATGCGCTGCCCGCGGATCTTGACCTGCCGGTCGGTGCGCCCGTGGTAGACGATCCGCCCGTCGGGGGCCTGGGTGACCAGGTCGCCGGTGCGGTACAGCCGCTCCCCGGGCTGCCCGGAGAACGGGTCGGGCACGAACCGCTCGGCGGTCAGGCCGGGCCGGTCGAGGTACCCGTCGGCCAGGCCGGGGCCGCCGATCAGCAGCTCACCGGCCTCCCCCGGCGGCACCGGGCGCAGCTCGGCGTCGACCACATACGCCCGGTGGTTGGGCAGCGGAGCGCCGATCGGCACCGGGTCGGTCTCGGCGGCGGTCAGCTCGCCGCTGACCGCCACCACCGTGGTCTCGGTGGGGCCGTAGCTGTTGATGAAGCGCCGGCCGGGCGCCCAGCGGGCGGCCAGCTCGGCGGGCACGGCCTCGCCGCCGCAGAGCACGGTGCGCCAACCGGTCAGCTCGGCCGGGTCCAGCATGGACAGCACGGTCGGGGTGATGAAGCCCCAGTTCACCTCGTGCTCGGCGACGAACCGGGTCAGCCGGGCCGGGTCGGACCGGTCGTCGGCGCCGAGGAACTGCACCGCGCCGCCGAGCAGCAGCGGGACGAACAGGTCGATGACGGCCGCGTCGAAGCCGAGCGAGGCGATGCCGAGGCTGCGCACCGAGGCGTCCGCACCGGACCGGGCCGCGTAGCCGGTGACGAACTCGACGACGTTGCGGTGGGTGATGAGCACCCCCTTGGGCCGGCCGGTGGAGCCGGAGGTGAACAGCACGTACGCCGGGTCGCCGGGGCGGGCCGGGCAGGGGGCGAGCGGGGCGGGGCCGGGCAGCGCGACGGTCTCCACGCCCGAGACGTCGCCGAACTCGGCCTCGGCGGCGTCGCCGACGACGACCCGCACCCCGGCGTCGGCGGCGATCTCGCGCAGCCGCCGGCGCGGGCCGCCCGGTTCCAGCGGCACGTAGCAGCCGCCGGCGAGCAGCACGCCGAGGACGGTGACCACGAGGTCGGGCCGCCGCTCGCCGCACACCCCGACCCGGCTCTGCCGGCCGACGCCGCGCTCACGCAGCGCGGCGGCCACGCCGGCGGCCCGGCCGACCAGTTCCCGGTAGGTGAGCCGCACGTCCCACTGGCGCACCGCCACCGCATCCGGGGTCCGCGCGGCCTGGGCGGCGATCAGCTCGGCCAGCGTGGCGTCGGGCCAGGGCAGCGGCTCCCCGTGCGCGGCGCTGGTGGACAGGATGTCGGTCACCCGTGTTCTCCCCGGTAGGTGGCTGGATCGGTGATCTGCAGGCGCAGCTCGCTGACGTAGCCGTGCCCGGCCGCGTCGGTGACCCAGGCGTCGGCGGGGGCGGGCAGCAGCTCGCTGACCGTGAGCGAGACGTCCGGGGCGGTCCGGGCGGCGGCGTCGACCATCGCGCACAGCGACTGGGCGTACAGCGGGCCGGTCAGGTCGACGTAGCAGGGCTTGACCTCGGTGCCGACCTTCACGAAGACCCGCTCGGGCAGGCCGAGGCGGTCCCGCCAGCGGCGCACCGCCAGGTACCGCGCGGACTCGCCGGTGACCCCGGCCAGCCCACTCTCGGCGACGGTGGTCCGCCAGGTGCGCCGGGCCACCACCAGCCGGTCGATGGTGATCCGCGGGGTGGCCGGTGCCGGGGCGAGCAGCTTGAAGCTGTCCAGCAGCAGGGCGCCGAGCAGGTTCGCGAAGACCTCCACCAGCGGCCACCGGGCCCCGTCGGGCAGCTCGGCGGTCAGCCGGCCCCCGGTCGCCGCCTCCACCCGCACGGCCGCGGCGGGCACGATCCGCTCGATGTCGGCGCCGCGGGCGGTGTCGATGCCGAGCTGCCGGTCGCCCGGCCCGTCCAGATGCCAGGTGGTGCGGGTGGTCTGCCGGGGGAAGCTCGCCGGGTAGAGCAGCCGCAGCCGCGCCGGCCCCAGATCGGCGTCGACGTCGGCGCGCAGCGCCGTCGGGTCGGGGTGGAACGGGGCGAAGACCGCGCTGTCGAACGGCGTGGTCGCCGGGTGCAGCTCGCCGAGGACGAGCAGGAACTCCCCCCGGTTGAGCGCGTCGACGCTGGGCGCGCTGACCTGCACGTCCGGGCTGTGGATGCGGGCGGTGGGCCAGCCGGGGGCGGCGGCCGGGAAGAGGGCGTCGGCCCGGGCGGCCAGGTCGGCGCTGCTCAGCCGCAGCTCGGGCTGGTCCTCGGCCACGTCGGCGAGCCCGAACAGCTCGGCCCACCGGGCGGTGAAGCCGGCGCTGGCCGCCGCGACCGGGCCGTCCGGGGCGAGGATCAACCCTTGGGCGAGCGACCAGATGTCGGCCAGCCGCACCGGCCCGTCGGCGGCCAGCTCGGCGTGCAGCTCGGCGAGGATCCGCTCGCATCCGGCGCCGATCTCGGCGGTGAGCCAGCGGGCGGCCCGCAGCACGATCGCCAGCGGCGCGGCCAGCTCGTCGAGGACGGCCGAGCCCACGGTGAACTCCAGGTCCCGCGACGTCTCCTCGTAGACCACGGTGCGGCCGGTGTACATCTGCCCGCCGTTGCGGGTGGCCGGCCGGCCGGTGACCGCGGTGAACTCGGCGTTGAGCGCGGCCAGGGCGGCGGCGAGCCGGCCCGGGTCGCCCGCGGCGGCGGCCACCTCGTCCCGGGCGGCCCGGAGCCGGTCGAAGCCGGCCGTCACCTCGGCCCGCACCGCCGGGTCGCCGACCGCCGCGATCCGCTCGGCCAGCACCCGTTCCGCCCGAGGGCTGTTGGGCAGCCCCGCGTCCCAGGTGAGCAGGCCCCGCTCGACCAGCCGGTCGAGCAGCAGGAACCCGTCGGCCGGGCGGCGCAGGCCGGCGTCGCCGCCCGCGCACAGCCGTTCCACCAGGTCCCCGGCCGGGGTGCGGCCGTCGCAGGTGGCCAGCAGCTGGGCCTCCACGGCGGACAGCTCGGTCGGCGGGTGCAGCGGCCGGCGCAGCCGGCGCCCGTCGAGGGCCAGGTGGGGCGGCAACGCCGGGGGCCACCAGCGGCGCACCGCCAGGTCGTCGGCGAGCCGGTCGGCGTACGCCATCAACGCCCACGCCTCGAAGTGGACCTCGCGCCGGGCGGCCAGGCCGGGGCCGGGGGCCAGCCGGGTGTGCGGGCTGTCCGGGTCGAACGTGCCCCAGCAGACCGGCCCGAAGAAGCCGATGGTCTCGGCCTTGCCGCAGTAGCGCTGCCAGTAGCGCAGCACCGCGATCTCCCGCTTGCGGCGGGGCTTGTTGCGGGCGGCGGGGTCGGTGCGCAGCAGCCCGTCGAGGGCGACCAGCATCTCCGGGTTCTGCCAGGTGACCGCCTCGCGCACCAGCGGGTCGGCGCAGATCTCTGCGAGCACGGCGGAGGACCAAGCCAGCGCGGCGGCCAGTTCCTTGTCGTACGCCTCAGCGGGGGCCGCGCCGGCCAGCAGCGCGTCGGCGGCGTCGGCGGCGTCGGGTGCGGCGAACCGGTCGAGGCCGGCGGCGGGGAAGCCGGCGGTGCGCAGCAGCACGTCCCGCCACACCGACCAGCCGGTGTCACCCAGTGGCAGCAGATGGTTCATCGACCGGACCGCCCCTCGTCGTCGACGATGTGCAGCCGCAGTTCGCTGAAGTAGCGCCGGCCAGCGGCATCGGGCACCCAGGCGGCGTCGGGGGTCGGCAGCATCTCGCTGACGGTCAGCGACACCGCGTCCCCGCCGTCCTTGCGGGCCGCGCGGACCATGGCGCTGAACATCGCGGCGTACGCGGGGCTGCCCAGGTCGACGAAGCAGGGCTTGACCTCGGTGCCGAGCTTGACGTACACCAGCTCAGGCAGGCCGAGGTCGCGCCGCCAGCGGCGGACGGCGAGGAACCGGTCCCGCTCGCTGGTGACGTCGGCCAGGCCACACTCCCCCACGGTGGTGCGCCACGTCTGCCGGGCCACCACCAGCCCGTCCAGGGTGATCCGCGGCGTGTACGGGGCGGCGGCGACCAGCTTGAACCCGTCGACCGCATGGGTGCTCAGCAGCCCGGCGAAGACCTCGGTGAGCGGCCAGGAGGCCCCGTCCCGGGCGGTGGCCACGAGCCGACCGTCGTGGTCGCCCACGGTGAGGTCGACGGTGGGCATCACCCGGTCCGGGTCGGCGCCCGGCGCGGCCACGAACCCGAGCTGCCGGTCGGTGGGGCCGGCCAGCGCTTCGGCGGTGCGGCTGCTGGTGCGGGGCCAGTCGATCGGCAGCAGCGGCCGGATCCGCCGCTGGCCCAGGTCAGCGGCGAGCGCCGCGCGCAGCCGCTCCACGTCCGGGTGGGACGGGGTGAACACCTGGCAGTCGAACGACGGCCAGGCGGCGTGCAGCTCGCCGAGCACCACGGTGTAGTCGCCACGGGCCAGCGCGTCGGCGTCGGTGGCGCAGATTTGGAGGTCGGGGCTGTGCAGCCGGCCGCTGGTCCAGTCGCCGGGACGGGCCGGGAACACCTCGGCGACCCGGTCGGCCAGATCGGTGGTGGACAGCCACACCTCCGTGCTGCCCGCAGGCAGGTCGGCCAGGCGGAACAGCCCGGCCCAGCGGGCGGCGAACTCGACGGCCACGGCGTCGACGGGCCGCTCCCCGGTGCCCCAGAACATCCCCTGCGTCAGGAACCACAGGTCGGCCAGCGACACCGGGCCGCCGCCGGCCTCGGCGCGCAGCTCGTCGTGCAGCTCGCGGAACATCGCCCCGTACGCCTGTTCCAGCTCGTCGGCCAGCCAGCGGGCAGCCCGCAGCAGCACGGCGAGCGGGGCGGCCAGGTCGGCCAGCAGCGACGCGCCGAAGACCACGTCGAGGTCGCGGGCGGTGTCCTCGTAGCAGAGGGTGCGCCCGGCGTACATGTGGCCGGCGCGGCGGCGGGCCGGCTGGCCGGTCAGCTCGGTGAACGTCTCGTCGAGCCGGTCGAGGGCGGCGCGCAGGCGGTCGGGGTCGCCCGCTGCGGCGGCCACCTCGTCGCGGGCGCCCCGCAGCCGGTCCAGCCCTTCCCGGGCGGCCCGCCGGACCAGCTCGTCGCCGATGCCGTCGATCCGCGCCAGCAGCCGGTCCTCGGCCTGCGGGCTGACGGGCAGGCCGGCGTCCCAGGTGATCAGCTCCCGCTCGACCAGCCGGTCGAGCAGGGCGTACCCGTCCTCGGCGCGGCGCAGCCCGACGGCCGGGTCGGCGACCAGGTCCCGGGCGGGGCGGTGCCCGTCGGCGGCGGCGAGCAGGGCCGCCTCCACAGGGCTGAGGGTGACCGGGGGGCGGCCGGGCCGCAGCACCGACCGGTCGCGCAGGCTCAGGTGCGGCTGGAGCATCGGCGGCCACCATCGGCGCACCGCGACGTCGGCGCCGATCCGGTCGGCGTACGCCGTCAGCGCCCACGACTCGAACCACACCCAGCGCCGCCGGGTCAGGGCCGGGCCGGGGCGCACCCGGGCGGTCTCGGCCAGCTCCGGGTCGAGGGTGACCCAGCAGCTCGGGCCGAAGAAGCCGACGGTTTCGTTCTTGCCGCAGTAGCGCTGCCAGTACTTCAGCAGGGCCCGCTCGCGGTCCCGGCGGCGCACGTTGCGGGCAGCGTCGGCACCGCCCCGGGCCAGCCCGTCGAGGGCGAGCAGCGCGGTGCGGTTCTGCCAGGTGACGGCCTCCCGCAGCAGCGGGTCGGCGGCCAGCTCGCTGATCCGGCCGGCGGCGGCGGTGAGCGCCTCGGCGAGCTCCTTGTCGAACCGCTCCTCGCCGGCCCCGGTGGCGAGCAGTTCGTCGGCCGCGGCGGCGGCCTGCGGTGCGCCGAGCGCGGTGAGCCCGTCGGCGGGGAAGCCGGTGGTGCGCAGGATCGCGTCGCGCCACACCGACCAGCCGGAGTCGCCCAGCGGCACCCGGTGCCCCGCCGCGTCCGTCGTGATCGCCGCGCCGGCCGCCTGCTGGTCGCCCCTCGAATCAGCCGGGCCGGCCGTCGCCGGGGTGCCGTCCGGGGCCGGTGCGGTCCCGTTCGCGCCGGCGACCCGGACGGCGGTCGTGAGGTCGGCGCGGATCGTCGCGGCCAACTCGGGGAGGCGGTCTTGCAGGAAGAAGTGCCCGCCGTCGATCTCGCGCAGGGTGAACCCGGCGGCGGTGTGCCGTTCCCAGGCGACGCTCTGCGCGTGGCTCACCGCCCGGTCGGACCGCCCGCTGAACGCCACGAGCGGCACCGGCAGCGGCTCGCCCGGGACGTACCGGTAGCTGTCCACCCGGCCGAAGTCCGCGCGCAACAGCGGCAGCAGCAGTTCCACCAGCTCGGGGTGTTCCAGCACGCCGGCCGGCAGCCCGCCGCCGTCGCCGAGCCGGCGCAGCAGCTCGTCGTCGTCCACCCGGGACAGCCCGTCGAAGAGGCTGGCGTCGTCGACGTGCGGGGCCCGCGCGCCGCCCACGTACAGCCGCAGCGGCAGCGGCCCGCCGGTGCGGCGCAGCTCGCGGACCACCTCGAAGCCGACCCGCCCGCCCATCGAGTGGCCGTAGATCGCGTACGGCCGGTCGGCCCGCCCGGCGATCGCGGCGGCGACCTCGGCGACGGTGAAGTTCGGGTCCTCGCTGATCCGGTTCTCCCGGCCGGGCAGTTGCACCGGCAGCACCTCGACGTCGGTGCCGAACTCCCGCTGCCAGTCGCGGAACGCGCTCGCGCCGGCGCCGGCGTAGGGCAGGCAGAACAACCGCACCGGCGCCTGGGGTCGGCTTCCGGCGGAGACGAACCAGTTCACCGCATGCCTCTCTGAGGGGGGTCGATCCAGTACCGCTGGCGCTGGAACGGGTAGGTGGGCAGCCCGGTGCGCCGGACGCTGTCCTCGGGGTGCAGGGCCGTGAGGTCGACGTCCCGCCTGGCCACCCAGTCGGCGGCGAGGTCGCGCAGTTCGCCGGGCGGGCCGGCGACCCGACCGCCGGCGGCGAGCCTGCCGCCCGCCGGGGGCAGGACGCCTGCGGTGGGTGGGGCGCCTGCGGTGGGCGGGGCGTCGGCGGCGAGCAGGGCGTCCAGGCCGGCCAGGGCGTCGGTGAGGTCGCCCGCCACGACCGCCGCCCGGCAGGCGAAGGCCCGGCGGCCGAGCGCGAGGGTGGCGGCCACGTCGGGCAGCGCCGGGGCCGCGCCGGCCAGGTGCCGCCGCAGCCGGTTCAGCGCCGCCCGCAGCGCCGCCGGGGTACGCGCCGACACCGGCAGCAGGTGCTCCGCCGCGTCCGGGGCGGCGGCCGGCTCGACCGGCGGCGGCTGCTCGACGACCACGTGGGCGTTGGTGCCGCCGAGCCCGAACGAGCTGACCCCGGCCACCCGGCGGGCCACCTGCGGCCAATCCCGGGCCTTCGTCGGCACGTGGAACGGGCCGCCGGCGAGGTCGATCTCCGGGTGCGGCCGGGTGAAGTGCAGGTTCGGCGGGATGACACCGTGCTGGACGGCGAGCACCGTCTTGATCAGCCCGGCGATGCCGGCGGCGGCGTCGAGGTGACCGATGTTGGTCTTCACCGAGCCGAGCGCGCAGGACTCGGCGGGGGCGGCTCCCCCGTACACCTCGTGCAGGGCGGCGACCTCCAGGGCGTCGCCCAGCGGGGTGCCGCTGCCGTGCGCCTCGATGAACCGGACCTCGCCGGGGGCGACCTCGGCGGCGGCGAGCGCGCCGGCCACGGCGGCGGACTGCCCGGTGGGGCCGGGCACCGCGAAGCCTGCCCGGTCGGCGCCGTCGTTGGTGACCGCCCAGCCGGGCAGCACCGCGTAGACGCGGTCCCCGTCGGCCTGGGCGTCGGCGAGCCGGCGCAGCGCGACCACCCCGACGCCGGAGCCGAAGCCGGAGCCGTTGGCGGCCTCGTCGAAGGCCCGGCACCGGCCGTCCGGGGAGGCCATCCCGCCGGCGGTGTGCCGGTACCGGGGCCAGGTCACGTTGACCCCGCCGGCCAGGGCGATGTCGCACTGGTAGTCGGCGAGGCTCTGGGCGGCGACGCAGACCGCGACCAGCGAGCTGGAGCAGGCGCTCTGCACGGCCATCGCCGGCCCGGTCAGCCCGAGCCGGTACGCGACCTGGCCGGGCAGGTGGTCGGTGGACTGCCGGCCGACCAGCCGGGCCTCCCAGTCGTCGGGGTCGACGTCGCCGACGACGGCCGGGTTGTCCATGAGGTGGAACAGGAAGTACCGGTTGGCGGAGGTGGCCGAGTACACGCCGACCAGCCCGGGGAACCGCGACGGGTCGTGCCCGGCATCCTCCAGGGCCTCCCACGCGGTCTCCAGGAACAGCCGGTGCTGCGGGTCGGTGCGGGCGGCCTCCTGCGCGCCGAAGGCGAAGAAGGCGGCGTCGAAGTCGGCCACGGCGTCGAGCCGGCCGGTGGCCCGGACGTGCCGGGGGTCGGCGAGCAGCCGTGGGCCGATGCCCAGGTCGGCCAGTTCCTCGTCGGTGTGGTCGTGGATCGCGTCGACCCCGGCGCAGAGGTTCCACCAGAAGGCGCCCAGGTCCTCCGCGCCGGGGAAGCGGCCGGCCATCCCCACCACCGCGATCTCGTCGCCGGTGTACTCGCGGGCGGCGACCGGCGCGGCCGGGGTCGGCCCGGCCGGGGCGCGGTCGGGCACGGGCGGGGCGTCGACGAGGCGGGCCTGCGCCTCGACCGTGGGGTTCTCGAACAGCCGCAGCAGGGGCGGGCGCACCCCGAACCGCTCGGCGAGGCGCTGCTGGACCACGCCGAGCAGCAGCGACTGGCCGCCGACGTCGAAGAAGCTGGCGGTGCGGGCGACCGCCGGGCGGCCCAGCACCGCGCACCAGATGTCGTGCACGGCCCGCTCGGTGGCGGTGGCCGGCTCCTCCCCCGCCGGGACGTCCCGGGCGGGGTCGGGCAGCGCCCGCTCGTCGATCTTCCCGGTGACGGTGAGCGGGAACTCGTCGACCAGCACGACGGCGCGGGGCAGCGCGTACTCCGGCAGCCGCCGGGCGAGGGCGGCACGCAGGGCCGCCGCGTCGAGGGGCCCGCCGGCCGGTCGGGCGTACGCGAGCAGCTCGCCGTCGCGGGCGATGGCGCGGACGGCACCGACGCCGCTCTGGGCGGCGAGGACGGCCTCGATCTCGGTCAGCTCGACCCGGAACCCGCGCACCTTGACCTGCCGGTCGAGCCGGCCGAGGCAGACCAGCTCGCCGCCGGGCAGCCGCGCGCCGAGGTCCCCGGTCCGGTACGACCACACCCCGTCGGGCTCCCGGGTGAACCGGTCGTCGGCCCGGTCGAGATAGCCGGGGGCGACGTGCCGGCCGCGCACCACGATCTCGCCGCCGGCCGGGTTCTCGCCGCTGGCCGGAATCTCGCCGCTGGCCGGGGCGAGGTGCACCTCGTAGCCGGGGAGCGCGGTGCCGATCGGCAGCGGGCCGGTGGCGGCGGGGTCGGCGGCGGCCAGCGGCAGCGCGTACCGGGCGGCGAACGTCATCTCGGTCGCGCCGTAGCCGTTGACCAGCACGCAGCCGGGGGCGAACCGGTCCCGGCCCCGGGCGGCGTCGGCGAAGGTGGCCTGCTCACCGCCGAGCAGCACCGCCCGGACCGCGTCCAGCCGCCGGTCGCCGAGGGCGTCGAGCAGGAACCGGTACACCGTGGGGGTGGAGTGGTAGACGGTGACCCGGTGCCGGACGAGTTGGTCGACGGCGTGGGCGAGGCCGTGCCGGCGCAGGTCGACCGGGACGACGGCGGCGCCGGTGAGCAGCGCCGGATACAGGTCGGGGATGGCCGCGTCGAAGCTGAACGAGGCGAGCAGGCTGAGCCGGTCGTCCGGGCCGACGGCCAGGGTGTCGATCTGGTTGTCGACGACGCGGGCGAGGTTGCGGTGGGTCTGCCCGACTCCCTTGGGCAGCCCGGTCGAGCCGGAGGTGAACAGCACGTACGCCAGCGCGTCCGGGTCGACGACGGTCGGGCGCAGCGGCGCGGGGGCCACCGCGTCGGTGGTCAGCACGGCGGTGCCGGGGCGGTCGGCGGCGAGCCGGGCGGCCAGCTCCCGGTGCTCCGGGGCGGCCAGCGCGGTGCGCACGTCGGCGGCGGCGAGCATGTGCCGCAGCCGGTCGACGGGGAAGCCCGGGTCCAGCGGCACGTACGCGCAGCCGGCGGCGAGCGCGCCGAGGAGCGCCGCGACGGTGGGCACGCCGTGCGGGGTGAGCAGGGCGACGCGGTCGCCGGGGCGGACCCCGGCGGCGGCGAGGAGCGCGGCGTGCCCCCCGGCGGCGGCGGCGAGGTCGGCGTAGCTGACCGCAGGGCCCTCGCCGAGTATCGCCGGACGGGCCGGAACCTCGGCCGCGAGGCGGGCGAATCGATCGATGATGGCGTGTTTTTCCATGTCAGCGGGCGCGGGTCGCGACACCGTCGACGGGCGTGCGGCATCCGGTCACTGTGATCACGATCCCCCCCCAGGACTACACAATGGATGCAGCATATGGGCCTACAACCGGGCTGCAAGATCATCGATTGGAGTCGGACCGAAGAGCCGACGAGGCCCGCCCGGGACGGCTGGCCAGATCCACCCGATCAGTCCTCTAGCGCGTAGAGGATCTTGGATTTACGGGTACCCGCCAGTAATTTTGCGGCCAAAGTCCCTGCTGGCCGGGGGTTTTTCCATCCGGCATGTCCTGAGTGGCAGCTCAGAAGGGCTCGCCGACGGGGGCCGGTGCCGCCGGACGGCAATCGCAACTCAGGTGGAGCTGTCCATAGTGCTGCAATCCGGACGAGGCCTTGCCACATAGATAGATGAATCCCTATCCTCACGGTGGAAAGCGCTTTCCAGGCACCTGCGGATCGTCCCCGACGGGGGGCGATCATCGCGGCACCTGCGGCGACTCTGCCCAGCCGTCGCTGCGCAACCGGTGCTGCCACCGATGCCGCCAGGCCGATTTCGGATCACTGCACCGCGACGGCGGGCATTTCGCCGGGTTCCGCTTCGACCGACACGTACGCAGCAGCGACATCCAGCATTCGAGGACGAAGGTGAGGCGACAATGAGACGACCAGTCGCACTGCGGCTCCAGGCGGCGCTGGCCACAGCGGCCGTCGGGGTCGCGATCGGTGTGGCACTGCCGACACCCCAGGCGTCGGCGGCGGCCGGCAGCGCCACCGGGTACGCGACCCAGAACGGCGGGACCACCGGCGGTGCGGGCGGCCAGACGGTACGGGCCACCACGGGGACCGCGATCCACACGGCCCTGTGCAACCGGACCAGCAGCAGCACCCCGATCATCATCGAGGTCACAGGGACCATCAACCACGGCAACACCAGCAAGGTGTCGGGTGACAGCTGCAACACCGCCGCCGGCGTGATCGAACTCAAGCAGATCAGCAACGTCACGATCATCGGGGTCGGCACCGGAGCCGTCTTCGACCAGCTCGGCATCCACATCCGCGACTCCAGCAACATCATCATCCGGAACGTGACCGTCCGGAACGTCAAGAAGTCGGGCTCGCCCACGTCCAACGGTGGCGACGCCATCGGCATGGAGAGCACCGTCCGCAACGTCTGGGTCGACCACGTCACCCTGGAGGCCTCCGGCGGGGAGTCGGAGGGGTACGACGGCCTGTTCGACATGAAGGACAACGTCCAGTACGTGACCCTGTCCTACAGCACCCTGCGCAACTCCGGCCGAGGCGGCCTGATCGGCTCCAGTGAGAGCGACCGCTCGAACGGCTTCGTCACGTTCCACCACAACCTGTACGAGAACATCGACTCCCGCACGCCCCTGCTGCGCGGCGGCATCGCCCACATCTACAACAACTCCTACGTGAGCCTGCACGAGTCCGGCATCAACTCCCGCGCCGGGGCCAAGGCCAAGGTGGAGAACAACTACTTCAAGAACTCCAAGGACGTCCTGGGCACCTTCTACACCAGCGAGGCCGGCTACTGGCAGGTCAGCGGCAACGTCTTCGACAACGTCACCTGGTCCAGCCCCGGCACCGACAACAACCCCGCCGGCCCCAACCCGCAGTCCAACACCACCGTCAGCATCCCGTACTCCTACAGCCTCGACGGGGCCGGCTGCGTGCCGGACGTCGTCCGCCAGACGGCGGGTGCCAACACGGGCCTGAAGGAGTCCAACGGCAGCTGCTCGCCGCAGACGCCGTCGCCGACGCCGACCACCCCCACGCCGAGGCCAACCACTCCCAATCCGGGACCGACGAACCCCGGCGGGACCAACCTCAGCATCGGTGCCGGCTCCGACGGGTCGAGCAAGGCCAACGGCACGAGCTACGGCAACGTGCGGGACGGCGAGATGAGCACCTACTGGTCGCCCGCCGGCTCGACCGGCTCCATCTCGATCAAGTGGGGCTCCCCCACCACGGTGTCAAGGATCATCATCCGTGAGGCGTCGGGGGCCGTGGGCAACATCGGGTCCTGGCGGGTCACCAACGGCGGGACCGGTGCCGTCCTGACCTCCGGCAGCGGGGCGGGCACCATCACCTTCCCCCCGACAGCGCTCACCAAGGTCACCTTCGAGATCACCAGCTCGACCGGCACACCAAAGGTTGCCGAGTTCGAGACGTACGCCGGATAGCAGTGCGGTCCCGCTGCCCGGCGAGTCCGGCATCCCCCGGACCCGCCGGGCGGCGGCGACCGACCCGGCATCGACGCCGTGGCCTCCGCCCGCCGCCGATCACCCGGGGGCGGGGGCCGTCGGACGCCCCGGAGTCAGGACGGGCGCGTGCGGTACGCCGCCCACATCGCGTGGGTCATCTCGTACTCGACCTCACCCAGTTCCGTGTCCGGCAGCGGGTCGTCCCAGGTCGGGAAGTACGTGCGCACGTACCGCATGCCGACGGCCTCCAGCACGCCCCGGGAGCCGGTGTTCACGGCCATGGTCTGCGCGATCACCCGGCCCTGCCCGACGGTGTCGAAGGCGTGCCGCAGCAGGGCGCGGGACGCCTCGCTGGCCAAGCCCTTCCGCCAGTACCGACGGGCGAGGCGGTAACCGAGTTCCGCGACGGTCGGGTCGTCGGGCTGGTCGGGGCCATGCGCCGGAGGAAGCATCATGAGCCCGACGAACTCGCCCTCGTCCTCGCGGGCCGGGGGCGTCGAGCCACGCGCGCCGCCATCGGACCCGAACGCCATCCAGAAGCCCAGGCCGTCCACCTTGTCGGCCAGGGCAATCCTCCGCGCGTGGGACTCGACCACCTCGTCCCTGGACCGCGCCCGGCCGTAGAGGTAGCGAAGCACCTCCGGGTCGGAGTCGAGCTGGACTTCCGCCTCGATGTGCCGGTCGGCGAGAGGAACCAGCAGGAGGCGGTCGGTGCGCAGGATGGGTTGGGCCACGCGGCAAGAGTCACATGACGGTGCCGGTGATGCGATCCATTTACTGCCGATCTGCGCTGGTTCGTCAGGCGACGGGGCCGATCCTCTTCACGAGGTCGACGAACCCCGCCCAGGCGGGCGGCGCGAAGGCCAGCGTCCCGCCGTCGCGGTCCTTCGTGTCGCGGACGAGGACGATGCCCGCGAGATTGTCGGCTACCTCGACGCACGATCCGCCGTTGTTGCCGCTCTTCGTGCTCTTGCGCCATTGCGCCTGGCTCATGTCCATGATGCCGCCGCCTCCTTGATGAGGTCCAGTGACTGTGCCCGGGAGCGGGCTTCGCCGCGGATCGCTCCCACCTGCGGTATTCCGTCCGCAGCCAAAGGCAGCGCCGGAGTGGTTTTCTTGAGGGTCAGCGCCTGTCGGTCCTTGGCGATTCGTCGAAGGTCAGAGTCAGTGTGCTGCGGTAGGCGTTGGACTCGACGTCTTCTCGTCGTTGGTCGTTCGGTTCGGTGTCGTCCGTCCACACCTTTACCGCCCGGTACGCGAATCCGTCCTGGACTGCCGCCTCGGCCAGGAACGAGACGCTCTGCCCTGGGCTGAGCTGCCGATACCCGTTCGTCGCGATCGCCGAGAAGTGCACCCAGCAACCGCCGGGCACGTCTGGCCCGTCGATGATCCCCCAACCCTCGTCATCGCTGTAGGCCCGCACGATCCCCAAACCTGTCATCTGGTCAGTCTGCCTGCCACTGCCGACGTCGCCGAGGACAAGCGCCGTGTTGACGTGTACCGGAGACAGAGGGGCTCGGTGGGTTGAACTCGCCCCGGTCAGCCCCCCTCGCCGCGGCCGAGGCCCGCCGCCCCCGCCTTCCGGCGACGGTGCCGCCATCTCCTGGAACTCCCGCACGGTGACCGCCTCGCGGAGGGTGGCGAACACGGCCTCCGTCCCGGCGCGGGCAGGGCAGCCGAGGGCCGTTCTGCGTCGGTACGTCAGCCGACGGGGCCGACCCTCTTCGCGAGGTCGACGAACCCCGTCCAGGCGGCCGGTGCGAAAGCCAGCGTCCCGCCGTCGCGGTCCTTCGTGTCGCGGACGAGGACGATGCCCGCAAGATTGTCGGCGACCTCGACACAGTCGCCGCCGTTGGAGCTGCTTCGGGTGCTCTTGCGCCACTGGGCGCGAGTCAGGTCAGCCACGATCTCGCCCTCAAGAAGTCGATGGTCTGGCGGCGTGGAAGCGCCACCGATCGAAGCGTATCCCAGACCAACCAAAGAGCGGCGGTCTCCTTTGTCAACCGCCCCGCAGCCTGGTCGTCCAGGTACGCCACGTCGCCATCATCTGTCGTAGCGATGACGAACGGCCCGGCCTGCCCAGGGTGGATGCCCGCATCCAGCGGCAGTACATGCAGGAGAACGTTGGGCCGCTGCGCCATCGTGACCAGATGGTCCAACTGCGGATGCATGACTTCAGGGTCCCCGCGGCGAAGCGCGAACTCGTCAATGACAGCGATGAAGAGCGGCGGCTTCTTCCGGTCCAGGACAGCCGCCCGGCGGCGCAAGCGCGTCTCGACGTAGTCCGCAACCTCCTCCTGTCCCAGGGGACCGCTACCGAGCACCGTCGAGGCGTAGTCGGGGGTCTGCAACAGACCCGGAATCACGGCTACCTGGAAAGCACGCAAGGCGCTCGCCTGAGCCTCAGTCTCCACCCACGGCCGCAACCACGCGGGTTCGCGCCGTTTCAAAACGTCCGGCCAAACGTCCTCCACCTCTCGCCCAAGCGCGACGGCTGCAGCGGCACGATGGCGCGGGTGGGGGACCCGCCCCGGCGTGACCCACCGTGCGACTGTCTTCGGGTCCACGCCGACCTGGCCGGCAAGACTCTCGACGGTCTGGCCTGCGGCGGTCATCGCTGCCCGTAGTGCGTGATTCATGCTCACCTCTCGCCGGACGTCCTTAACGTCTCCAGAACCTATATCTACGGGGTGTAGTCGTCTACATCCGGAGGGCAAGGTGTTTTCAGGACGGCGCGGGTCGGCTGACAGGTTCCCGGCTCGCGTTTGTCGAGGGGGCCGCCCGGTCCTTCCGCACCGAGCCGAGCAGGCGGCCCCCTCTCCAATCTCGACGGACGAGGGAGAGTCATGTCGTACCGAGGAGGACGTCACCGGGCCTATCGC
Source organism: Micromonospora sp. CA-111912 (assembly GCF_050948415.1). Lineage (NCBI taxonomy): Bacteria > Bacillati > Actinomycetota > Actinomycetes > Micromonosporales > Micromonosporaceae > Micromonospora > Micromonospora sp. CA-111912. Next base: position 4,420,327 of record NZ_CP192007.1, read on the forward strand.
GGCCGGCACTGCGCGTGCCAGGTGTGCCGGGAGGGCAGGGCCGGAAAGGAGAAGCGCGAGCCGAAGATCGAGCCCGAGCAGAAGCCCGAGCAGAAGCCCGCACGGTACGACCCCCCGCTCGTCGGCCCGATGATCCCGCCGCTGCGAGTACCGCGTAACGACGTGGCGACGCGGGTCGGCCTTACCGGCAAGCCGCGCGGTTGGACGGAGACATGGCGCGCGAACGGGGGCCAGTGGTGAAGTCGACTCCCGCCCCGCTGGCGCTGGAACTGCACTGCGCGGCGGGCCCCCTCTGGCTGTGCGAAGCCGACGGCGAGCCGTTCCCGTGCTCGGTGTGGCGGAATCTGCCGATGGACGACCACCTTCGCGGCGCGCTCCTGGCGGGCTTCACGCTGTTCCTCGGCCCGGCGATCCGCGACCTGCGGGGCCGACCCGAGGGCCCGACCCCGCCCGAGATCGTGAAACGGTTCCTGTGGTTCCTGCCGATCAGCGACGAAGAGGCGCGGGCGACCGCGCTGCGGTACCGCTGATGCACGGCAGCCAGCACCTCCCGATCCGTCCTCTCTGGCTGTGCAGACGCTGCGGGGCCCCCTGGCCGTGCGGCCCGGCGCGGCTGTCGCTGCTGGCCGAGTACCAGGGCAACCGGACGGCCCTGCTGTTCTACCTGGCGATGCTCAAGGAGGAGGCGAACGTTCACCTGACGTCGCTGAACCCGTCGGCCCCGCCACGCGACCTGACCAACCGCTTCCTGTCCTGGGTCCGCGCGCCCCGGTAGCCCTCCCCGACCGCCCGCCCCGGTCCGGTTCCCCTCCCCCGGGACCGGCCCGGGGCGGGCCTCGTTCCGCGCGTACCGGCTCGTCGCGCCGATGGGCGGAGGTCGCCGCCGGATGTTCGTCGGTGTGTTGGCTCGATCGCCTTGAGTAGGGTGCGGGCATGGAACGCGGCCGGCTTGGCGGGTTGTGGTGGCGGTTCCTGGCTGCCGGGGTGCCGGCGGGTGTGGCCGGAGTGGCGGTGTGGGCGTTGGTCGCCGACGACAAGGCGGGGTGGACGGTCGTCGCGGGCGCTACGGCGGCCGTTGCAGGTGGGTTCGGCCCATCCGTAGGGCAGTGGGTGACGGCTCGGCGAGAGCGGCGCGAGCGGCAGGGCCGGGTCGTGGCCGGTGTGTTGGTGGCGGAACTCCCGGCCTCGGTGGCGTGGTTGTTGCACCCCCAGGCGGCGGTGATTCGGTTCTTCGGCCGGGGCTGGGTCCTGCGGGAGTTGCAGGCGTGGTGTGCGGACCCGGACGCGTCGCCCGTGCGCCTGGTGGTCGGGGGCGGCGGCGTGGGCAAGACCCGTCTGGCCCGACACTTCGCGACCGGCATGGCGGGCTGGACGTGGTGGCCGGTGGCGCCACAGGGGGAAGCACGGGTGGCGCAACTGGTCGCCGATGGTGAGGCTCCCGCCCGGTTGTTGCTGGTGGTCGACTACGCCGAGACCCGCGACCCGGCATCACTGGCGGCTCTGCTGTGTACGGCGCAACAGGCCGGGGGTGTGCGGGTGCTGCTGCTGGCCCGCACCGCCGGGCTGTGGTGGTCCACCCTGTCGGCCGCGTACCCCGAACAGGCGCACCTGGTGGATGCGCTGACGATGCCCGCGCACGTGATCGAGCTTCCGGCAGGCGTCGAGGAACGCGACCCGTCCGAGATCGTGGCGGATGCGGTGGGACAGTTCGCCGACCACCTTCGGTACGCGCCGCCGGTGCAGTTCACGCCGCTGGCCCACGACTCGGATACGCCGGTGTTGCGGTTGCACGCCGAGGCGTTGGTGGCGGTCCTCGGCGGGCCACGGGACGGGGGCCGCTACGACGTGCTGGCCGAGGTGGTCAGCCACGAGGCGCGCTACTGGCGTGGGTGCGCCCGCCGCGCCGGACTGCTCGCTGCCGATGATGCGACCTCCCGGGACGCGGTGTTGCGTCAGGTGGTGGGCATCGCTGCGCTCCTCGGTGCCGACGACGACGAGCAGGCGGCGGGCATCGTACGCCGGGCACCGCTGCTGAACGAGGACACGCCGGCACCGGTGGTGGACGGCCTCGTGCGGTGGCTGCGGAACCTGTATCCGCCGGTGGGGTCGGGTGGGGCGTTGGGAACCCTGCAGCCGGACCTACTCGCGGAGGGCCTGGCGGTGGCGGTGTTGCGCGACTGCGCACCGGCCGAGCAGGTGGCGGTGTTCTCGGGACTGCCCAGGTCGCAGGCGGTGCGGGCCTTGACGCTGCTGGGCCGGGCGTGTGCGCATCAGCCGGACGCGGTCGGAGTGATCGAGGTAGCGTTGAGTGCTGACGTGCCGGTGATGACCGAGGCGGTGCTACAGATCGGGACGCAGTTCCCGGGCAGGTTCGCCCCCCGCGTAGCGAACCTGCTCACGACAACCACGATCGATCCCGAATGGGCCCGCGTGTGGGCGGAGCAGGTGCCTTACCCGTCCCTGGAGCTGGGTGAGATCGCGGAGGCGTTGACCGCCAGGGTCCTCAGCGCCCTGCCACCAACGACACCTCCGCAGATACGCGCGGCCTGGCTCAACCGTCATACTCTGCGGCTGAAGGAGGTGGGTCGGCGAGCCGAAGCGCTGGCCGCCAGCGAGGAAGCCGTCAACCTACGCCGAGAACTCGCCGCCACCGACCGCGACGCCCACCTCTCCGACCTCGCCACATCCGTGAACAACCACGCGGTCCGACTCGCGGAAGCCGGCCGCCGCACCGAAGCCCTGACCGCCAGCGAAGAAGGCATCCACCTCTACCGGGAACTGGCCGCCACCAACCGCTACACCCACCTCTCCGACCTCGCCATGTCCGTGAACAACCACGCGGTCCAGCTCGCGGAAGCCGGCCGCCGCACCGAAGCCCTGACCGCCAGCGAAGAAGCCGTCAACCTATGCCGGGAACTGGCCGCCACCGACCGCGACGCCCACCTCCCCAACCTCGCCATGGCCGTGAACAACCACACGGTCCGACTCGCGGAAGCCGGCCGCCGCACCGAAGCCCTGACCGCCAGCGAAGAAGCCGTCAACCTATGCCGGGAACTGGCCGCTACCAACCGCGACGCCCACCTCCCCAAACTCGCCACATCCGTGAACAACCACGCGCTCCATCTCGCGGCATCCGGCCTCCAGACCGAAGCTCGGGCCGCCAGCGAGGAAGCCGTCAACCTACGCCGGGAACTGGCCGCCACCAACCGCGACGCCCACCTCCCCGACCTCGCCTGGTCCGTGAACAACCACGCGGTCCGACTCGCGGAAGCCGGCCTCTACACCGAAGCTCGGGCCGCCAGCGAAGAAGCCATCCACCTCTACCGAGGGCTGGCCGCCGCCAACCGCGACGCCTACCTTCCCAAACTCGCCAAGTCGCTTCTGGGCGCTGGTGTGGTGGGACTTGTCGTGGGCGATACGAGCAACGACATCGTGGCGCTGACGGCGGAGGGCGTACAGCACCTTGAGGCACTCGCTGCTGCCGAACCGGCAGCGTTCGCGCCACTACGAGACTTAGCCGCATCGACCCTTGCCGAACTGCGCCGGGTAGCCGGCAAGTAGGTCGTCACCGCAGGTTCTGACCTCGCGCCTCCTCGGACGAGCGAACGATCTCGGTAGCGCGGGGTCAGCCGGGGCGGCAGCCGCCCGCGCCGGATTCCACGTCGACCAGAGGCAGCGACGGTGAGCATGCCGACCCGTGGCCAGGGTTCAGCGGGGCCAGGGGCTTCCGGTCCCACTCGTACGGGGTGAGATCCCGACCTGGATGGTCCGGCCGCCCCTGCCCGCAGCCGCCCCAGGCCAGTTCCTTCACGGGTGTGTCACCAAGAACTTCCCATCGATCCCGTGCTGGATAGGTCCGATGACGACGGCCGTAGGATCTGGGAGTGGACGATGTGCCTGGCGCAGATCATCGAACTCCGGCATACGTGACTGACTGGGCGCGGCTGTTCGTCGACTACAGCCAATATGAGGTGTCCGCCGTGCCGGGCGCATCCGGTACGGAGATCTACACCCTCGGCGACAACCTGCTGCACGTCGGCGGGCCGTATCAGTTCATTGGCTTCTGCGGCGTACACACCGGCTGGATCGAGGCACGCGTTCGTGTCTTGCCCGGGCCTCCGACGGAGGTCGGCGTCGGCTGGGACGCGATCAGCGAGGTGACCCTCTGGAGTCCCAGCGGCCGACTGTCGGTCGTCGGCCTGATGGGCGGCTTCGCGGAGGCCCTCACCGACGTCGCCGTCCCGCGCGGGCTGATCCGGGTGCGGGTGCACGCACGCGACCGTCTGCACCAGCCCGAACGCACCGACGACGACCCGCCCGAGCGGCACGAGCTGCACATCTGGGCGGTGTCCGAGGAGACGCCATGGCGCACCGTGCTGGCCGCCCCGGGGGGCCGCGACTGGGAGCAGAAGCCGGCGAAGGGCGCCGAGTGGGCGATGCTGTCGCTGGTACCGCGCCCGTCCGGCCGTCCGGCCATCCTGCCGCCGCTGCCACCTGACCCGTACGAGGACGACACCGGCCTGACCCGGGTGGCGGTGGTCCGCTACCGGCCCGCGCCGGTCGAGGTCTCGGTGGGGGTGCTGCCCGCCGGCGACCTGGAGGTCCGGCTGGAGCGGGTAGACGGCGAGACCCTCATGTGGTCGTGGGCCACCGCCGACAAGCCGATCTTTCCGCAACCGCTGGCCACGCTGCCCGACGACGAGCCGAGCACGGTACGGCTGACGTCCGGTCCCGACGGCTTCACGCTGCGGCACGAGGGAGTACTGGGCCGGCACGCCTTCGCCCTCGGCCTGATCTGGGACCATCTGCTCGACAACGCCGGGTCGTATCCGTGGATGGAAACGTTGCGTGAGCGGGCCGTCGAGGCGACCGCGCTGGCCGAGAAGACCCGCCGCTGGCAGGCCGAGCACGACGCCGAACGGTGGGGAGGTGCTCCGCCGTCGGACCGTGTCCGTGGGCTCCTCAGCCAGGCGCAGTCCCTGGCCCGGATCGACCGCCCGTTACTCGACCGCATCGACGCGCTGCCCGCCGCACGTCAGCGGGAGGCAGCCTGCTGGGCGGCCCGGCGCGCGATGCGGGTGGCCGGGCTGGAGCAGATCGGGTGGATCGCCGACGCGCTCGCCGACGCCGAGGCCGACCGTCCACTGCCCCGATCCTTCACCGAGCAGAGCGGCACCGCCGCGTTCAACCGGCTCATGTCCGATCCCGAGGTGCCGCACACCACCGTCCCGCTCCACCCAAACCCAAAGGCGTTCGGCACACGCGGCGTCACCGAGATGCTCCAGCAGGCAGCCGCGTTCCCCGCCCTGATCGCCCTCGCGGACGACGATCCGCTGGTCGCCGCGATCAACGCCGTATACAACACGGCAATCGCCCACGGCGACGACCGCGACCGCTTCCTCACCGACGCCCACATCGCCCTGCGCTGAGCAAGCAGGCGGTCGCGGGGAAGGCTACGAGTCCAACCGAGGCGGCCGAGTGACGGGTGGAGGCAAGTCGTCCGCAAGCCGGACACGCTTTCACCACCGGTAGTGACGCCACACAGCGACTGTGACCGCCACGGCAATGAGCAGCGCGATGGCGCGGCTCTGCCGATGACAGCGCATTTGATCGTGCCGACGTCACTGGAGATCCTCTGGTAGAACACCTGCATGGCCAACGTTGACGAACTGTCCGCCTTGACCGCTGCCGAACGACTTGCCGACCTCTTCGCCGACACCGTCGGTGCTGATGTTCGGTCAGTGATCCTGCACGGGTCGCTCTCGGCTGGCGACTTCCGTGCCGGAAGCAGCGACATTGACCTGCTCATCGTCATCGAAGGCGGACTTTCCGACGCGCAGTCGACGGTCCTGGAGCGCTTGGTTCGCCAGGCAGACCTCGGCAGCGCGGCCGGCATCGATGTCCATGTCGTCACGGCCGAGATCGCCGGCGCGCCGAGCCGGACGCCTGCCCTGGAGCTCTACATCGGCCGTTACGACCGATCGTCCACCGGGTTCGAAGTCGAACGTCGGGTGGCAGCTTCGCCGGATCTGCCTGCTGAGTTGTCCATGGCACGCGCGGACGGGCGCTCTCTCAGGGGCGCTCCACCGCGTGAGGTGATCGCACCTGTTCCGCCCGGCTGGATCGTTGATCGTGGCAGGCACTGGTTGATGACCTGGCGGTCGCTCACCGATGACACCGAGAACGCCGCCTTCATGGCGCTCACCGCCTGCCGCATCTGGCGATTCGCGGTAGACAACGTGCACTGCTCCAAGGCGCAAGCCGCACGGTGGGCACTCGACAGAGACCCATCGTTGACGGTCGTGCGGCAGGCCGTTCAGCAGTACGAGCAGGACCCGACAGCCATCGTTGGTGAGCAGGGCATAACTCGCCTGATCGACACCGTGTTGCAGGAGACCGCACCAACGTGGCGACCCGCCGAGCCGGCGTCTGTTCGACACTCCGACGTGGACAATTCGTAGCACTGGATGTCCGCGTCGTGCTGCCTGCTCATAGGACCGACGGGTCAACGGGGTGAATTGGGGAAAGGGGGCAAATGGCTTGCACAGGCGTCGGGCTGAGAGTTTTACTGCTCGCATGCCTTCCCCCTCACCGATCTTCGTTGCGGGTACGGGTCGTTCGGGAACGTCACGGATCGCCGACATCATCGGCGAACATCCGCTGATCCATCGGATTCCCATGGAGACCCGGTTTCTCGTCGACCCCGGTGGCCTGCGGGACCTGGCCGACGCGCTCACCGATCGATACGACCCCACCGTCGGTGAGGACGCCCTGCATCGGCTGAGCGACTTCCTCACCGTACGAGTGCCCGGCCGGCGCGACGATCGCGGGAAAACCGTTCCCGAGCTGGTCGGCGAGCGGCGCTACCGGGACGCGGTGCAACAGCTCTGGCCGCAGTTGATCGCGTACACATACGACGAACGTGCGCCCGCGGAAGGCTTCGGGAACGCCGACCGGCCTGCCGGGCCGTTCGAGCCGCTGAGCCGCCGGCGGGTACTTCCCAGGTATTTCAGCGACCGGGGCGAACTGCTCGGAATCCTGCGGGGCCTGATCGACACCCTGTTCAGCGGAGCAGCCGTCGACGCGGGCAAGCCGACCTGGTGCGAGAAGACACCGTTCAACCTGCTGTGCATGGAGTTCCTCTGGGAGCTGGTCCCCGAAGCGACCATCGTGCACATCAAGCGTCACCCGGTCTCAGTGCTCGCATCCCACCTGGCCCAGCCATGGGCACCGACCACCGTCGACGGCGCGCTCGCCTACCTCAAGCCGGTCTACCACCGATGGCTCACCTGGAAGAACACGGTCGACCTGACGGGCAGGCGATACATCGAGGTGAAAGCAGAAGATCTCGCAGCCGAGTGGCCCGGGCAGCGCCGCGTCCTGTTCGAACGGCTCGGCGTCGACGACTTCGCCACCCCTTCGACGTTTCAGTCGCACAAGCTGACAAACCGCAACGACCAATTCGACTACGGTACCCGCGAGTTCATCGAAGAAGCACTCGGCAAGGTCATTCCGGCCATGGGATATGAGTGACGGCTCTGGCTCGCCACCAGGACGACGCTGCGTCGCTTCCTCGAACGCCCGGTAAGCGGGCTCTTCACAATGCAGAGTGTCATCGGTGACGCTGATGGCGTCTGCGATGCTGTGGGCGTGGAGTACGTGTCCAGAGTGCCGCGACCGCCGCTGGACGGGCTGATCGACGACCTTTATTACCTGAAGGGTGCGCCGCCGTACGCCCGGCTGACGCTGCCGCCGATGCCGTCGGCGTTGCTCATCGTCAACCTCGGGGCGCCGTTCCGCATCCGCGCCGGCACCGACATCGAGACGGCCGAGTACGCCGACGGTTGCGTGGTCACCATGCCCACCCGCGCGTTGGAGTTCGGCTACCCACACCGGACCCGGTCCGTCGGCGTGCACTTCAAGCCGTGGGGGCTGGCGCCGTTCCTGCCGATGCCTGCGGCCGAGCTGTGTGACCGGCCGGTGACGGTAGAGCAGGTTTGGGGCCGGCCCGCCATTGCTGAGCTGCGCGACCGGCTGGCCACGGCGGACGGACCGCACGAGATGCTGACGCTGCTCGAGGAGGAGCTGATGCGACGGCTGTGCGAGACCGCCGGCCTGGGGCTTGTCCGCCATACGAGCAGCGTCCTCGCGGCGACCAGCGGGGCGGTGGCGATTGGCGACCTGAGCGTGGCAGCCGGTGTCAGCAGCACTCATCTGGCACAGCGGTTCAAGGAGCTCATCGGCGTCACGCCGAAGCGGCTGGCCCGCACCTACCGCTTCGCCGCCACCGTGTTCGCGATCAACCCCGCCGGACCGATCGACTGGGGCGACCTCGCCGGTGGCGCAGGCTACTTCGACCAGGCCCACTTCGGCCACGAGTTCCGGGCGTTCACCGGGCTCACGCCGACTCGATACGTCGAAGTCCGGCGGCGGTTCCTGCAAGAACATCCCGGCCACGTGCTGGACAGCTGGCCGCTGCCGGCCGATTGATTTCTTACAAGAGCGACAGCTCACTACGCGCTAATTTGGGGAACCCAAGGCAGAGGAGAACCCCGTGGGCAAGGTGGTCATGTACAGCTCGGTGTCGGTGGATGGCTTCATCGCGGACGAAAATGACCAGCCCGGACCGCTGTTCGACTGGTTGTCCAACGGTGACGTCCCGTTGGACGAGAGCGGCGAGCTGAAGGTGTCGCAGACGTCCTACGACTACACCCGGCCGTACTGGGACCAGATCGGGGTGACAATCGTCGGCCGCCACGTCTTCGACCTGACGGACGGCTGGGACGGGAAGCCGCCGGGCGGGATCGACCACGTGGTCGTCGTGACGCACCGGCCGGAGCCCGAGGGCTGGGACCCTGAGGCGCCGTTTCACTTCGTCGACGGCGTCGAGGCAGCCGTGGCCAAAGCGCAGGAGCTTGCGGGTGACCGCATGGTCGAGGTCGCCGCTGGCGACGTCGGTGGCCAGGTGCTTGCCGTGGGTTTGGTCGACGAGGTGCGCATGGACGTCGTACCCGTGGTGTTCGGGTCCGGCAAGCGCTACTTCGGGTCGGTCCACGCGCAGCACCGGCTGGAGGATCCTGACGTGGTGGTTCACGGCAACCGGGTGCTTCACCTGCGCTATCGGGTGCGCCGTTGACCGATCTGAGCGGGTACGCGAAGAAGTCCACTGCGAACGGTGACGGGCCTACGCCGCGTGCTCGGATTGGGCGGCGGGGGCGGGCAGGCGGTGGGCCAGTTCGCGCCGAAGCAGGTCACGCCCGGGGCTCATGTATGCGAGTGGGACCAGGATCTCGTATGGCCGGCTCTGCCCATGCCCCGCCCATTCCCACCGCTTGAGCGGGGGTCGGGTCCGGTCCGGGTCGGCCGGCTCGATCACCAGGAACGTCCTCCACCGACCCTTGATCTCGGCGCGAGCGATGTTCGACCACTCGATGGCCAGGATGCGCTCGCCCGGACCCGTCACTGTGAGGTGCTCTCCGGTGAGCCGCAAGGGCAGCCGTGCCTGGTGGCCGGAGGCCGATGGACGGGCCAGACGCATGGCGGACCGGAAGGTCAAGAACCACAGGAGCGGCATCCACAGCCCGTCCCACCACTTGTCGCCCGCGGCCAGGTTGATGGCCACACCTGCTCCTACCACGGCGGGGAGCGCGATCGCCAGATGGACGATTTCACGGCCCACAGAGCGTCTGAACACGATGGTGAGAGGCTCATCGGCAGCAGTCACGCCAGTCGTTCTGCCCGGCCGGTCCGAAGGCCAAACGGCGCTGAGGAAGACCCCCGGCAAACGTCCGGCCGAGAGACCGGCCGGCGGTTCAGTCGACGGCCGACTCGTCGGCGAGGACGTCGAGGAGCAGGGCGGCGGTCCAGCCGAACGCGGGTGAGCCGAGGCCGGCCCCGGTGTCCGGGTGGAAGTACTCGTGGCAGCCGGCCGTCGCTACCAGGTCCACCATGGACTCGCGCAGCCCGGCGGCGAGGTCGAGCCGGTGGTGGGTGCGCAGCCCCCGCCACAGCAGCCAGTTGAGGTTCATCCAGCTCGGCCCCCGCCAGTAGCGCAGCGGCTCGAAGTCCGGGGCGGTCCGGTCGTGGCTGGGCAGCGGCCGGTCCATCCGCGCGGCCAGCCCGAACCGGGGCGAGCACGCCTCCGCGAGCACCGTGGCGACCTGCCGGGGCGGCAGGTCGGGCAGCGCCAGCGGGGCGAGGCCGAGCGCGGTGCGGGCCGGCACGAGCCGGCCGGTGCGCAGGTCCCGGGGGTGGAAGGCACCGGTTGCCGGGTCGTACAGCCGGTCGACGAGGGTCGCGGTGATCCGGGCCGCCCGCTCGCGGTGCGGGCCGGGGTCGCCGCCGACCGCGCGGGCGATGGCCGCGAGGGCGTGCTCGGCGAGCCCCAGCGCGGTGTTGAACAGCGGGCACTCCACCAGGAACGGGTGCCGCCCGGCCAGCCCGTCGTCGCCGTACCGGCCCGTCCGGTAGGCGTCGACCAGCGCGACGTACCGCGCGTAGTCGAGGTCGGTGGGGCGGTGCGCGGCGTCGGCGTGGGCGGTGTCGTGCCGCCGGTACGCCCGCATGACCGTTTCGTCGGCGGGCACCGCGGCCAGCGGCGGGTCCCAGGCGGGGCTGTTGTCCAGCCCGGACTCCCAGGGGTGCACGAGGCAGGCCAGCCCGGCCCCGCCGACGTCGCGCCGGCCGGTCAGGTAGCGCTGTTGGGCGACCAGCCGGGGGTAGAGCCAGGCCAGTTCCGCCCGGCTGCGCTCGGACGGCGTCCGCCGGTACGCCAGCCAGGCGGCGAGGGCGTGCACGGGCGGCTGGACGATGCCGGAGGTGGCCACGGCGGGCGCGCCCGGGGCGCGGGCGGAGTCCCAGAACCCGGGCCCGGGGAAGTACGACCCCGCGCGCAGCGCGGGGTTGAACACGATGTGCGGCACCCGACCGTCGGCCCACTGGGCGGCGAACAGGGTGCGCAGCTCCCGCCAGGCGCGGTCGGGACGCGCCGTGGCCAGCCCGATCGCGATGAACGCCGAGTCCCAGCTCCACTGGTGCGGGTAGAGGGTGCGCGACGGGACGGTGTGGTCGTGCTCCCAGTTGCCGTCGAGGGTGGCGACCGCCAGCCGGCGCAGCGCCCCGAGGTCCCGGGCCGTGGCCGGGCCGACCGGGGGCGCGTCGTCGGCGGCGGTGCCGGCGCTCACGCCGCCGCCCGCTTCGGCTCGGCGTGCCGGAGCACGGTGGCGGCCTGTTGCAGCGCCCGCACCGGCTCGCCGCGCAGCCGGCACTCCAGGGCCAGCCAGCCCCGGTAGTCGATTTCCAGCAGGGTACGCACCAGCGCCCGCCAGTCCAGGTGCCCGGCACCGGGCTGGCACCGGTTGGAGTCGCTGACCTGCACGTGGCCGAGGTAGGGCGCGGCGGCCCGCAGGGCGGCGTGCACGTCGTCCTCCTCGATGTTCATGTGGAAGGTGTCGGCGACCACCCGCACCGAGGGCAGCCCGACGGCCGCGCAGAGGGCCACCGCCTCGTCGAGCCGGTTGACCATGTGGTCCTCGTACCGGTTCAGCGGTTCGAGGAAGAGGGTGACCCCCTCGGCGCGGGCGTGCTCGCCGAGGGCGCCGAGTGCGTCGAGGAGCACCCGCCGGTCGCCGGCCGGCGGGCGGGGCGGCTCGAACGGCGGCAGCCGGCGGGAGAACATCCCCCAGGCGGCGGGGGTCATCACGCCGACGCCGCCCAACTCGGCGATGACCGACAGTTGGGAGCGCAGGTTGGTCACGGCGTCGCGGGACCGGTCGGGGTCGAAGTCGCCGATGAAGTGGTCCATCTCGACGCAGACGGTCGGCATCGCCACCCCGGCGGCGCGGGCCCGGCGCAGCTCGGGCAGCCGGCGGGCGAAGGACAGCTCGCCCCGGCCGCGCAGTTCGAGCCCGTCGAAGCCGAGCGCGGCGGCGAGGGCGTGCTTCTGGATCAGGTCTCCGCCGGGGAGCAGTTGCTCCTGGCAGGCGAGCGGAATGGTCATCTCTAGAACCTCAGCACCACTTGGAGGACGTCGGAGTCACCGCGGTCGAGCAACGCCAGCGCGTCGGCCACCGCGCCCGCGTCGACGACGTGGCTCACCAGCGGCAGCGGGTCGACGCTGCCCTCGGCCACCAGGTCCATGAAGGTGTGGGCGACCCGGGCCCCGGTCCACCGGCCGGCCAGGCCGGGTGCCGGGTCGGCCCCGGACACCTGGGCCGCCACGAGCTGGATCCGGTTGTGGTGGAACTCCTCGCCGAGTCCCAGCCCGTCGGCGTGCCCCTGGTAGAAGCCGGCCGCCACGACGCGGCCGGCGTGGGCGGTGGCCCGGATCGCCTCGTGCAGCGCCGGGTACGCCCCGGACAGCTCCAGGCAGACGTCGGCGCCCCGGCCGCCACTCACCCGGCGCAGCGCGACGGCGGCGGACTCGGCGCCCGCGTCGACGACCAGCCGGGCGCCGCAGCGGGCCGCGTGGCCCAGCCGGACGGCCAGCCGGTCCACCGCCACCACCCGGGCCCCGGACAGGGTGGCCAGCCGGGTGGCGAGCAGCCCGATGACGCCCTGGCCGAAGACGCCGACCCAGTCGCCGAGGTGCAGGTCGCCGGCGATGACGGCGGTGAGCGCGATGGCCCCGGGTCGGGCGAACACGGCGGCGAGCGGGTCGAGCCCGGCGGGCAGCGGGTGGACCGCGTCGGCGCGGACGACCGCCTCGGCGCGGTGGCCCCAGATGCCCCAGACGGTCTGGCCGGGGTGCCGGTCGGCGACGTCCGGGGCCGCCTCGACGATCTCGCCGACCTCCTCGTAGCCGAAGCCGGCCAGCGGGTACGGCACCGGCGCCCGGCGGGGGACGAACATCCGGGTGGCGTCGTCCCAGTCCTTGCTCAGCCGGGGGTTGCTGCCCCGGTAGAGGGTGAGCTCGGTGCCGGCCGAGATGCCGGAGTAGCAGGTGCGGACGCGGACCTGGCCGGGGCCGAGCGGGTCCGGGGCGCAGGGCTCGAGGCTGATCCGTCGAGGCCCGGCGAGTGAGACAACCCAGTTGACCATGAGTCACATCCCGGTAGCACTGGGCTCCATCGTAGAACAAAATATCGGCATATGTCTTGTAATTGATCAATCGAAGGTATTGAATCCGTCATGTACCCCTTCGAGAGGAGTGCCACCGATGCCATCACCCTCGATGCGGATGTTCGCCTCTGCCCTGATCCTGGCAGTAGTCGGCGTCTCCCTGCTGGCCTGCGGCGACGACGAGGCGGGCGACGAGAAGACGCTCACCGTGTGGAGCCTGGAGGACGTGGCCGACCGGGTCACCGCCACCAGGGCGCTCATCGCCGACTTCACCGCGCGGACCGGGACCAAGGTCGACCTGGTCACCGTCAACGAGGACCAGTTCCCATCCCTGATCGCCACCAGCGCCGCCGCCGGCGAGCTGCCCGACGTGATCGGGTCCGTCCCGCTGGCCGGCGTGCGCACGCTGGCCGGCAACGAGCTGCTGCACCCGTCCGCCAACGGCGAGATCGTCGAGGCGCTGGGCCGGCAGACCTTCTCCGCCCGGGCCCTGGAGCTCACCGCCGACGGCGGCCGGCAGCTCGCCGTGCCGAGCGACGGGTGGGGGCAGCTCCTGGTCTACCGCAAGGACCTGTTCGCCGCCGCCGGCCTGCCCGTCCCCGACACGTACGAGAAGATCGCCGCCGCCGCGGCGAAGCTGAACACCGGCGGGGTCGCCGGCATCACCGCGGCCACCTCGGCGGGCGACGTGTTCACCCAGCAGACCTTCGAGCACCTGGCCCTGGCCAACAACTGTCAGCTCACCGACGACTCCGGGTCGGTCACGCTGGACTCCCCCGAGTGCGTCGAGGCGTTCCGGTTCTACGGCGACCTGATGCGCACCGCCTCCGTCCCCGGCGCGCAGGACGTGGACACCACCCGGGCCACGTACTTCGCCGGCAAGGCGGCGATGCTGGTCTGGTCGCCGTTCATCCTCGACGAGCTGGCCGGGCTGCGCGACGACGCCAGGCCGACCTGCCCGCAGTGCCAGGCCGACCCGACGTACCTCGCCCGCAACAGTGGCTTCGTCACCGCGATCAAGGGCCCGAACGGCACCCAGCCGGCCCAGTACGGCGAGATCAGCTCCTGGGCGGTGCTCGACGACGCGGCCGACCCGGCGAAGTCCCTCGTGCAGTTCATGCTCGGCGACGGGTACCCGCGCTGGTTCGGCATGTCCCCCGAGGGCCGGTTCCCGGTGCGCAAGGGCACCGCCGACGACCCGAAGAGGTTCCTCACCGCCTGGAACGCCAGCCAGGCCGGCGTGGACCGCAAGCAGCCGCTGGCCCAGGTGTACGGCGACGACGTCCTGGCCGCCCTGCGCAGCAGCCCGGACAGCTTCCAACGCTGGGGCCTGACCCAGGGCCAGGGCAAACTGGTCGGCGCGATCCTCGGCGAACTGCCGGTCCCCAGGGCCCTCGCCGGCGTGGTGTCCGGGAAGTCCGACGCCGCGGCGGCGGCCCGGCGGGCGAAGAAGGACGTCGAGGCGATCAAGGCCGGTGTCAATTGACCACCACCGCGCCCGGCCCGGGCCACTCCCCCGCCCGGGAGCGCCCCGCCCGGCCCGGGCGCCGCCCGCTCACTCTGCGCCGCCGGGAGTCCCGCGCCGGCCTCGCCCTGGTCGCGCCCACCCTGCTCGTCGTGCTGGCGGTGGTCGGCGTCCCGATCGTCTGGACGGTCCTGCTGGCCTTCCAGCGGGTACGCCTGGCCACCCTGCGAAAGACCGGCCTGTTCGGCGAGTTCACCCTGGACAACCTCGACCGGGTGGTGCACACCCCCGGCTTCGCCGGCACGCTGGGCACCACGGTGCTCTACAGCCTCGGCGGCACCACCGGCTCGATCCTGATCGGCCTGGTCGCCGCGCTGGTGGTGCGCCGGCCGTTCCGGGGGCGCACCCTCGTCCGGGCGTCGATGCTGCTGCCGTACGTGGCGCCGGTGGTCGCCGTCGCCTTCGTCTGGCAGGTGATGCTCGACCCGCAGCTCGGCATCGTCAACGACTGGGGGCAGCGGTTCCTGGGCTGGGACGCCCCGATCCCCTTCCTGTCCCAGGACTCCACGGCCCTGTGGACGGTGATCGCGTTCGAGGCGTGGCGGTACTTCCCGTTCGCGTTCCTGTTCCTGCTGGCCCGGCTCCAGGCCGTGCCGGGCGAGCTGGAGGAGGCCGCACGGGTGGACGGGGCCACCCCCACCCAGCGCTTCCGGCACATCCTGCTGCCCCAGCTCATGCCGGTGATCGCCCTGCTGGGGGTGCTGCGGTTCATCATGACGTTCAACAAGTTCGACGACGTCTACCTGCTCACCGGCGGGGCCGCCGGGACCGAGGTGGTCAGCGTCCGGGTCTACCAGTTCCTCACCGCGCGCACCGACGTCGGGGCGGCGGCGGCGCAGGCGGTCGTGCTGGCCGTGGTGCTGCTCGCCTTCGTCGCGGTGTACCTGCGCTTCTTCGCCGGCCGGGAGGAGTCGTGATGGACCGGGACCGGTTCGAGACGGTGACCCTGCGCTGGCTGCGCCGGGCGGTGATCGCCAGTTTCCTCGTGATCACCCTGGTGCCGTTCTGGTACATGCTGGTGCTCTCGGTGCGCCCCATCGAGCAGTTGCTGCTGCACCCCGGATCGCTGCTGGTGCCGCTGGGCGAGCTCACCGTCGCCACGTACGCCGAGGTGCTCCGGGCCGCCGACGACGGCGGCCAGGGTTTCGCGACCTTCATCCGCAACAGCGGCCTGGTCGCCCTCGCCGCCACCGCGCTCACCCTGGTCGTGGCGATCCCCGGCGCGTACGCGGTCTCCCGGCTGCGGTTCTTCGGCCGCCGGCAGGTCAGCGCGCTGTTCCTGGCGGTCTACCTGTTCCCGTCGATCGTCATCGCGATCCCGCTCTTCGTGGTCTTCACCCGGGCCGGGCTGCGCGGTTCGCTGTTCGGGCTGGTCCTGGTCTACATCTCGCAGACCCTGCCGGTCTCGGTCTACATGCTGAAGAACTACTTCGAGACGATCCCGATCAGCCTGGAGGAGTCCGCCGCGATCGACGGGGCGAGCCGGCTCGGGATCATCCGCCGGGTCAGCCTCCCCCTGGCCGCCCCGTCGATCATGGCGGTCGCGCTCTACGACTTCATGATCGCCTGGAACGAGTACCTGTTCGCCCTGCTCTTCCTCGTCGACAAGCCGGACCGGTGGACGGTGTCGCTCGGGCTGTCGCTGCTCGCCGACGGCGTCGAGGTGCCCAAGACGGTGCTGATGGCCGGCTCGGTGATCCTCACCCTGCCCATCGTGCTCCTGTTCTTCGCCGGCGAGCGGCTGCTCACCGAGGGCCTGACCAGCGGCGCGGAGAAAGGTTGACGGCAGTGTCGTGCAGCCGGGTTCGGCGGGGCCCCGCGGCAGGGGCATCCGTGAGAGCCTTGGTGGTAGCCCTGCACCCCGACGTGGCCCGCCGCTTCCCGGCACGCCGTTCGACGCAGGCTCGCCCCACCCGCTGCTCGGCGCTCGTCGTCGCCGGCGCCGCGACTGCTTCCACCGAACTTCATCTGTCGCCCGCAACCGGAGGCATCCGTCATGCACACCCATCGCGCCCGGCGTTGCCTCGCCGGGCTGGCCGTGACCGGCATGATCGTCACGGCGTCCGTCGGCACCCCCGCCGCCGCAGCGCCGGCCGCCGACGTCAAGCTGTACGCCAACAACGTGATCGTTGCCCCCGACGGCCCGCAGAAGTCGGTCGAGCTGCGCCCACTGACCGACCGGCCCTTCGGCAACTACACCGTTCGGCTGGACCGCCGCGCGGTCGCCGCGTTCGCCGAGGTGACGGTAGCCAGCGACTGGGGGGACTGCACGACGCAGGGCGAGGTCATCACCTGCGAGATGGCCGACGAGGGCGAGCCGACGAGCCTGTTCGACCTCACCGTGAAGGCGCGTGCGGGCGCGGAGATCGGCCAGCAGGGCACGCTGGTGTTCACGCTCACCGCGCCCGATGTGGGCACCGGGACGTACCGCTCCACCGTCGTCGTCGGCGAGGGGGTCGACCTCGCCACCGAGCGTGAGCTCCCGCTGGACGGCAAGCTCGGTGAGCGGGTCGACGTTCCGCTCACGGTGACGAACCGGGGCACGAAGACCGTCCACGGCATGGTGCTGTACCTCTCCGGCTCCTTCGGGTTCACCCCGTCGAAGCGGTACAAGAACTGCAAGTACAGCAGCCTGATCCTCGACGACAGCAACGTCGCCTGCACCTTCGACAATTCGCTGGCCCCCGGCGAGGCGGTCCGGGTGGACTCGACGTTCGGCGGGACGATCCCGGCCGACGCCTGGGCGCCGAACCTGCACTACAGCTGGGTCGCGTGGTTCACCCCGGCCGACTGGGAAAGGTCCAGTTTGATCGACTCGCTCGGCCACCAGGGCACCGACGCGGCTCTGAAGCTGGTTCCGGTCGGCGGCGCACAGGCCCGTGCGCTCGACCAGACCGACACCGACCCGGTGAACAACGAGACCGGGATCACGCTGACTGTCGCCGGTGACAACAACCGTGCCGATGTCGCCGCGGAGGGCGCCACCGTCACCGGCGCGGTCGGCGCCACCGTCCCGATGACCGTCGGCTACCTCAACAACGGCCCCGCACGCGTCGGGCCCAGCGGCCAGAAGGCGCTCACCATCAACACCATGGTGACCCTCCCCAAGGGTGTCACCGCCGTCGCCGTGTCGAACTTCTGCGTTGACCCGTCCGAGAAGGAGTGGAAGCCCGGCAAGCCCGGAGCCCGGATCTACTCGTGCTCCGCCCGCGGCACGATTCCCCGGGGCGAGCGGGTGAAGTTCGAGTTCAAGCTGCGGATCGACCGGGCCGGCAGCCAGACCGGCACGGTGAAGCTGCAGGGCTTCACCAGCGGCGGCAGCCCGGCCAAGGACCTGGACCCCGCCAACGACACCGCGAAGATCACGGTCAAGTCGACCGGCGGCACCGGGGGCGGCGGCGGCGGTGGAACGCTGCCGATCACCGGGGCCGCCACCGGCCTGATCGCCGGCCTCGGCGGCCTGCTGCTCGCCGTCGGCGCGGGCGGCTACCTCCTGGCCCGCCGTCGCCGCACTCGTTTCGTCGCCTGATCCGCCTCGGCCAGGTCGATCCCGGTGGCCGCGGGGTTTCCGATCGTCGATCGCCCCATGGGCCGGCCGTTACCGGCCGGCCCATGGTCACCTTCCGCCCGTCCTGGGCACCTCCCGCCCGTCCTGGTCGCCACGGACCCGCTGGGGGCCGCCCGGCTCTCTCGCAGCACCGACGGCGACCTTTCCCGCAGCCTCCCCGGGTGGCCGTCCGGGCCACCCCGGACCCCGGCTAACGTGGGGTCATGGCCAACCCGACCCGCTGGACGACCGACACCGGCCCCGAGCACTCGCAGTGGTACATCGACCGCTTCCGTCGGCTGGCGGCCGAGGGCGCCGACCTGGCCGGGGAGGCCCGGCTGCTCGACGCGCTGGTTCCGCCGGGCTCCCGGATCCTGGACGCCGGCTGCGGCACCGGGCGGCTCGGCGCGGCGCTGCACGCCCGCGGTCACACGGTGGTGGGCGTGGACGCCGACCCGGCGCTGGTCGAGGCCGCCCGCGCCGACCACCCCGGCCCGCACTGGCTGGTCGGCGACCTCGCCGAGCTGGACCTGGCGACGGCTGGCGAGCCGGAGCCGTTCGACGCGGCCGTGGTGGCCGGCAACGTGATGGCGTTCGTCGCCCCCGGCACCGAGCCGGAGGTGCTCCGCCGGGTCGCCGCCCACCTGCGCCCGGACGGCGTGGTCGTGGTCGGCTTCGGCACCGACCGGGGCTACCCGCTGGCCGACTTCGACGCCGACGCGGTCGCCGCCGGGCTGCGCCGGGAGCACCGCTTCGCCACCTGGGACCTGCGCCCCTGGGCCGACGACGCCGACTTCGCGGTCACCGTGCTGCGCCGCCCACCCGGCGGTCTGCCCGGCTGACGCCGCCGCAGGGCGACCTGTGCTCCTCGACGATGTGGCGCGGCTGGTCGCCCGGCTGGTCCCCCGACGCGACACCGACCGCCGGGCCCCCGGTCAGCGCGGAGCCCTGGCCCCGTCGGCCGAGGATCAGGCGGGGGCGGCGACGGCGCGGGCGGCGGCCGGGTCGAGCGGGCTGCCGGCGGGCACCAGGCTGACCAGGCCGGCGGGCAGCCGGATGGGCGTCACGTCCCGGTAGCCGAGCACGCCGAGCACCTCCGGGTCGGCCAGCACGTGCCGCCGGCCGAGGTCGGTGACGACGGAGACCGCGCCGCCGGTGGCTCCCGGCGCGGCGGCCGACTCCACGACGGCACCGTGCCCCGGCTCGACCACCACGTGGTCGGCGACCGCCGCCGCGCCCACGGTCTGCGGGCTGCCGGACAGGTCGGGCACGGCCGCGCCGAGCCGCACGTCGCGGACCTCCCCGTCGTCGCCGACGCCGACGCAGAGCGCTCCGCCGTCCGGGGCGGCCAGCCGGGGCGGGCCGGTCGGCGGGGCGCTCTGCCCGGTCGGCACGAGGTCGGGCTGTTTGGGCAGCGCGGCGAACCGGCCGAGGGTCAGCGCCTGCGGCTCGCCCTGGCCGGTGCGGGCGAGCAGCAGGTTGGCCTGCAACTCGGTGATTCCGGCGAGGCCGTCGGACAGGGCGACGGCGTACTGCCGGCCACCGCCGGAGTTGCGGATCAGGAAGACGTCGCCGACCGCCGCGCCGGACACCTGGGCCGAGGGCCGCCCGAGACCGGGCAGCTCCGGCGGGGCGAGGTCGGCCCCGGCCGGAATGCTGTCGATCAGGGCGGACGCGGCCGGCACCGCGCGCTGCCGGGTGGCGGCGAGCGCGGCGAGCGACCGGCCGGCGTCCCGCAGCAGGTACCGGCGGGCGTGCCAGACCAGGTGCAGGCCGCCGCCGGGGTGCCGGAGCAGGACCGCGTCGTCGCCCGGGGGCCGACCGCCGACGGCGGCCACCCCGATCAGCACGGCGGAACGGGGGGCGGCCCGCTCCGCCTCGGTGGTGGCGACCGAGCAGACGGTCCACGGGGCGGTCGCCAGGCGGGACCGCTCGGGCAGCGAGTCCGGGGCGTCGGGGATGCCCAGCGGCAGACCGCGCGGCACCCCCTCGATCGAGCGGCGGGCGACCAGCACGGTCTGCGGGCGTTCGGCGCCGATGATCAGCAGCGCGGAGGCGTAGTTGAGCACCGGGTGCAGCTTCTGTTCGCGGTAGACGAAGCGGGCGCCGGACTCCTTCTCCACGATCACCGCGCCGGCGTCGCGCCACTTGCTGCCACCGCCGGTGAAGAGCCCGTACAGGGCGAAGCCGCCGAGGGCGATCGCGGCGACCAGCACGCTGGCCAGCCCGGCCCCGGCGAGCCGGCGGAACGGCGACCGCGCCGGGTCGGTCTCCCGCATGACCAGGGCGGCGACCGCCCGCTGGACGGTGAACTGGTACGAGTGAAGCTGGTCCTGCCGCGACGGCATGCGGGTCCCTCCGACGGGTCGGTCGGGGCACAGGATAAACGCTGCGTCGATCGCCCGAGGACCCTCCGTTGAGCCGGGCGCGGGCCTCCTGCGGTCACACCAGGCGTCGGTGGACGAGCACCCGTAGGGCCACGAATCCGGGGACGACGGGCAGCCAGAACGTCGCGAGCCGGTAGATCAGGACCGCGGCGACGGCCGTCTCCACGGTCAGCCCGTAGAGCAGCAGCCCGGACACGAGAGCCGCCTCGGTGGCCCCGAGCCCACCGGGCGTGGGGGCGGCGGTGGCGACGCCTTCGCCGACGACGCACACCAGGATCACCGGGGGCACCAGCGTGAGGTCGGCGGGGTGGCCGACGGCGAGCACCGCGAGATAGAGACTTGCGCCGTAGCAGAGGGTGAGGGCGACTGAGGACACGACCAGCCGGACCAGCCGGTGCTGGCGGGTCAGCGCGCGCAGGGCCGACAGCACCTGACCGGCTGCGGCGCGTCCCTGCCGGCGCAGCCGGGGGACGGCGAGGGCCGCAGCGGCGACCAGCAGCACCGCCACGACGGTCAGCAGGATGGGCAGCGCCTTTGCGCTGGCCTCGTGGGTCAGGGTGCGGGCGGGCAGGCGGGCGAAGGGCAGCAGCGCGGGCAGCAGCAGCGCGACGGAGACGATGCCCGCGACACGGGACACGGCGACGGCGGTGGCCGCCTCTGCCGTGGGGATCGCCTTCTGGTGCAGGTAGCGCAGGCTCAGGGCGGCACCGCCGACGCTGCCCGGGGCCAGCCGGTTGGCGAAGGACGCGGCGACCTGCACGACGGTCGCCTCCCGTAGCGGGATCCGGTCGGCGCTGGAGAGACGCAGCACGACCGCGCTGAGCACATAGGTGGCCACGGAGGCGAGCAGGGCCGCGGCGACGGCCACCGGGTTCGCGCGGGCGATCAGGTGCAGGGCGGTGCGTACCTGCCCGACCTGGGGAAGGAGGAGGTGTACGAGCAGGCCGAGGATGAGCAGCAGCCCGATGCTGCGGGGGGTGACCCGCACGACACGGGCCAGCCGGTCGTCGCGGTCCGGGCAGTGCCGCAGGATCTCGCCGCGTACCTGGTCCAGCAGGTCGGGGAACCGGCCCAGCGTGCTCCGTCCCGCCCGGGAGAGCACCGGCTTCTGCAGGTACGGCAGGCTGTCGGCGACGTGCCCGCCGCCGAACTGCGCGACGGCCGCGTCGACCGCGGCCCGGGGGCTGATCCGACCGGCGAGGGTGACCAGCAGTTCGACGACGTCCCGGGACTGCTGGTCGGCCGAGGCGTCGTCGGCGCCGAAGCCGAAGTCGACGAGGTACGCGGTCCGGCCGCGGATAAGGATGTTGGCCGCGCGCAGGTCGCGGTGCGCGATCCCGGCGCGGTGCAGCAGCGCCACCTGTCGGCAGACGTCGGCCACCGCGTCGAGCGGCAGCGGTCCGAGCGTCGCGTCCAGCGAGAGGGCGTCGGTGAACTCCTGCACCAGCAGGGCGTCACCGCGCCCGGTGGTGGCGGTGGCGACGACTGCGGGCACGCGCGCCCCGGCACGCTGCGCCAGCAGGACCAGATAGGTCTCGTGCTCGTTCTTCTGCTTCGCGGTGGCATAGGGTGGTTCGTCCGCCACATGCCGGTAGCGCAGCCGCCGATAGAGCTTGTACGCCCAGTCCGCGTCGCGCTGTTCACCGCCGGTCACCTTCACGAACACCCGCCGGCCGTCGGCGGTGTCGACCCGCCAGGGCCGTGAACCACGGGCGTCCCCGATGATCGGTTCCAGCCGCACGGCGTCGATGCCGCGCTGCGCGAGCACCCGGCGCAGCCGCGAGGTGGACTGCTCCGGGCCGACCTCGCCGACGATGAGGCGGGTCAGGCACACCGCCAGCCAGCCGGCCAGGAACCCGCCGACCGCGTCGGCGGGCAGGTGTGCACCGACGTGCACGCGGGCCAGGGCGACCAGGACGATCACCGCCCACAGCGGTCGGCGCCAGCGCGGATCGACGGCGCGGGCGGTGACGATGCAGAGGGCGGAGGCGACCGCGACGTGCCCGGACGGGTAGCCGAACGCTCCGGTGATCGTGTCGTGCGTCCGTACGTCGGCCAGCAGCACCGCGGGTCGTTCCCGGGCCACCGCGGCCTTGCCCAGCACCGCGAGCCAGTACGCCAGGTTGCCGGCCAGGAGCAGGTCGCGGGCGGCAGCGAAGCGCCGCATGAGCGCGGCCACGGCGGCGGCGACGAAGACGGCCACGTACGACCCGAGCTGCATGACCACGACCAGCCCGGGAGTCAGCCCGGCCGGCAGGCGGTTGAGCAGGGTGAACAGGTCCCGCTCCCAGCGGGCGACCGGGTGCTGGCGCACCGCCAGGCTCATCGCGACCAGCAGGCCGGTCGAGGTGACCAGGCTGACCAGCAGCGCCGGTGACGGGCGGTGCGTCCGGGCCATCACCAGTCCTCGACTCCGACGGTCGCTCCCCGAAGCCGGCTCCGGGCCTGTGGATCGACCCTACGGCCCGGGTGGGCACCGGCAGGGCCGTTTCCCGGCCAGGCCCGGCGGACGAGGTCGGCGTCCCGGCCCCTCGCCGTGTCCCTGGTTCATTCCGGACGGCTTCGCCTCTGCGGTGGAGTTGGTTCGTGCGGACTTTGCCGGGGGCGGCGGCGGGGGGACAGCCAGCCGAGGAAGCGGGTGTGTAGCACGCCCGGGGCGGGGTGGACACCCAGGCGGCGCATGTCGTCCATCGCCTCGTACATGGACGCCGCCAGGTAGAACGCGAGCGCGATCGAGTGGCCGTTGAACTCGGTGAGCAGGTCGAGCCGGGCCGGTGCACACGGCCAGGGCGCGGCGCAGGACCGGCACAGCCAGGCGGGACGCATCGGCAGGTGCGGCCGGGGCGGGAGACTGCTGACCGGCGTCTCCCGTTCATCGGCCGGGCGGCGGAACGGGGGAACGGGCGGCTGCTCCGGCGCGGGCTGCTGCTCCGCCGTCGGCTTCCTGGCCCGGTGTTCCCGGCAGCGCACGCATCCGCAGCGCGGTCCACGGCGCGACCCACGCCGGCCTCCTCTGTGCAGCATGACTGTCCCCTCTCGTCGGCCTCGCTGGAGGCCGCCCCGCGCCGGGTGCGCGGGGCGGCCGACAGACGCGACCGCCGGGCCCTCGCCTCCACCGGCCGCGCCGTCCTCTGCGGAGAAACCCTGCCGCGCGTGATGGCCCAGATACAGGGCGTAAGGGTATGGTCAGCAGACATCCCCGACATCCCCTTGGGAGGGGCCTTGAACGACGCTCTCCGGGCCGCGCTGCACGACACCGGGCACACCACCGACTCACTCGCCGCAGAGGTCGGCGTCGATCCAAAGACGACCGCGCGATGGCTGCACGAGGAACGCATCCCCCATCCCCGGCACCGCGCGGCGGCGGCGGCGGTCCTCGGCCGGGACATCGGGGACATCTGGGCGGACACATCGAGACGTCGGGAGCCCATCTGGTTCCGGCCGTGGCAGGAGATCGAGCGCGAGGCGGTCTCGCTTCGGTCGTACGAGTCCATGGTGCTGCCCGGCCTGCTCCAGACGGAGGCGTACGCCCGCGCGGTGCTCGGCGGCACCGGCCTGATCGCCCGGGGCGACGTGGAGCGGCACCTGGCCACCCGGCTGGCCCGCCAGGACATCCTGCGCCACGACGACCCGCCACAGTTCACCGCCGTCGTCGACGAGGCGGTGCTGCGCCGGCCGGTCGGCGGCCCGGCGACCATGCGCGAGCAGTTGCACGCCCTGGTCGCGGCGTGCGCGCAGCCGCACGTGCGGGTGCACGTCGTGCCATCCCGGGTCGGCGCGTACGCCGGGCTGAACGGGCCGTTCGTCATCGCGGCCAGCGCGGACCACCGGCTCGCCGGCTACCTGGACAATCAGCTCAAGGGGCAGGTGGTCAGCGACCCGGACGACATCGCGGCGATACTGGGGGCGTGGGAGAACGTGCGCGGCGAGGCGCTGTCCCACTGGCAATCGGTCGAGCTGATCACGGAGGTGGCGCAGACATGGACCTGACTGGCGCGCGGTGGCGCAAGAGCAGCCGCAGCAGCGGCAACGGCGGCAACTGCGTCGAGGTGGCCGACAACCTCCCGGGCGTCGTCGGCGTACGCGACAGCAAGGACCCGGCCGGCCCGGCCCTCACCTTCCCCCCGACGGCCTGGCGCACCTTCGTCGCCCGGGTCGCCGAGCAGGGCTGAGGCCCCAGGCACGGGGAGACGCCCGTCCCGGCCGGGGCGGGCGTCTCCCGTCGTTCCCTGGCGGTCCGGCGCTCCCTGACCGATGATGCGAGGACCGCCGCGCCCGCCTTCCGGGCGGCGCGGCAGAACACGCCGGGCGGGACGCTGTCCCACCGACGATCGGCCGGCCCAACACGGAGGTGACGCAGACATGGACCTGACTGGCGCGCGGTGGCGCAAGAGCAGCCGCAGCAGCGGCAACGGCGGGGCCTGCGTCGAGGTGGCCGACAACCTTCCGGGCGTCGTCGGCGTACGCGACAGCAAGGACCCGGCCGGCCCGGCCCTCACCTTCCCCCCGGCAGCCTGGCGCACCTTCGTCGCCCGGGTCGCCGGCCGGAGCTGACCCGCCGGTAATTCCCGGCGTCCCGGGAGGCGGTCGCGGTACGGTCCGTCGATGGACGACGGGGACGGATACTTCGGGGAGCGGGTGGCGGCGAGGTACGACGACCCGTCGGACGAGCGGTTCGCCCCGGGCGTGGTGGCCGCCACGGTGGACGTGCTGGCGGAGCTGGCCGGCGGCGGTCAGGCCCTGGAGCTGGGCGTCGGGACGGGACGGATCGCGCTGCCGCTGGCCGGTCGCGGGGTGCCGGTGCACGGCGTCGACCTGTCCCGGGCGATGGTGGCCCGGCTGTGCGCCAAGCCCGGCGGCGACGCGGTCGGCGTGACGATCGGCGACTTCGCGACGACCAGGGTGGCCGGAACGTTCTCGCTCGCCTACCTGGTCTACAACACGATCATGAACCTGACCAGCCAGGCGGAGCAGGTGGCCTGCTTCCGCACCGTCGCGGCGCACCTCGAACCCGGGGGCCGGTTCGTGATCGAGGTGGAGGTGCCGTCGCTGCGCAGGCTCCCGCCCGGCGAGAACGTCGTGCTGTGGCACACCGGCCCGACCCAGTGGGCGTACGACGTCTACGACACGGCCACCCAGGCGTGCAGCTCGAACTACGTCAAGGTCGTCGACGGGCGCGGCGAGTTCCGCTCGATTCCGTTCCGGTACGTGTGGCCCGGCGAGCTGGACCTGATGGCCCAGCTCGCCGGGCTACGCCTGTGCGACCGCTGGGCGGGATGGGCCCGGGAGCCCTTCACCCACGAGAGCACCGGGCACGTCTCGGTCTGGGAGAAGCCGGCCGGCTGACCGCCGCCGAGGACGCCCCGGCCGACAGCGCGGGTCGAGGGAGGGTCAGTTCCACCGGTCCTGGTTGAGGAACCGGGCGAAGCCCCGCCACGAGTTCGGCCCCATCGCCCCGTCGATCGGGCCGGTGTAGCCGTACCCGGCGGCGAGCCGCTGCACCGCCATCCACGAGTTCGGCCCCATCACCCCGTCGATCGGGCCGGTGTAGCCGTAGCCGCGCATGGCCCGTTGCAGCGCCGCGTAGGTGTTCGGACCGGGTGCGCCGTCGATCGGGCCGGTGTAGCCCGAGGTGATCCGCAGCCAGTTCTGCATCCGCTTGTAGAAGATGGTGCCCGGGATGCCGTCCTGCTCGGTCGAGGTCTTGGGCAGGCCACCGCCACCCGGGTTCGAGCCGATGTAGCTGAGCGGGTTGATCCGTACCCCGCTCGGGTTGATCATGTGCCAGTGCAGGTGCGGGCCGGTGGAGCTGCCGGAACCGGGGGCGCCGACGGCCCCACCGGACCGTCCCACGATCGCACCGGCGCCGACCGCAGCGCCGTTGCCGAGCAGGAACTGCGACAGGTGCATGTACTGGCTGCGGTATCCGTCCGCGTGGTGGATCGTGACGGTGTGCCCGCCCGTGCCGTTGTTCGGGATGTTCTGGATCGTGCCCGCGCCGCACGCCGGCAGGTTGGTGCCGACGCCCATCCCGAAGTCGATGCCACCGAGCGAGCCGCTGTTGAGGTGGTCCTGCCAGGATCCGGTGATCCGGTAGCCGGAGAACGGGTTGTAGATCGACGGCGCGGCGTGGGCGATCCCGGGCAGGCCGAAGACACCGCCGACGGCGAGGGCACCGGTGGTCAGGGCGGTGCCGCGCAGCAGCGTACGGCGGCTGAGCCCGGCCGGCGGTTGCTCTCCGCCACCGCCACAGCAGCCGGGCAGGTGTTCACGGCCCATAATCGTTCCTCCGCACGGTCGTAGGTGATGATCACTGACGTGCAGAGGGTAGCCCTCGAAGTGGCGTACATCAATGCTTGAATCGCCCGACCCACCCGCCGAACAGGGGTGGCATCGCGCCCGGCCACCCCCTACCATTGCTCGATGATCATCAATGCGTTTAGAACGACCAGCTCGCCACGCGGCGGCGCGGGCGCTCCGGCAGGAGACCTGGCATGACCACCGTTCTGGGGCGGCTCGCGGTGGCGGTCGCCATCGCCGTCGCGTTGCCGGTGAGCATCGGGGCGACGCCCGCCACCGCGAAGCCCGCCGCCGCGGCGATACCGGCCGGCACGGTGTCCGGCATCGACGTGGCCACCTGGCAGGCCGGCATCAACTTCGCCGGCGTCCGTGCCGCCGGCCACCAGTTCGTGATCGTGAAGGCCGGCGGCTCCCAACTGTCAGAGGGCCCGTACATCGGCTCGCAGTACGCGATCCAGGTGAACGGCGCGCGGGCGGCGGGGCTCAGGGTCGGCCACTACTGGCTGGCCGGGGACTTCCAGACCCCCACCCAGGCCGCCGACTACTTCGCCGCCCACCTGCGCGACTACCGGCCCGGCGACGTGATCGCGCTGGACAACGAGGTGCTCGACGACTCGACGAGGCTGTGGAACGACGCCGAGGTCACGACGTTCTTTCAGCGGATGCGCGCCCGGATCGGCAACCACGTGCCCTGGCTGTACCTGGGCGCGGCCGACCTGCGCTCCCGGGCGTGGCCCCAGACGATCGCGGCGGGCGTGAAGCTCTGGGTGGCGATGTGGGGCGCCAACAACGGCAGCTACCCCGGCGAGCCGAACCTGGGCGGCGCCTACCCGACCTGGAGCGCGCACCAGTACAGCTCGAGGGGATCGACCGGCGGTATGGCCTCGGTGGACCTGAACGTGGCCAAGCCGAGCGCGTTCGAGATCGTCAACGGCGGACCGACCGACCCGCCGGCGGACGACCCGCTGCCCAAGACCACGACCGAGCAGGACGGCACCCCTGGGCCGGTCATGTGGATGCGCGCCCAGAACTGGCTGTCCATCACGTCCGGCTACACCGGCCCGATCGACGGCGTGCCCGGGGCGAACACCTACGCGGCGCTGCAACGGGCCATGCGCGGCTACGGCTACACCGGCCCGATCGACGGGGCGATGGGGCCGAACACCTGGAAGGCCGTGCAGCGGCTCGCCTCCGGCTACGGCTACACCGGCCCGATCGACGGGGCGATGGGGCCGAACTCGTGGCGGGGCTTCGCCCGGTTCCTCAACCAGGACCAGTGGGACTGACCGACGGGACGGGGCGGCGGGACTGACCGACGGGACGGCGGGGCGGCCGGGGATCGGCGTGCACCGCCGCTTCGATCGTGATCCGCATCACAGTCGAAGTCCGGCGGGGGCGCTCGCCGCCCCGCTCGCACCCGCCCTGGTTAGGCGTGTGCGGCCAACGGTCTTTGTAGGTTTCCTACAACTGGTGCCGTCCAGCGTGCGTTGTCTGCGACATGGCGTTCCCCACCGGCAGACGGAAGGGTGAACACTGCCGGGGGTCGCCGTGTCGCGGCACACCCGTCGTCGGACTACAGAAAGGTTCGGTCGGGTGTTCAGTCGTGTCGCCATCGTCAACCGTGGTGAGGCCGCCATGCGGCTCATCCACGCCGTACGGGACATCGCCGCGGAGACCAGGACCCAAATCGAGACTGTCGCCCTACACACCGACGTCGACCGTACGGCCACCTTCGTCCGCGAGGCGGACCTGTCCTACGACCTCGGTCCCGCGTCCGCGCGCCCGTACCTCGACCTGAAGGTGCTGGAACGCGCGCTGGTGGAGACCGGGGCCGACGCCGCCTGGGTCGGCTGGGGCTTCGTCGCGGAGGACCCGGCGTTCGCGGAGCTGTGCGAGAAGGTCGGAGTCACCTTCGTCGGGCCGAGCGCGGAGGCCATGCGCAAGCTCGGCGACAAGATCGGCGCGAAGCTGATCGCCGAGGAGGTCGGCGTTCCGGTGGCGCCGTGGAGCCGCGGCGCGGTCGAGACCCTCGACGCCGCGCTGGCGGCGGCGGCCGGGATCGGCTACCCGCTGATGCTGAAGGCGACCGCGGGCGGCGGCGGGCGCGGCATCCGCGTGGTCACGAACGAGGCCGAACTCGCCGACGCCTACGAGCGCACCAGCCAGGAGGCCGCGCGGGCGTTCGGCAGCGGCGTCGTGTTCCTGGAGCGCCTGGTCACCGGCGCCCGGCACGTCGAGGTCCAGGTGATCGCCGACGGCGAGGGCACCGCCTGGGCGCTCGGGGTCCGCGACTGCTCGGTGCAGCGACGCAACCAGAAGGTCATCGAGGAGTCGGCGTCGCCGGTCCTCAGCCCCGCGCAGACGGCCGAGCTCAAGACGTCGGCCGAACGGCTGGCCCTCGCGGTCGGCTACCGCGGCGCGGCGACCGTCGAGTTCCTCTACCACCCCGGCGACAGGCTGTTCGCGTTCCTCGAGGTCAACACCCGCCTGCAGGTCGAGCACCCGATCACCGAGTCCACCACCGGGTTCGACCTGGTCAAGGCGCAGCTGCACGTGGCCTCGGGCGGACGGCTCGAAGGTGAGCCGCCGGCGGAGCGCGGGCACGCCATCGAGGCCCGGCTGAACGCCGAGGACCCCGACCGCGACTTCGCGCCCTCCCCGGGCCGCATCGCGCGGCTGGCCCTGCCCGCCGGGCCGGGCATCCGGGTGGACACCGGAGTCAGCGAGGGCGACACCATCCCCGCCGACTTCGACTCCATGATCGCGAAGATCATCGCCTACGGCCGCGACCGCGACGAGGCGCTCGGCCGGCTGCGCCGGGCGATGGCCCAGACCACGGTGATCATCGAGGGCGGCGCGACGAACAAGAGCTTCGTGCTCGACCTACTCGACCAGCCCGAGGTGATCGACGCCAGCGCGGACACCGGCTGGATCGACCGCGTCCGCGGCGAGGGCCGGCTCGTCACGCACCGGCACTCCGCCGTCGCGTTGGCCGCCGCCGCCATCGAGGCGTACGAGGAGGAGGAACGCGCCGAGCGGCAGCGGCTGGTGTCGACGGCGTTCGGCGGACGCCCGCAGGTGCAGCACGAGAGCGGCCGCCCGCTGGATCTGAAGCTGCGCGGCGCCGGCTACCGCGTGCGCGTGGCACGGGTCGGCGCGCACCGGTTCCGCGTCGGCGTCGAGGCGGGTGACGACGTCCGCACCGCCGACGTCGAGCTCGACCGCTTCGACCGGCACACCGGGCAGATTCTCGTCAACGGCACCCGGTACCGCCTGCTCACCAGCACGTACGGGCCGATCCACCTGGTCGAGGTGGACGGCGTGACGCACCGGGTCAGCCGCGACGAGGGCGGCGTCGTCCGCTCCCCCGCGCCCGCGCTGGTCGTCGCGACGCCGCTGAAGGTCGGGGGCGAGGTCGAGGCGGGCGCTCCGATGCTGGTGCTGGAGAGCATGAAGATGGAAACGGTGCTGCGGGCGCCGTTCAAGGCGCGGCTGAAGGAATGCCTCGTGTTCGTGGGCAGCCAGGTGGAGACCGGCGCCCCGCTGCTGCGGCTGGAGCCGCTCGCCGACGACGACGCCGAGGCCGAGAACGCCTCGGCCGGCAGCGCCGTCGAGTTGGACCTGCCCGCCGCGCCCGAGGAGGTCCCGGCGCGGGAGCGCACCCGGCGCGGCCAGGAAGACCTGCGCAGCCTGCTGCTGGGCTACGACGTCGACCCGCACGACGAGCGCCGCGTGCTCGACGACTACCTCGCCGCACGCCGGAAGATCACCGAGGACCGCGCGCGGCCCCTCGCCGAGGAGCTCGAACTCGTCTCCCTGTTCGCCGACCTGACGGAGCTGAGCCGCAACCGGCCGGCGGGTGAGGACGGCGGCGGCGACGGCCACGTGCACAGCGACCGCGAGCACTTCCACACCTATCTGCAGAGCCTCGACGTCGAGCGGGCCGGGCTGCCGGAGGCGTTCCAGGCCAAGCTCGCCAAGGCCCTCGGGCACTACGGCGTACCCGACCTGGAGCGCTCGCCCGAGCTCGAAGCCGCCGTGTTCCGGATCTTCCTCGCGCTGCAGCGGGCGTCGACCGACGCCATGGTCGTCACGACGCTGCTGCGGGCGTGGCTGCGCGAGCCGCCGCCGGACGAGACGCTGCGCGAGCCCGCCGGTCTCGCGCTGGAACGGCTGGTCGCCGCGACGCAGGTCCGCTTCCCCGTGGTGGCCGACCTCGCCCGCGGCGTGGTGTTCGCCTGGTT
The DNA here is from genome assembly GCF_050948415.1 of Micromonospora sp. CA-111912. Taxonomy (NCBI): domain Bacteria; kingdom Bacillati; phylum Actinomycetota; class Actinomycetes; order Micromonosporales; family Micromonosporaceae; genus Micromonospora; species Micromonospora sp. CA-111912. The sequence goes on from NZ_CP192007.1 coordinate 4,451,389, forward strand.
CGGCCAGCCGCTGCTGCGCCGCAACCGCGCCCTCGTGTACGCCGGCGTCCGCAAGCACCTGCGCTTCCTCGACGAGCACCCGGACACGCCGGACCGCGCCGAGCGCATCGCCGAGATGGTACGCAGCACCGAGCCGCTGGTACGGCTGCTCGGCCAGCGACTCGTCCGGGGCGCCGTGGACAACTCGGTGCTGCTGGAGGTGCTGACCCGGCGGTACTACGGCAACAAGGGCCTCACCGGTGTCCGCACCGGCGACGTCTCGGGCTGCAGATTCGTGGTCGCCGAGCGGGCCGGCTCGCGGCTGGTGACCTCCGCGGTGAGGTTCGAGTCGCTGGGCGACGCGCTGCGCGGGCTCGCCGAGCTGGCGAGCGGCCAGGAGGCCATCGACGCCGACATCTACCTCGCGTGGGAGGGGCAGCCCGAGGACACCGACGCGATGGCCGCCGCCCTGCACGAGGTCATCGCCGCGCACCCGCTGCCGAGCCACGTCAGCAGGCTCACCGCCACCGTCGCGGGCAGCCGCGGCGCGGTGATGCACCACCACTTCACGTTCCGCCCGTCGACCACCGGGATGGCCGAGGAGCGGCTGATCCGCGGCCTGCACCCGTACATCGCGCAGCGGATGCAGCTTGAGCGGCTGCGCAAGTTCGACCTCACCCGGCTGCCGTCGTCGGACGAGGAGGTCTACCTCTTCCAGTGCGAGGCACGGGAGAACCCGTCGGACGACCGGCTCGTCGCGTTCGCCCAGGTGCGCGACCTCGCCGAGCTGCGCGAGCACGACGGCAGGCTGGTCGCGCTGCCCACGGCCGAGGACACCGTCGCCACCTGCCTCGACTCCATCCGCCGCGCGCAGTCGCGGCGGCCGTCGAAGAAGCGCTTCAACACCAACCGGATCGTGATCTACGTCTGGCCGCCGAGCGACCTCACCCGCGCCGAACTGGAGACGATCGCCGGGCGCGTGCTGCCGACGACCGCGGGCGCCGGGCTGGAGGAGATCCTGTTCATCGCGCGGCAGCGCGACCGGACGACCGGCGAGCTGAACAAGATCGCGGTACGCATCTCCTTCGACGCCACCGGCGGCTCCGAGCTGATCCTCGGCGAGCCGTCGGACGAGCCGGTCGAGCCGCTCGACGACTACCGGCTGAAGGTGCTGCGGGCGAGCAGCCGCAACACGGTGTACCCGTACGAGCTGACCGGGCTGCTCGGCCACTTCGTCGAGCACGACCTCGACGAGAACCACGTGCTGGTGCCGGTCGACCGGCCCAAGGGCCGCAACAGGGCGGCGATCGTCGCGGGCGTGGTCGCCACGCCGACCCGGCGACACCCGCAGGGCGTCACCAGGGTCGTGCTGCTCGGCGACCCGACGAAGTCGCTCGGGGCGCTGTCGGAGCCGGAGTGCCGCCGCGTGATCGCCGCGCTGGACCTGGCCGAGCGGATGCAGGTGCCGCTGGAGTGGTACGCGCTGTCCTCCGGCGCGCGGATCTCCATGGAGTCCGGCACGGAGAACATGGACTGGGTGGCGGCGACGCTCAAGCGGATCGTCGAGTTCACCCAGGACGGCGGCGAGATCAACATCGTGGTCGCGGGCATCAACGTCGGCGCGCAGCCGTACTGGAACGCCGAGGCGACGATGCTCATGCACACCAAGGGCATCCTGGTGATGACGCCGGACTCGGCGATGGTGCTCACCGGCAAGCAGTCGCTCGACTTCTCCGGTGGCGTGTCGGCCGAGGACAACTTCGGCATCGGCGGCTACGACCGGGTGATGGGCCCGAACGGGCAGGCGCAGTACTGGGCGCCGAGTCTGACCGCCGCGCGGGCCGTGCTGATGTCGCACTACGACCACACGTACGTCGCGCCCGGCGAGGAGGGGCCGCGACGGGCGAGGACGACCGACCCCGTCGACCGCGACATCTCCGACTTCCCGCACACCGTGGCGGGCAGCGACTTCACCACCGTCGGCGAGATCTTCTCCGCCGAGGCCAACCCGGACCGCAAGAAGCCGTTCGACATCCGGTCCGTGATGCGGGCGCTCTCCGACCAGGACCACCCGGTGCTGGAACGCTGGGCGGGCATGGCCGACGCGGAGACCGCGGTGGTGCAGGACGTGCATCTCGGCGGCATGCCGGTGTGCCTGCTCGGCATCGAGTCACGGTCGGTGTCTCGGCGAGGCTTCCCGCCCACCGACGGCCCCGACACCTACACGGCTGGCACGCTGTTCCCGCAGTCGTCGAGGAAGGCCGCGCGGGCGATCAACGCGGCCAGCGGCAACCGGCCGCTGGTGGTGCTGGCGAACCTGTCGGGCTTCGACGGCTCGCCGGAGTCGATGCGGAAGCTGCAGTTGGAGTACGGCGCCGAGATCGGCCGCGCGATCGTGAACTTCCGCGGGCCCATCGTGTTCTGCGTGATCTCGCGGTACCACGGCGGTGCGTTCGTGGTGTTCTCGAAGGCACTGAACCCGAACATGACCGTGCTCGCCTTGGAAGGCTCGTTCGCCTCGGTGCTCGGCGGCGCCCCCGCCGCCGCGGTGGTGTTCTCCGGCGACGTCAACGCCCGCACCGCGGCCGACCCGCGGGTGCGGGACCTGGAGGCCCGCGTCGCGGCGGCCTCCGGTGCCGACCGCGCCGCGTTGACCGCCGAGCTCGACGAGCTCCGCGCGACGGTCCGCCCGGAGAAGCTCGGCGAGGTGGCCACGGAGTTCGACCGCGTGCACAACATCCAGCGCGCGGTCGAGGTCGGCTCCGTCGACGCCGTCATCCGCGCCGCGGAACTGCGCCCACGGATCATCGAGTCCATCGAGTCCCGCCTGCGCTGACGATCCCGCTGCAACCTTGAGGAAACCGTGGCCTCCGCGCGAACGAGGCCACGGTTTCCTGTTCTAGCGACCCCTGCGGGGCACCCCAGGCTCCCTATCGTTCCCCATCACACCTAGAATGGGGAACGATGAAGGAAGAAATGTACTCCGTCGAACAGGTGGCCGAGCTGCTCGGGCTGCACGTGCGCACGGTCCGCGGCTACATCCGCTCGGGCCGGCTCGCAGCGGTGCGGATCGGCAAGCAGTACCGGATCGCCCGCGCCGATCTCGACGCGCTCACCGGGCGGTCCCAGCCGCTGCCGACCCGGGCCGGTGGCGCGTCGGTGGAGGTGTCCAGCATCGTGCAGATCGACGGCGTCGACCGGACGGCGGCCGACCGGCTGGGCACGCTCGTCCTGGCCGGCGCGAACACCGGTCACGACCCCGCGCGCCCGCTGCGTATCCAGACCGTCCACGACGAGGAACGAGGCCGAATGAAGATCGTGATCCTGGGCGACGCCGCCAGCACCGCCGACCTGCTGCGCCTGCTCGACGCGGTGCTCGACGGCGACAACGGCCTGTTCGCCGGGAAGGTCGACCATGCCTGACGAGGTACGGGAACTGGCCGGGGTGGCCGTGCTGGTCTGCGACCCGGCCGGCCCGCCGGTGGCGACCGTGCAGGACGCGCTGGACCTGATCGGCGCGGCCTTCCTCGGCGCCGAGGTGGTGGCCGTGCCGGCGAGCCGGCTGGACGAGGACTTCTTCACCCTGGGCACCCAATTCGCGGGCGAGGTCATGCAGAAGTTCGTCAACTACCGGCTACGCCTGGCTGTCATCGGCGACATCTCGCGGCACCTGGCGGCCAGTTCGGCCCTGCGCGCCCTGGTCCACGAGTCGAACCGGGCCGAGCACGTGTGGTTCCTCCCCGACCTGGACGCCCTCGAAGCCCGTCTGACCACCCCAGCCTGAACCCCCACCCCACCTGATCACGCTCTAACACGGAATGAGTGGCCTCCTACGCGCCGGGAGGCCACTCATTCCGTGTTAGAGCACGATGTTGGGAGGGCGGGCGGGGCGCGGGCGGGCTCGGGCGGCGTCCGCGCCGAGGGTCAGCGCCCGCTCGCGGGCCACCACGAGGGGTTCCACCGCGATGACCGGGGCGGCCCCGACCAGCCGCAGCAACTGCACCGGCTCGATCGCCTCCGGGCGGGGTCACCCAGGACGGATCGGAGGAAGCGCCGCGGGCGTACCGGATGGGGTTGCTGCGGCGGCCGGGCGTGCACGGGCGGTAGCATCCGCTCGGACCCCGGCCGAAGTGAGGAAACCGCGTGGGCGTGCGATTCGAGGAACTGGCCTGGCGGGAGACCCCGATCGGCGAGATCAGCCTGCGCCGGCGGCACGACGCCGCGCTGGACCGCGAGGTGTACGAGGTCAAGCTGGACGACGAGTTCCTGATGTCCAGCCTCTTCCCGGTGGCGGAGATCGAGCTGGCCCGGTTGGGGCTCGCGCCGCTTGCCGGCACGGCCCTCGACGTCGTGGTCGGCGGCCTGGGCCTCGGCTACACGGCCCGCACCGCCCTGGAGGACCCCCGGGTCCGCTCCCTGGTGGTGGTGGAGGCGATCGAGGACGTCATCGACTGGCACCGGCGGGGCCTGCTGCCGTTCGCGTCGGGGCTGGCCGACGACCCGCGCACCCGGTTCGTCCGGGCGGACTTCTTCGCGGCGGTGACCGACGGGGCCGGCTTCGACCCGGACGAGACCGGCCGGCGGTTCCACGCCATCCTGCTGGACGTGGACCACTCCCCCCGGCACGTGCTGCACCCGAGTCACGCCCCGTTCTACACGGCCGACGGCCTGCGCCGCCTCGCCGACCTGTTGCACCCGGACGGGGTCTTCGCGCTGTGGTCCAACGACCCGCCGGACACCGACTTCCAGCGGGTGCTCACCGGGGTGTTCCCGACCTCGCTGGCCCACGTCGTCCGCTTTCCCAACCCGTTGCAGGGCCGGGAGTCCGCCAACACCGTCTACGTCGCCCGCCGGTAGCCGACCCGCGCCCGCCCGCCTGGGCAGGCATGGCGCCGGCGGGACCGGGAAAGGCCGTCCTACGCGACCGTAGGTTACCGGGGCGTAGGGTTAGCTGGCGGCCGGTCGACGACGTCACCCGCCGGCCGCCCGACGCCCGAGGAGAGCCGAGTGGAACCCACCGCCGACCGGCCCTGGCTGCGCAGCTACGCCCCTGGCGTGCCGGCCACCGTCGCCGAGCCCCCGGGCTCGCTGGTCGACCTGCTCGGGGATGCCGCCCGGCGGTTCGGTCCCCGGGTCGCGCTGGACTTCTACGGCGCCACCACCACGTACGCGGACCTGGCCGACCAGGTGTCCCGCGCGGCGGAGGCGCTGCGCCGGCTCGGCGTCGCCCGGGGCGACCGGGTGGCGCTGGTGCTGCCGAACTGCCCCCAGCACGTGGTCGCCTTCTACGCGGCGCTGCGGCTGGGCGCGGTGGTGGTCGAGCACAACCCGCTCTACACCGCCCAGGAGCTGGACCAGCAGCTCACCGACCACGGCGCCCGGGTGGCGGTGGTGTGGGACAAGGTCGCCCCACTGGTGCGGGGCCGGGGCGCGGTGCAGACCGTGGTGGCGGTGGACCTCACCGGCGCGCTGCCCCGGCTCAAGCGGTGGGCGCTGCGGCTGCCGCTGCCCAGCGCCCGCGCGACCCGGGCGGCGATGACCGGCCCGGCCCCGGGCGCGACGCGCTGGGCCGACCTGCTCGCCGCCGCCGGGCCGCTGCCGGCCGACCATCCCGCGCCCGGCCCGGACGACACCGCGCTGCTGCAGTACACCGGCGGCACCACCGGCACCCCGAAGGGCGCGGTCCTGACCCACCGCAACCTGCGGGCCAACGCCGCGCAGGGCCGCGCGTGGGTGCCGGGCCTGCGCGACGGCGCGGAGACGGTGTACGCGGTGCTGCCGCTGTTCCACGCGTACGGGCTCACGCTCTGCCTGACCTTCTCGGTGAGCATCGGGGCGACCCTGGTGCTCTTCCCGCGCTTCGACCTCGACCAGGTCCTCGACGCGGCCCGCCGCCGCCCGCCGACGTTCCTGCCCGCCGTCCCGCCGATCTACGAGCGGCTGGCCACCGCCGCCCGGGAGCGCGGCGTCGACCTCACCTCCGTCCGGTACGCCCTCTCCGGCGCGATGGCCCTGCCGCCGGCCACCGTGCAGCTGTGGGAGTCGGTGACCGGCGGCCTGCTGGTGGAGGGGTACGGCATGACCGAGTCCTCGCCGGTCACCCTGGGCAACCCGGTCTCCCCCGCCCGCCGGCCCGGCACCGTGGGGGTGCCCTTCCCCTCCACCGACGCACGCGTCGTCGACCCCGACGACCCGTCCCGGGACCGGGCCCCGGGCGAGTCCGGAGAGCTGCTGGTCCGCGGCCCGCAGGTCTTCACCGGCTACTGGCGACGCCCGGAGGAGACCGCGAAGGTGCTGCTGCCCGACGGCTGGCTGCGCACCGGCGACATCGTGACGATGGACGCGGACGGCTTCGTCACGGTGGTCGACCGGATCAAGGAACTGATCATCACCGGCGGCTTCAACGTCTACCCGTCCGAGGTGGAGGACGCGCTGCGCCGGCTGCCCGGCGTACGCGACGCCGCCGCGGTGGGCCTGCCGGGCGAGCACGGCGGCGAGGAGGTCGTCGCGGCGGTGGTCCCGCACCCCGACGCCGACCTCGACGAGGCCGCGCTGCGGGCCGGCTGCCGGGAGCACCTGGCCGGCTACAAGGTCCCCCGCCGGGTGGTGATCGTCGAGGACCTGCCCCGCTCGCAGATCGGCAAGGTCCTGCGCCGGGAGGTCCGCGACCGGCTGCTCGCCGGACACTGACCGGCACGGCCTGTTCGTACCGCGACGTGATACCTGGGGAGTGGGCGGGTCGGTCACGCCGACCGCCCACCGGGCTGGTCACGGCCCCGCGTCGTCGAGTCCCGGGGCCACCTGGGCCGGCAGAGTGCCGATCACCACGGTGCAGTACAGCTCCTCGGAGGTGACCACGCGCGGCCGCAGACCGTGGTCGGACACCGCCGCCGCCGTCAGCGTCGCCTGCTGCTCGCCGGTCTCGATGAGCAGGTGACCGCCCGGGGCCAGCCACCGGGATGCATCCTCGGCCACCCGGCGGTGCACGCCGACGCCGTCCGGGCCGCCTTCAAGGGCGACCAGCGGCTCGTGGTCCCGCGCCTCCGGCGGCAGCATCGCGATCTCGTCGGTGGGCACGTACGGCGCGTTGACGAGAAGCACGTCCACCCGGCCGCGCAGCTCGCCCGGGAGCGCGTCGTACAGGTCACCGGCGAAGGTTCGCCCACCGAGCGGCTCCAGGTTGCGGCGGGCGCAGCGCACTGCGGCCGGCTCGATGTCGGCCGCGTACAGCTCGACGCCGGGCACCCGGGCCGCGATCGCCGCGCCGATCGCGCCGGTGCCGCAGCACAGGTCGACCACGACGGCACCGGGCCGGGTGAGCGCCACCGCCTGCTCGACGAGGTACGCGGTTCGCTGTCGGGGCACGAAGACACCGGGCTCGACCGCGACGCGCAGCCCGCAGAACTCCGCCCAGCCGAGGATGACCTCCAGCGGCTCGCCCGCCACCCGGCGGGACGTCATGGCTACCAGCTCGTCCGGCGTGCGCGCCGCTGAGAGGAGCAGCCGCGCCTCGTCCTCGGCGAAGACGCAGCCGACCGCGCGCAGCCGGCCGACCGTGGCGGTCATGGGGTCCGTGGCCGGGGAGGTCATCGCGGGCCCCCCGCCGCGCCTGCCGCGAGGTCGGCGAGGCTGACCAGACAGATTTCCATGAACCTACCTAAGACTTGGCAAATGCCGACAGCGCCTACATATCCTGTCATCCTGCCGCCGCCCGCCCCGGCACCGCACCGTTCGCGACGTCAACGTCTCACACCGTCATGGGCCCCGAAACGGATACGCCGCCGCAGAGAAATCGAGGCCCGTGACGGGTCGTGCCAGGACGGTAGATCGCGTAACGTCGAACCGACCTCGGCAAGATCACCGCGCCGACCGGCGTTCCACGGGAAGGAAGCGGCTTGAAGGTATCCCCTGTTCACCCTCCGCCTGAGCCTGTCGCCGGCCCCAGCACAGCCAGCCTCGGCTCGGCAGCCCCGGATCGGATCCGTTGAGGGCCCGTTCCGGGGGGAGCGGGCGACGTCGCGTCTCCCCTCCCACATCGGCACACCCGACGTAGCACGCCGGTCGGCGCGCTTCCGCACCACAGTGGCGCGATGATGTCCGGCCTGACGCTGTCGAGGCTCACGCCGGCTGCGGCGATCCACACTGGTCCTTCCGTCCCCCACGTCGAGCGACCGTCCCGGGCAGCTCCATCGAGCTGGCAGACGAGTCGCCGGTCCACCATGCCGAGAGGGCAGGCAAACATGGTCATCGAGCAGCCTGGACAAACCTTTATTCCTGTCGAGAGCCTCAATGCTCGCACTCTCGGGCACGGCACCCGGGCAGCCGCGATCGGCCGGCCGCTGGTCGTCTTCCTGGCGCACCTGCACAGCACGACCGGAAAAAACCTGCGCGTGACGGTTCCGCTCGGGATGACCTACGTGCACTCCTATCTGAAGGCGCGGTTCGGCGACGCGATCCAGATCAAGCAACTCGCCACGACGCAGCAGGTCAACGAAGCGCTGAACGAACAGGTGCCCGACGTCTTCGCGTTCGGCAACTACTCGTGGAACACCGCGCTGACCAACGCGGTGATCGGTGTCGTGAAGCAGCGACACCCCAAGGTCGTCGTCGCGGTGGCCGGGCCGAACATCCCCACCGAGAAGCCCATCGCGCAGGCCGGCCTGCGCAGGAACCAGGCCGCCGATTTCTACATCTCCCGCGAGGGCGAGCACCCGCTCGCCAACCTCGTCGAGACGTGCCTGGGCCTGGCTGACCCCAGCGACGTCAAGGGGACGGTGGTGGACGGGTGCTACTCGCTCACGCAGGAGGGGCTGATCCTCCAGGGTGACCCGCTGGACCGGGTGGGCGTCCTGGAGGAGATCCCGTCGCCCTACCTGACCGGCCTGTGTGACGACTTCCTGGCGAATCCCGAGTTCATCCCGTTGCTCCAGACGTCACGCGGTTGCCCGTACCGGTGCACGTTCTGCGTGGCGGGTCACGACTGGTGGTCCAAGCTGCGGGCGTTCAGCGTGGAGCGCGTCAAGGAGGAGATCGACTACATCCAGGCTCGAACGTCGAATCCCCTGCTGCGCATCGCCGACGAGAACTTCGGGATCCTCCCCCGCGACGTCGAGATCGCCGAACACATCCGGAAGGTGAAGGACACGTTCTCCTACCCCTCCGTGGTGCAGGTCTACACCGACAAGCACCTGACCAAGAACGTCAAGCAGGTGACCCTGCTCATGCGGGATCTCATCCCGCTCAACATCAGCTTCCAGTCGCTGGACAAGCAGGTCCTGAAGAACATCAAGCGGGTCAACGTCAAGGACACCGCGATCGAGGAGGCTGCTGCCTTCGCCCGGGAGCACAGCCTGGTGCTCTCCACCGAGCTGATCTTCGGATTGCCCGGTGAGACGATCGATTCCTTCACGAACTCCCTGGACAAGGTTCTCGACCACCGCTTCGACAACGTCGTCATCTACGCGCTCAACATCCTCGACCAGGCCGAGATGGCCTTCGCGGAGTACCGCGAGAAGTTCGGTCTGAAGACCCGATTCGCCCTGTCCGAGAACGGATACTCCGAGTACGACTCCGTGCAGACCTTCGAGATGGACGAGCTCGTGGTCGCGACCTCGACGATCCCGGAGCAGGAGTACCTCCGGTTCTTCAAGTTCATCTTCTTCTTCAACTTCGCGCTGTTCTACGGCTGGCTGCGGGAGTTGGTCTTCTTCTTCGAGACCAACGGCGTCCGGGCGACCTCCGTGATCCGCTCCATGCTGGCGGATCCCGAGCAGTGCCCGACCCTGGCCGAGTTCGCCAGTCGGTTCCTCACCGGCCACCGGGCGATGATGCGCGACACCCGCGAGGAGGTCGCCGAGCTCATCCGCGAGCTGGCCGAGAGTCAACCCGAGCAGGTCACCGACAACCAGTTCGGGGCGATGCGTTACCAGTACGCGGTCTTCAGCGACCTGTTCACCGAGGGCCGGTTCGCCCAGGTCGTCCACGAGTTCGCGCAGAGCGGCCTCCGGCTCCACCACGAACTGACCGGTGAGGCGCCGTCAGACTCGTTCCGGGAGCAGCTGGACGTGATCACCCAGTTGCAGATCCAGTCGTTCATCCCGCTGCACGAGCCCGTGCCCGAGATCGTGGTCCTGGAGTCCGGCTACGACCTGGTCGGATGGAAAGACTCCAACTTCAGGCAGCCGCTCGCCGACTTCGCCCTCGCCGAACCGGCGAAGTTCTCCCTGCGGATCGAGGGCTACCAGCACCACGAACGGCTCTGGGACGCACGGGGCAACGACGACATCCGACGCATCTATCTGCGCAGCTTCGCCAGCACCAACGCGAACCGGCGGCGGCACCTCGAACTCTGTGAGGAGCCCCCGCCGGCCTGATCGGGGCGGGCGGCGTCGGCGCACGACGGTCCCGACGCCGCCCGCTGGCCCCGAGCGGGAGACGGATGACCGTCGACACCGGATCTGGACGCCGGACATTGGATGAGCCGATACGGCACGACCACGGGCGTGGGGGAACACATGGATGACATCGACCTGGACGGCTTCACCCACTCCCACGTTCCACTCATGTACGACCGGGACGGGCTGCACTGCTTCTGGGTGCCCCGGGCGCTCGCCGCGTCCCGGTGGGGCCGGGAGCGGCACGACGCCTTCTACGTCCATTTCCAGCTCTGGGTCCACTACAACCACCGGTGGGATCGCTACGACGTCGGTGATCGCTGGCGGGGCGCCGACAGCGCGACGGGCTGGGACACCGGGCTGGGCGCCGAGGTGGACGCGGTGCAGGACCGCATCTTCCGCACCCACCTGGGACTGCGTCTCGACACGTTCAGCTCCGGGGGCGAGAACGTGGTGGAGACACTCGCCGGGCTCCTGCGCGACGGCCGCGTCCCGCTGCTCCCCCTGGACATGGGTGAGCTGCCGTCGTGCCGCGCCTACTACGACGGCCACCACTCGGGGCACGTCACCGTGGTGACCGGCTACCGCAAGCAGCGCGAGATGTTCACCGTGCTGGACGGGCTGCATCTCGAGTCGCTGACGAACGCCAGGCTGTTCCACGTCGACTCGACGGGCGGGCAGGCACCGCTCGACCCCTGGGAGACCCCGTTGCGGTTCGCGGTGCCGTTCGAACCGACGGTCACCCTCCGGCAGGTCCTCGGGGACATCTGCACGACGGCCTACGTGCCGAGCGAACACCTCGCCCGCGCCCACGCGGCCTGGGCGGCCCACGGCGTTCCCTACCTGGTCGGGCAGGTCCTGACCGTCTCGGCCGGGCCGACGCCGACGACTGCCGCCGAGGTGGTCCGCGGCGCCGCGAGCGAGCTCGCGGACGTGGCCGACGCGGTTCTCGCCGGCGAGGAGCCGGTACGGGCCAAGGCCGAGTTCCTGGCCGGGGTCGCGCCGGAGTCGTCGTGGCGTCAGTTCGGGTACGTGGACAGCCAACACATCCTGGGCGCCGCGGCGCGGCTGGTCCTGTACCGGGCTGGGGCGAGCCCCGCCGACGCGGCGGCCTGCCAGCTCGCGGCGGGAGCCGCGGCGGGCCGGTGGCGCGCGCTCGTGGAGCGGGCGCTCGCCGACGGCGGGAAGCTGGATGACGCGCTCGCGCAGACCTACGACGACGCCCTGGCCGCCGAGCGGGCCTGGGCGACGACGGTCCGGCGGGCGATGGGGCGCGGTTAGCCGGGCCCTGATCCGAGAGATGGAGAAATGGTGAACAAGATCGAAATTCCGGAGCTGACGCTGTGCCTCATCGTCAAGGATGAGGCCGCGTTCCTCCCGAGGTGTCTCGCGGAGGCCGGGCCCGTCTGCGGCGACGTCGTCATCGTGGACACGGGTTCGACCGACGGCTCCCAGGACATCGCGCGTTCCCACACCGACACGTTCATCCAGACGACCATGGACGGCGGCTACTCGGCCGCGCGGAACCTGGCCCTGGAGCAGGTGAAGACGCCCTGGGTGTTGTTCCTCGACGTGGACGAGGAGTTTCCCGCCACCGAGTGGCCACGGGTCGCCGCCCTCATCGAGCAGGCACCCGACGACCATCTCGCCTACACCGTCCTTCGGTTCAATCTCACCGCCGTGGGCGCGATCTGGGTCGACCGCCCGGTGCGGCTCTTCCGCAGCCACCCGGACATCCGGTACCGCCGGCTCGTCGGCGAATCGGTGGAGGAGGCGGTGCAGGACATGGGGGGCGTCATCGCGTCCTCGGGTCTGGTCCTCAACCATCCCGGCAACGTCCGGCCGGTCGCGGACCGCACCGCCAAGCTGCGGCGCTACCTCGACCTCACCGAGAAGCAGATCGCCGACTACCCCGACCTCGGCCTGTGGCCCGCCTACGCGGGTTTCCTGCACCGCGCCCTCGGCAACTTCGAGCAGGCGGTCGAGTGGAGTTCCAAAGCCGTCGAGTCGGACCCGTCGGCACCTCGGGTGTGGGCCTACCACGGCCACGTGCTCCGTGCGGCGGATCGTCCGCACGACGCCCTCGCGGCGTTCCAGACCGCGGCCAAGCTGGCCCCGGAGGACTCCATCTTCCTCAACATGGTCGGCGTCATGCACCTCATGCTCAACGAGCTGGAGGAGGCCGAAGCGGCCTTCACGGGGGCGCTCGGGCTGGAACCCGACCTGTTGCACGCCGAGATCAACCGTGGGCTGATCCGCCAGGCCCGGGAGGAGTACGAGGCCGCGGCCGAGATCCTGCGCGGGGTCGCTCACCGCAACTCCGGTCTTCTCCTGCAGGACTGGCGCGGGCGCGTCGAGATCGACCACTTCACGTATCTCTTCAACGAGACGGTTCCGCACTTCGCCGGCCTCGCCTATCACCTCGCCTACTGCGAGTTCATGGCGGCGTCCTCCCGCACCGAGGTCCGCTACCCGGTGGACGGGAGATTCGCCCGCACGAGGTAGGGCGTCGGCCGGGTGGCCGTCGATCTGACGCCGCCCACCGTCGGCGGCCGGGGCGACCCGGCCGCCGACGCGCGGCCACCGTCACCGGTAGGCGCTCGCCTGGACGGTGAACAGGTCGGCGTAGAGGCCGTTCGCGCTCATCAGCGCGTCGTGGCTGCCCATCTCCCACAGCCGTCCGTCATGGAGGACGGCGATCTGATCCGCCGCCCGGACGGTGGAGAAACGGTGCGACACGAAGAGAGTGATCACTCCGCGCTCTCCGCGCACGTCCGCGGCGGTGTTCACGAGTCGTTCGAACAGCGCGTGTTCCGCCAGGGCGTCCAGGGCCGCCGCCGGCTCGTCGAGTGCCACGAGCAGCGGGTCGCGGCGCATCAGGGTACGGGCGAGCCCCAACGTCTGCCACTGCCCGCCGGACAACTCCGTCCCGTCCCCGTAGCTGTGCCCGAGCAGACCGTCCAGGCCACCGGGAACCCTCCGCACGATGCCCCGCGCACCGGCCCGGTCGAGCGCCGTCATGATCTCCTGGTCGGCGTCGACGGCCGCCGGCCGGCCCAGCCCGACGTTCTCCCGAAGCAACAGTTCGAAGCGCGCGAAGTCCTGGAACAGCGTGGCGACCCGGGACCGCCAGTGTTCGGGGGTCAACTCCCGCAGGTCGATTCCGTCGACGGTGATCCGGCCCGAGGTCGGCTGGCAGAGGCCACAGATCATCCTCACCAGGGTGCTCTTGCCCGCACCGTTCTCGCCCACCAGCGCCAACGTGCTGCCGGCCGGGATCTCCATCGAGACGTCCCGGATCACTGGCGCGTCGGCGCCCGGATATGCGAAGGAGACCTGTTCCAGCCGGATCCCCCGACGCAGCCGGGCGGGCGTCCGCGACACCACCTTCTGGCCGGCCGGCTCCTGCGACGGATCCGACATCGGCGGCGACGCGACAACAGGACGGACCGGGCCGATCGCGGGGGCACGCCCCGGACCGGCCGTCAACTGCCGCAACACGTCGATGCGCTCGACGGTACGACCCATCTGCTGCAACGTCCCGAGCATCCCCAGCAGACCGGCCACCTGCACACTGACCTGAACTGCGAGGGTGAGCACCAGGACGACCTGCCCGATGTTCGCCTCGCCGCGCACCGCGCTGCGGACGACGAGGAAGATCGCCGTACCGTACGCAGCCGCGAACAGCACCTGCCCGCCGGCACGCAACAGGGCGCTGCGCCAGTGCGCCCGCCACAGCCGGCGGGTCGTCGTGGCCCAGGCAGCGCGCTGCCGCGAGATCACCGCGTCCCGGGCACCCGCGAGCCGGATCTCCTTCGCGGAGCTTCCGGTCGTAGCCACCTTCACCAGGTGCCGGGACACCTGGATGTCGACGGCGGCGGCCTCCTGGGCGTCGTCGATGATCCGCTGCGCGCGGTTGCTGAGCAGCACCGGCGGCAGGGCGGCGAGCGGCAGCATGACGAGCCACGGGTCGACGCTGACCAGCAGCACGGCGGTGAGACCGATCTGCAGCACGACTCCGCCCAACTGCAGCGTCGACTCGAGCGCGTTCCGCACCCGGATCAGGTTCTCGTTCACCAGGGTCAGGGCCTCGACGAACCTCGGATTGTCGAAGTGGTCGATGCCGGCGCTGCCGTGGACGATCGAGGCGACCTCGTCGGTGATGGCCAGTTGCTCCAGGTCTCCCAATTCGAAGTAGGAAAGGTGCGCGAAGTGCATCATGGTCAGCTCGAAGACCAGCAGCATGGCTACGGCCAGGGCCAGCAGCACGGCCACCGTGCCGTCCCGACCGATCGCCGCGTTGGTGAAAGCCGCGAGGACGACACCGATCAACGGCGTCGCGAGATAGCCCACGGTCATCAGGACAATCGCGGTGAACAGCCTGCGGCGGTCGGTTCGGTAGCCGAGGCGCAGGAGGAAACCGGCCGCGCGGGCGATCTTTCTCATCCCACTGCCGTCGGTTCGGCCGGGTCCATCCGGAATTTCTTCGCCTGCAACTCGAACAGCTCGGCGTACCGCCCGTCGTGCCGAATCAGTTCGTCGTGGCTGCCGCGTTCGACGACCCGGCCGTGCTCGATCACCACGATCTGATCCGCGTGTCGGACCGTGGAGAAACGGTGGGAGATCAGGACGCTCGTGATCCCCTTCGCGGTGGCCAGGAACCGGTCGTGGAACTCCACCTCCGCCCGGACGTCGAGCTGCGCGGTCGGCTCGTCGAGCACCAGCACCGAGGCGCCGCCCTGCACGGCCAGCAGCGCCCGGGCAAGGGCGATCCGCTGCCACTGGCCGCCCGACAGGTCCGTGCCACCGGGATAGCGCGAGGACAGCGGCGTCCGGAGCGGATCCGGCGCTCCGCGCAACGCGTCCAGGGCACCGGCCCGTTCGGCCGCAGCCGTGATCGCCTCGTCGTCCGCGAGCAGCCGCGGCGCACCGAGACCGATGTTCTCCGCCACCGTCAGCTCGTAGCGGACGTAGTCCTGGAAAGTCATCGCGAGTTGGCGACGCCATTCATCCGGGTCGAAGCGGGCCAGCTCAGCCCCGTCCACGGTGATCCGCCCGCTCGTCGGCTCGTAGAGGCGGGCGAGCAGCTTCACCAGGGTGGTCTTGCCTGCGCCGTTCAGGCCGACGATGGCGGTGGAACGGCCGACCGGGAGCGTGAGGTCCAGGCCGTCGAGAATGGTGGGACCGTCCGCGGAGTACCGGAAGCTCACGTTGTCGAAACGGATCTCCCGGCTCGGCCGCACCGGCATCGTCGTCGCCCGCGCACCGACCGGCCGGGCGGCGCCCGCTTGTTGCTCGAAACGCTCCAGGGCGTGGAACGAGTGCAGCCCGAACTGCGTCTGCACATCGCATTCCGGGAAGTAGACGCCGAAGCGCATGGGGATCAGGATCCCCTGTAGGGCGACGGCGAGTTCGAAGAGGCCGACCTGCCCCCGGCCGGCCGCCACGGCCAGCATCGTGATGGCGACCGCTCCGCCGACGAAGCCGACCGCGGAGAACCCGACGAACGGCCAGAACTGCAGGCGTCGGCTACCGGCCCACATCGGCCGGAGATTGGCCATGGTGTCGGAGCGCAGCCGCTCACGCAGCCAGCCGAGCAGCCCGAACACGCGGATCTCCTTGGCGGCGGTCGCACCGGTCGCCAGGCCAGCGATGTACCCGGCCCTGCGTCGATGACCGGCCAGGGACTCCGACACCGCCGCGAACCGCCCGAGCGTGCCGCGCACTCCCACCCGGATGACCAGTGCGGTGAGCATCAGGATCAACCCCGCGAGCGGACTCAACACCACACCGACGAGGACCACGGCAGCTGTCAGCTGGCAGTAACGGGACACCAACGCGGGGATCGCGCCGACGGCGTCGCCGGGGGTGTACGCCTGCCGCTCGAACGCCGCCCGCGCGTCGGCGAGCAGGTCCAGCGCCTCGGGGTTCTCCAGCAGGGCGATCGGTGCGTCGTCCAGCGCCGCGTCGAGCAGCCGCCCGATACACACCTCGTCGACCCGGCGCGCGATGACCTCGGTGACCGCGGACTGGAACGGCGTCAGCAGCTGTTGCAGGGTGAACGCGCCCAGGGCCACCGCGAAGACGACCACGATGCCGTCCCACGAGAGCCCCGTGGGCTCCGCGGCGAGGGCCGGCACGCGAGAGAGCAGCAGGCTGGTGGAGACGATGAACGCCGACGGCAGCAGGCCGAGCGTGACGTTCAGCGCGAGGGCGCCGAGGGCCAGTCCGCGCCCCGCGTGCGGCAACAGGCGGAGCATCTGGAGCCAGCGGATGGACCGATCCCTGATGGCGAGCGCCAGAGGTGCCACCGAACCTCCCATGTCACCCACGGTGACGCGCCGCCGGGAGGTCGCGGCCGGGGCGGGACGTCCGTCGCGCCGTTTCCAGGCCCCACTGCGCCGCCGCGTCCACGACAGGTGCGAGTTGTTCACTCACCACGGGAAGGGCCTGGCCGTCCACGAAGTTGCGCAGTCCACCCGGCACCAGCGTGGCCAGCGCGGCGGCCGCGACCGGTTCCTTGGTCCGCCCGCCGTCGGCGGGGGCACCGCACTCGCCTGCCAGGAGCCCCACGGCCACCGCCGCCGTGACAAGGGCCTGCGTCAGGTGGGCC
Organism: Micromonospora sp. CA-111912; assembly: GCF_050948415.1. Taxonomy (NCBI): domain Bacteria; kingdom Bacillati; phylum Actinomycetota; class Actinomycetes; order Micromonosporales; family Micromonosporaceae; genus Micromonospora; species Micromonospora sp. CA-111912. Next base: position 4,468,375 of record NZ_CP192007.1, read on the forward strand.
GACACCCCGCCGTCGCCCGGGCGCTGCGGGCATCCGTCGGCGATCAGCCGCCGCACGTCGTCGTCCCCGAGGCCGTAGGCCCGCAACAGGTCGATGGCCGGCACCTGCCGCCAGTCCTCGCTGGCCGGCCGATCGCGGAACCGGCAGATGGCATCCCCGGTGAACCAGGAGAAGAACGGCACGAGAGCGATCCGGTCGAGGACGGTCTCGCCCGGCGTCACCGGGTCGGCCCGCCAGCACGCGGCCTTGCGCAGGCCGTGCCAGCCGTTGCCGGCGATGCTCGCCTCGTCGCCGTGCTGGACGAGATTCGACACCGACACGACCATGGGCACGCCCATCGACCGCAGGAAGCCCAGGAGCACCTCGTCGTCCGGTTCGTCGCCGGCGGTGGCCCGTGCGGCGTACCGGTCGAACTCGCGGGCGACGTCGGCCGGCAGGATGAGCGCCTGGGCCGGCATGTACCCGTCGACGACCTCGACCCAGTCGGCGCCGACGAGCGCGGCGACCCGCAGGGCGTACGAGGTGAACGACCCCCACTCGGTGAACAGACCGAGGGCGTGCCCCGGCAGCGCGCGCGTCCCGGCGAGCGCGTGCCGCACGAAGTCCGGCACCAGGACGGAGTCGTCCTGGACGACGAGGTGGTGCGTCGCGCCCGGCGCGACCCGCGACCACGCCATGCGCGAGGTGCGCAGCGTGCCGCCGGGCCGGCCTGGCTCCGGGTCGGTCGCCACGCCCGCGTCGAAGTCCGCGAGCGCCACGGCGAGACGCTCCGCGGCCGTCTGCCGGGCGGGATGCGCCATGACGCAGGCCGAGAGCCGAACCGGCGGGTCGAACCGACGTTCGGCGGCCGAGGTGGGCCGGGCACGCGGCGACACATCGTGGGCGGTCATGGAGATCACTGTATCCAGCGTTGATCACCTGGGAACCGGCCACCACGGCATGCTTGACGACGGAAGAACCGGCCGGGCAGGATTCACCGCTGTGTCCAGTGAGAGCTCAGACGGCGGGCTGATGGAGTGGACGTGGGCGGTCGCCACGGATCCGTCGGAGGCGCACGCCCTGCTGTGTGCCAGTGACGGACACCAGGCGGCCCGGTACGGGATGACCGCTCCCGTCCGCAACCTCGACACCACCGAACGCCGGGTGCGGGCGGGTTCGGTGCACCTGTTGCGGCACGGCACCGAGGCGGCGGCATCGTTCACGCTGTCCCAGGAGCCCCCGCACGGCCTGGACCTCTCCGTCTACCCGCCCGCCACCAGCCCGGTCTACCTGCAACGGCTGGCCGTCGCGCCGGCGTACGAGGGATCGATCGTCGGTGTCCGGTGCCTGCGCCGGGCCGTCGAGCTCGCTCAGGAGCAGGGTGCGGACGTGCTGCGCTGCGAAGCCAACCCCGACCTGCTGGCGACGCGGCGGATGCTCGACACGCTCGGATTCACCCAGCACGGGCCGACCCTGACGGAGGGCGGCGTGCGCCGGGTCCAGCTGCAGAAACCCGTCGCCAGCTAGCCCGCGGCGGCGGCGGGCTGCGAACGACGACGAATCAGCGACGTGACCCGACGGGGTCCGCCGGGTACGGACAGCCCACGGCTGTCGTCCGAAGGGAACGGGACTCTGTAGTGGACGAGTTGAGGAAGACCATCACCGAGCTGGTGCGGCCGTACGTCCAAGCTGCCGACGCGCGCGCCCTGGACGATCCCGACGCGGAGCTGGCCGCGCTCGGCGTCGACTCCCTCGCCGTCGTCGAGCTGATCGTCCTGCTCGAGAGGAAGTTCTCGGTCACGTTCGCGTCCGACATGCTCGACTGGTCCACTTTCCGTACCGTCACGTCCATCGCGGACACGGTCGAGGCCCTGCGCGGACCCACCCGCGCCGACGGGCCCGATCCGAGCGGCCTCGACCGCCCCCACTCCCCGAATAGGTTCGCCTAGACATGCGCACAGCCCAGGCCACGGATCACGAGCTCGCCCACAGCTACCTCGGCCGCCCCTTCGGGCCGCCTTGGGAGTACGGCGGCACCATCGTGGCGACTCTCCTGCGCCAGGTCGCCACGCTCGGCGACGCCGCCTTCCTGACGACCGCCACGGCGGACGGCGAGACGACGACGCTCTCCTACCGCGACGTGGACCGCCTGAGCCGGCGGGTGGGCGCCTGGCTGCGCCGGGAGGCGCGGGTGGGAGCAGGCGACGTCGTGGCGCTCGCGCCGGTCAACGACGCGCGGTCAGTCATCGGCATCCTCGGGGCCCTCCGCGCGGGCTGCGCGGTGCTGCTGCTCAGCCCCGCCGATCCGGTCGCCCGGCTGCGCCCGCAGGTCGAGTCCGCCGGGGCGAAGGTGGTCCTGCACCCCCCGGCGGTCTCCCTCGACCCGGCGTTGGCACCGATGGTCATTCCGGACCCCGACACCCTGGCGGACCCGCCGGGTGGCGAGTCGGACGCGCCGGTGGAACCGGGCGCCGACGCGTTCCTCATCGGCACCTCCGGATCGACGGCCGCCTCCAAGCTCGTGGCGCAGTCGCACTACAACGTCGTGGCGAACGCCGCCGCGCTGCGCACCCATCACCGGATCAGGCCGGGCGAGCGGATCCTGGGGTGCCTTCCGATCCACCATGTGAACGGACTCCACTTCACCGTGCTGGGCCCGCTCGCGGCGGGTGCCCACGTGCTGCTCGCGCACGCGTTCGACCCGTTCGGCTACCCCCGGCTGCTCGAACGGTTCCGGCCGCGGATCGCGAGCGTGGTGCCGAGCCTTCTCGAAGCCCTCACCCACACGTGGCGGTCGCCGCGGTTGCCGGGCGACTTCGGATACTTCGTCTCGGCCGCCGCGCCGCTGACCGCCCAGACCGCGCAGGAGGTGTCGCGGCGCCTCGGGGTGCGGGTCCTGCAGGGCTACGGGCTGACGGAAACCACCAACTTCTCCACCACGGTGCCCACGGACGTCTCGCCGGACACCTACCGCCGGCTGGTCCTGGAGGCGGACATCCCGTCCATCGGGGCAGCGATGCCCGGCAACGAGGTCGCCGTGCTGCTGGAGGACGGCAGGGTGGCCGAGCCGGGCCAGGTCGGCGAGCTCTGCATGCGTGGCCACAACGTGATGAGCCGGTATGCGGGTAACGCCGCCGCCACCGCCGAGGCTTTCCGGCACGGCTGGTTCCATTCGCAGGACATGGGCTTCGCGGTGCGCGACCCGGACGACGACCGGCCCTACTTCGTCATCACGGGACGCAGCAAGAACATCGCCAAGGTACGTGGCGAGACGGTGTCCCTCGAGGAGATGGAGCGGGCGCTACGGGCACTGCCGGGCGTTCGCGACGCGGCGTGCGTCTGCCTGCCGCACCGGTTCCTGGGTGACGAGATCGTGGCAGCGGTGGTGTTCGCCCCCGGCGAGCGGCCGGATGTCGGCACCGCGCTGCGCGCCTCGTTCGCCACCACCGTCGTGCCGCGACGGGTCCTGTCGCTCGATGCCATTCCCCGGACCGCCACAGGGAAGATCCTCCGGCCGAGGCTGGCCGAACAGGTCGCGGCACACCTCGACGCACCGCTGCCGTAACAATGTCGGACAGGACCGCCGCCCCGACGCCCGCCGCAGTGGCACCGCAGGGCCCCTGGGACCGGTGCCGCCATCGCCGCGGCGACGAGCGATGGATCGACGACGCCTGGCGGCGAGCTCGTGTCCTGGTCATCGACGTTTCCGGGGGCGGCGACGTCCTGTTCCGGGACTCCGACCGGCCTGACACCGACGGCGCGTCCGCCACGCTGCCGCTGATGGACTCCGCCGAGGCACCGCCGGGAGAACGGCTGTTCCTCGGCACCATCGGCGGCACACCCGTCTTCGCCGTCGTCGCGCCCCTGCCGGCCGTCCCGGGTACGGGCACGGGAAACCTGCGCGGGATCGGGCACCGGCTCTCCGAGACGGAGGCGGCGCTGCTCACCGCGGCGACCGCCCTCCGGAACTGGCACGCCGCCGCTGGGTACTCCCCCGCCACCGGGGCGGTGACCAGGCCCGTCATGGGCGGCTGGGCCAGGGCCGACGACAGCGGCACCCTGGTCCGGCCGCGGGTCGACCCCGCGGTTCTCGTGCTGGTGCACGACGGCGGGTCCGGGCCCGACGGGCGCTGCCTGCTGGCGCACCGGGCGCCGGGCACGATGGTGGCGGGAACCCGGCAGTTCTCCAGCGTCGCCGGATTCGTCGAGCCCGGGGAGTCGCCGGAGCAGGCGGCGGCCCGGGAGGTCGCCGAGGAGATCGGTGTCACGCTCACCGGCCTCCGGTACGCGGGCAGCCAGGCCTGGCCGTATCCCGGCTGCCTGATGCTGGGCTTCCGCGCCCTGGCGGATCCCCGGGAACCGATCCGGACCGACCCGACCGAGATCGCCGCCGCCGGCTGGTTCACCCGTCGGCAGATCGCCGAGGCCCTCGCCGGCGCCCCGGTGGAGACCGTCGCCGGCGGACTCCTCGCCCTGCCCCCACGGGCGTCGCTGGCCTGGTCACTGCTCGCCGACTGGGCAGGAGGCCCGGCTGGCTGGTCGGCTGGTCGTTCGGCACCGACCTGGCGGCGCCCGGCGGCGGACGAAGGGCAGGGGTGACGGCGGGGCACCGGACCGACGCCACCGGTCGCCCCCTGGCCACCGGCCTCGGGGCCGCTCCGACGGTCTGGCGCGTGGGTTACGATATTGCCGCGAGGCGCAGATGGGGACGAGTACCGCCGCACGCAGCCAGGAGCGACCCGGGGATGGTGGAAGCCCGGGGGTGTTGCATGGCGGGAAGATCACCCCGGAGCCGTCGGAGGAAAGGCCGCGAGGCCGAGTAGAACCGACCGCACCCGAAGAGAGAGGGCCGCACGCGGCCAAGGAGGGTGGTACCGCGGGGCCGCAGGCCTCGTCCCTCCGCCGGAGCTTCACCCCATGCATCCGTCGGAGGAACCATGTACCGCAGCGTCCCGACTCAGGTCGATCTGCCCGATCTCGAACACGAGGTCCTGCACTTCTGGCACGCCAACAGCGTCTTCGCGCGCAGCCTCGAACAGTCCAGCAGCCGCCCGGAGTGGGTGTTCTACGAGGGGCCGCCCACGGCCAACGGCATGCCGGGAGCCCACCACATCGAGGCCCGGGTCTTCAAGGACGTCTTCCCGCGCTACAAGACCATGAAGGGCTTCCACGTCGCCCGCAAGGCGGGCTGGGACTGCCACGGCCTGCCCGTCGAGCTGGCCGTCGAGAAGGAACTGGGCTTCTCCGGCAAGCAGGACATCGAGAAGTTCGGCGTCGCGGAGTTCAACGCCCGCTGCCGCGAGTCGGTGACCCGGCACACCGACGCGTTCGCCCGCCTCACCGAGCGCATGGGCTACTGGGTGGACATGGACGACGCCTACCGGACGATGGACCCGGAGTACATCGAGTCCGTCTGGTGGTCGTTGAAGCAGATCTTCGACAAGGGCCTGCTGGTCGAGGACTTCCGGGTCGCGCCGTGGTGCCCCCGGGACGAGACCGGCCTGTCCGACCACGAGCTCGCCCAGGGGTACGAGACGGTCGTCGACCCGTCGGTGTACGTCCGCTTCCCGCTCACCTCGGGGCCGCTGGCCGGGCGGGCGTCGCTGCTGGTCTGGACCACCACGCCATGGACCCTGGTGTCGAACGTCGCGGTGGCCGTGCACCCCGACGTGACGTACGTGGTGGCGACCGACGGCAACGAGCAGCTGGTGGTCGCCGAGCCCCTGATGGCCCAGGTGCTCGGCGACGGCTGGGACCTCACCGGCGAGTCGTTCAAGGGCCAGGAGCTCGAACGGTGGGGCTACCGCGCGCCGTTCGACCTGGTCGACATCCCCGACGCGCACATCGTGATCCTCGCGTCGTACGTGACGACGGACAGCGGCTCGGGCCTGGTCCACCAGGCGCCGGCCTTCGGCGCGGACGACCTGGCGAACTGCCGGTCGTACGGTCTGCCGATGGTGAACCCGGTGCAGCCCAACGGCCGGTTCGAGCCGCAACTACCCCTCGTCGGCGGCGTCTTCTTCAAGGAGGCGGACCGCCCGCTCATCGACGACCTGGCCGCCCGGGGGTTGCTCTTCCGCCACGTCCCGTACGAGCACAGCTACCCGCACTGCTGGCGCTGCCACACCGCGCTGATCTACTACGCCCAGCCCTCCTGGTACGTCCGGACGACCGCGGTGCGCGAGGCCCTGCTGCGCGAGAACGACCGCACCACCTGGCACCCCGCCACGGTGAAGTACGGCCGGTACGGCGACTGGCTCAACAACAACGTCGACTGGGCGCTGTCGCGGCGGCGCTACTGGGGCACCCCGCTGCCGATCTGGCGTTGCGAGAACGAGCACCTGACCTGCGTCGGGTCGCTGGCCGAGCTCAGTGAGCTGACCGGGACCGACGTGACCGGGCTCGACCCGCACCGGCCGTTCATCGACGACGTCACGTTCACCTGCCACTGCGGGGCGACCGCCCGGCGGGTTCCCGAGGTGATCGACGCCTGGTACGACTCGGGTTCCATGCCGTTCGCGCAGTTCGGCTATCCGTACCAGAACGTCGAGCTGTTCGAGAAGCGGTACCCGGCGCAGTTCATCTCCGAGGCCATCGACCAGACCCGGGGGTGGTTCTACACCCTGATGGCGATCGGCACGCTGGTGTTCGACCGGTCGCCGTACGAGAACGTGGTCTGCCTCGGCCACATCCTGGCCGAGGACGGCCGGAAGATGTCCAAGCACCTGGGCAACATCCTCGAACCGATCCCCCTGATGGACCAGCACGGCGCGGACGCGGTGCGCTGGTTCATGGCCGCCGTCGGCTCGCCCTGGTCGGCGCGACGGGTCGGGCACACCGCGCTCCAGGAGGTGGTCCGCAAGATCCTGCTGACCTACTGGAACACGGTGGCCTTCCAGGCGCTGTACGGGCGGACCGCCGGCTGGTCCCCGTCCGACGCCGACCCGGCCCCCGCGGACCGGCCGGTCCTGGACCGGTGGCTGCTCTCCGAGCTGAACACGCTGGTCCAGCAGGTGGACGCCGCGATGGACACGTTCGACACCCACCAAGCGGGCCGGCTGCTGGCCGCGTTCGTCGACGACCTCTCCAACTGGTACGTCCGGCGCAGCCGGCGGCGTTTCTGGCGGGGCGACCCGGCGGCGCTCGCCACCCTGCACGAGGTGCTCTGCACCGTCACGCTGCTCATGGCGCCGATCACGCCGTTCATCACCGAGCGGGTGTGGCAGGACATGGTCGTGCCGGTCACCCCGGACGCGCCGCCGTCGGTGCACCTGGCCCCGTACCCGGTCGCGGACGAGTCCCTGATCGACCCGGCCCTGTCCCGGCAGTCGGCGCTCGCGCGCCGGCTGGTCGAGCTGGGCCGCGCCGCCCGTGCCGACTCCGGGATGAAGGTCCGGCAGCCGCTGTCCCGGGCGCTGGCCTCGGCACAGGGCTTCGAGGAGCTGTCCGCGGAGCTGCTGGCGGAGATCACCGCCGAGCTGAACATCGGGTCGGTGACCGCCGTGGGCGGGGCCGGCGAATCGCTGGTGGACACCACCGCGAAGGCCAACTTCCGCACCCTCGGCAGGCGGTTCGGGAAGACCGTGCAGCAGGTGGCCGCGGCGATCGCGGCGGCCGACGCAACCGCCCTCAAGGATTCCCTGCGGGAGTCCGGCTCCGCGACGGTCGTGGTGGGCGACGAGCCCGTCACCCTCGGCCCGGACGAGGTGATCATCGTCGAGACGCCGCGCGAGGGCTGGGCGGTCGCCAGCGATGCCGGTGCCACCCTGGCGCTGGACCTGCACCTGACGCCCGAGCTACGGCGGGCCGGGGTGGCCCGCGACGCGATCCGGCAGATCCAGGAGGCACGCAAGGCCAGCGGCCTCGACGTGACCGACCGGATCGTGCTGCGGTACCGGGCGACCCGGGAGGAGACGGCCCTGGCCCTCGCCGAGCACCGCGACCTGGTCGCGGATGAGGTGCTGGCCGCCGACTGCGCCGACGGGGAACCGTCGTGGGCCGACCCCGAGCCGTTCGCCGACGAGTCGCTCGGCCTGACGTTCTGGCTCCGCAAGGCCTGACGTCGTCGCGCCCCGGCCCACCCACGTGGGTGGGCCGGGGCGCGACGGGCCGGGTCAACCGACGGAGAACTCGTGCACCGTACGGTGCCGGTAGGTCTGCCCGGGGTCGAGCCGGACCGACGGCACGTCCGGAAGGTTCGGCGCGTCCGGCCACGCGCCGGCCTCCAGGGCCAGCCCCGCGCGGGGCGCGAACAAACCGTCGCCGCTGTACACACCGAGCCCCGGCTGGTCGGTGACCACCCGCATCCGGCGACCGCTGCGCTCGTCGTGCAGCTCGGCGGCCCACCGTGGTTCGTCGAGGACGAAGAAGTTGTCCAGCCGGGCGGCCCCGATGCGGCGCGGGGCGCGGAAGTCCAGGCGGGTCCCGGCCAGCGGGAACAGCGGACCGGTCAGCGGGAACAGCTCCTCGTCGAACGGGACGATCCGCTCGGCGTTGAGCGCGAGCAGGTGGGTGTCCACCGTCCCCGCACCGGCCAGATTCCAGAACGCGTGGTTGGTGAGGCCGACGAGCGTCGGGGCGGTGGTCGACGCCCGGTACTCGAAGGTGAGCCGGCCCGCGGCGTGCAGGCGGTACGCCACCTCGGCGGTCAACTCCCCAGGGTATCCCTGGTCCCCGTCCGGGCTGACCAGCGTCAGGACCGCCGCCACCTGGTCCGGGCCCTCCTCGACGCGGGCCTGCCACACCCGGCGGTCGAAACCGTTCGTGCCGCCGTGCAGGTGGTGGCGGCCGGCGTTGCGGTCCAGCGCGTACCGGGTGCCGTCGAGGACGAAGGTCCCGTCCCGGACGCCACGGCAGTACCGCCCGACGGTGGACCCGACATAGGCGTTGAGCGCCCGGTCCTCGTACGCGGCCAGGTCCGGCAGCCGGCACACGACGTTGCTCCGGTCGCCGGCCCGGTCGGGCACCACCACCTCGACGAGGGTCGCGCCGTACGTCCAGACCGTCACGTCGATGTCGCCCGCCGAGAGCGTGATCTCGTCGACGGCGCGTCCGGCGTCGGGGCCGTCGGGGCCGGTCACGCCGACCTGCCGCTGTCGCACGCGCGTCGCGTCGGGCCGCGTCATCTTCTCAGACCTCCCGCGTCGACGCGTACTCACGTAGCGCCGGGGCCACCCGCGTGATCATCAGTTCCACGGTCTGCCAGTCGATCGGCGGCTTGACCGCCAGGAGGAAGTCCCGGACGCCGAGGTCGACATACGGCCTGAGGTCCGCCACGCACTGCTCGGGCGTGCCGAAGCTGAGGTACTCGGCGCGCACCTCGTCCGGCGCTCCGCGCAACAGCTCCGCCGATCGCGCGTCGACGCCGGACGCCCGCTCGACCAGCACCGCCCGGAACGTGACCGATCGACGGATGCTGGCCTCGTCGCGCCCCACGTCCACGCAGTGCCCACGCAGGGCGGCGAGCTGGCGACCGTAGTCCTCGGTGGTGGTCGCGAGGGTGTTCCAGATGTCGGCATGCCGGGCCGCTGTCCGCAGCGTCCGCCGCACCCCGCTCCCGCCCACCACGAGCGGCACGTGGGCCTGCCGGGGCTTTGGCGCGAGCCGGGCCCGGTCCAGCTGGAAGTGCCGCCCCTCGAACGTCGTCTCGGGCTCCGTCCAGAGCCGCCGGAGGATCTCGCAGGTCTCCTCGAGCCGGTCCAGCCGCTCCCCGGCGGCGGGGAACGGGATGCCGTACTGCTCGTAGGCCAGATCCGGTCCGCCCGCGCCGAGGCCCACCTCGAGCCGCCCGTCGCAGACGTGGTCGATGGTGGCCAGGGCGGCGGCGGTGACGGCGGGATGACGCCACATCGCGCCGGTGACCAGCATGGCGCAGCGGATCCGCTCGGTCTGCGCGGCGAGAGCGGCCAGCAGCGTCATGCCCTCGAAGCAGGACTGGTCGGGGCCGTACAGGTGCGGCCGCAGATGGTCGATCAGCGAGATCCAGTCGTAGCCCAGTTGCTCCGCCCGCCGCCAGAGATCACGGCAGATCTCGTAGCTGCCGTGCAACTGCCCGGAGTGGATCCCGAACCGGAGGGCGTCGCCGTACAGCCTCGTCGGGGGCAGGGTGTGCGCGTGGCCGTCGCGGGCCGGGCTGACAGCGTCCATGGCGACGACCCTAGGGTCTCCGCCGGCCCGTCGCCCACCTGCGGACGCCGTCAACGACGGTGGAACGGGACCCGGCCCAGCAGTTCGGCCAGGTCGGCGGCCAGCGGCGCGGCGAAGACGTGCTCGATCAGGGGGGACCACGCCGGGGAACACCCCTCGGGCAGCGGCAGCACCAGGTGCGCCTGTTCCCGGATCTCCTCGTCGCCGGGCTCGGCCAACGCGGCCACCAGGTGACCGCGGCCGCGGGCCTGCGCGCACAGCCGCACGGCGCGCTCGTGGCTGGGCCCCGGCGGTGCCAGCACGATCAGGGGGGCGTCGGCCTCGGTGGCGAACCGCTCGACGTGCCACCACTCCTCGAGATCCCGGCCCAGCGCCGGCACGCCGGCACCCTCGATGACCTTCGCCGCCGCGTACCGTGCCGTTCCCAGAGCCGGCCCCCCACCCAGCACCTGCACCGGAGCCGTCCGCAGGATCTGCTCTGCCAACTGTCGGCACGGCTCCACCTGCTGCCGCACCGTCCGCTCCACGAGGTCCGGCAGGGCGGCGAGCCCGCCGGACCCGAGCACGGCGGGGTGCGACGAGGCGTCCGCCCATCCCTGCGCCAGGAGCAGGAGGGTGAGAAGACTGGCCTGGTAGCTCCGGATCCCCGGGCAGGGCGGGCGCTTCGGCAGCTCCGTGGTGACGCTGTGGTGTGCGCTGCGGCCCACGGGAGTGTCGGCGGATCCGACGATCGCGACGGTACGGAAGCCGTCCGCCCGGGCCCGTTCCAACCCGGCCGCCAGCGTGGCGCTGGTGCCCGAGGCCGAGACGCCCACCACCAGGGTCGCCGCGGCGGGCTCCGAGAGCGATCGGCCGACGCCGTAGTCGAGCAGGCGTTGCGTGCTGCGGAGCACGCACGTGGTGCGCGGCAGCCGGTCGAAGGCGTACTCGGCCGCCTGGGCGGCGTACAGGGAGTCCCCGCTGCCGGACAGGACGATCCGGCGGGGAACCGGCTCGACGGAGCGCAGCTTGTCCAGCTGCGTGCCGAGCACCCCGGTCAGCACGGCCAGGTCGGAGGCGAGGCCGTCGACCTCCGCGCGCATCGCGGCCACCGTGTAGGAGCTCATGCGGTCTCCCGGTGCGGCAGCGAGTTCAGAATCTCCATGTACGACCGGACCTTCTGCTCGGACACATCCCCGGCCCAGCCGCCGACGGTGACGCAGCTACCGACGAAGACGCCGTCGGCGGCACCGACCAGCCGAGCGGCGTTGTCGTGGTCCGTGTGACCGGCCAGGTAGATCGGAGCCGCCGGGGCCGCGCGCCTGACCTGCGAGATCAGCTCGAGGGTACGGGATTCGTCCGGGTCGCCCAGGCAGACGGCGTCGGCGCCCGCGTTCATCGCCGAGCGGGCCACCTCGCCGGGCTGCTTGTCGCCGTTCGGCCAACTGAAGTGCATGCTGGCGACATCGGCGATCACCTTGACGTCCCACGCGTCGATGGCCCGGCGGTACGCCATCACCGTGGCGGGATCGGGTCGCACCGTGCCCTGCCAGCTCAACGTCTCACCGACGATGGCGCCCACCCGGACGAAACCCCCGCCGCAGACCTTCGCGACGGCCAGCGACGCCCTGGTCGCGTTCCGCATGATCTGGACGCCAACCTGAAAGGCCGGGCCCGTCGCCGCCCGGACGGCCTCGGTGATCACCGTGACGGCCGCGAGCCGGGCGGGATCGCAGTCGTCCTCGACCCCGTAGACCCGGTCCGCGGTCTGCAGCAGGCAGCCGTGCGCGCCACCCCGGTCGAGGGCGCGCGCCGAGTCGACCGCGCGGGCCAGGGTATGGCGCAACGAATCGGGCTCGTAGAACGGAGTACCGGGCAGCGGGGCCAGATGCACGACCCCATAACAGGTTCTGGTCGGCCCCGGCAGTCCCATGGCATCTCCCTCACAGCCCCGCCGGGCCCTGTCGTCGGCCGTTCCACCGGCGCGCTCCCCGTGCCCGGCGAGCGTAGTCGATGGCGGCCCGGGCTCACAGGTGTCCGGCCGACCGCATGGCAGGCGGGGCCACGGGACCCGGATCGGGCTCTCCACTGCGGATAGGATCATGCCCATGACCGTAGAAACCGTTGACGTCCCGCATTCGCCGACCGGTCTCCGGCTCACCGACCCACGGACCGGGCGGAACCGCGCCGGCCTGGCCGGTGCGGGCGAGTCGACGGTCACCGACACGGTCGAGGCGGCGCGGGAGGCCCAGCGGTCCTGGGCGGGGCTGCCGACGGGCGAGCGGAGTCGTCGTCTGCTGGCATTCGCCGACCGGATCGACGGCGCCCTGAGCGAGTACGTCGCCGCCGAACAGGCCGGCACCGGCAAGCCCGCCCACGAGGCCGAAGGCGAGATCCGCGACAGCGTCGACCTGTTGCGGTTCTACGCCGGCGCCGTGCGCGCCGCGCTGGCGCCCGCTGCCGGGCATCACCTCCCGGACCGGGAGAGCTGGGTGCGGTGGGAGCCGCTGGGCGTGGTCGGCACGATCGTGCCGTGGAACTATCCGATCCTGATGGCCGCCTGGCGCATCGGGCCGGCGCTCGCCGCGGGGAACGCGGTGCTCCTCAAGCCGGCCGAGAGCACTCCCGACAGCGCGCTGCTGCTGGCCAGGGACGCCAGGGACTCGCTCGGTCCGGGAGTGCTCAACGCACTGCCCGGCGACCGGGCGACGGGCCGGCTGCTGGTGGAGAGTCCCATCGACGCGATCGCGTTCACCGGCAGCATCGCCGGCGGGCGGGACGTGGCCGCCCGGGCGGGGCTGCGCCGGGTCAGCCTGGAACTCGGGGGCAACTGCCCGGCGATCGTGCTGCCGGACGCGCCCGAGCACACCTACGCCGACCTGACCGGCGCGGCCACCTACAACGCCGGGCAGAGCTGCGCCGCACCGGCCCGGGTGATCACGTTACGGTCGAACTACGCCGAGGTGGTGGACCGTCTCGCCGAGGCGATGAGCCAGCGGCAGGCGGGCCGTTCGTTCGGCCCGCTGAACAACGCCGACCAGATCCGCCGCTACCGGCAGATCCTCTCGGGCTCCGCCGCCGGGGTGAGCCACGCCGCCGGGCTGGCGCTCGGCCACGACTCCCACGAGGAGGGCTACTGGGCCGAAGGGCGGATCCTGGCCGACCTGGAACCCGACGATCCGGCGGTCGCCAACGAGTTGTTCGGCCCCTGCCTGACCGTGCAGGCCGCCGAGGACATCGATGACGCCGTCCGCCTGGCCAACAGTGTCGACCAGGCGCTGGCCGGCAGCGTCTGGGGCGCCGGGACCGGCCAGTTGCTCTCCGTCGCCCGGGCGCTCGACGCCGGGGAGGTGTGGGTCAACTGCGTGCTGGAGCAGTGCCCCGAACTGCCGCACGGCGGGCGAGGATCGTCAGGTCACGGCACCGACCTGAGCGTCCTCGCCCTCACAGAGTTCCAGCGACCGAAGACGGTGACGGTCAGACTGGTCTGACCGCACGCTCCTGGTAGCGCCGCAGCCGGGGCATCGCCTCGGCGAAGTCCGGCCAGGGCCGGGACGTCGTCAGCCGCATGAACGCGCCGGAGAGGCAGAAGGTCAGGATGCCGGGGAAAAGGGACACGTTGGTCTCCCGCAGCAGTTCCCGGAAGCAGAGGTACGAGTCCTCGTGGTCATCGAACGACGTGGTCAGGTTGATGGAGTAGCGCGCCGGCAGCACCGAGACACCCGGCAACTCGATGCCGTTGTGGTAGGCGTCGCGGATCAGCGTCAGGGACCGTTCCCGGGACCTCCGCTCGACCCGGTAGTTGTCGTACGCGCGCTGCAGGCCGGGCAGGCGCAGGCCGTACGTCGACTCGAACTCCCGACAGTGCGCGGGGGTCAACTCCTCGTCACCGCTGACCAGCCACCGCTCCATCCGGGCCAGCACCTCGACCACCGTGTAGAAAAACGACGGCGGCCCGCCGAAGGTGGTCGACGCGTACTCGTAGTAGCGATCGATGAAGCCGCTGTCCGCCATCAGCCAGCCGACCTTGAGGCCCGGGGCGGACCAGTTCTTCGACAGGCTGCTGACCCGGATGACGTTGGCCGCGGCGCGAGCCGGTGAGGTGGGCACCGGCTCCCCCAACCACTCGTGGCACTCGTCCAGCACGATCAGGGTGTTCGGCGAGGCGGACTTGATCAGCAGCTCCAGCTCGTCCTCGCAGACCAGGGCGCCGGTCGGGTTCGCGGCCGTCTGGAGCAACACGATCGGCGTGTCCGGACGCAGCGCGTCGATCAGCGGTCGCAGCGACGTCCGACCGTCCGCGCTGGACGACAGCGGCACCAGCGACACCGGCCCTCGACGGGCCACCGACTCCACCAGGGGCGGATAGTTGGGTATGGCGCACAGCGACGCGGCGCCACCAGGGCTCGCCTCGAGCAGGATGAAGTCGACCACCGTGCTGATCGCCAGCGTCGCGCCCATGGTCAGCGCGACGTTGTCAGCCGTGTATCCCGCGCTGGGCAGCCGGGCCGACTCGTACGCCGCGACCGCCTCCCGGGCCGGCTCGCGGCCCCGGGAGTCGGAGTACCCGTACCAGTCCCGGCTCAGGGCGTAGGCGATGCAGTCCTTCAACGGGCCGGGCAGACCCCAGTGCTCCTCGTCCACGGACCCGCTGGAGAGGATGATCCCCGCCTGCGAGCGCAGGTCACCGTAGAGGTCGTCGCGGAAGTAGGAGTTGAACAGCTCCTTGACGAAACGTACGGTCGCCCGTGAGTTGAGCACCGCGGCGGCGTCGACCTCACGTCTGCGCCGGGACTGTCGCCACCGGGCCGCCAGGTCGGGACGGTGGCTCTCCACCCCGAGTTCGCACTCGACCCGGCCCAGGTAGAGATCGCGGAGCTCGATCGGGTCCTGCGGGTTCACCGCTCGGGCGTACACCTCCAGCAGCCGCGCGTCGGGGCCCGGGTCCAGGGCCATCGGCACCCGCGAGGGGTCGGGGCGCTGTGCCGCGAGCAGCTCGACCTCGGCGGGCACGACCGACAGCCGAGGCTCTCCGACGTCGCCGAACAGCCCTTTGACATCCGTCATCCGGCCATCTCCCCCGATCGGTCCGTGATCCGCAGTCGCTTGAGATGCCGGTGCCGGGTCGAGCCGTGGAACGGCGCCGCGGATCGGCCGTGGAAGGCGTACGTGTTGTCCAGGACCGCGAGGAGCCCACGGCGCCACTGGAGCCCGCGGGCGACGCCGCCCTCGTACATCCCGGCGAGCAGTGCGGCGAGGGCGTCGCGGACCGCCGCGGCGTCGAACTGGTCGGTGTCGGACACCCAGCGCAGCGTGTCGGCCTGGAAGTCGCGGAACGAGAAGACCGCCCGCCCGCCCACCCGTCGCCGGATCGGCGGCACGCCGGGGCGGTCGTACCGGACGTGCGCGAGGATCTCGCGGTCGGTCTGCAGGAGCCGCTCGTCGACCCCGGCGAACGGGACCAGGACGGTCTGCGCGGCGTTCTCGTCGTCCCCGGCGTGCAGGCACATCAGGACGATGTATCGCGGCTGGTCACCGGCCGGTCGCCCGCTGCCCTCGGTGTGCAGGCTCAGAGCGCTCGTGGCGAACGGTTGCCGCGTGGCGTCGGCGGTGTCACCCTCGGCACTGATCAGGTGCAGGATCCGGCCGTCCTCGACGTTGGGCAGCACAGCCGGGTCGGTCTCCGGCATGATCTCGCCGAACCGTTGGCCGAGCTCCAGCAGGTGAGCGCTGGTCATCGGCTCACCGAGGTCGACGAGGCCGAGTCCGTGCTCGGTGAGCTGGCGCCGCAGCACCGCCTCGACCTGGCCCACCGGGCACCCGACCGGCACGGGCTCCGGCACCAGCTCGGGCTGGGGCAGCGGTCGACCGCCGAGGAGTTCGGCCCGCTTCGGGATGTGCCGGTCGTGGGGTCGCTCCAAAAAGCTCCCACGCGTGGCTGTCGGCCCTGGACTGTCAGGCACCGGTGGCGCCGAATACGACGGGACCGTGCGAGCACCCCGCGGCACGCAACTCGTCCCCGCTGCCGGCCTTGATGCCGCAGATCCGGCAGACGATGTGCCCGTCGTCGGTCAGCAGGTCCTCGAACGGCCTCAGTTCCTGCCGGTTCGCACTGTCGAGCGGCTGGTGGGCGACGCCCACCGAGAGCAGGACGTGGTCGGTGATCGCGCCGACCGCGTGCGGTTGCGCGCCATCCACCATGTACACCAGGCCGGGCGTGGTCTCCAGGATCTCGCCGGCGGCGGTGATGGTGCCACGACCGCCCACCACGAAGAGAAGGTGATCGCCGGGGTGGGTGTGCGGAGCGAAGCCCTCGCCCGCGGGAACATGGATGAGGTCGGCGCCGAGGAACCCATTGGTGATCAACGACCGGCCGGTCGCCTCGCGCGTCTTGGCGATCTGGATCTCGCCGGGCCGCATGTCGACCTTGAGCAGCTGCTCACTCTCCGTGGCCCCTGCGTCGAGGGCCCACTCGCAGAGCGCCACCGCGCGGTTCTCTCCGGCCCGGTCGGACACGCCGCTACCGGTCTGGAGGTGCGTGCCCGGGGTGGCCGCGAGGAGCCGGACCATCTGCATCAACAACTCTCGACGCTCACGCGGATCGAGGTTCTCGAGCTCATGGCTCAAGGAATCCACCATGGAAACAACGGAGCGGTTAGTTTGCGCCATTGGTACCCTCCGTAGTCAACACACCGGTTGTTGATCAGGCTACCGAAGCTCGAAACAGTTATGAAGTCACCGAAAGCTGCAACACATTGACGCACTGTCATATGGCCAGGTCAGGATACCCACGACGGGGGCAGTTCCGATAACCATGACAGCCATTGGCCGTGTCCTTTTGACGACGCCGGGGCGCAAAAAGGCCACGCCCGGTCGCGACATGGCCTGCTGGGCGACCCGGAGGCCGGTCAGCGAAGCGGATCAGGCTCACGAATGTGAACCCGAGGTCCTTCCGCATCGCCGCACCGAGCGCGGCGATCCGTGCCTGGCGGTCTCCCGGAGCCGGGCCGGCGGGCGGACCGGTGATCCTCCCCAGCACCTGGTCGCCCTGGCCCCGCAGTTCCCTGGTGCAGGACCACCAGCAGTGCGGGGCCGCGCTGCGGGAGCGTCGTCGAGCCCGGTCGGCGGTGGCCGACCGGGCTCGGACGCTACGGCCGGCTACACGTGGGCCAGCGCCGGGGTGGGCAGGTCGTCCGCCGGGCGCGGGGCCGGGGTGGAGCGGTTGGGCAGGGAGAGCCGGATGACCTTCCACCAGGCCGAGGCGACCTGCTTCGGCAGGGGGCCGACGGTGTAGGTCAGGCCGTACTTCGCGAACAGCGCCCGCACCTCGGGGGCGATCTCCTGGTAACGGTTGCTCGGCAGGTCCGGGAAGAGGTGGTGCTCGATCTGGAACGACAGGTTGCCGGTCATGATGTGCATCAGCCGGCTGCCGCTGATGTTGGCCGAGCCGAGCATCTGCCGCAGGTACCACTCGCCCCGGGTCTCCCCCACGATGGACCTCCTCTCGAAGGTCTCCACCCCCTCCGGGAAGTGCCCGCACATGATCACCGAGTGGCTCCACAGGTTGCGGATCAGGTTCGCGGTGAAGGTGGCGGCCAGGGTGCTGAGGAACGACGGCCCGGACAGCAACGGGTGGATGATGTAGTCCTTGAGGAACTGTCGGCGGATCTTGCGGCCGACCGCCCGGGCCCGGGCCCGGAACTCGGGGGCCTTGTGCCGGCCCTTGCGCAGGTTGCGGCCCAGCTCCAGGTCGTACGCGGCGATGCCGTACTCGAAGAAGCAGGCGTTGATCAGGTTCCACAGCGGCTGGCCCAGGTGAATCGGGTGCCAGCGCTGCTCCTCGTCGACGCGCATGATGCCGTACCCGAGGTCGTTGTCCTTGCCGATCACGTTGGTGTAGGTGTGGTGCAGCTCGTTGTGCGAGTGCTTCCACTGCTCGGCCGGGGAGACGTGGTCCCACTCCCAGGTGGTCGAGTGGATCTTCGGATCGCGCATCCAGTCCCACTGGCCGTGCAGGACGTTGTGGCCGATCTCCATGTTCTCGAGGATCTTGGCCACGGCGAGGCCGGCGGTGCCGACCAGCCAGGCCGGCGGGAAGAGCGAGAACAGCAACACGGCCCGGCTGCCCAGCTCCAGCCGGCGCTGGGTGGAGATCACCCGGCGGATGTAGGCGGCGTCCTGCTCCCCCCGGCCGGCGATCACCCGGTCACGGATGGCGTCGAGCTCCCTGCCCAGGGTGTCGATGTCCTCGGCGGTGAGGTGGGCGATCGGGTTGACGGGCTTCTTCTGGATCGTGGTCAAGTCCGATTCTCCTGTCAGAGGTCGATGTCGCAGGTACCGGCCGCCGCCGACACGCAGGTCTGGATGAGCACGCCGTCGCCGGGAACGGCGGTGGTGACGTCGCCGTTGCGCAGGTCGCGGACGGCGCCTTGGCGCAGCGGCACCACGCAGCCGAAGCAGATGCCCATCCGGCACCCGGACGGCATGAGCACGCCGGCACCCTCGCCCACGTCGAGCAGGGCCGCGCCGCCGTCGGCGTCGACGGTGACCCCGGCCCGGGTGAAGGTGACCGCGCCCCCGGCCCCCGGGGAGATCACCGTGGGCCGGAACCGCTCGGTGTGCAACCGGTCGGCCACCCCGTGGGCGGCCCAGTGCGCCTCGACCGCGTCGAGCAGGCCGACCGGGCCGCACGCCCAGGTCTGCCGGTCGAGGTGGTCGGGCACCAGGTCGGCCAGCTCGGCCACGCCGAGCACGCCGTCGGTGTCGGTGTGCCGCTCCACGAGGCGGATCGCGCCCCGCCCGGCCAGGCCGCGCAGCTCGTCGGCGAACACCACGTCGGCCGGGGTCGGCGCGGAGTGCACCAGCACGACGTCGGCCGAGCCGGTCGCGCCGGCGCGGAGCATCCCCATCACCGGGGTGACGCCGCTGCCCGCGGTGACGAACAGGATCCGCTCCGGGGCGGTCGCGGGCTGCACGAAGTCGCCCTGGGCCTGGTCGAGCTGGACCAGCGTGCCGGGCCGCACCCGGCGGACCAGGTGGTTGCTGACCTTGCCGTCGGGGATGGCCTTCACGGTGACCGAGATCAGCCCGTCGCGGTGGCCGGGGACCGAGGTGAGCGAGTACGCCCGCCACTGGCGGACCCCGTCGACGTCCACGCCGAGGCGGACGTACTGCCCGGGGGTGTGTCCGCGCCAGCCCCGCCCCGGCCGGATGGTCACCGTCGCCGCGTCCCGCGTCTCGGGGCGGACGTCGACGATCCGCCCGCGCAGGGCGGCCCCGGAACGCAGCGGGGCGACCAGGTCGAGGTAGTCCTCGGGCAGCAGCGGCGTGGTGGCCGTCTCGGCGAGCCGGAACAGCCTGTCCCGGACTGTGAGCTTGCCGGGCGGGCGCGGGACGGTGGTCGTCATGCCACCAGGGTGACCCGCCCGATCGCATAACATCTTGGCCAAGGAAGGTGAATCAACCGCAGGGTCTTGTTCCGGGAGAACAATCTATGTCGGAAGGGTCCGGGACCAGCCGCCGCGCTGCCCACCTCGAACTGGACGAGCCGATGGCCGCCCGGCTACGCGCCGCGCTGCCCCTGGTCGCCGAACGCACGATCACCGCGATCACCGCCGAGGTGCCCGCCTACTCCGGCGCCCTGACCGGCCAGATGCGGGAGAAGATCGAGAACGCGGTTCGCATCGCGCTGGGCACGTTCCTCCAGCTCCTCGGGCGTCCCCAGACCTCGGAGCCGAGCGCCCCGCTGCTCTCGGCCCTGGAGGCCGCGTACGCGCTGGGCAGCGGCGAGGCCCGCTCCGGGCGCAGCATGGACGCGCTGCTCGCCGCGTACCGGGTGGGAGCGCGGGTGTCCTGGCGGGAGGTCTCCACCGCCACCGTGCGCGGCGGGCTCGCCGCGGCGACGGTCGCCGAGTTCGCCGAGCTGATGTTCGCCTACATCGACGAGCTGTCCGCCGCCAGCGTGGCGGGGCACGCCGACGAGCTGGCCACCGTCGGCCGGGCCCGGCGGCGGTACCTGGAGCGGCTGAGCCAACAACTGCTGGCCGGCGAGGCCGAGGACGTGCTGCGCCTCGGTGCCGAGCGGGCGGACTGGCCGGTGCCGCAGACCCTGACCGTCGTCCTGCTGCCCCGCAGCAGCCTGCGCACCGTGCTGACCGCGCTGAGCCCACACACGCTGGAGAGCGGCGAGGACATGCCGGGGGTGGACCCGACCGAGGAACTGGCCGTGCTGCTGGTGCCGGACGCGCACGGCGGCCGGCGGCGGTCGCTCGCCCGGGTGCTGCACGGGCACCGGGCGGTGCTGGGGCCCGCGCGGCCGTGGCACCGGGTCGCCGGGTCGTACGTGCGGGCCACCCGGGCGCTGCGGCTCAGGCTGCCCCGCGTCGGGGCCGACGCGCCGCTGGACACCGAGCAGCACCTCGCCGAGCTGCTGCTCAGCACCGACCCGGAGGCCCTGGCCGACCTGCGCGCCCAGGTGCTGCGCCCGCTGGCGTCGCTGCCGCCGGCCACCGCCCACCGGCTCGCCGAGACGCTGCGCGCCTGGCTGCTGCACCAGGGTCGCCGCGACGACGTGGCGGCGACCCTGTTCGTGCATCCGCAGACCGTGCGCTACCGAATGGCCAAGGTGCGGGATATGTACGGCGACCGGCTGCACGACCCGGCGACCGTGCTGGACCTGATGCTGGCCCTGGCGGTCCTGCCCGCCCCGACGGAACCGGACTGACGGACCGGGCCGGCACGGCCGGCAGGCCCCGGGTGGACGGCGGGCCGTCGTCGGCTCAGGCCGACACGGGAGTACGGGGCGGACCCCGGGATCACGGGGCGCGCAGGATGAACGCGACCGCCTCCCGGGCGGAGGTGCTTCGCGCCGGCGGCCCGACCAAATGGTCGAGGACCCGGGACCAGGCCGGCACCACCAGCAGGTGACCGGCGTCCGGGACCACCTCCAGGCGCGCGTCGGGCAGCGCGTCGCGCCACCACCGACCGTGCTCCGGCCCGGCCAGTCCGTCGTCGGCGCCGTACAGCAGCAGGGTGGCCGCGCGTACCTGATCGGGGGTGAAGCCCCAGGGGCGCAGCACGTACCCGGCGATGTCGTCGACCATCCCCCGCGCGCCCTGCGCGAACGCCTCGACCAGCATGTCGCCGACCCGGCGGGCGGCGCCGGGGGCGTCCAGCGCGGGCTGGTCGGCCGGGCCCACCCCGAGCAGCGTCCGGTACGCCTGCGCGTCCCACGGGTCGGCCGGGACCATGCCGGCCAGCGCGGCGTCGAGCTGGGCGCGGACCTCATCGACCGGCTGGCCGCGCAGCGTCGCCACCATGTCCCGCTGCCCCGGGTCGACCCAGGGGACCTCCTCGTCGGGGGCGGGGGTGGCCAGCACCGCGAGCCGGCTCACCAGCTCCGGCCGGCGGGCGGCCAGCGCGAGGGCGACCCGCCCCCCGCCCGACCAGCCCACCACGGGCACCGGGCCGAGGCCCCGCTGGTCGAGCACCTCGGCGAGGTCGTCGGCGGCTGCGGGCACGTCGGCCCAGCCGGTGGCCGGGTCGGAGCCTCCGTAGCCGGGCCGGTCGACGGCGAGCAGGGTGACCCCGGCGGCGCGGGTGACGGCCGGGTCCGGATCGAAGGCGCCCGCCCCCGGGGCGGAGTGGCAGAACACCACCACCCGGTTGCCGGCCGCCCCGAGCCGGTGCACCATCGCCCGGCGGCCGTCCCTGAGCGCGATGATCTCCCCGGTGCTGGACATGCGGCCGAGTCTGGCAGCGACCGTGCGACCCCGAGTCGCAACGACGGGCGGTCACCCGATCGGGTGGCCGCCCGTCGTTGCCGCGTACACCTGCGACCTCCACTGCGGTTTCCGGTCAGGCCGGGCCCGCCCGGCGGACCGCCGTGAACAGGGCGGCGAGGGCCACGGCCAGGCAGCCGCCGCCGGCCAGGGCGAACGTGAGCGGGGCCCCGTGGTGCTGGGCCAGCCAGGTGAACACCGCCGCGCCGACGCCGCCGAGCGAGAAGTGGATCGTCCAGAACGCCGCGGTGACCCGGCCGAGCAGATGCTCCGGCGTCACCTCCTGGCGCAGCGACAGCGAGCAGATGCCGCCGATGCTCAGGCAGCCGAAGTAGACCAGCATCAGCGCGCCGACCTCGACGGGCCGGCCGGTCAGCGCGAGGGCCGCGACGGCGACGCCGGTGACCGCGACCGCGCCGATCCAGCACGCGCCGAACCCGAACCGCCGGCGCAGCGGCGCGACGACCAGCGAGCCGGTCACCGTCCCGGCCGCCCCGGCGGTGAGCACCAGGCCGACCATGCCGTCGGACTGGCCGAGGCCGTGCTTGAGGTGGTAGATGACCACGTCGTCCATGCCGTAGGTGAGCAGGAGGAAGACGGTCAGCAGCGCGGTCAGCGGGCGCAGCACCGGGTGACGGAGCAGGAACCGCGCGCCGGCCAGGAACTCCGCCAACGGCCCCGTCCGGTCGCCCGCGTCGGCCGACGAGGCGGCCCGCCCGGGCAGCCGCACCAGCATCAGCAGCGCCGCGGAGAGCCCGAAGCTCGCGGCGTCGACGGCGATCGCGCCCGCCGGGCCGAGCCAGCCGGACACCAGGCCGGCCAGCGCGGGCCCGCCGACGGAGGCCAGGGCGGTGCCGGCATACAGCTGGCCGTTCGCCCGGGTCAGCTCCGGGCCGGGGACCAGGCCGCGCATCGCGCTGACGGCGGCGACCTGGAACAGCATCCCGGCCGCCGCGGCCAGGGGCAGCAGCACGAACAGCGGCCAGATCGGCGGGGCCGGGGCCAGCCACCACACCAGGGGGACCGCCGCGAACAGCAGCATCCGCGCCACGTCGGCGCCGATCAGCAGCGCCCGCCGGTCGAACCGGTCCACCACGACCCCGGCGAGCAGGCCGGCGACCACCGCCGCCGTGCCGGAGACGCCGGTGAGCAGCCCGGCCGTGGCGATCGAGCCGGTCGCGTCGAGCACCAGCAGCGGTACGGCGAGCTGCGAGAACGAGTCGCCGAGCACGGAGAGGATCTGCGCCGACCAGAACGCGTTGAAGCCACGGTTGCGCCACAGCGAGACGGGCGCGGCTGACACCCCCGTGGTGACCGTCACCGGGCCGAGCGTAGCCGACGGCCGTGCGGACCACTTGGGCTGCCGCGGCCGGTGGGAATTGCGCCACTAACAATTAGCGGAACAGTGGGAGCCACAATCGTTCCGCATCGAGTCTCGTTTCTTACAACGGTCGATGCCACGCCCCACCCAATGAAGATTGTGCGAATACCATGTTCTGGTGAAGGAAAGTCATGGCCGTCAGCCATGGCCGGTCCGCATCCGTGGGGGCAACGGCCTGATTCTGGGCAGCGGGGTGCTCCTGGGCGACCGGCACGTCCTCACCTGCGCCCACGTCATCGACAGCTCGGCTGGCCGGCGGGGGGCGGCGACGGGCGACCCGCCTGTCACCCGCGTTTTGGTCGACCTGGTCCGGCTGCCGCACCTGGCCGCCCGGTCGGCACGCGTGACGCCCGGCGGATGGGCCCCGCTGGACAAGGACGGCCACGGCGACGTCGCCCTGCTCGAACTGGCGGACCCGGTCCCCGGCCAGCAGGGCGCCGAGCTGCGCCGGCTCCCCCTCTGGCAGCGGCAGGTCTACGCCTTCGGCTTCCCGAAGGGGTTCAGCGACGGCGAGACCGTCCACGCCGTCCTCGACGGGCAGGCCGGGCCGAGCGGGGAGCAGGTGCAGATGATCCCGGCGAACCCCGGGCTGTGGGTGCGGCCCGGGTTCAGCGGGGCGGCGGCCGTCGACGAGCGGACCGGCCACGTGGTCGGCATGGTGGTCTCCTACTACAACGACCCGGCCGCCGGCCTCTCGTACATGATCCCGGTCGAGACGATCCTGCGCCACGCGCCCGTGGTGGCCCAGTGGGTCGTCGGCGGGTCCTCGGTGGACGAAGGGTTCGTCCCGCCGAGCGAGGGCCACCGGGACGGCCCGGCCGCGCTGCTGATCGCCCGGCACTACGCCCGCCGTTCCCCCGAGAACGTCCTGGTGATCGTCACCGGCCGGCCCGGCTCCACGGTGTCGGCCGCGCTGCGCCGGGCGGTGGTGCTGTCCAACCGGGAGCTGCGGCCGGCCTCGGCCGGCCCGGACGAGCCCGACGGCGACCCCACCGTCCCGCCGCTGGGCAGCATCGACCTGTCGCTGGACGCCGCTGGCAAGCCGCCCCGGGAGCTGGCCGAGCGGATCCTGGAGTTCGTCGGCGCGGTCGAGCCGGCGGCGGGCCCGGTGGGCGATCGGGTCGGCGCGGCGGCGCCGCGGTCGGTGCTGATCGACGGCGTGGACGAGTCCACCAACCCCGAGGAGCTTCTCACCGAGGTGGTCGGGCCGATCGTCGACCGGGCGGCCGAACGCGACCTGCGGGTGCTGTTGGGCTTCCGGGGGCCCGCGATCGACCTCCGGCTCAGGCTGCTCGACCGGCGGATCGCCAGGCTGAGTGCCGCCGAGGACCTGGCCCACGCGCACCACCACGAGCTGGCGGCGCAGCTGACCGGGCTGCCGACGGTGCCCGCCCGGGCCACCCGGCTGCGGATCCGGCTCACCACCCTGCGCGCCGCCGCCGGGAAGCCCGATCCGGGCCCGCTGCCCGAACACCTGGCCGCCGCGGAGCGGGCCACCGACCAGGCGCTGTACGAGGTGGCGGGGCTGCGGCGGCGGCTGACCGAGCTGACGTCCGCGCACCAACGGCTGCGGGGGCTGCTGGACGCGCAACGGGCCCACGCCGGGGCCGGCGGGCTCACCGAGCACCACGAACTGGGGGCGTCCTACCGGCAGGCCCACGACCTGCTCCGGGACGGCCCGTGCGAGCTCACCGAGGCCACCGCCGCCGTGCACGGGTACGCCGACCAGGTCCGGCATGCCCTCGGCGACCGACAGGAAGGAGGGTCGTCCTGATGCGCTGCCCACGTACCCCCGGGTGCCCCGGCACCGTCGACGCCGACGGCTTCTGCACGGTGTGCGGCCTCGCGCCCAAGCCCGGGCGGCCGGCGTCACAGCCCGCGCTCCCGGACGGCCCGGCAGCCGGGGAGCCGGTCGAGGGCAGTTCCTGGATCGTGGCCGGCCTCGTGGCGCTGCCGGTGCTGTCCTTCACCCGGCACGGCGGGGCCTCGCCCCAGCTCAGCGTGTCCGAGGGCAGCCGGTCCTGCGCCCAGTGCGGCGGCCCTGTCGGTCGGGGTGGGGCCGACCGGCTCGACCACGGCTACTGCCCCGCCTGCGGGACGCCCTTCGCGTTCGTGTCCGCCCTGCACCCCGGCGACCTGGTGGCCGACCAGTACGAGGTGGTCGGGTACCTGGCCCGGGGCGGTCTCGGGCAGGTCTACCTCGCCGAGGACACCCACCTGGACCGCAACCCGGTCGCCCTGAAGCGGCTGATCAACAAGACCAGCGCGGGGGCGCTGGCGATCGAGGTCTCCGAACGGCGGTTCCTGACCACGTTGGACCATCCGAGCATCGTCCGGATCTTCAACTTCGTCACCGCCGAGGACCGGCTCTTCGGCGGGAAGACCAGCTACATCGTGATGGAGTACCTAGCCGGGATGTCGCTGCACGAGCTGCTCCTGGGCGTCCGCCTCGGCCGGCCGGGCTTCACGCTGTCGCTGGTGGACATCCTCGCGTACGGCCACGAGATCCTGACCGCGCTGGAGTACCTGCACGGCAAGGGCCTGCTCTACACCGACCTGCACCCGGGCAACGTCATCCGGACCGGGGACCGGATCAAGCTGATCGACCTCGGCGGGGCGCGCCGGGCCGACGACGAGACGAGCCCTCGGGTCCTCACCCCCCATCCGTACCGGGTGAGCAACGAGGAGATGGCGACGCACGGGCCCACCGTGCGGTCGGACCTGTACGCGGTCGGGGTCCTGCTGGAGGAGCTGAGCAAGCCCGTCGCCCGGCCGCTCGCCCCCGATCCGGTCGGGGAGGAGTCCTTCCGCCGACTGATCGGCCGGGCCAAGGCCGGGTGGCGGCGCCGCTTCGCGTCCGCCACCGAGATGTCCGAGCAGCTCAGGGGGGTGCTGCGCGAGTTGCTACCGGATCTGTCGGCGGACCGGGCGCAGGAGCCGTCCGCCGTGTTCGCGCCCACCGCCGCGCTGCTCGACGCGGGCCTCGGCGTGGTGCCGCCGCTGGCCGCCTGGATCGAGCCGGCGGCCGGTGAGCTGGCGTACCACGGTCGCCCGGATCCGGCCGCCGTGGCCGTCGGCCTGCCGGTGCCCCGGCCCGCAGCCGGCGACCCGGCCACGCCGGCCCTGGCCCTGATCGGCGCCCTGGACCCCCGCGGCCTGCTGGCCCGGCTCGCGGCCATCGAGGCGGAGTCGGTCGAGCTGCACCTGGCCCGCTGCCGGGCCCACCTGGAACTGGCCGAGCCGAGCCCGGCCGGGGAGGCGCTGGCCGCCGCCCGCGCCCTGCTCGGCAAGGACGCGGTGGCCGACTGGCGGCTGACCTGGCACGAGGGGTTGCTGGCGCTGACCCGGTCCGACGTGGCCGAGGCCACCGGGAGATTCGACGAGGCGTACCGCGAACTGCCGGGCGAGGTGGCGCCGAAGCTGGCGCTCGGCTACTGCTACGAGCAGCAGGGCAGGGCGGAGCCGGCGGGCCGCTACTACCACACGGTGTGGCGCCGGGACCAGTCGGCGGCCAGCGCCGCGTTCGGGCTGGCCCGGCTCCGGCTGGCCGCCGGTGACCGCACGGCCGCGGTGCGGCGCCTCGACGAGGTCCCCCGCGTCTCCCGGCACTACGACGCCGCCCGGATCGCCGCCACCCGGGTGTTCGGGACGCGGCTCGGCACCGACCCGCCCAACGACGCGGCCCAGCTCAACGAGGCGGTCCGCCGCCTCGACGAGCTGCGGCTGGACGGGGGAGCCCGGCATGGCGAGTCCCGGGACCGGATGACCGCGGCGATCCGGCAGGCGGCCCTGGACCTGCTGCTGGCCGACGGGGCCGACGGGCTGGCCGGCGGCGAGACGCTCGGCGGTGAGGTGTCGGAGCGCTCGGTGCGGACGCGGCTCGAGAGTTCCCTGCGCGCCCTGGCCCAGCAGGCGCGCACGCCCGACGACCACGGCGTCCTCGTCGACCGGGCGAACGCGGTCCGGCCGCTGACCCGACTCTGACCCCGGTGAGGAGCGAAACGGTGCGCAGCAGGCTCGACTTCACGCTGACGATCGACCACGACAGGTTCCTCTCCCCCGGGGACCGCCAACTGCACGCGATCCTCACCGTCACCGCCCGGGCCGGACCGGCGGGCGCCGGGGTGGACCCGGACAGGCCGGAACACGCCGAGGTGATCGTCATCGACTGCTCCGAGTCGATGGCGTATCCCCCTACCAAGATCGCCGCCGCCCAGCGGGCCGCCGCCGCCGCCGTCGCCGTGCTGCCGGACGGGGTCCGCTTCGCCGTGGTCGAGGGAACCCACGAGGCCCGGTTGGTCTACCCCCGGCACCAGGGCCTGGCCACCTCCTCGCCCGTCACCCGCCGCAAGGCCCGGCAGGCGGTGGGCAAGCTCGCCGCGATCGGCGGCACGGCGATCGGCACCTGGCTGGAGCTGGCCCGGGAGCTGCTGGCCGCGCACCCCGAGGCGATCCGGCACACCCTGCTGCTCACCGACGGCCGCAACCAGCACGAGACGCCGCAGCGGCTGGCGGAGGTGCTGGCCGGCTGTGCGGGGCAGTTCGTCTGCGACGCCCGGGGCATCGGCGACAGGTGGGAGCCCCACGAGCTGATGCGCGTCGCCGAGGCGCTGCACGGCACCGCCGACGCGGTACGCCAGCCGGCCGACCTGGAGTCCGACTTCCGGGAGACCATGCGGGCGGCGATGGCCAAGCAGGTAGCCCGGGCCCGGCTGCGGATCAATCTGGTGCCGCCGGCCCGGGTGCTGTACTGCCGGCAGGTGCACCCCACGGTGACGGACCTGCCGGTGACCCCGGTCGACGACCGGACCGTGGAGTGCCCGACCGGGTCCTGGGGCGAGGAGGGCCGGGAGTACCACCTCTGCCTGGAGGTGGACGGGACGGACCGGCCGAGGGGCGAGGACGTCCGGGTCGCCCGGGTCGACCTGCGGGTGGGCGACGCCCCGGCCACCGAGCCGGTGAACGTCCTGGCGCACTGGACCGACGACCTGCTGCTGTCCAGCCGGGTCGATCCCCGGGTCGCCCACTACACCGGGCAGGAGCAGCTCAGCCAGCTCATCGTCGACGGGTGCGACGCGTACGACAAGGGCGACCGGGAGGCCGCCGTCGGCCTGTTCGGCCGCGCGGTCGAGGCGGCCACCGCCGCCCGGGACGCCCTCCACCTGGAGCAGTTGCGGCTGCTCGTCGACGGCGTCGAGGCCGGCACCGGCCCCGTACGTCTGCGTGACGACATCGGCCGGCTCGAAGTGATCAATGTGGAGATCCGGTCGACGCTCACGGTGCACGACGGCGAGCCCGGGCCGGTGCCGCCGCCCGCCCCCGCGCCCGCCGGCCCGCCCCGGCTCTGCCACCGCAGCCACTGCGGCCACCGGTCGCCGCCCGGAGCCCGGTTCTGCGAGAAGTGCCGCGAACAGCTCCCGACCGGCGACGAGGCCGGGCCGGTGCCGACGTGAGCGCCGACCGGCCGACCAGCACCACCCGGCGGACGCTGCTGCGGTTCCTCGCCGCGCTGCTCGTGGGCATCGTGGCCACGCTGAGCGGCTGCCTCGCGGTCTTCGTCGGGGTGCACCGGACCGCCGACGCCGCCCACGACCGGTCCGTGCCGGCGGTGCTGGCCGTGTACGACGCCCAACTCGCTCTCCGGCAGGCGCACGGCGCGGCCCTGGCCAGCTTCTCCGCCGGCACCCGCCTGCTCGCCAGCCCCGGCGAGGACTACCAGAACCAGATCGCCCGGGCCGGCCAGCAGCTCGCCCAGGCCGCCGAGGACAACGCCGCCGGGGAGAGCGGCAGCCGGGACATCCAGGTGGTCGAGGCGTCGGTGGTGACCTACACCGGGCTGGTCGAGCGGGCCCACGCGTACTTCGCGCAGGACGGCGGCAGCGCGCTGGGCACCGCCACGTTGTGGGACGCATCGACCCTGTTGGAGGATATCCTGCGCCGCCTCGCCGCTCTCGGGGGCAAGCAGATGGACGCGCTGAACGGCCAGGCCGACGGCCCGTGGACCGACGGGAAGATGACGCTCCTCTGGCTCGTGCCGGTGCTGGCCCTGCTCGCGCTGCTGGTCTCCGCGCAGCGGTTCCTGCGCCGGCGGTTCCGGCGCCGGCTGAACGTGCCGCTGTTGCTGGCGGCGCTCGCGGTGGTGGTGATGGGCGCCACCACCGCGATGAGCCTGTGGTCGGCGAACCAACTCGCCGACGCCCGGGGCGACACGGACCAGGCCACCACCGACCGCGATGCGCAGCTCGCGGCGCTGTCCGCCCGCGACAGCAGCGGCCTGGCCGCCCTGCTGACGGCCGCCTGCGGGTCGCCGGGCTGCCCGGACGCGATCGCGCGGGTCAGGGGGGACGCGAGCCAGGTGCCCGGCCCGACCGGCAGCCCGTCCCCCGCGCCCACCCCGTCCGCGCACGGCGCGGCGACGGCGTCCTCGTCGGGGGGCAGCGAGGCCGGTGCCCTACACGGCGAGCACGCCGCCCGATCCGTCGAGCGGGCCGCCGACAGCCGGGCCGGGGAGGTCGTCCTGCTCGCCGCCGCCCTGTTCGCCCTGGCGATGGTCGCCCTCGGCCTCCAGCGCCGTCTAGCGGAATACAGGTTTTCACAGCAATGAGACGCATAGCCTTCGCCCTGATCCCGATCCTGTTGGCCGCCGGAGGCCTCGTCGCCTGCGCGCAGGCCCGCACCCTGAGCGTCGTCGCGTCCTGGGCCACGAGCGACGCCGGCAATACCGAAGTGGACAGCGCCGACGAGAAACGCATCAACGCCGAGCTCGGCAGCGGCAGCGAGGCCGCGCCCTTCCTGGCGGTGCTGAGGGCCTTCACGAAGGAGACCGGCATCAAGGTCACCTACCAGGGCACCCGGGACGTCAGCCAGGTCCTGCGGTCCGGGGTCGACCGGGACCGGCCGCCGGACGTGGCGGTGCTGCCCCGGCTCAACGACTTGCAGACGTACGTCCAGAGCGGCGACCTGCACACGCTCGACGATGCCCTCGTCGCACGGGAGCGGGCGGACCTCGCGCCGCAGTTGCTCCACCTCGCAGACCCGCGCGACGGGCACCCCCGGGTGTACGGCCTGTCCGTCGCCGCCCACGCCAAGAGCCTGGTCTGGTACGTCAGGGGAGTGCCCGGCGGTCCCGACGCGCAGCGTCCTCCGGCGACCTGGGCGGAGCTGGTCCGGCTCACCGGGGACATCCGGGCCCGCGGGGGCGTGCCGTGGTGCCTCGGAATGGGCGCGCAGCCGCTGTCCGGGTGGCCCGGCACCGACTGGATCGAGGACATCCTGCTGCACCAGTCCGGGCCCGCCCTCTACGAGAGCTGGGCGGCGGGGGACGAGCCGTGGACGTCCGCGCGGGTGCGGGCCGCCTGGGAGGCGTGGGGCAAGCTGGTGGCGGCCGGCCGGCGCACCGACAACGCCCTACTGACCAACTTCGACACGGCCGGGCTGGGCATGTTCGCCTCGCCACCGAAGTGCCGCCTGGACCACCAGGCGTCGTTCATCGTCCGGGGCTACCAGTCGCAGGACCCGTCCCGCAGGTTCGACTTCTTCCCGTTCCCGGCGTCCGGCCCGGCTGCGACCGTTCCGGTCCAGGAGATCTCCGAGGACGTGGTGGGCATGTTCCGGGACACGCCCGAGGCCCGGGAGTTGATCCGCTACCTGGCCGGCGATCCGGCCCGCAAGCTGTGGCGGGAGGCGAGCAAGCACCTGGCGTTCACCCTGAACGCGGGCACCGACCCGACGGCGTACCCCGACGGCCTGAAGCGCCGCATCGCGCGGACCCTGACCACCGGCACCCGCTGCCGTGACGCCTCGGACATGATGCCGGCGACGATGACCGCGGCGTTCCAGTCTGCCGTGCTGCAGTACCTGGACGATCCCGCGCTGCTCGACAGATTGTTGACCGAGCTCGATACCGTGCGGGGCCGGACGCCGGAGGACCAGTGGATGAGGCTACCCTGCCTCAGCGCCTGACGGCAGTCGATCGAGAAAGGACGTGGCCGATGACCGAGGTGGTCGAGTTCGCCCTGGACGGCGGCGGCAGCGTGCTCGTCGCCGTGGACGACACGCCGGGGATCGCCCCGGCCTCCGCCGCCGAGGACGTGCTGCGCAAGGCCGGGGTGAGCTTCAACCGGGCGATCGGCCAGGCGCGCGACGCGGCGTCCGCCGCGTTGACCGAGTTCCGGTCCATGGCCGACCGGCCGGACGAGGTGGAGATCAGCTTCGGGGTGCAGCTCAGCGCCGAGGCGGGCGCGCTGATCGCCCGCACCGGGGTGCAGGGGCAGCTCCAGGTGACCGTGCGCTGGCACCGCTCCCCCACCGCCTGACCGAGGCCGCTCAGGACACCGCCGGCACGGGCGGGACCGGCGGTGCACCTGCTGTCCTCCGTCGTCGTCTGCGCCGTGGGGCGGACCGGTCTCGTCCCAGCAGCCCCGGCGTGCCTGCCTGGGCCTGCCGGCGAGCGAAGCGGGGCCGGGATGGCTCCCGGCCCCGCCCCACACAGGTGAACCTTCCTACCTAGCGCGCGCTGCGGAGGCCGTAGGCGCGGTGCAGGGTCTGCTCGACGGTGCTGCCGTTCTCGTCGACGGCGTGGACGCGGATGCTGACCGCGCCCGTCGTCTGCTCCAGCTTCGGGTGGTTGATCCGTCCGGTGAACTTGCCGTTGTGCTTGTCCACCTTGACGGACTTCCAGTTCGCACCGTCATCGGTGCTCACCCACATCTTCAGGCTGCGCAGCTTCGGCGCGGCCAGGCCGTTGCCGTAGTGGCCGCCGATGGTGATCTCCTGCGACCGGCCGGCGACGGCCTGGTTGGCCAGGTCGACCTCCGTGTCGTAGCGCAGCCGCAGGATCTGCTCCGCCTGGCACAGCTCGGCCCGTCCCAGCAGGGTCTGGCCGATGCAGGACGCGAAGTCCGCGGTCTCGGCGGTCGGCCGCTGCGACCGGAACGTGTAGACCGCGTCCTCCTTGGTGGCGTACCGCTGCTGCGGATTTCTGGCGGTGGCGGTGTGGGTGAGCCGGTACCGGCCGGGTTCGGCCGGCACGTCGAAGGTGTCGACCGGGAACCGCAGCATGAAGAAGAGGGCGTTCACCAGGTATCCCCGCTCCTTGACAGGAATCTCCTGGCCGTCCCGCGACAGCGTCCACTCGCCGGGACGACCCTGCGTGCTGTGGCCGGCCTGGTCGAGCGACGTCGTGTCGAAGACCATGGTGTCGCCGGCGCGGCAGGTGAAGCAACTGTAGGCGCCCCACGGGTGGGCCAGCACGTTCGCGGGCGGACCGTGCGGTCCGGTGGCGAGCGGTTGGGAGTTCCACGTCTCGGCGCGCCGTCCGGGCTTGGTGAAGATTTCGCTCGCCCCCAAGTACGGCCCGGCCTGGACCCCGTTCACCGGCTCGTCGTACTGGTAGTCCGCCGAGCGATTCCACAGCACGTCGCCGGAGATCGGGCCGACGTACTCGGTGACCGTGCTCTGCGCCCGGCGTGGCGCCGCCCTGGTGATCGCGGAGACGAGCATGTCAGCGTGGTTGGCCGACCATACCTGGCCGACGGTGGCCGGAGCGTCGGAGTGGAACCGGTTGTCGATTTGGTAGAGCTGCCGGTCGGTGACCCGGTAGGCCAGCTTCTGAGGCACGCGACCGAGCTCCGGGAACGCCAGTACGTACTGATAGGGGCTGACCGGCGTGCCGAAGGTGTTGACGCTGACCGCGCCGCCCTTCAGCCGTCCGATCAGCGTCCGGGCCTCGGCCACCGGGATGCTCATCGTCGGGATCGAGTAGACCGGCCAGGTGGTGTCGCCGATCATGACGTGGCCCTGCTTGCCGAAGCCCAGCACCGCCGCAGCCCCGGCCTGCGCGGCGTTGCCGACCCGGGTGGCGACCTCCTCCCCGCACGCGATCAGCGGGCAGGCATCGGAGAGATCGAGCAGCACCAGCTTGCCCTTCGCGTCCACCGTGGCGAAGTCCTCGGTGGTGCCGGTGCCGGCATAGACCACCGGCAGGGTGCGCCGGCCGTCGAGCTTGGGCAGCGCCGCGTCGGCGGCCTGGTAGCGCGGGTGCAGGTCGAGGCCACGCGGACCGCGCACCGACATGGCGATCTGCGGTGCGCCGAGCAGGTGCTGGCTGAACGCCTGGAACACGCCCTGCCGCACCGGCTTCGTGGGCAGCAGCCAGCCGTCCCAACCGTCGGCCGGTCGGGCCATCGCGGAGCCCTGCACGCCGCCGTAGTTGTTGGCGCCCAACCGCAGCGCGCCGAACGTCATCTGGTAGTTGTCGCTGCCCTTCGGCGTGTCGACGGTGATCTTTCGGAGCTTGCGCAGGTCCAGGGTCACCGTGGTGTCCTCGGTGACGTCGAACTCCGGCTGCATGGCGATCGCGCTGTTGCGGCCGTCCGAGTCGAACCAGTCGACCATCACCGCCACGGCGTGTTCACCACCGTAGACGCGGGCCGTCGTCTCCGTCCCCGCTGCGCCGACCACCGCTCCGCCGCGGTCCTTGCGGCCGTCGGTGCGGGCGAACACCCAGTTGCCGGGGTAGAAGTACGCCGGGTCCACCCCGTCCGGCAGGATCAGCTTGCCGGTGACCTGGAACGACTGGGGCTCCTTGTAGAGCCCGATGGCGGTGCCGACCTCGATCCCCTCCGCGCTGGCCCGCAACGCGCCCTCGTACCAGGTGGCCTCGCTGCCGGCTGCGGGGTGCACGGTCGCCGTCACGTCGGCGGTGCCGTTGGCCGGCACCGTCACGGTCTCCCTGTCGAGGGTGAGCATCCCGGCGGGGGCGTTGCCCTTGTCGGTGGAGAGCGTCGCGGTCAGCCGCAGCGTGACCGGCGTCGTCGAGTTGTTGACGTAGCTGACGGTGCGGCTCGATGCCGCGGTCTGCCCGTACGTGATCAGGCCGAAGTCGAGGCTGTTGGTCGCGTACACCTGCTGGCGCACCGCCCGGGCCACGTCGACCCGGCCGGCGCCCTGCTCGTAGGCGCGGCTTCCGGTGTCCTTGGCGGTGCTGACCAGCACCGGTTTGAGCTGCTTGGCCGCCCAGTCCGGGTGCTGCTGGCCGAGGATCGCCGCGGCGCCCGCCACGTGCGGGGCCGCCATCGAGGTGCCGTTGGACGCCAGGTAGCGCTCACCGGGCGCGCCGCCCATGATGCTCGGCTCGGAGCGCGCGGCCACGATGCCGACGCCCGGGGCGGAGATGTCCGGCTTGAGGCCATGGTCACCCCGCCCGGGCCCGCGGCTGGAGAAGCTGGCCGTCTTGTCGTCGCGGTCCACCGCGGCCACGGTCAGCGCCGCCTCGGCTACGCCGGGCGCTCCCAGGGTCTGCGGGTTGGGGCCGCTGTTGCCGCCGGCCACCACGAAGAGCGTCCCGTACTGCGAGGTCAGGTTGTTGAGGGCGACACTCTGCGGACTGGTGTGGTCGCCATTGCCACCGAGGCTCATGTTGACGATGTCGGCGCCGGCCGCGGCGGCCCACTCCATGCCCGCGATCACGTTCCGGGTGCTGCCCGTGCCGTAGTCGCCGAGCACCTTGCCGACCATCAACGATGCGCCCGGGGCCACGCCCCTGTACCTGCCGTTCGAGGCTGCGCCGCTGCCCGCGATGATCGAGGCCACGTGGGTGCCGTGGCCGAAGTTGTCGTGGATGGACGGGGCGGAGGTGTGGTTCACCGCCGCCACGATCCGGCCGCCGCCGAAGTCCGGGTGGTTGAGGTCGATGCCGCTGTCCAGGACAGCGACCTTCACTCCGGTCCCGTCGAGGCCGACCTTCCACGCCTCGGGCGCGCCGATCTGCGCCACACTGCGGTCCAGCGTCGGGTAGACGCGCTGGTCGAGCCAGAGCTTGGTCAGCCCGGCACCCAGCGTTGACGCGCGGGCTCCCGCGCCGCTGCGGGTACCCGCCACCGCGGCCCAGAAGTCGCCGGCCTGCTGCTTGGTCACGTCGAACCCGGCGCCGCCGAAGCTGGGCAGCGCCGCCACGTCGGTGTTGGCCGGCAGGGCTTCGGCCCGCGCCTTCAGCGTGCTCGCGGTCGGCGACTTCGCGCTGCGCGCGCCGGTGCCGTACTGGGCGATCACCGGAAGCTCGTCGGTCAGGTCGTCGGTGTAGCCGTTGTCGACCAGGTAGTCGACGTCGAACAGGGCCCGGTCCAGCTTGCCCGCGTCGACCAGCGGCATGGCGTCGGACGGGTAGACGAAGTACGAGTCACCGTCGCGGACCTGCAGGAAGCTCATCGCGCCGCGGCCGGAACGCAGCGCCGGCTCCAGCGTGACGCGCGGCGTTCCCTCCTTGTCCACCTGGTAGTGGACGACGTCGCCGGTGATCAGGGTGACCCGCCGCGCGCCCGGCGCGACACCGGCCGGGTCGGCTCCGGTCGGGGTGACGACGGCCGGGACGGTCGGGAGGTCCGGGCGCGCCGTGGCCGGTGCGGCCCCGGAGAGGACCAGCCCGAGGACGGAAACCCCGACTATCGTGTCGCGCGATCTCCATCGTCGATGGCTCATGGATGCTCCTTGGGATGCGGGACTGGGGATGGTGGGTCTGAGGATCGAGCAACGCGCCACCAGCAGGGAAGCGCTGGGCGCGGCGCGTTCACGCCGCTGGCGTGAACCCGCCAACGACGGTGCCGACCTGACCAGGCATGATCAATACATGCTCGACGCCCTTGGCCTCGACGGCACCGAACAGCTCGTCTACCAGGCGCTGATTCGCCAGCCCAGCGCGTCGGTCGACGACCTCGGCGAGATGACGCGGCTGACGCCACAACAGATCCACGACGCCCTGGCCGCACTCGAAGAGCTCGATCTGGTCCGTCCGGTGCCCGGACCCGTCGTGCGGTACCCGCCCGCGCCGCCGGACGTTGCCCTGGAGGCGCTGATCCTGCGCAAGGAAGCCGAACTCAAGTTGGTCCGGGCCACCGCCCTGCAGCTCGACGAGGCGTACCATCGTGTGCTGTCCACCCAGCATCCCGCCGGATTGGTCGAGATCGTCGTCGGCCAGCAGGCGGTCCACGAGCGCGGCCAGCGCCTCATGCGCGCCGCGCGACGGGAAATGTGTGCCTTCGACCGGCCGCCCTACCTCGACGATCCCCTCGCCACCAACCAGAACGAGCTCGACGCGCTCGCCAAGGGCGTGAACTTCCGGGTGGTCTACGACCGGGCCACCCTGGACATCCCCGGCTGGTGGTCAGGGCACTACCAGTCGGTCGCCGCCGCGGGCGAGCGTGCCCGGGTGGCATCCGGAGTACCGGTCAAGATGTACCTCGTCGATGGCCAGCTCGCCCTGGTGGCCCTGCAAACCAAACATCACACCATCCATGCCTCTGCCATCGTTCGCCCCTCGGAGCTGCTCGACGCCCTGCAATCGCTGTTCGAAGCCCTATGGCGGCAGGCGGTGCCGCTGCCTCCGCTGCCGAAGCTCGGCGCGGCGGACCCGAGCCCGGAAGACCTCATCCCGGCGCGAGCCGTGCCCACCCCGTTCGAGGCCACCCTGGTGTCGCTGCTCGCCGCGGGCCTGGGCGACGAGGCGATAAGCCGCCAGACCGGGCTCTCCTATCGCACACTGCAACGCCGGGTCCGGAGCCTGATGGACCAGCTTGGCGCCCAGACCCGATTCCAGGCCGGACTGCAGGCGGCGCTTCGCGGCTGGGTGCGGCCACCGAACGCGGACTGACGTGACGATCGCGGGCGCGGGCCTAGCTGCCGTCGGGGGCGGGGACGCGCACCTCACACCAGACGATCTTGCCCTCGGGATCCGGGTGGCAGCCCCAGGCTGCGGCGAGGGTGTCGATCAGCCACATGCCCCGCCCGCCGAGTGCATTGAGGTCCGGGCGGGCCAGCACCGGCAGCACCGGGTTCGAGTCGGTGACCTCCACCCGGACCTGGTCGGCGCGCAGGCCCAACCGCAGGCACAGCGGGGGCGGTCCGTACCGCACGGCATTGGTGATGATCTCGCTGGTCAGCAGCACGGCGGTGTCGGCGACCAGGTCCGGCACCCGCCACCGGTGCAGGTGCTCGGCGACGAAGCGGCGTCCCTCCGCGCTCGCGCTGCCGGCGTTGGGCAGCACGGGCAGGGTCGCCAGGAACGGCCAGTGACGGGAGACGGAAAGCGCAGAATCCGGCGGCAACAGGCGCTCCAGAGGCGAGGGCAGGCGGTGAGCGGGTCCTCGTCCGACGCCCATCGGGTCGCCGCCGACCGGCGGCTGACGTCCTCAGTGTGGCACGGCCGGCAGGGCAGCGGCGCACCCACCATCGCTACGCCCGCCGGGCCCGCACGGCAGCTCGCGTCGAAGCGACCGGGCCGGTCCAGTTGCCGCGTTCGATGCAATGCCGCCCGGCCCGGCCCGCACCGGCTCCCCGCCCGTTGACGGTTACGGGCACGTTGACGGTTACGGGCGCGTCCTCACCGCCGGGCGGCGGCCAGGGATCGGCCCGACGCTCCTATGATCCGGGTATGGCGTTGCTGCACCGGGCGGAACTGCGCCCCACGAAGCTCGAACTCCTGGCGACCTGGCTCCCCGGCCGCCCCTGGTTCCGGGGGGCCGACGGGGGCGCGGTCGAACGGGTCGCGGCGTACCGGTTCGACGACCCCGCCGGAGCGGTCGGGATCGAGACGATGCTGGTCCGAGCCGGGGCGGGACCGGTGCACCAGGTGCCGCTGACCTACCGGGGCACGCCGCTGGGCGGCGCCGAGGCGTGGCTCGTCGGGACCTGCGAGCACTCGGTGCTGGGCCGGCGCTGGGTGTACGACGCCTGCGGCGACCCGGTCTACGCCGCGGCCCTGGCCCGGGCGGTCCTCACCGACGGCGCCCAGGCGGAGGAGTACGTCGAGGTGGACGGCCGGCGCGAACACCGGGCGCCCAGCATGGCGGTCGCCGCCGACGGCCCCCGGCCGGCCGACGTCCCGGCGATCGGTCCGGTCGACCGGGTCGAGGACGGCGACCCGACCCGGATCGTCGCCGGCCCGGTCGAGCTGGCCGTCGTCCGCTGCCTCGGTGCCGACACCGGCCTGACCGGGCACCGGCTGACCGGGACGTGGGCCGACCAACCCGCCGTGCCGCTGGCGTACGCCGCCCTGCGCTGACCGCCGCCACGGGGCCGCGGCGTCGTCGGGTACTCCCCCGGCCGGCGCGCGGCCCCGATGGCTCAGTGCGCCGCCACGACCACCCCGTCCGGCTCCAGCTCGGCGAGCCGGGCCGGGCGCACCACCAGCAGCAGCACCACCGTCGCCGCCACCATGCCGCCGGCGACGACCACGGCCATCGCCACCGCGCCGGTGCCCAGCGCGCCCACCAGGGGCGCGGCCAGCGCGCCGACGCCGAACTGCACCGCGCCGAGCAGCGCCGAGGCGGTGCCGGCCGCCTCGCCGTGCCGGGACAGGGCCAGGGCCGGCGCGTTCGGCATCGCCAGACCCGCCGCCGCCAGCACCACCCACAGCGACGCCAGCAGGCTCGGCAGCCCGCCGAACCCGGTCGCGGCGAAGGCGAGCATCGCGAGCCCGGCCACGGTCCCCACGGCCAGGGCGACCACCAGGATCCGCTGTGGCGAGTAGCGGCGCAACAGTCGCACGTTGCCCTGGGTCGCCGCGATCAGGCCGACCGCGCCCGCGCCGAAGGCCAGCCCGAACTGCTGCTCGTTCAGCCCGTACTGCTCCTGCAGGACGAACGACGACCCGGCCACGTACGCGAACAGCGCCGCCATGGCCAGCCCGGCGACCAGGACCAGGCCGACGAACGTGCGGTCCCGCAGCAGCGAGCCGTACACCCGGGCCGTTGCGCGCACCCCGCCGCGCCGGCGCCGTTCGACCGGCAGCGTCTCGCGCAGGCCGAGCGCGGCGACCACGACGAGCAGCACACCGAAGGCGGCCAGGGCGACGAACACGCCGCGCCAGTCCGTCCAGCGCAGCAGCCCGCTGCCGAGGGTCGGCGCGAGGATCGGCGCCGCGCCCATGACCAGCAGCAGCCGGGACAGCAGCCGGGCGAACTCCGTGCCGTCGAACAGGTCGCGGACCACGGCCATCGCGACCACCGACGCGGCGGCGACGCCGAGTCCCTGCACCACCCGCAGCGCGCCGAGGACCGCGATGTTCGGCGCGACGACGCAGAGCAACGAGGCCACGACGTGCAGCGCGATGCCGGCGATCAGGGGCTTGCGTCGCCCGACGGCGTCGGACAGCGGGCCGATCACCAGTTGGCCGAGGGCGAGGCCCGCCAGCGTGCCGGTGAGGGTCATCTGGACCGCCGCCGACGTGGTGTCGAAGTCGGTGACGAGCGCGGGCAGTGCGGGCAGGTACATGTCGATGGTCAGCGGGCCCACCGCGATCAGCGAGCCGAGGACGAGGACGAGTCGCAGGCGCTGCCGCCGGCTCATCAGGTCGCCCGGCATCCGGGGCGTCGCCGGCGCCCGGGAGGCGTCGAGAGCGGTGGCGGTCACCGGGACGGCTCCGACCGGTGGGCGCAGCGCCGGGCGGGGATCGGTTCAGCAGTCACACCTGGCTGCAAACCCGGATTTGCCGAGCTGATTCCCCCCGCCTCCCCGGAGGTGACAGAGGTCACCGTCGGTGACGATCGGCGCCGGATCCCGGAACGGTACGTGACCGGGCGCCGCCGGAGGGTCGTACCCTCCGGCGGCGCCCGGCGCTGGTGGGGTCAGTTCCGGTTGATGGTGAAGGTGGACGTGGTGTTCCTGACGTCCTGGGCGTTGTTACTCATCCGCAGGTTGTTGAAGGTGACCGAGCCGACGGCCGGGCCCTGACCCGCCTCCGGCATCTCGTTCACCCAGATCCCGAAGCCGGACTTGGCGTCGAACGCGTCCCCGCTCTTTCGGGCTCCGCTGATCGAGATGTTGGTGAAGATCGTGTCCTTGACCGGGAACTGCGGCTGACCGCCGACGTAGTTGGTCTGGAACATGATGCCGCTGTAGGTCGGGTCGACGATGTCGACGTCGCTGACCCGGATGCCCTGGAACACCTTCGAGGCGGAGAAGACCCAGATCGCCGGGAAGGTCTGCCCGCCCCAGAAGTGCCCACCGGCCCGCACGATCGAGATGTTCTCGAACCTGGTGGGCGGGTCGGCCCCGAAGCCGTTCATCGGGTATCCGAAGTCGAGCGAGCTGATCGTGATGCCCGAGTAGACCAGGGTGTCCGCGATGTAGATGTTGCGGAACGTGTTGGCGTAGCCGCCGTAGACGGCGACCCCGGCGGCCCGCCAGGTCAGGGTGGAGGTCAGGTTCTCGTAGATGTTGTCCCGCATGTCGGCGCCACCCGCGTCGATCGCCGAGAAGAGCGCGAAGCTGTCGTCGCCGGTCGCCCGGGCGTCGTTGTTGCTGACCAGGTTGTTGGTGCTCCCGTTGGTCATGTTGATGCCGTCGGCGAACATGTTCCGGATCCGGGAGTTCTTGATGGTCATGTAGTCGGTGTTCGCGCCCCAGTAGAGGCACACCATGTGCTCGTTCCAGATGTTGTCGATCACGATGTTCGACACGTTGGAGAAGTCGAACACCTTGCCCGGGCCGTCGATCCGCGAGGTGTAGTTGCCGAAGTAGGCGAGGTTCGCGAAGGACGAGCCGGCCGCCGAGTTCTCGGCGCGGAAGCCGATGTCGGTGTTGTCCTGGCCCGACGGGGCGTTGAGGCGGGTGTACCAGGGGCCGGCGCCGGTCACCTTGACCGCCTTGCCGTACACCTGGAACTTCGACGCGGTCGAGTAGTTGCCGGCGGGCAGGTAGACCCCGACCAGGTTGCCGGTGGTGTCCATCCGCACCCGGTCCAGGGCGTTCTGCACGTCGGAGTGGGTGAAGCCGGCCGGCGTGGTGTACTTCGCCGGGTCCGGGTTGGCGATCGGCGCGACCTGCTCGGTGTTGACGAAGTCGATCGCGTACGTGGTGGTGTTCGCCGGGTCCTTCTGGAGCCGGATCCTGCTGCCGGCCGGCACGGTCGAGTTGAGCATGACGTTGGCCTCGTCGTAGATGTGCCGCGGTCCGCCCGCGCCCGGCGAGTTACCCGGGCTGGCCTCGGCCCCGTAGAGCCAGGCGTACCGGGAGGTCAGGTCGATGGCCTTGTGGAAGGTGCCGTTGACGTAGACGTTCAGCGTGGAGTTGATCCCGCCGCCGCCCGGGGCGTCCGGGATGGAGAAGCGGGTGACCAGGGTGTTGGTGCTGCCCCGGGTGGTCCACTCGACGTAGCTGCCGGTGGTGTTGAGGGTGACCGCCCGCCGCCCGGACGCCTCGCCGGCCGGGTCGCCGATGTCCCGGTTCGGCCCGACCACGGCCGCGCCGCCGCCGACCACGCCGTCCTCGGCCTCGTACATGTCGTACGGCATGTTGGCGCCCCGCCCGACGAACAACGGCCGTTCGCTGGTGTTGTTCTGCTGCTTGACCGGCAACTCGTTGGCGTCGACGGCGAGCGCCACCCGCACCGTGTACTTCCCGTTCGCGGCGGTCCAGGTGCCCAGGTTGACCGGGCCGACGGTGGCCCCGGCGTTGATCACGCCGGAGTACGAGCCGGTCAGGGTGCGGACCACGGCTCCGGTGCCGTTGAGCACGGTCAGCGTGATGCCGTGCGCCCCGCCCGCCGAGGCGACGGTGCCCGCGTTGCGCAGGGCGACGGAGAAGGTGACGGTGTTGCCCGCCGACGGGTTGCCGGGCGTCCAGTCGACCGACTGGGCGACCAGGTCCGAGCTGGCGACCGGGCTGACCACCAGCGGGGACGGGCTGGTGTAGCTGTTGTTCGTCTCGTCCTGCTCGATGACGGCGTTGGCCTCGTCGACCTTGGCGCTCAGCGGGTAGCTGCCCGCCGCGCGGGCCCCGATGTTCGCCGTGACGGTGGTCGAGGCGCCGGCCGCGAGGGTGCCGACGGCGGCGGTGCCGACCCGTACGCCGCCCAGGTAGAGGTTGACGTTGGTCGCGGCGGAGGCCGCCGTG
The DNA here is from genome assembly GCF_050948415.1 of Micromonospora sp. CA-111912. Lineage (NCBI taxonomy): Bacteria > Bacillati > Actinomycetota > Actinomycetes > Micromonosporales > Micromonosporaceae > Micromonospora > Micromonospora sp. CA-111912. Next base: position 4,510,528 of record NZ_CP192007.1, read on the forward strand.
CCGGCGTTGCGGACGGTGGCGGAGACGGTGACGGCGTCGGTCTCGGTGGGGTTGGCCGGGCTGGCCGACAGGCCGGTGACGGTCAGGTCCGGGTTGGCGGCCGGCGTGCCGATGACCTGGAACTCGGCCACCTGGCCGCCCGGGGCGCCGGAGTTGGTGGTGAAGGTCAGCCGCACGTCGGCGGCGGTGGCGGAGACCGGGATGGTCACCGTGTTGCCCGACGCCGGGTTGAAGGTGTAGCCGGCCGAGCCGACCAGGCTGGTGAACGCCGAGGCGCTCTGCTCCCGGCCGAGCACCTGCACCGTCTGGGTGCGGGGGCCCCACGACGAGTCCGGGTTCAGCCTCAGCACCACGGAGCTGACGGCGGCGTTCGCCCCGAGCTGCACGGTCAGGGTGCCCGGCTGGCCGTTGCTCTCCCAGTACGTCGCCGCGTTGTTGTCGTTGGCGTTGGTCGCGACGAACGTGTGCACGTACGACGAGGCGGTGATCGGCTTGCCGACGGCGAGGTTGGTGCCGCCGGTGCCGCTGCCGGTGCGGGTCACCGTGTTGCTGTTCGCCGACTGGTTGCCGGCGGCGTCGCGCGCCCGCACGTGGTACGAGACGGTGGCGCCGGCGGGCTGGTTGTCGGTGTAGGTCAGCACGTTGCCGGCGACGCTGCCGCGCAGCGCGTTGTTGGCGTAGACGTCGTAGCCGGTCACCCCCACGTTGTCGGTGGAGGCGGTCCAGGTCAGTCTGATCTGCCCGCCGGCCGGCTGGGTGTAGGCCAGGTTGGCGGGTGCGCTCGGTGCCTGGGTGTCCCCGGCCGCCGGCCCGTACAGCTCGAACTCGGAGACCTGGCCGGCGGGCCAGCCGGTGTTGGCGGTGAGGTTGAGCCGGACGTACCGGCTGCTGGCGGCGGCGAACGTGATGGTCACCGTGTTTCCGGTGGCCGGGTCGAAGGTGTACCCGGCGGACGCCTTCAGGGTGGTGAAGGACGAGCCGTTCGTGCTGCCCTGCACGGACAGCGTCTGGGTGCGGGTCTGCCAGGCGGCGGCCGGCGGCAGCTTCAACACCAGCCGGTCCACGGTGACGGTGGCGCCGAGGTCGGCCTGGAGCCACTGCGGGAAGGCGTTGTTGGCGCTCTCCCAGTAGGTGTCCGGGTTGCCGTCGTTGGCGTTGCCCGGGCCGTAGTTCTGGCTGACGCTGCTGGCGGTCATGGTGGCGGAGATCCCGGCGAGGGCCGCCGCGGTCGCGGGCGCCGGCGCGGCGGCCGGCGCGGCACCACCGCGGGACCCGACCGGGGCGGCCGACGCGGCGGCGGGCGGGGCGGGGACACCGGAGACCAGCAGTCCGGTGGCCAGCAGGCCGGCGGTCAGCCACCGGCTGGGGGTACGTCGTCTCGTGCTGTTTCCGGGCATGGCGGAGCTGCACCTTCTCTCGGGGGTGGTGGTGCCCGCCGCTGACCGGGGGATGCCGCGGCGGGGTGGGGCTGCCGGGCCGGCCGGGTCGCGAAGACGGCCGGCCGGCCCGGAGACTGGCGCCGTCAGGCGGAGTGGACCTCGAACTCGGAGAGCTGCCCGGCCGGCCAGGCGGTGTTGCCGGTGACGGTCACCCGCACGTACCGCCGGGTGGTGGCGGGGAAGGTGACGGTCACGGTGTTGCCGCTCGCCGGGTTGAACGCGTAGCCGGCGGAGGGCTTGAGCGTGGTGTACGACGAGCCGTCGGTGGAGCCGAGCACCGCGACCGTCTGGGTACGGGTCTGCCACGCGGTCGCCGGGGGCAGCTTCAGCACCACCCGGGACACCGACCGGACGGCGCCCAGGTCGACGGTCAGCGACTGCGGGAAGGCGTTGTTGGCGCTCTCCCAGTACGTGTTGGCGTTGCCGTCGACGGCGTTGCCGCCGCCGTACACGTCGGCGTGGCTGGTCTCGCTGACCGGACGCCCCAGCGCCAGGTTCCCGGCGGGCGGCGGGGTGGTGGTGGGTGGCGGGGTGGTGGGCGGGGGCGTGCCCCCGTACACCTCGAACTCGGCGAGCTGGCCCGCCGGCCACCCGGTGTTGCCGGTGAAGGTCAGCCGCAGGAACCGCCGGCTGCCCGCCGGCAGGCCGATCGACACGGCGTTGCCGGCCGCCGGGTCGAACGTGTACCCGGCCGAGGAGACCAGCGTCGAGTACGCCGAGCCGTCCGTCGAGCCGGCGACCGCGAGGGTCTGGGACCGGGTCTCCCAGCCGGCCGGCAGCTTCAGCACGACCCGGTCGGTGTTCACCGCCGCGCCGAGGTCGACCGTGAGCGTCTGCGGGAACGCGCCGTTGGCGCTCTCCCAGTAGCTGGCCGGGTTGCCGTCGACCGCGTTGCCGGCCACGTAGTTCTGCGACGCGCTCGACGCGGCCACCGGCCGGCCCTGGGCCAGGTTCCCGCCGGTGGGCGGCGGCGTGGTGGGGGGCGGCGTGGTCGGCGGCGGCGTGGTGGGCGGGGCGGTGGTGGGCGGCGGGGTGGTCGGGGTTCCGGTGGGCGGGGTGGTCGGCCCGTTGCCCCACTGCGGCGTCGGCCACGGCCCGCAGTACGGGGTGGCGGTGTACCAGCCGGAGTTGCCGGCGCCCTGGCTGATCTGGAAGCCGCCGCCCACGCAGTTGTGCATCGGGTTGCTCTGCGCGATCCCGGTGGCCCGCACGCCCGTGAACGACACCTGGCTCGGCGCCTGCACCTGGAGCGCGTACGTCCCGGCGCCGTCGATCCGGACGTTGTTGAGGTTGATCCCGCTGCTCTGCCCCTCGATCCAGTGCAGCGCCGCGTAGGAGCTGTCCAGGATGTCGGTGTCGGTGACGTTCACCGTCGCGCCCTGGATCGCCTCGTTGAGCGCGGAGAACCAGATCGCGCCGACGCCGAAGTTCCAGTTGTAGTCGGAGTTGCCGTTGCGGATCAGGGTGTTGCGGGCGATCGTCCAGGTGCCCTTGACCGCCGTCGCGCCCTGCACCCCGGGGTAGCGGTTCGCGACGTGGATGCCGCCGCCGTTGGTCACCGAGTCGGCCGTCACGTTGTCGGTGATCCTGATGTCCCGGCCGCCGTAGCTGACCAGGTGGTTCGCCAGGATGGTGACGCCGATGGTGTTGCGGGTGAAGGAGTTGTTCACGTTCGGCACGCTCTGCGCCCACATCGCGAGGGCGTCGTCGCCGGTGTTGCGGACGAACGTGTTGGTCACCGTCGAGTTGGTGACCCCCCAGTGGAAGTTCACCCCGTCCGCGGTCTGGTCGAGGATCCGGCTGTTGCGGATGGTGAAGTTGTCCATCGGGCCGTCCATCCAGGCACCGACCTTGGTGTGCTGCATCCAGACGTTGTCGACCACCGAGTCGGTCATCGCGCCGCCCATGGCGTTGACCTGGTCGTCGTCGATCCGCTCCCGGATGTCGCCGATGATCGCGAAGTCGCGCAGGGTGACGTTGCGGCTGGGGCCGCCGGCCTCGTGCGGCCGGATCTCCCCCGTGTACCCGCCGCCGGGGACGTACTTGCCGTAGATGCCGGCCGCGCGCTTGCGGTCGGTGGGGTGCCGGCCGCCGAGCACCGAGTACCACGGGCCCGCGCCGCGCAGGGTCACCCCGTCGACGACGACGTGGTCCCAGAGGGTGAAGGTGCCGGCGGGAATCCAGACCGCCCTGCCCTGGGCCCTGCCGGCGTCGACCGCCGCCTGGAACTTCGCCGTCGAGTCGGTGGCCCCGCTCGCGTCCGCGCCGAAGTCGGTGACCACGTCGAGGACGCCGGCGGGCTTGGCGATCGACGCGCCGACCAGCTCGAAGTCGGCCAGGTCGATGGTGAAGGTCGGCGACTGGGCGGTCGAGGAGACCTGCAGTCGGATCTTCGTGCCCGCCGGGTAGGTGGTCCCGAACATCGCCCGGGACTCGTCGTAGAAGTGGTGCGGGTTGGTGTCGCCCGGGTTGTTGTTGAACGGGTATCCGCCGTAGTACCAGCCGTACCGGGAGGTCACCGGGACGGGCTTGACCAGGGCACCGTTGGCCCGCAGGTCGATGCTGGCGTCCCGGCCGGTGCCGGCGGCGTTGTCGGGCAGGCTGTAGCGGAAGGTCACCGCGTTGGCCGGGGCGGTGAGGGTGAACTCGACGTACTCGCCGACCGCGTCGAGGGTGACCGCCTCCCGGCCCGACGCCTCGGACGGCAGCTGACCGTAGTAGCGGGTCGGGCCGATCTTCGTGCCGGTGTGCGCCGCCTTCTCCGCCTCGTGCTCGACGAACGGGACGGTGGCGCCACGGCCGACGATGTCGAACGGGGACAGCCCGGCGGCGCGGGCCGGGGTCGCGGTGGAGAACGAGACGACCGAGACGGCGGTCGCCACGAGCGCGGCGCCGGCGAACGCGGCCAGCACGGCGCGGGCGGGTCTTCCGGTGGGTGCAACGGTGGTGCCGGTGGTGTGGTGGGCCATGCGAGTGGCTCTCCGTTTCGTCAGCAGGCCAGGTCCCCCGTGGAAGGGTGGTTCGCTGCGGCTGGTCCTCCTTTCGATCGGGCGGGCGGCGTGTCGGCGGTGCGCAGCCAGACGGCGGTGTCGGGCGGGAGGAGGTCTCCCTCCAGCGGCCCGCTGGCCAGCAGCCGCGTTTCGTGCGCGGGCAGCGGCACCGGGGCCGCGCCCAGGTTCACCAGGCAGACGAAGGCGGCCCCCCGGGCGAAGGCGAGCACCCCGTCGGGCGAGCCGAGCCAGCGCATCTCCCCGTCACCGAGGCCCGGTTCGGCCCGCCGTACGCCGATCGCCGCCCGGTACAGCTCCAGCATCGAGTGCGGGTCGTCGGTCTGCGCCCGGACCGTGCGGTCCTTCCACTCGGCGGGCTGGGGCAGCCACGGCGCCCCCGCCGCGCCGTCAGGGCTGAACGCGAACGGCGGCGCGTCGCCGGCCCAGGGCAGCGGCACCCGGCAGCCGTCCCGGCCGTGCCCCGAGCGCGCCCACATCGGATCCTGGCGCAGCTCGACCGGGATGTCCTCGACCTCCCACAGGCCCAGCTCCTCGCCCTGGTAGACGTAGGCCGCGCCGGGCAGGGCCAGGCTGAGCAGCGCCGCCGCGCGGGCGCGGACGGTGCCCAGTTCCAGGTCGGTGGGGACGCCCTCGCGCTTGGTGGCGAAGCTGAACGTGGTGTCGTCGCGGCCGTACCGGGTCACGTGCCGGGTCACGTCGTGGTTGGAGAGCACCCAGGTGGCGGGGGCGCCCACGGGGGCGTGCGCGGCGAGCGTGTCGTCGACGCACCGGCGCAGCGCCGCAGCGTCCCAGGCGCAGCCGAGGAAGTCGAAGTTGAACGCCGAGTGCAGCTCGTCGGGGCGCAGGTAGTTGGCGAACCGCTCCCGGTCCGGCAGCCACACCTCGCCGATCAGCGCCCGGTCGCCCGGGTACCCGTCGGCGATCCGCCGCCAGCTCCGGTAGATGTCGTGCACCGCATCGAGGTCGACGAAGGGGCTCGGGGCGCCGTCGGTCACCTCGGGCAGCGCCGGGTCCTTCACCAGTAGGGCGGCCGAGTCGATCCGGATCCCGTCCACCCCCCGGTCGAACCAGAACCGCAGGATGTCCTCGAACTCGGCGCGCACGAGCGGGTGGTCCCAGTTGAGGTCGGGCTGCTCGGGGGCGAACAGGTGCAGGTACCAGTCGCCGGGGGTGCCGTCCGGGTTGGTGGTGCGGGTCCAGGTGTCCCCGCCGAACTGGGACACCCAGTCGGTGGGCCGCTGGTCGCCGCCGGGGCCCCGGCCGGGGCGGAACCAGAACAACTCCCGCTCGGGGGCGTCCGGGCCGCCGGCCAGCGCCGCCTGGAACCAGGGGTGCGCGTCGGAGCAGTGGTTGGGCACCACGTCGACGATGATCCGGATGCCCCGCTCGTGCGCCTCGGCGATCAGGGCCTCGGCCTCGGCGAGGCTGCCGAACGTCGGGTCGATGTCCCGGTAGTCGGCGACGTCGTAGCCGGCGTCGGCCATCGGAGAGGGATACCAGGGGCTGAACCAGATGGCGTCGATGCCGAGCGCGGACAGGTGATCCAGCCGGGACCGGATGCCGGCGATGTCGCCGATGCCGTCGCCGTTGCCGTCGGCGAAGCTACGCGGATACACCTGGTAGATCACCGCTCCACGCCACCACGGACAGTTGTCTGCTGTGGGCACGGGCACCTGCTTTCTGCGTCGGTACGTCGGCGGATTCGCCGGACCTGGATGTGTGTCGGGCGAACGGTCGTTGTTCGCCGCGGCGGGTCGCGCTGGTGGTGGGGCGGCGCGTCGGCCCTTCATCGAACCCGTCCGAAGGCTGCGATGCTGGGCGTCCGCGCCTTCGGGCTATCCCTTGAGGCTGCCTGTGGTCAGGCCGGACATGATGTTCCGCTGGAAGATCAGGAAGACGACTACGGTCGGGATCGCGGCGATGACCGACGCGGCGATCACGACGTTCATGGGTGTGCCGCCCGAGAAGGCGTAGATGCCGACGCTGACCGTCCGGGTCTCGGGCGACGGCATGACCAGCTTCGGCCAGAGGAAGTCCTTCCAGACCGCCGTCACGGCGAAGATCGAAACTACGCCGAGGATGGGGCGCGACATCGGCAGGATGATCGACCACAGCGTGCGCAGCGGCGTCGCCCCGTCCACGAGGGCCGCCGCCATCAGCTCCTCCGGGATCGAGTCGAAGAACCGTTTCAGCAGGAAGATGTTGAACGCGTTCGCGACGGCGGGCAGCCAGATCGCGAACGGCGAGTCGAGCAGGTTGATGTGCAGGATCGGCAGATCGATCACGGTCACGTACTGCGGAACGATGAGGACCATCGCCGGAATCATCAGCGTCGCCAACATCAGGCCGAGGATCACGTTGCCGAACGCCGGTCGAAGCTTCGACAGGGCGTACGCGGCGGCGGTGTCGAGGACGAGTTGGAACAGCAGCGCGCCCACCGCGTAGTAGAACGTGTTGAACAGCAACTTGGCGAGGTCGAGGTTGTTCCACGCGTCGGCGTAGTTCTGCAGTTGGGGATCCTTCGGGAACAGCGACGGCGGGGTCTGCGCGATCTCCTGGCCGGACTTGAGCGCGCCGGTGACCATCCAGTAGAGCGGCCCGAGGAAGACGAGCGTGAAGCCCACGACGACGACGGTGAGCAGCGCCCAGTAGATGATCCGGCCGCGTCCCCGCCTGAGCTGGGCATGGGAGACGAGGGTCCGGGTCCCTGAGTCCTGTGCCATTTCCTCACCCCGCCCTAATCCTGTTTCGTGCTCAGCCGCACGTAGACGGCGGAGAAGCCGGCCAGCACCACGAGCATGATCACGCCGAGCGCCGCGGCGCCGTTGAGGTCGTTCTGGAAGAACCCGTGCTGGTAGATGAGGTACGCCACCGAGGTGGCGGAGTCCTCCGCGCCCGTACCGTTCGCGAGGATCAGCGGCTCGATGAAGAACTGCATCGTGGCGACGATCTGCAGCATCGCCAAGAGCCCGAGGATCAGCCGGGTCTGCGGGATCGTCACGTTGCGGATCCGCCGCCAGATCCCGGCGCCGTCGAGCTCGGCCGCTTCGTAGAGTTCGCCGGGGATGTTCTGCAGTGCCGCCAGGTAGATCAGTACCGCGCCGCCCATGTTCATCCAGGTCGACGCGAGCACCATCGCCGGCATCGTCATCCCGGAGGACTGCATCCACTGCGAGGTGGGCAGGTGCAGCGCCTTGAGGATCGAGTTGAACAGTCCCGCGTCGCTGGGGTCGTACGCGTAGAACTTGAAGAGGAAGAGCGCCGAGGCCGGCGGCAGCATCACCGGCAGGTAGACCAGGATCCGCAGGTATCCCCTGGCGTGGCGGAACTCGTTGAGCAGGATCGCCACGAAGAACGGCACGGCGTACCCGAGCACGAGCGCGAGAACCGTGAACAAGAACGTGTTCTTCCAGGCCGTCCAGAAGCTGGGGTCGGCGATGATGCGGTCGTAGTTGTCCCAGCCGACCCAGGTCGTGACGCCGCGCCGGGTGCGCTGAAAGCTCATGACGACGCCACGGATCATCGGATACCAGGAGAAGAACGCGAAGCAGACCACGGCGCCGAGCAGGAACGCGTGCCCGGTGAAATTGTCTCGTACCTTGCGGCGGAAGCTCGCACGCCGCGGCCCTGCCGGGTCCGACGAGGCGGGGCGTCCCGGTTCTCTCCTGGTCCCCGGGGCGGTGGTGATCGCCAAGGCAACTCCTGCGTGATTCGGTGACCGGACGGTGCGGCGCGGAGGGTGTGGGGGCCGACGTGCCGGCCCCCACACCATCGGATCAGCCCTCGGCGGCGAGGAGCTTGTTGACCTTGTCCTCGGCCGTGGAGAGAAGCGCGTCGATGTTCGCGTTCGGGTTCGTCAGCACACCGGACATCGCGGCGTCGAGCACCGCGTAGATCGCCTGCGCGTTGCGTGGCTCACCCTTGATCGGCACCGGGTTCGCCTCGAAGGCCGCGAAGTTCGCGGTGTCGAGGTTCGCGTTCGCCTTGCGCAGCTCGAGCTCCTGCTTCTGCGCCTCGCTGCCGTTGGCGAAGAGCAGCGGCTGGGGCAGGCCCACCGGGTAGTTCTGCGGCTTGGCCCGGACGTAGTCGAACTGACCCTTGCCCGGCGTCAGCTTCTGGTACGCGATCCACTTCAGACCGGCCTTGACCTGCTCGGGGGATTGGCCCTTCTTGAAGAAGTAGCCCTCGCCGCCACCGAGCGTCCCCTTCGCCGCACCATCCTGGCCGGGCAGCGGGGCCATCGCCCAGTCCTGGAACTTGCCCTGGAACTGGCTGACGATCGCCTGGGTGGCGTCCGGCGCGCCGATGAACATGCCGACCTTGCCCGCGCCGGCGTTGGTCAGCAGGTCGCCCCACTGCAACAGTTGGCGGGCGCCCATGCTGTTGTCGCCGTACCGCATGTCCTTGAGATTCTGCAGGACCTGCTTGCCCGTGGCGTTGTTGAAGTCGGCCTTCTTGCCGTCCGGGGTCAGCACCTGCCCGCCCTGGGAGTAAAGCAGGGAGGTGAAGTGCCAGCCTCCGGTGTTGCCGGCGCTGTACTCCGCGTAGCCGGCGATGCCGTTGCCCAGCGCGGAGATCTTCTTGGCGGCGGCCCGGACCTCGCCCCACGTCTTGGGCGGGTTGTTCGCGTCGAGCCCCGCCTGCTGGAACAGGGCCTTGTTGTAGACCAGACCCATCGAGTAGTTCTTCACCGGGACGGCGTAGAGCTTGCCGCCGTCGCTGAAGACCTCCTTGAGCGCCGGGTCGACGCTGTCCCAGGTCGGGACCGTGTCCTTGGTGGCGAACTCGGTGATGTCCATCGCCTGACCGGAGTCGAGCACCTGCTGGAGATCGGTCATGTACCCGTAGAACACGTCGGTCACGGTGCCGCCGGCGAGGCGGGCGGTGAAGTCCGGCGGGTTGTTGCACTGCTCGCCGACGCTGACGCTCTTGACGACGATGTCGGGGTTCTGCCGCTGGAACTCGGCGACGTCGTCGTTCCAGTTCTTCAACAGCTCTTTCTGGGAGCCGACCGGCTGGCAGTCGACGGTGATGGTCACCTTGCCGCTCGCATCGCTCGCTGCGTCGTCGCTCTTCGTGGAGCAGGCCGCGAGGCTGAGCCCCAGGCCGGCCACGAGCGCCAACGCCGCAGCCTTCCGGTACTGCGGTACGGACATCTGTCCATCCCTTCGGGAACGGGTGTCTCCATGAGCTCGCTGAGCTGCGGTGACCGGCACCGCGGCCCTGCTACTGATCTGTATCGGTGAGGCGACCTGCCCCTGTCGCCGTGTCGGTCGGGGCCAGGCTGTGAGTGGAGTCACTGTAGCGAGACGAACTCATTTCGGCAAGGTATCGATCGCGTTATGAAAATTAGCGACTGGCGGACGACAGATATGGACAGAGTCCGAGAGTTGCCCCGAGTGGCAGAGTTTTGCCCCTTTTGGCGCTCACGGCTGGGTGGGGCCACGCCGGACGGTGGATCGGGGCCGACACCGCTCGGGGCCGACACCGCTCGGGGCCGGCACCGCTCGGGGCCGGCAACGACGAAACGGCCGCCGACCGCGAGAAGCGGTCGGCGGCCGGAGCGTCGCTCAGCGGCGAGGGAGTCGGCCGGTGGCCGGATGGCCGATCAGCGCCCGGCGCGACAGGTCAGCGGCGGGAACGGCGGCCGGCGGGCGGCCCGTGCCGGGGGCTGGCCCGGATCAGCGGCGGGGGGCGGGCGCGGTGGAACCGCGCACCACCAGTTCGGGCTCGAACAGCAGCTCGTCGCGCAGGACGCCGGCGCCGTCGATCTGGGTGACCAGCAGGTTCACGGCTGCCTGGCCCATCGTCTCGATCGGCTGCCGCACGGTGGTCAGCGGCGGGTCGGTGCAGGTCATGAACGCCGAGTCGTCGAAGCCGACCACCGACACGTCGCCGGGCACCGACAACCCGAGCCGGCGCACCGCGCGGATCGTGCCCAGCGCCAGGACGTCGCTGGCGCAGATGACGCCGGTGACGCCCCGGTCGACCAGCTTGGCGGCGGCGACCCGGGCCCCCTCCATCGAGAAGCTGGACCGCTCCACGAGCTCGCCCGGTTCTGCCCAGCCGGCGATCCGCGCCAACGCGGCCAGCTTGCGCCGCGACGGCACGTGGTCCTCCGGGCCCAGCACGATGCCGATCCGCTCGTGGCCGAGCGACCGCAGGTGCCCGTACGCCTGCTCCACCGCGACCGCGTCGTCCGTGGAGACACGGGGGAAGTCCAGCGCGTCGACGCCCGCGTTCACCAGCACGACCGGCAGCCCCCGGTCGGTCAGCCGGCGGTAGTGGTCGTGCGAGGCGCCGGCGAGCGCGTACGACCCGCCGGCGAAGATGATGCCGGACACCTGGTGGTCGAGCAGCATCTCGACGTAGTCCGATTCGGGCACGCCGCCGATGGTCCGGGCGCACAGCGCCGGGGTGTAGCCGCGCTGGGCCAGCGTCCCGGTGACCACCTCGGCGAGCGCCGGGAAGATCGGGTTCTGCAACTCGGGCAGCACCAGCCCGACCAGCCGGGCCCGCTCCCCCCGCAGCTTGGTGGGCCGTTCGTAGCCGAGCACGTCCAGCGCGGTGAGCACGGCGGTGCGGGTGGACTCGGAGACCCCGCCGCGACCGTTGAGCACCCGGCTGACCGTCGCCTCGCTGACGCCCGCCTTCCGGGCCACCTCGGTCAGTCGCTTCGTCACGCCGCAATGCTACGTCACCAATCTGCAAAAACTAAGCAGCACGGTGACGCAGAAAGTCATCCACCTGACGTGAATCGACTGGAGACATCCGCCGCCGGTGGGGTTGGACGCCCGGGGGTCGTCACGCCGTCCCACCCCTGCCCGGTTCCCTGAGTCGCAGGCGCAGTGCGCCGTCGTGCAGGACGCGCCCCGGGTCCCGCCGCACCCACGCCTTCGCCGCCGGCCCGATACGCCAGTTGCGGACCGGCTTGCCGGCGGCCGTCACCAGGTGCGGGGAGGTCACCCCGTTGAGCGCCTTCCAGGCAAGGCCGACCAACTCGACGAAGTCCCTCTGCACGCGGTCCGCCTCAGCCTCCGGGAACCACTTGAAGGCCAGCCGGCCGGGCTGCATCTCCTCGGGCTGGGTCCCGACCGGCCGGTATCGGCCGCCCGTCGCTTCGAGGACGCCAGCGTCCGTCGTCCACACGCGCGTGTGCAGGTACTGGATGGCGGGCCCCACCACGCCGCCGTCCCTGCCGAGTAGACGCAGGAACGCCTGGATGTAGCCGTGCCTCGTCGCGGACGACAGCGACTCGTGAAGGACGACGCCCGATTCCCGGTCGTGCGTCGCCCACTGCGCGAGCCCTCCGATCGACGACGCCACCGCGTCGCTGAACGCGGAGACGTCCTCAGGCAGCATGAAGGTCGAGGTCTGCCTGGAACGCGAGCCGGGCTCGAACACGCAGACATGATGTCAGACGATGAGGCACCCACCGCGCGCGCAGATTCGACCGTCCCACGCTCCGCCTCACGGGTTGCGGCGGTACACCTCGATGTAGGCCGCAGACTTGTACTGCTGCTTCACTTCCTCGGCCAGGATGCCGATCAACAGCGGGCCGGTGCCGGTCTTCGAGCTGACCCTCGTCTGTGCCTGGTCCAGGATGCCGGTGGGCAGGGTCGCCGGCTGCTCCACCACCGCGGAGTGGTACGCGTTCGTGCCCCCCAGCCACCAGACCAGGACGTCCCGGGCCGCGACGTTCCGCGCGTTGTCGATCCGCCCGAGTGCCTGGTACTCGTCGGCCAGCACGCGGGGCAGGAAGCGACCCCACACGGTGTACTTGTGCGGGCCGAAGGTGCCCAGCGAGTAGCCGTGGCAGAAGAACCTCCCGTCGCCGACGACGCTGGGCCCCGGCCGCCACGCCTCCACGCGGGCACCGAGATCCGTGCGTACGGACAGGTTCAACCCGCTGACGTTGTTCGCCAACGCGTTCTGGTTGAGGATCTGGTCACCGTTGGTCAGGTCGAACGGCTGCATGGGACTCCTCCGTCGTACGTGCGGGAGATATGAGTGCGGTTCGACCCTCGGCCACCCGGTCACACACGGCAAGCATGCGGTCACCAACCCGACGGACGCCCGAGCCCTTTCGGCGTGTAGGAATCTTCCAAGATCAGGATAATTTCGCGTAAACATTCTTCACGCAGGCATCGATGGTCGTTACGATCTCGCCAAGAACGTCTTCTGGATCACGCCAGGCGGACGCACACCCGGCCCACCGGTGACGGCGGCAACGGGTGGACGGGGACGCCGGTCGGGGCCGAGCAATCGTCGGCCGTGACGTGAGGTCCAGCCCGCCCCCACCCCACTCCGCAGTCGAGAGGCGTCAATGTCCAGTTTTGGTAGCTCCGCCGTGCGACGCCGCACCCTCCTCGCCACCGCGGCGGGCGTACTGGCCGCACCCCTGCTCGCCGGCCGCGCGCAGGCCGCCCTTCCCCGCGTCTACATCGACCCGGGCCACGGCGGCACCGACTCCGGCGCGGTCGGCAACGGCCTGCAGGAGAAGAACCTCACCCTCGCCATCTCGCTCCAGGTGCGCGACATCCTGCTGGCCAACTACAGCGTCGACGTGCGGATGTCCCGCACGACCGACCTCACCCGCAGCCTCGCCTACCGCACGGACGACGCCAACGCCTGGGGCGCGAACATCTTCGTGAGCATCCACATCAATTCCGGCGGCGGCACCGGCTTCGAGAGCTACCGCTATCCCACCGGGGGTTCGGGGGCCCTCAGCCTGCACAACGCCCTCCACCCGCGGGTCCTCTCCGGCATGCGGTCGATCGGATCGGTGACCGACCGGGGGCAGAAGACCGCCAACTTCCACGTTCTTCGCGAGACCACCATGCCGGCGGTCCTGACCGAGAACCTGTTCATCGACTCGGTCGCCGACACGAACCTGCTCAAGCGCGCCGACTTCATCACCGCCGTCGCGCGCGGGCACGCCCAGGGCATCGCCGCCCACCTGGGCCTGGCTACCACGCCGCCAGCGTTCAGCACCATCGTGGACAACGCCACCGCGGGCCGCTTCACCGCGAGCGCCAACTGGTCCTCCTCGGCCTACTCGGCGCAGCGCTACGGCACCGAGTACCGCTTCGCCAACCCGGTGCTCGAGAGTGACGCGGCCTGGTTCAAGGTCAACATCCCGGCGGCCGGCAACCACCGGATCGATGTGTGGTACCCGGCCGACGCCGGCTACAACAGCTCGGCGCCGCACGTCGTGGTCACCGCCGCGGGCAACCAGACGGTGAACGTGGACCAGCGCACCGGCGGCGGGGAGTGGCGTTCGATCGGCACCTTCAACCTTGCCGCCGGCGACCGCAATCTGGTCGGCGTGAGCCGCTGGACCAACGCCGCCGGATACGTGATCGCCGACGCGGTGCGGGTCACCCGGGTCTGAGCTGCCCGATCGGCCTTCCTGACGTCCGGACCGGCGGGCACGAACCCGCCGGTCCGGACGACGAAGATGAGGGCCGCCGGTTGCGGCACAAAGCTGCCGAGGGCGAGCCGGTAGCCGACCAACCAGTCGTAGACGAACGTGCTGAGGACCTCCGGGCCGCCCCCGCCATCTGCGTCCCGGGGGGACAGATCCGGTCCGGTGAGACAACGAAACACTCCAGGTCCCGGGCGATCTCAATCACCTGATCGCGCAGAACCGCCACGAGCAGTGGCCACACCCCGGCCCCGGACACCGCAGCCGAGGCTTCGGAGCCGAGCGTGTCCACCCACCGACGCGTCAGTGCGTTCGCGCCCGGCGCTGCCCGCCTCGCTGCTTCAGTCCGCCTCGCTGACCGTGACGCCACGCGCTCGCAGCTGCGCGATCTGGTGCTCGGGCAGTACGGCGAGCGGGGTGATCTTCAGCTCGCGCAGGTTGCGCAGCGCCTCTACGCCTGCCAGCGATCGGACGCGGAACTCGTCGGACTCGCCGTCCCACTGCTGCCACACCATGTGCGCCGTGAGGTGCCCACCCCCGAGCCAGCTCAGGGATTCGACGGTGTCAAGCGCCGCCTGGGGTATCACGACCGTCATCAGCCGGGCCAGGTTGCCTTCGTCGAACTCGAACTCGTCGAAGAAGTACATCGGCGGCAGCTCGACCGAGCGCTTCAATCTATCGAGCACTGCCAGCTTCAGGATCGGATCACTGAATGGCGCCGCCGCCTTGACCGGGTCAGGCAGGAAGTTGTCCACCTGGACTCCGCGCGCGGCCAGCGCCGCGAGCACCTCGTGGCCCGCTGGGTGCAGCACGGCCGCACAGCCGATGTGCACCCGCTTGAGCTGATCGCAGGCCAGCAGCGGGGTCAGGTCCGCGTCCGGCGGCACACCGACCCACAACAGCTCCAGCGCAGGCAGCGCGGTGAGCGGTCCGAGATCACTGACCTCGGACTCGCGCAGGTACAGGTTGTTCACTTCCGGAAAGCCTTCGATGCCGGTCAGCGACCGGATCGTGCCGTCGGCGCCGTCCGGCAGCGCGTCCCACAGATCCGCCTCGTCGGTCCAGGACGCCTGATCTGCGCCCGCCAAGACTTCCAACGCGAGCACCTCGGCATACCGGGCTTTGAGCTCCTCGACCGAACGTTCGCGGATCTCGGCGACTGCGTCATTGAGATAGTCGGCCTCAAGCAGGGCCAAGCGCAGGCAGGGATCCACGCAGGCAACCTACCTGACCGTTTGGGCTGTATCCCGCCTGGGGCGCGTGCCTGCGCCCTGAGCCTCTAAGGATGCACCTTAGAGCATGGACAACGCCGATCCGTCGTGCGTGGCACGACGCAGTGGATCGCCTCCCGCGTCCGCCCGATCGATCAGTCGGTGAGGATCTCGACCCCGTCGACCTGGCCGCCGGGCAGCGCCTCGTGGTCACGGACCCGCCGCCGGCGCTGGAGCAGCCACCCGAAGGTGCGCAAGCCGACGAGGCACGACGGCTGACCATCGTCGCCTCGCGGTGGAGGTCAGCTCGGCCCGCTCCCCCAACCGCCTGTCTTCCCTGCTCCCGGCCGCGCTCCGACTGCGCCCCGGGCCCAGGAACCCACCCGGCGACCGTCGACCCGTCATCGTTTCAGCAGCGTGCGGGGCAGGTGGGGCAAGCTGCCGCCCGCATCACGCACGCCAATATGTCGTGACTATTGTTTGTAAGGACATACTGTTGTAACGTCCGTCCTCGCAAGGTTCTCCCTCATCCCCGTCCCATTTCCGGGAGGCACAATGCGCTTCAAACCCGACCGCCGTCTGCTGACGATGGCCTCGTTCTGCCTGACAGCGGTGGTTGTCGTGGCGTCGACCTCGACGCCGGCCGCCGCCATGGCCGTCCCGACCATCAAGGCGGAACTCGAGACGCCCACACTGTTCGACGATGCCGCAGGCGGCAACGCCAATGCCGACGATCCTGCGATCTGGGTGCATCCGACCAACTCTGCCAAGAGCCTGGTGGTGGGCACCGCCAAGGAAGGCGGCCTGCGGGTCTACAACCTGTCCGGTGGGCTGGTGCAGAGCATCGCGGCACCGGCGGCCCCGGGGCCGGACGACGAGCCCGGCCGATTCAACAACGTGGACCTGCTCTACGGGGTCCGGGTCGGTGGCGCCACTGTCGACCTCGCCGTGACGACCGACCGTGGCCGCGACACGCTGCGGGTCTACCGGATCAACCCGGCCGGTGGCAGCACGGCGCTCACCGATGTGACGAGCGCGGCGGCTCCGCTGGTGTTCTCCGCGAACGCGGGAGAGGTCAACGACGGGCGCACGGCCTACGGGCTGGCGACGTGGAAGGACCGCGCGACCGGGCGCAACTACGCGCTGGTGAGCCAACGGCACGAGACCGCCGTGGCGCTTCTGGAGCTCACCGTCACCCCGACCGGGACCGTCACCTATCACAAGGTTCGCAGCCTCACCCTGCCGCAGAGCTTCGCGCTGCCCAACGGCAGCACCTGGACGCCGTGCGACGACCCTGGCGACCTGCCGCAGGTCGAGGGCATGGTGGTCGACGCCACCAGCGGTGTGCTCTACGCCGGTCAGGAGGACGTCGGCATCTGGAAGGTGTCGGCAACCTTGACCGGGACTCCGGTCCTGATGGACAAGGTGAAGGAGTTCGGCCTCCCGCTCGCCTACGACCCGGTGACCGAGGAGTGCTACCAGTCCGGCCCCGATCCCGGCTACGGTGGCACGCACATCACGGCCGACGTCGAGGGCCTGACCATCTACTACCGGGCCAACGGCAAGGGCTACCTGTTGGCGTCCAGCCAGGGCGACAACAGCTTCGTGGTGTACCAGCGCTCCGGTGCCAACACCTTCCTCGGCTCGTTCCGGGTCGGGCCGCACTCCGACCCCACCCACCCGGACGGCTCGGAGGAGTGCGACGGGGCGATGGTGATGAACGTGCCGCTCGGTGACAAATTCGACGAGGGTCTGTTCGTCGTCCAGGACGGCTTCGACGGCCCTGAGGTGCTCGACGGCAATGGCGAGCCGCGCACCACGACGAACTTCAAGTTCGTCGAGTGGGACGACATCGCCGAGGATCTCGATCTGGCTGTCGACCCGACAGGCTGGAGTCCCCGAAGCTGAACAAACCGTCGCCCGGTCCCGCATCGCGGGGCCGGGCGACGGTGCGTGCGTCACGATCAGCGCTCGACGAGTGCGATCTCGAAGGTGTACAGCGTCGCCCGATAGACGTGCGAGCCGTATTCGACGGCACGGCCGTTGTCGTCGTACGTCGTGCGGCTCATCGTCAGCAGTGGTGCGCCACGCCGCTCGTGCAGCAGCCTCGCCTCCGCGGCGGTCGCGGCGCGCGCGCCGATGCGCTGGTTGGCGACCCGCATGTGGACGCCGGCGGCGCGCAGCATCTCGTAGAGGCCACGCTGCTCCAGCCGTTCGACGGTGAGGTCGGTCAGCCCGTCCGGCAGCCAGTTGTGCATGATCGCCAGGGGTTCGCCCTGCGCGCACCGCAGCCGCCGCAGGTGCACCACCTCGGTGCCCGGTGGGACCCGCAGGGCGAAGGCGACGTCGTCCTCGGCCGGAACACGAGCCATGTTGAGCACGGTGGTGGCGGGCCGCTTGCTGGCCATCGCCAGGTCGTCGTAGAGACTCGACAACTCCACCGACCGTTTGACCATGCTGTGCACGACCTGCGTGCCGACCCCGCGCTTGCGCACCAGCAGCCCTTTGTCGACGAGGTGCTGGATGGCCTGCCGCATTGTCGGGCGGGACAGACCCATCTGATCGGCGAGCTGGATCTCGTTGTCCAGCCGGTGGCCGGCGGGCAGGGTGCCGGCGTCGATCATCGCCTCTATCTGCTGGGCGACCTGGAAGTACAACGGGACCGGACTCGTCCGGTCGAGCGTGATCGACAGGGAGTTGGTCAATGGTTCCTCACGCTTCGTCGCAGACCCTGATGCTGACACCATCAAGTTAGCAGACATCAGAATGTCCTGACAAAGTCTTGACTTCGGTGTGTGACGGGGACTACGAATCATGGCATGCATCGTGCTGGCGCCTGCCGCCACCGATGTTCAACACGTGGGAGGTATTCGTTCATGCGCATTGGACTGCTCGGCGTCGGACGCATCGGTGCGACACACGCCCAGTTGCTCGCGAGTCACCCCGAGGTGACCGAGCTCGTGCTCGGTGATGTCATGCCCGAGCGCGCTCGTGACGTGGCCGAACGCCTTGGCGTACGCGCTGCCGGTCCGATCGACGAGGTGTTCGCCACGCCCCTCGACGGCATCGTCATCGCCACGCCCACGGCCACGCACGCCGACCTGATCGAGCGCGGGGTCGACGCCGGGCTGACCGTGTTCTGCGAGAAGCCGGTCGCGGCCGATCTGGCCCGCACGGTCGAGATCGCCCAGCGGGTGGCGGCGGCCGACGGCCGGGTGCAGGTGGGGTTCCAGCGCCGCTTCGACGCGGGTTACCGAGCGGCCAGGGAGGCGCTGCGCAGCGGCGCGGTCGGCACCCTGCACCGGATGCATCTGCTCACCGCCGATCCGACGCCTCCGCCGGCCGAGTACATCCCCCTGTCCGGCGGCATCTTCCGCGACTGCCACATCCATGACTTCGACATCGCCCTCTGGCTGACCGGCCAGGAGGTCGTCGAGGTCTACGCCACCGGCGCGAACCGGGGTGCCAGCCTCTTCGCCGAGGCAAGCGACGTCGACACCTCCGCAGCCATTCTGACGTTCGCCGACGGCACCCTGGCGACCCTGCAGGGCTCGCGGTACAACGGCGGCGGTTACGACGTGCGGGCCGAACTCGCCGGCACCGAGTCCACCTTCGTCGTCGGCCTTGACGACCGGGCGCCGCTGCGCTCGGCCGAGCCCGGCGTCACCTATCCCAGCGGTGAGCCGTGGCCGGACTTCTGGCAACGCTTCAGCGCGTCCTACACCGCGGAGATGAACGCGTTCCTCGACTATGTGGCCGGTCGGCGTAGCAGCGCGTGCACGGTTTCCGAGGCGCTCGAGGCGCTCTACATCGCCGAGGCCGCCGACCGCTCGCGGCGTGAGCGCCGGCCCGTACGGGTCGAGGAGATCCGCGCCAGCGGCCCCGCGAACGAGCTGAAGCACTCGGCGGTGCTGGCATGACGCGGCGACTGGCGGGCGCGCCCATCTCCTGGGGCGTGTGTGAGGTGCCCGGCTGGGGCTACCAGCTGGACGTGGACCGGGTGTTGGCGGAGATGGCGGCACTCGGGTTGACGGCCAGCGAGTTCGGCCCGGACGGGTTCCTGCCCGTGGACGGCGCGGCCCGCCAGGAGACACTGCGACGGCACGGACTGCAGGCCGTCGGTGGATTCCTGCCGGTGGTGCTGCACGGATCGACCCAGGATCCGGTGTCAGAGGTCGCCGCCGCCCTGCAGCAGTTCCGGGCGGCGCAGGCCGGTGTCCTCGTCCTCGCTGCGGCGACCGGTCTCGACGGATACGACTCCCGCCCGGAGCTCGACGCCGACGGCTGGCGGACCCTGCTGTCGAACCTTGACCTGCTGGATCGGGTGGCCGCCGACGCCGGCGTGACCGCCACGCTGCACCCGCACGTGGGCACCATGATCGAGAAGCCGGAGGAGATCGAGCGGCTGCTCGACGGCTCCGGCATCGGGCTCTGCCTGGACACCGGCCATGTGCTGGCCGGCGGCGGCGATCCGGTGCGGCTGGCCGGGCAGGCCGCGGAGCGGGTGAAACACGTGCATCTCAAGGACGTCGACGCGGGGCAGGCCCAACGGGTCCGCGCCGGTGCGGTGAGCTACCGCGACGCGGTCGCGCAGGGCCTCTACCGCCCGCTCGGCCAGGGTGACGTGGACATCGCCGCCATCGTCGCCTCGCTGGAGAAGGCCGCTTACGCCGGCTGGTACGTACTGGAGCAGGACCTCGTCCTGGACCGGGAACCGCCGGCCGGGGCCGGACCGGTCACCGAGGTTGCCGCCTGCCTGGCCTATCTGCGGGGGCTGTCGTCGTGACCGGCTTCGACCTCATCACCGTCGGCAGGTGCGGCGTCGACCTCTACCCGCTGCGTTCCGGCGTCCCGCTGGCCGAGGTGGACACCTTCGGCCGGTTCCTCGGCGGGTCGCCGACCAACGTCGCGGTCGCCGCCGCCCGACTGGGACGGCACGCTGCGGTGGTGACGCGCACCGGAGACGACCCGTTCGGCGATTTCGTGCGGGCCGCGCTCAAGGAATACGGGGTCGACGACCGGTTCGTCCGGTCGGTGCCGCTCCTCAAGACGCCCATCACCTTCTGTGAGATCTTCCCGCCGGACAACTTCCCGCTGTACTTCTACCGCGAACCCAAGGCTCCTGATCTGGAGATCGCCGCGCAGGAGTTGGACCTGGACGCGCTCGGCGCGGCGCGGATCGTCTGGCTCACCGGCACCGGCCTGTGTGCCGAGCCCAGCCGCGCCGCGCTGCACGCGGTGCTCGCCCATCGCCGCGGACCGACCGTGCTGGACCTGGACTATCGGCCGATGTTCTGGTCCTCGGCCGCGGAGGCCACCGGGCACTACCGGGCCGCGCTCGCCAGTGGGGCGGTGAGCGTAGCCGTCGGCAACCGTGAGGAGTGCGCCGTGGCCACCGGTGAAGACGATCCGGAGCGGGCCGCGCAGGCGCTGCTCGACTTCGGTGTCGCCCTGGCCGTGGTGAAGCTCGGACCGGAGGGAGTGCTCGGCTGCACGGCCGACGGCCAGCGGGTACGGGTGCCACCCACCCCGGTCGAGGTGGTCAACGGCCTGGGCGCCGGCGACGCGTTCGGCGGCGCGCTCTGCCACGGCATGCTCGCCGACTGGCCGCTGCGTCACACCCTGCGGTACGCCAGCACGGCGGGCGCCATCGTCGCCTCCCGGCTGGCCTGCTCCGCTGCCATGCCCACCGCCGACGAGGTGTCGGCCCTGCTCGGGGAGAATCCGGATGTCTGATGCCAGTGCCCAGATCGGTGACCTGGTCCGGCGCCGCGCCAGCCGGCCCGCGTTGGTCGCGGAGTCCGCACAGGCCCGGCGGCGGCTGTCCGACTGGGGTGACCAGCGGCTGATGATCATCGCCGCGGACCACCCGGCTCGCGGCACGATCGGGGTCCGAGACCGGGCCGACGCGATGGCCAGCCGCGCCGACCTGCTCGACCGGCTCTGCGTAGCGCTTGCCCGCCCCGGCGTGCACGGTGTGCTCGCCACCGCCGACATCGTCGAGGACCTCATGCTCCTCGGCGTCCTGCACGACAAGCTCGTCATCGGATCGATGAACCGTGGCGGCATCACCGGCTCGGCGTTCGAGCTGGACGACCGGTTCACCGGCTACGACGCCGAGACGATCGCCGCGATGAACTTCGACGGCGGCAAGATGCTGTGCCGCATCGACCTCGACGACCCCGGCACGGTCAACACCCTGGAGGCGTGCGGCCGTGCGGTGACGGCGCTGGCCGGGCGCGGCCTGATGGCGATGGTCGAGCCGCTGCCGGTGAGCCGGGTCGACGGCCGCACGCAGCTCGACCAGCGCCCCGAGGCGCTCATCCGGGCGATCAGCATCGGTCAGGCGCTCGGCGCGACCTCGGCGTACACCTGGTTGAAGATCCCGGTCGTCGAGGAGATGGACCGGGTCCTCGATGCCACCACGCTGCCCGTGCTGCTGCTCGGCGGTGAGACACCGCCCGAGCAGGCCTACGCCGGTTGGCAGAAGGCGCTGGAACTGCCCGGCGTGCGCGGACTGGTGGCCGGACGCGCGCTGCTCTACCCGACCGACGACGATGTGGCGGCCGCCGTCGACGCGGCCACCGCCCTGCTGTGAAGGCGGTGAGCGCGGTGCACATCCCTCGGGGCGCCACAACGACACCTGGGTGGACGGTCCAGGTGACACCGGAAATGGCCGGTTGGACCTACTGCGGGCTGCGGGTGTTGGACCTGGAGCCCGGTAAGACGCGCGTCTTCACCACTGGTGACGACGAGATGCTGGTGCTGCCGCTGACCGGTTCGGCGATGGTCGACTGCGACGGGACGCGGTTCGAGCTCGTCGGCCGGACCAGCGTCTTCGACCGGGTCAGCGACTTCTGCTACCTGCCGATCGGGGCGCGGGTGGAGGTGTCCAGCACGACCGGTGGGCGGTTCGCGCTGCCGTCGGCGCGGGCCGGACGCCGGCTGCCCCCGCGCTACGGCCCGGCCGAGCAGGTGCCGGTGGAGGTGCGTGGGGCAGGGACGGCGAGCCGCCAGGTGAACAACTTCTGCGCCCCGGACGCTTTCGACTGCGACAAGCTCGTCGCCGTCGAACTGCTCACCCCGGGCGGGAACTGGTCGTCGTACCCGCCACACAAACACGACACCGAGACTCCCGGCGAGGCGGTTCTCGAGGAGATCTACTACTTCGAGACGCGCGGCCTTGCCTACCAGCGGGTGTACGGCACCACCACCGTGCTGGCCGAGGTCGGTGCCGGCGACGTCGTCCTGGTGCCGAACGGCTACCACGGGCCGTCGATGGCCGCCCCCGGCTACGACCTCTACTACCTGAACGTCCTGGCCGGCCCGGCCGCCGAGCGGTCGATGGCCTGCGCCGACGACCCCACCCACGGGTGGATCCGTAGCTCCTGGTCCGGCCAACAGGTCGACCCACGCGTACCGATGACAACCTGTCTGGGGAGGACCGGCGCATGAAACTCACCGTGGCGCAGGCGACCATCCGCTTCCTCGCCAACCAGTACAGCGAGCGTGACGGGCGACGGCACAGGCTGATCGCCGGCTGTTTCGGAATCTTCGGCCACGGCAACGTCGCCGGGCTCGGCCAGGCGCTGCGGCAGGCCGAGCTGGACGGCGACCCGGGGATGACCTACTACCAGTGCCGCAACGAGCAGGCGATGGTCCACACCGCGGTCGCCTACGCCCGGATGACCGCCCGGATGTCGACGTTCGCCTGCACCACCTCGATCGGGCCGGGCGCCACCAACCTCGTCACGGGCGCCGCCCTGGCCACCGTCAACCGGTTGCCGGTCCTGCTGCTGCCCGGGGACATCTTCGCCACCCGGGTGGCCAGTCCGGTCCTTCAGGAGTTGGAGGATTCCCGCTCCTACGACGTGTCGGTCAACGACACGCTGCGGCCGGTGTCGCGGTTCTGGGACCGCATCAACCGCCCCGAACAGTTGCCGGCGGCGCTGCTCGCCGCGATGCGGGTGCTCACCGACCCGGCCGAAACCGGAGCGGTCACGCTGGCCATGCCGCAGGACGTGCAGGCCGAGGCGTACGACTGGCCGGACGAGCTGTTCACCGAGCGGACCTGGTACGTGCCGCGCCCGGTACCCGAGCCGGCCGCGCTGGCCCGAGCGGCGCATGCCCTGCGCGCGGCACGCCGCCCGCTCATCGTCGCCGGCGGCGGCGTGACCTACAGCGACGCCAACGACGAGCTCGCCTCCTTCGCCCGACGCACCGGCATCCCCGTGGCCGAGACCCAGGCCGGCCGCGGCGCGCTCCCCCACGACCATCCGTGCGCGGTCGGCCCGATCGGCGTGACCGGATCCACGGCCGCCAACGCCCTCGCCGCCGAGGCCGACGTGGTGCTGGGCATCGGCACCCGCTACGCGGACTTCACCACCGCTTCGCGGTCGTTGTTCGCCGAGCCGTCGGTGCGGTTCGTCAACCTGAACGTGGCTGCCTTCGACGCGGCGAAGCTCGGCGCGATCAGCCTGGTCGCGGACGCGCGGGAAGGGCTGCGGGCACTCGACGCGGCGCTGCCGCGCTGGCAGGTGGGCGAGGAGCGCAGGAAGCTGGCCGTGACCCTGACCCGCCGGTGGGACGACGCCGTCGACGAGGCCCGCCGCCCTGGGCCCGGCCCCCTCACCCAGAGCCAGCTCATCGGCGCGGTGAACGACGCCGCCAACCCGGCCGACGTGGTCGTCTGCGCGGCCGGTTCCATGCCCGGCGACCTGCACAAGCTGTGGCGGCCGGCGAGTCCTCGGCAATATCACGTCGAGTACGGCTACTCCTGCATGGGCTACGAGATCGCCGGTGGCCTGGGCGTGAAGCTGGCCCAGCCGGACGCCGAGGTCTTCGTCCTCGTCGGGGACGGCTCCTACCTGATGATGGCGCAGGAGTTGGTCACCGCCGTGGCGGAGGGGCTCAAGCTGGTGGTGGTCCTGGTCGACAACGGCGGTTACGCCTCCATCGGGGCGCTGTCCGAGCAGGTGGGTGGTGCCCGGTTCGGCACCGTCTACCGATACCGCGACCCTGCCTCCGGCCGCTTCGACGGACAGCCGCTGCCGGTCGACCTGGCCGCGAACGCGGCAAGTCTGGGCGCCGACGTTTTGACCGCGGACACCCTCGACGAGGTCCGCGTGGCGCTGGTGAAGGCGCGCGCCGCCGCCACCACCACCGTTGTGTACGTCCGTACCGAGCTCGGCGGGCCGGGGAGCCCGGCCAACGACACGTGGTGGGACGTTCCGGTGGCCGCGGTGTCGACCACGCCGGACGGCCCGCCGGCCAGGCAGCGGTACGTCGAGCGCAAGGCGACGCAACGCGGCCACTGGTCGGGTCTGTGAGCGTCGTGCTGTCCGTGCTCGCCGCCGTGTTCGTCTTCGTCTGCGGCGCCAACGACGGCGGAGCGTTGCTCGCCCTCGCCCTACGCCACC
This sequence comes from Micromonospora sp. CA-111912, assembly GCF_050948415.1. Lineage (NCBI taxonomy): Bacteria > Bacillati > Actinomycetota > Actinomycetes > Micromonosporales > Micromonosporaceae > Micromonospora > Micromonospora sp. CA-111912. Next base: position 4,535,035 of record NZ_CP192007.1, read on the forward strand.
GCGAGGTCGCCGGCATCGCCATGCTCGGACTTCTTCTCGCCGCCATCGTCGCCGGTCCCCGCCTCTTCGGACTGGACGTGGCGCACGCGTTCACCGGCCGGCTGGTCGCCTCCGGCGATCGCGGCGGGCAGCCGATCGTCGTGATCGGCGTGGCGGCGGCGGTCGCACTGGTCCTGGTGCTGACGTGGCGAGGCGTACCGACGAGCGTGACCCTGGCGATCATCGGTGGGTTGGCGGGCGCCGGACTCGGGCTCGGGCTCATGCCGTCGTGGAGCACTCTTGCGACGATGCTCGGCATCGGCGCGGCCGCGCCCCTCGTCGGTGGGCTGCTGGGCTATCTGCTCGGCGTGCTGGCCCAGCGGGTCCCGACCACCGGTCGGGCGTCGGCCACGGTCCGGCTGGCGCACGTCGGCGCGTTCGGTTGCCAGTGTCTGGCCTACGCGGCCAACGACGGGCAGAAGATGTTCGCGGTCGCCGCGGTCGCCGTCGCCGCCGTCCACGGCTCGGCCGAGCTGTCGCTGCCGGTGTTGTCCGCCGTGGCGGCGCTGTTCGCCGCGGGGGCGCTGACGAGCCTGCGGCGGATGTCGCGAGGTGCCACGTTCAGCCTGTCCCCGCCACGTCCGTGGCAGATCGTCTCGGCCGAGATCGCCTCGTCCGCGGCGGTGTTCGGCACCGCCGGGCTGGGTGTGCCGGTCAGCATGACCCAGTCCGTGGCGGCCGGTTTGGTCGGCGTCGGCGCCAGCCAGGGCGCACGCCGGGTGCGCTGGCAGTACGCCGTGCCGATCCTGGTCTCCTGGCTGGTGACCCTCCCGGCCAGCTTCGGCATGGCGGCGGTGGCCGGGCTGGCCGTGCGAGGGCTCCGGTGACCGGCCGTCGGCTGCGCCGGGTCTGGCGGATCGTGGATGACCTCGCTGGTCGCTCCCACCATCGGGTCGTCGGCATCCTGCTGCGCCAGCTCGAGCAGAACCAGGAGGCGGTGGACCTGGCCGTCGACGTGGTCACCAGGGCCGTGCCGTCGGCCACGGGCCGGGCCCGGATGGGCGACATCGAACACGCCGGCGACGACCATCGGCGGCAACTCGTCGTCGAGCTCGCCGCCTCGCTCACCACGCCGATCGACCGCGAGGACCTGTTCCGGCTCTCCCGGTCGATCGACGATGTGCTGGACAACCTACGGGACTTCGTACGGGAGAACGACCTCTTCGGTGCGCCCACCGTGGACGCTGCCGTGCCGGCGCTCATCGCCGTCCGGGAAGGGCTCGCGCTGCTGCGCCGCGCCCTTCAGCAGCTGGTCGACCATCCGACCGACGTCGCCGACCTCGTCCTGGCCGTACGGAAGCGGGCCGGTGTCGTGCGTCGCGTGTACCAGGAGGCGATCGGGCAGCTGCTGGCCGGGGACGTGACCTCCGAGATGCTGCGGCAGCGTGAGCTGCTGCGTCGCATCGACGTCGTCGGCCTTCGGCTGGCCGAGTGCTGCGACGCGCTGGCCGACGCGATGCTGAAGCGAATCGTCTGAAGGGCTGATGTACATATGTCTTGACAAAGATTGCCGTCGTATTACGCTCAGGACACTCCGCGGCTGCGATAGGCCTTTCACCGCAACCGACGGACGAGTTGGCTCTCACCCGCATGCTCCGCCACCGAGGAGGTTCGCGCACGTGGACAGCCGCCACATAACGATCCCGACCCGTCCCACCCGTCGCCTTGCCGCTGCCGCAGTCGGCATCGCCGCGCTCGTCACAGCCGCCGCCTGCGCCCCGTCCAGCGGAACCGAACAGCCCGGCGCGCTCCCATCCGCCTCCGTCGACGCCTCCTTCGACCTCGACGCCCTCGTCGCGGCGGCGAAGAAGGAGGGCAGCGTCCTCGTCTACGACTCGACCGGCGACATCAAGAAGGTCGCCGAGGCATTCACCGCCAAGTACGGCATCAAGGCCGAGGGGGTGAAGTCCGACACCCAGAAGACCGCCGAGAAGCTCGTCCGGGAGAAGGAGGCCGGCAACGTCGCCGTCGACCTCACCCTCTTCTCCGACGGCCCGTTGCTGGCCGGCGAGCTGCTGCCCCGCCAGGTCGTCTACACGTGGTTGCCGCCGGACCTGATCAAGGACATCCCGGAGACCAACCGCAACCCACTGCTGGTGCTGTCGAAGGCCAACGTCTGGGTGTACAACCCGAAGATCTACCCGAACGGCTGCCCGGTGAAGAACGCCTGGGAACTCACCGAGGACAGCTGGCGCGGCAAGGTGCTGCTCCAGGATCCGCTGGGCAAGGCGACCATCGTGCAGTGGCTCAGCCAGACCGCCGGCCACGGCGCCGCACCGCTCGCCGACGCCTACCAGCGGCATACCGGCAAAGCCCTGCAGACGACCGAGAAGAACGCCGGCTGGGAGTGGGTCAAGAAGCTGGCGAAGAACAAGCCGATCATCAACAGCGAGGACGAGAACATCGCCGCCGCCGTCGCCGCGCCGCAGCAGACCGAGGGCCGCATCGGCCTGGTGTCGATCGCGAAGTTCCGCGACGTCGAGGGCAAGGGCTACCACATGGCCGTCTGCGAGGGCCTGAGCCCCTGGGTCGGGTTCTCCTACTCCAAGTACGTCGCGATCGCCACCGGGACGAAGCACCCCAACGCCGCCAAGCTGTTCGTCCACTTCGTCATGACGCAGGAAGGCATCAAGCACGAGATGGAGGAAGGCGGCGTCTCGGGCAGCACCGCCGTGCCGCCCAGCGACGGCAACCCGAAGGGCCTCACCGACTGGGGTACGCAGTTGTTCGCCATGGACCCCAAGGGCCTGCTCGACGACTACCAGAACACCCAACCCGTCCAGGACTTCTGGCGCGTGCAGCACAACTGATCCGGCGGGTGCCCACCGAGTCGTCACGATCGGTGGGCACCATGGCTCTGCTTGAAGGGACAAGACACTCAAGATGGCAGTCATCGACCGTCCGGCACCGCCGGCGCCGCCGCCGTCCACGCAGACGCCGGCCAGCCGTTGGGGCCGGATACGGTACCGGGCACGAGTCCTGCTCGCCGAACCGACCACCCTCATCGGCATTGCCCTCGTGCTCATCTTCGGTTACCTGGTCATCGCGCCCCTGGTGGCGATCGTGTCGGATGCGGCACGCGTGCAGTTCGGCGACGACAGCCGGGCCGGGGCGCCGGCCGGATCGCTCACGGGCTACTACCTGTGGCGGGTGTTCCGGTCACCGATCAGCGCAAGCCTGTTCTGGGAGCCGCTGTCACACACCGTGGTCGTCGGGCTCGGCGTGGTCGTATTCGCCGTGGTGCTCGGCGGTTCGATGGCGTGGCTGGTGACCCGAACCAACGTGCCCGGCCGCAAGTTCCTCGCCGGCGCCCTCGTCGTGCCGTACATGCTGCCGTCCTGGACGTTCGCCCTGGCCTGGCTGACCCTGTTCAAGAACGGCCGGTCCGGCGGGACGCCGGGCTTCCTGGAGACCTGGGGTGTCCAGACCCCCGACTGGCTCGCGTACGGCGCCGTGCCGATCATCGTCACCCTCGGCCTGCACTACTACCCGTTCGTGTTCCTGCTGTTCGGCAACGCGCTGCGGCGCATCGACTCGCAGTTGGAGGAGTCCGCGCGGGTGCTCGGCGCCAACAGGAGCCAGGGGATGCGGCACGTGGTCCTGCCGCTGCTGCTGCCCTCGCTCTCCTCCGCCGTGCTCCTCGTCCTCGGCCGGGTGCTGGGCACCTTCGGCACCCCCTACATCCTCGGCCTGCCGACCGACTACGCGATGTTGTCCACCAGCCTGTACCGCAGCATCCACACCCGGGCTCCCGGCGTGGCCGCCGTCATCGCCGCCGTCATCGTCCTGCTCGGGGTGCTCGTCGTGCTCATCGACATGCGCCTGGTTCGTGAACAACGCCGGTTCGTCACCATCGGCGGCAAGGGCAGCATGGACCGGGCCACCGACCTGCGCCGCTGGCGGTGGCCCGCCTACGGCCTCGCCATGGCCGTCTTCGTCACCAGCGTCGTCGTGCCGCTCGCGACCCTCGCGTTGTCCACGGTGACCTACGCGCCAGGCGTGTTCCGGGCCGACAACTTCACGCTGAAGTTCTGGACCGCCGAGTCGATCCCGGAGGCGGTCGGTTTCCCGCACGGCCTGCTGCGCAGCGATGACCTCTACGAGGCGATGTGGAACAGCCTGCGCATCGTCGGCATGGCGGCCCTGGTCTGCGGCCTCGTCGGGCTGATGGTCGGGTACGTGGTGGCTCGCTCGCCCAGCCGCCGGCTGTCGGGCACCCTGCGGCAGGTCTCGTTCCTGCCCTACCTGGTGCCGGGCATCGCCTTCGCCGCCGCCTACCTGACGCTGTTCGCCGTCCCGCGCGGCCCGATCCCGGCGCTCTACGGCACGACCCTCCTGCTCGTCGTGGTGATGGCGATCACCCACCTGCCGTACTCGTCGCGGTCCGGCATCTCCGCCATGATGCAACTGGGCCGCGAACCGGAGGAGGCCGCCCAGGTGGCCGGCGCCGGCTGGCTCACCCGGCTGCGCCGGATCGTGCTGCCCATCCAGAAGGGCGCGCTGACCACCGGCGTGTTACTGCCGTTCATCTCCGGGCTCAAAGAGCTGTCGATCGTCATCATGCTCACGACCGCGAGCACGCCCCTGTTGACCACCCTGTCGATCAACCTGGTCGACTTCGGATATCGGCAGCAGGCCAACGCGGCGGTACTCATCATCGCCGCGCTCTCGTTCACCGTCACCTACCTGGCCCAGCGGGCCACCAGAAGCAACCTCGCCACGGGCCTGGGAGGCTGAACATGCCGAACATCGAACTCATCGGCGTCGACAAGAGCTACGTCGCCGGCCAATACGCGGTGCGTGACCTGCACCTGACCATCCCCGACGGCGGCTTCATGTGCCTGCTCGGCCCGTCCGGCTGTGGCAAGACCACGACCCTGCGGATGATCGCCGGCCTCGAGCAGCCCACCAGGGGCGACATCCGGGTCGGCTCCCGGCTGCTGGACTCCGTGGGGCAGGGCCTCTTCGTGCCACCCGAGAAGCGGGGCATGGGGCTGGTGTTCCAGAGCTACGCGCTGTGGCCGCACATGACGGTCACCCGCAACGTCGAGTTCGGGCTGATGATGCGGAAGACACCCACGGCGCAACGCGCACAGCGCGCCGCCGAGGCCATGGAGATGCTGCACATCGCCGAGTACGCTGCCCGCTACCCCTCGCAGCTGTCCGGCGGCCAGCAGCAGCGGGTCGCACTGGCCCGGATGCTCGCGGTCGACCCGGAGGTCATGCTGCTCGACGAGCCGCTGTCGAACCTCGACGCGAGGCTTCGCCTCGAGATGCGCGCCGAGATCAAGAGAATCCACCAGCGCTCGCACGCCACCGTCGTACTGGTCACCCACGACCAGCTGGAGGCGATGACGATGGCCACCCACGTCACGGTCATGAACGAGGGAGTCGTCGAGCAGACCGGCACCCCGATGGAGGTCTACGAACGGCCGGCAAGCGTGTTCGTGGCCCAGTTCGTCGGTAGCCCACCGATGAACACCATGCCGTTCGGGTCGGCCGACGTGGCCGGTCCCGGCGCCACCGTGGCGGACTACGTGGCCACCCGGGTCGGCCGCCCGCCCACCGACGGAACGGGCGGTGTCCGGCCCGAGGCACTCAACATCGCGTACGCCGACGCCGATGTTCCCGACGGCGTCTGGCGGGCCCCGGCCGTGGTCGAGACGGTCCTGCCCACCGGCTCGGCCTGGACCGTGCAGGTGCGGTGCCACGGCGAAACGCTGTACGTCCAGTCCTACCGGAAGATCGAGACGACGCCGGGCGCCGAGGTGACCCTCTGGGCCGCCGCGGCCGACCTGCACGTGTTCGATGCCGACGGCCGCCGGATGACCGGCTGGGACCAGTTCCTGCGCGAACAGCGGACCGGACAGCGTCCCGCCGCCGGACCGGCCGTCGCCTCCGGGTCCGGCCGGTGATCGCCGCACGGCTGCCGCGGCCTCGCGCGCTGCTGCTGGACTTCGGTGGCGTCGTCGTGCAGACCGCACGCCGGGACACCTGGGTCACCGACCTCGCCGCCGAGGTCGTCGCGATGCTCGGCGCGGCCGGCTGCACCGAGCTGACCATCGACGACGTGGTCCGCGACGTGCGGGCCGCCGCCGCCGCCGACTCCGCCTGGAAGAACGCGATGTCGCGACTGTCCGCGCCGGCCGAGCTGACCTGGCGGGTGTTCTGGTCGGAGTTCGTCGCCGCCGACTGGCCCGATCAGGCGCGCGCGTTGGTGACCAGCCAGGCATGGTTCCTGTGCCGACGCCAGGGTGAGCTGCGCTCGACGCGGGTCGCCCGCAACGGCATCGAGGATCTGCTCCGCGGCGCGCGGGAACGGGACATCCCGGTGGCGATCGTCAGCAACGCGATGTCGGGCATCGTGCACCGGGACTGGCTCGCCCAGGCCGGCCTCGACAAGGACCTGGCGCTGCAGCTGTACAGCGACGAGCTCGGCATCCGCAAACCCAATCCGGAAATGATCCGCCTGGCGTGCCGCGCGCTCGCGGTCGCGCCCAGTGACGCGTGGTACGTCGGCGACAACTTCGACCGCGATGTCGTCTGCGGCCGGCGGGCCGGGGTCGGAGTGACCGTCCTGATGACTGCCCGCTCCACCCACGACCTGCCGTTCGTCGTCGCCCAGACGCCCGACGCGGTCGTCGACGACCCAGCCGAACTGCTGCGGCTGCTCACCCTCACCGACGAGAGGCCCGCATGACCACGATCGACGTGACCCGCTCCGCCCAACTGGCGGAGGTGGCCGCCGAAGCCGCCACCGCAGTCGGTGACATGCTCCGCGGGGCGTTCCGCTCCCGGCCCGAGGTCGACTACAAGCGCGATCGGCACGACCCCGTGACCGTGCACGACAAGGCTGCCGAGGCGCGGATCCGCGAAATCGTGCTCTCCGCCGAGCCGGACAGCCGCATCGTCGGCGAGGAAGGCGGCGCGGTCGGCGAGGGCCACGTCGAATGGCACGTCGACCCGATCGACGGCACGGCGAACTTCGCCCACGGGCTCCCCTTCTTCTGCACCTCGATCGGCGCTGTGGTCGACGGGCGGGTCGTCGCCGGAGCGATCTACGACCCGCTACGCGACGACCTGTACACCGCCACGCTCGCCGGGGCCTGGCACAACGGACGGGCGCTGGCCAGCGTCGGCGCCGCCAGCGAGCAGCAGGCGCTGCTGCTGACCAGCTACCCGAGCGCGCGCGAGATCAGAGCCGCTCCCGACCGGGCGGTGCGACGGCAGACCGACCTCATCATCGAGTACCAGACGCTGCGTCGCATCGGCAGCGCCGCGCTGAGCCTGGCGCATGTCGCGACCGGCTGGGCGGATGCGGCACTCGGTATCGGTGTCAGCAGCTGGGATGTCGCGGCCGGCTCGCTGCTGGTGACCGCCGCCGGCGGCCACTACCTCGGCCTGCGCCCGAACGGTGTCGAGACGGACCAGGCGGCATGGCGCGAGCGCGGCTACTTCGCCACCGTCGGCACGCTCGACCCGGTCGGGTCGACCGCGATCGAGGCGTTCGCCGACACCCACCGTCCGGTGCCGCTGACGTGACCAGCTCCGACACCCGCCTGAGCCCGGGTACCGCCCTGCGGTACCGCTGGATCGTCACCGACCTCGACGGCACACTGGTCGACCGCGACCTCGCGATGGTCCCGCGTAGCCGCGCAGCCCTACAGGCATTCCGCAGTGCCGGCGGCCAGGTCGTCATCGCCACCGGCCGCAGCGCCGCCTCGGGTCGGCGCTACTACGACGAGCTCGGTCTCACCGGACCGGCGATCCTGCTCAACGGCGCGCTCATCGCCAACCTGCACACCGGTGACGTGCTGCACGAGAGCCGTTTCGACGAGACGGCGTGGACGGCGGTCCGCGCGTTGGTCGAGACGCTTCCGCCCGACGTCGCCGCCGTCGCGTTCGTCGGTGAACGGGCCCTCGCCACGTACCAGCCGGCCTGGGTCGACACCTATGCCGCCCGCGACCGCGTCACCGTCGAACACATCGAGAACTGGCACGACATCGACGGCATCAGCAAGGTCATGTTGCTGTGCGCCGACACCGACGCCGCGCACCGCACCGCCGCGGTCGCCCACAGCGTCGCCGAGGTGACCGTCGTGATGTCCGAGGCCACCTACGTGGAACTGCTCCCCGCGGGCGTCGACAAGGGCGTCGCGCTGCGCTGGCTCGCCGACCACGAGCAGGTGGCCCTGGCCGAGGTCGCGGCCGTCGGTGACAACCCCAACGACGTGCCCCTGCTGCGGGCCAGCGGGTTCGGCGTGGCGGTCGGCGACGGACACCCGGAGGTCCTGGCCGCGGCCTCCGCGGTGGCGGGCACCTGCCTCGAGGGCGCCGTCGCCGACGTCGTCGCCATCGCCCTCGGCCCCGCCCCGACCGCCGAATGAGGCTCACCGTGATCGGCTGTTCGGGCTCCGCACCCGGCCCGGACGCGGCGTGCTCCTGCTACCTGGTCGAGCAGGACGGATGGCGGCTCCTGCTCGACCTGGGCACCGGAGCGGTGGGGCCGCTGCAGCGGTACGCCCCCGTCACCGCGCTCGACGCCGTCTTCGTCACCCACGCGCACGGAGACCACTGCGACGACCTCACCGCACTGGCCTACCTGCGATCCGCCGCAGGCGACGCCGGGTCGCTGCCGGTGTACGGGCCGGCCGCCGTCGAGAGCCGGTTGGCGCAGCGGCTTCCCGCCCATCGGAAGCTCACCTTCGGGCCCGCCCCCGACCGCATCGGCCCGTACCGGGTGCGTACCGCTGTCGGTCGGCACCAGGTGGAGAACTGGGCTGTCCGCCTCGACGACCAACTGTGTTACACCGGCGACAGCGCGCCCTGCGATGCCCTCGACGACCTGGCCCACGGATGCGCCGTCGTGCTGGCCGAGGCGTCGGGCTTCGACGACGAGCCCGTACCGAACCATCTGACTGCCGGCGACGCCGGCAGGCTCGCCCACCGGGCGGGAGCCCAGCTTCTCGTTCTTACCCACGTCCGGCCCTGGCATCGGGATCGGGTCGGCGACCTGCTGGCCGAGGCCGCCCGGCACAGCTCCTGCCCCGTCCTCCTCGCCACTGCCGGCCTCACCCTGAACCTCTGACGGATCCGTCCGGGTGATGTCGCCGGCCCGGGCCCCGGTCAGCCTCCGTTAGGAAAGGAACACCATGCGCAGCATCGAGCACTGGATCGACGGCAAGCCGACACGACCCCTGTCGGGCCGCACCGCCTCCGTCTGGAATCCCGCCACCGGCCAGCCGCAGGCCACGGTGCCGCTGGCCAGCTCCGCAGAGGTCGACACGGCTGTCGCCGCCGCGGCGCAGGCTTGGCTCTCGTGGCGTGAGACCTCGCTGACCGCCCGGACGAAGGTGCTCTTCGCCTTCCGCGACCTGGTCGAGAGGCACACCGACGACCTGGCCCGCATGATCACCGCCGAGCACGGCAAGGTCCTCGACGACGCCCGGGGAGAGGTGACCCGTGGCCGGGAGGTCATCGACTTCGCCTGCGGCATCCCGCAGCTACTCAAGGGCAGCTACTCCGACCAGGTGTCCAACGGCGTCGACTCGTACACGTTCCGGCAGTCACTCGGCGTGTGCGTCGGTATCACGCCCTTCAACTTCCCCATCATGGTCCCCCTGTGGATGCACCCGATCGCCATCGCCTGTGGCAACTCCTTCGTCCTCAAGCCCAGCGAGCGTGACCCCTCCCCGTCGAACCTGATCGCCGAGCTGTACGCCGAGGCCGGGCTGCCGGCCGGCGTGTTCAACGTGGTCCACGGGGACAAGGAGGCCGTCGACCGGCTGCTCGACCATCCCGACACCGCCGCGGTGTCCTTCGTCGGTTCCACGCCGGTCGCCCGCTACGTCCACCAGCGGGCCAGCGCCTCGGGCAAGCGGGTCCAGGCACTCGGTGGCGCCAAGAACCACGCCGTCGTGCTTCCCGACGCCGATCTCGCCGACGCCGCCAGGCAGATCACCGCCGCGGCGTACGGCTCGGCCGGGCAACGGTGCATGGCGATCTCCGCCGTGGTCGCGGTCGGCTCCGCCGCCGATGAGCTCGTGTCCCTGCTCACCGAGCAGGCCCGCCGGGTACGCGTCGGCCCTGGGGACGCGGAGAGCAGCGAGATGGGACCGGTCATCACCGCCGAGGCCCGCGACAGGATCACCGGGTACGTCACCCGGGCCGCCGAGGCAGGCGTCCCCCTGGTCGTCGACGGGCGTGAGGCGCCCGTCCGCGACGGTTTCTTCGTCGGCCCGACCCTGTTCGACACGGTCAGCACCGACGCCGAGGTGTACCGCGACGAGGTGTTCGGACCCGTGCTGGTCGTCGTACGCGCCGACAGCTTCGACGAGGCCGTGCGCATCGTCAACGCGAGCGAGTACGGCAACGGCGTCGCGCTGTTCACCGGAAGTGGGGCGGCGGCACGCCGGTTCGCCCGTGCGGTGACCGTCGGCATGGTGGGCGTCAACGTGCCCGTTCCGGTGCCGATGGCCTACCACTCGTTCGGCGGCTGGAAGAACTCCCTGTTCGGTGACACGCACGTGCACGGCCCCGAGGGCGTCAACTTCTACACCCGGGGGAAGGTCGTCACGACCCGGTGGCCCAGCGGGTCCCCCTCGGCGGTCAGCCTGAGCTTCCCCACCACAAGCTGACTGCTTCCGACCGCGGACGACGGGTCCGCTGCTGACGTGGACGGGCCCGGGTCTGCGCTATCGGGGTGAACGGGACAACAGCAGGGACGCGGCGTCGTCGTCTCCGGCATGGATCATCGCCGCGGCGCGGCCCGGCGTGCAGCCGTACTCCCGGACGAAGGCGGAGATGAAGGCGGACGGGCTGGCGTACCCGATGCGACGGGCGACCTCGCCGACCGGTCGGGTACGCAGCAGCGTCAGCGACACGCGCAGCCGCAGGCTGGTCCGCCACTGCGAGTACGACATGCCGAACTCGCGGGCGAAGTCGCGTTGCAGCGTCTTGACGCTGACGTGCAGCCGCTCGGCCCACTCGTCGAGGCGGGTGGGGTCGCCGGGGTCGTTCGCCAGCGCCGTGGCGACCGTCGCCGCGACGCCCGAGCCACCGGCCTGCCCGTCGTCGGCCGGGTGGGAACGGGGGTCGAGCCCGGCCATGATCCGTCTGCGGGCCTCGGGTGCGCCGCGCTCGTCGTACTCCCGGTCGGCGATCGCCAGGACGAGTTCCGCCGCTTCGACGTCGATGCGGGCGGCGCCGGCCCGGAGGCCGTCGAGGGCGGCGGGCACCTCGCGCAGGCAGATCCGGTAGACGGTCTGCCGGTCCGCCGCGTGCACCTCGTGGGTCACCGCCCGTTGGACCCAGAAGGCCTCGCCCGGGCCGATGAAGGTGACGCCCCGGTCGTGTCGGGCGGAGAGCATGCCGTCCGGCGACCAGTAGAGCTGGTGCAGGAAGTCCTGTCGGTTCTCGCCGAACGCCAGGCGGGCCGCCGAGCGGTATCTCAGGACGAGGATCCCGTCGGGCGGGCCAAGGCCGTAGCCGAACTCCTCGCAGCTGACGGGATCCGCCGCGAGCGGGGCCGCGACAGTCACGCTCTGACCTCTCCTCGACATGGGTTGACCTCTCGTCGACATCCCGAAAGCGACAGTAAGGGTAGCCTAAGCTTTGCAGCCCAGCGGGGTTGCCACCCCTGTAGTCCCTCGAAGGAACAGTAGATGTCCGTACGACAGCACTGGCGTCCGGCCGTCGCCGCAGCCCTGGTACTCGCCGTGGTGACCGGTTGCGGATCCGGCTCCGAGCCCGCCCCCAAGTCCGACGGCGGCTCCGGAACCCGCGTCTTCTCCGCCGACAACGGCGAGATCAAGATCCCCACCGCCCCCGAGCGCGTGGTCGCCACCGGCTATGCGGTGCCGGCCCTCATCGAGGCGGACGCCGCCCTGGTGGGAGTCTCGACCTGGAAGCGCGGCCTGGCGATGATGACCGAGCAGGACCGCGCCACCTACGACAAGCTGCCCAAGGTCGCGGGAGAGTCGGCCGCCGAGACCAACTACGAGGCCATCGCCGCCGCCAAGCCGGACCTCATCGTGATCGGTGTGCCGAAGCCGGTCCTCGCCGACGTCGACCTGAAGCGCCTCGAGAGCATCGCGCCCGTCGTGGCGATCGGCCCGACGGTTCCGGATGCCTGGCGCGAGCTGTCCCGCCGCCAGGCCGACGCCGCCGGACGCACCGAGCACTTCGAGGCGGCCAGGGACGCGTACGAGAAGAAGGCCGCAGAGCTGAAGGCCAAGTACGGCACCGCGCTCGGCAGCCTGAAGTTCGGGCACCTGGGCGCCTACGGGGACATCTCCAAGGGCACGTTCCACCGGGAGTTCGCCAAGTCGTGGGGCACCAACATCGCGCAGGACATCGGCGTGACCTACTACGGCGAGGTCAAGAAGAAGGGCGGCGGCGGACTCGACGTGACCGAGTATCCCTCGCTCGAGGAACTGCCGGAGAGCCTCGGCGAGGCCGACGCCATCACGTACACGCTCCAGCCCGACGGCACGCCGGCCGAGGCGGTGAAGCAGGTGATCGACTCCGCGTTGTGGAAGAACCTGCCGGCGGTCAAGGCCGGTCGGGTCTTCCCGCTGCAGTACACGGAGGCGGCGACGTACGAGTCGGCCCTGAAGACCCTCGACTCGATCGACAAGGCGTTCACGCCACTGCTCAACCGATGACCGTCGACCGCCGCGACCCGGCTGCCCGGGTCGCGGCCCACCACCACACGGGCAGCGGCACCACGCGGATCGGGTATCCGATCGGGGTACGTAACGTCCGGGTCCTCACCCGGCAGCAGTTGACCCCCCGGATGCTGCGACTGACCCTCGGCGGCCCGGCCCTCGCCGGTTTCCACACCTACCAGGCGGACGACCACGTCAAGATCGTCTTCCCCGACCCGGACGGCACCCGTCGCGACCCCGTCCCGAACGCGGACGGGATGCTCGACTGGCCGCGCCCGCTGCCCACCACCCGCAAGTACACGGTGCGACGGTACGACGCTGCCGCCGGTGAGATCGACCTGGACTTCGTGCTGCACGACGGCGGCGTCGCCTCGACGTGGGCGGCCTCGGCGGCGGTGGGCGAAGAGGTCACGATCGCCGGCCCACCCGGAGCGAAGGCGTTCCCGCACCACTACGACCACTACGTCTTCGCGGTCGACACCACCGCCCTGCCGGCCGTCGGCCGGTGGCTGGAGCACTCCCCCGCCGACGTGTCGGCCCACGTCGTGGTCGAGATCGACGACGTTGCGGAACGGGGCTACCCGCTGGCGCCTCGCGACGGGGTGGCGGTGACCTGGCTCGCCCGCGAGGGTGCCCGCTCGGCGCTGGCGGAGACGGTGCAGTCGCTGCGCCTCCCGGCCGGGCGAAGTTTCCTCTTCGCGGCCGGCGAGGCGACCGACGTCAAGCCGCTGCGCGCCTGGAGCCGGGAGCACATCGACTCCCTGATCACCGGATACTGGAAACGCGGAGTTGCCGGGCTTGAAGACTGATCCGTCCCACCGCACGGCCCTCCTGCTCGTGTCCGTCGCGCTGCTCGTCGTCGCGGCGGGCGCGAGCATGGCCGTGGGTGCCCGCCCCGTCGCGGTGGGCGAGGTCTGGCGGGCCCTCACCGACTTCGCCGGCACCGCCGACCACCTCGTCGTACGCGACATCCGGCTGCCCCGCACGATCCTCGGCGTCTGCGTCGGCGCCGCCCTCGGCGCGGCCGGCGTGCTGATCCAGACGCTGACCCGCAACCCGCTGGCCGAGCCGGGCATCCTCGGCGTGACCGCCGGGGCCGGCTTCGCGATCAACCTTGGTGTCCTGGCGGGCGTGGCCGGGTCACAGGCCGGACAGCTCGTGCTCGCGGTCGCCGGCTCCGCCCTCGCCGCAGTCGTGGTCTACGCCGTCGGACGGACCTCGCCGCTGCGGTTGGTCCTCGCCGGCGTCGCCCTGAGCTGGGTCCTGATGGGCGTGTCGCTCGGCCTGCGGCTGAGCTTCCCCGACGTCTTCGACCGGTACCGGTTCTGGTCGGTCGGGGCGCTGGCCGGCACCGAGCAGACGCCGTTGGTCGTGCCCGTGCTGGTGACCGTGGCCGCCCTGGTCGCCGCGATGGCCGCGACCGGGCCGCTGAACGCCCTGGCCCTCGGCGAGCACGTCGCCCACTCGCTCGGCGCCCACGTGACGCGGATCCGGGTCACCGTCCTGGTGCTCGTCACCCTGCTCACCGGTGTCGCCACCGCCGTCGCGGGGCCGATCGCGTTCATCGGCCTCATGGTTCCGCACCTGGCCCGGCGGCTGGCCGTCGACTCGGTTCCGTGGATCATGGCGTACTCGATGCTGCTCGGTCCGGTCCTGCTGCTCCTCGCCGACATCGGCTCGCGGGTCCTGCTGCCCACCGGCGAGGTCCCGGTCGCGATCGTCACGGCGTTCCTGGGTGGCCCGGTGCTGATCTGGGCCGTCCGTCGCTACAGTGCGGGGGCGCTGTGAACACGGTGACGCTGCGGGCGGGGCCGGTCGTGGTCCGGGCCGAACGGCGTACGGTCGCCGTGTCGTCGGGGCTCGTCGCGGTCGCGGCGGTCCTCGCCCTGGTGGCCCTCTGCTACGGGCAGGCCTGGGCCAGCCCGGCGGAGGTGTTCACCGCCCTGACCTCCGGCGGCGGCGAGTCGAGTTTCGTGATCAGGGAGTGGCGGTTGCCGCGGGTGACCGCGGCGCTGGTCTTCGGCGCCTCCCTGGGTCTCGCCGGAGCGATCTTCCAGAACCTGACCCGCAACGCGCTGGGCAGCCCCGACGTCATCGGACTCGACGCGGGCGCCTACACCGGCGCCCTGGTGGCGATCACGATGCTGAACGGCACCGCCGGGCAGCTCGCGGTGGGCTCGGTGACGGGTGGGCTGCTGGCCGCGGCGGTGATCTACCTGCTGTCGCTGGACTCCGGGCTCAGCGGCCTCCGGCTGATCGTCATCGGAATCGCCGTCAACGCGATGCTGACCGCCCTGAACTCCTGGATCGTGCTGCGGGCCGAGATCGATGTGGCGCTCGCCGCGACCGGCTGGAACGCCGGCTCGCTCAACGGCATCGACTGGGCGGAGGTGCGGCTGCCGTTCGCCATCGTCGCCCTGCTCGTGCTGCTGCTCGTCGTGCTCTCGAACGCCATGCACCAGGCGGCACTGGGCGACGAGATCGCCCGCACCACCGGCGTGCGCCTGGGCCGGCTCCGGCTGCTGATGGTCCTTGCCGGCGTGGGCTGCACCGCCACCGTGACCGCGGTCGCCGGGCCGGTCGTGTTCATCGCCCTCGCCGCGCCCCAGATCGGCCGGCGGCTCGCCCGGGCCGCCGGCGTGCCCCTGGTCCCGGCGGCGCTGACCGGCGCGGTGCTGCTCCTGGCCGCCGACCTCGTCGCCCAACTGCTGTTGGCGCCGGTCGCGCTGCCGGTCGGCGTGGTCACGACGGCGATCGGCGGCTGCTATCTCATCTGGTTGCTCGGCATGGAGGTGAAACGGAGTGGGTAGCCGTCTGACCGCGGAGGACGTCACGCTCGGCTACGGCGAGCGGGTGGTGTCGACGCGGGTGAGCCTGGCCGTGCCGGACGGCGCGTTCACGGCCATCGTGGGGCCGAACGCGTGTGGGAAGTCGACGTTGCTCAAGGCGTTCGTCCGACTGCTCACACCGTCGTCGGGAACGATCCGCCTCGACGGCCGGGACGTCTCCGACCACCGCCCGAAGAGGTTCGCGCGACAGGTGGGGTTCCTGCCCCAGGGCCTGGTCGCCCCGGAGAACATCGTCGTCCGGCGGCTCGTGGCCCGGGGCCGTTACCCGCACCAGTCCCTGCTCGCCACCTGGTCGGCCGCGGACGAGGAGGCCGTCCGGTCGGCCATGGCGGTGGCCGGCGTCACGGCCCTGGCCGAACGACCCGTCGAGGAGCTGTCCGGAGGACAACGGCAACGGGTCTGGATCGCGATGGTGCTGGCGCAGGAGACGCCGTACCTGCTGCTCGACGAGCCCACCACGTTCCTCGACATCACCCACCAGTACGAGTTGCTGGCGCTCTTCGCGCGGCTGCGCGACGAGGGCAGGACGATCGTCGCGGTCCTACACGACATCAACCAGGCCTGCCGTTTCGCCGACCACATCGTGGCGATGAAGGACGGCCGGGTCGTCGCGCAGGGCGCACCGGCCGACGTGGTGGACGCGGCCCTCATGCAGGAGGTCTTCGGCCTGCCGAGCATCGTGATGGCGAACCCGGTGACCGGCACCCCGATGGTGGTGCCGACCGTCTGACGTCCTATCGCGCGCTGCGCAGCTTGAGAATGTACGTCGCGGTAAGCGCAACGGCGTGGTCTTCGTCATGTGACAGATCCGCGAGGGCACGTGACGCCGTGATCCCCGGGATGTCCGCGAGCGCCTGTGTCAGCCGTCGACGTGCGGACGATCCGACGGTGCCGTGGGCGAGGCAGTCAACGAGCCTGGTAGCGATCTGAGCCGCCAACGCGGGATCACTCGCCAGCGCGCTCAGCGCATCGGCTGCGTCGACGTCATTCGCCTCCTCGACGACCATCTCGATGAGCGTGGGTACAGTTTCGGCTACTCCGCGTGTCCCGAGCGCCAGGGCCGCACACCTGCGGACCACGATGTCGGGATCCGTGAGGGCGTCCTGCAGCAGTGCGGTCGCGTCACCGTTCGGGATCTCGGCGATGGACTGGACGGCACGTTTCCGCACCTCCGCTACCGGCGAGCCGAGGCCCTCCGTCAGCAGCGCCAATCCGCCGTCGCCCGATTGCGCCAGAGCCCATCGAAGGGCTCCGGCGACGTTCGGGTCCGTCTCGCTCAGCGCTGCCTCCACCAGGGCTTCCACTGGCACCGGGACCTCTACGGCCGAGGACAGGGCCGCGCGCTGGCGCTTTCCAGCGCTCTCCGACCCCAATGCCTGGAGGAGTGCGACGATCTGGAGGACGTCCTCCCAGTCTGCGGGTTGCGCGGCACCGGTCCGCCGGAGTCGCGTAAGCAGCTCCGTCTCCCCCGCGATGCGTTCCCGCGTCCGACGGATGAGGTCGTCGACGAGCTCCGAGGGCGTGAAGCCGGGATCATCCAGCGCGCGCCCGACCTCACGCAGCGACAGCCCCAATGACCGCAGGCTCTCGATATGGAAGATCCGCCGGATGTCCTCGCTGGAGTACTCCCGATAGCCGGCCTCGGTACGACCCGTTGGCCGCGCCAGGCCGAGCGAGTCGTAGTGCCTGAGCATGCGGGCGCTGACCCCGGACCGTCGTGCCACCTCACCGATCAACACTGCCTGTCACCCCTCCTGGCTGGTCCCGCCGAGGGCTACGATGCGCTTCGCCTCCTCGATCGCGAACTCGAATCCGGCATCCGGGTTGCGCAACAGCCGTTCGGTGGCGATCGCGTGCTGACGCACGCGAGGATCGAGATCCGCCGTCGCGGCGCGTACGGTCGGCATGATCACCTCACCGAGCGCGATCAGCGCCCGGCTGAGGCTCAACTGCATCTCACGCTCGCCGCGCCCGAGCTGTGTCGCCAACACTCCGGCCAACTCGGGTTCTTCAGCTTCGGGGACGAGTACGACCGCTGCTCGCCAGGCGCTCCGCGCCACCTCGTCGTCGGCGTCGGTCAGAAGCGCCCGGGTGATCGCCGGCCACGCATGCCGGTCCCCGATCTTGGACAGCGTGTGCAACGCCTGGCTCCGTGCCTGCGCGCGCTCCGATCGGAGCTCACCGATGAGCTTCGGGACCGTCAGCAACGACGAGTGGCGGGTGAGTGCCCACGTGAGCATTTCGCGCACGGAAAAATCGGGCTCGGTCGCGCATCGTTCGATGAGCTTGTCGACGAACCGCGGGTCAGGGGTCGTGCCGACCGCCAGCGCTGCCCGCAGCCGCACCGACGAGTTGCTGTTCGCCAGCCCCTGGAGGGCCCGCACCGTGTTCGTGTCCTCTTTCGGCATGGTCATCGGGACCACCTCCTTGGGCACAGTGAAGACCTTGTCACTGTGTCAAGGTCAAGCGGCCATGCCGTGAGATGGCCAGGCACCCTCAGCCCACCGCCCGAGGCCAACCTCGCTGGCGTCACACCGTGGTCGAGGCGCGGGAGGGGTCAGTTCTCCCCCCGCGCCGACGCCTGGACGTACTCCTCGCTCTCGCGTCCTTGCGGGACCACGAGACCGGGCGTGCTCCAGGAACGCCACAGCCGGCTGTACCCGCCCCCCGCCTCCAGCAACTGGCCGTGCGTGCCCTGCTCGGTGATGCGACCGTGCTCCATGACAACGATGCGGTCCGCGGTGGCCGCCTGGCTGAGCCGGTGGGCGACGATCAGCGTGGTGCGGCCCTCGGTGGCAGCCGTGGCGGCGCGGTCGAGGTCACGCGCGCCCGCGCTGCCAGCCTCCGCGGTGGCCTCGTCGAGGACCGCGACGGCGGGGTCGGCGAGGACGAGACGGGCCAGGGCAAGCTGCTGGGCCTGGGCGGCGGTGAGCTGCCGTCCGCCCTCCCCCACGCTCGTGGCGAGGCCGTCGGGCAGGGTACGGAGAAGGGCGGTGGCGCCGACGAGGTCGAGGGCTGCGGCTATCTCGGCGTCGGTGGCGTCCGGGTCGGCAAGGCGCAGGTCGTCGCCGAGCGTCCCGGCGAAGACGTGCACCTCCTGGCTGATCAGGGCGATCTCGCGACGGACGCGGCGCTCCCCCAGTTGCGCCAGCGGCACGCCGCGCAGGCGCACCGAGCCGCGGCTGGGCGCGATGATTCCGGCGGCGATGCCGGCAAGCGTGCTCTTGCCTGCGCCGCTCGCCCCGACGAGAGCGACGCGTTCCCCGGGTGCGAGACGAAGGGCGATGTCCCGCAGCACCACTGGTCCGTCGTCGTAGCAGTGCCGGGCGACGACCAGCTCCAGCGCCGCAGGCTCGGGCTCGCCCGGCCCGGCCGTCGCGGACCGTCCCCGACGAGCGGGCCCAGCGCCGTCGGGGGCAGCGGAAGCGTCGGGGGAAGCGGGGCCGGGCAGTGAGGTGACGCCGACGAGCCGGGCGAGGCTCGCCCCGGCCTGCAGCACGGAGTCCGACTGGAGCAGCAACAGGCCGATGGGGTTGAAGAGGCGGTGGAAGTAGAGGGCGGCGGTGGTGGCTGCTCCCACGGTGACCAGATCGTCGCGGACCAGCAGGAAACCGGCGAGCAGCACGGCGGCGAGCCCCACGAACTCCGACCGGTTCATCCGCAGCCCAAGACGCGTGTGGTAGTTGAAGATCTCCAACGACAGGTCGCGGGCCACGGCAGAGCGCTCGGCGATCCGGGCGACGTGGGCGTCCTCCATCCGGTAGGCGCGCACGGTCGCCGACCCACGAAGCGCCCCGGCCATCACCTGTGCCCGCTCGCCGGTCGCCACCCGCTCGCGCGCGTAGTACGAAACCGAGCGCTTCAGGTACCAGCGCAGCGCCAACGCGTAGGCGGGGGCCGCGGCCAGCCCGGCGAGGCCGAGCCGCCAGTCGAGGGCGAAGAGCCCCGCCGAGGTCAGCACGATGGACAGCAGCGCACCGAGGAAGGCGGGTCCGCTGGTGCTGATCACATTCGTCGCCACGGCCACGTCGTCGCCGGCGCGGGCCACCAGGTCCCCGGTCCCGGCTCGCTCCAGCGTGGCTGACGGCAGGTGCAGGGCGCGGTCGAGGACCCGCTCCCGCAGCCGCGCCAGCACGGTCTCGCCGAGGCGTGCCGCGACCGCGGCGCCGGCCGCGGTGAGGAGCCCGGCGAGCAACGCCGCGCCCGCGATCACACCCGCCCAGGCCACGATCCGTGGCGTGTCGGCCCCGTCGATGACGTCGTCGACGAGGCGACCGAGCACCCAGGGGGCGAGGAGCCCGGTCGCGGCTGCGGCGACCAGCAACGTGGCGGCGGCGACGCTGAGCCCGGGCAGCCGGGCGAACTCCGTTCGGAGGGCGGCCCAGGTCTGCCGGGCGGTGGCCGTCGGCAGCAGTTGCCTGGATTCAACGCCGATCGTGGTCGACTCGTCGGTGGTCACCGCAGGACCTCCTCCCGGTAGCGGGCGTCGCTGGCGAGCAGTTGGTCGTGAGGGCCCTCGGCGATGACCCGCCCACGGTCGATCACGGCCACCCGGTGCGTGATCCGCAGCAGAGCCGGACTGTTGGTGATCAGCACGGTGCCGCGGGCCTCCGCCCCGCGAGCCGAGGCCAACCCCTCGGCGACCATCAGCTCGGTCACCGCGTCGACCGCCGTGGTGGGGTTGTGCAGCACCAGTACCGGCGGGTCGGCGGCGAGCGCCCTGGCCAGCCCGATCCGCTGCCGCTGCCCGCCGGACAGGTTCGCCCCCCGCTCGGTGAGCAGGCGGTCGACCCCGTGCGGATGCGCGGCGAGCACGTCCTCGGCCGCCGCAGCCCGCACCGCGGCGCGCAGGACCGTCTCGTCGATGCTGGCGTCCGCGGCGAGATTGGCGCGCAGCGTCCCCTCGAACAACGCCACGTCGTGCTGCTCGACCAGGACTGTGCTGCGCAGGGCATCGATGTGCAGCTCCTCGGCGGGCACGCCGTCGACGTACAGCGTTCCCCGGTAGTCCTCCCGGGGTACCCGGCCGGACAGCAGCGCGACCAGCGCCTCGGCCTCGCTCGGATCGTAGGCGAGCACGCCCAGGACCTCACCGGCGTCGACCCGCAGGCACACTCCGTCGAGTCCGGCGTACCCGACCGTGTCGAGGGCGAGGCGTGACGGGTCCGGGGCCGGCTGCCCGGCGGTTCCCGGCCGGGTGAGCGGCGGGGCACCGAGGACCCGGGCAACCCGCCCCGCGGAGGCGCGGGCCATGGCGAACACCTGTACGCCGTACCCGAGTGTCTGCACGGGCTCGGCGATGAACTGGGCCAGCCCGACGACGGCGACGAGCTCGCCGATGGTGAGCCGGCCCTGCAGCGCGAGCCAACCGGCGACGCCGGCGACCGCCGCGAGGAAGAGACCGTTGACCGTGGTGGTGAGCCCGAGGTGCAGGCCCTTGGTGGTGGCGGCACGCAGGGTGACCGTGAGGGCGTGGCTGCTGGCGACCGCGTACCGGCGCGCGGCGTGTTCCTGGGCGCCGATGCCGCGCAGCACGCGGAGGCCGGAGACGAGGTCCACGGCGAGCGCGGTGGTGGCGGCGAGGGCCTCCTGCTGAGACGCGCTGCGCCGGGTGAGCAGCGGCGCCATCCGTTGCAGGGCGAGGACCAGCAGCGGCACCCCGACGAGCACCCCGAGCCCGAGCGGAACGTCGACGACGAGCAACGCGACGGCCGCGACCACGAGCGCGGTGAGCGCGGCGGCGCAGAACCCCGCGACCCGTACGACGTGGGCGGACAGCTCGGCGTCGGAGGCGGTGACGGCCAGCAGCTCGCCGTCGCGCAGACCCGAGCGGCGTCCGCGCGGGTCGAGGGCGCTCCCGGCAATCTCGACCCGCAGGAGGTGTGCCTCCTGCTCCACGGCGGCGAATGCCTGACGGGCGCCGGTTCGATAGGCGAAGGCGAGAACGGTGAAGAGGACGGCAAGACCGGCGAGCGAGAGCAGCAGCGCACGCACGTCCCCGGTGGCGACCGCACGGTCGATGATCACACCGATGGCGACCGGAACGAGGGCCTCGGTGGCCTGATGGACGCAGAGCAGCGCGATGCCGGCCACCACGCGACCGCGCTGGCGGCGCAGGGCGCGGCGCAGCACCACCCGACCGCTGATCCCATCGCCGGTCATGAGCGTCAGGCCCCTGCGAGAACGAAGGAAAATGTGTACACGAGCTGCGCCCTCCCAGCGATCAAGGAACAGGTTAGCCTGCCCTAATGCCCGGCGACGCCGGGGCCTTGGCGCTGCCCGGCACGGCCTGCGGTGCCGAGCCGCTGGAGCACGCGGTGGTGCGGGACGGCATGCTGCACCCTGCCTCGCACACCGGTGGTGGTCACGGCCATGAACAACGAGTTGAGCAGTGCCTCCTCGACCGAGTCCATGACGGCGGCGAAGAGGGGATCGATCATCGCGTCGGGTAGCGGCTGCTGCGGTTGCGGTGCCGTGGTGAAGGCGATCGCGTAGTCGCCGCTGCCGTTGGTGTACGCCGCACCCACCCGGGACATGGCGAACACGGCCCGGCGGGCGAGCCGGCCGAGCTGACGGGCGTCCACCGGCGCGTCGGTGGCCACGATGATCATGCACGAGTTGCCGGGCGGCTCCGCCCGGTCGTGCTGCGACACCAGCTCGGCAGCGGGCATCGGGACTCCCAGCACGGTGAGGATGCCGCTGAAGTTCGACTGGACGAGGGCGCCGACGGTATGGACGGCGCCGTCGACGCTGACCCGGCGCGACGAGGTGCCGATGCCGGCCTTGAAACCCAGGGCTGTCGTGCCGGTGCCCGCGCCGACGCAGCCCTCCGCCGGCAGACCGGCCGAGGCGTGCTCGACGGCATCGAGCACGTGCTGCTCGGTCACCGGGCGACGGCGGATGTCGGACAGGTGGGCATCGTTGGTCTCCCCGACCAGCGGATTGAACGACACTCCGGCCGGCTGCCGGCCCATCAGGTAGGTGAGCAGGGCGTCCGCGGCGCGGAAGACCGACAGGGTCGCGGTCAGCACGATCGGTGATTCCAGGACACCGAGTTCGTCCACCTGCGTCGAGCCGACGAGTTTCCCGTACCCGTTGCCGACGTACACCGCGGCCGGAAGCGCCGGGTGCCCGGCGCTGAGCCGGCGCGGCACGACGGCGGTGACGCCGGTGTGCAGGTCGGCGCCGTCGTCGACAGTGACGTGACCGACCAGGACGTCGGCCACGTCGGTGATGGCGTTGAGCGGGCCGGTCGGCAGGGTACCGACGGCGATGCCGAGGTCCCGTGCCCGGCGTGGTTTCTGGTCCACCGCACTCCTGTCGTCGTGGTCAGCCTGGCACGGTACCCACGATCGTCGGGTCGGTGCACCGGCCCGGCCCAGGTTCGCACCGGCACGACGCCGGGCGGCAGCCGGCAACCAGGAGGACGCGTCTATATTCACCCGCAGCGTTGTATCGATGTCGAGAAGATCGCGGAAAGGGCATAGCGTGACTGGAGAGACAGTGGGGAGGCGACTGCGAGCACTCGTGGTCGCCGCGGCCGTCCTGTGCGGACTTGCGCTCGTACCGGCCCAGCCGGCGTCCGCACAAGCCGGGGTGATGATCCAGCCGGTGGGCGGGCGGGTCACCGGAGTGCTCTCGAACAGGTGCGGAGGCATCGACAGCGATCACTACGGTACGGACATCGCGGGTAACAGCGGGATGGCGATCGGCGCCGCCTACACCGGCACTGTCGCCTTCGCCGGCTGGACCGCCGGCGGGGGAAACATGGTGACGATCTCCCACGCCAGCGGTTACCAGACCAGATACCTGCACATGGTGCAGCAGCCCGCCGTCGCCGTCGGGCAGCGGGTCGGGCAGGGGCAGGTGCTCGGGTACGTCGGCAGCACCGGCAACTCGACCGGCCCTCACCTGCACTTCGAAATCCGGCGCAACGGCGCGGTGTACAACATCACCCCGGCCTACTCCTGCGGCGGCACGGTCACCAAGGGCGCTGCCATCAACCTGGCGTTCGAGGACCTGACGCCGACCGATGAGGTCCCCGATCGGTTCGCGTTCGTGAACTCGGCCGGCGTGCTGCACGCCAAGGACGGCGCGTACTCGTCCTGGCAGGCCGTGAACTCCGGCGGCGCCACCAAGGTCGTGCTCAGCGGCAACTGGATCGGCTGGCTGCAGGGCGGCAACTTCTACGCCAAAGACGGCATCTACGCCCCCTGGCTCACCATCGCCGGAGGCGGACAGGTCAGCGACATCGCCATCAACGGCAACCGGTTCGCATTCGTCAACTCGGCCGGCGCCCTCTACGCCAAGGACGGCGCGTACTCCTCCTGGCAGGCCATCAACTCCGGCGGCGCCACCAAGGTCGCACTCAGCGGCAACTGGATCGGCTGGCAGCAAGCCGGCAACTTCTACGCCAAAGACGGCATCTACGCCCCCTGGCTCACCATCGCCGGAGGCGGACAGGTCAGCGACATCGCCATCAACGGCAACCGGTTCGCATTCGTCAACTCGGCCGGCGTCCTCTACGCCAAGGACGGCGCATACTCCTCCTGGCAGGCCATCAACTCCGGCGGCGCCACCAAGGTCGCACTCAGCGGCAACTGGATCGGCTGGCAACAGGCCGGCAACTTCTACGCCAAGAACGGCATCTACGCCGAATGGCTCACCATCGCCGCAGGCGGGCAGGTCAGCGACATCGCGGTCAGCGGTCAGGACTGGTTCGCGTTCGTCGGCGGCGGTAACTTCTTCGCCAAGCAGGGCGCCTACGCCTCGTGGTTGACCATGAGCGGCGGCGGGCAGGTCAGCAAGGTCGCCATCACCACCTGACGGCCACCCCACGCTCAGCGGGCGGTGCGAGCGAGGGTTCGCTCCCACCGCCCGCTGGGCGTCGGGCTGCCCAGCTCGGGCGGCTGGGCCTCCCCAGAGATGCGGGCACCCTGAGATCGACTACCCGAGGACGACCAGTTGGACCGCGATCAGGACGTCGAACACGCCGCACCACTCGGCGTACGAGCGGGCCACGGCCTTGTCGAGCTTGAGGTGGACGAAGTCCCAGATGCCGTGGAAGAGCCAGCCGGCCGCCACCAGGTAGCGGCCCAGGTCGGGGTCCACGGCCAGCCCGAGGAGGGCGAGCGCGCCGAAGGCGAGCATGCCCAGCGCCTGGATCCGGATCATGCCGGGCCGCAGCGCGTGCCCACCGATCGCGCTCCAGATCAGCGCGCCCAGGGCGATCGGGACGATGACGGCGGTCGCGGGGACCTCCGCCAGCCGTAGGCCCATGATGAGCAGGACAGAGGCGACCAGCACGATCCAGGAGAGGCCCCGCCTTCCCGCCCTGGCGACGACCAGATAGAGCAGGGGCAGGATCAGGAGAACCTCGCCGAGCCCGGCCACCTGGCCGGCGCGGTCGCCGCCGCCGCCCAGGGACAGCGCGGCCGACGCGAGGGCCAGCAGCGTGGGCCAGCGCCGACCCAGGGTGTGGATGGTGCGGCTCATCGCGCGTACTCCTCGCGGCGACGGAGCATGACGCCGAGCATGAGCGGCAGCATCACGACGTGGGTGGCGATCATCAGTTGGTCGCCCGAGATGACGCTCAGCCAACTCAGCGGCGCGAGGACGACGGCCGGTACGAACATCGCGCCGGTCATCTCCAGCGTGCCCGCCCAGCCGTGGCCGCGGTACCGCATCCAGACGACCATCCCGACCGACATGTCGAACGCCATGGCCAGCGCGGCGATCTCGGGGTGCCTCGCCGCCGAGTGGTCGACGCCGGCGAGTGCGAGGACCCCGGCGCGGGCCGCGCCGAGGACCAGCATGCCGACCACCATCGCGGCGACCATCTCCAGGTAGTGCCGAACGAAGTGGCGCCTCATCTGACTGCTCTCCTCCGGGTATGGACAAGGGGTGAACTTGCACCGTCCACACTGGGCGAGGCGACGGACCGCCAGTAGTGCCGAACCCGCATGTGGGGGCGTGGGTTCGGCACGAGATCTCATGACACCTGTCACGCCGGTCAACTGCGACAATGGCCGCGTGGTGGACGAGGCGATCGCGCACGGGACGGGGCTCACGGGCTTTCGCCGGTACACCTGGTGGACCCTGACCGGGGCCGTGGTGAGCGTGCTGGTGTTCCTCAGTGGCGACTGGCTGCTGGGTGGGGGCGTGCCGGCCTGGGCCCGCGGCGTCGGCGGCGCCGCGCTCGCCGTCACCGTCGTCGCGAGCGTGGTGCTGCTCAACCGGCTGCTGGTGCCGGTGACCGGCACCGCGGTGCGGGGCCGGCCCGCCGGATGGCTGATCGCCGGGGGCGCGGGCGCCGCGGTGCTGGGCGCGATTCAGCTCGCCTTCCGGGAGTACGGGCTGTGGGCGGTGGCCCCGGCGATGGTGGTGGCGATCGGCGCGGCGTTCCTGACGGCGCCGGGCCGACGGGCGCTCGTCGCGGGCGCGGTGGCGGTCGCCCCGGTTCCCGGCACGCTCGTCTGCCTGCGCTCCGGCGAGGGTGACCTGCTCTACGCGGCGGCGTTCCCACTGGGCCTGACGGCCTTCACCGCTTGGACGACGCTGGGCCCGTTGTGGGCGTGGGACGTCGCTGGCCGGCTGCACCAGGCGCGGCGGCTCGCCGGGGAACTGGCGGTCAAGGACGAACGGCTGCGGTTCGCCGCCGACCTGCACGACATCCAGGGCCACCACCTTCAGGTGATCGCGGTGAAGAGCGAGTTGGCGGCGCGGCTGGCCGAGGTCGACCCGGCCCGGGCCGCCGCCGAGATGAGAGAGGTGCGGCAACTGGCCACCGACGCGCTGCGGGAGACCCGCGCCCTGGTGCAGGGCTACCGCCGCACGACACTGGAGGAGGAAATCACCAACGCGACCCGGGTGCTCGCCGCCGCCGACATCGACGCGCGGATGGACCTGCGGCCGGCCGCCGAGAGCCTGTCCGCGTCCGGCCGGCACCTGCTCGGGCTGGTGATGCGCGAGGCCACGACCAATGTGCTGCGCCACAGCCGCGCCGCGCGGGCCGACGTCGAGTACCGGGTCGACGGCGGCCGGGCCCACCTGCGGGTGAGCAACGACGGCGCGGTCGAGGTGCCCGGCACGGCGGCCGGCACCGGGTTGGACACGCTCGCCGAGCGGCTGGCCGCGGCCGGTGGCGACCTGACCTGGCGGCACGACGGGGACCGTTTCGTCGTCGCGGCGAGGCTGCCGGTGGGTGCGGCATGATCCGCCTGCTGCTCGCCGACGACGAGGAGATGCTCCGCGGCGCCCTGGCGGCGCTGCTCGGGCTGGAGCCCGACATCACCGTCGTAGCCGAGGCGTCGACCTCCACGGACGCCACGCGCCTGGCTCTGGAACACCGGCCCGACATCGCCGTACTGGACCTGGAGATGCCGCCGACCGACGGGCTGCGCGCCGCAGAGGAGATCCGGGCCGTGCTGCCCACCCGGATCGTGCTGGTCACCCGGCATGCCCGGCCGGCCGTGCTGCGCCGGGCGTTGTCCGCCGGGGTGAGCGGCTTCGTGCCGAAGAGCACAGCGGCCACCCGGCTCGCGGAGATCGTCCGCGACGTCGCGGCCGGCCGGCGGTACGTCGACCCGGAGATCGCCGCGTCCGCCCTCACCGAGGACGCCTGTCCGCTGACCGAGCGCGAACTGGAGATGCTGCGCGCGTCCCGGACGGGTGCCTCGGTCACCGAGATCGCCGCGCACGTTCACCTCGCCCCGGGCACCGTCCGCAACTACCTGTCTGCGGCCATGACCAAGCTCGGCGTCAGCTCGCGTCACGCGGCCGCGCATCGCGCGTGGCAGGAGGGCTGGATCTAGCCGGGTCGGTCGGGGTTCACCGCGTCATCGGTGAGAGTCGGGTGCCGTGGGGGGCGTCACCCGTACCCGCTCCTGCTCAGGACGGCTCTCGATGCCGTCGAGCTGCTCGCGGATGGTCCTCCGCAGGTCGTCGTAGTCCCGGAAGTGGTAGTCGTTGAACAGGGTGTAGCCGGTCCACATCAGATTGGCGCACACCCGCGGCACCACCCGGCCCGTCGCCGCGCCCATGCCGACCAGCACCACCGACGTGATGCTGCCCGGCTCCTTCTCGTTCTGCATGTGGATCGCCTGGAACGCGGCGGCGCACGCCAGGGCCACGTTCAACGTCTCGCTCACGTTCTGCACCGACTGTTCCATCGTCGGCGTCGAGATCAGGAACTTCGGGTTGGTCGCCCCGGACGGCACACACACGGCACTTCCGACCGGCAGCGAGCCGCCGAACTGATCGCGGATCGCGCGCTGGACGCGTAGCTGGATCCCCGCCCCGAGGTGCCGCTTGATGACCGCATCGACCCCACCGTCCATCCGGCCGGTCGAGTTGGTGGGGCTGACCCAGGCGTCGGCGTGCTCGTTGGTGATCGACCCCTTGTGGATCTCGACCTCGGGGGTGTCAGCGAACGCCGCCCGCCACGCCGTCACCACCTTGGCGTTGACGTCCTTCAGCACCACCTTCAGCAGGGGTCTTTCGATATCGGTGGTCATGGCTCACTCCGGTGGTGGCGGGAAGGGGTGCATCCGACGTGGATCAAGGTACCGCGTCTGCGGGCGGACGAAATCCGGGGCGGAGACACCGCCGGGTCGGTGGTCCTGCTTCCCGACCGCGCCTGGAGAACCGGCGCACGGCACAATTTTCCCCACCTTGATCACCCGTGCCGCGCCACCGGCACGGGCCGCCACCCCAGGAGTCCACGATGACCGGCGCCGACGCCCCCACTCCGTCCGACCCGACCGATCCGCTGGCCCTCGCCGAACTCTTCAAGGGCGGCGGCGAGCCGTGGCTGCCGCTCCTGAAACCGGTCATCGAGGCGCAGCCGGCCGCGGCCACCTTCATCGGCCCGGGCCGCGCCCCGAAGGTCGTACCCGTCCGGGAACTGACCTTCCAGGCGCTCAAGCCCAACCCACCGCACAAGTGGAAGGTCGTCGTCTTCGGCCAGAACCCGTACCCGCGGCCCGAGAGCGCCACCGGCATCGCCATGTTCGACAACACCTTCCACGACTGGGCCGACAGCCAGTTCGGCAGGGTCGTCACCATTCGCTGCATCATCAAGGCCGCGGCGATGTGGAAGCACGGCATCCCCAAGAAGACGCCGATCGGGGACATTCGCGCCCTGCTGAAGGAACACGACACCGTGCAGCCGCCGGAGTGGTTCCAGGCGATGCTCACGCAGGGCGTGTTGCTGCTGAACGCGGCACTCACCGCTAGCAGCGACGGCGCGATGTCCACCGGCCAGCACACCGCTTTCTGGCAACCGGTCGTCGAGAAGCTCGTCGAGGAGATCCTGAGGGCCAAGCAGCACGCCGACGAAGAGGACCGGGGCGTGGTGTTCGCGTGGTGGGGCGCGCACGCCCGCAACCTGAAGAAGATCGTGCTCCGGCTCGAGGAGAAGTACCCCGAGGTGGAGGTCCGGCACATCGACCACCCCAACCCCGCGGCACAGGGTGACATCTTCTGCGACGGGAACCACTTCGCCGACGTGAACACGGCCCTCAGGACGCTGGGGGCCGACGAGATCGACTGGCTGCCCAGCAAGGGGTGGAGCACGCTGACTGGGCAAGCCGGAGGCACGGACGCGGGCATGGCCGACCGGATGGGGGCGTTCATTGCCTCCACGATGGAGCTGCACCAGCTCTACCTCGAGCGGCTCGCCAGCGTCAAGGACGAGGGGCTCGTACTCCCCGCGATCACCGGCGTGTTCGACACCCCCCTCATGGACTTCCGCGAGGCCGCCGAACCGGTGGCCAAGCTGCTGTCGGGGCTCGACCGGCACGTGGAGCAGTCGCGCCGGTTCGGCGAGACGCAGGTGAACGGCGGGGCCGACGGCCTGTCCGTCGACGAGGTCGCCGCCCTCTACCTGTACACCTGCGAGTCGGCGTTCTACCGGCAGATCAACGCCACCCTGCGTGACCCGGACCGCAGTAGGATCCTCCCGTACCTGCCGTACCTGCGCCTGTTGTTCTCGGCCGTGTCACGGCTTCCGGCCCGCAGGGAGCCGCTGTGGCGCGGGGTGTCGCTGGACCTGCGGGCGCAGTACCCGCTCGGCCAGACCGTGACGTGGTGGGGCGTGTCCTCGTGCACGTCGAAGCTCAGCGTGGCCCAGGCGTTCCTCGGCAGCCGCGGCAAGCGGACGCTCTTCGAGGTGCTTCCCGTGCGGGCGGTGGGCATCCGCAGGTTCTCCGCGTTCACCGGCGAGGAGGAGTTCATCCTCGCCCCCGGCACGCAGCTTCAGGTGACCGACGTGCGGGCCGAACGCAACGGCCTGTGCACCGTGCGGCTGGCCGAACTGGCCGAGCAGCACCTGGTGGCGTGAGCAGGCGCGGCAGGGTGGCCCGCCGGCACCGGGGGAAGCGGGGCGGGCCACCGCCAGGATCATTGTCTGTTGAGCAGATACGCCCGCCACGCAACGGCTTGACGCGTATGCGGCCGAAAGGGTGACGGGTGCCCGGCCCTCCGCGCCGAACTGAAGCCGGTCGCGCGGTCGGGAGCAACTCGCGCGTTCCAGCCCCAGCCCGGCGGGGAGGGCGACGAAGGTCAGGCGATCAGGTCCTGGACAGGGCGCGGTCGCTGACAAAGGACTGGAGACCGAACTGGCGGGCCCTGCGTTCGGCGAACTCGGTCAACCCCTGGCTGTCGGCGTAGTCGAGGCTGTAGAGGTCCAGTTCCAGCTGCAGCAGTTGCTCGGCGATCTGGGCATGGAACTCAAGCACGTCGGGCGGCCACGGGGCATAGCCGTCCTCGGTCCAACGGGCCGAGAACGACTCGAAGACGATGCCGTCGACGATCTCGGCCAGCCGGGGCAGCATGCCGAAGCCCCGATTGGCCAGCAGGTACGCGGGCTTGGCTTCCTCCCGTATCGCGGCGACCAGGGTGAGCAGGTGTGGCACGTCCTCGGGATAGGTCAGCTCGACATTGAGCGTGTCCAGAAAGAGCCCCGCGTAGCCCTGGGCGATCGCCTTCTTCGCCGCACCGACAACGTGCGCCACCCAGAGCGGGTGCCCGACCTGGACGAATGCTCCGCCCCAGTCCGGGTTACGTTCCTGGCGCTGCCAGGGCGCGGGCGGGCCCTGGTCCTCCGACAGCGAGAGGTAGGCGAGCGTCTGCACGTCCTGCTCCGCGAGGTATCGCAGCTCGGTGGGTTGGTAGAAATCCGGTTGCAGGACCACCCGCACGTACCCGGCGAGGTGGTCCAGTTGCCCGTCGCCGTAGTAGAAACAGATGGGACGTCGGCTCATCACCGCCACCCGTGCTCTCGGTACCAGGAGAAGGTGGTGCGCACGCCCTCCTCCAGGCTGACGGTCGGCTCGTAGCCCGTCAGCTCCCGTAGCCGGGACAGGTCCGGGCAGCGGCGGGCGACCGAGCCGGGCGGCGCCGTCTCGGGCTCGATGGCGGGGCTCACCCCGGCCACGCGTAGGACCAGCTTGGCGAGGTCTCCGATGTTGGTCTCCTCGCGGTCGTTGCCGATGTGCACGATCTGACTCGCGGCGGCCGGGGCCGCCATCAGCCGCAGCATGGCCTCGACGGCGTCGTCCACGTGGCAGAACGCCCGGTACTGGTCGGCGCCGGGGACCGGGAACGGGTCGGCTCCCCGAAGGGCGCGCAGGGACATCTCCGGAATGACGTGGTCGGCGCCCATCCGTGATCCGTACACGTTGTGGAAGCGGCCCACCACGGTTTCGAAACCGCGGGCACGGGCCGTGTGCAGGAAAGCGGCCTCACCGAGCAGTTTGCTGGCCGCGTACGCGAAGCGCGGCGCCGAGATGTCGGAGATCATCGTCGGCACGGCCTCGGACGTCGGCACCGGTACCACCCCGGCCGTCACACCCCCGGCGTAGACCTCGCTGGTGGAGGCGAAGAAGACCCGCTCGCCAGGGGCCACCCAGTCGAGCAGGTGCAGCGCGGAGAGGGTGTTGACCCGGACCACCCGGGCCGGATCCTGCTCCACGTTACGGACTCCGACGACGGCGGCGAGCAGGTAGATCTGGTCCCAGCCCGTCGGTAGGGCGGCCCAGGTGTCCGGGGCGGTCAGGTCCCCGGAGACCACCCGCACCGCCGGGTCGCTCCGCAGACGGTCGAGGTCGGCGTCGTCACGGCCGCGGGAGAAGTCGTCCACGATCGTCACCTGGTGACCGTCGGAGACAAGGCGACGGGCGAGGTGCAGGCCGATGAAGCCGGCCCCGCCGAGCAGAAGCGCCCTCATGCCGGCACCTCCGCCGCCGGTGCGGCCGACCCGGATGCGACGGGGGCGGCCGGCAGGTAGCCAAGGCCCGCGTAGCGGACCCCGGCGGCCATGACCGCGGCGGAGTCGAGCACCCGCCACGAGTCGTAGATGAACGCCGGCCGCGCCGCGCCGAGCACCTCCGGGACCTGGATCGCCCGGTAGTCCGGGTGGTCATTGATGATCAGGACCGCGTCCGCGTCGGTGAACGCCTTGTCCAGGCTGACCGGTTCGCCCCCGTACTGCCGGATCACATCGTCGGTGACCATCGGGTCGTGACCGAGGACAGTGATGCCGGCGGCGGAGAAGACCCGCATCATGGTGGCGATCGGGGTGCCGCGCATGTCGTCGGTGGCCGGCCAGCCCTTGTACGCCCAGCCGAGCACCGCCAGGCGCGCACCGAGGCTACGGCCGCGCGCCTCGATCAGCATCCGGACCACGGTCTCACCGACATGGATGGGCAGGTACTCGTTGAGCTGGCGGGCCTTGCCGACGAGGAACGGCCGGCGGTCGCCCGCGCTGTCGATCATGATGTACGGATCCTTGGAGAGGCAGCCACCCCCGACGTACCCGGGCTTGGCGAGGTCCGGGCGTGGGTAGTCGACGTTCGCCGCGTTGATCACCTCCAAGGGGTCGAGGCCGTGCCGCTCGGCGATCAGCGCGATCTCGTTGCCGAAGGAGTAGATCAGGTCGGTGTGGCAGTTGTTCGAGAGCTTCACCAGCTCGGCGGTCTCGAGTCCGGACACCGGTACGACGGCCCGCACCAGTCCGTTGAAGAACTCGATCCCGGCGGCGAGGCTCTCGGCGTCCAGGCCGCCGATCACCTGCGGCAGCTCGACGAGTTCACGCAGCGCCTGGCCCTGGATGGTCCGTTCCGGCGCCATCACCAGCCGGACCTGCTCGCCCCAGGCGGCCCGCAGCTCCGGCAACACCACCCGGCGGCTCGTGCCGACCGGCACCGTGCTGCGGACCACCACCAGGGTGTCCGGGCGGCAGCTGGCGGCGACGACCCGGGCGGCGGCGGCCAGGTTCGCCAGATTGGGACGCTGGGTGATGTTGTCGACCGGCGTCGACACGCTGATCACCGCCACGTCGACGGTGTCCTTCGGCAGGGCGGCGCCCACGTGGATGTTTTTGCCGATGTGGGCGGCGAAGACGTCCTCGATGCCGGGCTCGAAGATGTGCGGCCGGCCGCGGGAGAGCGACTCCAGCACCGCCGGTGACACGTCTGCGCCGTACACCGTGAAGCCCTTGTCGGCGAGGGCGGCGGTGAGCGTGAGCCCCACGTAGCCCAGGCCGACGACCCCGATCTTTGTGCTCATTCGTCTTGTCCCTTTCCATTCATGTGTGTCGTGATTGAGGTGAGGCCCGGTGCTCGGACCTCACGTCGCGGAGGCCCGGCCGTCCGCGACGCACTCAGCCGCAGCGGGCTGTGAGCCGATCGAGAGCCCGGACGGTGACCGTGCCCGCGAACCGTTCCGCGCGGTAACGGCGGCAGGCCCCGCGTACGTGGTCGGCGCGCACGGCGTAGTCGACCGCGAGCACGAACTTGCCGGCATCGCGCAGCGCCCGGGTGTGCGCCAGGTTCTCCGCGCACCAGCTCTGGGTGCACGGCTCGTCCGTCGCGAGGTAGAAGAGCTCCTCCATCGCGATGCCGTCGACGGCGGCGGTGTAGCCCGACTGCTCGCGCAGCTCGGGTGAGTTCTGTGGAACGATCAGGAAACCCGGCCGCTTGGCCTTGGCGTACTCGCTGATCCTGACGATCAGGGCAGCCATCTCGGCACCGAGCCGCGCGCGGTCGCGGCCCTGGGTGGCATCGAGGGAGATCTCCTCGTACGCCAGCGGCGTGTCCAGGTAGACCCCGTCGAAGCCGGCGCGCAGCGCTTGATCGACCCGGGGCCGCACGACCCGTTCCCACCAGCGGGGATCCCAGTAGCGGACGAAGTACTCTCCGGGCCAGTCCGGCCACTCGTTGGCCAGCAGGTCCCGGGCGTCGCGGCGGATCACCGGGTACTCCGGGCGGAAGTTCTCGATGCTGCCGATCTCGAAGTACGCCAGCGCTCGCTTGCCGCTGCGGCGCAACGCGCCGATCTCGGCAGGGGTGAAGTAGCCGGTGTGCCCGTCCCGGGTCAGGTCGACGACGGCGAGCTGATATCGGCCCCGGGTCAGCGCGTCGAGCCGGCCGTCGGCGTACCCCTGTAGCTGGTAGGCCCAGTCGGTGATCGTCGCGGGCGAAGTGGTGGCGACACCACCGGGTACGACGGTGGCCGGGGCGGTCGGCCGCGCCACGGATGGAGGAACGTCGGCCGGACCTGAGCCGGTACTGCCCGTACTGCCCGGACCGGACGGCGCGGTGCTGGTGCCGGGTGGCGTCGCCGACATCGGACCGCTGTCCGACCGGCGGCCGACGAGCCCCCACGTCCCGGCCGCCACCAGCACGGTCACCCCGGCGAGGGCGGCCACGAGGAGCCGCTGGTTCCCGCCGCCCGGGGGCCGGTGGCTCACCGCGTCTCCCCCGCGGCCCAGATGTCCTTGATCGATGTCGCCAGGTCGCGCACCGGCGACCAACCCAGCTCGTGGTCCGCCCGGCTGACGTCGGCCCGGATCCAGTTGACCGCCATCGAGCGCTGCGGCCCGGTACCGACCTCGCGGATCCGGCCACGGTAGCCCGCCGTGCCGGCCAGCAGCTCGACCGCGTCCCGCGCGGTGATCGCCCGGCCGCTGCCCGCGTTGAAGACCCGGTGCCGTAGCTCGGGCGCGAGCACCGCCGCGACGATCAGCGCGGCGAGATCCCGCACATCGACGAAGTCCCGGTACGCCGAGAGCGGCCCCAGGGTGATCTCCGGAGCGCCATCGGCCAGCGCGCCACGGATGCGCGCCGCCGCCCGGCCGAGCAGGTTCTCCTCCGACATACCGGGACCGATCGGGTTGAAGACCCGCAGCGAAACGGCGTCGGCCTGCCCGGATTCGCCGGCGAGCTGGAACAGCCTGGTCCCGGCCAGGTGGCTGACGCCGTACGCGCTGACCGGCTGCGCCGGGTCCTCCTCGGTGACCGAGGCACGATCCGGCACCGGGCCGTACTCGCCGGCCGAGCCGAGCCGGACCAGTCGGGCCTGCGGCACCGCGGCGGCGGTCGCTTCCAGCAGTTTCGCCGCGACCAGCGTATTCGCCGTGACCAGTTGTGCGGCGGAGCCGGTGAGGGCGCCCACGCAGTTGACCACCGCATCCGGGGCGACCTCGCGCAGGATCGCCGCGAGCGCGTCCGGTTCGCCGTGGAGCAGGTCGAAGGTCGCCCGGCCCGGGCAGATCACCTCGGTCACCCGCAGGTCCGACTCCAGGGCGGCACGCGCGTGCCCACCGATGAAGCCGGACGCTCCGAAGAGCAGCACCCGCGTCACGTCAACTCTCCGGCTCGCACGACGGCCGACAGGTCTGCTCCGGCCAGCGGGCCGCCGGCGGCCGTCCCGTCACCGAGGGCCACCCCCAGCGGCCTCGGGTGGGCGGGCAACAGGATCGGCTTGAGCTGTGGGAACGAACGGTTCGCCTCGTCGTAGTCCTCCGGCCGGCCGATGTCCAGCCAGAACCCGTCGAACGGGTACGTCACCGGGGCGTCGCCGCCCGCGAGCAGGTCCAGCACCAGCTGGTCGAAGCCGAAGGCGAGCCCCGCCGGGTAGGGATCGAGCGTCTTCCGCGACATCCCGTACACGCCCATGCTGACCGGGTAGCGCAGCGCCGGCTTCTCCCGGAACCCGACGATCCGCCCGGCGTCCACGTCCAGCACGCCGAAGTCGATCTGGTGCACCCGCTCGGAGGTTGCCAGCGTCAGCCCCGCGCCGGAGAGTTTGTGGGTGCGGAGCAGGTCGCCGTAGTCCAGGTCGGTGAGGATGTCACCGTTCATGACCAGGAACTCGTCGGGCAGCCTGTCCTTCAGCCCGAACAACGGGCCGACCGTGGAGAGCGGTTTGTCCTCCTCGACGTAGTCGATGACGAGCCCCCACCGGCGGCCGTCCCCGACGAACGCCTGGATCAGCGGGCCGAGGTGGTTGATCGCCAGGGTCACCGAGGTGAACCCGCGCGCCGCGAGCTGGTCGAGCACGATCTGCAGGATCGAGTGGTTGTCGCCGATCGGCATCAGGGGCTTCGGCAGCGCCGTCGTATACGGCCGTAACCGCACCCCTTTGCCGCCGGCAAGGATCACCGCGTGCAACCGGACCTCCCCAAGGGCCTCGAGTGGACTATCGGTAGTGCCGGACCTGACCGATCACCGGAACCAGGCCGAGCGCGAACAGCACCTGGAGCAGCACGACGCTGCCCAGGTAGAGCGAGGTGTCGGCGAGCGCGCGGCCGCCCTGCCCGAGCAACGGCGCGACGCCGAGCAGCGCGCCGACTCCGGTGTGCAGCACGATCACGACCGCCATGGACAGGCACAGCCAGCCGTACCGGCCCCGGCCGACCAGCAGGAAGGCCAGGTAGTAGGCACCGGCAAGTGCCACGTGCGCGGCCGTCATCACCACCCCGGCGGTCGAGAGCATGCCCGCGTGGGAGAGCCCGGCCAGCAGCGCCGCCCCCAGCACCACCGGCACCGCGAGGCATGCCGCGACCTCCCGGCCGATCATGCGCCAGACCCCGGCGACGAAGCCGCGCGGTTCGTGGGTGTGCCGGGCCAGCGCGACCGCGTTCGCCCAGAACAGGCTGGTCCGCCACTCCACGAACCCCATGGAGAGAATCAGCGGTACCGCCGCCGCCGCGAGGTCCAACCGGCCCAGCAGGTACGGCGCCTGCGCGTGGAAGAGCAGCGCCGCGGAGCAGAGCCCGTAACCGGCGACGCCGAGCAGCGCGGGCGCCTCCGGCCAGAGCGGATCCCGTGGTGCCGGTTCCTCGGCCCGGGCGGCAGCCTGGGCGACCCAGAGCGCTGCGGCGAGGGTCGCCAGCACGCCGACAGCCGCTGAGCCCACGGCCCACCGTTGCTGCGTCGTGCCGCCGGACACCAGGTAGACCCCCCCGAACAGGAAGGCCGGGATCATCGCCAGGGCCAGCCACAACTCGCGCCGGTAGAAGATCAGTAGCGTGCTGGCCAGCTGGTACGCCAGTTGAAAGACCATCATCGCGGCGAGCGACAGGCCTCCGTACGGCAGCACCGCGCCGCCGGCCACCATGCCGAGCAGGGGCGCGGTCAGCGCGGCCGTCCGCAGTACCCGGCTCGCCGAGCGTGGCCGGCCAAGGCCGAGCAGTCGGTATGCCGAGTAGGCGATCACGCCCGAGTAGATCCAGCCGAGCGTCCCGGCGAGGATCATCCCGAGCACCAGGCCCGGTCGCCCCACGACCGCCAGCACGGCCGGAAACGCGCCACTCGGCAGCACGTAGAGCAGGCCGTGCGAGATCGTTCGCAGGTCGCTCCAGCGGCCGTGGCCGCTCGTCGGCGAGGTGCGTGCCCCGTCGACGACCGGCGAGATCGGCCCCATCCGCCGGTACACCTCGGAGGCGAGTACGAAGACGTCGCTGTAGCCGTACTCGACCTGGGCGGCCCGGTCGGTGTGCCCGTCGGCCTCCAGTGCGGCGGCGACCTGCAGCGCGTCGACCACGCGGGTGAGCTGGGGCCGGACCCGCTCGACCAGGTCGTCGACCGGATCGGTGGAGATCCTCGGCAGCAGGATCGTGCGTTCGGGCTCGTCCGCCCGGTCGTCGCGGCGCGGTGACGCTTCGGTGGTCATCGTGACGCCGGGCCGCCACAGGGGGTCGGTGGCGTCAGCGTCCCTGCGGGAGCTCATCGCCGGCCGCCGGCGGGTCGCAGCATCCCGACCGTCGACTCGCCGTCCGAGTACGACACCGCCGGACGCACGGACGAGTTCGGGTCGCTGCGCGGCGGGTACGCGGTGGATCCGTACTCTTCGGGGCCACGCTGTCGGGGCACGCGGGCGGGGACGGGTGCCACTCCGGGCCGGATCTTGCGATCCGGGACCTTGACCCAGCCCTGTGCCTGGCCACGCAGATGCTTCGGCGGAGCGGACACCGTCCGGGGCACGGCGAGCCCCTCGTAGATGTTGCGGTACGCCTGCAGCGAGCGCTGCAGGGTGAACTTCTCCAGGACCCGGGCCCGGGCGACCGCACCGAGCCGCAGCCGCAGGTCCCGGTCCCGCAGCATCCGCACGCAGGCGTCGGCGACGGCGGCGACGTCCCTCGGAGCGACGACGAATCCGGTGTCACCGACCGCCTCGGCGACGCCACCGACGTTGGTGCACACGGTCGGCCGTCCGCACGCCATCGCCTCCACCACCGTGTACGGGAAGCCCTCGGAGATGCTGGTCAGCGCGACCAGGCTGCCGGCGTGGTATGCCTCGACCGCGTTGCCGACCCGGCCCTCCAGCGTGGCGTGGCCGGTCAGCCCGAGTTCGTCGATCAGCGCCTGGCAGCTGGCGTGGTAGACCTTGTTGGCGGCCGGCGTCCCGCCGAAGATGCGCAGCCGGGCGGCCGGGATCTCCGCGCGGACCAGCGCGTACGCCCGGATCAGGGTGTGCAGGTCCTTGAGCGGGTCGATTCGGCCCATGAACGAGATGGTCGGCACCTCCGGTTCACCGACCGCCGGAGGGAACTCGTCCGGGTCGACGCCGTTGTACATCGTCCACATCCGCTCCGGGTCGGCCCCGTTGTGCAACTGCCAGCGCCGGTTGTACTGAGAGTGCGGCGCCAGCGCGCCGGTGATGAGGTACGCCGCACCGGCGAGTGAGCGGAAGAAGCTCAGCACCAGCACCCGCACCGGATGCGGTGCGCTGTCATTCAGGTACGAAATGTACCGCTCACGGAGATATATGCCGTGTTCCGAGAGGACCAGCGGCGTGCCGTAGGTCCACGTCGCAGCCATGCCGACGAGCGTGGCGAGGCCGTTCATCGACGAGTGCACGATGTCGGCGCGCACCGGCGGCGCGCTCAGCGGCCGCATCATGTGCGAGATGAGCCAGGCCGCCTCCAGCGCGTCGGCGACGCTGGGCGCGGGCCCGGTCTCGTCGACCCGGAGGGTGTGCCAGGCTTCCAGCATCATCCTCAGGGCGTCGTTGGAGAGCAGGCCCGCGCTCAGGTCGCCACCGCCGGCGGCGTACTCGAACATGCCGCGCAGAGCCAGCAGGAAGGTGCTCCGGTTGACCGAGCCAGCCTGGGAACGGGTCGACTCCAGTGGGGTGACCAGCGCCCGCAAAAACACCTCGTAGGACTCGAGGAATTCCGCGCCGGGCCGTCCGGACGGGACCAGCACCCCCCGCTGGGGGCGGCGGCCTGGCGGCCGTCCGCCCCACAACGGGATCGAGTGCACCCGGTCAAGGTTCGCCGGCCGGTCGAACACCGGTTCCTCGGTACCGTCCACGGTGAGCGCCACGACCTCCCACCGATAGTCCGGCATCCCCCGGATGAGCTGCTCGCACCAGATGCTCACGCCGCCCATCGCATAGGGGTAGGTGCCCTCCGAGACCAGAGCGATCCTCACCAGTTGCTCCCGTTCACCTTCGCGTCACTGCTTGTCGCTGCCAGGCTCTACAGGCGAGGAGCGGCGTCGAACGTCACGGCGGTGTTCGCCACGAGCGTCACCGGAACGGTCACGTCGGTGCCGTACGTGCTGGCACCCGCGGTGGCCGTGGTGACACCGCCCAGCCGGAGCGTGCCGGCGGCCGGCGAGGTCACCGTGATGTCACCGGTGGTCCGGTCGTAGATCGCCTCGGCCCCGGCGTTGCGGGCGGCGAAGTGGGCCGTGGTCGCCTTGGTGTACGCGGCGATGTCCGGCCATGCCGAGTTCAGCAGCGGCACCGAGTAGAAGGAGTCGTACTTGGTGAGCACGTCCTTGACCCAGTCGGTGAGCAGGCTCTTGCCGGCGCCGTAGTCGCGCACGTTGGCGATGTGGAACGTGTGCGCGTAGATCGAGCCGGACGCCACGTGCTGCAGCGCCACCCCGGACTCGTAGTCCAGGACCTGGGGGAAGGTGCGGTTGGTGGGCCAGTAGGGGAAGAGCCCGTCCGGGCCGTAGAAGGAGTTGTAGAAGACCGTCTCCTCCGCCGGGGTGGTGGTGTGGTAGGCGATGTTCGTCGGCCAGCACGGCACCACCGCGATGCTCTGGTCCAGCGGGTGTGCGGTGGCCCCGTTGAAGTTCGCCGGCACGTGACTGGGGAACGACATGTTGCCGGCCACCGCGTTGATGCCGAGATCCGCCGCGGCCTCCAGCAGCGCGGGGTTGGACGCTGCCAACCCGTGATCGGTGGGCGGGCCGGTGTCGTTGTCCGGGTCGTCGTTGTAGACACCGAGGCCGGAGTACTCGGGGGTCTTCAACACGGTGGTCGGGGCGTTCAGCCCGATCGCGGCGCCCGCGGTCCGGTTGGTGTTGATCTCGCTGTAGCTGGTGTTGTAGTCCGTCGTGTTCAACTCGGGGTGGTTGAACGTGTGGTTGGTCCACCGGAAGTTGTTCTTGAGGCACTTCGTGGTGGCGGTCAGCGTGGTGGCGTCGCCGTTGGGGCTGCACGTGGCGCCGGCGAACGGGTCGATGTCGGCGCCGTTGTACGCGATGTTGAAGGTGAACCCGGCCGCCAGCGGGTGGGCCGTACGCAGCGCGGTCTGCTGCGCGTCGAGGTTGACCGTGTCGTGGCCGCTGACCTGGAAACCGGGGCTGTACTCGACGGTGCCGTCATCGTGGTAGTGGTCCGAGGTGTTGAACCAGTCGTCGATGTCGACGTTGAGGTGGTGCTTCTGCTCACCGAGGTGCAGACCCTTGGTCGTCCACCGGAACAGGCCGTAGACCAGCAGGTCCGAGTGGAGCAGGTACTGGTTCGAGGTGAACGTCAGCGCGATCCGCTCCCGGCCGTCGGGAGAGGTGGAGCGCACGGCCAGCACGTCGGAGCCGTTGGTCATCAGAGCGTCGGCGCTGCAGCCGGACCTGATCGAGGTGCGGTAGACGTACGACTGCGTCACGGGAATCTGGGCCGAGCTGTTGAGGTAGTCGAAGACCGCGGCACCGTTGCTGGTCAGCGAGACGGGCAGGGGCGTGTTGCCGACCGCGCTCTCACCGTTGGAGGTGAGGCAGTAGTCCTCCGGCCAGGTTCCGTAGCTGGTGTAGAGGGCGGCCTGCCGGACCTGGAAGTTGCGCTCGTAGGCCCAGAGGGTGTTCCACTCCGTGCTGGTCAGGCCACTGAGGTAGTTACCGCCCGACTCGTAGAGCTGCATGCTGTTGGTGAGCAGGATCGCGTTGTACTTGCCGACGCCGTCGGTGCGGACGAGCGTGCTGGGGGTGATCGAATCGGTGGCGGTGTAGATGATGTCGTAGGCCGCGCCGACCCGGTTGAGGGTGGTGGTGAGCGTGGCTACGCCGAAGTCCGCCGTGTTCGTGGCCACGATCAGCGCCCGGAGCGCGACCTGGTCGTTGAGTGCCGCAGTACCGACGCCGCCGCTCCGGGCGCTCTGCTTGGACTCGGCGACCTTGACGGTGCCGGACCTCGTGGGCAGCGGGCCGGGGCGGGCCTCCTGCTTGTTCGCGACCTGACCGAGGCCGGGTGAGGTCGGCGGCTGGGCCGGCGCGGCCGGCGGCCGGGCAAGGCCCGGAGCCTGAGTGCCGAGGACGACCGTGAGCGCGGTCAACCCGGCGAGGGCGAGTCGTGTCGCGCGACGGCGCGCAGGTCCGATGGGGACCATGAAGGGACCTCCGATGAGGAGACGACCGATGCCACAGTCCCTTATGGACTGTGAAGGTGCCGCCGAAGGCTAGCAATTAGCTTTTCGAATCCCGGAGGCTCGACTGTGTCGCATGTAGAGCATTGACGCAAGCGTAGACGGGTGCTAGTGCGGCAAGATCCAAAAGCCGCAAGCAGTAGCACGTTTCGATGGATCTTGAATGTGGCTTGCGCTGACGTCAGCCGGGTTGACGTGCCCTTTTCCAGAGGTGCGGTAACACGTCATTCATATTCGCTTCACATGAACCCAGCCGCGCGGGGCTGGAATTTCGGCCCCGGTCGGGCCGAAACGGTCGAGACTGTCCGCTGTTCGCTTCGTCGCCACCAATTGCTGAGAGGCAAGTATGGCCACTCAGGCCATGTCGGCCATACGTTCGACTGGCAGCCCTATCATCCCTACGGCTGACTCGCGACAAAGTGGGCACCACCGGGGCGTCGGAACGAGCCGGGCACCTGATGCTTGCGCCGGGAGCTGGACTCGGCCGCGCGACCCGTGACCTGGGCCGGGAGCTGGGCCGGGAGTTGGGCGTCAACCGTCAGGCCCTGCGGTGGTGGCCCGCAAGCGACGTGACGGACGCGTGGCGTAGGACGCGCAAATCCCGAACATCGGGTACGACGACCGCTGGCTCTACGCCGCCGCGCTGGACCGGAACGGTGGCGGATGCCCGCGGCGGGCGCAGACCTTGAAGTCGCGCGACAGCCGAAAGCGCACGGCGTCCGCGCACCTCGCCGGCCAGGTCCGACAACCGGTCGATTTATTCGTCATCGACGACTTTCATCCCGGGAACGGTGCGGCACCCTGGACGATTCCATCGACCACCAACGGTGGCATCAGTAGCGTCCACCATGCTCGACCTTT
This sequence comes from Micromonospora sp. CA-111912, assembly GCF_050948415.1. NCBI lineage: Bacteria > Bacillati > Actinomycetota > Actinomycetes > Micromonosporales > Micromonosporaceae > Micromonospora > Micromonospora sp. CA-111912. The sequence continues at coordinate 4,577,394 of NZ_CP192007.1, forward strand.
CCACGACGAGAGAAATGCAACTTGCGGGTTATCCCGTAATCCGGGATTCCCACGTCGGACCGCTTTGTCAGCCTCCGGTGAGTCCGGCCCCTCTCGCCGAGACGGACGGCCGAGTTGACGCCTGCGGCGTGCCGAGGGCCGCCGCCAGGACGCGGCCCGCCCGGCTGGTCTCACCGGCCGCTACGACGCCGTAAACGAACCGGTCCGGCCGCAGCACCACCGCCTCGACGCGATGCCGGCGCAGCCAGGCACTGATCGTCCCGTCCACATCGACAAGGTCGACATGCTTCACCCCGCCGTACCCGCGGGCCGGCGGCAGACCTTCCGGCGCGGTGCCCGCCTGGTGCACGACGGCGAAGCGCACCGCCGGCTCCCGCCACTCCCCCGGCGACGGCTCGGCAGCCCCGCCGAACCCGAGCACGGCGAAGCCGGCGCCGAGCGTCTCGTCGAGGAGGTGCGGCGCGGGCATGGCCGCCGTCGCGACCCGAGGCTGGGGGAACATCGTCCCGACACCGCCGTCGCGCCGACCGCCCGCCATCAGCCCGGTCGGATAGGCCGGCGACGGCTTGAACTCGAAGTGCCGAACGAACCGGCGGATCCGGGGGACGGTCTGAAGGACCCCCAGTGCCTTGTCGCGCAGCCACGCCGCCGACCGGCTCCGCACCTGGAAGAGCCGTCCCAGCCGTGCGCTCGCCCGCGCCATCGCCGCGGTGTGTGGGCGCCGCTCGATCTCGTACGTCTCCAGCAGCGTCGGGTCGGCGTCACCGGCGAGGACCAGGGCAAGCTTCCAGCTGAGGTTCGCCGCGTCCCGCAGCCCGCTGCAGAGTCCTTGGCCCATGAACGGAGGAATCCGGTGGGCGGCGTCCCCAAGCAGGAAGACCCGGCCGACACGCCACTGCCGGGCGACGAAGTGGTGGTAGGTGTTGACCACCGCGCCGGTGACGGCGAAACGCAACGGGTCGACGTACGGCTGCACGAGCGTGTTGATGGTCTCCGGCCGCCGCATCTCGTCGGCGGTCTCCCCGGGGCGCAGCATGAACCCCATCCGATAGCTCCCCTTCGCCCCGGGTGACGCGAAGGCTGAACGCCGCCAGTCGCAGACGAACGTCGTCCGCTCGACGCGGATTCCGCCCGGCGCCACATCCCCCGAGATCTCGAGCCAGGACTCCGGGTAGCTGGAACCCACCACGCCGATGCCGGTGGCGGCGCGGGTGGTGCTGCGGGCACCGTCGCAGCCGAGCACGTAGCGGGCTCGCACCACCCGGCTCTCGAGGGTGATCATGTCGCGCAGGACCAGGGTCACCCCCTCGGTGTCCTGCCGCAACGCCACCAGTTCGACGCCGAGACGAAGTGCGACGTGGTCGAAGCGGCCCAGTCCGGCGCGGAGGGCCTGCTCCAGCGGCCGCTGGTCGACGAAGCTCAGCGGAGGGTGGCCGAGTCCGAAGTCCACCTCCGCCAGCACGACGGTGGCGAAGGCTCGTCCCTCGCGGTTGACGTACTCGGCGACCGGGACCGGATGCAGGTCGCGACTCACCTGCTCGATGAGGCCGGCCTGCTGGTAGATGCGCAGTGCCTCGTCGTCGCAGGAGAGCGTGCGCGGTCGGCCGGGCGGCGACGGGTTCCGCTCGACGACCAGGGTGCGGACCCCGCGGGTACCGAGCAGGTTGGCGGTCAGCGCGCCGACGGGTCCGCAGCCGATCACCGCGACGTCGACGTCGTAGACCTTCTCGTCAGCCGGGGGCATGGGGCGTCTCCTTCCGACAGGAACCCCGCAACGGCCGTCGTCGCTCCTGCCCGTCAACGACACCAGGCGGGCGTAGATGTCCTGTGGAGACCGTGTGGAGGACACCCGCCGCCCCGGGCCTTCCCGGTCGGCCGGGTCAGCCGGCCCGGCGGCGATCCGTGTCGTCCGGCCCGCCCCGCGTCGGCGGGCGCGAGGGTGCCGGTGGAGCCGTCTCGGGGAAGCTGGTCAGCAGCAGCCCGGCGCCCTGCTCGACGGCGAGCCGGACGCCGGCACGCAGTTCCACCGGGTCGTGGCGGGCGGCGCCGCGGATCCGGTGCAGTTGGGCGACGCAGACCCGCTCCCCCAACTGCTCCGCCACGGACAACGCCTGCTCGGCCAGTGCCGCCGCAGTGCTCCGCTCCCCCGCCACCAGGTACGCCTCGGCGACCGCGCACAGCGTGATGGTGCGGGTCGCGCGCAGCCCAGGACGGTAGATCGCCTCGCCTGCGGCCCTCATCGCCGGCAGCCGACCACGGTCCCCGCCGTAGGCGGTGGCCCACTCAGCGAGAAACTCGCCGGTCGTCACGAAGTGCGGCAGCCCGGTCGCCGCGCCGGCCAACCGGCACTGCTCCGCCGCGGCACGTACCCCGGGAACGTCGCGTTCCTGCAACGCCCTCCAGCCATCGAAGAGCGCCGCGTTGGCACGGCCGTGCGGATCGTCGACCTGGTCGGCGAGGATCTCGGCGGCCCGGATGTCCTCCCGCGCCGCCGCGCTCCGCCCCCGCAGGGAGCGGACCAACGCCCGGAAGTTGTGGGCGGCCAGCGCCGGCCGCCGGCCGACCTGCTGGCCGAGCAGCCGCAGGTCCACCTCGCGCAGCCGGTCGACCGCAGCCGTGAGATGCCGCTCCGCCTCCGGCAGCCGGCCGGCGAAGTAGCCGACCACGCCCAGGAGATACTCACCTGCCGCGCTGATCAGGCCGGTGCCGTCGTCCTCGGCGACGCCGAGCCGCCGGGCGAGGTCGACGCAGACCGCGAAGTCGGCCCGGTTGGCGGCCAGCTCGCCCAACGCCCACAGCGCCGGCCGCAGATCCACCTCCGGCCCTACCATCGCCAACAGTTTCCGGGCCCGGGAACAGACCTCGTCGACCGGGTCACTTCCGATCCCCGCGGTCATCTGGAGCAGGGCCGCCCGGTGCAGCTGGACCGTCAGTTCGGTCCGCGCCGTCTCCGGCGAGACCGCCGAGTCCGGGGCGAGCCGCCGCGCGGCGCGGCCGAGGTGACCGAGGGCGTCCTCGTACGCCATCCGCCCGGTCGCGTCGTCGGCGGCGACCAGTGACCAGCGGAGATGGTCGTCGCCATGGCCGAGTCCGACTGCCTGGCCGTAGTGGTGGGCCAGTTCGGCGGGGGCAAGACCGCTGCCGGCCCGCTCGCCGGCGGTGGCGAGCCGGGCGTGCAACGCGGCCCGACGCGGAGGCGCCAGCTCGGCGTAGGCCACCTCGGCGAAGAGCGGATGGCGGAAGCGCACCTTGCCCGGCTCCGCCTCGGCGACGAGCGCACTGGCGTACGCGGGCACGAGCCGCTCGCCCGCCTCCCCCACCGGCGTGCCGAGGACCGCCGCCAGCACGTGCAGGTCGAGTTCGTGTCCGGCGACGCTGAGCAGGTCGAGGCAGTCCCGGGCCGCCTCCGGCAGATCGTCGAGCCGCAGCCGGACGGCGTCCCGAACGGTCGCCGGCAACTGCACGTCCGCCGGGTCGGCTCCCGACCGGAGCAGTTCGGTGATGAAGAACGGGTTCCCACCGGTACGGGTCACCAACCTCGCCACGACCTCGTCCGGCGGACGCACCCCCGTGCCGGCCGTCAGCAGGATCGCCACCGAGGACGCGTCCAGGCCCGTCAGCGCCAGCCGGGCGAAGTTCCGTTCCCGGGCCAGTTCGGCAACGGTCGCCAGGAGCCCGGCACTGCGGTGGTACGGCCGCGACGTGACCAGGACGAGGGCACGGGTGCCCGCCATGAGCGGGGAGAGGAACCGCAGCAGCAGCAGCGAGTCCGGGTCGGCGGCGTGCAGGTCGTCCAGCACGACGAGCAGCCCCCGCTGCCGGGCCACGGCCCGGATCAGGTCGGCCACCGCCTCGTACGCCCGGAACCGCGCCGCCGGGTCGAGTTCAGCGCCCGACGCGGTGAGCGGCTCGGCGGCGAACCCGCCCAGTGACCGCGCCTTCCCTGACTCGCCGGCCTGCGGCATCGCCCGCAGGCTCCGCACCACCTGATTCCACAGCCAGAACGGAGGCGCCTGCCCGACATTCGGACACCTCCCCCACACCACGGGAGTCCCGGACGCCTCGGCCCTGGCGCTGACCGCGGCAGCGAGGCTGGTCTTGCCGATCCCCGCCTCACCCACGACGGCGACCAACCGACCGTCGCCGTGCACCGCCGCGACCAGCGCCTCGCCCAGCCGCGCCAGCTCCGCGTCACGCCCCGCGAGCGCGCCCAGCACCTCGACCATGGCCACCCCGCCGCCCGGCGCCGTGCCGCCGGGGGCCGTGCCGCCGGGGGCCGTGACCGGGCACGATCCCACGCCAGCTACGGCCGGCTCGCCCGGCATCTCGCCGGCCGCCACAGCGGCGTGCCGGTCGCCGCCCGCCGCCGGCGACCCGGCCGCAGGGCGGGGAGCTTCCCGCACGAGCCCCGACGGGGCGGGCGCGACCGCCGTCACCGCGGGCACGGCCTGGTCCAGGACCAGCCGGTGTGCCTCGCGTAGTTGCTCGCCCGGATCGAGCCCGTACTCGCGGGCCAACAGCCGTCGGCCCTCGTCGTAGACAGCGAGGGCGTCGGTCTGCCGCCCGGACCGGTACAGCGCCAGCATCAGCTGTGCCCGGGCCACCTCCCGCAGCGGCTGCGTGGCCACGAACCTGCGCAGCTCCGGCAGGAGCGTCTCGTGCCGGCCGGCAGAGAGGCCCGCCGTGAGGCGTCCCTCCTCGGCGCCGAGACGCAACTCGGCCAGCCGTGCCGCCTCGGGACGTACCGCGTCCAGATCAGCCGCAGTGGTCAGCGGCTCGCCCCGCCACAGTGCCAACGCGGCGCGGTAGCAGCGCTCGGCCGCCGCGGCATCGCCCGCCGCGAGCAGTTCCGCCGCCCGGCCGACCAGACGCTCGAACCGGACCGCGTCGACGGTGTCCGGCGCGATCCGCAGTTCGTACCCCTTCGGGTGGCCGACGAGAATTCCGCCTGGCCCGCGAGGGGCGCGCTGTGGCTCCAGGACCCGGCGCAGCCCGGCGACGTACGTGCGCAGGGTCGTCCGCCCGCTGACCGGCGGCCGGCCGTCCCACAACGCGTCGACGAGCCAGTCGGCGGCGACGAGCCGGTTCATTCGCAGCAGCAGCAGGACCAGCAACGCCTGCTGCTTGGGACTGCCGGCCGCCACCGGTTCGCCGTCTCGGACAACCTCAAGGGGACCCAGCACGTGGAACTGCACACCAGCACCACAACGCCCGCCCGCGTCCCGGTGCTGTCTCACCATGTGCCGCCCGGCAGGACCAGACGGACCCGGGTACCCGGACGGACCGATCGGGTACTCGCGGGACCGATGGTGAGCTCAGCGCCGATGCCCTCCGCCCGTTCCCGCATGGAGTGGGTGCCCACCCCCGCACTCGCGCTGGCCCCGGTGCCGACCCCCTCGTCCGCCACACACACCTCCAGGCCGTCCGGTCCGCTCCCCACCTCAATCGTGCACCGGTCCACATCGGCGTGCCGGTGCACGTTGCGGACCGCCTCGGACACGATGCCGTAGACGGCGGTGGCCACGGCGTCGGGCAGGCTCAACTGCGGTGCCCGTACCAGCACCGTCAGCCCGGCGGTGGCGTAGCGCTCGCGGAGCCGGTGCAGCGCCGGCAGCAGCCCGCCGTCGTCGAGCAGCGGTGGCCGCAGGTCCCGGGCGATGTCCCGTACCCCCACCGCCTGCCGGTCCACCTCGGTCACCAACCGTTCGAGGAGATCGTCGGCGGCGGCGATCTCGGGGAAGCGGCGGTGCTGGTGCAGCATGTTGCGTCCGGCGGCGAGGGCCAGGGCAATCCCGCTGAGCGCTGGTCCCAGTTCGTCGTGCAGGTCCCGGCGTAGCTTGCGGCGCTCCTCGTCGCGGGCGCGGGCCAACCGCAGGCGGGACCGATCCAGGTCCCCCTGGGCGATCGCCAGCTCCGCCAGTGCGGTCACCACGGGGGCGAGATCGGCCAACACCGTGTTGGCGCGTCGGGCCAGGCGTTCACCGGCTCGTGGCCAGGCCCGCAGTACGCCCACCTCCTTGTCCGGGCCGGCGAGCAGGATGGTCAGCGGCGGCCCGGCGGCGGCCGGTGGGCCGTGGGGCCGGCGTGGTCGTGGCACCGCCGGAGGGGGCGGCTCGCCGGTGAGCGTTATCGTCACCTCCGCCAGCCACAGCGAGTCGGCGATCCCGTCGGCGACGGCGTCCAGCATCTGCCGTCCTCGGTCGGTGGTGCTCAGCCGGTCGGCGACCTGGCGGATCAACGGCTGATCCGCGTCGCCGTGCACGAGGCGGTCGACCCGGTGCCGCACCCACCGGCGCAGGGGTTGGCAGGCCGTGACCAACAGCGCGATCATCAGCATCTCGGGCACGGCCGAGGAGGCGGGTGACACCGTGCTGAGCAGCAGCACGCCGCCGGTGTAGGCGCCGATCGCCATCCCCGTCGTCAACGCCCAGACCAGAATCCGGCGAACGGCGGGTTCCAGGTCCCGCAGTCGGTGCCCCAGCAGCAGCACCAGGACCGGTGCCGGGAGGAACCCCTGGGCGCAGAGCAGCAGCAACGGTGCGAACGGCGCCGGGACGGAGAGCGGCAGCACGGGGTCGAGCGCGGGCGGCAGGAACGCCAGCGAGAGCAGCAGGGTGCCGACCGCGAGCCAGCCGAGGCCGTGCCGTTGCCCTGCGGGCGCGGCGTGCCGGCGGGCCAGGACCCCGCCGGCTGCGGCCAGTCCGAGCAGGACAAGCACGGGTGCCCACCACGGCTCGATCGCCGCCCGCACGGTGAGCAGGGTCGGGTCGGTCAGCGGGATCGCATTCCCCCCGTCGGGGAGGGTCAGCACGCAAACCTGGGCCACCCCGATGGAGGCCATTCCGATGCCGATGGCGATCCGGGTGGCCCGGCGCAGGGGCCGCACCGGCAGCAGCCAGGGAAGGACGACGATCAGCGCGTAGATCCCGGGAACCCGGGCCCAGTAAGCGGCACCGAGCAGGTGCGCCGGTCCCCACAGGTCGGGCCACCGGTGCACGATCATGGCCCAGCAGGTGGTGGCCGCGGAGACTGAGCCGCCGACACCGGCGGCGGCCATGATCCAGGCGGCCGGGTGGGCGCGGCGCAGGAGGGTGAGCCACGCGACCACGCCGTAGCCGGCGCCCACCACCAGGTCGACCAGGGAGTAGAGCAGCCACGGGTGCCACGGCGGGGCCGCGACCCACCAGGCGGCCACCGACGCGGCGGTGAGTCCACTGGTGACGATCAGCACCGACCAGGCCGCGACGGGGTTGCGCCGGTCGCTGCCGGGACTCGTCATGCCGAACCTCCGCAACTGCCCCGGCCCCGGTCCGGCGCGGCCGACCCGGCGCCGCATGGCACGTATCTTGCCGGGTCGCAGTGTTCGGTGCCACCGCGCATCCGCCGCTGTCTCGGCGTCGAACACCTACAGCAGGGCCACGCACCGCCACTGCGGCGTCAGAAGCTGCTGATCAGCTTGACGAACGCGTCGTCGATCTTCGCCGTGTCGCGGGCGTCGAACGCCTTACCCGCGGACGCCTTGGCGATCAGGTCCAGGGTCGCGAAGTCGGACTGCTCGTCAAACGCGATGCAGAAAATCTTGACCGGACGATCCGGATCCAGCGCGACGTCCTGGAGCAGCCGGGCGAGCTTGGTGTCCTTGCTGTACTCGTTCTTGCCGTCCGTCAACACGACCACCGCGTTGATCCGGGACTCGTCATAGTGGTCGAGCATGTAACGGCGTGCCGCCCGGACGGTGGCGTACAGGGCGGTGCCCCCCTCGACGTGGAGACTGCTGATCTTCTTGGCGAGGACCTTCTGGTTGAACGCCGACAGTCGGACCTCCTCGCTGTAGGGCGACTTCCGCCGTTGATCTGTTTCCGACGAGAACGACCAGAGCGCCACCTGGTCCTCGGAGTTCAACAGACCGAATCCCTTGGCGGCGGCCGCGGTCGCCACCTGGAATCTGCTCTGGTTACCGATCTTGGCGTTCATCGAACCGGACGTGTCGACGGCGACGAGGATGTTCGCCTTCTTCCGCAGCGTGTCCCAGCCGGTGAGGATCGCCTTGACCACGGCGGGATTCGGCGGGTCGAAGTAGGTGAGATCGGCTGTCCCGCGCCCGCGGACGGAGGCGACCAGCGGGTCGGACGCGTTCCGCTCGTGGTCGCGGAACCCGAGCCGGCTGAAGCTCCGCTGTTGTGCCGGCTGCTGGAGGTACTCCCGGAAGTCGGCGGCGGCGGCACGCTGCTCCGGGCTGGCCGAGGGAAGGACCACGTACGGATGGTCGAGGTTGAACGTGCCCTCCTTCGGATACAGCGCGACCAGCGGGACCTTGGGCTTCTCACCCCGGGTGGGACTCAACTCCCCCTCGTTGTACTGGTAGACCAACTCCTCCTGCGTCACGATCGCACTCACGTCGGTCGAGGCCGACGTGCCGGCGCCGGACAGGTCCGCCTCGGCGAGGTTCTTCAGCAGGTCCACCACGTCGTCGCTGTAGTGGGACACATTGGCCTCGATCCGGCGGACGAACTGGGTCACCCTCGGATTCGCCAGGTCGCTCTCGGTCAGGTCACTCGCCCGGTTGATGGCCGCGTAGTACGTCGCGATGATGGCCGCCAGCCCGGAGGTGGACAGGTTCGGGTTGACCTTGCCGAAGGTGAACCGCCCCCAATCGGGGCGGCCGAAGGCGGCCCACCCCGTCCGCCCGGACAAGCCCAGGATCTCGCCCCAGCCGAGCGGCCCCTGTCGTTGGAGAAGCTCTCCCTTCGGGCGCGGCACGGCGATGACCAGCGGGCTGTTCGCGATCGACGGGTATTGGCCGGAGGTCTGCGCCGGGCGTTTGGCGGCCTCGTCGAGCAGCTTCAACTGCCCGGTCCACAGGGTCGACGTCGGCAACCACACCTGCGGTCGCGGAAGGTCCGGCTGCTTGGCGGCCCAATCGCCGGCCAGCGCATCCGTCGCGGCACCCGAGGTCAGGCCATGTACGGTCACGGTGGCGCAGCGGCCACCGAACCGCCGATCGCTCTTGTTGTAGCGCTCGGCCAACTCGCCGAGCAGCACGTCCTTCTCCACCGAGGAGCTGACCTCCAGCGGCGTACACCCCACGTCCCCCGCCGGCCGGACGATCAGGTAGGCCGCCGCGATGACCGCGACCCCGGCCACGATGGCCGCCGTGTACGGCAACCACGGCCGAGCGTTCGGTCGACCTGTAACCATTGGTCCTCCAGCGAATTGGCTGACGGTGTCGACATCAGTCACGGCCGATCCCGGGCCGGCCCGCGCAGGGCGGATCAGTCGTCACCCGGGATCATGGCACGCCGGCGGTCAGCCCGGCTGGAAGCATGCCGGTCGATCACGGTTCGGTCGCAGCGCGGCGAGCCAGGGGGCCCGTGCGGGTCGTCGCCCTACTTCATGGAACTGAGCAGCCCGACGTCGGGCCGCAGCGCGCCGTCCTGGCCCAGCGACAGGAAGTCGGCCTCGACCACGGCCCGCTCGAGCACTCCCGCCCGCACCGCCTGGTGGCGCACGGCTGACCAGAGGAAGACATCGAGGTTGTCGAAGCGGGTGTCGCCCTCGACGACCTCCTCCTCGTGGAACCAGAGGCCGACCTGCCCGTCGGTGAGCACCACGTAGAGGTTGCCGCTGCCGTCGGCGCCGATCGAGTAGACGTCGTCGTCGGTGAGCTCCGTCTGGTAGTCGGCGGCCAGGATCCGGCAGTCGTTCGCGGCGAAGTCGAACCCGTAGGACCAGTCGTACACGTCCAGGAACTGGGGCATGCGCCCTGACCGCACGCGGCGGTCGAACGCCGCCAGCGCCGTAGCGACCGCTGGCGGGAGGCGGTCGAGCATCGGCGCCACCGGCCGGGTCTCCACGGGAACGGTGACGGGAGCGCGGCCGGGGAACCACCGTGCGAGGTCGGCATCGAGGTCGCGTTCGACGTAGCCGATCAGATCAACAGGTGTGAGCGTCACCGGCGGATGCTAACCGGGACCTCCGACGCGTCGGTGACCCGCCGGTGTGGCCGCGACCGCGACCACACCGGCGAATCCGGCTATCTCACCGTTGGGCTATCTCGGACGCCGCATCACAGTCCACTACATTGGCCCGACCTCGGGCCACCGACCGTGTTCGCCGCCCCGCCGTTAACCGGTGGCGGCTGGTTTCCGACGCACCGCAGCGGCCCGTCGATCCGGTTCCCGGAAACGACGATCGGGGTGCCGCCGGTACGGTTGTCGACCAGGCTGACCGGCCCGGTCACCCGGGTCCCGCCGATCAGGACCCGGCCGGTGGCACCGGTGACCGAGACCGGACCGTCGACCCGGCTGTTCGTCAGCTCCACCACCGAGGCCCCGGCGGCGGCCACCGGTCCCGTCACTGTGGCGTCGAGCGCGACCAGTCCAGCGCCCTTCTCGACGCTCACCGGCCCGAGCACCCTGGCACCCGGCGCGAGACAGGTCACCGCGGCACGGACCAGCAACGGGCCTCGGTGCTCGCCGCTCACCACCTGGCCGCAGGTCTGGTCGGTGACCTCCAGCTTCACCGGAAGCGTCACCAGAGAATTGGAGGGGTCGTCGCTGGTGACGCACAGTTGGGCCCGGTACGTGCCGGCGGCCAGCCCGGTGCTGTCCAGGGAGACCGTCACCTCGCTGGCCTGGCCGGCACCGGTTCCGGCGGCGAGGCGCGTCGTCCTCAGCCACGGCACCTCCTCAGGCGTCACGCATGGTTGCAGGTCCGGCAGCCGTACGTGGGTGATGAACCGGGCCGCGCCCTTGTCGTTCTTGACCCCGACCAGGTGATTGGCCCGGTCGATCTCGTGCACACCGCGCGAGCTGGTGGTCAGGATGTTGCCGTTGCCGAGGGGGTGAACGCCCTGGTAGCCGCTGCCGCCGGGCGCGTAGACGCCGAGGAGCTTGCCGGCACGGTCCAGCTCCCAGACCCCGGCGGTGGAGCCACTGCCCCAACTCGCCGCGAGTACGTTGCCGTTGGGCAGCTCCACGAGCTGGCCGGGCCAACTCAGCCCACTGAAGAAGCGGGCATTGGCGTGCGAGCCGTCCTTGCTGAAGCTGTGGATGGCGTCGCTGTCGCTGGCCGAGACGAGCATGTCGTCGCCGCGGAAGAGGATCGACCACGGCCCCTTGAGCCCGTCCGCCCCCGGCGCGACGAACCTGCCCAGGTACTTGCCCTCGGCGTCGAACTCGACCACGGAGTTGGCGTTGTCCCCGTTGGCGACCGTGACCAGGACGGTGCCGCGCGGGGAGAGCGCGATGCCCCGGGTGTTGGTCATGATCGCCGGGTCCCGCACGCCCGCGGTCGGGGCGAAGACGCGGCGGAACTTGCCGTCCAGGCCGTGCTCGGTGATCACCGAGTTGACCTGGTCGGACATGAGGAAGCCGCTGCCGTCCGGCTTGGCGATGATCTGGAACGGCGTGTACAGGCTGGTGGACGGGTCGAACGCGGTGTGCGGGATGAACTGCGGGTCGATCAGGTTCCCCGAGTGCGGATCGAACGCCATCACCCCACGGGTGGCACTGCCCGAGTTGGGAATCAACAGCACGCCGTCACGCAGGAGCCGGACACGCTCGTCGTCCGGGCCCGCGTTCGGGTCGTCGAGCCGCCAGTCCAGCACTCCGTGCCCGGAGTTGCGTACCGTGAACGACTGCTTGGTGACCATGCCGGCCGGCTGCCGGGCCGAGAGCGACCGGGGTGCCACCTCGATCTTCGGTACCGGCACCACCGTCAGTTCCAGCGCGATCGCCGGCGTGGGCTTCTTCGGGTCGTTGCTGGCCAGGCACAGGTCGGCCCGGAACACGCCGCCGTCGTCGAGGCCGGTCGAGTCGAGGGTGACCTTGATGTCCTGGCTGCTGAACGGGGCCAGCGTTCCGTTTGCCGGCGTCACCTTCGCCCATGCCGGCCAGGAGCAGTCGGCACCGTCGCCGGTTGCCTGCCAGGTGAGCTCGGCTCCGCCGGCGTTGCCCACCTTGACGGTGTGGCTCTCGGTCTGCGCGACATCCAGGCTGCTGCTCAGCGTGGCCGGGTCCAGGGTCAGGTCCGGGGACGCCGGCAGGACGGCGACCGGGAAGTGCGCCTGGGCGATCGGTTGCCCGCCCGACCCGTGCCGGGCGTCGGTGGTCAGGTTGATCGCGCCGTGGAGCCAGTCCTTACGGGGCGTGCCGGTGACGTCCAGGGTGACGGTCAGCTCCTGGCTGGCGCCGGGCGCCACCGTGAACTGCGTCGGCGTGACCGTGATCCGGGCTCCGGCCGGGGCCTGCGCCGCCGCCCGGTAGGTCGCGTCCACGGTGGCCACGCTGGACACCGTGCGGGTGAAGGTGCAGACCTTCAGGCAGTGGTGTTCGACGACGGCCGGCAGGTTCAGCGTCTGCGGATCGCCGCCGGACTCGGGATCGGCCGCGGCGAAGCTCTCAGCCGTCTCGTCGAGCACGAGCCCCGTGCGGGCGGCCTGCCCCAGGTTGATCCGGCCGGAGCCGATGTCGAACGCGTCGGCCGGCGTGACACCGTCCTCCTTCACCACCCCGTCGCGGTCCGCGGTGACCGCCAGCGCGGAGCGGATCCGCGTCGGCGACCAGTCCGGGTGCAGGGCCGCCAGCAGAGCGCCGGCGCCGGCGACGTGCGGCGAGGCCATGGACGTGCCCTGCATGAAGGTGTACTGGGCCGGGTTTCCGGCCGTCCCGATCGTGGCGGCGAGGATGTTCCGGCCCGGGGCGGCGACGGTGGGCGCGAGCATGTCGAACCGGCTGGGCCCACGCGAGCTGAAGTCGCCCACCACGTCGGTCCAGTCCCCGTCGCGCAGCACCTCGCTGCCGGCGCCCACCCGCACCGAGACAGGCCCGTCGGTGGCGGCCAGGTGGGCGCGCAGCCGCTGCCCGTCGGCGAGGCTGACCATCACGGCGGGGATGGCGCTCCCCGTGAGTGCGCCCATGGTCAGCGGCGGTCCGCCGTACTGGGTGTGCACGACCACCCCGGTGGCGCCGGCGGTGGCGGCGTTGCGCACCTTGACGGAGAAGTCGCAGCCGCCTCTGGGGATCAGGGCGACCCTGCCGCTGAACGCCGCCGACGGGAAGACCGCGCAGCCCTGCGCGTTGTCCGGGTCGACGGTGCCCGCGTACCGGAGTTCTCCCTCGATGGGTGGGCTCGGTGAGCCCTCCCCCAGCACGGCGGCGACGCGGGTGAGCGCCGGCGGGGCCGGCGTCGGCCCCGTCACGTCGAGCCGGTGGGCGACGACCCGCTCGTGGCTGACCGCGGCGACGGACATGTTCCACGGCGCGGTCTTAGCGACGGTGCTGGCGGCCGGGCCGTTGTTGCCGGCGGAGGCGGCGACGAAGATGCCGGCCGAGTAGGCCTCGAGGAACGCCTGGTCCACGAGGTCGTTCCACGGGTTGTCGCGCCCGGAGATCGAGTAGTTGAGCACGTCCACGCCGTCGGTGATCGCCTGGTCCACCGCGGCGATCGTCGCCGAGGAGTTGCATAGCGTCGTCACGCAGACCTTGTAGGAGATGACGTTGGCCCGTGGCGCGACCCCGGAGATGGTGAGGGTGTGCGAGTCCGCGCCGACGGTGATGGTCGCCTGGTGCCGGTTGCCTGCGGCGGTCGAGGCGGTGTGGCTGCCGTGACCGTGGTCGTCTCGGGCGTTGGTGCCGGCGGCCATCGACCAGGCGCCGATCAACTTGTCGTTGCAGATCGCCTCGGGGCGCGGGTGGGTCGGAGCGCAGACGCCGACGTAGTTGCCCGCGCCGAACGGGTTGGTGTGCCGGTAGCCGTCGCCGTCCACCGCCGCGAACGACGGATGGCCGGGATTCACCCCGGAGTCCAGGACTCCGACGATGACGCCCTCGCCCCGGGTCGCGACCTCCCCCGCGGTCTGTCCCTGCCAGACGGCGGCCGACTGGATCAGCGCGTTACTGGTGTCCGTCTCCAGGGTGAGTGCCTGGTCGGGTACGACCGCGGCGACTCCCGGCAGGTCGGACAGGTGCTGCGCCTCGTCCGCGCTGACCGCGACCGCCAGTCCGTTGATCACGTTCCGGTACGTGTGGGCGACCCGCACGGAGCGGCCCAGGGCGGTCTCGATCTCGTCCACCAGCACGTCCTGCTGCCGCGCCAACTCCTTGGCGTAGGAGGTGCTCGCGGCCGCCCGGGGGTCGATCCTGCCGGTGCGTGCCGTGGTCGCCCTCGAAGCGGCCACCAACGACGGCTTGTCCATCCGCAACAGCCAGAGCCCGCTCTTGGGCTGCGGAAGAAGCTCGGGTGCCGGTCGCTCGGACGCCGCGGGTGCCTCCTGGCCATCCGGTAGCGGCAGGCGGGAGGGTGCCGCAGTGGCGGGAACGGCGGTCGCGGCGAGCAGCAGGATGCCTGCGGCCACCGACGCGACCAGCCGAGCGCTCGCCCTGCGGGTGGGGAAGGTTCTTCGATAGAGCGGCTGGGCCACCGTGAGCTCCTTAAGTCACCGATCGGCGCGATTGGTCCGTGTCTCGCGGCCTCGCCAGAGCGGGAGGTGCTCAGTGCGACAGGGTGCGATCGTGTGACAACCTAGGTGATCACGAGAGGCTAGGCAATGACCTACGTCAATCGGCTCACCTCGCCGGGGCCTCGCCGGGGCCTCGCCGGGACGGACGACCACGCGTCATCACGTGGCGCGCGTGGACCCGCCCTCAGCGGGTGAGGACGTAGGCGAGGACCGCCACGCCGCCGGCCACGACCAGTGCGCTGCCGGCGGCCAGCAGGGCGGCGCCCTCCGGGGGCCCGAGGTGGGTGGGCAGCCGGACGGTGCGGTACCGGCGTCGGGCCAGGGCGGCCACCGCGACCGCGACCGGTGTGCAGGCCAGCACGAGCGCCGCGGCGAACGGATGACGCGGCAGCAGCTCACGGCCGACGGCCACCAGCACGGTGGCCGTCGCCAGCGCGGTGCGCAGCCAGGCGAGCAGGGTGCGTTCGGCCTGCGCGCCCCGGTCGGCGTGCCGCTGCAGCTCCATCAGGTCAGCACCACGACGGCGATCGTCACGCCGGCCGCGACCACCCCCACCGCCGACGCGACCGCGACGGGGGTGGACGGCAGCGGTAGCTGCAGCCGCAGCGCCCGCTCGTTGCGGCTCCACCGGGGGAACGCCTCGGCAGCCACCACGACGGCGAGCACCGCCAGCACGGCCGCCGCCCACTGCGAGTCGTCCGCACCGAAGGCCTTGACCGCCGCGGCGGCCACCATGAGGCCCAGCGCGGTCCGCAGCCACGCGAGGAACGTGCGTTCGTTGGCGAGGGTGAACCGCGGGTCCGGTTCCGTGCCCACCCCGTAGACCCGGCGCGGCCAGCGGCGGTCGGCCGGTCCTGTCGGCTCGCTCCGGCCGGCCGGCCCTGTCCGCTCACCCGGGCCGACCGGCGTGGGAGATGACCCGCCCGTCACCCCGCGACCGGTGCCGAGGGCTGCCACGGGGTGTCTCCACATTCCCGCTGGACGCGGGCGAGCTCCTCCGTCAGCGCCGCCCGGGTCTCGGCGTACGCGGGGTCGTCGTAGACGCTCCGCATCTCCCACGGGTCGGCCCGCAGGTCGAACATCTCCCACTCCGGCTCCTGCGGAGTCAGGGAGGTGCCGGGCAGTCCGAGCCCGTCGGCGTAGTAGTAGACCAGTTTGTGGTCGTGGGTGCGCACGCCGTAGTGCGCCCACACGTGGTGTTCGTCGTCGTCGTGCTCCCAGTAGCGGTAGTACACCGACAGCCGCCAGTCGCCGACGGCCTCGCCGCGCAGCAGCGGCCGCAGCGAGCGCCCCTGCATGCGGGGGTCGGCCGGCACGCCGGCGTAGTCGAGGAACGTCTGGGCGAAGTCGACGTTCATGGTGAGCGCGTCGGTGGTGGAGCCGGCCGGGATCTCCGTCGGGTAGCGGATCATGAACGGCATCCGCAGCGATTCCTCGTACATGAACCGTTTGTCGTACCAGCCGTGGTCGCCGAGAAAGAACCCCTGGTCGGAGGTGTAGACGACGATGGTGTCGTCGGTCAGGCCGTGCTCGTCGAGGTAGTCGAGCAGGCGGCCGACGTTGTCGTCGACGCTGGCGACGCAGCGCAGGTAGTCCTTGATGTACCGCTGGTAGGTCCAGAGCGCGGCCTCGTCGGGATCCAGGTGGGGCGGCAGCATCTCCTTGATGTCGTGGGCGGTCAGGTCCCCGTCCACCCGCATCCGTGCGGCCCGGGCGGCGGCGGCGTGCCCGGAGTGGTCGTCGTCGAACGAGCCCGGCACGGCCACGTCGTCGACGTACATGTCGCGGTGCTTGTCGTCGGGTTCCCAGTTGCGGTGCGGCGCCTTGTGGTGGACCAGCAGGCAGAAGGGGCGCTCCGGGTCGCGCTGGTCGAGCCAGTCCACGGCCAGGTCGGTGATGATGTTCGTGCAGTAGCCCGGACGGACCCGCTCGGTGCCGTCCATCCCGATGAAGACGGGGTCGCGGTAGCGGCCCTGGCCGGGCACGATCTCCCAGTAGTCGAAGCCGCGGGGGTCGTGCTCCGGGCCGTGCCCGAGGTGCCACTTGCCGACCAGCGCCGTCTGGTAGCCGGCGCGGCGCAGCAGCTCCGGGAAGACGAGCTGCCGGTTGTCGAACTCGGTCGACAACGTCTGCACGCCGTTGACGTGGTTGTAGGTGCCCGTGAGAATGGTGGCCCGGCTGGGCGCGCAAAGCGAGTTGGTGCAGAAGCAGTTCTCCAGCAGCGCACCGCCGGCCGCGATGCGGTCGATGTGCGGCGTCTCGTTGATCTTGCTTCCGTAGGCGCCCACGGCGTGCGCGGCGTGGTCGTCGGCCATGATGAAGACGATGTTGGGCCGCACGGGTTGTTCCTTTCTGGAGCGAGGTTCAGGACGCGTACGCGGCGGCGTCGTAGTAGGTGCTGGGGTCCACCGCGTTCGGCAGCTTGCCCAGGTCCTTGAAGAGCCCGTTGAGGCTGGTGAGCCACCCGGCGACGGTGCCGTCGGTGGACTTGGCGGCGAGCTCCGCGGACGTCAGGAACCGGGCGTTGGTGGCTTCGGCGCGCAGCTGGTCGACCGGCGCCGACTTGAGGAACTTCGCGGTGAGCTCGACGGCCCCGTCCACGTCGGCCGCCCGCTCGTCGTTGGCGGCACGCAGCACGGCGATCACCTTCTTCACCAGTTCCGGCTTGCCGGTCACCACGTCGTTGCGCCCGACGTAGGCGGACGGGAAGCTGATGTCCGGGTAGAAGTCCTCGTTCTTGGCCAGCTCCCCCAGGTTCGGCACCCGCTTCTTGATCGTGCCGATGAGCGGGTACCAGATGCCGGCCGCGTCGATCTGGCCGGAGCCGAACGCGGTGACCACGGTGCTGGCGTCCATCGCGACCTTCTGGACGTCGTCGATGGAGAGCCCGGCGCGGCGCAGAGCCAGCCGCACCATCATGTCGCCGGAGGTGCCCTCCGGCACGCCGACCTTCTTGCCCTTGAGCGCGGCGATGGAGGTGATGCCCGGCTGGGCGATGACCCGGTCGGCGAAGCCGAGCGAGTTGATGGCGACGACGCGGGCCTTGCCGGAGGCCGGCAGCCACATCGCGCCCGGGCCCAGGTAGCCGAAGTCGAGGTCGCCGGCGCCGAGCGCCTGCACCTGCAGGGGCCCGTTTGTGAAGACCTTCAGGTCCGGCTTGAGGCCGTGCTGGGCCCAGAGCTTCTTGTCCTGGGCGATCGCCATGAGGCTCGCGCCGGTGAAGTCGGCGATGTAGCCCAGCTTGACCGGTTCGCCGTCGGCGGAGCCGGAGCCGGAGCCCGACTGCTCGTCGCCGCAGGCGGCGAGGGCGGCGGCGGTTCCGAAGCCGGCGAGGCCGGCCAGAACGGCGCGACGGGAGAGAGGGCTCATTGTGATGCACCTTCCTGAGGGGTCTGGTGGTAGACGGCGCGCCAGACCCGATTGCGGATCCGCGAGAATTCCGGCGAGAGGCGGACGGCCTCGGTACGCGGGTACGGCAGGTCGACGTCGATGACCTCGTACACCCGCCCCGGCCTGGCAGCCATGACGACGACCCGGTTGGCGAGGTAGACGGCCTCGTCGACGTCGTGGGTGATGAACATGACGGTGCGGCGCTCGGTGCCCCAGGTGGCCAGCAGCTGATCCTGCAACTGCACCCGGGTGAGGGCGTCGAGGGCGCCGAAGGGCTCGTCCATGAGCAGGATGCCCGGGTCGACGGCGTAGGCGCGGGCGATCGCGCAGCGCTGCCGCATGCCGCCGGAGAGCATCCGGGGCAGCACGTCCGCGAAGTCGGTAAGGCCCACCAGGTCGATGAAGTGCTGCGCCCGGCGTCGCCGCTCGGCCCGCGCGACCTTGGCGATGCGGAGACCGAACTCGACGTTCTGGCGCACGGTCAGCCAGGGGAAGAGCGCGTACTGCTGGAAGATGACGCCGCGTTCCGGGCTGGGCCCGTTCACCGGCCGAGAGTCGACGAGCACCTCACCGCCGGTGGGCTCGATCAGGCCGGCCGCGATGTTCATCAGGGTCGACTTGCCGCAGCCGGACGGCCCGACCACGGTGACGAACTCGCAGTCGGCGATGTCGAGGTCGACGTCCTGCAGCGCGTGGAACGGTTTGCCGCCCACGTCGAAGACGCGGCTGGTGGAGCGGAAGGAGATTTTCTCGGTCATCGGCGTTCCTGCCATCCGGTGAGGCGCTTCTCCGCGACGAGCAGAAGCCGGTCCATGATCAGGCCGAGCACGCCGATGGTGATCAGGCCGACGAAGATGCTCGGCAGGTCGTAGTAGATCTGCGCCTGCTGCATGCGGTAGCCGAGGCCCTCCTGCGCGGCGATCAGCTCGGCGGCCACCAGGGTCGCCCAAGCCGCGCCGAGGCCGACGCGCATGCCGACCAGGATGAACGGGGTGGAGGCGGGAACGACGACCCGGCGGAACACCACGGCGTCCCCGGCACCGAGCACCCGGGCGGCGTTGATCAGGGTGGCGTCGACGCCCACCACGCCCTGGTACGTGGACACGACGCAGGACAGGAACGCGGCCAGGAAGATGACGAAGATCTTCGGGGTCTCCCCGATGCCCATGAGCAGGATGGCCAGCGGGATGACGGCCAGGGGCGGGATCGTGCGGAAGAACTGCACGTAGGGCTCGATCAGGCCGCGCGCCGTGCGGTACCAGCCCATGAGGAAGCCGACCGGCACCGCGAGGGCGCTGCCGAGCGCGAATCCGATGAGCACCCGGCGCAGGCTGGCGAGGCTGTCGTCGAGCAGGGTGCCGTCCATGGCGAGTTCACCGGCGCGGACGGCAACCGCCCGTGGCCCGGGAAGGCCCGACACCCCGGCCCGGGCGAGCACGGTCCAGATGCCGATGCCGAGCACGACGGCGAGCACGTTCCACACCAGCAGCGGCACGGCGCGGCGCGGCGGGGACGCCGCGCGGGTGGTTTCCGGCCCGCGGGTCCGGGGCGGCTGAACGTCTATCGGCACGGTGGTCCTCCGTAGCCCAGGGCGGATGTCGGCGCCCATGCCCGGGAGGCGGCGCTCAAGGTAAGGGAATCTTGAGCGCCGCGATTAATCCTGTCAACCCTTCGGACTAAAATTGCCGAGCCCAGGCCACTGCCCGTGCTCGTAAGACATCCGGCCTCCGGCCACTACGGCCGATGTACGACGCAGGGGGACAAACGCCCGCCCCCGCTGCGGGGCTGCCCGACGGGGCCGCTGCGCCGCACGCCGCCGGACCGGCACGCCGGCGGAGGCGTCGGTCATGATGGTGCGGTGATCGAACGACCGGATGCCATGCAACGCGTGCGGCTCGCGCACACCGAGACCCTGCTTGCCCAGCTCCGCAACGCCGGCCCGGTCAGCCGGGCCGAACTCATCCGGCTGACCGGGTTGTCGCGCACCACGCTGTTCGACATCATCGGCGACCTCATCGCCCGTGGTGTGGTCGTCGAGCGCGAGCCGGCGCTCTCCGGCCACCGCGGCCGGGGGCGTCCGTCCACGACCGTCAGCCTCAACCCGTCCGCCGGCCAGATCATCGGCATCGACCTCGGCCGGGCGACGATCACCGTCATCGTCGCCACCCTCAGCCACGACATCCTGGCCCGCGGCAGCCGCGCTGTCACGCTGACTGCGGGCCCGGCCCGGCGCGCCGACGCGGCGATCAAGCTGACCGACGACCTCGTGCACGAGCACGACATCGACCTGCGCGCGCTGGAGGCGATCGGCCTCGGCCTGCCCGGCCTGGTGACCGACCGGGGCCGTCCGGCCGGCGGCAGCCCTTCGGCGGCCGCGAAGCAGGTCAGCGCGCGAATCCAGGACCGGTACGGCGTCGCCGTCGTCACCGACAACAACTCGCGGCTGGCGGCGCTGGCCGAAGGCACCTGGGGCGCGACCCGTGACGTGCGGGACGCCATCTACGTCCGGTGGAGTGACGGCGTGGGCGGGGGGCTGATCGTCGACGG
Source organism: Micromonospora sp. CA-111912 (assembly GCF_050948415.1). Classification (NCBI taxonomy): domain Bacteria; kingdom Bacillati; phylum Actinomycetota; class Actinomycetes; order Micromonosporales; family Micromonosporaceae; genus Micromonospora; species Micromonospora sp. CA-111912. The sequence continues at coordinate 4,597,792 of NZ_CP192007.1, forward strand.
CCGACTCGCCCGTGGCGCCCACGGCGCCGCCGGCGAGATCGGCCATGTCAGCGTCGAGCCGGACGGCGAACCCTGTCCGTGCGGCGGCCGGGGCTGCCTCGAGCTGCTGATCCGCCCGTCGGCGCTGATCGAGCGGTGCGCCCGCCGCGGCGTCACCGTCGCGGACCCGTCCGACCTGGTGGCGCGGGCACGCGCCGGCGAGCCGACCGTCCAGGACGTGGTTCGGCATGCCGCGACGCTGCTCGGCCGGGTCCTGTCGGGGATGGTGGTGCAGTTGGACCCGGGCAAGGTGGCCATCGGCGGCACCCTGGCCCACGCCGGCGACGCGGTGCTCGAGCCCGTGCGGGCGGCGATCGGTCAGCTGGCGATCCCCCGTCACCCGCGCCGCCTGGACGTCGTGACCGCCCAGTTCGGCGACGAGGGCGGCGCCCTGGGCGCGGTCGCGGCCGCCCTACGGCTCAACGTGTCCGAGCCCTTGCCGGCCCTCCCCACGGCGCAGGGCTAATCAATAGATACATTTGCATGTATTGGCTTCCTCGGGTATGAAGGCTGAAAGCACGTCTGGGTGCTGGTTCCTGGGGAGGAGCGACGATGAAGCACACCCTGCGCCGTCTGCGAACGGCGGTGGTCGCGCTCGGCGCCTGCACACTCGGGCTAAGTTTCCTGTCAGTACCCGCCGCCGAGGCGTACCCGGTTCAGCCTCTCGCACCACAGTCCGAGCGGGCACCCGAATCGGACCAGTTCTCGGCCGAGGGCATCACCACGGTCGGTGAACTGCGCACCGTGGGCGGCTCGCTGTCCTACGCCGGGGGCGGCCGGGAACAGATCATCCGGCATCCCGGTGCTTCGTACGTCAAGGTGCACTTCAGCGCACTGCGACTGGCCCCCGGCGACCACGTGACCGTGTCGAGCCCCGACGGCCGGGAGAGCCACCGGTACGACCGCAACCTCAACCGGGCGACCGGCTCGGACTACACCACCGACGGACAGCCGGGCTTCTGGGCGATGTCGGTGGAGGGCGACACCGCGGTGGTGACGCTGCACAGCAGCCGCCTCTCCCGTGGCAACGCCGCGACCATCGACCGGTTCTGGCGCGGCTACGACCGCGCGGAGATCGCGGCACACAACTTCTCCACGCAGTCCGTCTGCAGCACCGACGCGCGCCGCGACGCCGTCTGCTACCAGAGCAGCCACCCCACCGAGTACGCCCGCGGCAGGGCGGTCGCGCGGCTGCTGATCAGCGGCGGTGGGATGTGCACCACCTGGCGGGTCGGCAACACCAACCGGATGTTGACCAACAAGCACTGCTTCTCGACGCAGGCCGCCGTCAGCGGCAGCGAGATGCAGTTCAACTACCAGTGCGCCACCTGCGGCGGCGCGAACCCCGGCGCCGGCACCAAGGTGAGCGGCGCCACCCTCTACAAGGTGAGCAGCGGCGGCTCCGGCGACCTGGACTACACGCTGTACTCGGTGAACAACTTCGCCAACATCCAGGCGTTCGGCACGCTGTACCTGGCGACGACCGCCACCACCAACGGCACGCGGATCTATATTCCGGGGCACGGCGACGGCAGCCCGAAGCGACTGTCGATCTACGAGGACACCCAGAACGGCACGACGTGCAGCGTGCGGAACGCGAACTACAACACCTCGAACATCAGCTACAGCTGTGACACCTCCGGCGGCAACTCGGGCTCGCCGGTGCTGAACGCCAGCCACCGGGTGGTCGCCCTGCACCACCTCGGCGGCTGCCCGTCGAACCAGGGCGCGAAGGCACACCTGATCTACAACGAGATCGCCAGCCTGATCGACAACAACGGCTGACGACGTCCGTCCGGAAGGGTCGGCGCCCGCCCGGCTCGGGCGGGCGCCGGGGCCAGGTGATCCGCGGTTTGCGGTCACCTGGCCTGCCACCCATCGGCCCGGAGCTCAGTAACCTCGGATTCCGGCAGGTCAGCCGACGGGTGGGGCGGTCCAGGAGGACCGGATCAGCTCCCGCTCGGTGGCGGCGAGGTGGGCGGTCGTGGCGAGCCAGGCCCAGGCGTACCGGTCCGGGTCGGGATCGTTGAGCCGACCGAACGCATCGCGACCGCGCCGGTCGGACTCGTCGGCGAGCACGGCGGTCACAGCGGCGGCGGTGGTGAAGCCTGCGCGGCGCAGCGGACCAGCCAGCCCGGTGCCCTCGCCGCGGGCCGCCTCGGCGACGGCGCGGCGACCGCCGGAGACGGCCAGCTCCACCAGCCTGCGGACCCGCCACAGCGGGGACTCCGCGACCGCGTCGGCGTCGACGGCGAGAACCGGTTCGGTCATCGCGGCCGGTTCGCGCGGCGGTAGGTGGCTGCCCTGGATCTCGTCATAGCCGAGGTCCAGCCGGCCGTGCCAGCCTGTCGGCAGCCGGAGCGTCGCGGCAGCACCGGGCACCGGGCCGACCGCGAGCGGGTGCAGCGTGCTGGCCCGGTCCGGGTCCAGCCGGCCGACCACCCGGATCCGCAGGCCCGGCCGGGAGGCGAGCCGCCGCAGGTTGGCCACGTGGGCCAGCATCGGGTGGGAGTCGACCGGCGCCAGCCGGATCACCGGCCCGTCCGGCACCGGCACCCGGTCCGCTCCGGCCTCGGTGGCGGGGGCCAGCTCGCGGGCCAGCACCTGGTCACCGACAGCACCCACCACCATCAGGTCACCGCCGACCAGCGCGGCACCGGCCCGGTCCGGGTCCTCCGGGTCGTCGGCGGCGAGTTGGGCGGTCACCACCTCGGCGAGCGGGCGGGCGAACAGTTCCGCCAGCGGCCCGGTGGACCAGTCGGTCCCGGTGAGCGGGCTGGCCCGGACCCCCTTGCCGGCGCCGAGCCGGCCGTCCGGGGAGACGGTGGTGCCGGTGATCCGCAGGCCGCCACGGGCCAGCACCGAGTGGTTGACCGCGACCGCGCCCATCTCGGTGACCGCCCGGGCGCAGTCCCGTGCCCGGTCCGGGCCGCCCGGTTTCACGTCGCCGAAGGAGAGCCGGCGCCCGTCGGCGGTGACCAGGTGGGTGACCACCCCGGCGTACCCGTTCGCGCTGATCACCGGCTCCCGGCAGACGCCGTACACCTCCAACGTGCCGTCCGGCTGGTAGGCCCGCCGGAGGATGCCGACCAGCGCCGGGTCGGGATCGCCGGCGGCCAGCCGGCCGGCCACGTACAGCAGGTCGTGCAGCACCTCGACCAGCTCGGCCAGCCGGTGGCCGGCCTGTCGTTCCCGGTGGGCGCGCAGGCCACGTACCGTGCGCAGCGCCGCGCTCTCGGCCCTCGGCAGGCCGGCCAGCCGGGCGCTGTGCGCGGCCCGCAGCAGTTCGGCCTGGGGAACCGCGCCGGCGGCCGGCACGCCGGCCGCGAGCACCGCGGCGGCTGCCCGCCACAGCGCGCTCGCGGCGGCCCGTTGCGCCTTCGTCGGTGCCGTGTTCCGGCTGGTACGACCGGCGGCCGGGCCAGCCGGTCCCCCGGTGCGCCCGGTGGCCACGCCAGGGCCGTCCGGGCTGGACGATGCGGCGGTGGACGCCGGATCGGGGTGGGTGGCCAGGTCGGCGATCGGGCAGGCGACCAGGACCGCGGTCCGGTGCAGACAGCGGGGCGCCAGCAGGCAGCTGCACCGCGCCTGGTGCGGATCGGTGACCGCGCCGGTCGGTCCGGGCGTCAGGGTGACCAGGGCCTCGGCGCCGCAGTGCACCGATACGCCGCCGTCGACCCGGCCGACCGGTACACCGGTCAGCCGTCCGACGGTGGCGTCCAGCCGCCTGTGCAGCCTAGGTGGCAGGGCCGCCACCGCCGCGGCGGCGACCCCCGGCAGCACCGGCGGCAACCGGTCGATGTCCGCGGCGGTGGGTGTGCGGTCCGTCAACGTGATCCTCCGCGGATGCGGTCGCCCACCCAGCGGGCGAGTTCGAGCGGGCTGAGAGCGGCGACCGGCATCCCGGCCGCGACGAGTTGCTCGGCGACCGGTACCGAGTAGCAGGGCACTCCCCTGTCGTTCAGCGCGGCGCAGCCGAGCAGGTGCACGCCGGAACTCGCCAGCGTGCGGACCTCGCCGAGCAGCCCGGCCAGCGGATAGCCCTCCTCGAAGTCGCTGACCACCGCGACGATGGTGCGGCTCGGCACGGTCACCAGCGAGCGGGCGTGGGCCAACCCGGCGGCGATGTGCGTACCGCCGCCGACGCGCACCTCCAGCAGCAGCGACAGCGGGTCGTCGACCCGGTCGGTCAGGTCGGCCACCTCGGTGGAGAAGGCGAGGAAGTGAGTGGACAGGGTGGGCACCCCGGCCAGCACGGCGGCGGTCAACGCCGACCACACCACCGACGCCTCCATCGAGCCGGACACGTCGACCACCAGCACCAGCCGCCAGTCGGCCTCCCTGCGGGTCCGGGTGTTGAAGATCGGACGTTCCGGCACCACCACCGTCCGGCCGTCGCCGAGCCGCTGGGTGTGCGCCAGGTTCGCCCGAAGCGTACGGGCGAGGTTGATCCGGCCACCGGGACGACGGGACGGACGCGGGTTGGTCAGCCCGGTCAGCGCCGGACGCACCTGGGTGGCCAACTGCTTGGTCAGCTCCTCGACCAGCCGCCGGACCAGTGGCCGCAGCTTGGCCAGGTGCCCCTCGGGCAGGCCACCGGCCAGCGACAGCACCGAGGTCAGCAGCTCCATCGAAGGGCGTACCGTGGCCGGGTCGAGCTCGGCGAGCACGTCGGTACGGCCGCTCTCGGCCGCTCGGGCGATGACCTCCTCACGTACCGCGGTGCCGAACAACGCCTCCAGTTCGTCGGCCCACTCGCGCGCGGTCGGGAAGGAGGCTTCCTGGCCGCCGCCGGCCGCCTGGCCGAGGTCGGTGACGCCCTCGCCCTGGCCCGCTCCGTACAGCTCATCCAGGGCGCGGGCGTAGCGGCGGGCGTCGGCCGGCAACCGGTCGGGTTGCCGCCCGAGCAGCAGCCGCCACCGGTCCGTGGGGGTGAGCCGGGCGGCCGGCGTCTCCCGTCCGGGCTCAACGCCGGCAGGGTTGGCGGCGGGGGTGGCGGCGGAGCCGGTCGGCGTGCCCGGGATCGGGATGCTGCGGGCGACCAGGGCGGCCCGGCCGGCCGCGTCGGCGGCAGCCCAGCGGGCCAGCAGCTCGGGCGGGGCGGACAGGACCAGATCGAGCCGGTCACCCAGCCGTTCGGTGACGGTGTGCAGCAGCCGACCCCGGGCCGCCGGGGTGAGCACGTCGAACCCGCCACGCAGGGCCGGCAGCCGGTCCAGGAACTCGGTGTCGGTGAGCCGCTCGATCCGCTCCAGCAGCGGGTCCAACGCAGCCGGGGCGGACTGCAGCAGCGGGTGCGCCGCGGTGAGCAGCCCACCGAGCAGCCGGTGCAGGTGCCGGCGGGTGTCCGGTCCGGTCGCCGCGTCGATCCAGCCGGCCACCCGGGTGCCCAGGGTCTCCAGATCGGTCAGCTCAAGCAGCACCCGGGCGGCCAGGGCCGCGCCCTGGATCAGCGACGATCCGGCCCGGGCCAGGTAGCCGAGGGCCTCGTCCAGGCGCAGGCCGATCCGGTCCTCGCCGGCCCGGACCGCGAGGTCGACCAGCGCGGCGGCGTCGGCTGCGGCGTCGCTGCCGGCCAGGCCGGGCAGCCCGCGGACCGCCGCGTCCAACAGCACGACGGCCAGCTCGGCCGCCCGGGCCCGGCCGTCGGCGGTGGTGCCGGGCAGATGCTCCCGGCGCAGCGCCTCCAGCAGGTCCAGTGCGGCCAGCAGCTCGGGCAGCGTGCCGGTGCCCGGCAGCACCGCGGCGGCCAGCTCGAGCCGGTCGGTGACCAGTTCGGGCAGGTCGCACCGGGCGGCGTCGCGCAGCCCGGTCAGCAGCCGCTCGGCGGTGGGGCCGCCGTCGGCGACCTCCCGGCGAAACCGCTCCCGCAAGGTGCCGGCCGCGGCCAGCGCCGCGGTCACCCCGCGTACGCCGACCAGGTCCAGCCGGGCCGCCACGGACGGCGTCCAGGCCAGTTGCCAGCGGGTGGTCAGGGCAGCACCGTCGCCGGTGCCGGACACCGCGATCGGCTCGCCGTAGCCGACGCCGCAGACCTGGAGGCGTTGCAGCAGGATCTCCCGCCGCCCGTCCAGCTCGGTGCGCAGCGGGTCGAGCCGGACCTCGCGGGACTTCGGGCTGTCCGGGTCGGGCAGCCGCAGCGCGGCGAGTTCCGCCTCGACCGCGGGGCCGAGCCCGGACCGGGGCGTACCGGGGGCGATCCGGCCCCGCTCGGCGCCGACCAGCACGGTCTCCAGCGCCTTGGCCAGCGCTCGGCCCCGGCCGAGCAGTTCACCCTGGCCGAGCACGGTGGTCACCGCCTCCAGCACCTCGCCCCGTCCCGGGGCGGGCAGGTCCCGCAGCCGGGCCAGGTCGCCGGCCAGCCGTACCGTCTCGGCGGCCTCGCCGGTACCGGCGGTGTGACCGGCCGAGCGGAGTTCCCGGCACAGGTCGGTGACCGCCCGGGCGGCGGCGGCCCGGATCCGTTCCGGGTCGCCGGCGGCGGTGAAGACGGACTGCTGCCAGCGTGGGTCGCGGATCCCGGCCGGGTAGCCGGACCGGGAGTCGAGCAGGTCGAACGCGTACGGCACCAGCGAGGTGACCGCCGTGCCGCCGCCGGGGGTGGTGGCCGGCCCGCGCTGGGTCGTCACGGACCGGACCGGACCGGCCGGGACGGCACCGCCGGCCGTCCGGGCCGGACCGCCGCAGGCGTCGGCATCGGTGTCGGTGTCGCTAGACGGGGCGGCGAGCAGGGCCGGGGCGTGGAAGGCGCCGATGACGGCGGCGACCCGCCGGCCGTCCGCGCCGGCCTCGGCCAGCACCCGGCGCATGTGCCGCTCGCGGGCCAGGTCCCGGGCCGGTACGCCGTCGCCGCTGGCGCTGTCGGTACGCATCGCCCAGCCGACGGCGAGGGCGGCCCGGCGGACCGCCTCGGGCGAGCAGCCCGGGGCACGTACCTCGACCACCCGGTCCCACAGGTCGTCACCGTCCCGACCGGTGCCGCTGGCGCTGAGCGCGGCGGCGTAGCCGGACCGACGCAGGCCGGGCACCGGCTCACCGGTGTCCGGGGCGGGATCGCCACCGGCGGTCGGCTCGGACCCGGCAGTCGGCTCGGACCCGGGGGCCGGGTCGGTGGTGTCGGCGGTCCAGCCGGGGTCGGCCAGCGGCAGGTCGCAGCAGACCACCTCGACGCCGCGCTGCCGGGCCCAGCGGATCGCGGCAAGTTCCGGGGAGAAGTCGGCGAACGGGTAGAACCCCATCGGCCCGTCCGCGCCGTTGCTGCCGACCAGGGCCAGCGGGGCCCGGGCGGCCGGGTCGGACAGGTACGGCAGCCAGCCCTGGAAGTCGGCCGGCAGCTCGATACAGACCACCTCGGCCCCGGCGGCGTCGAGCAGTGCCGGGAGCACCGCCGCCAGGGCCGGGCTGTGATGCCGCACCCCGATCAGGTACGGCCGGACCGAACCGGCGAGCGCGTCGACCACGGCTCGCGGGTCGGCCGTCGGCGGGTCGGTGGTCGGCGGAGCCCCACCGGGCGATGTGCGGGATACGGTCGTCACCGCAGGTTCTCCCGCAGGTCCCAGAGCCGGCGCCACATCGCCGAGCCGTCCTCGGCGCGGCGGCGGACCGGGCCGTCCCAGTAGCCGAGCAGCCGGGCGTGGTCGTTCTGGTCGTCCTTGCGGACCACGCCGAGCAGGTGCCCGGGCACCAGGTCGAGCGCGTCCCCGCCGGGCAGGTACGCGGCGGCCAACCCGAGCGACGCCGCCACCTGAACCGCCTCGGCGGTGGACATGACCGTGCCGGGCCGTTCCACGTCCCAGCCCTCGCCCGACCGGCCGGAACGCAGGTCACGGAACACGGTGACCAGGGCGTCCAGCACCGCGTCGTCCACGGTGTAGGCCGCGCCGGCGCGCTGCACGGCGGCGGTGGCCTGCCGGCGGACCAGGTCGGTCTCGGTGTCCACGTCCGAGATCGGGTGGATGGTCTCGAAGTTGAACCGGCGCTTGAGGGCCGAGGACATCTCCGACACGCCCCGGTCCCGCAGGTTGGCGGTGGCGATCACGGTGAACCCGGGTGCCGCGCGGATCAGGCCGTCCTCGGTGCCGCTCAGCTCCGGCACGTTCATCCGCCGGTCGGACAGGAGGGACACCAGCGCGTCCTGCACCTCGGGCAGGCAGCGGGTGACCTCCTCGATCCGGACCACCCGGCCGGTACGCATCGCGGTCAGCACCGGCGAGTCGACCAGCGCCTGCGGGGTCGGGCCCTGGGCGAGCAGCAGGGCGTAGTTCCAGCCGTACCGGAACGCGTCCTCGGTGGTGCCGGCGGTGCCCTGCACGGTCAGCGCGCTGGTGCCGCAGACCGCGGCGGCCAGCAGCTCGGACAGCATCGACTTGGCGGTACCGGGCTCGCCGACCAGCAGCAGGCCCCGCTCGCCGGCCAGGGTGACCACGCACCGCTCGACCAGGCTCCGCTCACCGACGAACTTCGCCGGGATGGTCATGCTGGCCGGCAGTTCGGTCTCGGCCGGGCCGGTGCGCCGGTCGGCGGGCAGCTTCAACGCCTCGCCGTCGCTGCCCTGGATGAAGGTGACCACGGCGCGCGGGGTCAGCGCCCAGCCCGGTGGCCGGGCCCCGCCGTCGTACGCGGCCAGGAAGTCCAGCTCGTCGGCGTACCGCTGTTCGGCGGAGAGGACCTGGGCGGCGGTCTCCGACGCCGCGGTGGGGCGGACGTGTTCCGTCACGGTCACTGATGTTCCTCGATCTCTTTCTGGTTCGGACGGGGGTCAGCGGCGGGTGCCGCGGGTGGGCAGGTTGTCGAACCGGGGCCGGTCGCCGTCGCGGAGGCGTTGCCAGGCCCGCTGGTAAAGGCTGGCGGCCGGTTCGAACGGCACGGTCACGCCGAGCCCGGCCGTACCATCGGGTGCGAGGTCGAACAGGGCGGTCTTCCAGCCCTCGATCGGCGCTTGTCCGCTGCCGCGCTCCAGCCACGGGCCGGGCAGGAACAGCGACCGGCCGGCCCGGGACCGACTGGCCTCGATGACCAGGTCGGTGCCGGTCAGCTCGGCGCGGGCCGCCTTCAGCCGGGCCGGCTTCCAGCCGGTCCACTTCGCCGTGTTGCGGTCGGTCGGGTCCGGCATGGCCAGCAACATCAGGTACACCACCGCCGCGTCGACGCCCAAGCCGTGTTCCCCGGCCACCTCGGCGACCATGTCGGGCACCGACCGGGTCGGATCCTGCGGCCACCAGGTCCCATCCGCCGTCCGCGCGCCGCCGGCCGGCTCCCCCGGGTCGCCGAGCAGCGCCGCGAACCGCGGGTCACGGACCAGGCACAACGCCACCTCCATCGGGTACGGCTTGGCCGCGTCCGACCGCAGCGCCGGCAGGTACGGGTCCGTCCCGTCGGCGTCGAGCAGGTCCGGCCGCAGCGCGGGCGACGGTTGGCTGTCGTGGGTGGCCAGGACGATGGCGCCGTAGCGTTCCCAGCCCGGACCGGTCTCCGACGGGGTGCCCGCCACCTGCCGGAACTCGGGCAGGGAGACGTACTGGTCGAGGTCGAGCAGCAGGCCGGGGTTGGCCAGCCGGTCCCGGATCACGGCCAGCGCGGCCGGCAACGCGGCCCGGCACGGGTCGCCGGCCGGCGCGTGGTGGGCGACCCAGGCCGCCAGGGCGATCGTGGAGCGCAGCACCTCCCCGGTGAAACCCGCTGCCCGGCCGTCGACCTGCCGGGCCCGGTCGCCCCTGATCTCGAAGGCCAGGTCGGTGCGCAGTTCGACCGAGCGGGCCGGATCGAGCAGTGCCGGCAACGCCTTCGCGGGCCCCCAGCCGGTTCGGACCGCGCGCACCGCCTCGGCGAGCAACTGTTCGGGCACCACCACCCGCTGCCCCAGGGCGGCGTTCCAGACCGCCGCGGCGGCGGCCACGGCCGGGCCGTCCGTCCACAGCCGGGCCGGGTCGTCCGGCAGCAGCGCCGAGACCACGGCCCGCCGGAGCTGCGGGCCGGCCTCGTTCAGGATCCCGAAGGCCAGCTTGACCTCGCCGGCCTGCTTGACCCCGAGCGCCCTGCGCAACTCGGTCGGCACGGTGTTCGCCGAGTCCGCGTACGGCAGGCCGGCCAGCACCAGCCTCGCAGCGGTGGGGGTGACGCCGGTCAGCTCGGCGAACTGCTCGGCCGCCTCCGGCCGCCAGGGCAGCGGGCCGCGCGCGGCCCACTCGGTCAGGAAACCGGCCAGCCAGCCAGCCGGCCGTTCGTCACCGACCGGCACCGAGGACTGCACCGTGTACGGCTCGGGCACGGCGAACGCGCCGGCCGGGTCGTGGTGCAGCGCGTCGAAGCGGTAGCCGGTGGCCGTGCCGCTGGAGTTGAGGACGGCGATGAACGCCCCGTCGGGCAACGGCAGGATGCCCGGCCTGGGGTACCGGCGCGTGCCATCGGGGTTGTTCAGGTCGTCGTCCAGCAGGTGCAGGGTGAACCGGCGCCACCGGTTCGGTTCGGCCGCCGCGCTCAGGTCGAGCCGGTCCAGCTCGGTGAGCAGAGCGCGCAACGTCTCCCGGTGTTCGTCCGGGGTGACCGCCGCGACGGCCCGGTAGGCGACGGCCGCGACACCGCCGAGCACGGGCCACCAGTCCAGAGCGTCCGGCAGCGACGGTCCGTCGAGGTGCAGCCGTACGGCCGGTCCACTCCCGGTGGTGGCGGAGCGCTGGGCGGCGAATGCCTGGAACTGGGTGAAGGCGTGGGTCGAACCGTTCGCCCTGTGGGCCGAGCCGCGCAGACCGTCCAGCGCCAGGTTGAGCTGCTCGTCGGTGGGTCCGGTCGCGGTGGTCGCCGGCGCCACCGTCTTCGGGGCGGACAACGACCGGGCGAGTCGCTCGGTCAGCACGTCCAGGTCGGTGCGCACCCGGGCGGCCAGCCGCAGCACCCCGGCCACCCCGGCCAGCACCGCGTCGTGGCTGATTGCCGGCACCGTCGAGCGGACCAGCTCGACCAGCGCGTCCTTGTCGTCCCCGCCGGAGGTGGATGGTCCGGAACCGGAGGTGGATGGTCCGGAACCGGGAGTGCCGGCGGGTGCGCCGACCATGGACGCCGGAACGGCGACGGGAAGGCCGGTTATGGCCTGCGTGGCCACGGTCAACCGGGACCGGGTCGCCGCCTGGGCGGCGGCCCGCGCGGCCTCTTCGGCTAGGGCGGCGCGGCGTTCGTCGAGGGCTGCCTTGAGCAGCACGGCGGCGGTGTCCCGGTCCATCCGGCGCAGCGCGGTGGAGCCGTCCGGGTCCCGGGGCAGCATGTTGCCGAGAAAGCTCCGCCCCGGCAGCGGAACCACGGCGGGGGTGTAGTCCCGGCTGGACGGCGGACCGGCTGCAGCCGACACCGCTCCGTCCGGGTCGACCAGGACGAGACCCTTGAGGACGGCCCGTGGCCGGTCGTCGCCGGGCAGCACCAGCGCCGCGATCGGCTCCTGTCCCGGGGCCACGGTGACGGTACGACCGGCCAGGTCCTCGCCGCGTACCGAGCCGTCCGGCAGGGTGACCACCCGCCAGCCGAGCAGGCCGTCCACCGGAACGGCGGCCGGGGTGGCCCGGTCGGACAGGGCCGGCCGCAGCCAGCTGGCCGACTCCTTGAGGTGGCCTCCGCCGATCGGGAGGTCGACGAGGAACCGGGGCAGGCTGCGCCGGCCGTGGGTGTTGCTGGCCGGGTCGTACTCGTGCCAGCCGTAGTTGCCGTCGTCCTCGCTGGAGCGGTAGACCCAGTGGGAGGTGCCGTCGGTGATGACCGGCAGCTGCACCGGGACAGCGGTGTCACCGACGTGCAGCACGCCGTCGCCGGTGGTCCGCCCGCCGCCGGCCAGCGGCAGGGTGATCTGGCTCCCGCGCCGCTGGCTGCCGTGGGAAGAGCCGTGGATGGGCTGCGGCTCGCCGGGCGACGAGTGCCAGTAGCCGCGTAGGTCGTAGTCGAGCTCCTGGGAACGCCAGAAGACCAGCAGGTGGCCGTCGACGTAGTGGTAGCCGGGCTGGCCCCACATGTCGCCGGCCGGGATGCGCAGGTCGTGGCGGAGCACGATGCCCTCGGCGCCGAGCACGCGCACCGTGGTCGGCCCGCCCAGGATCACGTACGGCCAGGCTTCCTGCCGGGTCAGCTCGACCCGGTGGTCGCCGCCGGTCACCTCCTGCCAGGCCAACTCCCAGTCCGGCCAGCCCAGCTCGTCGATGAGCCCGCCGCGCAGGCTGCGGGTGACGCGCTCGGTGAGGTCGACGCCGAGGGCATGGCCGAGGTCGCCGCCCTGACCGGGGTCACCGGCCCAGCCAAGGTCGTCGGACACCAGGCGCAGCGCCTCGACCGGGAGCCTGCCCAGCCAGTCCACCGACTCCGGCAGATACGGCAGGCCGGTGGCGAACCGGTCACGGATCCGGGCCCGCAGCCAGTCGGTCAGCAACGGCCGGATGCCCCGCGTCCCGACCATCCGACGCAGGGCGTGCTGCTGGTCGTCGAGCTGGTCGAGGCCCCGGCGCAGGGCCCCGGTGAATCGGTCGTCACCGGCCACGGCGAGCAGATCCCGCGTTCCCTCGACCTTGGCCCAATGCGCCAGGTCCAGGGAGGCGCCCTTCTTCGGCGGGGCCACCGGCAGGTCGAGGGCGAGCAGCAGGTCGAGCAGGTCCAGGTCGCCCTCGGCGGCGAGGGTCTCGCCGCTGTCGGCCAGTTCGGCGCGCAGCCGGTCGGCCATCCGCTCGACGAGTGGGTACAGCTCCGACATCCGGCCGCGGTGGTGGCCGGAGTTGGCTCGGCCCACGAAGCGGCGCAGCCAGCCGACGGAGCCGTCCTGCGGGCGGGCCGTGTCCGGCGCGTCCGGGTCGGACAGTCCGGCGAGCGCGCCGGTGTCGGTCAACAGGGCCAGCCACGTGACCAGGTTGTCCCGGTCGGTGGGCATCAGGTCGAGCAGGCTGCCGCGGATCGCCGGGTCGCGGCCGGCCAGCGCCGTCACCGCCGGCAGGTGCGCCTTCCACCAGCCGGCCGGCGCCTCAACGGCCACCGGCAGCCGGAGCAGCTCGGTCAGGTAGGCCGCCTCGCGGTCGGCGACGGCGGCGGCGCCGGCCCTGCCAGCGGCCTTGGTGGCGGCCCTGACCAGCCGGTTCACCGCGTTGGCCGACTGCGCGGACGGCACCACGCCGGCGGCCGCGGACCGCAGCGCCAGCCGGCAGAACCGCTCCAGCGCCTCGTCGGCCGGCAACTGTGCGGACAGCTCCTTCGCGTAGCCGGCCAACGCGGTCGCAGACACCACCCTGGCCGACGCGAACTCCACGTAGACCTCGTCCAGCCGGTTCAGGTCGACCGGCAGGCCGTGCTGCGCCTCCGCCTTGCGCGCCTTGTTGAACAGTTGCGTCGCGTAGGTGTCCTGCCCGGCGGCCAGGAACACCCGCGCCGCCTGCTCGAAGAACGTCGGCAGGAGGTGCGGCAGCGTACGGACGAACCGGTCGGCGATGCTCTGGTGCCCGTCCAGGGCGGCCTTCGGCCGCGACCGCACCTGCTTGGCCAGCTTCTGCAACTCCGGCACCACCGCCAACGCGTGCCGGCCGTCCGCCGGGTGGTGCACCAGCACCCACTCCGGGAAGGCCAACGGACGGCGCAGGCCCAGCCCGACGACGGCCGGCTCGGCACCCAGCGCCAGGCCGAGGAACCCCACGGCGATGTCCTCGCCCTCGCCCAGGGCTGCGTCGACGAGGCGGACCACCACACGGTCGTCGAGGGCCGGGTGCCGGTAGGTGCGGGCGGTGAGGGGCACAGCCCGGTCGCCGGCCCCGGCGGTGCCGGTCGGCAGCACCGCGCCGGCGGCCAGCAGGCTCTCGGCCGAATCCTCGCCCGACATGGTCGTCATCCCGGTCACTCCTTCGTCCCCGTTCCGGTCACGGCGCCGGACAGGGCCGTCGCCATCCGCATTCCTTCCGACCAGGCCACCGGCCCGACCTCGGTCAACCGCAGCGTCGGTCCATCCACGACCGACCAGGAAAGCGCGCCCAGGGTCGCCTCGGAGTCCCAGTAGTCCTCGTCGAACCACATGGCGGCCTCGACCGTGCGGCCTGCCTCCCAGACCCGGCACTTGACCTGCGAGCCGGAGACCCGGTAGCCGAGGGTGGCAGCCCGGGCGGCCAGCCGGTTGGGGACCGTGGCGCCGCGGAAGTCGGTGATCGTGGTGTCACGGTCCTTCAGGTTGGCGGGCCTGCCCCAGGTGCCCCGGTGTAGTTGCTCGACCCGCTGGGTGACGTCCAGTTCGTCGGCGAACTCGGCCAGGTCGGCCAGGTCGGCCAGGCGCACCGGGTGGGGCAGCGTGGCGCTGGCCGGCGAGAACCGGACGGTTTCCCCGTCGAGGTTGACCACGCGCAGGTCACCGGTGTCGGTGACGTCCCTCAGAAAGCCCGGCTCGGCCGGATCGTCCCCGAGCACGACGAGGTCACGCAGCGCGTCCCGCCAGGCCGGGTCCGGCCAGACCCGGGCCAGCAGCCCGGTCGGCACCGGCAGCGAGGACGTCACCCAGGCGTCGACCCGGGCCAGGCATTCGGCGGCGTGCCGGTCCAGCCACTGGGCGAGCTGGCGCAGCCGGTCCACCTCGGGGTTGTCGCGCAGCGCCTTCGGCAGGGTCTTCAGCGGACGGCCGGCTGCCCGCGGGCCGGTGGACCGGGCCGCCACCTTTCCGTCCAGGAGAGAGATCTCGTACGAGTCTCCCGCCGGTAGCCAGCTCATCAGGAATACCCTCCGCAGTGACAAATTAGTTGGATTCATGAGGAATCGACCATGATCGACGACGCAGCGCACGCTAACAGTAGTGACCGACACGACAGGGCTCCGCCGGCCGGGCGACGGTGGGCGTACCGGGCCCGGGCCGGCGGGATGAGAAGGGCCGGACCTGCGGGAGTCGCAGGTCCGGCTGGTTCGGGTGCGCTCCGGACGGGGTCGGGCAGCGGTCCAATGTGAGGCAACGCGGTGACCTAGGTCACGCCAGGACGGCCGTCGAGCGTCATCATTACGGAAAGCAACGACACCAGGACCACGTGCCCCCCGGTCAGGGCCGAAGCCAGCGGTCGAACCAGGCACGGGTCCGGCGCATGACGTCGAGTTGGAGGTTGCGTTCCCGGATCGGGTGGCCTTCCCTGGGGTAGATCACGAACTCGTGCTCGACGCCGAAGTGGCGCAGCGACCGGTGGAAGTACACGGCCTGGCCGAGGGGGACGTTGGTGTCCTCGGCGCCGTGCAGGATGAGCATCGGCGTGCGGATGCGGCTGGCGAAGGAGATCGGGCTGACCGCGTCATGTGGATGCGGAACGATGCCGGACCAGCCGGTACTGCCACCGAGCGCGGCTTCGAACTGGCCGTTCTCCCCGGTCGCGGCGAGCATGCCCCAGTCGATGACGCCGGCACCGGCCAACGCGGCACGGAACCGTACGGTCTGGCCGATGGCCCCGGCCGCCATGAACCCGCCGTGGCTCCAGCCGGCGATGCCCAGCCGATCGGGGTCGGCGATGCCCTCGGTGATGAGCAGGTCGATGCCGGTCAGGATGTCGGTCCACTCCTCCTGGGCGACCCGACCGGCGACGCTGGCGGCGAACTGGTGGCCGCGGCCCTGACCGCCGCGCGGGTTGGGCAGGAACACCGCGTAGCCGGCGGTGGCCAGCCCACTGCGCGCTGGGGTCCCAGAACAGCTGGCAACGATCGGCGTAGCGATCGTACGGGCCTCCGTGCACGATTGTGACCAGCGGAAACGGGCCGTCCGACGCGGGTTTTCCGACGGGTAGTACGAGCAGGCCGTCCAGATCGAGGCCGTCGGCGGCACGGTAGGCCAGCGGCTGCTGAGTGCCGAGAGCGATGCCTCCCAGTTCCGGGCGGGTGTCAGTGATCTTTCGCAGCGTCCCACCGGCAGGGCCCCGGCAAAGTCGTGAGGGTCTCCGGCTTGGCAGGCCCCATGGGATGCGCGCGCTGCCGACATGATCGACCCCTGCCGGGTCGGTCTTTGCCGGGTCGGCGTGTCCTGCGTTGGTTCCTTTGGAGCTGCCCCGTTTGTGCTGTCGGTGGAGGGGGAGCGTGGACGGGGCAGCTCCATAGGGGCTGAAGGGCAGGTCCCCGACCGGGTGGGGGGATTTCGTCAGGCCGCCGCCCGGCTGCCCGGTGTACGGGGCGGCGTAGCAGCGACCTCCCGGGGCGGGTACGGGGAGAGGAGACACAGCTGAGGGCCGGCGAGACCGGGGCCCTGGCCAGGATCTCAGGTCATCCGCAAGGAGCGGAACGGGATTCCCGGAAGGCGGATGAAACGTCGGGCGGGATCGGACACTCCGCGACTTTGCCGGGGCGCTGGCCCGGTCGGTGGCCCGACGTGAACGTTCGCGGGTTGGTAACGGGTGCCGGTGAGTGCCGCGATCTCCTCGCCGGTAGGGGTGGTGGCAAGGCCATCGAGGCGTCCGGGGTGATGACCTGGCCCGTGCTCAGATCGAGCAGCCGCAACCGGGCGCGCGGCTCGCGCTCGCCGATGACATTGGCGTCGTCATGGCCCCCGGGGCGGCACGCGTCCTGCTCGGCGGGTTCATCCTCGGCGAGCAGAGCGACCAGTTTGGGGTCCGCGAGCGGCAGGTGGTCGATGATGCCAGCGCGCGAGCTGGTCAACGCGGTCATCGTGCCGTCGGCGAGGGTGAGCCTGTGCACCTGCGGGGTACCGCGGTCGGTGCGGTCGGACAGGAAGAACAGCGTGCCCGAGTCCGCAGACCAGCGCGGTCCAGGGGGTGCGGGCCCTGGGCCTGCCGCCACACCGACCCGCCCGCCGAGACGGCATTCGACGCGGATCACGTCGGGACCGGAGGTGTGTGATTGGCCAGCGCCTTCGCCCCCGGATCGGATCGCTGTGCACCGGCTACGGGGCATCGACATGGCCGTCCAGCTGGGAACTCATGGGCGGCCGGAGCCTTTCAACCTCTGTCGCGTCCATGCAAGTCCGCCGATTAGGTGCGTGGTTCGGGCCGCCGAGTCTGACAATCAGAACTATCCGCTCAAATTGGATTCAGGGGTAGTCATGGCACGCAAGACAAAGTCCACCGCTCGGCAAGCGCTCGTCCTTGCCTTCGCGGCCGGGGCGGTGACCGGGGCGGCGAGCATGCTGACCCTGCGCCGCCGCCGGCACGACGCCGGCATGCCTGGGCAGGATGTCCACGGTTCCCTCAGGGGGGACGACGTCGCAGGGCCGCTGGGCGAGTCCGCTGTCCCGCCCGTGAGCGCACGCCTCGACGCCCCTGCGCATGGCCCGGTCAGCATGTCGGCGGCCAGGCACGGCTGACCCGTCGGTCCCGGGGCGTCGCGCATCGACCGCCATCTCGGTGACCTCGCCACCCGGCTGCCGGCTTTCGAGTCGGCGCGGGGTTGCTCGGCTGGGGCGCCATGCTCGGAGGAGATTCGGCCGACCGCGCCAGAACGACGCCGGGACGAGACGGGCAAGGCATGAAGCCGGTTGGCGTGGGTAACCGCGCGTACCGACTTCACGGGCCCGACCGACGAGGGGAGACCGGATGACGAGGGCGCAAGATCAACCGGACGGGCCGGGCGGCAGGACCGGGCAGGCCCGGGATGCCGCCGTTGGCGTCGGCCGCGATGCGGGGCAGGCCGCTGGCCAGGTGTCGCACCAGGCCGCGGAGCAGGGCAGGGAGGTGGCCGCCGAGACCCGCCGACAGGCGCGCAACCTCGTTGAGGAGGCCTCCGCCCAGGCCCGGATGCAGGCAGAACAGCAACAGCGGCGGGCCGCCGACGGTCTGCGTACCCTCGGGACCCAGCTGCGGTCGATGGCCGACGACGGTCACCAGGAGGGCGTCGCCGCCGATCTGGTACGCCGGGGCGCCGACGCCGCCCAGCAGGCGGCGGGCTGGCTGGACAACCGCGAACCCGGCGATCTGCTCGACGAAATCCGCGACTACGGCCGCCGCCACCCGGGCACCTTCCTCGCCGCTGCCGGTATCGCCGGGCTGCTCGCCGGCCGTCTGGGCCGCGCCCTCTCCGGCGGTCAGGGCGACTCGACCGGTCAACCGTCCGGACAGCCCGAGGAGCCTCCCGGCGGCGCGCTGCACGTCCCACCTTCCGCCAGCGCGCGGGCTCCGGTGCGGCACGGGCCGACGGGCAGTGAGGTGGGGCCGTGACCACGCCACCGCCCCGGGGCGACGGCAACGACAAGGCGCAGCAGTCCATCGGCCAACTCCTCGCCGATGCCAGCCGTGACCTGTCCACCCTGCTACGGCAGGAGGTCCAACTGGCCAAGGCCGAGCTTCGGCAGGAAGCCCGTACCGCTGGCACCGTCGCTGCGATGGTCGTCGCCGCCGTGATCGCGGCGCTGCTGACCCTCCTGTTCCTGTCCAACGCCCTGTGGTGGGGGCTGTCCAACGTCATGGACCAAGGCTGGGCGGCACTGATCGTCGCCGTGCTGTGGGCCGTCGTCGGCGGCGTACTGGCCGTCCGGGCGCGCAAGCAACTCAGCGCGATCCGCGCCCTACCGCGTACGAAGCAGACCGCACAGGAGATACCCGACGCCCTGCGGGGGCGCTAGGAACCGGAATGAGGTGAACCGGCATGACCAGCGATCCCGACCAGATTCGTGCCGAGATCGAGGCCACCAGAACCGACCTGGGCGCCAACGTCGACGCCCTCACCCACAAGGCCAACCCGAAACGGGCGATGACGGCACCGATCAACCAGGCCCGCGGGCGACTCACCCGTGCCGTCGACAAGGTCATGGGCAGCACGCAGCACGCCCGCGAAGCGGGAGGCCAACACGCCGCAACAGCAACCCACCAGACCGCCGATGCCCTGTCCTCCGCCGGGCAACACGCCCGAGCCCTGCCGGAGGCGTCCAGGCAGCAGGCCCAGGGCAACCCTCTCGCCGCCGGCCTGATCGCCTTCGGAGTGGGGCTGCTCGCCTCGTCCCTGATCCCGCCCAGCAACCCCGAACAGAAGGTGGCCGGGCGTCTCAAGCAGCAGGCTCAGGCGCACTCCGGCCCGGTCAAGCAACAGGCTGCGGACATCGCCCACCAGGCACAGGACAACCTGCGCGAACCCGCGCACCGGGCCACCGAAGCCATCAAGAGCACCGCAACGCGGGGCGCGGCCGAAGTCCGCGACCAGGGTACCCAGGCCGCCCGACACGTGGGCGAGGAAGCCCGCGACAGCAAGAACCGCCTGTGAGCGCATCGCGGGGTGGAGCGATCACGACACTATTCGCCAACGCTGGTTCTGGCTGCCGTCGCACATGCCGTAGGTGACCTGCCGGCCGGGGCCGTGGGAGGTCAGGCACCCGCTCGAGTTCCCGTTGTGGAGCTGACGTTTCGCCGAGTCGTAGACCCACCCGAAGACATTTCCGCTGCTGGCCGGCGACAGCACGCCGAGCCCGTCATAGCCGATGGTGAGCTGCTTGGACGGCGAAGATCTGACGACCATGACCTTGCCGGCCGCCTCGAATTTCCAGGTCTGGCCGGGAAGCTTCCGCCAGGCGGTGGTCACCACCTTCGAGCCGTCGTTCGTGCCGGTGGTGCTGAGCACGGTGCCGTCGGAGCTCACGATCACCATCTTGTCGGGGCTGAACGGGCCCGAGGGTAACACCGGGGTGCCCGGATCGGCCTTGGTCGGCACCCCGGCGCCCGGATGGGCCTTGGTCGGCACCGGAATGCCCGGTCCTGCCTTGGTCGACGTCGAACTGACCGGAGGACTGGCAGCCGCGTCCGGGCCGCCGTCGGATACGCCGGTCGTACCGGTAGCGCTGGGAACGTTGGAAGGGCGGGAGGCCCCGGTGGCAGGCGGGGCGGCGGCCACGGCGGCACCGCCGGTCGGGGAACTGCCGGCGGAGGGCTCACGGCGTTTCGCGCTGCCATCGGCGAGATAGGCCCCGGCCAGTATCACCACAAGCACGCCGATCACCCCGGCAACAACCGGTCGACGCCATCTCCGGCGCCGGGTGTCGGTCGGCGACATGGCATAGGTCGTCAGATCCGGGAGCTTGGTCGGCGTCGCGCCGACGTGCTCGGGAGCGGAATCCCGCCCATGGGCGACGGTGGTGAGCCCGTCCGGACCGACCGAGGGGGTGTCGGTCAGCACGGCCGTCAGAGCCAGTGTGGCGGCGGGCGCTCCAACCGGGATGGTCGAAGCGATCCCTGCCTGGGTGAGGGTTTCCTCAAGGCCCTCCGGCAGCCAGTCCCGCCCGGCGGCTGCCGCGCTGCGGTCGACGTAGGCGGCGATGACGTCCTGCGGCGTGGGGCGCAGATGCGGCTCCTTGGCCAGGCACCGGCTGATCAGCTCCCGCAGCCCCGGATCGGTGATGCCGTCAAGAGTGGGTTCGCCCAGCGTGACGCGGTAGACGAGCTCCGCGTCGCTGCCGGCGCGGAACGGAGCCTTCCCGGTGGCGGCGAAGGCGACGACAGAGCCGAGGGCGAAGACGTCCGTGGCAGGGGTGGACCGCTCCCCGCGCAACTGCTCCGGTGACATGTAGGACGGGGTGCCCATCCGGACGCCGGTCTGGGTGAGGTCGATCTCGCCGTCGGCCCGGGAGATGCCGAAGTCGATGACGCGGGGTCCGTCGGCGGCGAGCAGCACGTTGCCGGGCTTGAGATCGCGGTGGGTGATGCCGGCGGCGTGGATGGCTTTGAGGGCCTCGGCCACCCCGGCGGCGAGTCGCCACACGCCGTGCAGCGGCAGTGTTCCGTGGCGCGCGACCGCGACGGCGAGATTGGGGCCCGGCACGAAGGCGGTCGCCAGCCACGGGCGGACGGCCTCGGAGTCGTGGCTGAGCACGGGGGCGGTGAAGACGCCGCCGACCCGTTTGGCGATCGCGGCCTCGCGCGCGAAGCGGGCGCGGAAGGAGGGGTCGGCCGAGTAGGGGTCCTTGACGACCTTCACCGCCATAGCCCGGCCGGCCTGGGTCACTCCAAGGTAGACACGGCCCATGCCGCCTTCGCCTATCCGGCCGAGCAGCCGGATGTCGCCCACCGTAGCGGGGTCGCCCGGGTCGAGGGGGAGGAACTCCAGCCCCAGATCGGGCAGGGTCGGGATGATGTCGTTCACTCGGCGCCCCTTCGTCGTCGCAGCGATGCTACAGAGGTGGAAAGGCTGACGTCCGTCCGAATCATGGTGGTTCTGGGTCGAAAGTCATGCCGGTGGGCGAGGAAGCCGGCGAGTAGGTCGGGTTGACGTTGGACGGCGCACAGGCGTTGTGCCCTGGGCGAACCACCTCGGCCATCCGGCGCCGCGCCCGTAGATCACTGATATCCCTGCCGGGGTAGTGTCCCGGCCCATGGCCACCGAGGCATTCGACATCTGGACCGCCGACAACGTCGCCGACAGGGCCGGAGACCGGCCCAGGCTACCGGCGGGGTGGGCCGACCACGCCGGGCCCGGCATCGATGTTCGGTCCTGGCCCCGCTCCCCCCGTACCGGTCAACCGATGCTGCACTGCTTCACGCTGCGGCTGCCCGAGTCATACCGGCGGCGCGGGCCCGACCTGGTGGCCGTCGCGGTATTCCAGTGGGAGGACGAGCTCTACTTCAAGGACCCGCTGCCGGAGGTCGCGGCGGTTGTCGCCGGACAACCCGCCGATGTCGCGCAGCCTGAGCACCCGTTCTGGGCCGAACTTGCCCAGGCCCAGGCTCACCCTCGGCTCCAGATCGCCGACGACGGGGTGGCATCGCTGCTGGCCATGATGTGGCTGACCGAGGCAGAGTTGAACGGACCACGGGTAACTCGCCCCGCTGCGGCTCCTTCTCTCGCCGACGGCGAGGCGGACAAAACCTCGTGGAGGGAGCGGCACGGCCAGTACGGTCCCCTGTGGCTGGTTCCCCGTGACGACCCCAACGCAGGCGTGCCACCGGTGGGCTTCCCGTCCGACGACGACGCCTACGTCGACGTACCGGACATGTACGACGTCTTCCACGTCGAGCACCTGGGCGGCACCGGCATGTCCCCCGACGGAATACGCGATGGCCTGTCGCCCTGGTACATCGAGGTCAGCAGACTGGGTGGCATCAGCTTCGGCGGCGACCAGGACATCGCCCTGGACCTCGACGCCAGCGCATTCCTCGGCGACTGGAGCACCAACGTGCTGATCCCGGGCAGCGGTGCCCCTGAACCGACGCCGCAGGGTTGACCTGGCGGCCCCTGGATCGTTCTGTCAGGAGTTCCTAGAGCGCGACCAGCACCGCGGCAAGGACGAGCAGGCAGCAGACGGTCTCGATCACCCCTACCCGCACCGGCGACAGCCGCCGCGCCGGCAGGATCCCGGCCCGGGCCAGGAGCAGCACGAAGACCGGTGCGAGCAGCACGTCGAGCCAGGCCGCCACGATCAGGGCGACCACGTGGAAGCCGATGGAGAGGCGGAGATAGCCGGCATCCCCACGTTCCCGGATCATGGTCTTGACGTACAGCACGGTGCCGACCAGGTACAGCATCACGGCCAGGAACGCGGGGACGACCTCGGCGAGCGGCACCCCGGACAGGGTGGCGAGCACGAAGACCAGCAGACAGCTCTGCGCCACGGAGGCGAGGTCGTTGAGCAGGGCGCGCTCCCGCCGTCGCCAGGCGTACCCGGCGTTGACCGTCAGCAGCACGGCGTAGACGGGGGCGTACCAGAGCACCGTCGGCCGAGCGAACAGCACGATCAGCGCGAGCGGCGTCGCCACCAGGCCGTAGGCCAGCAACTGGTCGGCGAAGCGGTGCGGTCGACGGCTCTTGATCGCCTGGAAGGCGTAGTAGGAGAGCAGGTAGCCGGCCAGCCAGGCGCCGAGCAGCGGCACCTGCGGCCAGTGCGGGCCGACCAGCACGACACCGACGGCGTACGGCAGCAGAAGCATCGCCCAGGCGCCGTGCTGCGGCGGCAGGAAGCGGCGGATCCGGCGACGGTTGGTCACCGGTCTCTCCGCAGTTGCGGCAGGGCCAGCCGCACCACGCAGGCGTCGGGGGCGCCGAAAGGCTCGAGCACTGCGCCGGCCGGTGGGGCGCCGGCGTGTTCGAGCGTGCCGCGGACGATGCCGACGTGCAGCGCGCAGATCGCGTCGGGGTTGCGCTTCACCAGTTCCAGGAAGGGGCAGGTGTGCAGGTGGATCTCGGTCGTCCCGGCGGTCGTCTCGTGCAGGCGGGGGCTGAAGCCCAGCGCGCGCAGGACGTCGAGCAGGGTGTCGACCGGGTCGCCGCCGGGGGCGTTGGCGGCGGCGAGGTGGCGGCCCCAGTCGAGGCCGGCGCGGGTGGCCTCGGCCCGGACGTCGCGGTGACCGCGGCGGGACAGGTAGTCGAGCAGGGCGGCGGTGAGCGCCCGGTACGGCGCGGGCGCCGGGGCCTCGGCGATGGCCACCCGGTAGCGCCACGCCGGCCGTCCGGGTTGGCCGCCGCTGGCCCGCGCCTTGACCAGCAGCCCGGCGTCGACCAGGCGGTCGAGGTGGGCGCGGGCCGTGGAGGGGTGCAGGCCGGTCCGCTCCCCCACCTCGGCGATCGTCATGCCGGTGTCGGCGGCGCGCACCATCTCCAGGATCGAGGCCCGGCTGGGGGTGCCGAGGGCCCGGTGTCGGTGGGGGTCGATCGTCTCGCCGGTCGGCCCCGTTCTCGGGGTTTCCACGTTGGATAACGTTACAACGTCGTTCAGCCACAAAACCCTGGCGGGTTCCCTGTCTGCCTCGCGCTACACGGGGGTCACGGTCTGAGCAGTCTGCTCGGCGCGGGACGGTCGGGTCAGGGCCCGCCGTCCCGGCGTACCGGGCCGTTCGGCCCTACCGGCGACGCCGACGCCGTACGCACGATGACATCCGTCAGGGGGTGAACGTCGTGTGCAACTACTGCGGCTGCCGGGAGTTTCCGCTGGTCGGCCGGCTCTCCGCCGAGCACGAGGCGATCGCGAACGCCGCGGGTCGGCTCCGCGTCGCGGTACTTGCCGGCGGTGACGACGCCCTGCCGGCGCTGGACGCGCTGGTCGCCCTCCTGCTGCCGCACACCGCCACCGAGGAGGACGGTCTCTTCGCGGAGCTGCGGGCCGAGGGCAGCCTGGCCGAGGCCGTGGCGAAGCTCTGCGCCGAGCACGACGACATCCACGGGGTGCTCGGCAACGTCGACCGGGCCACGCCGGACTGGCCGGCGGTGCTGGCCGCCCTCGACCGGCTGCACCGGCACATCGACAACGAGGAGCACGGGCTCTTCCCGGCCGCGGTGATCACGCTGCCGATCTCGGCCTGGGACCGGATCACCCCGACGGCCGACCCGGCCCGCTAGGCCCTCCGCCTGCTCAGGGCACCGCCTTCGGGTACGGCAGGAGCCGGGCAGGTCGCCGCAGCCGGGCTCCTCGGCGAACATGTCGCCCGTGGTGACGTACGCCCGGGCCCGGGTTCCGCCGCAGACGGCCCGGAGCTCGCAGACGCCCAACAACTGTCCCGTCCGCGTTGAGTTGGCACCGTCCGGTATGACTTGGCACGAGGTTGGCACTGTCCAGGTTGAGGTGGCACGTCCGGTACGGTGCTGTCCGGTCTCAGCGAGGTTAGCGGGTTCTCGGCGAGTTGACAGGCTTCCCGATGAGTGTGCGTGTATTTGGTCTCGACCGGCAGTCAGCTGTGTGCCGATCGGGCACTACGGCGCGCGACTGTTGCGGCAATGGCCGCGTACTTGCGGTCCGGGCGGTCCGGGGACTGCTGCTGCAAGCGCTGAAGTTCGGTGAAACCAGCCTTTGCCAGGCGGGCAGAGAATGTGTCTACGGGCCAGCGGTATGCCGTGTGGACCTTGTGGTCGAACGCGGCCACATCGTCGTCGCTGTCGAAGAAGCCGATCACCAGGTTCCCGGAAGGAGGCAGCATCCGGCGGAACTCGGCGAGTACCGCATCCAGCTCCGATGGCGGTAGGTGGATGGTCGAGTACCAGGAGAGGATGCCGGCCACCGAGTGGTCGGGAAGGTCCAGGTCCGTCATTGATCCGAGCTGGAACGCCGGCCCGGGAAAGTGGGTCCGGGCGTAGCCGATGAACTCAGGTACCAAGTCGACGCCGGTCACGTTGGCGCCGAGCGAATGCAGGTAGGCGCTCCAATGCCCGGGGCCGCAACCGAGATCGAGCACGGCGCCGTCCAAGCCGACGAGGTGGTCTCGGACAAGGGCCGTGTCATCCACGTGGGCCTGCCAGTCACCATCGAACAGGGCGATGTACTGCTCGGACATGTGCGAGTAGGCGTCGCGGACCGGCTGATTGCTCACGGCGCCACTCTAAAGTCTGCCCGCGTTCCGCCCCGAACCCAGTACGCGTCCGGGTTGAGGTGGCACGTCCGGTACGGGGCCGGGGTGCTGCGCGGTGCCGGGCCTGGGCGGGCCGCTGACGGCTGAGTTCGAGGTCGGCTACGTCGGCGCCGAGGGATCGGAGGTCCGCACCTCCTTGATCGACTCGGCGGGGGTGCTGTTCGAGCTGGTCAAGCCGGTACGCGGCTTCCCGTCGTACAAGCGGCAGCGCAACTTCCCGGGCTTGTGGTGGTCGTCGACGACCGGCGCTCACGTCGGGTACGAGTCGTGGCTGGAGCGCGATCACCTGATGCTGCTCGACTTCGACCCGGCGGTGGCCGGGATCGCGTCGCAGCCGTTCTGGCTGTTCTGGGACGACGAGGCTTCCGGCCGGCGCCGTTCGCACGCGCCGGACTACTTCGCCCGGCTGGCCGACGGGCGGGGCCTGGTGGTGGACTGCCGACCAGTCGACCGGATCAAGCCGCGTGACGCCGCGGCGTTCGCCGTGACTGGCCGGGCGTGTGAGCTGGTCGGATGGGAGTATCGGCTGGTCGGCGCGCCGGAGCTGGTGATGGTGCGCAATGTGCGCTGGCTGGCCGGTTACCGGCATCCGCGGTACCGGCTGCCGGCGGTGGGCGCGGCGTTGCGGGAGGTGTTCGCCGAGCCCGCGCCGTTGATGGACGGTGCTGGCGCGGCGGGTGAGCCGATCGCGGTCCTGCCGGTGTTGTTCCACCTGCTGTGGTGCGGTGAGCTGGCCTGTGACCTCGGGGTACGGCTGCACGAGGCGACCATCGTGACCACGGCCGGGGCCTGCTGATGGGCGCGGGCAAGTTGCCGGTGCTGCGTGTCGGGGAGTGGGTGCGTTTCGACGGCGACGAGCACCAGGTGGTGGCGCTGGCCGGCACGTCGGTGCGGCTGCGCTCGCGGGGTGGGGTTGCGCAGGTGGTGCTGCTGGCGTTCCTGCTCGCCGCCGCGGACTTCGAGCTGCTCGACGAGCAGCAGGCGGTGCCGGCGGTGGAACCGCTGGGGCTGCTGGAGACCCTGCCGCACGAGGTGCTCGAGCGGGCCCGGCGCTGGGAGCGGCACCTCGTCGAGGTGGTCACCGGCCGGGCACCGGAAGCGCCGGAGGGCGCCGGGCCGCGGCCGGGTTACGACCCAGCGGCGAGCACGCTGAAGGACCGCGACGCGGCCAAGGCCGTCGAGCTGAGCGCCGCTGGGCAGCCGACCTCGGCGCGGACGGTGACGCGGATGCGGCTGCGCTACGCCGAGCAGGGCCTGTGGGGGCTGGTCGACCAGCGATACACCCGCGGCAGCGACCCGGTCGGCCGGGCCGACGAGCGGCTGGTCACGGCGATCCGCGCCGAACTGGACGCGCAGACGCACGCCTCGACGGGCACCCGCGGGCGCCTGATGCGACGAGTGCGCACCGCGCTGGACGCCGAGCACGGGCCCGGGGTGGTGCCGATTCCGGGTCGCAGCGCGTTCTACGAGCTGGCCGGCGGGCGGCACTCGTTCGGCGCGGCGACCACGCGCCGGTCCCTGGCCAACCGGCCGGTTGCGCCGTTCACCCCGACGTTCGCCACCCGGCCCGGTGAGCTGGTGCAGATCGATTCCACGCCGCTGGACGTGATGGTGCTGCTGGACTCCGGCGTCCCCGGCCGCCCCGAGCTGACGATGGTCGTCGACGTGGCCACCCGCACCATCGCCGCGGCGGTGCTGCGCCCGGCCGGCACCAAGGCCGTCGACGCCGCGTTGCTGCTGGCCCGCACGCTGGTCCCTGAGCCGATGCGGCCCGGCTGGTCGGCCGCGCTGCGCATGTCCGCCTCCCGGCTGCCGCACACGCGGCTGCTCGACATCGACGCCCGGCTGGAGACCGCCGCGGCCAAGCCGGTGATCGTCCCGGAGACGATCGTCATCGACCACGGTCGGGTGTTCGTCTCCGAGGTGTTCACCCGCGCTTGCGACCGGCTGGGCATCTCTATCCAGCCGGCCCGCAAGGGCACCCCGACCGACAAGCCGCTGGTCGAGCGGCAGTTCTCCTCTATCGCCAGCCTGTTCTGCCAGCACGTCGCCGGCTACACCGGCGGCAACGTCACCCGCCGCGGCGACCGGATCACCGACGAGCCGCTCTGGAGCCTGCCCGAGCTGCAAGACCTGCTCGACGAGTGGATCGTCGCCGGGTGGCAGCACCGGCCCCATGACGGACTCCGCGACCCGCACGCGCCGCGCCGGGCGTTCAGCCCGAACGACGCCTACGCCGCGATGGTCGCCGTGTCCGGCTACCTGCCCCTGACGCTGTCCGGGACCGACTACCTGGAGCTGCTGCCGGTGCACTGGCGCCACGTCAACGAGTACGGCATCACCATCGACCACCGCACCTACGACGACGACGCCCTGCCCCACGGCGAACGCTCCACCGTCGCTGAGCAGGGCGGGCGCTGGGAAGTGCACTACGACCCCTACGACCTGTCCCACGTCTATGTCCGCACCCCGGCCGGCTGGATCACCGCGGCCTGGACGCACCTGCCGATGGTCAGCGCGCCGTTCGCCGACTTCACCTGGCGCCACGCCCGCCGGATGGCCGCCGCCCGCGGCCTGCCCGACGACAACGAGACCGAGGTCGCCCGGGTCCTCGACGAGCTGCTCACCCGCGCCGGCAACGGGCCGCCGAACAAGGCCACGGCCCGCGTCGCGGCCCGCACCCGGGCGGCACGCCGCCGGGTGCTGCCCGAGGCGCAGGTCATCGACCTGCCCACGCCCGCACCCGCACCCGGCGCCGGGCCGGCGCCGGTGGAGCCGTTCGGGCTGTTCGACGTCGACGCCGAAGCCGAGCGCTGGCTATGACCCGGCGCAGGGCCACAGTCCCGGCTCCCGTCTCGGTGCGCCTCCGCCGCAAACGTCCCTTCCGATTGAGAGGCAAAGGCCCCGCCCCGATGGAGCACCTGAGCCAGCCCGACCAGCCCAAGCAGGTCCTGGCCGACGAGCCGTTGACCACCAAGGAGGGCTGGGCGCGGTTCGTGGACCGTCGGCCCACCCCGCCGGCCGCCGGCGACGGGACCGACACCGACGACGCGCGCATCGACTACCTGTCCGAGCTGGTCATGGTCAACACCCCGGTCGTTGCCGAGGTCGTGGCGACGGCACGGCGCTTGGTGCTGCTCAACCGCCGCCAGCTGTCCGCACGCCGCGGGCTGATCGTCACCGGCGTCCCGGGCACCGGCAAGACCACCGCAATCACCGCGCTGGGCCGCACCCACGAAGTCGCGGTGCGTCGCCGGCACCCGCACGAGAAGAACCGGCTGCCGGTCGTCTACGTCACCGTCCCGCCCGCGGCCACACCCCGGATGCTGGCCGTCGAGTTCGCCCGCTTCTTCGGTCTGCCGCTGGGCCGCCGGGCCAACATCACCGACGTGACCAACGCCGTCTGCGCGACCGCCGCTCACGTCGGTGTCGAGCTGGTCCTGGTCGACGAGGTGCACAACCTCAACCTCGCCACCCGCGCCGGGGCCGAGGTGTCCGACCAGCTCAAATACTTCGCCGAGCGGCTGCCCGCCACGTTCATCTACGCCGGCGTCAACGTCGAACGCGTCGGCCTGTTCGCCGGCCCCCGAGGTCAGCAGCTCGCCAGCCGGTTCACCACCATCCCCACCACCGCGTTCGCCTACGGCACCGCCGACCAACGCGCCGCCTGGCACGCCCTGGTCGCCAGCCTGGAAGCCACTCTGCCGCTGCGCGCCCACCAGCCCAGAACGCTCGCCGCGCTGGACGAGTACCTGCACCGGCGCACCGCCGGCATGATCGGCAGCCTGTCGCACCTGGTCCGCGGCGCCGCCATCGACGCCATCCTCGACGGCACCGAACACCTGACCCGCGCCCACCTCGACCGGGTCCGCCTCGACCACGCCGCCGAGGCATACGCCGCGACCCACCCCAGCCCCGCACCGGCGCCACGGGCGCCGGCCGCCACGACCGCATGATCCGAAGGTTGCCGATCACGGTTCGGCCTGCCCAGCAGGAAACCGTCACCTCCTACGTCCGGCGCCTCGCCGCACTGCACTCCATCGGCTACCGAGACCTCTGGCAGCACCTCAGCGCTTCGGTGCCCTACAGCGGCACCAGCAAGCGCCGCCAGCTCATCGTCGCGCAGCGGCTCGTCGCCGCAACCGGCCACCAACTCGCCGCGCTCGCGCACGCGATGCCCGAACTGCGTGACCCCGCCCCGCGCTGGCGGGAGTTGCGTCACCTTCCCCAACGGGCCTGCCCCGTCTGCACCGCACGGCACCCGGGCGGGCCGGTCGTCCGGTTCTTCGCCCACCACGAGTTCGTCTGCACCCGCCACGGCTACTGGATCGGCCCGCCGGTCCCCACCATCCCGGACCTGCGTCCTCGACAGCTCGCGCGGCTGGTCCCCGAACTCGTCACCGCGCAGCGACGGCACACCCGGCTGCTGCGCCGCCGAGGCTGGCGGCACGTCTTCAACGCGTTCGACGTCTCCATCGCCGTCTGCGTCGACCGGCGGTTTCAGCAACGTATCGACGTTCCCGGACGCCGCAGTTGGCAGGAACGCATCGACCTGCTCATCCCTACCCGCACCCGGTTCAACACCTCGGTGTTCCTCGCCGCGTTCTACCCCGAGATCGTCAACCTTGCGCGGCTGTTCTGCTCGCCTACGTGGCGGGCCGTTGCCCGCCGGGCGCTGACCTCCGCGGAGCACCGGCTCACCATCACCGCCGAGATCAGCCGGCAGATCGGACCTGAGCCCGTCCCCCATGACTGGCCCGTCACCCAGGAGTGGACCGGGTACGAAACAGACCGTTGGCTGCGGGCGATGGCCGGCCTGCCGGATGTCGTCGTGCCCAACCGCACGTTCCCGCAGACCCGCCGGGTCACCTTCGACGGCGTCCCGGTCAACCACGCCACCTCCGACGAGACCCTCGCCAAGAAAGCCAACAAGGAGTTCAACAAGCACCGCCATGTTCCGAGCTGGGCGCTACCGAACTACGCCGACCGGCCCACCAACCACGACCTGCCGCTCGACTACCAACCCGAGCCCGAACACCACCCACGCCTCAGCCTGTCGCAACTGCTGGACGCACTCATCGCCGACAGTGCCAAGTAGATCCGGACGACTAACCTGATCTTGTCCGCGCGGACCTGGCACAACCGCAGCTCAGGCACCGACACCAGTGCCACTTTCCGCCGGACGGGACATTGGTGTCCCGTCCGGGTGAAAGTGGCCCAGTCCGGGCTATCTGGTCCAGCGGGTGGTCCAGTCCGGGTGAGGGTGGCCCGAGGAGTTGATCTCAACCTAAGTTGAGGTTCTAGGTTGTCCCCATGGACACCACGAACTCCACTCCCCCCACCAACGACGACGAGAAGAGGATCCGCGAACTCGTCGCGCGGACCCAGGAGGCGCAGATCGACCCGGACGTACTGCCCGCCCTGCACACCTCCGACCTGGTGCTCATCAACCTCGCCGGGCGGCGCCTCTTCGGGCGCGAGTCCTTCGCTTCGGCCATGGCCGAAGCGCTCTCCTCCCCGCTCAAGGACATCCGGACCGTGCTGGAAGTCAACGACATCCGGTTCGCCACCCCCGACGTCGCCATCGTGAGCCTGACAAAGACGATCCACGACGAACGGCCCGAGGCGGAGGACTCATCCGAGCTGCCCTTGACCGGCATCATGACCTACGTCATGACCCGCAGGGGCGACGACTGGCGCATTGCCCTGGCGCAGACGACACCGATCCGCTGAACGCCCACTGACAAACACCCGGCGAACTCTGCAAGCAGCCTGTCACTCCGCAGTTCATCGGCTCCACCTCTGCAAGATTCAATGAGACAGGTCACTCAGCGCCGGAACGCTGCGGCGCTGAGTGACCTTGAGGATCACAGAAAGCGCCAAGTAGGTCCGGACAACATCGGGCCGGACCGTCCGAGCTACCTGGCACCACCGCAGGTCGCGGGCGACCGGGCGTGCCAGGTTCATCCGGACCGGACAACAACCGTCCACCCGGGACCGGGGTCCCCGCGACCGTTCCACGGCGGCGACCGGCACGGCGCTGGATGATCTCGGGACCTTTGGCCTGGTTGCGCGAAGTAACGCGTCGGCACGATGACCGGGACGCCCCGCTCGCGAGTTGCGCCCCGGCGCGGCTACGGGCAACGGGGGGCGTCACGGCTGTCTAGCGAAGGAATGAGGCGTATGTCGCGAGCGACCGAGGGTGCGGGGCGGGCGCTGCTCGCGGTGGGGGGCCTGGTGCGCCGGGCCGAGGTCTCCGCCGACGGCCGGACGCTGCACCAGATCGGCGGCCGGGAGGCGGACGCCTTCTACCGGGACCGCTGGTCCTACGACAAGGTGGTCCGCTCCACGCACGGGGTGAACTGCACCGGCTCGTGTTCCTGGAAGGTGTACGTCAAGGACGGCATCATCACCTGGGAGCAGCAGCAGACCGACTACCCGAGCGTCGGACCGGACCGGCCGGAGTACGAGCCGCGCGGCTGCCCCCGCGGCGCCGCCTTCTCCTGGTACACCTACTCACCGACCCGGGTGCGTTACCCGTACGCCCGGGGCGTGCTGGTGGAGATGTACCGGGAGGCCAGGAGTCGCCTCGGTGACCCGGTGGCCGCCTGGGCGGAGATCCAGGCCGACCCGGAGCGCCGCCGCCGGTACCAGAGGGCGCGCGGCAAGGGCGGCCTGGTGCGGATCTCCTGGGACGAGGCGCAGGAGATGATCGCCGCCGCGCACGTGCACGCGATCGCCGAGTACGGCCCGGACCGGGTCGCCGGCTTCTCGCCGATCCCGGCGATGTCGATGGTGTCGCACGCCGTGGGCGCCCGCTTCATGTCGCTGCTCGGCGGCTCGATGCTGTCGTTCTACGACTGGTACGCCGACCTGCCGGTGGCTTCCCCGCAGGTCTTCGGGGACCAGACCGACGTGCCCGAGTCCGGGGACTGGTGGGACGCCTCCTACTTCGTCATGTGGGGCTCCAACGTCCCGGTGACCCGCACCCCCGACGCGCACTGGATGGCCGAGGCGCGCTACCGGGGGCAGAAGGTCGTGGTGGTCAGCCCGGACTTCGCCGACAACGTCAAGTTCGCCGACGAGTGGATGCCCGCCCAGCCGGGCACCGACGGCGCCCTGGCGATGGCGATGGGACACGTCATCCTCAAGGAGTTCTTCGTCGACCGGCGCACCCCCAGGTTCGTCGACTACGTACGTCGCTTCACCGACCTGCCGTTCCTGGTGACCCTGGAGGCGGGCGCCGACGGGGCGTACCGGCCGGGCAAGTTCCTCACCGCCGAGGACCTGGGCGAGACCGGGAAGGAGGCGGCCTTCAAGACGGTGCTCTGGGACTCCGCCACCGACGCGCCCGCCGTGCCGCGGGGCAGCCTCGGCCATCGCTGGGGCGAACAGCAGGGACAGTGGAACCTGGACCTGGGCGACCTGGAGCCGGCGCTGACCTGCCTCGGGGCGGGCGGCGCGGTGGAGGTGGAGCTGCCCCGGTTCGACACCGACACCCCGCAGGTGCTGCGTCGCGGCGTGCCGACCCGGACGGTCGAGGGTCAGCTGGTGACGAGTGTCTTCGACCTGCTGCTGGCCCAGTACGGGGTCGGCCGCGACGGCCTGCCCGGCCAGTGGCCGTCCGGGTACGACGACGGCGAGGTGCCGTACACGCCGGCGTGGCAGGAGCCGATCACCGGGGTGCCGGCGGCGCAGGTGTCCCGGGTGGCGCGGGAGTTCGCCGACAACGCGGAACGCTCCGGCGGCCGGTCGATGATCCTGCTCGGCGCCGGCACCAACCACTGGTTCCACTCCGACGCCACCTACCGGGCGATCCTGGCGCTGGTGACCCTCACCGGCTGCCAGGGCGTCAACGGCGGCGGCTGGGCGCACTACGTCGGGCAGGAGAAGTGCCGCCCGGCGACCGGGTGGGCGCAGCTCGCGTTCGGCCTGGACTGGGTACGCCCGCCACGGCAGATGATCGGCACCGCCTTCTGGTACGTGCACACCGACCAGTGGCGCTACGACACGTACTCCGCCGACGTGGTCTCCTCCCCCACCGGCACCGGCGCGTTCGCCGGCAAGCACACCATGGACCTGCTGGCGCAGTCGGCGCGCGCCGGTTGGATGCCGTCGATGCCGACCTTCGACCGCAGCCCGCTCGACCTGGCCGACGAGGCCCTCGCGGCCCGGCCGGACGACCCGGCGGGCTGGGTGGCGGAGCGGCTAGGTCAGGGAGACGTGAAGTTCGCCTGCGCCGACCCGGACGCGCCGGAGAACTGGCCGCGGGTGCTGACGGTGTGGCGGGCCAACCTGCTCGGCTCGTCGGCGAAGGGCAACGAGTACTTCCTGCGCCACCTGCTCGGCACCGACGCGAACCTGCGCGCCGAGGAGGCGCCGGAGGAGCTGCGGCCGAAGGACGTGACCTGGCGGGAGGAGGCGCCGGAGGGCAAGCTCGACCTGCTGCTGTCGCTGGACTTCCGGATGACCTCCACGACGCTCTTCTCCGACATCGTGCTGCCGGCCGCCACCTGGTACGAGAAGCACGACCTGAGCAGCACGGACATGCATCCGTTCGTGCACGCCTTCACCCCGGCGA
Organism: Micromonospora sp. CA-111912; assembly: GCF_050948415.1. Lineage (NCBI taxonomy): Bacteria > Bacillati > Actinomycetota > Actinomycetes > Micromonosporales > Micromonosporaceae > Micromonospora > Micromonospora sp. CA-111912. The sequence continues at coordinate 4,631,638 of NZ_CP192007.1, forward strand.
TCAACCCGCCGTGGCAGACCCGGACGGACTTCGACGCCTTCCACGGCATCGCGAAGGCGTTCTCGTCGATGGCGGCCACCCGCCTGGGCGTACGCAGGGATCTGGTCGCGGTGCCGCTGCTGCACGACACCCCGGATGCCATGGCGACCCCGCACGGCCGGGTCCGCGACTGGGCGGTCACCGGCGAGACCCCGGTGCCGGGCCGGACCATGCCGAAACTCGTCGTGGTCGAGCGGGACTTCGGCGCGATCGCCGACAAGATGGCCGCGCTCGGACCACTGATGGACACCCTCGGCACCACCGGGAAGGGTTTCTCGGTCGACGTCCGCCCGGAGGTGGAGTACCTGCGCCGCAAGAACGGCGAGGTGCACGGCGGCGCCGCCGACGGGCGGCCGTCGCTGGCGAAGGACGTGCACGCCTGCGAGGCGATCCTCGCGCTGTCCGGCACCACCAACGGCCGGGTGGCCACCGCCGGCTTCCACGACGTGGAGAAGCGCACGGGGGTACGCCTGGCGGACCTGGCGGCCGAGCACGAGGGCAAGCAGATCACCTTCGCCGACACCCAGGCCCGTCCGGTGCCGGTGATCACCAGCCCGGAGTGGTCGGGCAGCGAGCACGGCGGCCGGCGCTACTCCCCGTTCACCATCAACACCGAGCGGCTCAAGCCCTGGCACACGCTCACCGGCCGGCAGCACTTCTTCCTCGACCACGACTGGATGCACGAGGCCGGCGAGGGGCTGCCGATCTTCCGGCCGCCGCTGGACATGCACAAGCTCTTCGGCGAGCCGAGACTCGGCCGCAACGGGGAGCTGGAGATCACCGTCCGGTACCTCACCCCGCACTCGAAGTGGTCCATCCACTCCGAGTACCAGGACAACCTGATCATGCTGACCCTCTCCCGGGGCGGCCCGACGATGTGGATGAGCGAGGCGGACGCGGAGAAGATCGGCGTACGGGACAACGAGTGGATCGAGGCGGTCAACCGCAACGGCGTCGTGGTCTGCCGGGCCGTGGTGAGCCACAAGATGCCCGAGGGCACGGTCTACATGTACCACGCCCAGGAGCGGGTGATCGACGTGCCGAAGTCGGAGACCAACGGCCGCCGCGGCGGCATCCACAACTCGCTGACCCGGCTGTTGGTCAAGCCCACCCACCTGATCGGCGGGTACGCGCAGCTGTCGTTCGCCTTCAACTACCTCGGCCCCACCGGCAACCAACGCGACGAGGTCACCGTGATCCGCCGCCGTTCCCAGGAGGTGCAGTACTGATGCGGGTGATGGCGCAGATGGCGATGGTGATGAACCTCGACAAGTGCATCGGGTGTCACACCTGCTCGGTGACCTGCAAGCAGGCGTGGACCAACCGGTCGGGGGTCGAGTACGTCTGGTTCAACAACGTGGAGACCCGCCCCGGGCAGGGCTACCCACGCACGTACGAGGACCAGGAGCGTTGGCAGGGCGGCTGGGTGCGGACCCGCTCCGGCAAGCTCAAGCCGCGCTCCGGCGGTCGGGTGAAGAAGATGTTCAGCATCTTCGCCAACCCGAAGCTGCCGTCCATGCGGGACTACTACGAGCCGTGGACGTACGACTACGAGCACCTGATCAACGCGCCGGCCGGGGAGGACACCCCGGTGGCCCGCCCGAAGTCGCTGCTCACCGGCGAGGACACGAAGATCACCTGGAGCGCCAACTGGGACGACTCGCTCGCCGGCGGCAACGAGATCGCCGCCGGCGACCCGGTGCTGGCGAAGATCTCCGGCCAGGTGAAGCAGGAGTTCGAGAACACCTTCATGTTCTTCCTGCCGCGGATCTGCGAGCACTGCCTCAACCCGTCCTGTGCGGCCTCCTGCCCGTCCGGGGCGATCTACAAGCGGGCCGAGGACGGCATCGTCCTGGTCGACCAGGACCGCTGCCGGGGCTGGCGGATGTGCGTCACCGGCTGCCCGTACAAGAAGATCTACTTCAACCATCGCACCGGCAAGGCCGAGAAGTGCACCTTCTGCTTCCCGCGCATCGAGATCGGCCAGCCGACCATCTGCTCCGAGACCTGCGTGGGGCGGCTGCGCTACCTCGGGCTGATGCTCTACGACGTCGACCGGGTCGCCGAGGCCGCCGCCGTCGAGGACGAGCACGACCTGTACGACGCGCAGCGCTCGGTCTTCCTCGACCCGCACGACCCGCAGGTGGTCGCGGCCGCCCGGGAGGCGGGCATTCCGGACGACTGGATCGAGGCGGCGCAACGCTCCCCGGTCTGGGACCTGATCATGCGGTACGAGGTGGCGCTGCCGTTGCACCCGGAGTACCGGACCATGCCGATGGTCTGGTACATCCCGCCGCTGTCGCCGGTGGCCGACGTGCTGCGCGACACCGGCCACGACGCGGAGGAGGCCGGCAACCTGTTCGGCGCCATCGACGCGCTGCGCATCCCGGTGGAGTACCTCGCCGAGCTCTTCACCGCCGGCGACCCGGAGCCGGTGCGCGGGGTGCTGAACCGGCTCGCCGCCATGCGCGCGTACCAGCGCCGGATCAACCTGGGTGATGCGCCCGACGAGTCGATCGCCGCCGCGGTCGGCATGACCGGCGCGGAGGTGGACGAGATGTACCGGCTGCTCGCCATCGCCAAGTACGAGCAGCGCTACGTCATCCCCGCCGCGCACGCCGAGGACGCCCACCGGCTGGAGAAGATCGCCACCGAGTGCAGCCTGGACTACGAGGGCGGCCCCGGGATGGGCGGCGGCGGCCCGTATGGGCAGGGCCCCTTCGGGGAGTCGTCCGGCACGCCGGTGCCGGTGCAGGTGGAGACCTTCCACATGCTCCGCGACCGGCAGACCGCCGAGGGCTTCACCGACCCGGGCGACGAACCGCGCCGGGTCAACCTGCTCAACTGGGACGGCAAGGGCAGCCCGAAGGGGCTCTTCCCGCCTCCCCGCCCCGAATCCGGACACGTCGACGGAGGTAACCCGTGAGCCAGCCGACCTGGCGGGCGGTGGCCGCCCGCGCGGCGTCCCTGCTGCTGCGCTACCCCGACGAGGCGGTGCTCGCGGCGCTGCCCACCGTGCGCGCCGCGCTCGACGGCCTGCCGGCCGAGGTGGCCGCGCCGCTGCGCGACGTGGTCACCCACCGGGAGGCGACCGAGCCCGTCGAGCTGCGGGCCGCCTACGTGCAGCTGTTCGACTTCCGGCGCCGCTGCTGCCTGCACCTGACCTACTACACCTGCGGTGACACCCGCCGCCGCGGGGAGGCGCTGGTCGGATTCTCCGCGGCGTACAAGCGGGCCGGGCTGACCGTCGTCGACGGCGAGCTGCCCGACTTCCTGCCCGCGGTGCTCGACCTGGCCGCCGTCGACGACGGCGGGTGGCGGTTGCTGCGGGAGAACCGGATCGGCCTCGACCTGCTGGTCGAGGCGCTGGGGCGGGAGAAGTCGGTCTACCGGCAGGCGGTGGCCGCGGTCTGCGAGATGTTGCCGCCCGCCCAGCCCGGCGACCTCGCCGCGGCGGCCCGCCTGGCCCGCACCGGCCCACCCGTGGAGCAGGTCGGCCTGGAACCGTTCGGGCTCGTCGACACGACAGGGGGCCGTCGGTGAGCGCGAGGAACGCAGCGCGGCGGAGCACGGCAGGCGCAAACGAAGGGTGGCACCGATGAACATGCTGCTGTGGGCGGTGTACCCGTACCTGGCCCTGGCGGTCCTGGTCGGGGGCCTGATCTGGCGCCACCGGTACGACAAGTTCGGCTGGACCACCCGCTCGTCCCAGCTCTACGAGAGCGCCATCCTGCGGTGGGGCAGCCCGCTGTTCCACTTCGGGGTGCTGATGGTGCTGGTCGGTCACATCGGCGGTCTGCTGGTGCCGAAGGCGTGGACCGAGGCGGTGGGCATCACGGAGCACGCGTACCACCTGATGGCCGTGTTCATCGGCACCGTGGCGGGCCTGTGCACCCTGATCGGGCTGAGCATCCTGATCATCCGGCGTCGGCGGACCGGGCCGGTCTTCGCCGCCACCACCCGCAACGACAAGGCCATGTACGTGGTGCTCGCCGGGGTGATCGTGCTGGGGCTGCTGGCCACCGTGCGGGCCAACGTGGCCGGGGGCGGCTACGACTACCGGGAGACGGTCTCCCCGTGGTTCCGGTCGCTGTTCTACCTCAGCCCCGACCCGGAGATCATGGCCGACGTCCCGGTGGGCTTCCAGATCCACATCCTGGCGGCCTTCGCCCTCTTCGCGTTCTGGCCGTTCACCCGGCTCGTCCACGCCTTCAGCGCGCCGGTCGGCTACGCCACCCGCCCGTACGTGGTGTACCGCAGCCGGGACGACCGGCCCGGGCTGCGGCCGACCCGGCCCGGCTGGGAGGGCCCGCCGCGGCCGCCCACCCCCCGCGACGGTCGGACCCGCTCGCGGCGGTGAACACGACACTGACGAGGGAGAAGAACCGATGACCCCGGATCTCCGGCTGGACGAGTGGCTCGCTCGGGCCGCGGCGGCACTCGAACTCGACGCGCCGTCGGCCGAAGACACCCGCGCCGTGTTGAACGTCGTCCGAGAGGTGGCACACGGGGTGCACCGGCCGGCGGCGCCGCTGGCCGCGTACCTCATCGGGATGGCCGTCGGCCGCGGCGCCGACCCCACCGCCGCCCGCCTCGCGGTCGCCGCGCTGGTTCCGCGGGACGCGCCGGCCGGGGAGGCGCCGTGACGATCGCACCTGGCCGCCCTCGCCACGACCATCCCGCGCGACCGGCCGCGCAGTGGGCGGCGGCCCGAATGTTGGCGCACACGCTGCCGGCTGCTCTGCCGGAGGAGTCGGTCCCGCTCGCGGCCGCGACCGGACGAACCCTGGCGGCTCCGCTACGTGCGGCGGTTCCGCTGCCCGGCTTCGACAACTCCGCCATGGACGGGTACGCGGTCCGCGGTGACGGCCCGTGGCGGGTCGTCGACCGGGTTCTCGCTGGGCGTACCCACGCCGTCGCGTCCCTGGTCGCGCACACCGCCGTCGAGGTCGCCACCGGCGCTCCGGTGCCGGACGGCGCGGACCGCGTCGTGCCCTACGAGGCCGCCGACCGGACCGGGGACGTGGTGCGCGCGACCCCGGGCGACCGCCGGCACATCCGCCGCGCCGGTGAGTACGCCCAGCCCGGACAGGAACTCGCACCGGCCGGCTCGCGGGTCACCCCGACGACGGTGGGGCTGGCCGCCAGCGTGGGACTCGACGCGCTCACTGTCCACGCCCGGCCCCGGGTGCGGCTGGTGGTCAGCGGCGACGAGTTGGTCCACACCGGTCTGCCCCGGTGGGGCAGGGTCCGGGACGCCATCGGACCGATGCTCGGCCCGCTCCTGCCGGCGTGGGGAGCGGTCCTGCTGGACTCCCGGATGGTCGGCGATGACCCCGACTGGTTCGCCGAGGCGATCGCGGACAGCACTGCCGACGCCGACGTGACGATCGTCTGCGGGGCGTCGTCGGTGGGTCCTGCGGACGGACTGCACTCCTCGTTGCGACGCCTCCGCGCCGTGGTGCACGTCGACGACGTGGCGTGCCGCCCGGGACACCCTCAGGTCCTGGCGCAGGTCGGGCCGAGATGGATCGTCGGGCTGCCGGGCAACCCCTACGCCGCGCTGGTCGCCGCGCTCACCCTGGTCGACCCCATGCTCGCGGCTCTCGCCGGTCGGTCCCTGGCCGAGCTCGACGCGGCGGTGCTGGCCGGTCCACTGCGTCCGGACGACCTGAACACCCGCATCGTGCCCGTACGACGTCGGGACGGACAGCTGCGGCTCGTCGAGGGCGCCCATCCCGGCTACCTGGGCGCCGCCGCAACCGCCGACGCCTTCGCCGTCGTGCTCCCCGGGTGGCAGCCCGGCGACGGCGTGGGCCTGCTCACCCTGCCATGACCCCCGCCCGGGCCGGCAGCACCTGGCCGGCCGGCCTCCTGCCGATGTGGGACTTCCGGCCCTGTCCGGGCCAGATCGGCGGGTCGAGGCTCGTATCGGTAGAGCCGAATCCGCAACTCCCTCAGGCCGACCCGGCCTCGGCACCACGATCCGACGGAGAGCAGCGATGACCATCGCCCGTGACAGCCAGGCCGTGGACACCACCCCTCCACCAGGGGACGCCCCCGGCAGCGCCCGGAGCACGTCGGCGCCCGACAGATCCGGGGCCACCTTCCAGCTCGCCCTGGCGACTCTCGGCTTCCTGGTCAACTTCTGGGCGTGGGCGCTGCTGGGTCCACTCGGCCCGGGCATCAAGGAGCGACTCGACCTCAGCTTCGCCGCGCAGTCCCTGCTGGTGGCCGTACCGGTGGTGGTCGGGTCGCTGGGCCGCATCCCCGTCGGCGCCCTCACCGACCGGTACGGAGCGCGGGTGGTGTTCCCGCTGGTCACGGTGGCGACGATCGGGCCCGTGCTGACCCTGAGCGTGGTCTCCTCCTACCCTGCGCTGATCGTGACCGGGTTCTTCCTCGGCATCGGCGGCACTGCCTTCGCCGTCGGCGTGCCCCTGGTCTCCGGCTGGTACCCGCCCCGGCGGCGCGGCTTCGCCATCGGCGTGTTCGGCATCGGCATGGGTGGCACCGCGATCGCGAACTTCACCACCGTCCGGCTCGCCGACGCCTACGGGGCACGGACACCGTTCCTGCTCGTCGCCGCGATCCTGGCCGGGTACGCGGTCCTGTCGTTCCTGCTGCTGCGCGAGGCCCCCGACCGGGCCCGACCCGCAGGGTCGGCCTGGCAGCGACTCTCCACGGTCGGCCGGCTGACCGTCACCTGGCAACTGTGCTTCCTGTACGCCGTCGGGTTCGGCGGGTTCGTGGCCTTCAGCGTGTACCTTCCCGCCTACCTGCGCACCGCGTACGGCCTCAGCGCCGGGGACGGCGCGTTGCGCACCGCCGGGTTCGTGGTCCTCGCCGTCCTCGCCCGCCCGGTGGGCGGCTGGCTCTCCGACCGGCTGCACCCGGTGCCGGTGCTGGTGTGGTGCTTCGGCGGGGTGGCCGCCTTCGCGGTGGTGCAGGCCTTCAAGCCTGCCCTGATGCCCGTGGCGACCGTCGCACTGCTCGGGATGGCAGTGCTGCTGGGCGCGGCCAGCGGCGCGGTGTTCGCCCTCGTCGGCAAGGTCGCCCCCGCCGACCAGGTTGGTGCGGTCACCGGCCTGGTCGGTGCCGCCGGCGGCCTCGGCGGCTTCGTCCCACCGCTGGTGATGGGCTGGGTGTACGGGTCGCAGGGCTCGTACGCCATCGGCCTGATGCTGCTCTCCGATGTCGCGCTGGCCGCCGCGGTATTCACCGCGGTGAAGATGGGCGGCCTCGCCAGGCGCGCCACCTGACCGTTGGCCAAAGACGCTGTGGCGCCCGCCCGTGTCTTCCGGAGACTGACGCGGCCGCGAGGCCGAGCACGCCTCGCGGCCGCGCCAGCTCCGCCCCTGGAACCGCCGGCCGTCGGGGTCGACCGGGCGACGGACCAAACTGACGGTGACCTGGTTCCGGTTTCACCGGACTATCGATGGTTTGGGTGGAACGATAGAAGACGTGGGAACTGCGAAAGCTGTTACGCCTGCCATCTCGCCGCTTGCTGGCGAGCCGATGAAGCGTGCCGATGCCCAGCGGCTCGCGGGAGTGCTGAAGGCATTCGCCGACCCCGCCCGGTTGCGACTGCTCAGTCTGATCCAATCCGCTCCGGAGGGCGAGGCGTCCGTGAGTGACCTCACCGCGCCGCTTGGTCTCTCCCAGCCGACCGTGAGTCACCACCTTCGGATCCTCACCGAGGCCGGCCTGCTCGAACGCGAGAAGCGCGGCGTCTGGGCGTACTACCGCCTCGTGCCGTCCGCGATCGCGGCGATCGCCGACCTGTTGACGCCGCCGCGCAAGCGGGCGACGAAGAAGGCCCGCTGAGCGGGGGATCACACCTGCGCGCGAGAAGCCGGCCCGGCCCCTGGACGCTCAACCGCCGGGTCGCCTGGGTCTGTCCGGCGACGGGGCCACGAGCGACGCGTCGATCGCCTGTAACAGGGCCGTCGCGGATCCGGTGAGGCGCCTGCCGGACGGCCAGACCGCCCGCAACGTCCGGCTCAGCGGCAGGTCGTCCACCGGCACGGTCACCAGTTGGCCGGAGGCCAACTCCGTCTCGACGGCGTACCTGCTGAGCACTGCGGGCGCGGTGCCGGTCATGGCGGCTCCCTTGACGGCGGCGTTGGATCCGAGGGCGAGGTGGGGCGGCAGCGGGTCCAGGTCGCGCAGGGCCAACTCCAGTGTCTCGCGGGTGCCGGAACCCGCCTCCCGGACCACCAGCCGCGTGCGCGCAAGCTCAGTTGGCCGCAGTGGGCGGTTGAGCCGAGCCCACAGATGCTGTGGCGCCACCACGACGACAAGGTGGTCATGCCCGACGATGCGGTGGTCCAGCCCGTCCGGCACCGTCGGGCCTTCGACGAACCCGATGTCGACGCTCTCATCGGACACCAGCATCCGGGCGACCTCGGCGGAGTTGACGACGGTCAGACCGACCCGCACGTCGGGCTCCCGCTGACCGAGGCAGTGCAGCCAACGGGGAAGCAACGCCTCGGCGACAGTCATGCTGGCAGCGATGCGGAGCTGGGCCGCCCGCGCCTGCCGCATCGCCGTGAGGCTGCTCTGGAACTCGTCGGCGGCCGCCAGCAGCCGTAGCGACCAGGTCACCACGACCTTGCCGTCGTCGGTCAGCACCGACCCGCGCGGCGTCCGGGTGAGCAACGGAAGCCGGGCCTGGCGCTCCAGTGCGGCGAGCCGCTTGGTGGCCGACGGTTGGGCCATCCCGATCGCGCGGGCGGCCTGGCCGACGCTGCCCAGCTCTGCCACCGAGGCCAGGAGGCGGAGCGACAGCAGATCAGGAAGTTGGCTCATAGCCACAGGCTATGACGTGCACCGCGCCCGAGGACTACTGGTCACGATGCGCTGGCTTCAGGCTGTCTCCATGGCGATCAAGAATCCGACCAGAGCGGGCGACGACCGTACCCGGGCGCGGCGGAGCTCTGACCGGCTCGCCGCCGTACTGCCGGGCCTGCTCGTCGCCGGCGCGGCCGCCGCCATCGGGTACGCCGTGAACCGTCAGATCGGAGCGGCCAGCCCGCTGGTGGTGGCGATCACGCTCGGCCTGTTGCTGAGTGCGCTGGGCGGATACCGTCCGCGACTCCGGGACGCCCTGCGGCTCGCCTCGTCGACGCTGCTGCGTACCGGAATTGTGCTGCTCGGCCTGCAACTGGTCGTCTCCGACATCTACCGGCTCGGGGTCGGGCCAATCGTCGTGGTGCTCGTGAGCGTCGCCACCACGTTCGTCGTCACCCGCTGGGTCGGGCGGCGGCTCGGCCTGACCCCGGCCCGCTCACTGCTCGTTGCGACGGGGGTGGCCATCTGCGGGGCGTCGGCGGTGGCCGCGATGAACCAGGTTGCCGACGGAGAGGACGACGACGCCGTCACAGCGGTCGCCGTGGTCACCGTGCTCGGCACACTGTCGCTGGCGTTCCTCCCCGTGTTGGGTCTACTGCTCGGGCTCGACGAGGCCATGTTCGGCATGTGGATCGGGGCGAGCGTGCACGAGGTCGGTCAGGTGGTGGCCATCGGAGGAGCGGTTGGCGCGGCCGCGTTGTCCACCGCGGTGGTGGTGAAGCTGTTCCGGGTAGCACTCCTCGCGCCGCTCGTCGCGGCGGTCGCGATCGGTCGCCGTTCGGCGGCGCGGAAGGGCGACGGCGCTGAGCTTCCGCCAGTCCTTCCGTGGTTCGTGGCCGGATTTCTCGCGATGGTGGCGCTGCGTACCACCGGTTGGCTGCCCGGCGGAGTGCTCACCGCCGCCTCCACGGCGAGCACACTTCTGCTGGCCACAGCCATGTTCGCGCTCGGTGCCGCCGTCAACCTGCGGGCCGTCGCCCGTAGTGGCCGCTCTGCGGTGGGTGCCGGTGCCATCGGTACCGCCGTCCTGGTGGCCACCTCACTGGCCGGCCTGGCCCTGGTGGGCTGACCGTGGCGCAGCGGTTGTCGGATGCGCAGCGCGAGGGGCGGCGGATGCGTGGGCGATCTGGCGATCCTCTCGAAAGTATCGCTTGAGAATCTCGCAACTTTCTGGAAACCTATAACCGTCGATGAGTGTGAACGCTAACACAAGCTGATCGGCCCAGGACCCACCACGAAACAACCAGGTCAGTCGCGGTACCGCCTCGACTCCCGACCAACAGCCCGGGCGAGGCGGTCCATGTCCGCAACAGCCAACCCACAGAACTCGGGAGGTACTCGCGTCGACTACGCGGGGAGAGCCTGACGCCCGTCGCCACCACCCCTGCCGGCCGGGCGGCTGGACCCTCACCGCGAGCTGTGCTCGCTGGTCACCCAGCCCAGGGCGAACCGCATCCCGGTAGGCACGCCCGGCCTGGGTCATGTCGCCGGGGTGGCCGTTGGGCGAAAAGCGCCCAGGCCGACGCCGGCATAGAGGCGAGATTGTCCGAATCGCTCTAGAAAGCCACCCCACCCAACCGTTGGAGGATCAGTATGGTCTCCCAGACCCGTCCCATCAGGCGTCGGCTTCGAACACTCTCGGTCTCCGCAATCGCCGCGGTCGTCGCGGCTCTCGTCGTGTCCCTGCTTCCCAATCTCGCCCAGGCCGCCGAGACCACCCTGGGCGCGGCTGCGGCCCAGTCGGGTCGGTACTTCGGTGCCGCCGTCGCCGCGGGCAAGCTCAGCGACGGCGCGTACACAACGATCTTGAACCGGGAGTTCAACAGCGTCACTCCCGAGAACGAGATGAAGATCGACGCGACCGAGCCGCAGCAGAACAACTTCACCTTCACCAACGCCGACCGGATCGTCAACCACGCCCTCAGCCGGGGCTGGCAGGTACGCGGCCACACCCTGGCCTGGCACTCGCAGCAGCCGAGCTGGATGCAGAACATGAGCGGCAGTGCCCTACGCCAGGCGATGCTGAACCATGTCACCCGGGTGGCCACCTACTACCGGGGCAAGGTCGTGGCCTGGGATGTGGTGAACGAGGCGTATGCCGACGGCAGCAGTGGCGCGCGGCGTGACTCCAACCTGCAACGTACCGGCAATGACTGGATCGAGGCCGCGTTCCGGGCCGCAGACGCCGCCGACCCGGGCGCGAAGCTCTGCTACAACGACTACAACACCGACGATTGGACCCAGGCGAAGACGCAGGCCGTCTACAACATGGTGCGCGATTTCAAGCAGCGTGGCGTGCCGATCGACTGCGTCGGGTTCCAGTCGCACTTCAACGCCAACTCGCCGTACCCGAGCAACTACCGCACCACCCTGTCCAGCTTCGCGGCCCTCGGCGTGGACGTGCAGATCACCGAGTTGGACATCGAAGGTTCCGGCAGCGCGCAAGCCACCGCCTTTCGCAACGTGATCAACGACTGCCTGGCGGTGGCCCGCTGCAACGGTGTCACGGCGTGGGGTGTACGGGACTGCGACTCGTGGCGCTCCAGCGGCACCCCACTGCTCTTCGACTGCAGCGGCAACAAGAAGGCCGCCTACACCTCCACCCTTGACGCGTTGAACAGCGCGACTCCTTCCCCCACCCCCTCGGCCACGGCCACACCGCCGCCGGGACCCATCGACCCGAGCGCGTGGTACGAACTGCTGAACCGGAACAGTGGCAAGGCACTGGACGTGTGTGGCGCGTCCACGGCGGACAATGCCTGCGTTCAGCAGTACGCCCGCTCGGGCGGGCAGAACCAGCAGTGGCAGTTCGTCGACTCCGGTGGCGGCTATTACCGGATCCGGGCGCGGCACTCGGGCAAGGTGCTGGACGTGTCCAACTACTCGACCGCAGACGGTGCCGCGATCGTGCAGTACGGTGACCACGACGGAACGAACCAGCGGTTCCGGCTGGTCGACACGGGCGGCTACGTCCGGCTGATCAACCAGGGCAGCGGCAAGGCGGTGGAGGTGCAGAACTCGTCCACCGCTGACAGTGCCCCCGTCGTGCAGTACACCGACTGGAACGGCACGAACCAGCAGTGGCAGTTGGTCCGGGTCGGCGCACCTCCCACCACGCCAACGCCGACGCCGACTCCTACCGGCACCTGCACTCTTCCGTCGACGTACCGTTGGACGTCGACGGGCTCGCTGGCGAACCCGCGGTCGGGTTGGGTCTCGCTGAAGGACTTCACCGTCGCGCCCTACAACGGCAGGCAACTCGTCTATGCGACGACACACGACACGGGAACGTCGTGGGGCTCGATGAACTTCGGCCTCTTCACCAACTGGTCCGACATGGCCACGGCCAGCCAGAACGCGATGTCTTCTGGCACTGTTGCGCCTACGCTCTTCTACTTCGCCCCGAGGAACATCTGGGTGCTCGCGTACCAGTGGGGTGGGTCCGCTTTCTCCTACCGGACGTCGAGCGACCCCACCAACCCGAACGGGTGGTCCTCGCCGCAGACGCTGTTCTCTGGAAGCATCTCCGGCTCCGGTACGGGACCAATCGACCAGGCGATCATCGGTGACGGCGTCAACATGTATCTGTTCTTCGCCGGGGACAATGGCAAGATCTACCGGGCCAGCATGCCCATCGGCAATTTCCCCGGCAGCTTCGGCACGACGTCGACAGTGGTCATGAGCGACACGACGAACAACCTGTTCGAAGCGGTCCAGGTCTACAAGGTCCAGGGCCAGAACCAGTACCTCATGATCGTCGAGGCGATCGGCTCGCAGGGTCGCTACTTCCGCTCGTTCACGGCCACCAGTCTGGGCGGTTCGTGGACCCCGCAGGCCGCAACCGAGAGCAACCCCTTCGCCGGCAAGGCCAACAGTGGCGCGACCTGGACCAACGACATCAGCCACGGCGAACTGATTCGCAGCAACGCAGACCAAACCATGACCATTGACGCCTGCAAGCTGCAGTTCCTCTACCAGGGACGTTCCCCCAGCTCCGGCGGGGACTACGGCCTCCTCCCCTATCGGCCAGGTCTGCTGACGCTACAGCGCTGATGACGTGACGCAGGTCCGGCACGGATGTTCCTGACGATCACGAGCAACGACATGCGTCGAATCGGGCGAACGTAGTCACGACCCACGATCAGGATCAGGTGAATCCGAAGCGGCGGGCTCGGCCCAAGGCCGAGCCCGCCTACGGACTTCAGCCGCTGCCGAAGGGGCTCCAACCTCGAAGTCCTCCGCTGTCCGGGTGCGCCAGAAAAGGATCCCGGGTGGACGGACGCGCCGGACGGCGGCGACTGCGCGCCGCATGGTCGATATTGCGTCAGCGAAAGCCGGGTAGATACTCTACGCGCTCGATCGAGCGCCCTAGGTGATCATCCTGAATTCCTGCTGACCGGAGATGACGTGCTCAGACGCACTGCAACCGTCGGAATCGCCCTACTGGCCTGCCTTGCGGGCACCGGCGCGGTGGCCATGCCAGCGCACGCCTGGGAACCCGAGTGTCCCATCGATTGCGACGGTGGGGGTGGCGATGGCGGTGGCGGTGGCGGCCCCGTTACGCCTCCGCCTTCGCCTGCGTACAACCTGCAAGGCGTCATCCAACTGGAAGACACCGGCCACGAAGGATCCTGGCCGCTGCGCCGCGGCGGAATCAAGGTCCGCGGATACTCCCGGCTCGCCACCTGGAGCAACAACCGGGTGGACGCCAACTACATCAACGTCCGCTGCTCCGCCACCGTCCTCAGCTACTCCAGCAACGACTACGACTCCGAGAACAACGGCGCGCTCGTCGACGTGAGCTTCTGGTCTCCGACTGTCCCGGTCACCGGCGTCCCCGTCCAGTCCCGGACCGTCAAGGTCGACTGCACCCACCACGCCGAGAAGAACGGCGTCAACTACGACACCACCAGCACCGCCCAGTTCGTCATCCCCGAGTGATTCCCGGCGGGGCCGGTCCGGACCGGGCCGGCCCTGCCGCCCTCGGCCCCTCTCAGTCGGCCGCAGTAGATGCCGGCTTCAGACGCTTCCGCTCGACAACGCTTGTTGCCGTCACCACGCTCAGCGGCGGCACGTCCTTCGCGACGACGGCACCTGCGCCGACGACCGAGCCGTGACCGATTGTGACTCCGGGGCTGACCGTGGCTGCGGCGCCGATCCACACGTCATCCTCGATGACGATGGGCGCGTGCGTGATGAAGTCGTACCGTTCATCGAGCTCGACGGGATGTCCAGCCGTGCTCAGAGTCACTCGGGGACCGATCAGGACGCGGTCACCGATGGTGATGCCCCCGTAGTCGAGGAAGAAGCACCCCTGATTGATGAACACGCGCTCGCCGAACGATGCGCCAAGCCCGTAGTCGCAATAGAACGGGGGCAGGATGGACAGACAGTCGGGGATCGGTTGACCGAAAATCTCGGTGAGCACCGTCCTGCGCGCGTCGAGGTCGCCGAACGGCAGCCCGTTGAGTCGCGAGGTCAGGTTCATGACGAGCTGGACGCGTTCCGCGAAGGCTCGTGACTCGGGCGTCCGGGTTCGTAGGCGTTGCTCGTTGCGCACCAGGCGATGCTGGCACGGCGAGTCAGGGACCCGGTGGCGACCCACCGGCAGGGAGCGCACTTCGTGATCGTGGTGTTCTCATCGAATGCCCGGATCTGCCGCGATCCCTGCGGGTGTCGCAGATCAGGTGGCGGGCGACTGACCGCGTTGAGCAGCGAGTCTCTTGATCATGATGTGTTCCCGACGGATGCCGTCGGGCATGAGGTCGCCGAGCTCGCCCAGGTCATGGAAGCCGTTTCGCCGGTAGAGCGCCCAGGCGTTGTCGTTGCCCTTCACCACGGCCAGCCGTAGCGTCCCCGCGCCCACCTGCCGAGCCCGCTGCTCGACCGCATGCAGGAGGTGGTCGCCCACGCCTCGGCCACGTCCCACCGGCGCCACGTACATGGAGATGAGCTCGACGACGCCGTCCTGATCAGTCGGCACTCCACTGGCCATCCCGACGGGCTGCCCGTCGAGCATCGCCACCACGTTGTACGAGTCGGGGATGGCCAGCCGAAGCCGCCAGCGTTCCTCACGGTCGCCGTCGCCCTGCCAATCCGCCAGCTGTGAACCGAAGGCGTACGGCGCCTCCGTCAGCGCAGCGAGGCGCAGTTCCCGCCAGACCTGCCAATCGCCCTCGGTAAGCACGCGCGTTTTGATCACTCTTGAAGGCTGCCGCAGATCTGGGGGACCGGGCAATGCGTTTTCGGCTGGGGCCATCGGCGAGCCGGTAACCATGGGCCCAGTGGTCACGAGCGGGCACGAGATGCCATCGGCACGGCCGCCGAGAGCAGGCATTTGGGGCATCACGGCCGCTTAACTCAGCGTCGACGCAACAAGTAGGTGTCCATCACCCAGCCCCGACCCTGCTTTGCCTCCGCTCGTCGTGACCAGATCGCGTCGGCGACCTCGTCCAGGCGGCCGGCGACCAACTGCTCGTCGGACGAGCCGAGGTTCGCGCCCCACCAGATCTGCCAGGTCGAGGGCTCGGGTAGCCGGCGGCAGGTCAACGCCCCGTCGAGCATGACGACGAGGTTGTCGCCGTCTGCCGCGTCCTCCAGCAGGCGCCGGCCGGTCGTGATCGTGATCGGGCCACCGATCGCGTTGAGCACGAGTCGGTGGCGGGCCGCGAGCAGCTGGACACTGCTGAGACCGGGCACCACCTCCACCGCGACCTCGACGCGTCCGCGCTCGACGATGCGGTCCGCCAGCCGGATCGCCGAGTCGTACAGGGCCGGGTCGCCCCACACGAGCACCGCCGCGTCTCCCGGGTTGTCCAGCAGTGCCTGCTCGTAGACCTGCGCCCGCGCCTCGTGCCAGTCGCGCACCGCGGTGGCGTAGTCGGCAGGGTCGGCACGGTCCCGCTCGGGGTCGGGGACGTGCACGAGCCGCCGCTGCCCGGTGACGTGCCGCTCGCAGATCGTCTCGCGCATCGCGATGAGGTCGGCCGTGCCCGGGTGCTGCGCGGTCTTGTCGGCGACGAGGAAGTAGGCGACCTCGTTGAGCACCCGGGCGGCCTGGGCCGTCACCAGCTCGGGGTCGCCCGGGCCCAGCCCGACGAGCGCGAGGCGCCGTGTCACGCGTCGTCCTCCAGGTCGCCCTCGACCTCCAGGTAGACCCGCGCCATCTCCGCCATGATCTCGGTGTCCGGCTCGGACCACAGCCCGCGGTCAGCAGCCTCGTTCAGCCGTTCCACGATGCCGCGCAGCGCCCAGGGGTTCGCGCGGCGCATGAACTCCTGGTTCGTCTCGTCGAGGACGTACTCGCGGGCCAGAGACTCGTACATCCAGTCGTGGACGACTCCGGCGGTCGCGTCGAAGCCGAACAGGTAGTCCACGGTCGCGGCGAGCTCGAACGCGCCCTTGTACCCGTGGCGCTGCATCGCCGCGATCCAGCGCGGGTTGACGACGCGTGAGCGAAAGACGCGGTTGGTCTCCTCCTGCAGTGTGCGGGTGCGCACGGCGTCCGGCGTGGTCGAGTCCCCGACGTACGCCTTCGGCTCGGTGCCGGTCAGCGCACGGACCGTGGCGATCATGCCGCCGTGGTACTGGAAGTAGTCGTCGGAGTCGGCGATGTCGTGCTCGCGCGAGTCGATGTTCTTCGCCGCGACGACGATGCGCTTGTAGCTGGTGCGCATGTCGTCGGTGGCCGCGACACCGTCGAGCCCGCGGCCGTACGCGAAGCCGCCCCACGCGGTGTAGACCGCGGCCAGGTCGGCGTCGTCGCGCCACGTGCCGGACTCGACGATCTGGAGGATGCCGGCACCGTACGAGCCCGGCTTCGAGCCGAAGATCCGGGTGGTGGCCCGCCGCAGGTCACCGTGCCCGGCGAGGTCCTCGCGGGTATGCGCGCGGACGAAGTTGAGCTCGTCGGGCTCGTCCAGCCCGGCGACGACCTGCACGGCGTCGTCAAGGATTTCGATGACGTGCGGGAAGGCGTCGCGGAAGAAGCCCGAGATGCGCACGGTCACGTCGATGCGCGGACGGCCCAGCTCGTCGAGGTCGATCACCTCCAGGCCGTTGACGCGTCGCGACGCCGGATCCCAGGTCGGGCGCACGCCCAGCAGCGCGAGCACCTCGGCGACGTCGTCACCGGACGTGCGCATGGCGGACGTCCCCCACACGGACAGGCCGACCGAGCGCGGGTGCTCGCCGGTCTCGGCGAGGTGCCGGGCGACGAGCGACTCGGCCATCGCCTGTCCCGTCTCCCACGCGAGGCGCGACGGGACGGCACGCGGGTCGACGGTGTAGAAGTTGCGACCGGTCGGCAGGACGTTGACCAGTCCGCGCAGCGGGGAGCCGGACGGCCCGGCCTCGACGAAGCCGCCGGCGAGCGCGTGCAGGACGTTGGTCAGTTCGTCGGTGGTGGCGGCCAGGCGCGGGACGACCTGCTCGGCGGCGAACCGCAGGACGTCGCGCACGACCGGGTCGTCGTGCAGCGTGTCGATCGCGTCGACGGCCCAGCCGGCCTTCTCCATCGCCTCGACCAGGGCACGGGCCTGCCCCTCCACGGCGTCGACCGCGGGGAGAGGGGCGTCCTCCGCGAGCCCCAGGGCGGCGCGCAGGCCGGGCAGAGCGCGGTTCTGGCCGCCCCACACCTGCGTGGCGCGGAGCACGGCGAGCACGAGGTTGACCCGCGCCTCCCCCGTCGGCGCCTGGCCCAGCACGTGCAGCCCGTCGCGGATCTGGACGTCCTTGATCTCGCACAGCCAGCCGTCGACGTGCAGAAGGAAGTCGTCGAACTCCTCGTCGTCGGGTCGCTCCTCCAGCCCGAGGTCGCGGTGCATCTGCGCGGACTGCATGAGCGTCCAGATCTGCTGGCGGATCGCGGGCAGCTTCGCCGGATCCATGGCCGCGACGTTGGCGTGCTCGTCGAGCAGCTGCTCGAGCTCGGCGATGTCGCCGTAGCTCTCGGCACGCGCCATCGGCGGCACGAGGTGGTCGACGATCGTGGCGTGCGCGCGGCGCTTGGCCTGGGCGCCCTCGCCGGGGTCGTTGACGAGGAACGGGTAGATCAGCGGCATGCTGCCGATGGCCGCGTCCGTGGCACACCCGGCCGAGAGCGCGGCGTTCTTGCCCGGCAGCCACTCCATCGAGCCGTGCTTGCCCAGATGCACGACCGCGTGGGCACCGAAGCCGTGCTCGAGCCAGCGGTACGCCGCCAGGTAGTGGTGCGACGGCGGCAGGTCGGGGTCGTGGTAGATCGCGACCGGCTTCTCGCCGAAACCGCGTGGCGGCTGGATGAGGATGACGACGTTGCCCGCGCGCAGCGTGGCCAGCACGATGTCGCCGGCGTCGTCGACGAACAGTGAGCCGGGGGCCTCGCCCCAGGTCTCGACCATGGCGGCACGAAGCTCGTCCGGCAGGTGGGCGGTCCAGCGCAGGTAGTCGTCGCGGCCGATACGCACGTGCGACTCACTGAGCTGGGCCTGCGTGAGCCACTCCTCGTCCTGGCCACCGGCCTCGATCAGCGCGTGGATGAGCGCGTTGCCGGCCGTCGTGTCGGGGTCCTCCCCCTCGACCGGCGGGAGCGGGTCGAGCCCGGGAATCTCGCCGGGCGCACCGAGGTGGTAGCCGGCGTCGCGCATCGCGCGCAGCAGCCGGATCGCCGATACGGGCGTGTCGAGGCCGACGGCGTTGCCGATGCGGCTGTGCTTGGTCGGGTAGGCCGACAGGACAAGGGCCACCCTGCGCTCGGCCGGTGCAACGTGTCGGAGCCGCGCGTGGTTCACTGCGATGCCCGCGACGCGGTCGCACCGCTCGGCGTCGGTCTGGTAGCGCGGCAGACCGTCGGCGTCGACCTCCTTGAACGAGAACGGGACGGTGATGAGCCGGCCGTCGAACTCGGGGATGGCGATCTGGGTCGCGGAGTCGAGCGGGGTGACGCCGTCATCGGACGCCTCCCACTCGGCCTTGCTGGAGGTGAGCGCCAACGCCTGCAGCACGGGGACGTCCAAGGCGCGCAGCCGCTCGACGTTCCAGGACTCGTCGTCGCCGCCGGCGCTGGCGGTGGCGGGCTTGGAGCCGCCGGCGGCGAGCACGGTGACGATGATCGCGTCGAGCGTGGCGAGCTCGGTGAACAGCTCGTCGGGCGCCGCCCGCAGCGAGGAGACGAAGATCGGCACGCCGACGGCCTTGCCGGTCGCGTCGATCGCGTCGGCGAGCTCGTGCGCAAACGCGTTGTTGCCGCTCACCTCGTGTGCCCGGTAGTACAGGATGCCGATCCGTGGCACACCGCTCCCGGCTGCCTGCCGGCCGACGCCCCACTCGGGCAGGACGGCCGGCGGCTCGAAGCCCTCGCCGGTCAGCAGCACCGTGTCGGAGAGAAAGGCGTGCAGCTGACCCAGGTTCTCCGCGCCGCCCTCGGCGAGGTAGCGGTGCGCCTCGGCGCACACGCCGATCGGCACGGTTGACAGCTCCATGAGTGCGGCGTTCGGCGTCCGCTCCCCGCCGAGCACGACCAGGGGACGTCCGGCGTCGCGCACAAGGGCGGCGACGTCCCGCACGTCCTCGGGCGAACCGAGCACGCGCAGCACGACCAGGTCCGCCTCGGCGGTCAGGGCGTCGCGGCGCTCGTCGGTCACCCGGACAGGGTTGGCCCAGGTGTAGTCCGAGCCGCTGGCACGCGCCGACAACAGGTCGGTGTCCGACGTGGACATGAGAGCGATGCGGGTCATGCTTCTCCTTCGGTGGAGATGGTCCGGGAGCCGAGGCGCAGGTCGTCGACCGGGCGGCCGGCGCAAAGGTGCTCGCGGACCAGCCGGGCCGCGTCGCCGGGTCGAACCGGCCCGTACCAGGCGCCGTCGGGGTGAACGACGGCCACGGGGCCGTGATTGCACGGGAACAAGCACCCGGTCTGCGCCATGAGGACGTCGGAGTCGGTGAGCCGGTGCTCGACGAGCGCGCCGACGAGCGCGCGGTAGGTCTCGTCCGCACCTCGGGCGCTGCAGCGCGGGCCGCGGCACAGCAGCAGATGGTGCCGGTACGGCGGGGGCGCGTCCCAGGCCGGTGACGACAACGGCGCCTCGCGGCCGGTGATGGTCCGCTCTCCGAACCGGATGACCGGCGGGTCGATCTGCTGGCGGTGCCAGTGGCCGGCGACGCGTCCCACCCACGAGCGGGCGTAGGTCAGGTCGTCGGTGCTCACCGGCTCGAGGCGAACCTCTCGGACGCCGTCGGCGTGCACCAGGTCGAGCACGTGGGTGAGGGTCGGCTCGCCGCCCTGCAGGAATGCCAGACGGGCACCGGCGGCCTCGGCCGCCTGGCGCAGCACCGCCGGTCGGGCGGCGTCCGGCAGGGCGGTCGCGACGTGGACGAGGACGCTCACGACGTCAGGAGCAGACGAGCCAGGTGGGGGGAACCTGGTGGGAGGATCCGATCTGGTGCGAGCGAGCATAACGAGACACGACGGTCTTCCTTCGTCCGGCGGCCTGTGCGCGAGGCCTGGATGGGCAGGTGTCGCAGACGGGGGTCTGCGGCCAGCAGGTCTTCGGACTCGGGATCAACCGGACGGAGCGCCTTCCCAGACCGTTGGTCCAGTGGCGTCGTGCTCCGCCCGTCACCCTCACCGCTGCGCGTCAGTCCCGGACTCTCACCGGGTTCCCTGGCTCATGGCTGAGTTTGGCTGGCAGGACGAACGTAGCACCGCCGACCGACAGCGCCCGAGACGGGCTCTGGCACGATGGCGCCGTGCCCGAGAGGACCCGCCGCGACCTGTGTCCCGGCCTGCTGCGCCCCTGGATCGCCGACGACGGCGCGCTCGTCCGGGTGCGCGTTCCCGGTGGCGCCGTGACGACCGAGGCGCTCGGCGCACTCGTCCGGGTGGCGCGTGAGCACGGCGACGGCGCGGTCCACCTGACCAGCCGCGCCAACCTCCAGGTGCGCGGCATCGAGCACGACGACGGGTGCCTGCCGGACGCGGTCGTGGACGTGATCATGGCAACCGGGCTCGTGCCGTCGACGTCGCACGAGCGGGTGCGCAACATCTTGGCCTCACCGCTCACCGGACGCAGCGGTGGCCGCGCCGACCTGCGTCCGGTGATCGCTGACCTCGACGCCCGGCTGTGCGCGGAGCCCCTGCTCGCCGCGCTGGCCGGTCGGTTCCTGTTCGTGCTCGACGACGGCCGCGGCGACCTGGTCGAGCGCGACCTGGACCTCGGTCTCGTGGCGCTCGACGCGAGCACCGCGCAGTTGCGCGCCGGGACGTCGTGGGGACCGGTCGTCCCGCTGGACGAGGCCGCTGCGGCGCTGACGACACTCGCCGTGCGGTTCGCCGAGCTCGCCGGTAGCGAACCGAGCTCTCCCTGGCACGTCGAGGAGCTGCCCGGCTCCGGCGCGGCAGTGCTGGGCGCCGTGCTCGAGCGTGCCCCGGGGACCCGGGTGAGCACGCCGCCACCCCCGCTTGGCAGGATCGCGCAGGACGACGGCCGTGTCGCGCTGCACCTGGCGGTCCGCGACGGCCGGGTGGATGCTCGCTTCATGGACCAGGTCCGCGCCCTCGGTGCCGGCGACCTCGTCGTCACGCCACGGCGCACCCTGCTCGTCCCCGATCTGGAGAATGCATGACTTTCGCCCCACCGACGCGCCGCTACGACTACGTCACCGACGGCGCGGTGATCTACGCCGACTCGTTCGCCACCATCCGCGCCGAGGCCGACCTGACGCGCGTCCCGGCCGACGCCGAGAAGGTCGCGGTGCGGATGATCCACGCGTGCGGGCAGACCGACCTGACGCGGGACCTGGTGATCCATCCCGGTCTCGTGACGGCGGCCCGGGCGGCGCTCGATGCGGGAGCGCCGATCCTGACGGACGCGCACATGGTCGCCGCCGGCGTCACCCGCGCCCGGCTGCCCCGCGACAACGAGGTCCGCTGCTTCCTGCGCGAGCCCGAGGTCCCGGCGCTCGCCCGCGCGTGGGGCACGACCCGGTCCGCGGCGGCGGTGTCTCTGTGGGCCGAGCACGTCGAGGGTGCCGTCGTCGCGTTCGGCAACGCCCCCACGGCCCTGTTCCACCTGCTGGAGATGCTGCGTGACGGCGCACCGCGACCGGCCGCGATCATCGGCACGCCGGTGGGTTTCATCGGTGCGGCCGAGTCCAAGCAGGCACTCATCGACCTCGCCGCCGACGCACCCGGGCTCGACGTGCCGTATCTCGTGGTGACCGGGCGTCGCGGCGGCTCGGCGCTGGCCGCCTCGGCGCTCAACGCCCTGGCCCAGGAGGCAGAGTGAGCGGCCGGCTGTTCGGCGTCGGGGTCGGCCCGGGGGATCCCGAGCTCGTCACGCTGAAGGCCGCCCGGCTGATCGGCGCGGCGGACGTCGTCGCCTACCATCAGGGGGTCGGCAAGCAGTCCAACGCGCGCCGCATCGCCGCCGACCTACTCCCGGACGGCGTGATCGAGGAGGCGCTCGTCTACCCGGTGACGACGCAGACCACCGACCACCCGGGCGGGTACGCCGGCGCGATGGCGGACTTCTACGCCGAGTGCGGCGACCGGCTCCGCGCGCACCTGAGGGCGGGCCGCGACGTCGTCGTGCTGGCCGAGGGCGACCCGATGCTCTACGGCTCGTTCATGTACCTGCACGACCGGCTCGCGGACGAGTTCGAGACGCAGGTCGTCGCAGGCGTACCCGCCTTCGCGGCCGCCACGGCCACGACCGCCCTGCCCCTGGTCCGGCAGACCGACGTGCTGACCGTGCTGCCCGGCACGCTTCCCGAGCCGGAGCTGGCCCGGCGCCTCGCCGACACCGACGGCGCCGTGATCATGAAGCTCGGCCGCACGTTCGCCAAGGTCCGCTCGGCGCTCGAACAGGCCGGACGCGTCGAGGGGTCCTGGTACGTCGAGCGGGCGTCGATGGACGCCCAGCGCGTGCTCCCGGTCGCCGACGTGGACCCCGAGACGGTGCCGTACTTCTCGATCGTCCTGGTCCCCGGCGACACCCGTCCCGGTGTGGCGCGCTACGACCGCTCGGTGAGTGAGGTCACCGAGCCCGTCGCCGGTGCCGAAGTCGTCGTCGTGGGCCTCGGTCCCGGTCCCGACCAGTGGCTCTCCCCCGAGGCGTCGCAAGTGCTCGCGGAGGTCGGCCACGTCCTCGGCTACGGACCGTACGTCCAGCGCGTCCCGCAGCGCCCGGGCCTGGTGCGTCACGCGTCCGGCAACACCGTCGAGGTGGACCGGGCCCGCGAGGCGCTCGAGCTGGCGCTCGCCGGTGAGCGCGTCGCGGTCGTCTCCGGCGGCGACGCGGGCATCTTCGGTATGGCGTCAGCGGTGTTCGAGGCCGCGGAGGACCCACGCTACGCGGACGTCGCCGTGCGCGTCGTGCCCGGAATCTCGGCCGTCCAAGCGGTCGCGGCGCGCGCCGGCGCCCCCATCGGCGCTGACTTCGCGGTGCTGAGCCTGTCGGACCGGCTCAAGCCCTGGGACGTCGTGGTGAAGCGACTGCGCGCCGTCGCCGAGGCGGACCTCGTGCTCGCCCTCTACAACCCGCGCTCGCGCTCGCGTACCGAGCAGGTCGCGCAGGCCCGAGCAACGCTGCTGGAGCACAAGTCACCCGAGACCGTCGTAGTCGTGGGTCGCGACGTCGGCCGCGCCGGGGAGAGCCTCACCGTGACGACGCTGGGCGAGCTCGACCCCGAGACCATCGACATGAAGTGCCTGCTGCTCGTCGGCGCCTCGTCGACGCGGGTCACCGCGGCCGGCCGCGTCTGGAGCCCGCGCTTCGTCGCCTAGTCAGCCGCGGGCGCGACGTTCGCGGCTGGCCGCGTACAGGAACGACTCACCGCCGCGGACGCCGGGAGCCAGCGCGGGGCCGACCAGGATGACCGCGGCCTGGCGCAGGCCCGCGGCCTCGACCTGCTCGCCGATGTCGGCCAGTGTGCCGCGCAGGACGAGCTCATCCGGCTGCGTCGCCTTGGACACGACGACGACCGGGCACCCGTCGCCGTAGTACTCGGCCAGCTCGGCGGCCAGCTCGCGGCTGCGAGTGATGGCCAAATGCAGGGCCAGGGTCGCGCCGGTCGCGGCGAACGCGGCGAGCTGCTCCCCCGGCGGCATGACCGTGGAACGGGCCTGAGCGCGGGTGAGCACGACCGACTGGGCGAGCTCGGGGACGGTCAGCTCGGCGCCGACGATCGCCGCGGCAGCCGCGTAGGCGGGCACACCGGGAGTGACGTCCCACGGGACCTGCGCCGCGTCGAGCCGGCGCGCCTGCTCGTGTACCGCGGAGTACAGCGACGGGTCGCCCGAGCACAGCCGCACGACCTCCAGCCCGTCGGCGTGCGCCCGCACCAGGTGGGCGGTGATCTCGTCCAGGTCAAGGTGCTGGGTGTCGACCAGTCGGGCGTCGTCGCGGCAGTGGCCGAGCACGTCGGCGTCGAGGTAGGTGCCCGCATACAGGCACACGTCCGCAACCTCGAGCAGGCGAACCGCGCGCAGCGTGAGCAGGTCGGCGGCGCCGGGTCCGGCCCCGACGAAATGGACGGTCATGACTCTCCCTTGGTGACGGTCCACTGGCTGACGGCACGCGCGGGCGTCCAGCCGGTGAAGCCGCCGAGCGGCTCGGCGCGCTCGACGTGCAGGCGGACGAGCTCGCCGCCATGGCGACGGTACCGCTCGAGCAGCACCGCCTCGGTCTCGGCCGTGACGCCGTGGACGACGAGCCGGCCACCGGCGCCAAGCGCGTCCCAGCACGCTTCGAGCACGCCGGGGACGGTCGCTCCACCGCCGACGAACACCGCGTCGGGGCGCTCGAGACCGGCCAGGGCGTCGGGCGCCGAGCCCTCGACGAGACGCAGGCCGGGAACGCCGAGCGTGGCGGCGTTGCGACGCACGAGCGCGGCGCGGTCGGCGCGGGACTCGATCGCGATCGTCCGCGCCGTCGGCCAGGCACGCATCCACTCCACGCCGATCGAGCCGCTACCGGCGCCGACGTCCCACAGCAGGTGACCGGGGGCGGGCGCGAGCCGGGCCAGGGCGCTGGCACGCAGGTCGCGCTTGGTGATCTGCCCGGCGTGCTCGAACGCGTCGTCGGGAAGCACCCCGCCCGCGGCCCAGCCCGGTCCGGTGCCGCGGATCTCGGCCGCCAGGACGTTCAGCCGGGGCACATCCACGACGTCCCACGAAGCCGCGGTCGACTCGGCACGCGACTCACTCGCGGCGCCGAGGTCGCCGAGCACGGTAAGCCTGGACTCTCCCCAGCCGAGTCCGGTGAGCAGCGCGGCGACGGCGGCAGGCGTCGTCTCGTCGCTGGAGAGCACGAGCAGCCGCCGCCCGGGTGCGAGCGCGGGGACGACGAGGTGCACGTCGCGGCCGACCAGGCTCACCGTCGTGACGGACTCCGCCGGCCACCCGAGACGTGCTCGAGCGAGCGCCACGGAGGAGACCGCGGGCACGATCGTCACCCGTTCCGGGCCCAGGATGTCCAGCAGCGTCGTGCCGACGCCCGACACGAGCGGGTCGCCCGACGCCAGCACGACGACGGGCCTGCGCGCGGCGCCCAGCAGGCCCGGCAGGTTCTCACGCAGCGGCGACGGCCACGCGACACGCTGCTGGCCATAGACCGGCGGCACCGCATCGAGGTGCCGGGCTCCGCCGAGCAGCGTCGCAGCCCCGTGCACCAGCGTCCGAGACGGCTCCGGCAAGCCCGCCCAGCCGTCGGCCCCGAGCCCGACAACGGTCACGTGCGCCTCCATGGGTTGCACCCTAGCCCGGTCCGCCCAGGCGCCGGACCGCTGTCTGGGCCGTCAGGACGGCGTCTAGGGTGATGCGAAGGTTCGAGGTGCCCCACGGCCGATGGCCACGGGGAGAATCTGGGAAGCCGGTGAGAATCCGGCACAGGGCCCGCTGCGGTGACTCAGGCACAGACCTGGGAAGTCCGAAGACCGGCCTCGATCCGAGCCGCGACGCGTCCGCGTCGTGGACGGTCATGGCAGATTGAGCGGGAGCCCTACATGCCAGCGCAGTACCCCTTTTGTGCCGTCGTCGGCTCCGACGACATGACTCTCGCCCTCACCCTGGTCGCGATCGACCCGCTCATCGGCGGCGTCCTGGTCCGTGGGGAGAAAGGCACCGCCAAGACCACCACCGTGCGCGGCCTCGCCGAGGTGCTGCCGCCGGTACGGACGTATGCGGGCGACCGGTTCTCGGTCGACCCGGACGATGCCCTGGCGGTCTGCCCCGACGGGCCCATCGACGCCTCCACGCCCGTCGTCGAGCGGCCGGTGCGGCTCGTCGAGCTGCCCGTCGGTGCGAGCGACGACCGGGTGACGGGCTCCCTCAAACTCGACGCGGCGCTGCGCGACGGCGTAGTGGCGTTCGAGCCGGGCCTGCTCGCCCGAGCCCACCGTGGCCTGCTCTACGTCGACGAGGTCAACCTGCTGCACGACCACCTCGTCGATCTGCTGCTCGACGCAGCGGCGACCGGCCGGGTCAGCGTGGAGCGCGACGGCTTCTCAGTCGAGCACGCCTCCCGGTTCGTGCTGATCGGCACGATGAACCCCGAGGAGGGCGAGCTGCGCCCGCAGCTGCTCGACCGGTTCGGCCTGACCGTCGAGGTCGCCGCACCGCGCGACCCCTCCCTGCGGGTGGAGGTCGTGCGTCGCCGGCTGGCGTTCGACGCCGACCCGGAGGGCTTCACCGCACGCTGGGCCGACGAGCAGGACGCCCTGCGTGCGCGGCTGGCGGCGGCGCGGCGGCTCGTGCCGGACGTCGTGCTCGACGACCAGACGCTGACGACCATCGCCGAGGTGTGCGCCGCGTTCGACGTCGACGGCCTGCGCGCGGACCTCGTCACCGCCCGCACCGCCGCGGCGCACGCCGCCTGGCAGGGACGCACGTACGTGACCCGCGAGGACGTCCGCGTCGCCGCCCGTCTCGCGTTGCCGCACCGCCGGCGCCGCAACCCGTTCGACGAGCCCGGCCTGGACGAGGACCGGCTCGACGACCTGCTGGGCAACGACGACCCGCACCCCGGACCGGACGGGCCCGACGACGGCCCCGGTGGTCCCGGCGGCGGGCCGCCGGACGACGCCCCGCAGGACGGCCGGTCCCCGGACGTCCACGACTCACACGCCGGAGGATCGCCCGCGCCGGACAACGCGCCGCAGCCTGCCGTTGCCGGATCGGTCGCGTCCGCCGGCGAGCCGGCACGCGCCCGCCTGCTCGTCGTACGGGGCACCGGCGAAGGCCAGGCCGGCCGCCGGTCCCGGGCCCGCACGCCTCAGGGCCGGGTGGTCGGGCAGCAGCGCGGTTCGTCCGTCGCCAGCCGCCTGCACCTGCCGGGCACCATCACCGAGGCGGCGCCGCACCAGCGTTCCCGTGGCGGCCTGGTCGAGGGCCGCGGTCTCGTCTTCGCCCCGGGCGACCTGCGCCGCGCAGAAACCGTCGGGCGGGAGTCGAACCTCGTCCTGCTGTGCGTCGACGCGTCCGGCTCGATGGCCGCGCGACGTCGCATGGAGCAGGTCAAGACCGCCGTGCTCGCGCTGCTGCTGGACGCCTACCGCCGCCGGGACAAGGTCGCGCTGGTGACGTTCCGCCAGCGCACCGCCGACCTGGCCCTGCCGCCGACCGGGTCCGTCGATGTCGCCTCCCGGCGCCTGGCCGACCTGCCGGCCGGCGGGCGTACGCCGCTCGCCGAGGGCCTGGAGCGCTCCACGGAGGTGCTGCGCCGCGAGGCGCTGCGCGACCCGTCCCGCCGGCCGCTGCTGGTCGTGGTGACCGACGGCCGTGCGACCTTCGGGCCGGACGCGCTCGGTCGTGCCCACCGCGCCGCGGCGCACCTGGCCGCTACCGGCGTGCAGAGCGTCGTGGTCGACTGCGAGACCGGACGGTTCCGGCTCGGCCTTGCCGCGCAGCTGGCCGCAACCCTGCAGGCCGAGCACGTGCCGCTCGGTGAGGTGACCGCCGAAAAGCTCACCAGCGTCGTCCACACGGCGACCGCGCCGCGCGAGGGGGTGGCCTGATGCCGCAGGGCAAGCCGCTGGTCGTCCCGGACGACGGCATCACCACCCGGGCACGACGCAACCGTCCGCTGCTGATGGTCCACACCGGCAACGGCAAGGGCAAGTCGACCGCGGCCTTCGGCCTGGCGATACGCGCCTGGAACCAGGGTTGGGACATCGGGGTCTTCCAGTTCGTCAAGTCGGCCAAGTGGCGCATCGGGGAGCAGACGGTGCTCGAACGACTCGGCCGCCTGCACGAGGAGACCGGCGAGGGCGGGCCCGTCGAGTGGCACAAGATGGGCTCGGGGTGGTCCTGGAGCCGCAAGGGCGGCACCGAGGCAGACCATGCCGCTGACGCCGCCGAGGGCTGGGCGGAGGTGAAGCGGCGCATCCAGGCCGAGCGGCACCAGCTGTACGTCCTGGACGAGTTCACCTACCCGATGCAGTGGGGCTGGGTCGACGTCGACGACGTCGTGGAAACACTCGCCAACCGTCCTGGCCGCCAGCACGTCGTCGTCACCGGCCGCCGCGCCGACCCCCGCCTCGTCGCGGCGGCCGACCTGGTGACCGAGATGCTGCACGTCAAGCACCCGATGGACGTCGGCCAGAAGGGTCAGCGAGGCATCGAGTGGTGAGGCTGCCGCGCGTGCTGCTCGCGGCACCGGCCTCCGGCCACGGCAAGACCACGATCGCGACCGGGCTCATGGCCGCGTTGGCCGCCCGCGGGCATGCCGTCTCGGGGCACAAGGTCGGGCCCGACTACATCGACCCCGGCTACCACGCGCTGGCCACCGGGCGTCCGGGCCGCAACCTCGACCCGCACCTGACCGACCCCTCGCTCGTGGTCCCGCTGCTGCTGCACGGCGCCCAGGGCGCGGACGTCGCGGTCGTCGAGGGGGTCATGGGCCTGTTCGACGGCCGCATCGGCGGCGACGGGTTCGCCTCCACCGCCCACGTCGCGACGCTCACCCAGACGCCGATCGTCCTGGTCGTGGACGTCTCGCACGCCGCGCGCAGCGTAGGGGCAGTCGTGCACGGGATGGCGACGTTCCAGCCCGGCGTCACGATCGCGGGTGTCGTGCTCAACAAAGCCGGCTCCCCCCGCCACGCTGCCGAGGCGGCACGCGCGGTGGAGTCCGCCGGCGTCCCCGTGCTCGGGATCCTGCAGCGCGACCATGGGGTCAGCGCGCCTTCGCGCCACCTCGGGCTCGTCCCCGCAGCCGAGCGCGACGAGGCCGCCGCCTCGCTGGACAGGCTGGCCGAGCAGGTCGCCCGCCACGTCGACCTGGACGCCGTGCTGGAGGTGGCGCACACCGCGCCCGACCTCGACGCCGAGCCGTGGGACCCGGCCGCGCACGTCCGACCCTCCGGCACCGGGTCCCCGATCATCGCGGTCGCGGCCGGGCGTGCGTTCACCTTCCGGTACGCCGAGACGACCGAGCTGCTGCAGGCGGCGGGCTGCACCGTCGTGCCGTTCGACCCGGCCCGGGACGAGCGGCTTCCCGCCGGGACGCGCGGTCTGTATCTCGGCGGGGGTTTCCCCGAGGTGCACGCGGCCGCGCTGAGCACCAACAGGGCGCTGCGCGACGAGCTGCGTCAGGCCGTCCTCGACGGCGTCCCGACGGTGGCCGAGTGCGCCGGACTGCTGTACCTGTGCCGTTCCGTCGACGGGCACCCCATGGTCGGGGCGCTCGACGCCGACGCGGTCATGACGCCCCGGCTCACCCTCGCGTACCGCCGGGCCGAACTCGGCTCGGACCAGCTCCTCGGCGCACGCGGGACCGGTGCCACGGCGCACGAATTCCACCGCACCATGGTCACTCCCGTGCACGGCGAGCGTCCCGCGTGGACGTTGGAGGGCGGCGACGTCGGGTTCGCGGGCCGGACGCTCAGCGCGTCCTATCTGCACGTGCACTGGGCCGGGCACCCGTGCCTGGCCCAGTCGTTCGCGGACGCGGTGCACCAGGCGGACGCGATCGCGGCACCTGGTGCGCCACGAACGCACGCCGTCGCCGTGCCACTGGTCCCCGAACCGCCTGCGGCCCCGTTGCGCCACCACGGCGACCTGGAGCTGTCCGCCGGCCTGCTGGACCTGGCGGTCGACGTCAGTCGCCTGCCCCGCCCGGAGTGGCTCGAGCGGGCGCTGCGCGACGGAATCGCGGCCTCCGATACCTACCCCGAAGCCACCGCGGCCCACGTCGCTGTGGCGCGTCGCCACGGTCGTGACGAGTCCGAGGTCCTCGTCACGGCCGGCACCGCCGAGGCGTTCTTCCTGCTCGCCCGAGCACGGCCTTGGCGACGCCCGGTCGTCGTGCACCCTCAGTTCACCGAGCCCGACGTCGCGCTACGCGCCGCGGGCCACACCGTCACCCATGTCCTGTGCCGGACCGAGGACGACTTCGCCCTCGACCCCGGTGCTGTCCCTGACGACGCGGACCTCGTCGTGGTCGGCAACCCCGCCGACCCGACCGGGCACCTGCACGCCGCCGCGACCCTGCGCGCCCTGTGCCGCCCCGGGCGCGTTGTCGTCGTGGACGAGACGTTCATGGACTTCGTGCCGGGTGAGCCGCAGACGCTCACCTCGCACCGGCTACCCGGGCTGGTCGTGGTGCGAAGCCTGACCGAGCTGTGGTCGATTCCCGGCATCCGCGCCGGGTACGTCGTGGGCGACGCCGCCGTGGTCGCCGACCTCCGAACCCAGCAACCGGCCTGGTCGGTCGGCACCCCGGCGCTGCATGCCGTCGTCGCGACCACCGGGCCGCAGGCCGAGGCCGAGGCGGGGCGCCGGGCCGCGCTGTGCGTGCGGCAGCGGCGCACGCTCGTGGACGGGCTGAGCGAGCTCGGCCTCACGGTCGCGGAGTCCCACGCCCCGTTCGTCCTCGCCCGGCTGGGCTCCGGGGCGCACGCGCGCCTCAGGGACGCGGGCGTGGCCGTACGCCGGGCCGACACCTTCCCCGGTCTCGACGGCTCGTGGGCGCGCATCGCCGTCCGCGAGCCGGCCGCCACCCGCCATCTGCTCACCACGTTGGGACTCACCGTCACATGGAGCTGAACGTCACCGGTCGCAGCGTGCTCGTCCTCGACGGGGGCCCACGCGCCATTGCCACGGTCGCTGCGCTGCTGCGTGAGGGTGCAGCTGTCACTGTCGCAGCGCCGACCGTGTGCGCCGCGCTGGAGGACCTCGCCCTGCGTCGGCGCCTGACCTGGGTCACGGCACCCGTGGACGAGGGCTGCTTCGATGTCGTGCTGCGGGCCGTCACGCCCCGGACGGCTGACGCACCCGCCCGGACGGACCGGGCCGGTCACGTCACGCTGGTCGGCGCCGGCCCCGGGGACCCCGGTCTGGTCACCGTCGCCGGACGTGCGGCCATCGAACAGGCCGACGTGATCATCGCCGACCGGCTCGCGCCGTGGGAGGCGCTGGCGTGGGCCCGCCCGGAGGCCGAGGTCGTCGACGTCGCGAAGATCCCCTACGGGCGGAGCACCAGCCAGGAGGAGATCAACCGTCTCCTCGTGACGCACGCACGCGCTGGGCGTCACGTCGTGCGGCTCAAGGGCGGCGACTCCTACGTGTTCGGCCGCGGCTTCGAGGAGGTTGCTGCGTGCGCCGACGCCGGGGTCGCCACCACCGTGGTGCCCGGCGTGACGTCCAGCGTCGCGGGCCCCGAGCTCGCCGGCATTCCGGTCACCCACCGCGGACTCGTCCAGGGCTTCACCGTCGTCTCCGGCCACGTGCCGCCGGGCCACCCCGATTCGTCGATCGACTACCCGGCCCTCGCACGCTCCGGCACCACGATCGTGGTGCTCATGGGCGTGCGTACCCTTCCTGCCATCGTCGAAGCGCTCATCGCCGCCGAGCTGGACGAGGGCACGCCGTGCGCGGTCGTGGCGGACGCCAGCCTGGCCAGCCAGCAGGTCGTCCGCAGCACCCTCGCCCACATCGTCGCCGACACCGCCGCGGCCGGCATCGGCGCCCCTGCCGTCGCGGTCATCGGTCACGTGGCCGCGCTCGAGCCGCGTCCTGCGTGGGCGGTCATGACAGCCGCCACACCGTTTCCCCGCCCGATACCTGCTATGGTCGTCCCACCTTGCTGAAGGAAGCCGGTGCGATCCCGGCGCAGTCGCGCTACTGTGACGCCGCTTGCGGCGAAGCCAGACCCTCCAGCCAGGTGAACATTCATCGACGGGACGCAGATTTCCCAAGGAGTGTCATGTCTCAGGCAACCACGGCCGTTCCGGCCGCTGTCCCCAGCATCCCCGTGCGCGAGCTCGCCCCCTGGGCCCTGTTCTTCTCGCTGCTCACCGCCGTCGTTCTGTTCTTCGTGGGCGCCGAGCAGGGAGCATTCTCCGTCTTCGAGGGCACCGCCGTGCACGAGTTGGTTCACGACGCACGGCACGTCTTGGGCTACCCCTGCCACTGACGCTCGCGCGTCGGGCGCCCGGTCGGCCGGATTCACCTTCTCTCGCTCCCGGTCCTGCCGGCGGCTCGCGCTGCCCGCGGCCGGCTCTCGAACGGACCCCTGATGGCCCCTCGTACCTTCCTCGTGCACGGCCTGCTGGCTGGCCTCATCGCCGGCTTCGCGGCCTTCCTCGTCGCCTACGTCGTCGCTGAGCCCCAGGTCGACACCGCCATCGCCCTGGAGGAGGCGGGCTCGGCCGAAGACGGGCACACGCACGACGACGCGACCGCCGAGCAACCCCACAGCCACGGTGAGGAGGCCCAGGTCTCCCGCGAAACGCAGTCGACCTGGGGCCTGGCAACCGGCACCATCCTGATGGGCGCCGTCCTCGGCGGCGCCACGGCGCTCGCTGCCGCGTTCGCCGTCGGGCGCCTGGGCAGGCTCTCCGCACGAGCCTCCACCGCGGTGGTGGCCGGCGTCGGCTTCGTCGCCACGGCGCTGGTGCCGTTCTTCAAGTACCCCGCCACGCCGCCGGCGGTGGGCTCGGGCGACACGATCGGCGAACGGACCGCCCTGTACTTCGGATTCTGG
The DNA here is from genome assembly GCF_050948415.1 of Micromonospora sp. CA-111912. Taxonomy (NCBI): domain Bacteria; kingdom Bacillati; phylum Actinomycetota; class Actinomycetes; order Micromonosporales; family Micromonosporaceae; genus Micromonospora; species Micromonospora sp. CA-111912. The sequence continues at coordinate 4,664,493 of NZ_CP192007.1, forward strand.
GCGCTGAGCCTCGTCGCGGCGATCGGCGCCGTGCTCCTGGCCCGGCGGGTCCTGCCCCAGCTTGGCGCGTACGCCGCGGTGCTGGTCGGTGCCGCCGCATACCTCGTCGTGGTCGTGGTCGCCGGCGCCGTCCTGCCGACGGTCAACGAGGTCGGCAACTTCCCGGCCGACACGCTCTGGTACTTCCGCCGCTCGTCGATCATGACCCTGGCCGCGACGTGGACCGTCCTCGGCTTCGTGCTCACCGGCCTGGTCGGACGCGACGCGGACCGAGCCACCGAGCGGCTGCGCCGCCAGGAACTGGCCGCCACGCTCTGAGCCGCCCCGGACCGCAGCCGCGCACCACCCGTCGCGCGGCTGCGGTCAGCGCGGCTGCGGTCCGGGGCGGCTGCGGTCAGCGTGCCGGCAGCGCCTGCACCCAGGCCAGCGCGGCGTCGACGTCGCGGACGACCCGCACACCGCCCGACGGGCCGGCTCGGCGGACGACGACCACCGGCATCGCCCGCTCGGCGGCGACCTCGAGCTTCGCGACGGTGTGGTCACCGCCGGAGTCCTTCGTCACCAGGACGTCCGCGTCTGCCATCACCTGCCGTTCGTGTTCGATCGTGTACGGTCCACGGCTGCGCAGCAGCATCCAGGAGGCCGGCAGGCGGAGGTCCGGCTCGTCCACCACGCGCACGAGGCACGCGTGGCGGCGCAGCGGCTCGACGAAACGCCCGAGCGACTGCCGCCCGACGGTGAGGAACGGCCGTTCCCCCAGCCCTGCCGCCACGCGAGCGGCCTCGTCGTGGTCGCCGACCCAGTGCCAGCCGGACGCCTCAGGCCGGCCAGCCCAGCCGGGCCGCTCCAGGCGGAGCAGCGGAACGCCGACCGCCGGGCACGCCGCAGCCGCGTTGGCGCTGATCCTTTCCGCGAACGGGTGTGTCGCGTCGACGACGGCATCCACCCCAGCGCCCTCCAGGTACGTCGTCAGCCCTTCGATCCCACCGAAGCCACCGACACGCACCTGTCCGACCGGCAGCCGCGGACGCACGACACGTCCCGCGAGCGAGGTCACGACTTCGGCACCGTCCTCGACGAGCGCGGCCGCCAGCGCGCGGGCCTCCCCCGTCCCGCCAAGCACGAGGACCCTCACGCGTGGGGTCCGATCGCAGGGACTGCGGGAACGCCTTGCTCGGCCAGGCCCAGCAACGCGTCGACGTCGAGGTGCTTCTTGCCTGCGTCAGAGGCCGTGCCCGCCACCAGGGACCGGGCGGTACGGCGAGCCTGTGCGTCCACCGCTCCAGTATCGCTTCTCGTCTGCCCGTCGGACCGGCGGGCTCGAACTCCCCGAGCCGTCCGTGGCCGCAGCGAACGCGACCGGCCGGCCGGAGGAACGGCAGGCGGGGACGGGTCATGGCATCTCCCAGAGGGATCATGGTGGGTGCCGCGATTCTGTCCGCGCCGTCGTGCGGCGCCAATATCGATGGCCATTGCTGGCGGAGGCGCTTCGTCGATCGCCGGAGTTGCCGCGGTGCCGCTACTTGCGAGCCACCACCACCTCCGCTACACAGGGGTCAGTAGGGGAAGCGCCGCAACGACGACCAGTGTGATCCACCAACATGGATGGAGGCGCCTCGATGGCGTTGATCCCGGCGGCTGGCGGCGGTTGTGGCGAGTCGTCGACGCCCGCACCATCGATCCGGTCTCCGAGGCCGGCCAATTCTGATGTCGAGTGGGACAACTTCGACCCCCAGGCATACGTCCGGCACAACTACGCGGTGCTGCGTGCCGACGATCGTGAACTCCTCCGCCGGACCAGGGACTTCTTCGCTGAGACGACGCTCTCCGACGCGTGCTGTGTCGACGTCGGCTCGGGGGCGAACCTCTACCCGGCGCTGTCGCTGCTGCCGATCGCGCGCACGCTCGACCTGTGTGAATGGTCGGCGTCGAACGTGCGCTGGCTGAGCACGCAGATCGCCGGCTACGACGAGCTCTGGGACCCGTACTGGCAGGTGTGCGCGGAGCACCCGGCGTACTCGGCGGTGACCGATCCACGGGGCCGGCTGGCTCAGGTGGGCCGGGTGCTGCGGGCCAGTGTCTTCGACCTGCCCAGGCGTGCCTGGGACGCCGGCACGATGTTCTTCGTGGCCTGCTCCATATCGGCCGACCAGGCGGAAGCCGAGCACGCCATCGGCAGCTTCCTGCACGCGCTGCGGCCCGGCTCGCCCTTCGTCGTGGCGGTCATGCTCGGTTCCCGCGGCTACCACGTCGGCGAGCGCCTGTTCCCGGCCGTGGCGCTGCAGCGCGCCGAGGTGGTGGCCAGCATCGCGACCAGCGCGTACGACCTGGACGTCCACGAGGTCCGGCCCCGGACGCCGCTGCGGGACGGATATCTGAGCATGCTGCTGGCCACCGGCCGCAGCCGCGGTTAGGGCATCGCGTCAGTCTCCGGCGATCGTCCGGCGGGCACCGGTGGGCCAGAGGATCGTAATCGGGACACCCTGCTGCCGCGCCCAGTCGACGGTCCGGTCGGTCGCCGCCGCGTGGCAGCCCGGGTCACCGTCCCAGATCGCCACGAGTCGCTGCACCCGTCGCACCAGCTCCCGGTTGGCGGCCACGTAGGCGGCCGTGCCGGAGCGGTCGTAGCCGGGGTGGACGACCGCTGCCGCCCGAGCGAGCAGCTCGTCGAAGGTCGCTCGGTTCTCCGGGGCGATCACGGCGGTGCGGTAGTCGCGGGCGGGCAGGATCACCTCGTACGTGCCGCCCATGTCCAGGAGCGTGCGCGCGAAGACCTGGTCGGCGCCGGCGGCCAGGCAGGTGACGCCGTGCACCGGGCGGTCGCTGATCCGGCGCAACTCGGCGCGGAGCGCGTCGGCGACGAGCAACTCGGTGTCGCGGGTCAGGTTGATGTGCCCGGCTATGCCGACGCGCACCGGTGCGGGTTCAGTCGGCATCCCCCGGTCCTTCCCGCTGCTTGGGCACCGCGGGCGCCAGCCGGATCAGCTCGAACCCGCTGTCGGAGAGCACGTCGGGCAGGGCCCGGATCTCCGCGCGGTTCTGCTCCTGGACGTCGAGGGGCAACTCGTCCCATGGCCGCAGGGCGGGATGCCGTCGCCGGACGTCGTCGCGGAACTCGCCGTGCGTCCAGCCCTCCCCGCGCCGTTCCCGGCACCACCGTTCGTGCTCGAGGCGGGCGAGTTCCTCGATCCGGTCGTCGATGGCCTCTCCGGCGGCGGAAGCGTCGCCGGTGCCGCCGCGCCGGGGCGCCACGACGCACCCGAGGTTACGCAGCTTGGCGGCGATGTCCTGGACGTGGGCCCGGTTGGCTCGTCGCAGCGACTCGGGCAGTCGCGACCAGCCCACCATCGCCGGCGCGCCGCCGGGGCGCACCCCGGCGCGCTGCTGTGCCTGGAGGTACCGCTCGTGGATCAGCCGGGCCAGCCGCTCGGTGAGGTCCTCGGCGATCAGCCGGGCATCGCAGGCGTGCGTCAACACCGGATAGAGGCGGAGCTTGCCGTGTACTTCGTCGAGCAGATCGTGGCGGGCATCGCCGTGGAAGGCGGCGGCAAGCGCTGCCTGCCGGTAGACCGGCACGAAGACCGAACTCTCCGCGCTCTGCCAGAGGGCGGGCGTGTCCAGCACGAACTGCAGCCCGTTGGTCTCGTCCGGGGCGCAGATGTAGATGCGGTCGTAGCGGCGGCGGTCGAGCCGGTCGAAGCTCGCGAGCCGGTCGAGCTCCAGATCGTACGCGGTGATCTCGCAGGCGGCGGTCAGGAACGGATAGCGGGACGCCACGGAGGCGAGTTCGGTGCTGGCGTCCGGGGCCGCCAGGTCCACCCGCAGCGGGGGCGGCAGGTGGCCGGCCGGGGTGTCGGCCAGGCGTGCCCGCCAGTGCCGGGCGGTTTCCACCAGGAGGGTCCGGCGGAAGCTGCCGGTGCCGGCGATGAGCACCCTGGCGGGCCGGCCGCTGGGGCGCGGCAGCGGGTGGTGTCGGTGCAGTGCGCGGGCCGCGACGTCGTCGACGTGGAAGTAGTCCAGCCGCAGCCGGTTGAATCCGACGGCGCCGAGCCGTCGGGCCTGCAGGGACAGGCACATCTCGGAGTCGTGGACCAGTACGTAGACGCGGGGTGGTTGCCGGCGGTCCTGGATGAGACGGCTGGCGGTGTTGGCGATCGCGTGGTTGCGGTCGTCGTCCTCGCTGCACACGTAGACGGTGTGGGCCCGGGACAGGCCGGCACCGCGCAACACCGCGGGGCTGGCCGGGTCGCCGATGACACCGAGATAGCGGCGTAGGCGGTACTCCAGCGGTCCGAACGGTACGGAGCGCACCACGACCACGCGTTCGCCGTCGGCGAAGAGCCGGTCGGCGAGCATGTGGGCGAACTGGGAGTCGCCGCAGACCAGGACGTGGTTGCGGGCCCGCCGGGCCCGTAGGCGGCGGCTCTCGGCAGCCAGCAGCAGCCGGCTTGCCTCGGCCACGGCGAGCAGCGTGAACAGCGGGGCGGCGAACCGCGCGACCTGCAGCTGCCACGGGTATGGCCCGGCGTCCTGGAAGGGTTCGGCGCCGAGAACGAAGAGCTGCAAATCGTAGTAGAACACGTCATACGGATTGTGCGCGGTGTCAGGCCGGGACTCAAGCAGGCGCTCGAAGCCGACATAGCCGAGGATGAAGGCGCCCAGTCCGATGACTCCGAACACGACTCGCAGCCACCATACGGCCAGGCGGGACGAGCCGGCGGCCGGGTCTGTCATGAGCCACATGGTATTTGACGGGATCGATACAGCCGGGCTCGGCGCGTACGATCCGGTGCCCCCGACCTGTTCATCGACGACACCACCAGCGCCGGCCGGGCGAGCGGTCGGGCCCGGTCACGGGAAATCGTCGGGCCTGGTGTCAGGTAGCGCGGCAAGCAGTTGCCCGGCCAGCCGCCGCACGGTGCCGTCGTCCTCCTGGTGGGCGAGCCGCAGGAGCACGTCGCGGGTGCGGTGGTCGCCACAGTAGTGCCGGGTCAGCGCGAGCAGCGCGGTGCGCCGGATCTCCCAGTCGTTGTCGTCCGCCAGCCGTAGCAGCAGGTCCGGGTCGGCCAGCGTGGCTCCCAGTTGCTCCACGGCCCGGCGCCGGACCTCGAGGGCCGGGTCGTCGCGGACCAACCCCACCAGCAGCACCCGGACCTCCGGGTCCGCCCCGAAGTGCGTGCCGAGCGCGGCGGCGATGCGTGCGCGGATCGCCGGGTCCTGGTCAGCCAGGCGGCGCATCAGCCGCAGGGTCACCGCCATGGATGCCGCCCCCTGCTCGGTCAGGCAGCGCACCGCCGCGTCGAACACCGTGGGGTCGGTGTCCGACTCGACGCACTCCAGCAGCACGTCGGTCACCGCATCGGGGCTCCCGTGCTTGCAGAGAGCCTGCACGGCGGCCAGGCGGATGCCGACGTAGCTGTCCCGGCGGGCCCGCCGGGACAACGTCTCCACCAGGCCGTCGGTCTCGCCGTACCGGGCCAGCGCCTGGGCGGCCGCGCGCAGCACGTTCGGGTCCGGGTCCCGGCTTGCCTGTTCGGCCAGGCACGCCAGCACCTCAGGGTCGGGCGGGTCGGCGAGGCGGGCCAGGCGGAGGGTGACCCGTAACCGGACGATCGGGTCCCGCTCCTGGGAGGCGCGGCTGATGAGCAGATCACGGGTCGCCTCGCCGCGCGGCGGACGGGCGGTGAGCAGGTCGACCGCGGCGAGCCGGACGCTGGCGGTCGGATCGCGGCGAGCTCGTTCCAGCAGCAGTTCTCCGGTGCGGTGGTCCGGGTACGCCTCCGCCAGCGCGCGCACCGCGGCGAGGCGAACCGTCGCGTCCTCGTCGGCACGAGCCGCGTGCCTAGCCACGTTCCATCCGGTGTCGTCGGCGCGGTCCCGGTCGATCAGCGCGGCCACGGCGGCGGCCCGCACCGCGGCGTCCTCGTCCTGCTCGATCCGATCGATCAACCGGGCTCGGCAGCGCCCCTCCGGGTCAGCTACCAGCGCCAGCCGCTGCACGGCCACCGCCCGGATCCGCGCGGAGGTGTCGGAGCAGGCCAGCTTCAGCAACAACTCGGTGCTCTCCGGGCTGGCCCGCCCGGGCAGCAGCTCGGTCACTACGCAACGCCGCACCTCGTCCGGGGCGTCGCCGGTCACCCGCTGCAGCGCCCCCGCGCAGGCGGTCTCGGCGTGATCCGGCAGGGTCAGCAGCCCTTTCAGCGCGCACTGCACCACGCCGGGGTCGGTGTCGGTGGTCAGCAACCGCTGCAGTGTCCCAGCTGCGTCCGGCAGGGTGGCGCAACGCGTGGCGAGCACTTCGGCGGCGGCCCGCCGCACCGCGGCGGCGGGGTCTTCGGTGGCCCTGGCCAGCACCTGGCGGGCGTCCTCGGCCAGCTCGGTCCGGCCGCCGAGGGACTGCACGGCCAACGCACGCACCGCGACATCGGGTGAGTCGGCGAGGTCGCGCGGCACGTCGACGTAATCGGCGTCGGCGCCGAAGTGCGCGACCAGCGCCCGTACGGCGGCCTGCCGCACCGCGGTGGAGACCTCGACCTGCGCCTGGGCGAGCAGCAGGTCCCGGCATCGGCGGCGGCTGCGGCCGGTGACGTCCAGCCGCCCGGCGGTCTCGGCCAGTCCCGCGACCAGGGTGAGGTGGGCCTGCCTCTCGCGGCCCTGCCCGAGCTCCCGGACCAGCAGTTGCGTCAACTGCTCGTCGGCGGTGGAGAGCACCACGGCGATCCGGGTGGCGAACGCGGAGCCGGAGCGCCAACTGCTCCGCACTCCGCGACGGCGGTACCACTGCAGGAAGGCGTCGCGGCCGGGCCAGCCAGGCCCGAGCACCCGGATCGAGGAGAGCAGCTCCTGCTCGGTGAGTTCCACCAGGTTGGGGTCGTCGGCGGAGATGCCGTGTTCGATCAACCGCACGACCTGGCACAGCACCGCCTCGCCCGCGCCGGCCAGTTCGACGGGCTGCGCCGCCTCCGCCACACACTGCGCGGCCAGCACCAGGTGCCATGGCGGGCCGGTCAAGTTCAGCGGTGGCCAGGGCCGATTGGCCTCGGTGGCGAGCAGGGTGACCAGGTCGTTGGCGGCCGGGGCGGGCAGGTCGCTGGCGACCAGCCGGAGCACCTCCCGCCAGGAAGGGTCGGCCCAGTGTTCGCGGAACAACACGCGCAGTTGGTCGAGGCCCCAGGCGTCCGGATCGTGCTCGAACCTGTCCACGATCTCCTCAGCGCAGAAGAACTCCAGGAACGTGCGGTGCACGAACCCGAACAGCCGCAATCCGTACCGTTCCAGGATGAAGCTTCGCTGCCGCAATTGGTCGATCATCGAGTAGGCCAGGGTGAACGCCCGCTCGTTGTCAAAACCGTAGAAGGCGACGAGGTGATCCCGGAAGATACGCGCCAATTCATCGGATTCTACGTAGTTTCCGGCCGGACCGGACCCCCGAAACTGCATCCGATACGCCAGGTGGCGCACCAGCCGGCGTTTCGCCTGCAGATCCAGCTGCGGCACGTCGCCGTGGCTCTCCCGCAGTTGTTTGGTCACGTCCCACTCGGAGATCAGTACGTCGGTGACGTGCTCGTAGAGCCGGCGCCGGTTGCGGGGCAGCGGGTGGTCCCGGCCGACGATCGCCATGAGCATCAGCAGCAATGGGTTGCCGGCGATCTCGTGCATCTCCCGGGAGCTGTGCACCACGTCGAGAATCTGTCGCCGCTGCCGGTCCGCCTCCGCCGCCGGTGTGGGCATCACGTAGCGGTACCAGTTGCCGAGGAACCGGGCGATCCGCTCGTCGTCGAGATCCTCCAGGGTGAAGTGGTCGAAGCCGGCGTTGGCGAAGGTGTGCCGCAGGTATCCGGCTGCCCGCGAGGTGACGACCGTCCGCACCCCCGGGTACTCGCTGACGAACGCGCCGATCTGGGCGGCCACCTCCTCCCGCTGCGCCGGGTCGAACACCTCGTCCAGGCCGTCGAAGAGGAACAGTGCCTGGCCGCCCTGGTGCAGGTACGCCTTCAGCACATCCTGGTCGATCCCCCCGGCCAGTCCCTGCTGGTGGCGGTGGCCGACGTAGTCCAGCAGGCCGTCGCACCGCCCGTCGCCGCAGTGCGCGGCGTAGGACCGCAGTTCGATCAGGACGGGCAGGTATCCGTCCAGCGCCGCCAGCCGGGGCTCGGAGCATTTCCCGGCCAGCGCCAGCGCCAGGTACCGCGCGGCCGCCGACTTGCCGGAGCCGGGATCGCCGAGCAGCACGATCGACCGCCGGCCCTGATCGCACACCACGTCGAACAACACCAGCGCATCCTTGGCGGCGTACTCCTCCCAGAGCCGCTCGACCTCTTCCGGGTTGACCACCCCGGGCAGCCCGCGGGCACTGCCGTCCGTGGCGGAGCCCGCCCAGCGCCACCAGGCCAGCGGCATCTCCGGCCGGGTGTCCTCGTGGACCCGGGGTTCCACGAACACCTCGGACAACCCGACCCTGAGGTAGCCGATGGTGGGGCGGGGCGAAACCGCGTCCAGCGGCACGGCCTGGTAGCTCAGCGCCAGCTGCTTGTAGTACTGGCTGCGCACGGCCTCCGGCAGGTGGGTGTCCGGGTCGGCGGGCTCGCGGGCCGGGAAGCGCCCGCTACGCACCTCGGCCAGTGCCACGGTCACCTTGGCGGCGAGGTCGTCCACCGACGAGAAGAAGGCACAGAGGTGGCGCTCCTTGAGCTCCCGGCGCAGCGCGACGACCTGCTGCCAGTCAGCGTCCCGGTCGATCATGTGAACCGGCCAGGGCGTGTCCTCTGCGAGCAGGAAGATCAGGCAGGGTTTGCCGGCGGCGAGGGCCTCGCGGTACTCCAGTTCGGTGATGGAGGACCCCTGGCCGGGCGGGCGGAACCCGTACCGCCAGGCGAACAGCCCCACGTAGAGATCGCACCGGCGCACGTCGGTCAGGCAGCGTTCCAGCGGCGGCCGGATGTCGGCGCTGTACGCCTCCATGGCCACGTCCTCGATTTCCAGACGGCGTGCCACGACGTGGACGGCAGCGCGATATTCCAGCAGGTCTTTTTGGGTGGCCGAAATGTAGACCTTCATGGGACGGCAAACTCCAGGGAGTGGCTGGCGACCGCACCATTTAAAATATCAGTTGCAGTCACATCCTTCTGGCCCGCGAATGCTCGCCACCTCTTGGGAATCCCATCAACCGTGGGCCTATGATGTCCGCCGGGACAGTTACGGGTCCGGGCAAGCCGAATCCCGCGCTCGGGAGGGGTTCCGGCAAATACACCCAGATCCACCCAAATCCGTGTGTCGGTGCAGGTCACGGCGGCGGGCATCAATCATCATGGGACCGCAGTCCGCGGGCGACCGCGGACCGGTGGCGGCGATGCGGAGGAAGCCATGCTCACGGTGGGTGAGGTGCACACCAGCCTGCTGCAGCACAGCACGGCACTGTCCCAGGAGCAGAGCTCCGAGGTGCTCAGCCTGATCGAGGGCGAGATGGTGTTGACCTCTCGGCGCCCGTCGCTCTACGCGGTGTCACCGGACGTCCGCACCGGGGTGGACTGCTGGCTACCCAGCGCCAGGCAGCGCCAGCTGCGCGGGGTGGGCGCGGTGGTCACCCGGGCCATCATCACCGGCGGCCGGATCGTACAGGCGTCCTCGGTCATCCAGGTCGTCGACGGGAAGCGCCGCCAGCCCTGGTCGCACTACCTGGCCAATCCGGGTGTCCTGGAGACGGTCGGCAAGTTGGACGCCGCGGACCTGATCGCGGGCTTCCTGCACGGCAACAACGCGGACGTGCTCAACCTCGAGGCGATCACCGGCCGGGTGATCGACGGCGTGCAGACGTCCGACCTGCTGGACCGGCGCCCGCCGCTGCGCGCGGCGCGTACCCGGCTGCGCTGGACCACGCGGGTCAACCAGGGGCCGGACCGAGAGGTCTCGGCGGTGATCACCGTGGACTCCCCCACGCTGCGTACGGTCGAACTCGTGGTCGATCCGCAGGACGTGCCGGCCGCCGTGGCCGGCCTCTGCGAAGATCTCGCGCTGCACGACTGGCTACTCACCATGCTCTCCTCCCTGATGGAGGCCGCGGTCACCCGGCCGGCCGCCGGGCAGGAGCACATCGAGCGACTGCGCCCGGTGCTGGAACACCTGCTGCATTTGTGGCTGCCGGGCGCTCGGGTCCATCCGCGGCTGCGGCCGATCTGGGACCGGCTGGAGCAGGTGCCCGGTTTCAGCCGGCAGTGGAAGTCGTCGGTCAACTGGATCCGGGACCAGATCAGCGTGAGCAACATGACCCTGCTGCGCGACCTGGCCGACCAGATGGCGGCCAACCAGCCCTGCCGGCGCTGAGGGCGCGCTCACTCGCCGATGAACACGTAGCTCAACCGGTCGACCAACTCGCTGGGCATTCGCAGGCCCTCCCCGCCGGCGCGCTTGGCGACCTGCTGCGCGACGGCCGGCGGTACCGCCACCTGGCCGAGGATGGTCCGTACGGCCAACTCCACCGGCAGGTACTGGATGTCCATCAGGGTCAGCGTGCGGTACGCACAGAACGGCGCGGCGCTCGGGTTGAGCTGGAGGATCGCCGGCAGCTCATCCCAGTTGGTGGGCAGCTCCCCGGTGAGCCGGCGCGGCTGCCGGATCGTCTCGCCCCGGTGCCGTAGCACGCCGAGGCGGGTCAACTGCCAGACCGAGGCGAGCAGCGCGCACGCCCACACCCGGGTCTGCGGCTCGCCGGACCACAACTCGATGTCGACGAAGATGGAATGCTGGGGATCGCCGGACTGCACCGCCGGGGACCACGGCCGGGGCAGGGTCATCGCCGGGGCGTCGACGTGCCCGGGCGACCGCTTGCCGTTGGAGAGCCAGCCCGACTCGCTCAGCGGTGGGCGACTGCCGGTGGTGTGCCGGGGCGGTTCCACCACCAGTGTGTCGACCACCAACTGGGCCAGATCGAGCCCGTCGTGACGGGCGAAACTGGACTCCCGGGCGACGTAGTCCAGCACCAGTCCGTGCTCCGCCGCAGCGCTCTGCACCTGCGGGATCACCTCGTGCGGCGTACCGAAACGGTGGAAGTAGTCGTCGACCATGAAGCAGGTGCTGATCCGCGGTTGGCGGTTCGGTGGCAGCCCTTGCCGGGCCAGGGCCGGGATGGCGCTCGACCAGGTTGCGATCCGCTCGAACTTGCGGCGCAGCTCCTGACACCCGTCGCCGAAGTCCTCCGCGTAGAAGTGCCCCAACTCCACCGACAGGTGCGAGTACGCCACGCTCTCTGTACGACGCACCGCAGCTGCCTCCTGGAACCTGATGTCCACGCTGATCACACAATCTCCCATGCCGTTTCGTCGAAGAGCTTCTCGGTCAAATCGACGAAGGCGTCCACGGTCTTCACGTTCGCGATCTTGCTTTGCACGTCGTGGTCCGAGATGAGCTGCTCCCGCCACTGCAGCAGAGGATCCAGCGGCACCGCGCCGAGCAGCGTGGTGCGCCCGACGCCCCGCCGTCGGGCCAGCTCCGACAGCTCCGCGTCGCACTTACGCAGGAAGGCCTGCTGCGCGAGGTCGAGGTGACCGACCTCGGGGCCTCGTGGATCGATCACCGCGGTACGGATGAACCGAAGTGACTCGCGCAGCCGGTCCGGCTCGTGGCCGTACTCCTTGCCCATCGCCACGATCCCACCCGCCTCGAAGGCCAGGTCCGAGGCCGCGGTGACGTGCTGGGGAGTCCACCGATGGAAGACCAGCCAGCGAACCGTGACCTTGCGCAGGGCCGGGGTGGCGGTCGCGGCCAGCGCGATCTGGCTGGCGTACGACCGGCCGGCACTGAGATCCACCAGGGTGAGGTCGAACTCCTCTTCGAGACGGAGGAAGAGTTCGGCGCAGCGCTTGGAGATGTCGTTGGTGAACCCGAACTCGCTGCCGTTGCGCTGCCCGGGCAGGAGCACCAGCGGACCGGACCCGGTGGGCCGCTGGCGCAGGCTGGCCCGCTCCGAGGTGCCCCAGACGTCCAACTGCTCCGGAGACGGGATCTCCCCCCGCAGGTACCGGTGCAGCCCGCCACCGTTGGGCCCCGCGCCCTCCACGCCGTTGACCGCCTGCGGGATCTGGAACGTGATGCCGGCCGTCGGCGAGCCGAAATCGTAGTCGAGGTAGCAGGTGGGGCGGCCGGACAGCGCGCTGCGGTAGGCGATGTTCGCCGCGGTCACCGAACGCCCGGTGCCGCCCTTGTGCGACGTGACGAAGACCAGCATTCAGATCCCCTCGCTGGCTTTCTGCTGCCCGGTGGCGATGTCGTTGAGCAGCAGCAGCAGGGTGTTTGCCAGGGCCGCTGCGGTGCCAGGGCGTTCGTCCACCACGAGCTGCGCCCGGCGCAGGCTGGCCCGGATGCTGCGCATGCTGCGCTGCATCGCCTCCCCGGCGAACGTGCCGCGCATCAACTCCCGGTCGAAGAGGTACTCGGCCTCGTCGATGAGGTCCTGCGCATACGTGGCGAGCCGGCCGGCTCGCGGGAACGGCCGCTCCCAGAGCAGCTGACCGGCGCTGACCAGCCCCTGCACCACCCGCTCGGTCAGGTACCAGGAGGGCGCGTCCGGCTTGGGGGCCAGCCCCGGGAAGGCGCCGCCGGCGTGATCCCACAGGCCACGGTGCCGGCCGTCGGGGATGCGCCGCAGCAGCAGGTGATCCCATACCTCATCGGCCAGTTCGAGCAGCTCGCTGCGCCGCCGGGCGTTGCTCAGCAGGCCAGCGACGGTAGTGGCCCGCTGAAGCAGCACCGTGGAGTATTCGTTGACGTTCCACGACATGATCGGCTTGGACCGGTCGGCGTTCAGGGTCACCTGCTTGCCCGGCGCGTGCACGAACAGCGCCGGCTCGTCGGGCGAGGCGCGGCGGGTGATCCGCGCCCGCTGCGCCAGCTCCACCAGCACCGAGGCGATCCGGCCGAGCTCCTCATCGCCGCGCCCGCCGGCGACCAGGCCCTTCACCGCCAGCGACGTGGCCTGGAGGGTGTAGTAGTCGGTCCGGTCGCCGTCGGTCGTCCGCCAGGGAATGTCCTCGATGGGCCACCGCCGGCGGTTGCCGAAGGTCGCCACGGTCGCCCAGTAGGTCCGGGTCAACTCCCAGCGCAGCAGCAGGGCCCGCGACAGCCGCTGCTGCTCCTCGTTGAGCAACCCGAGCAGGCGGGTGCGTTCGGAGTTCAGATCCTCGATCGCGTCCATCGCGATGACGGTGAAGTAGAGGTAGGGAGCATTCTCCGCCGAGCCCTCACGCTGCAGGCCGATCGACTCGGTGGTCGGCACCTCCTCCGCCCCGGCGATGATCCCCCAGGACCAGCCGCACTCGAACAGCATCTCGCTGTTGTCCAGATCCTCGGTCACCCGACCCGACCCGATTATGACGCTGCGCAGGCTTGCCATCGTTTCCCGCAGCTGTTCGCGCAGCGACGCCACGAGTTCCCGGCGCGGCAGCTCGTCCTGATTGATCATGTCGCACAGCCGGAGGCCGTATTCGTCGGTGGCGGTGAAGACGAAGGTGCTGAAGCTGCGAAGCAGGCCGACCATGGCCGCGGTGAGCCGCGCGCTGGCCATCTCGTCCAGGGCGTCCAGTTGCGCCAGCAGGTCGCGCCGCTGGGTGGAGTTACGGTAGACCTTGACGAAACCGATCGTTGCCAGGGCCAGCGTGACGGACACCGCGAACGAGTCGACGATGTCCAGGGAACGTTGCTCGTCGGTGAGCTCCGGGCCGCCGTCCAGCGGGGTGAGGTAGCTTCCGCCGCTGAAGGTCGGGGTGCCGGTGTCGTCGGTGTACCGCGTGAAATAGTCGATCATCACGCCGACCAGCCGGCGGGGAATTTCGATCGCGCCGCCGATCGGGCTGAGCGCCTCGATCACCTCGTCGTCGGCGCGGTCCGGGTCGTCGAGCGACAGCGCGGGGACCTTGGCCGCCGGGAGTAGCAGGGTCAGGAGTTGCTCGGCATCACTGATCGAGTTGGTGCCACTCCGACCACCCCAGTGCCATTCACCGTTCTGCCAGCAGCTGCGCACCGTGGCCCGCCAGATGTCGAGGATCTCCTGGCGCGGCTGTATCCGCACGATTCACCGCCGTCTGTTGTAGTCGCCGACCTGAAAACCGCTGGTCCTGCCGTTCACACGATGATCTACGGTGATCCATACCGACGTGCAACAACATGGTACCGGGCCAGTCGAGTGCCAATCGATTACTTCGATGGCGCGTCTGCATAACAGTCTGGGCCACACGTTCATGACCACCTCAGGCAGGCCCTTCAGCCCGTCGCAGACGAGGAAGAACACGTCCTGACACCGCGGTTGGGCAGGTCGGTCAGCACGCTCATCCAGAACCTCGCGCCCTTCGCGGCCGGCCCGTCGCGGACCTTGGCCTCCGAGCTCGGCGGGGAACGGCCGGTGCCACGATGGCGTCGATGGACACCGCCGCGCAGATCCCGTCCAACGGGCGGTGGGACCAGTCGGTCATCTCCTCGATCACCCTGTCGGTGATCCGCGAGATCCTCGCTTCGACACGGACGCCCGTAGATCTCGGCGAAGTACGCGCAGACCTTCCCGGCCGTCAAACCCGTGACATACAACGACAACACGACCTCGCCCCCCGACAAGCGCCGCTGCCGCACGATCTGGGGTTCGAACGTGATCGTGATCTGCAGGGACCAGCATCCCGCACTGCCGCACCGGGCCGCAGGTTGCCCATTCGATCACCGGAAGCCGGACCTTCGCGCTGGACCCGAAGAACAACAAGGCGATGCGCGAGGCCGGGATCATGGCCAAGGGCAGCAACCTCGCCGAATTGGCGGGCGGACGTAGCCGAGGCTGTCCCAGGTGTTGGCCCGCCGAACCGGTCGCTCTCCTCACGCACCAGCTGCAGCCCCCGCTGCACCTTGCGGGCGCATTGGACGACCGTCAGTCGGCAGCGAGTTCCGGGCGGCGCGCCGAGGTTCTCCTCGGTGAGGGCTCCCCGGCGCCAGTGACAGGACGGATGACCGGTTCGATCAGTTCGGTGAGCCGATGGCGCTGTTCCGGGTCCAGACGGCCGGTTGCCGGCAGCAGTGCGGCCCTGACCTCGCCGTAAAGCCGCTCGGTCAGTTCAAGTCCGGCCGCAGTGAGGAACACGTCAACAGCTCGGCGGTCCTCGGCGCTCTTGCCACGTGCGAGCAGCCCCCGGCGCTCGGCACGGTCGATCAAGCCGGACATCGTCGACTTGTCCAGGCCGAGGAACGTGGCCAACTCGGTCATCCGTGGCCTGCGATCACGCAGCAGGCCAAAGACCCGCAGTTGCGTCAACGACAGGTCATGCTCGGCGCCGACCCGGGTGAGTACGCCCATCACCTGAAAGGCGTTGCGGACGAGGGCGTCCACGAGAGGATCCGCGGAGACGCCCGCCGGCGCATCGGTGGTCATGTCCGCATGCTAGTTGACATGGTTCGCAATGCCAACCAAAGTTGGGAAGGTTGGTAAGACGAACTACTCAGCGGAGGTCACCGTGCTTGTCACCGCCCCGGCGATGCCCGACCCACCGGCCTGCGGGGGCCCCTGGCGGCCGCTCGCTCCGTGACCACGCTGATTGCGGGCCTGCCCGCCACCCTCATGATCCTGCTGCACTCCGCCGACCGACCCTCATTCGCGACCGTCGCCGCACTTGCCGCCATCCTCCTCGTTGCCATTTCCCGGCACGCCAGCTCACGCCGGCGGCCGGCCACACGCTTCAGCCGGGCCAGGCACTGCACCGGCCACAGTTCCCGATTCGCACCACCTCCGCCTGGCGACGACCCTCCAGCATCTCCCCCACCGAGCGCGACGCGCCCCCGGCCGGACCTGGCGTCACCGACCCAGACCCCCTCGGCGACGTCGGCGGCCCTTCGGCCGCGGCTTCCCCCCTCGTGGCATCGCCGCACGACGCCCCGCCGCCACCCTGGCCACAACCGCCACCCTCGCTCGCGGTGACCCGGAAGGTCAGCGCCGATCGAGCGGTGGGGCATCCGCCCTTGACATCGTTTGCATTACCAACCATCATCGCTCTTGTTGGTAATACCAACGACCTGGGAGGACCACATGCGCGCCGCTGTCATCACCACCTTCAACACCCCACCGATCTACCGTGAGCACCCCGAACCGGTCGCCACCGGCGAGAATGAGATGGTCGTGGAGGTTCTCGCGGCCGCACTGCACCACCTGACGAGGGCAAAGGCCGACGGTTCGCACTACTCCAGCAGCGGCGTACTGCCGCTCGTGCCCGGCGTCGACGGCGTCGTGCGCGACAACCAGGGGCGGCTTCGCTATGCGGCGCTGGAAGACACGGCCCTGGGCACGTTCGCCGATCGAACCGTGATCGACCCGCGTCGCAGCGTTCTCCTGCCGGACAACATCGATCCCGTGCAGATCGCCGCCGCGATGAACCCCGGGATGTCCTCATGGGTCGCGCTGCGCCGCCGCATCGACTTCCCAAAGGGGCAGCGGGTCCTCGTGCTCGGTGCCACAGGCAGCGCCGGCCGGATGGCGATCCAGATCGCCAAGCGATTCGGCGCCTCCGAGGTGATCGCCGCCGGCCGCGACGCCGCGCGCCTGGCCACTCTGCCCGCGCTCGGCGCCGACGAGGCGATCACGTTCGACCAGATCGAGCAGGCAGCCGACGTCGATGTCGTTCTCGACTACGTCTGGGGCGAACCCACCGGCCGGGCCATGATGCGTCTGCTCACCGCTCGCACCGACCGCAGTGTCCCGCTGACCTGGATCGAGATCGGGTCGATCGCCGGCGATCTCGCACTGGTCCCGTCCGCTGCCCTGCGCGGCGCCCAGCTGCAGATCATCGGAAGTGGCATCGGCTCCGTCTCCCCCCGCGACTTCATGCCAGAACTGCCGGAACTGGCCACTGCGGTGGCCGAGGGCGCAATCGAGGTGCGGGCCCGGCGCATCCCACTCGCGGAGATCTCACAAGCGTGGACCGCCGAGACAGACGAGCGCATCGTCCTGGTGCCGTAGTTCGCCCGGAGGATCGCCCGCTGTGGCTGCCACCACGGGCGGTCCTCCCGGAACTGGCCTGTCAGACGCGAGCAGCCCCGCCTGGCCTCCGGCAGGGCGTCCGCACCACCAAGGAGTGATTCATGCAGAAACGGGCGTTGATCGTGGGACTGGGGATCGCGGGCATGGCCACGGCGATCGGGCTACGCCGGGCCGGATGGGCGCCTGTGATCATCGAGCGGGCTCCGGAGCGCCGAACCGGCGGCTATTTCATCGGCCTGCTTCCCGACGGCAGGCAAGCAGCCGATGACCTCGGCATCGCCGACTACCTGCACACCCGCACCCCGGACAGCGGGACCGTATGGTCCCTGAACCGCGACGGGACCCGCAAACCTGGTCTGGGCTTCCTCGACCTGCCCGGACGACCGAGCGCGGTGCTGCGCGGCGACATCGAAGCCGCCCTCTGGCACGGGATCACCGAACCGGCGCCGGGTGAGAGCGACATCGAGGTCCGTTACGGCACCACACCAATGGAGATCGTCGAAGGCTGCGACCGCGTGGAGGTACGGCTCAACGACGCCGCCACCAGCACCCCGTACAACGAGTCCTTCGACCTCGTCATCGGCGCGGACGGGCTGCGCTCAAGCGTGCGCCAGATGGTGTTCGGCCCGCACGGGCGCTTCATGACGAACTGGAACGCGATGATCTGCGCCTTCCAGCTGCCCGAGCAGGTACCCGGCTTCGCTCCGCAGGACAGCATCATCAGCGCCCGCTCCAAGCGGGCGGCGTGGGTGTTCGCACTGGCCGACCGGGCACCGACGGCGCTGCTGACCTACTGCACCAAGGACGTCGACGCCGAATTCACCGATGAGCCAGTCGAGCGT
The DNA here is from genome assembly GCF_050948415.1 of Micromonospora sp. CA-111912. Taxonomy (NCBI): domain Bacteria; kingdom Bacillati; phylum Actinomycetota; class Actinomycetes; order Micromonosporales; family Micromonosporaceae; genus Micromonospora; species Micromonospora sp. CA-111912. The sequence continues at coordinate 4,682,331 of NZ_CP192007.1, forward strand.
TTGCGCACGGTCTACCAGGGCATGGACGATCCTGTGGTGCGGTACGTGCTGGACTCCTTGCCGCAGGCCACCGACTATCTGTTCGACTCGGTGCACCAGGTGCGGATGCCGCGGTGGAGCCAGGGACGGGTGATGCTGCTCGGCGATGCGGCGTGGTGCCTGAACCTCTACTCGGGAATGGGAGCCAGCGCCTCCCTCAGGGGCGGCGCTGAACTCGGCCGGGCGTTGCGAGAGAACCCCGACGACATCAACACCGCCATGGGCATCTGGGAAGCCCGACTACGCCCGTTCATCACCAAGCACCAGCGCACCGCCCGCCTGAAGCAACAGATGCTGGTCCCGACGAACCGCTGTTTCGCGGCGTTCCGCTCGGTCGTCGTGGGCCCCGCCGCCAGGGTCCGGCACCGCGCTGTCGCCCGGAAAGGCCATCCAACTGGATACCTGACCGAATCAGGCGGTACAGATCGCCGGACACAGGCCGACGGGCGGTCCGCACGCATGGGCGAGGAGCAGGTGAGGCTGCCGTCGCCGGGTGTGACGTCCGGCCCGGCGGCCGGTGGGATCCGCAAAACGGGTGAAGAAATGCGACACAAGGTGTCAGGTTTTGGGGTGAAAATGGTGTCACCGGTCCGCGTCGACGGTGGTCGTGGACCAGGCACCACGGACAGATAAGGATCTCCATGCGCGAAACGCCGGAAGAGCTCAATGAGCTTCAGGCCCTCCTTGACGCCTCCCTCTCCCGCTCCACCTCGCACCTCCGATCGATCATCAACAGCGAACGCAGCCTCACCGCCGAGCAGCTCACCCAGGTTCTCACCGGCATGTGCACCCTCGCCCTGGCCACCGTCACGGCGAAGGGCGAGCCGCGGATCAGCGGCGTGGACGGGCACTTCCTGCACGGGAAGTGGCACTTCGGCACGGCGCGCGGCGCCGCCAAGGCACGCCACCTCGCCGTCCGGTCCGCCGTCAGCGCCGCGCACATGCGCGGTGAGGACCTCGGCGTGTTCACGCACGGCACGGTGGAGATCCTCAATCCCCAGGACGGCGAGCCGGCCGAGGACTGGCCGGGCCTGCTCGCGTACTTGAAGGACTTCTACGGCGAAGACTCCTTCGACTGGGACAACGACATTGTCTACTACCGGCTGCATCCGCACTGGATGACCGTCTACGCCCCGGACATCGCGAAGCTCACTGCGGCGTCCCAGTCCTGATCCGCAGGCACAGGTCGCATCGGGCCCGGGCTACTCACCGACATGGCCCGCGCCGCCAGACGCGCCAACCGCCGCCCACACGACCTCATCACCGCCGTGACCAGTGGAAACCCCAGAACCCAATGACCCTGGGTGCACGGTGACCAGCACGTATTTCCGTGCCGCTCCCACAGCCACCCGTTCGCAGGCCGCAGCCTCACGGCCTCATTGGGGACCGGGAACATCCGGGCACGTGCCGACTCCATCACGACCGCCCCTGCCAGCAAATAGGCGCGAGTCGAACCCGTCAACGTCACCGTAAACCTGCAGGTGATGATGAGAACGAAACAGAGAGCCTATCCATTTATCCGCCGTCTTCGCCCAGGCTGCTTTTTCGCAGTTCAAGAGCCCTAGAGGATCGCTGGCGACAGGGGAATTCGGGACGTACGCGTGAGGGTTTGGCGCAGACGTCAGCCCCAGGGGGTGAGGGGAGAGATAAGCGCCGAGCTCGGGATCATAATAGCGGTGATTGTCGTAGTGCAGCCCTGTTTCTTGATCGCAATACTGACCGGGAAATCGCAGCGGGGTGGTCGCGGTGTCGCGCTGCCGGGAGAGTTGCCCCCACAGTGTGTGCTGCTGGTTGCCGACGATGGCCCCGTCGGGTGAGACGAGCTCGACCGGCGTACCACTCAGGTCCGTGACTACCGAGTAGAATTCTTCGTCGATTCGCTCATCTTCGGAATCTGCGCGGACAACGGTTCGCGAGGCCTGAGTGAGCGGGATTACCGAGTCGTTCCGGTAACTCCATGTGGTGACCTTCTGGCTATCGCCATGAAGGTCCTCTTGCTCGGCGAGAACTCCCCCATCCCACGAGAACCGCGTCTGCTCAATTAGCCGGCCGTCAGCGGAAAGGTGACGCTTGCCGATGCGGCGGCCAATGGGGTCGTATTGATAGTGCCATTTACTACCGTCGGGGAGGGCGACAGAGAAAAGCCGACTCTCAGCGTCCCACGAATAGCGCCAAGTCTCAGGATCGCCGGACATCCGTGTTCGCGTCCGCGTTATGACGCGCCCAGCGGCGTCGTAGCGGTAGCGGATGTTCCCGGCCCGGGTGGTAAAGGTTCCGTCCGTCTCGCGGGGCCCTTGCGATGACATCTCCAGGGTTCCGGCAGCAGGACCAGCGGCCGAGGCCGGCCAGAAAGCGTTCACGATGTTGCCCGTGGGATCATAGTCGTACTGCTCCGACCATCCGTCACCTCGGCCAGTAACGGTGGTAACCCGCCCGGCGGAATCGAGACGGAACGCCCGGTCGCCAGTGAGCAGATCTTCCAAGCCCGTGACGAATCCGTCTGGGCTGTAGGTATACACGCGCCGTTGGAGCAGTTGCCCCGCGACCACGGATCCTCCCGAACTGGAGGAAGCAGCCGAACTGGTGAGGGCCTGAGTCACGAGGCGACCGAGTTGATCCCATTCCTGGGTGAGGACAGTTCCCTCCGGCAGATCCCGGTGGATTTCCCGGCCGGCGGCATCATATCCGAACCGCAGTTCCCTGCCATCGGCGGTGAGCGCCGAAGGCATTCCGGCGGCGTTGTAGACCCAGGCAGTACCGGCCCCGGACGGAGTGACGCGGCTCGTTACCCTTCCGGCCGCGTCGTAGGTCTTGGTGACCTTGCGACCGTTGCAATTTTCGGTGACCACCCGTCCGAGCGAGTCCCGGACGAAGACCAGGTCCACGTCGTCGTTTTTCGCTCGCAAGAGGCGGCCTGCCGGATCGTAGTCGAACGTCGTCACCGCGCCATCTGCTGGGTGATAAGACGCCAGCTTGCCAAGCAGGTTGTAGGCGAACGAGGCCTCATGGCCGCTGGCGTTCACACGGTGTACGAGCTGCCCTGCGGCGTCATACCAGTACTGGGTGGTAGCTCCGTTGTAATCGGTCTCCGCACTCAGCCGACCGGCGGAGTCCAACTCGTATTGCCACTTCAGCCCGCCGTGGGTTACCGATGTGAGGCGGCAGTTGTGGTCATACTTCAGCTCGCTGCGTGTGCCGCCCGGCCAGGAGATCGACACAAGCTGATCAAATGGCCCGTAAGTGTTCGACGTGACCGATCCCGTGGCGGAGATCCGGCGCAGCAGGTTCTCTTCGCCGTCCCAGGCCCAGGACTCGGTTGACCCGTCCGGCAGGGTCCGGGAGACAGGGAGGCCATCCGTCGTCCATGCATAGGCCGTTGTCCCGCCGTCGGAGCTCATGGCACGCACGACTCGCCCTAACTGGTCGCGCTCGTACCGGATCGTTTCACCAGTGGGTTTGGTGACGGTCACGGACATCCCGGCGGGATCACATTCCATCGTGGTGACCGTGCCATCCGCACTGGCTACCTCGGCGAGATGCCCTCGGCTGTCATACCCGTACTTGAGCACCGAGCCGTCGGGCGCGGTCAGTTCGGTAAGATTGCCGTTCTTGTCGAAAGCCTGCAGCCAGAAATTTCCGTCCGGCCCGGTAATCCGTACCGGGAGGCAGGCCTCATCGACTTCGACGTGGGATTCGCGCCCGTCTGGATTGGTTACCGAGACCAGGTTGCCGCGGTCGTCGTAGGCATATCGCGTGACCCTGCCGAGGGGGTCGGTGCGAACTGCGACACGGCCACGTCCATCGTATTCCGTCCGCGCCGTTTTCCCGATCGGGTCAGTGATCGCGGCGACCTGGGCAGACTCGGTGATCGCGTAGGAGGTGACATCTCCGTCGATGTCGGTCCAACGGGTGATGCCAGCCTCGTAGGCGAAGGCGCCGGATAGGGCACCGTTGGGGCCTTCTACGCGGACGCACCGGCCTTCGGAGTCGAAGGTGTAGTGGTAGGAGTAGCCGTTACGGTCGGTCCAGCCGGTCAGACGGCCCGCGCCGTCGTAAGTGAAGCGCCGCGGCAGATCGGAGGAGTTGACGACGCCGGACAGGTTCCCGGCATCGTCGTATTCGAAGCGGCGCAGGGGGATGTCCTCCTGGCCGTCGCGGCCGGCGAGGGCCAGCGCGGTGACGCGCTCGTCGGTGACCGATACCAGGACGCGGTAGCCGCCGGAGTGGACGATGCTGAGCGGGCGGCCGACCGCGTCGTAGCTGAAGGTGATCTCGTGGCCTGTGCGGTCCGTGACCGAGATCAGGGGCAGTTCGTCGTCTTCATATCCGGCCCGGCGTTCGAACTGCCAGGTGAGGCCGCGCTGCGGGTCGCTGATGGCGTAGGAGCCGTCCGGGTTCTGCCGCAACGGCCATGCGGGGCCGGCTACCGGGATAGCGGGGGGATCACCGGCGCTGCCCGGGGACATCCACGTCACAATCTCCCCGTCCGCGAACCTCGCGCAGATCCGTTCACCGGTCACCTGCAGGCGCTGGTCGAGGCTCGACATCCAGGACCGTCCGAACCACCGGCCTGCTCGGAAGGACGACCTGTGGGCACGCTTGAGCACGAGGGCCAGGACGCCGGGCAGCGTGACATCGATCTCGGCCAGAATGACGTCACCGGTCGCCACATCCACGAGATCGTTGACGTCAGGCATAATAGTCTCCACCCCTGCCTCGCTGATGGTTTTTTGTTCCCATTTATCGGCTTCCTCAAGCTTTGCTCGCCGGTGCCGGTGGCGCACTTGCCGACGTAATACGCGCAGCGACAGCGGCCGACCGGACAGATTCAGATAGGCCGTGGAGCACCAGGTGTCGGTGTTGCCCGACACGCACTTCGCCGCCGGGCCGGCCAGGGCGCCGGCGTGCGAGAAGGCGTCGAGCCCCGCAGCCGGAACCTCTCCGAAGGCCTTGGCCACGCCCAGGCCGCGACCGTCCTCAGGCCGACGACGAGCGGATAGCCGTAGAGCTACCGAGATCTCACAGCTACCGACCCTGCTGACCGGTTTCACCGGACGACGGCACCAACCCTCGCAGCGGCGCGAAATCGTGCCAGGGATCTTGCAGGGCCTGACCCCACGTCGCCTCGTGCCCCCGGCGCCGAAGCCTGAAGTAGACCGTGCGCCGAACGGAATCGCCCGTGTTGTTGCCGCCATTGTGGCCGAGGAGGTAGTGCTTCAGCAGCATATCGCCCGGACGACCGCGCACCATGTCTCGCTCCGGCAGCTTGACATTCGGGTAGGTCGTGAAGGCCTCGGGTCCGCGCTCGCGGAAGAGTTGTGCGTGATCGCGGTGTGTTCCCGGCCAGACGAAGAGGTTTCCCGTGTCATCGCTTGACTGGTCGGTCAGGAAAAACCCGGCGAGCATGGTGAATGTCCATGGGGGATCACCGGGTTTCCTCCCCTTACCGCCGTCGATGTGCGGCTTTTCCCGGGCGTCCTTGAAGGGCGGGTAGGTCAGTGCGGTCTGTACTGTCTCGGGAAACTCCAGCGCGCCGCTCCCGGTGAGTCCTTCGGCGAGCGAGAAGGCTGAGGTGTCACGCAACAACGCCGCAAGCACCGGCGCTTCCTCCAACTGCTGGAACCTGTAGACCACCCCAACGTGCCCTTCCACCGGCGGCCGGGCGCGTACCTGCTCATCGACCGCCGCGTTGGCAGCGGCTATCAGGTCCGGCGGCACGACATCCGGGATCACGATGTAGCCGCGCTCAGCGAATTCTTCCAGCTGTTCACGAGTCAGCACCCGTTTCACGCTCAATGCCGCCTGCCGGTCACGACTCTTCGGCATGGCTTCGGTCGGATCAGCCACGGAATCTGCCACCCACCCCTCTGTCACGGCTGCTGTCTCGAGTACCCTGCCGATGCTAGGTCGCGTGAGGAGGGATCTATATCCCTCGGTCTGACAGTTGCCTGCGGGGCGGGTTCAAGCAGTCCCAAACTTCCGTTCCGCCCACCCGCCGGGACCGGCGCGCCCTGCCCGTCGCCCTCGACAAGATGGCGAGCGTGCCCGAGAATCTCAGCGACATCCCGCGCGCCGAGGCGTTCAAGCGGCTCGGCCGGCGCCTGCACACCTTCCCGTCCGCCGCGCTCGCGTGCGCGGTCGCCCGTGGCGAAGTGCCCGCGGCATCGCTCGCCTCGCAAGTGTCGGCGCGGTTCGCCGAGGGCAACGTCATCGGCGCGGTGAGTCTGCTCGGGGCCGCGCCCGGCATGCTGCTGCGCCAGGTCGACCGGGCCGCCGTCCGGCTCGACCCGGCCGCGGTGCGGCAAGGTCGGGCGTGCGGCCACGCAGAGCTCCGGCCACGTCCTGCTCTCGCTTCGCGAGCACCTGGCGCACCGAATCGACGAGCCCGCTCCGTACGCGAAACGGATCTTCTCCGGGCACGGTGGACACGCCTGGATGACGCCGGACACGCACCCGCCGCCGCGCTCATCGGGATCGGCCGCCGACTGCCCGAGACCGCGCACCTGGTCGTCGACCCCGAGGTCCACCCCCGTCGCGCTCCCGCTCGCCAGCAAGCCGACCGAGGCCGGGTTGCGGGTGTTGCCGTGTGGCTCGCGCGCCCGTCGAGCTCATCGAATCCGGGCTCGATTCCTCCATTGCCGATGAGCGCGCCGGCACCGCCGCGGCGCAGTGACCGGCACGCCCGCCTTTCACGGGTGAAGTAGCTGGATTCGCGCCGCGAGGGCGATGAGAAAGCCGAGAAAGGCCAGGATCGCGGCGGTCGAGCGCAGGACGCCGGCCCGATGCCGGCGCGGGTTGATGCGACCGGTCATCAGGAAGGAGAGCAGCAGGCAGTCAGCTGAAGTCTTTGACGTGGTCCTCGGCCCACTGCCGGAACGAGCGGGCCGGCACCCCGGTGACCTCCTCGACGGCGGACGTCACGACGCACGGAGCCGCCAAGAGCTCGGTCAGGGTCCGGATGAGGAATTCCGGCATCTTCGGCTCGACGTCCTCCGGAGCCAACTCGACGACATCGATCGGCCGCCCGATCACCTCTCCGATCGTCTCGATGTACTCCTGCTGCGTCAAGGCTTGCGGTCCGGTCAGCCAGTACCCCTGCCCCTCGTGCCCGGTGCCGGTCAGGGCGCGGACCGCCACGTCGGCGATGTCGCGTTCGTGGATCGACGCGGTGCGCCCGTGCAGGAACGGAATACGCAGCACCTCCCCGGACCGGATCGCCCGAGCAAAGCTGAGCTGCTTGGTTGCGAACGTGGTCGGGCGGAGGAAGGTCCACGCCATTCCGGACTCCTGCAACGCCTCCTCCACCACGGCATGCATCTGCGCGCTCCGGCTTTGCCGCATGGCGGGTTCGACCACGGAAGCCGACGACAGCAACACGACGTGTTCCACCCCGGCCGCCCGCGCCGCGCTGACGAACTCGGCGACGCCGTCCGGGTTGGCGTACAGGAAGACCTTCTTGACGCCCTCGAGCGCCGCCGGCAGAGTCTCCGGCTCGTCCAGGTCGAGGCGGACCATCTCGACAGCGTCCGACAACTCCCCGGTCCCCGGCGTCCGGCTGCTCCCGCGGACCGAGGCTCCGGCGGACAGAAGCCCAGCCACCACATGGCTACCCACACTGCCGTACGCGCCGATGACAAGAACAGACATGGCATCTCCAAGGGTTAGCGGGTCGACGTTCGAACGAATCGCCGCCGATCGACAGTATCCAAATATCTCAGCAGCAGCAGGCTCTTCCCCGACCAGGCTCGATCGGAGCTGAGCTGCTCGACAGCCTTGATATAGATCCCAGTGATGCGGCGCTCGGTGGCGTCGGCGCGGGTGGCTCCCGCCGCGACCAAGGCTGACGGCTGGACAGGAACGTTAGCAGAAGACAGGAAGACGCATCCATCGAGGACGTTGCCGAAGCCGATCGAGTTGACACAGCTGCGGCTCGGGTCATCGATGATTACCTGCTTCGCCACGCGGACGTCGTTGAGTGTCTCGAGCAGGCACACCACGTTCGCGCAGTTCGTTCAGCACAACGACGTGTTCGGCACCCAGGTGCCGACCGACTCGCGCCAGCGGCCAGCCGAGGTTGTAGAGATGAATAGCGTCGTCGACCTGGCCGGGCGACAGGCCACGCCGGCTCCCGGCGCCGTAGCGAACAAGCAGGAAAGCCGCCGATGCGTACGTCTTCTCGCCATGCCCGGAAATCGGGAAGAAGCGGCGGCAGGCAGGCCGGGTCCTGGCGCAGCCGCACCGGGAGGGTCTCCAGGCCGTGCATCAGGGTGCCCGCGCGCCAGCGGCGGGTATCCGGGTCCACGGTCGGGCGGATGGCCGGGAAGCGGTCGAGCAGGGCGCCAACGGCGACCTCCGCTTCCAGGCGGGCAATCGGGGCACCGACACAGTGGTGGATTCCGTGGCCGAACGCGACGTGGCCGGCCGCCGGGCGGGTGATGTCCAGCCGGCCGGGATCCGGAAAGCGCTCCGGGTCGCGGTTCGCGCCCAGCAGTGAAACGCCATCGAGACGAGTTCGACTTCGGACAGCGAGTCGCCCTCGCATGTCCTTGCTCAGCCGGGGATCGATGAGCAGCTGACGCGCCCCGCGTACCCGCTGACCACCCACACGGGCTGCCCGCGCGGCGACCTGACGAGGCTGACCGGCCCTGCTGGCGAAGCAGGGCCTCCATCTCGTGCGACTTCTGGACGAAGTCCTCGTCCAGCTCGGTCAGCTGTCCTGCCTGCCCATGCGCGTACCCCCGAGTAGCTCTCAGCGTTCGCCGAGCGCGGCGATCACCCGCTCGGACACCTCGGTCGGACCGTCGACGTCGAGGAACAGCGACGAGCGCGCCCATGCCCGCTCAGGTGAATCGGTGGGTGGGGTGGCTGTGGGTTGTTAGTCGAGGTTGCGTAGGGCGGGGAGGACTTGGTCGGCGAAGGTGTTGAGGAATCGTTCCTGGTCGTGGCCGGGGCCGTGGAAGACGAGGTGGTTGAAGCCGGCGTCGACGTACTGCTTGATTTGGGTGATTGCTTGGTCGGGGGTGGAGGCGACGATCCAGCGTTTGGCGACGTGTTCGATGGGTAGTTCGTTGGCGGCTTTTTCCATTTCGACTGGGTCTGCGAAGCTGGCTTTCTGTTCGGGGGTGAGGGACAGGGGGGCCCAGAAGCGGCAGTTTTCCAGGGCTCGGGTCGGGTCGGGGTCGTAGGAGAGTTTGATTTCGATCATTTTGTCGATTGTGTTGGGGTCGCGGTTTTCCTGGTCGGCGCCTGCTTCGACGGCTGGGAGGAGTTTTTCGGTGTAGAGTTCCATGCCTTTGCCGCTGGTGCAGATGAAGCCGTCGCCTTTGCGGCCGACGTATTTGGCCATCACGGGGCCGCCGGCGGCGATGTAGATGGGGACGGGTGTTTCGGGCCGGTCGTAGATGGACACGCCGGTGGTTTGGTAGTACTGCCCGTCGAAGGTGACGCGGTCTTCGGTCCACAGCTGGCGGATCAGTTCTACGGCTTCGCGTAGGCGGGCGAAGCGTTCTTTGAAGTCGGGCCAGGTGATGCGTGCGACTGCGACTTCGTTGAGGGCCTCGCCGCTGCCGATGCCGAGCGCGATGCGGCCGGGGTAGAGCAGTCCGAGGGTGGCGAAGGCGTGTGCCACGACGGCGGGGTTGTATCGGAAGGTGGCGGTCAGCACGCTGGTGCCGAGCTGGACCCGCTCGGTGCGTTCCCCGACGGCGGCGAGCCAGGACAGGGAGAACGGCGCGTGTCCGCCGTCGTGTCGCCACGGCTGTAGGTGGTCGCTGATCCAGACGCTGTCCAGGCCGTGGCGTTCCGCGCTGACCGCGTACTCGACGAGCTCGCGCGGGCCGAACTGCTCGGCCGACGCCTTGTAACCGATCTTCAGTGTCATGCTCCATTGATAGGCCAAATTCAGAGGGACCCATATCCCCCGGCCTGACGGTTGGCGGTGCAACACCTCGTAGCAGCGGGTTCGGCCTGGGCTTCGGCGATGGGGGTCGGGGCTGCCGGTGTAGCTGATCTGGCGCAGGCTGGACACGTCGGCGACCGCCCGTAGGACGACGCCCGATGGAACGGGTCAGCGGCGCGGTGATCAGCAGGTCCGCCTGACCGCGCCGCGATCCGGATCGGCATCGAATCGGGCCAGCGGCGCTGAAGGAGGCGGCGGAGAAATAGAGCGGCGGGAACGAGCGAATCACCCCGGTGGCAGTCGACTCGCCGTCCGCGCACCCGGCCGGGCGCGGTCGCTGCCGATCAGGCCTACTCCTCGCGGGCGAACCGCGCGGCAGGGACGGCGGCCGACCGGTGAGCCATGACGCTGCCTGACCCGGGCCGCGGAGGTGGCGTCCGATGGGCAGACCGGACGCCGCTGCCACTCACCTCAGGCCGGTGAGGTGGGCGCCCGGCCAAGATGCCGGGCGAAGAACCGGGCCGCGCTGTCAACCTCGAACCTGGGCACTTCATGGTGCTTGCCCGCGTTGGCGTGCAACGTCTTCTCCGTCGAGGCGAAGGCGTCGAACAGCGCGAGGCCGGCCTCGCGTGGGATGTCCTCGTCGTCCCACTGCATGTCGAACTCGATCGGGACGGTGATCTGCTTCGCCTTCTCCGCCAGGTCATCGGGCCAGTGCAGGCCGAAGACCGCGGCCGTGATCCTGGGCTCGACCGCCACCAGCGGCACCCCGATCGCGGTGCCCAGGTTGATGCCGAAGTAGCCCACCGGCCCGTCCGCGCCGATCTCCGCAAGCTCCTGAAGCGCGTCCAGGGTCGCCCGCCACTCCGGCACGGCCAGCTCCGCCAGATACGCGCTGTAGCGGCGGGCACCCGGACCTTCAGGCTCACCCGTCGCCCTCGCCGCAGCCAACGCGGCGACCTCCTGCTCGTCGTGCGCCGTACGCGGCCGGTCGCCGTGACCGGGCGCGTCGATGACGGCGACGTGAAAGCCGCAAGCAGCCACGAATCTCTGCGCCCGGCCCGCCATCGCCGGATGCCTCTTGTGGTTGCCCCCACCGTGGCCCATCAGCACCAGCGGTGCCCAATCGGCGCCGGAGGCCGGCGACCAGAGAACGCCCGGCACCTCGCCCACGACGAAGTCGCGCTCCACCACGCCCTTCGCCGACGACTCGGCGGTGAACTGCAGAGAATGCATAGGTGTTGCCTTTCGAGAGATCAGCGCTTTGTCACCGGCGCGGGCCACGGTGCCGGTGTCCTCGCGGACCTGATCCCGACCGATGTTGTTCGTCCGCAACCCGTCCGGTGTCCACCACGCTCCCGCCGAAGGCCCTCCGGCGACGACTGCCGCCTCGCGGCGGTCCGGCGAGAGCCCTGGTAGTCCGCGTGACTAGGTGAGAAGCTCGACCACCGGGGCGAACTTCTCGAGGAACACCGCGTTCACGGTGAAGGAGGAGAAGCCGAGGGTCTCGCGGCGGCGCCGCAGTTCGTCGGCCATCTCCTGCGGGCTCCCGCGCAGGATGTTCAGCGAGTCGTGCTCGATGAGCGTTTTCATGTCGGTCCGCAGGAGACGCGGAACCCAAGGCGGTGCCTCGTCGCCGATGACGTAGATCGGGGAGACGAACTCGAGCTTCTCGGCCCGGTCCCCGGCCTGCTTGCGCACCTCCGCGACCCGTTCGGCCATCTCTTCCCGGGTGGTGAACGGGCTCGCGGCGAGCGTGACCAGGTCGGCCTTGGCGGCGGCCAGGGCACGGGCCTTGGGACCGCCGGCGGCGATGAGCACCGGGGTGTGCGCGTCTCCGTCGAGGGCGCGCAGTTCGTCGATCGTCTTCTCCACCTGCGCCAGGCGTTCCTTGGCCGGCGGCGTCTGGAGGCCGAGCAGCTTATCCGCGTCCTCGAGGACGAAAGGCCGGCCCGTCCCGATGCCGAGGTCGAATCGCCCGCCGCTCAGCGCCGACAGCGTGTGGGACTCCCATGCCGCCATACGCGGCAAGCGCAGCGGGCCGGCGAGCACCCACGTTCCCACCCGCAGCGTCGTGGTCGCCCCGGCCGCGAGGGCGAGGGCGGGGAACGGCGCCGGCGCAGTCAGGACGTCGGCCATGAGCAGGGTGGTGAACCCGAGGTCTTCGGCTTGCCTGGCCACGCCAAACCACTGCTTCTCGTCCTTTGGCTCCGAAATCACGGAGAACTTGAACGGCTTGTCGGTCATGGGCGAAACCCTGTCCTTTCGTAGAGCGGACCCCATCGGGCACCGGGGCCGCCCCCCGATCGCGGGCGGGGCAGACACCGGATCCGGAACTCGGATCAGCTCCGGTGCGTACGCGTGGGGATAACCCGCGAAACCCTCTCGGCCCGCATTCAGCAGGTTAAAAGCGGCTGCGCCGGTCCGGCATCCCTCAGCTTGGTAGACGCCTCGACGCCACCGCTGGACCCGGCACCGTCGGCACCGCATGTGGGAGATTGCGCGATGCTACGCCGCGCCGCTATTGTCGTGGCTGACCGTGAAGTCGTTGTTGGGAGGTGAGACCCGTGAACGCAATCACCTATGGGTGCTCCCTCAGTCCGTCACGGTCCGGCGGCTGACGTTCGGTGTCGCCGGGAGCGCCTGAGATCGTGGCACTCCTGGAGGGAGACTCCGATGGACATGAAGCCTTTGATATCTGGCCTGGGCGAGAACGCGGTGGTGGTCACGCGTGTCGCGGACGGGCAGTGGCATGCGCTGCATGACGATGTGGTTGTTGGCCGTACGTGGGCGGAGCATCGGTCTGATGGGCGTTTGTTCGTCAGCATTGATGCTTGGCATGACGCGACCTTTGATCGGCTTGCCGGGGTGGTGTTGGGGGAGTTGCCGGCGCCGCTGTACACGGTGGTTGATGAAGCGGATGTCGGGTTGACGGCGTGTTGGCGGCGTGCTGGTTTTTCGGTGCGGCGGCGCGAGTGGGAGTATTCTGTGCCGACCGACTTGCGGGTCTGTGGGCTCGGAGAGGTTTTGTTGCCTTCGGGCGTGACGATTGTGCCGGCTGGTCAGGTGGACGAGGGTCTGCTGCGGGCGGTGGACCGTGCGATTCGTGACGAGGTTGAGGCGACCGTGGGGTGGCAGTCGATGCCCGCGGAGGTGGTTGCCCTGCCTGAGGGTGACACTGTCGGCGACTTGTCGAAGTATGCGGTGGCGGTGGGGTCGGACGGTTATCTGGGTCTGATTCGGGTGGTGACGGTGAACCGGCCGCGTATCGGGTTGGTCGCGGTGCGGGCCGGTGAGCGACGTCGTGGGATCGCGCGGGCGCTGTTGGCTCATGCGCTGGGGGCGTTGCACCGTTCTGGGTTCGTGGAGGCCTGGGCCGAGGTGCAGGAGTCGAACCAGGCGGCCTCGGCGTTGTTCGAGGGCTTCGGGGCCCGGCCGGTGAGCAGTAACCTGGAGTTGGTCCGATGACGAGGACCAGGAAGGGCGTCGAGGTCGAGGGTCGGGTCGTGGAGTGCCTGCGCAGCGGCATGTTCACCGTGGAGCTTGAGAACGGCTACCGGGTGCTCACGCACATCAGCGGTAAGATCCGCCAGAACTTCATCAAGATCTATCTGGAAGACCGGGTGTTGGTCGAGCTCACGCCGTACGATTTGACGCGCGGCCGGATCGTGTTCCGGTACCGGAACTAGCCTGGCGACGGTCGACACCTTCCGCGGTAGCTGATCCCGGATCCCCGGTCACGGCCTTTCCGTGACCGGGGACCCGATGATGGTTCGCACGGCTGCGGCGGGGGCGATTTCCCGCCGACCCCCAGGTGACGCAGGAACGGGTAACAGCGTCCGGCCCTCGAGCCGGACGCCGATCACGTTCATCACTTGCCGAGCCGGCGGAACGGGCACGCGCTCGGACGGCGAAGCGACGGCACAGTCCGGGCTGACCCTGGGGAACCGGCCCGGACGGCCGCATTGCTCAGGCTTCGGTGCGAGGCTCGGTCCGCGCTGCTATCCGGCGGCGTCGTCGAGGAGCCACAGACCGTCGATGTCCACCTCGATGCGGGGAGAGAAAAGGACCCGGCGATGCGGTTCGTCGATGCCCAAGGGGACCGGCACGGCGAACAGATAGTAGGCCGGTACGGCGCAGCAGGTGAATTGCGCAGCCGCGTTCGACGCATTCGGGTGAAGCAGTGCGGCATGCTCCGCCCACCGACGAAGAAGATCTTTGAGCCAGAAGCCCGCCATTTTCCTTCGCTTTCCGGAAATCGGGGAGGCCTACTCGCCGCCGTCGAGCGGATACGCGGGGCCGGCACAAACCGGTGACGGAATTGCTCGCGCGCCCAGGCGCCCCGCAGGCTCGCGGCCCGCGATCACCAGGGCGCCCGGATTGACGATCGCGCCGGCCGCCGAGAAGCGGAGCGCGTGCCCGGCCCGGATGAGGCCGGCCGCACTCCCGCTCCGGACGGCGATCATGTTCACCGCCGCGACGGTGTCGCCCCGCGTGTCCCTGCCGTGGTCCTCTGGTTCCCGGTCAGCGAGAATTCCGAGGTTCGGCCCGTTCAGCAGCAGTATCTCGGTCATCGGGCGCCTCTCGATGTGCCGAGCGTGGATGGCGCTGGCCATGTGCACTATCGTGGCAACCCCTCGGTGGCGAAGACAACTACCCGGTCTGACAGTGTCAAGCTGCGGTCTCGCCGCGATCCCGTATCCCACACAGGATCAAGTCTGCAATTCGCGTAATATTGGTCAGCTTTCGTTCATTTGCGAATTTCGCCCACTTGGCGTTTCTTTGATCTCGCCCGTCGCCGCCAACAACTGCGCCACCCGATCTGCCCATACCCGTCAGATCTGACAGAAATCATAGCCGTCAATACAAATCGATGCTCACCTTGACACGCCGCAGCCGCGCGGTATCGTCGTCCATGACTGCTGGGGACGATCATTGATATGCGGCAGTGCGTCTCCCCTGGAAGATTGATTTGAGTTGTGGAGGTTGTTCGGGAATCGAGTTGCGCATGATGTCTCAAAATGTGCTTGAAGACTTCGGGGAGTTCGATTGGGCATTATGGGTCTAACTGCGTCTGGTCTCTCTACTCACAATTGCATCAATCTTGAGATTTTGCATACGGCTGGTTCGGTTTGGCTTGAGGGTGATGTTGTCTCCGCTATCTCTTTGGCTGAGGCGGCGGCGACGGCCAGGTGCCGGCGGGGTAGCGAGTGCTGCACGGCGTTGGCGAGCCTGCAGCTCGCGTTGCTGTTGACCAATCTTCGGCGTATCGATGAGGCCCGGCATGCGGTGCGCCAAGCTGCCGCGGCGGTCGACGATCCCGCTATTGATGCGGTGACGGCGCTGGTCAAAGCCAAGATTGCGCTTTGTGACGGTCGTATTGATGAGGCCGGGAGTTTGTGTGGCTCGGGGATGCTTGTGGCGAACGACCCGCGTTACGCGTCGTGGGCTCCGATCGGGAACATGGTCCGCGCGATCACCGCGATGCGGCGTGGTGAACTCGCCACGATGATCCATCATGCCAATCAGCTCAAAGAGGATGTGCTTTTCGGCCGGGACCCCTTTCCCTGGGCTTCGCCCGCGTGGCTTGTCGTGCAGATCATCGAGGCGGAGAAGGGTTGGGAGGTCGCGGTGCCGCTCGCCCGCGCGCTCCTCGAATCGGATGCGTCGACTCGGGGTTTCCTGTTGTCCGAGCCTACGGCGGCGTCGTTCGTCGTGCGTATCCTGCTGCGGGCGGGTGACCGGGAAACCGCCGAGCGGGTGCGGCGTTGCGCGGCGGCGCTCGCCGCGGAGAACCCGGACATCCACGCCATCGCGGCCGCCGCCCTGCACCTCGAGGCACTGCTCGAGAAGGACGTGAACCTGCTCCAACAGGCCGTCGCCTCCGGCTGTGACACGTGGACCCGCGCCTCGGTGAACGAGGACATCGGTGATCTCCTGTCCGAGAGCTCCGAAGAGTTCCGGCAGGTATGCACGCACTACGAGACGGCCATGCGCTCCTACGCGGACGTGGGTTCCCCGCGCGACTCGTCTCGGGTCCGCAGCAAGTTGCGGCGCCACGACACGTCGAAGGCCGCGGCGAGGTTCTGGCCCAGCAGCCGGATCCCCGCGCTGACCGACACCGAATACGCGGTAGCCGAACTGGTCGCGGGAGGACTCACGAACGCCGAGGTCGCCG
Source organism: Micromonospora sp. CA-111912 (assembly GCF_050948415.1). Lineage (NCBI taxonomy): Bacteria > Bacillati > Actinomycetota > Actinomycetes > Micromonosporales > Micromonosporaceae > Micromonospora > Micromonospora sp. CA-111912. The sequence goes on from NZ_CP192007.1 coordinate 4,698,446, forward strand.
GCAAGATGTTCCTGTCTCGCCACACCGTCGCCTTCCACCTCCGCAAGATCTTCCAGAAGGTGGGCGCCAAGTCGCGCATCGAACTCGCGGTCATGTGGAAGCAACTGGTCGGGCGGGAAAGCCTGGACATCTCATGCCACTTCTAGCGTCGTGAGCCGTTCACGCGGGTGCAGCAGCGGGCGAGGGATTCGACGATCTGGTCGGCGGGCCTGGTCCACACGGAGGGCTTGGGATCGTTGTTCCAGGTCTCGATCCAGTCGCGGATGTCGTTGTTGAGGGCACGAACCGCGCGGTGGGTGCCGCGTTGCAGTTTCTTGGCGGTCAGTTCGCCGAACCAGCGTTCGACGAGGTTGAGCCAGGAGTTGCTGGTCGGGGTGAAGCGCCGCAGGACGAGGCCACTACCAGCGAAGACTCCGACTTCAACAGGTGCGGCTGGGAGTACTAGCAGTGTGCGGGATGCCAGGGCACTGCGGTCCGGAAGTACCGTGTCCGCTGAGTATCGCGGTACCCGGCCGTATGAGAGAAGTGAGCTTTCATGGGTGTGACCCAGTCCGAACGGACATTGTCCAGTTTTCTCGCCTATCTCGACGGGTTGCGAGCGCGTGGCGACGTGCATTTCGACGAGAAAGTGCAGGCGTGGCACGTGCTTGGTTACCACGACACCCAGCAGGTGCAGACCGATCCGGTGACCTTCTCCTCCGTGGTCGCCCCGCTGGCGCCGAAACAGGAAGACTTCGACCTGTCCAACAAGGGCAACTTCCTCCGGGCGGACGATCCGGAGCACCGCCGGCTGCGCGGCATGGTCAGCAAGGCGTTCACCCCGAAGATGATCGCCGACCTGGAGCCGCGCATCGTCGAGATGACCACGCAGCTGCTCGATGCCGCCGATGCCGGCGGCGACCAGTGGGACTTCATCGGAGAGCTGGGCTACCCGTTGCCGTTCATGGTCATGGCTGAGCTGCTCGGCATCCCCGACGCCGACCGCGCGTTCCTCCGGAAGCTGTCCGACACCTTCGTCGAGGTGCAGAGCTACGAGCCGGAGGAGTCGCTGGACGACCAGGAGGAAAGCGCGGTCAACAACGTCGCGCCGCTGCTGCGTGAGTTGAACCAGTACCTACTGGAGATCCTCCGCGCCCGCCGCAAAAACCCCGGTGAAGACCTGGCCGGGAGGCTCATGACGGTTGAGGTCGACGGGGTGCGGCTGGACGAAGAGGAGGCCCTCGGTTTCCTCAACCTGCTGGTCGCCGGCCACCACACGACAACCGCCGCCCTGGGCAACACGGTTCTCGCGCTGGACGAGAACCCCCATGTGTGGGACCAGTTGCGGGCCGATCCGGCGCTGATCCCGGCCGCGATCGAGGAGTCGGTGCGCTTCCGGCCGCCTTTCCCGCGTTCGGCTCGGCGGGCGACGAAGGACACCGAGATCGGCGGCCAGAAGATCCCGGCCGGTGCGATCGTCCTGGTGTGGCTGACCACCGCGAACCGCGACGACCGCGTCTTCGCCGACCCGGACCAGTTCGACATCCTCCGCAAGCCCAATCCACACCTGTCGTTCGGCAAGGGCATCCATCATTGTCTGGGCGCACCACTGGCGCGGCTGGAGGCGAAGATCGCGATGCGTCTCATGCTGAAGCGCTACCGCGACATCCGCGTGCGCGATGACGCCCCGGTCAACCTCCGCAATCCCTGGACGATGATCGGCGTCAACAAGCTGCCCATCGAGGTTCGCAGGTACTGAGCGGGTCGCAGGTGATTCCTCCTCTCGGCGCATCCGTCGAGTTGACGGGTTGGTGCCGGATCTATTGTCAGGCAGGGATAACGATGGATACGTTTTCGGCATGAAGGCGATCGTGTATTCGTTGACCGGCGGCCGTGAAGTTCTGGAATTCGTCGACCGGCCGGTGCCGGAGCCGGGTCCCGGTGAGGTCCGGGTCCGTGTCGTGATATCCGGGGTGAACCATTCCGATTGGAAGGCCCGGGAGTTCGGTCACCGGGGTGGCCCCTTGATGTTCCCCGAGGTGGTGCCGCATCACGACGGCGGCGGTGTGGTCGACGCCGTGGGGGAGGGTGTCGATCCGGCAAGGGTCGGGCAGCGGGTGTGGGTCTGGGAGGCGGCGTACAAGCGTCCTCATGGCACGGCCGCGGAGTACACCATCGTTCCGTCCCGCAATGCGGTGCCGTTGCCCGCGAACGTGTCTTTCGAGGTCGGCGCGAGTTTGGGGCTGCGGGCGGTGGCCGCGCACCGCTGTCTGCTCGCCGGGCAGCACGGTCCGGGCCGGCTGGGTCCGGGCGCACTGCAGGGATGCACCGTGCTCGTTGCCGGCGGCGCGGGAGGCGTGGGGCAGGCCGCGATCCAGCTCGGAAGCTGGGCCGGGGCGTCCGTGATCGCGACAGTCAGCAGCCCGGAGAAGGCAAAGCTGGCGGTGGCCGCCGGTGCGGCGCACACCGTCGACTACCGGTCGGACACCGTGGTGGAGGACATCCGTGCGCTGGCCCCGGGAGGGGTCGACTTGATCGTCGAGGTGGCGGCGACCGCGAACATCGGCACCGCCATGGAGGTCCTCGCCACGGACGGTACCGTCGCCGCGTACGGGACCGAGGGCACCAGTGAGCTGACGTTTCCGACGCGGAAGGCGATCGGGCGGAACCTGCGCTTCCAGTTCGTGATGGTGATGACGATGCCCGCGGTCGACAAGGACCTCGCGGCGGCCGACATCACCGACGCGGCGGCCGCGGGAGCGATCACCGCGGGAGAAGAGGCCGGGCTGCCGCTCCACCGGTTCCCACTTCACCGGACCGGCGATGCACAGGACGCCGTGCAGGCCGGCATCGTGGGCAAGGTCCTCGTCGACATCGCCTGAGCAGTCAGAGCGAGGGATCCCCGGTGATGTTGGCGTTCCTGTGGCTGCTGCGGGACCTGGGGTTCGACGCCGGCCTGATCGCCGGCACTCGATGACTACGCCCGCACCATGGCCAACGTGGACTGAGCCGTAGGCGTCGTCACGGCTGCTATGTTCGGCTCGGCGGTGTCTCTCGGGTGGTGGGATTCCCACACCGTTCGGGGGAGCTGCGCCTCTCAGCTCGGGCAAGTCGCATGGCTTGCCACCATCGAATCAGCAGACCGTTGCGAGATGAATGCGAGTGTGGTGAGTTGCGGATTCTCGGCGTTTCCGGATCGCTTCGCCAGGAGTCGTTCAACACCCGGCTCCTGGCGGCCGTGCGGCCGTTGGCCCCGGCGGGGATGGAGATCGACCTCTTCGACGGGCTCGGCGAGCTACCGCTGTACAACCAGGACCTCGACACCCGGCAGGGCAGCCCGGCCCCGGTTACCCGGTGGCGCGACGCCATCCGCGAGGCGGACGGTCTGATCATCGTCACACCGGAGTACAACAGCTCGATCCCGGGCGTGGTCAAGAACGCGATCGACTGGGCCTCCCGCCCCATCATGAACGCCGCGCTGCACGGCAAGAGCGTGCTGACCATGGTGGCCACCCCCGGGCGCGGCCTGGGCCGCAACGCGCTGACCGATCTGGGCCGCGTGCTGCACGACTGCCACGCGCACGTGATCAGCGGGCCGTGGGTGGTGCTCACCGAGGCGGAGGGCAAGCTCGTCGACGTGAAGGACGAGGAGCACGGTCGGCTCGTTCCCACCCTCGCCGACCCGGTCGCCGTGCGCATCGCCACGGTCCAGCTGAACGCGCTGGCCGCCGCGGTCGACGCGGGCGCCGGCGAGCATGGCGTCGCTCCGCTGCGCGCCTACTTCGCCGCCGGCCGAGCGCAGAACGGCTAGCCGAGCCCCGACCACGACCGTGCGTACCTGGTGTTGCGGGAGCACGCGGACAGCCTCGGCGATAAGGTCGCCTTCGAGGACGACAAGCGGACGGTCACGTACGGCGATCTGGAGGCGCGGACCCGGCGGCCGACGCGGGGCCTCGGTGTGCGGCGTGGCGGCCGGGTGATGATCTGCCTGCGCAGGCAGCGTGGAGACGATCGAGAGCTGACTGCCCTATCTTCCGGCCGACCACGGCCGGCGCCCGTAGAGCTCGAGGCCTTCCAGACGACCGGAACCGCGGGCAGCGTCGCTGCCGGCCGGATCTCCTACCTGCTCGGCCTACGGGGACCGGCGATCACCGTGGACACGGCTACTACTTGGGAGGTGTGCGGCCGTCGAACCGCGCACGTCCTTTGGCCTCGGCGAGGGTGATCAGCGCCACGCACCGGCTCGACGCCGCGAGCGCGTCCCGGTCTCCGGTACGCGCGAAGGCATCCACGGCGGTGTCGGCGAACTTGATGACGTGTTCGTCCCCGTGGCCGACCGCCTGGGCCATGGTGTCCTCGACCGTCGTGACGCCGTCGGTGTGGACGGCGAGGTCCGCGCGATCGGCGGCGTGCTGGGGTGTGCACGCGGCGGTCAAGGCGGCGCTCGCCTGCCACACGGCGTCCACGCTTGGTACCCACAGCTCGCGCGGCAGGGCCGGCAGCACGCGGAGGACCGCGGTCGGCGCCGTCGAAGCGTGGACCAGCATGACCGCGTGGCCGTGGCCGTAGCTCAGGTAGCGGAAGACCGTGGCGTCGATCAGCTGGGTCAACAGCGTGGGCACCTGCTCGGGATCGTCCACGGCCCGCAGCGCGCCGAGTGCCGGTTGCCAACCGTCGGTGGTCGGGAGCTGGCTGAGCCGGTAGGGAACGCCCTTCTCCTGGTCGGCGACAGGCGGCACGGCGGCCAAGGCGTCGGCCGGGCTGAGCGACCCGGGGCGGCGGGAGGGGTCGCCGGTCACCGGCGTCCAGCACGCGGCCCAGTAGCCCAAGGCGTTGGCGAGCTCCACCACGTACGGGTTGTCGGCGCTGCCGGCGGATCGCGACTCCGAGCGGGGATCCGCTTCGGCCGCCAGCAACGAGTGGACCACGTGCCCGACCCGGATCGCGCCGTGCGCCGTGCCGCCGGCGATGCCGGGCATCAGCCGCGGCCACCACGTCGCCAGCACTTCCCGCCAGGGACGCTCGGCGACTTCGCGGTGGAGCAGGGTCGTCCAGTCCGCCACCCGCTTCAAGTCGCCGAGGGCCTCCCGCCAGTCGTCCTCGGTGACCGGGACGAGCCCGCGCGGCGGTTCTTCCAGACGTTGCGTGTAGTTGTCGATCCAACGATGCACGGAGTCGGCGTGCCCGTGCCGGATCATGGCCTCGACGGCCATCGGGCCGTGGTTGCTGAGGTGGTGGCCGCCCCACTCCGGTCCCGTCTCCTGGAACCGCTGGTAGGCATCCAACAGGACCGACTCGTTGTCACTCATCCGGGTTCTCCAAGCTGGCGCAGAACTTTGTGTTCGACCCTTTTCGGATGCTAGGTCCGGCGCTCGCCGCGCACTATCCCCGACGTTGATAGTGGCATTCGGCGCGTAAGTCGCCGCTTTACCAAGGCGGGGGATGGCCAGGGCCCGGGCAAAGTCGTTGAATATTGCCGAGCCAGTTCGGCGGGCGGTTGCCGGCGGCGATGTTGGTGATCCCGGCGGCGTTTGGTGCGCCGATGGCACTGTGGGTTGGCGGCGATTCGCCCGAACGTCGACCCGCCAACCCTTTGGAGGAGCCTTGTCTGTTCTTGTCATCGGCGCGTACGGCGGTGTGGGCAGCCATGTGGTGGATGGGCTTCTGTCCGCCGGAATCTCGGCCCGGGGAACCAGCCGGACACCGGGAAGCTGCGAGTTGCCGGGTGCCGTCGAGATGGTCCGCCTCGACCTGGACGAGCCGGAGACCTTGCCGGCGGCGCTCGACGGCATCAAGAAGGTCTTCCTGTACGCCAACCAGGACGGCCTCGCCGAGTTCGTCAGCGTGGCGCGGGCGGCCGGGGTGGAACACGTCGTGTTGCTGTCGTCGGCTTCCGTGGTCGAACCGGCCACCCGGCACAGCCGGAGCGCGCAGATGCACGCCGTGGTGGAGGGAGCGTTGCAGGAGTCCGGGATGGCGTGGACCTTCATCCGCCCGACCACGTTCGCCAGCAGGCAGCTCCGCTGGGCTCCGGGAATCCGGTCCGGGGAGGTGTTGCGTATTCCGTTCCTGCAAGTGCCCACCGCGTCGATCCACGAACGCGACATCGCCGACGTGGCGGTCCGCGCCCTGACCGGCACCGGGCACGAGGGGCAGGGGTACTGGCTGACCGGACCGCAAGCCTTGACGCAGCGGGAGTACATCGAGACGATCGGAGAGGTGATCGGGCGGCCGATCGAGGTCGTCGAGTTGGCTCCGGAGGACGTCGAGCCGAAGTTCCCGGAATCCTTCATCCGGACCATGACCGAGCTCATGGCGGCTCCGTGCATCGTGATGCCCACCGTCGAGGAGATCACCGGGGTGCCGGCCCGCTCGTTCCGGCAGTGGGCCGAGGACCACGTCAAAGACTTCAGCTGACTGCCCGCACGGTGGGGGAGGTCGCCGTGCCGGCCGAACCGGTCGGCATCGAGTACGGCCGCCTGCTCGACGAGATCCGGGACCGCATCGCCGACCCGGTCGCGGTGGGGCACGGCGATCGCCGGAGCGCGGCGGGTCGTCCGCGTGATCGAGGCGGTCCCGCGATGGCCGGGGCCCGGCGATGGATGCGGTGACCGCCGTGGTGTTCGACCTCGACGGCGTGCCCGTGAACAGCCACGAGGTGACGAGCCAGGCGTTCTCCGTCGCGTACGCCGAGGCGGTGGGCTCGACGTCGGCGGCACGAAGACGGCACTACGCGCGGAGACCGGCGGCGGTCCGGCGCTGGCACGCTCGGCCCGCTGGACTGGCCGCAGGTTACGGGAGGATCTCGCCCGCCTGACAGCAGAGGTCGCGCGGCTGGCCACGCGGCTGTCGGCCGGGCTCCGCTCGGTCGGGGGGCCTGCCGGCGACGGCCGGCCCGGACGGGTCGTCTCGACCTGGCCGAACCGCCCGGAGTGGGTGAGGCTGTACATCCGGCGCGTCTTCGGCGAGCTGTTCGGCGGCGTGCCGATGTGCCGGTGGCGCGTCGTGGTGAGCTGACCGATGAGGCGTTGGCGGTGATCGCGCCGTTGCTGCCCGAGCCGGGTGGTGCGCGGGGGCGGCGGCGGGATCACCGTCACACGGCTCCGTCCGCCGCGCTTTGCGGCACCGCGGGATCGGGCACGTCATCCCGGAACGCTCGGACACAGTCGCCCGCCGGGCCGCCAAGGGCAGCGCCGGCGGGCTCTACCGGGCCAGCCTCGTCCTCATCGCCGCCATCATCTGGCTTCCATGATCGCCAGAAAACCTAGTTGCTGCGTCTGCTGGCGTCGAGGGCAGTCTGCTCCACTCGCTGGCGGTAGTCCAGCCACCATGACTCGTCGGCGGGGGGCAGATTGTCGTTCCTGGGCAGCAGCCCGGCCGCGCCGTCGATGAGTTCGCGCACGATGTCAGCGTGGCCGGCGTGCCGTTGTGTTTCCGCGATGACGTGGACCAGGACGTGGTGCAACGTGACCGCTGCGTCGCCCCACCACGGCACGCGGCCGACCTCATCCAGTGCAAGGGCTTCAATGGTGGTGTCGGCGTGGGCGATCGCGCGACGGTACAGTGCGACGATCTCCTCGCGGGTCTCATCCGCAGTCGCCCACATGTCGGCATTGATCTCCGCTCCGTCGCCGACGTACGCCAGCTCCTGCTCGAACGGTCGGCCGAACACGACGCCGAAGTAGAGGATCTCCATGGCCGCCGAGTGCTTCACCAGACCGAGCAAGTTGGTTGCGGTCCGGGTCAACGGACGCCGAATATCGTATTCGCTGAGCCCGTCGAGCTTCCACAGCAGCACGTCGCGGCCGCCCTTCAAGTAACTGTGCAGGTCTGCCTTCATCGCGGCACTATGGCATCCGGTTAGGTGTCGGCGCCGCCCCGGACGACGCCGCAGGCGCCGACGCGGCCCATCGAGTCAACCAATCCGTTGCGGTGCAACGCTTTGACGTACTTCCGGGACGGGAACTGGGCGGATTCAAGCGGAGTGCACGATCGTGTCGGTTGGTCTGCGCGACCGGGTCGCGTTGGACAGCGCCGCCCCGGCCAGGGACGCCTTCATCCGGAAGTCGATCGAGTAGTCGACGATCCGCCCGGAGTACCCGTCCTTGATCGCACAGAGGTAGAGCTTGCCCTCGCCGGTGGGGTGTTCGGTGATGTCGGTCAGCCACAACCGGTCAGGGGCGTCGGCGGTGAACCGACGGTGCACCAGGTCGTCGTGGTGGATGGCCAGGGCGGCGTTGATCACATAAGCGTCGTCGAGGTCACGTCGGGTAACCGGGGTCTTCTTCCACGCGTAGTAGGCCTGCTTGCTGAAGCCCAGCACCCGGCAGGTCACCGCGACGGGGATCCCGTCCGCGGCCAGGTCACCGATCAGCGGGTACATCATTTTGGGGAGATTTCTTCAGCGAAGTAGGCCGCCGCCCGACGCAGGATCTCGTTCTCCTGCTCGAGGACCTTGTTCCGCCTGCGCCCAGTCCCGAACATGGTCGAGATCTTCTTCGGCATCATCACCCGCCAGGCCATCAGCCGCGGAACCTTCACCAGCGTCCCGGACCTCGTCTACGCGATCCGCGTTCATCGACGCCTACAACCAAGGCTGCGAGCCGTTCAGCTGGACCCAGACCGCCGAACAGATCCTGACCAAAGCCACCCCTCGAAAGACCTCAGACACGCGACGCTAGAAGTGGCATGAGATGTCCAGGCTTTCCCGCCCGACCAGTTGCTTCCACATGACCGCGAGTTCGATGCGCGACTTGGCGCCCACCTTCTGGAAGATCTTGCGGAGGTGGAAGGCGACGGTGTGGCGAGACAGGAACATCTTGCCGGCGACTTCGGCGTTCGTGAGTCCTCCCGCGACCAGTTCGGCTACCGCGTATTCGGTGTCGGTCAGCGCGGGGATCCGGCTGCTGGGCCAGAACCTCGCCGCGGCCTTCGACGTGTCGTGGCGCCGCAACTTGCTGCGGACCCGAGACGAGTCGCGCGGGGAACCCACGTCCGCGTAGGAGCGCATGGCCGTCTCGTAGTGCGTGCATACCTGCCGGAACTCTTCGGAGCTCTCGGACAGGAGATCACCGATGTCCTCGTTCACCGAGGCGCGGGTCCACGTGTCACAGCCGGAGGCGACGGCCTGTTGGAGCAGGTTCACGTCCTTCTCGAGCAGTGCCTCGAGGTGCAGGGCGGCGGCCGCGATGGCGTGGATGTCCGGGTTCTCCGCGGCGAGCGCCGCCGCGCAACGCCGCACCCGCTCGGCGGTTTCCCGGTCACCCGCCCGCAGCAGGATACGCACGACGAACGACGCCGCCGTAGGCTCGGACAACAGGAAACCCCGAGTCGACGCATCCGATTCGAGGAGCGCGCGGGCGAGCGGCACCGCGACCTCCCAACCCTTCTCCGCCTCGATGATCTGCACGACAAGCCACGCGGGCGAAGCCCAGGGAAAGGGGTCCCGGCCGAAAAGCACATCCTCTTTGAGCTGATTGGCATGATGGATCATCGTGGCGAGTTCACCACGCCGCATCGCGGTGATCGCGCGGACCATGTTCCCGATCGGAGCCCACGACGCGTAACGCGGGTCGTTCGCCACAAGCATCCCCGAGCCACACAAACTCCCGGCCTCATCAATACGACCGTCACAAAGCGCAATCTTGGCTTTGACCAGCGCCGTCACCGCATCAATAGCGGGATCGTCGACCGCCGCGGCAGCTTGGCGCACCGCATGCCGGGCCTCATCGATACGCCGAAGATTGGTCAACAGCAACGCGAGCTGCAGGCTCGCCAACGCCGTGCAGCACTCGCTACCCCGCCGGCACCTGGCCGTCGCCGCCGCCTCAGCCAAAGAGATAGCGGAGACAACATCACCCTCAAGCCAAACCGAACCAGCCGTATGCAAAATCTCAAGATTGATGCAATTGTGAGTAGAGAGACCAGACGCAGTTAGACCCATAATGCCCAATCGAACTCCCCGAAGTCTTCAAGCACATTTTGAGACATCATGCGCAACTCGATTCCCGAACAACCTCCACAACTCAAATCAATCTTCCAGGGGAGACGCACTGCCGCATATCAATGATCGTCCCCAGCAGTCATGGACGACGATACCGCATGGCTGTGGTGTGTCAAGGTGAGCATCGAACTGTATAGATCACAATTATTTCTATCAGGTCTGACGGGTGTGCCGATGGGGGTCCCGCGAGTCATTGGCCAGGTGGCGCGGTTGTTGGTGCCGGGCGGTGATCAAATAGGTGGTGACGCTCGGTGATTTTCGTCGTCCATAGGATCGCGGCGAGATAGGGGTCGGACACTGTCAGACCGGGTAGTTGTCTTCGCCACCGAGGGGTTGCCACGATAGTGCACATGGCCGGCGCCATCCACGCTCGGCACATCGAGAGGCGCCCGATGACCGAGATACTGCTGCTGAACGGGCCGAACCTCGGAATTCTCGGGGAACCGGGAGCCAGAGATCTACGGCAGCGACACGCTAGACGACATCGTCTCGGCCGTGAACGACGAGGTCGCCGCGGCGGGCTGAAAAGTGATCGACGTTCAGAGCGAGAGCGAGGCCGATCTGATCCGGGCCGTACTCGCGCACCGCTTCTCGACGGCCGGCGCGATCGTCGATCCGGGCGCCCCCATGATCGCGGGTTGGAGCCTGCGGGACGCCTTGGCGAGTCTGTGCTGGCCCTGCTGCGCAAGGCGCCGTCGTGGGCCTTGGCTCTCTCGGCTACCGGCTGGCCACCCGTGCCCTTCTGCATCTGCTCGACGGTGGCGAATGGGCATCCGCGATTCCCGGAAAGCGAAGGAAATGATAGTGAGGTTCTGGCTCGGAGCCCTTTTTCGCCGGTGGGCCGGGCTCGCCGCACTGCTTCACTCGGATGCCTGGTATGCGGCGGCGCAATTCGCCTGCTGTGATGTGCCGGCCCTTTATCTGTTCAATGTGCCGGTCCAATCAGGCATCGACGACCCGCATCGTCGGGTCCTCTTCTCTCCGCGCTTCGAGGTGGACATCGACGGTCTGTGGCTGGTCGACGACGACGCCGAATGGCAGCGCGGGCCGAAGCTCGCACCGAATTCTGAGTAATTTGGCCGTCCGGGCCGGTTCCCCAGGGGCCGGCCCGGCCTGTGCCGTCGCTTCGCCGTCCGAACGCTGGCCCGTTCCGCCAGCTCGGCAAGTGGTGAACGTGATCAGCGTCCGGCACGAGGGCCGGACGCAGATACCCGTTTCTGTTTACGAGCGGCAGCGGAGGCGGATTCGGCCGCGTGCGGCGGTGGGCGGCTTGGTCGGTCTTGATCGGGATGCCGGGCGGATGCCACGTCGTCGTAGCAAATCGCGGTTGGCCTTGGAGGAGTAGGCCTTGTCGGCCAGCACTGGGTCCGGGCGGGCGCGTGGCCGGCCGGGGCCGGTGCGCGGGACCCGGGCGGACTCCAGCACGACGGGGAACTGCGGGCTGTCGCCGCGTTGCCCGGCGGTGATGACGACGGCCAGGACCTTGCGGCCTTGTTCGCAGGCCAGGTGCAGCTTGGTGGCCAGCCGCCGCAGGAGCGTCCAAGGCCGGTGTTGAGCGCCAGGAACTTGTCGTGAGCGACGCCAAGTTCTCTGTCGGGCGGTGAGGCTGTGATCTCAGGCGTACAGGGCAGTGTCAAGCCACTACATCGAGTAGATCAGAGGTCACGCCGCGTGTCCTCAGGGTCGACGGAAAATCGCCTCCGCCCAGGCCCGGCGCTGCGTAGGGAATGGACGGCGAGCGCGTCGACGGCATTCCGATCACGAGCAGGGAGAGGGCTGGATGCAGCAGGTCGAGCAAGCACCGCAGCGATAAACGCCGCCGAAGGTCAGCACGTCCGCGTTCCCGGTGAGGCGATGGCCGGGGAGCTCGTAGGCCGGCTTGCGGCCAACGTCATCGACCTTGACCAGCAGCTCGCCGAGCTTCACGAGCTCATCGCTGTCCGATTCCACCGTAACCACCACGCCAAGGTGATCACCAGCATGGTCGGCATCGATGACCTCTCCGGCGCGGAGTTCCTCGCCGCCACCGGCGGCAACCTTGACGGATTCGCGTCCGCTGACCACCTCGCCGGCTACGCCGGACTGGCGCCTACACCACGCGACTCCGGTCGACGCGTCGGCAACCTCCACCGCCCGAAGCGATACAACCGCCAACTCCAACGCGTCTTCTACACATCACCCCTGATCAGCATCCAGCGCAGCCCCGCTTCAAAGTCCTTCTACGAGCGCAACGAGCTCAGGGCAAACGCCACGGCCAAGCCGTCCGTACTCTTGCCCGGTGCCGCGTGAAACGTGCTCTGGGCGATGCTGCGCGACGACGGACCCTACGAAGAAGACTGCCCTCGCCGCTTGACAAACAGTATTGAGAATCAGGCGGAGCCGACAATCGGATCCCCGGTCACGGAAAGGCCGTGACCGGGGATCCGGGATCAGCTACCGCGGAAGGTGTCGACCGTCGCCAGGCTAGTTCCGGTACCGGAACACGATCCGGCCGCGCGTCAAATCGTACGGCGTGAGCTCGACCAACACCCGGTCTTCCAGATAGATCTTGATGAAGTTCTGGCGGATCTTACCGCTGATGTGCGTGAGCACCCGGTAGCCGTTCTCAAGCTCCACGGTGAACATGCCGCTGCGCAGGCACTCCACGACCCGACCCTCGACCTCGACGCCCTTCCTGGTCCTCGTCATCGGACCAACTCCAGGTTACTGCTCACCGGCCGGGCCCCGAAGCCCTCGAACAACGCCGAGGCCGCCTGGTTCGACTCCTGCACCTCGGCCCAGGCCTCCACGAACCCAGAACGGTGCAACGCCCCCAGCGCATGAGCCAACAGCGCCCGCGCGATCCCACGACGTCGCTCACCGGCCCGCACCGCGACCAACCCGATACGCGGCCGGTTCACCGTCACCACCCGAATCAGACCCAGATAACCGTCCGACCCCACCGCCACCGCATACTTCGACAAGTCGCCGACAGTGTCACCCTCAGGCAGGGCAACCACCTCCGCGGGCATCGACTGCCACCCCACGGTCGCCTCAACCTCGTCACGAATCGCACGGTCCACCGCCCGCAGCAGACCCTCGTCCACCTGACCAGCCGGCACAATCGTCACGCCCGAAGGCAACAAAACCTCTCCGAGCCCACAGACCCGCAAGTCGGTCGGCACAGAATACTCCCACTCGCGCCGCCGCACCGAAAAACCAGCACGCCGCCAACACGCCGTCAACCCGACATCCGCTTCATCAACCACCGTGTACAGCGGCGCCGGCAACTCCCCCAACACCACCCCGGCAAGCCGATCAAAGGTCGCGTCATGCCAAGCATCAATGCTGACGAACAAACGCCCATCAGACCGATGCTCCGCCCACGTACGGCCAACAACCACATCGTCATGCAGCGCATGCCACTGCCCGTCCGCGACACGCGTGACCACCACCGCGTTCTCGCCCAGGCCAGATATCAAAGGCTTCATGTCCATCGGAGTCTCCCTCCAGGAGTGCCACGATCTCAGGCGCTCCCGGCGACACCGAACGTCAGCCGCCGGACCGTGACGGACTGAGGGAGCACCCATAGGTGATTGCGTTCACGGGTCTCACCTCCCAACAACGACTTCACGGTCAGCCACGACAATAGCAGCGGGGCGTAGTGTCGCGCAATCACTTCTGCCGGTGTTGCCACGCACTTACAGGATGAGAGGAAGCGGCCGTGCTTCATAGCCGCCCGGAACCGGGAATGCCCTGCTGACGGGATGCCTGCCCTGCCCGGCGATGCCGGATCCGGCGGTGTTCACCGCCGCGGTCGCTCGGTAACGGGGCGCTGGAGCGGCTGCGGGAGTTCGCCTGGCGCTGCGGGCGGACGCGCTGTTCGAGCTCACCGACGCCGTCCTGTGCGCCGACCACGCGGTGACATCGCTCGTGCAGCTGTGCCTGGAACCTGGAGTTCATCCGCGGCCACGGCACCCTGTACGACGCGCTGTCCGCCGGGAAGACTGACGACGAGAAGCTGTTCTCCCTCGCCGTCCCTGCCGCGCTTCTTGCGGTTCGCAGCCTGATCGGCCTTCTCCGGGATGACCGGGCCGCGCTCTGCGCCGCGTGGGACTTCACCGACGACGACGCCGTGCGGGTCGTGCAGGCCGAGCCCTCGCCGGCATCCTCATCGACACCGTCGCCCGCATGCCCGCGAAGGCCCGTGGGTGCTGACCTGACACCATCGCCAAGATCACCAGCCGCCAGCCCCAGCTCGACGCCATCGCCGACGAGCTCGACTACCGGCCCCGCGCGTCCTCGGCTACCACACCGCCTGAGAGGCTACTGACCCTGGACGCCCAGGTCGGACCCACTGCTACGATGCGTTGACGTCGCCAACCCACAGGCCCGGGGATATGGATTTCCCTCTGAATTTGGCCTATCAATGGAGCATGACACTGAAGATCGGTTACAAGGCGTCGGCCGAGCAGTTCGGCCCGCGCGAGCTCGTCGAGTACGCGGTCAGCGCGGAACGCCACGGCCTGGACAGCGTCTGGATCAGCGACCACCTACAGCCGTGGCGACACGACGGCGGACACGCGCCGTTCTCCCTGTCCTGGCTCGCCGCCGTCGGGGAACGCACCGAGCGGGTCCAGCTCGGCACCAGCGTGCTGACCGCCACCTTCCGATACAACCCCGCCGTCGTGGCACACGCCTTCGCCACCCTCGGACTGCTCTACCCCGGCCGCATCGCGCTCGGCATCGGCAGCGGCGAGGCCCTCAACGAAGTCGCAGTCGCACGCATCACCTGGCCCGACTTCAAAGAACGCTTCGCCCGCCTACGCGAAGCCGTAGAACTGATCCGCCAGCTGTGGACCGAAGACCGCGTCACCTTCGACGGGCAGTACTACCAAACCACCGGCGTGTCCATCTACGACCGGCCCGAAACACCCGTCCCCATCTACATCGCCGCCGGCGGCCCCGTGATGGCCAAATACGTCGGCCGCAAAGGCGACGGCTTCATCTGCACCAGCGGCAAAGGCATGGAACTCTACACCGAAAAACTCCTCCCAGCCGTCGAAGCAGGCGCCGACCAGGAAAACCGCGACCCCAACACAATCGACAAAATGATCGAAATCAAACTCTCCTACGACCCCGACCCGACCCGAGCCCTGGAAAACTGCCGCTTCTGGGCCCCCCTGTCCCTCACCCCCGAACAGAAAGCCAGCTTCGCAGACCCAGTCGAAATGGAAAAAGCCGCCAACGAACTACCCATCGAACACGTCGCCAAACGCTGGATCGTCGCCTCCACCCCCGACCAAGCAATCACCCAAATCAAGCAGTACGTCGACGCCGGCTTCAACCACCTCGTCTTCCACGGCCCCGGCCACGACCAGGAACGATTCCTCAACACCTTCGCCGACCAAGTCCTCCCCGCCCTACGCAACCTCGACTAACAACCCACAGCCACCCCACCGGACCACCTCAACGGGGATGGGCGCGGGCCCAAACCGTTACGTCGAACTGTCCGGCGTACGGGACGAGCAGCAGGTGGCGGCGGGCGAGCTCGGCGGTGAGAGCCGTAACGAGGTCGGGCAGGGTGCCATGACCGGTGACCGCGACGGTCACGGTGGTGACCTCCGGGTGTGCGGTGCGCAGCCGGTCCTGGTCGAGCGCGGCGAGCAGGCGCCCGGCCCGGAGCAGGTCCGTGTCGCTGAGTTCCCGGGCCTGGCCGACAGGATGCGGATGTCCGAGGAATTCATGCACCCATCGTCGGCCGGGACGATAAGGCGTCAGTAACGCCGGTATTGGTGTCGCACCCTGGTCACCGGATCTCACCCGGCGGACGCGGCTCCGGTACCGTCGTCAGCCGCGGGGTTCCCGGGTCGGTCACCGGTTGCCTCGCCGGCTTGCGGGTCAGCGCCGTCCCCCCGGCGGCGTCGAAGCTGCCGAACATGGCAGCGTCACCTTGCCGCTCATCGTGTCGCCGTCGGCCCGGATGGCGAACGTGAGCGTCAGGTGGATCTGCTGCAGTCACGGTGTGAGTCCCGGCGCGTCGGCGTCACGCGTCGCGGGTGGTCATCGCGGTTGCCCGTCGTCGCCGTCCGGCTGGAGCGAGCGTTAGCGACCGTCTTCGAGCGGCCCGGACAGCGCTTCCGCCAGGCCCGCCGGCCGGGCGGACGCGGATGTCACTCGACCGCCGGCAACGGCTCCGAGCCGGCCGAACGCATCTGAACGGCTTTCCACCAGCCGGATTGTCCCGGTACCAGTCGACCGTGTCCGCCAGCCCCTGCTCGAATTCCACCCGCGGCGCGTAGCCCAGTTCGTCGCGGATCTTGGTCTCGTCGACCGAGTAGCGCAGATCGTGCCCTTTACGGTCCGGAACCCGGCGAACCATCGACCAGTCGGTGCCGGTCAGCTCGAGCAACCGCTCGGTGATCGCCAGGTTCGTCTGCTCGTTGCCCCCGCCGACGTTGTAGACCTCACCCGCCCGGCCCTGGGTGAGCACGAGCTGGATGGCCCGGCAATGGTCGTCAACGTGCAGCCACTCCCGGACGTTGCGGCCGTCGCCGTACAGCGGAACCGGCCTGCCCTCGAGCAGGCTGGTGGCGAACAGCGGGATGAGCTTCTCCGGGTGCTGACGCGGGCCGAAGTTGTTGGAGCATCGGGTGATACACACCTCAAGGCGGTGCGTACGCCAGTACGCCCGAGCCATCAGGTCGGACGCCGCCTTGGACGCGGCATACGGGGAGTTGGGCAGCAGCGGCCACTCCTCGGTCCACGAGCCCGCGCTGATCGAGCCGTACACCTCGTCGGTCGACACGTGCACGACCCGGCCCACGCCGGCGCGACGGCACGCCTCAAGCACGCTCTGGGTGCCACAGAACATTGGTCCGGACGAACTCCGACGCCGATGCGAGCGAACGGTCGACATGTGTCTCAGCGGCGGAATGGACCACCGCGTCATGCCCCTGAAGAAGCTCCGCCAGCAGAGGACTGTCGCAGACGTCGCCCTCCACGAACTGCAGCCGGGGGTGATGGGCCGGCAGATTGTCGCGGTTTCCGGCATAGGTCAGCTTGTCCACGACCGTTACCCGGGCATCCTCAGCAACGAATCAACGACTCAGGACAGTACTTCGCGGCATAGCATCATCCCATATCGTGCTATGCCGCGACGCGCGGCTGCAGTCGGATTCAGACCAGAAGGTGTTTCTCGTGGTCGGAATCCCATATTTTTCCCGGCGCTATCAACGGGCATCTAATTGACGCGTTCATCTCGCGTCACAGATCGGTGAGGCGTTCGACGACGGCCGAAGGGAGCGGCAGCAGGGCCATCTCCCGGGCCAAGGCGGCGGCCGTGTCGATGTGCTTCTCGTCCTCCAAGAGCCGGGCGCAGCTTTGCACCACGGCTCCCGGCGTGGTATCCGGCGGGGACAGCATGAGACCGGCGCCCGACTCGGCGATCATCATGCCGTTGTCGAACTGGTCGTCGAACCACGGCAGGACCAGCTGAGGAAGCCCCGCCGCGACGGCGTTCAGGGCCGTGCCCTGCCCCCCGTGATGGATGATCGCCGCGCAGGAGGGCAGCACACTGCCGAGGGGGATGCGACCGGCGTGCAGCACGGCGGGTGGCAGCCGGCGCCAGCGTGCGGCGATGTCGTCGTCGACGGCCACCACGAGTTCCACGTCCAGCGCCGCCAGGTGGTCCAGCATGGTGAGCATGAAGTCGGAAGCATCGTTGCCTGCGGCCCGGGGCACGATGGTGCCGAGCGTCACGCAGATCCTCGGCCGGTCGGGGGTGCGGAACGCCCAGTCCGGTATCGGAGCCTCCCCGCTGGAGGCGACGTGACGCAGCCCCAGGTATTCGGACGCGTGCGGCAGCCGGAGGCTGACCGGCCACGGGTTGAGGACCTGGTGCGGGGCAGGGATCCCGGCGAATCCCATGTCGTGCAGCTCGGCCGAGAACTCCTCCGCGCCGGCGTCCCGGTACTCGGGCAGTTGGGACACCGACCAGTGATACTGCACCCAGGGGATGCCTGCGGCCAAGGCGGCGAGCGGACCGGCGAACTCGGCGCGCTCGCTGACGACCAGTTGGGGGTGCCACGAGTCGACGAGGCTCCGGGTTCCCGCGAAGTTCTGCCGGGCGATGCGAGCGAACGTACGGCCGTGGGTGTGACGCCGGTCGATCACCGCGTCCGGGTCCGAGGGCCGTCCGGCTCGGCCGATCTCCGTGAGATCCGCGGCCGGGCCGGTCGCCGCGACCGGCAGGCCCGAGCGCAGCGCGGGGTCCACGAAGTTGTCCGAGGTGCTGACGAGCACCTCATGACCCGCGATCCGGAACGCCCAGGCCAGCGGCACCAGCGGGAAGAAGTGCCCGGTGAGCGGCGTCGTGGTGAAAAGAACACGCAATATCGTCGTCCTCCTCGGCGTCGATCGGCGATCAGGCGGAGACCTCGACGTGACTGTCGTCGCCGATCAACAGGCGGTGGGCCGCCGCGTCCTTGCGTGCGCGACGGACCTGACCCCCTTTGCCGATGATCGAACCAGCGAGGGCGCTGACATCGAACACGGACGCGTCGTCCAGCAGAATGGAGTACTCGACGCCCGCCGCGCGTAGCTGGCACCCTCGGCCGATGGAGGTGAACGGCCCCACCCGGCTGTCCTCGATGACGCTACCGGCACCGATGATCGCCGGGCCGGTGATCGTCGATCGCCGCACGACCGCCCCAGCTTCGACGATGACGGGACCGGAGATCTGCGACCGGTGGTCCACCAGCCCGTGAGTCGCGGGCACGATGGCCTCCAGGAGAACGCGATTGCACTCCAGGAGGTCGCCCAGGGTGCCGGTGTCCGCCCAGTGACCGGAGAACAGCTGCGCGGTCACGGTGCGCTGGCGCTCGATCAGAAAC
Organism: Micromonospora sp. CA-111912; assembly: GCF_050948415.1. Taxonomy (NCBI): domain Bacteria; kingdom Bacillati; phylum Actinomycetota; class Actinomycetes; order Micromonosporales; family Micromonosporaceae; genus Micromonospora; species Micromonospora sp. CA-111912. The sequence continues at coordinate 4,717,301 of NZ_CP192007.1, forward strand.
TGGACGGCGTCGGTGATCTCCAGCTCGCCACGTCCGCTCGGCTCGATGCTGCGGACCGCCTCGTGAATCTCCGGCGTGAAGAAGTAGGCTCCGGTCACCGCGAGGTCGCTGTTCGGGTGTGCCGGCTTCTCCTGCAGCCGCGTGACCCTGCCCGCGCCGTCCAGCTCGGCGATACCGTACTGCGACGGGTTCGCGACCTTCGTCACGACCAGGTGCGCAGCCGGCCGGGTCCGCCGGAATTCGGAAGCCGCGGAGCCGATGCCGCCGACGAAGATGTTGTCACCGAGGTACATCAGGAAGTCGTCGGCGTCGAGGAAGTCCCGGGCGATGAGCACGCAGTGCGCCAAGCCGCGCGGTTCGCTCTGCACGATGTACTCGACCGAAATACCCAGGTAGGACGCGTTACCGACGGCCTCGGCTATCGCTTTGCCCGAGTCGCCGACGACGATGCCGACATCGGTGATGCCAGCCGCGGTGATCGCCTCGAGGGCGTGCAGGAGAACCGGCTTGCCTGCCACCGGAACCAGCTGTTTAGGACTGTTGTGAGTAAACGGACGCAATCGGGTGCCAGCGCCGCCGGACAACACGAGAGCCTTCACCATGACCTCTCAGACCAACTCTTCGAGCGTTTTGACCACCTCGGACGGGGAAGGTGCCGCGAGCAATGGGTGGCCAGCGGTAGCTCCGGTAAGGACGGGAGGTCATGTCAAGCCGGATCCCGGGACCGCATCAACAGAACTCGGGCAGCCGGGCTGCGACTTCCGTGGGGCTTGGCATGGCGGCGATCTCCTCGGCGATGGCCTTGGCCGCCTGTCTGGCATCGGGATCGGTCAGCAGTCCGCCGGCTGCCTCGGTGACGGCCGCGGCGGAGACGAGATCAGCGCGGCGAAGGTCTTCCCCTCGTTCAACTCCCTCGGGCAGTACCCGCCTCCCGGCGCCGGCGGCGGACACCGCGCCGGCGTTGAGGAACCCGTCGAACCCGATGGGCAGGAACAGCTGTGGTATCCCGGCACCGGCCGCGCCGAGGGTGGCCCCGGAGCCGCCGTGGTGCACGGCGAGATCGACCAGCGGCAGCAGTTCCGCCTGCGGCACCCAGCGCTCGAGGTGCACGTTACCGGGCAGCACACCGATCTCGGCCACCGAAATGTTCGGCCCGGCTGCCACCACCACCTCGACGTCCAATGCCGACAACCCATCGATAGCAGCGCGCAGGGCAGGGGCAGTGCCGACCACGGTACCCAGCGTCAGGTAGACCAGCGGTCGTTTCCGCTCGGCCAGGACGATCTGTGGTAGCTCGCCGGATTCGCTGAATGGCACCGGGCGCAGCGACACCCGTTCCGGATGATCCAAGAATGAGGTTTCCTGCAGCGAGGGCGGATAGATGTCCAGGTATCGGTCACCCAGGAGGTACTGCCCCTCGGGCAGCTCCACCCCGATCTCGGCGGCGACCGTACGGAGGAGCTCCATGCCTTGCTGCTGCGACCGGTCTCCTCGGTCGACCGCCTCCGCTCGGGCGTGGGAGTGGCATACGGCGGGAATGCCCAGGCGGTGCGCTGCGAGCCCGGCTCCCGGGTTGCCCGCTTCGTACACCACCAGGTCGGGCCGCTCCGCCCGCAGCACGGGCAGCAGGTCGGCAGCAAACCTGCGGGGAATTAGTTCGCTGAACACCCGGACTGCGGGCTCGAGCCATTCCTGCCATGTCAATTCCTGGATCTTCCCGTCCGCCTCCGCGAAAACAGTATCGAAGGCCTCCCGGATCGGCATTCCGGCCGGCGCAGTACGGAATCCAAGCCCTAGTAACAACGGGTGGAATCTCTCGCCAGTGGCATAAATGACGTCATGGCCGACGTCCCGGGCAGCGAGGGCCAGCGGCAGCAACGGGTAGGCGTGACCATAACCTGAAAGACTGGAGAAAACGATCTTCATTCCAGGTTTCGCCTTCCTGCCTGGGAAAAATGATGACAGTGGTCGAGCGAGACAAAGCTCAGGCTAACCAGCGGGTGCCGCGGTCTCCATCCCTCACATTGACTGCACGTGGTTACCGCGGATGAGGCGGCCGGGCCTCTCCCGGGAAGGCCGAATCGCGTCAGGCCGCCCGGCGCAGCGGCCGGCGGCTGACCCGGGCGGGGAAGGCGTTGCCGCCCCAGCCCATGCGGTCCCCCACCGGGGCTGTCTCCGGCCAATGGCTCTGGGGCACTTTCGGTGCTGACGTTGGGCAGTAGGTAGAGATGCCCCGGAATTGCCCTTATGTGCTGGCGTTTCTCTGCGCTGGCCAGCCCCGAGGAAGGAGCTGCGACTGCAGCTCCCTCGAGTGGCCGGACACGCTCGCCGCTGGCCTGACCTGCGATGTCGCACGGCCGCCGCCGGAACTACTTTCCGTGGCCACCGAAAGCGAGCCAGAGCCGAATGCATGTGAGACAGAGCCGTTAGATCCACAGACCCATCGGCGGACGAGATCATCGAGCCCTGCGACACCTGGCTCGGATCGCCGAGCTGATCCGGCGGGCACCCGCCGCGCCGGCCGGCATGGCAACATTCCGCTCTAGGACACCAACGGCGCCGGTAGCGCGGTGGAAGACGGGGGCCCGGTGAGCGAATCGAGCGAGCGAGCGGTTCTGCGGGCCGTCGTGCTGATGCGCGACCATCTGGGTGAGCCGTTGACGATGGACGAACTGGCGCGCTCGGTGATGTTCAGCCGCTTCCACTTCACCCGGGTCTTTCAGCGAGTCACCGGCGTGGCGCCGAGCCGATTTCTCTCGGCCATGCGCCTGCACCGCGCGAAACAGCTTCTGACCACGACGGAACTCACCATCACGCACGTCTGTGCCCACGTCGGCTACAGCAGCGTCGGCACCTTCAGCTCGCGGTTCTCGCGCCGGGTCGGCATGTCGCCCACCCGCTTCCGGCACCTCGCCCAGCACGACGCGATCGAGCCGGGCCGGGCAATCTCGCAGCCGTCGCACGCTCGGATATCCGGCCAGGTGTGGACGCGCGACAACGTCCCGCGGCTCATCTATGTCGGCCTCTTCGCCGAGCGTGCTCCGCAAAGAGGCCCGGCTCGTTGTACGGTGCTCGACGGTGCCGGCCGTTACGAGCTCGACGCCGTACCTGCGGGCACGTGGAGCCTCGTCGTCCAGGCTGTCCCGTCCGGCCAGGTCCGGTGCGAAGGTTCCGCAGCCACGTACGTCTGCACCCGGAGCCCGATCACGGTGAGCCGGGGCATCGAGATCAAGACGGACCTGGAGCTCAAGCCGGCCCGCGCCCTTGATCCGCCGCTGCACCGTGCCTTGGTGGAGGTGCGCAAGCATGCGCTCAGCGCCCTGACCGTCGAGCTCACGGGTTCCGAACCACGGCCTGCCGCTCGTTGCTGAGGCCGGCTGAGCCGGCCGGCGGGACCCCGCCGGCCGGCCTGGCTCGGCCCGGGGGTCAGCCGATGCTGCGGGCGAAGCGGAAGAACCCGTGCGGATCGTAGGCCCGCTTGACGCGCACCAGTCGGGGGTAGTTCTCGGCGTAATAGGCGGTCCGCCAGTCCTTCAGCGCCGGGTCCATGTAGTTCTGGTAGCTCTCGCGCAGGGAATGCCGGTCGAGCACCGCGAAGCCGTCCGCGAGCCAGCTCTCGCACGCCGCCGTGTCCTCGCCGGTGTAGGTGAGGTCGGGTAGTTGCGCGGTGACGCCGGCCAGCATCTTGGTGGTCCGGTGCACATAGGCGGTGTCCGTGCGGGCCCGCTCGTTCGCGGCGCCCCCGAGGGCCTCGAAGTACAGCATGCGGTCCTGCCCGGTCCGGAAATGCGCCGGATCGGCCAGGACCGACAGGAGGTCCTCGACGTCGGCGCGAGGCACCGCTGAGTCGAACATCCGGCACCGGGTGCGGTAGTAGTTGTAGCGAGGCTTCAGCGCCTCGGGAGTGGTGCCGACACGGTGGCACTGCGCGGTGGTGAGCTCCGCGCAGCCATAGATCTGCATCGTGAGGTCCTGAACCGACTTCTCCAGGACGGACCGGTTGATCGGCGCTACGCCGGTCATTCCGACCAGTTCGTCGATGCGGCGGTTGAGTTCCTCCATGGTGCCGTACCAGGCGCCAGTGACGACCACCATCGTGCCGGGTGAGGGCAGGGTCGTGGTGCGGGCCAGCAGGACCGAGGAAAGATCGTTGGGTGACGCCAGCACCCACTGCTGCCAGTTCTCGATCAGCGCGGTCGCGTCACTCTCCAACCACATCAGCCTGTAACCGACCAGGGTGTTACGCCGCACCGGTTCAAGCGTGTAGCTGGTGACGACGCCATAGTTGCCGCCGCCGTTGCCGCGCAGCGCCCAGTACAGATCGGGATTCTCCCGGGCCGAGGCCCGCACGATGCGCCGGTTCGCCAGCACCACGTCGGCCGAGACCAGCCGGTCGCAGGCCATGCCGTACTTGCGAGTCTGGTGACCGATGCCACCGCCCTGGATGTAACCGCCGGCGCCCACCGTGGGGCAGAGGCCACTGGCCAGGGCCAGCCCGTGCGGGGTCAGGGCGGCCAGCGCATCGACCTGCTGGGTGCCCGCGCCGATCGTGACGTGCGTTCCGTTGGTGGTGACCCGGTTCATCCGGGAGACGTCCAGGATCATGCCGGTTGTCGTCGAATAGCCACCGAAGCTGTGCCCCCCGCTGCGGGGAACGGTGTGCACCGCGTTGTCCTGGGCGAACGCTATGACGGTCTGGACGTCCCTTGTGCTCTCGCAGTAGGCGACGGCCATCGGATTGACGTTGTCAAACTGGCCGAGCGACTGCTCGTGGGCCTGCCTGTAGCGCGAATCCGACGGCAGGATGAGGTCACCGTCGAGGTGACAGCTCAGCGAGTTCCAGTCGACCGTGCCGCCGCCGCGCCGGGTGGTGCTGCCGGCGGCGGATCCGGTCGGCCCGGAGACGCCCGTCACCGCACCGACCGCCGACGCGGCGGTGAGGCTCAGGACAGCACGACGAGTGAAGTTTCCTGTCACAGCGATTCCCCCGTACGAGTAGAACGTTGCTGCGATTCTCATCGATCGCTGCGGGGGCGCGCATCTTCCGGTGTGCCGTACTCACCGCCCTCGACCGGATTCCCAGGCGGACACCAGCGGCGCGCGAGTGGGGCCCGGCACCCTGGCCCCAGCATCGCGGAAGGGGTTCAGCATGCAGGTAGGTGAGCCGGTGATCGCCGACGCCTTCGAGTTCGCCCCCGATATCGACATGATCGGCGACGGCGGCTACCAGGACATCGGCCTGCTCACCCCGCACAGAGAGCCACCCGGCGGGGACCTGACCGCCAAGCAGAAGACGTACAACTACTCACTCGACCGGCTGCCGGCCCCGCCACGGCGGGTGTAGGAAATAGCAATGAAATTCCGAGTACTCGGTCCGTTCGAGGGTTCGATGGAGGGCAAGCCGAGCACACCCAGCGCGACCCGGGTGCGCTGGACGCTTGCCCTGCTGCTGCTGCGGGCCAACCGGGTGGTCGATCGGGGCTGCATCATCCAGGAGCTGTGGGGGGAGAACCCGCCGCGCAGCGCTGTCACCACGACGCAGACCTACATCTATCTCCTGCGCAAGAAGTACCAGCGGGTCGGCGAGGGCGAGTTCATCGAGACCCGCCCGCCGGGTTACCTGTTGCGGTGCGACGAGTCGGAGATCGACGCGTTCGTCTTCGAGCGGCTGAGTGCGGAAGGCGCCGCCGCCTTCGCCGCGGGCGACGCGGAGCGGGCGGCCCGCCGCCTGAGGCAGGCGCTCGCGCTGTGGCGCGGCCCGGTGCTCGCCGACATCACTGCGGGCCCGGTGCTGACCCCGCACATCCGGCAGCTCGAGGAGGTGCGCACCCGGACGATCCGCACCCGCATCCTGGCCGACCTGCGACTCGGCCGGCACCACGAGCTCATCCCCGAGCTGCGGTTCGCCGCGCTGGAGAATCCGTTCGACGAGTGGCTCCACGAGCAGCTGATGATCACCCTGAGCGAGGCGGGCCGGCGTGCGGAAGCCCTGGACGCCTACCGCGAGCTGCAGCGCGCGTTGGACCAGAACCTGGGCATCGAACCGTCGCATACACTCCGGCAACTCCAGCACGACGTGCTCGTGGGCGCCGTGCGCCGCCCGGATCGGGCGGAGGAGGTGGCATGACCGACTGCACCGAGCGGCACACGCCCGCGCCGGACAACGACACGGCAGGAGAGGGCCAGAAGGGCATGCCAAAGGAGGCGCAGTCATGACTGAGCAGGTGCACCGGCGATACGGCCCGAGCGCGCAGTGGTTGCACATCAACGAGGCGCACATCACCGAGGAGGCCGTGGCCGACCTCGCCGGGTTCAAGTCGAACGGGGTCAACTTCAAGCTGGCGCTGTGGAACCCACAGCCCAACGGCGTGCGGTACCTGAAGGCGCTCACCTTCGCCCTGGGCATGCAGCTCAGCCCCGCGAACAGGGAGAGGCTGCACCGCACGCGCAACCGCGAGGTCGGCGACCCCTATTCAGTGCGTTGCAACGGCGAACCAGTATGCCTCGACTACTTGCAGGCGGTGCACGAGGTCGAGTTCATGGCGGGGAACCTGCCCCTCGACGGCGCCCGGATTGTGGAGATCGGCGCCGGCTACGGCCGGACCTGCCACACCCTGCTGTCCAACCACGAGGTCGCCGGATACACGATCGTCGACCTGCCGAACACGCTGGCGCTGTCGCGCCGGTACCTGCGGACCGTGCTGGAGCCGGAGCAGTTCGCGAAGATCCGTTTCGTGGGCATCGACGAGGTGGACGAGCAGGTGCGCGGTGCCCGCTTCGATCTGTGCGTGAACGTCGACTCGTTCGCCGAGATGGACCCCGCCACCGTGCGGGACTACCTCGCGCTCATCGACGCGACCTGCGCGCACTTCTACGTCAACAACCCGGTCGGCAAGTACCTCGACAAGATGCTGGACGGCCACTCGCAGGGCGGCGCGGTTGTGGAGCTGGCGCTGAACAGCGGGCTGCTGCGCGACGTCATCGACATCCACGACAGCGAGGCGGTGCTGGAGAAGGTGCCCGCTTTCGTGTCCGCGTACCGGCCCGGCGAGCGGTGGCAGTGCGTGGCGCGGGAACGCGCGGTGTCGTGGAGCTACTACTGGCAGGCCCTGTACCGCGCCGACCCGGTGCCGCGGTGAACGCCGCCGGTGCCGGCGGGGACCGGCCGCTGATCGCGGTGCTGGGTGGTTCGGGCTTCATCGGCGCCGCGGTCGTCGAAGCCCTCGCCCGGCGGCCGATCCGGCTACGCACAGTCGGCCGCCGGCCGCAGCCGGTGCCGAAAGGCGCCGTGGCCGAGGTCGAGGTGCTGTACGCCGATCTCACGGCTCGCGCGGGGCTCGAAGCCGCGGTGGCCGGCGCGGACACGGTGGTCCATCTGCTGATGCACACCGCCGGCTGGCGTGAGGCCGCCGGCAACCCGGCCGCCGAACGGGTGAACGTCGGCGTGATGCGCGATCTGGTCGAGCTGCTCGGGAAGGCCCGGCGGCCGCCCGCGGTCGTGTTCGCGGGCTCCACCTCGCAGGCCGGCCTGCCGGAGCGGATGCCCCTCGACGGCAGCGAACCCGACCGGCCCACGACCGCCTACGACCGGCAGAAGCACGCAGCGGAGCAGGTGCTCAAGGCGGCCACCGCCGCCAAGCTGGTCCGCGGCGTGTCATTGCGGCTGCCCACCGTGTACGGGGACAGCCCTCGGGGGCGGCTGAACGGCCGCGGCGTGGTCTCCACCATGGTGCGCAAGGCCTTCGCCGGCGAGGAGCTCACCCTGTGGAACGACGGCACAGTCGAGCGCGACCTGCTGTATGTGCACGACGCAGCAGACGCCTTCCTCGCCGGGATCGACCACGCGGACGTGCTCGCGGGCCGGCACTGGCTGCTCGGCACCGGGCGCGGCGTGCCCCTGGGCGACGTGCTGCGGACGATCGCCGACCTGGTCGGCGCCCGCCTGGGGCGGTCGCCGGTGCCCGTCGTCTGCGTACCGCCGCCCGATCTCGCCACGGCCACCGACATGAACAGCGTCGTGATCGACTCGTCGAGGTTCCAGGCGGCCACCAGCTGGCATCCCCGGGTGCCGTTGCACACCGCGCTGCGGCGTTGCGTCGACGCGTTCGCCGAGAACGCCGGATAGCGCCGACCTACAGTAGCCCGTTCAGCAAGCCGACGACCGCGAGCAGCGTACGCGCCTGTATGTTGAGGTAGTGCCCGTGCCGGGACAGCGAATTCAGCTGGCCGGGGGTCACCCAGGCGAACCCGGGCGGGGGCTCGGCGCCCGCCTCGGCCTCGCCGGCCTCCACGAGCAGGTAGCGGCCAACGGCGTTGAGGAAACGGCCACCCTCGTCGGAGTGCATCGCGGCGTATCGGATCCGGTCCGCTCCGGCACGGCGCACCAGGTCGAGGAACGGCGGCCGATCCCGCTCCGGCAGGTGGGCGTAGTTCTCCGGGGTGCACTGCACCGTCGGCCCGAGTTCGACGGTGTCGAGGAGACCACCCTCGGCCCGGGCCTGGACCAGCAGGTGCGGCACCCCGCCGAAGCGGCGGACCAGGAACGCGCAGAGACCCATGCCGACCGGCTCGAACAGCGGCTGCATCCACGAGGTCACCTCGCGGTTCCCGGCCTCGACGGACACCCCGCCGACCCGGAAGTACCGGTTCCCGACGTGTTGGATGTTGTCGTCGGTGCGCACCCAGTCGCTCACCTCGGCGAGCGGGATGCGCCGGGCCCGCACGTCGTGCCGGGCCCGCTCGTTGGTGAACCACGACAGCACATCAGTGTCGGAGCGCACCGCGCCCGCCTCCGCGGGCGCCGTCGGGGCGCAGGCAAGGATGCTGCGTGCGTCCATGTTCACGACTTTGTCGCGGTGCAGCAGCTTGCCGATCTGCCCCAGAGTGAGCCAGCAGAAGTCGTCGTCCGGCGGCACGTCGTCGAAGGTCTCGATGATCATGTTGCGGTTGGACTTGCGCAGGAACCAGGAGCCGTGCTCCGACTGGAGCACGTCGGCGAGCACCCGGCTCCGGCCAGGCCGGGTGAAGTACTCGACGTACCTCACGTCGGCGCCCCGATGCACGCCGGTGTAGTTGCTGTACGTGGCCTGGACGGTCGGCGAGAGCTGCAACAGGCCGGGATTGCCCGGCTCCATCTTGGCCTGCATCAGGAAGTGCAGTACGCCGTCGAACTCCTTGGCCAGGATACCGAGGATCCCCACCTCGGGCTGCACGATGATCGGCTGCTGCCACTCGCGACCGTCGATCACGACGTGCAGCCCCTCCACGCTGAAGAACCGCCCGCTGCGGTGCACGAGGTTGCCGCTGTCCGGTTCGAACGACCAGCCCTTGATCTTCGCGAGCGGCACCCGCTCGACGGTGAAGCGGTGCGCCTCGCGGCGCCCGGCGAGCCAGGCGTCGAAGTCCTCGGTCCGCATGCCCGTGCCGGTCGCGACGGCCCGCCGGGAACGCGCGAGCCGTGCGGGCAGCCGGGTGTCATCCCGCTCCGCCAGCCGCGTCGCGATCGTCATCCTGGTTCCCTTCGAGACGAGGTCGGGCACCGGACTGCGCAAAGCGCGGTGACGCCGGCCGTCAGACGGTGAGCCGGGCCACGGCCGAGTCGATGCGTCGGCTCGTCACCGGCCGTCCACCGGCCGGGTGGCCCGTACGCTGACGTAGTTGTTGTCCCTTTCCAGGCCCAGCACCTGCGCGCTCAGGTAGTCGACCCCGTCGGCGTACGTGTACGGCTGCATGAACCGGCCGGCGCGCACGTCCCGATACAGCCGGGCCAGCGGGTGCTCCGCCACGTACGTGGCCCCGCCCACCACGGTGAGGCAGTCGTCGACCACCGCGGCCGCCAGTTGGTTGACCATGAGCTTGGCGCACTGGAACGGGGTCATCATCCGCCGGCCGCGCTCATCCGGATCCATGTCGTGACGTGGGGACAGTTCGTCGGCGTTGACGATCGCGCCCGACGCGGTGGCCCGCAGTGCGTACAGCCGCGCCTCGATCTCGGCGAACAGGGTGCGCGACGCCGCGGGCGGTGTGGCCGACCGCCGGGCGACCGTGTCCACCGCGAGGTCGCGGGCGGCCTGGGCGACGCCGGCGTAGATGCCGAGCATGGTGATGGAGCTGACTGCCTGCCCGGCGAGGACCGCGTCGCTGTGCGCGCCTACGCTGCCACGCGCCAGCACGTCACCCGCGGGCACCGGGCAGTTGTCGAACGCCACGTCGAGCGTGCCGGACGCGCGCATGCCCAGGCCGTTCCATCCGTCGACGATGGAGAGCCCCGGGGTGTCCCGGGCCACGATAGGGGCGTGCAGCAGCGTTGCTCCCCCGGCGACCGGCGCCTGGGCGGAGACGACGAAGTGCGTCGCGATCGGCGCCATCGTCACCAGAGTCTTGCGGCCGGACAGCAGCCAACCACCGGTGCCGTCGGGGCGCAGCTGGGTGACCTCTCGCCCGTAGTCCTTCACCGCGCCGCATACCACCGCCTCGCCGCGGGCCATCGCGCGCAGCAGCCGCTCGGCCAGTTCCTGCGTCGGCGGCGGGCCGTGCCGCCACTCGTACGTCAGGGTGATCCCCCGGCTGAACTGGGCGTGCAGGGCCAGCGCGGTCGAGGCGTCCGCCTCGGCGACCCGCACAAGCGCGACCGCCACGTCGTGCAGCCGGCTGACACCCAACCCGCCCAGCTCGGCGGGCACGGTCGCGCCCAGCACGCCGTCACGTGCGAAGCCGCGGAACGTCTCGGCGGGGAACGTGCCGTCCCGGTCGTTCGGTGCCGCCGCGGCCCGTATCCGGGGCAGGTGCCGAGCCAGGATGGTCAGCAACTCTCGACCTGGCTCGGTGATCGCGGTAGTCAGGTCACCGGGTGGCACCGCCGGTCGCGGCGTGTCCCGTTCCGTCTCCATCAACGCGGCACCGACGTGGGACGGTGACGCGGTGTCCTGTTCCTGCATAGCCCCCTCGATCCCTCAGAGCACCCGGACGTTCGGCACATAGCTGATCCATCGCCCGCCGGAGCGCCGGAATTCCTGCTCGTTCGCCATGATTTCGTCGGCGTGGTTCCACGCGAACAACAGCGCGTAGTCCGGGTACGGATCGCGGAACGCGGTCGACGGGCGTACCGGGATGTGCTTGCCGGGCGTCAGCCGGTGCTGCTTGGCGGGCGTACTGTCACACACGTAGGAGACGAGCTCGGGCCCGATATCGCAGAAGTTGGTGACTGTGGCGCTTTTCGCCGTGGCGCCGTAGGCGACCACGCTGGATCCGTCGGTGCGTAGCCGTCGCAGCAGTTCCACCAGGTCGTCGCGCACGCGCATCACGCTGGCGGCGAAGCCACGCAGAGTCGCCATGCTGGACAGCCCGCGGGCGTCCTCCTCGGCGAGCAGGCCGGCGACGGCGGCGCTGGGCGTGCGCCTCCCGGCCCGGGCGAGCGTGTACCGGATCTCGCCGCCGTGCACCGGCAGCCGTTCCACGTCGACCAACTCGAATCCGTAGTGCTCGGCCATGGCCCGCACCGAGTGCGCGCTGAACAGGAAGAAGTGCTCGTCGTAGATCTGGTCGAAGGACGTCTTCTCCACCAGGTCACCGAGGTACGGGTCCTCGAACACGAACACGCCGTCCGGCGCCAGCAGCGCGTCGACGCCGCGGAAGATCGAGTCCGGGTACGGGATGTGACACATGGTGTTCGCCGCGAAGATGACCTGGGCCGGCCCTTCCGCGTCACGGACCTGCGTTGCCGTCGAGTCCTCGAAGAACGCGGTACGTACCTGGACGCCCGCGGCGCGGGCCACCTCGGCCACCCGCCCGGAGGGTTCGAAGCCCAGATGGCGTACGCCGGCCTGTTGGATCGTGCTCAGCATGACGCCGTCGTTGCAGCCCATCTCGACGATGAACGGGTCCGGCACGGCCAGCTCGGTGGCGAGGAACCGTTGTGCGACGCTCGCGAAGTGCTCACGCATCACCGCCGACCCGGACGAGTGGTACGGGTAGTCCTCGTGGAACATCCTCTCCCGCGGTACCGACTCGGTGAGCTGCACCATCGTGCACGACTCGCATTGCCCGACGGCGAGCCGGAAGAAGAATTCCGTGGCGTCGCTGTCCGGCTCCCGGAACGCGTCGGACAGCGGCTGACGGCCTAGGTCGAGGAACTCATGGACATTCCCGTCGCACACTCTGCAGGTGGCGGTCGCCAGTTCTCCCGGCATGGTGTTCCCTCCGTACCAGATGGGTTGTCTCAGAAACCGGCCAGCACCTCGCGAAGGGCCCGGATCACCGCCTGCTGCCGGTCGAGCGGCAGCGACGGGTACATCGGCAGCGAGAACACCTCGCCGGCCAGTTTCTCGGTGACCGGCAGCGAGCCCTTGGCGTATCCGAGGTGCGCGAATCCGGCCATCGTGTGCACTGGCCAGGGGTAGCTGATGTTCAGCGCGATGTCGTACGCGCGCAGCCGCTCGATGATGTCGTCCCGCCGGGGGTGCCGAACCGCGTACAGGTAGTACACGTGCTCATTGCCGGGCGACACCGTCGGCAGCACGAGCCCGCCCGGCTCGGCGAGGTCGCCCAGCGCCTCGGTGTAGCGCTGCGCGACTACGCGGCGCCCCGAGATGTACGCGTCGAGCCGGCGCAGCTTGCCCCGCAGGATCTCGGCCTGCACCTCGTCGAGGCGGCTGTTGTGCCCGGGAGTCCGCTCCACGTAGTAGCGGTCCTCCATGCCGTAGTAGCGCAGGCGCCGGATGTTCTGGTCGGTGTGCTCGTCGCCGGTGATCACGGCGCCGCCGTCGCCGTATGCGCCGAGAACCTTCGTGGGATAGAACGAGAACGCGGCGGCGTCGCCCATCGCGCCGGCCAGCTGGCCGTGGTGGCGCGCGCCGTGCGCTTGGGCGCAGTCTTCCAGGACGGCCAGGCCGTGCTGGGCGGCCAACCGGCGTAGCGGGGCCATGTCGACGCACTGGCCGTAGAGGTGCACGGGGACCAGCGCCCGGGTGCGCGGGCCGATCGCGGCCGCGACCTGGTCGGTGTCCATGAGGAAGTCGTCCTCGCGCACATCCACGAAGACCGGCTTGGCGCCCGTCCCGTCGATGGCCACCACGGTCGGCGCGGCGGTGTTGGCGACCGTGATCACCTCGTCGCCCGGGCCCACGCCGAGCGCCTGCAACCCCAGCTTGATCGCGTTGGTGCCGTTGTCCACGCCGGCGCAGTGGGTGACGCCGTGGTACGCCGCGAACTCCGCCTCGAACCCGGCCACGCTCGGACCCAGTATCAGCTGGCCGGACTCGAACACCTTCGCCACCGCGGCGAGTACCTCCTCGCGTTCGTCGTGGTACTCCGGCAGGTAGTCCCAAACGCGGATCATCACCGTTGCCCTCCCTCGTGGGCGAGCGTTGCACCGACTGACAGCGCATCGGCCTCGGCCCGGATCTCCAGCTTTCGGAACGCGGGCGGGGAGCAGGGCGGGACGTCGACGACGGTCTCCACCAGCTCACCCCAGCCGATCTGATCGAACCGGCGCTGACATTTCTTGCGTATTTGGTGGACGTAGGTCTGTGCGGTGGCGACGGCACTGCACGGCGTGTTCTCGCTCCACAACCGGAACGCCGCACCCGACAGGTAGAACGAGCCAACTGGAAAGGCGAACGGCGTAACCCTCGCGCGGAATGCGTGGGTAAAACGTGCCACGCCTGAATCTTTTCGTCAAAATGCACCTCTCCACGCGCTCACAACCCGTCGAGATAGGCGAGAAGATTGGCGCGATGCTCACCGGAGACGGTAGATCCGGACCGCAGGGCCCTGGCATCCCTCACACTGCTAGTGTTGCGTGTCTGAATTGATTTGACGGTTTGGGTGCGGGAGGCTGCTTCTCGTGTCTGTTGCTGCCGCGTTGGTTCTTCGTCCGGGTGATGGTGCTCGGCTTCGGAGCTGACGAGCACCCACGGATCACCATGCACTTCACCCCGACCAGCGCCTCGTGGATGAGCATGGTCAAGATCTTCTCCCGTCAAAAGACCTCGGACCCGCGACACCAGTCGTCCAGCCGTCGCGGGTGAACAGCCGAGCGCACTGTCAACCTGTGGGATGGTGTGCCCCGCCCCGCGTCGATCACGCTTCCGACATGGACGGCTTCGAGCTGTACGCCCTCGCGCGCAAGCTGATACAGATCGGCGAGGACGCCATCCCGGACCCCACCGGCCTGCAGCGGCTATCCCCCGGCGTGCGCCACGTCATGATCGACGTGTTCGAACACCCGGACACCTCGATCACCGAGATCGCCGACCGCACCGGCTTCCCAGCAAGCCACGTGGAGGCGTCCGTCACCACCCTGAGCAGCCTCGACGCCGTGACCACCACCGCCGACCCGAACGCCCCCGAACGGACCGTGGTCCGGCCGATCCCCCGGCACAACGCCGCCGCGCGCATCGACGAGCGGCTCACCGCAGCGGCCGGGATCCAGGACCCCCGCCAGGCCAAGGAACTGGTCGGGACACTGGAGAAACTGGCACGCCGGCTGGCCGGGACCATCTCGCCGGAACTCTTCGACTGGTACACCGCCGAGACGCCGCCCTGGGACACCAGCCGCCCGCAACCGGCCATGCGCCACCTCGCCGAGGCAGGCGCCTTCCGCGGCCGGGTCCTCGAAATCGGCTGCGGCACCGGCGAGCACGCCCTCATGGCGGCCGCACTCGGCCTGCCGGCCCTCGGCATCGACCCGGCGCCGACAGCGATCGAGACCGCGCGGCGCAAAGCCCGCGAGCGCGGCCTGCAGGCGCGCTTCCTGGTCGGAAACGCCTTCGAACTCGGCAAGCCAGGCGAGCAGTTCGACACAGTCCTCGACAGCGGCCTGTTCCACGTCTTCAGCGACCCCGAACGGATCCGCTACGCCGACAACCTGGCCATCGTCATGCCCCCGGACGCACGATTGTTCCTCCTCTGCTTCAGCGACCGCCACCCACCCGGCAACGGACCACGACGAGTGAGCCAGGACGAAATCCGGGCCACCTTCGCCACCGGCTGGCGGGTCGACTCGATCGAACCCGCAACGCTGGAGAACAACAAATACGCCGACGGGGTACCCGCCTGGCTCGCCACGATCACCCGCACCTGAGCCCCGCAGGCCGAGACAATGAGCGCCCTCACCCCGTTCGACTACTCCTTCTCCTACTTCTAGGCCCCAAACGACGCCGTGTCATATCTGCGGGATCCCCCGGCCAGGTGCTGTCAGACCGAGGGATAGGGATCCCTCCACATCCGACCTAGCATCGGCAGCACGTCCTGAACATCGAATGCGACAGGAAGGGTGGAAAGTTCGTGGCTGAAGACGACACGATCACCATTCGCGTTGACGCCCGGATCGAGCAGGCACTTGCCGCCCTGACCCGCGGTGGCGCGTCCGTCACGACGGCGATCGAGCGGGCGATCCTGGAGTCGGCCAGGCGCGCCGCGCCCGCCGCGCCCACCGAAGCCATGCCGACCAGCATCGACTCGCGGACGTTGAGTGTGCGGCGGAGCCTGACTCGTGAACAGCTGCTGGAGTTCGCCGAACGCGGCTTCATCGTGATCCCGGACGTCGTGCCTCCGGACATCCTGGCCGCGGCCAACGCGGCGGTGGACAAGCAGCTACGCGCCCATCCGCCCGAGGAAGGGCACGCCGGACCGCACTTCATGTTCCCGAAGTGGGAGGAGGAGCCGGACCTCGCGGCGCTCCTGCGTGACACCCAGGCCTTCGAGCTCGCCGAGGAACTCACCGGTGACGGTGCCATGGAATATCCGTGGCAGACGCAGATCGCGATGACCTTTCCGCCCTACGTCGACGACCGGGGAATGCCGCACATCGACGGCGGCATGCGCCGGAAGGCCGATGAACCCCCGCGAACCTTCACCATGCTCGCCGGCTTCTTCCTCACCGACCAGGACGGCGACGATACCGGGAACCTCTACGCCTGGCCGGGAACGCACCGCGCCCACGCAAAGTACTTCCGTGAGCACGGGCCCGACGCCTTCACCTCCTACCCGGACATCAAGCTGCCCGAGCGGGAGCAGGTGCGCGCCCGCGCGGGAGACATGCTGCTGAAGCACTACATGGTCGGCCACAACGTCGGCAGCAACACGTCGGACTCCGTCCGGCGCACGGTCTACTTCCGGCTCAAGGTCCGCGGGCACGACGCGACGTGGCGCCAGATCCTCCAGAACCCCTGGCACGACTTCACTCCGCTGCGGCCGTTGGTGGCGTCGTTCGACGACAACGGCCAATAGCGGTCCGTGGTCGGATTCGACAGCCGGCGGGGGTTTCCGACCTGCCGGCTGTCGGCGTGAGGGATGCCGGAGAGGGACGACGATGTACGACAGCGACACGTACCTGCGGCGGTTGGGCCACGACTCCGCCACCAGCCGGCCGGCCGCGGATCTGACGACCCTCGTCGCACTGCACAAGCGGCACATGGAGAGCATCCCGTTCAACAGCGCGGGCTCGCTGGCGGTGCCGGCGCCGAGCGGCCGGCTGGTCGATCTGGTCGACTTCGACGAGGACGCCACCTTCGACTCGGTGGTGGCGGCGGGTCACGGCGGCGGCTGCGTCCAGATGACCCGGCTGTTCCTGCGGCTGCTGCGCGACCTCGGGTTCGATGCCGACCTGATCGCCGGCACGACGGTGGAGGGCCGCCAGTCGTACGGTGTCGAGGTCGAGCACATGCTCATCCTGGCCCGGGTGGCCGGCGGGTCCTGGCTGGTCGACATCGGGTACGCCGGGCCGTCGTTCGTCGAGCCGCTGCGCCTCGACGGCGCGGCCGGCGATCAACTCCAGTACGGCTGCCGGTACCGGCTCGTTCCTGACGGGGACGGCGTGTCGCTGCGGCGCCGCCCCCGGCTCGGCCGGTGGAGCACGGTCTACGACTTCACCACGAAGGTCCGCGACCGGTCGGACTGGGCACCGGTGGAACACGCGATCAACGCCGCGCTCGCGGCGGGCGGCGGCGGCGAGCTCTACAGCCGGGCGGTCTCCGACGGCCAGGTGGTGTTGAAGGGCCGTCGTTATCTGACCGTCCGGGGCGGCATCGAGAAGACCCGCACCATCATCGACGACGGTGATTGGCATGCGCATCGCAGCGCGATCCTGGCCGGCGAGGTCGGCTGATCCCGACAACGAGGAGGAAGGCATGCGCCGACGGATTGCCCGGTCGGAACGGATGTACGTCAGCGAGATCAGGACGCAGGCGCTGCAGATCTGCGTGGTGCGCGGCGGCGTCGACGCGCAGCTTCTGGACGCGGCGTTCACCGCTGTCCTCGCCGAGGCGCCGGGGCTGCGCAGCCGGCTGGAGAAGGACGGCGACGACTACTACCTCAGCCGGCTGGAGCCGAGCGAGTTGCCGCGGCTGCACGTCCGGCGCAACGAGCCCGGTGCGCAGCTTCAGGAGTACAACAAGCCGTTGTACCTCGGCGGCCCGCTCGCGCGTGCCGTCCTGCTGACCGGCGCCGACGAGGACATCGTGATGTTCGGCGTCGACCATGCGATCTGCGACGGCCGCAGCGCGACCGCGTTCTGCCGCCGGATCTGGCAGCGGTACATCGACATCCAGTCCGGCAGCTACTCCGCGCCGGATTCGCGGCCGCAGGAGTGGCCGGCCCCGCTCGACGAGCGGCTGCCGCCGCGCAGCGAGGCCGAGCTGGACGCCTACGTCCAGGAGCGGCTCAAGCGGGCCGAGGGCGCGCCGGTGGCATCCCTGCCGTTCCGGGCGGCCGGGTCCGCATCGACGGTGCCGGCGGAGAATCTGATGACCTCGCGCCGGCTCCGGCTGACCGAATCGGAGACCACCGGCCTGCTGGCCTTCGCCAAGGACGCCGGGGTGTCGGTGAACGGGCTGGTCGCCGCGGCGCTGCTGGCGGCCGTACGCGCGGGCCTGCCCGAGGAGCTGGACGGTCATCGGCTGTCCAGCTTCTGCACCGTGGACCTGCGCGATCAGGTTGCGCCGGACCTCAGCCACGAGGCGATGGTGCCCATGGTCTCCTGGTACCGGGATCTGCTCGAGGTGCCCGCCGGCGTCGACCTGGTCAAGCTGGGCCACCGTTTCACCACCGAGCTGCGCGCCGGCATCGCGCGGGGTGACGCGGCGATGGAGATGCAGGCACTGGACCGGCTGCTCCCCCACCCGCAGCTTTGGCCGACCAGCCTGGTGCTCACCAACGTCGGACGGATCGACGGGCCACCGTCCCCGAAGGGGCTGGAGATCGTCGACATGACCAAGTTCCCGCTGTCCAGCCGGTGGGACCCGGAGCGCGGCTCGGGCCCGCTGCTCGCGTCGCCGGCGACGATCTACGGCCGGTTCAGCATCGAGATGCCGTACAGCACGCAGTGCTTCACCACCGAGCAGATGGACTCGATCCACGACCACATCCGCGACTCGCTGCTGACCTGCGCCGACCGGGCGCCGCGTTCGCGGCGATGAAGCAGGCGGGCGGCCGGAGCACATCCGGCCGCCCGCGGACAGGTCGAGGTCAGAAGCGGACGGGCAGGCGCAGCACGCTCAACACCGGGGTCTTCAGACGCACCGGAACCTGCTCCAGCGGCACGTCCAGGGCGAGTCCGGGCAGGCCGAGCACCAGCGAGGCCAGCGCCTCGGCCAGTACGAGCCGGGCCAGCCGCTGCCCGACGCAGGCGTGTACGCCGTACCCGAAGGCCAGGTGAGCGGACGCGTCCTGGCTCAGGTCCAACCGGTCGGGGCAGCCGAACCTGGCCGGATCACGGTTGGCCGCCGGCAGGGCGACCGTCACCGTCTCCCCCTCGCGGATCAACTTTCCGCCGAGCTCCACGTCGGACAACGCGGTCCGGAAGATCTGGAACTGGTTGACCGACGTGTACCGCAGCAGCTCCTCGACCATTCGCTCGATGCCCTGCGCGCCGTCGGCCCGCACGGCCGCACGCAGCGCGTCGAGCTGGTCGCCATGACGCAGCAGCGCCAGCAGCGACGACGCGAGCGCACCCTCGCAGCTGGCGAAGCCCGCCGCGAAGACGATCAGCAGCATGTTGGTGATCTCGCGGTCGGTCAGCCCGGGCTCGGCGGCCAGCCGCCCGATGACGTTCTCGCCCGGCTCCACCCGTGCCTTGCCCACGAGGTCCAGGAGGTGGTGGTACGCCCGGGTCCCGGCCTCCCGCTCCGCCTCGAGGCTGACCTCGTCATCGGTGGCGCTGTCGCTCAGGGCGGACAGGACGGCGCTGCCGGCGAACGGGACCCCCAGCACCTCGCACAACACCCGCAGCGACAGCGGCCGGACGTAGGTCGGCAGGAGGTCGACCGGCGAGCCGTGCTCCCGTACCTCCGCGAGTTGCACGGCGGCCAGCTCGGCCACCCGCGGGGCGTACGCCCTCGTGGCGCGGGCACTGAACTCGCTGCTGAGCAGGTTCCGGTAGCGGGTGTGCTCCGGCGGATCCATGTGGATGAACCCGCCCGGCACGATGGGCACGGACGGGAAGATCTCGCCCTTCTTCGTCACCGGCGCGTGGGTGGTGTGGAACCGGTGGCTGAACGCCTGGTTGCTGAGCACCTCACGGGCGAGGTCGTGGCTGGTGGCCAGCCAACCGACGTGACCGTCCGGGTACACCATCCGGGTCAGTGGCCGCGTCCGGACCAGCTCACCGAGCACCGCCGGTGGATCGAACGCTTCGGTGCGGTCCCAGTACTGGAGATACGAGATCGGTTCCGAGGTTCCCTCAGTCATGCGGTGACATCCTCTGCTCTGGACCGGGTTTCACCGGGTCGCGTCGAATCCCTGTTTCGCGGCCTGAACCCGGAGCGCCTGCCGGTCCACCTTTCCGGCGGCGCTCAGCGGCAGGGCGGCCACCAGCAACAGACGCTCCGGGAACTTCCGTGGCTCCATCCCGGCCGCGGCGAGGTGGGCGGTCACCTCGGCCAGACTCAGGTCGGCCGAGGTGGCGACGCAGGCGCAGACGCGTTCGCCGTACAACGGGTCCGGCACCGCCACGCAGGCGACGTCGCGGATCGCGGGGTGCGTGATCAGCACCGACTCGACCTCCGCCGGGCTGATGTTGAGGCCGCCGCGGATGACCACGTCCTTGCGGCGTCCGACGATCCGGAGCCGGCCAAGGTCGTCGATCAGCCCGAGGTCTCCGGTGCGGGTCCACCCGTCCGGGGTGCGCAGCGTGCGGTCCAGCTCCGGGGAGTTGATGTAGCTCATCGGCGACATCGGGCCGCGCGCGACGACCTCGCCGGTCGCTCCGGTTGGCAGCTCGAGCCCGTCCGGGCCGACGATGCGAATGTCCGCGACGGCGGGGTCGGGACGGCCGACCGTACCGTCGTAACGGCCGAGACCGCTGTTGCACGAGACCCCGTCGGCCGACCCGTACAGCGAGACGACTGTGCAGCCCAGGAGCTTCTCGGCGCGCCGCGCGGTGTCCGGGTCGAGCGCGGACCCACCGAGTACGGCGGCTTGCAGGGCGCTGAGGTCGGTGTCCTGGACATCCGGGCAGTCCAGCAGCATGCGCAGCATCGTCGGCACGCCCAGCAGGTGGGTGGGCCGGGTGTCGGCGATGGTCCGCAGCGTCGCGGCAGCGTCGAAGGTCGGCCTCAGCACGAGGGTCCCGCCCAGGGTCGCGAGGGTGACCGGCGTACCGCTGGAGCCGAAGGCCGACGCCAGCGGGACGAGGAACAAGTTGCGCATCGTGGCCGGAGACCCTCGGTGCAGGCCGGCCATCATGGCACCCCGCCCGCCGGTCAGCGCGTTGTGCGAATAGAGGACCATCTTCGGTTCCGCCTCGGACCCGGAGGTGACCAGGATCCGCGCCGGCCCGTCGGGGTCGAATTCCCGCGGCACGAACTCGTCCGCGGTGGCGGCGAACAGGGACTCGATCGGCACGCAGCCCGGCGTCTCGGCGGCGCCGTCCCCGGCGACGATGACGGCACGCAGCATCGGCAGGGCGTCGGCGTGTTTCCGGATGCGCTCGGCGCAGGGATAGCCGTGATGATCGGCGACGGTGATCACCGCGACCGCCTCGGAGCGGCGCAACAGGCTCACCGCGTCGCGGTCGCCCCGGCCGAGCGGAAACGGCAGCACGATGGCGCCCACCGCCGCGACGGCGAGGTCGACGGCACACGCGAGGCGGGCGTTGGGCAACTGGACCGCCACGACGTCATCGGGGCCGATGCCAAGCTGTGCCAGCCCCGCGGCCAGGCGCCGGGTTGTCCGGTCCAGTTCGCCGTAGCTGACCGTCCCCTCGGCGTCCAGCACGGCCGGCGCCTGAGGCGTGCGCTGGACGTGGCCACGGAACAGGGAGTACAAGTCCTGGCCCGGGTAGTAGCCCGCGGCGGCCCAGGCCCGACGCTGGTCGGCGGAAACGTGGTCGGTGTACCGAGTAGAGGTGCGGTTCAACGAGACCCTCCCCTTCTGTGCCTGACGGAGATCCATCCGGTCCCCTAGACCGGGGAGGCGGAGCGGGCCAGTGCCGCGCGGGCAGCGGCCTGCAACTGGACCCGATCGGGTTTGCCCCAGCCGGTCTTCGGCAGTCCCCGGCGAATCTCGATCAAGCTGGGAACGTGGTTGTCGGACAGGGCCTCGGCGACATGACGGCGCAACTCCTGAAGCTCCACGACGGCGCCGGGCTCCGGCACGACGGCGGCGTAGATGTGCTCCACCCGATTGGCGTCTTCGACCCCACACACTGCGGCCTGGGACACGCCCGGGACCCGGCTGAGCACCTTCTCCACCGCCTCGGGGTGGATGCTGATGCCCTTGACCTTCAGCATGCCCGCGATCCGGCCACCCAAGTGCAGGTAACCGTCGGCGTCGAGGCGCCCGAAGTAACCAGTGCGCACCCAGCCGTCACGGACGAGCGCCGCGGTCAGTGTCGGCTCATGCCAGTAGCCAGCCGACGGCCAACGCGGCTTCGCACAGACCTCGCCGACCTCACCCACAGGCAACGCCGCGCCGGTCTCCGGATCCCGAATACTCAACCCCTCGGGATCCACCGGCCGCCCCACCGCCCCAGAGCCGTCCACGTCGCCCAGATCGTCGGCAGCGAGCATGGTGAGCACCCCGGCCTCGGTCGTGCCGTACACCTGAATCAGCACCCGACCGAAAACCTTTCGGGCCTCACCCAACCGCTGCGGCACCGCCGGACTTCCCGCATGGAACAGCTCGGTCAGGCTCGACAGATCGGTGGCCGCCCGGTCCGGGTGCTCCGCAAGGGCATACACCTGAGGAGTACCGACAGCGAGCCGGCTGATCCGGTACTGGGCGATTGCACGCAGCACGGCCCCCGCGTCGAAGCCGTTGTGCAGCACGACCAGGCCACCGCTGACGAGCGTGTCGTCCGCGGCAAACACGTCGGAATGGATGAGCGGTGTGGTGATCAGGAGGTTTGTCCCGCCGCTGCGGCCGGCGGCGCTCGAGCCAGCCATGGGTGGTGGGAAGGGTGCCGCCGAGACCATGGCGTTCCTGACCCCGAAGGTCCAACAGACGCCATTCCGGCCGCTCGACAGCCTGATCTGGGTGATCACCGCGAGGTCGCCGTCGACGATGTCCGCACACGGACCCACACCATCACCGGAACCCGCGGTCAAATCCACGGTGTCCGGGTGCCCGGCGCCCAGCACCCCGAGAATCAACCGACCGGCCGCGTTCACCACCAGGGCCCGCGCCCGTTTCTCGTTGGCCGAATCGACCGCCAGCATCCGCACACCGACATCCGCGCCAAGGGCACGCCGCAACTCCAACCGCAACTCGTCGTCGGGCCCGTCCGGGTTCACCCAGCGCATATGCGCGGCGGTCGCCCCCACCAGGTTGGCCGCCCACTGCAGGATCAGCGTGGCGGCGGTGTTCGGCTCGGTCAGAATGCAGACGACGTCGCCGCGGGTGATGCCCTGGCGGCCCATCACGGACGCGGCCCGGCGGGTGGCATCGGCCAGTTCCCCCGCGGTCAGGGGGACACCATCACTGACCACCGCAACGTGACCCGGATCGGCATCGAAACGGGACAACAACTGCTGCACATAATGCACATGCGTCGTACTCATCACCCGGTTTCGCCTTCCTGTCCGGGAAACATGCGATGGCCAGTGGCCGAGCGAGACAAATCGCAGACTAACCGGCGAGTGCCGCAGCAACCATCCCTCACATTGACTGCACGTGGTCACCGCGAATGAGGCGGCCCGACATTTCCCGGGAAGGCTGAATCACCCCTAGACCCGGGAGACGGGCCGGGTCAGTGCCGCGCGGCCATCGGCCCGCAGCTGGACCCGATCGGGTTTGCCCGGGCCGGTCACCGGCAGTTCCTGGCGGATCTCGATCAAGCTGGGGACGTGGTTGTCGGACAGTGCCTCGGCGACATGGCGGCACAACTCCTGAAGGTCCACGACGGCGCCGGGCTTCGGCACGACAGCGGCGTAGATCCGCTCCACGCGGTCGGGGTCCTCCACGCCGCACACCGCGACCTGGGACACGCCGGGCGCCTGGCTCAGCACCCTCTCGACGGCCTCGGGGTGGATGCGGAGACCCTTGACCTTCATCATGTCCGCGATCCGGCCGCTCAGGTGCAGGTAACCGTCGGCGTCGAGGCGCCCGAGGTCGCCGGTGCGCACCCAGCCGTCCCGGACGAGCGCCGCGGTCAGCTTCGGCTCGTGCCAATAGCCGGCTATCGGCCAGCGCGGTAGCGCGCAGACCTCGCCGACCTCGCCGGCGGGCAGCGCCGCACCGGTCTCCGGGTCCCGGATGCTCAGCGCTTCGGGGCTCAACGGCCGGCCGACGGTGCCGCACGCGCGCAGGTCGCCGTGATCGTCCGGGAAGAGCATGGTGAGCACGCCGGTCTCGGTCGTGCCGTACACCTGGATCAGCACCGGACCGAAGATCTCCCAGGCCTCACGCAGCCGGAGCGGCGCCCCGGGGCTGCCGGTGTAGATCAGCTCGGTCAAGCTGGACAGGTCGGTGCCCGCCCGGTCCGGATGCTCGGCGAGCGCGTACACCTGCGGAGTGCCGAGAATGAGCCGGCCGATGCGGTACTCGGCGACCGCGCGCAGCACGGCCCCCGCGTCGAAGCCGTTGTGCAGCACGACCATGCCACCGGTGACGAGCGTGTCGTCCGCGCCGAACCCGCTGGAATGGGTGAGCGGTGCGGTGATCAGAAGGTTCGTCCGGCCGCTGCGGCCGACGGCCGACGTGGCCATCTCGTTCTTGACCCCGAAGGTCCAGCAGACACCCTTCGGCAGGCCGCTCGACCCACTCGTCTGCGTGATCAACGCGAGGTCACCGTCGACGATGTCCGCACCCGGACCCACACCATCACCGGAACCCGCCGTCAGGTCCACAGTGTCCGGCCGCCCGGCGCCCAGCACGGCGAGAATCGGCCGATCGGCCGCGTTCACCACCAGATCCCGCGCCCGCTCCTCGTTGGCCGGATCGACCGCCAGCATCCGTGCGCCGAGATCCGCGACGACCGCGCGCTGCAACTCCACCCGCAACTCGTCATCGGGCACCACCGCGTTCATCCCGCGCACGTGCGCGGCGGTCGCCCCCACCAAGTTCGCCGCCCACCGCAGGATCAGCGTGGCGGCGGTGTTCGGCTCGGTCAGAATGCAGACAACGTCGCCGCGGTTGACGCCCTGGCGGCCCATCACGGCCGCGGCCCGGCGGGTGGCATCGGCCAGCTCCCCCGCGGTGAGGAGGACGCCCCTGCTGACCAACGCAACGCGATCCGGATCGGCATCGAAACCGGTCAGCAACTGCTGAACATAATGCACATGCGTCGTACTCATAACCCGGTTTGCCTTCCTGTCCGGGAAAAATGCGATGACCAGTGGCCGAGCGGGATAAATCGCAGACTAACCAGAGAGTGCCGCGGTAACCATCCCTCACATTGACTGCACCTGGTCACCACGAATGGGGCGGCCGGACATTTCCCGGAAGGTTGAATCGCGTCAGGACGCGGGGCGCAGCCAACGGTTGACCCGGGTACGCAGGTCGGCCGGAAAGACGTCTTTGCGCAGCAGGGCGTGCACGCCCTTGGGCGGCAGGGGGACATCGACGTGGTGGATCTCGCTCTGGTCCGCGTACTGGGTGATCCGGAAGCTCGCCGCCATGCTGAACAGTGCGTGGGCCTCGGCGCGGGTGACGCCGGATGCCGCGCTGAACCAGCTGATCATTGCGCGCAGGCAGTCGACCAGCGCGGCCTCCAGGCTGTCGGCCAGTCCGATGCCGACCCAGTGCGTGTCGGTCTCGGCCAGGGGCCGGGTCAAGCCGACGTTCTTGTGGAGGTCGTACCGCATCCGCAGGCGCTCCGCCGTCGACTTCAGGCCGGTCTGGTCGACCAGCCCGTCGCCCTGCAAGGCGTGCACGTCACCGATCCAGATCCGGGCCCCCGGCTTGGCCACGGGAAGAAACAGCGACGAACCCACGGTGAGCTCGGGAAGTGCCAGGTTGCCGCCGTGCACGCCGCCGACCAGCGCGCTCACCTGCTCGTCGCCTGGCGGTTCGACCGCGATGATGCCGGCGAACGGGTCGAGCGGCAGCGAGATCCCGTGGACGTAGTCGGCTCGGGTCCGGGTCGGGTCGAACCGGAAGTCGTGGAAGTACGGCTCGTCGAAGTCGTACGGCAACGCGCCGGCCCGGGTCGGGAAGGCGTTCCCGCCCCAGTCGCTCAGCCGCAACTCCGTCAGCCGGCACTCGACGACGTCGCCCGGCTCGGCACCGGTCACCTCGACCGGGCCGATGATCTGGAACGGGCAGCCCGGGTACTCCTTGCGCAGCCGCGCACGGTCGGCCGACGACATGCCGTACCGCAGCTGGTTCTGCCAGTTCGTCCAGGTGTCCGGATAGAGAACCTCGTCGCCGGGTTCGATCTTGGCGGCCGGCGCAGCTCCGGAATCGAGGATTCCCGGCCGGACCGTGGCCAGTGTGGACTGAACCGTATGCATCGTCACGGCTGCTACGCTAGGCAGCCGAAGATAGGCCAGGCAAGGAAGTCCGGGCGTCGCCGGAAATACTACCAACCTGACTGATGAGGGCGCACCGCAGACTTTCGGCCAGGCCGCATAGAGTGCGATAGCAGAATCATCAGATTGTCGCGGACGTGAATTCGAGTGTAGTCCGACCACGGCGGTAAGGGACTTTGCGAACTTCTCGATGGGGGCGCGGAAGCGCCCGCCCTCCTCGGAGAAGATCCGCCAGCAATTGAAGCCGGCTAAAGCGCGCTCGACGGCAGAGCGGATACCGGTGAACTGTTTGTTGAACTCCGCCTGTTGTTCGACCAGTGCCTCGTCACGCAGCCCTTGAACGGGTAATCGGGGTGCGAATCTTGGATCGGGGTGCGAACAACCCCGAACGCTCCGCCGACCCTGCTCGGCGGCGGGACCTGTGCGGCAATTGCCTTACCGAATCAGGGGTCGCAAAAGGTCTTAGCGACGCGACACCGTGAACTGGCTGACGCAGACGCTCCTCGAAGGGTGCGGATCCCCTGGGAGATCCGCACCGCTCCCGACTTGGCAGGTTCTGCCGGCTACTACATCCGGTACCGGTAGGTGATCCGGCCGCGGGTCAGGTCATAGGGGCTCAGCTCCACCAGCACCCTGTCCTCCAGCATGATCTTGATGAAGTTCTTGCGGAGCTTCCCGCTGATGTGCACAAGCACCTTGTGCCCGTTGTCGAGCTGCACCCTGAAGCGGGCGTCTTTCAGGCACTCGACGACGATGCCGTTGACTTCGATACCCCGGTTTACTTTTGCCATATCAACTCCAGGCTGCTGCTCGCGCGGCGGGCGCCGACGCCCTCCAACAGCGGGATCGCTGCGGTGTCAGTTTCGTCGACGTCGACTGACGCGATGTTGAACCCGCAAGCGTGCAGAGCACCCAGCGCGTGCACCAGCAGCGCCCGGCCGATGCCACGGCGCCGCTGGTCGGCACGGACCTCGACGGAGACGAACCGCGCTATCCGCGGCGTCCCGTTCTCCCGCATCGACGGCAGAACCCGGAGCACACCAACCTCGGCGCCCTCGACTTCGGCGTGGAACACACCATCGCCGCCTGTGAGAGTCACCCCGGTCGGGGGCCGGGCGGTGGTCTGCGCTTCGGTGGGCACCAACAGGTACTGCCGCTCACGTCGATGGACGGCGAAGCCAGCCCGTCGCCAGTTCGAGTTCGTATCCGAGTCGTCGGCGTCGACCATCGTGTACAGCGGCGCCGGCAGTTCCGCCAGCATGGCGGCGGCCAGCCGGTCGAAGACCGCGTCGTGCCACGTGTCGATGCTGATGAACATTCGGCCGTCGGACCTGCGCATAGTGTCGCCGCGGCCGACCACCAAGTCATCTTCGACGGCGTGCCACTGATCTGCCGCGACCCTCGTGATGACGGGCGTCACGGGGTCTGGGATGGGATGCGTAGTGACGTAAATAGTTGTCGCCTTTCAGGAGTGCCTTTGGGGCGCTCCTGCGACGTCTCCGTCAGTCGCCTGCCGTGACCGGTAGGGGGAGCACCCACATCATCGAACCAACATTCACGGGTCCCACCTCCTCAAAGGTCTGTCACGGCCGAGGCTGAACGTTACCAGACCGGGCGTCGTCGCGCGCAACCGCCTGGGTGTAGAACCCCTCAGGGAAGCCCTCTTCCACGAAAGGGCTTTTGAATAGGGTTCCGGGTCCCTTCGTAAGGAGTCGTTCAACAGCCGGCTTCTCGCGACGGGCCGCGGGTGGTTCTCACCGAGGCGGACGGCAAGGACGAGGACGAGGAGCAGGGCCGGCTCGTCCCCCACCATCGCCGACCCGCTCGCCCCGCACCTCGCCACAGTCCAGCTGAAGGCGCTGCCCGCCGCGCCGGCGA
Source organism: Micromonospora sp. CA-111912 (assembly GCF_050948415.1). Classification (NCBI taxonomy): domain Bacteria; kingdom Bacillati; phylum Actinomycetota; class Actinomycetes; order Micromonosporales; family Micromonosporaceae; genus Micromonospora; species Micromonospora sp. CA-111912. Next base: position 4,745,086 of record NZ_CP192007.1, read on the forward strand.
GCATCCCACAGCCCCGCTGCAGGCCTTCTTCGCCTCCGGACGGCCGCAGAGCTCACAGGACGTGGGCGGTGAGGTGACAGCCGGAACTGTCGCCTCACCGCCCACGGCTTTCCGGTGAGGCGTTTACCAGGCTGAGGGATGCCCGGTCAGCACGGCCACTTCTAGCCTCCGAATGCGGGCCGACGGGTTTCGCCCATCCGGTGCCCGACCGGGTCCGCTCTACGAGAGGACGTGTGATTCGTGCGCGCCGAACTGATCAGAGCTCTCCCCCTGGAGTTGCGGGAGCACGCGGACAGCTTCGGCGAGAAGGTCGCCTTCCAGGACGACAAGCGGGCGGTCACGTACGGCGATCTGGAGGCGCGGACCCGGCGGCTGGCCGGACATCTGATGGGCCTCGGTGTGCGGCGCGGCGACCGGGTGATGATCTGCCTACGCAACAGCGTGGAGACGCTCGAGAGCTACCTCGCCATCCTTCGTGCGGGCGCGGTCGGGGTACCGGTCAACCCCGCGTCCACCGACCCCGAACTGGACTACTTCCTGGCCGACAGCGCGGCGGCCGTCGTCATCACCGACCCCGTGCACGTGGCGGGCTTCCTGCGCTCGCCGTCCCTGGCCCCCGACGCGCGCCTGTTGGTGACCGGCGACGCACCCACGCACCCGTCGGTCCACACCTACCAGAAGCTCGCCGCGAGCGAACCGGCGGTAACCGCCCCGGACGACCTGGGTCTGGATGAAACGGCGTGGATCTTCTACACCTCCGGGACCACCGAAAGACCGAAGGGAGTGCTCTCCAGCCAGCGCAACTGCTTGTACTCGGTCGCGGCGAGCTACGTTCCGATCCCGGGACTGTCGGCGGACGATCGCGTGCTGTGGCCGCTGCCCTTGTTCCACAGCCTTTCCCATATCGCGTGCGTGCTGGCGGTGACCGTGGTCGGCGCGACCGCCCGGATCATGGACAGCCCCTCCGGGGACGAGTTCCTGGAGGCGGCCCGGGAAACCCGGGCCACTTTCGTGGCGGGTGTGCCGGCCACCTATCACTACCTTCTCGAGGCGCGGCGGCAGCGCTGGGTCGCCCTGCCGGATCTACGGATCGGGCTGGTCGGGGGCGCGGTCGCCGGCCCCGAGCTGTGCCGGTCGTTCCGCGAGGAGTTCGGGGTGCCGCTGGTCGACGCGTACGGCAGCACCGAGACGTGCGGCGCGATCACCATGAACCCGCCGGGAGGCGTCCGCGTCGACGGGTCGTGCGGGCTTCCGGTGCCCGGTGTGGATGTCCGGATCGTCGACCCGGAGACCGGCCGCGACATGCCGGTCGGCGCCGAGGGCGAGGTATGGGTGCGCGGACCGAACGTGACGTCCGGCTACCACAACAAACCGGAGGCGACCGCAGCGGCGTTCCGGGACGGCTGGTATCGCACGGGTGACCTCGCCCGCCGGGACACCGCCGGCTATTTCACCATCTGTGGCCGGATCAGCGATCTGATCATCAGGGGCGGCGAGAACGTCCATCCGGAGGAGATCGAGGCGGTCCTTCGCGCCGCTCCGGGGATTGCCGACGTCGGCGTGGCCGGCCGGCCGCACGAGGTGCTGGGCGAGGTGCCCGTCGCCTATGTGGTCACGGACCCGTCGGGCGTCGACATGGGCGCCGTGATCGAACGGTGCCGCCGGGAGCTGTCCACGTTCAAGGTTCCCGAAGAGGTCTACGAGGTGGTCAGCGTTCCGCGGACCGCGTCGGGAAAGATCCAGCGCCGCCGGCTGGCCGATCAGCCCGCCGTGCTGCGGTACACGGCAAGCGGGTCGCACGACGGGGTCCTGCGCCTGGAATGGGTGCCCGCGCCGTCTCACGGCACCGCCAGCCCTGCGCCGACGACCTGGGCGTTCGTGGGCTCGGCCGCGGCCGGCCTCGCCGCGGCCGTGGGTTCGTCCTCCTGTTACGCCGATCTTGCCACGGCCGACGCCGCCGAGATGACGGTGCTGCTCGCGCCCGAGATGCCAGGCACCTGGGCGGAGCGATGCGCCGAGACCCGGCAGCTGGTCGAAGCGGTGACGGCGTGGGCCGCTCGAGTCGGATCGGGGCAGCTGGTCCTCCTGACCCGGCACTCGGTGACGGTGTCGGCCGAGGATGAGCCGGCCGATCCGGCTCAGGCCATGTTGGCGGCCGCGACGGGCCGGGTTCTGGGGAGCCGGGCGATCCTGGTCGACCTGGACGACGAATCGCCGATCGACGCCGTGCCGTACGCGATCCTGCGCGACGAACCGCGCTGGGTGCTGCGGTCCGGCGCGCTCCTGGTGGCCCGGCTGACCCGCCAGGCGGTCCCGGATCGTTCGATGCGAGATTCGTGGTCAGGTGCCGACGGTGTCGTAGTGCTGACGGGCGCGGACACCGTACGCGGCGCCGCGGTGGCCCGCCACCTGGCCTCCGTCCACCCGAACGAGCGACTGGTGCTGATCGCCAGCGGGGACGCCGCCGCTGCTGCGTGGGAGTCCACGATCGCACCGGGCCCGGCCGCCGCGGTGATTCTCGCCGACGGCGACTCGGAGCTGGCCCGGAAGCTGAGCAACGCCGCAGACTCCGATCGGACCTCGTTCATCGCGATCGTCGACCCGTACGAGGTCACCAAGACGGCGGACCCCGGCCGGGCGGTCTCGGCGGCCATGGTGGACGCCGTGGTCCACGATCGCCGTCGGCGCGGGCTGGCCGGCGCGGTGCTGACCTGGTGCGAACCGGCCGGGGACACTCCGGGTTCGCCATGGGTGCGTGACGGGCTGTTCGCGGTCGACACGCTCCTTGCCACCTCGGATCCGGCACCGCTGTTCGCCCTGCGTCCGCGCCGGCCGGAGCCGGGGGCGGGCATGCCCGCTCTGCTGCGTGCCATCTTCCCGGAGCCGCTCGTCCATGACGGACTCGACGACACGACGTCCGCCCTCCGGGCAGAACTGAGCCGCCTGGACCGGCACGCGCAACACGCGCTGCTTCAGGCCCTGGTCCGCGACGAGACCGCGGCGACGCTCAACCGGCCCGGCACCGCCGGCGTCCCGGCCGACCGGACCTTCCGGGATCTCGGATGCACCTCGGCCGCGATCGTCGAACTGCGTACGCGGCTGATGGCCAGGACCGGTCTGAAGCTGCCGACCGGAGCGGCGTTCGACCATCCGACGCCGCGCGCGCTGGCCGCGTTCCTGCACACCGAACTGGTCGACGGCACGGCCACCGACACGGCCACCGACACCGCCGTCGGCACGCCGTCCGGGACCGACGAGCCGATCGCGATCATCGGGATGGCCTGCCGGCTGCCGGGTGGAATCACCGGATCCGACGGCGTGTGGGATCTGGTCAGCGAGGGTCGGGAGGCGTCGGGGCCCTTCCCGACCGACCGTGGCTGGGACCTCGAGCGACTGTTCGACGCCGACCCGGGCCGTGCCCGGACCTCGTATGTCGACCGGGGCGGGTTCCTCGACGACGCGGCGGAGTTCGACGCCGACTTCTTCGGCATCTCCCCGCGCGAGGCGATCGCCATGGACCCGCAGCAGCGGGTGCTGCTGGAGACCTCGTGGGAGGCGCTGGAGCATGCGGGCATCGACGCCTCGTCGTTGCGGGGCGCCGACGCCGGGGTCTTCGCCGGCCTGATGGAGCAGGGCTACGGCACCAGCGGTCCGGTGCCCGAGGAGCTCGAAGCCTTCCAGACGACCGGAACCGCGGGCAGCGTCGCGTCGGGCCGGATCTCCTACCTGCTCGGCTTGCGGGGACCGGCGATCACCGTGGACACGGCGTGCTCGTCGTCGCTGGTCGCGCTGCACCTGGCTGCCCACGCGCTGCGCCGCGGCGAGTGCTCGCTGGCCTTGGCCGGTGGGGCCACGGTGATGGCCACCCCTCAGTCGTTCGTTGAGTTCTCGCGGCAGCGGGCGCTGGCCGCTGACGGCCGGTGCAAGTCCTACGCCTCGGCCGCCGACGGCACCGCGTGGGCGGAGGGCGCCGGGGTGCTGGTCCTGGAACGCCTCGGCGATGCTCGCCGCAACGGGCGCCGGATCCTGGCCGTGCTGCGCGGCTCCTCGGTGAACTCCGACGGCGCGTCGAACGGCCTCACCGCACCGAGTGGTGAGGCGCAGCAACGGGTCATCCGGCAGGCACTGACATCGGCCGGTCTGGGTCCTGCGGACGTTGACGCGGTGGAGGGACACGGGACCGGGACCGTTCTGGGCGACCCGATCGAGGCCGAGGCGTTGCTGGCCACCTACGGCCGGGACCGGGACGCCGACCAGCCCCTGTGGCTCGGCTCGCTCAAATCGAACATCGGCCACACCCAGGCCGCAGCCGGCGTCGCAGGCGTGATCAAAATGGTCCAGGCGCTTCGGTACGGTGTGCTGCCGGCGACGCTCAACGTGGACGAGCCGACATCGCGCGTCGACTGGTCGTCCGGCGCGGTCGCGCTGCTGACGGAAAGCCGGCCCTGGCCGCACCGTGGTCGTCCTCGTCGCGCGGGAATCTCCAGCTTCGGCCTGAGCGGAACGAACGCCCACGTGATTCTGGAGGAAGCACCCCGGCAGCCGGCCGTCCGGCAGCCGGCACCGCAAGCGCCCCGGATCGTGCCCCTGGTCCTGTCCGCCCGCGGAGCGCAGGCGCTCAACCGGCTGGCGGACCGGCTGGTCTCGCTGATCCAGACCGCCGACGAGTCGTCGTGGGTCAACGTCGCCGTGGCGCTGGCCTCCCGGCGGACGACCATGGACGAGCGCGCGGTCGTGCTGGCCGGCTCCCGGGACGAGGCGCTGGCGGGCCTGCGCGCACTGGCCCGGGACGAGGCCAGTCCCCTCGTCGTGCGCGACAGCGCCACCTCCGACGCGTCGTCCGGCGTCGTGCTGATCTTCCCGGGGCAGGGCGCGCAGTGGGCCGGGATGGGCCGTGAGCTGCTCGACACCTCCCCCGCGTTCGCCGAGGTCGTCCAGGAGTGCGCTCGGCTGCTGACCGAGTGGGCAGACTGGCCGCTGATCGACGTGCTGCGCGGCGAGGCCGACCAGGAACTGCTGGAGCGTGTCGACGTCATCCAGGTGGCGAGCTTCGCGATGATGGCCGGACTGGCCGCGCTGTGGGCGTCGGCCGGGGTGCGGCCCGACGCGGTGGTGGGCCACTCGCAAGGCGAGATCGCCGCGGCCTACGTCGCCGGGGCGCTGTCGCTACCTGACGCCATGCGGGTCGTCGTGGTCCGGAGCCAGATGATCGCCGAGACCCTGTCCGGCCGAGGCGGCATGGCCTCGGTACGCCTCGACGCCTCCGACGCGACGGCGCGGCTGGCGAAGTGGGACGGCCGGGTCCAGGTCGCCGCGGTCAACGGCCCGTCCTCGGTGGTGCTCTCCGGTGACCCGCAGGCCCTGACCGAGGCATTGCGCGAACTGGCCGAGGCCGGTGTCGACGTACGGCGGGTGGCAGTCGACTACGCATCGCACAGCGACCAGGTCGAGGCCGTCCGGGAGCGCCTGGCGGTGGCGCTGGCAGGCCTGTCGCCCGCCGAGCCCACGGTGCCCTTCCACTCGACCGTGACCGGGGGCCGGGCCGACGGTGCGCTGGACGGCGACTACTGGTACCGCAACCTGCGGCACCAGGTCCGGTTCGGTCCGACGATCGACCGCCTCCTGGAGCAGGGCTTCGGTGCGTTCGTCGAGGTCAGCCCCCACCCGGTGCTCGTCCAGCCGGTCGCCGAGGCCGTCCACGAGGCGGGCTCGAAAGCGGTCGTCGCCGGTTCGCTGCGCCGGGACGACGGCGGGATCGGCCGCCTGGTGCGCTCGATGGCCGAGCTGTTCGCCCGCGGCGTCCCGGTGGACTGGCGCGGCCTGCTCCCGGCGGCCGGCCGGGCCGCATGGATCGACCTGCCGACCTACCCGTTCGAGCGGCGGCGGTTCTGGCGACGTCCGGTGGCGGCCGCCGGTGCGTCCGACCTGGGCCTGGCCGACGCCGGGCACCCGCTGCTCGGCGCGCTCGTCCGGCTGCCCGATTCCGGTGGCCTGATCGCGACCGGGCGGTGGTCCGCGTCGCTCCTGCCCTGGTCGGGCGGCGACGAGAGCGCGGTCGAGGTACCCGAGGCGGCCCTCGTCGAGCTGGCGCTGTGGGCGGGTGACCTGGCCGGCACCCCGGTCGTCGAGGAGCTGACCATCGACCGGGCCGTCGTGCTGCCCCGCAACGGCAGCCTCGACGTACGGATCCTCGTGGGACAGCCGGACGCTGCCCACCGGCGGTCGCTGAGGGTCTACTCGGGTCCGTCCGGCGCGGGCGCCGCCGAGGAGTGGACACCGCACGCCACCGGCACCGTGGCACCGGCGACCCGGTCCGCCGCCGAGGTCGCCGGTGTCCCCGCCGCCGGGGCCGCCGGTGCCACCGCCGAGGTCGCTCTCGACGACGCCGAGCGGCCGGACGCGCAGCGCTACGACATCCACCCGGCACTGCTCGACGCGGCGGTCCGGACCGTCCTCTCCCCCGATCAGCGGCCGAAGACCTGGCGAGGCGTCCGGCTCCTGGCGTCCGGGGCCGACACTGTCGGCGTCCGGTCCACGTCCGCCGGGGACGGACCGGCCTTCCGCGTCGAGCTGGCCGATCCGGCCGGGCAGCCGGTGCTGGCGGTGGCCGAGCTGGTCGCCGGGCAGCGCGCATCCACCGCGGACCTCTTCCGCCTGGACTGGGTCGACCATCCGATACCCCGGGACACCTCGGTGCCCGGCCTCGCCGCCCATTACGTGACCGATGCCGCCGGGATCGCCGACGCGCCGGCGGCCCTGCTGATCCATGAGGCCGACGTCTCGGACGGCGACCCGCGCGCGGCGGTCGTCGAGGTGCTCGAACTGATCCAGGCGTTCCTCGCCCGGCCGGGCGAGGACGACGCCCGGCTCGTGATCGTCACGCAGGACGACGACGGGATCGCCACCAGCGCCGTCCGGGGGCTGGTCCGGTCCGCCCAGTCGGAGCACCCGGGCCGGCTCGTGCTGGTGGCCGCCGACCAGGCGGCCCGGGCGACCGCCTCCGTCATCGCGGCCGTGCGCAGCGGTGAACCGCAGCTGAGGCTCCGGGACAACCGGGTGCTCGTGCCCCGGTTGGCGCGGCTGCGGCCGGTCGCGCCTTCACCCGCGTCCCGGCCGCTCGACCCCGGCGGCACTGTGCTGATCACCGGTGGTACCGGAACGCTCGCGGCGGTGACCGCGCGGCACCTCGTCGCCGAGCACGGTGTCCGCCGGCTGATCCTGGCCGGCCGTCGCGGCCCCGAGGCCGACAGCGCCGCGGCGCTGCACGACGAACTGGCCGGGCTCGGCGCGACCGTCCGGCTCGTGGCCGCCGACGTGGCGGACCGCGAGCAGGTGGCGGCGCTGCTGGCCACAGTCGGAGCGGAACACCCGCTGACCGCGGTCGTGCACACCGCCGGGGTACTGGACGACGCGGTGATCACCGAGCTCGACCCGCACCGCGTAGACGCCGTGTTCGGGGCGAAGGTGGACGCGGCCCGTCACCTGGACGACCTCACCCGCGACCTCGATCTCGCCGCCTTCGTCCTCTACTCCTCGGCCGCAGGTGTGCTCGGCAACCCGGGGCAGGGCAACTACGCCGCGGCCAACGCGGCACTGGACGCCGTGGCGCGGGAACGGCGGCAGGCCGGCCTGGCGGCGGTCTCGATCGCCTGGGGTTACTGGGATCGGGCCAGCGGCCTGACCCGACACCTCAGCCACGCCGACCACCGGCGGAACCGGGACGTTGGCATGATCGGCCTGTCCGACGGCGACGGGATGGCGTTGTTCGACCAGGCCCTGCGGGCCGGCGACGACGCCGGTGCGGCCGTGGTCGCGGCCGGGTTCGACCCGGTCGCGCTCCAGGCGGCCGATGGCTCGCGGGTGCCGTCCGTGCTGCGCGGTCTGGTACCGGCCGGGCAGCCGGTCACCCCGGCCGGTGCGACCGTGCGGCCGGCTCCGGCGGCGCCGGCCTCCTCGTCCGGCCGGATCGGCGCGCTGCCCCCGGCGGAGCAGATCGACGCCCTGGTCGACCTGATCCGCCGGCAGTGCTCCCTCGTCCTCGGCCATGCGAGCACCGACGCGATCCGGCTCGACCGGACGTTCAAGGACTCGGGCTTCGACTCGCTCACCGCGCTCGAACTGCGCAACCGGCTCGCTGCCGCGACCGGGCTGACCCTGTCCCCCGCGATGATCTTCGACTACCCGCGGCCGCGGTCGCTGGCGGCCCACCTGCAGGCCAAGCTCCTCGACGACGCACAGGCCCAGACCCGGCCGGCCACTGCGCAACCGAGGGCGACGGCCGAGGAGCCGATCGCCATCGTCGCGATGGCCTGCCGGTTCCCCGGCGGCGTACGCAGCCCCGAGGACCTGTGGCGAATCCTCGCTTCGGAGACCGACGCGGTCACCAAGTTCCCCACCGACCGCGGCTGGGACACCGACCGGCTGTTCGATCCCGACCCGGACCACCCCGGCACCACCTACGTCCGCCACGGCGCCTTCCTCGACGACCCCGGCGCGTTCGACGCCGCCTTCTTCGGCATCTCGCCGCAGGAGGCACTGGCGATGGACCCACAGCAGAGACTGGTCATGGAGACCTCGTGGGAGCTGCTCGAACGGGCTGGCATCGACCCGCACGGCCTGGCCGCCCAGGACGTCGGCGTGTTCGTCGGGGTCAACAGCCACGACTGGACCGTGCTCACGCACCACGCGTCCGGCGTGGAGGGCTTCCGCCTGACCGGCGGCTCGGGCAGCGTCGTCTCCGGACGGGTGGCCTACCACCTGGGCCTGGAGGGCCCGGCGATCACCGTGGACACCGCCTGCTCGTCCTCGCTGGTGACCCTGCACCTGGCCGTGCAGGCCATCCGGAACGGCGAGTGCTCGATGGCGCTGGCGGGCGGCGTGATGGTGATGGGCACCGTGGAGACCTTCGTCGAGTTCTCGCGGCAGCGGGGGCTCGCCCCCGACGGCCGCTGCAAGGCGTTCGCCGACGCGGCCGACGGTACCGGCTGGTCGGAGGGGGTCGGGCTGCTTCTGGTCGAGCCGCTGTCCCAGGCCCGTGCGCGGGGCCACCGGGTGCTGGCCCTGGTCCGCGGGACGGCGGTGAACTCCGACGGCGCCTCCAACGGTCTCACCGCGCCGAACGGCCCGTCGCAGCAGCGCGTGATCCGCAAGGCGCTCGCCGCGGCCGGACTGCGGGGCGACGAGGTCGACGCCGTCGAGGGGCACGGCACCGGGACCACGCTCGGCGACCCGATCGAGGCGCAGGCGCTGCTGGAGACCTACGGCCGGGACCGGCCGGCCGACCGCCCGCTCTGGCTGGGGTCGGTGAAGTCGAACATCGGCCACACCCAGGCCGCAGCCGGCGTCGCGGGCGTGATCAAGATGGTGCTGGCGATGCGGCACGGCGTCCTGCCGAGGACGCTGCACGTCGACCTGCCGTCGACGCACGTGGACTGGTCGGCGGGCGCGGTCCGGCTGCTCACCGAACGCCGCGACTGGCCCCTTGCCGGACGGCCGCGCCGGGCCGGTGTGTCGTCGTTCGGCATCGGCGGGACCAACGCTCACGTCATCCTGGAGGAGGCCGGCGAGGAGACCGCCAGGCACGACGCCGACGAGATGACCGAGGACCCCGCCCCGGATCGGCCCTCGGACGACCTCTGCGTGCCGGTTCCGGTCTCCGGTCGTACCCCCGCCGCGCTGCGGGCCCAAGCCGGCCGGCTGGCGGACTTCGTGGCATCGCGGCCGGAGCTGGAGCCCGCCGACATCGCCCTCGCGCTGGCCACCGGCCGGGCGCAGCTCGACCGGCGGGCGGTCCTGGTGGTCCGGCATCGCGACGAGCTGGTCGGCGATCTGCGCGGTCTGGCCGAGGGTTCCGCGCCGGCCATCGGTGGCTCCCCGGTCGACGGTAAGCTGGCCGTCCTGTTCACCGGGCAGGGCAGTCAGTGGCCCGGCATGGGCCGGGACCTCGCGGCCGCCTTCCCGGTCTTCGCCGAGGCGTTCGCCGCCGCCTGCCGGGCTGTCGAGAAGCACTGGGCCGGTCATGCCACGGTGCCGCTGTCCGACGTCGTCTTCGCCGCCCCAGGTGCGGAGGACGGCCGGCTGATCGATCAGACGATCTACACCCAGGCCGGCCTGTTCGCCCTGGAAACCGCCCTGTACCGGCTCTACGAGTCGTGGAGCCTGCGCCCGGACCTGGTCGCTGGCCACTCCATCGGGGAGATCACCGCCGCGCACGTCAGCGGGGTGCTCGACCTGGCCGACGCGGGGAAGCTGGTCGCCGCGCGGGCCCGGCTGATGCAGGAGCTGCCTACCGGCGGAGCCATGGTCGCCGTCCAGGCGAGCGAGGCCGAGGTGACACCGTCGCTGGTGGAGGCACCCGGCGTCGTCGGCGTCGCGGCGGTCAACAGCGCCCGGTCGCTGGTGCTGTCCGGTGACGAGGTGGCCGTGCTGTGGGTGGCGAGCGATCTCGCCCAGCTCGGCCACAAGACCCGCCGGCTGCCGGTGAGCCATGCCTTCCACTCGCCGCTGATGCGGCCGATGCTCGCCGGGTTCCGGGAGGTCGCCGAGTCGCTGACCTACCGGCCAAGCCGGGTGCCCGTCGTGTCCACGGTCACCGGCCGGCCGGACGCCGGACAGCAGTTCGCCACCGCCGACTACTGGGTCGAGCAGGTGCGGGCCACGGTCCGGTTCGGGGACGCGGTCACCTCGCTGCGCGATCAGGGCGTGACGACCTTCCTGGAGCTCGGGCCGGGGGGCGTGCTCACCACGATGGCGTCGGAGAGCCTGGACTCGTCGAAGGTGTCCTGCGTCGCGACGCTGCGCTCGGACGGCGCGGAAGTCGCCGACGCGGTGGCGGCCCTGGGCGAACTGCACGTCCGCGGCGTGGCCCTGGACTGGCCCGCAGTCGTCGGCCGTCGGGCCGGATCCGCCTCGGCCCTGGCCACCGAGCTGCCGACCTACGCGTTCCAGAGCCGGCGGTACTGGCTCGACCAGGCACCGCTCGGCGATGCAGTCCCCGCGGTCACGGCCGGGCCGGCCGGCGGCCAGGAGGACGCTCAAAAGAGCGTCGCCGCCCGGTTAGCGGACCGGTCCCGGGACGAACGCGAGCGGATCACGCTCGAGGTGGTCCGGGAGTCGGTGGCGGTCGTGGTGGGCTACCAGCGGGCCGATCTCGACGCGATGGACGACGACCAGTCGTTCAAGAGCCTGGGCTTCGATTCGCTGGGCGGCGTCCGGCTGCGCAACCGGCTGCGTGACCTCACGGGCGTCGATCTGCCGGTGACGGCCGTCTTCGACCATCCGACGCCGCGGGTCCTGGCGGCGCACCTGGCAGGCGAGATGTCCGGCGAGGTCGCCGAGGTGACCGATCGGGCTCCGGCGCCCGTGGCCGACCCCGACGAGCCCATCGCGATCATCGGCATGGCCGTACGGCTGCCCGGCGGCGTGGAGAGCCCGGACGACCTGTGGCGGCTGGTCATCGAGCGACGCGACGCGGTGTCCGGCTTCCCCGCCGACCGGGGTTGGGACACCGACGGGCTCTACCATCCGGATCCCGCGCACCCCGGGACCACCTACACCCGGTCGGGTGGCTTCCTCTACGACGCCGCCCAGTTCGACCCCGGGCTGTTCGGGATCTCCCCGCGCGAGGCGCTGGCCATGGACCCGCAGCAACGGCTGCTCCTGGAGGCGTCCTGGGAGGCCATGGAGCGGGCCGGCATCGACCCGCTTTCCGCCCGGGGCGAAGAGGTCGGTGTGTTCACCGGGATCGTGCACCACGACTACGCGACCCGGCTGAACCGGATTCCCGAGGAGGTCCGGGGATACGTCATGACCGGCACGTCGCCGAGCGTCGCCTCGGGCCGGATCGCGTACGTCTTCGGCTTCGAGGGGCCTGCGGTGACCCTGGACACCGCGTGCTCGTCCTCGCTGGTCGCGATCCACCAGGCCGCGCAGGCGCTCCGGCTGGGCGAATGCACGATGGCGCTGGCCGGCGGGGCCACGGTGATGGCCAGCCCAGAGGCGTTCGTCGAGTTCTCCAGCCAGCGCGGGCTCTCCGCCGACGGCCGGTGCAAGGCGTTCTCGTCCTCCGCGGACGGCACCGGCTGGTCGGAGGGTGCCGGCGTCGTGCTCCTGGAGCGGCTCTCGGTGGCCCGGCAGCGTGGCCACCGTGTGCTGGCCACGGTTCGCGGGTCGGCGGTCAACTCCGACGGTGTGTCGAACGGGCTGACCGCACCGAACGGGGTGGCGCAGCAACGGGTGATCCGGCGGGCACTCGCCTCGGCCGGGCTGGGTCCGGCCGACGTCGACGCGGTGGAAGCCCACGGGACCGGCACGGTACTCGGCGACCCGATCGAGGCGGGGGCGTTGCTCGCCACGTACGGGAAAGCCCGGGATGCGCAGCAGCCGCTGTGGCTCGGGTCCTTGAAATCCAACATCGGGCACACCCAGGCGGCCGCCGGCGTGGCCGGCGTGATCAAAATGGTCGAGGCGCTGCGGCACGGAGTGCTGCCGCCGACCATCAACGTCGAGGAACCGACCGGACAGGTGGACTGGTCGGCCGGCACCCTTGCCCTGCTGACCGAGCCGCGGGAGTGGCCGCAGACCGGTCGGCCCCGACGGGTCGGCGTCTCCGCGTTCGGCGCCAGCGGAACCAACGCGCACCTGATCCTCGAGCAGGCCCCGTCCGAGGAGGCCGCGACCGCCCCGTCCGAGGATTCGGACCCGTTGAAGGGGCTCGCGACGAACGTCGTGCCGCTGGTGGTGTCCGCCAAGAGCGTCCGGTCACTCGCCGCACAGGCCACCCGGCTGCGGACGTCTCTGGACAGCCCCGCTCAGACCGGCGAACCGGCGCTGCCGGCGATGGCCGAGGCCCTGGTGCACGGCCGGGCGACGTTGCCGGAGCGAGCGGTCGTGCTGGCCGGCTCGCGCGACGAGGCGCTGACCGGCCTCGCCGCGCTCGCCCGCGGCGAGGTGGCACCCAACCTGACCACGGGCAGCGTGGTCGGCTCCGGAGCACCCGGCCGGCTGGTTCTCGTCTTCCCGGGCCAGGGATCGCAATGGGCCGGCATGGGGCGCGCGCTGCTGGACAGTTCCGCGGTCTTCCGGGCGCGGATCGACGAGTGCGCGCGGGCGCTCGAACCCTGGGTGGACTGGTCGCTGACCGATGTCCTGCGCGGCGAGGTGGACGAACAGACCCTCGATCGGGTGGACGTCCTCCAGCCGGCGAGCTTCGCGATGATGGTCGGCCTGGCCGCGCTCTGGGAGTCGGTGGGCGTGCGGCCCGACGCGGTGGTGGGCCATTCCCAGGGGGAGATCGCGGCGGCGTGCGTCGCCGGTGCCCTGTCGCTGGCCGACGCGGCCCGCGTCGTCGCGGTGCGCAGCCGGGCGATAGCGACCACCCTGTCCGGCCGGGGCGGCATGGCGTCGGTGATGCTCGGCGCGGGCGAGGCGAACGACCGGCTGGCCGCCTGGCCCGGCCGGCTCGAGGTGGCCGTGGTGAACGGCCCGTCCTCGGTGGTCATCGCCGGCGACGAGGAGTCGCTGGCCGAGGCTCTGGAGTCCTTGACGCGGGAGGGCGTACGGACCCGCAGGGTGCCGGTGGACTACGCCTCGCACACCCGCCACGTCGAGCGCATCGAGGACGTCCTGGCGACGGCGTTGAGCGGGATCGACACCCAACCTCCGCACATTCCGTTCTACTCCACGGTGACCGGCGGCTGGATCGACGGTGGTGACTTGCTCGGCGCGGACTACTGGTATCAGAACCTGCGGCAGCCGGTCGGCTTCGGCCCGGCCGTGGCGAGCCTGCTGACCCAGAGTTTCGGAGTGTTCCTGGAGGTCAGCGCGCATCCGGTCCTGGTGCAGCCGATGACCGACGTCATCGACGACCTGGACTCGGGCGCCCGGCCCCGCGGCGCCGGGCGCCCGATCGTCGCCGGCACGCTGCGCCGGGACGCCGATGGTTCGGCAACCTTCCTCGCCGCGGCCGCGCGGCTCTTCGTCGGCGGTGTGCCGATCGACTGGAGCTCGGCACTGCCGGCGCATCGGCCCCGGCACACGGCCGAGTTGCCCACCTATGCCTTCGACCGCCAGCACTTCTGGCTGACCGAAGCCGCTCCGGACGATGACGGACCGGGCGGCCAGGCGACGGATGCCGGCTTCTGGAACGCGATCGAGGACGCCGATCCGGCGGCTCTGGCCACCATGCTCGAGCTGTCCGCCGACCAGAGCGAGGCCTTGGACGCGGTGCTGCCGGCCATCGCCGGCTGGCGGAGGGCACGCGAGACCTGGTCGGTCTCGGCGAAACTCCGGTACGCGATCGGCTGGGTCCCGCCCCAGCGCGAGGCCCTGGGTGTGCCCGCCGGTCGCTGGCTCGTCATCACGCCGGAGTCCGCGGACGTCTCGCGCGAGGGTCTGCTCGACCAGTTGCGGGCCAACGGCCTCGACGTGGTGCCCTGCGCGGTGGAACCCGGCCTGTCTACCGACGAGCTCACCCGCCGGCTCGGCGGAGTCCTGGCCGACGACGAAGTGACCGGGATCCTGTCCCTGCTGGCACTCCCTGACCGGACCGGGCGCGCCCGGCCGGACCCGGTCGCGCTCACCACCGCCACCCTGACCCTGATCCAGGCGCTCGCTGCGGCCGGCGCCACCGCGCCCCTGTGGTGCCTGACCCAGGGCGCGGTCAGCGTCGATGCCCGCGACGCCGTCGCCGGGGCGGCCCAGGTGGCCCAGGCGGCCGTGTGGGGCCTGGGCCGGGCGGCCGCACTCGAGCGCCTGGACCGCTGGGGCGGCTTGGTCGATCTGCCCGCCGAACCGGACGGCCGGGTCGTCCGGCACCTGCTCGGCGTGCTGAGCGGGGCGTCCGGTGAGGACCAGGTGGCGATCCGGCGATCCGGCGTCCACGTCCGACGCCTGCGGCGGGCCACCGGTCCGGCCGGGACCGGGAGCGAACGGCGTTGGCGGCCGCGGGGGACGGTCCTGGTCACCGGCGGCGCGGAGGGCCTCGGCCGGTACGTCTCGTTGTGGCTGGCGCAGGCAGGCGCGGAGCGATTGGTGGTCACGACCAGCGAGGGCGAGCCCGGCGAGAGCGTCGAGTCACTGCGCGACGAGCTGGCGAAGCTCGCCAGCGGCACCGTCGTCGAGTCGTGCGCGGACGCCGACCGGGACGCGCTCGCCGGCCTCGTTCACGCGCCGGGCCGCCCGGTGACCGCGGTCGTCCACGCTGCCGACCTGTCCCTGACCAGCCCGATCGACGAGACCAGTGACGTGGAGGTCACCGAGGTCTTCCGGGCCAAGGTGGACACTGCGGTCCGGCTGAGCGAGTTGACGGCGGAACTTCCGCTCGACGCGTTCGTCGTCTTCTCCTCGATCGCCGGCATCTGGGGCGGTGGCGGTCAGGCAGCCGCCGGCGCGGCGAACGCGGTTCTCGACGCGCTCGTGCGGCGCCTTCGAGCGGACGGCGTCCCGGCGCAGGCGATCGCCTGGGGTGCGCTGACCGCGGCCGGCGCGGGAATGGACGAGGAGACGCTGGCCCAGCTCCGGCGGCGCGGCGTCATCCCGATGACACCCGAAACGGCGGTGGCCGCACTGGATCAGGCGATCCAGGCCGCCACGGAATCGGTGGTCGTCGCCGACATGGACTGGCGCGCCTTCATCGTGCCGTTCACGTCGGCCCGCACCAGTCCGCTCTTCGACGACCTGCCGGAGGCCGCGGCGGCGATCGAGGCGGCACAGCCCTCCGACGACTCGACGGAAAGCGCGTCGTCGCTGACGACCTCGCTGCGCGCGGCCGGGGAGGCCGAACAGGATCGGATTCTGCTCCGGCTGGTGCGGAGCCAGGCATCCACGGTCCTCGGTCACAGTGGTGCCGACGGGGTCGGTCCGGCCCAGGCGTTCCAGGAGGCCGGGTTCGACTCGCTGGCGGCCGTCAACTTCCGCAACAGCCTGATCACCGCCACCGGGCTGAGGCTGCCGGCCACACTGATCTTCGACTACCCGACCCCGCAGGCGGTGGTCGAATACCTGCGCTCGGAACTACTCGGGGCCGAGGACGACGTGGACACCCGTGAGGAGGACGTACGGCGGATCCTGGCCTCAGTGCCGTTCGAACGGTTCAAGGAGGCCGGTGTCCTCGAAGCGTTGCTCGGCCTGGCCGACGCCGAAGCGGGCGGGGCCGTGGCCTCCGATGAGGGCCCCGAGTCGGCGCAGGCGGCCGACGACGAGCTCATCGACGCCATGGATGTCGACAGTCTGATCGAGCGGGCACTCGGCTCCGGCAGCTGATCGCGGTCCTTTGGCGCCGTCGCCGCAACTGCGACGCTTCCATGTCAGGGCCGGCGCGCTGGCGGCGAGGACGTCGGGACGGGAGCTGCCCACCGTGGTCGGGACCCGCTGGTTGTGGGGCACGGCGAGGACTTAACCGTGCAACCGTTCCTGCTCGCCAGCGGCGACAACAGCCCAACCAGGTAGCTCAGCGCCTGCCGTCGCGGCTCGGCCAGCCCGAAACGGTGCGCGAACCGCGCCAGCAGATCATCCAAACCCGTCCACCACTCGACGATGTCATCGATCAACACAAGCGCGACAGCCTGCCCGGCCTGCGGCTGACCACAACAGACGGACAGCGCGCGGCCACCTCATCCGCCGCACGATTAGCATCGACAGCCGCAGCTGCATGGCCGGTGCCACCCGGGCGTCGATCATGCCGATGAGCTGCCGAAACTCCAGATCAGGCAAGTACGGCTGGAGTACAGAACGTCCTTACCACTCACGACTCACCTGCCCATCTCCTCCGGCAGCGCTGCTTCTCGGTGTCTGTGCCTGGGAGTGGCTGGTCGCCTACACCAGAAACGTGAAGCAAACCTTCCACCAGGGCCCCGGCAAGATCGTGAGGGTCTCCGGTTTGGCAGGTCCCATGGGATGCGGGCGCTGCCGACGCCATCGGCCCTTGCCGGTTGGTCTTTGCCGGGTCGGCGTGCCCTGCGTTGGTCCTTTGGAGCTGCCCCGTTTGTGCTGTCGGTGGAGTGGGAGCGTGGACGGGGCAGCTCCAAAGGGGCTGAAGGGCAGGTCTCCGACCGGGTGGTGGGCATTCGTCAGGCCACTGCCCGGCTGCCCGGTGTACGGGGCGGCGTAGCGGCGACCTCCCGGGGCGGGTACGGGGTGAGGAGATATGGCTGAGGGCTGGTGAGACCGGGGCCCCGGCCAGGATCTCGGGTCATCCGCGAGGAGCGGAACGGGACTCCCGGAAGGCGGATGAACCTCAGGCGGGATCGGACACTCCGCGACTCTGCCGGGGCCCTGGGACCCTCCCCGCATCGCACGCGCGGAAAGTCCCCTTCACCCCAAGCGCGCCGGCCCGTGCACCACCTTTCGCGACCGGCGAAGCGCTAACCGATCGAGTCGTCGAGGAGCGCAATTGGCGGCGTCGTCCAGCAGCCACCCCGACGATCGGCCAGGGCGCCGCTGGACGGAACCGGGCCCAGCAGGTGGGCAGCACCTCGGAACTGCCCCACCGCTGAGCCCGTGTTCCGGTTCGTCAGGACCGGCGGACCTCGATGGGCAGCCGATTGACGCCGATCATCGCCCAGGGATTGCGGAGGTTGACCGGCACGTCGTCGCGTACCCGGATGTCGCTGTACCGCTCCATCAGAAGGTTCATGGCGATCCTCACCTCGAGCCGCGCCAGCGGCGCGCCAAGGCAGAAGTGCATGCCCTTGCCGAACGTCAGGTGAGGGTTGGGGTCCCGGTGGATGTCGAACCGGTCCGGGTCGGCGAAGACACGCTCATCGCGGTTCGCGGTGGTCAGCCACGCCAGGACGAAGTCGCCGGCCGGGATCTTCTGCCCGCCGATCTCGACGTCCTTCGTCGCCTGCCGACCGAGACGAGGGAACGGCGGCCGGTAGCGCATCGATTCCTCGACCGCGGCCGGAATCAGCGCGGGCTCGGCCCGCAGTTGCGCCCAGACCTCGGGGTTCTCGTGCAACGCGAGAACCGTGTTGCCCATCGTGGATGTCGCGGTGACGTGGCCGGCGAGCAGCAGCAGGCCGAGGAAGCCGACGGTCTCCTCGTCGTCCATCCGCACACCGTCGACCTCGACCTCCAGAAGCTTGCTGGTCAGGTCGTCGCCTGGGATCTTGCGACGGCTGCGGACGAACTCCAGCAGGTGGGTGTTCAACTCGCGCAGCAGCGGCGCGACATTGTTGACCGCGCTCTCCCCCAGGGAATCCAGCGACTGCTCCGGGTCGACGTTGTGCACCTCGAAGAAGGTGTCGGACAGCCGCCGGACGAACGCGCGGTCGGTGACCGGGATGCCGAGCATCTCGGCGATGACGATGAACGGCAACGGGTAGCCCAGCTGCTCGATCAGGTCCCACTGGTCGCCGCCGGCATCCGCGTCGTCGAGCAACTGCTTGGTCACCTCGGTGATCCGCGGCTCGAGTCCGGCGATCATCTTCGGGGTGAACGCCCGGCTGACCAGACCGCGCAGCCGGCGGTGCGCCGGATCGTCCGCCCGGACGAAGTTGCCCTTCTTGAACAGGTCGAAGTCTTCCTGCTGGGGGGCCAGCGGGGAGACGTCGGATGAGAAGGTCGCCGAGTCGGTCAGCACCTGGAGGGTGTCGTGATAGTCGAGCACGTGCCACGCCTTGATCTTGTCGTCGAAGTGCACGGCTCCGCGCTCACGCAGCCCGTCGAGATAGGCGAGAAAGTTCGACAGCGTCCGTTCGGACTGTTTCACACTCATGAAACCCACGCCCCTCGTACGGTCCGATTCCGCGATAACCGCAAGCCACGGTAGATCCGGACCGCAGGGCCCTGGCATCCCTCACACTGCTAGTCGTCCAGCCGTCGCGGGTGAACCGCCGCCGAACACACCGTCAACCTGCGTGATGGCGTGCGCTGCCCGGAGTCGGGAACACTTTGCGATCATGGACGGCTTCGAACTGCACGACCTCGCGCGCAAGCTGATGCGGATCGGCGAGGACGCCATCCCGGACCCCACAGGCATGCGGCAGATGTCCCCCGGCGTGCGTCAAATCATGACCGATGTATTCGAACACCCGGAAACCTCGATCGCCGAGATCGCCGACCGCACCGGCTTCCCGGCGAGCCACGTGGAGACGAGCGTCGCCACCCTGCGCGACCGGGGCGCGGTTACCACCGCGGCTGACCCGGCCCACCCTGGACGCACGTTCGTCCGGCAGGTCGCCCGGCACAGAGCCACTGATCGAACCGCCGCGCGGATCGACGAGCGGCTCGCCGAGGCCGCCGGGATCCAGGACCCCGGCCAGGCCAAGGAACTGGTCGAGACGCTGGAAAAGCTGGCGCGCCAGCTCACCGAGGCCCTGTCGCCCGAGCATTTCAACGCACGGTATTCGGGCACGCCGCCCTGGGAAACCGGCCGTCCGCAGCCGGCGCTGCGCGACCTCGCCGAGGCGGGCGCCTTCCGCGGCCGGGTACTCGAGGTGGGGTGCGGCACCGGCGAGGTCGCACTCATGGCGGCGGCCCTCGGCCTGCCGACGGTCGGCATCGATCCGTCGTCGACGGCGATCGAGATCGCGCGGCGCAAAACACGGGAGCGCGGCCTGGAAGCGCGCTTCCTGGTCGGCAACGCGCTCGAACTCGGCGACCTGGACGAGCAGTTCGACACGGTGCTCGACTGCGGCCTGTTCCATGTGTTCAGCGACGCCGAACGAGTCCGCTACGCCGACACCCTGGCCACCGTGATGCCGCCGGACGCGCGGTTGTTCCTGCTCTGCTTCAGCGACCGCCATCCACCCGACATCGGGCCGCGACGGGTGAGCCAGGATGAGATCCGAGCCACCTTCGCCAACGGCTGGCGGGTCGATTCGATCGAACCCGCGACGTTGGAGAACAACAAATATGTCGACGGGGTATTGGCCTGGCTGGCCACGATCACCCGCACCTGACCATCCTCTTCCCGAGCGACTCTCCCGGAAAGGCGTCCCGTTCACGCCGGATTCGCAGAACGGGACGGCGGTGAATTCCGAAATCGCTGTCAGGTTGAGGGATAGTCCGGCGCCGGCACCGAACTTCGTACCGTAAGGCCCAATCGACCAGAAGGAGCCAGCAGACATGGGTGGCAGCAAGGTGGAGAGCTTCGACACGCACTACAGCGGGACACCGCTCTGGGACCTCGGCCGCCCGCAACTGGCCATGCGCAACCTCGCCGAGGCAGGCGCGTTCCGCGGCCGGGTACTCGAGGTCGGCTGCGGCACCGGTGAGGTCGCGCTCCTGGCAGCGGCCCTCGGCCTTCCGACGGTCGGCATCGACTCGGCGCCGACAGCGATCCAGACCGCGCGACGCAAAGCACGCGAGCGCGGCCTGGAAGTGCGCTTCCAGGTCGGGGACGCGCTCGAACTCGGCGACCTGGGCGAGCAGTTCGACACCGTGCTCGACTCCGCCCTGTTCCACGCGTTCAGCGGCACCGAGCGGGTCCGCTACGCCGACAGCCTGGCCACCGTCATGCCGCCGGACGCACGGTTGTTCCTGCTCTGCATCAGCGACCGCCATCACCCCGGCAGCGGACCGCGACAGGAGAGCCAGGGCGGGATCCGCGCCTTGCGGGTGAGCCAGGACGAGATCCGGGCCACCTTCGCCAACGGCTGGCGGGTCGATTCGATCGAGTCCGTGACCTTGGAGAACAACAGAGACATCAACGGGGCCCCGGCCTGGCTGGCCGCGATCACCCGCACCTGACCACCCTTTCCCAGAATGGGGCGACGTCGAATTCCGAAATCGCTGTCAGGTTGAGGGATAGTAGCGCCCGCGCCGGACTTCGTACCGTGAGGCCAATCGACCAGAAGGAGCCAGGCAGAAATGAGTCCGCGACCTGGGCCGACCTTTCCGGATTGGCCGCAATTCGACGACACCGAACGGCGAGCTCTCGATCGGGCGCTGAACCAGGGTCAGTGGTGGCGCATGGGTGGCAGCGAGGTGGAGAGCTTCGAGCGGGAATTCGCCGGATACCACGGTGCCCGTCACGCCCTCGCCGTCACCAACGGCACGCACGCGCTGGAGCTCGCCCTGCAGGTGCTGGGCGCGGGACCGGGCACCGAGGTGATCGTGCCGGCGTTCACCTTCATCTCCTCGTCCCAGGCCGCTCAGCGGATCGGGGCCGTCGCCGTCCCGGTGGACGTCGATCCGGACACCTACAACATCGACGTGACCGCCACCGCCGACGCGATCACCCCACGGACCCGGGTGATCATGCCGGTGCACATGGCGGGTCTCATGGCCGACATGGACGCACTCGACAAGCTCGCCTCGGATGCCGGGGCCCGGGTCCTGCAGGACGCGGCCCACGCGCACGGTGCCCGATGGCAGGGCAAGCGCGTGGGCGAGCTGGGCTCGGTCGCGGCGTTCAGCTTCCAGAACGGCAAGCTGATGACCGCGGGCGAGGGCGGCGCGGTGCTGTTCCCGGACTCGGACGAGTACGAGAAGGCGTTCCTGCGCCATTCCTGCGGCCGGCCACGCACCGACCGCGGCTATCACCACCAGGTGGCCGGCACCAACATGCGGATGAACGAGTTCTCGGCCGCCGTCCTGCGCGCTCAGTTGGGCCGCCTCGACAGCCACATCGAGCTGCGGGAGCAGCGGTGGCGGTTCCTGTCGGCGCTCCTGGCCCAAATCCCCGGCGTCCGGCCGCAGGGGGGCGACTCGCGGGCCGACCGGAATCCGCACTACATGGCGATGTTCCGGCTTCCCGGCTGGTCGGAGGAGCGGCGCAACCTTCTGGTCGATCGTCTGGTCGACGCGGGGATCCCGGCCTTCGCGGGCTTCCGCGCCATCTACCGCACCGCGGCGTTCTGGGAAACCGGCGCACCCGCGGAGTCCGTCGACACGCTCGCCAAGCGGTGCCCGAACGCCGACGCGATCAGCCAGGACTGCGTCTGGCTGCACCACCGCACTCTGCTCGCGTCGGAGCAGGCTCTCACCGACACAGCCACCATCGTGGCCGACGTGGTGGCCACCGGATGAGGATCCGCACCGTATTGGTCGGGTTCGGGTGGTCCGGCCGGGAGATCTGGCTTCCCCGCCTGATGGCGAGCGGCGACTACGAGGTGGTGGCTGCGGTCGACCCCGATCCGGCCAAGCGGGAGGCGTTCACCGCGGCGACCGACCGCCCGGCCTTCGGTGACGTCGACCTGCTGCGAGCCGAGGACGCCGACCTCGCGTTGGTCGCCGCGCCCAACCACCTGCACGCGGCGATCGCGCGACGTCTTCTCTCCCGAGGTCTCGCCACCTTCGTGGAGAAGCCGGTCTGCCTATCGAGCGTGGAGGCGGACACGCTGGCTGAAGCCGAGCGGGCGGGCGGCGGCCCGTTGCTGGCCGGGAGTGCCTGCCGGTACCGCGCCGACGTGCGGAAACTGGCGGATCTGGCCGGCGAGCTCGGCCACCTGCGCCACATCGACCTGGTGTGGGAACGGGCCCGCGGAGTGCCCCGGTCCCAGGGCTGGTTCACCAGCCGGGCGGAGGCAGGCGGCGGGGTGTTGTTCGACCTCGGCTGGCACCTGCTCGACGTTCTCGAGACCATCGCCGGGCCGGTGGCCTTCGACCGGGTCGCCGCGTCCACCTCGTACGACCACGTCAACGACCCGCGCTGGACGGCGGCCTGGCGGCACGATCAGCCGGCGCCGGCACTCGACGCGGACGTCGAGGACACCGTGCGCGGATTCCTGGTCACCGGCACCGGTCTGTCGGTCGGCCTTCGCGCCAGTTGGGCCACGCACTCGGTGAGCCATGACGTCACCGAGATCCGGATCGACGGGAGCGGCGGTGCCGCGACGCTCCGGTCCACCTTCGGCTTCAGCCCGAACCGCGAGCCGGGGCCGCGGCTCAGCGTCGTCCGGCGGGGCCGGACGAGCGAGGTCGCGGTCCCGGCCGAGCCGATCGGCACGGAGTACTCCCGCCAGCTCGACGACCTCAGGGCCCGCCTCGCCGATCCGTCGGCGTGCGGATCCGCGATCGCGGGCGCGCGGCGGATCGTCGGCACGATCGAGGCGCTGTACGCGGCCTCGGCGACCCCGCTGCTGCCCACCGGGCCGGTCACGATCGCGGCGGCGACCTGATGGAGAACGTACCGATGCGCAGTGTGGTGATCTTCGACCTCGACGGCGTCCTGGTGGACAGTCACGAGGTGATGGGCCGGGCCTTCGCCGCGGCGTACGCGGAAGTGGTCGGTGCCGGTCCCGCGCCGTTCGCCGACTACCAGCGCTATCAGGGCCTGTATTTCCCTGAGATCATGCGACGGATGCGCCTTCCGCTGGAGATGGAGGAACCGTTCGTCCGGGAGAGCCACCGGCTCGCGGCCCAGGTGCCCGTGGTGGACGGGGTGGTCGACCTGCTACGGACGCTCCGGACGCGCGGATTCCGGCTCGCCGTGGCCACCGGGAAGGCCGGCCCGCGGGCTCGCTCCCTGCTGACCACGCTCAACCTGATCCAGCACTTCGACCACGTGGTCGGCTCGGATGAGGTCGTCAACGCCAAACCCGCCCCGGAGATCGTGTTGCGCGCGCTCAGCCTGCTCGACGCGGAGCCGGACGCGGCCGTCATGGTCGGCGATGCCCCGGCCGACATCCGTAGCGCCCGAGCCGCCGGAGTGACCTCCGTGGCGGCGACCTGGGCGACCGTGGACGAGGACGACCTGATGGCTGCCGGCCCGGATCTCGTCATCCACTCCCCCGATGAGCTGCTGCCGGTGTGCCCGCCGGTCTCGATTCCGGGTCGGTGGTGACGGGCCGGAGGGCACGGCCGGGAACCTGACCAACTCGCGACCGAGCTCGCCCGGTTCCGGCGGCGGATGCCGGACGGCCTCCCAATAGGGCGCGACGCCTCGCTTGTCACACGATGTGGATTACCCCAGGAGCCAAGACCCCTTTCTCGATATCGGGTCAGCGCCGGTGGCCTCCGGGGGAAGGACCATCTGAGATGTCTCCGCCATCACGCCCGAGCCGACGTGCGCCCGCCTGCCAGCTCCACCAGTTTCGGCACCAACTCGGCGGGCGCGGGCTGCGATGCGATTTCCTGTTGCAGGCGCCTGGCGGCTTTGCGGCACTCCTGGTCATCCAGCAACTCGACGACGTGGGATTTGATCCGCTCCACGGTGGTCTCGGTGTGGAGTAGATGGTGACCGGCGCCGCTGGCCGCGATCACGTCGCCGATGGTCAGCTGGTCGGAAAACTGGGTGACAACCAGTTGTGGCACTCCGTAGATGCCCGCGGTGAGCGCGGTGCCCACCCCGCCTGGGTGCACGATTGCCCGACAGTTCGGCAGCAGCACGTGCAGGGGCAGCGACTCCGCTACCCGCACTCCGTCCGGCACCGCGCCGAGAGCCGCACGAGTGGCTGCAGAGACGGTGAGCACGACATCCACTCCGAGGCTGGAGACCGCCTCGATCGCCTGGCTCAGCAGACCGGTCACCGCGTCACCGATCATCCGCACCGTTGAGGTGCCCCAGGTGATGCACACCCGGGGCCGCGTGGGCGGTTCGATAAGCCACTCCGGCATCGCACCGGGGGCGTTATAAGGCACATACTGAACGGACAACCGCGGGGCCGAGGTCTCTCCCGGCACGCGCATGCTGGGCGGGCAGGGGTCGATCCACGCCGAGGGGGCGGCCCTCGGTGCAACACCGAACTTCTCATAGAGACGCACATACGCCGGCGACGGCGGCGGGGCGTCTTTCCTCACCGTCATTCCCGGGGCGAACGGCATTCCGACCGTATGCGCGACGGTCGGAATGCCGAGCACCTCAGCGGCGACCGGAGCGGCGAAGGTGATCGATTCGTGCACGATCAGGTCCGGCTGCCAACTCCGGGCGAACTTGACAAGATCGTCCGTCATCGCGTCGGCGACCTCGACCATCGTGTGCCCCATCTGCCTGACCAGATTTTGCTGTACGCCGCTCAACTTGGCCGGATCGGATGGCCACCGTTCGTGATCGTGCAGCTTGCCGTCCCTGGCCCGGCCCGCGATGTCGATGTCCTTACCCACCGCCACCGCCGGCAGCCCGGTCGTGATGATCGCGTCGACCAGCGACGGCGTGCTCGCCACCCGCACCTCATGCCCAGCGGCCCGTAACGCCCACCCGAGCGGCACCATCGGGTAGTAGTGCGACGGCCAGGCGAACGTCGTGAACAGGAATCGCATACCTTTACCTCTTCCTCGAAGATGCGAGTAGCAGATCCACGTCCTTGCCGACTTGCTCGACCACAACGGCGAGCATGTCCGACAGTGACGTCGCGATTCTGGAACCGACATTGATCACGGATGGCAGGGAGCTCGCCCATTTCCTATCGCGTGGCACCTAGTTCCGGGCCTCTTGCCCGGCCGCCTCGAGCCGCTCGACGAGATAGCGGGTCAGCGCCGCCGGGGTCGGGTTGTTGAACACCGCGGCCGGGGTGAGCGCGGTGCCGGCGTGGCTGCTCAGTCGCCGGGTCAGTTCGAGTGCCATCACGGAGTCCAGGCCGACCTCGAAGAAGCCGCGCTCCGGCTCGACCAGGTCGTCCGGGTTCAGTCCGAGGACGCGAACCAGCTGCGTCCGCACCAGGTCCAGCATTGTCTTCTCCCGGTCCGCACCGACCTGCGCACTCAGGAGCTCCGTCCACCGGCCGGCCGGCTCCGCGCCGGCCGCCGCCCGGTAGGCGGACCGCCGGCGCGGGCGGACCAGCCCGCGTAGCAGCGGAGGGACCGGCCGGCCGGGCGCGGGTGCGCCCCACTGATCGGGCCGGCCGGGGACCGGGAACTGTTCGGCGGTGTCGATCGCCGCGGAGAGGGCCGACAGCACCGAGCCGTCCGCGGACGGCAGCACCGGCGCGCGAGCGCCACAGCGTGTGGCGGCCGCCCGTGCGAGCCCCTCAGCCGCTCCCGTGGCCGCCTGATCGGCCGGACCGGTGAGTTCGGCCGCCGCGGTGATCACCGCGAACAGGGCGAGGTCCTGATCCACGGTCAGCTCGGCCAGGTGCCGCAGCGACTCGTCCCTGGCGTCGAGGACGGCGCCGAGCTGCTCCGGGCCCAGCTCCGCGAGCGGGGTGCGGTCGGCCATCCCGGCGGCGTGCACCACGCCGGTCAGCGGCTGGTCCGCCGGTATCCCGGACAGCAGGCGGTGGACCGCGTCCCGGTCGGTCACGTCGCAGGCCACGACGGTCGCCGACGCGCCGAGAGCGGCGAGCTCGTCGACCAGGGACGCCGCCCCGGGAGCGTCCGGACCACGCCGACCCGCCAGGACCACGTGGCGGACGCCGTGCTCGGCGACCAGATGCCGGGCCACCCTGGATCCGGCCGCGCCGGTGCCGCCCACGATCAGGACCGTGCCGGCCGGGTCGAGCGGCTGAACGGCCGGTCCGGCTTCGTCGACGGCCACCAGCCGTGGAACGTGGACGCGCCCGGCCCGCACCGCCGCCTGTGCGACGCCGGCGGCCAGCACCGGGCCCAGCCCGACGTCCGGATCCGCGTCCGGCTCGACGTCCACGAGGACGAAACGATCCGGGTACTCGGCCTGGATGGCGGCCATCATGCCTCGGACAGCCGCGGCGGCCGGGTCGAGCACCGCGACGGACTCGACCGGGACCGCGTTCCGGGTCCGCACCACCAGCCGGAGGCCGGCCAGCTCGGGCTCGTCCAGCCATGCCTGCGCGACGGCGAGCGCGCGACGGCAAGCCGCCACGGGCTGTTCGCCGAGGGTCACGTCGAGGACCGCGACCCCGACGGCCAGGGCGGACGGATCGCCGCTGAGGTCGAGCACCGCATCGTCGCTGTTCACCGGAACGGTCCACGGCGGGGCCGCAGCGGTCTCCCGGTCGAGCTCGGCCCACGCGATACGCAGCGCGCCGCCCGGCCTGCCGAGCCGGGGCTCGCGCGCCGGCCGTACCGCGATCCGGCCGGCGGTGAGCACCGTCTGGCCGGTCTCGTCGGCGGCGGTCAGCGCGATACCGTTCTCGACCGGTCGCAGCCGGACGCGCAACGACGCGGCGCCGGTCGCGTGCAACTGGACATCGCGCCACCCGGCCGCGCTCCCCGGCGCCGGGTCCATCGCACGGCTCGCGGCGTCCAGGAGCAGCGGGTGGATACCGAAGGCGGCGGCGTCCTCGCGGAGCTCGTCCGGCAGGACCAACTCCAGGAAGGTCTCGTCGCCTCGCCGCCAGACGCCACGTACGTCGTCTCGCGGGTCGGCCGGTGTCACCGGTTCGGCATCGGCCGGAGGCCAGACCGTGAGACCGGACTCCGTCGCGTCGGTGCCGGCCGGGCCCGAGACGAGCAGGCCGGTCGCGTTCAGGGTCCAGCCCGACCGGTCGCCATCGGCCGAGGCCGGCGCGGATTGCACGGTCACCGATCGCCGACCGGCGAGGTCTGTCCCGCCGACGCAGACCTGCACCGACAGGGACGTTCCCCGGTCCAGCCACGCGGGCTCGATCAGGTCGAGCTCCGCCATCGTGCCGTAATCCAGCTCGTCACCGGCCCGGATGATCAGCTCCACCCAGACCGAAGCGGGTACCTCGACCGGGCCCGGCCCCACGGCACGGGCGAGCCACGGCTGCTGGTGCGTGGACAGCCGCCCGACGGCGAGCACGCCACCGGAATCCGGCAGACCGGCCACGGTGGTCAGCAGTGGGTGCACCGCTTCCTCAGCAGCCGCGACGGCGCCGCCGCCCCGCAGCCAGTACCGGCGCTGCTCGAACGGATGGGTGGGCAGGTCGCGGCACAGCTCACGCCAGGCCAGCCCGCCGCCCGGGACGGCCGCCGACCAGTCGACCGGCAACCCGATCGCGAACGCCTCGGCCATCGCGGTCAACACCTGGCGTACGCCACCCTGGTCGCGGCGCAGCGTGCCGATCACCCCGACCGGCCGACCGGCGTCGGCGACGACGTCGAGGATCGGCGACACCAGGCCCGGATGCGGGGACACCTCGACGACGGCCCGCATGTCGGCGGTCACCGCGCGGACGGCCCCTTCCAGCTCGACCGGTCGGCGCAGGTTCCGGAACCAGTAACCCGCGTCGAGGACCTCGTCCGGGCCGATCCACCGGCTCTCGACCGTGGAGTAGAACCGGCACGAGCCGCCGAGCCCGCGCGCCGGGCGCTCGCCGACCCCGTCGAGCTGGGACAGCATCGGCCGCTCCAGCTCGTCCACGAGGAAGGAGTGGGACGCGTAGTCCGCCCGCAGCCTGCGGCACCAGATCCCCTGCTCCGCGGCGAAAGCCTCGAGTTGCTCGATGGCGGCGACCTCACCGGAGATGCCGACCATCGCGGGTCCGTTGACCGCGGCGAGCTCGAGCCGGCCCTCGTCCGCGAGCAGCAGCTCCTCCGCCCGCGCGCGGCTGACGCCCAGAACGAGCATTCCGCCGGTGGGGGGCAGCGCCGCGGCCAGCCGGGAGCGCACGACGCAGATCCGCAGCGCGTCGTCCAGCGAAAGGACCCCGGCCACGCAGGCGGCGGCGAGCTCTCCCTGCGACGACCCGATCACCACCTCGGGGGTGACCCCGGCCCGGACCCAGAGCTGTGCCAGCCCGGTCATCATCACGAACGCGGCGGGTTGGACGACGTCGGTCCGGGAGAGGTCGTTGGCACCGCCGAGCGCCTCTTCCAGGGTCCAGTCGCAGTCGTACTCGTCGAGCAGTTCCTGGCATCGGTGTACCCACGCCCGGAACTCCGCCGACTCGGCCATCAGTTCGCGGCCCATGCCGGCCCAACCGCTGCCCTGGCCGGGGAAGACGAACACCGCGCCGGTGCCCGGCCCGGACCGTCCGGTGACCACGTCCGGCCCGGTCTCGCCGGCGGCGAGGCTTCGCAGCCGACCGACCAGTTCGCCGTGGTCGGCCGCGAGGACGGTGGCTCGCTCCCGGTGCTTCGTCCGGCCGAACGCGAGCGCGGCGGCCAGCTGGGGCAGCGGAGGCTGCCGGTCCTCGACAGCGTCCGCCAGCCGGGTCGCGACCGCGGCGAGGCGGCCCGGATCGCCCGCCGACACGACGAACGGCAGGAGGCCTCCCGCGCCGGGCTCGGCCGGTCCGGTCGCGGTGACCGGCGTCCGCCGGGGCGGCTCCTCGAGGATGAGGTGCGCGTTGGTGCCGCTGGCCCCGAAAGCGGACACTCCGGCGCGGCGTGGCCGGTCCGGGCGCGCCGGCCACGGCCGGGCCTCGGTCAGCAGCCGGATGGTGTCACCGGACCAGTCGACCTCGGGGGTCGGTGCGTCCGCGTGCAAAGTCGCCGGCAGCGCCTGGTGCCGGAACGCCAGCACCATCTTGATCACGCCGGCCACACCGGCCGCCGCCTGGGTGTGGCCGATGTTGCTCTTCACCGATCCCAGCCACAGCGGCTCCGCCGTCTCCCGCCTGCCGTAGGTCTCCTGGAGGGCCTGCGCCTCGATCGGGTCGCCGAGCCGGGTGCCCGTACCGTGCGCCTCGACGACGTCCACTTCGGACGGCACGAGCCCGGCGACCGCGAGGGCCCGCCGGATGACCCGCTGCTGCGCGAGCCCGCTCGGGGCGGTCAGGCCGTTCGAGGCGCCGTCCTGGTTGACCGCCGAGCCCCGGATCACGGCACCCACCGTGCTGCCCTGGACCTCGGCGTCCGGCAGTCGCTGCAGCAGGACCACGCCGACGCCCTCCGACCAGCTGGTCCCGTCCGCCGACGCCGCGAAGGCCTTGCACCGCCCGTCGACCGCCAGCCCGCCGGACTTGGCGAACTCGACGTACGCGTTGGGCGTCGCCATGACCGTCACGCCCCCCACCACGGCGAGCGAGCACTCACCGTTGCGCAGGGCCTGCATGGCCAGGTGCATCGCGACGAGGGACGAGGAGCACGCCGTGTCGACCGAGATCGCCGGCCCGGTGAAGCCATACACATAGGACACCCGGCCGGACGCCACCGAAAGCGCACCGCCGGTGACCCGGAGGCCGTCGGTCTGCGGGTCACCGCCGTGCATCCCGTAGCCCTCGCCCATCACGCCGACGAAGACGCCGACATCGGAACCCCGGTACGCGGCCGGGTCGAGCCCCGCGTCCTCGAAGGCCTCCCACACGACCTCGAGCAGCAGCCGCTGCTGGGGGTCCATGGCCGTCGCCTCGCGCGGGGATATGCCGAAGAACCCGGCGTCGAACTCGGCGGCGTCGGTCAGGAAGCCGGCCGCCTCCACCGGGATGGTGGACAGGTCCCAGCCGCGGTCGGTCGGCACTGCCGACCGACCCTCACCGCCCGTGGCCAGGAGGTCCCAGAACCCGTCCGGGCCCCGCACGCCGCCCGGCAGCCGGCAGCCGAGCCCGACCACCGCGATCGGATCGGCCGGGTTCGCCGCCGCGACGGCCTCGACCGCCGCCGGCGCGTCCCGGCCGGTGAGCCGTTCCCGGAGGAACCCGGCCAGCTCCACCGGCGTCGGGTAGTCGAAGACCATCGTCGCGGGCATGGCGAACCCGGCCTCGGCGCTGAGCCGGTTGCGCAACTCGACCGCGCCCAGCGAGTCCATCCCGGCGGACTGGAACGGCGCGTCCGGCGCGATGTCCTCGGCCGAGGCGTACCCCAGTACCAGCGCCACCCGGGCCCGGACCAGGGACAGCAGGGTGCGCTCCTGCTCCGCCACCGACCGGCCGACCAGCGAGCCCGCCAGGTCACCGGCGGCCGCCGCCCGGCCCGCCCGGCGGCGAACGCGCACCAGGTCACGCAGCAGCGGCTGCACCGGTCCGCCGGTGGCCGCGTCGGCCCGCGCGGCGGCAAGGTCGAGCTTGATCGGCACGAGGTGGGCCTCCCCGCTGTCCACGGCCGCATCGAAGAGCGCGAGCCCCTCCTCGTGGCGCAGCGGCGACACACCGGCGCGGCGCATCCGGGCCCGGTCCGCGTCACCGAGGTTCAGGGTGATGCCGCCGTCCTGCGCCCACAGACCCCAGGACAGCGACACGCCGTTCCGGCCGTTCGCACGCCGGATCGCCATGAGGCCGTCCAGGTAGGCGTTGGCGGCGGCGTAGTTGGCCTGCCCGGCCGAGCCGAGCAGCCCGGCGGCGGAAGAGAACATGATGAACGCGGCGAGGTCGTGGTCGCGGGTCAGGTCCTCCAGGTGGCGGGCGGCGTCCGCCTTCGGGCCGAACACGGCGCCCAGCCGATCCGGGGTCATCGCGGCGACCAGCCCGTCGTCCAGGACACCGGCGGTGTGCACGACCGCAGTCAGCGGGTGCTCCGGCGGGATCGCGGCGAGCAACGCCGCCACCGCGTCCCGGTCCGCGACGTCGCAGCTGACCACGGACGTCTCGGCGCCCCGTTCGGACAACTCGGCCACCAGCGCCTCGACGCCGTCGGCCGCGAGTCCACGCCGGCTGACCAGGAGCAGCCGCCGGACACCGCGGGTCCGCACCAGGTGAAGCGCGACGAGAGCGCCGAGCGACCCGGTGCCACCGGTGATCAGCACCGTCCCGTCCGGGTTCCACGGGGCGGGTTCTGCGGCCAGCGCCCCGGCCACCGCGAGGCGGGGGACCCGGAAACCGCCGGCCCGGGCCGCGAGCTGTGGTTCATCGAGGGCCAGCGCCGTACCGAGGACCGGTCCGGCGTCGAGGCCCGGCTCCACGTCGAGCAGCAGCACACCGGGCATCTCTGCCTGGGCCGCGCGCACCAGGCCCCACACGGCGGCACCGGTCGCGTCGGTGAGGCCGCCGGTCCCGCCGTCGACGGCACCCCCGGTCCGCACGACGAGCCGGGTGTCTGCGGGGGCGTGGCGCTGCCAGGCCTGGAGCACGGCGAGAACGTCGGCGAGGACGACCCCGGCGGGCGGGCCGGCCGGCACGTCGTACACGGCGGCCGTCGGCCGGCCGGGTTCGGCGGCGAGCGCGGCCACACCCTCGGCGCTGTCGATGCCGACGGTCGCCGGATGGCCGGACGGAACCTCCTCGGTGGCCACGGGATGCCACGCCACCCGGTACATGGCGTCCGTCGCGGGGCGGCCGCCCACATCCTCGGGGCGGACCGGCATCGAGCCGACCGACCGGGCGGACAGCACCGGCCGGCCGGTCTCGTCGGCCGCCTCGAGACTCCAGCGATCGTGGTCCAGCCGGGCGAGGCCAGCCCGCAGCCGGCGCGTCCCGGTGGCGTGCAGCACCACCGACTCCCAGCGCGTCGCGAGCGAACCGGGGTCGAGCACCACCCGGGTCACCGCGTCGAGCAGGGCCGGGTCGAGGCCGAACGCAGCGGGCTTCTCCTCGTCGGCGAGCGCGACCTCCACGAAGGTGTCCTCGCCACGACGCCACAGCCCGAGCAGCTCCGAGCGCCCGGCGGCCTCCGGGTCGATCGCGACCTGCTCGGCGCCCGACGGCGGCCACGGCTGCACCGGCCCGGCGTCGGTGACGGCGCCGGCTTGCAGGGTGCCGCCGGCACACCGGACCCACGTTCCCCCACTGTCCCGCGCGCCATAGACGGTGAACGGGCGGCTGCCGCCGGCCTCGGCTCCGACCACGATCTCCAGCCGGACGGTCGTCTCCGGGGGGATCGCGAGCGGCGCCTCCAGCGCCAGGTCTCCCAGTACGCCGCAGCCGAGCTCATCACCCACCCGCACGGCGAGGTCGACGAGCGCGGCGGCCGGCACGATCGGCACCCCGTGCAGCCGGTGCCCGGCGAGCCAGGGATGGGTCGTGAGCGCCAGCCGGGCCGTGCCGATCAGGCCACCGGTGTCCGGGACGGGCACGATCGCCGACAGCAGCGGGTGGTCGACCTCGACCTGCCCGAGATCGGCCGCGTTCACCGCGCCGGGCGCCGAGGTCAGCCAGTAGTGCCGGCGGTCGAACGCGTACGTCGGCAGCGGCACGTCCGGGGCGTCCGCGGGGACGAGCGGGTGCCAGTCCACCTGCACTCCCCGGACGAACAGCGCGGCCAGCGAACCGATCACGGTTTCCGGCTCGGCCTGTCCGTCCCGCAGCGCGGGCACGCACACCGGTTCGTACCCGGACCGCGCCCCCGTCTCCAGGATCGGCGCGGACAGGCCGGCCCCCGACCCGAGCTCGACGAACAGCCGCCCACCCCGGTCCAGCGCGGCGCGGACGCCGTCGGCGAAGCGCACGGTGCGCCGGACGTGGTCGACCCAGTGGCCGGGGTCCGTCAGGTCGGCTCCGTCGGGGGCGACCACCGGAATCCGGGCCGGCCGCCAGACCACGTCCGCGATCGCGGACCGGAACCCGTCGAGCATCGGGTCCATCCGCGCCGAGTGGAACGCGTGGGACACCGCCAGCCGGTGCACCTTGCGGCCCTGTTCCCGCAGCGCCCGCACGGCGGCGTCCACCGCGTCCTCGTCGCCGGACAGCACGACCGACGCTGGGTCGTTCACGGCGGCGAGGGAGACGCCCCCGTTCAGGAACGGCCGGACATCCTCCTCCGTCGCGGCCACCGCGGCCATCGCCCCACCGGCGGGCAACGCCTGCATGAGTCGGCCGCGGGCGGCCACCACGGTCGCCGCGTCGTCGAGCGACAGCATTCCGGCGACGTGCGCCGCGGTGATCTCGCCGACCGAGTGCCCGAGCAGTAGAGCGGGTCGTACGCCCCAGGACTCGACGAGCCGGAACAGCGCGGTCTCGACCGCGAACATCGCCGCCTGGGTGTAGACGGTCTGGTCCAGCGCGGCCGCCTCCGGGCTGCCCGGCTGGGCGAAGACCACGTCCCGGACGGACCGGTCCACGGCGCCGGCCAGCCTCTCGTCGAGCTTCGCGCACGCGTCGTCGAAGGCGGCGGCGTAGACCGGGAACCGGTCGTGGAGCTCGCGGCCCATGCCGGCCCGCTGCGCCCCCTGGCCCGGGAACACGAACACCACCGACGCTGCGGCGCCGGCGGTGACGGCGCCCAGCGCCGTGCCCGGGCCGGCCTCGCCCACGGCGACCGTGTCCAGGCCGGCGAGCAGAGCGTCCCGGCCGGCCGCGGCGACGACCGCCCGGTGCGGGAGCAGCGCGCGGCCGGCGACGAGCGTCCGGGCCGCACCGGGAAGCGGCACCCCCTGCGCCACGGCGGTTCGTAGCCGTCCCGCCTGGCCGGCGAGGGCCGCCGCGCTCTGCGCGGACAGGACGAACGGCAGCACAGCCGGCGCGATGTCCCCGTCCGCCTCCGGCGCGGCCGGCTCGGGGATCTGTTCCAGGATCAGGTGGGCATTGGTGCCGCTGATGCCGAACGACGAGATCCCGGCGCGCCGTGGCCGGCCGGCGTCGGGCCAGTCCCGGCCCTCGGTCAGCAGCGCCACGGCGCCCTCGGACCAGTCGACGTGGGGGGTGGGTTCGTCGACGAAGAGCGTGGGCGGCAGATGCCCGTGCCGGATCGCCTCCACCATCTTGATGACCGCCGTGACGCCGGCCGCCGCCTGTGTGTGGCCGAGGTTGGACTTCACCGAGCCGAGCCACAGCGGCTGCTCGGCCCGGCGGTCACGACCATAGGTGGCGATGATGGCCTGCGC
Organism: Micromonospora sp. CA-111912; assembly: GCF_050948415.1. NCBI lineage: Bacteria > Bacillati > Actinomycetota > Actinomycetes > Micromonosporales > Micromonosporaceae > Micromonospora > Micromonospora sp. CA-111912. The sequence goes on from NZ_CP192007.1 coordinate 4,779,482, forward strand.
CTCGCTGGGATCGCCGAGCGTGGTGCCGGTGCCGTGGGCCTCCACCGCGTCGACCTCGTCCGCACCGACGCCGGCCGCGGCGAGAGCGGCCCGGATGACCCGCTGCTGGGCCAGGCTGTTCGGGGCGGTGAGACCGTTGGACGCGCCGTCCTGGTTGATCGCGGAGCCGCGGACGACGGCGAGCGGGCGATGGCCCTTGCGCCGTGCGACGGAAAGCCGTTCCAGCACGACGACGCCGACGCCCTCGGACAGCACGGTGCCGTCGGCCGCCGCGGCGAACGCCTTGCACCGGCCGTCCGCAGCCAGCCCCCGGGCCCGGGAGAACCCGGTCAGGCCGACCGGGGAGCCCATGACGGCGACCCCACCGGCGAGCGCGATCTCGCACTCGTCCTGGCGCAGCGCCTGGGCCGCCAGGTGGATCGCCACCAGCGAGGACGAGCACGCGGTGTCCACGGTCATGGCCGGGCCCTCGAAGCCGAACACGTACGCCACCCGGCCGGACGCGACACTGCCGGCCGTCGCGGTGGTGGTGAAGGCCTCGAACTCGGCCGGGACGCGCGCCAGGTCGCCGAGGTAGTCGTGGATGGACATGCCCGTGTACACGCCGACGGATTGGCCGCGCAGCGACGAGGGGTCGAGGCCGGCCGTCTCCAGGGCCTCCCACGTGGTTTCGAGCAGCAGCCGTTGCTGGGGGTCCATGGCGGTCGCCTCGCGCGGCGAGATGCCGAACAGGCCCGCGTCGAAGTAGCCGGCGTCGTGCAGGAAGCCGCCCTGCCGGGCGTAGGTGGTCCCGGCCTGATCGGGGTCGGTGCCGAGGAGGCGGTCCACCTCCCAGCCGCGGTCGGCCGGCAGCGGCGACATGCCGTCCCGGCCTTCGGCCACGAGGTCCCAGAACTCGGCCGGCGTGGTGATCCCACCCGGGAGCCGGCACGCCATGCCGACGATCACCACGGGATCCTCGGCGGCCGGGAACGGACGTTCCGGGGCCCGGGTCACAGGCGCGGCACCGCTGTCGGCCGACCCCTGCACCTTCTCGAGCAGGTAGCGGCCCAACTGTCGCGGTGTCGGGTAGTCGAAGATCAGCGTGGCCTGAAGCTTGATCGCGGTCTCCGCGGTAAGCCGGTTGCGCAGCTCGACCGCGGTCAGCGAGTCGAACCCGATCTCGCCGAAGCGGCTGTCGTCGGAGGCAGGGTCGAGGTCGGCGATGCCGAGCACGGTCGCGACCTCCGTGCGCACGAGCGCGAGGATCAGTTCGGTCTGCTCCTCGGTCGTGAGCCCGGCGAGCCGGCGGCCCAACGCGCCCCCGGGCTCGCCGGCACCCGCCCGCGCCGTCCGCCGTGGCGGCCGGACCAGCGACCGGAACAGCGCCGGAACGGTGCCGTCGGCACCAGCCTCGGCCCGGACCGCGCCGAGGTCGAGACCGATCGGCACCAGCAGCGGGGCGCCGGAGCGGATGCCCGCGTCGAAGCTGGCCAGCGCCTCGTCGGCCGGCATCGGCCGTACACCGCCCCGGCTCATCCGGGTCCGGTCGACGTCGGCCAGCCGGCCGGTCATCCCGGTCGCCGGGCTCCACAGTCCCCAGGCCAGCGCCACCGCTGGCAGACCACTGGCGGCGCGCGCGGACACGACCGCCTCGGCGTACGCGTTCGCGGCCGCGTAGTTGCCCTGGCCCGCCGAGCCGAAGACGCTCGCGGCCGAGGAGAACACGGCGAAGACCTCGGGCGGATCGTCGCGGGTCAGTTCGTCCAGCAGCCGCAGTGCCGCCGCCTTCGGGGCGAACACCCGGGCCAGGCGGTGCGGGTCGAGGCTCGCGATGACGGCGTCGTCCAGCACCCCGGCCGCGTGGATGACGCCGGTCAGCCGGTGCTCGGCCGGGATGGCGGCGAGGAGTGCGGCGAGCGCGTCCCGGTCGGTCACGTCGCAGGCGACCACCTCGACCGACGCGCCGAGCTCGCCCAGTTCGGCCATCCCGTCGGCGGCCGCGCCGCGCCGGCCCGCCAGGACCAGCCGGCGGACGCCGTGCTCGGCCACCAGATGCCGGGCCAGCAGCGCGCCCAGCACGCCGGTCCCGCCGGTGATGAGCACAGTGCCGCCGTCGGTGAACCCGGGCGCGACCGGCTCCCCGGTGAGGACGGCACGGCCCAGCCGCGGGGCCAGGACGGCGTCCCCGCGGACCGCGACCTGCGCCTCGCCGGCGGCGAGGCCCGCGGCGACCGCCTCGTCGCGGTCTCCGCCCGGCTCCACGTCGACCAGGAGGATCCGGCCCGGGTGCTCGGCCTGCGCCGACCGCACCAGCCCCCAGAGCGCGGCACCCGCCGGATCCACGATCGGACCCGACGCCGGGACCGCACCGCAGGTCACCACCACCAGGGGCACCGAGGCGAGCGCCGGCTCCTCCAGCCACGCCTGCACCACCTCGAGCACCCGGCCCAGCAGCGGCAGCGGCTCGGCCTCCGCGCCGGCGGCCGGCGCGACGTCCAGGACGGCGACGTCCGGGCGGGGATCGCCGAGCTCGTCGGCCAGCGCCAGCCGCACCACATCGCCTGAGCTCTCGACGACGACCTGGTGCTCCGGCGCCGTAGTCGGCGCCGGCAGGGGCAGCGGCGTCCAGTCGACCTGCCAGAGCGAGTCCGGCGTCCGGCCGCCCGACTGCCCGCCCACGTCCGTGATCGGGAGCGAGACCAGTGATTCCATGGACAGCACCGGCGCACCGGTCCCGTCCGCGGCGTCGAAGGACAACGCGTCCGGTCCGCACGGCGCGACCCGGACTCGCAGCGCGACGGCACCACCGGCGTGCAGCCGGACGCCGTTCCAGGCGAACGGCAGGACGTTGCGGTCGTCCGCGCGCCGGTGGAAGGCGTTCGCGTGCAGGGCGGCGTCGAAGAGAGCCGGGTGGATGCCGAACCGGTCCACGTCGTCCCGGTGGTCGGCGGGCAGCGCCGCCTCGGCGAAGATCTCCTCGCCACGCCGCCACACAGCGGTCAGCCCGGCGAAGGCCGACCCGTACTGGTATCCGCGGTCGGCCAAGCGGTCGTAGAAGTCGTCGACCGGCTCCGGAACGGCGCCGGTGGGCGGCCACTGACCGAAGTCGAAGCCGCTGCCCGATGTCTGGTCGTACGCGTCGGACAGCAGGCCGGCGGCGTGCCGGGTCCACTCGCCGCCACGGGAGCTGTGCACCTCCACCCGACGGCGACCGGCGGCGTCCGGCGCGCCGACGGCGACCTGCAGGCTGACGGCCGCGTCCGCCTCGAGCACCAACGGCGCCTCGATCACCAGCTCGTCGAGCACGCCGTAGCCGAGCTCGTCGCCGACCTGGATCGCCAGGTCGACGTAGGCGGTGCCGGGCACCAGCACGTTGTCCTGGATCCGGTGACCGGCCAACCACGGGTGGGTCGCCAGGGACAACCGGGAGGTACAGACCACACCGTTGGTCTGCGGAAGTTCCACCACCGCACCGAGCAGCGGGTGGGCGCTGGTCACCTGCCCCAGCGACTCGGCGCCCGCCGCGGTGGTCGGCATGGTGATCCAGTACCGCTGGTGGTCGAACGGGTAGGTGGGCAGCTCGACCCGGACCGCTCCGGCGCCCTCGGGCAGCAGGGCTGGCCACTTCACCTGCACGCCGCGGACGAAGACCTCGGCCGCCGAGGTGGCCAGCCGGGCGGGTCCGTCCTCGTCCCGCCGGATCGACCCGACCGCGAGCACGTCCGCGTCCAGCTCCGCCGCGGTTCCGGTGATCGACGGCACCAGCACCGGATGGGCGCCGAGCTCGATGAAGACCCGGTGGTCCTGGGCGATCAGCTCGCGGACGGCCGGCTCGAACAGGACCGGCTGACGCAGGTTGCGGTACCAGTAGTCGGCGTCGAACGGCTGCTCGTCGCGCCAGCCGGGCTCGACCGTCGAATAGAACGGGACGCGCGGCGCCGAGGACGTGACGGCGGCGAGGTCGGCCAGCAGGGCGGATCGCAGGCTCTCCACGTAGTGGCTGTGGGAGGCGTAGTCGACCGGAACCCGGCGGCACCGGATGTCGCTGTCGGCCAGCTGCGCGGCGAGCTCGTCCAGCGCGGTGCCCTCGCCGGCGACCACCACGGACGAGGGTCCGTTGAGCGCCGCCACCTGCAGCCGCGCTCCCCACGGCTCGATCAGGGCGCGTACCGCGTCCTCGGCCAGCCCGATCGACGCCATCCCACCCCCGGCCGGCAGCAGCTCGGCGATCGCCTGGCTGCGCAGTGTCACCACACGGGCGGCATCCGCCAGTGAGAGCGCGCCCGAGACGCAGGCGGCTGCGATCTCACCCTGCGAGTGGCCGACGACCGCGTCCGGGACCACGCCGAGCGATTCCCAGACCGCCGCCATGCCGAGCATCATCGCGAAGCACACCGGCTGCACGACATCGACGCGTTCGAGCTCCTCGGGAGCCCCGTCGCGCAGGACGTCGACCAGCGACCAGTCGACCCACGGCTCGAACGCCTTCTGGCACTCGGCGATCCGGGCGGCGAAGACCGGCGAGGTGTCCAGCAGCCGCCGGCCCATGCCGATCCACTGGGTGCCCTGGCCGGGGAAGACGAAGACGACCTTGCCGGGCCCGCTCGTACCGGCCGACCCGGCGATCACCCCGGGCCCGGTCCGGCCCTCGGCCACCAGGGCGAGCCCCGCGCGCAGCTCCTCGTGGGTCGCCGCAACCACCACCGCCCGGCGGCTCTGCACCGCGCGTCCGGTCGCCAGTGCGTGGGCGAGGTCGCCGAGCGCGACGCTCTCGTCCACGGTGTCCCCGAGCCGGCGGCCGAGGTTGGCCAGCGCGGTCGCGGTCTTGGCCGTGACGACGAACGGAAGCGCCGCCCCCGGCGCGGTGTCGGCGACCTGCTCGCCCGGGTCGGGGGCGGCCGGAGCCTCCTCCACGATCATGTGGACGTTGGTCCCGCTGGCGCCGAACGAGGAGATGCCGGAGCGGGCCGGACGCCCGGTGTCGGGCCACGCGCGCCCCTCGGTCAGCAGTTCGACGGTGCCGGGCGACCAGTCGACCTGCGGGGTCGGAGCGTCGACGTGCAGCGTGGCCGGCAGGTACCGGTTGCGCAGCGACAGCACGGTCTTGATCACGGCCGCGACGCCCGAGGCACCCTGGGTGTGGCCGAGGACCGACTTGACCGAGCCGAGCAGCAGGGGCCGCTCCGGATCACGCCCCCGGCCGTACGTCGACAGCAGCGCCTGCGCCTCGATCGGGTCGCCGAGCGTGGTCCCCGTTCCGTGCGCCTCGACGGCGTCGACCTCGTCCGCGGACAGCCCGGCGGCGTCCAGCGCGGCGCGGATGACCCGCTGCTGCGCGGGCCCGTTCGGGGCGGTGAGGCCGTTCGAGGCACCGTCCTGGTTGACCGCGGAGCCCCGGATCACGGCGAGTACCTGGTGCCCGTTGCGCTGGGCGTCGGAGAGGCGCTCGAGCAGCACCACGCCGACGCCCTCGGCCCAGCTGCTGCCGTCCGCCGCGGCGGCGAAGGACTTGCACCGGCCGTCGGGGGCGAGGGCCCGCTGGCGGGCGAACCCGACGAAACCGCCCGGCGTCGCCATCATGGTCGACCCGCCGGCGAGCGCCATCGTGCACTCCCCCCGGCGCAGCGCCTGGCTCGCCAGGTGGATCGCGACCAGCGACGAGGAGCACATCGTGTCGACCGTGACCGCGGCCCCCTCGAGCCCGAGGCAGTACGCGACCCGGCCGGACGCGATGCCACCGGCGCTGCCCAGCGCGCGCTCGAGGCTGAGGAAACCTTCCGCGCCCGCGATGTCGGGTGCGTAGTCCTGGTGCACGATCCCCGCGTAGACGCTGGTGGTGGTGCCGCGAAGGCTGTCCGGGTCGATTCCGGCGCGCTCGATCGTCTCCCAGCAGACCTCGAGCAGCTGCCGCTGCTGCGGGTCCATCGCCGTCGCCTCCTGGGGCGAGATGCCGAAGAAGCGGGCGTCGAACTCGGCGGCGTCGTGCAGGAAGGCGCCTTGGTCGACGTATGTCGTACCCGGGGTGTCCGAGTCCGGGTCGTACAGGTTGACCAGGTCCCAGCCCCGGTCTTCGGGGAACGGCGTGTAGACGTCGACGCCTTCGGACACCACCCGCCAGAAGTCCTCCGGCCCGGCGATGTCCCCGGCGAAGCGGCACCCCATCGAGACCACCGCGATCGGCTCCGAGGCCGCGGCGAGCAGCTGGCTGTTCCGCTGCTTCAGCCGGGCCGTTTCCTTGACCGACTCGCGCAGTGCCCGGATGAGATCTTGCTCAGAGGTACTCACGTCAATCAACGCTAGGGGCGCGGCCGGGCGGCCGGGATCCTTCAGACTGACGGGCGATGCGGCCCCAGCCGGTCGAGCAGACCGTCCACCAACGCGGCCATCGCGCCCGCGGCAGCGGTTCCGTAGACGTGGTAGTCCGGCCGGACCAGAACGGACGCCGCGCCCCGGTCCCGCAGGTAGTCCAGGTACCCGCCGTCGGCCTGTTCGCCGGGCCCGATGTGGACGACGGCGGCGCCGAGCCCGGACAGCAGGGCGCGCTGGGTCTCGCTGACGGCGTCCGGCTCCTCGGTGGTGATCAGCAGGAAGCCCGCCGCGATCAGGTCGTCGAACCGGCCGGTGCCGATCACGTCACCGCCCCCGGGCTGGATCAGTCCGGTGACCAGCGGTGTCGCCTCGGGTGGTGACGTCCGGCGGCCACCGCCGTTGGCCCGGATGGCCGCGTCGCGGTCGGCCGCGGCGGCCGGATCGGTCACGCAGATGACCCGGCCGAGCTTGACCGAGGCGAGGACGGCCTCCTTGGTGTGGCTGCGCCGCTCGAGCGTGTACGAATCGAGCAGCCGCTCGTCGGCCCGGCCGCCGAGCACCAGGTCCAGCTTCCACGCCAGGTTGCTGACGTCGCGGATGCCCGAGCACATGCCCTGGCCGGCGAACGGAGGCATCAGGTGGGCCGCGTCCCCGGCGAGGAGTACCCGGCCCTGCCGCCACTGCTGGGCCCACCGGGCGTGGGACCGGTAGACCCCGCTGCGCGACAGCGTCGCCGTGCGCGGCGTGACGCCGTGCGGTGCCAGAAGCCGCCACGCCGTCTCGACGCTGTCCAGCTCGGCGGCGGACTCCCCCGGCAGGCACATGAACTCCCAGCGCCTCCGGTCGCGCCCGCTGCCCACCAGCGTCGTGGGCCGGGCCGGGTCGCACAGCTGCAGGTTCGTCGGCTCGAACTCGCGGGGCTCGTGCAGCGCGACGTCACACAGCAGCCACTCGAAGGAGAACCCCAGGTCGGTCATCGGCACGGCGGCCAGTTCGCGGACGACACTGTTGGCCCCGTCGCAGCCGACCAGCCAGCCGGCCCGGAAGGTGTGGGTGGCCCCGGTTTCGTCCTCGGCGATCGCGGTGACGCCGTCGTCGGTCTGGCTGATGCCGACGACGGACAGGCCACGCCGGACCTCGACCCCGGGTTCGGCCGCCAGCGAGGCGCCGAGCAGCTGCTCCAGCGCGGGCTGGTGCATCGTGTTGGCGTCCGGCCACCCGTACCGGCCGGCCTCGCTGAAGGCGATGTCCAGGAGGACCTGCCCGTCCGTGCCGCGCCACTGGTAGCCGGTCGCGGGCACCGATATCCCGGGCAGGCCGGCGCCGACACCCGCCGCCGCCAGCAGACGGGCGGTCTCGCCGTCGAAGCTGGTGGCCCGGGGCAGCCCGAAGACCTCCCGATGCCGCTCGAGCACGGTCACCCGCCGGCCCCGGCGGGCCAGCAGGCTCGCGAGCACGGCACCGCTCGGACCGCAGCCGACCACGAGGACGTCGGCGCGCGGGGTCAGGGAAGCCATGTCTCGCGACCATACGCAGGCGAGTCGGCGTGCCCCATCGCTTGCCCTGACAGTGCCGGCGGGGAACAGCACCCGGCACCGGCAACCACCGTCAACGCGAGGGATCCACGACGGCCGGCACGGCACCTAGCGTTGCCCTGCAAACCGTCACGACGGCCTGGCCTGCGCCGGCGCCCAGCCTCGCGGCCGATCCGTCGGCCGCGATCGTCGAGCTGCATTGGAGATCACCGTTGCGGGGGCATGAGCACTACGTCCGCCAGATCCTCGGCCGGCTCGACGCCGATCCTGCCGCCGTTCCCGTCACGCTCGGAGACGAGCCGTTCTCGGCCGAGCGCCTCGCCAGGGCGATCCGCACGACAGCCGCGTGGATGCGCTCGGCCGGTGTCGGCCCCGGCGCCTCGGTCGCCGTGCTGACCAGCCCCAACACGCCGGCCACGCTGGTCTACCGCTACGGGGTGAACCTCGTCGGCGCGACGGCGGTCCACATCCGCGGGGTCAACGCCGCGGACCCTCGGGACGAAATGGGTCCTCGCGTCCAGGCCGAGATCCTCGCCGACCTCCGGCCGGCGGTGCTCGCGGTGGACCAGGACAACCTCGACCGGGCGCGCGGGCTGCGGGCCGCGGCCGGATCTCCGTTCGCCCTCGCCGCCCCGGGTCCGTCCGGACCGGACGTGCTGGACATGACCCGGCCCCCGGAGACGCCGTTCGACGACTCGACGGCCGAGCCGCCGGAGATCGCCGTGGTGACGTTCACCAGCGGCTCGTCGGGACGGCCGAAGGGCATCAGCTGGCCGTTCGCCGTCAAGAACGACATGGCCGCTGCCGCCGCCGGGGCCCGGCCGGCGGTCTGCCTGATCACCGGGTCGCTGACCCACTCCAGCGGTTTCTCCGCCGATGACGCGATCATCGCCGGGGGCAGCGTGGTGCTGCACCACGGGTTCGAGGCCGAAGCGGTGCTCCGGGCCGTCGAACGGCACCGCGTCACCCGGCTCGTCCTCGCCTCTCCCCAGGTCTACGCCCTCACCGAGCACCGCGCGTTCGACGGCTACGACCTTTCGAGCCTGCGCGAGGTGTTCTACACCGGGAGCCCGGCCGCGCCGGAGCGGCTGGCGGCCGCCGCCAAGTCGCTCGACCCGGTGCTGTTCCAGGTCTACGGCACGAGCGAGACCGGCATGGTCACCCTGCTCACCCCGGAGGACCACCTGGACCCCGACCTGCGCCGCACCGTCGGACGGCCCCCGGCGAACGTCCGGATCACCATCCGCGATCCGCAGGACCACGACCGGGTCCTCCCGCCGGGCGTCGCCGGCGAGATCTGCTCGTCCGGGGGCTGGGCGATGAGCCACTACTGGAACGACCCGGAGCAGACCGCGCGGACGGTCCGCGACGGGTGGGTGCACACCGGCGATGTCGGACGGCTCGACGAGTCGGGGTACCTGACCCTCGACGGCCGGCTCGACGGCGTCCTGAAGGGCCACGGCGTCCGGATCTACCCGGAGGCGGTGGAGCGCGCGCTCCTCGAGCACGCGGACGTGGCCCAGGCGGCTGTGTTCGGAATCGAGGACGAGGACCGCCTGGCGCTGGTCCACGCGGTGCTGACGCCGACGTCCGGCTGCACGCCACGACCGGCCGACCTGCGGGCGTACGTGGCGGACGCGCTCGGCGACCGCCACGCTCCGGTGGACATCGAGGTCAGACCCGAGCTGCCCCTGCTGGGATCGGCGAAGCCGGATCGGAACCTGCTGCGGGAGCAGGCGCTGGGTGCGCGGTTCTGGCAGTCGTCGCTGGACGGTGTGGACGGCGATTCCCTGCTGCGGGACCGGCTCGCCCGGCCGGGCGACGAGGCAGCCGGGGTACCGGCGCTCGTGCGGCGGGTCCCGGAGTTCCCGTCCGCGGAGAACACGCTGCTCGGGGTCTGGGCGGTGCTGCTGCACCTGCTGGGCGCCGGCTCTCCGGTGGTCTTCGGGGCCGGGCTCCGGCCGCTCCTGGTGGACGTCGCGCCGGACGAGGAGATCGGCGCCGTCCTGGACCGGGTCGGGGACGCCGTGGCCGCCTCGGCCGGGCACGCCCGACTGGGACCGCGGGGGCGGGCCGTGCTCGACGCCGCAGCGGACGCGTTGTTCGACACCGCGGTCAGCTTCACCCGTGCCGGGGACCCGCCGCCCGATCCGGTCCGGCCGCCCACGGCCGAACTCAGGGTGGACCGTGACGCGGGCGAACTCGTCCTGACCCTGGTCACCGACCCGCGGCGCATCGGCGCGGAACCCGCGGGGCGTCTCCTCGACATGGTCGTGCGCCTGCTCCGCGCGTTCCGCGAGGCGCCCGGCCAACCGGTCGCCGGGCTGGACCTCCTCGACCCGGCCACCCGCCGCCAGGTGCTCCGCGAGTGGAACGCGTTCCGGGAGCCGCAGCCCGCCGCGACGCTGGGCCGGCTGTGGCAGCACGCCGTCGACGAGCACGCCGGGCAGCCGGCGGTGGACGAGGACGGCGTCGTGACCTCGTACGCCGAACTCGACCGCCGTGCCGGACGGCTCGCAGCGGCCCTCGCCGAGGTGGGTGCGGCACCGGGCCGGATGGTGGCCCTCGTGCTGCCACGATCCCTGGACCTGATCACCGCGCTCCTGGCGACCGTCCGGACCGGCGCCGCCTTCGTCCCCGTCGATCCGGGATATCCGCGAGAGCGGATCGCCGCCATGCTGGAGGACTGTGACCCGATCGCGGTCTGCACGACGGCGTCGTCCGACCTCCCGCTGAACCGTCCCTGGCCGCGCGTCCTCGTCGACGACCCGGGGATCGGCGAACGGACGGACGAATCTCCGCGGGTCACCCCGGGACTGGCCGATCCGGCGTACGTCATCTACACCTCCGGCACGACCGGCCGGCCGAAGGGCGTCGTGGTCACCCACACCGGGCTGGCGAACCTGGCCGCGACCAAGCGCGAGGGCCTGGGACTGGACAGCACCGCCCGGGTGCTGCAGTTCGCGTCACCGAGCTTCGACGCGTTCGTCGCCGAGCTGATGGGCGCGTTCACCGCGGGGGCGACGGTGGTCGTGCCGCCGCCGGGCCCCCTCGCCGGAGAGCCGCTGACGGCGGTCCTGGTCGAGCGGCGGATCACCCACGCCATCCTCCCGCCGGTGGCGCTGTCCAGCATGGACCCCGCGGCCGTGCCCGGGCTCCGCGGCCTGATCAGCGCCGGCGAGGAGTGCCCGGCCGAGCTGGCCGCGCGGTGGTCCGCGAACCGCCGGATGGTCAACGCCTACGGGCCCACCGAAGTCACCGTCTGCGCCACTCAGAGCGGGCCGCTCACGGGAGGTGGCCGTCCCCCGATCGGACGGCCCATCGCCGGTGCCCGCGTCTACGTGCTCGGTCCCGGGCTGCAGCCGGTGCCACCCGGATTCCGCGGGGAGCTCTACGTGGCGGGACCGGGTGTCGCCCGGGGTTACCTCAACCGGCCCGCGTTGACGGCCGAACGCTTCGTGACGGACCCGTTCGGCCCGCCCGGCGCCCGGATGTACCGCACCGGCGACGTCGCCTCCTGGCGCGACGACGGCAACCTGGACTTCCACGGCCGGGCCGACGACCAGATCAAACTGCGGGGCTTCCGGATCGAGCCGCGCGAGGTGGCGGCGGTGCTCGAGGAACTTCCCGAGGTCGCCCGCGCGGTGGTCGGCGTACGCGAGGACGGCACCGGTCGCACCCGGCTGGTCGCCTGGGTCGTGGCCGCCGACGGGGAGGCGCCCGCCCGCGAGCACCTCCGCGAGCACGCCGCACGCCGGTTGCCGGAGCACATGGTGCCGACCGGGTACGTCGTCGTCGAGGCCCTTCCGGTGACGCCGAACGGCAAACTCGACCTGACCGCGCTCCCCGAAGTGGCCGAACAGGACAGTCCTGCGCGGGAGGCCCCACGTACCCCCGCGGAGCGCGCGCTGGTCGCCATCTTCCAGGAGCTGCTGGAGGCCGCCGAGGTCGGTGTCGACAGCGACTTCTTCGCGCTCGGCGGCGACAGCATGCTGGCCATCTCGCTGATCCGGCGCGCTCGCGAGGCGGGGCTGGCCATCTCCCCTGCGGAGATCATGGGGAACCCCACGATCGGTGCCCTCGCCTCGGTGGCGACCTCGCTGCCGTCCCCGCCCGCCCCGACTCCTCACGTGGAAGGCCGCCGATGACCCGCCCAGAAGTCAGCCCCGAGCTCCTCGATTCGCTCGACCTCGCCGACCCGGTGCTGCACGCCGAGAACGAACTTTCCGAGGTGTGGCGCGCGCTCCGCGAGGAGCGGCCCCACTACTGGCACCCGCCCAAGGGTGACCGTCCCGGCTTCTGGGTCTTCACCCGCTACTCGGACGCGATGACGGTTTACCGCGACAAGGAACACTTCACCACCGAGGGCGGCAACGCGCTGGCGACCCTGCTCACCGGTGGCGACTCCGCGTCCGGCTCGATGCTCGCGGTGACCGACGGCGACAAGCACACCCAGTTGCGCAACGTGCTGAACGCGGCGTTCTCCCCCCGCCGGCTCAAGAGCATCCGCGAGGCGATCCGGCGGACGATCGACGACCTGGTCCGGGCGGCGATCGACAAGGGCGAGTGCGACTTCGTCCACGACGTGTCCGCGAACGTTCCGCTGGGCGCCATCTGCGGTCTGATGGACGTGCCCGAGGCGGACCGCCGCTATCTGCTCGGGCTCACCTCGCACGCGTGGAGCTCCGACTACGCGGACGCCCCGCCGCAGGAGAGCTGGCAGGCCAAGAGCGAGATTCTGCTCTACTTCGCCGACCTGGCGCAGACCCGGCGCGGCAGTGACTCCGACGACGTGGTCAGCCTGCTGGCCAACTGCCACGTCGGCGGTCGCCCGCTCAGCGACGCCGACCTGATGTCCAACTGCTACGGGCTGATCATCGGCGGGGACGAGACCGGACGTCATGCCATCTCCGGCGGCCTCCAGGCACTGATCGAGTGGCCGGACCAGTGGCGCGCTCTCAAGGAGGGCACCGTCGGCCTCGACACCGCCGCCAACGAGGTGCTGCGCTGGACCGTTCCCTCGTTGCACGGCGGGCGCAAGGCCTCCGGCGATACCGTGGTCAACGGGCAGCCGGTCAAGAAGGGCGACATCGTCAGCGTCTGGATCTCCTCGGCCAACCGGGATCCCGAGGTCTTCGCCGATCCGGACCGCCTCGACCTCGGCCGCACGCCGAACAAGCACCTCACCTTCGCCTTCGGCTCGCACATCTGCCTGGGGCACACGCTGGCGCGTATCGAGGTGGAGGAGGTGCTCGACTCGCTGCGCACCCTCGTGTCGTCCGCGGAACAGAACGGGCCGGAGCGGTGGATCTACTCCAGCATCCTGCACGGCATGAGCTCGCTGCCGGTCACGCTGACGCCCGAGCCGGCGTGAACCGCGTCGCCATCGTCACCGGATCGGCCCGGGGCATCGGTGCCGCGGTGGCCGGCCGGCTGATCGAGGACGGCGTCGACGTCGCCGTCCTCGACATCGATCCGGTGGCGGCGGCGGCCGCCGCCGCCGGCCTCGACCGGGCGGGCGGCCGCGCCACGGCCATCGGGGTCGACGTGAGCGACGCCGACTCGGTCCGCACGGCGGTCGACGAGGTCGTCGACCGGTTCGGGCCGCCCGGCATCCTGGTCAACAACGCCGGTGTCACCCGGGACAACCTGCTCTTCTATCTCTCGCCGACCGACTGGGACCTGGTCATCAACGTGAACCTGCGGGGCACGTTCCTGATGACGCACGCGGTCGCCGAGCACATGGCCAAGCTCGGCTGGGGCCGCGTGGTGAACCTGTCGAGCATCGCCGCGGTCGGCAACGTCGGCCAGGCCAACTACTCGGCGGCGAAGGCCGGGATCGAGGGCCTGACCAAGACGCTGGCCCTGGAACTCGGCCCGCTTAACGTCACCGTCAACGCCGTGGCGCCCGGCTACGTGGCCACCGAGATGACCGCGGCACTGGCGGCGCAGGCCGGCCGTACGGTCGAGGAGCACCAGGCGCAGGCCGCGGCGACGATTCCGCTGCGCCGGGTCGGTCAGCCGAGGGACATCGCCGACGTGGTGGCCTTCCTGGCGAGCGACCACGCGTCATTCGTGTCCGGCCAGATCATCCATGTCGCCGGTGGACCGGTCTGCTGACCAGCGCCTCCACTCGACACTGTCAAACCGGGTAGTGGCCCGGGAACCGGCCGGGTGGAGCCTGCATGACGCGCTCGCCGCCTGTCCCGCGCCGTGGATCGAGGTGCACCTGGGCAACGTCCTGGACTGCCCGGTCACCGTGCTCACCGGCAATCGAGATGCGCTCGTGAGCCTGGACGAGGCGCACGCCTGGGCCGGGCACACGACCGGGCCGACCGACGTGGTGGTGCGGCCCGGCGGTCACTTCTACCTGGCCGGCCGGAACGAGCAGGTCGTGGAGGTCATTCGTCAGCGGTTGCCGGCCGTCACGGCGGACGATGCACCCCAGCACATTTGACGGGCATCGAACTGTCAACGTGAGTGATACTCAGATGAACCGGCCTAACCGGGCATGGCCCGCGATCTGATCGCCGCCCGCACCTACGCGCCGTCGATGCGCTGACCAGCACCTTTGCGATCGTGCGGCCGACCGCGCCCCACAACACCCCGGGAATTTGGCCGCCAGCAGTGAAAAAACAGTGTTCTATTCATCCATTTCGATGGTAACGTCGGAGCGCACCGCAGTAGGCAAGGCCGCCTGGCTGTGGGTTGCGACTAATAGACGACCCGCCCGGATCGGCATGATCAATTTGGGGGATTGGCTTTGATCAGGTCACGTCGAGCAAAGTCTGGACGGAACGATTCCCACGGCATTTCCTCCGAAAATTGCCTAACCGTTCAGATGCTCGCGCAGGCCCGGGCGAGCTGGCGCTCCGGCGATCTCGGCCTGGGCCTCTCCTACACCGAGGCCGCCACCCTGGCCAGCTGCGATCGGTGCGGCGAGCCCTGTGCCCTGCACGCGCGTCTGCAACAGGCGCTGCTCTACACCCTGATCCGGCGGACCGGCGCGGCACAGCAGATCATCGATGAAGTACGCGCCAGCCCCGCGTTGACCGAGCACCGAAAATCTGCCGCCATCGCCACACTTGTCGAAGCAAAGATTAAACTTGCGAACGGCGATATCGCGGGTGCGGCCAGCCAGTCGAAACTCGGAATGCAGCTGGCGAACGAGGCTCATCAGACGACCTGGACGCCACTCGGAAACGCCATCCTGGCCACAACAGCATTGCGTTGCGGCGAGTTGTTGAAGAGTATTCATCATGCGAATCAGCTGAAGGAGGACGCGGTTTTCGGCCGCGAATTCGTGCCCAGCGGTCAGGCCATGTGGATCGTCATTCAGATCGCCGAAGCGGAGAAGGGCCCGGAGCAGGCCGCCTCGCTCGCCGGCAAGGTGGTCGAGTCGGAAGCGGCAGTCTGTTCCCTGCTCGCCGACGAGCCCGCCGCGATCCCGTGGCTGGTCCGGCTCCTGATCGGCCAAGGGCAGACCGACCGGGCCGGCTGCGGCGTGCAGTTGTCCGAGCGGGTCGCCACCGAGAATCCCGACATTCCCGAACTACGCGCGGCCGCGGCACACGCGGCGGGCCTCCTGGCCCGGGATGTCGAGGAGATCCGGCTGGCCGCCGAGGCCCACACCGATCCGTGGGCGCGCGCGCTGGCGATCGAGGACATCGGCCTGGTCCTGGCCGAGGACGACGAGGAGAACCCGGAGGCGGTGAAGAACCTCGATCTGGCCATGCGATCGTTCGCCGAGATGGGGTCGCTGCGGGATTCCTCCCGCGTCCGGAGCAAGCTGCGAAGTATCAAATCCAACCCGGAGTCGCAGGCGAAATTCTGGCCGTCCAGCGGTATTCCCGGTCTGACCGACACCGAATACGCCGTGGCCCGGCTGGTCTCCGTCGGCCTCACCAACGGGCAGGCAGCGGCACAGATGTTCCTCTCCCGGCACACCGTGGCGTTCCACCTCCGGAAGATATTCCAGAAGATCGGCGTCAAGTCCCGGCTGGAGCTGGCGGTCATGTGGAACGAACTCGCGGACGGGATGCCCGGCGATTCCGGGTCGCCCAGCTGCCCGAGTTGAGTTCGCGTCCGCTACGTCCGGGACGCCCCGACCATCTCCGCGACCAAGGAGGCGAGCCCCACCGCCTGCTGCGCGTTCAGGCGGGGATCACAAGCCGTCTCGTACCGGGCAGGCAGATCCTTCTCCGCGACGGCCGGCGTACCACCGAGACACTCGGTGACGTCGTCGCCCGTCACCTCCACGTGGATGCCGCCGGGGTGGGTGCCCAGCCGCCTGTGCACCTCGAAGAAGCCGGCGATCTCGTCGACGATCTGACAAAGATGGCGGGTCTTGTAGCCGTTCGTCGACATGTAGGTGTTGCCGTGCATGGGGTCGCACTGCCAAATCACCTGGCAGCCGGAGGCGGTGACCTTCTCCACGATCGGCGGCAGAACGTCACGGACCCGGGAGTGCCCCATGCGGCTGACCAACGTGACCCGCCCGGGCTCGCCGTGCGGGTCGAGCCGGCGCACATATTCGACCGCCTGCTCCGGGGTCGTCGCCGGACCGATCTTGATGCCGATGGGGTTGGACAACAGCTCCGCGAAGGCGAGATGGGCGCCGTCGAGCTGGCGGGTGCGCTCGCCGATCCACAGGAAGTGCCCCAGTCCACTGGACAGGCGAGGCTCCGGCCCGCTGGTGTCCACCCACAGCTGCGACCGTTCGTAGTCGAGCAGAAGCGCCTCGTGGCTGACGTAGATCTCGCTGCCGGCGGGGCCGCCTCGACGGAATTCGCGGACAAGCCCCATGGTGCCAGCGGCGCCGGCGTGGGCTCGCAGCATCCGGTCAGGATCGGGCGTCCGGGCCGCGGGCGTGGATTCGACAGAGTTGACCATGTCGCCGCGGTAGACGGGCAGACCCCGGGCATCGACGGCCTGGGAGCGGGGCTTGGCATACTGCCCGGCCATTCGAGCGATCTTGACGACGGGCAGTCCGGCACGGTGGACGAGCACCGCGGCCATGTGGGCCAGCGTTCGGAGATTGGCGCTCTGGTGGGCGTCGGTGCTGTCGGCGAAGGTCTCCGCGCAGTCGCCTCCCTGCAGCAGGAACGCCTCGCCCCGGGCGACCGCGGCGAGCTGACGGGCCAACCGGGCGGTCTCGTCCGGCGCCACGATCGGTTCGGCCCTGCTCAGCGCGGCCACCGCGTCTCGTGCCCGACGCGGATCAGGCCACACCGGTTGCTGCGCCGCAGGCTTGCGCAACGCCGCTTCCAGCCGCCCGGAGAGAGGGCCGTCCAACGGCGGAAAGTGCGTCATCGACGAGCCCCGTCGGGCGAAGCGACCAGGTCGGCCACGGGCGTTCGCGGCATCCGATCCAACACGCTCGCGACCACGTCCGGCGGGACGTCGCTCACCAGTGCCGCGCCCTCCGGTCCGTCCAGGACAAAGGTGAATCCCCGGAGCGCCTTCTTGTCGTGTCGCATCAACCGGAGGAGGGCGGCGGTATCGGCCTCGGCCGGCAGCGCGGCGGGGAGCCCGTAGTGCCGGACGACGTCGTGATGCTCGGCCACCCGGGCCTGCCCGATGCGGCCGAGAGCCCCGGCGAGCTGTCCCGCGAAGACCGTTCCGATGGCCACCGCCTCGCCGTGGCGTACGGCGTAGCCGGTGGCTCGCTCCACCGCATGGCCCAGCGTGTGGCCGTAGTTGAGCAGGTGCCGCACTCCGGTGTCCCGCTCGTCCGTCTCCACGATGCGGGCCTTGAGCGTCACGCTGGCGGTGATCTGTTCGGCCAGGGTGAGCCCGCGCAGGTCCGGCGCGCCGATGAAGTGGCAGCGGGCGATCTCGCCGAGGCCGCTCAGCATCTCCCGCCGCGGCAGGGTGGTCAGGTAGTCGGTGTCGCAGAGCACCGCGCTGGGCTGCCAGTACGCGCCGACCAGGTTCTTGCCGGCGGGCAGGTTCACCGCCGTCTTCCCGCCGACGCTGGCGTCCACCTGGGCGAGCAGGGACGTGGGCAGATGGATCACGGGTACGCCCCGGTGGTACAGCGCGGCCGCCAGCCCGACCACGTCGGTGGTGGTACCGCCGCCGCACGAGACAATCACGTCCGACCTGGTCAGCCCGAAGCGGGCGAACTCACCGCACAGTGCCTCCACCGTACCGAGGGTCTTGTCGTGCTCGCCGTCGTGCGCGGGCAGCACCAGGCTCTGCACCCCGGTGTCGGGCACCCACTCCCGGGGGCGGGCCGACACGACGACGGCTCGCTCGGCGCCCAGCCGCCGGATGACGCCGGCGAGCGCCGTCCGCACGCCCGGGCCGATGAGTACGTCGTACGAATGGTCTCTCAAACGCAGAGAAACCGCGGTCATGTTGTCCCCTCCGGCCGCTGCGTGAACGGGTTCCGCCCCCACCAACCGCCTGACCAGTTTCGCCCGCGTCGCTCCGGGCAGCTATCGCCAACGTGAGTAGTCCCGGCCGGTCCGGACGACGATCGTGCCGGGTGCGAAGGTGACCGCGACGCTGGCCGCCGAGGCCGACGACGTACCCGAAGCGCCGGGAAAACTGCCCGCCGCCGGCTGACCCAGGCGCCCGGCCGGGTGCCGCGGGACGGCGGCACCCGGCCGGGCGAGAGGGCCGCGTGGCTGCGTGAGCATCCCGGTGTCGAGGTGGTGTGCCGGGACTCCTCCGGTGCCTACGCCGAAGCGGTCCGCCGTGCGCTGCCCGAGGCGTTGCAGGCCGCGGACCGCTGGCATCTGTGGCACAACCTCGCCGAGGCCGTGCGCAAGGAGGTCACCGCGCACAGTTCATGTTGGGCCACCGCCGGCCCGCCGCCGCAGGAAGGCAAACGGACGGTGACCACCCGGCAGCGGTGGCAGCAGGTCCACGACCTGCTCGACAAGGGCGTCGGCCTGTTGGAATGCGCCCGCCGGCTCAACCTCGGCCTGAACACCCGTCAAACGGCACGCCCGGATCAGTGAACCCGAACGCCTGGTCCGCGCACCGCCGCCCACGATTCCCGCACGGCCGATGCTCGGTCCCGTCCGCCGTAATGGGTAGCCAACTTCGGGCGTACACGCTACGTCTGTGGAGGCCGCGCGACGGTGGCACGTTGAATCCCTGGCAGAATTGAGGTGTGGCCGTGCGTCTGTCTGCTGTGGAGATGCTTGTCTCGCCGTCGTTCGCGGTCTTTTGGCTGCATTCCCGTACCGAGGGCTATCTCGACGAGATGAGCGCTGCGGGCCGGCAGGCCGATGCCGAGGACGTGGGGTTCGCGGTTTCCGCGGTGGCAGTGCGGACGGTGACAGACGCGGCCAGCGTACGTGTCGCCGTCGAGGTCTGGAACCGGCGGCCGATGCTGTTGGGGGATGAGCCGGCGTTCGAGTATGCGGTCGAGGGCGAGGTCGAACTCGGCGACGGGCAGTGGTGTATTGACGAGTCACATGACCCTGCGGTGCGGGTTGGGCTGGTGTTGCCCGGTGGTGCCGGGCGCTACGGCGTGCGCGTCACCGCCTATCATCAGCAGCGGGTAGCCGAGCTGATTGAAGAGCATGCCGAGGATTTCGTTTCGGCGATGGCTGCCGTTCGGGCCTTGCCCGCTACAGAGGGCGAGCGTTACCGGCTGCAGTTGTGGCCGGTGGGACGGGGCCGCTGACGACCCCGTCCCGGGTTCGCCTGGTCACGTGTTGACGCGGACGTAGAACTGGTCGTGGTCGAGGACGCGGTTGGGCTTGTAGAAGGTGTTCTCCAGCAGGTCCAGGGGCGCTGCGCGCCGTGGACAGCGCGGCGACGGCTGGATTTGTAGTCGCACGCCGTTGCAATGAGCCAAGCGGCATGTATCCTCAGGCATCGACGAATTGCTATTGGTCGTTTCGTAACCTTTGACCGATGGAGGGGTACATGAACAGAACCCGGATGCTGACCCTGCTCGCAGGTGTGCTCTCCGCGACGCTCGCGGTACTTGGGCTGGCCAACCCGGCGCAGGCCGCCGGCCACCACTACGTGGCGCTCGGCGACTCGTACGCCTCGGGGGTCGGCGCCGGCAGCTACACCTCGGAGAGCGGCAACTGCAAGCGCAGCACCAAGGCGTTCTCCGCCCTCTGGGCGGCGGCCAACGCGCCGGCCTCCTACAAGTCGGTGGCCTGCGGGGGCGCGAAGACGACCGACGTGATCAATTCGCAGGTCGCCGCGCTCAGCTCGCAGACCACCCTGGTCAGCATCACCATCGGCGGCAACGACGCCGGGTTCGGCAACATCATGTCCACCTGTGCCCTCAAGGGCTCCAGTGCCTGTATCGCCGCGGTGGACGCGGCCCAGGCACAGGCCCGGGCCAACCTCCCCGGCCTGCTCGACCGCACCTACACCGCGATCCGCAACAAGGCCCCGAACGCCAAGGTCGTGGTGCTGAGCTACCCGGTCTTCTACCAACTCGGCACGGCCTGCGTCGGGATCGGTGAGGCGGCCCGCGCGAAGGTCAACGAGGGCATCAACCTGGCCGACAGCCTGACCGCCGCCGCCGCGGCCCGCGCCGGGTTCACCTTCGCCGACGTACGCAGCATCTTCGTAGGCCACCAGATCTGCAGCGGCAACAAGTGGATCCACTCGGTCGACATCCTGAACCTGTCGAACTCGTACCACCCGATGGTGACCGGGCAGGCCAACGGCTACCTACCGGTGTTCACCCAGGCAGTCGGCCAGTCCACCACCGCCAAGAAAGCTAGCGCCAAGGTATAGCCCGCGTAGACAACCTGAACTGCTCCTCCGTCCTGCCGCTCTACCGGGGCTGCCTCGTCAACGGTCGGGCTACAGCACTGCTGCGGGCGTGAATGTTTGTCCGTAGGCGCCGGATGAGACGGCTCCACCGGGTCGACCCGGTGGAGCCGTCTCGCTCGTGAGCGGGTACTACCAGATCAGGCCGGTACCGTACGGATAGAGCGGATTTCCGTACCCGGTCGGAACCGGCTGGCCGGCGTCGATGTGGGCACGGATCTCGGCCCGCTGCGTAGCGGTCGCGCCCAGGTCGTACGGCACGTCCCAGTGCTCCACCTCGTCGGCCGGCACGTCTCCGCCAAGGCCAAAAAGGGGGCCGCCACCAATACCGCGTCAAAACAGCCCACTACCAGCGAAGACTCCGACTTCATCAGGTACGGCTGGAGTGCTGGACCCGGGAGCCGGACCGGGTCAATGCCGCTCGGGCATCGGCCCGCAGCTGGACCCGATCAGGTTTGCCCGGGCCGATCACCGGCAGTTCCCGGCGAATTTCGATCAAGCTGGGGACGTAGCTGTCGGACAGTGCCTCGGCGACATGGCGGCGCAGCTCCTCAGGGTCCACGGTGGCGCCGGGCTTCGGCACGACGGCGGCATAGATCCGCTCCACACGGTCGGGGTCCTCCACGCCGCACACCACGGCCTGGGACACGCCGGGCGCCTGGTTCAGCACCCTTTCGACGGCCTCGGGATGGATCCGGATGCCCTTGACCTTCATCATGTCCGAGAGCCGGCCGCTCAGGTGCAGGTAGCCGTCGGCGTCAAGGTGCCCGAGGTCGCCGGTGCGGATCCAGCCGTCCCGCACGAGCGCCTCGGTCAGTTCGGGCTCGTGCCAGTAACCGGCCGACGGCCAGCGCGGCTTCGCACAGACCTCGCCGATCTCGCCCACGGGCAGGGTCGCGCCGGTCTCCGGGTGCCGGATGCTCAGCGCTTCGGGGTTCACCGGCCGGCCGACGGTGCCGCAGGTGCGCAGGTCCTTGTGGTCGTCCGGGGAGAGCACGGTGATCGCGTCGCCGGCCTCGCTTGTGCCGTAGCCTTGGATCAGCACCGGACCGAAGATCTCCCGGGCCTCGCGCAGCCGGAGCGGTGCCCCGGGGCTGCCCATGTAGAACAGCTCGGTCAAGGTGGACAGGTCGGTGCCCGCCCGGTCCGGATGCTCGACGAGCGCGTTCACCTGCGGAGTGCCGAGCATGAGCCGGCTGATCCGGTGATGGGCGACCGCGCGCAGCACGGCCCCCGCCTCGAAGCCGTTGTGCAGCACCACCATTCCACCGGAGACGAGCGTGTCGTCCGCGGCGAACCCGCTGGAATGGGTGAGCGGCGCGGTGATCAGGACATTCGTCCGGCCGGGGCGGCCGGCCGCGCTCGCGCCGGCAATGGGTGGCAGCCACGGTGCGGACGCGACCATGTCGTTCTTGACCCCGAAGGTCCAGCAGACGCCCTTCGGCAGGCCGCTCGACCCACTGGTCTGGGTGATCACCGCGAGGTCGTCGTCGGTGATGTCCGCGCAGGGCTCGGCGCCGTCGCCGGATCCGGCGGTCAGGTCCACGGTGTCCGGACCCCCGGCCCCGAGAACCGCCAGGACCGGACGCTCGGCCCCGGTCGCGAGCAGGTCGCGCGCCCGCCCCTCGTGAGAAGCGTCGACCGCCAGCATCCGTGCGCCCAGGTCCGCGACGACGGCGCGCTGCGACTCCAGCCGCAGTTCGTCGTCGGGGATGACCGCGCTCATACCGCGCACGTGCGCGGCGGTCGCCCCCCGCAGGTTGGCCGCCCAGCGCAGAATCAAGGTGGCGGCGGTGTTGGGCTCGGTGAAAATGCACACGACGTCCCCGCGGGTGATGCCCTGGCGGCCCATCGCCGCCGCGGCCCGGCGAGTGGCGTCGGCGATCTCCCCCGCGGTGAGGATGACACCGCCACTGACTATCGCGGCCCGATCCGGATCGGCGTCGAATTGGGTCAGCAACCGCTGAACATAATGCCCGTGCGTCGTACTCATAACCCGGTTTCGCCTTCCTTCTCCGGGGGAACGCGATGACCAGCGCCGACCGCGAACCGCAGGTTAACCTGCGGGGCAGCATGGTCCCCATCCCTCACATTGACGGCACCCGGCCGTCAGAAAATGTGGTAGGCGCGCTTTCCTCATTGGACAGCGGCGGATCACCGAGAGCTCGCCAGATACATCGACCGTCACCCTCGGCCTGTGTCGCCGAGGCGAGGGCGGCCACCGATTGTGCGTCGGAGACGTCGGTCCGTCGGGGCCGGGGCGGAAACCATTCATCCTGGTAGGGGCGCGAATCCGTTGCCCGATCCTAGTATCGGCCGCAGCGGATCGACTCCGTCACTGTCGTCGTCAGGAGACCGCACCGTGCCCGGTCCGCTGGAAACCAATCCGCTGTTCGCGCTCCTCGACCACTCCGTGCGCCGCGACCCGTACCCGATCCTCGCCGAGCTGCGGGCGGCCAGCCCGCTGCGCGCCGGTGACCTGGTCGTCGTCGGCGACCACGCCACCTGCATGGCGGTGCTGCGCAACCCGGCGATGGGCAACGACACCCTCGGCTACCCGAGCATCGCCGAGGTGCTGCCTCGGTCGAGCTCGCTGATGGTGCTCGAGTCGCTGTTCTTCATGGACCCGCCCGAGCACGGCCGCCAGCGCAACCTGATCTCCAAGTCGTTCACCCCGCGGATCACCGGCCGGTACGAGCCGATGATCCGCGGCACCGTCGACCGCGTCTACGCCGACCTGGCGGATCGCGGCTCGTTCGACGTCGTCGAGTACGCGACCCGCGTGTCGCTGGGCGTGATCTGCGAGCTGATGGCGATCCCCGACGGCGACGTGGCCATGCTCAAGGACTGGTCGGACGAGCTGGCCCTGGCCACCGAGGTGCCGACGCTGTCCGCCGCGTTCCGCAGCCCGGAGCTGTTCAGCGAGGAGGAGGTCGGCGGCTTCGCGAAGACCTCGTTCGAGATCCACGCGTACTTCGCCGACCTGATCCACAAGCGACGCCGGCAGCCGGGCGAAGACCTGATCTCCAGCCTGATCGAGGTCCGCGACGGCGGCGAGTCGCTGACCCGCCCCGAGATCACCAACGTGCTGCTCAACCTGTTCGCCGCCGCCCACGAGTCGGTGACCAACGTGATCTCCAGCGGGGTGCTGGCGCTGCACCGCAACCGTGACCAGCTGGCCCTGGTGCGCGAACGGCACGAGATCGCGCCGCTGCTGGTCACCGAGGTGCTGCGGTACGACGCCCCGGTGCAGCTCACCGCCCGGGTCGTGCTGCGGCCCACCACGGTCGGCGAGCTGCGGGTCGAGCCGGGCACGGTCGTGGTGCTGCTGCTGGCCGCGGGCAACCGGGACGAGGCCGCGTTCCCCGGGGCCGACCGGTTCAAGGCCGACCGCAAGCCGAAGAGCACCCAGCTCTCCTTCGGCGCCGGGCCGCACTACTGCATCGGCGCCGCGCTGGCCAAGCAGGAGGCGGAGACCGCGCTGTCCGCGTTCGCGACCCGACCGTCCGGGTTCGAGGCCGACGAGGGCGCGCTCGACTACCGCCAGCACGTCGTGGTGCGCGGCCTGCGGACCCTGCCCGTCACCCTGCGGCCCTGAGCGAAGGAATCGACGTGCGCGTCGCCGACGACAAGATGCGGCAGTACCTCAAGAAGGTCACCGCCGACCTGCTCGCCACGAAGGAGAAGCTGCGCCGGAGCGAGGAGCGCGCCGACGACCCGGTCGTGGTGGTCGGCACCGGCTGCCGGTTCCCCGGCGGGGTGCGCTCGGCGCAGGACCTGTGGGACCTGGTCGACGCGGGCCGCGACGCGATCGGCGAGTTCCCCGGCGACCGCCACTGGGACGTCGAGGCGCTGTACGACCCGGACCCTCAGGCCGGGCAGGAGGGGCGCTCGTACGTGCGCGAGGGCGGCTTCATCGACGCCGGAGCGTTCGATGCGGGCTTCTTCGGCATCTCGCCGCGCGAGGCGCTGGTGATGGACCCGCAGCAGCGCGTCCTGCTGGAGGTCGTCTGGGAGGCCCTGGAGTCCGCCGGCATCGACCCCGAGACGCTACGCGACAGCGACACCGGCGTCTTCTGCGGAGTGACCGGGCACGACTACGACACCCTGTGGAAGGCGTCGCCGTACTCGCCCCACGGCATCATCGGCAACATCGCCAGCGTGGTGTCGGGCCGGGTGTCGTACTTCTTCGACTTCACCGGCCCCTCGGTCACCGTGGACACGGCGTGCTCGTCGTCGCTGGTCGCGATCCACCAGGCGGCGCTGGCGCTGCGCGTCCGGGAGTGCTCCCTGGCGGTGGCGGCCGGGGTGACGATCCTGAGCACCTCGCGCAGCTTCGTGGAGTTCTGCGGTCAGGGCGTCATCTCGCGGACCGCCCGCTGCCGGTCGTTCGCGGCCGGCGCGGACGGCACGATCTGGGCCGAAGGCGCCGGGGTCGTGCTGCTGGAACGCCTCTCCGACGCGCGCCGCAACGGGCACCGGGTGCTGGCAACGCTGCGCGGCTCGGCGGTCAACCAGGACGGCCGCAGCAACGGCCTGTCGGCGCCCAACGGCGAGGCGCAGCGGCGGGTGATCGGCGCGGCGCTGGCCGACGCCGGATTGTCGCCGCGCGACGTGGACGCGGTGGAGGCGCACGGCACGGGCACGGCGCTGGGCGACCCGATCGAGGGCGAGGCGCTGGTGGCCACGTACGGCCGCGACCGGGCGCCGCAGCGCCCCCTGCGCCTCGGCTCGGTGAAGTCGAACATCGGGCACAGCCAGGCCGCCGCCGGCGTGGCCGGCGTCCTCAAAATGATCATGGCGATGCGGCACCGGCGCCTGCCTCGGACGCTGCACGTGGACGAGCCCACCGCGAAGGTCGACTGGCGGGGTGCGGTCACGCTGCTCACCGAGCCGGTGGAGTGGGAGCGTGGGCACGGGCCGCGCCGCGCCGCGGTGTCCTCGTTCGGGATCAGCGGCACCAACGCCCACCTGATCCTCGAGGAGGCGCCCGAGGACGAGGACGAGCACGAGGTGGAGGCCGGCACGCTGCCCGTGCTCGCCTTGCCGGTCTCCGCCAAGACCGAGCGGGCACTGCCCGCGCAGGCCGCCGGGCTGCTCGACGTCGCCGGGCGCACCGGCCCGGCCGACCTCGGATTCTCGCTGGCCACCACCAGGTCGGCGTTCCGGCACCGGGCGGTCCTGCTCGGCCGCGACCGCGACAGCCTGCTGAACGGGCTGCACGGCCTCGCCGGCGGTGCACCGGGCCCCGAGGTCGTGACCGGTGTCGCCACGGCCGGGCGCGTCGGGATGCTCTTCACCGGCCAGGGCTCGCAGCGCCCGGGCATGGCCCTTGCGCTGGCCAAGGAGAACCCGGTCTTCGATGAGATCTGCACCGAGCTCGACAAACATCTGGAAACCCCGCTGCGCGAGATTCTCACGGCACCCGACGGCGGCCTGCTCGACCGTACGGATCACGCCCAGGCCGCCCTGTTCGCGGTCGGGGTCGCGCTGTTCCGAATCTACGAGGGCTGGGGCCTGCGACCGCGTGTCCTGCTCGGGCACTCGATCGGGGAGATCGCGGCGGCCCACGTCGCCGGGGTGTGGTCGCTCGCCGACGCCTGCCGGCTGGTCGCCGCACGGGGACGGCTGATGGCCGCGCTGCCCGAGGGCGGCGCCATGCTCTCCGTACGCGCGCCCGAGCACGACGTCCTGCCCGCACTGGAAGGGCGCGGCGACCGGGTCGCGATCGCGGCCGTCAACGCGGCCGACGCCGTCGTGGTGTCCGGCGAGCTCGCCGAGATCGAACGCCTGGAGAGCCTCTGGGCCGGCGAGGGACGGCGCACCCGGCGGCTGCGGGTCAGCCACGCCTTCCACTCCCCCCTGATGGAGCCGATGCTCGCCGAGTTCGAGGCCGTCGTGGCGGGCCTGACCGCGCACGAGCCCCGGATCCCGATCGTCTCCAACGTGACCGGCCGCCTCGCCACCGCCGGGCAGCTCACCTCACCCGCGTACTGGGCCCAACAGGTACGCCGCACGGTCCGCTTCCGCGACGGGCTCGACGCCGTGCTCGCCAAGGGCGTCGACGTCCTGCTCGAACTCGGCCCCGACGCGGTGCTCAGCCCGCTGGTCGAGCAGGCGGTCGCCGTGCCCACGCTGCGCAAGGGCCACGACGACGACGAGTCGGTGCTGCGCGCGCTGGCGACGGCGTGGGCGCACGGGGCCACCGTGGACTGGCACGCGGTGTTCGCCCCGGCCGCTCCTCGCGCCGTGGCCCTGCCCACCTACCCGTTCCAGCACGAGCACTACTGGCTGTCCGCGCCGGCCGGCGCCGCCGATGTCGCCGCCGCCGGGCTCGGGCGCTCCGCGCACCCGTTCCTGGGTGCGGTGGTCGACCTCGCCGACGGCGACGGCCGCGTCCTGACCGGGCGGCTCTCGCTGGCTGAGCACCCGTGGCTGGCGGGGCACCGCGTGCACGACACCCTGATCCTGCCCGCGACCGCGTTCGTCGAGATGGCCCTGCACGCCGGCGAGCTGACCGGGTGCGAGGTGCTGCGCGAGCTGACCCTGCAGGCGCCGCTGCTGCCGCCCGAAAACGGCGGCGTCCGGATCCAGATCCAGGTCGGCGCCCCCGACGACACGGGCACCCGAACCGTACGCGTGTTCTCCCGCCCCGGCGATGACGGCCCCTGGCAGCAGCACGCCGCAGGCCTGCTCGCGCCCGGCGGCTCCCCCGGCGAGCCGGAGCTGACCTCGTGGCCGCCGACCGGCCTGGTGCCGACGATCGGCGGCGGCATCTACGAGCGGCCCGACCTGGCCGGCGGCTGGGACTACACCGGCGCGTTCCGCGGGATGGGTCGGGTCTGGCTGCGCGAGCTGCCTGGCGGCGGCACCGAGGTGTACGGCGAGGTCGCCCTGCCCGCCGAGCACGAGCGCGAGGCCGGCCACTACCGCATCCACCCGGCGCTGCTGGACGCGGCGCTGCAGACCGTGGGGCTCGGCCCGTACCTGCGGCCGGTCGACACCGGCACGGGCGTCATGCCGTTCACCTGGTCGGGGTTCACCCTGCACCGGCCCGGCCTGGCCAAGCTCCGGGTCCGGGTGCGCGGCACCGACGGGCAGGTGAAGCTGACCCTCGCCGACGACGTCGGCCTGCCGGTGGCGACCGTGGAGAACCTGGTCTGGCGGCCGATCCCGGCCCGCCTGTCGGCGCCGTCCGGCCGCCGCGGCGACCGGGCCCTGCTCGGCCTCGACTGGGTCGAGGCCACCGGGTCCGTCGATGCGCAGGCCGAGGTGTATCGCGTGGTGGCCGAGGAGGGCGACGACGTTCCCGCCCTGGTCCGCGCCACCGTCGAGCGGGTGACCGGCGACCTGGCCGGGTGGCTCGCCGACGCGCGCCACGCCGGCACGCGGCTGGCGGTGCTGACCCGCGGCGCGGTCGCCGCCGGGCCCGGCGAGACGGCCGGCCTGATCGCGGCGCCCGCGCTCGGCCTGGCGCGCGCCGCGCAGGCCGAGCACCCCGGCCGGATCGTGCTGGTCGACGTCGACGAGCACACTCCGGAGGACACCGCGGTAGCCCTGGCGCTGACCACGGGCGCCCCGCAGGTCGCGGTGCGCGACGGCCGGGTACTCGTGCCCGTGCTGCGACCGGCCGACGCCGACGGCCTGTTGAGCGTGCCCGAAGGGCCGGCCTGGCGGCTCGCGGCGTCCGGCGCGGGCACCCTCGACGACCTCGCGCTCGTGCCGTTCCCCGAGGCCCTGGAGCCGCTCGGCGACCGCGACGTACGCGTCGAGGTGCGGGCCGCCGGCGTGAACTTCCGCGACGTGCTGATCGCCCTGGGCATGTACCCCGGGTCCGCGATGCCGGGCGCCGAGGCCGCGGGCATGGTGCGGGAGGTGGGCCCCGAGGTGACCCGGGTACGCCCCGGCGACCGGGTGACGGGCGTGTTCGGCGCCGCGTTCGGGGCGGTCGCGGTCACCGATGAACGCCTGGTCGCGCCGATGCCGCCGGGCTGGTCCTTTGAGGACGCCGCGGCCCTGCCGATCGCCTGGCTCACCGCGTACCACGGTCTCGCCGACCTGGCCCGCCTGCGGGCCGGCGAGACCGTCCTCGTCCACTCCGGGGCCGGGGGCGTGGGCATCGCGGCGATCCAGCTCGCCCGTCACCTGGGCGCCGAGGTGTTCGCCACGGCCAGCGCCGGCAAGTGGGCGGTGCTGCGCGACCTCGGACTAGACGACGACCACCTCGCCTCCAGCCGCACCACCGACTTCGAGCAGCGCTTCCGCGCGATCACCGGGGGACGCGGCGTGGACGTCGTACTGAACTCGCTCACCGGCGAGTTCCTGGACGCCTCGCTGCGGCTGCTCGCCCCCGGCGGACGGTTCGTGGAGATCGGCAAGGCCGACCCGCGCGACCGCGCGGAACTCGCCGGCCGTGGCATCGCGTACCAGGCGTTCGACCTGGTCGAGTCCGCCGGTCCGGACCGGATCGCCGACCTGAGCGCCGAACTGTTCGCCCTCTTCGAGCGGGGTGTGCTGCACCTGCCGCCGCGACGCGACTGGGACATCCGGCGGGCGCCGGAGGCGCTGCGCTTCGTCAGCCAGGCCCGGCACGTCGGCAAGGTCGTGCTCACCGTGCCGCGGACGGCCCGGCCCGAGGACACGGTACTGATCACGGGCGCCTCCGGCCGGCTGGGCCACGACCTGGCCCGGCACCTGGCCCGCGGTGGGGCCCGGCGGCTACTGCTGTTCAGCCGGCGCGGCTCGGACGCGCCCGGAACCGACGCGCTGGTCGCCGAGCTGACCGCGGCCGGGGCCACGGTGTCGGTGGTCGCCGGCGACATCGGCTGCCGCGAGGACGTCCGGCGCGTGCTGGACTCCGTCGTGCCGGAGCACCCGCTGGGCGCCGTCGTGCACGCCGCGGGCGTGCTGGCCGACGGGGTGCTCGGCTCGATCACCGGCGAGCAGTTGGAGCGGGTGCTGCGCCCCAAGGTCGACGGCGCCTGGCACCTGCACGAGCTGACCCGCGACGCGCCGCCGGCCGAGTTCGTGTGCTTCTCCTCCGCGGCCGGGGTGCTCGGCGCGGCCGGGCAGGGCGCGTACGCCGCAGCCAACTCGTTCCTGGACGCGCTCATGACCGAGCGACGCGCCGCGGGGCTGCCCGCGACGTCGCTGGCCTGGGGGCCGTGGGCGCTCGGCGGCGACGACCCCTCGGGTGCGGGCATGGCGGGCCGGCTCGACGCCGCCGACTGGGCCCGGCTGGGCCGCGGCGGCATGCTCGGCCTGACCACCGAGCAGGGCCTGGACCTGTGGGACGCGGCGCGGACCAGCGACCGGGTGATGCTCGCCCCGATGCGCCTCGACCTGACGACGATCGCCGGGCTCGACGAGCACGACGTCCCGGCGATGCTGCGCGAACTCGCCGGGCGTTCCGCTCGGCGCCGCGCGGTCCGGCCCCGGTCCGCGTCGGCGGTGTCGCCCGAGGCCCTGGGGGCACTCGCCCCGGCGCGGCGGGGCGGGCGGCTGCGCGAACTCGTCCGCACTCACGTGGCCGCAGTGCTCGGCTATGCCTCGGCCGACGAGGTCGCCGTCGAACTGCCCTTCCACGACCTGGGCTTCGACTCGCTCACCTCGGTGGAGCTGCGCAACCGGATCGGCGGCGCGACCGGGCTGCAGCTGCCCGCCACCCTCGCCTTCGACCAGCCGACGCCGCTCGCCCTGATCGAGCACCTCGACGCCGAGCTCACGCGGACCGCCGCAGCGCCCGCCGAACCGGCGCCCGCCCCCTCGGTACTGGACGGGCTGGCGGCCCTGGAGGCCGGCGCTGCCGGACTGGACGACGAGTCGCGCGGCAAGGTGCGTACCCGGCTGCGGGCGCTGCTGGACGTGCTGACGCCCGGCGACGACCGGGCGGCGCTGCGCTCGGCGACCACTGTGGAGGAACTGTTCGACTTCGTGGACCGTGAATTCGGCTGAGAGGTGTCGTTCGCATGTCCCAGGAAACGAAACTCGCCGAATACCTCAAACGCGTCACCACCGAGCTGTACGACACCCGGGCCCGGCTGCGCGAGGCCCTGCGCCCGGACACTGACCCGGTGGTGGTCGTCGGCATGGCCTGCCGCTACCCCGGCGGCGCGGACACCCCCGACGACCTGTGGGAGCTGCTCTCGCAGGGCAAGCACGCGATCACCGACTTCCCGGCCGACCGAGGCTGGGACACCGCCAGCGTCTACGACCCGAACCCGCAGGCGCCGGCGCCCGGCACGACGTACGTCCGCGTCGGCGGCTTCCTGGACACCGCGACCGGCTTCGACGCAGGCTTCTTCGGTATCGCGCCGCGTGAGGCGATCGTGATGGACCCGCAGCACCGGATCCTGCTCGAGACCGCCTGGCACGCCCTCGAAGACGCCGGAGTCGACCCGGCCGCGCTGCGCGGCACCGACACGGGGGTGTTCGCCGGGATCTCGGCCGGCGACTACACCACCAACCTGGCCGAGATCCCGCCCGACCTGATCGGCCAGATCTCAATCAACAACGCGGTCAGCGTCGCCTCGGGCCGCATCGCCTATCTGCTCGGCGTCCACGGGCCGGCGCTGAGCGTCGACACCTCCTGCTCATCGTCGCTGGTAGCCGTGCACCTGGCGGCCCAGTCCCTGCATCTGGGCGAGTGCAGGCTCGCGCTCGCCGGCGGGGCCGCGGTCACCGCCACCCCGGCCCGGTTCATCGAGTTCTCCCAGCAGCGGGCACTGGCCCCGGACGGCCTGATCAAACCGTTCTCCGCCGACGCCGACGGCACGGCGTGGGGCGAGGGCGCGGCCGTGGTCGTCCTGGAGAAGCTGTCGCGGGCCCGCGCCCTGGGGCACCGGGTGCTGGCCGTGCTGCGCGGGTCGGGGGTCAACCACGACGGGCCGTCGAACGGGCTCACCGCACCGAACCGGCACGCTCAGGAGCAACTCATCCGGGAGACGCTCGAACGGGCCGGGCTCACCGGAGACGACGTCGATGCGGTGGAGACGCACGGCACCGGCACCACGCTCGGCGATCCGATCGAGGCGCAAGCGCTCGCGGCCACGTACGGCTCTCGCAGAGAACGCACGCTCCATATCGGTTCCAACAAGGGCAACCTCGGGCACACCCAAGCGGCGGCCGGCATCGCCAGCGTCGTCAAGACGGTCCTGGCGCTGCGGCACGGCCTGCTGCCCCCGATCGCCGGCTTCTCCCGGCCCACGCCGCACGTCGACTGGGAGAAGACGGCCCTGCGCCCCCTGGCGGAGGCCACCCCCTGGCCCGAGACCGGCGGCCGGCCCCGGCGCATGGCGGTCAGCGCCTTCGGCATGAGCGGCACCAACGCCCACCTGATCCTGGAGGAGCCGCCCGCACCCGGCGAGGCGGACACTCCGGCGGGGTCCGCCGGCGGTGAGGAGGACGGTGTGCCGGCGGTGCTGCCGCTCACGCTTTCGGCCACCAGCGCGGCGGCGTTGGCCGCTCAGGCGCGCAGCCTGCGTGGGCACCTCGACGGGTTGACGGCAAAGGCGGGCGCTGCCGACGTCGCGTACGTTCTCTGCCGACGCACCCACCACCCGCACCGGGCCGTGGTGCTGAGCGACCGCGGGGACGGCTTTGCCGGCCTCGACGCCCTGGCCGAAGGGACGCCCTCGCCGCGGGTCGTCCTCGGGCACGCCGGTGCGGACGGCGGCGTCGCGTTCCTCTTTCCCGGGCAGGGCAGCGAGTGGCCGGGCATGGGGCGGGAGCTGCTGCGGACCTCGCGGGTGTTCCGAGAGACGATCGCGGCGTGCGAGGACGCGCTGTCCGAAGTGGTCGAATGGTCGCTGGGTGCGGTGCTGCGCGGCGAGGACGGCACACCGCCTCAGCAGCGGCCCGACGTGCTGCAACCCACACTGCTCGCGATAATGGCCGGGCTGGCCCAGATGTGGCGGTCCTGCGGTGTGCGGCCCGCCGCCGTCACCGGGCACTCGCAGGGGGAGATCGCCGCGGCGTGGCTGGCCGGCGCGTTGACGCTGCCCGACGCCATGCGGGTGTCAGCGCTGCGCAGCCGGCTGTTCACCGAGCTGACCGGGCTGGGCGGGATGGCCTCGGTGGGCCTGTCCCCCGACGAGACCGGCGGCCTGCTGTCGCGCCGCCTCGAGATCGCCGCCGTCAACGGGCCCCGATCCACGGTGGTCTCCGGTGACCTCACGGAGTTGGCCGCGCTGCTCGCCGGGTGCGCGCGCCGGAATGTGGCCACCCGGCGGCTGCCGATCGGGTACGCCGCCCATTCCTACCAGGTGGAGTCGATCCGCGACCGGCTCCTCGAAGGGCTGGCCGGGATCCGGGCCGAGGCCGCGACCGTGCCCTACGTCTCCGGGGTCACCGGTGACTGGCACGACACGGCGGCCGTACCGCTGGACGCCGCCTACTGGTACCGCAATCTGCGCGAGCCGGTTCGGTTCGACCGGGCGGTCAACACGCTGCTGGACGGCGGCAACCTGAAGCTGATCGAGGTCAGCCCGCACCCGGTGCTCCTGCCGGCCGTCCGCGAGACGCTCGACGCGGTCGGGGCCCCCGTCGCGGCCCTGGGCACGCTGCGCCGCGACGAGGGCGACCTCGACCGGTGGATGGCCGCGCTGGCCGAGGCGCACGTGTCGGGCGTGGCCGTCGACTGGCCGGCCGCGCTCGTCGGCACCGGTGGGCGCCGGATCGACCTGCCGGGCTACGCGTTCCAGCGGGAACGGTACTGGCTGAACTCGGCGCTGCCCCGGATGGACGGCCGCCCGGCGGACGACGGTGGAGCGGAGGAGACCGCCGGTGCCCTGCTGCGCCGCCTGGCCACGCTGGCGCCGGGCGAGCGCGACGACGCTCTCGCCGACCTGATCGCCGAGCACGTCGCCGTGGTGCTGCGATACGCCTCGCCCGGGGCCGTCCCCCGCGACGACACGTTCCGTGACCTGGGCTTCGAGTCGCTCAACGCGGTGGACCTGCGCAACCGGCTGGGCACCGCGACCGGCGTCGAGCTGCAGCTGGCCGACGTCCTCAACTACCCGACCGTCACCGACCTCGCCGAGTTCCTCGGCACCCGGCTGCCCGAGGCCGCATCCGCTGCGCTCGACGCACCCGCCGAGGCGGACGCGGGCGACGGCACGCTCAGCGCGCTCTACCTCGTCGGTGTCCGCGCGGGCCGCACCGCCGCGGCCATGGACCTGATCCGTACGGCGGGCAGCCTGCGCCCCACCTTCGGGGACGGGACCGCCGCGCCGATGTACCGGATGGCGGACGGCACGGGCGCGGCGCTGGTCTGCACGTCGGCGCCGATCGCCCCGATGACCGACGTCGCCTACGGGTTCTTCGCCGCCGCGATGCCGCAGCCGCGTCCGTTGTGGATGGTTCGGCCGCCGGGCTTCGAGCCCGGTGAGCGGGTGCCGACCGACCTGGACGCCCTGGTGCGGGCGCAGGCGCGGGCCCTGCTGGACAACGGCAAGCTGGACCGGGTCGTGCTGGTGGGCTACTCGTCGGGCGGGTGGCTCGCGCACGAACTCGCCGCGCACTTGGAGGCCGCCGGGCGTCCGGCCGCCGCGCTCGTGCTCTTCGACTACTACCCGTACGCCTCGGGTGCCGACGAGCTGCGCGCCGGCTTCATGCGCGAGCAGGCGCGCCGCTGGCCGGCCGGGGCGGGCGGCACCGACCGCGCCCTGGACACCCAGCTCGGCGCGATGGGCGCCTACCAGAGCCTGTTCGCCGACTGGCGGCCCGGCGGGATAGCCACCCCGATCCTGCACGTGGCCGCGGCTGACGCGCTGCCCGGGCGTCCCGCGCCCGCGCCGCAGGCCCGGTTCCGGCCGCCCTGCAACCGCGTGGTGACGCTGCCCGGCAACCACCTGAACATGCTCTCCGAGCAGGCCGAGGCGGCCGCCCGTACGGTCGACGACTGGCTGGCCGAGGTCCTGTGATGCACGAGGACGTCGCGATCGTCGGGATGGCCTGCCGGTTCGCCGGCGCCGATGGGCCGGAGCAGTTCTGGCGGCTGCTGCGCGACCGGGTGGACGCCGTCACCGAGGCGCCGCCGGGCCGCTGGACCGACGCCGGGCCGGGCGAACGGCCCCGGGTTGGCTCGTTCCTGCCCACGGTCGACGGCTTCGACGCCACGTTCTTCGGGATTTCCCCGCGCGAGGCGGCCGTCATGGACCCGCAGCAGCGACTCGCCCTGGAGCTGAGCTGGGAGGCCCTGGAGGACGCCGGGATCGTCCCGGCGACCCTGCGCGGCGGCCGGGCCGGGGTCTTCGTCGGGGCGATGCGCGACGACTACGCCCGGCTGGCCCAGCAGCTCGGCGAGGACACCGCCACCCAGCACTCGTTCACCGGCCTGCAGCGCAGCCTGATCGCCAACCGGATCTCCTACCTGTACGGCCTGCGCGGCCCGAGCCTGACCGTCGACACCGGGCAGTCTGCCTCCCTCGCCGCCGTTCACCTGGCCTGCCGCAGCCTGCGCTCGGGCGAGTCCGACGTGGCGCTGGCCGGGGGCGTGAACCTCAACCTGCTCGCGGCGAGCGACGAGGAGGCTGCCCTGTTCGGCGGCCTGTCCCCCGGCGGCCGCTGCCGCACCTTCGACGCGGGCGCCGACGGCTTCGTGCGGGGCGAGGGCGGCGGCATCGTCGTGCTCAAGCCCCTGGCGGCGGCGCTGCGCGACGGCAACCCGGTGTACTGCGTCGTCAGGGGGTCGGCGCTGAACAACGACGGCGGCGGCGCAGGCCTGACCGTGCCCAGCGAGGCGGCGCAAGCGCAGCTGCTGCGCGACGCGTACCGCGACGCCGGTGCCGACCCGGTGAGCGTGGGCTACGTCGAGCTGCACGGCACCGGCACGCCCGTCGGTGACCGGGTCGAGGCCGCCGCGCTCGGCGCGGTCCTGGGCGCCGTCCGCGACCCCGGCCGCCCGCTGCCGGTCGGCTCGGTCAAGACCAACCTCGGCCACCTGGAGGGCGCGGCCGGCATCTGCGGCCTGATCAAGACCGCCCTGGCGATCCGGCACCGCGAGCTGCCCGCCGCCCTGCACTTCACGGCGCCGCACCCGCGGGTACCCCTCGACGAGCTGCGGCTGCGGGTCGTGACCGAGGCGGTG
Organism: Micromonospora sp. CA-111912; assembly: GCF_050948415.1. Lineage (NCBI taxonomy): Bacteria > Bacillati > Actinomycetota > Actinomycetes > Micromonosporales > Micromonosporaceae > Micromonospora > Micromonospora sp. CA-111912. The sequence continues at coordinate 4,815,155 of NZ_CP192007.1, forward strand.
CCGTGGACGGCGGACGGGCCACGGATCGCCGGGGTCAGCTCGTTCGGGATGGGCGGCACGAACTGCCACGTGGTGCTCGCCGAACACGTCGCCGCAGCATCCCCGTCGGAACCCGGCCCGGCGCAGGCCGCGTTCCTGCTCTCCGGCCACACCGGTGCCGCGCTGGCGGATCAGGCGGCGCGGCTGCGGGCGTACCTGGCCGACCGGCCCCGCACCGACCTCCTGGCGGTGGCCCGCCCGCTGGCCGGTGCGCGGACCTTCCTGCGGCATCGGGCGGTGCTCACCGCGGCCGACGAGCCGGGTCTGCTCGCGGGGCTGGACCGGCTCGCGGCCGGGCGCGGCAGCCCGGAGATTTCCCGGGGCGTGGCCACGCCCGGCGCGACCGCCGCGTTCCTCTTCTCCGGGCAGGGCAGCCAGTATCCGGGGATGGGCCGGGCGCTGTACCGCGAGCACCGGGTATTCCGGGACGCCTTCGACGAGGTCTGCCGGCACCTGGACGCCCGCCTCGACGTACCGCTGCGCGAGATCGTGTTCGCCCCGGCCGGCACGCCGCGGGCCGCCCTGCTGGACGAGACCCGCTACACCCAGCCGGCGCTGTTCGCGCTGGAGGTGGCGGTCTACCGCCTGGTCACCTCGTACGGCGTGGCGGCCGCAGCGCTCGCCGGGCACTCGATCGGCGAGCTCGCCGCCGCGACCGTCGCCGGTGTCCTCGACCTGCCCGACGCGGCGACCGTGGTGGCCGCCCGGGGTGAGCTCATGCAGGCGCTGCCGGCGACCGGCGCGATGCTGGCCGTGCGCGCCTGCGCGGAGGAGATCCTCGAACTGCTGTCCGGCTACGACGGCCGGATCGGGCTGGCCGCCGTCAACGGGCCGGCGGCCACCGTGATCAGCGGCGATGCCGAGGCGCTCGCCCACGCGGCCGAGTTGCTCGCCCGCCGAGGGCGCAAGACCACGGCGCTGCGGGTGAGCCGGGCGCTGCACTCGCGCGACCTGGACCCGATGCTGGAGCGTTACGGTGCGGTCCTGGCGGCGGTCGCCCTGCACCCGCCGCGGCTGCCGATCGTGTCGACGCTCACCGGCGAGCCCGTCGGCCCCGCCGAGATGACCGACCCGGGCTACTGGGTGCGGCAGGCTCGGGAGCCCGTACGGTTCCTGGCCGCGATGCGCGCCCTGGACGCCGCCGTCCTCGTCGAGCTCGGGCCCGGCGGGGGCCTGGCCGCTGCGGCCCGCGAGTGTCTGGCCGCCGGCGACGGGCCCGCGCCGGCCGTGACCGCCGTGCTGCGCCGCAAGCGGCCCGAACCGGCGACGCTGCTCGGCGCGCTCGGCACGCTGCACGCGCACGGCGTGCCGGTGGACTGGGCCACGGTGCTCGGCGGGGCCGCAGGACTACGGCTGCCGACGTACGCGTTCCAGCGCGAGCCCCACTGGCTGACCTCGCGGCCGGTCCCGCGAACGGCGCGGCCCGCGGTGACCGTCGGGGACCTGGTCGTGGAGGAGGTCGCCGAGGTGCTCGGCTATCCCGACGCGACGGCCGTGGAACCTGAGCGCACGTTCACCGACCTGGGTCTCGACTCGCTGATGGCCGCGGAACTGCTGGACCGGGTCCGCGCGCGCACGGGCACCGCGCTGCCCGGCACGGCGGTCTTCGACCACCCCACCCCGGCCGCGCTGACCCGTCACCTGTTCGCCGCGTCCGTCCCCGTCCCCGGGCCCGCGCCGGTGGCCGGGTCGGCCGACGCGGACGACCCGGTCGTCATCGTGGGCATGGCTTGCCGTTACCCAGGCGGCGTCACCGGCCCCGACGAGCTGTGGCGGCTGGCCGAGTCGGGCGGCGACGCGATCGGCGAGTTCCCCGCCGACCGGGGCTGGGACCTCGACGCGCTGTTCGGTGCCGGACCCGACCGGCCCGGCACCTCGCTGACCCGTCGCGGCGGTTTCCTCTACGACGCCGCCGAGTTCGACGCCGTGTTCTTCGGGATCTCGCCGCGCGAGGCGCTCACCACCGACCCGCAGCAGCGGCTGCTGCTGACCGCCGCCTGGGAGGCGTTCGAGCACGCCGGCATCGACCCGGCGACCGTACGCGAGAGCCGCACCGCCGTCTTCGCCGGCGTCATGCACCACGACTACGCGCCCCGGGTGCACACCGTGCCCGCCGGACTCGAGGGCCACCTCGTCACGGGCAACACCTCCAGCGTGGTCTCCGGGCGCCTGTCGTACGTGTTCGGCCTGCGCGGCCCCGCCGTCACCGTGGACACGGCGTGCTCGTCCTCGCTGGTCGCCCTGCACCTGGCCGTCCAGTCGCTGCGCCGCGGCGAGTGCACGCTCGCCCTGGCCGGCGGCGTCTCGGTGATGTCCACGCCGGAGATGTTCGTGGAGTTCTCCCGGCTGCGCGGGCTCGCCCCCGACGGGCGGTGCAAGTCGTTCGCGGCCGGGGCGGACGGCACCGCCTGGGCCGAGGGCGCCGGCCTGCTCGTGCTCGAACGTCTCTCCGACGCCCGCCGCCACGGCCACCGGGTGTGGGCGGTCGTGCGCGGCAGCGCCGTGAACCAGGACGGCGCCTCCAACGGCCTCTCCGCGCCCAGCGGCCCGGCCCAGGAGCAGGTGATCCAGGAGGCGCTCGCCGACGCCGGCCTGGCACCCGGCGACATCGACGCGGTGGAGGCGCACGGCACCGGCACGCCGCTCGGCGACCCCATCGAGGCGCGGTCGCTGATCGCCACGTACGGGCGGGACCGGCCGGACGGACGGCCGCTGCTGCTCGGCTCCCTCAAGGCGAACATCGGGCACGCGCAGGCGGCGGCCGGCGTCGGCGGCGTCATCAAGATGGTCCAGGCCCTACGGCACGGGGTCCTGCCGGGCCTGCTGCACCTGGACCGCCCGACCGGGCACGTCGACTGGGAGGACTCGGGCCTACGCCTGCTCGACGCCACCACCACGTGGCCGTGGACCGGCCGCCCGCGCCGGGCGGGCGTCTCCTCCTTCGGCATAAGCGGCACCAATGCGCACGTACTGCTGGAGGAACCCGCCCCGGAGCCGGCGCCCGGACGCCGCCCGGAACCGCCCGCCGCGCTGCCCTGGGTGGTGTCCGGCCGGTCCCCGCGGGCGTTGCGGGCGCAGGCCGCCCGGCTGCGCGACCTGCTGCACGGCGAACCGGAGACCGACCTCGCCGATCTGGCCCGTGCCCTGACCGCGCACCGTCACGCGCACGAGCACCGCGCGGTCGTCGTCGGCACCGGGCGCGACGAGCTGCTGCGCGGCCTCGACGCGGTGGCCTGCGGGCTGCCGGCGCCGGGCGTGAGCACCGGGCGGGCCCGCCCGGGACACCGGCCGGTCCTGGTCTTCCCGGGCCAGGGCACCCAGTGGACCGGCATGGCCGTGCGGCTGCTGGAGTCCTCGCCGGTGTTCGCGGCGTCGATGCGCGAGTGCGGGCGGGCCCTGGCTCCGTTCGTGGACCGGTCGCTGCCCGGCGTGCTGGGCGACGCGGCGGCGCTGCGCCACGTCGACGTCGTGCAGCCGGCGCTGTGGGCGGTGATGGTGTCGCTGGCCGCGGTGTGGCGTTCCTTCGGCGTCGAGCCGGCCGCGGTGGTGGGGCACTCGCAGGGGGAGATCGCGGCGGCCTGCGTTGCCGGGGCACTGTCGCTCTCGGACGGTGCCCGGGTGGTCTGCCTGCGGGCCAGGGCGATCCGCGCGCTGTCGGGTCGCGGCGGCATGATGTCGGTCCAGCTCCCGCGCGCCGCCGCCCAGCGGCACCTGCGGCCCTGGCAGGGGCGGATTTCGATCGCGGCGGTCAACGGTCCCCGGTCGACGGTGGTCTCCGGCGACCCGGACGCGCTGGACGCGCTGGGCGAGCAGCTCGCGGCCGAAGACGTACGGCTGTCCCGGCTGCCCGTGGACTACGCCTCGCACTCGGCCCAGGTGGAACGGCTGCGCGAGCGCCTGCTCACCGAGCTCGCCGGGATCCGGCCGCGCACCTCGGACATGCCGTTCCACTCCACGCTCACCGGCGGGATCATCGACACGGCCGGCCTCGACGCCGAGTACTGGTACCGCAACCTGCGGCACACCGTCGAATTCGAGGGCGCGATCAGGGCCCTGCACGCCGCCGGCCACCGCACGTTCGTCGAGGCGAGCCCGCGCGCGGTGCTGACCATGGACGTCCAGGAGATCCTCGACGAGGGCGACCGTCCCGGGACCGCGCTCGGCACGCTGCGCCGCGACGACGGCGGCCTCGACCGGCTGCTGACCTCGATCGCCGAGGCGTACGTGATCGGCCTCGGTGTGCGCTGGGAGCCGGCCCTGGCGGCGGGCGCCCGGGGGCGTGTCGGCCTGCCCACGTACGCGTTCCAGACCGAACGCTTCTGGCTGCTGCCCGACACCGCGGCGGCCGGTGCCCGCGCCCTGGGCCTGGTGCCCGGCGAACACCCGCTGCTCGGTGCCGGGCTGCCGCGCGCCGACGACGGCGGGCTGCTGCTCACCGGTGTCCTGTCGGCGACCGGCCGGCCGTGGCTGGCCGACCATGGCGTCGGCGGCGACGTGCTGCTCTCCGGGACGACGTTCGTGGAACTCGCCCTGCACGTCGGGCAGCGGGTCGGCCGCCCGCAGGTCGAGGAGCTGGTCCTGCACGCGCCGCTGGTCCTGGCCGAGGGTGCCGGCGCGCGGATCCAGGTCAGTGTCGGCGGGGCCGCGTCGGAGCCACGCCGCCCGGTCACCGTGTACGCCGAGGACGCCAGCACCTGGGTCCGGCACGCGAGCGGCTGGCTGACCGGCAGGGTGGCCCCGGCCGCGCCGTTCGCGTGGCCGCCCCCGGACGCCGAACGGGTCGACCTCGGCGACGCCTACGAGCGCCTGGCCGCGACCGGCTACGACTACGGGCCCGCCTTCCGGGGCCTGCGGGCGCTCTGGCGATCCGGCACCGACCTGTACGCCGAGATCGTCCTCCCGGAACCGCTGCAAGCCGACGCCGCCGAGTACGGGCTGCATCCCGCCCTGCTCGACGCCGCCCTGCATCCCCTGCTGGTCGCGGACGACCACGACGAGATCTGCCTGCCGTACTCGTGGAGCGGCGTCGCGCTGCACGCCACCGGCGCGACCGGCCTGCGGGTGCACCTCGCCGACGCGGGCGGCGGCGCGATCCGGCTGCACGCCACCGACTTCGACGGCCGGCCCGTGGCCTCGGTCGACGCGCTCACGCTGCGCCCGCTGCGGCGCGGGTCGCCCGACCGGCTGCTCTGGCAGGTCGACTGGGTCGAGGCGCGGGCCGGCGAACCGGCCGAGGTCGTGGCGTACGTCTGCCCCGACAGCACACCGGACGTCCCCGCCGCGGTGCGCGAGGCGACCGGCGGCGTCCTGGGGTGGTTGCAGCGCACCCTGGCCGACCCGGCCCACTCGGACACGACCCTGGTCGTGGTCACCCGGCACACCGACCTGGCACAGTCGGCGGTCCGGGGCCTGGTGCGCTCGGCGCAGACCGAGAACCCGGGCCGCATCGTGCTCGTCGACACCGACCGGCCCGCCGGCCCCGAGGATCTGCGCGCGGCGGCCAGCACCGGCGAACCCCAGGTCGCCCTACGCGGCTCGCGGCTGCTCGCCCCCCGACTGACCCGATCCGCCACCCCACCCACGACGGCGCCGTGGGCGTGGAACCCCGACGGAACCGTGCTGATCACCGGGGGCACCGGCACGCTGGGCGCGCTCGTCGCCCGCCACTTGGTCACCGAGCACGGCGTACGCCACCTGGTCCTGACCGGGCGCAGCGGGCGCGGCGCCCCAATCGCGGACGAGCTGGTTGCGCTCGGCGCCCGGACGCGCGTCGCCGCCTGCGACGTGGCCGACCCCGACGCGGTCGCCGCGCTGCTCGGCTCCCTCGACCCCGAGCACCCGCTGACCGCCGTCGTGCACGCCGCCGGGGTACTCGACGACGGCACCCTCGACTCGCTGGACGCGACCCGGCTCGACACCGTGCTGCGGCCCAAGGCCGACGGGGCGTGGCACCTGCACCGGCTCACCGAGCACCTCGACCTCGACGCGTTCGTGCTCTTCTCCTCGGTGGCCGGCACTATCGGCACGCCCGGGCAGGCCAACTACGCCGCCGCGAACTCGTTCCTCGACGCGCTCGCCCACCACCGCCGTGCCCGCGGCCTCACGGCGACCTCGCTGTCCTGGGGGCTCTGGGAACTCGACACCGGCATGACCGGCCACCTCGGCAACGCCGGCCGGGCCTGGCTGGCCCGGTACGGCCTCTCCCCGCTCGGCCGCGAACAGGGCCTCGCGGCGTTCGACCTGGCGCTCGCCCGCGACGTCGCGCACCTGATCCCCGCCCGTCTCGACCCCACCGCGTTCGCCGGCCCGTCCCGCCGTACACCGGCGGCCGCGCCCACCGACGCGGCGGACGCTGCCCCGCGCGACCGGCAGACGCTGACCGACCTGGTCCTGTCGACCATGGCCGCGGTGCTCGGCCACGGCTCGGCCGACGACATCGAGGAGGACCGCACCTTCCGCGACCTGGGCTTCGACTCGCTCACCGGCCTCGAACTGCGCAACCGGCTGAGCGCCGCCACCGGGCTGCGGCTGCCGGCCACCCTGGTCTTCGACCGGCCCACCCCGGCCGCGCTGGTCGCCTTCCTGACCGGCCGGACACCCGCCCGACCCGCCGGCGGCGAACCGGCGGCCCGGCCCGCCGCGGACACCGACGACCCGGTCGTGATCGTCGGTATGGCCTGCCGCTACCCCGGCATCGGCACGCCCGCCGAGCTGTGGCGCCTGCTCGCCGAGGGCCGCGACGTGATCACCGACTTCCCCGCCGACCGGGGCTGGGCGACCGACGCGCTCTACGCGCCTTCGCCGGCCCCCGGGAAGACGTACGTGCGACGGGGTGGGTTCCTGGGCGACGCCACCGCGTTCGACCCGTCGTTCTTCGGCATCTCGCCGCGCGACGCGCTCATCATGGACCCGCAGCACCGGGTCCTGCTGGAGACCACCTGGCACGCCCTGGAGGACGCCGGCGTGGACCCGCACGCGCTGCGCGGCTCCGACACGGGCACCTTCACCGGGCTGATCGCCGGCGACTACACCTCGCTGGTCACCGACATCCCCGACGACCTGGTAGGGCAGGCCTCGGTCGCCAACACCCCGAGCGTCGCCTCCGGTCGGCTCGCCTACCTGCTCGGCCTGCACGGGCCGGCCATGACCGTCGACACGGCGTGCTCGTCCTCCCTGGTCGCGCTGCACCTGGCCGCCCGGTCGCTGCGCGAGCGCGAGAGCAGCCTCGCGATCGTGGCCGGGGCGACCGTCATGTCCACGCCCACCCGGTTCGTCGAGTTCTCCCAGCAGCACGGCCTCGCCCCCGACGGCCACGCCAAACCGTTCTCCTCGGACGCCGACGGCACCGCATGGGGCGAGGGCTCGGCCGTCCTCGTCCTCGAGACGCTGTCGCGGGCCCGCGCCAACGGCCACCGGGTGCTCGCCGTCGTGCGCGGCACCGCCGTCAACCAGGACGGGCCCTCCAACGGGCTCACCGCGCCCAGCCGCGACGCCCAGGAGCGGCTGATCCGGGCCACGCTCGCCGGGGCCGGGCTGAACGCCGACGACGTCGACGTCGTCGAGGCGCACGGCACGGGCACCACGCTCGGCGACCCGATCGAGGCACAGGCCCTGGCCGCCACGTACGGCGCCGGGCGAGAACGACCGTTGCACATCGGCTCGATCAAGGCCAACCTCGGCCACACCCAGGCCGCCGCAGGCGTCACCGGCATCATCAAGATGATCCTGGCGATGCGCCACGGCGAACTTCCGGCGCAGCCCAGGCTCACCGCGCCCACCCCGCACGTCGACTGGGACGACACGCCGCTGACCCTGCTCACCTCGCCCACCCCCTGGCCCGAGACCGGCCGGCCCCGGCGCGCCGCAGTCAGCGCGTTCGGGATCAGTGGCACCAACGCGCACCTGATCCTGGAGCAGCCCGAACCCGCCGAGCCCTCGGCGGCGGTCACCACGGCACCGGTCGTGCCGCTCCCGGTGTCGGGCACCACGCCGGCCGCCCTTGCCGCGCAGACCGCCCGGCTGCTCGACCACGTGGCCGACGCTCCTCGCCTCGTGGACGTGGCGTACACGCTCTCCCGGCGCGCCCACCACCCGCACCGCAGCGTCCTTCTCGGCGGCGTCTGCCTCACCGGGCACGCGTCGGGCGAGGTCCCGACCGCGTTCCTCTTCCCCGGCCAGGGGACGGCGTGGCCCGGGATGGGCCGCCGTCTCCACGAGACGATGCCCGCGTACGCGCAGGCCTTCGACGAACTGAATGCCGAGCTGGAGCCCCTGCTCGGCCGGTCACTCACCGACCTGGGACCCGAGCTGCTGAGCCGCACCGACTACGCCCAGCCCGCGATCTTCGCGGTCGAGGCGGCGCTGCACCGCCTGCTGACCAGCTTCGGCGTACGCCCGGACTTCCTCGCCGGTCACTCCGTCGGGGAGATCACCGCCGCGTACGCCGCAGGGGTCCTCTCGACGGCCGACGCCTGCGCGCTGGTCGTCGCCCGGGGCAGGCTGATGCGCCAGGTCGGCCACGCCGGAGCGATGGTCGCCCTGCCGGTCTCCGAGGACGAGGCGCGGGAGCTGATCCGGGGCCGCGAGCACGAGGTCGCGATCGCGGCCGTGAACGGGCCCGCCGCCGTGGTGCTCTCCGGCGACGAGCAGGCCGTCCACGACTGCGTACGGGGGCTGCGGGCCACCGTGCTGCGCACCGACCGCGCCTTCCACTCGCACCACCTCGACGAGATCCTCGAACCGTTCCACGAGGTGCTGACCGGCTTGACGTTCTCGCCGCCCGCCACGCCGATCATCTCCGCGGTCACCGGCGAGCCGGTCGCGGCCGGGCAGCTGTGCACGCCGGAGTACTGGACGCGGCAGGCCCGCGACACGGTGCGCTTCGGCGACGCCCTGGAGCGGCTCGCGCGGGCCGGGGTCCGCGCGTTCGTCGAGGCCGGACCGGGACACACGCTGTCCACCCTGGTGTCCGCGGCCCTGCCGGACGCGGACGAGCCGATCACCTGCCTGCGCGAGACCGAGCCGGACGGCTTCCTGACCGCGCTGGCCGGCCTGCACGTACGCGGCGTCCGCGTCGACTGGTCACCGCTGACCGCCGGCGGCACACTTGTCGACCTGCCGCCGTACGCCTTTCAGCGGGAGCGTTACTGGCTGCGCGACGTGGAGCACCCGCCTGTCGACCCGGTGCGCTACGACGTCACCTGGCAGCCCCGGCCCGCACCCGACCGTCCCGCGCACGGCGGGACCTGGCTGATCGTCGGCGAGCACGACGCCGCAGGCCTTCGCCGGGCCCTGATCGGGCGCGGCGTGCAGGTGCGGCAGTGCACCGATCTGCGGCAGCACCAGGGGACACCGGCCGGGATCGTCTCGCTGCTCGCGCTGGACGACCGGGACGACGCCGGGCTGCCCCGGGCCGCGACCGCCACGCTCGACCTGCTCAACGCCGTCGACGCCACCGGGCTGGGCGCGCCGGTCTGGAACCTGACCCGGGGCGCCGTCTCGACCGGCCCCGGCGACCGGATCCGCCGGCCCGCGCAGGCCGCCGTGTGGGGGCTGGGCCGCACGATCGCGCTCGAGACACCGTACGTCTGGGGCGGCCTGCTCGATCTGCCGGAGCAGGATTGCTGGTCCATGGTGGCCGATGTCCTGCTCGATCCCGGTGGCGAGGACGAGATCGCGATCCGCGGCGACGACGTCCTCGTCCCGCGCCTGCGCCGCGCACCGGTCCGGGAGCCGCAGCCCTGGCGTCCGCACGGGACCATTTTGGTGACAGGCGGGCTCGGCGGCCTGGGCGCGCAGGTCGCCCGGTGGCTGGCCCGGCGCGGCGCCGGCCGCCTGCTGCTCGCCGGCCGGCGCGGCGCCGCCACGCCGGGCGCGGAGGACCTGCGCGCCGACCTGGTCGCGCTGGGAGTGGACGTACGCATCGCCGCCTGCGACGTCACCGACCGGGCCGCCCTGTCCCGGCTGATCGCGTCGGTGCCCGCCGATGCGCCGCTGACCGCGGTCGTGCACGCTGCCGGCATCCTCGACGACGCCCCCGCCGCAGTCCTGACCCCGCAACGGATGGCGGGCGTCTGGGCGCCCAAGACCGGTGCCGCCTGGCACCTGCACGAGCTCACCCGCGCCCTGCCGCTCGAGCATTTCGTGCTGTTCTCCTCGCTCGCCGGGGTGGTCGGCTCGGCCGGTCAGGGCGCCTACGCTGCCGCCAACGCCGCGCTGGACGCTCTCGCCCTGCACCGGCGCGACCTGGGCCTGCCCGCCACCTCGGTCGCCTGGGGACCGTGGGCCGGTCCCGGCATGTTCGACGCCGTGGCGGGCCGCCCCCCGCACCTCGACGGTCTCACCGCGATGGTGCCGCAGGAGGCCCTCGACGCGCTGGAGCGCTGCGTGCCTGGCTGCAGCGTGGTCGCCGAGGTCGACTGGAACCGCTTCGGCGGGCGTCCCCGCGGCCTGCTCGCCGAGCTGACCACCGGCGCGGAGCCCGGCCGCCCCGAGCCGTTGCCCGCCGAGGTGCTCGCGCTGCCGGACGAGGACCTCCGGGAGTTCCTGCTCGGGCGCGTGGTCACCCACGTCTCGGCCGTCTCCGGGCACCCGGCCGCCGACGTTCCGCCGGGCGAGCCGTTCAAGCAGTTGGGCATGGACTCTCTCGCCACGATCCAGCTGCGCAACCGGCTCAGCGCCGACACCGGCCTGAGTCTGGCCGCGACCGTCGTCTACGAGCACCCGACCCCGGTCGAACTCGCCGGCCATCTCACCGACCGCCTGCGTGCGCTGCGGACGCCGTCCAGTCGTCCGGTCCTCGACCGGTTGCGCGACCTGGAGGAGGCCCTGGGCGCGACCACGACCGCAGAGGACGCGCGTACGGAAATAACGGCCGCGCTGGAGGGGCTTCTCCGCCGATGGCGCGGCACCGAGGGTCTCGCCGTCTCCGCCGATCTCGACGTCGCCTCCGATCTCGACATCGCCTCCGACGAGGAGATGTACAGCCTCATCGACGCCGTGCTGGGCACCGCCGGCGAGCATCGCTGAGATCCGCCCACAGCTCGGTCACGCTCGTCACCGCCGCCGACATCTACGCCTGATCCGAGGTGCCGCGGTGGCCCCGCGGGTCCTGGTCCTCCTGGAGGTCGCGGAAGGCGGCCTGGACGCCGGCCTGGAACCGGTTGCGCGCGCCGAGTTCGGTCATCAGGGTGGCGATCCGTCGGCTCAGCGTGCGGTAGCCGACCCCGAGCTGCCGGGCGATCACCTCGTCGGTGCTGCCGGACAGGAGCAGTGCCACGAGCTGCTGCTGTGAAAGTTCGACCTCGCTGTAGTCCGCCTCGGACGCGTTGGGCGGCTGGCTGGCCGGCGAGGTGCCCTGGCCGGCAACTGCCGGGTTGAGCGGATGCTGCGGCACCGGCGCGGCGCGCTCCCACAGTGCATCGAAGAGTTTGCCGAGTGCGACGAGAAGCCCGCTCGCGTACACCATCACCGCGCCCTGGGTGTGCTGGGCGTCGCCGGGTTCGGGCTCGACCTGCAGCAGCGCCAGCCGGTCGTCAACCAGGCAGAGGCTGACGGGCAGCGCCGGCAGGGTCCGTGCCTGCGCGCCGGCGGCGGCCAGGTCGGTCAGCCGGCTCCGCGCGCCGGGAAGTTCGAGGCAGTCGCGCTGGTAGACCACGCGGCAGATCACCTGGCCGTACGGCGGCGTCGGCTCGAACACCGCGCCAGGGTTCGGATCGGACGGACCGCCGAGGTCGGGCGGTCGGACCAGAACACGCAGCTCGTGCCGGGCGGTCCGGTGCAGTGTCGTGAGCCGCTGCACGACGGCTCCGCGGCCGTTCACCCTCTCGACCAACGTAGGACGGCGGGCGGCAGCGTGCCCGCGGTAGGCGGTGGCGAGTTCGTCGACGTGCCGGCGAGCCTCGCGCATCTGCCGCTCGTGGGCGAGCAGTAGCGCCTCGATCGCGATGTCCGGCGGTACCGCGATGTACCGGTCCGGCGGTCCGGGCACCCGGCTGGCCAGGTCCCTGGCCTCCAGCGTGGCGAGTACATCCGCGAGCGGCTCGGGGCGTTGCCAGGCCGTGGTGAGGTCGGCGACGGTGGTGGGGAGCCGGCCCACCAGCAGTTCGTAGGCAGACTCCTCCGCTGGGGCCAGCCCGATCGCTGCCAGCGTGCCGCGTCCGTCGGCGGCTGTTCCCCCTGCCGAGTCCGGGGCCGGTCGAAGGCCGTCAGGGCTGGACACCGTGACCCTCCCCTGCCGCGGTGAGCCAGCCGCGGGCGACCGCCCGGTATCCGGCTTGGAACCGGGTCCGGGCATCGAGTTCGGACATCATGTCGCTCACCCGACGACGCACGGTGCGTTCGGACCAAGCGAGATTGTCGGCGATTCCCTGGTCGGTGAATCCGGACACCAGCAGGGACAGCAGGTCGCGGTCCGCATCGGGCAGCTCGCCTGGCGGGCGCACCTCGGCTTTGCTGTCGCGGAGGCGCAGCGGCACCGCGCGTTCCCAATACAGTTCGAAGAGTGCGAACAGCGCCGCCAGCAGCACCGGGTCACGCACGATCAGCACCCGGTCTGACGGCGCGGTGTCGGTGTCGAGCTGGAGCATCCCGAGTGGCTGGTCGCTCAGGATCATTTTTAGCGGAGTCTCGGTGACCCGGGCCTGCTCGCCGGCATCGATGGTCTGGGAGATGGCCGCGACCCGGCCGGGCAGGTCGAGCGCGCCGTGGTCGTACAGCACCCGGCAGGACATTCCGCCGCGCAGCAGTTCCAGCTCGGCCTGGTTGGAGTCCATCTGGTCTGCTGCGGCGTATGGCGGTGCGTCGCACACACACAGTTCGTGTCGGGCACTGCGCAGGACGTGAGTGAGGTACCGGTCGATCTCGGCGGCGCCGTGGACGACCTCGACCGGTTCGGTCGGACCGCCGTCGGCCGTGGTGCCGCGAACCTGGTGGAACTGCGTGCTCAGCGTGAGCATGCGTTGGTGGACCTGGGTCAGCTCCTGGCTGCGCGCACCGAGGAGGGCTGCCAGTGCGGTCTGCGGCGGGGTGGCGGCATACCGCGGCGGGTCCGTGCTGGTCAGGGTAACCAGGTCCAGTTGTCGGAGTCGTACGAGTGCTGGCCCGGTGTGGTCGTCCCAGGAGTGGTCGGCCGCGAGCCGGGTGAGTTCGGCGTGGGTCACCGGTGGGCGGGCAACCAACGCTTCGTAGAGGCCCTGCTCAACTGGCGACAGACCGAGGATGCGTAGCACCTGTCGATCATCACTGACGGAGGGAGGGTGTGGCGCCGGCTTTCCTGTGACATTGGACGGGAGTACGGGTCTGGGGTGGCGGACGGTGTGTCCGCCACCCCAGAGGGTGAGTGGATGCTAGATCGCGGCTACTCCCGTGCCACGCTACTGGCCCTTGTAGTGTCCTCCGGCCTTCAGGCCGTAGGCGCGGGTGATGGTCTGGGTGATGGTATTGCCGGCGGAGTCGACACCCTCGGCGCGGACGCTGACCGCGCCGGTGGTCCTGGACAGTGCCGGGTGGTCGAACGTCGCGGTGTACGTGCCGTTGCGGGCCGCCCGGGTGGTGACCTGCTTCCAGTGCTTGCCGTCGTCGAAGCTGAGCCACATCTTCAGGCTCTTCAGCGTCGGCTTCGGCCCGATCAGGTACGGGCTGTGGTACCCGGTGACCGTCACCTGGCGCCGGGTGCCGGCGGGCAGGGTGTTGTCCAGGTCCAGGTCGAAGTCGTACCCGAGGTACAGCTCGTCGCTCGCCTGGCACGGGTCATGGTTCGGAGCGGTCCAGCCGTCCGGGTCGACCCAGGGTTCCACGAACCAGCCGCTGCAGTGGATGCCCACCCCTGGCGGCGGGACGGTGGTGAACCCGTCGTCACGCCGTTGCGAGGTGAACGTCCGCTCGGTCTGGACGTCGCGGGCGTAGAGCTGCTCGGAAATCGGGTTCTGGAACCGCTCGGTCATCCGCAGCTTCGTCTTCTCGGCCGGCAGCACGGCGTAGGGGCTGAGGAACGCGAGGATGAAGTAGTACCAGAGCCCCTCCTGCACCGGGATCTCGGTGCCGTCGTCCTTGTACAGGTGCAGCTCGTTAGTCTGCTTTCCGTCGGGGCTCAGGCCCCAGGCCAGCTGACCTCCGCCGAAGCCGTTGTTGGTCAGCACGTGCTGCATGTTGAGCATGTTGCCGTTGCGGCAGGACGTGCACATCTGCCAGACGTAGTCGGCCGTGGCCGGGTTGGACCGGGCCGCAGCAGGCACGCTCGGCTGCTCGCCCATGTCGCGGACGGTCGAACCTGACCGCGCGACGACATCGACATAGCCCTGTGACCAGCCCTGTGTAAGGCCTTGGGAGGTCTTGTAGTAGAACGTGGCGTTTTCCGCCCAGGCCATGTCCTTCTTCGCCGGCCCCACGTAGGAGGTCAGGGTGCCGGGCGCCGTCACGATGAGCTTGCTCCCTAGGAGCGGACTCATCGGCCGGAAGCTCACCGAGGCAATACCGGGTGCGTCGGCGTGCAGCCGGTTGTCGATCCGGTACAGCTCCCGGTCGGTCACCGCGTGCGCCCCACCCGGCACCCGGTTGTGCTTGACGAACGCCAACGGGTACACGTAGGGCGTCGACGCGGTGGCGCGGACGTCGAGGCTGACCGGGCGCTTCGCCAGCATGCCGGCGAGCAACCGGCCCTCGCCCGCGGCGAGGTTCATCGTCGGGATCGGGTAGAACGGCCACGGATCATTATCGCTCCCGTACCGGTTGGTCGGGTTGAGGAACGGCCGGCCGAGCGGACCGTAGCCGAGCACCCCGGCCGCACCGGCCCGCTGGGCGTTCTCCACCCGGTCCAGACCGTCGCCGGCGCAGGGGAACCACGGGTCGTAGGGCTCTGCCGGGCAGATGTCGGACAGGTCGAGGAGGACCAGCTTGCCACGGGCGTCGAGGCCCTCGAAGTTGGCCGGCAGGCCGGCTCCGGCGGAGACCAGCGGCAGGGTACGCCGCCCGTCCAGCTTCGGTATCTGCGCGTCGGTGCCCTGGTAGTGCGGTGTCAGCTTGATGTGGCCGGCGCCGCGAACGGTCATCTTGACCGGGTCGACGCCCGACAGGAACTGGGTGTGGGAGGTGAAACTGCCCCTGGTGGCCCGGCCGGTCGGCAGTGTCCACAGGCGGGTCTCGCCGTAGGGCTGGTTGAAGTACTGCAACCACGCGAACCGGCTGTTCTCGGTGGTGCTCTCGTACCCCAACACCATCTGATAGGGCACGGAGGGCTTGGGAGTCTTGACCGTCACCCGCTGCGCCTTGCGCAGGTCGAAGGTGACCGAGACATCCTTGGTGGCGTCGACGGTGGGGTTGGTGACCAGCGCGTGGTGGAACTCGCCGGCGGCGTCCCGCCAGGTCACGTCGGTGCCGATGTTGTACATCCCCGCCGGCAGCTTGCCGGTGTAGCTCTGCACCGCGGGGGACAGAACCAGGGAAGGGAACTCGGGCTGGTCGTCGAGCCGCAATGCGAGGAATCCGCCATAGTGGATGTCGGTGCCGCCCGGCGGGTTGATCACGTTGACCGAGAGGTTCACCGTTCTGGGTTCCTTGGACCCGCCGACCGCGGTGGTCACCTGGATGTCACCACCGGTGGCGTGCACCGAGCCCTGGTAGTTCGTGATCGCGCCCTTGGTGGTGTCGAGCGTGACGGTAACCTCGGCGGTGCCGTGAGCCGGGACGGTCACGGTCGACGGGGTGACGGTGAGTGCACCGGCGGGGGCAGGGCCGGCCTTGGTGACGAGCGTGGTGGACAGGTCGAGGGTGACCGGCGCATCGCCGTCGTTGACGTAACTCAGCGTCTTGCTGGCCGGGCCGGTCTGCGGATAGGTGAGCCGCCCGAAGTCGACGTTGCTGGTCGCGTACACCCGCTGGGTGGTCGCCCGGACGACGTCGACCCGGCCGGCGCCCTGCGAGTTGGTGCCGTGGCCGAGGTCCTTGCTGGTGCTGGTGAGTACCTGCTTGATTTTCTGCCCGGTCCAGTCCGGGTGTTCCTGGGCGAGGATCGCCGCGGCGCCCGAGACGTGTGGGGTGGCCATCGAGGTGCCCGAGATGGTCATGTACTTGTCGTTGTCGGCGATCGGGCCGAGGGCGGTGCCGTCGGCCCTCGCGGCGGTGATGTCCACACCGGGGGCGGCGATGTCGGGCTTGAGGCCGAAGTTGCCGATCCGGGGGCCGCGGCTGGAAGAGCCCGCCATCTGGTCCTGCTTGTCGACCGATGCGACGGTCAGCGCCGCGTCGGCGGCGCCGGGTGCGTTGACCTTCTGGAAGCCCCCGTTGTTTCCGGCGGCGATCACGAACAGGGCGCCGTACTGCGCGGACAGTTCGTTGACGGCCTGGGAAAGCGGGTCGTTGCCGTCGGTGACCGCGCCGCCGACGCTGATGCTGATGATTTTGGCGCCGGACTGGGCGGCCCACTGCATGCCGCCGATGATCCCCGAGTCGGAGCCGTAGCCGCTGTTGGCGAGAACCTTGCCAACGATCAGCTCCGCGCCTGGGGCGACACCCTTGTACTTACCGCCGGACGCCGCGCCGGAGCCGACGATCGTTGACGCCACGTGGGTGCCGTGACCGTGACCGTCCTTGACCATCTCGCCGTCGATGAAGCTCTTCGAGTCTTGAACCTTGCCGGTCAGGTCGGGGTGGGTGTCGTCGATGCCGGTGTCGAGCACGGCGATCTTGACGCCGGTGCCGTCGTAGCCGGCCTTCCACGCCTCCGGCGCGCCGATCTGCGGCACGCTCTTGTCGAGCAGGGCCTTGGTTCTGTGGTCCAGCCAGATCTTCGACACCCCGGCGTCCAGCGTGGACGCCGATGCCCTGCCGGCAGGGTTCGGGGAGTCGACTGACGCCCAGAACCGGGCGGCCTGCTTCTTGGTGACCTTCACCGCGGCGGAGCTCACCGCTGGCAGGGCCTTCGGTGTGGCGGTCGCCGGGAGTGCGTCGGTCTTGGTGGACAGTACCTTCGCGTCCCGGATGGACTTCGGGTACTGCACGATCAGCGGGAGCTCTTCCGATGCGTCGTCGGCGTAGCCGTTCTTCACCAGGTACGTCACGTCGAACAGGTCGCGTTCCAACCGCCCTGCGCCGATGAGCCCGCGTGCGTCGGACGGGAAGACGTAGAACGCGTCACCCTCGCGCAGGTGCGTGAACGACACCGACCGGCCGCCGCCCCGGGGTGCCGGGGCCACCTCCACCTGCGGCGCACCACCCTTGGCATTGGCCAGGTAGGACACCACGTCACCGGTGACCAGGGTGACCTTGGTCGCACCGGCGAGGGGGGTGTTGGTCGCCGGCAGCGGCGATTCGCCGGTGGACGCCGCCCCGGCCGGGCTCGCTGGCGCGGTCGGCGGAGGTGCCGCCCCGGCGGTCGGCCCGGTCGGCGGAGGTGCCGCCGCGGCGGTCGGCGCGGTCGCGGCCACCAGCGCGAGTACCGCCGCGCCGGTGACTGCTGTCCGCAGCCGCCAAAGTTGAGAACGCATGAATGAACTCCTCGGCGAGCATGGAGTAACCAGGAGGGGGTCGGTCAGCGGCTGACGCTGCCATTCGATACCGCTCGGTGGAAGCTCGCGGGCAGGCCGGTTGGCGCCAATGGCAAGAACCGGCCTCGGGAACCGAGCCGGTCCGGCGCGCCGCACGCAGCATCGCTTCGCCCCTGACGGGAGAAACCGGGCATTAGAGGATCTTGGCGCTCTGGTGTCGTGATCTTCACCCGGTGGGGTCACGCCCCTTGTGGCTCGCGCTCGCGACCCGGCTCGACACCGTGCTGCGGCTGGGGGCTCTGGGAACTCGACACCGGCGCGCCGACCTGGTCGCGCTGGGAGTGGACGTACGCATCGCCGCCTGCGACGTCACCGACCGGGCCGCCCTGTCCCGGCTGATCGCGTCGGTGCCCGCCGATGCGCCGCTGACCGCGGTCCGCGGTCGTCGGTCCAGGCCCATGACGGATACAGCTGCCGGTCGATCGACGGGAACCGCCCGATCGGGGCATTCGGCCCGGTGTCCGGCGGCAGTGATGTGGATGCGCAAGGACGGGACTCGGTGTTAAGAATCTTGGAATTCCCCCCGTAGTAGCGGAGCCATCCAGCGGCGGCACGCCTGCTGCCCGGTCGATCGCCTGGTGTCCATATGGTGGGTTTTCAGCGCCGAACCACCCAGCCGTCATCCACCGTTCGGGTGGTTCAGCCAGTCCGCATCCTCGACCGACTCGCAGGTCGTGATCTTGCCGGCTGGCCCACCCGTGGCGTCCGCCGGCTCTGCCGAGCGGTCCACGATCGACCGACCCTGGTCAGGGGCTGATGCTCATGCCAGGATGTCTCCGCAATCGCGCTTGTAGTCGGCACTCTCCGAAGCAGAGGCTCCCCAATGACCAGGACCGCCAAAGTGGGCACGGCCTTTGCGACCTTCGCAGCGGCTGCAAGTTTCTTGATTTCGCTCGCCGGCTCCTCGCTGAAAAGCACTGTCCAGGTCTTCTTCCTGAACATCGCGGACGGCTTCGACGTCAGCCGCGGCAGCCTGGCGATCGCGACCACCCTGTTCGCTGTGATCACCGCGGTGACATCGTCGGTGATCGGGCACCTCGCTGACCGGATCGGCGCGATCCCGGTGCTGGCGATCGGCACCGCCCTGAACGGCATCGTGTTGCTGCTCAGTGCCATGGCCACCGAGTTGTGGATGTTCGTCCTCACCTACGGCGTGGTCGGTGCCGTCGCCGTCACGATGCTCTCCTTCGTGCCGCTGGGCGTGCTGGCCGACCAGCTGTTCCAGGGGCGCAACAGTGGTCTGTTCTACGCGCTGCTGACCAACGGGGCGGCGGTGGGATTCATGGTGTTGGTTCCCCTGTGGACCTACCTGGACAACACCATGTCCTGGAACCAGGTGCTGTTCGCCCTCGGTGTGGTCTTCCTCGTCGTACTGCTGCCCCTGTCCCTGGCGTTGGTGCGCCTGTCCGTCAGCCGGCAGCCGGCCAGGGTGGCACCGAGGGTGTCGTTCTGGAGCGCAACGGCCACGACGTTCCGCCACCCGCAGATGCGCGCGCTGGTGCTGGCCTTCATCGGCTGTGGGACCACCATGGCCTTCATCGACGTGCACTTCTTCCCGCACCTACACGACCACGGAATCTCGGATTCGGTCGGCGCCTCGGCGGTGGCGGTGCTGGGCGCGCTGGAGATCATCGGCGCGCTGGCCGCCGGACGACTGTGTGACCTCGGCTGGATTCGGGCCACGCTGATCGGCGCCTACGCGATGCGCGCCACCGCCATGGTCATGCTGCTGTTCGTCAACTCCCCGGCCACCGTCATCGCCTTCGGTGCGGTCTTCGGCGTGAGCTATCTGGCCACCGTGGTCGCCACGACGGTGTGGGCGACCCGGGTCCTGCCGCCCGGGGTGCGCGGCACCGCGCTCGGGGTGCTCTGGGCGGTCCACATGCTCGCCGTGGCGGCGACGAGCCAGGTCGGGGCGATTCTCGCTGACCTGCACCACAGCTACACCGTCACCATCGGTGCGTCGGCGGTGCTGACGGCCGCCGCTGTGGTCCTCGTGGCCATTCAGCCGAGCCCGGACGACCGCATCGCCGACGCCGCGCCCCCGGTGGAGGAAGCGCGGCCGAACGTCGAGGTTTGACAGACGACAAGCGACACTTGAACACCTGCAGGCCAACCGAATCAACCCGTTCGATGGAGACGGACGTGGTAGATGCATGGATGGTGGCCCTGCGCGCCCTGCACCAGGGCTTCCTGGTTGGTTGTCGGAATGTCGACTGATCTCTATTGTCTGCATCCACAGTCGCCACAGCGACACCTTTCCCCCGTGGAGTCGGAGTGATCATGCGCGGGCTCGACCGGCGGTCCGCACGGCGTGCACAGTTCGGCCCGCATGCCTGCCGGGCCTGATCCGATGCGGACTCCAGTGGCCGTCATCGGCGGGGGCCTGGCCGGTTCCCTGCTCGCGCTGCGGCTCGCCGAGCAGATCGGGGGACACCGCATCGAGCTGTACCTGGGCGCGGCGACGCGCGGCCGGGATGCCACTGTCGCCTCCGGCGGACTGGTCCGGGGCTTCGAGACGAACCTCGACGAGTGTGGGTTGGCGGCTGAGAGCCTCGCCGAGCTTCGCCGCGACCCCGCGCTGGCCCACGCGAGCGGATACCAGGAGTCGCCCTCGTACTATTTTCTGCGCCCGGAGGCCGATCCGGATCGCCAGCTCGCCCTGTTGGACGGCGTGCTCAGCGGCTCCGCCCGGCTGGTGCCAGCCGGACAGGTGGCGCGGGCCCTCGGCCTCGCCCCCCGGCCGGAGGGCACGTTCGCGGTCGTCGAGCAGTACGCGGGGCACATCCGTCCGGATGCGCTGCGCCACTACGCCGTCGCTCGGGCCACCGCGCTGGGTGTTCGGGTACGCCGCGAGGCGGTCGCCTCGGTCGCAGCCGGGCCAGCCGTGACGGTGGGCGGCAGCGTCCGGCAGCACGACGTGGTGGTGGTCGCGGCCGGTGCGTGGACCAGCGCACTGGTTCCCGTGTCGCTGCGCACCCGACGAATCCAGTACGGCGTGTACCCGCTGGCGCGACCCGACCTCGGTTGCCTCGTCGATGACTTGTCCACGTTGTATTGCCGGTCCTATGGAGTCGGGTCCGTACTGCTGGGTGTCGCCACCTCGGCGTGGGGAGCAGCTCCGGGGGACGACCGCCCCGACCCGGCGTACCTGGATCGGGTTTCGGAGGTCGCCCGCGCCGTTCTCGGCCTCGACGGGCGACTGCCGTCGCCACAGTGGTCGGCCGCGGGCGTGGACTGTTTTGCCGACGAGGGCGGGCTGCGGCTACGCGCGATCGACAACATGCCCGGGGTGTTCAGCTTCGCCGGTGGGGCGGGGAGCGCCGCGAAGAGTGTTCTGGCATCGAGCCGACTGGCCGCCGCGACGGTGTGCGCGGCGGCCAGCGGACAACCGCCACAGATGTCCACGCCCCCGGTGCCGGTTTGCCGGGAGCTGGGCGACCAGGCGTCAAGATGAGAGGCAGCATGGAGAGACACAAGTCAGTGGTCGCGGTGGGGGCCGGCCCGGCCAACCTCGCCTTTGCCGTGGCGGTCGAGGAGATGGCTCCCGACGTGGCCGACGAAACCCAGCTGGTGGACCAGTACGACGACATCGCCTGGCAGCGCGGGATGCTGCTGCCGTGGGCCCAGAGCCAGGTCGGCTTCCTCAAGGACCTCGTGACGCTGCGCAACCCACGCAGCCGGTACTCCTTCGTCAACTACCTGCACTCGACCAACCGGCTGGACGAGTTCATCAACCTGGGCTCGGCGTTGCCGTTCCGACTGGAGGTCTCCGCGTACCTGCAGTGGGTGGCCAAGTCGCTCGAGCGGGTGCAGGTGGAGTACGGGCGGACGGTGACGGCGATCACGCCGGTGTCGTCACGTGACGACGGAGTGTCGGATCGCTGGCGGGTCCAGTTCGACACCGGCGAGGTGGTCCGCTGCCGGAACGTGGTGATCGGGGTCGGCCGGGCCCCCAACGTTCCCGCCGCGTTCCGGGATCTGCCCGCCGATCGGGTGGTCCACAGCACCGAGTTCACCAGCCGGGTGGCGCAGCTCGACCCGAAGGCGGTGCGCCGGGTCGTGGTCGTCGGCGGGGCGCAGAGTGCTGCCGAGATGCTGTGGACGATGTACCAGCAGTTCCCAGCCGCCGAGTGCCGGATGTTGATGAGGTCAGCCGGGCTACGCGGCTACGAGAGCAGCGCCTTTACCAATGAGCTGTACTTCCCGTCGTTCGTCGACCAGTTCCACGCCGGCTCCGCCGAGGCCCGGGCCCAGTTGTTGCAGGAGATGCACCGGACGAACTATGCCGGACTGGCCCCCGGAATGCTCGACGCGCTGTATCGCCAGATGTACCAGGACCGGCTGACCGGCAAGTCGCGGATCGTCATGCACACGCTCACCGACGTGCTCGCCACCCGGATGGAGGGTGACGAGGTCGTGTTGACCGTGCACGACCGGCTCCGGGGGACGACCGACGAGCTCCGCACCGACCTGGTGCTCCTGGGCACCGGCTTCGAGCAGGGCAAGCCGGCGCTGATCCGGCAGACCGCCGCCTCCGTGGGCGTACGCGAGATCACGGTCGACCGCAACTACCGCATGGTGACGCCGGCCTCCGTGACCGCCGGCTGCTATCTGCAGGGCGTCAATGAGGAGACTCATGGCATCGCGGACTCGCTGATCAGCGTACTGGCGATCCGCGCTGGCGAGATGGTGACCGATCTACTCGCCCCCCGTGCCAGCACACCGGCGCTGGTCGGCACGGCGGCCGGCGGCGTCCTCGCCGAGGGAAGGGATGACTGACTCATGGAGATCCGCAAGCTAGACCACGACGGCCTCAAGCCCGACAACGGGCTGCGGGCGCAGCGGCTGATGCCCTGGGAGGCGTTGAACGCCCCCTTCGAGGGCTCCTGGTGTGTGGTGCCGCCCGGGGCCGAGTCCGGGGCGCACGGTCACCACGAGTACGAAATCTGGATCGCGTTGACGGGCCAGGCGGAGCTCGTCACCGACGCGGGCACCACGCCGTTCGTCGCGGGGGACGTCGTGCACTTCCCGCCAAACGAGCGGCACCAGGTGGTCAACCGTGGTGAACAGCCGTTCCAGATGTATGCGATCTGGTGGGATCACGAGATGGCGGACCAGTTCGTCGAGCGCCACCGGACCGTGTCATGAGCCTGGGCGAACCGCCGGTGATCGTGGTTCCGGCCACGCCCACCTCCAACGGGGGCCTGCACGTCGGGCACCTGGCGGGGCCGTACCTGGCCGCCGATGTCTACGCCCGGTACCAGCGTGCGCGGGGCAGGTTTGTCATCCACACCACCTGCACCGACGACAGTCAGTCCTTCGTGGCAACCCGCGCGGCGGGCCTGGGGGTGGGCCCGGCGGAGTTGGTGCGCGATGCCACCGCGCAGATCGGACAGGCGTTCACCGCGCTGGGTGCCACCATGGTCGGGCTGCCGCCGGTCGACGAAACCTACCGACGCACCGTGCTCGATTTCGTCACCGCCCAGCACCGGGCAGGCGCCTTCGAGCTGCGTACCGTCCGGTTTCCGTTCGCCCGCCGGGCCGGGGTCTGCCTCTACGACGCGCTCGTCTCGGGCACCTGCCCGACCTGCCTGGCGCAGAGCGCGGGCGGCGCGTGCGAGGCGTGTGGACACCCGAACAACTTCGACGAGCTGCTCGACCCGTACTACACGCTCGACCCCACGGACGACGTCGAGCACCGCGAGGTGGAGATCCTCGTGCTGCCGTTGGAGCGACTGCGCGACCAGCTCGCCGACTACTACGCCCGGCACGCGCCGCAGTGGCGGCCGAACGCCCGCGACCTGGTCACCGAGCTGATGGCCGGTCCGCTACCGGACGTGCCGGTCACCGTGCCCGGCCAGTGGGGGCTGCCGGCCCCGTTCGCCGAGACACCCGGGCAACTGTTGTACCCGTGGATCGAGGCGATGCCGGCGATCATCTACAGCACCTGGTGGTCGGCCGGGCAGCTCGGCCGGCCTTCCGAGCGCGTCGACCAGTTCTGGCTGGCCGACAGCCAGCCCACGATCGTCTACTTCCACGGGTACGACAACGTCTTCCACTGGGGAATGCTCGACCTGGCCATGCTGCTGTCGCACCCGCAGCGGTACGCCACCCCGACGGTGACCGTGACCAACGAGTTCTACGAGCTGGACCGGTCGAAGTTCTCCACCAGCCGCAACCATCTGATCTCTGCCCCCGACCTGCTCGGCCGCGTGCCCCGCGACCTGGCGCGGTTCTATCTGGCTCTCACCGCCCCGGAGTTCCAACGCACCAACTTCACCGAGGCCGATCTGCGGGACGTGGTGGCCACCCGACTGGTGCAGCCCTGGAACCGACTGGCCACGGCGCTGGCCGAGCTGGGCATCCAGGACGGCGCGGTGTTGCCGGTGAGCCCGGCCGGCCGCACCCGGGCCCGGATGGTGGCCGACCGGCTGCGCCGGCACTACCATGACGACCGGTTCAGCCCGGGCGGGGTCGCCGAGACGATCGCCACCCAACTGGACCGGCTGGCGCGTGGCCAGATCGACTCGGAGAACGCAGCCGACGTGCTGGCCCAGGTGCAGACCCTGCTCGCGTACGCCGCGCCCATCCTGATCGACGTCACCGACACGCTGGCCGGCGCCGGGGTACGGCTGCGGATCGACGACGGGCCGGTGGACAAGGTCACGATGTTCCGGTTGCCGATGCTGCCAGCCACGTTCGACCAGTTGGCTCCCGGCGCTGGCGCCGAACGAGCATCGTAGGAGAACCAGATGAAGTTACTTGCCATCGAGACGTGTCAGTATCTGGGGTACTACCTGTCGCGTTACGCGCAGGTGGAAGCCCTGGGTGCGACTCTGTACGTGCTCAACGGTGAAGGTGAGCCAGACTTCTGGCCCGCCGAGCGGTACCGGGTGGCCGGTTCCCGCCACATCGACGACATCATCGCCGTCGGCAAACAGTGGCACCAGGCCGAGGGCTTCGACGGGGTGTTGACGTTCTCGGAGTCGTCGGTGATCACCGTAGCGGCGGTGGCCGAGGCCCTCGGCCTACCCGGCATCGGAGTCGAAACCGCGGTCAACTGCCGCAACAAGTACCTGATGCGGCAGGCGTACGAGCGGGCCGGCGCGCCCTCCCCGCAGTTCCGGCTGACCGGCACCCTGACCGAGGCGCAGGCCGCCGCGGAGGAGTTCGGTTATCCGGTCATCATCAAGCCCACGCACGGCGCCGGCAGCAACTTCGTGTTCAAGGTCGGCTCCCCGTCGGAGTTGGCCGAGCGGTACACGCAGGCGGAGGAAGGCAGCCGGGACATGTTCTGGGCGCGGTCCGAGCCGGAAGGCGTGGACCTCGGACCGAGCGGCCTGCTGGTGGAGTCGTTCCTGGACGGCGCCGAGTACCTCATGGAGGTGGTCGTCTGGGACGACGAGGTGTACCTCGGCTCGGTGGTGGACCGGATCACCATCGAGGGGCAGACCTTCGACGACGATGTCCACCACGCGCCGACGTCCATGAGCCCGCAGGACCTGGCGGCGGTGCACGAGGTGGTCGCTGCCGGGGTGCGGGCACAGGGGCTGCGGCGCAGCGTGGGGCATGCGGAGGTGCGGTTCCACGACGGCAGGCCGCACCTTCTGGAGATCGCCGGGCGGGTCGGCGGCGGCGGGCTCGACATGATCGCCAGGCTGACCGCCGATCACGACCCGATCGCGGCGGCCGTCGACATCGCCCGCGGAGTGCGGCCCCGGGTGCGGCACTTTGAGCCCACTGGTGTGCACACCGCGTCGATGTGTCTGATCTGCGCAGCCGGCACCATCGCCAGCGTGCACGTGCCGGCCGAGGTCAGCGAGTCGGAACAGACCTTCGACCTGAAGATCACCGCACGGCCGGGCGACGTCATCAAGCGCCCGCCGCACGGCAATACGATCCTCGGGTTCCTCGGCACCACCGGGGCCTCGCAGGAGGACGCCTTCGCGACGATGATCCGGTTCGCGGACCTGATCAAGGTGGAATTCGCCGACTGATCCGGGCCGCTCCACTGGCCGTCCCGCCCCTTCACCAGCAGCAGCAAGACAGACAGACAAGGACGATGGTTCATGGCGCAGACAGTCGAGGCCGTGGTGTCGCTCGGCCCGGGTCAACCGGTGCAGATCCGCGACATCGTGGTCCCGGACCCCGGACCGGACGAGGCAACGGTGCGGGTGCTGGCCTGCGGGGTCTGCCACACCGACCTGCATTACCGCGACGGCGTCATCGGCTCTGGCTACCCGTACCTGCTGGGGCACGAGGCAGCCGGGATCGTCGAGCAGGTGGGCGACAACGTGACGCACGTCGTCCCAGGTGACTTCGTCATCCTCAACTGGCGGGCGGTCTGCGGGCGCTGTCGCCCCTGCCTGCGCGGGGCACCTGAGGCGTGTCTGGACGAACTCACCGCCAGTCGACCGATGACGCTGACCACCGGGGAACCGCTCGGGGCGGCACTGGGCATCGGTGCCTTCGCCCGGCTCACCCTGGTCCACGCGGGCCAGTGCACCCCGATCGACAAGGCGGTGGACCCGGCCACTGCCTGCCTCCTCGGCTGCGGTGTGATGTCCGGACTGGGTGCGGCGATGCGCACTGGGGGCGTCAGTCCCGGAGACACCGTCGCGGTGATCGGCTGCGGCGGGGTGGGCTCCGCGGCCGTGGCCGGCGCGCGACTGGCCGGGGCGACAACCATCGTCGCTGTCGACATCGATCCGCGAAAGCTGCCGATGGCCACACGGTTGGGCGCCACGCATGTCGTCGACGCCAGCCGGGAACCGGACGTGGTCTCCAGGATCCGACAGATCACCGGTGGGCTCGGCGCCGACGTGACCATCGACGCGGCCGGGTCGCCGGAGACCTGGAGCCAGGCTTTCCACGCGCGCTCCATCGGCGGCACCTTCGTGCTGGTGGCCAGGCCGGACTCATCGATGCGGCTGGAGATGCCGCTGTTGGACCTGTTCCTGCGGGGCGGCACCTACAAGACCTCCTGGTACGGCGACTGCCTGCCCTCCAGGGACATGCCGATGTTGGTCGATCTGCACCTGCAGGGCCGGCTGCCGCTCGACCTGTTCGTCACCGAGCGGATCGGCTTGGGCGACGTCGAGGTGGCGTTCGAGCGCATGCGCCGCGGCGACGTGCTGCGCAGCGTCGTCTTGCTCGATTGACCACCCTCGGCGGCCGGCGAGCGCCCGCCGGCCGCCGAGGTCCGGTGACTCGCTGGTCTCTGGCGTGTCCCGACGTCTGGCGCACCGCCAGAGCCACTCACCTCGACCGTACCGCTATCGCCGGCCCAGGCCGTCCACCCCGTTCAAGGAGCACGCGTGCCCGCACCCATCGCAACGGCCCTCTCGATCAACTATCACGGCCGCCGGTTCCGGCCGGTCGTGGACGGCAGCGGGGAGCACAGCCGCGTCGCGAACTACTGGCAGGATGGCGACCTGCTCTGGGGCGAATTCACCGGGGGTCACGCGCGCCGGGGCACCCTCGCCGGGCGGTGCCAGCCCGACGGCTCGGTCGACTTCGCGTACTGCATGGTGCTCGACGACGGGCGGATCATCGTCGGCGAGTGCCACAGCACCCCCGAGATCCTCCCCGACGGGCGCATCCTGTTGCACGAGACGTGGCAGCGCCACGGCGCCCACGCCGCCAGCGGCGTATCCCAGATCGAGGAGATCCCCGCGTCCCCGGCGGACGCGGACATCTGAGTTCCCCCGCTTTCCGGTTGCCTTCTCTCAAGCCGCCACGCTCGACGCCCCGTCGGGAGCGGCGCTCGGCTGCACAGCGGAGGACGGCACGAAGCCGCGAGCGAGCAACAGCAGGCCGAAGACAATCTCGAACAGACCTCCCGGGATCGCCAGGACGACCCCGACCCCGGCCCCCATCAGCTCGGCGGCCGAGCCCGTCGCCAGCAGCGCGTATCCGGCGAATCCCCAGATCGCCAGCCAGCTCGGCAGCCAGCGCTCCCGGTTGAGGGCCAGGAAGAACGGCAGGCTGCCCAGCCCCAGCGACAGCATGGCCGCCTGGTAGGCGATGTCGGCGGCACCGGCACCGGCCGAGTCCAGCAGGACGATCCCGGCGGTGAGCAGGAACGCCTCCGCGCCGCGCGCGACAAGGTATGTCCAGGCGGCCCCCGGGCGCGATCGACGCAGCGCCCGGAAGGCCAGTACCCCGATGGCCGCCACCATGACGGAGTTGAGCACCACGAGCGCCGCCCCGGCGAACTGCCCGGCGAGAGCGCTGCCGATGCCATAGGCGACGAATGCCAACAGGAAGAACGCACCGGCGCATCTGCCGGTCACTCGGAGTGACATCTTTGCCTCTCAGGCTTTCGTACTAAGTAAGGTACTAAGTACGATAGCCTTGGCGGCAAGGCCGGTCAACGCGATGCCAGGAAGACGGGAACCAGTCGGTGGGCGAACCAGCACGGCAGCTGAGTCGCGAGCGGGTGCTGCAGGCTGCGGTCGGCATCGCCGACGCGCACGGCCTGGGGGCATTGACCATGCGGTCGCTGGCCGCCGAGCTGAACGCCAAGCCGATGTCGCTGTACCACTACATCCGCAACAAGGACGAGCTCCTCGACGCCCTCGTGGACGGGGTCTTCGCGGAGATCGAACTGCCCGAGGTGGGCGGCGACTGGCGCGCCGAGGTGCGCCGGCGTTCCCTCTCGGCCCGTACGGTCCTCGCGCGGCATCCCTGGGCGCTGACCCTGGTAGAAAACCGGGCCAGTCCCGGGCCGGCCAACCTGCGCCATCACGACACCATGCTGGGTGTGCTGCGGGCCGGGGGCTTCTCGCTACAGATGACAGCTCACGCGTACGCGATCATCGATGCGTACATCTACGGCTTCGTGCTGCAGGAGGCGTCGCTGCCGTTCGACGGTCCAGACTCCGCCGACACGATCGCGGAATCGATCATGGAAGGTTTCGCGGCGGGCGACTATCCCCACATGGTCGAGTTCGCCACGCAGCACGTACAGCAGCCTGGCTACCACTTCGGCGGGCAGTTCGAATTCGGCCTCGACCTGATCCTCGACGGCCTGGCGATGCACGGCGGTGCCACCCGCCCGTCGTGACTCCTATCTACCGGGCCCGCCGGTGAAGCCGCCCGCCGTCTCAGATCAGCCCGTGAGCGAGCATCGCCTCGGCGACGAGCCGGAAGCCGTCGATGTTGGCTCCAGCGACGTAGTTGCCCGGCATGCCGTACTCCTCGGCGGTGGCGTAGCAGCGGGCATGGATAGTCCGCATGATTTCCTGCAGCCGCTGCTCAGAATGGGTGAAGGTCCACGAGTCCCGGCTCGCGTTCTGCTGCATTTCCAGCGCGCTGGCCGCGACTCCACCGGCGTTGGCCGCTTTCCCGGGCGCGAACCGCACTCCGGCCTCGGCGAAACCCCGCACCGCCTCCGGCGTGGTGGGCATGTTGGCCCCCTCCACCACGATGGTGCAGCCACCCGAGATCAGGGTGAGCGCGTCGGCGGCGGTGAGCTCGTTCTGCGTCGCGCAGGGGATCGCCACCTGGCAGGGCACGTCCCAGATCGGGCGACCTGTGACGAACGTGGCGTGCCGGCGCGCGTCGACATATTCGTCGATCCGTGCCCGGCGGACCTCCTTGACCTGCTTGAGCACGTCGACGTTGATTCCCTTTTCGTCGTGTATATAGCCGGAGGAGTCCGAGCATGCCACCACGGTTCCACCGAGCTGATGCACCTTTTCAATCGCGTAGATTGCCACGTTGCCCGAGCCGGAAACCACCACCCGCTTTCCGTCGAGACTGTCGCCGCCGTCGGCGCGTAGCATCTCCTCGGCGAAGAACACCGCACCGTAGCCGGTAGCCTCCCGGCGCACCTGGGCACCGCCGTAACTGAGGCCTTTGCCGGTCAGCACCCCGGACTCATACCGGTTGGTGATCCGCTTGTACTGCCCGAACAGGTAGCCGATCTCCCGGCCACCGACTCCGATGTCGCCGGCCGGCACATCCGTGTACTCGCCGATGTGCCGGTACAGCTCAGTCATGAACGATTGGCAGAACCGCATCACCTCCCGGTCGGAGCGGCCCTTGGGGTCGAAGTCCGACCCACCCTTGCCGCCGCCGATCGGCATGCCAGTCAACGCATTCTTGAACAGTTGTTCAAAACCGAGGAACTTCACGATCCCCAGATAGACCGACGGGTGGAAGCGAAGACCTCCCTTGTACGGGCCCAGGGCACTGTTGAACTCCACCCGGAAGCCGCGGTTGATGTGGACCTCACCGCGATCGTCCTCCCATGGCACCCGGAAGATGATCTGCCGCTCCGGCTCGCAGATTCGCTCAATGATCTTCGCTTCGGCGTACTCGGGATGCCTCTCCAAGGCCGGCACGACACTGTCGAGCACCTCCCGCACCGATTGGTGGAATTCGGCCTCGCCAGGGTTGCGCCGCACCACCGAGGTGAAGATCGACTCTAGCTTGTCCTGTGCCGACATGCATACTCCTCGATGTGCAACCATGGCCGACTTGCCGCGTGTGCTGGGCGACCCGCAGGTCACCTGCGCCGCCACGACCACGCCAAGATCACATGTCGCTGCGGGTAGCGATTATCGTGGTACGGCAACTTCGGCATGTTGAGCGGGAAGCTCCGGCAGGACGAGGTTCCCTCGCGGGCCTTGTCCTTGACGACGCTTCGTCGCGTTCAGTGTGCCATTCCCGCTGCTGGTCCCGTCATCAGCGGTGCCGTTTGGCGAGGTGACGGCGCTGCGGATGCGTGCCGCGGCCTGATGGCTGGCGACGAGACGTCTGGCTCCTACCGCTGAGACCGTAATGTCCGCCGACATCAGCCAAGAGCGGCGGGCGCGCTCCGAGTTCCGGCTGGAGGCCCTCCTCGACAGCCTCGCCGCCATACTGGCCCACTCCCGCATCTGGCGAACCTCCGACCCGGTTTCCGGGGTGTCGGCGGCGTCCGACTCGGCCTGGCGGCCGTTCGACCTGATGATCACTGATTTGATCGGTAGCTCTCGACTGCCTTTTTTGTGGTGCTGGTGGCGGTAAGCGGCCATGATCGAGATAGGCAGTGTCGCGCCAGAAGATCATGGACGTGGCCGTCCCACCCGGACGGCCGTCGTACCCAACCCTGAACTGAGGAGACCTCTTGGACACGGAGATGTGGAGCCTGCTCCGGGTAGGTGATGGCGGGCAGGACCTCGTGCTCACCGTCGACTTCGGCGGGGCCAGGCCGGAGGCCGGGTTTGTGGACCTGGCCGCCCGCCTACCCTCCGGCTGCACCGTGCTGGCCACCCGGCCGCCGGACCGCCTCATCGACGACCCGGTCGACGCCGTCCGGCAGGTCGACGCCTGGCGGGACGCGGTCCTCGCCACCGGTGCGCGGATCTCGGCGGTGATCGGATACTGCTCCGGCGCGACCGTGGCAACCCGCCTGGCGCACGACTTCACCGCCCACGGACACCCGGTCAGCCTGGTGCTGGTCGATCCTGCGGTGGCGACCCACGAACTGCTCCTGGAGGCGTACCACAGCTCGATCGAATCGCTGGTGGCGGTGCTCGACCAGCCGCCGGCCAGCGGCGATGAGGTGTCCGGCCCGGTGCCGGGAGGGGCCGCCCTGGTGGGCCTGGCCCGGCGTCTCGGTGACAGCTACGTCCGGACCGCCGGCCAGGTCGGCCGGGAGCTGGACCTGGACGACGACCTCGTCGACGACCTCGCCGTCCGGTTCCAGCGCTACCTGTCGTACCTGGTGGTGGCCGCTCTCGCCGAGCTGCCGACACCGGTCACCGCACTGCGGCTCCCGGTGCTGACCGTCGTGTCCGCCACGCACCCCGAGGACGCCTTCCCGGCGGTCGGCGACCGCCGGGTCCGGTTCGACGTTCCCCGCGCCGACCTGCTCGCGGACGCCAGAGCCGGTCGGCTGTTGGCGGAGTTCATCACCGGGCGGTCGGCGACACCAGCCCCAGTTCCCGGTAGATAGCGTCACTGACCCGGTGCCAGATGGATTTGCCCGCCACAAAGCCGGGCAGTCCGTTGCCGTTGAAGGCCACCACCAGCTCGTGTTCCGGGTCGACGTATGCCATCGGCGACGACCCGTGGCCCTGGTGACCGAACGTGCGTGGGCTGGTGTGTGACCCGTAGTACGCGTGCTCCTCCCCGTGCCGTCTGCTCTCCAGCGTCAGGCCCAACCCGAAGTCGATGAGGGGAGCCTCCCCGAAGAAGCTCGGTCGCTGCGGTCGGATCATCTGCTGGACGGTCGGTGCGTCCAGCAGGCCATCATGCCCGGCACTCCACGCGTCGCCGACCGCATGGTGGCAGAGCAGCTCGTAGAACCGGGCCATGCTGCGGGCGCTGGCCCACAGCCCCTCACCCGGATGCCGCGTCGTGTGGACCAGGCCGCTGGCCAGCAGCCGCCGGGTTTCGGCAGCGGTCTGCACCTCCTGCGGGCTGCTGAGCTCCGCCGCCCTGTGCCGGTGGTAGGTACCCACCTGGCCGCCGAGCGCCCGCAGCTCGTCGGCGGAGAAACCATAGTGGTACGTCGTACCGAGCGGGCCGGCGATCTCGTCGGTCACGAACCGGTCGAAGTCGCGGCCGTCCAGCTGCCGGACCACCTCGGACAGCACCAGCCAGCCGATGGCCGAGGAGAAGTACGACGGCTGCTGACCGGGCACGTCGTCCGGGTGCAGCCGGGCCGCGAGAGCCCCCTGGACCGCCTGCGCGTAGCCCACGGAGTAAGGGTCGGCGCTGCGCGGGTCGTCGGTGAGCAGTCGCCCCGAGGAGTGGGTGAGCAGGTGCCGGAGGGTGATCGCGGCCTTGCCGTCGGTGCCGAACGCCGGCAGGTAGGTCGCCACCGGCTCGTTCGGGTCGAGTGACCCGCGGCGCCACAGCTCACACAGGGCCGCCGCGAGTAGCGGCTTGCCACCGCTGAACCAGGGCAGGATGTCGTCGGGCCCCAACGGCGTGCCGTCCTCGCGGTGGCCGGCGACCCGGTCGTGCACCGGCTTGCCGGCGATCGAGACGTAGAGCTGGATGCCGAGGTGTCGGACCTCCCCGATCGCCTCGGCGATCGCCCGGTCCAGCGCACCGGTCGCCGACCGGGATGCCGGCCGGTCCGCCGGCTCGTCCCGGCGGTGCTCGGCGCGCAGGACGGTCAGCCGTTCGGCGAACCGGCGCGGGGTGGGCGCCGAGATGAGCGTGTCCAGTGGCACCGGAATGCCGAGCGTCCGGCGTACCCGTTGGAGAAGCTGGATCGCCAGCAGCGACTGGCCGCCGCTGGCGAAGAAGTCGGCGTCCACCGGCAGCTCGGGCTGGCTGAGCAACTCCCGCCAGAGAGCGAGCATGTCGGCCAGGAACGGACTGTCGGGGTCGACCGACTGCGACTCGACCGGAAGGTGTCGACGCGGGGACTCGTGGCCGAGTCGTTCGTCCGTCTCGCTTTCCTGCATCCTGGTCCTCTCGAACGATGGACATCCCACCTCAGGCGCACGATTTGCCTGGAAGCGACGCGGCGTCCGGTGCTGGCCGTCCCCTCGGGCGGCGGACCCGTCCCGCTGGCGCGCCGGCCATCGTAGCCCTCGGGGGACACGTGGTCGCAGCCATGGTGGCGATGTGACAGCTCCGGGCTGTGGTCACTCCGCGTAGTGATGTCTGTGCAATTTGGATCGGTGTCGACGGCCGGGCCGACGGGGTCGGCACGGCGCCCTGAGTGCTCTTGATCACGCAACCGACTCCTGCTAGCGTCGGGGCCGCATCAGATATCAACTATGTTGCATGTGCTAATTGCGGCTACAGATAGTGACCACGGGAGATGTGGCGACGTAACAATTGGTGGACGCACACAGGTATGACCGACCGTCTCCCGATCGGCATGTCGTCAGGCGGCATCCTCTGATCCATGTCCCCGGTGGACCGGTCGACCAGTAACGACCGGCATGGTCCGATCGGATGCCGCATACCCCGACCGTAGTCGCGACCCGGCCAGGTCGACCGGCGGGTTTCCCCTGCTCAGGCCCCATTCGGGTGGCCAACACCCACCCCGTCGGCCCCGCCCACCGGTGGCCCGGTCCGGCGGTGGTCGTAGGTGAGCCGGATCTGGCCGCCGGCGCGGGTGAAGCGCCAGCACCACGGGTCGGTGCGGCCAGCGCACCACGGTCCGGCGAAGCATCGAGGCGGAAGGACGATCAGTCAGGTGGCAAGCTTCAGAGGCGTTGCCGGTTGGCCATCGCGTTGGTGGGCCAGCGTCCGCGACCTGCCGAAGGTCGAGGCCATCCTGCTCGTCAACACCCTCGTCGGGTGCGTCGGGTTCGGTCTCTACACCGCGGTCAGCGTGATCTACTTCTCCACCTTCGCCGACGTGTCGGCGGTGCAGGTGGGGCTCGGCTTCTCCCTCACCGCCTCGGTCTGGATCTTCGCGGCCAGTCCGGTCGGCCGGCTGATCGACCGGATCGGACCACGCGAGATGACCATCGGAGCCGGTGCGGTGCAGGGACTCCTGCTCGCCTGCCTGCCGCTGATCAACGGCGTCGCGTCGTTCCTGATCCTGATGTGCACCCTCGGCATCGCCGAACGTGGCGCGAGCGTCAGCCGGGAGGCGCTCCTGGCGCAGCTCGTCGACGACAAGCGCCGGGTGGCCACCGCCGCCCGGAGCCGGAGCATCGCGAACATCGGCCTCTCGGTGGGCACCGCCCTGGCCGGCGTCGCGCTCGCGGTGAACACCCGGACGGCGTTCGTCGTGCTACTGGTCACCTACGCGGCGCTCACCCTGGGGGTCAGCGCGATCAGCCTTCAGTATCCCCGGGTGCCCGGCCGGCGGGAAACCGTCCGGACCGGTCCCAGAGGCGCCTTCCGCGATCCGCCGTTCCTCGCGGTGTCCATCCTGTCCGGCCTCGTCTCGATCTTTGACACGGTGCTGGTGATCGGTCTGCCACTGTGGATCGCCCACCACACCAACGCCCCGGCCACGATCTTCGCCGGCCTGATGATCACCAATACCCTGCTCGTCGTCCTGTTCCAGGTCCGCGCCGCACGCAACGTCAAATCGGTGCCCGACGCTCGCCGGGCCCTCATCCAGGGCAGCCTGGCCGCCGCGCTCGCCTGCGCCATCTTCGGCGTCACCGCCTGGACCGACACCGCCGTGCTGGCCGGGGCCGTCCTTTCCGCTGGCGTCCTGCTGCTGACCGCCGGTGAGCTGCGCGCCGCAGCCGCCGACTGGTCTCTCCGGTTCGAGCTGGCCCACCCGGACGCCCAGGGCGAGTACGGGGCCATCCACTCCCTCGGTTCGACGATCCGGTCGATCTGTGGTCCGGTCCTGGTGACCTACCTCGTGGGCGTCTGGACCGGCGTGGGCTGGCTCGCCCTGGTCGTCATCTTCCTGCTGCTCGCCGCCGCGACCGGGCCGGTCGTCGGGTGGGCACAGCGCACCCGCGTCCGATACACCCCCGCCGGCAGCAACCCCGAGCCGGTCCCCTCCACCATCGACAGCGTCGCGGGCAAAGCGGTGCCGACGGCGCAACCCGAGGGAGCAACCCGATGAGCCGGCCGGTGCCCGCCAGCCCTGAACAGCGTCGACTGTGGTTGGTCGACCGGCACGAGGAGGGAGGCACCGCCTACACCGTGCCACTGGTCTGGCAGGTGTACGGCGAGCTGGACGTGCCGGCCCTCGAAGCGGCGGTGGACGCGCTGGTGGCCCGGCACGAGGCGCTGCGCTGCGCGTTCGTGGACGACGGCGACCAGGTGCACATGCTGGTCGACGAGCCGGCCGGCGGCAACCTGCGGGTGTCGACCGGGCAGGCAGCCGCGCAGGCCGAAGCCGAGCTGGCCGCATTCCTCGACCGGCCGTTGAGCCTGCAGCGCGGTGAGGTGTTCCGGGCGGCGCTCTGGACGCTGCCCGAGCAGGAGGCGTTGCTCGCCCTGATTCTGCACCACGCCGTGGTGGACGGCTGGTCGGTTGCCAACCTGGCCGAGGATCTCTCCACTCTCTACGCGGGGCTGGCCGGCGCCGGTGCCGAGGGGGCCGGCACGGAACTGCCGCCGGTTCCGGGGATGGCCGAACTGGCCGCCCTGCAACGGCGGGAACGCACCGAGCAGACGCAGCAGGAGGCGGTCAGCCACTGGCGGGAGACGCTCCAGGGAGCACCCGCCGAACTCGACCTTCCGGTCGACCGGGCCCGCCGCCCCGATCTGCTCGACTGGCGTGGTGGCATCCGTACCCACAAGCTGGACCGGTCGACGGCGCAGGCACTCAGGAAGCTGGCCGCCGAGCGTCGCACCACCCCGTTCGTGGTGGCGATGTCGGTGCTCGGAGTCTTCCTCGCCCGATGGTGCAACGTGGTGGACCTGGTGATCGGTGTACCGGTCGCCGACGACCGCGACGAGGTGACCGAGCGGGCGGTGGGCTTCTTCGTCAACACGCTGCCGATCAGGCTCGATCTCAGCGGCGACCCGTCGTTCGACGAGATGATCAGCCGTACCCAGGCCCGCGCGTTCGAGGCGCTGCTGCACCGCGAGGCCCCGCTGGACCTCATCATCCGGTCGCTGGATCTGGACCGGACCCCCGGGACACATCCGCTGTTCCAGGTCATGATGACGTACCAGAACGTTCCGGAGATCCACCTGCGGCTCGGGTCGACCCGGGCGCACCCCCGTCCGGTCTACCCCGCCGGCGCGAAGTTCGACCTGCTGATCGATCTGGCGCCCCACAGCGAGGGACTGAACGTACGGTTCGAGTACCGCACGGC
Organism: Micromonospora sp. CA-111912; assembly: GCF_050948415.1. Lineage (NCBI taxonomy): Bacteria > Bacillati > Actinomycetota > Actinomycetes > Micromonosporales > Micromonosporaceae > Micromonospora > Micromonospora sp. CA-111912. The sequence goes on from NZ_CP192007.1 coordinate 4,851,441, forward strand.
CCTGTTCGACGACCGGTCGATTGCCGAGGCCGTCGGCTCGTACGTCGAGGTTCTGCGACGCGGTCTCGCCGACCCCGGGGTCCGGGTGGGCGAGATCGACCTGCTCCCCGGGGAACAGGTCGCCGAGCGGCCCGACGGGTCGGAGCCGGTGACGGCCGTGCCGTCACCGGTGCTCTCCCTGGTCGCGGACGCGGTCCGCACCGCGCCCGACGCGGTCGCGGTGACCTGTGGAGAGGTTCGGCTCACCCGGAGTGAGCTGTGGCGGGCCGCTCTCCGGCTCGCCGCCCGGCTACGCGCCGCCGGTGTCACCGAGGGGGTGCCGGTCGGCTCGTACCTTCCCCGGGGTGTCAATCTCGTGGTGTCCCTGCTGGGCATCTGGGCGGCGGGCGGGGTGTACGTGCCGTTGGACCCGCAGAACCCGCTGCCGCGCAACCTGTTCATCCTCGACGACGCGGGGATCGGGGTGCTGGTCGCCGACCGGGCGGTCCCCGAGCTGGGTCGGCGCACCGCGGTGCTGCTGGGGGAGGACGACGACACCGGTCCGACCGTCGGGGAGTTCCTGACCGACCCCGGGTCACCGGCGTACGTCATGTACACCTCCGGTTCCACCGGCCATCCGAAGGGTGTGCTGGTGGAGCACGGCAGCCTGGCCGGGCTGATCGCGGAGATGGAGCGGCTGGTCCGGCCGAACGCGGCCGACCGGATGGTCGCGTCGACCACGGTCACCTTCGACATCTCGCTGGTGGAACTGCTGCTGCCGCTGACCACGGGCATCGAGTGTGTGGTCGCGGACTCCGGGATCGCGGCCGATCCGGTCCGGCTCGCCGAACTCGTCCGGGACCGTGGCGTGACCGTGGTACAGGCGACGCCGAGCGTGTGGCGGATCCTGGCCGAACACCTCGACAGCGGGGTACGGGTGGCGATCTGCGGCGGGGAACCGCTGACCGTGGAGGTCCGCGACGCGCTGCTGGGCCTGGCCGGACAGGCGTTCAACGGGTACGGCCCGACCGAGGCCACCGTCTACTCGTCGGCCTGGGAGATGACCCCCGGGGACATCTCCGTCGGCGTGCCACTGCGCACCAACCGGTTCCTCGTGCGGGACCGGTGGGGCCGTCCGGCCCCCGCAGGCACCTGGGGCGACCTGTGGATCAGTGGTCCGGCGCTGTCGCGCGGCTACCTGAACCGACCCGAGCTGACCGCCGAGGCGTTCAAGACGATCGACGGGGTCGGACGCGGCTACCGCACCGGTGACCGGGCCCGGCGTACCCGCGACGGCCAGTACCAGCTACGCGGCCGGGTGGACGACCAGTTGAAGCTGCGCGGCTACCGGATCGAGCCGGGCGAAGTGGAGAGCGCGATCAACCGGCTGCCGGGGGTGAACGGTTCCACGGTCGTCGCGGTCGAGGTCGACGACAACCGTAGCCTCGCGGCCCTGGTGGTGCCCACCGAGCGCGACGGGGCGGGCGCCGCCGTCGATGACTGGCGCACCCAGTGGGAAGAGGTCTACACCGACCTCGACCGGTCGGAGTTCAGTGGCTGGACGAGCAGCCTGACCCGCGAACGGTACCCGGACGGGGTGATGCGGGAGTGGGCCGGCCACACACTCGACGCGCTCACCCGCCTCGGGTTCGAGCATGTGCTGGAGATCGGCGCGGGGTCGGGCATCGTCACCCGGCCGCTGGCACGGAAGGCCGCGACCTGGCTGGCCACCGACATCTCGGCCCGGTCGGTGGACGCGCTGAACGCGGACCGGGAGACGCTGGGCCCCGGTTTCGCGGCGCTACTGAGGTCGGCCGACGAATGGGACGGCCTGCCGGACCGGTTCGACCTCATCGTGCTCAACTCGGTGATCCAGTACTTCCCGACCCGGGAGTACCTCGACCAGGTGCTGGGCGCGTGCCTGGACCACCTGTCGCCCGGTGGCCGGATCTTCCTCGGTGATCTCCGCTCGTGGCCGCTGGCGCGGGCACACTACCGGGCGATGGCAGAGGCACGCCATCCGGACGCGGACGGGCCGCGACTGGCCGCAGCGGCCGACCAACTCGCCGACGCTGAACGGGAACTGCTCGTCGACCCGGGGTACCTGTACCGGCTCGCCGGGTCCCGGGGTGACCTGCGGGTCTCCCTGCGGCCCAAGCACCTGGTCGCATGGAGCGAGATGTCCGCGTTCCGGTTCGACGCGGTGTTGACCAGGGCCGGGGCGCCGACCGCGCCCGACCGCATCCCCGGTGAACACGCCTGGCAGACCCCGGAGTCGTTCGAGGGGATCTGTGCCCGGGTGGGCGACGGCTCCGACCCGGCGGTGGTCCGGGGGATTCCGAACGCCCAGAACGCGGCATGGCTCCCGGCCCGGGAGCCCCGGGTGCCGGTGACCCCGGCGGCGCTGGTGGATCTCGCCCGCGCCCACGGCTGCGTCGCTGTGCTCCGCGTCGACCCGCAGGACGCCACCCTGCTCTGCGCCTACCTCGACCGGTCTGCCACGGCCGCCCGGCGGTACGCGGAGTGGGACGCCGCGCGGGCCACGGTGGATCCGGGCCGGCCACTGGTCAGCGAGCCACGGCGGTCCCCCGCAGCCGGTTTCGATCCGGAGGACGCGATCGAGCGGCTGCGCCGGATCCTGCCGCCCTACCTGGTGCCCCACGTGATCGTCACGGTGCCGGCGCTGCCACGGATGCCCAGCGGCAAGGCCGACCGGAACCGCGCACGGCGGCTGGTGCTCGAACACGTGCAGGCCCGGCAGGGCCGTACCGCGCAGCCGGCCGACCCGCTGGAGACGGCGGTGCGGGACGCCTGGGCCCGGGTGCTCGGCCATGACGGCTTCGGCCGGGCGGACAGCTTCTTCCGCCTCGGCGGTGACTCGCTCGGCGCGGTACGCGTGCTGGCGGACCTGCGCCGCCAGCTCGGCGTGCGGCTCCGCCTGCCGCAGTTCGTCCAGGCGCCGACGTTCGCCGGACTGTGTGGGCTGGTGCGGACTCTCGTGGCGGCCGAGGACGGCGGGAACAGCTCAGGTTCGCTGACGATGAGGGGAGAGACACCGTGACGGGTTCAGCGGATGCGCCGGTGGTCGTCGACACGTTGCCCGGGCTGTTCCGAGCGGCGGTACGGACGCATCCGGACCGCCCCGCGGTCAGCGACGGCAACCGCCGACTGACGTACGCGGAACTCGACCGGGAGTCCGACGCCGTGGCCTCCGGGCTACGGGTCCGGGGCGTGGCCGTCGAGGACCGGGTCGGGCTCTACGCCGAGCGGTCCGTCGACCTGCTCGTGGCGGTCCTCGGCATCCTCAAGGCGGGCGCCGCCTACGTCGCGGTGGACAGCCGCTACCCGGACGCCCGGCGCGACCTCATGCTGCATACCAGCGGCGCGAAACTGGTCATCTGCGCGCCGGACTGGCTCGACCGGCTGCGGGAGCTCCCCGCCGACGTGGTCACCCTGGCCGAGGTGACCCGGTCGGAGCCGACGCCGATGCCGGCCGTCGAACCCGCCAGCGCGGCGAACGTCCTGTTCACCTCCGGCTCGTCGGGGCAGCCGAAGGCGATCGTCCTGGAACACCGGAACCTGGTCTCGCTCGCGCTCAATCCGGGACTGCCCCAGCTCACCCCCGCCGACCGGTCCGGGCAGATCTCCAGCGTGTCGTTCGACGCCTTCAACATGGAGCTCTGGACGGCGCTGGCCGTCGGCGCCGAGGTGGTCGTGCTGCCCGACGTACCGGATCTGCTGGCGGCCGACTTCCAGCGGCAGCTCAGGCGGTACGGGATCACGGTGATGGTGGTCCCGACGATGGTGGTCAACCAGGTGGTCCGGGCGGACCGCGACGCCTTCGCCCCGCTACGCCTTGTCCGGGTCGGCGGGGACGTGCTCCAGCCGTCCGCCTGCCGCGATCTGCTCGGCGGCCGGTTCTCCGGTGAGCTGTACAACATGTACGGACCGGCCGAGATCACCACGGCCTGCACTTCGCACCTGGTGACGATGGCCGACGCCGAGAGCGACCTGATCCCCATCGGCCGGCCGCTGGCCGGGGTGACCGCCCACGTGCTCTCGCCGGACCTGCGGCCCGCCGCCGACGGGGAGATCGGCGAACTGTTCGTGGAGGGGCCGGGGGTGACCCGTGGCTACCAGGACCAACCGGAGCTGACCGAGGAGCGGTTCTGCACGCTCACCGGCGACGACGGTGCTCCGGTCCGGGCCTACCGGACCGGTGACCTGGTCCGTCGCCGGCCCGACGGCGTACTGGAGTTTGTCGGCCGGGCCGACGACCAGGTGAGGATCCGGGGTTACCGGGTGGAGCCGGGCGAGGTGGAGCGGGGCCTGCGCCGCCAGCGGCAGGTGCAGGAGGCGGCCGTCCTGCCCGACGGTACGGCTGACGACCGGCGGCTGATCGCCGTCGTCGTGGTCGACGGCACGCCCAGCCTCGCGGAGCTGCGGGCCCAGGCCGAAGGTGACCTGCCGGACTTCATGGTGCCCAGTCACTTCATCGTGGTGCCGCAGATCCCGGCCACCGACCACGGCAAGCGGGACATGGCGGCGCTGCGCGAACTGCTGGACGCCCACCGCCAGCGCCGGGACAGCTACCTGCCGCCGGGTACGGACACCGAGCGGTATCTCGTCGAGTTGTGGGAGCGGCTGCTCGGGGTGGAGAACATCGGCAGCAATGAGAACTTCTTCGCGTTGGGTGGCCATTCCCTTCAGGCGTTCCAGATGCATCGGCGGATCAGCCGGGACCTCGGGGTGAAGCTGCCGTTCCAGGCGCTGCTGTCCAACACCGTCCTGGCCGACCTCGCGGCCCTGATCGACCAGTCCGTGGCGGGGGGCGAGCCGGCGTGACGGGCGCAGCGGGGATCGAGTGAAGCCGATGGACAGCCCGTACGCCCTCGGTGACCGGATCGAACAGGTCGTGGCGACCCGCGTCCGCCAGCGACCCGACGCGACGGCGGTCCAGCAGGGGGAACGCCGGGTCAGCTACGGCGAGCTGTGGGCGCAGGCGTGCACGGCCCGGGATGCCGTCCGGGCCGGCGGCGTATCGGCCGGTGACGTCGTCGCCGTGCACATGGAACGCACCCCGGAGCGGGTGGCGGCCTTTCTCGGCGTGCTGCTGGCCGGGGCCGCGTACCTGCCCCTGGATCCCCGGTGGCCTAGGGACCGCGTCGACGGGGTGGTGGCACGCAGCGGCGTGTCCCTGGTCGTCACCGACGACGAGCAGCGCTTCGCCGGGACCGGCCTGGTCAGCCTCTCGCCGGACGTGTTCACCGGGTCACCCCGGCCGGTGGCGCCCGACGCGCCGACCGGTCGACCCGAACTCGACGGTGCCGCCCCGGCCAGCGTGTTCCACACCTCGGGCTCGACCGGCCGGCCCAAGGGCGTTCTCTCCCCGCACCGCGGCACCTGCCGGGTGCTGGTCAACTCGCCGACCATCCCGCTGGATTCGACCACCGTGTTGTTGCAGGCCGTACCGGTGCCGTGGGACATGCACTCGTTGGAGCTGTGGGGGGCCCTGCTCAACGGCGGTCGCTGTGTGCTGATGGACCGCGACCAGCCGGCCCTGGACGCCGAGGCGCTGCGCGCCGGGATCGCCCGGGGGGTGAACACCCTCTGGGTGACCAGCTCGTTGTGCAACGTCTTCGCCGACGAGTGCCCGGAGCTGTTCCGCGACATCCGGGTCCTGGTCGTCGGCGGTGACCGGGTGTCCGCCCCGCACCTGCGCCGGATTCTCGACGCCGCACCGGAGCTGCACCTGGTGAACCTCTACGGGCCAGCCGAGTGCTCGATGGCGGCGACCACCCACGTGGTGACCCACGCCGACCTGGTGGACGGCACCGACGACGTGCCCATCGGCCGGCCGGTGCCGCAGACCGGGGTGGTGCTCCTCGACGGCACCGGGGAGATCGCACTCTCCGGTGACGGGCTGGCCCTGGGCTACCTCAACGACCCGGACGAGACCGCGCGCCGGTTCTTCGACCGGGACGGTGTCCGCTACTACCGCACGGGTGACCGTGGCGAACTCGGCCCGGACGGCGAGTTGCGGTACCGGGGCCGAATCGACCGGCAGTTCAAGATCCGTGGTGTGCGGATCGAGCCGGGCGAGGTCGAGGCGGTGCTGCGGTCGTACCCGTCGATCGCCTCGTGCGCGGTGCTGCGGGTGACGCGGCGCGCCGGTGACGCGGAGCTGGCCTGCGTCTTCAGCTCCACCGACGGGCGTCCGGTGGAGCTCGCGCCACTGCGCGACTTCGTCGCGCGCACCCTGCTCGACGCGATGGTCCCGACCCGGTTCCACCAGGTCAGCCGGCTACCGCTGACCCCGAACGGCAAGCTGGACCAGGCCGAGCTGCACCGGCTGGTGTCGCACGCCCCGGCCGGGGCCGCCGACGCCGCCGTGGACCCGCTGCTGGCGGAGGTACGCGACCTGCTCGACCTGCCGGAGGTGACGGCCTCCGACGACCTGTTGGTAGCGGGCGCCACCTCCCTCGACGCGATCCGGCTCGCCGCCCGGCTGACCGGCCGCCTCGGTGTCCGTTGCACGATCGCGGACATCTACCGGCGGCGCTCACTGGCCGGCATCGTCGACGCGCTCGACGCGACCGCGCCACGGGCCGCGACGCCGCTGGTGCCGGTTGCCGCCAGCGGCCCGGCCCCGCTCTCCCACGCGCAACGCCGGTTCTGGCTCGCCGAGCAGACCGCGCCCGGCCAGGCCGACAACATGCTGGTGCTGGCCTATCTGATGACCGGCACCCCGCACCCGGACGTGCTGCGGCAGGCGTTGACCGACGTCGTACGGCGCAATCCGGTGCTGCGCACCAGCTACGGCTGGGACGACGACTCCCCGATCCAGCAGGTGCTGGACGGGGACGCCGTCGTGCTCAGCGTCGAGGAGGTGGTCCTCCCGGCGGTGGCCACGGTCCAACTGGCCGCCGAGCAGGCGACCATGGACTGGTGGAGCCGCCCGTTCGAGCTGGAGGACGAGATCCCGGTCCGGGCCCGGATCTGCCGGCTCGACGAGCGTCGACACCTGCTCTGCCTGCACGTGCACCATGTCGCGTTCGACGGCTGGTCCGAATCGGTCTTCCTGGCGGACCTCGCCGACGCGTACGCGGCCCGTCTCGCCGGGAAGGACAGCCCGCCCCCGGGCGGGCCGGTCTCCTACCGGGACTTCACGGTGTGGGAGCAGGAGAACCTGGAGCACTGGCGTCGTACCGAACTGCCCTTCTGGCGGGACACCCTCAAGGGTGCGCCGGCCCCGTTTCTGCCGCGTCCGTCGGCCGTGGGTGAGGCGCCGCGGCGGGAACTCGAACTGGAGGTGACGGCGGAGACGGTGGCCGCCCTGCACCGGGCCGCCGCCGCGAACGGGGCGCCGCCGGTGTCGGCCCTGATCACCGCCACCGGCAGGGCGGTGGCCACCGTCTTCGGGGTGCCCGACTTGCTTATCGGCACGGTTACCGCTGGCCGGTTCGACACCGAGACCGAGCGGATCATCGGGTACTTCGTCAACCCGCTCGCGGTGCCGGTGTACGACGTGCCGGGCAGCGAGCCCGGAACGCTGCTGCGGGCGGTCAGCGACAGCACGGTCGCTGCTCTGGAGCATGCCCGGATCCCCTTCGACGAGCTGGTCCGGGAGCTGCGGCCGGACCGGTCCCGGCATCCCTTCTTCCAGGTCTGGGCGGTGCTCCAGGCGGAGACGCCACCGGTGACGATGGGCGCGGACGTCGTTGTCGAACGGGTCCGGGTCCGGCCCCCCACCACCGCCGTCGAGCTGATGTTCGAAGCGTTTCCCCGCCCGGACGGTTCCTGGTCGCTGATCATGCTGTGGCGGGCCGACGGTATGACCGAGGACACCGCCGTGCGCCTGCTCGCCGAGATGGACGACGCCCTGCACACGCTGGGATAACGCACATCAACCCTGGCAGCGCAGATCTACACCTACGGCCAGCGCATGCGGGGGGAAATCGACAAAGCAGGCAGCCCCGGCCCTGGCCGCCCTGGCCGTCGCGGCGACGGGCCTGGTCCTGGCCCCGTCACGGTTGACATGGCCGTCGGGGCCGCCATCGTCTCGGGCGGCCCCGCTCGCGGAGACCTTCGTGCTGGTCTTCGTCCGTCCGCTGCCCTAGCAGCCGACCGGGTTCTGGGAGTACACGACAAGCGTGTCGAAGCTGGCCCTCGCGCGGCAGTATCCCCGTTCGGCGGGGTCCATGAAGTAGGCGGTGGCTGCCGTACCGTCGGAGGACTGCTGCAGGTAGTAGAGCGTCTCCGGGTCCTCCTGGTACGGGCCGGCGGGCGCGTCCGCGCGTTCCAGGGCGATGTCGATCGGGCCGCTGCATCCGCCCGAGAGCCTGGCGAAGGCGGTCTGCATGCCAATGGAGTAGTAGAGGTTGGTGACCGTCAGCGAGCACGCCGATTCTTGTTGGGGCGCGGCGGCGGGCGCGGCGGTGGCCGGCGTCGCTGCGGCGACCAGGCCCCCAGCGAGTACGGCTGCACTCACCATGCTGCGGATTCGCATGATTCGTCCTCCCCAGTCGAAGCGTGTAGAAATCTTCCACACGTGATGTGAATCCTGGCAAAGAATGCCGGGCGGGGGAACCCTTCAAGGGAAGCCAGCCGAGGAGGACGTCGCGACCCGCCGTAGTGCCGCTCATGGCAGTTCACCGCCGAGAACAGGGGCCGGACGATCATCGCGTCCAGGGCGGCGGGAGGGTGCACCACGAGCATCCGCCACGGTCAAGAAGCTCCATGAAAGCGGGGGAGTCCGGCCGTGTGGCAAGGGGAATCACCGTTTGCCCACCCTTGCGGGACCCTTGCCACCTGGATGAGGGCGTACCGCGTCCACGGTCGCCAGTCCTAGCTTCCTTGCACCGAGCCGCCGCTCCCCGCCTGAACCCTTTCCTACCGGTTTTGGGCCTCCTCATCGACAACGGCTCGGAGGGAAGGAACGTGATGAACCAGAAGAATGCGCTGGCCGTCATCGCCGCGGTGGCGATCACGCTGAGCACTGTGGGGGTCGCGAACGCTGCGTTGCCCTCGCGAGCCCGCAGCGCCACACCGTCTGTTGGTGGCTTCCGCCCGCTAGGTGTGCAGGATCGGTCGGATGCCCTGGCGGCGGCGGCTCAGGAGACCACAGCTGTGGCCAAGGTGCTGGGCCTGGGGCCCAAGGAGCGCCTGGTGGCCAAGGATGTGCTGGTCGATGACAACGGCGCCCGGCACGTGCGCTACGACCGTACGTATGACGGCCTGCCGATCGTGGGCGGCGATCTCGTCGTGCACCGGTCTGTGGGTAACCAGGTCGCCGGGGTCACCTGGGCGCACGAGGGCACGATCAAGATCAATGGCGCGACCTCCCCGCGCCTCAGCGTCGAGGACGCCTCGGCCCGTGCGCGGCGCGGGGCGAAGCACGTCAGGTCGCCGCGGACGACGAAGCAGGACAGCAGCCAGCTGGTGGTCTGGGCCGTGGGCAAGGTCGCGGTGCTGGCCTACCGTTCCACGGTGACCGGCGCCGGCGAAGTGGGCGCCAACTCGCGCGAGGCGGTGGTCGTGGACGCCTCCAGCGGCGCCGTGCTCGACCAGTACGAGGTGCATCAGCCGGTCTCCGGTACCGGCAACGGCATCCACGTCGGCCAGGTCACCCTGGAGACCACGCAGAACAGCAGCGGTTACACGCTCACCGACGCGCTGCGCGGCTCCACCATCGTGTACGACTCGTACGGCAGCTCGGAATCCACTCCGTCGCAGAACGCCAGGGCCTTCACCAAGTCGTCGAACTCGTGGGGCAACAGCACCACGTCCAGCCGCGAGAGCGCTGCCGTGGACGTCTCCTACGGCCTCGCCAAGACCTGGGACTACTACAAGGCCACCTTCAACCGCAATGGCATCCGCAACGACGGCAGGGGCGCCCCGGCGTACGTACACGTCGGCACCAACCTGGTGAACGCCTTCTACGACGACACCTGTTTCTGCATGGCCTTCGGCGACGGCTCCTCGCAGAACAGCAACACCCCGCTCACCTCGCTGGATGTCGCTGGTCATGAACTGAGCCACGGAGTCACCGCCGCCACCGCGAACCTCAATTACTCCGGCGAGTCCGGCGGCCTCAACGAGGCCACCAGCGACATCTTCGGTTCCATGGTCGAGTTCTACGCCGCCAACACCGCCGACCCGGCCGACTACCACATCGGCGAGAAGCTCAACGTGAGCAGCAACGGCTACATGCGCCGGATGGACAACCCCGCCGCCGACGGTAACTCCCTGTCCTGCTACAGCAGCCAGGCGTCGACGGCCGACGTGCACTACTCCTCCGGCATCGGCAACCACTTCTTCTACCTCGCCGCCGAGGGTACTGGGGCCAAGACCATCGGCGGGCTTGCGCATAACGGCACGACCTGTAACAACGACACCTTCGCCGGGATCGGCCGGAGCAAGGCGGAAGCGATCTGGTACCGGGCCCTGGCCACGTACATGACCTCGACCACCAACTACTCGGCAGCCCGTACCGCTACCCTCAGCGCGGCTGCCGACCTGTACGGCACCGGGTCGCAGGAGCGGTACATCGTGTCCAGGGCGTGGGCAGCCGTCTCCGTCGGGACCGTGTTGCCGACCCCTACCGGAAGCCCGTCACCGTCGCAGTCCTCCTCGGCGAGCCCGACGCCGTCCTCGTCGGCCAGCCCGACGCCGTCCTCGTCGGCCAGCCCGACGGCGACGTCGTCGCCGCCCACCGGCAGCGCGCTGGTCAACGGCTCGTTCGAGCAGGGCACCCTGGGCTGGACCCAGAGCGCCAACGACATCACCAACTCCACGCTGGCGCCCGCACGTAGCGGCAGCTGGTACGCCTGGATGCTCGGCTACGGCAGCTCCGCCGCCGAGTCGCTGTCGCAGAGCAACATCGCCGTGCCGAACACGGCGAGCCCGAAGCTGACGTTCTGGTTGCGGGTCTCCACCCAGGAATCCGGGGCCATCGCCTACGACACCCTCAAGGTCAAGATCAACGGCACGACGTTGGCCACCTACTCCAATGCCAACGCCAGTGCCGCGTACGTCCAGAAGACGATCGGCCTCAGTGCCTACCGCGGTAAGGCGGTCAGCCTGGAGATCGCCGGCCTGGAAGACGCCTACCTGTCCACGATCTTCCTGATCGACGACGTCAGCATCAGCTGATAGCTGCGCCCTCAGCCGCCGGACCGGGGGATTCGCCAGGCCGATCCCCCGGTCCCGCTGGTCCCAGAGCGCGACATACGGAGGCAGGCAGGGTCGCCTGCCTCCGCTACGGACGGGGCGACAGCTGGGTCCGCCGCCCGCCCGTGGCTTCAGTCGCCGTAGAACTGGACCAGGGCGAGGCGCCCGCTCACCCCGTGCCGACGGTAGATGCGGGTGAGGTGAGCCTCGACGGCCTTCACCGAGAGGTGGAGCCGGTTGGCCATCTGCCGGTTGGTCAGACCGGCGCAGGCCAGGTCGACGATCTCCTGCTGGATCGTGGACAGGACGGTTTCCGCAGGGTCCACCGCCCGGAGCGCGGTTTCAGCGACGCTCAGCCACGGTGTGCAGCCGGCGTGCCGGAAGGCGTCGCCTGCTGCCCGCAGGTCCGTCCGTGCGGAGGCCCGGCGGCGGTTGCGGTGCTCGAGCTTCCCGAGGACGAGCTGGGAGCGGGCCACCTCCAGCGGGTAGGGATGCGACTGCGGCAATGCGGCGCGCAGCTGGTCAGCCGCCCGCCGTGGGTCGCTGACCGCTGTCAGGACGGCGTCAGCCCGGTCGAGTCCCAGAACGACGACGTGGCGCTCGTGCCGTTCGGCCCGCTCCCGGGCCTCGACGATGACCGCGCAGGACTCCTCCGTCTGCCCGGTCAGGGCGAGGGCTTCCGCCAGGTCCGCGTCCAGCAGCAGCAGCGCTGGATCGTGGAAGCGCAGTTCCCGCAGGAGGGACGCGGCCAGTCCCAGATGCTGTACGGCCTGGGTGGTGTCGCCTTCGATCAGGTGGGCTCGGCCCCGAAGGCAGTGGGCGTAGCTCAGCCACGCGAGGTCCCCGACCGCCTCGATCGACCCGATCGCCTCCTCGATCAGGGTGACGGCGTGTCCGGCGGAGCCGGTGTTGAGTTCGGCGGCGGCGGCGAACACGTCGGCGAGCCGCACCCCGGTCTCGGTCAGCGGGAACATGTCCGCGGCCGCGAGATATAGGAGCTGTGCCTTGGCGCAGTGCCCCGCCCGCTCGTGGATGGTCGCGGCGATGTGGAGGATGTCGCACGCCGCGTCCGCACGCCCTGACCGCTCTAATTCCGCCCGCAGGAGCTCGATCTCCGCCATGGCCTGCCGCGTGTGGCCGCTGCGCAGGTACGCGGTGGCAAGGCCGCGCCGGACCTGGACGGCCGCACCGTCGACGGGGCTGGAGACGCTGAGCTGGCGTCCCTCCTCGAACATCGCCGTCGATTCGGGTGAGGCGGTCAGCAGGTGGAGGTAGGCCCGCAAAGCCAGGATCTCCAGCCGGCCCTGGTCATCTCCCGCGACGTGTTCCTGCGCCCGGTCGAGGCAGGCATGGGATTCGGCCAAGTTTCCGTATTGGAGGGCGTGGACTGCGGCCTCCACGTGAGTCGAGCAGATCGCGGCGTCTGACGCGTCCGTCTCGCGCAGGGCAGCGGCGATCAGCGCTGGTTTGTCGGGGTGGTTGTGGCTGAGGACACGGGCCGTCAGCAGCCGTGCCCTGACGCGGACGTCGGCGGCCGGGGCGTCGAGCAGCTGCTTGGCGCAGGTGAGGGCGAAGTCCACCTGGCCGGCCGCTGCGGCGTGCTGGGCTGCGGCGAGCAGGCGAAGTGCGCTGGTCGTGGAGTCGCCGGGCGTGTGCCGGGCCGCGAGCCGGAGCAGTTCCGCGGCGGTACCGGGTGCGGCGCGCTGCAGTGCCGTTTCCGCGGCCCGCACGAGGGTCTCGCCTATGGCGGCGGTGGGGGCCGGGGCAGCGTGAGCGAGGTGGCGTGCCTGTTCGACCGGGTCCGTGGCCAGGCGGGCCAGGGCCCGGTGGGCTCTGCGACGGGCATCGGGGACGGCGTCCGCGTAGACGATCTCGCCCAGCATTGGCTGGGCGAACCGTGGGCGACCGTCGGGCCCCCAGCGAACGATCCGCCCGCCGACGGCATGACGCAGCGTCTGCAGCGCGGCGGCGGGCAACTCGGTCGCGTGACGGGCTGCGGACAGCAACAGCAGGGCATGGCACGCCGCCGGCGGCACCTCGGACAATGCGCTGGCGACAAGCCCGCGCAGCCGCCGCGACACGGTGAGCGGCCGGGACGGGTCATCGGCCCAGTCCTCGACCGGATCGTCCTGGCAGGCACGGCTGAGCTCGATCGCGAGCAGCGGGTTACCGCCGGTCGCCTGGAAGACCCGGCGCAGCACGAGCCCGGTGACGTCCTTGCCCGACCGCTGCGCGAGAAGCCGCGCGACGCCCGCCTCCGAGAGCCCGCCCACCCGCAGATCGACCGTGTTCGGCAGGCACAGGATGTCACCGGCCGGGGCCTCGTCCGTACGCTCGGCGGCCACCACCATGATCTGGCGCCCGGCCATCCGGCGGAGCGCGAACTCGAGGACACGGCAACTCGCCTCGTCCAGCCACTGGATGTCGTCGAGCAGGACGAGCAGCGGCCTGGACGCCGCGAGGCACCGCAACGCCTCCACCACCGCCATGCGTACGGCGAGGGGATCCACGGGAGCGTCCGGCGGCGGCAGGTCGCGGAGCATGGCCATCCGCAACGCAAGCCGGAAATGTTCCGGCAGCAGGCCCTCGACCTCGGCAACGACATCGTCCAGCAGGTCGATGAGGGCGAGGTAGGGCAGTTGCACTTCCCCCGCGACAGACGCGCTCCGCAGGACCAGGGCGCCGCCGGCCACCGCCCGCCGGGCAAGTTCGTCCAGCAAGGCGGTCCGGCCGACACCAGGTGGCCCATACAGCAGGACACTGCTGCCGTCGGCCGCGCACGCATCGAGCCGGGCGAGCAGGTCGGCCCGTTCGATGAGAGCACCGGCCACTGAGCTGGCCGGCACTGACACAGCGCTGACGGCGTTCACGACGGACAGTGTCATCGCGGCGATGACAACACACCAGACCTGGCCAGGAATTTTACGCGAAAGCAACCTGCGCTGATCGGAAGGAGGAAGCGCTCAGGTGCGGTGACCCCGGAGAGGAGCGACTCGGGGACGTAGCCCCGGCGAGCCGGTGCTCCACCGGGGCGCGCACAGGACCGGACTGATCCGTCCGGTCCTGCCGACCCGGTGCTGCGGCGAACTGGCACGAGCGATCTGACCAGTGCCGCCGACGCGGCTCGGCGGGTCCACCGATCCGCCGATGCAACAGAGCCGGCGCGGCCTACGGCCCGTCGACGCGGATCGGCATGCTGGGTGAGGACGCGGCGGGAACGAGCAGCCGGGGGTTTCCTGAGCCGTCGGCGGGAACGGCCCAGATGTCCGAGCTGCCCGCTGCGCCGGGTCTCGCGTAGGCGACCTCGCTGTCGGACAGCCACTGCGCTTGGTCGTCAACGCTGGCGGTCTCCGCCAGCGGAGCCTCGCGCATCGTGACCAGGTCCAGCACGTGCAGCCGCCATGGCTCTGCGGCCGACGGCGAGACCCGCTTCTTGAACGCGAGCCGGGTCCCGTCCGGCGAGAGCGACGGGCATTCCACATTGCCCCGCAACGTTCGCGCCTCCCACTTGGCGTAGTCACCTTCGACCAGGTAGGTCCGGCCCTGCGTGGAGACCGTCGCGTAGAAGCGGTTGTCGTCGGCGGCAAACGTGACGCCCCAGAAGTTCACGTCCGCGGCGTGGTGGCGCCTGCCGTCGATGTAGAGCGGGATCGTCTCGATGTTGACGATCGGATAGCCAGTCCTGGTGTCGAGGATCCCGGTCCAGGTGGAGAAGCCGGTGGCGTTGTAGGACTCGCCGGTGACGAAGACCGTCCAGGCCACCATTCTGCCGCTGGGCGAGACCCTGGCCCGGCTCGGGACGCCTGCGAGGTTGAGGCGGTTCGTCTCGCGCAGCTCGCTGTCGAGAATCAGCGCGCTCGTCCGGGGCAGGCCGCCGCGCACCTCGGCCGTCAGGCAGACCGCCGTCCCGCCGGAGGAGTGGAAACGCCGGCAGCTCAGGTCGCCGACGGTGCGGGCTGCGCCCGGGTCGTCCGACGGCACGGCCGCGACCCGGGCGCCTGCGTCGAGAAACAGCAACTGCCCCGAGCGGGTGGTGTCGAGAGCCGCCCCGGCCGGCGACGGATCGGCCGCGGCCAGCACGGCATAGGTGATCGCGACCGCGGCGAGCGCCACAATCGACGCGGCGAGGACCAGGGCACGTTTCACAGGATCACCTTCCGGGCGGCGAGTAGGGAGAACGCGAGCCCGCCCGCCATCACGAGCAGGCCGGTCCGGGCGTCCCAGGCGGTCCAGAGCGCGCCGAAGGCGACCGACGAACCCAGCCGCGCGAGCGCCTGCGCGGTCTGGAGCACGGCCATCCCGCTGGTAAGCAGGGCCTCGGGCAGCAACGGTCCGGCGGCGGACATCAGGACGCCGTCCGTGGCCGCGTAGAACGTGCCGTGCAGCACGAGGACCGCGATCAGCAGCGCGATGCCGGTCGCCGTACCCGCGAGCAGCAGGTAGGCGGCGAGGAGGGCGACGTGCCCGCCGAGGAAGACCCCGACGCGGCCCCGCCGGTCGGCCAGGCGCCCGAGGGGCACGGCGAGCAGCAGGTACACCGCGGCCGTGCCGAGCGGCAGCAGCGGGAACAGGCCGGGCGTCATCGCGAGCTGTTTCTGCAGCAGCAGGTAGACGAAGAGGTCACTGACCGTCACCAGGCTGAGCAGGACGGCGACGGCGCAGATCCGCCGGAACGCGGGATCGCCGACGATGGCGCGCACGGCCGTCCCGATCCGCGGTGGCTCGGCCGCGAGAGTGGTGCGCGGGTCGCGGACGTAGAGCGCGAGCAGCACCAGCCCGAGCGCCGCGACGCAGAAGGAGGTCATGAATACGGCGTCGTAGGACCCGCCGGTGGCGGCGAGCACCCCGAACGCGGCGAGCGGGCCGAGGAAGGCCCCGAGCGTGTCCATGGCCCGGTGCACGCCGAACGCCTGCCCCAGCCGGTCCGGCGGGGTGGACAACGAGATCATCGCGTCCCGCGGGGCCGTCCGCAGTCCCTTGCCGGCCCGGTCCGCGGTGATCACGGCGCTGAGGGCGCCGACCGAGGTCCCGGCCAGCAGCAGACCGAGTTTGGCCAGGGCGGAGAGGCCGTAGCCGCTCGCGGCGACGAGTTTGCGGTGGCGCCAGCGGTCGGAGGCGTGCGCGCCGGCGAGGCGGACCAGTGCGGTCACCCCGAAGTGGAGGCCGTCGAGCACGCCGATCTGCAACGGGTTGAGCCCGAGCGCGAGCACGAGGTAGAGCGGCAGGACGGCGGTGACCATCTCGGCGGAGATGTCGGTGACCATGCTGACCATGCCGAGGGCGAGGACGTTCGCCGGGACGGAGCGCAGCAGCGCCCGTCCCGGCGGACGGTTGGCGGTGATGTACATCAGTGGCAGGTGTAGGTCGGGCTCGTGTCCTTTACCGCGCCGTCGGTCCCGATCAGCTGCGAGGAGAAGGTGCTGTCGGTCAACGTCAGCTTGATGACGCCGTACGTCCCGGACAGCCGCTTGAGGCTGTTGGGCTGCACGTTGACGATCGGGTAGGGCGGCGCGCCGGCCATCCCGCCGAGCAGTTCGACCATGCCGTTCGGGTCGGCGTCGCCGTCGGGGTCCTGCGGGCCGAACCGCTCGTAGTGGTGGTCGTGGCCGTTGAGGACCAGGTCCGCGCCCTCGTTGTAGAGCATCTGCCAGATCGGCCTGCTCACCGGGTCGTTGCCGTGGTCGCCAGAGCTGTACAGCGGGTGGTGCCAGGACGCGGCGATGCAGCCCTTGGTGTTCGCGGCGAGGTCGGCCCGCAGCCAGGAGATCTGCGCGGCGTCGTCGAGGCTGTTGGAGTTGAGGACGATGAAGTGCCAGTTGCCGTGGTTGAAGCTGTAGTAGTTCTTGCCCTGCGGGTAGGCGATCGACCCGAAGTAGGACTTGTAGCCGGCGTACTCACCGGCCGGGTCGTATGTCTCGTGGTTGCCCGGCGCGGGCCGGATCTTCGACTTGAACTTGCCCCAGGTCTTGTCGAAGTAGTTCTGGAAGTCCGACAGGCGGGCGTCGTCGTACTGGTTGTCGCCCATGGTGATGACGAACTCGGGGTTCATGGCCGTGACGAGCGCGGCCGTCTTCGGGTGTTGGCAGGAGCTGGAGCTCGCGGTGCACTGGTCGGCGATGTCACCTGCGGCGGCGACCGTGAAGGTGGTCCCACCGGTCGGGCTGGGCGAAGGAGACACGGTGGGCGAGGCGGTCGGTGCCGTGCCCAGGGTGAGCTTGTCCATGTTGGGGCCGCCGGTCGCCGTGGTGGCGGTCGCCCGGATCGTGTTGGCGCCGGCCCGGAGTGGCACGTTGATCGTCTGGTCGGTCCAGGTGCTCCAGCTACCGGTGGGGTTGAAGGCGAGCCCGGACGTCACGGTGGCGCCGTTGACCGCGATGCTCAGCGGCCGTCCCGAGGTGGTGCCGTTGGCGTAACGGAAGGTGCCCGGCCGGCTGCCGGCCGCCGCCGCGGTCACGGTCCATTCGATGTAGCCACCGACGACGTTGGTGTAGTCGACGAACCCGGTACCGGTGTATCCGGCATGGTTGCTGAGGACGGCAGCCTGGGAGAGCGTGGCGTTCTCGGCCTGGTGGTCGGTGCCACCGGGATCAGGGGTACCGTCCGGGCCATAGACCTCCAGTTCCCAGAGCGAGTAGCCGTAGGACGTGCTGCGGGCGGTGCCGTAGACGCGCAGGTACCGTCCGTTCGCGCTGAGGCCGGTGTGGTCGTCGGTCCCGCCGTCCGCGCCGGTCACGGTCTTGACGGTGGTCCAGGCGGTCCCGTCCGGAGAGGTCTCCAGCCGGTACGCCGAGCCGTACGCGTCCTCCCAGGTCAGCTTGACCCGGTTGATCGCGACGGACGAGCCGAGGTCGACGCGGAGCCACTGCGGATCCGATCCTTCGACGCTGGCCCAGCGGCTCGTGGCGCTGCCGTCGACGGCGTTCTCCGGACCGTATTCGCTGCTTTCGGTCGACGAGGAGGTGGCGGGCCGGTTGTGGGACAGGAGCACGTCGGCGGCGTCGGCCCGGTCGACGATGACGATCAGTGCCGTAGCCACCAGCATGGTGCTGGCTACAGCGAGGGTGGGTAGCTTTCTCTTCCAGCGCACGGTGCCTCCTTGGGGAGGGAGTTCAACCGGCCGGGGGCAGTTGTTCACTGAAGCGCGTCACGTCCGAGGGTGTTCCGGAGCCGCGCCAAGCCGCTTGGGGAGAGGTTTTCAATTACGCATTTCGATGTCAAGAGGTTAGGAAGACAATTTGCCTTTTCGGTCGCGCCCCCGTCGGCATGGGCTCGGAGCGTTCAGTGGTCACCGCTGTTTGCATCGCCGACGGTCCAGTCGATGGCCGGCGCCGTCGGCGATGCGGTGACGTCGAGCCCGCGACGCCGTGCGGGTGCGCTCCGCACGGATCGGAGCAGGGACCCGTGCGGAGCGGCACTTCGCTAGCTGATGGTGATGCGCAGGATGCGGTCGGCGCCGTTCGCGGCCCCGCCGTTGTTGTCGCAGTTGGTGGTGCTGAGCCAGAGCTGGTCGGAGCCGGGCACCTTGGTGACCGTGCGTAGGCGTCCGTACGTGCCCGTGTAGTACGCCGTCGGAGTGCCCGTGGTCTCGCCGCTGAGCAGCGGGATGCGCCACATCTGCTCGCCGCGCAGCGTCGCCATGTAGACGACGTCGCGGACGATCGCGATACCGCTGGGCGAGGCGGTCGACACCGACCATTGTCGCTTCGGGTTCTCCATGCCCGCGACGCCGCAGGTGCCCTCGCAGGTCGGCCAGCCGTAGTTCTTGCCCGGCTTGATGAGGTTGAGTTCGTCGTACATGCTGTTGCCGAACTCGGCCTCCCAGAGCCGGCCCTGCGAGTCGAACGCCAGGCCCTGCGGATTGCGGTGGCCGTAGCTGTAGACCCGGGTACCGAACGGGTTGCCCGGCGCCGCGGCACCGGTCGGCGTGATTCGCAGGATCTTGCCGTTGAGCGAGTTGAGGTCCTGGGCCCGGCTGCTGGTCTGCCCGTCACCGGTGGAGACGTAGAGGTACCCGTCCGGCCCGAAGGCCAGGCGGCCACCGTTGTGGTAGCGGTTCTTGGCGATCCCGGAAAGGATCGTGGTGTACCCGGTCAGGGTGCTGCCGTCGTAGGTCATCCGGGCGACCCGGTTGCCCTCCGAAGCGGTGTGCATGAAGTAGACGTAGTGGTTGGACGCCCAGCCGGGGTCCACGGCGACGCCGAGCAGGCCTCCCTCACCGGCGGTGGTGACGACGTTCGGGACGGTCCCGACCTGGGTCCGCACACCGGACAGCGTCGCCTTGAAGACCTTGAACTGGCCGGAGGTGACCTTGTCGTCCCGCTCGGTGACGAGGGCGGTCTGCCCGTCGGGCATGAAGTACGTGCCCCAGGGAATCGTCCAGCCGGTGGAGATCTGCGTGATCCCTGACGGCACGCCGCCGCTGCAGGTCGCGGTCGTGAAAGACACCGTGTTGCTCTGCCCGGACGTGTTGCCTGCGCCGTCTCGGGCGACGACATTCAGCCCGTACGCCGTGTTGCAGGCGAGCCCGGTGACGGAGGTGGTCGCCGCCGGGGGCGTGCCGATGACCGACTTGATGACGGTCGTCCCGGTGCGCACGTCGTACGCAGTGACCCCGACGTTGTCCGTGGACGCCGTCCAGGTGAGCGTGACGCTGCTGCCGCTCAGATTCGAGTAGGCCAGGTTCGCCGGGGCGGTCGGCGCCTGGGTGTCGGAACTGGCCAGGGTGGAGCAGATCGCCTGCGCGCTGGACAGCGAGACGTTGCCGGCCGCGTCCCGGGCGAACACCGACAGGCGGTACTCCGTGTTCGGCGAGAGGCCGGTCAGGTTCCGCGAGGTGCCCGTGCCCGTCGTCTGACTCAGCAGGTTGCCGTCGTGGTAGATGTCGTATCCCGCCACCCCGACGTCGTCGGTGGACGCGCCCCAGTTCAGCGTCATGCTGGTGGAGGTGACGGCGGAACAGCTCGGGGTGCCCGGTGTGCTGGGCGCCTGCGAGTCGCTCTGCCCGGTGACGCGCAGCCGGTCGATGTTGCCCAGGCCGAGCGCGCCGGTGGCGGTCAGCCGCACGGTGTTGGCTCCCGCGGCCAGCGTCGTGCTGACCGTGACGTCCGCCCAGTCGGTCCAGGCGGTGGTCGCCGGGAACGGCTGGTTGCCGACGAGGTTGCCGTTGACCGCGATGTCCCCCGGCCGGTTCGCCCCGCCGGAGTTGGCGTAGCGGAACGCCAGCTGCGCGGTGCCCGCGGCGGCCGCGGTCACCGTCCACTCCACGTACGCCCCCGCCGCGTTGGTCGTGTTGACGAAGCCGGTGCCGGTGTAACCGGCGTGGTTCGACTCGACCGCGCCCTGAGCGATGACGGCGTTCTCCGCCTGGTAGTCGGTGAAGGCCGGCGCTCCGGCGACCTCGAATTCAAGGTGGTCGAGGTTGGCGGTGCCGGCTGCCGAGGTGGAGGTGACCCGGACGGTGTTGCTGCCGGCGCCGACCGGGGCGGTGACGGTCTTGTCGGCCCAGGTGTCCCAGTCGGAGGTGCTGCCGAACGGCGCCGCCGCCGCGACGCTGCCGTTGACGGCGATGTCGGCCTCGTAGCGGATGGGTGCGGCATGGGCGGGAGTCGCCATGAGGGCCGACCCGACGATGAGGATTTCCGTGCCGAGCGCGGCGATGAGTCTCATGCCCGCTCTGGTTCGTACCATTGCGTGCCTTTCTCCCGGAGGGCGAAAGATAGTCAAACTGACTTACAGTCGCTGATGCTACGGCTGACCATGCATACCGGTCAATATTTGAGTGCCGCCATGCGGGGCAGTGTCAGCCCGGGTGCTCGACACTCGGAGGATCACTTGGCACGCCGGAACCCGTCTCTGCTCGACGGGCCCCGGGAAGGCGCGGACAGCCGGCTAGACGGCGGTCCTCAACGCGGACTTCGCGTCCATCGTGGCACCCAGAGCGTCGAGGCCGGCCAGGGCGGCGCCGACGACCGGAGCCTGCGCCGACACCACCACCTCGGCGCGGGGCAGCGCGGCCAACACTCCCTCCACGATCGACTGGTGCAGCAGCGGGTGCCGGGCGGCGAGCACGCTTCCGCCCAGCACGAGAGCCAGCCGTTCCTCGCGCATGCCCAGCCGCTCGGCGGCGACCCGGGCCAGGGACAGCACCTCCGTTGCCTGTTTGGCCACGATGCGACGGGCCACCTGGTCCCCGCCGGTCGCGACGGCGAACAGGACCGGGGTGAGCTCGTCGACGCGGGCGGGGGCGACCTCGCCGAGGTGCACGGCGATGCCGAGGTCCTCGACCGTGGCCACCCGGAAGTGGTCGATGACCGCCTCGGTCAGCCGGGTGGCCGGCCCGCGGCCGTCCTCACCGCGTGCCGCGTGCCACAGCGCCAGGGAGGCCAGGTCGTGCCCGCCGCCCCAGTCTCCGGTGAGCATCCCGAGGGCGGGGAACCGTGCGGTTCGCCCGTCGGCGTCGCGGCCGACGCAGTTGATCCCGGCGCCGCACACGACCGCGATCGCGCGTTCGGCGTCGGTGCCGGCGCGGATCAGAGCGAAGGTGTCGTTGTCGACCCGGTTCTGGTGTGCCCACCCGGCCGCAGTCACTGCCTCGGTCAGGATCCGCACCTCGGTGGGCAGATCCGCGCCGGCGAGGTAGACCTCGGCCCGGTCGAACACCGCGGCCGTGCCGAGCCCCGCGTGCTGCTTGGCCTGCGCGATGAGCCGGCCGAGCAGGCCGATGGTGCCGGGCACGCCGATCAGATGCGGCGAGGACGCCGGTCCCCGGGCGCGCCCGAGCACGGCTCCGGCGCCGGTGGCGATGATGACGTCGGTCTTGGAGTTGCCGCCGTCGACCGCGACCACGGTCCTTTCGCCGATCATGCGGCCCACCTCAGGTGCGCGGCGTTCAAGGCGAGAAGCCGGTCGGTGAGGCCCTCGGCGAGGTCGTGCTGGCCGACCAGTGGATGTGCCAGCAGCGCCTGGTAGACCCGCTGCCGTCCACCGGCCACGGCGGCGTGCACGGCCAGTTCCTCGTACCCGCTGACGTGGGAGATGAGACCGGAGATGTGGGGGCCGACGGCCCGGACCGGCAGCGGCGCCACGCCGTCGGCGTCGACCCGGCAGCTGACCTCGATGACGGCGTCGTCGGGCAGGAACGGCAGGGTTGCGTTGTTGCGCACGTTGACCGAGTGTGTGGTGCCGTCGCCGCTGCGCAGCGAGCCGATGAGCCCGACGGCGGCCTCGGAGTAGTACGCGCCGCCGCGCTTGGCGAGCAGGTCGGGTTTGGTGTCGCGGGTGGGGTCGGCGTACATGGACAGCAGGGCACCTTCCAGTTCGGCGACCTGCTCGCCCCGGGTCGGTGCGCCGCGTTCCTGTTCGACGACCTGGTCGTGGGCGTAGAAGTAGCGCAGGTAGTACGACGGCACCGCGCCGAGTGTGGCCAGGATCGCCGGGGGCAGGTTCACCTCGCCTGCGATCTCGTCCAGGTGCGCCGACAGCAGCTCGGGCAACCGGTCGACGCCGTCGACGTGGACGCCCCGTTCCCAGGTCAGGTGGTTCAGGCCGACGTGGTCGAGGGTCACCTGCCCGGGTGCCACGCCGAGCAGCGCGGCGAAGCGCCGCTGGAAGCCGATGGCGACGTTGCACAAGCCGACGGCCCGGTGCCCGGCGTCGAGCAGGGCGCGGGTGACGATGCCGGTCGGGTTGGTGAAGTTGACGATCCACGCTCCGGGTGCGGCGTGGCGGCGTGCGCGTTCGGCGACGTCGAGCACGACGGGAACGGTGCGCAGGGCCTTGGCGAGACCGCCTGCTCCGGTGGTCTCCTGCCCGACGCAGCCGCATTCGAGCGGGAACGTCTCGTCGCTGATCCGCGCGCGCTGCCCGCCGACCCGCAGTTGGATGATGACGACGTCGGCGTCGGTGAGCCCGGTGTCGAGGTCGGTGGTCCAGGTGATCCGCCCGGGGTGTCCGTGGCGGCGGAAGATCCGCTGCGCGAACCCGCCGACGATCGGCAGCCGGTCGGCTGCCGGATCGATCAGCGCTATCTCGGTGACGGCCCCGTCGAGGCGGGCGAACCCGTCTATCAGCTCGGGGGTGTAGGTCGAACCTCCGCCGACCACGGCGATCTTCATGGAGTTGCTATCCTTTCACGCCGGTCAGCGTGACACCCTGGACGAACGCCTTCTGAGCGAAGAAGAACAGGACGATGACCGGGACCATGGTGAGCAGGGTCGCCGCGCTGACGAGATGCCATTCGACGTGGTGCAGCGACCGGAACGAGGCGAGGCCCAGCGAGATGGTCCAGGCGTCCTGGTTCTCGCTGGTGTAGAGGAACGGGCCGTAGTAGTCGTTCCAGGCGTAGAAGAACTGGAACATGGCCGCAGCGGCGATACCGGGCCTGGCCATGGGCAGGATGACGCGCAACAGCGTGCGCCACTCGCCGCAGCCGTCGACGCGGGCCGCGTCGAGGTACTCGTCGGGGATGGTGACCAGGAACTGGCGCAGCAGGAAGATGGAGAACGCGTCTCCGGCCAGCATCGGCAGGATGAGCGGCCACAGCGTGCCGGTGAGTCCGATGTTGGCCCACATCATGTAGAGCGGGACCGTGGTGACCTGCGGCGGCAGCATCATCATGCAGATGATCAGGACCATCGTCGCGTTGCGGCCGCGCCACCGCAGCTTGGCCAGCGCGTATGCCGCCGGCACGCTGGCCAGCAGCATGAACCCGGTGGCCAGGATCGCGTAGAGGAACGTGTTGCCGATGAACCGCAGCAGCGGCGTCTTCCGGAACACCTCGACGTAGTTCTCCGGGTGCCAGCTCTGCGGCCACATGTTCGCGGTCAGCGTCTGGTCGCTGGTCATGAACGAGGTGAGCAGCAGGAAGGCGATCGGGGCGAGGAACATGATGGCCATCGCGATGCCGATCGCGTGGCGGGCGACGAAGCCGAGCACGTGGTGTCCGAGGCCGCTGGGTATGGACTGGGTCATGAGTCGCCTCCGCTGAACGCCTTGAACCGCCGCAGCAAGATGATCGTGGCGGTCATCGACACCACGAACAGGATGACCGCCATGACGTTCGCGGCCCCGAACAGGTTGTTGCCGAAGCCGATCGAGTAGAGCCGCATCGGGTAGGTCAGCGTCGAGTTCTCGGGGTAGCCGAACGTGCCGGCGATGCCGCTGCCCGAGGTGACCTGGCCGGAGGCGACGCTGCCGGCGACCGCGGCCTGGGTGAAGTAGTTGAACGTGCCGATGACGCCGGTGATGGTCGCGAACAGCAGCACCGGCGAGATGGTGGGCAGGGTGACGTAGCGAAACCGGTGCCAGCGGCCCGCGCCGTCCAGCGACGCGGCCTCGTAGAGGGCCTGCGGCACGTCGAGCAGCGCCGCGACGAAAATGATCATCAGGTCGCCGACGCCCCACAGGGCCAGCAGTGTCAGCGACGCCTTGGCCCAGTCGGGGTCGTTGAACCAGCCCGGCCCTTCGAGGCCAAACTGCGCCAGCAGCGTGTTGACCGGCCCGGTGCCTGGCTTGAGCAGCAGCACGAACGCGATGGTGGCGGTGACCGGGGGCGCGAGAGCGGGCAGGTAGTACAGCGTGCGGTAGATGCTGCGGGATCGCTTCATCGCATTGAGCAGCATGGCGGTGAGTAGCGCGCCGACCGTCCGGGCGGGGACCATCAGCAGCACGAACACCAGCGTGTTCTTCGCCGCGATCCGCACCGTCGGGTCGTCGAACACCACGTATTCCCAGAAGTCCAGCCCGACCCAGACCGGCGGGTTGAACATGTCGAAGCGGGTGAAGGAGAAGTAGACCGCAGCGACCAGCGGGTAGACCAGGAAGATCAGGATGCCGATCAGCGCGGGCCCGATGAAGGTGAGGGTGACGAGGGAGCGCCGGACCCGGCCGGCACCCCCCTGGCTGGCTGCGGTCGGCATCGCTGCTAGCCGGCCAGCTTGATCATCTTGTTGACCCGGACGTCGACGCCGGCCAGTCCGGCACTCAGGTCCTTCTGCGTCCCTGACTGCCACCCCTGCAGGAACTCGGAGAAGGTCTCCTGGTAGCCGGGGCCGATCGCGCTGGGCGGGGTGGTGCCCGAGTTCGGGTTGGCGAAGATGTCGAGGAACACCTTGAACGCCGGGTCTGCGGTGAGCCGCGGCGAGGTCAGCGCCGCGGTGGTGGTCGGCACGTTGCGGATGCCGTTGGACAGGTCGACGATGCTGTCGGTCTCCGTGGTCAGGAACTTGATCAGAGCCCAGGCCGCCTCCGGGTTGCGGGCGGTCCGCGAGACGCCGATGACGTTGCCCGAGATGTAGCCCGCGCCCGCGCGTTCGGCCTTGTTGACCGGCAGCGTGGCCACCCCGAACTCGACGTTCGGCGCCTGGTCCTTGAGGAACGCCATCCGCCACTCGCCGTCGACGGCCATTGCGACCTTGCCCTTGTGGAAGGCGTTGTCGGCCGACCACTCGTCACCCAGCGAGGCGCGGAACTTCTCCAGCTTGTCGTAGCCGTACCAGTCGACGAGTTCCTTCTGCCAGGTGAGCAGCTCCTTCCAGGCGGGGTCGGAGCCGATCGCCGAGGTGCCGTCGTCGTTGAGCCACTTCGCGCCGACCATCGGCGCGAAGTGCGACGGGGAGTTCTCGTAGAAGCCGAACAGGGGCAGGAAGCCGGCCCGCTCGATGGTGCCGTCCGCCGAGCGCCTGGTCAGCTTCTTGGCCATCTCGGACAGTTCAGCGAGGGTCTTCGGGGCCTCGGTCAGCCCCGCCTCGGCGAACATTCCCTTGTTGAAGTAGAAGCCGTACGCGTCGGCCAGGAACGGCATCGTGCACCGCTTGCCCCGGAACTCCGTGTAGGAGCGGGCGACCTGCGGAATCGTGTTCAGGTCTACGCCGTCGCGCTGCAGGTACGGGTTGAGATCGACCCACGCGCCCGCAGCGCAGAACTTGCCAACGATGTCGGTTGAGTAGCTGATCGCCACGTCCGGACCGGTGCCGGCGCCGATCGCGGTGGTCACCTTGGCGTCGTCCTGCCCGCCCTTGACGCTCAGTGTGACCTTCGGGTACTTCGCCTTGAACTTGGCCAGCGTCTCGTCGAGGGCCTTGGCCTCACGGTCGGTGAAGAAGTGCCACAGTTCGACCGCGCCGGTGGGCTCGACGCCCGAGGTCGCGATCGGCTTCGGCGCCTCGGTAGGGGTGCACGCCGTGACCACTGCCAATGCTGCGACCATGCCGGCCATCATGGTCATACGCCGGTTCAGCAAGCGCTGCATGAAGTGTTCCTCTCCGGAATCAGAAATTCGGAGTTGCGGGGTCGCGGCTCGGCCGAGCCCTTCGCCTGGTGTGGCAAGGACGCCGGTCGGGCCACACGGGGTGGTGCTGATCTGCGGTGCTGATCGGAGGAGCAGGGCTGAGCGCGCCGCGGCAGACGGCGGTCAGCCGGCCTGCATGGCGGTGCGCTGGTTGTCGATCAGGGATTCGCGCACCGCTCGCCATCCGGCTTCGAGCGCGCCGAGCAGTACGGCGTCGTCGGTGACCTCGGTGACGGCGATGGTGATGTCGAGCGGGGTCGTGCCGGGCAGCGCGGCACGGACCCGCTGCGCGAGCGCTTCCCCGCCGGCCTGCGGGACGTCGCCGGCCAGCACGATCAGCGGCGGGTCGAGCACGCCCGCGACGGCGGCCAGACCGAACGCGATGCGGGCGGCCACCGCGTCGAGGAAGCGTCCGGCCCGAGGGTGGCCCGACGCGACGGCCACACCGATCGCGGCGCCCGGGGTGGCGGCCGCGATGCCGTGCTCCGCCGCGAGCGCTACAACGGCGGGACCACCGAGCAGGCTCTGCAGGTCGGCAGGCGGACGGTCTGAGGGCAGCGACACCGGCACGTAGCCGATTTCGCCTGCGCCGCCGCGCCCCCCGCGTAGCAGCGTGCCGCCGAGGTCGATGGCCAAGCCGAGACCGTCCCCGATCCAGAAGAGTGTGAAGCTGGCGCCCCCGGCGGCGACCCCGTGCGTACGTTCGGCGATCGCGGCGAGGTTGACGTCGTTCTCGACCTCGACCACGGTGCCCAACCGTGCGGCGATTCGTTCGACGAGACCGGGCCGGTCGAACCCGGGCACGTCGATGTAGTGGATGACCCCGCTCGCCGCGTCGTACGAACCCGGCACCCCGAGCTTTACGTGGCGGACCGCGGAAGCGCCGACCCCCGCCTGCCCGATGACCCGGGTGACCGTGTCGGTGATCGCGTCGACGGGGTCGAGTGTCGTCAGGTCGATCGAGTCCTCGATCCGGGCGTGCACCACACCACCGGCATCGATCAGCGCCGCGACGAGCGACGGCCCCGGAATCTCGGAGACCTCCCGGATACAGATCGCGACCGCGAACCCCGCCTCCGGATTCGCCGAGTAGATCTCGGCGTTCGGTCCCGGGCCACCCGAGCTGCGTCCGACCACCATCGCCAGCCCCGCGTCGGTGAGGCTGCGCAGCACGTCCGAGGTTGTCGGCTTGCTCAGCCCGGTGAGCTCCCGCAACTCGCCACGGGTGAGCGGGCCATGGTCCAGCAGGTGGGCCAGGATCGCACTCTCGTTCATGGCGCGCAGCAGCTTCGACGAACCGGCTGGTCGGGTCATCCGCCCTCGCTTGTGTCAAAGGAACGTTAGGCAATCAAATTTACTAATGCCGGAGACTAGGGCGACGAGTCCGAAGTGGTCAAGAGGTGCGACAGAATCGTTAGGCAATCTTCCTAACCATCTTGTGTGACGGACGTCTCCTGGCATACGTTCCCCCCGAGCCCGGGGCCCTGGGCCATCGCGACCGCTCGCCGACGTCCCTCGTGCGGTCACATGTCCGCTCGTATCACCGCGTTCCGCAGCCGCGGCACGCACCGCGACCCTCCATAGGGAGTCCCGCAATGATGCGCAGAACAGCCTGGCCCGGACGAGCCCGCCCCATGCTTGCGGCCGCCGCCGTGGCCACCGCCGGCACACTTCTCGGCGGGCTCGTCCTCGCCACGTCCGCCGAGGCCGCCACCAACCTGGCTCTGGGCCGCACCACCGCCGTCTCCTCCACCGAAACCTCCTCGCTCGACGGCGCCAAGGCCGTCGACGGCTCGACCTCGACCCGCTGGGCCAGCACCGAGGGCAGCGACCCGCAGTGGATCCGCATCGACCTGGGCAGCACCCAGCAGATCGGACAGGTGACACTGCGCTGGGAGGCCGCCTACGGCAAGGCATACCGCATCGAGGTCTCGCCCGACGCAAGCACCTGGACCACGATCTACTCCACCACCACCGGCAACGGCGGTACCGACGACCTCACCGGACTCACCGCCAGCGGGCGCTACATCCGGATGTACGGCACCGCCCGCGGCACCACGTACGGGTACTCGCTGTACGAGTTCGAGGTCTACGCGCCGACGGGCACGCCGAGCCCCTCCCCGACTTCCACTCCCCCGCCCGGCGGAGTTGCCGTGCCGTTCGGCTCGCACCTGCGGCCGTACGCCGCGGGCACCCTCAAGCTGTCCGGCGCCGCGTCCACGCACGACCAGACCGTGATCAGCTACTACAACACCTGGAAGAACGCGTTCATCAAGCAGAACTGCGGCAACGGCTGGTACGAGGTCTACTCCCCCGACGCCGACCACCCGTACGTCGCCGAGGCGCAGGGCTACGGCATGGTCATCACCGCGCTGATGGCCGGCGCCGACCCCAACGCGAAGACGCAGTTCGACGGC
The DNA here is from genome assembly GCF_050948415.1 of Micromonospora sp. CA-111912. Lineage (NCBI taxonomy): Bacteria > Bacillati > Actinomycetota > Actinomycetes > Micromonosporales > Micromonosporaceae > Micromonospora > Micromonospora sp. CA-111912. The sequence goes on from NZ_CP192007.1 coordinate 4,880,295, forward strand.
CTGCTCAAGTACGTGCTGGCGCACCCGTCGGTCAACAACCCGAACCTGCACGCCGCCGAGCAGAACACCTCCTGCACCTCGGTCAACGGTTCCGACTCCGCCACCGACGGCGACCTGGAGATCGCGTACGGGCTGCTGCTGGCCGACAAGCAGTGGGGCAGCACCGGCGCCTACAACTACAAGTCGCTCGCCGTCACCCGGATCAACGCGATCAAGGCCAGCGAGATCAACGCCACCACCAAGCTGACCCTGCTCGGCGACTGGAGCAGCGCCGGCGACTCCTACTACTACCTCAGCCGCACCTCGGACTGGATGCCCGGCCACTTCCGCGCCTACCGGAAGGCGACAGGCGACACCGCCTGGGACACCATCCTGGCCAAGCACCAGTCCGTCACCGCGTCGCTGCAGAGCGGCTACGCCCCCAACACCGGTCTGCTGCCCGACTTCGTGATCAACACGAACACCACGCCGAAACCCGCCACCGGGCAGGTGCTGGAGGACCCCAACGACGGCAAGTACTGGTGGAACGCCTGCCGCGACCCGTGGCGGATCGGGGCCGACGCGGTCACCAGCGGCGACGCGCAGTCGCTGGCCGCGGCCCGCAAGCTGAACACCTGGGTCAAGGCCAAGACCGGCGGCAACCCGTCGAACATCGCCGTCGGCTACTCCCTCGACGGCACCGCGCTCAGCTCGGGCTCCGAAGCGGCGTTCTTCGCGCCGTTCGCGGTGACCGCGATGACCGACCCGGGCAGCCAGGCCTGGCTCGACGCACTCTGGAACAAGATCAAGTCGACGGTGCTGGACACCTCGGGCTACTACTCGGCGAGCCTGCAACTACAGACGATGATCGTGGTCTCCGGCAACTTCTGGACCCCGTGACACCGCCCGCACAGTGACCGGCCGCGGGCGGCCCCCTGATGACCGAGGACCGCCCGCGGCAACCTGTCCTCTCGTTCACCGGGAAGGTCGCTGATCCCGGGCGGCGGCGAGCCTCCCTCGTCGTCGACGACATCGGCCTGTCTAAATATGTTTACCGTACCTATCCTGAGCTGCAAGAGCAGCTTGGAAGAGGCTCAGTTGTCTTTGAAGGGGCTGAGGGTTCTTCCGACAAGATAGCCCAGCGGAGCGGGCAGGGACTTCCACGCGGCCGAGGTGAGCCACCCCCGCTTTCATGGAGCTTCTTGATCACGGTCTGTTGGCCGTGGGGAGGAAGTCGTCCGTGGCAGCACCGAAGAAGTACCCCGCAGTTCCGGCAGCACCGTCACCGGGCTGGGCCGCTCCTGCGCGCTGCTCACCGACGGCCGGTTCTCTGGTGGCACCTCGTCGGCCACGTCTCCCCCGAGGCGGCCTCGGGCGGGCTGATCGCGCTCGTGCGCGACGGCGACGGCGACGGCCCGGTCGATCGAGTGGAACGTCCAGGCCGGCGAGCTGACCGCGCGGCGGGTGGCGGAGGAGAAGCGGGACCGCCCGTACACCCGCGTCGACCGGCAGCGCCCGGTGTCGGCGGCGCTGCGCGCATACGCCTCGATGGCGACCTCGGCCAGCGACGACGCGTACCGGCGCGTCCCCGAGTAGGAAGACGATCGCCGCTCGACGACGAGTGGTCCGGGGAGAGCGAACTCCCGCCCCGGACCACCGATCGTCCGCTACGTCCCGCCGAACGGATCGGGCAGGAACAGGAACTCCTTGGCGAGGGCACGCACCTCGACCCACTCCGGGGCCGTCGACAATGCCTCCGGTTCCCACAGGTGGGCCTTGTCCGCGCCGCTCATCAGGTCGAGCATCTGGTCGATGCGGCGGGCCAACGCGGCCTGCGCCGGATCGACCAGCTCAGCCTCCTCCAACGGTTCCAGGAGAGCGACCACCGCTTCGAGCTGGAGCGCCAACTCGTCCGCCGAGCCGCCGACGCCGGCCCTGCGCAGGTACTCCCGCTGGTCGTCGGGCGCCAGCGCGAGACGAGCGACCACCCGCGTCAGCCCGCACAGCACCGAGATCACGCGGGCGGGATGAAGGAGATCATCCGGATCGTGGCCCGCCGCCTGAGACATCGGATCACCTCTCCAGAGCGAACGCGTCACTTCAGCTGGTCGAGCTTCCACTGCGGCAGCTTCTCCCGGTACTGAGGCAACCTGGCCTCCGGCTTGTTCGGCTGCTTGACCTTCCAATAGGGGAGCTTCCCGTGATGGCCACCGCCGGGATGCCACTGGATCATCCTACCGGTCGTGAACTGCTTGCCCCTCTTGACGGTGTATTCCCGGAACATCCACCCCTGCCCCTTGTGGGCGCCCTTACCGAGTTTTTCGATCTGCCAACCGGGCGACCCCTTGACGATGGCCTCCACCTGCGCGGGAGACATGTCATACAGCAGGTACGGGTTGCCCATGATGTCCTCGACGGATCCGAGCTGGCTACCCACCGGCCGAACAGCCGTCCCCGGGCCCGCTGCTGCCGTCGTCGCCGCAGCCGCCCGGGGCGCGGCGGGCAGCGCCGCCGCATCGATCACCGGGCGGGATGCGGCCGCCGACGCTCCGGCCAGTGGGGCGAAGAGACCACCGACGATCCCGCCCCCGATCATCCCGTTCGTGACGTCGGTGTTGAACTCGTCGATGTCGAAACCCTCGCCCTGGGCGGCATCGACCGCGTGGCCGGTCGCCGCTGACGCGCCCCCGGCTAGTGCACCGCCGACGACTGCGGCCGTCACGGCGCAACCCACGCCTGCGGTAGCTCCGCACAGCGCGGCCACACCGACACCGACAGCGACCCCGACCGCGACCTGTGCGACGAATTTCCACGGGTCCTCCTGGTAGGAGTCGACCACGGATTTCGCCGCTGCACTGACGTCGTCGACGACGGTGTCGACAGCTGAACTCACCGCCCCCTTGGCCTTGTTCCACAGCCCGGAGAAAAGCAGGCCGCTGGGATCGGAGAAGCTGGGTGGCGCGTTGTTGCCATAGGCGTAGCCGTGCATCTGCTGTGGGTCGCTGGTGTCGATGATCGGGTCGACGGAGATGAAGCGACCGGTGCTCGGGTCGTACTCGCGGGCGCCCAGATGGGTCAGACCTGTCGGGTCGATCGTGCCTCCGACGAAGCCACGGTCGCCGGCCCACGCCGTCGGAGCAGAACCGCGGACGTCACCGAAGGGCAGGGTCCGCCGCCGCTGGACCAGGAGGTCGGCCGCCTTCAGGCTCAGCTCAGCCGTGTTGTGCTGGTCTGCGACGAACCACGTCAGACCACCGGCCTTGGTGCGGACCGCGATCTGCTGGTCCAGGTGCGTGTAGTAGCGGGTGCAGGTGGCGGCCGTGGACCCGGCTGCGACCTTCACCTCCATGCCGTTGGGCAGATACAACGTGCTCCCGCCGCCCTGCGGGTCGCGCCGGATGAGCCGGTTGCCCTCGGCGTCGTACAGGTAGCTGACGGTCCGACTGCCGGTCTGCGCGGAGCTGAGGCGGCCCTCGTTGTCCCAGATCAGATTCTGCGGCGTTCCCGCCAGGCTCCGAACGGTGGTGTTGCCGGACTCGTCGTACTGGTATGTGTCCACCTGATCGGCGCCGACCGGGCGGTCGGTCGTCACGTCCCGCAGTTCGTGCGGTCCGGAGCCGGCCGCACCGCCTTGCGCCGGGTAGCGATAGCTCCTGATGGTGTCACCGCCGGCCGCGTGCAGGATCTCCCTGCTCCGGCTACCCGTCTGCCCGGCAGCGTCGTTGTACTCGTAGCTGTGCCAGTAGGGCGCCGGCCCGCCGAGACCCGTCACCGACCGCGCGGCGTCGCCGCAGTCACCCGCGCCTGGGGTCCAGGCCTCCTTCAGCCGGCGCAGGTGGTCATAGTTGTAGCACTGGGTATCGGTGGACTGGCCGTACGGCGCGTCGTGGACCCGGGTCAGGTTGCCGGAGTCGTCGTAGTCGTAGCTGATGTCGGCCGGCACCGCCGCGTTCTCAGGCGACACCTTGGTGTTCCGCAGCCGGTTGGTGCCGTGTTCGATGGTGTAGTTGATCTGCACCCGCTTGCCGAACGCTCCCAGGGTCCGCTCGACAAGCTTGCCGACCTTGTCGTACCCGACGGAGTAGACGTAGATCCCCAACCCGGACACGAATGTCGTCGGAGCGCCGACATCGTTGTAGTTGAACAGCATCTGCTCAGCGGCGAGGTCGTTCCGCACCGCGGGCAGGATGGTCGAGGCGATCTGACCGTCCGGCTTGTACTGCGATGAGAACGTGTACGAACAGGGGTCCGCGGACGTGGACGCACAGAGTGCGCCCTCCGTGCTCGGAATGGTCACCCGGGTGCCGCTGGGCCGGCCCGCCACGTCGTAGCCGGTCACCTCGTTCGTGTACTGCCGACCGTTGTCGAAGCGCACGGAACGGGTGAGTTTGCCGACACCGTCGGTCAGAGTGTCGTAGGTCCACTGGGCGCGGATCGGACCGGTCTCCGAGTCGTCGCGCAGTGTGGACTTCCGACCCAGTTCGTCATAGGTCGTCACGAGGATCCGACCCCGCGCATCCGTCACCTTGGTGATCTGGCCGCTGAGGTCGTACTCGGTCAGACTGACGCCCTTGTCCGGGTCCTCGTCGCGGACCTTGTGACCGCGCTGGTCGTACTTGTACTTCCACTCGTTGCCGGCCGCGTCCCGGATGCTCGTCAGCTCGCCACGATCGGTGTAGGTGTAGCGCGTCGTGTCGAAGGCGGTCGCGTCCTTGAACTGTCGCAGTTCGACCGTCCGTCCTTGAGCGTCGACCAGATTCCCGGTCTTGGTACCCCCCTTCGGCGGCGTGACGGTGGTCAGGTCACCCTGATAGGTCGTGCTGGTACGCCACTTCTCCTCACCGCCGATGCCCTGGACCTTGAAGATCTCGGCAGACGGGCGGCCCGCACCGTCGTACAGGTACTCGGTGAGCGACGGCGCCACCTCCCGGCCTGCCGGCCCCAGGAGTTCGGTACTCACCGCGGCGTTCGTGGTGTCGTAGTGCGGATGCGTGGTCCACCACTTCAGCCCGCGGGAGTCGTAGTAGACGTCGGTGACCGCACGTCCACCGCCGGGAGCCTGCGTCTGTGTCTGCCGTTCCCGCAGCCAACCGTCGTAGAGCGTGACCGACGTCTTGTAACCGGTCCCGGTCGGCAACAGCTTCCGGGTGGTGACCGCGGTGGGCTTGGTGTTCCGGACCAGGTAGCTGAACTCCAGGTTGCTCGTCTGGGTGGCTTGGTCCCGTCCGGGTAGCCACACCTTCACCAAACGGCCCAGCCCGTCGTAGGCCAGAGCGGTCTTCGCACCGTTGGGATCCACCGTCTGCGACGGCATGTTCCACGCGGTCGCGAACGTGGTGACGGTCTTGTGCCCCTTGGGATTGGTCGCTGTGGTGCTGGTGACCGGACCCGCTGTCTCCGGCACGTACTCGGTGCTCGTGGTGTGGTTCAGCGCGTCGGTGCCGTACTTGACCCGCCCGTTGGCGTCATAACCACTCGTGGTGATGGTCGACCAGACCGGCGTGTTTCCCTGCCAACCGCTCACCTCCTCACTCTTGACCGGCAACCCCCGCACCGGCAGATCGGTGTCCCAGTTGTTGTTCACCCGATCGAAGGTGGTACGGGATTCGGACAGCAGGTCCGCGGGCAGGTTCGCGGTGGCGGTACAGGCGACCCCCACCTGCTGCGTCCGCTTGACCTTGTTCAGCATCCAGATGGTCCCGTTGCGGGCGTACCAGGTGCGGGTGCAGGTGTCGTCGGCCGCCGTGTTCTCGTCACCGAGGTCGTTGACCTCGTAGGGAAGGTTGTCGGAGTTGTACTTGGTGGCAGTCTGCGTCCAGCGGATGCCGTCCGCCTCCGTCGTCGTCCTGCTGTAGGTGCGGACCTTGGCGGTATTGACCATGTACGCGCGCAGCGAGTTCGCCGAAGCAGTCTGCGCCGGAGTGGTGGGCGTGGTGATGCTGCCGGACACCCACGGCCCGTTGGCGCCGTCCCGGGTCGTCTCCTCGAGGAGTTGCCCCGCGTACGCGTCATGGTCCTCGACGCGCCCACCGAAGGAGTCTTCCACCCACACGTCGCGGGTGCCGCTCGCCTGCTTGTCACCGTCCATGCCGCGCAGGTAGCGGTACTCGGTGGTCAACTGCGTTCCGGTGGCCAGGCCCTTGCGGACCTTGACGTGTCCGTATCCCCGGAACTGACCCCAGGTACGTTTCTTCTCCTTGACGAGTTCACTGTCGTCGAAATGCCAGGCGGGATCGTCGAGGTAGTCGTAATAGACCTTTTCCGCCTCGCCGGCGCCGGTGTTGTCGTTGGTGTCGACGAAGTCCACGGCATACTTGTGGAACCAGTCCAACACCGGGGTGGTGCCGTCGTTGCTGTAGTACTGCGGCATGCAGCGCTTGGTATTGGTCGACGGCGTGGGCAGCGCGGACCGGACGCAGTCAAGAGGCTTGAAGGTCACCACGACCTGCGCACCGGTCTCGGTGGTGATGGTCCGGACCCGCCAACGGAAGAGTGCCGTCTTCCCGTCGCTCGGGCCGTCGACACGATTGGGTAGCGGGTCCGCCCCGGGGTCGAAGACGATCTCCGGGTCCGAGGCCACGGAGCCGCCGGCGGTCGTGACGTGGCCGGTCCTGGTCAGACCTCGCAGATACATGGGGATGCCCTCACCGTACGGGTATCCCGCATCGAGGTACTCGTGACGCAGCGCCCAGGACTCGACGTCCACGTACGCGCCACCCGAGGTGTGCACCTGCGCCCGGATCTTCGCCAGGCGCTTCTGCGTGAAGTAGCTCGGATTGAGCTTGTCGGTGCACGGCGACGCATGGCAGTACCGGTCCCACGGGGTGTCGGGCCAGGCCGACGGCACAGGCTTACCACCCGAGTCGTAGCAGGTCGCGCCGGCCTTGCACCGGTCCGCGACATCGAAGATCACGCGAGCCGACGCGTAGGTGGTCGATGGCGCGTCGGCACGGTTGCCGTATTCGATCCGGGTGAGATATCCGCCGCGATCGTAGGTGGTCCGTTTGGTGGCGTCCGACTCGCGCCCGTAGGCTCCGGTCTCCTTGGCGTAGAAGAGGGTCATCGTGTTGCCGTGCGGGTCCACGACGTAGTCGAGATTCCACCGCCAGGCCTGTGTCTCGCGGGATGCGGCGAAGTCGTTGGCCACGTAGCCCGACTCACCCGGGTGATTGCCGTACACCTGGCTGGTCCACACCGACTCGGTCGGGGTGCCGGCACTCGCTCCGCCCATACCGTGGTGACGGCCGAAGTAGTACTGCGTGCCGTCCGGCGTGGTCACCCGCCAGTACTCGCCGTCGTTGTCACCGTTGCCCAACGACGTGTCCTTGAGCAGCTCGACCTTGGATCCGTCGTCGCTGACCCCCTTCCAGCGGCCGTTGCCGGCGTCGACCAGTTCCGTGGACCCGCCGTTCAGTGAAAGGGTGGCGTTGCTACGCCACCAACACTGATCCCCCGTCTTCTTCGTCTTGTTGTTCGGTGCCTTTCCGTCGACATCATCGGTGTCGTCCGCGCATCCCTGGTAGGTGCGCTCGACATAGCCGGGCCACATCTCCCAGCCGTCGCCGATCCAGGAGCCCTGGTTGTTGGTGCCTGCGGTGCGTCCGTCGATCGACTGCGAGTTGTACGACAGGGAGAGCGAGGGTTCCGGGCCACCGACGCCGGGGACCACACGCAGCGGGTACGACCAGGAAAACGCACCTGTCTGCGCCGACACCTCCCAGGTGGAGGAGGGCGACAGGCTGGTGGCCGTGTAATCCCCGTTGTCCCCGCTGGCCCCGGCGGCGAGGGCGATGATGCTGGACCTGTCGGCGGCGCCCACCGGCGCCACGGCGGACACCGTCCCGTCCTGGAAGTCCCGGCGCGAGACCAGCGGGGTAACCGTGGTGCAACCGGTCACCTCCGGGGTGGTGAGCGCGCATTCCGGTAGCGCGATCAGGCGGGCCCGGGCCGCCCAGTCGCCGCCGAAGGCCGCGGCGACGGAGCGGTAGTCGACGGCGACGGCTGCTCTCGCCGGTCGACGTACCGAATCGGCTCGGTTCACCTCGAGCAGCAGCCCGTCGATGCCGGCGCGCTTGGACCTCGCCCGATCGTGCACCCGCACGGTGACGGCCCGCAAGGGTTCTTCCCTGCCCCGCGCGGCGGCAACCTCGGCTCCGGGATCCTCGACCGGGGCGACGGAGACCGGCGTCCCGGGGGCTCGTACCAGTCCGTTCCGTGCGGCCCTGCCGGTCGCGGCCCGGCTGGCGAGCCTCGGCGCCCGAGAGACGTCGACGGTCACCGAGCCGGCGGCGGGCCAGGCGACCGCGACGTCACCACGCGCTTCGCGCTTCGCTGCCGTCCACGTCGGTCGGGGCGTCCAGTCGAGCTGCCGGAGCGGGATCCCCGCCGCCTTCGTGGCGTCCGGCGGTTTCCATCCCGGTGTGGCGAGGGCGGGCACCCCCGGGAGCAGCGTCACCGCCAGGACGGCGGCCATCGGCCATCCCAGCCAGCGAGTGCGGTTCGCCAGTCGGGACAGCCCCGGTGGCCCGAACCGGCCATAGGTCCTGGACATGTACGCGGTCCTTCCATCGCCGACCCGGTCGGCACTCGGCATTGCAGGAAGTCGGACGGCCACGGATGCGGGTCGCGCAGGACGCGACCCGCATCCGATGCTCAGGTGAGGGCGAGGAACTCGATCTCGACGTCTTCGGGCACCCGCTGCCATGCCCATACCTCGTCGATGTCCCCACTGAAGGCGGAGCCTGAGAACGCGCGGCCGATGGCGAAGGAGCCGGTGCTGTCCCAGACAGAGGTGAACGGAAGGGTCTTGATCTCGGTGCGGGCGGGGTCGATGAAGCCGTCGGTGTCCTTGTGGTGCACGTAGAGCTTCATGGCCCCTGCCGGTCCGTCGTAGACGGCGGCGAGATGTACCCACTCGCCGGCGACGACCGGACTCGTGGCGCAGACCCGGGATACCGCAGCGGAGGTCGAATCACTGGCGGCCATCGAGAAGCAGTACTTCTTCTCGGCGCTCTGGTAGCCGAGTTCGAAGATGCTCCGGGTGGTCCCGTGCTGTGAAACCGCGGTGCGGTTCGCGCTGGTGTCGTTGACTCGCACCCAGGCGGCGACAGCGAAGCTGCGCCGCGCGCCGGTCTCCGGATGCAGGCCGGTAGCGAGCACCGGCGCCGCGGTGCTGATGACGCTGCCGCCATTGAATCGCGCCTCGTAGTAGCCCTCCGGATAGGAGGGCGCTAGCAGACCTGTCGGCGTGAAGGTCACACCGTTGCCCGAACTGAGCGTCGGCTCCTCGAATGAGTAGGTCATCGCGCGGGTTCCGGCACCGTTCTCGATGCCCACCGTGGCGTAGGCCCCGGCCTCCAGCTCATCGCCGTCAAGGATGTCGGCGTAGGCGAAGGTTATGTTGCCATCTTCGCTGATCTGTGCCTGGAAGGTGACTCGGGCGCTGAGATCCTCCTCGAAGGCGGCGTTGCGCCACTCGACCACGAACGTGCGGTTGGGCGCGGCTCCCACGGTGGCCGTCCGGACACTCGACGCGGCGTCGAGTTCGAGGGTGGTCCAGAACGGGTACAGACCGAGGTTGAACTCGTCCGGCTCAGGGATGGGACCGTTGAGCCACCCCGGGTCGGACGGCTCAGCGAACATGAGCGCGCCGTTGGTGGAGATCCACGCCTCGTTGTAGGAGCCGCCATAGAAGGGCATGGCGAAAGGCAGCGCGATCTTGGCCAGCTCGTCGTCACCGGTGAGTGCCACGGGATCACTGGCCGGGACAAAGGTTCGAGGACCACTGCTCATGGTGTACTCGGCTGCGGTCTCCGGCAGGAGGCGAGCCTGCTGCCAGCTGACCGCACCCAGAACGGTCCCGTGGTGAGGCTTCGCCACGAGATCGACGTCGTCCTTCGCGTTGCCGTCGAGCTTCCAGTGACCGGCTTCGGGCGCCGGCGAGCAGACTCGGAACTCGTAGCGCGCCTCGCCGAAGCGACCCGCTCCGTCGTAGGCGCGGACGCGGAGTACCCGGAGCAGGTCCTTCTGCGGTTTTACCGTGATCGCCGCGGTCTTCGGCCCGGTGCCTGCCGCGGTGATGGGAGCGCTGAAGGCGCCGCCGTCGAGTGCCCAGGTGAACTGCAGGACGCTCGTCTCGGCGCTGACGTTGAAGGTCGCCTGCACACCGATTCCGCCGCTGCACGTTCCCGACCCGTCGTCCTCGAAGTAGAGGGCCGCGTCGGCCGGTTTGATCGTCGGCACCGCCGGCGCGGTGGAGTCGGTGGAGAACGCGAACCAGCCGGTGTAGTCGGAATAGACGCCCTGCTCGTCCTTGCTGCGGGCTCTCCACCGATAATTGCCGTTGTTGAGCGCCGGCGTGACGCGCCATTTGGCCGGTTGCGCCGGATTGGTGGGGCCGGTCGCGTAACCCGTCTTGGCTCCGGTGGCCACGACCGTTCCGGTGGAGGTCTGCACCTCGAAGTAGACCGTCAGGATCGTGGCTGCGTCCGGGTCGGTCGCGAAGACCGAGAGTTCTGGATCCTTGCGGCCGATGAGGGGATTGCTCGTGCAGTTCAGGTAGCAGTCGGAGATCGCCTGGCCCGTCGGCTTGTTCGGCTTTCGGTTGTAGGTCGCGGTGAGGAAGGTCTTGTTACCCAGGAAACGGGTCCACTGGTAGTCGTCCGACTCGTTCGCGGCCCGCAACCCTACTGCGAAGCGGTTCGAGTTGTTGCTGGCGCCCGCCTGAAGCTTGGTCTTCAGACTGCCGGCGAAGACATTCGCGTCGTCGCCCTTCGGGCAACTCGATTCGTTGGCGCTGAACGTCTTGGTGTCGACGCGCGCCACCCAGTCGCCGTCGGAGTCGTTGTACCAGGTGTAGGAGCCGGGACTCGAGACGTACTGGGTCTGCCACAGTTGGATGCTGGTGCTGCTGCAACTCGCGGTGTGGTCGGCCGTGACGGACATCTCCGCCGAGGTGATGGTGCTGCCCTTCAGCTCCGTGGTGTCGAACTGCAGGTGGGCTCGCCAGACGTTGGACGTCCCCCACTGCCGCCCCACCCGCATCTCGGAGTACTCACCGTAGTAGGAACGGTTCGGACTGTCGTCCATGACGTTCGTGTACCACATCGGCGAGGGCTTCGAGAATGCCGGATCGATAGTCACCGGATAGACGGTGTCCGGCGCGTCGAGCATCTGCCGCAGTGGAGACACCGACAGGTTGCCGGCTGCGACCTCGACCGGCATGGTCTCGATCCGGTGCGGCGACGGCTCCCCGGCCTGCGCCGCCCGCTCCTTCTCGAGCGCGGCCGCTTTTGCCTTCGTCACCTTTCCCAGCGCCAGGTCACGGGGAGAGACCGCGGGCGCGGGCGAGTCCCACATCGTCGCGGCCGTCGAGGCGTAGAAGACGGACGACGCCTCGTCGACCGCCTCGACCCGACCATCAGATCGCTTGCGCAGGGACAGGCCATCGGATTTCACCCGGAACGAAACCCGTCCCAGCCCGGAGTTCCCGGCGGCTTCACGCGACTTGACGACGAGCAACTGACGGTAGGACTCAGCCCCCACCTCGACGCGCAGGTCGACTCCAGGCATCACCTCGGCGTACGTGGCGGAGTTGCCGTCGAGGACCGGCTCCGGCAGCGGGCCGCCGGGCCAGTACAACGAGTACCGCTTGCCGGGGCGACCGAAGCTGAGCAACGCGCCGTCCCCGCCGCCGGACAGTTCAATCGGCTCCACGACGGCGCGGGCGGTCACACCGCCGTCGGGTCCGCGCTGCAGTGTGGTGTCGATGTCCAGCCAGTGCGCCCCTCGACGGACGCGCTGCGGCACGGGTGAGATGACCGAGGTCAGGGAGCCGTCCGGATTCGCGAAGGTCTGCGACCGCTCCGATCGCCGGGAGACCACCTCCACCCGCTCTCGGCACGTCCGGGCGACTGACAGCGCGTCCGTCTCGGCCGGAGCTTCCGCACGACACTCAGATGCTGACGCTGCTGCGGCATGACCTGCTGGTACCGAGATCGGGAGTAGCACCAAGGCCAGGATAGGAATCAGACGGCGGAAGAGCGGACGCGGCATGGCGCCTCCTGACAGGGCGTCGGTAAGTTCGCAGAACTTAGCAACGAGCCAGCCCGCTGTGGGGGCAGTTGATCTTCGCCCAGCCCCCAGCAGTCGTCGATTGTGGATCGTGCTGCTGTGGACGTCTCGCGTCAACCGCCCAACGGCCGCCTGCGTGGCAGCCGGAAACACTGGCAACAAGGTCGATGCTGACAACTCTTCGGATCGGGCTGGTGCTAAAGATCGTTATCGATTGGATACCGGGTCCGGCCGGTGTCCGTGCGGGCATAGTCGCGGAACGGCTCCACAGATGCGCTGGTCAGGTAGTCGGGGACGTCGCGTAGGTCCCGGTCGGTGACAACGTCGAGGAAACCAACTTCGCGCATCTGCGCTTCGATGTCGTTCAGCGGGACTCCCACGGAGGTTCGACAGGACAGCCGCCTCCGTCGGCACCACCCGGCGATGCGCGACCAGGATCCAGACAGCCTCGCCGGCCACCTGCGGCTCAACAACATGATCATCTTGTGCGACCACGACGCCTGGTCCATCGAAACTGACACAGCGGTCTTCCCGCTCACCGCCCCGATGAGCGTCCTGACCCGCACAGCGAAGATCCCCGCCCAACGGGACGGGGATCGCTCGAAACGCGAAGAGAAATCACGCTTCGTGGGGAAACAATGTGTCCGAGGGGGGACTTGAACCCCCACGCCCTTTACGGGCACTAGCACCTCAAGCTAGCGCGTCTGCCATTCCGCCACCCGGACCTACTCGTTCAGCCTACCCTGTCGGCCTGGGCGGCTTCACCACCCGTCGACCGCCCCGGAGGGCCGCACGGGGCATTACTGTACACGGCGACGATGGATCATGCACATCGCCTTCCCGCCTACCCGTTTTCCCAGTTCAGGGGGCTGAAGACCCCGGAGGCGGCAGGCCAATTCCGATCATGATCGGCAGGGCGGGTGGCGTCGGGCCACCCTCTGCGGGCAGCATGACTGACGTGTCACAGCCCTCACCCCTAGCCGCCCTCCAGCATCGGGCGCTGGCCCAGCGCGCCGCCGGTGACATCTCCGGCGCGCGTCGGCTGCTGTCCGACGCGCTCGGACCGATCCGGGCCAGCTACGGCGAGGACCATCCGGAGGTGCTGCGCGTCGCGCACCTCCTGGCCCGCCTGCACCGTGAGGCCGACGACCCGGCCGCCGCGCGGCGCGTACTGGAGGAATGCCTCGCGGCCGGCGAGCGCCGGTGGCATCCCGCCGACCCGCTGATGCTCGCGCTCTCCCTCGACCTCGCCTCGGTCTCCGAGGAGCTGGGCAACCGGCACGAGGCCCGCCGCCACTACTCCCGCATCGCCGACGCCGGGCCCGCCGTGCTCGGCGCGGACCACCCGGCGGTACGCGAGGCGCGGCAATACCTCGGCGCCGCCGCGCCCGGGGCGGCCCCCATTCCTCAGCACAACCCATCCGCCGCCCAGCCCCACCCGACGGCCCCTCAGCCCAGCCAGACGGCCCTCCGGCACGGCCCGCCTACCGTCCAGCCTGGTCCGCCGAAGCTCGACGGTCCGACCATTTCCCTCGCACCGGTGCCGATGCCCCCGCCGCAGCGGCAGGGGCAGGCCCCCGCGCCCCGGCCGGGTGCGACGCCGCCCCCGCCCCCGATGTCCGCCCCACCCCGGCAGGTGCCAACTCCACCGTCGGTCCCGGCAACGCCGCATCACCTTCCGGCTCCGCCCCAGATTCCGGCGCCGCCCCAGCAGTTCCCGCCGCGCATCCCACCTCCGCCCCGGGCTCCGGCCCCGCCGACCGCGCCGCCGCCGACCCAGGCCCATGCAGCAGCACCGGCACCGGCACCGGCACAACGTCGTCCCGAGCCGCCCCTTGCACCGGGATCGCGGGGGCACGCGCCCGCGCCCCCGCTCCCCCCTCCCCCGCCCACCACGCCGGTTGGCGGGCTGGCCCAGCAGGCGGGCTCCTCGTGGGCACCGGCCCAGATCGCCGCGCCGCCGGCGTCCCGAGCCCCGGTTCCCCCACCGTCGGTCCCCACCGCCCAGCCCGGGCCGCCGCATCAGACCCGCCCGCCGACGCCGGCCGAGCCGTCTCCGCGTACCGGACCGGTCACACCACCCCAGCCGCCGGCACCCCCCGGGGTGCCGCGGCCCGCGTCGAGCGGCGCCCAGCCCACATCCGCCCCACCGGCACCCGCACCGGCCGTGCCGCAGGCCGTGCCCGCACCGCGCCCGCCCGTTGGGCCGGCACCGCAGCCGACACCGCCGCCCGTCCCGGCGCCGGGTTGGGACAAGCCGACCATTCAGGTACGGCAGATCGACGCCCTGTTGCGGGAGGAGGCCGCCCGAGCGACCGGTACGCGGGCCGGGCCGGTCAGCGGCGGCCCGACGGCCACGGTGAGCGGTGCTCCGTCAGAGGCCGGCGCCCCGGTCAGCGCACCGCCCGCGAGCGGGCCCCCGGCGGTCCCGGTCAGTGCGCCTCCCACGCCCGCACGACCGGTCAGCGGCACACCGGTCAGTGGGCCACCGGTCAGTGGGCCACCGGTCAGCGGGCCACCGGTCAGTGCACCGCCCGTGGGCGGGCCACCGGTGGGCGCCACACCGTTCACGACTCCGCCCGTGAGCCGCCCGCCGGTGAGCGGAGCACCGATCAGCGGGACGCCGTACAGCACACCGCCCGTGAGCGGCACGCCGGTCAGCGTGCCGCCCGTGAGCGGCACGCCGGTCAGCGTGCCGCCCGTGAGCGGCATGCCCTTCAGCGCTCCGCCGGTCAGCGCCGCGCCGTTCAGCGCCCCGCCGGTCAGCGGGCCGCCGGTCAGCGGGCCGCCGGTCAGCGGGCCGCCGGTCAGCGGGCCGCCGGTCAGCGGGCCGCCGGTCAGCGGGCCGCCGGTGCCGCCCTGGGGCATTACGGCGCCGCCGTGGAGCAGCGTCGCGCCGCCGCAGCCGCTGGCACCGGCCGTCGACCCGGCCCCGCGAGACGGGGCCGACCGTCCCGCCGAGGAGCCGGTCGCGCCGTACGCCGGCTGGGAGCCGGAGATTGCTCCTGCGCCGGCACCACCGCCGCGGTCACCCGGTCCGGAGCCGTCGGTGCCGCGGCTCGACGCATCCGCCGACGCGCCGTTCCCGGTCCCACCGCCTCCGTTCCCGGTCCCACCACCACCGGCCCCGGTCCCACCGCCACCGCCACCGCCACCGCCTCGGGACCACCGCTCCGACGCGACCGAGCGGGGACCGGCCACGCCGGACTGGGCGGAGCAGCAGGCGGCCGCACACGGGCCGGCGGGGCAGGGACAGGAGGGACAGGGGCAGGGACAGGAAGGACAGGAGCAGGCCTGGCACGCGCGGGACGGCTGGCGGGCCGACGACGACTACCCCTCGCCGCCGGATGCCTGGCAGACGACGTACCAGGAGGAGCGGACCGGGCGCCGCCGGACGGTGGTCCTGGTCGCGGTGGTGGCGCTGGTGGCCCTGGCGATCGTGGTCGGCGTCGCGGTGCTGATGTTCGGTCGCGATGAGGCCCCTCCCCCGGGCGCGACACCGGCGTCGGCATCGGCGGGTCCGAAGGTGAGCGGGCCTCCGCCGGGTGACCTGAAGCTGCGCGACGACAGCAGCACGATCAGCCTCACCTGGACGGACCCGTCCTCCGGCGCGGTGCCGTTCATGGTGGCCGGCGGGCGGACCGGGCAGAAGCTGGGCGTGCTGGCCACCGTGGACCCGGGGCAGACCAGCTACACGGTCAACGGCCTCAACTCGCGGGTGGACTACTGCTTCACCGTGCTGGCGGTCTACTCCACCGACACCTTCGCCACGTCCGGGCAGGTCTGCACCGCGCGGGGTCCGGCCCCGACGCCGAGCTGACCGGTCGTCCACACCGCACACGCTGGGTGTCCACAGCCGGACCGTGCGGGTTTCCCCTGCCTCAGGGTGGCCATATGATGGCACCCGGCTCAGGGGAGGGTCGCCGGTCTCCGGCGCGCCGACCGGCATGACGACACGGGGAGGCAGCCGCTTGTGGCCACCAACGACGACGCCGTGAGCACCGGGCCGGAGATCCCCGCTCGCCGTTCCCGCTGGCGCGGCGGCCTGGTCACCGTCGGCACGGTGGGCGCGCTGCTGGCCGCGATGGGACTCACCGTCCTCGGGCTGGGCGCCGCCGACAACGCGGTGGCCAACTACGACGCCAGCAGCTGGCTGTGGAGCGCGGCGCGCAGTGAGATGGCCCGGGTCAACGGCATCACCGCTCGGGTGGACACCCGGGTGGAGGTCCCCAACGCCCGCCGGCATCCGATGCAGGTCATCCAGACCGACCGGCTGTTGGTCCTGCGTGACCTGAACACGGGACAGGTCAACTCGCTGGACCTGGCCACCCTCCAGATCACCGCCACCACCCGGACCACCCCCGGCCTGGGCGTCAACGTCGCGCTGCACGAGGACGCCGCGTTCGTGGTGGACGCCGTGCAGGGCATCGTCCGGCAGCTCGACCCGCGTTCGCTGGCCCCGGTGGGTGAGCCGGTGCGCTATCCCCCGGGCATCACCGGCGGGGCGTTCGACGGGGAGGGCCGGCTCTGGATCGCCGTCCCGGCCGAGGGCACCGTCTCGGCGGTCACGGCGGCGGAGCTGCCGTCCGAGCCGGGCTCGGCCGCGCCGGCTGACGCCGGTGTCAGCCCGAAGAAGGTCGAGACGTACGAGATCGCCGAGCCCAGCCACGAGCTGATCGTCTCCACGCTCGACGACGGGGTGGCGGTGCTCGACCGTACGTCGGGCGAGCTGGTGCGGGTGCAGCGCGGCGAGGTCAGCCGGACGCCGCCGCTGACGATCGCCGGGCCGGGTGCCCTGCCGGCGCGGACCAGCGGGCCGAAGGTGCCGGTGACCGTTCCCGGTGACCGGACGGTGCACGTGGTCGGCGCGGGCGGCGAGGAGCGCGCGTTCACCGTGCCGGGCCGGGGTGACGGGCTCAGCCCGGCCGTGGCCTGGGCCGACCGCTACTACTGCGCCGACGAGACCACCGGCACCGTGTACTCCTTCGACGCCAACGGCCAACTCGTCGACACGATCGGCGGCAAGGGCTCGACGGGCCCGCTTGAGCTGGAGGTGCGGGAGAACCGCCTGTTCATCAACGCGCCGGACTCGTCGACCGCCCGGGTGGTCGACGACAAGCACCAGGTGCGCGAGGTCGACAAGTACGCCAACGACGTGCTCGGCGGCGACCCGCCGCCGGTGCCCCCGCCGCCGCCCCCGCCGAAGAAGCCGAAGGTGGGCAAGCCGAGCGCGCCGCGCAGCGTCACCGCGTCGGCCGGCAACGCGCAGGCCCGGGTGAGCTGGCGGCCGGCCGCCGCGAACGGCGCGGAGATCATCCGGTACGTGGTGGAGGGCGCCGGCCAGCGCCGGGAGGTGGGGGCCAACCAGCGGTCGGTGGAGGTCACCGGCCTGACCAACGGCGAGACGTACCGGTTCTCGGTGCACGCGGTGAACGCCAAGGGCGACGGCCCGGCCCGGACCAGCAACCCGGTCACCCCGACCGCGGCCGTGCCGGACCCGCCGGCCAGCGTCACGGCCGAGGCCCGGCCGGACGGCACGGTGCTGGTCAGATGGCCGGCCGCCAACGGCCAGGGCAACACCATCGCGAAGTACGCGGTGACGGCCGCCTCGGCCGGCGCGAACGCCCCGGCGGGCGAGTCGGCGAAGACGGAGCTGGTGGTGCCGGCCGGCGAGCTGGAGTACGGCACGCAGTACGCGTTCACCGTCGTCGCGGTCAACGACCGGGGCGCCGGGTCGACGGCGTCCCCGGTGAGCAACAGCGTGGTGCCGTTCGCGGCGCCCGGCCAGCCGGTTGACCTGCGGGCGTCGACGGTGGCGGACCAGCCGGGCACCGTCGCGGTGCAGTGGTCCCCGGCGTTGGCCAACGGCCGGCCGGTGACGAAGTACCTGGTGGACGTGGGCGGCCGGGCCAGCGAGGTGACCGACACCCGGGCCACCGTGAACGGCCTGGGCGACGGGCAGAACGTCACCGTGAAGGTGAAGGCCGTCAACGAGGCCGGCCCGGGCCCGGAGGCCACCGCCACCGCGCGTACGGTCGCCCAGCCCCGGATCACCGTCACCGGCTCGTCGGCGACGGCCACGGCGGTCACGGTCACCTTCACCGTGGACGCCGGGGGCGGGAAGGCGAACTGCACGGTCAGCGTCCCGGGCGAGGCGCCGGTGCAGGCGAGGAACTGCGCCAGCGCCACCGTGTCGGGCCTGACGCCGGGCACGAAGTACACGGCCACGGTGACGGCGAGCAACGCCGCCGGCAAGGGCACCGTGACCCGCGCGCAGGAGACCGATGCGCTGTACGGGATCGCGACCTGCAACAACGGGCCCGACGACGACCAGCGGACGTACTGCGACAGGGAGGTCGACGGCCGCAACGGCAACGAGGTCTTCCGGGTCACCCGGCAGGACAACGACCAGCAGGCCGGCTGGGCCAAGCCGGGCCGGCGGCTGAAGGCGTACTGCCGTAAGCAGGGCGAGAACGTCGACTCCTGGATCTACAACAACCAGAAGCAGAGCACCTGGTGGGTGCAGGTCGAGTTCGGCGGGAAGAACTACATCCCGTGGGCCTGGCTCAACCTCGAGGGCGGGGACAACATCAACGTCCTGCCCACCTGCTGACCGCTCCATCAGGCAAGGAGCACCACCGTGAACGCCAACGAACCGCTCACCCAGCCGGAGGTGCAGGGCTTCGCCGCCCTCGCCGCCCGGCTGGCGGAGAACGTCAACTCGGTGGTGCTGGGCAAGCCGCAGGTGGTCCGGCTCGCGTTGACGGCGCTGTTCGCGCAGGGGCACGTGCTGCTGGAGGACGTGCCGGGGGTCGGCAAGACCACCCTGGCCCGGGCGATCGCCGCCACCGTCAAGGGGCGGTGGCGGCGCATCCAGTTCACCCCGGATCTGCTGCCCTCGGACGTGTCCGGGGTGACCATCTTCAACCAGGCCACCCGGGGCTTCGAGTTCCACCCGGGGCCGGTGTTCGCCAACATCGTCATCGCCGACGAGATCAACCGGGCGTCGCCGAAGACCCAGTCGGCACTGCTTGAGGTCATGGAGGAGCGCACGGTAACCGTGGATGGGGTCCGGCACCCGGTGCCGCAGCCGTTCCTGGTGGTGGCGACGCAGAACCCGGTGGAGATGGACGGCACGTACCGGCTGCCGGAGGCGCAGCTCGACCGGTTCCTGGTGAAGCTCTCCGTCGGCTACCCGGACGAGGCGGTCGAGGTGGAGGTGCTGCGCGGGGCGACGGTCCGCTCCCCCGAGGCGCTGTCGGCGATCGCCGACACCGACACCGTCGGGGAGATGGTGCAGATGGCCCGGCGGGTGCACATCGCCGAGCCGCTGTACGCGTACGCGGTCCGGCTGGCCGCCGCGACCCGCAGCCACCCGCAGGTGCGGGTGGGGGTGAGCCCCCGGGGGGTGATCGCGCTGACCCGGGCGGCGTGCGCGTACGCGCTGATCGACGGGCGGGGCTGGATCATGCCGGAGGACCTCAAGGCGCTGACCGAGCCGGTGTTCGCGCACCGGCTGCTGCTCAGCTCGGACGCGCAGGTGCGCGGCGTGACCCCCGCCGAGGTGCTGCGCCAGGCGGTCGCCTCGGTGCCGGTGCCGCTGCCGTCGGGGCAGGTCGCCCCGGCCCGGGTTCAGGGCTGAGGCGGGCCGTACGGACGTGGGGATCACCGCCCGGGGCGCCGGGCTGCTCGTGGCCGCCGTGGCGCTGCTGGTCGCCGGGTTCCGGTTCGCGTACCCGGAGTTGACGCTGCTCGGCGCGGCGGCGGCGGTCGCGGTGGGGTACGCCCTGCTGGTGGCGCTGTGGCGGCCCCGGCTGGAGGTGACCCGGCAGGCGGACCCGGACCGGGTGTCCCGGGGCGAGCCGGCGCGGATGGTGCTGACGGTGCGCAACTCGGGGCGGCTGCGGGCGGCGAACCTGCTGGCCGAGGACCGCTGCGGCGAGCGGGCGGTGCCGGTGCCGGTGCTGCGGCTGCGCCCCGGTCGGGACACCACGATCAGCTACGACGTGCCGACCGACCGGCGGGGCGTGGTGCCGGTCGGGCCGCTACGGGTGACCCGGCGCGACCCGCTGGGGCTGGTGGCGCTGGCCCGCCCGTACTCGGACACGGTGCCCGTGTGGGTGCACCCGCGCATCTACCCGCTGGCGGCGGTGCCGAGGGGGGCTGGTCGCAGCCTCGACGGCCGGGTGGACGGGGTGCCGCACGGGTCGATCACGTTCGACTCGTTGCGGGAGTACGTGGTCGGCGACGAGTTGCGCCGGGTGCACTGGCGCACCAGCGCCCGGGTCGGTGAGCTGATGGTGCGGGAGAACGTGGACACCAGCCTGCCCCGGATCGTGGTGCTGCTGGACGACCGGGCCGCCGCCCACCCCGATCCGGAGTCGTTCGAGGCGGCCTGCGAGGCGGCGGCATCGGTGGTCGCGGCGGCGCTGCGCGCCGACCTGCCGGTAACGCTGCTGCTGGTGGCCCCGGAGCAGCCCACCGACGACGGACAGTCGGCGTCGGCCGGGGACCGGTGGGTCGCCCGGGTGGTGGGCCGGCTGCGGGCACGTCCCGCCGCGCCGCCGGCCACCACGGTGGCGAGCCGGGCGGCCGAGGCCGCGACCCCGCCGCTGGACCGGCTCGCCGCGGTCCGGCTGGATCCGGGGGACGCCGGTGCGGCGCTGGGCGCGGTGACGGCCCGGCTGCGTCAGCAGCGCCTCGGCGACACGCTGGTCTTCCTCACCGGGCCGGGCGGCCGGGGCGACCTGGGGCACCTCGGCGCGTTGCGCGGGGCGTACCCGTCGGTGGTGGTGGGGGTGTTCGGGGCGGCGGAGCCGACGCCGGCCGGCGCGACCGGGATCGTGGTCGTCGACGCGGCCGACGGGGCCGCGTTCGCGGCCGAGTGGGACGGGGTCCGCCGGTGGTGAGGGCGCTTCGGGCGGTGCCGCTGCCGCTTGCGCTGATCGCGATGGTCGCGCTGACCGGGGTGGTGCTGGGCCGGGTGTACGCCGGGGGCCTGCTGCCCCGGCTGGTGATCGTCGCGGCGGTGGGCTCGGTGCTGGTCAGCGTGGCCGCCCGGCGGCTGCCGTCCTGGCTGGTCGCCCCGCTGTCGGTGGCCGGCCTGGCCGGGTTCACGGCGTGGTCGCTGCGGCTGTCCGCCGACGCGGCCGGGCTGTCGGGCTCGCTGGCCGAGGTGACGGCGGACGCGGCGCGCAACGGCATCCCCCGGCTGTTGACCGCGATGATCCCGGTCGAGCCGACCCCGGACACGGTGCTGGTGCCGCTGGTCGCGGCGTGGCTGGCCGGGCTGGCCGGCGCGGAGGTGGCGCTGCGGGCCGGCCGGGTGCTGCTGGGCTGTCTCCCCCCGGCGCTGCTCTACGCCGGCGCGCTGTACGTGGTCGGGCCGAACGCGGACCCGGCGATCTGGCCGACGGTGGCGTTCGCGGCGGTCGCCGCGGTCGGGCTGGCCGCGCCGTCCCGAGGGCCGGGTCCGTCGGGCCCGGACCCGACCGCCGGCCTGGCCCCGGGGGTACGGGCGGCGGTGCGGGTACGCCTCGCCGCCACTACCGCCGCCGGGCTGGTCGTGGTGGTGGGACTGGCCGCCCTGCTCGGCCCGGTGGTGGCGGGCCGGGTCGACGACCGACCGGTGGACCCGCGCCGGTACGTGGAGCCGCCGCAGGTGGAGTCCCTGGACGAGAACCCGCTGATCCGCATCTCGGGCTGGGCGTTGAACCCGCAGCAGAAGCTGCTGGACGTGACGACGCGCCGCCCCGGTGCCCCGGCCGACGCCCCGTCACCGGTGCCGACCCCCGCCGGGCCGGACAGCGGTGACGGGGGCCGGTCGGTGCGGATCCGGCTCGCGGTGCTCAGCGACTACGACGGGGTGACCTGGCGGGTCGGGGCGACGTACCGCAACGCCGGGCGGATCCTGCCGGCAGCCGAGCCCGCCCCCGGGGCCACGGTGGAGACGGTCCGGCAGGAGATCACCGTGGCGGACCTGAGCGGGCGGTTACTGCCTGCGGTGGCCACCCCGCGCGAGGTCAGCGGCGCCCGGGTGGCGTACGACCCGCAGACCGGGACGCTGATCCGGCCGGAGGGGCTGACGCCGGGGCTGCGGTACACGGTCACCTCGGCGGCGGAGCGGCCGGACGACAACCTCCTCGGCATGGCGGACGTGCCGGCCGGGGAGGAGGTGGCCCGGGTGCTGCGGGTGGCCGACGGGGTGCCGGACCCGGTGCGTCGGCTCGCCGCCCAGCTCGCCGAGGACAACGGCGCACCGTACGCGCGGGCGGCGGCGATCGAGCAGTTCCTCGCCGAGCACTACCGGATGGTAGCGGACGCGCCGAGCGGGCACGCGTATCCGAATTTGGGCTTCTTCCTCTTCGGACCGCGCAACGCGGGCGGCCAGCGGGGCACCTCCGAGCAGTTCGCGGCGGCGTTCGCCCTGCTGGGCCGGTTGACCGGGCTGCCGACCCGGGTGGTGGTGGGCTTCCGTGCCACCGGTGACGGGCCGGTCCGGGCCGGCGACGCGTACGCCTGGCCGGAGGTGCTCTTCGAGGGCCTCGGCTGGGTGCCGTTCGACCCGCTGCCCCGTCCGGACGACGAGCCGCGCCCGGTGGAGGAGGACTTCCGCCCCACGCCGGAGGACCCGCCGCCGTCGGAGGTGCCGGAGCCGACGCTGGAGCCGACCGCCACCCCGCCGGCGCAGGCCCCGCCGGGCGGGCCGGTCGACTCGGGCGGGCTGTCGACGCCGGTGCTGGTCGGCGGAGGGACGGGCGGCCTGCTGATCGTCGTCGGGGCGGTGCTGGCGGTGCTGGTCGCGTTGCGCCGGGCGCGGTCCCGGGCCCGGCTGTCCACGGGCGACCCCGGCCGGCGGATAGCCGGCGCCTGGCGGGAGCTGACCGACGCGCTGCGGCTGGCCGGCCGGCCGGTGGGCGGGGACCTCGCCGCCACGGAGGTCGCCGAGCGGGCCCGCGCCGCCCTGGCCGAGGCCCGCGCGGGCCGTCCCCGACCCGATGCCGACACCGGGGCGGGCCGGACCGACGCCGGACCGACGCCCGACCCGACGCCCTCCGTGGACGAGCTGGCCGTCCTGCTCAACCAGGTCGCCTTCGCCCCGGGCAGTGCCAGCGAGGCGCAGGCCGACCGGGCGGCGGCCGTGGCAACGGACTACACCACGGCGCTACGCGCCGCCCGCCCCCGCTGGCGCCGCCTACTCTGGTCAACCCACCCCGGCCCCCTCCACTGGCCCCACTGACCCCGACCGGCAGGAGCGGTGGGGGTCAGGAGCGGAGGCGGCGGACGAGCTTGCGGAGGCCGGCCTGCCAGCCGTCGGGGTCCTCCGCGCGGCGGCGGGCGTAGGCGGCGACCTCCGGGTGGGGCAGGATGAGGAACCGCTCCTCGGCGAGGCCGGCGATCACCGCGTCGGCCACCCGGTCGGGGTGCAGCACCGCGCCGGAGGCGGCGATCACCCGCGCCCCGAGGTGACCGGCGGCCAGCCCTTCGGCGAGCATCGGTGTGTCCACCCCCTGCGGGCACAGCGCGCTGACCCGGATGCCCTGGTCCCGGTAGGTGATCGCGAGCCACTCGGCCAGCCCGACGGCCGCGTGCTTCGTCGCGGTGTATGGGGCGTCGCCGACAGCGGTGAGCACCCCGGCGGCCGAGCAGGTGTGCAGCAGGTACCCCTGGCCCCGGGCCAGCATGCCGGGCAGCACGGCCCGCGTCGAGTGCACGTGGGCGAGCACGTTGACCCGCCAGGCCCGGTCCCAGTCGGCGTCGGTGGCGTCCAGCCCCGCCTCGGTGGCGACGCCGGCGTTGGCGCAGAACAGGTCGATCCGGCCGTACCGTCGCTCGGTGTCGGCCACCAGGGCGCGGACCTGCTCCTCGGCGGTGACGTCGAGCTGCACGGCGTGGGCGACCGGGCCGACGCCCTCGGCGACGGCGCGGGCCCCGGCGGCGTCGAGGTCGGCCACCACGACGGCCGCCGCGCCCTCGGCGGCGAACCGGCGGGCGAGCGCCGCGCCGATGCCGCCGGCTCCGCCGGTGATCACCGCCACCCGGTCGGTGAGGTTCATGTCGGCTCCCTCCGTCGCCCCGGCAGGGCGGTCAGGCCGGTCCCAGTCGGGCGATCAGGTCACCCAGCGCCGCCGCGCCGCCGCCGGCCAGCTCGGGGGTCGGCAGCAGGGCCAGCACCGGTACGTCCACCCCGGCGTCGGCGTAGCGGCGCACCTGATCGCGGCAGTGCTCGGGCGAGCCGTGCAGCACCAGCGCGTCGACCACCTGGTCGGGCACGGCGGCGCCAGCGCCGCGCCGGTCCCCCGCCGCCCAGGCCCGCCACATCGGCCCGAGCGTCTCCGCCCGGCCCAGCCAGCGGTGGAACTCCGCGTACGCCGGCACGGTGAGGTAGCTGGTGATCAGCCGGCGGCCGAGGGCGCGGGCGTGCGTGGCGTCCTCGGTGGGGCAGACGAAGATCCGGGCCACCACCTCGAACCCGTCCCGCCGCTCCCCCAACGCGCCGAGGGCGGTCGGCACGTCGTCGGCGGCGAGCCAGTTGAGGATCACCCCGTCGGCCTCGGCGCCGGCCAGCCGCAGCATTCCCGGGCGCAGGGCGGCCAGCAGCAGCGGCGGCGGCACGGCCGGCGGCCGTTCCAGGGTGAACCGGCGCACCGCGAAGGTGTCGTACGCGCCGTCGACGGTCTGCCCGGCCAGGGCGGCCCGCAGGAAGCGCAGCACGTCCCGGGTGCGCTTGAACGGCTCGTCGAAGGCCACGGCGTTCCAGTCCCGCACCAGCACCGGCGAGGACGCGCCGAGGCCCAGGGCGAACCGGCCGGGGGCGGCCTCGGCGAGCGCGGCGGCGTGCATCGCGAGCAGGCCCGGCCCCCGGGTGAACACCGGGGCGATGGCGGTGCCGAGCCGCAGCTCGGGCTGCCACGCGGCGGCCAGCGCCAACGGGGTGAACGCGTCGGACCCGGCCACCTCGGACGACCAGAGGTCGGTGAACCCCGCCCGGTGCAGGGCCGCGTAGACAGCCGCGTGGTCGGCCAGCGGGATGCCGCTCAGCGGCACGGTCATACCCCATCGGTTCGTCACCGGCCGATCCTCCCGCTGCCCGGGCCTTCCGGCAAGGCGCCGCCGGGCCGCGCCGCGCCCGCCCGCGGCGGGCCACGCCTGCCAGTTGGGCGACCGGCGCGGACGACAGCGGCACCGGCCACCAGCGGCACAGGCAGCAGCGCCACGGGCCCGGCGGTCCGGGGCGACAGCGGCGCCGGGCCCGGGCGACGCGCGGCGCGGCCCGGCGGTACGGGCACGCGCGGCGCGGCCCGACGGCGCTAACCTCCTCGGGTGACCTTCTCGATCGTGGGCCGCTCCGCCGACGGCCGGCAGCATGGTGTCGCCGTGGCCAGCAAATTCCTCGCCGCCGGGGCGCTGGTGCCGGCCGCCGCGGCGGAGGTTGGCGCGCTGGCCACCCAGGCGCATCTCAACCTCGCCTACCGGGAGCAGGGGTTGGCGCTGCTGCGCACCGGGGTGGCCGCTGCCGACGTGGTCGCCGGGCTGGTGGCCGCCGACCCGGGTCGCGACGACCGTCAGCTCGGGGTGGTCGGGGCGAGCGGCGACGGGGCGACCTGGACCGGCCCGGGGTGCCACGGCTGGGCCGGCGGTCAGGCCGGGGACGGCTGGGCGGCCCAGGGCAACATCCTGGCCGGTCCGCACGTCATCGACGCCGTCCGGGACGCCTGGCTGGCCGGGGTGGCGCTGCCGCTGCCGGCCCGGCTGCTCGCCGCCCTACGCGCCGGCGACGAGGCCGGGGGCGACCGGCGGGGCCGGCAGAGCGCCGGCCTGTTCGTGGTCGAGCGGCGCGGCGGGTACGCGGGCACCGGCGACAGCCTGGTCGACCTGCGGGTCGACGACCATCCCGCTCCGGTGGCGGAGCTGGGTCGGCTGCTCGACGCGCACACGCTGCTGTTCGGCAGGCCGGACCCGGCGACCTTGCTCGACCTGGCCGGCCCGCTGGCCGGGGAGGTCGCCGCGCTGCTGGCCGGCGCCGGGTATCCGGTCGGGGCGGCCGGGGTGTACGACGCGCTGGACTCCTGGGCGGGCGTGGAGAACCTGGAGCAACGCCTGGTTCCCGGCCGGATCGACCCGATCGTCCTGGCGCACCTGCGCCGCACCGCCCCCGACAGCGCCTGACCGGAGCCCGGCGATCCCACCGCCCGAGCCGAGTCGGACCAAGCCGAACCGGCGCGGGGCGGGCCGGGGCGGGCGGGCTGGGCGGTCAACCACCGAAGGAGAGCCAGCGCACCCCGGCGGCGGTGAGCACGGCCCGTTCCCGGCCGGTGAGCGGCACCCGGCCGGTGGCCCTGCTCACCAGCGCGAGCCGGTCCCAGCCCAGCTCCGCCGGGACGTCCCGGCCACCGGTCAGCAGCGCCGCGACGACCTCGGCCGCGGCCGGCGTCAGCCACGGCGCGCGGCCCAGGGCGGCGGCCAGGTCCAGGCCGTGCACGCCGACCTCCACCACCCGGGTGACCAGGAACTCGGACAGGGCCATGGCGTCGCCGTGCCGGGTGCGGACCACCTGGTCGGCCGGCTGGCGGCCCACTGCGGCGTCGGCCGCCCGCCAGGCCCGGCCGAATTCGGCCGCGACCGCCGCCGGGTCGGGCAGTTCGCGGGCCTCCCGGCGGGCGCTGTCGATCCGCGCCCGGTCGACTTCGGGGGTGAACTTCGCCGCGCCGAAGTACCCGGCCGCGTCCACCTCGGCCCGGCCGGGTGCCGGCGCGGAGAGCATGCCGGCGAGGCGGCCGGCGCCGGTGGAGACGTGGGCGATCAGCTCCCGTACCCGCCAGGGCGGGCAGCCGGTGGGCCGATCCAGGTCGGCGGGGCCGAGGCCGCGCAGGACCCCGCCCAGCGTGGCGCACTCGTCGTGGAAGGCCGCCCGTACCGCTCGCATGGGCCTCCCCGTCGTAGGTGAAGCCTCCAGTTTCGCAAACTCCGCTAATCAGTTGCGGCCGGTTGCCGGGCCCCGGGCACCGAGGGTCTCGCCCTCGACCAGTTCGCAGGGGAGCAGCCGTTGGTGGTCGCTGGTCCGGCCGTGCAGGATGTCGTCGAGCACTTCGATGGCCTGCCAGCCCATGTCCTCGCGGGGGATGCGGAAGCCGGTGAAGTCGAGGTCGGTCTCGGCCTGTTCGGTGGGATCGCCGAGCGCCAACAGGGACAGGTCACCGGGCACGGACAGGCCCCGGGCCCGCGCCGCCTCGGCCATCGCCACCGCCTCGACCAGTTCCTCGCAGAAGACGGCGGTGACCCGGGCCGAGCACAGTGCGTCGAGCAGTTCCGCCCGGGTCCGTCCGCCGACCGGTTCGTGCCGACCGTCGACTCCGGTCTCCCGGACCGCGGCGGTGAAGCCGGCCAGTCGGTCGATGGCGGACTCGGGGCCGGCACCAGCGCCGACGTACGCCATCACCCGGTGCCCGAGGTCGACGGCGCGGCGGACGAGGGCGGCGGTGGCCTGGGCGTAGTCCGCACCGACATGTGGCACCGGACCGCCCTTGCCGGAGGGTAGATAGGCGTCGTCGCGTCGACCGACAGACACGAAGGGCATGTCCTCGGCGACCATCCGGGCCAACTCGTCGCGGGGAATCTCCCGACCGAGCAGAACACACCCGTCGGCGAGCCGGATGCGGTTGTTGTCGTGGAAGATCCGCCGGCTGCCGCCACTCACGGGGGCGCTGGTGAACAGCAACAGGTCGCACCCGATGCTCTCCGCGCACGCCTCGATGCCGGACAGGAACGGGTGGTAGAAGTTCACGCTGGTGCTCGGGAACACCGACTCGTAGGTGAACACGCCCAGGATCTGGTTGTGCTGCTGGAGCAGCCGCCGGGCGAGCGGGTCGGCGACGTATCCCGTCTCGCGAATGACGCGCAGCACTCGCTCCCGGGTCTCCGGGGCGATCCGCCAGGCCGCCTCACAACGGTCGTTGAGCACAAGGGACACCGTCGTCTGGCTCACCCCGGCCATCCGGGCGATCTCCTTCTGCGTCAGCCTGCCCCGCCCCGCGGACACGGACACCGGCCACCTTCCCGAGGTGTAGGTATTGCCGACTGTTGTTGCGGAGGATGCTGCCCGGCCCGCGGAACCAGTGTCAAGGGTGGACAGATGCAGTAATACGAATTACGGGCTGCGGCGCTCTTGACCCGGGGTTCCCGTTGATCCAAGACTCAGCGCACCCCCCGGCAACGCAAGGAGCCGAAATGCCTGATCATGCCCTGTCCCGACGTGGCCTTCTCCGGGCAGCAGGCCTCGCCGGTCTGACCGGAACCGGCCTCGCCGCCCTCGGCCCCCCGGCTCACGCCCGGCCGAAGACCCCACGGCTCGGCGGTATCGCCCTTGTCCCCCTCGACGACCGGCCCTACACCTGGTACGCCCCGCAACAGATCGCCACCGGCGCCGGCTACGACACCCTGTTGCCGCCACGGAAGACCCTGGGTCGGCACTTCACCCCCGGCGACGGTCGCGCCGTCGGCCGGTGGCTCACCTCGTCCACCTCGTCGGCCGACGCGCTGGTCGTCGCCCTACCGATGCTCGCCTACGGTGGACTGCTCAACTCCCGCAACAGCTCCGTACCAGAGGCCGAGGTATTCGCCCGACTGGCGGCGGTACGGACCGTCCGACGGCGCCGCCCACACCGGCGGCTCTACGCCTTCGACACCATCATGCGGCTCACCCCCGAGGGGCCGTGGCGCAACGAACTGCGGGTCTGGGCGACGGTGAAGGACGAGGTCGACAACCTCGGAATGGTGGAGAAGCGCCCTCAGCTCGACGCGTTGGAGTCCCAGATCCCGGCCGAGGTGCGAAGCGACTATCTGTCCACCCGGGCCAGGAATCACCGGGTCAACCTGACGATGATCGACTGGGCTGCCGAAGGGATCTTCGACTTCCTCGTGGTGGGCCAGGACGACGCCACCGGCAACGGCCTGCACCGACCGGAGTCCCAGGCACTCGCCGCCCGCATCGCCGAACTGGGCGTCGGTGACCGGGTGGTGATCTACCCGGGTGCCGACGTGGTGGCCGCCCTGCTCATCGCCAAGATCGCCATCAGCGACGCCGGCGTGCGTCCCAAGGTGAGCATCGAATACTCCCGGGTGCCGGGTGAGGCCTGGACCGCGCCCTTCCAGAACATCCCGTACGCCCAGCTCGTCCGGGGCTACGTCGACATCCTCGGCGGGACGGTCGTGGACCAGCCGGAGCAGTCCGACCTGGTCCTGATGGCCAACACAGGCGGCAGTTCCGCGTCGGTGGCACCGTTCGCCGACCGTCTGGTGGCCCACGTCCGGGCCGGCCGCCCCGTGGCCCTTGGCGACGACGCGATCGCCGGACACTCCGACCGACGACTACTGTCCCTGCTCAACGGCCGAATCCGGTACGTCGAGCTGGCTGGCTACTCCGGCTGGAACGTCGGGATCAGCCTTGCCCAGGCGATGTCCCGCTGGGCGCTGCGGCAACGATCGATGTGTGGTGACCTGCCACCCGGCTCGCGGGCCACCGTCGGTGAGCCGGTGCTGGCCGCACGGCGGGCGCTCCTGCACGACGCGGCCCGAGCCAGCATCGAACTGTCCGTCTCGGAACTGGTGCAGACCGACTCGTACCGCAACAACGTCCGCACCGCCACCACCGCCTACGCGTCCTCGCTGGGCGAGCCGGACCCGCAGATCATCAAGACCTACTTCTCCGAGATCAACGCGTACGCGGTCGACAACACCACCCCGTACGCGGAGAAGCTGTTCACCGACGAGTTCGCCGGGGCCACGCTCGCCCTCGGCAGCGATGGACGATCGCCGGTGACGGCCCGCGTGGACCGGCTCGACGCCTGGCACACCTACCTACCCTGGGACCGTACCGGCGAGATAGCCGCCGAGCCCCGGATCGTCCTGACCTCGAATCGGGGGCACCGGTGAGGGCGCGGGCAGCGGCGTTGGTGGCCGCGCTCATCGTCGGCGTCGCGGCGCCGATCCCGGCCGCTCCGGCCGTCGCCGCCACCCCCGTCCCTCTCGTCGACAGCTACTTCGACTGGGTCCTGGCGTCGTACGACGGGGTACGCAACGGGTTGCGCCGGGACATCGAACACATCTACGGCAACCAGTTCACGGTAGCCGGCCGGCCATGCTCCCCGGCGAGTCCGTGCACCGTCGGCGGACCGCGGCAGAGCACCGCCGCCTGCACCAGCCTCCAGTTCATCTCGGTCTACCTCGACCAGCGGGCCGCGTACGAGCAGCGGTCGCTGTCGAGCGTGGAGACCGGAATCATCGACGAGTTCGCCAACGCGGTGCTCGCCCACCGGCTGACCAAGAACCCGAACGCGCCGAAGATCTTCGACGATGCGGTGGCCAGCACCCCGGACGGTGCGATCCGCTACTTCACCTCGTTCGGCAACGCGGCGTGCGGAGAGGCTCTGCTGGCCGCCCACCAGGCGACCGGCACCACCGGATACCTCGACGCGGCCACCGGCATCGGCGAGTTCCTGCTCCGTATGCAGGACCCGCGGGCCTACTACCTGTCCTACGGCATCCATCCGTTCGTCGACGGACTCGGCCAGCCCACCACCCCGCCGGGCGGCTACGTGGACCAGATCTCCAGTTGGAGCAACCTCTACTCGACGATCTCCATCTGGAATCTCACGGCGATCGCGTTCATGCAGCGGTTGGAGACAGCCGTAGCGCCGTCGGACAACAGGTACGGCCTGTCGGCCGCCACCGCCCGGCAGTTCCTCAGCACGGGCCTCCAAGCCGGCGCGGACTGGTACACCTTCGACTTCGACTCCCCCACCACCAGCCAGAACCGGGTGGTCGCGCAGAGCGCGTACAGCGCGGACTGCCGTGACAATCTGTGGCACCGCAAGGGATCCTGCACCTACACCAACGGCCAGATCGCCGGCGGAACCCTGGGCACCGACATGATCGAGTACGGACTGGCCGGACTCTACGACCACGAACGCCAGCTCAACGGCGCCAGTTCCGCCGCCGCTGCCGTAGCGACCCTCTACACCACCTACACCAGCCTCCCGGGCTGGCACACCGCCTCGGCCACCGACCCGCTCGACTGCGTTGACGACACCGCGTCCGGAGCCGTGGACCCGTACTACCCACCGAACAACCAGGGGGCGACGCCGTCGGGTGACGCGTGGGA
Organism: Micromonospora sp. CA-111912; assembly: GCF_050948415.1. NCBI lineage: Bacteria > Bacillati > Actinomycetota > Actinomycetes > Micromonosporales > Micromonosporaceae > Micromonospora > Micromonospora sp. CA-111912. The sequence goes on from NZ_CP192007.1 coordinate 4,911,505, forward strand.
CTACGACTCGCACCTGTCCTTCGGTGGCTTCTTCCGCCTCACCTCGCCCAATGTGAACGCCGAGGCGAAGTACTACGACATCGTCGGCTTCGGCGTCCTCGCCGAGCTGCGCAAGGAGCTGGTACCGGCCAAGTTCACGGCGGGCTACCAACGGTTGCAGCAGGCGGACCGGCAGGACGCGCTCTACGCCCTGCTCGACCGCTCACTGGTCGCGATGTTCCTACCCACCCGGGACACCAACGACCTCGACGGTGACACCGACACCACCGAATACCTGTGCAAGGGCACCCGGGGCACTCTCCCGATCGCCCACAACGGGCTCGGCATCCTCAAGGCGGTCGGCTACGCCGGCACCCGGTGACCCCCCACCGACCGGCGACCTTCATCCCCCAGCACCGAACGAGAGAGAACCGATGCGTCCCACCAGACGACTCATACCCCGCGCCCTCAGCATCGTCACCACCACCGCGGTCACCCTCACCCTCGCGGTCGCCCTACCGGGCACTCCGGCCGCAGCCGCCCGGCCCCCGGCCAACCTGGGCCAACTCGCCGTCGTACCGCTGGACGACCGGCCGTTCACCGCGTACACGCCGGTCGCGGTCGCCGAGGCCGGCGGGCACCAGGCGCTGACACCACCGAAGAACCTGCTCGGCGAGTACTTCACCTATGGTCAGGCCGACGCGGTCGGCGCCTGGTGGCGGAAGTCCGCCGCCGGCGCGGACGGCTCGGTCGTCGCGGCCCCGATGCTCGCCTTCGGCGGCCTGGTCGCCTCCCGGTCCTGCGACACCAGCCTGGCCGACGCGCGGCGGCGGCTCACCGTGCTGGACGAGGTGAAGCGGAAGAACCCCGACAAGCCCCTCTACGCGTTCGACGTGATCATGCGCCTCACCATCGAGCCGACCAGCAGCTATCCCGGCATGTACTCCGGGCCCATCCGGCGCTGGGCGATTCTGATGGACCAGGTGGAGAACCTCGGGCAGGAGGAGCACCGGGCCGAGTACGAGCAGGTCGCCAAGGAGATCCCCGAGGAAATCAAGGCGGACTTCCGCTGTGCTCGGGCTCGGAACCACCAGATCAACCGGGACATGATCGAACGGGTCGCGAACGGCACCGTCGACTACCTGATCCTCGGCCAGGACGACGCCACCGAGTACGGCCCGCACCGCCTGGAGAAGGCCGGCCTGGCCGCGCTCACGGCAAAACTCGGGGTCCAGGACCGGGTCAAGATCTACCCGGGCGCGGACATCCTCGGCGCGCTGCTGGTGGCCAAGCACATCACCAAACGGCTCGGCGAATCCCCGACGGTCGACGTCGAGTGGTCCCGGACCCCCGGCGACCAGTGGGTCGCGCCCTATCAGGACGTCCCCTACGCCACCCTGGTCGACGAATACGTGCGTACCCTCGGTGCCCGCCCCTCTGACCGGTCCGACGCCGACATCCTGTTGATGGCGAACACGGCCGGGGGCGGAGACCTGGAACCCTTCGCCGACCGCATCCACGACGCGGTGGCTCGGGGCCGACTCGTCGCAGTCGGCGACGACGCGGTGGCCGGGAAGGTGGACAGCGAGCTGCGTTCACTGCTCGCCCCCCGGATCCGGTTCGGGGAACTGGCCGGTTGGTCCGGCTGGAACATCGGTCTGTCGATCTCCCAGTCGGTGGTCCGCGCGGCGCTGTTGCAGGCGAGCCGGACCGGACGCCTGCCGGGCTTCCCGGGCAAGTCGAAGGGGCTTCCCTTCCAGAACGCACGCCAGGCCATCCTGCTGGGCGCCGCCACCGCACACGTCGAGTTGACGTTGCAGGAGCTGGCCCACACCGATGTCTACCGAAACCAGGTGCTCAGCCAGGTCCAGGCGTACGCCCGGGACAACGGCGACGATCCGCAGCACATGACGAAGGTGTTCGAGGGCGCAAACCAGATCGCGGTGGAGCGGACCAGGCTGCTGGCCGATCAGCTCTTCGCCGACGAGTTCGCCGGCACCCCGATCCGAGCCGGCAACAACGGCTGGTACGAGGTGAGCGCCGTCGTGCACCGGCTGGATTCCTGGGAGATGACGCTCGCCTGGCCGCGCTACCAGGAGCTGGAGGCCTTCCCCACTCTCGTCCTGAGCACCGCCCCCACCGACCGCAGCGCGCTGCTCACCGTCTCGGCCCTGCCCGTGCGAACCACGGTTCGGCCGGACTCGGACGTGGACACCCGGATCACCGCGGTGCTCCGTAACGACGTCGGCATTCCGGTGACGGCAAAGCTCGGCGCCGTCGTCCCGCAGGGGTGGGCCAGCCCGGCCCCGGTCGAGGTGCGGCTCGCCCCGTTCGCGGTGGTGGAGGTTCCGTTGACCGTGGGAGTCCGACAGCTCGCGGCCGAGCAGAGCGCCACCGTCACGGTCGACGCCCCACACGGCGTGCTGCCAGGCTGGTTCCGCCCGTTCACCGCGAGCGCCACCACGACCGTCAGCGCGGTGTGGCGCAACGTGGCGCTGGCGTCCGAAGGCGCCACGGCCACCGCGTCGGGCTGGTGGCAGAAGTACGTGCCAGCACACGTGATCGACGGCAACCGAGCCAGCGCCGGTAGTCGCTGGATCACCGATCCGGCCGATAGCCACTGGCTCCAGGTGGGGTTCGCCGCCCCGGAGCTGATCGACACCGTGCAGCTCCACCAGTACGGCGGGTACGAGCTGACCGCGTACCGGATCTCGGGCCTCGTCGACGGTGTCTGGCAGGTGCTCAGCGAGATCACCGGAAACACGACCCAGGTCACCACGCACACGTTCACGCCGGTCCGCGCAACCTCGGTCCGCCTCGACGTGCTCCGCAGCCGGGACAGCCGGGCGCGGCTCTACGAGATCGAGGTGACCTGCCGGGCCGCCTCCTGCGGCTGACCGTCCGCCCACCGGGCCCGCGGACCAGCGTCGACACCACCGCTCGCCCAGGTCCGGTTACCGGATGGCTCTCCACCCGGTAACCGGACCTGCGGGCGGCCTGCGGGGTCCGCCGCACTCCGGGTGCGGATAGGTCGGCGGCTGGCACCAGGTGTCGTCGGGGCGGCCCGTTTCGCGCCGGCCCCGGCGGGTAGGCGCTCCCCAGACGAGGAGAGGGGCGCCCAGAGATGGCCGGCATCATGCTGCGCAGTACCGCGTTCAACGATCATGACCAGTTGCCCGGACGCTTCGCCCGTGGCGACGCGAACGTCTCGCCGCCGTTGCAGTGGGCCGACGTGCCCGACTCGGCGCAGGAGCTGGTGCTGCTCGTCGAGGACCCCGACGCCGGCCGGGAGCCGTTCGTGCACTGGCTGGTCACGGGGATCACGCCGGAAAGCGGCGGGGTGGCCGAGGGCGCGGTGCCCGACGGGGGGCGGGAGTGGCCGAACGGGTTCGGCGGGGCCGGCTGGGGTGGCCCGCGCCCGCCGCAGGGCGAGGAGGCACACCGCTACTTCTTCCGCCTGTACGCGGTGGACCGGCCGCTGGAGCTGCCCGCCGAGCCCTCCGCCGGGGAGGTGCACCGGGCGTTGGCCGGCCGGGAGCTGGCCAGCGGCACCATGGTCGGCACCTACCGCCGCTGACCGGGCACCGGCTGCGCGGGCCGAGGCCGGGTGCCCGGGCGTCGGGCCCGGGTCAGCCCTTGATCCGGGGGACGAGCCGGTGTACGACGGCGAGCAACAGCGCCGCGACGATGGCCATGGTGCCGGCGATGCCTGCGGCGCTGCCCGCGTAGCCGACGAAGAGCGACCGGCGGCCCAGCTGGTCGGGGTCCAGCCGGGGCAGGTCGACCAGCCAGGACAGGGCCAGCGCCGAGCTGACCACGGCCAGTGCGCCGGCCAGGCCGAGCACGATGGCGGCGACGCGGTGGGCGTCGGCCGGCTCCACCTGGGCCTGTTCCCGCTGGGTGACCAGCAGCATCAGCCCGGCCAGCGCCGCCCAGGCCCCGACCACCAGGAACGCGGCCATGGCGTCACTCGGGCGGTGCCAGCCCGCGGAGAGGGTGGCCACCCCGGCGACGGCCGCGTACCCGACGCCGACGCACGCGCCGAGCACCCGCACGTTGCGCGGGAGGACCAGGATCAGCGCCAGGGCCACCGAGGCGGCCACCGCGGTGTGCCCGCTGGGCAGGCTGTTGCCGGCGACGGCCCGTTCGGGATCGATGCCGTAATCGGGACGGACCAGGAAGTGCTTGAGCAGTTGGGTGGTCACGTTCGCCCCCGCGATCAGCAGGGTGGCCGTGATGGCCAGTGCGACCCGACGCCGGATGAGCGCGATGAAGCCGATCACCGCGGTCGCCACCAGCAGCGACAGGGCCGACATGGTGTTGAGGATGCGGTCCACCGGTGAGGCGATGGTGTCCTGGCCGATCCGGTTGCCGGTCAGCGCCACCGTGTCGACCCACTGGCCGAGCTCGGTGTGCAGGGCGGCGCGCCACACCACGACGAAGGCGGCTGTCTGGGCCAGGGCCAGTACGACCAACCAGACTGCCGTCCAACCTCTCGCCGTCGCACGCACCCGCACACCGTAGCGGCACGCCCGGGAGCGTCTCCCAGTGGCCTGCCGACACTCTGGCGCTAGTTTGGGGCGGACCGACAGGAGGTCGCCGGTGACCACCACACCCGAGCCCGGAGGGCCGTCCACCCGCGAGCCGCGCCCCGCCGACGGGCCGGAGTCGCTCGCGGACCTGCTCGGCGGCCGGCGGGGCGCGGTCGACGCCACGCTGCCGCCGGTGGCGTTCGCGGTCGGCTGGCTGGCCACCGGTCACTCACTGGTCGGCGGGGTGGCCGCCGCAGTGCTGGCCGGGACGGCGGTGGCGGGCTGGCGGCTGCGCCGGGGCGATCGGCCCCGCTCGGTGCTGGTCGGCCTGCTCGCGGTGTGCGTGGCCGCGCTGATCGCGTTGCGCACCGGGCGGGCCGCCGACTTCTTCCTCATCCAACTGCTGTCCAACGCGGCCAGCACGCTGGCCTGGGTCGTCAGCATCGTGGTGCGTTGGCCGCTGCTGGGCGCCGTGGTGGGGGTGGCGCTGCGCCAGCGGGGGCGGTGGCGGCGCGACCCGGCGCTGCTGCGGGCGTACTCGCGGGGGAGCTGGGTGTGGGCGGCCACGTACGTGCTGCGGCTGGCGGTCTTCGTGCCGCTCTACCTCGGCGGTCAGGTGGTGGCGCTGGTGGTGGCGCGGGTCGCGCTGACCTGGCCGCTGGTGGCGGCGGCGCTGGCGGTGAGCTGGCTGGTGATCCGCCGGTCGCTGCCGGCGGGGCATCCGGGGCTGCGACACCCGGTCACCGTGCCCGGCCCCGCGGCGAGGGAGGCGGAGGCGGGCGGGGCCGCCGGGTGAGGGCCGGGGCCCGGACGTAAAGGGAGAGGCCGCCACGGGGGGAGCGGCCTCTCCGGTGACGTACGTTACTCCGTCGACGACCGTCGCGTGATCCCTCGACGGCCGATTTTCGCGGCGCTTTTCGCGGCAATTTCGGTTTCGGGCGGTGGGGCGGGCCGGCCGGTCCGCTGCGTTGACCGGACGGGCCGGCCCGTCCCGGCCTGACCGTGGAAGTCAGGCCGTCCGCCGACCGGGCTCATAGTTCCCCCTGGCCCGGCCGGGCTCCGGGTGGGCGGGCCGCGCCGCCCACCCGGAGGACCTGGGTCACCCGTTCGGGAACAGGTTCCCGTAGTCGGCGTACGCCATGGCGACGTCGGCCTGGGCCCAGAACCGGTGGTAGTTGAACGTCGGCTCCGCGCCGCCGTTCAGGTACGCCTGCACCTTCGGCCAGTCGGGGTCGTTCTTGTAGAACGACCGGATGTCGAGGAAGCTCTTGCCGGCGGCGACGGCGTCGCCGTTGGGCATCTTCCCGGTCCAGCCCGGCGGGACGTAGAGGCCCTGACCGTCGGCGGCGTTGTAGACGTCGTCGAAGCGCTTGTAGTCGCCGCGCTTCTCCGGCATCGAGACGCCCTTGGCGTCGCTGGCCGCGTACAGCGCGTCGAGCAGGCCCTTGGCGGTGGTCTTGGCCGCCGCGTTGCCGGACTTCGCGGCGTACGCGATCAGGGTCCGGGCGTAGGCGGCGGCGACGCCGACGTCCTGGCCCTTGACGGTGACCTCGACGTGCAGGTTGGTGTTGGGCTGCGGGCTGGCCGGGTTCCAGTTGGTGGGCTGGCCGGTCCACTTCATGTCCGACGGGATCGACCAGTTGGCGCCCACCGTGGTGTTGGCGATCGCCCACGGCACCCACTTGTCCAGCAGGGCCTTGGCCTTGGCGTTGCCGGTCTCCAGGTACAGCTCGGCGATCCGCTGCATCGACCACGCCTGCATGCCGAACCACTGGTTCGACGGCGGGTCGTTGTAAACCGGGTCGACGTCGTAGAACATGCCGTAGAAGGTGGCGGTGCCGGCCGGCGGGGTGCCGTAGTTGCCGTCCCAGCTGTTGGTGGCGCCGCCGGCGATGCCGCCCTCGGCGGACTGGAGCCAGGTGTAGAACTCCAGCTGCCGGTCGAGGCTCTTCTGCCAGTCCGCGACGGCGGTCGGGGACTGCGGCTTGAGCTCGGCCACGTTGGTCAGCGCCCAGGCCGCGAACGGGTTCTGGTAGCCGAAGTGGTTGTGGCTGGAGCCGATCCGCCACGACCAGTTCTGGTTGGCCTCGTACGCGCCGCCCCAGGCGTAGTACCAGGACATCAGGTAGTGCGCCGAGTCCTTGCCGGTGCCGGCCGGGCAGGCGCTGGCGCCGACGCAGTTGCCGATCTTCTTGAAGTACTTGTCGAACATCGCGTACCGCAGGTAGTCACCCATCTTCGCGGCCTTGGCCACGGTGGCGGCGACGTCGGCCTGCTTGCCCTGCGCCTTGGCCCAGGTCAGGGCCCAGTACGCGGCCTGCACGGCGCGGGCGTCCGCGTCGGGGGCGTTGGTGTACTTCCACTGCTTGGCGGGGGCGTTGGCCTCCTTGACGAACAGGTCGAGGTAGCCGTACTGGCCGCCGTGCTTGAACGTGTCGCAGGACGGCTGCGGCACGGTCTCCCACACCGACTCCTGGGTGCCCCGCTGGAAGGTGTTGATGTACGCCGGCTTGGTGGTGCCGTCGCCGCAGCGGCCGAAGCCGTAGGTGTTGTCGACGTCCAGCAGCCAGTGCATGCCGTAGATGTCGCCGGTGCCGTAGGTGTTCTGCAGCTCCGAGCGCAGCGGGTCCGCACCGACCGGGACGTTCGGCTGGAGCTGCGACGGGTACTGGTTGGGCAGCGGCCACTCCGCGGCGTACTGCGGGGTGCCCGCGGCGCCGGCGGTCGCCTGGTCGGCGTGGGACGGGATGATGTACTTCTCCATCACCGTCCAGGAGTTGTTGAACGGGGCCCAGTTCTGGGTGACCCGGCCGTACTGGGCCTCCAGCCACAGCCAGAAGCTGAACGCCTCGGACGTGGTCTCGTGGCCGTGGTCGGGCGCCTCGACGATCAGCGTCTCGATCGAGTGGTAGGGCACGCCCTCGGCGCTGAAGTAGCCCGAGTTCTTGATCTTGCCGTACTGGTCGAGGAAGCGCTTGATGTAGGCGTTGTCCCCGCCGGGGGTGTCGTTGTCGATCTCCGTGGCGGTGACGGCCAGGGGGGCGACGCCGTTGCCGGAGGCGGTGATGGTGGCCGTGCCCCCGACGGTGTCGGCGTCCTCCGCCGCAGCCACGGTGACGGTTGCGCCGGTGTTCCAGTTGGCGGGCGTCAGAGTGACCGAGGCCGGCGTGACGGTGATGTCGGCGTCGCCGGTGCGGGCGAGCGTCACCGGCACGTTGGCCGTCGGCGCCGCGCTGAGCTTGAGGTTGAACGTGGCGGTGCCGCCCTCGCTCACGCTGACCGCGGACGGGGTGGCCACCAACCTCGGGCCGGAGGCCGCGGTGACGGTGAACGCCTTCTCGTCGACGGCGATGCCGTTGGCGTTGTCGTAGGCCTTGGCCTGGACGGTGTAGCTGCCGGCCGGCAGGTCCTCCAGGGTGTAGCCGTACGGGGCGGTGGTGTCGGTGTTGACCAGCAGGCCGTTGCGGTAGAACTCGACCTTGCTGATCGTCCCGTCCGGGTCGCTGGCGGTGGCGGTCAGCGGCACGTCCGCCGGGGCCTCGAACGGGCCGGCCGGCACCCCGAGGGACACCGTCGGCGGCTTGTTGGCGGGGGTGCCGTTGCAGGTGACGCCGTTGAGGGTGAACGCGGTGGGCTTCGGGTTGCTGCCGGTGTAGCTGCCGTTGAAGCCGATGGTCGTCGACGCCCCGGTGCCGAGGCTGCCGTTGTACGACTCGTTGGTCGCGGTCACCTCGCTGCCGGTCTGGCTGTACTTCGCCGACCAGCCCTGGGTCACCCTCTGGCTGCTGTTGGGGAACGTCCACTTGAGCGTCCAGCCGTTGATGGCGTCGCCCAGGTTCTTGATGGTGACGTTGGCGGTGAAGCCGCTGCCCCAGTCGTTGGTGGCGTAGACCACGTCGCAGGCCGGGGCGGCCTGCGCGGCACCGGCCGGCAGGGCGACCCCGCCGACGGCCAACGTGGCGGCGGCGAGCATCGCCGTCCGGCGACGTCTTGCCATGAGTCTCATGTGCGCGGTGTCTCCTCGGACCAGGCCGGGGCGCGGGGCCCCGGCGGGAGCACCTCCACGTGCGGGTCGCACGGGGGGACGGAGGCGCTCGGGATGGTGGTCGATCCGGCCCGGCCGGGTTCGGGACGGGGCGTCGGCGCTGGCAGACAGCGGCCGTCCGTCCTGTCGGGTGCCGTCCGGTGACCGGATGCCCTCGGCGACCCACGCTCACGCGAGCTGGCTCCTCGTCGCGGTAGGTCGACAGTCTGGCATGGAAGCGCTCCCACAACAAGGAGCCACCAAGGAGAAGCAGGTAGATGTTTCGATCTCGTTTTGGGTCTTTCACAAACCCGTGACGGGCGTTACAGTCGCTTCATCCTCGATGGGAGCGCTTCCATCGATGGAGATCCACCGAAGATGTTGCCCGGGGTCGTCGTGCCCGCGACGTTCCCGGGACACTGCCCGAAGGCTGACGGCGGGCCAGCCCGGACGCCGCCGCCAGCCACCACCCACCGGCAATGGAGGGAGGTGGAACCAGAGCCACTCGCGTGGCCCGGCTCCCGCGCGACACGCACGGCAGGACGCCAATTCCACTCGTGCGTGTTTGCATCGAAGGTGGGGACGGGGGTTGCCCTCCCCCGTCCCCACACTAAACCCCCCGCCACGATGGGAAAAGAGGCCGACGGGTCAGGCGTGCCACGCCGCCCGGCCGGCCTCGCTCGCTATCGGCCCCCCACCCGCGCGCCCCGACCGCCGCCCGCAGCGCCCCACTTGGCGTGTCCGCGCAACCGGCCGCGCGCCAACCCATTCCGCACAACAGAGCCGACCCGGCGCAGTGGGGTCGGCCGCCCCCGCCTGCCCTATGCTGGGAGCGCTCCCGGCCGGTCGCGGCGGGCACCCACCACAAGGAGAAGGCCCCATGTCGATGCTCAGCCGCCCCGAACCTTCCGCCACCGCCGGGACCACCGGCGCCGGCCCGCGCGCCGGCGGCCCCGCCTCCGCCGACGCCGCGACCGCCGGCAGCCCGGCCGCCGGCAGCGGAACCGGGTCGGACCCCGACACCGACCCGACCGACCGGCCCCGGGGCGCGCTGCGCTTCCCGGCCGGATTCGGCTGGGGCGCGGCCACCTCGGCGTACCAGATCGAGGGCGCCGCCAAGGAGGACGGCCGGGGCGAGTCCGTCTGGGACACCTTCAGCCGCACCCCCGGCCGCACCCGCAACGGCGACACCGGCGACGTGGCCGCCGACCACTACCACCGCTACGCCGACGACCTCGACCTGATGCGCGACCTGGGGCTGCGCAGCTACCGGTTCTCCATCTCCTGGCCGCGCATCCAGGCCGACGGCGCCGGCGCGGTCAACCAGCGCGGCCTCGACTTCTACCGCCGGCTGGTCGACGGGCTGCACGAGCGGGGCATCTCGCCGATGGCCACCCTGTTCCACTGGGACCTGCCGCAGGCGTTGCAGGACGCCGGCGGCTGGGAGAACCGGGACACCGCGTACCGGTTCGCCGAGTACGCCGAGGCGGTCTTCCGGGGCCTCGGCGACCAGGTGCCGGTCTGGCTGACCATCAACGAGCCGAAGACCGTGGTGCAGAACGGCTACCTGATCGGGCACCACGCCCCCGGCTTCCAGGACCCGCAGGCGGCGTACCTGGTCGCCCACCACCTCCAGCTCGCCCACGGGCTGGCCGTGCGGGCGCTGCGCGCCACCGGCAGCGCCGGCCGGATCGGTCCCGCGCTCAACCTGCACCCCTGCTACGCCGCCGACGACAGCCCCGAGGCCGCCCGCGCCGCGCGCCTCTACGACGGGTACGAGAACCGCCTCTACCTCGACTCGATCCTCAAGGGCAGCTATCCGGCCGACGTGCTCGACGACCTCGGCGCCGACAGCCGGCTGGCCCGGGGCGTCGCCGACGGCGATCTGGAGATCATCTCCTCGCCGATCGACCTGCTCGCGGTGCAGTACTACACCCCGTACTACCTCACCGGCGACGGCGCGACGGTCACGCGCTGGCCCACCTCGCAGGCGGACTGGCAGCAGATCTACCCGGACGGCATGTACGACATCCTGACCCGGGTCACCCGCGACTACGGCCCCGTCCCGCTGACCGTCACCGAGAACGGCCTGCCGCAGGCGGACACCCTCTCCACGGACGGCACGGTCGACGACGCCGGGCGAATCAGCTTCCTGCGCGACCACATCGCCGCCGCGCACCGGGCCGTCTCCGACGGGGTGCCGCTGGAGAGCTACCACGTCTGGTCACTGCTCGACAACTTCGAGTGGGCCGAAGGGTACGACCAGCGCTGGGGCCTGATCTACGTGGACTACCCCACCCAGCGCCGGGTGCCCAAGCGCAGCGCGCACTGGTACCGCGAGGTGATCCGGGCCAACGGCCTGTAGCCCGACGGCATCCCAGTCGGGCGGGCGTGGCACGGCCGCGCCCGCCCGATTGGCGTCCGGTGGTCGTCGTCCCGGCCCCGCCGGGCGGGGCCGGGACGACGTGGTCAGCGGGGCAGCGCCTGCTGGAGCTCGGCCCGCAGCGCCGGAGTGAGCATCTCGCCGGTCTGCTTGGCCAGCCGGGCCATCTCGTAGCCGACCACGCCGATGTCGGCGTCCCCGGCCGCCAGGGTGGCCAGGATCGAGCCGTCGCGGACCTGCATCACCAGGAAGTAGCCGCGGCCCATCTCCACCACCGTCTGCTTGACGATGTCGTCGTCGAACATCTGCGCCGCCCCGGCGGCGATGCTCATCAGGCCCGAGGTGACCGCGGCGAGCTTGTCGGCGTTGTCGCGGGGCAGGTGGTCGGAGATCGCCACCAGCAGCCCGTCGGACGAGACCACGATCGCGTGCGCCACACCGGGCACCCGCTCCGCGAACCCGCTCACCAGCCAGCTCAGGTCCCGGGCTTCCTGGCTCAACGTCTTCACTGTTGTCCCCCTTCGGTGCTCCCGCCGGCCGGCGGCAGGATGATCTCGGTGGTCTCCTCAGCTTCGGCCCGCCGCACCCCGCTGTAAAGCCGGGACAGCATGCCGCCGACGGCTTCCGGGTCCGGGTCGTGCCGTGGAGTCGGCTCCTGCGGCCGGGCGGGCCGCGTCACAGCGGACAGCTGCGCCATCGGCACCCGCACCGGCAGGCCGCGCTCGTTGGTGCCCCCGGTGACCGGGACCGCCGGGGGCGCCGGGGCCGCCGGGGCGGAGCCCGGGGCCGGGCCCTCCCGCGACCACCAGCCGCCCCCGCCGTCCGCGGGCACCCCGGCGGCCGGGGCGAGCACGTCATCCGCCCGCACCGGCACCGGCCGGGACTGCCGCGCCACGGTCACGCGTCGCGGCGGGCGACCGGCCACCGGCGGCTCGCCCGGGCCCGCCGGGCCGCCGTTCCGCTCGGCAACGACCCCACCCGGGCGCGCCGTCGCGGTCAGCGCGGTGGTCAGCATCCGCCGCGACGGCGGCGGGTCGAGCTGGACCGGCGGGGCGTCGGTGAGCAGGGCCGCCGGAATCCGGACCAGGGCCACCAGGCCGTCCTCGCGGGGGTGCAGGCGCACCTGCACCGCGTGCCGGGCGGCCAGGTGGCTCACCACGAACAGGCCCATCCGCTCGGACGCCGCGACGTCGGCTGCCGGCGGGGACGCCAGCACCTCGTTCGCCTCGGCCAGCGCGGCCGGGGTCATCCCCAGCCCTCGGTCGGTCAGCTCCACCAGGGCGCCGGGGCCCTCGGATCGGGCGGCGACGAACACGACGGTGTCCGGCCGCGAGAACGCGGTGGCGTTCTCCAGCAGCTCGGCGAACAGGTGCACCAGGTCGCCGATGACGTGCCCGACGACGTGCAGGTCGGCCACCTGCTCGCGGTGTACCCGCTGGTAGTGCTCGATCTCGGCGCTCGCGGCCAGCAGCACGGCGGCGAGACTCACCGGGCGGTTCCACCGCCGGGTCGAATCGCTGCCGGCGAGCACCAGCAGGCTCTCGTCGTTGCGCCGCAGCCGGGCGGCGAGGTGGTCGAGCCGGAACAGGTTCTCCAGCTGGTCCGGGTCGCTCTCGTCGCGTTCCAGGCCGTCGAGGAGTTCGAGCTGCCGCTCCACCAGCACCTGGCTGCGCCGGGCCAGGTTGACGAACATCAGGTTGACGTTGCGACGCATGCTCGCCTGCTCCACCGCGACGCTGACCGCGCTGCGGTGCACCGCGACGAACGCCTCGGCCAGCTCGCCGATCTCGTCCAGCGAGCGGACCACCGCCGGCGGCACCTCGATGTCGGACACCCCGCTGTTGACCTGCCGCAGCTGGTCGAGTGCGTCGGGCAGGTCGATCTGGGCGATTCGCAGCGCCTGGCCACGAAGCAACCGCATCGAGCGCGCGACGGACCGCCCGACCACCACCGAGATCAGCAGGGCGACCAGCAGCACCGTGCCGATCCCGCCGAACACCAGCAGGGTGGTCCGCAACTGCCCGGATCTGGCGTCATCGGCCCGGGTCACCGCGTCGCCGAGGACGCCGACCTCCAACTGTCGCAGCCGATCCTGACGCTGCTCGCTGGCCACCCACCACTGCGGCGCGTTCAGCACCCGCGGCGCGGCGCCGCCGCTGGGCAGGCTCTGCTCCTCCAGCTTCGTGGCGGCGGCGAGGGCCGGTTCCGCCGACGCCGCGTCGTACCGGCGGATCTGGTCGGCGGTGGCGGCCACCCGGAACGCGCCGAGGGCGGTGAGCTGCTGGGCCCGCAGGTCGGTCAGCTTGACCTGGTCGGCCACTCCGTACCGGCCGGCGCGGGCGGCGGCGTAGAGCTCGGCTCGTGCCCGGGAGGACAGCTCCTTGACCCGGGCGAGCTGGACGTAGCGCAGCACGCTGTCGTTGAGCACCCGCTGGCCCTCGCCCGGCGAGGGCTGGGCGAGCAGGGTCAGCAACGCGTCGACCGCCCGGTGGTAGTTGCCGAGGACGGTGTCGCTGGCCAGCACCGCCGGGGGCACGGCCGCCCGGATGTAGATCACCTGGTCGTACGCCTCCAGCGCCTGCGAGTAGGCGATCTGCCAGGCGGCGTCGGCGTCGGCCAGCGGGCCGGCTGCCCGCCGCAGCTCCCGCACGGCGGCGTCGCTGGCGGCATGCAACGGCCGCAGCGCGGCGATCGCGGCGTCCCGGTCGGCCCGGCCGCCGACCCGGCGCAGCTCGGCCAGCTCACCGGCGGTGCGGTCGCGTTCCTGTTGGAGCTGGTGCACCACGGCGGTGATCTCCCGGCCGATGCCGACCTGCCGGGCGAAGTCGCTCAGCGTGGTGGTCTGCCCGACCAGCCCCCGGGTCTGCACCCCGGCCAGCACCAGGAACGCCACCGAGGGAATGACGAGCACCGTGACGAGCTTGGTCCCCATCCGCCAGTCCTGCAGCCGAAACGGCGAGCGGCGGCGGTGCGGCACGACGCGGACGTCGAACCGTCGCCGACTGTGGTTGGACACCCCACTCCCGGCGGGGTCGGGACCTACGCCCACACATGCCTCCTAGGCCCTCGCGTCCGCCGCATCGGGGAGCGGGGTCCATCCAACCAGGCAGGCCGCCGCTGTCAACGGGCTCACCTGAGCAGAAGCTCAGGAAGGATACCGAGGGCTGCGCGGAGCTGACGGGGTCGGTGAGGGCACCTCATCCGTCCGGCCGATGTCGCGGAGCACCACCGGCTCGTCCAGCCGACCCAGCGCCACCCGGGCCGCGCCGGTCGCGCCGATCTCCGGGTCGGGCCGGTAGCGCACCCGGCGAGGTGCCAGGACGGCCGCGAACGACTCCCGCCACCACCCGGACGCGGCCAGCGCGCCGCCGCCCAGCACCACCTCCACGGGCCCGTCGACGGTGGACTCCAGCTCGGCCAGGTCGGTGGCGACCAGCCGGCAGATCCCGGACATCAGTCCGGCGAGGATGTCGACCGCGCCGGTGCCGAGGCTCAGCCCGCGCAGCTCACCGGCGCCGGCCGGGGCGTGCCCGGGCGGCCGGTCGCCGCCGAAACGCGGGTTGGCCGACACCCCGCCGCCCGGGGCGATCCGCGCCAGCGCGGCCTCCAGTTCGGCGCCCTCGGGCAGCCGCAGCTCCCGCCCGGCCCAAGCGAACAGGTTGCCCCCGCTGGAGTACGCCGCACCGGTGACCACGTGGTCGTAGTCGACCCGGTACCGCCACAGCCCGGCGGGCAGCGGCGGCAGCTCCGCGCCGGCCGGCATGGCCTGGACCAGCCGGACCGCCGCGGACGTGCCCACGGTCACCGCGGCCCGGCCCGGGCCCACCGCGCCGGAGCCGACGTTCGAGGCGGCCCCGTCCCCCACCGGCGCGGCCCAGGCCGCGTCGGCGAGCTGCGGCCAGCGGCGGGCATGCTCCCGCCGCAGCCGGCCCCGCCAGCCGTCGGGGGCCAGCTCCGGCAGCTCCCCCGGGCCCGCGCCGGCCAGCTCGCACGCCTCGGCGTCCCAGGTCAGCGTGCCCAGGTGGAGCAGCCCGGTGCCAGAGGCCTCGGACACCGACATGGGGGCCGCGTCGAGCAGGGCGCCGAGCACGAACTCGGCCAGGCCGAGGAAGCGGGCCGGCGGGGTCGAGGTGCGCTCCCGCAGCCAGGGCAGCCGGACCGACCAGTAGCAGCGGTGCCACCAGGTGCCGGTGCGCCGGTGGTAGGCGACCTCGTCGGCCGGGCCGGTCGCGCCGGCCGGGGGCGCCGGGCGGGTGTCCAGCCAGGTGAGCACCGGGCCGAGCGGCTCGCCGGCCCGGTCCACCGGCAGCACCGAGTGCCACTGGGCGGAGACGGCGACCAGCCCGACGTCGCGCAGGTGACCGCCGGCGGCCAGCTCGTCCAGGCACTCGGCGAGGCAGGCCAGGTAGGTGGGGCCGTCCAGGGTGCCGGCGCCGTCGTCGTCGACGGTGAGGCGCACCTTGCGGCGGGCGAGGGCGCCGGGCCGCAGGGTCGCGCCGGTGTCCAGCACGAGACCCCGCACCGAGGAGGTGCCCAGGTCGAGGGCGAGGATGTCCATCGTCGATCACCGTACCCGGCGGCCGGCCCGGCGGCCCGGCGGTCCGCGTCGCCGCAGGTGGCCGCCGCCCGGTCCCGTACCCCGGGATCGGGTTCCGGGCGCGCGGCGGCGCGCGTAGGGTGATCGCATGCCCGCGCACCTGACCTGCTGGTGGCCCGCCGACCCGGCGGCCCACCCCCGCGCGTAGCTTCCCACGCGGCCGCCCGACAAGGCGGTCGCCGGTTCTCTCCCCCGGCCCAGGGCCGCCCCCGACGGCGACGCCCGGCCAACAGGAGAACCCGATGACCAGCCCGCACGACCTGCTCGCCGCCGTCGCCCGCGGCGTCGACCCCGGCCCCTTCGCGCTCGTGCGCCGCGAGGGCGCCGACCATCTGGAGCTCTTCACCGGCACGGTACGTCCCGTCGACCGGCTCGCCGACGTTCCACTGCCCGACGGGCCGCCCGGCCCCCGCACCCTGGCGCTGGTGCCCTACCGGCAGGTCACCGAGCGCGGGTTCGACTGTGTGGACGACGGCACCCCGCTGGAGTGCCTGGAGATCGCCGGCCACGCCCGGTTGCCCCTGGCCGACACGCTCGCCGCCCTGCCCGACGTCCCCGTGGCCACCGCCGACGCCGGGTTCGACATCGCCGACGCCGAGTACGCCGACATCGTCGCCCGGGTGCTCGCCGAGGAGATCGGCCGGGGCGAGGGGGCGAACTTCGTCATCCACCGCGCCCTGCGGGCCACCGTGCAGGGCTCCCCGCTGGTCGCCGCCCTGGCCGCGCTACGCCGGCTGCTGCTGCGCGAGCGGGGCGCGTACTGGACGTTCGTGGTGCACACCGGGACGCGGGTCCTGGTCGGGGCCAGCCCGGAGCGGCACGTCAGCGTCGACGACGGGCTGGTCATGATGAACCCGATCAGCGGCACCTTCCGGCACGGCGGGACGGCGGACCGGGCGGCGCTGCTGCGCTTCCTCACCGACCCGAAGGAGGTCGACGAGCTGTACATGGTGCTCGACGAGGAGCTGAAGATGATGGCCTGCGTCGCCGAGCACGGCGGGCAGGTCGTCGGCCCGTACCTCAAGGAGATGTCCCACCTGGCGCACACCGAGTACCTGCTGGCCGGGCGGGGCCGCCTGGACGTGCGGGAGGTGCTGCGGGAGACGATGTTCGCCCCCACCGTCACCGGCAGCCCGATGGAGAACGCCTGCCGGGTGATCGCCCGGCACGAGACGACCGGGCGGCGCTACTACGCCGGGGTGCTGGCCCTGCTGGGCCGCGACGACGCCGGCCGGCAGACCCTGGACGCGCCGATCCTGATCCGGACCGCCGAGATCTCCCCCGCCGGCGAGCTGCGGGTGCCGGTCGGGGCGACCCTGGTGCGCCACTCCACGCCCGAGGGCGAGGTGGCCGAGACCCACGCGAAGGCCGCCGGGGTGCTGGCCGCCCTCGGCCTGCGCCCCGACGCCCCCGACCCGGGCCCCGGCCCGGTCGAGCGGCTCGCCGACGACCCGGACGTACGGGCGGCGCTGGCCGCCCGCAACGCCCCGCTGGCCCGGTTCTGGCTCGACCAGCGGCCCACGGGGGCGGTGGCGCTGCCCGGGCTGGCCGGCCGCCGGGCGCTGATCGTGGACGGCGAGGACACCTTCACGGGCATGCTCGCCCACCAGCTACGCGCACTCGGGCTGGCCGTCGAGCTGACCCCGTGGCACCGCGCCGCCACCGACGGGTACGACCTGGTGGTGGTCGGCCCCGGCCCGGGTGACCCCCGCGCGGTGGACCAGCCGAAGATGGCCGCCCTGCGCAGCCTGCTCGCCGGGCGGCTCGCCGCCGCCGCCCCCACCCTGGCCGTGTGCCTGAGCCATCAGCTCCTGGCCGGGCTGCTGGGGCTGCCGCTGCACCGCCGGGACGCGCCCTACCAGGGGTTGCAGCGGGACGTCACGGTGTTCGGCACCAGCCGGCGCGTCGGGTTCTACTCCACCTTCACCCCCGTCGCCGACGCCGACCGGGTGGCCACCGCGTACGGGCCGGTGGAGCTGTCCCGGGACCCCGTCGACCACGCGGTGCACGCGCTGCGCGGGCCCGGCTTCGCCGGCGTGCAGTTCCACCCCGAGTCGGTGCTCAGCCGCGACGGCCTGGCGGTGCTGGCCGACCTGCTCGGGCACCTGCTGTCGGTGCCACCGGGTCGGGCGGCGGCCGGCGCGCACCCGACACCGGCCGGTTCGGCGCCTGGACCCGCCGACCGGGGGTAGGGATGCCGGCGACCGGTGGCCGGACGAGGGCTCTCGTACCGCCACCGGTCGCCGAACGGAAGGAGTCAGCCGGCGGCCATGCCCTTCTTCAGCGCCGCGCCGATCCGCACCGCCCGCTTCGCGGTCAGCGCCGTCGCGCCGAGCGCCACGGAGTCCGGGGCCACCTCGCCGTTGTTGCTGGTGTGCGAGGCGCCGTACGGGTTGCCGGCGATGAACTGGCTCGGTTCGGTGTAGCCGGGGGTGACCACGACGCCGCCCCAGTGGTAGAAGACCGTCAGCAGCGACAGCAGCGTGGACTCCTGCCCGCCGTGGGTGGTCGCCGTCGAGGTGAACGCGGAGTAGACCTTGTCGGCCAGCGCCCCCTGCGCCCACAGCGGGCCGGTGGTGTCGATGAACTGCTTGAGCTGCGCGGCGACCATGCCGTACCGGGTCGGCGAGCCGAAGATCACCACGTCGGCCCAGGACAGGTCGTCGGGCTCGGCCTCCATGACCTCCTGGGTCTCCAGACGGTGCGCCTGCCACCCCGAGTTGGAGCGGATCGCCTCGTCCGGCGCCAGCTCACGCACCTTGCGCAGGCGGACCTCCGCACCGGCCTCCCCGGCGGCCTCGGCAGCCGCGACCGCCATCTGGTACGTGATGCCGGTCGCGCTGTAGTAGATCACCGCGACCTTGATCTGGCCGTCCATCAGATGTTCCTCTCCTCGATTCAGGTCAGCTCCCGCGCCTACCCGTTCCCTTCGGCGGCAAACGCCGGGCCGGTGCCGCCGCCGGCCCGCGCGCTGACATGCTCGACGCATGTCGATCAGGGAGGCCACCGCCGCCGACTGGCCCGAGATCTGGCCGTTCCTGCGCCGGATCGTGGCCGCCGGTGAGACGTACACCTGGCCCCGGGACGTCGACGAGGCGACCGCCCGGCGGCTGTGGCTGCCCGGCCCGCCCGCCCGCGCGGTCGTCGCCGTCGACGACGCCGGGACGGTGCTGGGGACGGCGAAGCTGGCCCCCAACCAGCTCGGCCCCGGCGACCACGTGGCCAACGCGAGCTTCATGGTCTCCCCGGCCGCCGCTGGGCGCGGGGTGGGCCGGGCGCTGGGCGTGCACGTGCTGGACCTGGCCCGGGCCGAGGGCTACCGGGCGATGCAGTTCAACGCGGTGGTGGCCGACAACGAGCGGGCGGTGGCGCTGTGGCGGTCCCTCGGCTTCGCGGTGGTCGGCCGGATCCCCGAGGGCTTCCGGCACCCGAGCCGGGGGTACGTCGACCTGCTCGTCATGCACCGCCGACTCTGACCGGTCAGCGGCCGGGCCCGCCAACATCGACGCCGCGCCGGAACCGGTTCCGTAAACCGACTTATCCGCTGTGGAAGCTACGGATGCTTTCGGTCCACCACGAACCATTGGTGATCATCATTTATCCAGAGTGGATCACAAAAGATGCCCCCTACCAGGGAAAACGTCAGAGATAGATCTTCACAGTGCCGGGTGGGCTGCGGTAGCTTCGGGCCACCTTGCAAGGAGGCTGTCAATGTTTGCTGCGCGGTTCACCCGTGCTCTCGCCGCCGCCGTCACCGGCACGGCTCTGGTCCTGACCTCAACCCACCCAGCGCTCGCCGAACCAGCCACACCAGACGGTCCGCCACCCCCGACAGCCCCGTCGGCCCCACAACCCGAACCGGGAGAGATCGGCACCCACCGCGTACCGCTGCTCACCGGCGACACGGTCACCGTGACCACCGGCGCCGACGGCCGATCGACGTACGCCGTCGACGCCGCCGACGATCCGACCCGGTCCGCCACGTTCACCGTTCAGGGCAGCGGCGACGACCTGTTCGTCATCCCGTCCGACGCGGCACCGTACGTGACCTCCGGTTTCCTGGAGCGCGACCTGTTCAACGTCCGCGAACTGGTCCGCCAGGGAATCACCGGAACCGCGAAGACCCTGCCGGTGATCGTCACCTTCCAGGGCGACCCGGCCCCCAAGACCCTGGCCCGGCAGGCCGACGCGCTGCCGGCCAGCGCGAACGAGCGCACCCTGGCGAGCATCGACGGGGCCGCGCTGAGCGTGTCGACGGCGGACGCCCGGCAGTTCTGGGACGCGCTCGCCCCGGCCACTACCGACCGCACCGCCCGCGCCGCACTCAGCAAGGGCGTCGAGAAGGTCTGGCTGGACCGCAAGTTCACGGTCAACCTGGCCCAGAGCGTGCCCCAGGTCGGCGCCCCCGCCGCGTGGGCGGCCGGCGTCACCGGGACCGGCGTGAAGGTCGCGGTGATCGACACCGGTATCGACCCGGCCCACCCGGACCTGTCCGGCAACATCGCCGGCATCGCCAACTTCACGCCCGAGGCGGACGGGGTCGACTACCACGGCCACGGCACCCACGTGGCCTCCACGGTGGCCGGCAGCGGCGCCGCCTCCGGCGGGCGTCACAAGGGCGTCGCACCGGGCGCCAAGGTGCTCTCCGCGAAGGCCCTCGACCGCGGCGGGTCCGGGCAGGACTCCTGGATCATCGCCAGCATGGAGTGGGCCACCGCGCAGGGGGCCGACGTGGTCAACATGAGCCTGTCGGCGCCCAACACCACCGACGGCACCGACCCGATGAGCCAGGCGGTCGACTCGCTGACCGCCTCCACCGGCGCGCTGTTCGTGGTCGCCGCCGGCAACAACTACGGCGACCTCGCCATCGGCAGCCCCAGCGCGGCGAGCAGCGCGCTGACCGTCGGCGCGGTCGACAAGGCAGACGCGCTCGCTCCGTACTCCAACCGTGGCCCCCGCTACGGCGACGCCGCGGTCAAGCCGGAGATCACCGCGCCGGGCACCGACATCGTGGCGGCCCGCGCGGCCGGCTCCCCCTGGCCGGCAGTGGAAGGGCAGTACACCCGGGTCAGCGGCACCTCGATGGCTACCCCCCACGTCGCCGGCGCCGCCGCGCTGCTCGCCCAGGCCAACCCGGACTGGACCGCGGCGCAGCTCAAGGACGCGCTGGTGACCAGCACCAAGGCCGGCGCCTACGCGTGGTGGCAGGGCGGCACGGGGCGGCTGGACGTCCCGCGCGCCCTCCAGCAGCGCGTCTACGGCACGGCCACGGTCAACGTCGGCAGGATCGCCGACGCGCCGGCGCCGATCGAGCGCAAGGTCTCCTACACCAACTCCGGTGCCGCCCCGGTCACGCTGGGCCTCGCGCTGGACGTGAAGGCGTTCGACGGCAAGCCGATGCCCGCCGGTTCCGCCGCGCTCTCAGCGACCAGCGTGGTCGTGCCGGCGAAGGGCACCGCCGAGGTGTCGCTCACGGTGGACCCGAAGGCCGTCCCTACCGGCGGGTACGGCGGCATGCTGCTCGCCAAGACCGCCGACGGCTCCGTGTCGCTGCGTACCGGGGTGTCCTGGTACAAGGAGACCGCGATGCAGCCGGTGACCGTCCGGCTCATCGGCTCGCGGGGCGATACCCCACGCCCGCAGACGGTGGGCGCGATCCGGGTCGACAACCCGGTCGACAACGACCCGATGACGCTGCCGGCGTACTACGAGATGGCCCGCGACGGTGTCGTGACGATGCTGCTACCGGTCGGGGTGTACGACATCCAGGTAGCGATGATGGAGCACGAGGAGGACGTCCGGCGGGCGACGCTGATGACCGAGACCGAGGTGCAGGTCGACGGGCCGACCACGGTGACGTTGGACGCCCGCACGGCGGTCAACGTCCGGCCGCCTACGGCCGCGCCGACCGACATGCCGAGCGTCAGCTACGGCACCCTGCGCGGGTTGGCCGACGGCTCGGTGCTGCCGTTCTCGATGCTCATCGGCGGCAGCCAGTACGAGGGCTACGCCACGCCGACCAAGCCGGTGAAGATCGGCTTCTTCGAGTTCCACAACCAGTGGACCCTGTCCGAGGCGCTCGTGGACCTGCGGGTGCGGGGCGGGGGCCGGCTCGCACCGGACTACGACCTGCTGTCCGCCAGCGGTCACCTGGACGGCAAGAAGCGAAACCTGCCGATGGTGTTCGCCGGTGCCGGCAGCCCGCAGGAACTGGCCGCGGCCGGCGTCAAGGGCAAGGCGGCGCTGATCCGGATCCAGATCCCGACGGACATGGAGTGGCCGTGGCGGCACGTACAGGCGCAGAACGCGGCGCGTGCGGCACGGGACAACGCGGCAGCCGCGGGGGCCGGACTCGCCCTGATCTATGTGGACGTCGCGAAGGCTCCCGCGCTGCTGGGCAACTTCGTGCCGAGCACCGACACGATGCTCGCCCTCACCCTGTCCCGCGACGAGGGTGAGTCGCTGCGCAGGCGCGGCAGGAGCACCGTCACCCTGGGCGGCACCAGCGGCCCGTCGTACGTCTACCACCTGCGTCGGGACCACCCCAACGGCGTGCCGGGCACGCCGGAACGGCCGGTGGACCCGAAGGCGATGGTGAAGCTGACGACGACCTACCACGCCGACAAGCCGCACATGTTCGACTCGATCTGGGGGACGCTGGGTCCGAGGGACCCGTGGTCCTCGCAGAGCACCTGGCGGTTCCCCGGCCCGACCGCACGTACCGAGTACGTCGGTGAGGGTGACCACCTGCAGTGGCTGCGGTACATCGTGCAGGTCGGCAAGACCCAGGCCGGCAGTGAGGAACAGTTCTGGTGGACCTCGGACGACTACTTCCGGGCGGGCACCCGCAGCCGGGACGAGTCGTGGTTCGCCGCGCCCGTCCGGATCGGGGCGCTCGAGGTCACGTCCCCCGTGGTGCGGCAGAACACCTGCGGGTTCTGCCGGGACGGCGACATCTTCCTCGCCGGGCAGTACTGGCTGGACGGCACCGCCGGACACAGCATGGTCGCGTCCACCGCCAACAGCACCTGGAAGCTGACCCGCAACGGCGTGGTGATCCCACCGCTGGCCTCGTCCCCGCGCCGCTTCCAGCTACCGGCCGGGCCGGGCGTCTACCGCCTGGAGACCACGGACACCGGGTACGGACTCAACTCGGTCCAGACCCTCGCCCCCCGGGTGGACTCCGTCTACACCTTCCGCTCGCAGACCCCGGTGAAGGGCGCCCCAGCCGAGTACATCTGTCCGATCGGCACCGGGTCGTGCGCGTTCCAGCCGGTGCTGCAACTCGACTACGACCTGGCCCTGGATCTGAACAACCAGGCCAAGGCCGGTCGGGGACACCAGTTCACGATCACCGCGGCCGCGCACGGGCTCACCCCCGACAGGTCGCGGGTGAAGGGGATGTCCGTCTCGACGTCGACTGACGGAGGGGCCACCTGGCACCCCGCGCGGGCGGTGTCGACCGGCGGCGGGAAGTTCAACGTCCGCACCGTTCACCCGGCGTTGTCCAGCACGGACGGCTACGTCTGGCTGAACGTCAACGCCTGGGACGCCGACGGCAACCGAACCGAGCAGACCGTCCAGCGGGCATACGCCCTCCGGTAGCTCTCCCGGTGGTGGGGTGCGGTCGGATATCCCGTCCGCACCCCACCACCGTCAGGGAGCCCGGTCAGCGGACCAGGGCGTCCAACAGCCGGTCCAGATCCGTCGCCGGGTCGGCGGTCAGCCCGGTGTGCACCGGGCTGGTCTGGATCATCGTGCTGCGCGGCGCGGCCAGCCAGCGGAACCGCTCCCCGCGCTTCATCCGCCCCGACGGCCCGTCCCCGGCACACGTCCGGTCCCAGGAACCCAGCGCCGCCGCGACCTCGGCCAGGTCCACGTCCGGCGCGAGGGCCCGGACGCGGTCGGCGTCCAGATGGGTACGCGCCGCGAGGAAGTCCCGCCCCTGGCAGTACAGGATCACCCCGACGTTGATCTGCTCGCCGCGCTCGATCCGGGGCACCAGCCGGATCACCGCGTACTCGAAGGGTTCTCTCACGCGGGACTCCCCTGCGGCAGCCAGTCGGCGGTGCGCGCGACCCGGCGGGTGAGGTGGTCGACGTACGCGGCGCGGGCCGCATCGGCGGAGTCGAAGTCCGGCCCGGCCAGCCAGGCGTCGGGGACCAGGGCCAGCACCTCGGCCAGCAGCCCGGGGGTGACCCGGGGCGTCAGGTCCGCGTCCGCCTCGGCCAGCCGGCTCGCGTACGGGGCGAGCACGTGATCATCGGCCCGGTACGCCCGGTGCACCGCAGCCTCGGCACGCGGCCAGTTGTGGTGGAAGTACAGGCAGGCTCCGTGGTCGATCAGCCACAGCTCGCGGTGCCAGATCAGCAGGTTGGGGTTGCGCCAGCTCCGGTCGACGTTCTCGGTGAACGCGTCGAACCACAGCACCCGGGACGCCAGCGCCGGGTCGACCGGGTGCGCCACCGGGTCGTAGCCGAGCGCGCCGGGCAGGAAGTCCATCCCGAGGTTCGGCCCGCCGCTGCCGCGCAGCAGCTCCTGCACCTCCTGGTCGGGCTCGGCCCGGCCGATCACCGGGTCGATGCCGAGGACCACCAGCCGGGGCACCGCCAGCCCGAGCCGACGGGCCAGCTCGCCGCAGATCACCTCGGCGACCAGCGCCTTCGGCCCCTGCCCCGCGCCCCGGAACTTCGCCACGTACGTGCCGAGGTCGTCGGCCTCGACCACACCGGGCAGCGAGCCGCCCTCGCGCAGTGGGGTGACATACCGGATCCCGGTTACCTGACGGAGCACGAACCCACCCTAACCGGGCCGGCACGGGGGCGACCGTACGGGCCCGCCCCGCAGCTCACCGCGCACCGCCCGCTCCGGCAGCCGGGCAAGTGGGCCCGGCGGGGTGTCGGTGCCCGGTCCTATGCTGACCGCCGACCCGGACGGAAGGCGGCTGACCACGTGGCAACGAGCGGGGCGAGGACGAGGACGGCGACACCGGCCGGTTCGGCGGCACTGACCGACGCGGAGGCGCTCGCGCTGCGGACGACCAGCCTGCTGCTGCGCCCCCACCCCACCGCCCGGCCCACCGACGTGGCCGGCGTGGTCGAGTGGTTCGGCGCGATGCAGGCGCAGGACATGGCGAGCGGCCTGTGGTCGCTCGGGCTGCGGCTGCCCGGCTGGACGCAGGCCGACGTGCGGGAGGCGCTGGAGCGTCGGGAGGCGCTGCGCACCTGGCCGATGCGCGGCACCGTGCACCTGGTGCCTGCCCGGGACGCCCGCTGGATGCTGGAGGTGACCGGGGTGCGCATCCTGGACGCCGCCGGGCCCCGGCGGGCGAGCCTCGGCCTCAGCCTGGAAGACGCCGACCGGGCCGCCGACGTGCTCGGCGAGGCGCTGGCCGGCGGCGTCCGGATGACCCGCTCGGAATGCCTGGGCACGCTCAACGCGGCCGGCTTCGACACCACCGAGCAGCGCGGCTACCACCTGATCTGGTACGCGGCCCAGCGCGGCGTCACCTGCATCGCCCCGCACGTCGGCACCGAGCAGACCTTCGCCCTGCTCGACGAGTGGGTGCCCGACCCGCACCGGCCCGACCGCGACGAGGCGCTGGGCATCCTGGCGCTGCGCTACTTCCGCAGCCACGGCCCCACCACCCGGAAGGACTTCGCCGGCTGGACGGGCCTGACCGCCGCCGACGCCAAGCGGGGCATCGCCGCCGCCGGGGCGGCGCTGACCACCGTGACGGTCGACGGGGTCGAGTCGGTGGTCGACCCGGCCCTGCTCGACGCGCCCCGGGAGCCGGTCGACGACGTGCACACCCTGCCCGGCTTCGACGAATACCTGCTGGGCTACAAGGACCGGGCGCTGATGCTCGACGCGGCGCACAAGCAGGCGATCATCCCCGGCGCCAACGGGGTCTTCCAGTCCACGGTGGTGCGCGGCGGCCGGGTGGTCGGCACCTGGAAGCGGACGCTGACCAAGACGAAGGTGAAGGTCGCGGCGCGCCCGCTGGTCGACCTCGACCTCGCCACCCGGGCCCG
Source organism: Micromonospora sp. CA-111912 (assembly GCF_050948415.1). Classification (NCBI taxonomy): domain Bacteria; kingdom Bacillati; phylum Actinomycetota; class Actinomycetes; order Micromonosporales; family Micromonosporaceae; genus Micromonospora; species Micromonospora sp. CA-111912. The sequence continues at coordinate 4,937,054 of NZ_CP192007.1, forward strand.
CGTCGACGCGGCACTGGAGGCGTACGCGGCGTTCATCGGGCTGCCCCTGGCCGTCGAGTGGGCCAACGCCTGACCCGCCGTGTTCGGTGTGGTCATTGCCGGGTCAGTCCGACAATGGCGGCGAGGCGGGCCACGTCGGCGGTGACGAGGGCGCGGCCGGCGGCGTGGGGGTCGCCGAGGTCGAGGTGGGCGCGGGTGATGTCGATCAGGTGGGCGGCCCGGTGTTCGGCGGGGAGCAGATGCCAGCCGTCGCCGCCGGTGGCCCGCCGGTGGATAGTGGCGGCCCGGTGGTGGTCGCCGAGGCGCATGGCGGTCAGGGCGCGCGGTCAGTGCCGCGTCGCCCGCCGTGTCGGCTGTGAAATCGCTGTCCGGTTGTCGGGGCATGGTGATAGACAGCCGGGGTGGAAAAGACTCTGGAGTTTCCCGTTCTGCTCCGGCTGATCGATGAACGGTCGGCCGCCTTCCGCACTGCGGTCGCCTCCGCGCCCAGCCTCGACGTGCAGGTGCCGACCTGCCCCGAGTGGACGCTGTTCGATCTGGCGCAGCACTTGGGCGAGGGACGCCGCTCCTGGGCCGCCACCGTCACCGCAGGGCCTGCCGCCGCGGCCAAGTCCGAATCGAAAGGCCCGGCTGCGCCTCGGGAGCGCGAGGCTCTGCTGGCCTGGTTGGCCGCATCGACGCAGCAGCTACTGGACACACTGCGCGAGGCCGGCCCGGATCACGGCTGCTGGACCTGGTGGGGTGATTCGCAGTCGCCGCAGACCTGCGGTGCCGTCGCCCGGCACCAGCTCCAAGAGATCGCGGTGCATACCTACGACGCCCAGATCACCCTGGGCGCACCGCAGCCACTGCCGGACGAGGTGGCACTCGACGGTGTCGACGAGTTCCTGTCCACTTGCGTCGCGACGACGGGGGCCTGGCCGCACGAGCCCGCTGCCGTCGACTACCACGCCACCGAGGGCCGATCCTGGCGCCTCTCGCTCGCCGCCGACGGCGCACGGAACACCCGCATCGCCACGCCCGGCACAATGCCCGCCACCGCTGCCGGCGAGGACCCGGATGCGGCCGACGCCTCCCTGCGGGGCACGGCCGGTGAGCTGGTCCTGCTCTTCTACGGCCGTATTCCGATGGACTCCCTGAAGCTCGAGGGCGACCGACGTCAGTTCGACCTGCTCATAGCCTGGGACCCGTCTGAGTAGGACGGAGACAGCCGGCCCACCAGTCCGGCGCCGCGCACCGCGACCGCTGGCCGTGCCGCTGGAGTCACCGACAGGCTGGCCTACACCCGTAGTGGTAGTCGCCGTGGCCCCGGTGCCGCAGGGTTCCAGCTGAAGGTCAACTCCTCGTTTGACGCGTGGGGCGAGACGTTGGGGAAGTATTCCGTCTCGCAATGATGCAGATGGAGGTTTGACATGAGAACTCGTCGGTTCTTCACCGCTGCGGCGGTCGGGGTCGCCACGATGCTCGGCGCGGTGGCTGTTGCTCCGGCACCCAAGCAGGCGGCGACCAGTTGGAGCCTGAGCAATTCGCGCGGGGACGTCGTGGGCGCCTGGGTGCACGGCGGGGCTCCGACGGTCGCCTGTACGTGACGGTGAACGTCAAGGACACCGCCCCCCACCCGATCGGGGACCTGCCCTTCAGCCCCTTTGGAGCTGCCCCGTCCACGCTCCCACTCCACCGACAGCACAAACGGGGCAGCTCCAAAGGGGCCAACGCAGGGCACGCCGACCGGCAAAGACCGACCCGGCAGGGGCCGATGGTGTCGGCAGCGCGCGCATCCCCTGGATGCCTGCCAAGCCGGAGACCCTCACGACTTTGCCGGGGCCCTGGGCCCGCCGTCCCATGGGCGATGCCGTGGCGGTAATGAAAGATGGGCCCCTGCCAACGGAATCCGTTGACAGGGGCCCCTTCCTTACTGAGATCGTTGCCGCGCTAGACGCGGGTGATGCGGATCGCGTCGGCGATCACTAGGCCGGTGTTGCCGGACCACCGGCTGACACCCACCTTGTTGGCGTCCCCGGCGGCCAGGGTGAAGTTGCCCAGCGAGCGCCATCCACCACCGTTGGCGGTCTGGTTCAGGTGGACCGTCTGGTTGCCGCTGCTGGTCACCACGACGTACGGCGTGGTGGTGTTGTAACCGGCGACCGCCGGGTACCAGGCCTCCACCCGGTAGGTGGCGGTGGCCGGGATGTTCACCTTGTACCAGGCGGTGTCGCTGGCCGCGACCGGGTCGGCGAACCGGTAGTCGGCGCCGTAGCGCTGCGCCGAGTACGACGAGGTGCCCCAGTTGCTACTCGCGGTGAACCGGCCCGCGGTGGTGTTGTCCACGATGGTCGACCAGGTCGGCGGGGGCGTGGTGGTGCCGGTGACGAGCTGCATGTAGTAGGTCCAGTTCCAGTTCGGACCCGGGTCGGTGTGCGTGGCGCCCGGCACCTGGTTGTGACCGATGATGTTGTTGCGGGTCTTCGGGATGCCGTACTTGTCACACAGGTGCCGCGTCAGCGCCGCCGACGACCGGTACATCGCGTCGGTGTACCAGGAGGCGTTGTTGACGTAGCCCTCGTGCTCGATGCCGATCGACTGGGTGTTGTAGGTCCAGTTGCCGGCGTGGTAGGCGACGTCCTTGTCCCGCACCATCTGGGTCACCGCGCCGTCGGAGGAGCGGAGCAGGTAGTGCGCGCTGGTGCCGGCGGCGGCGTTCTGGAACCAGCTGATCGAGCCGGCGTAGCTGCCCTGCATGGTGTGGATGATGACGTAGTTGATCGGGTACGACGACTCGCGGCTGGAGGCCGTGTAGTTGGACGAGTTCGCCGCCACCCAGGCCGCCGGGCCGTAGTCGGTGCTCTGGGTGCCCATGTCGGCGGCGCCCAGCGGCGCCACCGCCGCGTAGTCGCCCCGCTGGGGCGCGACCGGACGGCCGTCCACGGTGACCTGGCCGGTGGCCGTGGTCGCCCTGAAGCCGCTGCCGAGCAGGTCGTACACGGCGTCGGCGTACAGCCGGGCGGTGGCCTTGTCCGACGAGCCGCCGTAGCGGGCGATCAAGCCGTACCACTGGTTGACGTCGTCGCGCTGCTTCGCGGTGAGCCCGGCCTGATCGGCGTACGAGCGGAGCACCGCCGCAGCGCCGGCGACGTTCGCCGCGTCGCTGGTGCGCAGGTCGGTGCGGTCCAGTCGGGCACGGCGCGCGGCCTCGTCGAGGGTCCGCACCTTCGGGTTGCTGGTCAGGTGCATCACGCCGTACCCGCCGGAGGCACTGGGCTCGCCGTTGTGACCGTCCAGCCGGGTCTCCGCGTACCCGAGCGCGGCGAGCAGGTCGCGCGGCACGTCGGAGCGGGCCGAAGCCTGGTCGAAGGCGGCGGCGAGCGTCTCCGCGCCCTGCTGCGGCGCGGCCTGGGCCGGCTGGCTGGTCAGGCCGATCATCAAAATCGCTGCGCCGCCGAGCAGTTGGCTCACCCGACGCGAGGGTCTCCGAACAGTCACCGTCACTCCTCGTCGACTACAAAGGGCGACTGCAATCATGTCGCCCGGGTCGCCGCACCATATAGCGCGACTTCCGTCTATGTCGAGACCTTGCATCGGGCTTGATGATGATGAAGAATTCCTTCATTTCGTGGGCGTTGGGACAACAGCGGCGTGCCGCCTGGGGCACCCCGCCACCGGCCAGGATCGGCTCGTCGGTCAGCCCGGTGGCGACCACCCGGGGCCGGACCATGGTGGCGCGGCCTTGCCGGAGTGAGTCCTCACTCCGTAGCATGGGGGCATGACGGAGACCTCGGCCCGGCGCCGAGCGCCGGGAATGAGTCCGGAACGCCGACGCGAGATGATCGTGGCGGCGGCGCTGCCGCTGCTGGTCGAGCACGGCGCCGCGGTCAGCACCCTGCAGATCGCGAGGGCAGCCGGGATCGGCGAGGCGACAGTCTTTCGCGCCTTCGCTGACAAGGACGAGTTGTTGGACGCCTGCGTGACGGCGGCTCTGCGCAATGATCACGTCCTGGCCGAGCTCGACGCCGTGCCGCTGGATCAGCCGTTGGCCGCCCGGCTGGCCGAGGTCGCGGCGACCCTGCAGGCCTACCTGGAACGGATGGGTGCGGTGATCGACGCGGTGCACGCGGCCGGCCGTCGAGGCCAGCGCAGCGCGACCGGCGACCGGACCACCGCGACCGGGCGCACCCAGCAGGCCGTGGTCCGGCTGCTGGAACCCGACCGGGCCGCGCTGCGACTGCCGGTCGAACAACTCGCCGTCCTCTTCCTCGGCATGCTGTTCGGCCGGCGGGGAGCACCCGGGGGCGCCGAGACCCCGATCGAGACGCTGGTCGACGTGTTCCTGCACGGCGTGGTGGGCTCCGCGGCCGACGCCGCTGTCATCGCCGGAGGAAGCGCATGAGCATCACGCTGAACCACGCCATCGTGCCCGCCGTCGACAACGAGCGGGCCGCTGTGTTCTTCGCCGGCATCATGGGGCTGCCCTACTCCGGCAGGGTCCGCCACTTCGCGCCGGTACGGGTCAACGAGCAGCTCACCCTCGACTTCATGACCGTCGACCGGCCGGTCGGCCTGCACGTGGCGTTCGACGTCGACCCGGCAACCTTCGACCAGGTCCTCGCCCGGCTGCACGCCGGTGGCGTGCCCTATGGCAGCGAACCCGACGAGCCCGACAACGGCCGCACCGATCACGCGCTGAGCGCCCGCGGCCTCTACTTCACCGACGACGCCGGCAACCTCTACGAACTCATGTCACCTGCGTGACCCTCCGCTGGCGGCGACGCCGCCGGTGGTCTTGAGCGGCCGGGCGGGCAGGCCACCCGTCCCGGTGTCGGGCGACCGTGGCCCGCTGCGGTCCGGCCCGTCCCGCCGTACGCTCGGCCGATGGACGCCACCTTCTTCTTCGACCCCGCCTGCCCGTGGACCTGGCGCACCTCGCGCTGGCTGGTGGCCGTGGCCGACGCCCGCGAGCTGACCGTCGAGTGGCGGTCGTTCAGCCTGACCATCCTCAACGAGGGGAAGGTGGCGCCGCAGTTCGCCGAGGCGATGGCCGCCTCCGGCCGGGCGCTGCGGCTGGTGGAGGCGCTGCGCGCCGAGGGCCGCGGCGACGACGCCGGCCGCTTCTACGCCGAGCTGGGCGCGCGCACCCACGACGCCGGCAACCCGCTGTCGGACAAGCTGGTCGACGCGGCCGTGGAGGCGGCCGGCCTCACCGCCGCCGCGCCGGCCCTCGACGACGACCGCTGGGACGAGGCGGTACGCGAGTCGCACGCCCTGGCGTACTCCTCGGCGGGCCCGGACATCGGCTCGCCGGTGCTGACGGTGCCCGGCGCGGAGCGCGGCATCCACGGCCCGATCCTGACCGAGGTCCCCGGCACCGACGACGCGCTGACCGTGTGGGACTCGCTGCTGCCGCTGCTGCGACTGCCGGCCTTCCAGGAGATCAAGCGGGGCCGCCGCTGACGATCGCGGCGTCCGCCACGACAGGGGCGGTGGGCGTCGGACCCGGCCGGCATGATGGCCGGATGATCGCGCGCTTCAAGGACCTCTGCATGGACGCCAACGACCTTTTCGGGCTGGCCGGCTTCTGGGCCGGTGTGCTCGACGGCGAGGTGGTCGACACCGGCGACGGGGACGCCCGGGTCGACCCCCGGGGTGGTGGCCCCGGCGCCGAGTCGATCTGGGTCAACCGGGTGCCCGAGCCGCGCGCCGCCCAGACCCGGGTGCGCCTCGACCTGCGGCTGGCCGGGCCGGAGCCGACGGAGCTGCTGGCGGCCGGGGCCCGGCTGGTCCGCGAGCCGGACGTGGAAGTGAGCTGGTGGGTGCTGGCCGACCCGGAGGGCAACCAGTTCTGCGCCTTCGCCCCCCGGGAGGGCTCCCGCCCGGGGCCGTTCGAGCTGGCGGTGGACAGCGCCGACCCGGTCGCCCAGGCGACCTGGTGGGCGGGGATCGTCGGCGGCCGGGTGGAAACCACCGCGGAGGGCGTCGCCTCCGTCGTCGGCGCGGCGGGCTTCCCCTGGGACCAGTGGGTCTTCGACGCGGTGCCGGAGCGCAAGCGGGTGAAGAACCGGGTGCACTGGGACGTCGACCTGACCGGCCCCGACGCCACCCGGCTGATCGCCGCCGGCGCGACGCTGCTACGCGAGCCCGACGCCGACATCGGCTGGTGGGTGCTGGCCGACCCGGAGGGCAACGAGTTCTGCGCCTTCGCGCCGCGCCCCAGGCCCTGAGCGCGGCCGCCAGCGCGTCGCCGTCGAAGTCGATACCCCTCCGGCCGGCCCCTGCCTGCCCGATCGGTGGGTAATCGAGCGATCCCCCCGCTGCCGGTCCACCGGTTGGGCAGGATCGTTGACGGCGAGGATCTCCTACCAGGTACGGGTGGCCGCCGTGCCGGCCGTGGTTTGACCGACGCCCGCGGTGGGGTACCGCGACGCCGACGAAGGGAGCGCCGATGTCGGAGCCACATGTCACGCTCGACCCGAGCGGGCTCGACCCCGTGCAGCAGAAGTTGCGGGGCCCGCTGGAGGATCAGCTGACCTCGGCCCTGCAGGCGGCCACCGAACGGATCCGGGTCAGCTACGCGGGCGAGCCGGTCGAGCAGGTCTGCCAGCGGCTGCTGGACGAGACCCGGTCCGGGCTGCACCCGGACATCGCCGCCGGCTTCCAGCCGGACATGGACGAGTTCTGCCGGGTGGCGGTGGCGATCGTCCGGGACGAGATCTGACCACGGTCGCCGGCCCCGACCGGCGGCGTCGGCCCACCGGGTCGGCTCGGGTCAGGACCGGGTCCGCAACTCCCCGGCCCTGACCCACCAGCCGTCGTCCGGCATGGCAGCGGAATCCGCCGCGACGAGCGCGTGCGCGCGGCACGCCGCCCACGCCGGGCTCAACGCGGCGAGCCAGCCCGCCCGCACCTCAGCTCCACGGTGCTCCGCCGCCGGACTTCGGCACGCCCCCGACCCACCCCGACGAGCCGCGAGCGCCGGCCAAGGCTAGGTCCGTCGCCACAGGTTGAACAAGATTTCCCGCCGCCAGACGGGGATGATTGATGTCAATGCCGAATACCGGCATGTACCCGTAACACGGTCAGCGGTCCCGGCGCTTTACCCACCGGGAGCGGGTCCGTCCGGGTGGTTCGCGAAAGCCGGACGAGTGCGTCAGAAGTGCCGGAGCAGCTCCGGGAAGGCGGCCAGCCGGAGCACCCCGGCGTCCGTCGGGTCGAGGTCGTCGTGCTCCAGTACCCAGGTGTTCTCGTTCGGGATGAACACCGCCCGCATCCCGGCCGCCCGGGCCGGCAGGATGTCCGACCTCGGGGAGTTGCCGATCATCCAGGCGGCAGCCGGGTCGAAGCCGTGCTCCCCGACCAGCCACCGGTAGGTCTCGGCGTCCTTCTCCCGCACGATGTGCGCGGCGTGGAAGTGGTGCAGCAGCCCGGACGCGTCCAGCTTGCGCTGCTGCTCCTCGCGGTCGCCCTTGGTGAGCAGCAGCAGCCGGTGCCGCCCGGCCAGCGCGTCGAGCGTTTCGGCGACCCCGGGCATCAGCTCGACCCGGTGCGCGACGAGCGCCTCGGCCAGTTGGTCGATCTCCCGACGCTCGGCGTCGGTGGCGGGACGCTCGCGCAGCCGCTCCAGGCACTCGCCCAGGCTCCGCAGGAAGACCTTGCTGCCGTACCCGTGGGCGACGGCGTTGGCCCGCTCCACGTCGTCGAGCACCTTCCGGATCTCGACCCGGTCGAGCGTAGGGTGGTCCAGCCAGTCGAGGAAGTCTTGGATGACCCGCTCGAACAGCACGTTGTTCTCCCACAGCGTGTCGTCGGCGTCGAAGACCATCACCTGCGCGCCCCGGCGCCGCCCCATGGCGTGTCCCATGTTCTTCCCTCCCGCATGACCCGGGACACCGTACTGCCCGCCCCGGGAACGGGGCATGCGGGTTTACGCCGGGCAGAACGGGAACCGCCAGGGGACGGACCCGCGACGAGAGGAGCAGCCGCGATGACTGCGACGACGAGCGCCATGCTCAATCGGCTGACCGACGCCGCCCGCCACGGGTCGGCTGGACCGGTCGGGGCAGGCCGACGGCCGGGCACCGAAGTGCCCGTCTCAAGGTGAGTGCGGCTCGATGGCGGCGAGCAGTTCGTGCATGCCGGACGAGGGGTTGTCGTCGGGGAAGACGGTCCCGTCCCGTTCGTGGCGCTTGGTCAGAAGAGCCGCGCGGCCGGCGGCCAGTTGTCGGTATGCCATGTACCGAGCCGCATCGATGCGCTTGCCATCTCGCCCATCAAGCTTGCGGCTCCTGCGCTCGGCCACGCTGGTATCCATGAAGGCGGTCTGATCCTCGAAGTGGAGGATCAGCCACAACTCGAAGCAGGGGTTGGAGATGGCAAGGCGGATGCCGTGCTCGGCCGCCAGCCGGATGGCCTGATCAAGGTGCGGATGGTTCATCGGCCACTCGACATCGAACACACACCAGCACTCGTCGACCTCGTCGTCCCGGCTCCGCTCGACGGCTCGCTTCACGAGGGTGAGCGGCACCCCCTGATCCGGATCGATCTCCACGTCGATGGAGGTGTTGCTGCGTACGTGGGGAAGTCGCTTCAGTGCGTTCACGTAGTCGGGCTCCGAGGCCTCGCCCTCGCAGAACACGACGATCGTCCTGCGTTCCGGTCGGCTGGCGATCCGCCGTCTGAGGTCCTTGACCCTCGTCCTCCTCGGTGCCACCGCCGCTAGCCGATCAACCCGAGCGCGCGCAGCATGTCCGTGCGATCGACGTCCGGGAGCGCCCCGAACCGGCCGTGCAGATATGCCTTTTCCAGGTTCTGCGACCGCCTGACCCGCTCACCGGCGAACTCGGCCAGGGCGCCGAGTCGAGTGGCACCGTCCGCTGTCTTCTCGGTCAGCCAGACCTCGTCGCGGTTCAGGTGGTTGAGCAGGCTCGTATCGTGCGAGGTGAAGATCAGTTGCGCGCCTGCCGGATTGGTCGTCGGATCGTGGAACAGTCGGATCAATTGCATGGACAACGTCGGATGCAAACTGGCGTCCAGTTCGTCGAAGAGCAGCAGCGAACCCGATCTGAGTGAGCTCAGCACCGGCCCGATGAGTTGGAACCAGGTCCTGGTGCCCTCCGACTCCGCAGAGAATTCGAAGGGGAGGGCCTCCTGCGCCGTCCGGTGGACCAGCCGTACCCTGCGCTGCTTGAGCACGCGGTCGGGCTCACCATCAGCACGAAAAAGGCCACCGTCGTGCTCCTCGAACACCACGTCCTCGATGCCGAGGTCGGCCAATCTCAGCAGCGCCAGAGCCTGCGCCCGATCCGAGTCGAATGCCTCAGGTCGATTGTCGAGACCTGACGGTGCCGATTGCCCGACCTCAGAGGGCTCCTCGAACCAGCGAAGTGTCGACCTGCTGCTAGCGGCGCGATTCAGACGCGCGAACATGGAGCCCTGGGTGGGCAGTTGTCCCAACGTCTGAATGCCGAGCAGGGCGCTGGCGAAGTCCGACACGAGGGGTTCGTCGAAGCGCCGGGCGATGGAGAGCGCGAGCGAGCGGTCGGTGAGCAGTTCCCGCGTGCCGGACAAGTTGCCGAGGCCCCGCTGAAGGGTCAGACTGACGCCTTCACGCTCGAAGATTCGTCGACGCTTCTTCTCGGGGTAGTGGAAGAGGCCCTCGTAGCGGACCGCCGCTTCGTCGAGTTCGAGGACGTACTCGAATCGCACGCCCGCGACGACAGACTCCACGGTGAACTCCGACGGGCGCTCCTGTCCGTCGGAGAACGCGAATCGTTCGACAGGGATGCGATCGTCCCAGAAACGCAGAGAATCCGCGACCGCATCACGCAGCCACGTCAACGCGGCGATGACATTGGACTTGCCCGAGGCGTTCGGGCCGAAGACGGCCGCGACGGGCAGGAGACTCTCGCCGAGGTTGGGCGCGTCCCGCGCCTCGACCCGGTCGCGATCGACGGCGACCATCGACAACTCGACTGGATCGAGTATCGAACGAAAGTTCGCGGCCTCGAACCGGATCAGCACGGCGACACCCTTCCCCTACATCTGACTGCCATCCTAGTCCCGATCTCGTCAAAAACGCGCGAAGGAGGCCTTCTGTCGGCATCGCAGCGACAAGGATGTCGTTCCTGAGGGCGCACGCGGACCCCCAAGAGGCGGGTCAGCGGCGCAGGGTGAGGATCAGGTCGGCGACCAGGGCCGTCCAGCCCGTCTGGTGCCACGCGCCCAGGCCCGCGCCGTTGTCGCCGTGGAAGTACTCGGGGAAGCAGATAAGGTCCCGCCAGTCCGGGTGGGTCTGGAAGAGCTGGGCGGCCCCGTAGATCGGCCGCCGGCCCCAGTCGTCCCGGGTGAACAGGGCGATGAGCCGCGCGGAGAGGTCGTCGGCGATCTCGTCGAGGGTGCGCTTCACCCCCGACCGGGTCGGGTACTCCACCTGGAGGTCGTCGCCGAAGAACGCCGCGTAGTCGCGCAGCGCGCTGATCAGCAGGAAGTTGGTCGGCATCCAGATCGGGCCGCGCCAGTTAGAGTTGCCGCCGAACAGGCCGCTGGTCGACTCGGCCGGCTCGTAGCCGACGCTGAACTCCTGCCCGCCGAGGGTGACGGTGAACGGCTTGTCCAGGTGGGCGCGGCTGAGCGTGCGCAGGCCGTACTCGGAGAGGAACTCGTCGGGGTCCAGCATCCGGGCCAGCAGCCGGACCACCTGCTCCGGGCCGACCATGGACAGCAGCCGCTGCTGGCGGCCGTCCGGGCCGATCCGTCGGGCGCCGATCACGCCGGCGTACTCGGGGCGGTTGGTGAGGAACCAGCGCAGCCGGGCGCCCAGCTCGGGCAGCCGGTGCAGGGTGCGCGCGGTGAGCCGGGTGGTCGCCGCCAGCGGCAGCAGCCCGACCACCGAGCGGACCTTCAGCGGCACCTGGCTGCCGTCGGCCAGCCGCAGCACGTCGTAGAAGAACGCGTCCTCGTCGTCCCACAGCCCCTGCTCGTACGCGGCGGCGGCGATGTAGGCGAAGTGTTCGAAGAACTTGGTGGCGGTGTCAGCCCAGGTGGGGTCGTGTTCGGCCAGGACGATGGCGATGTCGAGCAGGTTGAGCGCGTACATGCCCATCCAGCCCGTGCCGTCGGACTGCTCCAGCGTCCCGGCCACCGGCAGCGCCGCCGAACGGTCGAAGGGGCCGACGTTGTCCAGCCCGAGGAAGCCGCCCTCGAAGACGTTGTTGCCGCCGGTGTCCTTGCGGTTGACCCACCAGGTGAAGTTGAGCAGCAGCTTGTGCATCACCCGGGCGAGGAACTCGTGGTCGCGGGAGCCGTCGATCTCGAACACCTTCAGCGCCGCCCAGGCGTGCACGGGCGGGTTGACGTCGCCGAACGCCCACTCGTACGCGGGGATCTGCCCGTTGGGGTGCAGGTACCACTCCCGCAGCAGGAGCAGGAGCTGCGACTTGGCGAAGCCCGGGTCGACCCGGGCGATGCTCACGCAGTGGAAGGCCAGGTCCCAGGCCGCGTACCAGGGGTACTCCCAGGGGTCCGGCATGGAGATCACGTCGAAGCTGGTCATGTGCCACCAGTGGCTGTTGCGCCCGTGCCGGCGGCCGGCCGGCGGGGGCGCGGAGCCGGGGTCGCCGGCCAGCCACCGCTGCACGTCGAAGTGGTAGAACTGCTTGCCCCACATCAGCCCGGCGATGGCCTGCCGGGCGACCAGCGCCTCGTCGGCCGTGGCGGCGTCCGGCACGACGCTGTCGAAGAACCGGTTCGCCTCGGCCCGCCGGGCCCACACCACCGCGTCGAAGCCGTCGCCCAGGTCGGCCCGGGGCGGCGGCGTCCCGCCGGGCGGCGGGACGGTGCGGGTCAGCCGCAGCCGGATCTGCCGGCGCCCGCCGGCGGGCACGTCGAGCACGTAGTGCAGCGCACCCTTGGTCCCCACCCGCTCCGGGTTGACCGTCGCCGCGCCGTCGACCACGTGGTCGTTGATCCCGTCCTTCGGGTACGGCGAGCGGCCGGGCAGCCCCCAGAGCCGCTCGGCGTTGGTGTCGTTGTCGCACAGCAGCGGGACGGGATCGCCGTCGCCCTCCAGGAGGATCTGGCCGAGCACCCAGTGCTCGCCGACCAGCCGGGCGCCGCCGTCGGGACCGGAGCCGGAGCCGACGATCCGGGGCACCCGGTCGCCGCCGGGCAGCCCCCACGCCCAGGTGTTGCGGAACCACAGCGACGGCAGCACGTGCAGCCGCTCGTCGGTGTCCCCCCGGTTGGCCACGGTCACCACGACGCACATGTCGCTCGGGGACGCCTTGGCGTAGTCGACGGTCACCGCCCAGTACCGGTCGTCGTCGAAGACACCGGTGTCGACCAGCTCGTACTCGGTGTCGTCGCGACCGCGCAGGGCGTTGACGGCGACCAGCTCGTCGTACGGGAAGGCGGCCTGGGGGTAGTGGTAGCGCCAGCGCATCCAGGAGTGGGTGGGCGTGGAGTCCAGGTACCACCAGTAGTCCTTGGCGTCCTCACCGTGGTTGCCGCCGTCGCCGCCGAGGCCGAACATCCGCTCCTTGAGGATCGGGTCCCGGCCGTTCCACAGGGCGAGGGCGAAGCAGAACGTCTGCCGGTCGTCGCAGACGCCCGCCATGCCGTCCTCGTTCCACCGGTAGGCTCTGGACCGCGCGTGATCGTGGGGGAAGTAGTCCCACGCCGTGCCGTGCTCGCTGTAGTCCTCCCGTACCGTCCCCCACGCCCGCTCGGACAGATAGGGACCCCATGCGCGCCAGTCCTGCTCCCCCGAGTCGGCCTGGGCGAGCCGGAGCCGTTCGGCGTCGGGTACGGACGCGGGGCCAGGGGGCACGTCGGTGATCACGTGCCTATCTTCGACGCCGCCGGGGTACTTCACCACAGCGGCCATTCTCGTCGTGGCGTGTTACACCTCGGCGCTGCTGGAGGAAAGTTGATCGACATTCGTTTCGGCCCCCAGGTGTGTGGGGAGCTGACCGGCGGGGCCACCAGGGAATGGCTGGTCCCGGACGGCCTGGGCGGGTACGCGATGGGCACCGTGAGCGGGCTGCGCACCCGCCGCTACCACGGGCTGCTGGTGGTCCCCGGCCAGACACCGGCGTCCCGTCGGATGGGACTGGTCAGCCTGGACCCGGCGGTCGTCCTCCCCTCCGGGGCCCGGCTGCGCCTCGGCGCGCACGAGTGGTCCTCCGGCGACGTCGACCCGCGCGGCTTCGAGCTGCTGGAAGGCTTCGACCTGACCGACGGCCTGCCGCGCTGGCGGTGGCGCATCGGCGACGTGGTCATCGAGCGTGAGCTGGCCATGGCGTACGGGCGCTCGTGCGTGGCCGTGGTGCACCGGCTCGTCGCCGGCGGGCCGGTCCGGCTGGAGCTGTCGGCGGCCTGCACCTGGCGGGACGCGCACGGCGAGCGGCGCGCGGACGGCCCGGCGCCCCGGGTCGAGCCGGTGGACGGCGGCGCGGTGGTGGAGGGCGCGTTCCGGCTCGCCGGGCCCGGCTGGGCCCCGGAGGGCCAGTGGTGGGTCGGCGTGCACCACCGCGAGGAGGAGGCGCGGGGCCTGCACCCCGACGAGGACGTGTGGCACGCCGGGCGGTTCTCCGGGGCCCTGGAGCGCCCCGGCGACACGGTGTCGGTGCTGGCCTGGGCCGGAGACCTGGCCGCCGAGCCGCCCCCGGCGGAGGAGATCGTCGCGGCGGCCCGGCGGCGCAACCGGCAGGTGGTGGCGCGGGCAACGCCGGCCGACGCGGTCGAGGCCACCCTCGCGCTGGCCGCCGATGCGTTCGTGGTGCGCACCGCCGCCGGCCCCGACGTGGTCGCCGGCTACCCGTGGTTCGGCGCCTGGTCGCGGGACACGATGACCTCCTATGAGGGGCTCTTCCTGAGCACCAACCGGGCCGACGAGGGGCGGGAGCTGCTGCGGGCGTACGCGGCGACGCTGTCGGAGGGGATGCTCGCCAACACCGCCGACACCGGGCGGGTGGAGTACAACACGGTCGACGCGACGCTGTGGTTCCTGCACGCGGTGAGCCGGCACGTCACCGTCAGCGGGGACACCGACCTCGGCGACGAGCTGCTGCCCGCGCTGCGCGGGATCGTCGACGCACACGTGGCCGGCACCCGGTACGGCATCGCCGTCGACCCGGCCGACGGGCTGATCACCCAGGGCGGCACCCCGGGCACGGCGCTGACCTGGATGGACGCCCGGGTGCACGGGGTGCCGGTCACGCCGCGCACCGGCAAGCCGGTGGAGGTCAACGCGCTGTGGGTCAACGGCCTCGCGGGGTTGGCCGAGCTGACCGAGCTGGCCGGCTCCGACGCCGCCGAACTGTGGCGGCTGCATGCCCGGGCCACCGCGTCGTTCGCCGCCCGGTTCCCCTCGCCGGTCGGCTGGCTGCACGACATGGTGGACGCGCCCGCGCCCGCGTACCCGCTGGGTGGGGCGCCGTTCCACGACGACGACCTGCTGCGGCCGAACCAGCTGCTGGCCTGGTCGCTGCCGTACGCGCCGCTGGAGCCGGACGAGCCGACCCTGCGCCGGGTGGCCGCCGGGCTGCTCACCCCGCTCGGGCCGCGCAGCCTCTCCCCCGGCTGCCCCGGCTACGTCGCCCGGCACCGGGGCGGCCCGGCCGAGCGGGACGGCGGCTACCACCAGGGCACGGTGTGGCCGTGGCTGCTCGGGCCGTACGTGGACGCCGCCCGGCGGGCGAAGATGGACGTCGCCGGGTTGTTCGCGGGCATCGACGCGCACCTGAGCGAGTACGGGCTGGGTTCGGTCAGCGAGACCGCCGACGGGGCGGCCCCGCACGGCGCGACCGGCTGCCCGTTCCAGGCGTGGTCGGTGGCCGAGGTGCTGCGCGCCCGGCGGGTGCGCCGGTAACGCTTTACATCCCGGCAACGGTGACGTCTCCGCCGGTTATCCGGCCGGGGACAGGATGGGCCCCGATCCAGGGCGCGTCGGCGGCATCCGGTCTGCGGGTGCGGCCGGCGCGCGCCGGAGCCAACTCCGAGGGGGCCGAATGTCACCTGACGCCGAAGTGATCGACATCCACCCCGCCCGGCGCCAGCGGGTGCTGATGCTGTCGTGGGAGTACCCGCCGGTGCTCGTCGGCGGCCTCGGCCGCCACGTCCACGCCCTCTCCGTCGCCCTCGCCACCGCCGGCCACGAAGTCACCGTCATCACCCGCCACACCGACGGCGCACCCCACGAGGAATACGCCGACGGCGTCCGCATCCTCCGCGCCGCCGAAGACCCCGTCACCTTCCCCCTCGCCACCAGCAGCCTCCTCGCCTGGACCATGGCCTTCAACCACACCCTCACCCGCGCCGCCCTACGCGCCACCGAATCCGCCACCTACGACATCGTCCACGCCCACGACTGGCTCGTCGCACACACCGCAATCACCCTCCGAGACCACCTCGACATCCCACTCATCACCACCATCCACGCCACCGAAGCCGGCCGACACCAAGGCTGGCTCCCCGAAGAGATGAACCGCACCATCCACGGCATCGAACACTGGATCAGCGGCGAATCCAACCGGGTCATCGCCTGCTCCGGATACATGCGCGAGCAGGTGACCCGGCTGTTCGACGTGCCGGCGGGCCGGGTCGACGTGGTGCCCAACGGGGTGGACGGTCGGGCCTGGCACGCCCGTCCCCGGGCGGTGGCCTCGGCCCGGGCCCGGTTCGCCGGGGACGGCCCCCTGGTCGGGTACGCCGGCCGGCTGGTCTACGAGAAGGGCGTGCAGCACCTGGTGCACGCGGTGCCGTACCTGCGCGAGCGGCACCCCGGGCTGCGGGTGGTGATCGCCGGCGACGGCCCGTACCGGGAGGAACTGGTGGACCAGGCGCACCGACTGCGCCTCGGCGACACGGTGCGCTTCGCCGGCTTCATGAACTCCACCCAACTCCCGGCCATGCTGGCCGCCACCGACGCCACCGTGGTGCCGAGCCTCTACGAGCCGTTCGGCATGGTCGCCCTGGAGGCCGCGGCGGCCGGCGCGCCGCTGGCGGTCGCCGCGACCGGTGGCCTCGCCGAGATCGTCGAGCCCGGCGTCACCGGGGTGACCTTCCCGCACAGCGACCCGGACGCGCTCGCCGGCGCGGTCGACCGGCTCCTCGGCGACGAGGTCTTCGCCCGCCGGGTGGCCCGCCGGGCCCGCACCATGGTCAGCGAGCGGTACGGCTGGGCGACCATCGCCGCGCACACCGCGAGCAGCTACGCCGCGGCCCGCCGCGAGCACGGCACGTTCCAGGCCCGGCGGGCGGCGAGCCGGCTGGCCACCGGGCACACCCGGATCGCCATTCCGGAGGGGAACCTGTTGACGACTGGCCATACGGCCTGCTGACAGCTTTCCCCGGCCTGTCGTCCGATAGGTCCACACCGATCCGCTGGCTATGGTGTACGTCGACCAGCGGTGAGGAGAGCGGTGCAGCAGGTAGTGATCGCCGGCCGGTACCGCCTACTCGACCTCGTGGGCCGCGGCGGGATGGGCCGGGTGTGGCGGGCGAGGGACGGCGTGTTGCACCGCGACGTCGCGGTCAAGCAGGTCGTCCCGCCGGCCTGGTTGTCCGACGAGGAGCGCGACGAACTGCGCCTGCGCACCCTGCGGGAGGGCCGGACGGCGGCCCGGCTCAACCACCCCAACGTGGTCCGGGTGTACGACGTGGTGCCGGTGGGCGACGACCCATGGTTGATCATGGAGTACGTCCCGTCCCGGTCGCTGCAGAACGTGCTGGACACGTCCGGGCCCGTGTCGCCCCGGGAGGCCGCGTCGATCGGGCTGGCACTGCTGGCCGCGCTGCGCGCCGCGCACCACGCCGGGGTGCTGCACCGCGACGTGAAGCCGGCCAACGTGCTGATCGCCCACGACGGGCGGGTGATGCTCACCGACTTCGGGCTGGCCGTGTTCGACGACGGGGACCCGACGATGACCCGGCCGGGGCTGGTGCTCGGCTCGCCGCAGTTCGTCGCCCCGGAGCGGGCCGCCGAGGGGTGCTCCAGCGTGGAGGCGGACCTGTGGTCGCTCGGGGCGACCCTGCACGCATCCGTCGAGGGCCGGTCCCCGTACGCCCGCAGCACCGCGATGGCGACGCTGAGCGCCCTGGCCACCCGGGAGCCCGACCCGGCGCCGCACGCCGGCCCGCTGGGCCCGGTCCTGGCCGGCCTGCTGCGCCGCGACCCGCGCGACCGCACCGACCACGACGAGACGCAGCGGCGGTTGGCCTCGGCTGCCACCGGGGACGGGGAACCGTGCCCCCTGGCCCTCGCCGCGCCGGCCACGCTGCTGCCGCCGGACGTCCTCGACCCGGGGGCCGCCCCGCCGTCCACCCCGGCCGACCACGGCCGCCCGGCCGGATCCGGCCCGAACGGCCGGCGCTGGCCGTTGGCAGTGGCGGCCGGGGCGTTCGCCGCGCTCGCCGCGATCTCCACCGCGATCGCGCTCGGTCAACGCGAGCACGACCGGGGCGCGCCGCCGGGGATCGAGGCCGGGCGGCCGGGAGCCGTACCGGACGGGCCGGGAGCCGGGCCGAACCGGACGGGAGCCGAGCCCGGAGCGGGGCTACCCGGAGCGGGACCGCCCGGCAAAAGCGTGCCGCCTCCGCCCTTCCCCTGTCTGCGGCCCTACCCCGCCGGCGAACCCGCTCCCACCGTCTCCCCCGCCCGGGGCGAGCGGCTCCGGCTGCCGGCCGGTTGGCGCTGGTACGCCGACCCGGCCGGGTTCCGGCTCGCCGTACCGCCGGGCTGGCGGCACTACCGGCAGGGGGACGCGGTCTGCTTCCAGGATCCGACGGCCCGGCGGGTGCTGACCGTCGCCCCGGCCGGCGATCCCGACGCCGCCCCACTGGCCCAGCTACGGGTGAACGAGCGGCGCGCACTGGACGCGGGCGCCCTGCACGGGTACGCGAAGATCCGGCTGGAGACGGTGGCCGGCCGGGGGTCGGAGTGGGAGGCCGCCTGGGACGCCCCGTACGGGGCCCGGCTGCACGCGGTGCAGCTGATCCCGCGCGACACCCGGGCGTGGTCGCTCTCCTGGAGCGCCCCCGACGCGGACTGGCCGACCGGCGCGAGCGAGCGGAACACGATGCGGGTCAGCTTCCGGCCCGGCGCCACCGGTTGAGACACGGTGCCCAACGGCACGGCGCACGCCGACACCGTCCTCTGTGGACCGTCCGGGTTGTTGCCCCCGGGCGGCGGCTCTGCCAGAGTGGCATAGTTTGTGGATCAAGAACCCTGGGGAGGGCGAGGCGTCATGATGGGACCGTCCCACGCGCTGTCGGGCGCGGCGGTGTGGCTGACCGGCTCCTGGGCGCTCGACCAGTTCGCCGACTACCACCAGTCGCCGCTGGCACTGGCGGTCGGCACCGCGGTCTGCGCCGGCGGGGCGCTCTTCCCCGACCTCGACCTGTCCGGCAAGGTGACCCGCAACCAGGGCGGCGCCACGGTGGCCCGCACCTTCGGGGTGGTCAGCCTCTTCGTCGCCGAGGTGATGGAGAAGATCTCGCTCGGCGTCTACTACGCCACCAAACTGAGCAAGGACCCGCGCCGCAACAACGGCCACCGCACGCTGACCCACACCATCCCGTTCACCGTGCTGGTCGGCTGGGGCACCACCGCGCTGTGTGCCGCGTACGGCAAGTGGGCCGTGGTCGGCATCCTGTTCTTCATGTTCGGGCTGGCCCTGCGCGGGCTGTTCGACCGGTGGGCGGAGCGCGCGGGCTGGGTCATCGTGACCCTGTCCTCGGCCGCCGCCGCCTGGTTCACCTTCGTCAACCTGCCCGGCGACCGGGGGTACCCGCTGATCGGGCTGGCCGTCGGGGTGGGCTGCTTCGTGCACATCCTCGGCGACATGATCACCCGCGCCGGGGTGCCGATTCTCTGGCCGATCCCGATCAAGCGCCGGATGTGGACGATGGTCGGCCTGCCGAACAGCATCGCCCTGCGCACCGGCAGCAAGGCCGAGGTCATCGTGCTGCGCGGCGTGCTGACCGCAATCACCGTGCTGGCCGCCGTGGGCCTGGTCGCCCCCTCGGTGCTGCGGAAGTTCAACATCGAGATCTGACCGCGCCCCGGTCAACCGCCTGAGTGGCGCCGCCGGACCGGCCGCCCCACCCGCCGGCGGGTCCGGTCGAGGACGGCGCCGCGGGCCGGTTCCCGGCAGCGCCGTCCTCGACCGTTGGGCGTCAGCCTCCGATGCCCAACGCGGGCTCGGCGGCCTCCAGCAGCGGCCCGCGCACGGATCGGCCGATGCGGTGGGCCTCGGCCAGGATGTGGGTGCGCCAGCGTCGCCACAGCGGGGTGAGCCGGGAGGTGACCAGGACGACGTCGACGGCGCCGTCGGGCAGGACGGTGCGGATGCCGATGGCGTGGTGGGTCGGGTGCGCCGGGTCGGCGGGCAGCCGTTCGAGCAGCGTCTCGTCGTAGTCGAACAGGTCGGCGGGCGGGAACCCGGCCGGCAGGGTGTCGCCGCAGCCGAACACGGCGACCCGGGTGCCCGGCGGCAGGGTGTCGCGCAGGTGGGCCAGCTCCGCCGTCACGTCCAGGCCGCGGACCCGGTTGGTCCCCCGGCGGATGGCGGGCAGTTCCAGCCTGACGTGCCAGTCGCGGGTGTCCTCGAGCTGGGGCAGGTGCTTGGAGTACCAGGCCCACAGCAGTTCTATCAAGGGCTCGGGATGCTTGTGCAGGAACGTGAGCATGTTGCTGCGGTTGTCGCTGAGGTCCGGGTCCGACCGGCGCGGGTGCGGCGTGTCCACCGCCCAGCCCTCGCGGCTGACCTCGAACGACAGGCCGTGCCGGTACAGGCGGAAGCCCAGCTCCGTGTCCTCGGCCCCCCAGGAGCGGAAGATCTCGTCGAAGCCGCCCACGGCCCAGAACTCCTCGGCCGGGACGGAACAGTTGCACGTCCAGAACAGTTGCCAGGGCAGCGCCGTGCGGGCGAGGTAGAAGCGGGCGGTCGCGAAGAGGGAGTGCCGGGAGTCCTGGAATTCCGGGTTGGTGCCGTGGTCGCGCACGACCTCCTCGGGGGTGTGTGTCTGGAGGATTTCCTCCAGGCCGGGGGTCGGGTAGCCGGGACGGAAGCCGTAGGTGTAGCCGATCACCGCCCGCGCCGGGCCGGGCTCCCGGTGTGCGGCCAGGTGCCCGGCGACGAAGTCGGGGCCGGGCA
The DNA here is from genome assembly GCF_050948415.1 of Micromonospora sp. CA-111912. Taxonomy (NCBI): domain Bacteria; kingdom Bacillati; phylum Actinomycetota; class Actinomycetes; order Micromonosporales; family Micromonosporaceae; genus Micromonospora; species Micromonospora sp. CA-111912. The sequence goes on from NZ_CP192007.1 coordinate 4,957,198, forward strand.
GGATGCCGCTGTCCACGAAGGCCAGGATCTCGCCCCGGGCGAGGCGGGCCCCGGCGTTGCGGGCCGTGGCGGCCCGGAAGCCCAGGTCCTCCTGGAAGTGGTATCGCAGGCGGAGCCGGCCGGTGAAGTCCTCCACCGTCTGGCGGGTGTCGTCGGTCGACCCGTCGTCGGCGACGATGACCTCGAAGGAGTCCGTCGGTGTCCGCTGGTCGGCCAGGGCCGTCAGCGTGCCGCGCAAGAGACGGGAGCGGTTGTAGGTGGGGATGATGACGGAAATCATCGGCGTTGCGGCGCCAGAGGACATTGTGGCGACTCCGGGTGGTCGGGGCGTAACAACGTAGCTGTCGCCGAGCACCGGGGTCCATCATCCGTGAGGGTTTTTCATTTCCGTCTCACGATTCGATCCGAAGGGGTTCCGCCGAGCGGGAATCCACGCACCGTCGGGCGCGGTCGGCCTGTGTGGACAGAGTGTGCGAACGCGCCGGACGAACCGACCTAAGCTGTCCGCCTTTTTGAAGGTTCCGTGTCGTCGCACTGCTGAAATCGACGAGAAGTCTCTACCATCGGTTCAACGATACCGTTCAGGGCATGACTGCTGACATCACAGGCGCCGCCCATGTCGTCGACCCGGCTACCGTCATGGGGTTGCTTCCGGTCAGGCCGCGGCTACTCGCCCTGGGCGAGCCCACTCACGGCGAGGACGTTCTGCTCGACCTGCGAAACGATCTCTTCCGGCAGCTCGTCGAGCGGGAGGGCTACCGGACGATCGCGATCGAGAGCGATTGCCTGATGGGCCTGGTCGTGGACGACCACGTCACCTCGGGCACCGGCATCCTCGACGACGTCATGGAGCGCGGCTTCAGCCACGGGTTCGGCGCGTCCGCGGCCAACCGCGAGCTGGTGCGCTGGATGCGCGCGTACAACGACGGCCGGCCCACGGCGGAGCAACTGCGCTTCGCCGGTTTCGACGGCCCATTGGAGATCACCGGCGCCGCGAGCCCCGCGCAGGCCCTCACCGCACTCCACGGCTATCTCACCGCCTGGGTTGACGCCGATCTGCTCCCCTGCACCGCGGAAACGCTTGACCGTCTGCTCGGCACCGACGACCGGTGGACCAATCCCGCCGCGATGATGGACCCGTCCCAGTCCGTGGGGCAGACGCCCGACGCCAAACAGCTGCGTCTGCTCGCCGATGACCTGGTGGCCCTGCTCGACGCGAGGACACCGCGCCTGATCGCGGCGTCCTCACGGGAGGACTGGCACCGAGCACGCCTGTACGGGCGTACCGCTATGGGGCTGCTGCGCTACCACTTCTGGATGGCCGACAACTCGCCGAGCCGCATGGCGAGGCTGCTGGACCTGCGGGCATCGATGATGGCCGCCAACCTGCTCGCCATCGCCGAACGGGGACCGGCGCTGGTGTACGCCCACAACGCGCATCTTCAGCGGGACACGAGCACGATGCGGATGGCCGGCTCGCCGCTGCAGTGGTGGAGCGCCGGCGCGATCGTCAGTGCCCACCTCGGCGAGGGATACGCCTTCCTCGCCACAGCCCTCGGCACGATTCGCCACCGGGGAGTGGACGCCCCACCTCCGGACACCGTCGAGGGGCTGCTGTACGCGCTCCCGGAGGAGCGATACATCGTCGACGCCCGCCGACTGGCCACTGCCCTCGCCGACGTGACGCCCGCCTCCCGGGTGTCCCCCTGGTTCGGGTACGCCCCGCTTGATCCGGCCCACGTGGCCAGCACCGACGGGATCGTGTTCGTCAAGGACGCCCGGCGGAGCTAGGGAGCAGGTGCTTGGCGTCGCGTGGGTCCAGCGGCCTGCGGCGTCGTCGACTATTGACGCCCTCGTGACACGTGTCCTACGGTCTGCCGAAACGCCTTGTCGAAGCGTTTCGACACAACGTTTCGACGCGGTTGGTTCGACGCGGCGTTTCGGCGCGGGTCGACTTGCCGCGGCATCACGGTAGGAGCCGAGAAGTGAAGTTCACCGACGGGTACTGGCTACTGCGACCGGGGTTCAGCGTGCTGCGCCCCGGCACGGTCGAATCGGTCGAGCCGGACGAACGGGGCTTCACCGTCTTCGCGCCGACCGGCCGGATCACCGGGCGGGGCGACACCCTCAACCGGCCGGTCGTCACCGTCCGGTTCTTCTCCCCCGCCCCCGGCGTCGTCGGGGTGACCGTCGGCCACCACCACGGCGGGCTGTCGAAGCAGCCCCGCTTCGCGCTGTCGGCCGGCGACGAGCACCCGGTCACCGTGGAGGTCACCGGGGACAGCGCGTCCCTGACCACCGGCGAGCTGACCGCCCGGGTCACGCTCGTCGACCGGTGGCGGGTCGACTTCCTGCGCGGCGACCGCCTGGTCACCTCGTCCACCGAGCGCAGCGTCGGCATCGCCACCGACGGCGAGGGCCGCACGTACGTCCACGAGCGGCTGGCGCTGGGCGTCGGCGAGACGGTGTACGGCCTCGGCGAGCGCTTCGGCCCGTTCGTCAAGAACGGCCAGACCGTCGACATCTGGAACGCCGACGGCGGCACCGCCAGCGAGCAGGCGTACAAGAACGTGCCGTTCTATCTCAGCAGCGCCGGGTACGGGGTCTTCGTCGACCACCCCGAGCACGTGTCGTTCGAGATCGGCTCCGAGGTCGTCTCGCAGACCCAGTTCAGCGTCGAGGGACAGTCGCTGACCTACTACCTGATCGACGGGCCCACCCCGAAGGACGTGCTGCGCCGCTACACCGCGCTGACCGGCCGGCCCGCCCGCGTCCCGGCCTGGTCGTACGGGCTGTGGCTGTCGACGTCGTTCACCACCCCCTACGACGAGAGGACCGTCACCGAGTTCATCGACGGAATGGCCGAGCGGGACCTGCCGCTGTCGGTGTTCCACTTCGACTGCTTCTGGATGCGGCAGTTCCACTGGGTCGACTTCGTCTGGGACCCGGCGACCTTCCCCGACCCGGAGGGCATGCTGCGCCGGCTGCACGAGCGGGGCCTGAAGGTGTGCGTCTGGATCAACCCGTACATCGCCCAGCGCTCCTACCTGTTCGAGGAGGGCCGCCAGGCCGGGTACCTGGTCCGCAACCCCGATGGCTCGGTGTGGCAGTGGGACAGGTGGCAGGCCGGCATGGCGCTGGTCGACTTCACCAACCCCGACGCCGTGGCCTGGTTCTCCGGAAAGCTCAGGGCGCTGCTCGACATGGGCGTGGACTGCTTCAAGACCGACTTCGGCGAGCGCATCCCCACCGACGTGGTCTGGCACGACGGGTCGGACCCGCAGCGGATGCACAACTACTACGCCCACCTCTACAACCGGGCGGTCTTCGAGCTGCTGGAGGCCGAGCGCGGGATCGGCGAGGCGGTGGTGTTCGCCCGGTCGGCCACGGCCGGCGGCCAGCAGTTCCCGGTGCACTGGGGCGGCGACTGCGAGTCCACGTTCGCGGCGATGGCCGAGTCGCTGCGTGGCGGGCTGTCGCTGTCCGCGTCCGGGTTCGGCTACTGGAGCCACGACATCGGCGGCTTCGAGGGCACCCCCGACCCGGCGGTGTTCAAGCGGTGGATCGCGTTCGGGCTGCTCTCCTCCCACTCCCGGCTGCACGGCTCCGGCTCGTACCGGGTGCCGTGGGCGTTCGACGACGAGGCCGTCGAGGTGCTGCGCCACTTCACCCGGCTCAAGCTGCGCCTGATGCCGTACCTCGCGGCGGCGGCCGAGGAGGCGCACCACGACGGCGTGCCGGTGATGCGGCCGATGGTGGTGGAGTTCCCGGACGACCCGGCCGCGGCGTACCTGGACCGGCAGTACATGCTCGGCCCCGACCTGCTGGTGGCGCCCGTGCTGAGCGCCGACGGCCGGGTGACGTTCTGGGTGCCGGCCGGCACCTGGACCCACGTGGTCACCGGCGAGCAGCTCACCGGACCGGCCTGGGTGGACCAGCAGCACGGCTTCGACAGCCTGCCGGTGCTGGCCCGACCCGGCGCGGTGCTCGCCGTCGGATCCACCCACGACCGGCCGGACTACGCGTGGGCCGACGGCGTCGAGCTGCGGCTGTACGCGCCCGCCGAGGGGCAGCGGACCCGGGTGCGGGTGCCCTCGCCCGGCGGCGGGCTCGGGGCGGAGTTCGAGATCCGGTACGCCGACGGGGCGGCCACCGCAGGACTGGTGGGCGGAGAATCATCGGGGTACACCGTGGTGGTCGTGGGAGCGGAGGCGAACCGGTGACGAGAAGTTTTCCCGAGGGGTTCCTGTGGGGGGCCGCCACGGCGGCGTACCAGATCGAGGGGGCGGCCACCGAGGACGGCCGGGGTTCGTCCATTTGGGACACCTACAGCCACACCCCCGGCCGCACCCTGAACGGGGACACCGGCGACGTGGCCGCCGACCACTACCACCGGTGGGTCGACGACCTCGGCCACCTGTCGGAGCTGGGGCTCGGGGCGTACCGTTTCTCGATCTCCTGGCCCCGGGTGCAGCCCGGCGGCTCCGGTGCGTTCAACCGGGCCGGGGTGGACTTCTACTCCCGCCTCGTCGACGGCCTTCTGGAACGGGGCATCCGCCCGGTGGCCACCATGTACCACTGGGACCTGCCGCAGGAGTTGGAGGACGCGGGCGGCTGGCCTGCGCGGGACACCGCGCTGCGCTTCCGGGACTACGCGGCCGGCATCGTCGGCGCGCTCGGCGACCGGGTGCACACCTGGACCACGTTCAACGAGCCGTGGTGCTCGGCGTACCTCGGCTACGGCTCCGGGGTGCACGCGCCGGGCCGCACCGAGCCGGCCGGTGCGCTGGCCGCCGTGCACCACCTGAATCTGGCGCACGGGCTGGCCGGGCGGGCGGTGCGGGAGCTGGCCCCGGCGGCGGAGCTGTCGGTCACGCTGAACCTGCACGTGATCCGCCCGGCGTCGGACTCGGCCGCCGACGCCGACGCGGTGCGCCGCATCGACGCGCTGGCCAACCGGGCGTTCCTCGGACCGATGCTCGGCGGGGCCTACCCGGCCGACCTGATCGCCGACACCGCGGAGGTCACCGACTGGTCGTTCGTGCGCGACGGCGACGAGCGGGCGGCGGGGGTGCCGCTGGACGTGCTCGGGGTGAACTACTACTCGACCACCCTGGTCCGGGCGTGGGACGGCGCCTCGGCCCGGTCCGCCGCCGACGGGCACGGCAGCTCGGCACACACCCCGTGGGTCGGTGCCGCGAACGTCGACTTCCTGCCCCAGCCCGGGCCGTACACCGCGATGGGCTGGAACATCGACCCGAGCGGGATGACCGAGCTGCTGCTGCGGCTGTCCCGGGAGCACCCGGGCCAGCCGCTGATGATCACCGAGAACGGCGCCGCGTTCGACGACGTGGTCTCCCCCGACGGCCGGGTGCACGACGACCGGCGCGTCGACTACCTCTACCGGCACGTTGACGCGGTCGGGGCGGCGATGGACGCGGGCGCGGACGTCCGCGGCTACTTCGCGTGGTCGCTGCTGGACAACTTCGAGTGGTCGTACGGCTACGATCGGCGGTTCGGCATCATCCGGGTCGACTACGAAACCCAAGCCCGGACCTGGAAGGACAGCGCGTACTGGTACCGGGGCCTGGTCGCCACGGGCCGGCTGGAGCCGCCGGCCGGCTCCTGACGGCCCCGCTCGCCTGGGCGGTCCGGACCCCGGCTGCTCCCCCTCCGAGAGCCGGCCGGCGCGGTCAACGGAGCTGCTCGTCCGCCCAACGGACGAGCAGCTCCAGCAGCGGCCGGCGGCCGGCGAACATCTCGGCCTCGCCGCGCCGGTCGTACGTCTGCGCGGTGCCGCCGCCGGCCCGGCCGAGCATCAGCGGGGCCAGCCAGAAGTACTTCGCCGCCCCGGCGAGCCGCACCGCGCGGGCGACCTCGGTCCGGTCGAGGGCACCGCGCAGGCCGTCGGCGTACCGGTCGACGACGGTGGTCGCCACCTCGTCGAGCAGGGCGACGTCGACCAGCCCGTCGAGGAAGGTGTCCAGCACCAGGTTGGCGGCGTCCTCGCCGACCGGCCCGGGGCCGACGAACGACCAGTCCAGCAGCACCGGGCCGGCGTCGCCGAACACCAGGTTCATCGGCCAGCAGTCGTGGTGGCACAGGGTGCGCGGCAGCCCGTCGGCGGCGGCCAGCAGCGCGTGCCGGCGTTCCCAGAGCCCGCGCAGGGCGGCGCGCAGCGGCGCGGGCCAGACGGCCACGGCGACCGGGTGGTCCCACGGCACCGGCTCGACGACCGGCCGGGTCAGGGTGTAGTCGCGCAGCCAGTCCCGGGCCAGCCAGTCGTGACCGGGCGACCGGCCGAGCCAGGCGGCGTGCCCGGCACCGAGCCGGGCCGCGACGTCGCCGAGGTCGGCGACCGTGCCGGCGGCGCCGGGCCGCCCCGCGACGTCGGCCAGCCAGAGCGCCACGCTGCCGTCCGGGCGCTCGTCGACCCCGAGCGACTCGGGCGCGGCCAGCCCGGCATCGGCGTACGCCCGGCAGGCCAGGCCGCTGCGGTACGCCTCGACCTCGCGCCGCCAGTAGTTCCAGTGCCCGGGGTCGGTGCTGCCGGCCCAGTGCGCCGGACCCTCGCGGCCGGGCGGGGTGATCAGCTTCAGCACGGCCGGGCGGCCGTGGCGGCGGGTCCGCCAGATGCCGCCGGTCACCGCGTTGAGCGGGTTGTGGGTCAGTTCCTCGGCCGGCTCGTCGGCAGGCACCAGGCCGATGGGGGGACGCGACACCCGTTCGACCCTACGGCCTGCCGACCCGCCCCACGAAACACCTGCGCTAACGCGAACGAGCCGCCTCGCCCATAAAGGACGGCAAGGTGGAGGCGTCGTAGCCAGTCATCATTACCGGGCTTCCGGGTCCACGCCTCTAGCTTGATGCGGGCGGTGAACCTCGATCCACGCTTCTACATCTTCAACCAGCCAGACCGCTCCTCCGGCCAACCGGTCGAACGGGGACGGGAAGTCCGGCCGAGAGACGATCTGCACGATCCGGGCACGGGAGACGCCAAGACGGTCCTGTAGCTCTGCGCTCCCGTACAGCCTGCGGACCATGGATCGAAGCTATGCGACACAACACTGTCATATTCGACACCTGTCATACTTGACACTGACGTGTGTGACACTGGATCGTATGCGCTGAGACCTCCGGGCAGCGACTCGCGAGGGCGGCTCCGGGCCAGCCATGGCCAAGTGAGGGGGAGGCGACCGAACTTGATCTCATCTATCGCTCTGGCAGGGGTGGCGGTGCTCGGCTTCGCGGCTGGGCTGTTCCTGTTCACGATCAAGTCGCGGTGGTGTCGGCGGTGCGGGTCCGTGTTGCGCTGCCCATGCTGTCGTGCAGGGCCGACCGTGACAGCGTCGGAGCGGCGGTGGCGGCGTGGACAGTGATCTCCTGCCGATAGGTCGGCGGGTCGCGCACTGGCGCGGGCGGCGGAGGATGTCGCAGCAGGTGTTCGCCGACCGGCTCGGTAAGTCGAAGAGCTGGGTCGACAAGATCGAACGCGGCGTCCGCTCCCTCGACAAGGTCTCCACCCTCCAGGACATCGCCGCCGTCCTGCGGATCGACACGGCGGTGCTGCTCGGCCGGGAGGTCCGACCGGCCGAGGTGACCGAGCGGGCCGAGGGTGTGGACCGAATCCGGTCGGCGCTTTCGGCGTACGAGATCGTTCTTGGTCTGCCGGCGGCCCGCCTTGTCGTGGCGCCGGCAGACCGGCTGGCCCGCAATGTCGAGCATGCGTGGACCACCTTCCAGCATGCCCGGTACCCGCAGTTGATCGCGCTGGTGCCGGACCTGCTGGCCGGCGCGCAGCGCACCTTCGCCGACGATCCGGGGTCGGGCCGCGCGCCGCTGGTCGAGGTGTACCGGGTGACCGCGTCGCTGCTGGTGAAGCTCGGCGAGGCCGAGCTGGGTTGGCTGGCTGCCGACCGGGCCATGGCCGTGGCGACCGGTGACCCGCTGCTGGTGGCCGCCGCAGCCGTGCAACTCGGCCAGGTGCTACGCGCATCGGGCTGGACCCGGGCGGCCATGTCGACGGTGCTGGCAGCCGCGTACCGGATCGCCCCACGCGACCCCGAGGGCGGCACGCCGGAGGAACTGTCGTTGTGTGGGACGCTGCTCGTCCAGGCGGCCCTGGCGGCAGCCCGACACGGCGACGACCTGGCCGCCGCCGAGCTGATCGACGAGGCCGCCAACCTGGCCGCCCGGGTGGGCGAGGGCCACGACCACCACCGGACCGCATTCGGGCCGACGGCGGTCGGCCTGGCCCGGACCGCCGCAGCCGTCGAACTGGGCGACGGACACGACGCCGTTGCCTGGCACGAGAGGGCCACCGCACGGGACGGCTGGCGCTGGCTGCCCCCCGAACACCGCGCCGCGCACCTGCTCGACGCCGCCCGCGCCTACCTCCACGTTGACGACCCGGCCAACGCCAGCCGGGCGCTGATCGACGCCGACCACACCGCACCAGCCGAGGTACGCCACCGACCGGCGGCACGAACCGTGCTCGCCCAGGTCGCCCGCGACCCCCACGCTCCCGCCACGATCATCCAACTCGCCACCACCCTCGGGGTGACGTGAGGCTACGGATCACACGCCGAGGTACAATTTTCTGTACTTAACCTGGAGGTGATCATGCGGACCGTGAATTTCACCCAACTGCGGCAGAACCTGGCCGCCGAACTCGACAGCGTCATCGACGACGCGGAGGAGGTGGTGGTGACCCGGTCGGGCCATGAGCCGGTGGTCATCGTGCCGCTTTCGGAGTACGAGGCGATGAAGGAAACCGAGTACCTGCTCCGCAGCCCGAGCAATGCCGCAGCCCTGCGTCGATCGATCGCGGAGCTTGAGGAGGGCGACTCCACCGAGCGGGAACTGATCGATCCGGCCGACGTTCGGGACGTCGCGTGAGACTGGTCTTCACAGCGACGGCATGGAGCCAGTACCTCAGCCACACAGACCGCAAACTGGTGAAGCGCATCAACGACCTCATCGCGGACGTGATGCGCAACGGATACGAGGGCATCGGCAAACCGGAGCCCCTTCGGGGGGAGCTGTCCGGATTCTGGTCCCGGCGGATCGATCGCGAGCACCGGCTGGTGTATCGGATCACCAAGGACGACATCGAAATCATCGCCTGCCGGTACCACTACGGCGACAGGTAGCGGCCCAGAACCGGAGCGTCGGTCGCCCTGGTCACCGTGCCGGCTGACCGACCCGATCCGGCCGGCGCAGACTCAGGCGCCGACGCGCTGGGGTGGGACGGTCAGGCCGTACAGGGCCATCAGCTCGGGGGTGTCGACGCGGCTGCCGTCGGCCACCGAGTCGCAGGCGATGTCCACGATCTGGTCCTTGTGCGCCAGCAGGTAGGGCCGGGCGCCGACGTCAGCGCTGGCCAGGGTGGCGATGCCGGCCCAGTGCCGGCGGCCGAAGAGCATCGGGTACCCGCGCAGCCCGTTGTAGGTGGCGCAGGCCAGCACGTCGGGGTACGGCAGCGCGGCCACCCGCCGCACCGCCGCCGGGGTGAGCCCCGGCATGTCGACGGGCACCACCACCACCGCCTCGACCATCTCGTCGGTCAGCGCGGCCAGGCCCGCCCGGATCGATGAGCCGACCCCGGTCCCCCACGCGCGGTTGACCACCACCGTGGCCCGGGTCAGGTCGGCGGTCTGCCGGACCTGGTCGGCCGCCGCGCCCAGCACCACCACGAGCTGCTCGCAGCCCGCCTCGGTCATCGTTCCGATCATCCGGTCCACCAGGGGTTGCCCGCCCTGGTGGAGCAATGCCTCCGGGCCGCCGAGGCGGCGTCCCCCGCCCGCCGCGATGATCATTCCTGCGATTCGCACACCGGGTGCAACGAGCGCCCGACAGATCAGTGTCGGGGCGAAACGGGTATTTGCCACGCATCGCCCCGACGTCGACTCAGCGGCGGTACGCGTCGGCCAGCGCGGCGAAGGCCGCCTTGGGCTCCCACGGCAGGTCGGGGTACGTGTCGCCGAGCCGATCCTCGAACACCTTCACCAGGCCGTACGAGGCCCGGTCCACGTCGCGCAGCGGGTCCTCGCGGTGCGGCAGGTTGTACGACGCGAAGGTGCACCAGAACGCGGTGTCCACCCCCTCGGCGGCGAAGATGTCGAGCAGCTTCCGCAGGTAGCCAACCTGCTCGTCCTCGTCGCGGGCGTAGTCGCCGGTCAGCCGGGCGCCGTTGGCGCCGTCCCACTCGACGATGAACATGCCGCGCGCCCCGAGGTCGGCGGCCCCCCGGTGGGTCGTGCACCCGAACTCGGTGATCGCCACCGGCTTGCCCTGGGCGACGAGGGTCCGGATGCCGTCGGCGTACGCGTCGGCGACCTCGGCCGAGTGGTAGGCGTCGGACGAGACGTAGTCGAAGGGCGTCCAGTCGATGCGCTCGCTCGGCAGCGAGGCGTAGGTGACCTTCCCGCCGAACCGCGCGCGGACGACCCGGACGGCCTCGCCGAGGAAGGCGTTCAGCCGGGCGGGCACCTCGGGCAGCGCCTCGCGGAGGAGGTCCGGCCGGGTCAGCACGTCCAGCCGCTCGGCGAGCGTGTCGCCGGGCAGGAACCCCTTCGTGAACAGCGTCAGCTCGGCCCCGGTGACGAGGACGACCTCCGCGCCCCGCCGGCGCAGCCCCTCGGCACGCTCGGCGCAGTCGGCCAGGACGTCGAGCAACTCGTCGGCGGTCAGGTCGCAGGTGAACGGGGAGAACCACACCTCCAGCCCGACGTCGGCGGCGTGCCGGGCAGCGATCTCCAGCCGCTCGGGGATGCCGCCGGTGACCCGGACCGCCGTGCAGTGCAGGTCCTCCCGGATGACCCGCATCTCGCGCCGCACGACGTCCGGATCGAACGGCTCGCGGGTGCTCTCGCCGGCGTCGACGAAGCCGGTGTCGTACGTGATTCCCTTGCCGCGCACAGTCGCCCACCTTCATTAGGGTACGCGGCGTACCTTAAAGCGGCGGCGGGGCGCGGCGCAAGACGGGAGCTGGGGTACGATCCGTACCCGTCATGGCAGGCGACGGGGCGGAACGGACCGGGGCGACGCGGCGGCGCGGGGCGGCCCTGGAACAGGCGATCCTGCGCGCCGCCGCCGACGAGCTGATGGAGTCCGGCTACGCCGGCCTCACCATGGACCGGGTCGCCCGGCGGGCCGGCACCAACAAGAACGCGATCTACCGGCGCTGGCCGAACCGGGCCGCGCTCGGCGTCGCCGCGTACCGGCAGCTCGCCGTGGCCAACCTGGACCCGCCGGACACCGGCGAGCTGCGCGGCGACGCGCTGGAGCTGCTGCGCCGGGCCAACTGCCACTGGACGTCCCCGCTGGGCGAGGTGCTGCGCGGCCTGCTGTCCGGCGTCGGCGAGGAGCCGGATCTGCTGGCCCAGTTGCAGGAGCAGGCCGGTGCCGCCGGGACGGCCGGCTGGCTGGCGGTCCTCGACCGCGCCGTCGCCCGGGGGCAGGCGCCACCCGAGGCCCGGCACCCCCGGGTGGCCACGGTGGCCCTCGCGCTGCTGCGCAACGAGATCGTCACCCGCGGAATCGCCAGCGCCCCGGACGAGGTGCTCGTCGAGATCGTCGACGAGGTGTACCTGCCGCTGCTGCGCGGGCGCGCCCGCCCGGGCGTCGGCTGACCGGCGCACGGACCCGACCAGCGCCGGCCCCGGGGCGGTGGCGGCTCAGGCGTCGGCGTAGCAGTCGACGACGGACAGATCCAGCGGGAACCGGACCGGGGTGTCGCCGAACAGCAACGCGGCTGCCCGCTCGCCGCTGGCGCGCACCACCTCGGCCACCGCGTCGGCCTGCGCCGCCGGGCAGTGCACGATCACCTCGTCGTGCTGGAAGAAGACCAGCTCGGCATCGGTGCCGGCGAGCGCCGCCCGCAGGATGGCCAGCAGGGTGGAGGCCCACTCGGCGGCGGTGGCCTGGATGACGAAGTTGCGGGTGAACCGGCCCCGGGAGCGGGCCGCCCGAGCCCGGGGCCCCTGCGGGTCGGCCGCCGCGCCAGGGTCGACCCCGGCGTCGTCGCCGTCGGTGAAGCCGGCCGTGCCGGGCGGGCACGTCCGGCCCAGCCAGGACCGGACCAGCCCGCCCGCCTCGCCGGTGCGGGCCGCCGCCTCGACGTACGCGAAGGCGGTCGGGTAGTTGCGCCTCAGCACCGCGAGGGCGGGGACGGCCATCCCGCCGGTCTGCCCGTACATCGCGCCGAGCAGGGCCACCTTGGCCCGGGCGCGGTCGCCGCCGAAGGAGTCCCGAGCTAGGGCGGCGTAGAGGTCGCCGGCCCCGCCGGCGGCGGCGAGCCGGGCATCGCCGGAGACCGCCGCGAGCACCCTCGGTTCGAGTTGACCGGCGTCGGCGACGACGAGCCGCCAGCCCGGGTCGGCCGCCACCGCCCGCCGGATCACCTTCGGGATCTGCAACGCGCCGCCGCCCCGGGTGGCCCACCGGCCGGAGACCACCCCGCCGGGGACGTACTCCGGGTGGAACCGGCCGCCGCGCACCCAGGCGTCCCGCCAGGCCCAGCCGTGCGCCGTCCAGATCCGGTAGAGCTCCTTGTGCTCCAGCACCAGCGGCACCGCGGGGTGGTCGACCCCGCGCAGCACCCAGGCCCGGGTGTTGGGCAGCTCCACCCCGGCCCGGGCGAACGCCTTGAGCAGCTCGGCCGGGGAGTCGACGTGCACCTGGCGCAGCCCGAACGCCGCCGCGATCCCGGCGGCCAACTCGGCCAGCCGACGGGGCGGGCCGCCGACCAGGGACGGCTCGCCGAGCAGCTCGGTGAGGAGCTCGTCGTGCACCTCGGCGCGCCAGGGCAGCCCGGTCGCGCCCATCTCGCCCGCGATCAGGGCACCGGCCGACTCGGCGGCCACCAGCAGCCGGAACCGGCCGGGGTGCTCGGTGGCCGCGACCCGGGCGAGCTGGTCGGCGTACACCCGGGTCAGGGCCTCGACGCCCGGGCCCGGCGGGCCGGGCAGCGCGTCGAAGAGCGCGCCCTGCCCGTGGCCCGGCGGTTCGGCTGCGCGGGGCGGCGGGTCCGGCGGCACCGGCGCGCCGGTCAGCCGGGCCCAGGCGGCGGCGAGCGAGCGGGGCTCACCCCAGCGGCCGGCGTGCCCGAGCAGCAGCGACTCGGTCAGCTCGACGTCGTGGCAACGGTCGAGCCGGACCCCGGCGCGCAGCAGCGCCGGGTAGACGGCCGCGCCGCAGGCCCAGACCCAGCGCGGATGCTCCGCGGCCTCCCGGGCGGCCACGGCGGCGGCGAGGTCGGCCACCGGCTCGGCCGGGGCCGCGGGCCGGCCGACGGGGTCGAGGGGTTGCAACACTCCCCCGCCCCGGTCGTCCGACACCACCGCCACCAGCACGGACGTGATTCTGCCTCGCCCCTGTGACACTCCCTCGCCGGGCACGGGCACGACGTACGGGAGTGACCATCCCCTGGAGGGGTTGGTCACTCCCGTAGTACGTGCGCCCGGCGGGGCGCGGGTGGGCCTACTTCACCGCGCCGGAGGTCAGACCGGACTGGATCTGCCGCTGGAACACGGCGTACACGATGATCATCGGCAGGATGGCGATGGTGAGGGCGGCAAAGAGGCCGGACCAGTCGGCCTCGTAGCCCGCATTGACCGAGATATCCGCGATGCCCTGGGTGAGCACCCACTTGTCCTTGGCGTTGGACAGCAGCACCAACGGCAGCTGGTACTGCGCCCACTGGCCGATGATGTTGAAGATCGCGACGCTGATCAGGCCCGGCTTGGCCATCGGCACCATCACCTGGAAGAACAGCCGGGTGTGCGAGCAGCCGTCGATCATCCCGGCCTCGGCCACCGAGCTCGGCAGCGTGCGGAAGAACGCCGCAAGGAAGAACACGGTGAACGGCAGCGAGTACGCGGTGTAGACCAGGATCACGCCGGTGTGGGTGTCCAGCAGGCCCAGGTTCTTCACCACGAAGAACAGCGGCACCAGGGCCAGGAAGACCGGGAACGCCAGCCCCGAGACGAACAGGTAGTATACCGCCCGGTTGCCCCAGAACTTGTAGCGAGCCAGCACGTACGCGGCCATCGACCCGAGCAGCATGGTGGCGAAGGTGCTGCACCCGACCACGATGACGCTGTTGACGAAGTACCGGCCGACGTGCGCCTTGGTCCACGCCCGGCTGAAGTTCTCCCAGCGCAGCTCGGCCGGCAGCGTCCACGGGCTGCTGAAGATCTCGCTGGTGTTCTTGAACGCCGCGAGGAACGTCCACAGGATCGGCACGATGACGATCACTGCCCAGACTGCGAGCGCGATGTGACCGAGGCCGGCGAGCAGTCGCACCTCCGAGCGTTGGCTCTTCGGGTCGGGCCCGGTGGTGGACTTCCCTGTACGGGGTGGCAGCGCCGCCGGCGCCGACGGCAACGTGGTCTTCATGTCAGTACTCCACGCTTTCCCGCTTGGTCAGCCGCAGCGTCAGCGCCGCGAACGTGAGGGTGAGGAAGAACAGCGCCACGCCCATCGCCGAGGCGTAGCCGTACTTCGAGTAGACGAACGCGTTGCGGTAGATCTCGTTCGCCAGCACCGTGGTCGCCCCGTCGGGGCCCCCGCTGTCCACCGAGAGCACCGCGACGATGGCGAACGCGTCGAACGCGGCGATGCCGAGGTAGACCCAGGCCACCTGGAGGGTGTCCCAGAGCAGCGGCAGGGTGACCCGGAAGAAGAGGGTGACCCGGGTCGCCCCGTCCATCTCGGCCGCCTCGTAGATCTCGCCCGGGATGGAGGCCATCCCGGCCGAGAAGAGCACCACGTAGAAGCCGACGGCCTGCCAGACCAGCACCGCGATGATCGACCAGAGCGCCAGGTTCGGCTTGACCAGGAACAGCACCGGGTCGAGACCGAACTCCATCAGCACGCCGTTGATCAGGCCCGACTCGTTGGGCCGGTAGACCATCTGGAACAGCACCGCGATGATCGCCACCGCCAGGACCTGGGGGAAGAAGAACACCACCCGGTAGAACCTCGCCCCCCAGACCCCCTGACGCTGACCGCCGACGCTCCGGCCGCCCACGTTGAGCTGGAAGGAGAAGAACAGCGCGATGGCGATCGTGATCAGCGGCAGGGCAAGCAGCAGTACGCCGTGGTGCTGGACCGCCTTCCAGAAGTTGCCGTCGTCCAGCAGCCTGCGGTAGTTGTCGAAGCCCACCCACTGGGGGGCGGACAGGCCCCGCCAGTTGGTCATCGAAATCTGGAACGCCTGGGCGTACGGTGCGATGACGAAGACCACGTACAGCGTGACCGGGGCGAAGAGGAACCCGATCACAAATGGATACTTGCCGTGCCGCATGACCCCGCTCCGATCAGCGCTTGAACTTGGTGATGGAGCTGTCCTTCTTGATGGCGTCGGCGCGCTTCTGCACCCGCTCCACGAAGGCGTCGGCCTTGATCCGACCGAACATCAGCTCGTTGGTGGCGGTGCGGACCTCGGTGTCCAGCTCCTTGTACCAGCCGTCGAAGTAGATGTTGAACACGTCCTGGCCGGCCGCCTTGAGCGCGGCCTGGGAGCTGGCCACGCCGGGCGGGAAGGCGTATCCCTCGGAGCCGGCGGTGACGACGGTCGGGGCCTTGACCACCTCGGTGAAGCCCTTCGCGCCGGCCGTGGACAGCATCTGGCGCATGTACTCCAGGCCGCCGCGCGGGTTCTTGCTCTTGGCCGAGACGAAGTAGCCCTCACCGGCCGTGGCCCGCAGGGCGGTGGCCGGCAGCTTGTCGGACGCCGCCAGGCTCGGCACCGGCATGAGCTGGTACTCGAAGCCGGCCGGGGTGTCCTTCTTCTGCTCGCCCTCCAGCCAGTCGCCGCTGGGGTAGAAGCCCAACTTGTACTGGTTCTGCCGGAGCTGGACGTCGGTGTGCTTGAGCCCCTCGAAGCTCTTGTCCACGTACTTGGCACCGATCTCGGCCCACGCCGTGGCGGCCTGCTTGACGGCGTCCTGCTGCCAGGCGCCGTCCTCCAGGTTGTCGATGTTCTTCACCACGTCCGCGCCGCCGATCTTCGCGGCCTGGGTGAGGATCACGTTCCACTGGTAGTACGCGGCGTTCGCGCCGGCGTAGCCGTAGGGGGTGATGCCCTTGGCCTTGATCTTGTCGAGCAGGGCGATGAACTCGCTCCAGTCCTTCGCGGGCGCCCAGCCGTTGTCCTTGAACAGCTTGCCGGAGTACCAGATGCCGAAGACGGTGGAGACGTAGTAGAGAACGTACGGCTTGCCGTTGAACGAGCCGACATCGACGGTGCCGGGGACCACGGTGTCGCGGACCTTCTTGCTCGGGTCGTCGACCGACGGGGCGTCCCACAGCTCGGTGAGGTCCTGAAGCTGCCCGTCGGCGACCAGGGCGCCGAAGTCCATCAGCTTCTCGCCCGAGTTGTTGACGAACTCCGGCGGGTTGCCGGAGGCGAACCGGGGCTGGAGCACCGTGGAAACCGCCTGGGTCGCCTGGTGCTTGACCTCCGCCTTGGGGAACGCCTTCTTGTAGAGCGGCTCGTGCACGTCGGTGGCGTACTTCTCGCCGTAACCGCCGTTGAAGATGACCACCTCCAGCGGGGCGTCGTCCTTGACACCGAGCGGGTTGGTGGCGCTCTTGGTGCCGGTCTCGGCCTTGGTGTTGCCCTCCTCGTCGGAGCCGCTGGTCGCGCAGGCGCTGAGCAGGCCGGCGGCCGGGATGGCGAGCAGGCCAGCGGCGGCGGCGCGGCGCAGCAGGGTCCGGCGGTTCAAATCGGCCGGGTGCTCGGGGGTAACCGACATCGTTGTCTCTCCTTGGTGGTGTCGAATCAGGCGGTTCGCCGGAGACGCCCGGCGTACCGCGACTCAAGGGCGAGGTTGTGCTCGTCCCCACCGGGGACGTTGGCGGAGAGGTAAACAGGGGGTACCTCTCCGGCCTGGTGGAACCGTCGTACGACCTCGGCGGTCAGCAGCTGCGCCAGCAGCGCGGCGGTGACCGAGGAGACCGCACAGACCGCGCCGCCGCCCTCGAGCGGCAGCAGTGCGTCACCGTACGGCGCGCCGTTGTCCAGCACGACGTCGGCGAGGTCGGCGAGCCGGTGCCCCGACGGGTGCCGAGGGGCGACCCGCGCGGTGTGCTCGACGGAGGTGACCGCGATCAGCGGATGGCCGTTGCCCCTGACCAGCGTCGCCAGCTCGACCACCGAGCCGTTGATGCCGGACTGGGACGCGATCAGGAAGACGTCCCGCAGGCGCGGGGCGGCCAGGGCGTAGAGCTGGTGGGCGACGGCCGGGTCGCGTTCCAGCTTCGGATCGGTGAGCACGTCGCGGGGAGCGTCGCCGTGCAGCACCAGGTCGTGCAGGGTGATCCGGTTGGTCGGGACCAGCCCGCCGGCCCGGGCCACCAGCTCGGCGGCGAACACCTCGGAGTGGCCGGCGCCGAACGCCTGGAGCACCCCGCCGGCGCGCAGGCTGGCGGCGATCAGGTCGGCGGCCCGGCCGACCGCCTCGGCCTGCGAGTCGACGACCCGGTCGAGGACGGGACGGACGGCGGCAGCGTACCCCTGTGCGCTGATCATGCGGCGGCCCCCTTTTCCGCCTTGTGCCCGTCGACGGCCTGGGCGGTGCGCCGGAAGGCCGCGTGGGCGCGGGCGTGGGTGCGCTGCGCCACCGCGATGTAGAGCAGATCGAGCACGACGAGCTGCGGGTGCCGGGCGGACAGCGCGTCCGGCCGGAAGGTGGTGGCCTGGCTCGCGGTGAGCAGCACGATGTCCGCCAGTTCGGCCAGCGGCGAACGGGGGAAGCCGGTGAGGGCGACGGTGGTCGCGCCCCGGCTGCCCGCCTCGGCGAGCATCTCGATGGTCTCCCGGGTCTGCCCGGTGTGCGAGATGCCCAGCGCCACGTCGCCGGGGCCCAGCAGCGCGGCGCTGGCCAGCCCCTCGTGCACGTCGCTCCAGGCCCAGGCGGCCACCCCGATGCGGTGCAGGCTGAACTGCATCTCCGCGCCGACCAGGGCGCTGCCGGAGGCGCCGAAGATGTTGACCCGGCTGGCGCCGGCGATGGCCACCGCCGCCCGCTCGACCTCGGTCAGGTCGAGCAGCGCCGCGGTGTCGTGCATGGCCCGGGTGTCGGCCGCCATGATCTGGCCGAGCACCCGCGCCAGGGGGTCGCCGGGCTGGATCTCCCGGCCGATGTCGACGGTCCAGCCGGCGGAGCGGGCCCGGCCGGTCTCGGCGGCGATGCCGAGCCGCAGGTCCGCGTATCCTTCGAAGCCCATCGCCCGGCAGAACCGGGTGATGGTGGCCGGGGAGGTGCCGCTGCGCTCGGCCAGCTCGACGATGGTCGCGCGGGCCGCCGCCTCCGGGTCGCTGAGCACGTGCTCGGCGACCCTGCGCAGGGCGCCGGTCAGCTCGCCCACGCCGGCCCGGACCCGGGCGAGCACGCCGTCGGTGGGGAGCGAGCCCCGCCGGTCGGCCGTGTCGGCGTCGACCACGGCGGTGCCCTCGGGGGTCTCCGCCTCGTGATCCACCATGCGACGCCTTTCGGAAAAGGTTCTTAACTGTTAGTGGTAAAATTTCTTACTAACGACCCCCCGGTGTCAAGACCGTGGGCGAAGTTTTCAAACCGTTACCTGGACCACGGCCCACGACCGGGCCCGGGTCTTGCCTCCGGCGGCGGGGCCGACCAGCATGAATCCGCCCGCACCACCGCTAGTCCAGGGAGGCCCAACGATGTCCGACACCGTCGTGGTCGGTCTCGACGTCGGGGGTACGTCCACCCGGGCGGTCGCCCTCACCCTGGCCGGGGAGCGCCTCGGCACCGGCCGGGGTAGCGGGGGCAACCCGACCAGCCACGGCGCCGAGCGGGCCGCCGGGGAGCTGTTGACCGCCCTGCGCGGGGCCCTGTCGGGGGTGGACCCGGCCCGGGTCCGAGCCGGTACCATCGGGCTCGCCGGCGCCGGCCGGCTGCTCGCCGACCCGGCCGGGAAGGCCGCCTTCGACCGGGCCTGGCGGGACGCCGGGCTACGCTGCCCCTGCACGGTGCACGGCGACGCCCTGGTGGCGTACGCCTCGGGCACCGCCAGCCCGGACGGCACGGTGCTCATCGCCGGCACCGGCGCGATCGCCGCGCAGGTCAGCGACCTCCGGCTGGATCGCGTGGCCGACGGGCACGGCTGGCTACTCGGCGACGCGGGCTCGGGGTTCTGGCTGGGCCGCGAGGCGGTCCGCCGGCTCCTGGCCGACCTGGACTCCGCGCAGACGCCGGGCACGCTGGCCGCCCAGGTGCTCACCGAACTGGTCGGCTCCGACCGGGTGGCGGCCCGCCCCCGGGACACCGTCGACACGGTGGTCCAGGTCGTCACCCGCCGCCCGCCGGTGGAGCTGGCCCGGCTGGCGCCGCTGGTGGTGGTCGCCGCCGCCGCGGGCGACCCGGTCGCCACCGGGCTGCTCGACGAGGCCGCCGGGCACCTGGCGGAAAGCGCCGGGCGGATCCGTCCGCCCGGCGCTGTCGACCCGGTGGTCCTCGGCGGCGGCCTGCTCACCGGCGACACCCCGCTGGCCGCAGCGGTCCGGGTGGAGCTGGGCCGGCGATGGCCGGACGCGCCGCTGCGCGCAGCCGGCGACGGTGCCGCGGCGGCGGCCTGGCTCGCCGCCCGGGACCTGCCCGAGGTCACCGACCCGGCGGCCCTTCATCCGCTGCTGGTGCCGCCGACGACCTGACGGCGCCGGTCGAGCACGACCCACGCCCGCCGACGCCCCGGCTGCTCCCCCGTACCCCCCGAGCAGCCGGAGCGCCTCACCCCACCGGCGGACGCGGGGCGTCGATCACGCCCGGGTACTGATGATCGACGTCCAGCACTGCCGATCCGAATCGGGACTGTCGCAGACCCGGAGCTTGATCAGGCTGCCCTCGTGCATGTCCTTGTTGCAGTACCCCCAACCGGTGGAGGTGAAGGTGCAGGTGCCCTGCCGGTAAAGCGTGCTGTCGCTCGGGTAGTAGTTCCACCAGACCGCGGTGGGCGTGCTGCCGAGCGTGCTGTTGTTGGAAATCCAGAGCACGTCACCGTACGGCTGCCAGCACGCGACGGAATGGCTGAAAGGATCGTCGACGGTGCAGTTCTTGGGATGTCCGTTGTCGACGTCCCCGCCGGTGGCGACATTCTTCTCCCAGGCGACCGCCGCCAGGGCCGGGCTCGCCCACGACGTGGCGACACCCAGGCCGACCGTGAGCGCCACCAGCGCGGCTCCCGCCTTCCTCATCAGATTCACAATTCGTCTCCATCCGTATGAGGGGGTACCGGCCTAGCCGGCACCCCCTGAACGTCCCTACGCGGCCGACGCACCCCATTCGACCGGGTTCTGCTTGAGAGTGGTGCCGTACTGCGAGCAGTAGGCGTACGACGTCGCCCCGGCGGCCGCTCTGGTGCCGAAGGCCACCGCCCCGTTGCTGCACCTCGCCCACCCCTTGAACGGGCCGTAGTCGCACGAGATCCCCGCCGTGTACTTGTCGTTCCAGACCAACGCGCAGGCCGCGGCTGCCCCGGCGGCGGGCGCCGCCGCAGAGCCGGATCCCACGCCGGCGACCGCCTGGGCGGGCGCGGCGACCCCACCGATCGCGAGCACCGCGCCCAACGCGAGGGGGGTGAACATCATTCTCTTCCGCATTGTTTCCTCCGAATCGATCGGTTATTGCCGGACCTTCGCCATGCGATTCGTCAGCTCGTCCAGCGATGAGATGGCACGCCATGGCCGAGGGAGCTCCTGGGGCGCGATCAGCCCGGGCACCAGGCGCTCGCCGCCGGATCGACTCCTGTCCTCGAAAACGAGGCCCTGCGGGTGGGGAACCAACGTCCGTACCCGGGGAGCGAGTTCCGCATTCAACACCCGGTTGGAAATAGTCGGCGCATCGGTGAGGAAGAGGGCGACCCTGGTCCCCTGCGGAACCTCACGCTCGAACACATCCATTGAATTCAACGGCGTCTTTCCGTCCAGCGTGTTGATCGGCCCCCGGTCGAACTCGACGAACAGTCGGCCGTCCGACAGGACACTGCGGTCGGCAGCGCCCTTGAATGTCCGATCCACCCGCACCACCATGTAGACCCGGGGATAGGGGGTGTCGGCCGGCTCCGTCAGGTACGTCACGCCCTCCCGGAAACCCTCGACGGTCCCGACCGCGGTGACTTTGATGTAGTCCGCCGCCGCCAACGCCTCCGGCGTCTGCTGGGGGGTGTAGGAGTACTCCTTGAACCGCAGCGCCCGGGGATCCACTGCGGATGCGCTGACCACGGCCTCGTCCGACGTGCGGGCCGCGCCGTCACCGCAGCCCGGCACCAGAGTGATCACACACGCGGCGGCCAGGACGACGCCCAGCACGCGTGAGTTTCGCTGTCGCATGGGTGGCCCCTCAGTCGTAGTAGGCGTTGAAGTCGGACGTGTTGTGGGCGCTGTAGATGGCGTCGGTCGACCGGACGGTGCCGATGTCGCCGCCCGCCATGCAGTCGCGCTGGCTGGCCGGTGGAGGATCCTGGTGGCCCTTGAAACCGAGCGTGTGTCCCGCCTCGTGACAGGCGACCGACGAGTACCCGTGCTCGTCGTCGGGGGCGTCCCGGGCGATGGCCGAACCGACCAGGTACACGTGGTTCTGGTCGCACTCGCCCTGGTTGGACGAACCGTCGTTGGGCCACGCGTACTTGCAGAACGCCTCGCCGTACACCCCGTCGCGCCACGCGTCGAACCAGGCGATGTCGGTGCGGGGCGTCCCGTCCCCCACCGCCACGTCGCAGGTCGAGTGGTAGGTGACCGCCGGGATGGCCGACAGGCGGGTGTCCATGTAGTTCATCGCCCCGGTCATGTTGTCCCGGATGTAGGACGTGACGCTGGACGTGAAGCAGTAGGAGACGTTCCCGCCGTCCTGGGCGTTCTTGTTGAAGTGGCTGAGGTCGGCCGACGCCGGTGCGGGGGCCAGGGCCACGACGGCCGCGGTGGCCGCCACGCAGACGAGAACCCTCCCTGGCACCGATCGTGATCTGGACAGCATGTTCATCCTCTCTGAGCGGCCGAACCGGTCGGCTCGCCACGGGCCTGTGAACAGGTGGACCACGGTGGGGCACCCACGAGGACTGCCACTCGGCAGCCGGGGCGGCTACGGCTGCCGGGCCAACCGCATGGTCAGCAGGTCGCCCGCCTCGTCGAAGACGAGGGTCAGGTGTTCTCCGCTCTGCGCCGCCGCTCCGCGCGGCCTCGGCAGGTGCTCACCGGTGAAGTCGCCGTCGAGTTCGACAACGGTGACGGCGCGATCCGTTCCGACGTCCGTCCCCAGCCGGGCCGCGGCCTCCGCGCCGCTGCTCCGCATCGACCGGACGCTCGTCGCCCCGGCGTCACCGGCCCAGGCGGCGAGCCGCTGCGCCTTGTCCGCAACGGAGCCCGACGGGCGCCCCTGCCCCGGAGCTGCCGCCGGGGATCCGGTGGCCAGCGTGCCGTCCGTGTTGCAGCGGGCCCGCATGTCGGTGGGGCTGGCCACCCAGAGCGTGTAGCAGGGCGTTCCGCTGGGATCGGGCTGGCCGACCGGGTAACTCGGGCTGGCCCAACCGGTCTTCCACACCTTGTCGGCCGCCGTCCGGTACTTCAACTTTCCGGCGGTCATGCTCAGGACGGTCGACGGATTGGTGACCTCCACGCCGACGTCGAGATTGCTCGTCGACGCCGGGGTGCCGGACCAGCGCGTCACGTAGGCACCGTTGCGGTACAGGTCCCAGGTGCCGTTGGAGGGCTCCTCGGCGCGCAGGACGGACTTGGTGTTCAGGGCCGCGCTTCCGTGGCAGCGCATCTCCCAGGCGTATCCCGGACGGCCGGCGGCGCTGAACCAGTGTGGGGCACCGTTGCCGCACGGGTACCCGGCAAACCGGATGACCCCGAATTCCACCCAGGCCGAAGCCGTCGGATGATCGAAGTTGACCCACATCTCGGAGGTGGCGAACTGGCTGCCGGTGTCCGGCACGTACATGGAGTAGGTGCCGATCTCGGCCTCGGCGCCGGACACGTCGGCGTGGGGCCAGGTAATCACGCCGTAGCAGTGGCTCTCCCAGGTGCACGCCGGCGGCGGCGGCACCAGCGCCGCCTGTGCCTGCGGGGCCTGGGGTAGCAGCGCCATGGTGAGACCGGCCAGTACGCCGGCGGACAACAAACGACGACGGCTTTTCGACATGTTTCTCCTTTCGCCAGTTCGGGCTGAACAGGTGACCGCCGCCGACGCCGAACGCCGGCCGTCGGGTGGGTGTGGCGATCCGCCGATGGTGGCACCCGGGAAAGGCCGCGCCTGGGTTTCTGGACGTCCATGGACGACCGTGGACGGTGCCTGGCACGATGCGCGGGTGAGCGACAACTCCCAAGATCGGTCCGGAGTGGACAGCCCTGGGACGGAGCAGGAGTTGTTGGCGGAGCTGAACTCGCTACGGGTCCGCGCGGCCCGTCAGCGCGGCAAAGCCAGGCTGTCGCTCCAGGACCTGACGGCGGCCACCGGGGTGCCCAAGAGCAGCCTGGCGAACTATCTGACCGGGCGCACCGCGATGCCCCTCGACGTCCTCGACCGGCTGCTGCTCGCGCTCGGGGTGGATCCGATCGACGCGGGGGCCTGGGCGACGCGCTGGGAACGACTCACCGGGGAGCGGCTCAGCGGCCTGACAGCCGACAGCGACCTGAGCCGCGCCGGGACCACCGAGGTACGGGACCACGAGCCGGCGCACGGCCCGGAGGCGACGGCACCCCGCACCCCGGACCGGCCCGGTCCGGCGCTGCCGGTGCCCGCCCAACTCCCACCCGCCTCAACCGCGTTCACCGGTCGGCAGAACGCCCTGGCGGGCCTCGACGAGTTGCTCGCCGAGGCCGACGTGAAGCCGGGCGCCCCGGTGATCGCGATCGTCACCGGGGCCGCCGGGGTGGGCAAGACGACCCTGGCGACCCACTGGGCCCAGCGAATCCGCGACCACTTTCCGGACGGTCAGCTCCACGTCAACCTGCGGGGCTTCGATCCGTCGAAGGATCCGGTCCCGCCCGCCGAGGCGGTACGCGGCTTCCTGGACGCCTTGGACGTCCCCCGGCATCGGGTCCCGACCGGCACCGACGCGCAGATCAACCTGTTCCGAAGCCTGCTGACCGGCCGGCGGATGCTCCTGCTCCTCGACAACGCCCGGGACGCCGACCAGGTCCGCCCGTTGCTGCCGGGCTACTCCGGCTGCATGGCGCTGGTCACCAGCCGCAGCCAGCTACCCGGCCTGATCGCGGTGGAGGGCGCCCGGCCGATCGCCCTGGAACTGCTCGCCACCGAGGAGTCGACAGCGCTGCTGGTCGGCCGGCTCGGCGCCGGCCGGGTGGCGGCGGAACCGACGGCGGTCGACGAGATCGTGCGGCACTGCGCCGGCCTGCCACTGGCCCTGGCGATCGTCGCCGCCCGCGCCGCCACCCGCCCGCGCTTCCCGCTGGCCACCATCGCCGCCGAGCTGCGCGACGCTCCCCGGCACCTCGACCCGCTCGCCGGCACCGAGCCCAGCATCGACGTCCGGGCCGTCCTGTCCTGGTCGTACGCGCAGGTCGGCACGCCGGCCGCCCGGCTGTTCCGGCTGCTCGGGCTTGCCCCCGGGCCGGACATCGGGGTCACCGCGGTGGCCAGCCTCGCCGGCGCAGCAGTGCCCGAGGTCCGGCCGCTGCTCGCCGAGCTGGTCGACGCGCACCTGGTCACCGAGCACGAGCCCGGCCGTTTCACCTGCCACGACCTGCTGCGCGCGTACGCCGGGGAGCTGGCCGACGCGGACCCGGAGCCCGACCGACGGGCGGCGACCCGCCGGGTGCTCGACCACTACCTGCACAGCGCGCACGCCGCCGAGCGGCCGCTGCAGCCGCCCCGGGGTCCGCTCACGCTCGCCGACCCGACGCCGGGGGCGGCCCCGGAACGATTCGACGACCGAGCCGCCGCGCTGGTCTGGTTCGCCGCGGAGCACCGGGTGCTCGTCGCCGCCGTCGAGCAGGCGGCCGACACCGGCCACGACGGGCACGCCTGGCAGCTCGCCGCCGCCTGCGTCAGCTTCTTCGACCTGCGTGGGCACTGGCACGACTGGACCGGCACCCAGGAGATCGCCCTGGGCGCAGCCCGCCGGCTCGGCGACCCGGCCGCCGCGGCCCACGCGCACCGCTTTCTCGGCGGCGCCGCCACCCGGCTCGGCCGGTTCGTGGACGCCCGCGCCCACCAGTCGCGCGCGCTGGAGCTGTTCGGCGAGCTGGGCGACCAGCTCAACGAGGCGTTCACGCACCGCAGCCTGGGCTGGATCGCCGAGCGGTCGGGCCAGCACGCCATCGCGCTGCGGCACGACCTGCGGGCCCTGGAGCTGTTCCGGCGCACCGGCCACCGCGGCGGTGAGGCGAGTACCCTCAACTCGGTCGGCTGGTGCCACGCCCAGCTCGGCGACCACCGGCAGGCGATCGCGGACTGCGAACGGGCGCTGGTCCTGCTCGACGAGCAGGGCGACCTGGACGGCGTCGCCATGACGCTGGACAGCCTCGGCTACGTCCACCGGCTGCTCGGCGAGCACGCCCGGGCCGCCGAGCTGTACCGCCGGGCCCAGAAGCTGTTCGTGGCGCTCGGTGACCGGCACGGCGAGGCCGAGGCCGGGGCGAACCTCGGCGACACCCTGCGCGAGGCCGGCGACCCCGAGCGGGCCGCCGCCGCGTGGCGGCACGCGCTTGCCATCCTCGACGACGTCGACGACCCGAAGGCCGACGGGGTCCGGGCCAGCCTCGACGAGCTGGTCTGCGCCGAGATGGACCCGGACGGCCCCGAACCGGCTGACAGCGACGGCAGCCCGGGTGAGCCGGCCGGCGGGGGGTCGGCCGGGACCACGTCAGCCGGGCCGACCCGCCGCACGGCCGGTGGGGGCGCCACGCCAGAACCGCTACCTACTTGAGCTGGCCGGCGGTGAGCCCGGACTGCACCTGACGCTGGAAGAGCAGGTACACCACCAGCACCGGGATCACCGCGATGGTGAGGCCGGCGAAGAGCTGGGCGTAGTCGCCGGCGTACCCCTGGCTGATCGACAGGGCGGCCAGGCCCTGGGCGAGCATCCACTTCGACTCGTCGCCTTGGAGCAGCACCTGTGGCAGCAGGAACTGGTTCCAGTGGCTGAGGAAGTTGAAGATGGCGACGCTGATCAGTCCCGGCCGGGCCATCGGCAGCATCACCCGGAAGAACAGCCGGAAGTGGCCGCACCCGTCGACCAGCGCCGCCTCCGCCACCGAGGTGGGCAGGGTGCGGAAGAAGGCGGTGAGGAAGAAGACCGTGAACGGCAGCGAGTACGCCGCGTAGACCAGCACCAGCCCGGTCCAGGTGCCGAACAGCCCGGCGCTGCGGACCACGAAGAACAGCGGCACCAGGGCCAGGAAGACCGGGAACATCAGCCCGCCGACGAACAGGTAGTAGGCGAGCTGGCGGCCCCGGAACTCGTACCGGGCGAAGACGTACGCGGCGGTGGCCCCCATCAGCATGGTGAGGGCGACCGAGCCGGTGACCACCACGGCGCTGTTGAGGAAGTACCGGCCGATGTGCGCCCCGGTCCAGGCCCGGGCCCAGTTGTCGAACCGCAGCGCGTCGGGCAGGCCCCACGGGTCGGCGATGATCTCGGCGTTGGTCTTGAACGAGCTGATGAACATCCACAGCAGCGGCAGCACGGTCAACGCGCTCCAGAACAGCAGGAAGCCGTGCGAGAGGAAGTTCACGACCCCCCGCTCGCGGCGCACCGGCCGGAGCTCCCGGGCGTTCCGGTCACCGTCGACGACCACGCCGACGGGCCTGTCCAGAGCGGTCATGACAGCTCGATCCGTTCCCGCCGGCTGACCCGCAGCGACAACACGGCCACCGACAGGGTCAGGAAGAACATCACCACGCCGATCGCCGACGCGTAGCCGAACTTGTTCTCGCTGCCGAACGCCGTGTCGTACATCCGCACCCCGATCACGTCCGAGGAGAAGTTGGGGCCGCCGTTGGTCATGAGCTGCACCAGGATGAACCCGTCCAGGGCCGCGACGGCCAGGTAAATCCAGGCGACCTGCACGGTGTCCCAGAGCAGCGGGATGGTGATCCGGCGCAGGGTGGCCCACCGGGACGCCCCGTCGAGCAGCACCGCCTCGTAGATCTCCCTCGGGATCGCCGACATGGCGGCCCCGAAGAGCACCACGTAGAACCCGACGTTGGACCACACCATCACCGCCAGCACGCACCAGAAGGCGACGTCCGGGTCGCCCAGCCAGACCGGCCCGGTCACCCCCACCGTCCCCAGGATGCCGTTGAGCAGCCCGCTCGTGGGGTGGTAGGCCTCCTTCCACAGCGCCGCGATGATCACCACGGAGAGCACCTGCGGGAAGAAGTAGACGGTGCGGTAGAACGCGCCGCCGCGTACCCCGGTGACCCCGGCCCGGCCCCGGCGCCCGCCCATGCTGAGCATGGTGGCGAAGAACAGCCCGAACGCGATGGTGAACACGGGCACCAGGGCGAGCAGGATCGCGTTGTTCTTCAGCGCGTTCCACACGTAGTCGTCGTGCCACAGGGCCTTGAAGTTGGCCAGGCCCACCGGGTTGGCCTCGGCCGAGTAGCCGAGCCAGTCGGTGGTGGAGATCTGGAACGCCTGCAGGTACGGCGACACGACGAAGACGACGTAGAGCAGCAGGGGCGGCACCAGGAAGGTGACGATCAGCGGGAGCCTGCCGTGCTTCACGCCGACCGCTTGTACTTCTTGATCGAGGTGTCCTGGGCGATCGAGTCGGCGTGCTTCTGGCACTGGTCGAGGAACTCCGCCGGGCCGATCCGCCCGCTGAAGAACTCGCCGCAGGCGGCGTCGACCAGGTTGCGCTCCAGCTTGCGGTAGTAGTTGTTGTAGACCCAGTTGAAGCCGCTGTCGCCGGACGCCTCCAGGGCCTTGACCACGGTGGTCAGCCCGTACGGCAGCTCGACGCCCTCGGTGGCGCCGGCGATCACGGGCAGGCTGGCGACCTTCTTCGTGAAGTCCTGGGCGCCCTGCTTCGACAGCATGGTGCGGAAGTACTCCAGGCCGCCGGCGACGTTCTTCGCCTTGGCCGGCACCATGAACGGCTCGCCGGCGGTGCCCCGGACCGCCTCGAACGGCAGCTTGTCGCCGCTGCCCAGGCTCGGCGTCGGTGCGACGGTCATGTTGAACCCGGCCGGGGTGACCGCCTTCTGCTCGTTCTCCAGCCAGGAGCCGCAGGAGATGAACGCGGCCTTGCCCTGGCACCACGCGGTCTGCGACTGGACGTGGTCCAGGCCGGGCGTGCCGTCGAGGATGAACTTGTCCTTGACGATCTGGTGCCAGGCGTCGGCCGCGGCCTTCATCCCGTCGGACTTCCAGGCGTTGGGCTCCAGGTTGTCGATCGCGGTGGCGACCGAGGCGCCGCCGAACTTGATCGCGGTGGAGATCACCGGCCAGCTCATGTAGCGGGGGTGCTTGCCGGCGTACGTCCAGGGGGCGATGCCCGCCGCCTTGATCTTCTTGCACAGGGCGATGTGCTCGTCCCAGGTCTTCGCGTACTCCCAGCCCCGGTCGGCGAAGAGCTTGCTGGAGTGCCAGATGCCGTAGACGGTGTAGGTGTAGTTCATCACCAGGAACTTGCCGTCGTACGACCCGACCTCGACCACGCCCGGCAGCAGGGTGTCCTTGACGGTCTTGCCGGGGATGTCGAGGCTCGGGGCGGCGAGCAGCTCGCCCAGGTCGGCGAGGGCGTTCTGGGAGACCAGGCCGTTGAAGTCGATCTGCCCGGCGCCGGAGTTGTTCACCACGTCCGGCGGGGTGCCGTCGACGAAGCGCGGCTGGAGGGTCTTGCTGATCTCCGCGGTGGCCGAGTGCTTGATCTTGGCCTTCGGGTACTTCGCGGTGTACATCGCCTCGTGGGCCTTGGCGTAGTCCTCGCCGAAGCCGCCGTTGAAGATGACGACCTCCAGCGGGGCGTCCTCGGCGACCCCGAGCGGGTTCTGCGC
Organism: Micromonospora sp. CA-111912; assembly: GCF_050948415.1. Classification (NCBI taxonomy): domain Bacteria; kingdom Bacillati; phylum Actinomycetota; class Actinomycetes; order Micromonosporales; family Micromonosporaceae; genus Micromonospora; species Micromonospora sp. CA-111912. The sequence goes on from NZ_CP192007.1 coordinate 4,986,189, forward strand.
GGACTTGGTGCCCTTGTACACCTTGGCGTCGGCGGAGTCGTCGCCGCCGGAGCTGGCGCAGCCGGCGAGCAGGCCGGCGGCGGGGGTGGCCAGCAGGCCGGCGGCGGCGCTGCGCCGCAGGATGTCACGCCTGTCCATCGTTGCTCCTCGGATCGTCCCGGGCGGATCTGTTTTTTCTCTTCACGTCACTGAAGTCGACTGAAGAATTTCTACGGCAGGAGCGCGTCGACTTCAAGCCCTGGCCACCGAACCGTTATCACCACCGGGCAGCCCGACCTGGCATAGCCTGAGCCCATGCGCCGCCTCCGGCAGCTCGCCGAGCGCACGCCGGCAGGGCGCGAGCGCTACGTCGACCTGCTCCGGGCGGTCGCGATCGGGATGGTCGTCGTCGGTCACTGGGGCGTCACCGTGATCGGCCGGGACGCCGCCGGGCGGCCCACCGGGCACTCGGCGCTCGGCGACCTGCCGTGGGCGTACCCGCTGACCTGGGTCGCCCAGGTGCTGCCGGTGTTCTTCCTGGTCGGCGGGTTCGCCAACGCCGCCTCGCTGACCGCGCACCGACGCCGGGGCGGCGACGCCACCGGCTGGCTGCTCGACCGCAGCGCCCGGCTGGTGCCGCCCACCACCGTCCTGCTGCTGGTCCTGGCCCTCGGCGCGGCGGGCGCCCACCTGTGGGGCATCGACCCGGCCCAGGTCCGCGAGGTGGTCTGGTTCGCCACCATCCCGCTGTGGTTCCTCGTGCCCTACCTGGCCGTCGTGGCCCTCACCCCGCCGATGCACGCGCTGCACCGCCGCTTCGGGCTGGCCGTGCCGGTGGCGCTGGTCGGGCTGGTGGCCCTCGGCGACCTGGGTCGGCTGGTCGGGCCGGAGGCGCTGGCCACCGGAAACCAGCTGGCCGGCTGGCTCGCCGTGCACCAGGTCGGCTTCGCCTGGTACGACGCCCACGCCCGGCCGGCCGGGGACCCGGGACGCGACCGCACCCGGCACCCCCTGCCGACCTCGCGGCGGGCGGCGACGGCCCTGCTGGTCGGCGGGTTCGGCGCGCTGCTGCTGCTCACCACGATCGGGCCGTACCCGGTCGCCATGCTGCACGTGCCCGGTGAGCGGTTGGAGAACGACGGCCCGCCCAGCCTGGCGCTGCTCGCCCTGGCCACCGCGCAGCTCGGGTTGATCCTGCTGCTGGCCGGCCCGGCGCGGCGGTGGCTGCGCCGGCCCGGCCCGTGGCAGGCGGTGATCGCGGTCAACTCCGTGGTGCTGACCGTGTTCCTCTGGCACCTCACCGCCGCCGTGCTGCTGATCGGGCTGCTGGACGTGGTCGGCCTGCTGCCCACCCCGGCGGCGGGGACCGCGGCCTGGTACGCCTGGCGGGTGCCGTGGCTGCTGCTGCTCGCCCTGGTGCTGGCCGGCCTGGTCGCCGTCTTCGGGCCGGTCGAGGCACGTGCCGGCCGGCGCCGGTCGGCCGGGGAGCGGTCGACGGGCCGTCGGCGGGTCCGCACCGCGCTGGTGGTCGCCGGGTACGCCGCCGCGCTCGGCGGGCTGCTGGTCAACACCGTCACTCCGAAGAGCGCACCCGAGCCGCTGGGCCTGCCCGCCCCGGCGCTGGTCGGGTACCTGGCCGGGGCGGGGCTGCTGCGGCTGCTCAGGTCTGGGTGGGGAACCCGAGGTTGACCCCGCCGTGCCGGGGATCGAGCCACCGGCTGGTGACCACCTTGCCGCGGGTGAAGAACGCCACCCCGTCCGCGCCGTGGGCGTGCAGGTCACCGAAGAGGGACGCCTTCCAGCCGCCGAACGAGTAGTACGCCATCGGCACCGGGATCGGCACGTTGATGCCGACCATGCCGACCTCCACCTCGTGCTGGTAGCGCCGGGCCGCGCCGCCGTCGTTGGTGAAGATCGCCGTGCCGTTGCCGTACGGATTGGCGTTGACCAGGTCCACCGCCTCGTCGTACGAGCCGACCCGCAGGACGCCGAGCACCGGGCCGAAGATCTCGTCGGTGTAGATCGACATGTCCGGGGTGACCCGGTCGAACAGGGTCGGGCCGAGCCAGAACCCGGCCGGGTCCCCGTCCGGGGCGACGTCCCGCCCGTCGACCACCGGGACCGCCCCGGCGGCCACCCCCGCCTCGACGTACCCACGCACCCGGGCCGCGTGCGCGGCGGTCACCAGGGGGCCCATGTCGCAGCCCCGCCGGCCGTCGCCGGTGCGCAGCCGGGCCATCCGCTCGGCGATCCGCGCCACCAGGGCGTCGGCGACCGGCTCCACCGCGACCAGCGCGGAGATCGCCATGCACCGCTCCCCCGCCGAGCCGAACCCGGCGTTGACCGCCGCGTCGGCGGCCAGGTCCAGGTCGGCGTCCGGGAGCACCACCATGTGGTTCTTCGCCCCACCGAGGGCCTGCACCCGCTTGCCGGCGGCGGTGCCGCGCTGGTGCACGTGCCGGGCCACCGGGGTGGAGCCGACGAACGACACCGCCCGCACGTCGGGATGGTCGAGCAGGGCGTCGACCGCCTCGGCGTCGCCGTTGACCACGTTGAGCACCCCGTCGGGCAGGCCGGCCTCGGCGAACCACTCGGCCAGCAGCAGCGCCGCGCCCGGGTCCTTCTCGCTCGGCTTGAGCACCACCGCGTTGCCGCAGGCCACCGCGACCGGGACGAACCACAGCGGCACCATCACCGGGAAGTTGAACGGGGAGATCACCGCGACCACCCCGAGCGGCTGGCGCAGGCTGTACGAGTCGACCTCGGTGGAGACGTTCTCGCTGAACCCGCCGCGCAGCGCCGAGGGGATGCCGCAGGCGTACTCGATGACCTCCAAGCCGCGCTGCACCTCGCCGGCGGCGTCGGCGAGCACCTTGCCGTGCTCGGCGGTGATCACCTCGGCGAGCCGGCCCCGGCGGGCGTTCACCAGCTCGCGGAAGGCGAACAGCACGGCCGTCCGCTTCGCCAGGGAGGCGTCCCGCCAGCTCCGCGCGGCCCGCCCGGCGGCCCGCACCGCCACCGCCACGTCCTCGGCGCAGGCCAGCGCCACCTGCCCGGTACGCCGGCCGGTGGCCGGATCGAAGACGTCGCCGCGCCGGGTGGACGTGCCGTCGACCCGCTCGCCGTCGACGAAGTGCCCGATCACCGGCCCGTCCCCCGTCGTGCTCACGCCGCCGCCCCGGGCGCCGCCGCCGAGCTGCGGATCGCCTCGACGAGGATGGCCAGCCCCTCGCGGGCCTCGTCCTCGGTGAGGGTCAGCGGCGGGCCCATCCGCAGCACGTTGCCGTACAGGCCGCCCTTGCCGACCAGCAGGCCGCCGGCCCGGCACGCCTCGAACACGAGCGCCGTCAGCGTCGGGTCGGGCTCGACGCCGCCGGGGTGGACGAACTCGACGCCGAGCATCAGGCCCTTGCCGCGTACCTCGGCGACGCAGTCGAGGCCGCCCACGGCGGCGCGCAGGCCGTCGCCGAGGATCGCCCCGGTGCGGGCGGCGTTGGCCTGGAGGTCGTGGTCGAGCAGGTAGTCCAGGACGGCGTTGCCGGCGGCCGTGGAGACCGGGTTGCCGCCGAAGGTGGAGAAGCTGATCGCCGGCACCGACTCCATGATCTCGGCCCGGCCGACCACCCCGGCCAGGGCGAAGCCGTTGCCGATGCCCTTGGCGAAGGTGAGCAGGTCCGGGGTGACGCCGTGCGCCTGGTACCCCCAGAAGTGCTCGCCGGTGCGCCCCCAACCGGTCTGCACCTCGTCGGAGATCAGCAGGATGCCGTGGGCGTCGAGTTCCTTCTTCCAGGCGGCGAACAGGCCGTCCGGGCCGTGCACGAACCCACCGACGCCCTGGATCGGCTCGGCGATCAGGCAGGCCACGTCGCCGGCCGTCTGGGTGGCGAGCACCTCGCGCAGGTCCTCCACCGCGGCGTCGACCCGGTCGGCCGGGTCGAGCCGGGACAGCATGCCGCGCAGCCGCTCGCCGGAGTGCAGCCAGGCCACCTGGAGAGGGTTGAGCGCGCTGGCCGACCAGCTCCGGTTCCCGGTGACGCCCATCGCCGCGTACGACCGGCCGTGGTAGCTGTTGCGCACCGCGAGGATCTGGTGCGAGCGGCGGTGGTTGGTGGCGGCCAGCAGGGCGGCCTCGTTGGCCTCGGTGCCGGAGTTGGTGAAGAACACCCGGGCGTCGGGGATGCCGGAGAGCCGGGCGATCTTCTCGGCCAGCTCGACCTGCTGGCGGATCAGGTAGAGCGTCGAGCTGTGCACGACGCCCGTGCGGAGCTGCCGCTCGACGGCCTCCCGGATCTCCGGGATGTCGTAGCCGATCATGTTGGTCAGCACGCCACCGAAGAAGTCCAGGTAGCTGCGTCCCCGCGCGTCGGTGACCCGGCGACCGGAGCCGGCGACCAGCTCGATCGGCTCGGCGTAGTAGAGCGGCATCCAGGAAGGCAGCACGGCCCGGTGCCGGGCCAGCAGGTCGTCGGTCATCGTCGCACCCTCCAGGGCGTTGGCGGTCACCGCACGCTCCCATCCGGACGGCGCGGGGACAACTGCCACTGTGTAGCGCACCGCCGACCACCGCCTGACACCACGTCAACCGACCACCACGATTTCCGGCTCGCTTCGGGCACCGGAGCGGCGATTCCGGTAGTCGGATCCGGCCGAGACGACTCTTTCCGCAACGGGGGCCGGGCGGCGCGCCGATGGGGCCGCGGCCTCCGGGCAGGCGGCTGCCGGTACGATCCGGCGAGTGCCGATCATCCCGGACGACCTGTCGGCGCCGCGCCAGCGGCACACCGGCGCCCACGGGGCGCTGCCGAGTGGCGGGGCGGGCACGACCCCGCAGGAGATCGCCGACGGCGTGCGGTCCTGGGTGACCTCGCCGCCACTCCGGGAGCTGGTGGCGCGCTTCGGCGGGGACTGGCCGGCCGGGAACCTGGCGGCGGTGCTGGCGTGGCTGGACGACTTCTCCGCCCGGCACTGGGACTTCCGGGGCGGCAGGGAGCGCCCCGAGGCCCGGGAGCCGGCCCTCGACCCGCGCACCGCCGGGCTGGTGCTCGCCGCGGCGTCCGCGCTCGGCCTGGTCCGCCCGGTCCCGCCGGCCCGCCCCGGCTACGCCCATCTGGTCGTCCTCGGCGGGCTGGCGCACGCCTGCCTGCGCCGGGTCGGGTACGCCGCGCACCTGCTGCGTTCCGGCACGCGGGTGGCCGGCGAGGTGGCCGTGCTGGGCAGCTTCCGTCCGCTGTCCGACGCCGAACTGCGGGCGCTGGCGGAGGCGGGCGTGACGGGCGGTGAGACCGAGGTGGACGCCCTCGACGCGGCGGTCCGGCTGGCGTTCCGGGTGGCCGGGCCGGCCGCGTCCGACGGAACGGACGCGGGGCACCCGCACCACTCCTGGTCCTCGCGGACCTACCGGCCGGCGGGGCTGCCCCCGGTGCGGGTGCTCGCCGCCCCGTCCAGCGAGCCGGACCGGCGGCGGGCGCACACGGCCGACACCCAGCGGTTCTGGGCCGAGCACGTGCGGCTCTCGCCGGGCGATCCGGTGCTGGTGGTCACCGCGCCGATCTACGTGCCGTTCCAGCACTGCGACGCGCTGCGCACCCTCGCCGTGCCGTACGGGTGCGCGATCGAGACCGTCGGCGTCGACCCGGAGGTGCCCGACCTGGCCCGGCTGCCCGAGCCGGCGCTCACCCCGGGCCGCCACCTTCAGGAGATCCGCTCGGCTATCCGGTCGATGCGCGCCCTGCACACCAGCCTCGCCGCCGGCTGAGGCGGCGCGGGCCGACGCCCGACGGGGATGTCGGACGCCGACCCGGACCGGGTGCGCGGGGTCAGTTCACGTAGACGATCGGGCTGCCGGCCTGGGTGGTGTCCCGGACCGGGGAGTACGTGGCGCTGAAGTACGCGGCCGAGAAGCAGGTGCCCGGCCCGGCGGACTTGGTGAAGGGCTGGTTGACGAAGGCGATCGAGGTGGTGGCGTTGGACGCCGTCCCCTTCACGGTGTTGCCGTTGGCCTTGTAGACGCAGGTGATGTTGCCGAGCAGGGTGCGCAGCGAGACGGTGCTCTGGATCGCCCCGGTGAGGGTGACCGCGCCGGCGCTGGTGACGGAGACGGAGTACGGCAGGTTGTTGACGAGCACGCTGTTGACGCCGAGCGTGCCGACCACGTTGGTGGTGCAGCTGGTGAAGGTCTGCCCGGTGAGGCTCTCGGTGGCGGTCCCCGGCGCGGCCGGGTTGGTCAGCACCTTGGCGGTGAAGGCGGACGCGGCGCACTTCACGCCGGTGGTGCCGGTGGCGGAGGAGTAGAAGTTGGCGGTGGTGGTGGCCGCCAGGCTGGCCTGCAGGACGTCCCCGACCGCCGCGGCGGTGCCGGCCGCGCTGCCGGTGGTGAGCACCGTGTTGGCGAGGGAGGCGGGCGGGGCTGCGGCAGCGGGGGCCGCCGCGACGAGGGAGCCGAGCAGCGCGACGGCGGCGAGGCCGACGACGGCGCGTCCGTACCTGGGCATGGTGGATCCTTTCGACGGTGGTGCGACGGTGGCGGCCGGCCGGGGTCGACCGTGCCCGGCGTGGACCGGGCGCGACCGGACGGCCGCTAGGGGGACGGCCGCGTAGGGACGCATCGCGGCCGATGGGCCCGTCGCCGGGGGACGGCCTCGGCGGCGGGTTGAGCCCGTCGCCGGGGACAGCCTCGACGGCGGGTTGGACGCCGCCGGGGACAGGCTCGGCGGCGGGTTGGACGCCGCCGGGCGGCGCGACGTGCGCGCCTCGGCGGCCGGGCGACCGGTGAACCACCGGGCCCCAGAGCTTCCTGCTCGTCAGCGGGCGGTGCGGGCTGGTGCACTGCGGCGCAGCCGCGTCACCTGCGATCTTCCGGCCTTGGGTACGAGGGTGCGGTCAGCGATAATGGCGAACATCGAGCCCTCCTTCGGCGCTGCTCGGTGCGGCCGTCCGGCGAAGATGACCATGAGTGACACGACCGGAACTCAACGTGGTGAAGTTATAAACCCCGGAGGGTCGCAAAGTCAATCGTCGATTCAGGGAGGTCGATGTCAATGTCGCTGGCACCGCACCCGGCGGCCGGGGCGACCCCCCTGCCCGGAGCCCGCCCCGGGCGCGATCCCGAACGGGCGATCAAACGCGGCCCGCGCCGCCTGTCCGCCGAGGTGGTGGCGGCGACCCAGCGCGACCGGCTGTTCGACGGACTCGTCCACGAGGTGGCGGCGAGGGGCTACGACAACGCCCGGGTCACCGACATCTGCCGCGCGGCCGGGGTGACCCGCCCCGCCTTCTACACCCTCTTCGCCGGCAAGGAGGACGCCTTCCTGGCCACCTACCGGCACGGCACCGCCGTCCTGCTGCGCCTGATGGACGACGCCTACGCCGCAGCCGGCCCGGACTGGACGGACACCGCGCGGGCCACCCTGCGGACCCTGCTGGAGGTGCTGGCCAGCGTGCCCGCGTTCGCCCGGATGGCGCTGGTGGAGATCGACGCCGCCGGCCCGGCCGCCCGGGGCGAGCGGGACCTGCTACTGGCGGAGTTCCACCGGTTCTTCCGCCCGCCCCGCCCCCGGTCCCCGCTGACCGAGGAGGACGACGAACTGCTGGTCACCGCCGTGGTCGGCGGCATCCACACCACCGTCCGGCAGCGGGTCGCCCAGGGACGCACGGCGGAACTGCCCCAGCTCCTGCCGGCGCTGACGTACGCCATGACGGCACCGTTCCTCGGCCCGGCCGCCGGCGGGCGGGCCGCTCAGGACTCCGGCGCGGACGCCACCCCGAGCGTCACGGCCCCTTGCGCGGCCGACCCGGCCCACTCGCGCAGGCCGGGCGCCTGACCGACCCGGCGGCCACGATCAGAAACCGCTGCGGTTTCTCACTATTGGCCGCATTTCGCAGATCCGTCGATTCCACCGGACGTCAATCTTGACCCGCCCTTTACTCGGCGGTAACTTCGCGGGGCAGCGACCCGAACAGCACAACGCGCAACCAATTCAGATCATCCCCCATGATCCGCGGCGCGTTCATCGCATTGTCGCGGACGAATCGATCTCGAAGAGGAGCCGTCATGTCGGACGACACCGTACCCATCGAGCCGGTCCCGCCCCAGGGCGGCGTGCGCTGGCGGCGGTTCGCGGCCAGCCTGGCCGTCGTCGGGGCCGGCGCCGCAGGAATGGTGATGCTGACCGCCCAGGGAGTGCTCAGCGCCCAGTTCGCGATCTCCGGAATGCCCTTCGTGGTCACCGCCGACAAGCTCAGCGGGACCGGGTTCGAGCAGTTCGCCACCCTCGACCAGATGATCGAGGACAGCCCCAACCAGGGCGACACGGGCGGCCAGGTCGTCGTGATCGTCTCGGCGATCGACAAGGCCGAACTCACCAACCTGTGCCAGAGCATCAACCTCGGCGGCATGTACATGAAGCTCACCGCCGGCGGCGACGGCAAGCCGGTCAGCGCCCGCACCCTGGTCGTGGACTCGGACGAGCTCTCCGGCAACGCCTCGTTCCGCAACATCGACATCGGGCAGGACGCCAGCACGCTGGATCAGGTGCCCGGGGTGCGGGGCAACCCGGGGGTCTTCGGCCAGCAGGCCGACACGGTGACCATCACCGACCTGCGGCAGAACAACTACGCCACCACGGCCGCGGTCTTCACCCTGCCGAACCTGCGGATGCGGTTCACCTCCGAAGGGTGCTGAGTTGACATCCTCCCCGCCCTAAAGAGCGGGGATTCCCTGGGTCGCCCCAGGGGTTTCCTGCTTCGTCGCCGACCGCCCTGTCCGGGAGGATTCCCGTTGAGGTCTTACACCGGTTCCACAGGCCGTCACCGCCAGCCCGGCGGCCAGAATGGTGCGCGCCGCGTTGACGTCGCGGTCGTGGGTGGTGTCGCACCGGCACGTCCACGACCGCACGCTCAACGGCATGGTCTCCGCGACCGCCCCACAGGTCGAGCACGTCTTGGACGACGGGTACCAGCGGTCGATCACGACCAGGTCCCGGCCGTACCAGGCGCACTTGTACGTCAGGAACTCACGGAACTGCCGCCAGGCTGCATCGGAGATGGCCCTGGCGAGCGAGTGGTTCTTGACCATGTTGCGGACGGCCAGGTCCTCGATCACGAGCGTTTGGTTGTCACGCACGAGTCGGGTGGTCAGCTTGTGCAGGTGGTCCCGGCGGCGGTCGGCGATGCGGGCGTGGATGCGGGCGACGGTGACGCGGGCTTTGGCCCGGTTCGCCGAGCCCTTCTCCTTACGGGCCAACACCCGCTGAGCCATCGCGAGGCGCTTGCGGTCGGCACGTTCGTGGCGGGGGTTGGTGATCTTCTCCCCGGTGGACAGGGTCAGCAGCGAGTCCAGACCGGCGTCGATACCGACCACCGCGCTGGTGGCCGGTGCGGGGGTGATCGTGTCCTCGCACAGCAGAGACACGAACCACCGGCCCGCGCTGTCGCGGGACACCGTCACCGTGGACGGGGTCGCACCGTCGGGCAGCGCCCTCGACCAGACGACGTTCAACGGCTGGCCCATCTTCGCCAGGACGAGTTGGCCGTCGCGGTAGCGGAACGCGCTGGAGGTGAACTCGGCCGACGCCCGCGACCGCTTTTTGCTCTTGAAACGCGGGTAGCGGGCACGCTTGTCCCAGAACACGACGAACGCGCCCTGCAGATGCCGCAGCGTTTGCTGCAACGGCACCGACGACACCTCGTTGAGGAAGGCCAACTCCTCGGTTCCCTTCCACTCGGTGAGCATCGCGCTGGTGGCGTTGTAGGTGACCCGCTCCTGCCGCTGCTGCCACGCCTCGGTCCGCGCGTGCAGGGCCATGTTGTAGACCTTGCGGACACACCCCAACGTCCGGTTCAGCAGGCCGGCCTGCTCGGGGGTCGGGTAGAAGCGGTACTTGTACGTCCGCTTCACCACCGAGGTCACGCTTCGGAAAGTACCAAATTGGACTGGAAACGGAGGACGCGGGCGACGCGGCAACATCTGTCCGCCTTGCCGGCGGACAGATGTTGCCCTGACCTGCTCCGCAGGACGTTCCGTCTCCTCCCCGGCCTGAGGGCCGGGGTATCCACGGAAGGAAACTGATGACCGACGGGGACATCCCGGCGCGCGCCGGCCGGGCGGCGCGGCCACCGGCGCGGCTGACCGGCGCGGGGCCGGGGGCGACGCGGCGACGGTGGCGTGCCTGGCGGCGCAGCCGCCCCTTCTGGGGCGGGCTGCTGGTCGCCCTCGGCGGCGCCGAGATCCTGGTGACCCTGCGCGCCCCGCTGCCGGTGATCCTGCACATCGGGCCGCAGGGGCTGGCCGGCTACCTCGTGCCGGTCATCCTGCTGCTCTGCGGCGTGCTGCTGGTGGCCCACCCGCCCCAGCGGCTCTTCTACGCGCTGGTCTCCCTGGTGCTCGCCCTGGTCTCCTGGCTGACCTCCAACCTGGGCGGGTTCTTCGTCGGGCTGCTGCTCGCGCTCGTCGGCGGCTGCCTGGCGTTCGCCTGGACCCCGGCCAGGAAGCCCCGCCCCGGCACCGCCCCGGCGACCCACCCCGCCGCGACGGACCCGGTGGACCCGGTGGGCGACCCGGAGCCCTCCGCCGACCCGGAGCCTCCCGCCGTGCCGGAACCCATTCCCGTGACCGAGGGGCGGCACTGGCGGGGCGTCGACCAGACGTAGCACGCCGGCTGGCGCACCGGACGGCGCCAGGTCCGGCGGGGTCCGGCCGGGAACGGCTTTCCCGGTGCTGCGGACCCCCGGGCCGTCCGGTGCGTAACCTGTGCCCTGATCGGGTGGCCCTGCGGACAGACCGGCCCCGCCCGGGACGGGAGAGGCATGACCGACGTGTCCACACCAGGCCGGGAGCCGTTCGTCCTGGGCCTGGTGGTTCACCCGCGCAACGACGTCAGCGAGTCGGTCGCGACGGTGACGCAGGCCGCCGCGCGTCACGGCTCACCCGTCGTGGCGCGCCCGGGCGACGCCGCCCGGCTGGGCGACGGCGTGCTGGCCATGGACGACCAGGAGTTCGTCGAGCGCGTCGACGCAGTGATCAGCCTCGGCGGGGACGGCACCATGCTCGGCGCCATGCGCCTGATGGCCGGGCGGCAGACTCCCGTGCTCGGCGTCAACCACGGCAACCTCGGGTTCCTCGTCGAGATCTCCCCGGCGCAGCTGCCCGCGGCGCTCGACGAGATGGTCAACGGTCGGTTCAGCCTCGAACCGCACAGCTGCCTGGAAGTCGACGGCCACACCGGCTCGCTCGGACCGGCGACCGCGTTCAACGACATCGTGCTCACCTGCGAACAGCCAGGGACAGCGGTGACCCTGGACCTGGAGATCAACGACGTCCGCCACGGCTACTACCGTTGTGACGCGGTGATCGCGTGCACACCCACCGGTTCCACCGCCTACAACTACGCCGCGGGAGGGCCGGTCATCTCCCCGGCGATCCCCGCGATCGGGCTGACGCCGGTGGCGCCCATGTCGGGCGTCAGCCGCACCATCGTCCTCGGCGGCGAAGAAACCGTCACGCTCCGCAACCCCTCCGAGGAGGAGACCCTGCGGATGGCCCTCGACGGCGCGGCCGTCAGCCGGGTCGGGCCCAGGGGCCACGTGACCCTGCGACTACGGCCGAACGTCGTCAACGTGGTCCGGTTCGACGCCGCCGCCCTCGGGCGACGCAACCGCATCAAGCTCAGCCTCCTCAACCTGCCGCTGCGCCCCGACCAACTGCTCGAACTCGTGCCCGAGCACCTGCGGGAACGCGCCAGGCAGATGCGGCGGTCGCGGGACGAGGCGGCCTCGGCGGACTAACCGGCGGCGGTGTCCCGGACCGCCTCGGCGAAGACCTCGGAGCGGTGCTCGAAGTTGCGGAACCGCCCGTAGCTGGGCGCGGCCGGGGAGAGCAGCACCACCCCGTCGGCCGGGGTCAGCGCCCGGGCCCGGCGCACGGCGGCGACCAGGTCCTCGACCACCTCGGTACGCACCTTCGGCAACCCGGAGAGGGCGCCCACGATCCGCTCCCCGCTGTCCGGGATGCCGAGCACGGTCAGCTCCCGCTCGGCCAGGTGCTCGCGCAGCGGCGAGTAGTCCAGCCCCCGGTCGGTGCCCCCGACGATCACCGTCAACGGCCGCCCCTCGTACGCGTCGATCGCGTGCATCGCCGCGTACGGGCTGGTGGCCAGGGTGTCGTCGACGAAGGTCAGCCCGGACGGGTCGGCGATCTCGGTGAGCCGGTGGGCCAGCCCCTGGAACCCGGCGACCGCGACGGCGAGGGTGTCCTTCCGGGCCACCACGTCCACTCCGATGGCGTCGAGCACGGCAAGTGCGACACACAGGTTGCCCTCGTTGTGCCGGCCCACCAGGGGCAGCACGGCGCGGGGGAACAGCGGCCGGTCGGCGAGGTGGAACCAGGGCGCGCCGTCCGGGCCGGTGGCCACGTGGGTGGTGCCCGGGGATCCGGCGCGCACGGCCGACCGGTCGCCCAGCTCGGCGGCGAGCCGCGGGTCGGCGCCGTTGACCACCACGGTCTCCGGCCCGTACGCCAGCAGGTTGAGCTTGTCCCGGTAGTACTCCCGCTCGCCGCCGTGCGCGTCCAGGTGCTCGGGGAAGAGCGAGGTGACCACCGCGACCCGGGGCGAGTCGGTCAGGTCGGTGCACTGGTAGCTGGACAGCTCCAGCACGTACAGGTCGGACTCGGGCAGGTCCAGCAGCGGCACCCCGATGTTGCCGCCGAAGACGTTCGGCCGGTCGACTGCGGTGAGCAGGTGGCTGATCAGGCTGGACGTGGTGGACTTGCCCTTGCTGCCGGTCACCCCGACCGTACGCCGGGCGTGGTCGGCCATCCACAGCGCGCTGCCCTGGGTGACGGTGACGCCCCGGCGGCGCAGCTCGACCATCCACGGGTGGGTGTTCGGCACCCCGGGGGAGCGCACCACCACGTCGGCGGCGGCCAGTCGGGCGAGGCCCTCGTCGCCGGTGACCAGCGGGGCCGCCTCGGCCAGCGGGCCGTCCCACGGCAGGGCGAGGAAGTTGGCGCTGTCGTCCACGGCGACCAGGCCGGCCGGGCCGTGCGCGGCGATCGCGGTCACCGCCGCCCGGCCCTCCCGGCCGGCGCCCCAGACGGCGACGGCACGTCCGCGCAGGTCAGACAGGCGCACAGGTGTTCTCCTCGGGCTCAGGGACGGTCGGCGGCCCGGTCCGGCGCAGCCGGGCACGGCCGGACGAACCAGGGCCTAGTATGGCGTGTGCCCAACGAGCAGCTCCGGCGGATGGACGCCTTCACCTTCCCGTCCTACTCGATCGACCTCGCCACCGGAGAGGCGTTGTTCGACTACGCCCTGACCGGCCCCGACGGCGAGCAACGGTTCACCGAGGTGATCACCCTGCCGCTGCCGGCCGGGCCGCCCTCGGACGAGACGGTGGCCACCCTGGGCCGGGTCCTGGAGTTGCTGCACGTCGTCGCCGGCGTCAGCTACTACAAGGCCGCCGCGCCGCCCCGGCTGGTGCTGCCGGCGCCGCTCGGCCCGGCCGCCGCCGAGCTGGTCACCGCCGTCTACACCAGGGGCCTCGCCGAGTACGCGTACCGCAACCAGCTCCCGCACGTGCTGGAGCTGGTCCCGGAGATCCCCCCGGGCTCGGTGTCGCCCGCCCGCGAGTACGACAACTCCGACCTGCGCCCGCTGTCGGCCGTCGGCGGCGGCAAGGACTCCATCGTCAGCCTGGAGGCGCTGCGCCGGGCCGGCCTCGACCCGGTGCCGTTCTCGGTGAACCCGAACCACGTCATCGTCTCCGTCAACGAGGCGTCCGGGCTGGCCACCCTTGCCGCCCGGCGACGGCTCGACCCGGTGCTGTTCGACCTCAACGCGGCCGGCGCGCGCAACGGCCACATCCCGGTCACCGCGATCAACTCGCTGATCGCGGTCGCCACGGCGGTGCTCAACGGGCTCGGCCCGGTGGTGATGTCCAACGAGCGGTCCGCGTCCGACCCGAACCTGGTCTGGAACGGGCACGAGATCAACCACCAGTGGTCCAAGGGGGTCGAGGCGGAAGGGCTGCTGCGGGCGGCGCTGGCCGAGCACGCGGGGCTCACCGAGCCGTACTTCTCGCTGCTGCGCTCACTGTCCGAACTGCACATCGCCCGGCTGTTCGCCGCGATCGACCGGTACGACGACGTGGTGACGAGCTGCAACGCCGCGTTCAAGCTGCGCGACGCCAGCGAGCGGTGGTGCCGCGACTGCCCGAAGTGCCGGTTCGTCTTCCTGGCCATGGCGCCGTTCATGCCGCGCGAGCGGATCATCCACATCTTCGGCGGCGACCTGCTGGCCGACGAGGCCCAGATCCCCGGGTACCGGGAGCTGCTGGGCGTGGACGGCCACAAGCCGTTCGAGTGCGTCGGCGAGGTCGAGGAGTCGGTGGTGGCGCTCAGCCTGCTGGCCGAGCAGGACCAGTGGCGCGAGGCCCCGATCGTCCGCGCCCTGGTCGACGCGATCCCGGAGGCCGCCTGGTCAGCGGCGGCATCATCGGACGTCTTCACCCCGGGCGGCCCCAACCACATCCCCACCCCCTACGCCAAGGCCCTAACCACCCAAACCTGACCCACCCCGGCCCCGCGCGGCCCGGCCCCGCGCGGCCCGGCCCGGCCCGGCCCCGTTGATCATGAAGTTATTGCCGTCCGGCCCCGCGTGTCGTAGCAATAACTTCATGATCAACGGGCTCGGGAAGGCCGGGCTCGGGGAGGGCCGGGCTCGGGAGGGCAACGGCTCGGGGAGGGCCGGGGGCGGGGTGGGTCAGGGGGTGCGGACGGCGTCCAGGGCGAGCAGGGCGACGTGTAGGGAGATGCACGCCTCCACGGAGTCGAGGTCGACGTCGAGGATCCGGGCGATGCGGGCCAGCCGCTCGTAGAAGGCGGGGCGGGACAAGTGTGCCGCGGCGGCACCGGCCGACTTGTTCCGGCCCTGCTCCAGGTACGCCCGCAGGGTGCCGAGCAGCTGCTCCCGGGGGTGCCGGGCGTCGTACGCCAGCAGTGCACCCAGCTCGCGCTCGACGAAGGTCTGGAGGCGCGGCTCGTCCCGCAGCAGGTGCAGCAGGCCGGCCAGCCCGACGTGCGGCAGCCGGAAGATCGGCAGGTCCCGGCGGTCCCGGCGGGCCGCGTCGGCGACCTGCCGCGCCTCGACCAGCGAGCGGCGTGCCTCCCGCAGGCTACCCACCCCGGACCCGGCGGCGACGATCACCGCAGCCGGCCCGCCGGTCCGGAGCAGCGACGGCGGCGTGCCGGGCCCGGCGGTCCGGGCGTGCGGGGGCGCGCCGAGCCCGGCCGGTGCCGCAGGGCCGGCGCCGCCCGGCCGGGCGGACCCCGCACCCGCAGCGGTCGTACCGGGTCGGGCGGACCCCGCACCCGCAGCGGTCGTACCAGTTCGGGCGGACCCCGCACCCGCAGCGGTCGTACCAGTTCGGGCGGACCCCGCACCCGCAGCGGTCGTACCGGGTCGGGCGGACCCGGCACCCGCAGCGGTCGTACCGGTACGGGTGGGGGTAGCACCCGGGGCGGATGCGCCGGGGCGGACGGGGACGGCGTCGGGCGGGCGAGGCGGGGCGGCGTCCATCCGGTTGCGGCGCAGCGCGGCGGCGAAGGCGGCCAGCGCCCGCTCCTCGGCCGCCGCGTCGGGCAGGGCCAGCAGCACGCCGACGGCCTGGTCGTCGATGGCGCTGCTCAGCCCGGTCAGCTTCGCCTCGCCCAGGGCCTGGCCGACCGCCTCGGACAGGTCCCGCAGCCGGGCCGGCCCGGCCTCCGGGTCGACCTGGCCGGACTCGCCCGGGCTGCCGACCTCGGCGGCCGGCTCGTCGGCCCGGTACCGCACCACCGCACCGACCAGGTGCCGGCGTTCCAGCACCACCCCGAGCGCCCGGGCCCGCAGGGCCACCTCGTCGACGGGGCGGGAGTGGTCCAGCAGGGCGGTGAGCAGGGTCCGGTGGATCTGCCGCTCCAGCCCTTCCGCGTCGCGGCGGATCAGCCGTCCCAGCGCAAGGGCGGAGGCGGCCCGCTCGACGAGGATGGTCAGCCGGGTCGGCGGTGCACCCGGCATCTGCCCAGCCCGACCCGCCTCCGGGTCCGGCACCCCGTCGGGGACCGGCGCGGGGGTGGTCAGCTCACCGCCGCCCGGCCAGCGCAGCAGCAGCCGGCCCCAGTCCTGCCCCCGGGCCCCGACGGTGGTCACCAGCCAGCCGCTGTCCGGGTCGTACGCGGTGCGCCCGGCCGGGCTGATCCGCCGCGAATGCTGCTCCCAGCCGTCCAGCAGCAGCTCGGCGCTCTCCCCCGCCGGGTCGTACGCGAGCACCTGCCGGGACAGGTTCTCCAGCACCACCGGGCAGCCGGACAGCTCGGCGGCCTGCCGGACCACCTCCGCCGGGCCGGCGCCCTCGACCGACAGATCGGTGAACCGCTGGTGGATCTCCTCGGTCGCCCGCAGCTCGGTGAGCTGGGCGTCGACGATCAGCGCGTGCACGGCCTCGGTCACCCGGACGAACGGGGTGGCCCGGCGCAGCTCCACCAGCGGCAGGCCGCGCCGTTCGGCGGCGGCGGCCATCACCCGGGGTACGCCGCTGACGTACCGGCGACCCAGCTCGACCACCAGTCCGGAGACGCCGACATCGGCCAGTGCGCCGATGAACACGCGCAGGCCGGCGTCGTCGGCGGGCAGCCCGATGCCGGTGGTGAGCACCAGTTCGCCGCCGCGCAGCAGGGTGGCGATGTCCGGCACCTCGGCCACGTGCACCCAGCGCACCGGCCGGTCCAGGCCGGCCTCCCCGGCGATCAGGCGGGGCGCGCCATGGCGGACCGGGTCCAACGCAAGGACCTCACGGACGGTAGGGAACACGGGCGACACGCTACCGTCCGTGACGTCGATCCTGTACCACCAGTCGGCCCGGCCGTGCCCCCTCGACATCGATCTTGTGCAGTACGGTGCCTTTTCGACCACGACCAATCTGAAGGAGCGGCATGGACGGGACAACTGTCAGCCGGCGCGGGTTCGGCAAGCTGGTGGGCGCCGCCGCAGGGGCGGGGGCGCTGGGGGCGCTCGGGGTGGGCGCAACAGCGGCCCAGGCGGTGCCGGATACCTGGACCGCCACCGGCACCACGGTCGCCGCGCTGAGCGCGTTCGACAACGCGATGAAGGCGTTCATGCAGGCCAGACACATATCCGCCGGGCAGCTCGCGGTCACCTATCAGGGGCGGTTGGTGCTCGCCCGGGGGTACGGCGACAACTCCCCCCAGCCCATCCAGCCGACCTCGCTGTTCCGGGTGGCCAGCCTCTCCAAGTCGCTGACCGCCGCCGCGCTGGTCCGGCTGGCCCAGGACGGCAAGCTGGGCCTCGACGACCCGATCACGAAGTTCCTCCAGTTCACCCCGCCGGCCGGCCAGGCGACCGATTCCCGGCTGCCCCAGGTCACCCTCCGGCGGCTGCTCCAGCACACCAGCGGTTGGAACCGGGACCTGACCGCGTTCGACCCCCTGTTCAAGGACCAGGTCATCGCCAGCTCGCTCGGGGTGCCGATGGAGCTGACGCACGCCAACGTCATCCGGTACATGTCCGGCCAGCCGCTGTCGCACGCCCCGGGCTCGACGGTCTCCTACAGCAACTACGGCTACCTGCTGGCCGGCCGGATCGTGGAGAAGGTCAGCGGCCTGCCCTACGAGACGTACGTGCGGCAGAAGCTGCTCGCGCCGCTGGGCATCACCCGGATGGCGACCGGCTGGACGATCAGCCCGCACAGCGGCGAGGTCGGCTACGAGTCCCAGTACACGGGCCCGACCGTGCTGGACAACTCCGGCACGATCGTCAACGCCCCGTACGGCACGTTCAGCATGCGGCTGCACGACGCCAACGGCGGCTGGCTCGCCTCGGCGGTCGACCTGGTCCGTTGGGCACGCGCGTTCGAAAGCGGCAGCACGGTGCTCAACAGCACCTCGACCGGGCAGGTCTTCGCCACGCCCGCCGGGCTGGGGGTGAATCCGGACGGTTGGTACTACGGGATGGGCTGGGCGGTCCGCCCGGTCACCGGCGGCACCGGACGCAACATCTGGCACACCGGCAGCTTCGCCGGCACGTACAGCCTGCTGGTCCGCACGTACCACGGGCTGAGCTGGGCGGCGGTGTTCAACCGGCGCGACGATCCCTCCGGGCTGAGCTACGCCCCGATCGACTCCGCGCTGTGGACGGCGTCGAGTGCCGTGACGAGCTGGCCGACCCACGACTTCTGGTCGACGTACTTCACCCCCTGACTCGGCCGCCGGCGGTGGGCGGAACGCCGCCCGCCGCCGGCGCGGGGACGGGGACGCCCCGCCGCCGCTCAGCCTCGGGCCCGCGCCGCTCAGTCCCGGGCCCGCGCCCAGTTGAGGAAGCGTTCCTGCAGGTTGAGGACGCGTTCGGGGTTGAGCTGTACGAGTTGGGCACGGGCCTCGGCCATCAGCCCGCTCAGGTAGCACAGCAGGGCGGTGCGGTCGCCCCGGTACTCCACCAGCAGGCCGAGCCGGGCCGGCTGGCAGGGCCACTCCGCGCCGCAGTTGCGGCACCGCCAGAGCGGGCGCATCGGTACGTGCGGAATCATCCGGTGCGTCATCGGCTCATCCGCAGGGCGATGGCGCGGGCCTCCTCGTGGCTCAGCGGCAGCCACCAGAGGAACCGCCGTACCACGTCTATCGGGTCGGGGCCGCCCGGCCGGCCGCGAAGGTCGTGGATCGCGGTGGTGATCAGGGTCGAGACCACCGGAAGCAGGTCCCGCGTCGCGAGGTTCGGCATCGCCCGAAGCTCGGGGCAGGGCCAGGGCTCCGCGCATCCCCGGCACCGCCAGTCGGGCGAGCCGGCCACGTGGCCGGCGACCTGGACTGTCGTCGTCATGAGAGACGACCCCCGGTCGCCCGCCCGCAGCGGGTTGGGGTCAGACGCCCAGCACGCTCTGGGGTTCCGCGCCGACATCAACCGGGCCGGCGGGGACACCGGCTCCGGCGGGAGCATCCGCTCCCAATGACGTACGCCCGGCGCGCGTCCGGGCAGGTTGGGCAGCACCCCGAATAAGCGCTGGTACCAGGGAACACACACGTCGACCTCCATCGGCAGGAACAGGCCGCCCGGGAGCGGGGTGGCCGGGGGCAGGACCCGCCCGAGCCCTCTCCGGCGACGGGCGGGTCCGCCTGCGTGACAGTCTGGTGAGCGCGCGACTACCGTCGGAAGCATTCAGCCCGGTCATGGCCGCGCTTCGACGGTGGTACGTCATCCCGGAGTCCGAGTGGAATTCACGTGACCTGTGTGGAGGAACTGTGGAGGAACCGGGTGCCGACCTGATTCGCACCCAGCTCCGGCGGATGGGGATGAACGCCAACCTCAGTCAGGAGGAGTTCGGCCGGATGGTGCACTACTCGGCGTCGCTGGTGTCCGCCGTGGATACCGGCACCCGCCCGCTCGACCGGGTGTTCCTGGCCCGTGCGGACGAGGCGCTCAAGTCCGGCGACCTGCTCGTGACGCTGCTGCGGATCGCCGAGCGAGACCGCGAGCCCTCGTGGTTCAAGCCCTGGCTGGAGGCGGAACGCACCGCCAGGCAGCTCCGGCTGTACGAGACGACGCTGGTTCCCGGCCTGTTCCAGACGGAGAACTACGCCCGCGCCGTGCTGCGCTTCAACGACACCTTTTCCGAGGCCGAAGTAGAGCGGCAGGTGGCCGCCCGGCTGGCTCGGCAGGACATCCTGACCCGGCAGGACCCGCCGCAGGTCGTCGTGGTCCTCGACGAGGGCGTGCTGAGCCGGACGGCCGAGGGGCTGAGCGGGATCATGGTGGAGCAGGTCGGCCGGCTGATCGAGCTGGCTGAACTGCCCCACGTCCACATCCACCTCATCCCGAGGGTCACCGGGCTGCGCATCGGGTCGTCGGGCCCGTTCGCGCTGGCCCGGTCCGCCGACGGCGGGTGGGTCGGGCACCTGGAGCACCAGCTCGGCGGGGCCGTGGTCGACGACGAGGACGGGGTGGCTGCCCTCCTGGCAAGGTGGGAGAATGTCCGGACCGAGGCCCTGCCCCGCCGGCAGTCCATCGACCTGACGAAGGAAATGCAGGCTCACCATGAACCTCAGTGACGCCCGGTGGCGCACGTCCACCCGCAGCGGGTCGAGCGGCGGAAACTGCGTCGAGGTCGCCGACAACCTGCCCGGCGTCGTCGCCATCCGCGACAGCAAGGACCCGGCAGGCCCGGCGCTCACCTTCGACCCGGCCACCTGGACGGCGTTCCTCGGCCTCACCAAGCGCACCTGACCGACACCGTCCAAGCGAGTCACCGCCCAGGAGACGATCTTGCAAAGCAAAGTGAAGGAAAACCCGAATGTTGATCTTTAGGACCCCAGGTCAGCAGGTCTGCTCCCCGCGCACGCGGGGGTGATCCCCGCCGGATAGTCCGGTGGACGGACCCCGGCCGCTGCTCCCCGCGCACGCGGGGGTGATCCGGTCGGGGTGAGTGGCTGGTAGCCCTCGGCCGCCTGCTCCCCGCGCACGCGGGGGTGATCCCAGACGGCCTGACGCTGCTGCCGACCCCGGCCGCTGCTCCCCGCGCACGCGGGGGTGATCCCGGGCATGTACTGCGGGGAACGTGACTGAGGCGCTGCTCCCCGCGCACGCGGGGGTGATCCGCCGATCGCGGTGAGTCCGGTCGCGATCGGGATCTGCTCCCCGCGCACGCGGGGGTGATCCCCAGCGGCTCGTCGACGAGGCGTTGGACCTGGCCTGCTCCCCGCGCACGCGGGGGTGATCCCGCGCTACCCATGATCAGCGCCCGTCCCCGCTACTGCTCCCCGCGCACGCGGGGGTGATCCCGAGTCGGGGTCGCTCCGCCAGAGTTCGAGGATCTGCTCCCCGCGCACGCGGGGGTGATCCCGGCCCGCCGCCAGGTGGGGGCGAGCCGGTCCCCTGCTCCCCGCGCACGCGGGGGTGATCCCTGCTTGTGCACAGCGGTGGGGCCGATACCGCCCTGCTCCCCGCGCACGCGGGGGTGATCCCCGGCGGCCCGGCCGCGCAGCGCGTCACAGGGGCTGCTCCCCGCGCACGCGGGGGGGTGATCCGGCAGACCGACGCTTGCTGTCCTCATCCCGATCCGTCGGCCACGCCCGGTGGCCTCGTGAACTGCTGAACTGCCGGAGTCGCAGCTGCTGTCGGCGACAGGCTAGTTTGCTCGGATGAGTCTCCTCGATGACGTCGCGAAGCGTGACAGCTGGCGATGCTGGGTGTGCGACGAGCCGGTCGACGCCGACATGTCGGTGAACGACCCGCGTGGTCCCAGCGTCGACAGCCGCACCGCCGACAAGAAGGCCAAAGTCGCCGAGCGACTCGCGCACCGTGCCTGCAACACCCGCAAGGGCGCGGTCAAGGTGGTCATCGCCTGGCCGGACCGTCTGCACGTGGTGGAGCCCGCGCCGCTGATCGCCGTCGCCGAGCGACTCGAACGCAAGGGTGGCCGCGAGTTGGTCGCCCGCTGCCCGAGCAAGAAGGACGCCCAGGAGGCGGCGGACTGGCTGGTCGACCGGTTCTCCCGGCTGGTGCCCGGACTGCCGGTGACCGCAAGCGTCGACGCGGGCGGCGGACAGTACCTCGTCGCTCTGGCCGCCGGCCGCCGCTGACCGGTGGCCCTGGTCGGCGGGCCAGCGCCTTGTCAGGCTGGCTGATGTCTCCGACCATAGCGTCGTCAGTCCGGCGTGCCCTGCGGTGAATGTGGGGCGATTCCAGGGCCCCGGCAAAGTCGCGGAGTGTCCGATCCCGCCCGACGTTCATCCACCTTCCGGGAATCCCGTTCCGCTCCTTGCGGATGACCCAAGATCCCGGCCAGGGCCCCGGTCTCACCGGCCCTCAGCTATACCCGCCCCGGGAGGTCGCCGCTACGCCGCCCCGAACACCGGGCAGCCGGGCGGCGACCTGAACAATGCCCCCACCCGGTCGGGGACCTGCCCTTCAGCCCCTATGGAGCTGCCCCGTCCACGCTCCCACCCCACCGACAGCACAAACGGGGCAGCTCCAAAGGAACCAACGCAGGGCACCCCGACCCGGCAAAGACCGACCCGGCAAGGGCCGATGGCGTCGGCAGCACGCATCCCACCCATGGGGCCTGCCAAGCCGGAGACCCTCACGACTTTGCCCGGCCCTGGGGGCGATTCCGGCTGGATACGGTCCGCGACGAGCCCGGGAGGGCATGTGGGGCGACTCTGGCTCCAGCGCGGCCGGCTAAAACCTGATGATGGAGACTCGGGCAAGTCACTTCCCGGGCCTGCAGTCAACCAGCTGAAGCACTACACCCCCCGTTCACCACTTGGCACAGAGGGGTGCCTGCTTAGTCTGACGAACCACAGGTAGGCGCCGACAAATAGTGTCAGAATCAACGATATGCCAAGAGAAGCGGCGGCCGCGATGGTCGGAATTCTCGGATCCCTGAACAGGGTGACAAATATGTATATTTGAAAAACTGCGAGAGCGGCGGTGCCCGCCCAGGCGTCAACGATTCTCATCGCCTGGTGTAAGCGGTCAACTCCAGGATGTTCATTCACGTCGAGACGTACTGGGCTGGCATGAGTCGACATCGGGCCTCTCCATGGGCTGAGCAGCGGTATCAGCCCGGAAGCCTGCCAGTTCGGTAGGTGTTTACCGGTCACCTCGTCGAAGAGGCGACGATAGAAGATGGAGAGTTGCAAGACGGTGACGGCGCGAAGAACCAGCAGCATCATGGCGACTGGGATAATAAGCCTCAAGGGTGAGACGTCATGAATTTTCATTCCCAGCAGCTCGGCTTCCAGGAGCTTGCTGTACGTCAGGATGATGAACACAACTGCGAGGCCGAATCCACGTAGTAGTGCTCGGCTGGCGTCTCGCCCCTGGTCTTCCTGAATTTGTAAGAGGCGCGACAAGAAAAAGCGTAGATCATCTTTGTCAACGTCATCGCCCTCAAGGATCTTTGCCGCCCGCCGCTCAATCGAAAGTTCATCCACAGAAATGGATGTTATCGGGTGCGGGCAAGTAGGATGCGGCGCGCGCCGACGAGCTAGGTTTCGTTCCGCACCACGTAACCGTAGGCACCCTGGGACTGGCCGCTGTCGCCAACCAACGCGCCAGCGATCAGACCGTCGACGTCCCCCTGACATACCTCGAAATCTCTGGAGAACCGTCCCACCTCGGTTCCCGCTCCCCGCGCACGTGGGGGTCATCCCGTCGACCACGGTGGTCGCCACAGCAGATTTCGGGATGGCTGCGAAGACGGCACCCGTCGCGCTGCCCGACGTGTCTGCGGCGGCCTCGCGACCGGACTTCCTCACGGTGGCTGAAAGCCTGGCCGTGGTCGCCGACGATGCCGGGAAGGAGGACACTCACTCCTTCCACTCCTAACGTATAGCGCACCGGGGGGCTTGCGGCAAGACCCGGGGCGTGCCGCAGAATCGCTGGCCAAGGCCAGGAACTGGGGAAATGGGAGCCGCGAAATGCGAGTGTTTGTTGGCGACGTATGACTCGCGCGGGTGCGTCACACCGCTGGCGGGACTCGCGGTGCGGTTGCGGGCAGCATCGTCGGGCCAGGACCCGGAACAAGAGAACCTGCGCGCAGTGGGTCGCAAGCGACCCCAGATCGGAGCGGATGACGTGAACCCCCCGGCTACCAGCCTGTTCGACCTTCCTGACCGCCTCTCCCCCAAGGCCGATCCGACGCTGATCTCGCGCGACGAGCACCACTTCGCGGCCATCGCGGAGAGCCTCGAGCAGTTGTCCGCCGACCTGTCCGACCGCCTCGACGTCGCGCGCAGGGCACCCGGCGGCAAAGGCCGGCAGGCGGTGGACCGGGACACGGAGGTCCGCCGGCTGACGGCTCGCCTCCGTACGCTGGGTCGCTTCGGTGTGGACCTGTGCCTCGGCCGCATGGTCAGCGCGGACAGCCCCGAGCCCGTGTACGTCGGGCGGCGTGGCCTCACCGACAGCGAGGGTCGTCGGTTGTTGCTCGACTGGCGATCTCCTGCGGCCGAGCCGTTCTTCGGAGCGACCCACGCCAATCCGATGGGTCTGGCGAGCCGCCGCAGGTATCGCTGGACCCGCGGCCGGATCAGCGACTACTGGGACGAGGTGTTCGCCTCGGACGGGCTTGAGGGGCACGCCGCGCTCGACGACCAGTCCGCCTTCATCGCCAGCCTGGGCGGCAGCCGGTCGGCCCGGATGCGGGACGTGCTCGGCACGATCCAGGCCGACCAGGATGCCATCATCCGCGCGGGGTCCCGTGGCGCTCTCGTCGTGGACGGTGGCCCGGGTACGGGGAAGACCGTCGTCGCCCTGCACCGCACCGCCTACCTTCTCTACTCCGACCCTCGCCTGGGTCAACGCCAGGGTGGCGTGCTGTTCGTCGGTCCGCACCAGCCCTACCTGGCCTATGTCGCCGACGTCCTGCCCAGCCTCGGAGAGGAGGAGGTGCAGACCTGCACCCTGCGGGACCTCGTGGCCGAGGGCGCTGCGGCAACCATCGAGACCGACCCGACCGTGGCCCTCCTGAAGTCGTCCGCGAACCTGGTGGAGGCGATCGAGGCGGCCGTCAGGTTCTACGAGGAGCCGCCGGCCGAACCGATGACGGTCACGACCGACGAGTCCGACCTCTGGCTGAGCACCGACGACTGGGCCGAGGCGTTCAAGGCGCCGGGGCCCGGTGCCCCGCACAACGAGGCGCGTGACGAGGTCTGGGAGGAGCTGCTCACGATCCTGATGGACAAGTACCACCGCGACGAGCCGGATGACCTGGTCCGCAGGTCGCTGCTGCGGAACAGGGAGCTGCGCACCACCTTCAACCGCGCCTGGCCGCTGCTCGACGCGGCCGACCTGGTCGGGGACCTGTGGTCGGTGCCCGCCTACCTGCGCAGGTGCGCTCCCTGGCTCAGCCCCGACGAGGTCCGCAAGCTACAGCGCGGCGACGCCCATGCCTGGACGGTGTCCGACCTGCCGCTCCTGGACGCGGCACGGCAGCGGCTCGGCGATCGGGAGGCGTCCGGGCGTAAGCGTCGGCATGACGCCACCGTCGCCACCGAACGCGCGCGGATGGCCACGGTCGTCGACGAACTGATCGAGGCCCACGCCTATGACGACGGCGAAGGTGTGCTGTCGAGCCTGCGCCAACTGGATCTCCAGGACGCCCTGGTCGACGAGGCCGTACTGCCCGGCACCGAACCGGACCTGCTCGCCGGCCCGTTCGCGCACATCGTCGTGGACGAGGCTCAGGAACTGACCGACGCCGAGTGGCAGATGTTGTTGCTCCGCTGCCCGTCCCGGAGCTTCACCATCGTCGGGGACCGCGCCCAGGCCCGGCACGGGTTCACCGAGTCGTGGCGGGAACGGCTCGAACGGATCGGGCTCGACCGGATCAACCTGGCCACCCTGAGCATCAACTACCGGACGCCGGAAGAGATCATGGCGGAAGCCGAGCCGATCATCCGGGCCGTGCTCCCGGACGCCAACGTGCCGACCTCCATCCGCAGCGGCGGCGTCCCCGTCGTACACGGATCTGCCTCGGATCTGGGTTCGATCCTCGACACCTGGCTCGCCGCGCACGCCGACGGGACCGCCTGCGTCATCGGCGATCCCACCTTCCGGGCGACGTCCCGGGTCCGGTCGCTGACCCCGGAGCTGTCGAAGGGGCTCGAATTCGACCTGGTCGTCCTCATCGACCCCGAGACGTTCGGCGACGGCATCGAAGGAGCCGTCGACCGCTATGTCGCGATGACCCGAGCGACCCAGCAGCTTGTCGTCCTCACGAGTCGTTGACGCCGGGATGCCCGTACCGGGAGGGCGACCGGGCGGACGCGTACGGCCGGTCGGCGACACCGGCCGCGTTCGGGGCACGGGGATGTGCGAACAGGAGCCGGTAGTTGCGGTGTCGCAGCGGGGCGAGGGCGGAGAGGCGGGGGCGAGTGGTGGTCATGACAGGTCCTTGCCGTCGGCGGAGAGCGGCAGGGTGGGCCATGCCGCGAGGTCGTTGAGCAGCTGACGGTCGTGGGTGGCGACGACAACCGCCGCCGGCGTCGTGAGCAGGGCGGCGGTCAGCTCGTCGACCAGGGGCGCCGACAGGTGGTTGGTGGGTTCGTCGAGGATCAGCAGGTCAGGCAGCTCGGCCAGCCGCAGCGCGAGGTTCAACCTGCGTTGCTGCCCCTGGGACATTCGACCGACGGGGGTACGAAGGGCCTCCCTGTCGAGCAGGTTGGTCGCGGTCAGGGGCAGGACGTCCCTGTCGCCGAGCTGTCCTGCGGACCGGAGCCGGCCGACGTGCTGGTCGTACAACTCGCGGGCGAGCACGGTCGCCGGCCAGTCCGGGACTTCCTGCCCGAGGTACGCCACGCGCGCCCGGGAGAGGTGACGGACCTCCCCCGTCGACGGTTCGAGGTCTTCCGCCAGCACCGCGAGCAGCGTCGACTTGCCCGTCCCGTTCGGGCCGGTCACCAGCAGGCGGTCCCCGCCATCGAGGGTGCGCGTGACGGGTCGGTGGAGGCGCCCGGTCACGGTGACGTCGTGGCAGCGCAGGATGGGCAGCCCGGGACGGGTGCCGACGTCGGGCCAGCGCAGTGGCAGTGGCGGCTCCGGCACGGTGATCCGGTGGGCGTCGAGCGCCTCCTGCCGGCGCCGGAGCGCCTGGACGAGACCAGGGGCGCGGGACTGGCGCTGGTGTTTGCCGTGTCCCTTCTCCGGGCGCCAACCAGTGCTGAGCCGGCCCTGTGCCTCGTGCACCGCGCCGGCCAGCCGCTGTTGTTCGGCCTGTTGCGCCTCGTAGTCCCGGACCCAGCGCCCGCGGTCACGCAGACGCCCGTCCTGCCAGCCGGCGTACCCGCCGGCGAACAGGCGCGGCCGTCCGTCCTCACTCGGGTCGAGGTCCAGGAACTCCACGGCCACGTCCCTGAGCAGGGCACGGTCGTGGGTCACGATCACCACCCCGCCCGAGTGCTCACGCAGCCGTGCGGTGAGGAACGCCAGACCGTCGGCGTCGAGATGGTTGGTCGGCTCGTCCAGCATCAGCAGGTCGTGCCGCGCCCCTAGGAGGCACGCCAGGCGGACCCGGTAGCGCTGACCGACCGACAACGTCGACAGCGCACGCCCCCGGTCGGTACAGGCATCGAGTCCGGCCAACGCCATGTCGACCCGGCGCTCGGCGTCCCAGGCGTCCAGCCGGGTCGCCGCGTCGAGCGCGGTGGAGTACGCGGTGTCCGCGCCCTCCCGGCCCTCGGTCAGCGCGGTCGCGGCGTCGTCGAGCGCCCGCAGGGCGCGCTTCGACTCCTGTGTCGCTCCCGCGAGGAGGGTGCCCACCGTCTCGCCGCCGCGCGCTTCCAGGGCCTGCCGGGCAACGCCGATCGTGCCGACCCGTTCCACCGTGCCCTGGTCGGGCGGGAGTATGCCGGCCAGCACGTGGAGCAACGTCGTCTTGCCGCGGCCATTCTCGCCGACGAAGGCCAGGCGTGCGCCGGCGGAGACGGTCACGCTGACATCGGACAGCACCACCCGTCCGCCCAGCACGACGCGTACGCCGTCAGCCCGGACATGTGCCCGGTCCCCGGCCGGCAGCCGGCCGTCCCAGGTGAGGTCAGGCCCCGCAGTCAGGTGCTGCGATGACGCTTGTTCAAGATTTTTCATTTCTGCGCTCTTCGGCTCGTCATGGAGCCGGGCAGCACAAGGAGACCGCCCGGCGGGAACGCCAGGACGGCGGAGCAGAGCTACATCAGAGGAAGTTGGTCAACCCTGCCGCCGTCAGCGGAGGGACCAAGGCTTCATCATGCCGATACCTGAGTACATGCCGAGAACCATATCCCGCCCGGCCCAGGGTTTCCTGGGCCGGGCGATGTCGGGGCGGCGGATTCGAACCCTACGGCCTTACTGATCTCGTCCCGAGGCGTCGCTCAGTCGACGCCGAACTCCATCGCGGCGCGGTCAAGTGCCTCGTCGTCGGCGGAGGAGACGCCCCGGGAGGCGATCGCTTCCGCGCCGCCCTGTGGCATCGCACCGATCAGCCCGGTCGAGGCTGCCTGTGCAGCGCCGACCATCCGCGCAGGGGTCGTGCCGCCGACCATGCCAAGGGTGGCGTACTGCTCCAGCTTCGCCCGCGAGTCGGCGATGTCCAGGTTGCGCATGGTGAGTTGGCCGATCCGGTCCGACGGGCCGAACGCCGAGTCCTCGGTGCGCTCCATCGACAGCTTGTCCGGGTGGTAGCTGAACGCCGGGCCGGTGGTGTCCAGGATCGAGTAGTCCTCGCCCCGGCGCAGCCGCAACGTCACCTCGCCGGTGACCGCCGTGCCGACCCAGCGCTGCAACGACTCGCGCAGCATCAGCGCCTGCGGGTCCAGCCAGCGTCCCTCGTACATCAGCCGACCGAGGCGGCGGCCCTCGTTGTGGTAGTTCGCCAGGGTGTCCTCGTTGTGGATGGCGTTGACCAGCCGTTCGTACGCGGCGTGCAGCAGCGCCATGCCGGGCGCCTCGTAGATGCCCCGGCTCTTGGCCTCGATGATCCGGTTCTCGATCTGGTCCGACATGCCCAGGCCGTGCCGGCCGCCGATGGCGTTGGCCTCCAGCACCAGATCGACGGGGCTGCCGAACTCCTTACCGTTGATCGTCACCGGACGACCCTGGTCAAAGCCGACCGTGACATCCTCGGTCGGGATCTCCACCGACGGGTCCCAGGACCGGACTCCCATGATCGGGTTGACCGTCTCGATGCCGGTGTCGAGGTGCTCGAGGGTCTTCGCCTCGTGCGTGGCGCCCCAGATGTTGGCGTCGGTGGAGTACGCCTTCTCGGTGCTGTCGCGGTACGGCAGGCCGCGTTCGAGCAGCCACTCCGACATCTCCTTACGCCCGCCCAGTTCGGTGACGAAGTCGGTGTCGAGCCACGGCTTGTAGATGCGTAGCTGCGGGTTGGCCAGCAGGCCGTACCGGTAGAACCGCTCGATGTCGTTGCCCTTGAAGGTCGAGCCGTCGCCCCAGATCTGGACGTCGTCCGAGATCATCGCCCGCACCAGCAGGGTCCCCGTCACGGCCCGGCCCAGCGGGGTGGTGTTGAAGTACGCCCGCCCGCCCGAGCGGATGTGGAAGGCCCCGCAGGTCAACGCTGCCAGGCCCTCCTCGACCAGGGCGGCGCGGCAGTCGACCAGGCGGGCGACCTCGGAGCCGTAGCTGAGCGCGCGACCGGGCACCGAGGCGATGTCGGGCTCGTCGTATTGGCCGATGTCAGCGGTGTAGGCGCAGGGAACGGCGCCCTTGTCGCGCATCCAGGCGACCGCGACCGAGGTGTCGAGGCCGCCGGAGAAGGCGATGCCGACACGCTCGCCGATGGGCAGGGAGGTGAGAACCTTGGACACGAGTAAAACTATGCACTAGACCGCATCATCATGCAAATCGAAGTGCTCCGCTGGACCGGCGTCAGCCCGGTGGGTCGTCGCGACCCAGTTCCCAGAACGCCACCGCCGCAGCGGCGGCGACGTTCAACGAATCCACTCCGCGCCGCATCGGGATGACCACCCGTACGTCGCTGGCGGACTGGGCTGCCGCGGTGAGGCCGGGACCCTCAGCTCCCAGCAGCAGCGCTGCCCGCTCGCGCTGCGCCGGAGTCAACCGCTGGATCGGTACGGCGTCCGGAGCCGGCGTCATGGCAAGCACGGTGAAGCCCGCTTCCCGCACCTGGTCCAGACCCGCAGGCCAGCGCTCGAGCTTGGCGTACGGAACCGCGAAGACCTCCCCCATGCTGACCCGCACGCTGCGCCGGTAGAGCGGGTCGGCACAGGACGGCGACAGCAGCACCGCGTCGATGCCAAGCGCGGCGGCCCCCCTGAAAACCGCGCCGAGGTTGGTGTGGTTGTTGACGTCCTCCAGGATCACCACCCGCCGGGCGTCGGCGAGCACCTCGGCCGCGTCCGGCAGCGGCTTGCGGTGGAACGAGGCGAGCACCCCCCGATGCACGTGGAAGCCGGTGGCTTGCTCCAGCACCTCCTGGGTGGCCGCGTACACGGGGGCGTCACCCGTGTCGAGGTCGGCGAGCTGGTCGGCGCGCTTGGCGTCGACCAGGAACGACCGGGCGGGGTAGCCGGCCCGCAGCGCCCGGCGCAGCACCAGCTCCCCCTCGGCGATGAACAGGCCGTGCGGCGGTTCCCACCGGGTGCGCAGCTCCACGTCGGTCAGGGCGCGGTAGTCGGCGATCCGGTCGTCGTCGGGGTCGGTGATCTGGTGGACGGGCACCCGGCGATTCTGCCGGACCGCGCCGCCGGCCCCGCGCGCCGGTCGTCCCGCGGCGTTTTCCGCCGGTACGAACGGGAACGACGCCCCAGGGAACGGGGACGCCGGCCCGGGGAACGGGGACGCCAGCCCGGGGAACGGGGACGCTGCCCCCGAGGAACGGGAACGCCGGCCCGGGGAACTCGGACTCGACCGGAGGGACGGGACAGGTGGGCGCAGGCCAGACACCGGACGGGCGGATCGCGCTGCCGAAGGGCGCCACCGTCGCCGACCACATAGTGGCCCGGCTGGCGCAGTGGGGCGTCCGCCGGTACTTCGGCTTGCCCGGCGACGGCATCAACGGCATGACCTCGGCGCTGCAACGCGCCGCCGGGCGGGCGGAGTTCGTCCAGGTGCGGCACGAGGAGACCGCCGGTTTCGCCGCCTCGGCGCACGTGAAGTACGGCGGCGGCCCGCTCGGCTGCGCCCTGGTCACCAGCGGCCCCGGGGCGGTCCACCTGCTCAACGGCCTGTACGACGCGAAGCTGGACCACCAGCCGGTGGTGGCCCTGGTCGGGAACACCGCGCTGACCGCCGAGGGCGGCGGCTACTACCAGGAGATCGACCTGCTCGCCCTCTACAAGGATGTCGCCTCGGCGTTCCTGGCCCAGCTCGACGACCCGTCCCAGGTGCGGCACCTGGTGGACCGGGCCTGCCGGACGGCGCTGGCCCGGCGTACCGTCACCGCGCTGGTGCTCCCCCTGGACGTGCAGGACCGGCCGGCGGTGCCGGACCCCCCGCACGCGCACGGCTACTACCACACCAGCGCCGTGCCGAGCAGCGCCACCACCGTGCCGCCGGAGGCGGACGTGCGCCGGGCCGCCGAGGTGTTGCGCGGCGGCGAGCGGGTGGCGGTGCTGGTCGGCCAGGGCGCGCTGGGCGCCGAGAGCGAGGTACGCCGGGTCGCCGACCGGCTCGGCGCCGGGGTGGCCGCCGCCCTGCTCGGGTTCGCCGCCGTCGACCACCGCGAGCCGTGGGTCACCGGGGCGATCGGGCTGCTCGGCACCCGGCCGAGCTGGCAGCTCATGCGCGACTGCGACCGGCTGCTGATCGTGGGCAGCAACATGCCGTACTCGGAGTTCTACCCGCCCGAGGGGCAGGCCCGGGCCGTGCAGATCGACGTGGACGGCAGCCGGATGGGGCTGCGCTACCCCACCGAGGTCAACCTCACCGGCGACGCCGGGCCGACGCTGCGGGCGCTGCTGCGCGAGTTGGGCCCCGGCCCGGCCCCGACCGCCTGGCGGCAGAAGATCGTCGACGCCACCTCCGCCTGGCGGCGTGCCCAGCGGGAGATCGCCGGCCAGCCCGCCGACCCGGTGAACCCGCAGTCGCTGTTCACGGCGCTGGACGACCAGCTACCCGGGGACGTGATGCTCTCGGTGGACTGCGGCACCAGCACCGCCTGGTACGCCCGGCACGTGCGGGTCCGCCCCGGGATGCTGGCCAGCCTGTCGGGCACCCTGCTGTCCATGGGCGGGGGCATGCCGTACGGGATCGCGGCGAAGTTCGCCCACCCGGACCGGCCGCTGGTGGCGCTGCTCGGCGACGGGGCGATGCAGATGAACGGGGTCAACGAGCTGATCACCGTGGCGAAGTACTGGCGGAGCTGGTCGGACCCCCGGTTCGTGGTGCTGGTGCTGAACAACCGGGACCTCGCCTTCGTCAGCTGGGAGCAGCGCTCCACCGAGGGCACACCGGCGTTCCCGGCCAGCCAGGACCTGCCCGACGTCGACTACCACCGGTGGGCGGACGTGCTCGGCCTGCACGGCGTCCTGGTCGACTCCCCCGACCAAGTGCCGGACGTGTGGCAGCGCGCCCTGACCGCCGACCGGCCGACGGTGATCAACGCGGTGGTGGATCCGGCGGAGCTGATGCTGCCCCCGCACTTCACCGCCGAACAGGCGCGCAACACGGCGGCGGCGATGCTGCGCGGCGACGCCGACCGGGCGGGGATCATCCGGCGCGGCCTGCCCAGCGCCGTCGCCACCTGGCGTCCCCGCCGCCGCTGAGCGCGCCTCAGCCTCAGCCGCGGCCGCGATTGAGCCAGCGGAGCACGTCCGGCGGGAGGTTCTGTTCCTGCTGCCGGCGCTGCTGCTGCGGGGGGCTCGGCTCCGGGGCCGGGCGGCGCACCTCGCCGGCCAGCTCCCGGCTGGGCGGGGTGAAGTCGCGCACCGGCTGGCCGTTGACGGCCGTGCGGATGGTCCGGGCCACCGCGTCGATCACCTTCGCCTGCACGGCCGAGCCGACCGAGTCGCCCGGGTCGTCCGGGTTGGCGGCGATGCCGGCGACGGCGACCTGTGGGGTGAATCCGACGAACGTCTCGGTGGCGTTCTTCTCCGAGCTGCCGGTCTTGCCGGCGACCTGGCGGCCGACGATCCGGTCCACCGAGGTCGCGGTGCCGCCGTCGCACTGGCCGAACGTGGTCTGCTGGCCGACCGGGCAGCGCGCCGCGTCGGTGGCCGCCCGGGCCACGTCGGCGTCGAGCACCTTGCGGCAGGACGGCTCGCCGACCGGCACCCGGTCGCCGTTTGCGGCGGTCACCGAGACCACCGGCAGCGGGGCGCAGTACGTGCCCTCGGCGGCCACGGTCGCGTACGCGTTCGCGAGGTCGAGGGGGGTGGTGGCGGCCACGCCGAGGGTGAACGAGCCCCAGTTGGCCGCGTTGTCCTTCGCGAAGGCGGCGTCCGAGTCGGCCCGGAAGGTGATGCCGAGGCGCTGGGCCATCTCCACCACCTTCGCCGGGCCGACCTGTTCGGCGAGCCAGACGAAGTAGGTGTTCACCGAGCGGCCGAAGCCGTCCCACATGGTGCGGTAGCCGTCCATCCACTGCGGGTTGGCGTTCGCCGGGCACCACTTGCCGTCGCAGCTCGCCTCGCCCTCGGCGGCGTACCGGGTGGGCAGCCGGCTGGGCGCGTCGAAGCCGGTGGCGAGCTGCTTGCCGTTCTCCAGCGCGGCGAGCATGGTGAACAGCTTGAACGTCGACCCGGCCTGGTACCCGTCGACGCCGCCGCCACCGGAGATCAGCGGGTTGACGGTGTTGGGATGGTTGGCCTGCCCGTCCGGGTTGTCCTCGAGGCTGTAGTGCCGGTTGACCGCCATGGCGAGCACCCGGCCGGTGCCGGGCTGCACGGCCGCGATCGGCAGGGCGCGCTTGTTGTCGTACCCGTAGACGGCGGTGGCCTGCTGCTGCGCCGTGGCCTGGATCTTCGGGTCCAGGGAGGTGACCACGGTGTAGCCGCCCCGGCGCAGCGCCTGCTCACGCTCCTCGACGGTCTCGCCGAACGCGGGCTGGGTGAGCCACCACTGGCGCAGGTAGTCGCAGAAGAAGCCCCAGTCGTCGTGGCCCTGCGCCACGGCGGTGCAGCCGTTGGGCTGCCGGGTGGGGCTCAGCGCCAGCTTCTCCGCCTTGGCCGCCGAGGCCTGCTCGGCGGTGATCGCGCCGGTGTCGGCCATCGCGTCGAGCACGTACCCGCGCCGGTCCAGCGCCGCGTCGGCGTCGCCGTCGATCGGGCTGTACGCGTCCGGCGACTGGACCAGGCCGGCGAGCAGGGCCGCCTCGGGCAGGGTCAGCTCGGCCGGGGACTTGGCGAAGTAGCGCTGGCTGGCCGCCGCGATGCCGTACGCGCCGGAGCCGAAGTACGCGATGTTGAGATAGCCGTTGAGGATCTCGTCCTTGCTGAGCCGCTGCTCCAGCGCCGTGGCGTACCGGATCTCCTGGAGCTTGCGCCCGACGGTCTGCTCGGTGGCGGCCTGCCGCTCCTCGGCGGTGCGGTTCGGGTCGGTCTTGAGCACGTTGCGGACGTACTGCATGGTCAGCGTGGAGCCGCCCTGCTCGGTGCCGCCGCCGGTGACGTTGGCGGCCAGGGCGCGGGCGAGGCCGCGCAGGTCGGCACCCCCGTGCGAGTAGAACCGCCGGTCCTCGGCCGCCACGATGGCCTGGCGCAGCACCGGGGCGATCTCGGCCAGCGGCACGTCGGTGCGGTTGACGTCGTAGAACGTGGTGATCAGCGTCTTGCCGTCGTTGGCGTAGAGGTACGACCGCTGCGGGGTGATCGGGGTGCGCAGCGCCTCGGGCAGCACGGCGTACGACCCGATCGCCGACTTCGCGGCGTACCCGAGCAGCAGGTTGCCCGGCAGCGCCGCGACCGCCAGGACGAGGCCGGCGAGCACGCCGGCGAGGAGCACGGTGAACAGCCGCGACAGCGGCGACCGGGGTGGCGGCATGGAGCCAAGGATTGCCACGAAAGCCGCGATCCGGCCAGCCCCGGGGGCGATTGTCAGGTAATTCACCGCGTCCCGCCAGGCACTTCCCCACCTGGTCGACAGGTAGCGGGACGAACCTCCCGAACGGTCGGCGGAAACCGGGTCAGCCTGCGGCGAGCGGGCCGCCGCCGGGACCCGGCGTCGCGCCGCCGCCCGGGGCGGTGGCGGTGGCGACGCTGGCGCTGGCCGCGTCCCGGGCGATCGCGGCGGGGACCAGGCGGCCGGAGCGGTACCCGATGCCGATGCCGGCGATCAGCACGAAGATCGCCCCGAAGGTCTGCAGGGACCCGATCAGCGCGCCGCCGATGCCCACCAGCGGGGCGGCGATCATCAGCATCGTGCCGTCGCCGATGCTGAACATGCCGGAACGGGCCACCGCCCATCCGGTGAGGAACCAGCCCACCGTGTAGCAGGTGGCCCCGAGCAGCACGAGCGTGCGGGCCGTGGTGCCGAAGACCGGGGCCTGCGCGGTCAGCCCGGCGAAGGGCAGCATGAGCACGGTGCCGGCGATGCTGACCAGCAGCCCCGCGGCGGCCACCCGACGGCTGCGGGTGGCGGCGAGCAGACCGGTCAGGGCCAGCAGGGCGAGCAGCCCGAGCCAGACGGCGGCGACCCAGCCGATCAGGTAGAGCTGCCCCCCGTCGGCCGGGTACGGGGCGTTGCCCACCCCGCCGTCGCTGGCCATCGCGACCACGCCGTACAGCACCGCGTACGCCGGCAGCAGCCACACGGCGGCGCGGCCGAAGCGGCGCAGCGACCAGGCCCAGGTGGCGTCGGTCGCGGGACGGGCGGGCGTCGGCTCGCCGACGAACGGCAGCACCCCGAACCCGCCCCCGGTGCGTCGGGTGCCGATCGGCCCGGCCGGGTCGTGCGCGCCCGGCACCGGGGTGCTGGAGAAGAGCTTGTCCGCGGGATCCTTCATGCGTCACCTCGCTGCGCTGGTCGGCGGAGCGGGACGCGCCGCGGCGCCCCGGCTCCTGGTCACCACCCGTCCTTCGGACCGATCGTGTCAGGTGCCGGAGCGCCGCATGAGGGTTATTCGCATTCCGCCCCGGGCCCCGCCCGGGTGGTCGTCAGCCCCGCTCGCGCTGGTCGGCCGGGTCGAGCAGCAGGCTGCCCGGGGACACCGGCTCGGGGGCCGGCAGTCCCTGCGGACCATGGCCGCCGGTGGCCTGCGCCTCGGCGACGCGTACCTCGTCGTGGATCTGCTGGGCGGCGGCGGCCGCGGCCTCGGCGGCCTCGGCGGCCTCCCGCTCGACGGCGCTCGCGTGGCCGGCCGCCTCGGGTGCGGGCTGGTCGCCGACCATCTGGCTCAGCCCGCCCAGCGCCCCGCCCATCCCCTCCAGGGCCTTGGTCAGCTCGGCCGGGACGATCCAGACCTTGTTGGCCGTGCCGTTGGCGATCTGCGGCAGCGCCTGGAGGTACTGGTAGGCGAGCACCTTCTGGCTCGGGTTGGCCTGGTGGATCGCGTCGAAGACCGTCCGGATGGCCTTCGCCTGGCCCTCGGCCTGGAGGATCCGGGCCTGCCGGTCACCGTCGGCCCGCAGCACCGCGGACTGCTTGTCACCCTCGGCGGTGAGGATCTGCGACTGCTTGTGGCCCTCGGCGGTCAGGATCGCCGCCCGGCGGTCCCGCTCGGCGCGCATCTGCTTCTCCATCGAGTCGCGGATGCTCGCCGGCGGCTCGATGGCCTTGATCTCCACCCGGGTGACCTTGATGCCCCACCGGCCGGTGGTCTCGTCCAGCACACCCGAGAGGTGCCGGTTGATCTCCTCCCGGCTGGTCAGCGCCCGCTCAAGGTCCAGCGAGCCGATCACGTTACGCAGGGTGGTGACGGTGAGCTGCTCGATGGCCTGGAGGAAGTTCGAGATCTCGTACGTCGCCCGGGCCGCGTCGATGACCTTGAAGTAGAGCACCGTGTCGATCGACACCACCAGGTTGTCCGAGGTGATCACGGGCTGCGGCGGGAAGCTGACCACCTGCTCCCGCATGTCGACCTTGGTGCGGACCGCGTCGACGAACGGGACCAGCAGGTTCAGGCCCGGGTTCAAGGTGCGCTTGTACTTGCCGAGCCGCTCGACCACGTCCTGGCGCTGCTGCGGCACGATCCGCACCGCCTTGACCAGGGTCACCATGACGATCAACGCCACGGCGACCAACAGCACCGTCACAAATTCCATGCCTTTCACCCTCTCGCTTCGGGCAGCTCACCCGAGGTGGAAACGTCGTCATCCCATACCAGGGCCGTCGCGCCCTGGATCTTGATCACCCGCACCCG
The DNA here is from genome assembly GCF_050948415.1 of Micromonospora sp. CA-111912. NCBI lineage: Bacteria > Bacillati > Actinomycetota > Actinomycetes > Micromonosporales > Micromonosporaceae > Micromonospora > Micromonospora sp. CA-111912. The sequence continues at coordinate 5,022,963 of NZ_CP192007.1, forward strand.
CCGACCGGGGGCGAAGCTCTGCGTCGCGTCGAATGACCGGGCGGTCCACAGCTCCCCGTCGATCTTGACGAGGCCCTGGTCGGCGTCGACCCGTTCCAGCACCAGGGCGGTGGACCCCTCGATCGCCTCCACCCCGAACGGCTGCTCGCCGCTCTCCTGGGCGGAGCGGGCGTGCCGGCGGATCGCCGGCCGGGCCACCGCCACGGTGAGCGCCGAGACCACCGCGAACACCAGCGCCTGGACGGCGGTCGGCGCGCCCAGGGCCGCGGCCCCGGCGGCGGCGAACGCGCCGACCGAGAACATGATCAGGAACAGCGTCGTCGTGAAGATCTCGGCGACCGCCAACACCACACCCAGTACGACCCAGAACACCGCGTCCACCACCCAAGAGTGACACGTCGGAGCACGCGCGGCCCCTCGACAAGATCAGTAAGCTCGGCGGGGAGCCATTCTGGGAGGACGCTGACAGCCGTCCCGCGAGCCCGTGGAGGAGCCGTGTCACTGCCATCCGAGACCGTCCGAGAGGTCGACGCCGCAGTCGCCCGGGCGCAGTCCGCCGGGCGTACCCCGTCGCTCGTGCTCGGCGTGGTGCGCGACGGTGAGTTGGCCCACGTCGCCGCAGCCGGGGAGCATCCCCGCCCGGATTCCGATCGGCAGTACCGACTCGGCTCGATCACCAAGACGATGACCGCGGTGCTGGTCATGCAGCAGCGCGACGCCGGGACGCTGGCCCTGGACGACCCCCTCGACGCGCACCTGCCCGGCACCGGCGTCGGCGCGCTCACCCTGCGCCAGTTCCTCGGCCACGCCAGCGGCCTCCAGCGCGAGCCCGACGGCCCCTGGTGGGAACGGGTCGAGGTCGGCGACCTGGCGTCCGTGCTGGCCGGCGTGGGCGAACACAAGATCGCCTACCCGCCGCACCGGGCCTACCACTACTCCAACCTGGCGTACGGGCTGCTCGGCGGGGTGCTGGAGGCGGTCACCGGGACGGGCTGGTTCGACCTGCTCCGGCAGCGCATCCTGGAGCCGCTGGGCATGACCCGCACCACGTACCAGGCCACCGAGCCGTTCGCCCGGGGGTACGTGGTGCACCCGTGGCACGACACGCTGCGGGAGGAGCCGCGCACCGACACCGGGGCGATGGCCCCCGCCGGGCAGCTCTGGTCGACGATCACCGACCTCGGCCGCTGGGCCGCGTTCCTGGCCGACCCCGATCCGGCCGTTCTCGCCCCGACGACACTCGCCGAGATGTGTGCGCCGGTGGTGATCAGCGACCTCGACTCGTGGACCAGCGGGCACGGCCTCGGCGTCGAGCTGAACCGGGTCGGCGACCGGGTGTACGTCGGCCACGGCGGGTCGATGCCCGGGTACGTCGCCGGGCTGGCCGTACACCGCCCCACCCGCACCGCCGTGGTGGGCTTCGCCAACTCGTACGGCCTGCGGGTCGGCCACGTCGGCGGCCTCGGCCGGGAGGTGCTGACCACCGTGCTGGACGCGCTGCCGGACCCGGTCGAGCCGTGGCACCCGGCCGACGCCCCGCCCCCGGCCGAGCTGGCCGAGCTGACCGGCCGCTGGTGGTGGATGGGCGCGGAGGTCGAGTTCAGCGTCGACGCCGTCACCGGCGAGCTGCGGGCCGGCGCGGTCGGCAACCCGGTCATGCGGTTCACCCGGGAGGGCCCGGACCGCTGGCGGGGCATCTCCGGCCCGCAGGACGGCGAGATCCTCACCGTGCTCCGCGACGCCGAGGCGCACCCCGTCGCCCTGGACATGGCCACCTTCGTCCTGACCCGCACCCCCGACGAAGAGCCCTGACCCCCGGTGCCGGCAAGTTCGCGGAAAGCGTGGCTGTTCCTCGGCGAATGGCCACGCTTTCCGTGAATCTGCGCGGCCGGTGGGGTCAGGACGGGGGGGCGGTGACGAAGTCGATCAGCCGTTCCATGGCGTTGATCAGCGGGGTCTCCACGTCGGCGAAGCTGTCCACCCGGGACAGGATGTGCCGCCACATGTCGGCCGGCTCCGCCACCCCGAGGGCCGCGCAGACCCCCTCCTTCCACGGCCGCCCCGGCGGCACCACCGGCCACGCCGCGATGCCCAGCGAGGCCGGCTTGACGGCCTGCCACACGTCGACGTAGGGGTGGCCGGTGACCAGCACGTGCGGGGAGTTCACCCGGGCCACGATCCGGCTCTCCTTCGAGCCGGGCACCAGATGGTCGACCAGCACGCCGAGCCGCCGGGACGGGCCGGGGGCGAAGTCGCGCACCTGCGCGGAAAGCTCGTCGATGCCGTCCAGCGGCTCCACCACCACGCCCTCGACGCGCAGGTCGTCGCCCCAGATCCGCTCGACGAGGGCGGCGTCGTGCACGCCCTCGACCCAGATCCGGCTGGCCTTCGCCACCTGCGCCCGCACGCCGTCGACCGCGATCGAGCCGGACGCGGTACGTCGGCGGGCCGCCGGCACGGGCGCGCGGGCCGGGCGGCGCAGCGTGACCTGCCGGCCGTCGAGCAGGAACGCCGCCGGCAACAGCGGGAAGTTGCGCCGCCGGCCGTGCCGGTCCTCCAGCACCACCGCCCCGGACTCGAAGCCGACCACCGCGCCGCAGAACCCGGAGTCGGCGTCCTCGACCACGAGATCGGGTTCAGCGTCCACCTCGGGGGTCGTCTTCCGCCGCCGCCAGTCCCCCGCCAACACGTCCTCGCCGTACCGCCCCACCATCCCGCCACGCTAACCCCCGCCCCACCCCGGGGGCGCGTCAGCCGCGCCGATCATTGAGCCGGAGTACCCCCGCAAAGAGCGCACGAGCGGAAAATCCGGTCAGCACGAGTCCATGATCGACGCTAACCGGAGCGGGGCACGCGGCAGTCGAGACAGGGGCGGCGCACACCACGTACCCTCTCTTGCATGTCCTCCCCCGCAGTGGGCGCGGTCACCCTCGCGCCCCGCCGGTCGAGCCGGTTCGTTGCCTGGGTGCGCGCCTGGCGCGCCGGCCTCGTGCCGTACGACGAGGTCGCCGAGGAGATCGCCGGCGACGAGGAACACCTCGTCTCGGACGCCCCCGGAACCTGGACCGACGTCCCACTACGGGACGCGCTGCCCACCCTGGCGAAGCTCTCCCCGGACGAGATCCGGCTGGTGCTGCCCGCGCCCGGCGATCCTCGGGGGCTGCCCGGGCCGGGCGACTTCACGGGCACCGCGCTGGTCACCGGCGAGGCGGTGGTGGCCGGCGGGATCGGGCTGATCCCGCAGGTGCGCACGCACACCTCGGGCTCGGGGATGACCTTTGAGACGGTGCTCTGGCGGTGCTACCCGCTGCCCGCCGACGCCCCGGCCGCCTCGCTGGCCTCGCCAGGCGCCGCCGAGGCGGAGGCGGAACTGGCCAGCGCGCTCGCCGAGACCACCGCGGCACTGACCCGGCTCGACGTGGCCCAGTGGCGGCCCGAGCTGGCCGGCGCGCTGGCCGCGCTGCGCCGCCCCGACGGGACCACCGACCTGCCGCCGGGCTTCGACCCCCGGGCGCGGCGGCTGTTCGCCCGCGCCGCCGTGCTGGACCGGGTGCTGGCGCTGGCCGGGCACAGCGCGCTGGGCGGCGCGATCAACAACTACGAGGCCCAGCAGCGCGACGCAGCGCTACGCCCGCTCACCACCGCCTGCCGGCAGGCCCTCGTCGCCGCCTGCAACGCCCCGCTGCGCCCCTGACCCCCGCCGGCCCTCAGCGCCCTGGCACCCGCCGGGCCCGACCCCTGGCCAATTCGGCCACCGAGTTGACGACCGGCGGGGTCAGATGTCGTCCATCAGGTCGGCCACCGAGTCGACGATCCGCGACGGCCGGTACGGGTACCGCTCGGCCTCGGCCCGGGTGCTGATCCCGGTCAGCACCAGGATCGTCTCCAGCCCGGCCTCCAGGCCGCACAGCACGTCGGTGTCCATCCGGTCGCCGATCATGGCGGTCGTCTCGGAGTGCGCGTCGATGGTGTTCAGCGCCGAGCGCATCATCATCGGGTTGGGCTTGCCGACGAAGTACGGCGCCACCCCGGTCGCCTTCGAGATCATCGCCGCGACCGAGCCGGCGGCCGGCAGCGCGCCCTCGACCGACGGGCCGGTGACGTCGGGGTTGGTGCAGATGAACCGCGCCCCCTCGTTGATCAGCCGGACCGCCTTGGTGATCGCCTCGAAGCTGTACGTCCGGGTCTCCCCCAGCACCACGTAGTCGGGGGCGAAGTCGGTGAGCACGTAGCCGACCGCGTGCAGCGCCGTGGTCAGCCCGGCCTCCCCGATCGCGTACGCGGTGCCGCCCGGCCGCTGGTCGGCCAGGAACTGGGCGGTGGCCAGCGCCGCCGTCCAGATGGCGTGCTCGGGCACCTCGAAGCCCATCCGGGTCAGCCGGGCCCGCAGGTCGCGTGGGGTGTAGATGGAGTTGTTGGTCAGCACCAGGAACGGCTTGCTGGAGGAGCGCAGCTTGTTGATGAACTCCGGCGCGCCGGGTACGGGCTGGCCCTCGTGCACCAGCACGCCGTCCATGTCGGTCAGCCAGCTCTGCACCGGCTTACGTTCGTGCATTCGTCGTCCCAGGGGATGTCGGGGCGGGGCCGTCGGACGGTGACCCGCACGGGTGTCGGAGGTGGCGGGCGGCGGGTCAGGGCCGGCGGGTCGGCACGCAGCACACCGTCGGGCAGGTGTCCCACAGCGGCAGCTCGCCGAGGCGGCGGCGCAGCCGCTCCCCGCCCGGCTCGGTGCGCTCGGCGACCAGCTCGCGCGCCATGGCCACGAAACGCGGATCGGTGCCCGGGGTGCCGGCCCGGACGAAGTCCAGCCCGAGTTGTTTGGCCGTCTCCGCCGCCTCGGTGTCGAGGTCCCACACCACCTCCAGGTGGTCGGAGACGAACCCGATCGGGCTGACCACCACGGCGGTGGTGGTGCCGGCCTCGGCGAGGGCGGCCAGGTGGTCGTTGACGTCCGGCTCCAGCCACGGCACCTGGGGCGGGCCGGAGCGGCTCTGCCACACCAGGTCGTACGGCAGGTCGGGCGCGGCGGCGGCGTGCACCAGCCGGGCCACCTCCGCGAGTTGGGCGGTGTACCGGCCGCCGTGCGGACCGGCGTTCGCGGCCGCCGAGACGGGGACGGAGTGTGCGGTGAAGACCAGCCGGGTGGTGGCCCGCTTCGCCGGGTCGAGCCGGCCCAGCGCCGCCCTGACCGCGTCGGCGTGCGGCTCGACGAAGCCCGGGTGGTCCCAGAACTGGCGCAGCTTCTCGATCACCGGGGCGTCCGGGCCGACGGCCGCGCGGGCCTTCGCGATGTCCTCCTGGTACTGGCGGCAGGAGGAGTAGCCGCCGTACGCGCTGGTCACGAGCGCCAGGGCGTTGGTGACCCCGTCGTCGCGCATCCGGGCCACGGTGTCGGCGAGCATCGGGTCCCAGTTCCGGTTGCCCCAGTAGACCGGCAGGTCGACACCGTGGGCGGCGAAGTCCGCCCGGATGGCGGCGAGCAGGTCGCGGCACTGCTGGTTGATCGGGGAGACCCCGCCGAAGTGCTGGTAGTGCTCGACGACCTCCGCCAGCCGCTCCGGGGGCACGCCCCGCCCCCGGGTCACGTTCTGGAGGAAGGGCAGCACGTCCTCGGGCCGCTCCGGGCCGCCGAAGGAGACCAGCACCAACGCGTCGTACGCCATGGGCCTATTCTTCCCCGCCCCCGTCGGCGGCCGGGCGACGCCCCCTGGTCCGGGGTGTGCAGGGGCGGGCCCCCGCGTCGGCGGGCCCGCCCGCGACGTCAGGCGCCGATGGCGTGGTAGCCGCCGTCGACGTGGACGATCTCGCCGGTGGTGGCCGGGAACCAGTCCGACATCAGCGCCAGGCAGGCCCGGGCGGCCGGCTCCTGGTCGGTGAGGCTCCAGCCCAGCGGGGCGCGCTCGGCCCAGGCGTCCTCGAACTGCTCGAAGCCGGGGATCGACTTCGCCGCGATGGTGCGCAGCGGGCCGGCGGCGACCAGGTTGCTGCGGATGCCCTGCTTGCCCAGGTGCATCGCGAGGTAGCGGGAGGCGGACTCCAGCCCGGCCTTGGCCACACCCATCCAGTCGTAGACCGGCCACGCCTTGGTGGCGTCGAAGGTCAGCCCGACCACCGCGCCGCCCGGCTGCATCAGCGGCAGCGCCGCCATGGCCAGGGACTTGTATGAGTACGTCGAGACGTGCAGCGCGGTGGCCACGTCCTCCCACGGCGCGTCGAGGAACCCGCCGCCGAGGCAGCTCTGCGGTGCGAAGCCGATCGAGTGCACCACCCCGTCGAGGCCGTCGACGTGCTCCCGGACCTTGTCGGCCAGGCCGGCGAGGTGCTCGGCGTTGGCCACGTCCAGCTCGATCACCGGGGCCGGCTCGGGGAGCCGCCTGGCGATCCGCTCGACCAGGGAGAGCCGGCCGTAGCCGGTGAGCACGACCTGCGCGCCGTTCTCCTGGGCAAGCTTCGCCACGGAGAAGGCGATCGAGGCGTCGGTGATGACGCCGGTGACCAGCAGCCGCTTACCGGCCAGCAGTCCGGACATGTCGAGGTTCCTCCGTTGAGTCGGTGCGATGAGCAGCGTCAGTGGCCCATGCCCAGGCCGCCGTCGACCGGGATCACGGCGCCGGAGATGTAGCCGGCGGCGTCCGAGGCCAGCCAGGCGACCACCGCGGCGACCTCGTCGGGAGTGGCGAACCGGCCGGCGGGGATGGACTTGAGGTACGCGGTCCGGCGGTCCTCGGGCAGCGCGGCGGTCATGTCGGTGTCGATGAAGCCGGGTGCGACGACGTTGGCGGTGATGTTGCGTCCGCCCAGCTCCCGGGTGATCGAGCGGGCCACGCCGACCATGCCGGCCTTGCTCGCCGCGTAGTTGACCTGACCGGGGCCGCCGTACAGGCCGACGACCGAGGAGATGAAGATCATCCGGCCCCACTTGGCCCGGAGCATCTTCGTCGAGGCGCGCTTGGCGCAGCGGAACGCGCCGGTGAGGTTGGTGTCCACCACCCGGGTGAACTGCTCCTCCGACATCCGCATGATCAGGGTGTCGTCGGTGATGCCGGCGTTGGCCACCAGCACCTCGACCGGGCCCAGCTCGGCCTCGATGGTGCCGAAGGCCGCGTCGACGGAGGCGGAGTCGGTCACGTCGCACCGCACCCCGAACAGCCCCTCGGGCGCGTCGCCACTACGGTGCGTCACCGCCACCCGGTCACCCTGCTTGGCGAAGGCCTGCGCGATGGCCAGGCCGATCCCCCGGTTGCCGCCGGTCACCAGCACGGTTCGGGCCACGGGTCCCCCTCGGTTCGATGATCTCCCAGTCGGTCGGAGCCTAGGCGTTACCGGCAGGTAAGCGCTAACGCCGCCCTGGTGGCCCCCCAGTCGTCAGGGTCTCCGGCTCGGCAGGCACCAGGGGATGTGCGCGCTGCCGACATCATCGGCCTGTGCCGGGGCGGCCCGTGCCGGGGCGGCCCGTGCCGGGGCGGCCCGTGCCGGGGCGGCCCGTGCCGGGGCGGCCTAGCCTCCGTTGGCCCTATGGAGCTGCCCCGTTTGTGCTGTCGGTGGAGCGGGAGCACAAACGGGGCAGCTCCATAGGGGCCGAAGGGCAGGTCCCCGACCGGGTGCGGGGCGCAATCGTCAGACCGCCGCCCCGACTGCCCGGCGTACGGGGCGGCGTGGCACGGCGGCAAGACCCATCATCGGGCGGGTGCTGACCAAACTCGACCTGCGCGACGACGGCCAACTGGCCGTCGTCCTCGCGCTGCTGCTGCTGCGTCACCGGCGGGTCGCGGACCGCCCGGCGGCGGGCCCGCAGGAGCCACTCAGGCGACCCGTCGGCCGAGTGCCGTCCGGCGCCCAGCCCCGTGTACGATGATCCACGTTTGCGGGCCGTGTGGTCCGCGTTCCGGGCCCCGCCGAACGCAGGAGGTGATCGCTGTGCGAGATAGCGATCCTCCCAGTCGTGGCCGGGCCGAACGTCAGCCCCGCTGAGCCACGACTCAGCAGGTGAGCTGACCAGCTCTGCTCCCCGCCTCCGCCCGGTCACCGGCCCCGCGCCGAATGACCGAGCCGCGTCGGGAGCCGCCCGGTCACGACTTCGTGTGCGCGTCCTGATCCACCCCCCTGCGGTCCGCCCCCGCATGCGCGGACCGTCCAGTCGCCACCCGGAGCCTTCCCATGAGCCGTTACGTCGCCCCGCTGGGCTTCACCCTCGCCGCCGTCTGGGTGGCCGTCGTCTTCGTCCTCACCTCCGCCGGCCACTGAACGCCCGCCCCACGCCGACCTCCACGGGTCGACGCGGGCCGGGGTGGGTCAGAGCAGGCGGGAGGACCACAGGAGACTCGTGGCGCCCGCGCAGAGGGCCAGCAGCAGCGCGATACCGGCGTACCACTGGGTGATCTCGCGGGGCTCGGTGCGGAACCCGATCGAGCTGCCCATGTCCTGGTAGACCTGCTTGAGTTCGCTGACCGAGGCCGCCTCGTAGAAGTACCCGTCGGTGGTCTCCGCCAGGTCGGCCAGCGCCAGTCGGTCCACCGGCACCCGCTGGAGCTGCCCGCCGATGTCGACCTGGCCGGCGTCGGTGCCGAAGGCGATGGTGGAGACCGGCACGTTGGCCGCCTGGGCGGCGGCGGCAGCCTCCTCCACCGCCCGCCCGGAGGTGCGGAAACCGTCGGAGAGCAGCACGATCCGGGCCGGCGGGATGCCCGCTGCGCCGTCGGCCGGCACCGATCGGATCGCCTCCAGGCAGGTGAACACCGCCTCGCCGGTCGCCGTCGCCTCGGCCAGCACCAGCCCGTCGATCGCGCTGGTCACCGCGCCCCGGTCCTTGCCGGGCGGCACCAGCACGTTTGCCGACTTGGCGAACGAGACCAGGCCGAGGTTGTAGCTCTCCGGCAACTCGCCGACGAACTGCTTGGCCGCCTCCTGGGCGGCCTCCAGCCGGTTCGGCGGCACGTCGTCGGCCTGCATGGACAGCGAAACGTCGATGGCCAGCATGACGGTGGCCCGCTCCAGCGGCTCCCTGGTGTCGATCGCCGGCCGGGCCAGGGCGGTGGACAGCACCAGCAGGCAGAGCAGGAACGCCACCGCCGGCACGTGCCGCCGCCAGCCCAGCCCCTTCGGCGCCAGGGTGCGCAGCAGGTCCACGTTGGTGAACCGCATCGCGTACGCCCGGCGGTGCAGCTGCCGCCACACGTACAGCGCGGCGAGGGCGAGCACCGGCAGCACGGCCAGCAGCCACCACGGTTGCAGAAAACGGATCATCGTGTCGTCCCCCGGGTGCGGGCGTGCCGCTGAGCGGCCACGAAGCGCACCATGTCGAGCAGCCAGTCGGTGTCGGTCCGCAGTCGCAGGTGGGCCGCTCCGGCGGCGCGGAGCTGGGCGGAGATCTCCGCGCGCTGGGCGGTGGCGGCCTCGGCGTACCGGCGGCGCAGCCGCGGGTCGGCGGTCTGCACCTCGTGCAGCTCCCCGGTCTCCGGGTCGACCACCGGCAGCACCCCCACGTCGGGCAACTCCAGCTCGCGCGGGTCGACCACCTCGATCGCCAGCACGTCGTGCCGGACCCGCAGCTTACGCATCGGCCGCGCCCACTGCGGCGGCGGCGCGAGGAAGTCGGAGATGACCACCGCGACCCCCCGTCGGCGGGGCGGCCGGTTCAGCATGTCGACCAGCGCGCCCAGGTCGCTGCGCCCGGGCCGGATCTCGGTGCCGGCGATCGCCCGCAGCAGACCCTGCGCCTCCTTCCGCCCGGACCGGGCGGGCAGCCGGACCAGCCGGCCGGGGCCGGGCGGCGGCGTGCCCCGGCGGCGGCCGGCCGGGGCTGCCGCAGCGGCTCCGCTGCCGACCACCGCCCCGATCCGGTTGCCACCGCGCACGGTCAGGTGGGTCAGCGCGGCGGCGGCGGCCACCACCACGTCCCGCTTCAGCCATTGGCCGGTGCCGAAGTCCAGGCTCGCGGACAGGTCCACCGCGAGCCACGTCTCCAGCTCCCGGTCGGCGACCGTACGCCGCACGTGCGGCGTCGTCGTGCGCGCGGTCACCGGCCAGTCCATCCGGCGTACGTCGTCGCCCGGCCGGTACTCGCGCGACTCCCCCGCCTCGCTGCCCGGGCCGGGCAGCAGTCCGGCGTAGTCGCCCTGGAGCAGGCCGTCGAGCTTGCGGGTGACCATCAGCTGGAGCCGGAGCAGCAGCGCGTCACTGCGGGGGGCGGCGGGTGAGGGCGACCACCGCGTACCCCCGGTGGGGGTGGGGGTGGGTGAGGTCACGGCCGCTGCCCGGGCCACCCGGCGGCGGCTGGCGGCGGGCCGTTCGGGGTGGCCTGCTGGCGCGGGGCCACCGACGGCAGCGGGATGGTCGACATCACCCGGTGCACCACGTGGTCGGCCGGCACGTCGTCGGCGAGCGCGTCGTAGCTGAGCACCAGCCGGTGACGCAGGATGTCCGGCGCGATGTCCTGCACGTCCTGCGGGAGGGCGTAGTCCCGGCCACGCAGCAACGCCAGCGCCCGGGCGGCCCGGACCAGTCCGAGCGAGGCGCGCGGGCTGGCGCCGTACTGGATCAGTTGCGCGACGTCGGGCATGCCGTGCTCGGCGGGGGCGCGGGTGGCCAGCACCAGCCGAACCGCGTAGTCGACCAGCGCGTTGTGCACGAAGACCTGGTCGGCCTTGCGCTGCAGGGCGATCAGGTCCTCGGTGTCGAAGACCCGCGTCGACTGCGGCGGGGTCACCCCCATTCGGTACACGATCTCCCGCTCCTCGGCGTCGGTCGGATACCCGACGACGATCTTCATCAGGAAGCGGTCCCGCTGCGCCTCCGGAAGCGGGTAGACGCCCTCTTGCTCGATCGGGTTCTGGGTGGCCATCACGAGGAACGGGTCCGGCACCCGGTGGGTCTGGCCGCCGATGGACACCTGCCGCTCGCCCATCACCTCCAGCAGGGCCGACTGCACCTTTGCCGGGGCCCGGTTGATCTCGTCGGCGAGCAGGAAGTTGACGAAGACCGGACCCAGCTCGACGTCGAACTTCTCGCTGGACTGCCGGTAGATCCGGGTGCCCATGATGTCGGCGGGGACCAGGTCCGGGGTGAACTGCACCCGGGCGAAGGATCCGCCGACCACCCTGGCGAGGGTCTCCACGGCGAGGGTCTTCGCCACCCCGGGCACCCCCTCCAACAGGCAGTGCCCCCGGGCGAGCAGCGCCACGAACATCCGCTCGACCATCCGGTCCTGGCCGACGATCACCCGCTTGATCTCGAACAGCGCACGCTCCAGCAGCGTCGCGTCCTGGGCCGGGGTGGTCGTCGGCGGCGCCGACGTCGGGGGGATGTCCGGCGCGCTGCCGTTCGGCGTCGGGGTGTCGGGCGTGGTCGGCTGGGCCACCGGTCCTCCACAGCATGATCGATTGTCGCGGCGTGGTGCGTGTCAAGACTCGCATGCCCGGCTGAGTGCCGAGGCGGGGAGAAGCCGTTTTCCGCCACGCCGTCCCACCGCCCCGAATCGCCGGTCACGGGTTTACACCAGGGGGTCCGGCGTGTGTACCATTCACCCCGTCGCCGGGCGGCTCCCCCCGTGGCCGCCCGGCGCTCAGCCTTCTCGTCGCGCGCCTAGACTGGCCCGGATGAGCCTCCCCCTCCCCGCCGACGCGGCACCGATTTGCTCGGCCCGAGGCTGTCGCGCGCCCGCCGAGTGGGCGCTGCGCTGGAACAATCCCCGCCTGCACACCGCCGACCGGCGCAAGACCTGGCTCGCCTGCGCCGACCACCGGTCCTCACTCGGCGACTTCCTCGACGCACGCGGCTTCCTTCGAGAGGTCACGCCGCTCGCCGGATCGCCTACGCTCGACTGGTGAACGCGCAGAGCGGACCCTCCCGGTGACCGGCGACCCCGTCGGCGGCCCACCGGCCGTCCCACCCGGCCCGCACCCCGCGCCACCGCCGGCCCCGGCCTGGTCGGCGCCGTCCCCGCACGGCCCGCTGGAGCCGTGGCCGGACACCGTGCGGTGGCAACCGGTGTCCGGCGACCTGATCTGGGTGGAGCTGCTGCGGCTGGCGGCGCTGCTCGGGGTGCTGCTGCTGGGTCTCGCCGTCGGTTGGGCGTTGAGCGGGCACTGGCTGTTCGGTGCCGCCCTCGGCGCGGTCGTGCTGGCCGGGGCGTGGCGGGTCGTCACCATCGTGCGCGCGGTGCACGCCTGGGGGTACGCCGAGCGCGAGAACGACCTGCTGGTGCGACACGGGCTGCTGGTCCGCCGGCTGTCCATCGTGCCGTACTCGCGAATGCAGTTCGTCGACGTCAGCGCCGGCCCGCTGGAGCGGGCCTTCGACCTGGCCACGGTGCAGCTGCACACCGCCGCCGCGGCCAGCGACGCCCGGGTGCCGGGGCTGCGCCCGGCGGAGGCCTCCCGGCTGCGCGACCGGCTCACCGCGCTCGGCGAGGACCGCGCGGAGGGCCTGTGAGCCAGGGCCAGCACAACACCGACCCCGCCGGCGCCCAGCACCCCCCGCAGTTCCCGACCCCCGCGCCTGCCGCGCCGCCCACCGCCCCCCCGTACGGGCCCGAGGTGGCCGTCGCCCCGCCCGGCGGGCCGGGGCAGCAGCTCCCTGACCAGCGGGCCGGTGGCGGGGAGCCCCGGCAGCGGTTGCACCCGCTGAGCCCCGCGCTGCACGGGGCCAAGTCGCTGGTCGTGGTCATCGCCGGGCTGTCCTGGTCGACCCTGTCCCGGGTCGGCTTCAGCTGGTTCGCGGCGATGGTGGTCGTGCTGGCCCTCGGCGCGACCGTGCTCGCGGTGGTCAGCTGGTACAACACCGGCTACCACGTGGTCGGCCGCGAGCTACGGGTGTACGAGGGCCTGCTCTGGCGGCGTACCCGGGCCATCCCGCTGGAGCGCCTCCAGGCCGTCGAGGTCGTCCGCCCGCTGCTCGCCCAGCTCACCGGCCTGGCCGAGCTGCGGCTGGAGGTGGTCGGCGGCGGGAAGACCGAGGCGCCGCTGGCGTACCTGGGGGTGGCCGAGGCCGCCGCCCTGCGGCAGCGGCTGCTCGCGCTCGCCGGCACCGGGACCGCCCCCGGGCCCCAGCCGGCGACCACAGCGACGGACGGACCGGGGGTGCAGCACGCGGCCTCGCCGGTCCCGCAGGGGCGGACGCTGCACGACGTGTCGAACCGGGACCTGCTGGTCAGCCAGCTACTCACCCCGCAGGCGCTCCTGCTCCCCCTCGGCGTGGCCTTCGTCGTGGCCCAGTTCCTCTCCGAGGACTCCTGGTCGTTCATCGCGGTGGCGAGCACGCTCACCGCGATGGCCGGCGTGCTGCTGCAACCGGTACGCCGCGTCCTCGACGACTGGAACTTCCGGCTGGCCCGGGACGAGGGCACCCTGCGGATCCGCAACGGCCTGCTGGAGACCCGGGCGCAGACCGTGCCGCTGAGCCGGGTGCAGACGGTCGGGGTCACCTGGCCACTGCTCTGGCGCACCAAGGGCTGGCTTCGGCTGCGGTTGGAGGTGGCCGGCTACGCGGCCGGCGAGCCGGACGACCGCAACCGGCCCGACCGGCTGCTGCCGGTGGGCGACGCGCACATCGGGGAACGGATCGTGACAGAGGTGCTGCCGGGGGTGCGGCTGAGCGGGCTGGCGACGAGCCTCCCGCCGGCCCGGGCCCGGTGGCTGCGCCCGCTGAGCCGCCGGGCCGTCGGCGCCGGGCTCGACGAACGGGTCTTCGCCGCCCGGTCCGGGCTGATCACCCGGCAGCTCACCGTCGTGCCGTACGCGCGGATCCAGAGCGTGCGGGTGACCCAGGGCCCGGCGCAGCGGCGGCTGCGGCTGGCGACCGTGCACGCGGACACCGCGGGCGGCGCGGGCGCTGCCGCCCTCGACCGCGACCTCGCCGAGGCGTGGTGGCTGGCGGCGGAGCTGACCGCGCGGGCGCACGCCGCCCGCAACCCCGGCTGAGCCGGCCCGCCGCGCGGCCGGAACCGCCGGCCGCAACGGGTCCGGCAGGGGCCTCAGCGCGCGGCCGGGACCGCCGGCCGCAACGGGTCCTGCGGCAGCCCGCGCAGGGGCCTCAGCGCGCGGCCGGGACCACCGGCGGATCGCCGGCGGCGGCGGGACCGACCGGCTCGGGCCCCCCGTCGCCCGGCTCCGGACCACCCGGCCCCCCGCCGGCCGGCTCCGACGTGACCGGTGCCCGGCGCGACCGGCGGGCCGCCCACCAGCGTTCGGCCAGGCCGACCACGAGGAAGGTCATCCCCACGTACGCCCAGCCGACCAGCACGTCGATGACGTAGTGCTCGCCGGAGTAGACCAGGGTGAAGGTCATCGCCAGCGGGTACGCCAGCAGCAGCGGCCACCACCGGCGGCGGGTCGCCCCCAGGAAGAACAGCACCACGAACAGTGCCCACGCGGTGTGCAGCGACGGCATCGCGGCCACCGGGTTGGAGGCGATCTGCCCGGCGTTGAGCAGGTTGCCCGCGCCGTGCATGCCGAACGCCTTCCAGCCCCGGGTGGAGATCCGGGCGACCTCGGTGAGCAGGCCGTTCTGCGCCGCCCACCAGGGCGGGGCGGCCGGGTAGAGGAAGTACGTGACCAGCCCGGCCGCGCAGAGGAAACCGAAGCGCCGCATGTACGCGGCCCACCGGCGCCGGTTGCGCATCCAGAGCACCGCGGCGGCGGCGAGGGTCACCACGAAGTGGGAGAAGTAGACCCAGCTGGCGAGCACGTCCCACCAGCGCACCTCGGGCCGGTAGAAGTGCTCCTGCAACCAGACGGTCGGCACCTCGCCGCCGGTCGCCCAGCCGAACATGAACCGGTCGGCGACGATCAGCTCCATCGCGTGCGGGGTGGCCCCGTTGTCGGCGAACCCCCGGGACAGGTTGTAGGCCGCGAGGAGCAGCACCACCGGCACCCAGTCCCGGGCGAACAGCAGGTGGGTGCGCCACGGGCGGTGCGAGTTCCAGGCGACGGTGCCCGCCCAGATCCAGAGGAACGCGTACGCCGGGTCGGTGGGCAGGCCGATGCCGAGCCAGCCGACCACGAAGGCGACGGCCCAGACCGACATGGCGATCACCCGACGGCGACCGCCGTCGGGCGGGGCGGGCGGCGCGGGCGGTCCGGGCGGTCCGGCGGGGGCGGGGGTCTGTGGGTCAGTCACGACGGCCATCGCCGTCCAGGTTAACGGCGGCACCGCGACCCGCCGACGGCGACCACCTAGGGTGGGCGCATGCAGGAGCAGTCGGAGCAATCCCTCGCGCCGGGCCTGTCGGCCCGGGTCGAGCTGACCGTGACCGACGCCGACACCGCGCGGGCCCTCGGCTCCGGCGACGTGCCGGTGCTGGGCACGCCCCGGGTGCTCGCCCTGGTCGAGGCGGCCACGGTCGCGGCCACCGCCGACGACATGCCGCCGGGCCGGACCACGGTCGGGCTCCGGGTCGAGCTGGACCACCTGGCCCCCACCCCGGTCGGCCGCACGGTGGCGGCGCACGCCCGGCTCGCCACGGTCGACGGACGACGGCTGCGGTTCGAGGTGAGCGTCACCGACGGCGCGGAGACGGTCGCCCGGGGGCTGGTGGACCGGGTGCTGGTCGACCGGCAGCGCTTCGTCGAGCGGGCCGGCGGGACCCGGCCCGGCTCTCCGGCCGACGGGGGGCCCGCCGATGCTCCGGCCGGCGGTCGCCCCGGTGACCGCGCGGCGGCGGCCGGGTCGTGACGCTGCGGTTCGTCGAGGTCGCCGACGGGGTGCACGTGCTGCGGGAGCCGCTGCTCGACGTCAACGTCACGCTGGTCGTCGGCGACGGCGCGGCGCTGGTGGTGGACACCCTCTCCACCACCGGGCAGGCCAACGAGCTGGCCGTCGCAGCCCGCGCGGTCACCCCACACCCGTGGACGGTGGTGAACACCCACCACCACTTCGACCACTGCTTCGGCAACGCCACGCTCGCCGCCGACCCGGCCCGCCCGGTGTACGCGCACGAGGTCGCCGCCGCGGCGCTGCGCGAGCGCCCCGACGAGCTGCGCCGGGCGGCGTACGAGGAGATGCGCGGCGAGCGGCCGGGGCTGGCCGCCGAACTGGCCGGCACGGCGCTGCTGGCCCCGACGCATGTCGTTCGCCGGGAGACGGTGCTGGACGTCGGGGGCCGGCGGGTGCTGCTGCGCCATCCGGGGCACGGGCACACCGACGCCGACCTGATGGTCCACGTGCCGGACGCGGACGTACTGGTCGCCGGGGACCTCGTCGAGCAGGGCGGGCCGCCGGCGTTCGAGGAGTCGTACCCGTTGCGGTGGCCGGACGCGGTGGCCGAGCTGCTGCGGCTGACCACCCCGGGCACGGTCGTCGTGCCGGGGCACGGCGAGCTGGTCGACCCGGAGTTCGTCCGGGCCCAGCACGGCGAACTGGTCGAGCTGGCCTGGCTGATCCGGGCCGGCCACGCCGGGGGCGCCCCGCCGGAGCGGGTGGCCGCCGAGGCCCCCTTCGGTGCCCGCGCCGCCCTGTTCGCGGCCCGCCGGGGCTACGCCGAACTCGACGGCACCGGCTGACCCGACCGGGTCAGTCGGCGGGGGTGATGAGGGCGGCCAGGCGGGGCAGGTGGGGCATGGCCTCCGCCAGGGCCCGGCGGCCGGCCGGGTCGAGGGCGGCGAGGGCGGCGGCGAGCAGCTCGGCGCGGTGCCGCTCGTAGTCGGCCATCCGCTGCCGCGCGGCGTCGGTGAGGCGCAGCAGGACCAGCCGCCGGTCGCCCGGGTCGCGCTCGCGGTGCAGCAGCCCGGCGCCGGCCAGGTCGCCGACCAGGGTGCTCACCGTGTTCGGCGCGGTGCCCAACCGCCGGGCCGTCTCCTTGATGCTGATGTCCGGGTGGGCGCGGACCACCAACAGCAACTCCACCTGCGCCTCCGGCAGCGCCGGCCGGTTGGCCCGCCGGACGGTCGAGCGGCGCAGCAGCCGGTGCAGCTCCGCCACGGCGGCGCTGAGCCGCGCGGGGGTCTCGTCGCTGGACAGGGGTCACCTACTTCACAGCGCAACATCTCTGATGACAGAGCTAAGGTTACCCGAATCCGACTTTTTCTGGGGGCCTCGTGGCGCGTGTGGTGCAGTCGACCGGCAGTCCGACGCCGGCCGCCGGTCGGCGGGGCTCCGGCGTCCCGGCACCCGGCGGGCGGACCGCGGCACCCGGGGTGCCGCACCAGCGCGCCGGGGCACCCGTCCCGGGGACCGGGACCGGGACCGCCGACCGGGGCACCGGGATCGGGCTGCTGGTGCTGCTCGGGGCGCTCACCGCAGTCGGCCCCCTCTCGCTGGACATGTACCTGCCGGCGTTCCCAGCAATGGCGGACGAGTTGGGGGCCAGCCAGGCCCAGATCCAGCTCTCGCTGACCACCTGCCTGATCGGCATGGCCCTCGGCCAGCTCGTCACCGGCCCGCTCAGCGACCGGTGGGGCCGCCGCCGGCCGGTGCTCGTCGGCCTCGTCGGGTACGCGCTGCTGGCCCTGGTCTGCGCGGTCGCCCCGAACGCCGGCACGCTCGCCGCGGCCCGCTTCATGCAGGGCTTCGCCGGCGGGACGGGTGTGGTGGTGGCCCGGGCGATCGTCCGGGACCTGTACGCCGGCCGAGCCGCCGCGAAATACTTCTCCCGGCTCACCCTGATCTTCGGGGTGGCCCCGGTGGCCGCGCCCGGCGTCGGCAGCCTGGTGCTGCGGTTCGGGTCCTGGCGGGCGGTCTTCGTCACCCTCGCGGTGATCGGCCTGCTGCTCGCCGCCGCGGCGGCCTGGCGGCTGCCCGAGACGCTTCCCGCCGAGCGGCGCAGCACCGGGGGCGTGGCCGGCATCGCCCGGACCATGGGGTCGCTGCTGACCGACCGGGTCTACCTCGGGTACGTGCTGACCCAGGGGCTGGCCTTCGCCGCCATGTTCGCGTACATCTCCGGCTCGCCGTTCGTCTTCCAGGACGTGTTCGGCGTCTCCAGCGGCACGTTCAGCCTGATCTTCGGCCTCAACGCGCTCGCCCTGGTCGCCGCCGGGCAGGCCAACGCCCGGCTGCTCGACCGGTTCAGCCCGCGCGTCCTGCTGGTCGCCACCCTGCTGGTCGGCGCCGTGGCCGCCGTGGGCGTGCTGACCGGCGCGGTGGCCGGCAGCCTGTGGCCGCTCGCCGTGGCGTTGTTCGTCTTCGTCGGCACGATCGGCATGGTGATGCCCAACAGCACGGCGCTGGCGCTGGACCGGCACGCCAGCCACGCCGGCACGGCCGCCGCGCTGCTGGGGGCGCTCCAGTCGGTGATCGGCGCGCTGGCCGCGCCGCTGGTCGGGCTGGGCGGCGAGGGCAGCGCCGTGCCGATGGCGGCGGTGCTTGCCGGCGCCGCCGCGCTCTCCCTGGCCGCCGTGCTCACCCTGGCCCGGTCCGCCGGCCGGAGACGGCCGGGGTCAGCCGGCGAAGCGGCGTAACACCTCGGCGCGGGTGGGCATGGCCACCGCGCCGCCCGGGGACTCGCAGACCAGTCCGGCGACCCGCAGCGCGAACGCGACCCGCCGGTGCCAGTCGGCCGGGTCGGTCGGCTCGCCGTCGACCAGCAGGTCGGCGACGAGCGCCCCCATCACCGAGTCGCCGGCGCCGGTGGCGTCCACCGCGCGCACCCTGGGCGCTGGCACGCGTACCGGATCGGCGCCTGCGGCGGCGACCACCGCGCCGGCCGGGCCGAGGGTGACCACCACGGTCGCTGCCCCCAGTTCGCGCAGGTACGCCGCGACCCCCTCGACCGGCTCGCCGGGGTAGAGCAGTTCGGCGTCGGCGGTGCTCAGCTTGACCAGGTGGGCGGAGGCGGCGAACTCGGCCACCGTCTCGCGCAGCCCGGCCAGCGCGGCCGGCCCGGCGAGCAGCCGGGGCCGCACGTTCGGATCGAAGACCCGCAGCCCGGACGCGATCCTCCAGGCCCGGCGCGCGGCGGCCAGCACCGGCGGCTGGAGCAGCACGACCGACCCGCAGTAGACGACGTCGGCGCCCGCGACCAGGTCGGTGTCGAGGTCGTCGGTACCGAACAGGCCGTAGGAGGGCGGCTCGCCGTAGAACCGGAAGTCGGGCTCGGGACCGGCGAAGGTGGCCACCGCCAGCGCGGTCGGCACGGGGACGGTGGCCACCCCGGCCAAACCGACGCCCGCCCCGGTCAGGAAGTCGCGGATCCGCCCGGCCAGGACGTCGTCGCCGAGCGACCCGACGAACTGCACCGCACCGCCGAGCCGGGCTACGGCGACCGCCACGTTCAGCGGCCCGCCGCCGACGGCCTGCCGGTAGACCGGCTCGCCGGCGTGCTCGGTATCGAGCAGGTCGACCAGTGCCTCGCCGAGCACCACCGCGTATCCCATTCCGGTCCTCCGTCCACGCCGCGCGCCGAACGATCTTGTCCCACCAGGCTGGCACAGTACGCGCCACGACGAGCGCCGAAGCCACCGTATTGGCCTACGGGCGAGCCGGGCGAGGGGCTGGGAGACCCAGCCGCGAGCACCTCGCCGAGCGCAACTGACACATCGAGCAACAGCTATTGCGCGCCGTCGGCGTCCGTGGTGGGATGGCGCTTGCCGGGCGGTGCGGGGGCTGCCGCGCCGCCGGCGCCGGGTTCACATCCACGCGAGGGCACCGGTCCGCGAGTCGGACCGCCGACGGCGCACGTACGCCGGCCACCCGCCGGGGCACGTCCGCCTCAACCGCCGTATCCGCGTCGGGCGGCGCTGCCGCCCGCGTTGCCCGCGGGCGCCCGCGTCCCGCGAGTGAGGAGAACCCGTGTCCCACCGTTCGCGTACGGCCGCGTTGCTCACCGCGGCCACCACTCTTCTCATGGGCGCCGTCGCTCTGACGGCGGGGCCCGACCCCGCCGTCGCGCACGGCGCCGCGATGACCCCCGGCAGCCGGACCTACCTGTGCTGGAAGGACGGCCTCAGCCCCACCGGTGAGATCAAGCCGATCAACCCGGCCTGCACGGCGGCGGTCGCCCAGAGCGGGGCGAACTCGCTGTACAACTGGTTCAGCGTATTGCGCTCCGACGCCGGCGGCCGGACCGTCGGCTTCATCCCCGACGGCAAGCTGTGCAGCGGCGGCAACCCTGGCTACACCGGGTACGACCTGGCCCGCACCGACTGGCCGTTGACCCACCTGACCGCCGGGGCCCGACACAACTTCAAGTACAGCAACTGGGCCCACCACCCGGGCACCTTCTACTTCTACGTGACGAAGGACAGTTGGAGCCCGACCCGGGCGCTGGCCTGGAGCGACCTGGAGGAGCAGCCCTTCCTCACGGTGACCAACCCACCGCAGAACGGCGGGGTGGGCACCAACGAGGGGCACTACTACTTCAGCGGCAACCTGCCGTCGAACAAGAGCGGCCGGCACATCATCTACTCACGCTGGGTCCGTTCGGACAGCCAGGAGAACTTCTTCGGCTGCTCCGACGTGGCCTTCGACGGGGGCAACGGCGAGGTCACCGGGGTCGGCAACGGCGGCTCGCCCGGCCCGACCACCCCGCCGCCGAGCCCGACGACTCCCCCGCCGAGCCCCACCAGCCCGCCGCCGAGCCCGACCACCCCGCCGCCGCACGGCGGGGACTGCATGGCGGTCTACAAGGTGGTCGGCGCCTGGTCCGGCGGATTCCAGGGCGAGGTGACGATCATGAACCACGGCGCGACGTCGTTCGCCGGCTGGAAGGCGACACTGACCTGGCCGAGCGGGCAGACCATCCAGAGCCTGTGGAACGGCTCGTACACCACGTCCGGGTCGACCACCACGGTGACCAACGCGGCCTGGAACGGCACGGTCGCCCCGGAGGGGACGACCGCGTTCGGCTTCGTCGCCAGCAGCACCGGGACCAACGCCCTGCCCACGGTGAGCTGCACCCGGGCGTGACCCCGCCCGGATGAAGCGGAGGGCACCCTGCCACGCGGGCGGCGGCAGGGGGCCCTCCGCACCGGCTCAGCGGACCATGGAGCCGACCACCGGCTTGGTCAGCAGCGCGGACTGGTTGCGCTGGATGCCCGGGTCGAGCGTCTTGGCCACGAAGATCGCGTGCCAGATGCAGAAGATCAGCACCGTCCACACCTTGCGGGAGTGGTCGGCCTCCTCCCGCTTGTGCTCCTCCAGCAGCCGCATCGCGTACGACAGGTCGATCAGCTCGCCCGCGCCGGAGTTGGAGATCACCCAGCGGGCCCACTCGTACATCTCGCCGCGCAGCCACACCCGCGTCGGGGTGGGGAAGCCGAGCTTCTTGCGGTTGACGATGGCCGGGGGCACCACACCCTGGAGGGCCTGGCGCATGGCGTACTTGGTGGCCTCGGAGCGCGGCGGGAGCTTCAAATCCACCGGGATGGTGGCCGCCACGTCGAACACCGCGCGGTCCAGGAACGGCACCCGGACCTCCAGCGAGTGCGCCATCGAGATCCGGTCGGCCTTGACCAGGATGTCGCCGCGCAGCCAGGTGTACAGGTCGATGTACTGCATCTTGGTGACGTCGTCGAGCTCGGTGCACTCGGCGTAGATCGGTGCGGTGACGTCGGTGTAGCGCACCGAGGGGTCGTAGCGGCGCATCAGGTGCTGCTTCTCCTCCTCGGTGAACATCCGGGCGTTGCCGTAGTAGCGCTGCTCGATCGGGGTGGTGCCGCGCTCCAGGAAGCTCTTGCCCTTCACCCCCTGCGGGATGGCCTTCGAGACCGCACGCAGGCCCTTCTGCACCCCGCCGGGCAGGCCGTTGACCGTGCCGAGGGAGAGCGGCTCCCGGTAGATGGTGTACCCGCCGAAAAACTCGTCGGCGCCCTCACCGGAGAGGACCACGGTGACGTGCTCGGCGGCCTTCTTCGCCACGAAGTACAGCGGCACCAGCGCCGGGTCGGCGACCGGGTCGTCCAGGTGCCAGACGATCTTCGGCAGCGCGTCGATCATGTCCTGCGGGCCGATCTTGGTCGGCATGATGGTCACGTCGAGGTGCTGGGCCGACTCCTGGGCGACGTCGATCTCCGAGTACCCGGGGACGTCGTAGCCGACGGTGAAGGTGAGGATGTGCGGGTTGAACTCCCGGGCCAGGGCGACCACGGCGGTGGAGTCGATGCCGCTGGACAGGAACGAGCCGACCGGCACGTCCGAGCGCATGTGCACCCGGACGCTCTCGCGCAGCGTCTCCCGGATCTCGTGGTAGAGCCGCTGCTCGTCGCTGACCGGGGCCGGCCGGAACACCGGCCGGTACCACCGGCGCACGTCGATCCGGCCACCCGGGGTCCAGGTCAGGTACTCCCCCGAGCCGATCCGGTTGATCCCCCGGTGCAGGGTGCCGGGCTCCGGGACGTACTGGAGGGTCAGGTAGTGGCTCAGGTTCGCCGGGTCGATCCCGGCGTCCCCGGCGTACGCGGACTGCGCGAACGGCAGCAGCGCCTTCTTCTCCGAGGCGAGGTAGAGCCCGTCGGCGGTCTCCAGGTAGTGCAGCGGCTTGATGCCGAAGTAGTCGCGGGCGCCGAACGCGCGGCGCTCCTGCCGGTCCCAGATCACGAACGCGAACATGCCGCGCAGCCGGGTGAGCACCTGCTCGCCCCAGAAGTGGTAGCCGGCGACGATCACCTCGCCGTCGCCGGCGGTGGCGAACTGGGCCCCGTAGGTGCGTACCAGCTCGTCGCGCAGCTCGATGTAGTTGTAGATCTCGCCGTTGAAGGTCAGCAGGTAGCGTCCGCCCGCGTACGGCAGCGGCTCGTGGCTGGACGCCACGTCGATGATCGCGAGCCGCTTGTGCCCGAACACCCCGTCCGCGTACTGGCCGGTCGCGTCGCCCACCACCTCGACACCTGTCTCGTCCGGTCCGCGGTGGTGCAGGCACTCCAGCGCCCCCGCGATGTGGTCGCGGTGGGCGGCGGCGTTGCCGTTCGCGCTGAAGAAGGCCAGGAGTCCGCACATGCCGGTCATCTTTCCACGCGGCCGGGACGGACGTCGCAGGCACCGCAGGCACCCCACATCCGCGCGCGAGGGGTAGCGTCTGGGCCAGCGGCGTGGCGGAGGGAGCGGATCATGAGCGAGAAGCGGGCGGGCGACCAGCCTACGGACGGCACCGAATCACACGACCCGGACTTCCCGGAGGCGTTCCTGTCGTTCATGCGCCAGGGCTGGCGGGACGCGGCCCTTCCGGTCGGCCCCCGGGTGGAGGTGCCCAACCACGCCAAGCGGCGGGCCGCGCTCTCCGCGGCCTTCCCCGGCGAGACGCTGGTGATCCCCACCGGCGAGGAGAAAGTACGCGCCAACGACACCGAGTACCGGTTCCGGCCGGGCAGCGACTTCGCGTACCTGACCGGCGACCACGACCCGGACGGCGTGCTGGTGCTGCGCCCGAACGGCTCGGGCCACGACGCCACCCTCTACACGCGGCCCCGGTCCTCCCGGGAGACCGACGAGTTCTTCCGCAGCCGGCACGGTGAGCTGTGGGTGGGCCGGCGGCACACCCTGGCCGAGAAGTCGACCGAGCTGGGCCTGCCCACCGCCGACCTGACCGAGCTGGACGCGGCGCTGGCCGAGCTGGCGCCGGGGCGTACCCGGGTGCTGCGCGGCTTCGACGCCCGGGTGGACTCGGCCGTGCGCCCGTACGACGGGCCGCGCGAGGAGGGGCAGCCCGCCCGGGACCGGGAGCTGGCGATCGCGATCTCCGAGGCCAAGCTGGTCAAGGACGAGTGGGAGATCGCCCAGCTCCAGGACGCGATCGACGCCACGGTGCGGGGCTTCGAGGACGTGGCCCGGGTGCTGCCGGCCGACCGGGCGGTCTCCGAGCGGCTGCTGGAGGGAATCTTCGCGCTGCGCGCCCGGCACGACGGCAACGACGTCGGCTACGGCTCGATCGTCGGGGCCGGCGAGCACGCCACGATCCTGCACTGGGTGCACAACCACGGCGTCACCCGGCCGGGCGAGCTGCTGCTGATGGACATGGGCGTGGAGAACCGCAACCTCTACACCGCCGACGTGACCCGGGTGCTCCCGGTCGACGGCCGGTTCACCCCGCTGCAGCGGCAGGTCTACGACATCGTGTACGCCTCCCAGCAGGCCGGCATCGACCTCATCAGGCCGGGGGTGCAGTTCAAGGACGTCCAGCTGACGTGCATGCGGGTGCTGGCCGAGGGCCTGCACGACCTGGGCCTGCTGCCGGTGAGCGTGGACGAGGCGATGGACGAGAAGTCGACGGTCTACCGCCGGTGGACGCTGCACGGCTTCGGGCACATGCTCGGCATCGACGTGCACGACTGCGCGAACGCCCGTAAGGAGACGTACCGCGACGGCGCGCTCGGCGAGGGCTACGTGCTCACCGTCGAGCCCGGGCTGTACTTCCAGCCGGAGGACGAGCTGGTCCCCGAGGAGCTGCGCGGCATCGGCATCCGGATCGAGGACGACGTGCTGGTGACCGCGACCGGCGCGGTCAACCTCTCGGCCGGGCTGCCGCGCCGGGCCGACGAGGTGGAGACGTGGCTGGCCGAGCAGCGCGAGGCGGGTCCGCGCCTGCCTGGCTGATCCTCAGGTACGACCACGGCGGGCTCCGCCGCCGGTACGCGACGTTTCGACCGTCGACGCACCGGTGGCGGGGCCCGTCGCCGTTTCCCCCTGCGGCACCTTCGTGTACGGCATCGCCCGACTGCGGACTCCCGACCGATCCGAGAACAATGCGGGGTTTTTTCGGATACGTCCTCCTCGTGAGGAACGCTCTCATACGGTGGGGATCAGAAGGCTGCAACCCATTTGTAGCTGGTCGCGCCCCTTCGGGCGGTGCGGCCCCGTCTGGTAGCAGGAGAGGGCGGAAGGTTCTGATGTCCAACGACGAAACGACTCCCGGCGGCGGGGTGCACGCCACCCCGCCGGCGAAACGACGGCGGGCTCTCTGGGTCGCCACCGGCGTTGCCGGCCTGACCGGCGTCGTCGGCCTCGCGGCGCTCGGCGGACTGGCCACCCGCGAAGACAAGTCCGACGACGCGAACCGACTGTCGGATCAGCACTCGGCCACCGCGAAGCAGAACGTCAGCGACGCCGGCCGGGCCGACGAGGAACGCGGCAAGGAGAACGGCGGCCAGGACCCCGGCAAGCAGGACGACTGGAGCGATGCCGAGTGGTCCGGTCAGGACGACCGGTCCGGCAAGGACGACCGGTCCGGCAAGGATCGGGACAAGGACCGGGACGGCCGGGGTGAGCGTGACGAGGAGGGCCGGGTCCGCGAGGTGCCCTGCGACGACGACGCGCTGGTCGAAGCGGTGGTACGGGCCAACAACGAACTCGGCGGCACGCTGAAGCTCGCCCGGGACTGCAAGTACGAGCTCAGCGACCACGACCGCAAGAACGGCTCCGCCCTGCCCACGATCCGCCAACGGATCATCATCAAGGGCGACAAGTCCACCATCGAGCGCGACTCCAGCGACGCATTCCGCATCTTCACCGTCGGCGAAGGCGGCGAACTCACCCTCAAGGGCGTCACCGTCAAGGACGGCAACGCCGCCCGCGAGAAGAAGAAGGAACAAGAACCCTGGCCCACCACACCCGACAACACCACCCCATCGGCGGTTGGTGAGGCGACCAAGGCAGACCCGGCAGCCGCCGCGCCGGCCCCCGAGATCGCGCCGGTCGCGCCGGTCGCACCGGGGATGCCCGGTAAGCCGGGTGGAGAGCTGCCCGGCAAGCCGGGTGGCGACACGCCTGGCACCTATGACGAGGGTGCCGACGGCGGCGCGATCCTCGTCAAGCCCGGCGGCAGCGCCTTCCTCGAAGACAGCAACCTGTTCAACAACAACGCCAGCGGCAACGGCGGCGCCATCGCCAACTTCGGCCGCGTCCACCTCGACCGCACCACCATCGAAAACAACCACGCCAAAGACAACGGCGGCGGCATCTTCAACGCCGGCATCCTCAAGATCAAGGAATCCCACATCACCAACAACACCGCCGGCAAAAACGGCGGCGGCATCGCCAACGGCAACACCCACGAACCCAAGACCAACACCTACGAACCCAAAATCACCATCGGCACCACCGCCACCGGCACCGTCGAAATCACCAAGAGCACCATCAACAGAAACACCGCCAACCACAACGGCGGCGGCATCTACACCGCCAACGGATTCCTCGACATCACCTCCACCGACATCAAGGACAACACCGCCTGCCACAGCGGCGGCGGCATCTACGCCACCGACACCAACCTCCACCTCCGCCACGTCACCATCGACAACAACAAAGCCAGCGAAGACGGCGGCGGCATCTACAACACCAGCACCACCAACAAACCCAAAACCACCAAAGACAACGACAAAGACCACGACGACAACAAAGACCGCGGCAGCGCCACCATCGACGACAGCGCCATCCGCGGCAACACCGCCGGCCGCCGCGGCGGCGGCATCTTCAACGGCGACCCCGACCTCAAACCCGGCCCCAACAAAGACAACCGCGCCACCCTCACCCTCCGCAACAGCGAGGTCAAGGGCAACACCGCCGGCAACGGCGGCGGCATCTTCAACAACCGCGGCCGAGTCAACATCACCAACACCAAAATCACCAAGAACACCGCCACCGACACCAACAAGCCCTACGACATCGCCGGCGGCATCGTCAACAACGACGGCAAAGTCCGCCTCGACGACGAATCCATCGTCATCGACAACGACCCCACCAACTGCACCGGCCACATCCCCAACTGCTTCGCCTGACCGAGGCTGAACCACATAGCGGAGACAGGGCCCCTCCCAGCGCCGACCGGCGGCGGGAGGGGCTCCTCGCGCCCTGACAGCTACGTCCGGATTAGGGCCGCCCTGAGCATGCTGTACCCCTAATGTGCGGTTTCTTCGGATCTGACCGCGCTACGAAGAACATTCTCATAAGGTGTTCTTAAGTAGCTACAACCGATTTGTAGCCAAGGGGCCTCGCGATGGCGAAGCACCTTGTCTGGTACGAGGAGAGAGCAGAGAGCTCCGATGTCCAACTACCTTCCGAAGAGCACCGATACGGCGCGGGAAACCGGGGCGGCGCCGCGCCACCGCAAGCTGTGGCTCGTCACCGGCGTGGCCGGCCTGACGGGCGTCGTCAGCCTCGTCGCCGTGGGTGCCGCCACCGGCGCGGGGGCGGCGGGATTGAACCGGCTGGACAACCTCAAGTGGTCCACCGCCGAGCAGGTCGTCAAGGACGACGGGCCCGGCAGGGACGCTCGTGACGAGCACCGCGACAAGGACCGGGACAAGGACCACGACAAGGACCGCGACAAGGACCAGGACGGCCGGGGTGAGCGTGACGAGGAGGGCCGGGTCCGCGAGGTGCCCTGCGACGACGACGCGCTGGTCGAAGCGGTGGTACGGGCCAACAACGAACTCGGCGGCACGCTGAAGCTCGCCCGGGACTGCAAGTACGAGCTCAGCGACCACGACCGCAAGAACGGCTCCGCCCTGCCCACGATCCGCCAACGGATCACCATCAAGGGCGACAAGTCCACCATCAAGCGCGACTCCAGCGACGCATTCCGCATCTTCACCGTCGGCGAAGGCGGCGAACTCACCCTCAAGGGCGTCACCGTCAAGGACGGCAACGCCGCCCGCGAGAAGAAGAAGGAACAAGAACCCTGGCCCACCACACCCGACAACACCACCCCACCGAAGACCGACACCCCGCCGACCGGTGCCAAGCCAGACCCGGCGGCCGCACCGGCCGCCAAGGCAGAGCCGGCCGTCGCGCCGGCCGCCAAGCCGGGCCTGGCAGCCGCGCCGGTGGTCAAGGCAGACCCGGCCGCCGCACCGGTAGCCGCACCGGCCGCCAAGCCGGTCCCGGCCGCCGCCGCACCGGTAGCCGGGACCACTCCGGCCACGCCGACCGCGCCGGCCATGCCGGGGATGCCAGCCGCGCCGGTCGTGCCGGTCGTGCCGGTCGTGCCGGTCGCACCGGTCGTGCCGGTGGTGCCGGTGGTGCCGGTCGCCCCGGTCGTGCCCGGTGAGTCGGGTGAGTCGGGTGGGGGTTCGCCCGGGACCTATGACGAGGGTGCCGACGGCGGCGCGATCCTCGTCAAGCCCGGCGGCAGCGCCTTCCTCGAAGACAGCAACCTGTTCAACAACAACGCCAGCGGCAACGGCGGCGCCATCGCCAACTTCGGCCGCGTCCACCTCGACCGCACCACCATCGAAAACAACCACGCCAAAGACAACGGCGGCGGCATCTTCAACGCCGGCATCCTCAAGATCAAGGAATCCCACATCACCAACAACACCGCCGGCAAAAACGGCGGCGGCATCGCCAACGGCAACACCCACGAACCCAAGACCAACACCTACGAACCCAAAATCACCATCGGCACCACCGCCACCGGCACCGTCGAAATCACCAAGAGCACCATCAACAGAAACACCGCCAACCACAACGGCGGCGGCATCTACACCGCCAACGGATTCCTCGACATCACCTCCACCGACATCAAGGACAACACCGCCTGCCACAGCGGCGGCGGCATCTACGCCACCGACACCAACCTCCACCTCCGCCACGTCACCATCGACAACAACAAAGCCAGCGAAGACGGCGGCGGCATCTACAACACCAGCACCACCAACAAACCCAAAACCACCAAAGACAACGACAAAGACCACGACGACAACAAAGACCGCGGCAGCGCCACCATCGACGACAGCGCCATCCGCGGCAACACCGCCGGCCGCCGCGGCGGCGGCATCTTCAACGGCGACCCCGACCTCAAACCCGGCCCCAACAAAGACAACCGCGCCACCCTCACCCTCCGCAACAGCGAGGTCAAGGGCAACACCGCCGGCAACGGCGGCGGCATCTTCAACAACCGCGGCCGAGTCAACATCACCAACACCAAAATCACCAAGAACACCGCCACCGACACCAACAAGCCCTACGACATCGCCGGCGGCATCGTCAACAACGACGGCAAAGTCCGCCTCGACGACGAATCCATCGTCATCGACAACGACCCCACCAACTGCACCGGCCACATCCCCAACTGCTTCGCCTGACGGCAGGCAGGGCTGGTAGCCGGCAACGGTGACACCGGCCACGGGCAGTCCACCGGCCCCGCTCGGGAAGGATCCGCACACGGATCCCACCGGGCGGGGCCGGCGGCCGTCTCCGGTGCGGACGGGCCGGACACGGGCCGGCCCCCTCCCGCCACGGGCGGAAGGGGGCCGGTCGGTCGGCGGCTACCTCTGGACGAAGACCGCCACGCTGCGCGCCGGCACCGTGAAGGTGCCGGTGCCCCGGTCGAACGACGCCGTGCGCAGCACCGGGTCGGCGGAGGCCCTCAGCACCGGGTGCAGCGCCACGTCCGCCCCGCGCAGCCCGGCGACCCGCTGCCGCGCCGCCTCAGGGGTGGCGTTGAAGACGACGGTCACCGACCGCCACTTCCCGTCGAGCCCGCGGGCGTCGAGGGTCATGGTGAGCACACCCGGGGTCTCAGCGGTGCCGGAGAGCGGGAAGGCGACCCGCTTCTGCACCTGGTCGGCGGTGGCCAGCCCGAACACCGGCGAGGACTCGCGGATGCGCAGCAGCTCCGCGTACCGGGCGTCGGCCAGGTCGATCGCCGCGCAGCCCGGCACCAGCGACGGATCGGCCAGCAACGGCTTCGCGTACGGCCACTTGTCCTGGTTGTCCGCCGCCGGCGGGAGGCCGGCACCGAAGCCGTTGCCCTCGGCGCAGTCCCAGCGGATCTGGTTGAACCAGTCACCGGAGTTGAACGAGTTGCGGTCCAGCGACTTCGAGCGCAGCCGCTCCGAGCCGGCCGTCACGAACCCGGTCCCCTGGCCCATCACCACCGTGGAGAGGGCGAGCACCTGCATCCGGGCCCGGTCCGCCGCCGAGGTGGCCTGCGGCAGCTTGTACGCCAACGCGTCGTACAGGATCTCGTTGTCGTGCGCGTCGACGTAGGTGACCGCCTCCCCCGGCGCGGCGGTGTAGCCGGCGGGCGAGCCGTTGTAGTCGACCTGGCCGCCGGTGACCTGCCGGCCGGCCGAGTCGGTGAACCGGTAGCCGCGCAGGTTGCCCGTCAGCCCGACCTTGATCAGGTCGTGGGCGTGCAGCAGCCGGGCCTTCTGCTCGGCCGCCGACCCGTTCACCGGGTCGCCGTTGGGGTCGGTGAACAGGCCCGACGCGAAGCCCTGCACCTGCGGGTTCGGGTCGAACGGCCCGCCGCCGCGCACCGCGTCACGGAGCCGGTCGTTGAACGTGCCGATCCCGGTCCCCGCCATGTTGGCCTGGGTGGCCTGCACGAACCGGGCGTCGTCGGCCACCTCGCCGAAGTTCCACCCCTCGCCGTACAGCAGGATCTTCTGCCCGTCCACGCCGTCGCGGGCGACGGTGAGCCGGTCCAGGGCGGCCCGCACGGCCAGGATGTTCGCCTTCGGGTGGTGGCCCATCAGGTCGAACCGGAACCCGTCCACCTTGTACTGCTTCGCCCAGGTGACCAGGGAGTCGACCACCAGCTTGCCCATCATGGCGTGCTCGGGGGCGGTGTTCGCGCAGCAGGTCGAGTTGGCGACCGTACCGTCGTCGAGCAGCCGGTGGTAGTAGCCCGGCACCACCTGGTCGAGCACCGACTTGCCGTCGGTGCCCGATGCCGACGTGTGGTTGTAGACCACGTCCATGACCACCCGCAGGCCGGCGCCGTTGACCCCGGCGACCATCTGGCGGAACTCGGTGGTCCGCTTCGCCCCGGCCGGGTCGACGGCGTAGCCGCCCTCCGGCACGGTGTAGTGCAGCGGGTCGTACCCCCAGTTGTAGCCGTCGGACTCCGCCACCGCCGCCACGCACTTCTGCTGCTCGTCGGAGTCCGGGGGCAGCTTCGCCAGGTCACAAGCCGGCTGCCGCTGGTCGGCCCGGCGCTCGGGGATGGTGGCGAAGTCGAACGCCGGCAGCAGGTGCAGGTAGTCGACCCCGGCGCCGCCGAGCGCCCTCAGGTGCCTCATCCCGGCCGTGTCCGGGTCGGTGAAGGCGAGGTAGGTGCCCCGCCGCTCGGCCGGCACGGTGCTGTCGGCGATGGAGAAGTCCCGGACGGAGACCTCCTGGACCTGCGCCTTCGCGGCGGGCGGCGCGGCGGGCTTGCGCAGGTTCGCCCACCCCTTCGGGGCCAGCGCCGGGTCGGCCAGGTCGACGACCTGGCTGTGCGTGGAGTCCGGCGCGAGCGCCACCGAGTACGGGTCGGTCACCGAGGCGGTGACCACCTTCTGCGCCGCCGGCTGCCAGGCCTCGACCCGGTACCGGTAGTACTTCCCTTTCCAGCCCCGCTCGCCGCGCGCCGACCAGACGCCGGTGCGGTCGTCGCGGCGCATCGACACGGTGCGCGGCGCGGCGGTCGGCGAGTCGAACAGTTCCAGCGCCACCGTCCGCGCGGTGGGCGCCCACACCGCGAGGGTTGGCACCCCGCCGGCGAAGGTCGCCCCGAGCCTCGCGTCGGTGGCGGCGGCGTAGACGTCGTCGAGCACGCCCGGGACCTGCACCCCGGTCGCGCCGAGCAGCGCGCCCCGCGCGTCCCGCTCGGTCACCACGAGCTGCCCGCGCAGCGCCGCCGGGACCTTCGCCAGGTCGCTCCGGTCCAGGCCGAACGCCTGGTACGCCCACAGGTGCGGGTGCTTCGCGCGCTGGGCCTCGGTGAGCCCGTTGCGCTGCGCCCGCAGCGGCAACGTGGTGTACGTCCCGGACAGCTCCCCGTCGACGACGCTCAGCCCGCCGGCCGGGGCGGCCACCAGGGCGTACGTCCGGCCGTCGGTGGGACCGGCCTGCCAGGCCACGGTGGACCGGTCGATCCACTGTGCCTTCTGCTGGGTGATGTCCACGTCCTTGGACGCCCCGGACGAGGTCGACGGCAGCAGCCGGCCCGGCGTGCCGGCGAGCAGCCACACCTCCCGGCCTGCCGCGGCGAAGTCGAGCCGCTGGTCGTTCGGCAGGTCCTTGGCGTCGCCGTTGTGGATGATGTAGCTCAGCCCGGTGGCCCCGGCCGCCAGCGGCACCCGGAAGACCGCGCCGAACGCGTCGGTCCGCTCCGGCTTGAGCGGGGCGGACCACTCGGTCGGGTTGGCCGCGCCGTCCCACAGGTGCAGGCCCCAGCCGTCGTAGTTGTTGTCGGCCCGGCGGTAGTGGATCAGTGCGGTGCCCTCGTCGACCGGCGGGTCCGGCTCGCCGGTGGCCGCCTGCCGGGTGGGGTAGAGCGCGGCGTCGCCCTGTTTCACCCACACCTCGCCGGTCCGCGTGACGTCGATGGTCCGGTCGTTGGCGACGTCCTTGTTCCCGTCGGAGTCGACGACCAGGAAGCCGACCGACTTCGCGCCCGGCTTCAGCTTCACCCAGGCGAACCGGCCGAACGAGTCCTCACCGGCGAACGGCTGCCCCTTCGGCCACTCGGTGGCGTACCCGGGGTCGATGTCGCCCCAGGCGTACAGGCCCCAGTCGTCGTACCCGCCGGCCGGGCGCTGGTAATGCACCACCGCCCAGTCCCGCGACGCGCCCTGCGCCGGGGTGCCGACGGTGGCGGTGGAGCGGGTGCTCGCGGTGCGCCCCCTGCCGTCGCGGACGACGGCCTTGTACTCGATCCTCGTGCCGCCGGCCAGGCCGGTCAGGTCGTGGTGCACAGTGTACGGGGCCCGGTGGGCGCTGCCCAGCAGTGTCCACCTGCCGCCGGCGACCCGGGCGGCGACGGTGACGGTGGCCAGCGGATCGCCGGTGACCTGGGCGGTGACGGCGGCACGGGTGGCCACCGGGGCGTCCGGGGCGGGGGCGGTGATGCCGATCGACGGCTTCGAGTCGGCCTGCGGGATCGCCCGGCCGGCCCGGTACGCCACTGCGGACAGCGCCGGCACGGTCACCGTCAGCCTGCCGTCGGCCCCGGCGGTCGCGGTCGCCGCACCGCCGTAGATCCCGGCGAAGGCCGCCCCGGCCGACCAGGTGTCCACGGTGACGGTCTGCGCGGTGCCGGCGTTGTTCACGGCGACGACGTACTCGGTGCGCTGCTTCGGGTCGATCCGGGAGAAGGCGAAGACGCCGGGGCCGTCGGCGGCGTACCGGGTGACCTGGACGCCGTCGCGCAGCGCCGGGTGGGCCTGCCGGAGCCGCCCCAGCTCGGCGATGGTGCGGTAGAGCGGGTGCGTCGGGTCGAACTGGTCGCCGGCGTGGGTGCGGTCGGTCCCGATCAGGTCGTCGTCGAGGTAGTCGGGCACCTTCGACGCGAACATGTCCTGCCGGGCGTCCTTGTCGCCGCCCGGGCCGGTGAAGCCCTGCTCGTCGCCGGAGTACACCACCGGCTGGCCCCGGGTGAGGAACATGAGCTGGTGGGCGAGCTGGTCGCGGCGTAGCTGCGCGGCGTCGTCGCCGCCGGAGGCCGCGATGAACGAGCCGATCCGGCCCATGTCGTGGTTGCCGAGGAAGGTGGTCAGCCGGTTGGCGTCGGTGTCCCGGGAGGCGTAGAGGTCGTCGCGGGCGTACACGTCGGCGAGCGCCTTCGCGGAGCCGTCGGCGGCGGTGTAGCCCCGGGCCGCCTCCTGGAACGCGAAGTCGAGGGTGGCCGGCAGGCCGCCGCGCCGCACATAGCTGGAGGTGATCTCCGGGTCGGCACTGTAGACCTCGCCGAACATGAAGAAGTCCTTCTTTCCGGCGGCTTCGGCGGCCCGCTGGATGCCCCGGCTGAACTGCGGCCAGAACTCCAGGTTGGTGTGTTTGACGGTGTCCAGCCGGAACCCGTCGACGCCGGTGCCGCCGATCCAGTCGCCGTAGACCTTGGTCAGGCCGCGCACCACCTCGGGGCGCTCGGTCCACAGGTCGTCCAGGCCGTAGAAGTCGCCGTACTCGCTGTTCTCGCCGGAGAAGGTCGAGTCGCCCCGGTTGTGGTACATGGTGGCGTCGTTGAGCCACGCCGGGACCTTGGCCTTCGCGTCGGCCGGGGTGTCGAAGGTCGGGGTGTACGGGAAGGAGCCGGTGTTCACCTTCGGGAAGTCCCGGCTGCCGTCGGCGTAGTTCCTGTCCTCGAAGGCCCGCCCCCGCGCGTCGGTGTACGGCGCGGTCTTCTTGTCGATGTACGCGTACTTGCCCTCGGCGTACTTGATGACGTCGGCGGTGTGGTTGACGATGACGTCGAGGTACACCTTGATGCCCCGCTGGTGCGAGAGCTTTACCAGCTTCTTCAGCTCCTCATTGGTGCCGAAGTGCGGGTCGACCTGGGTGAAGTCGGTGATCCAGTAGCCGTGGTAGCCGGCCGACACGTCCGCGCCGACGCCCTGCACGGGCCGGTTCTTGAAGATCGGGGCGAGCCAGATCGCCGTGGTGCCGAGCCCCTGGATGTAGTCGAGCTTGTCCAGCACCCCCTTGAGGTCGCCGCCGTGGTAGAAGCCCTTGTCCTTGGGGTCGAGGCCGGTCTTCAGCCGGTCCCCGGCGAGCCCACCGGAGTCGTTGCGCGGGTCGCCGTTGGCGAACCGGTCCGGCAGGACGAAGTAGAACTGCTCGGCGCGGGCGTCGCCGGAGCCTGCCTTCAGCAGGGCCTCGACGGAGGGTTCGGAGCGCCACTGCGCCGCCCCGGCGGCGGCGAGAGGGTCGGTGCCGGTCGGGGTCGGGGCGGCCTCGGCGGCGAGTTGGTGCGCGGCGACGGGGGTGCCGACGAGGGCGAGGGTGAGGGTGGAGACCAAGGCGAGCAACGCCTTACGGGACATCGGCGATCGTTTCATCGACGGCCTTCCTCTGGTCGTGATTCGCCCGCACGCTAGCCCTTGCGGAAACGATCTGCAATACCTTGCAAACGAGAGCGCAACAATGCAGACATCTTGCAAGCGCCGGCTCACGGGTGGACGCCATCGCGGCCGGCGCGGGCGGCGGGCGGCAGGCCATCACGGCCGGCGGGCGGCGGGCGGCGCGGGCAACGGCGCGGCCGGCGCGGCCGGCGCGGGCGCGGGCGGCGGGCAGCCGGCAGCTACCGGGCCCGGCTGCGGCCCCGGCGGGAACTTTGCGGCTCGGCGGGGTCAGGCGATGCGGATGACCGTGCAGATGGCGGGGCCGTTGTCGGTGCTGCGCAGCAGGTACCGGTAGCGCTCGCCGGGCACCCGCCGCCCCTGGCTGTCCAGGAACTCCCACTCCACGGCCACCTCGATGAGCAGCGCGGAGATCCGCTGCACATCCTCGATGAGGGCGTTGGCCGCCACCAGCTCGCGCTCCTGGTAGTCCGGGGCCGCGCCGACGAAGGAGAGCGCCACCGCGGCCGGGGAGACGAACGAGAAACTGTAGGTGTCGGCGACCACCAGCCCGGGCAGGGCGTAGCAGCCGGCCACGGCCGCCACGTCACCGGTGGTGAGCGCGGCGCCGTACCGGTCGAAGAAGTCGGTCAGCGCGTCGAGATCGGCGGGGGCTGTCACGAGGACTGTCAATTGCCACCCGGCCGACCCGGCAAACCGGCCCCGGGGCGGCACCCCGGCGGGCGACACCGCCGTCGCTCAGCGTTGCGGGATGTGTACCTCGATCTCGGCGCCGAGCTGGGCCCCGGCTGCCAGGCCGAGGTCGTCGCCGCTCCAGAACCGGCCCGGGTCGTACCAGTTCGGCCGGCGGCCCGCCGGCAGCAGGCCCATCGCCTCGTAGGTCACCGCGACCACCTCGGCGCAGTACGCCGTCTCCAGCGCCCGGTCGCGTACCGCGACGTCGCCGGGGGTGTCCCGCCGGGCCGGCAGGGGCAGCCGCACCCGTGGCATCCGGCCCCGCGCCCAGCGCCAGGCGAGCTGGGCGGTGGAGGGGAACGGGGTGCCGTCGAGGCGGGCGACGGTACGCAGCACCGCCTTCTCCATCTCCGCGTCGGCGGACGGTTCGAGCTGCCGGAGCCAGGCCCGCTGGCCGTACCGGTTGGCCCAGACGCAGACCGCGTCTCGCAGGTCGTGCAGCTGCACCCCGCGCTGGTGGGTGCCGGTCCACATGTCCCGCAGCGACCGGCCCAGCTCGGCGTGCCACATCAGCGGCGGCATGTCGTCCAGCACCACCGCCATGCCGACGTGGTTGACCGGGCTGTTGGTGGTGAACTGGATGGCGCGGTCGGGCGCGCTACGGCCCCGGAACACCCATACGTCGCCGGTGCGGGTCAACTCCACGGCCTCGTCCAGGCTGATGCTCATACCCTCACCCCGGCGCCGTCGGCGCTCTGTTCGCTCATGGGGGTCTACCCTAAGCGGATGCGGCAAAGGATGCGGTGGTGGAAGGTGCTCGGGCTGGCTGGTCTCGCTGGTGTCGCCGCGACCGGGGTGGTCGTCGCCCGGGCGGAACGGCGGCGGCGGGCGTACACCCCGGAGGAGATCCGGGCCCGGCTGCGCGACCGGCACGCGGAGGCCAGCGCCCCCGGCACCGGCCCCGACACCCCGGCCTGAGCCCTCCTCCCGTTTCCCAACGGTGCGCTGCACCCACCACCGCGTGTCACCCCCTTGGGGTGCGCGCCCACCCCGGCCGCGAGGTTGCGCCGGGCACTTCCGGCCCCGGGTCTCCGGTCCAACGCCCACGCCGCCGGCATCATGATGGACACCGCCGAAACTCCCCTCCGCATGCTCGACACCTCGGTCTCGACTGCTGACCGTGGCGGCGGTGCTGATGCAGTGGCGGCTGATCCGCCGCTACCGGGCGTTCTGCCGGCTCTGAGCACCCAGGGGCCAGCCCGATAATCCCGGGTGCCGACCCCGGGCGGCGTGGCATGATCGCGCACTGCGTCGACCGGGTGGCGGCGCGCGAGGAGGACGGTATGGAGTTCGACGTACGCCCGATCGGCCCGGAGTCGATCGCCGAGGCGGCCGACGTGCTCGCCGACGCCTTCGACGGGTACCCCTGGATGGCCTGGACGGTGGCCGCCGACCGGCACCGCGAGCGGCTGGAGGCGATGTTCGCCGGCACCGTCGCCGCCGTCGGGCTGCCCTACGGCGACGTCTGGGCGGCGGTGGACCCCGCCGGCCGGCCCGCGGCGGTGGCGGTCTGGCTGCGCCTGGACCGGCCGGTGCCGGACGAGGTCTGGGCCGGCGTCGCGGCGCGCAACGCCGAGCTGGCCGGCGACCGGTACCCGGCGCTGCGCGCCGCCGACGAGGCTTGTGCCGCGCTGCGGTCGGCCGAGCCGGCGTTGCTGCTCGCCACCGTCGGCGTGCGCCGCGTCGACCAGGGCCGAGGGCTGGGCGCCCGGGTGCTGCGGCCGGGCCTGGCCGAGGCCGACCGGGCCGGCCTACCGGCCGTGCTGGAGACCTCGTCGGAGCCGAACGTGCGGTTCTACCAGCGGCTCGGTTTCGCGGTCACCGGCCAGGCGCGGGTGCCCGACGGCGGGCCCGACGTCTGGGCGATGCGGCGGCCGGCCGCCGGCGAGCGGGTGTAACGACCGCCCGCCCGGGTAGCCGCCGCGGCAGACGCGAGCGGGGCACCTCGCCGTGACGGGAAGCCGAACCCGTCGGCCGTCACCGCGCCTGCTCCGGGCTGCGGCGGCGCTTCGCGGCGTCCAGTTCCTGGCGGGCCGTCACGGGATCACCTGGCACGGTGTGTGAGATGGCGGTGGTGGTCGATCGCGGCGCGGTCGAACAGCGGTCTCGCGGGGCAGTCGGTGCACTCCACCAAGTCGTTCATGTCGACGCCGGCCCGCTGCTGGCAGTTGCTGCACAGTCGGCCGTTGCCGTCCATGTCCGCCGGGTACGGCGGGGTGCCGGTGGGGATGGCACCGCCGCAGTCAGCACAGGTGCGCTCCCCCAGCGCCACAGCGAGGATCTCCTCGACGCGGTCGTGGGCGCGGGCCCGGTTCTCGATGAGCCCCTCCCCCCACATCCACCGCTGGCCATGCGACCATTCCCGCCAAGTTGCCGCCAGCTCCTGCGGGGACATGCCGGCGGCGGTGGCCAACTGGCCGACGGTACCGCCGGCGAGGAGCGCCTTATTGATCGCGATCGGGAGCCACTGGACCAGGCACTTACCCAGCGCCGCCATCGTGGCCAGCTCGTCGATGTCGTAGGCGAGGTGCCGCGTCTCGAACCCCGAAAACTTGGCCAAGGACGACACGTCGGACCAATGCCGTGCCAGCTCGTACGGGTTGGCCTCTCGGGCCTCCTCGAACGTGGTGAGCAGGCCAAAGTTCCTCCCGTGGGTCACGGCCGACCCCGGTTGATTGCGGCCTTCGCCTCGATGATCGCCATGAACATCCGGCTGCGTTGCTTGGCTTCCACTCGGGCTCCTGTTGGATCGGGATGGGTGTGAGGGTACGGGGGCGGGCCGACATCGGCCCGCCCCCGCGCGGGCAGTTCGTGTCGGACAGCGGGACGCCCATGGACGCGAGCCACTGGTCGATCACCGTGACGGCTTCCGCGCCCGGAAGATCCTCTCCCTCCATGAGTCCGACGAGGTCCTTGCGGAGCGAGAGGATCACCCGCCCGTCCGGGGGGGCCGGGTACGGGCTGGCCCCCTTGGCCGGCGTGGTATCGCCGAGAATGGTTCGCTGGACGGCCAACCGGTGGTGCTCCTCGGTCAGCTGACCGAGGAGCACCACGACCTGCTCGTTGAGCCGCGCGGGCCGTCGAGGCGGCCGAAGACGACCTGAACCCTTTGTTCGTCGGTTTTTGTAGCGGGGCGGCGGGCTGGATGGTGAACGCGCCGATGGCGGTGACCTGGTGATCAAGAGGTTTGTGTCGGGTTGTGCCGTCCGGTTGACGTGAGCCTCTTGATCGGCGGGGTGGTGGGTGGTTTGGGGTGGGGTGTCCGGTGGTCGGGGTCACTGTGGTGGTGGAATCGGTGGGGGGTCGGGGGCGTTGTACATGGTTCACCCGGGCGAGACCGGCCCGGGGCAGCTCTCGGGACCGGGGCCGTGTGTGGAATGCGGGGCCGGCCGGGATGGTTACACCCTTCGGACAACGCGAGCAGGTCAGTTCCCCCGTGCCGCCGTGGTTGTCCTCCCGATCTGATTTCCCCTTTCGCGGTTGCATGCGTCGTTTCATGGCGGGTGTTGCCGTGTGTCCCCCGACCAGAGGAGCACGCCATCATGCGTACCGATCTGATCCGTAGGACCGCTCTGACCGCTGGTGTTCTCGCCGCCACCGCTGGTGGGATCGCCGCTCCCGCCGTCGCCGCCCACGCCGCCCCCGCCGCTAAGGCCCCCGCCGCGTCGGTGCAGGCCGACCGTAAGCCGGCCGGTGAGCGGCAGCTCGACGTGCGGTACGAGGCGCAGCCGAACTTCTACTTCTGTGGGCCGGCCGCTGCCCGTAATGCGCTGTCGGTGCAGGGCAAGGCCATCAGCGTGGATGCCATGGCCGAGGAGATGGGCACGACCGAGGACGGCACCGATTCGATCAACGACATCACGCCGGTGTTGAACAAGGAGACCGGTAAGGGCGACGCGTACCGCAGCGTCGAGATCAAGACGGGTAAGGCTGATGATGGGCAGACCGACAAGCTGCGTGCCGATGTCGTCCGTACGGTGGACAGCGGCCGGGCTGTGGTGGCCAACATCGCCGGCACGGCCACGGACACCGACGGGGTGGTGCACTCCTTCGAGGGTGGCCACTACATCAGCGTCGTGGGTTACCGCGACGACGGCCGGACGGTGAAGATCGCCGACTCCGCGAACCCCGCCCAGGCCAGCTACGACATCACGGTCGACAACCTTGCCGACTGGATCGCCACCCGCGGCTACGCCACCTCCTGACCCACCCACAACGACAAGGGCCGACCCCACCACGGGGTCGGCCCTTTCGTCGTACGAGAAGGACGTGGGGTGGCACCCCCAGGGGTCAGCGGTCGGTGCCCGCGCGGACCGGCTCGGCGGCGTCGTCCGCGTCGGCCGGCCCCACCGGCTCCAGCCGTCGGGCCCGCCGCCGCAGCCACCAGGTGCTGCCCAGGCCGGCGAGCACCGCGAGGACCAGCCCGGCCCAGGAGATGTCCTTGAGCCAGTGCTCGGCGGCCCGGCCGACGCTGTACAGCAGGTAGGTGGTGCCAAAGGCCCAGACCAGGCCGCCGGCCGCGTTGGCCAGCAGGAACCGGCGGTACGGCACGTGCAGCGCACCGGCCAGGGGGCCGGCGAGGATCCGCAGCAGCGCCACGAACCGGCCGAAGAAGACCGCCCACACCCCGTGCCGGGCGAAGCTCTGTTCGGCGCGGGCGAGGTGTGCGGGGCCGAGATGTTTGGGGAAGCGTCGGCCCAGCCGGGCCAGCAGCGGACGGCCGCCCCGGCGGCCCACCGCGTACCCGATCGAGTCGCCCGCGATGGCGCCGAAGGCCGCGGCGATGGCCACCCACTCCGGCTCGACCACGCCGGCGGCCGCGAGCAGGGCGGAGCTGACCAGGACGATCTCGCCAGGCAGCGGGACGCCCATGCTCTCCACGCCGATCACCCCGGCGACGATCAGGTAGACCGCGACCGGGGGCAGAGCGGACAGCCAGTGCGACACATCGATCACGGCCCCCCCTCTCAGGTCCGGGCCTCGAACCCTACCCGCGCCGTCGGGGCACCGCGGCCCCTCGCCGCCGGCACCACCCGCTCGTGCGGCCCGGCGGCTGGTCAGAGCGGGGTGACGAACTCCAGCCGGTTGCCGTGGGCGTCCTCGGTGGGGTTGGGCTTCTCGGTCATGCCGAGCAGCCCGCCGTAGAACGCCCGGGAGGCGGCCTCGGAGCCGGGTGGGCAGGCGAGCAGAACGTGATGGATCATGGTGGCACCTCCTCGTCCCGGAGCCTGGCACGAGGTTGCGCCGATAGCAAGACGGACGTACGGTTTTGTAGGAAGCGGGAATCACGGTAAGTGTCACCTAACCGGGGCGTCGTCCCGGACGGTGCGAAAGACTGCTCAGGACTACTCACGGTCGCTGGTGTGAAGGAGTACGACGTGGCGAGCCTCGACACCTTCGGTGCGAAGACCCAGCTACGCGTCGGAGACGCGAGCTACGAGATTTTCAAGATCAGTAAGGTGGAGGGGCAGGAGCGGCTGCCATACAGCCTGAAGGTCCTGCTGGAGAACCTGCTGCGGACCGAGGACGGCGCGAACATCACCGCCGACCACATCCGCCAGCTCGGCAGCTGGGACGCGACGGCCGACCCGAGCGTGGAGATCCAGTTCACCCCGGCGCGGGTGCTCATGCAGGACTTCACCGGCGTGCCCTGCGTGGTCGACCTGGCCACCATGCGCGAGGCGGTCCGCGACCTCGGCGGCGACGCCACCAAGGTCAACCCGCTCGCCCCGGCCGAGCTGGTCATCGACCACTCGGTCATCGCCGACCTGTTCGGCCGCGCGGACGCCTTCGAGCGCAACGTCGAGCTGGAGTACGAGCGCAACAAGGAGCGCTACCAGTTCCTGCGCTGGGGCCAGAGCGCGTTCAACGAGTTCAAGGTCGTCCCGCCGGGCACCGGCATCGTGCACCAGGTCAACATCGAGTACCTGGCCCGTACGATCATGGAGCGCAACGGCCAGGCGTACCCGGACACCGTGGTCGGCACCGACTCGCACACCACGATGGTCAACGGCCTGGGTGTGCTCGGCTGGGGCGTCGGCGGCATCGAGGCCGAGGCCGCGATGCTCGGCCAGCCGGTCAGCATGCTGATCCCCCGGGTCGTCGGCTTCAAGCTGCACGGCGAGATGCCGGCCGGCACCACCGCCACCGACCTGGTGCTCACCATCACCGAGATGCTGCGCAAGCACGGCGTGGTCGGCAAGTTCGTCGAGTTCTACGGCCCCGGCGTCAGCGCGGTGCCGCTGGCCAACCGGGCCACCATCGGCAACATGTCCCCGGAGTACGGCTCCACCGTGGCGATCTTCCCGATCGACGCCGAGACGATCCGCTACCTGGAGCTGACCGGCCGGGACCCGCAGCAGGTCGCGCTCGTCGAGGCGTACGCCAAGGAGCAGGGCCTCTGGCACGACCCGGCCGCCGAGCCGGAGTACTCCGAGCGGCTGGAACTCGACCTGGGCACCATCGAGCCGTCCCTCGCCGGCCCGAAGCGCCCGCAGGACCGGGTGCCGCTGGGCAGCGCCAAGACCCTGTTCCGCTCCGCGCTGACCGACTACGTGGCCGACGACTCCGCCGGCGAGCGGGACCTCAAGCCGGGCGTCGCCCGCGAGCAGCTCCCCCGGGGCGCCAACGGCCCGGCCGACGAGGCCAGCGCCGAGTCG
Organism: Micromonospora sp. CA-111912; assembly: GCF_050948415.1. NCBI lineage: Bacteria > Bacillati > Actinomycetota > Actinomycetes > Micromonosporales > Micromonosporaceae > Micromonospora > Micromonospora sp. CA-111912. Next base: position 5,065,009 of record NZ_CP192007.1, read on the forward strand.
TTCCCGGCCAGCGACCCGCCGGCCAACGAGTTCAGCGACCCGGCCGACGAGCCGCGCGACCTGGAGACCGCCGCCGTGGGCTCGGGTGGCCGGGCCAGCAACCCGATCCAGGTCACCAGCCCCGACGGCGTCTCCTACGAGCTGGACCACGGCGCCGTGGTGATCGCCGCGATCACCTCCTGCACCAACACCTCGAACCCGCAGGTGATGATCGGCGCGGCGCTGCTGGCCCGCAACGCGGTCGACAAGGGCCTGTCCCGCAAGCCGTGGGTGAAGACCACGCTGGCGCCGGGCTCCAAGGTCGTCATGGACTACTACGACCGCGCCGGCCTCACGCCGTACCTGGAGAAGCTCGGCTTCAACCTGGTCGGCTACGGCTGCACCACCTGTATCGGCAACTCCGGCCCGCTGCCGGAGGAGGTCTCCGCCGCCGTCAACGAGGCCGACCTCGCCGTCGTCTCGGTGCTGTCGGGCAACCGGAACTTCGAGGGCCGGATCAACCCGGACGTCAAGATGAACTACCTGGCGTCCCCGCCGCTGGTGGTCGCGTACGCGCTCGCCGGCACCATGGACATCGACCTGGCCAACGAGCCGATCGGCGAGGACAGCCAGGGCGACCCGGTCTTCCTGCGCGACATCTGGCCGAACAGCGCCGAGATCCAGGACGTCATCGCCCAGGCGATCGGCGCGACCGGGTTCAGCGCGGCGTACGCGGACGTGTTCGCCGGTGACGAGCGCTGGCAGTCGCTGCCGACCCCGACCGGCGACACCTTCGCCTGGGAGGGCGAGAGCACCTACGTCCGCAAGCCCCCGTACTTCGAGGGCATGGAGCGGAAGCCGAAGGCGGTCGTCGACATCGCCAACGCCCGGGTGCTGGCCAAGCTGGGCGACTCGGTGACCACCGACCACATCTCCCCGGCCGGCTCGATCAAGGCCGACTCCCCCGCCGGGACGTACCTCGCCGAGCACGGCGTGCCGCGTCACGAGTTCAACTCGTACGGCTCGCGCCGGGGCAACCACGAGGTGATGATCCGGGGCACGTTCGCCAACATCCGGCTGCGCAACCAGCTCGTCCCGGGTGTGGAGGGCGGCTTCACGGTCAACCACCTGACCGGCGAGCAGACCTCGATCTACGACGCCTCCACCGCCTACCAGGAGGCGGGCGTGCCGCTGGTCATCCTGGCCGGCAAGGAGTACGGCTCCGGCTCGTCGCGGGACTGGGCGGCCAAGGGCACCATGCTGCTCGGCGTCCGGGCGGTCATCGCCGAGTCGTACGAGCGGATCCACCGCTCGAACCTGATCGGCATGGGCGTCCTGCCGTTGCAGTTCCCGGTCGACTGCACCGCCGAGTCACTCGGCCTCACCGGTGCCGAGACCTTCTCGATCACCGGCGTGACCGCGCTGAACGACGGCGAGACCCCACGCACCGTGAAGGTCACCACCGACACCGGCGTCGAGTTCGACGCCGTGCTCCGGATCGACACTCCCGGTGAGGCGGACTACTACCGCCACGGTGGCATCCTGCAGTACGTCCTGCGCCGCATGATCGCCAACTAGACCCGTACCCGCACGACGAGGGGCCTCTGCCGCAGCGGCAGGGGCCCCTCGTCGTGGAACGGAGTGGCTGCCGGCGACACGCGCCGGCCGGAGCTGAACTACTCGGCCGACGCGGCGCGGCGGGCGTCGCGGGTCTTCATGGCGTGCTCCATCAGCGTGATGAGCACCTCCTTGCTCGACTCCCGCTGCCGGGCGTCACAGAGCAGCACCGGCACCCCCGGGTCGAGGTTGAGCGCGGCCTGTACCTCGTCCAGCCGGTACTGGCGGGCCCCCTCGAAGCAGTTGACCGCCACCACGAACGGGGTGCCGCGCCCCTCGAAGTAGTCGATCGAGGGGAAGCAGTCGGCCAGTCTGCGGGTGTCGGCGAGCACCACCGCGCCGAGCGCGCCGAGCGCCAACTCGTCCCAGACGAACCAGAAGCGGTCCTGCCCGGGCGTGCCGAACAGGTAGAGGACCAGGTCGTCGCTGATGGTGATCCGGCCGAAGTCCATCGCCACCGTGGTGGTGGTCTTGCCCTCCACCCCCGACAGATCGTCGATCCCGACCCCGGTCTCGGTCAGCACCTCCTCGGTGCGCAGCGGCCGAGTCTCGCTCACCGCGCCGACCATGGTGGTCTTGCCGACGCCGAAACCGCCCGCGATCAGGATCTTGATCGCGGTGGGCAGCGGCACGGCTCCCGCCGGCCGCTCAGAGTGCCCGTAGTCCATTGATAACCGCCTCGAAAATGCTGTCGTCGGGAAGGCCCACGGTGACCCGGGGCTCGCGCACCTCGACCAGGTCACGGGCCACCAGGTCGCCGAGCAGGACCCGGATGGTGCCCACCGGCAGGTCCAGGTGGGCGGCGACCTCGGCGACGGACTGGATCCGCTGGCAGAGCGCGACGATGGCCAGGTGCTCGGGGCCCAGCCCGACCTCCGGTGACGCCTCCACGCGGGTGGCCGTCACCAGGGAGATCAGGTCGAACGTGCCGGTGACCGGCCGGGCCCGGCCGCGCGTCACCGCGTACGGGCGGACCACCGGGCCTGCGTGGTCGTCGACCCACTGTTCCTCCGTGGACTCCCCTGGGGCCGTCATCGCGGCTACTTCTCGCCGACCGGCGGCTCGGGGAGCCGGGTCGGGGAGGCCACGTACTTGCCCACCCGGGTGACCAGCATGGCCATCTCGTACGCGATGAGACCGACGTCGGCGTCCTCGGAGGCCAGCACCGCGAGGCAGGCGTTGCGGCCGGCGGCTGTGACGAAGAGGAAGGACGACTGCATCTCGATGATGGTCTGCTGCACCTGCCCGCCACCGAACCGCTTCCCCGCGCCCCGGGCCAGGCTCTGGATCCCGGCCGCCATCGCCGCGAGGTGCTCGCCGTCGTCCCGGCCCAGCTCCCGCGACGACGCCATCAGCAGGCCGTCTGTGGAGAGCGCGACAGCGTGTTCGGCCTGCTTCACCCTGCCGACCAGATCATCCAGCAACCACGTCAGGTCGGCACTCGATGCCGTCTTCTGCCCCACTCGTCGTCCTCTTCTTCCCGGCTGGTGTCGCCGTTGTCGTCTGGGACCTGCCGTCCCGCCAAGGGTGCGGGATCCTCCGCGCCGCCCCTCAGGTGGCCTCGCGCCCACCGGCGTCGCCGTCGGCGGGCTCCGTCCCATCGGTCCCGCCGGCACCGTCGAGCAGCCGGGCCGCGTCGGTGCGGCCACGGAGGGTACCGGTCTGGTAGGAGCTCATCATCCGGCGGACCTGCTCCGGCGGCCGGATCGTGTCCTCGTCGTCGTCCACCTGCTGCGCGGACGGATCCTCCCGCAGCTCGGGCACGATGTTCGCCTGCCGGACCCGCACCGGCAGCCCGGAGCCGGTCCGCTGCGCCGGGGTCAGCCCGGCCGACGCGTCCGGGGCGTGCGGGCTGTCCGGGGCCGGCGGGCCGGCCTCGTCCGCGACCGGCCGGGGCGCGGTCATCGGGAACCCGCCCGGCACGGTCGGCGCGTCCAACGCCGACTGCCCGGCCGGGCGGCGCGGGCGTACCGGCAGCCCCGCGCCCTCCCCGGCCGGCGCGTCCAGGGTGGCCGGAGCCGTGCGCGGGCGCGCGCGGGTGGGCAGGGCCGGTCCGCCGCCGGCCGCGGCGGGCTCCGGTGCCGGCGGCGCGACCGGGGCCGTCACGGGCTCCGCCACCGCGACGGGCGCGGCCGGGCGGGCGGCGGGCCTCTCGGCCGTCGGGACCGGCGGGGCCACCGCGAGGGGGGCGGACGTCCCCGGCAGGCCGGGACGCTCCGGGGCGACGGCGTCGCCGTTCGGGTCGGCGACCATGTCCGGCGGGATCAGCACGACCGCGGTGGTGCCGCCGTACGGCGACTCCTTGAGCTGCACCCGGACGCCGTGCCGCTCGGTGAGCCTGCTGACCACGTACAGCCCGAGCCGGGCGGCGTTGGCCAGGTTCAGCTCGGACCGGTCCACGATCCGGTGGTTCGCGGCGGCGAGGTCATCGTCGCCCATCCCGAGGCCCCGGTCCTCGATCTCCAGGACGAAGCCGTTGGCCACCATCTGGCCGCGCACCTCGACGGTGGTGTGCGGGGGCGAGAAGGACAGGCCGTTCTCGATCAGCTCGGCCAGCAGGTGGATGACGTCGCCGACGGCCCGGCCGGCCAGCGACACCGCCCCCAGCGGCAGCACGTTGACCCGGGTGTAGTCCTCCACCTCGGCGACCGCGCCGCGCACCACGTCGACCATCGGAACGTTGCGTCGCCAGGCCCGGCCCGGGGTGGAGCCGGAGAGCACGATCAGGTTCTCGGCGTTACGCCGCATCCGGGTGGCGAGGTGGTCGACCCGGAACAGGTCCTCCAACTCCTCGGCGTCATGCTCGCGCCGTTCCATCGCGTCGAGCAGGGTGAGCTGGCGGTGCACCAGGGCCTGGGTGCGCCGGGCCAGGCTGAGGAAGACCTCACGGACGTTGCGGCGCAGCTCGGCCTGCTCGACTGCGGTGCGCAGCGCGGTCTCCTGGACCGCGTTGAACGCCTTGCCCACCTGCCCGACCTCGTCGTCGCCGAACTCCAGCGGTGGCGCCTCCTTGGCGACGTCCACCTCCTCGCCGTGGCCCAGCCGCTCGACCACGCTGGGCAGCTGGTCGTTGGCGAGCGTGAAGGCCGCCTCGCGCAGCCGCTCCAGCTGCCGTAGCAGCGCCCGGGCGGTGGTGATCGACACGATGATGGACGCCACGACGGCGAGCAGGCCCAGGCCGGTGGCGAGCACCAGCCGGATGACCACCATGACGGCGACCGGGACGGCCCGATCCACGACGTCGTCGCCGCCCTCGACCACCACCTCGCTCCACCGGGCCAGCGCCGGCGCCACGGACTCGTCCCACTCGGGGGCCTCGAACCCCAGCCGGGGGTCGCTGCCCCGGCTTTGGAGGATGCCGTCCTCCAGGGCGCGCAGCTTCTCGAACGCCGAACCGCCGACCATGGCGTCGTACCGCTGACGGTCGGCGGCCGGCAGCCGGCTCACCGCGAGGTCGGCGGCGAACCGCTGCGCGCCGATGATCTGGGCGACCTGGGCCCGCTCGGCGTCGGTCACCCGGCCCGCCGCGAGCACGCCGGTGAGCAGGGCGTCCTCCTGGGAGAGCAGCTCGCGGGCGCGGTTGAGCTCGATCAGCGCGGTGGTGTCCTCGGCGACCTGTTCGTCGTCGAGCAGGCCGAGGGCCGTGTAGACGTCGAAGATGGACCGCACCACACTGCCGTACGCGGTGAAGGTGGATGCCCGGTCCGCGCTACGGGCGTCCACCTCGGAGCGGGCCTGTCCCAGCCGGGACAACTGCCCGTAGGCCAGGTCGAGCCGCTGTTCCAGGGTGTCGCTGGCGGCCACGGCGGTGAGCCATTCGCCGGACGACTCGCGGAACGCCGCCGCCAGCTCGTCGGTGCGCCGCCGCTCCGCGCCCAGCGTTTCCCGCCGCGCGTCGTCCGGTCGCCCGAGGTACGCCAGCGATGTCCGGCGTTCCCGCTGCAACTGGAGCACCAGCGTCTCGCTCGGCTCGGACACCGACTCGTTGAGCGTCTGCACACCGAGGAGGTTGAACCCGTCCCGCACGGTCACCCACGCCGCGAAGGCCCAGAGCGCGACGAGCGACGCCAGCAGAGCGACGACTTTGGTACGGAGATTCGTACTGCGGGAACGCATCACACCGTCCTGGCCGGGTGTTCGAGGGGGATGCCGGAGCGCCCGTGGCCGGTACACCGTCGGCCACGGGCGCACGCTAGCAGCGTCCGATTGTTCACTCAAGCGGCACTGATCAACGAGGGCGTCCGATTCCCGGGTCCCTCGGCGGTGCCGTCGCCGGCCCCGGCGCGGACGAGATGGCGGGCGGCGATGACGGCGGCGCGGACGATCACGGCGGGCCGGTACAGGTCCTTGTCGTGCCAGAGCGCGGGCTCCCCGTCGCGTCCCTCCATGGTGGCCAGGTAGCACCGGGCGTGCCCGAGCGCCGCCCCGACGCCGGCCGGCGCGGCCGGCCCGGCGGCGTGCAGGGCGTGCACGGCGTACGCGGTCTCCTCGACCGTGCCGCCCCAACGCCCCCAGGAGCCGTCGGCGCGCTGCCCCGCCAACACCCACCCGGCCGCCCGGGTCACCGCGCCCGCCACGGCCGCCCCCCGGCCGTAGCCAGCCAGTGCGAGCACCGCACAACTCGTGGCGTAGTACGGCGAGGCGTGCCAGCGGTCGGACCACCGACCGTCGGGCTGCTGCCGCTCGACGAGCCAACCGGTGAGCCGCCGCACCACCTCGGCGAGCCGGGCGTCGTCCGGTGCCCGGTGCCCCAGGTGCCAGCCGAACGCGTCGAGCACGTGGGCGTTGGTGGTGACCGAGGCCCCGTCCTCCCCCCGCCAGGTGCAGAAGTGCTCGCCGGTGTCGTATCCCCAGAGGCTGTCCGGGCCGACCGGGCGGCCGAGCCGGGCCAACGCGTACAGGGTCACGGCGGTGGTGTCGGCGTCGGCGGGCAGGCCGGGGGCGGTGGCGGTGCCGGCGGGACCGACCGTCGCCACCAGGCCGGCCAGCAGCCGGGGCGGGACCGGCAGCGCGATGCCGGCCCGGCTCATCGTGCTCAGCGCCCAGGCCCGCTCGAACACGGTGATCGGGGTGGCGCAGGGCACCGGCCCGCCCTGCTGACGGGCCACGTCCTCCAGGTAGGACACCGCCGCGCGGACCCCGGCCCCGGGGACGGGCACGCCGAGCCAGGCCGCGGTGGCCGCCGGCGAGGCACCGACGGTGCCCGGCCCGACGGGGGCGACGTCGGCGGCGCGGTGGGCCGCCGGGCCGCCGACCTCCAGGGCGTGCAGCAGCTTCTCCGGCAGCGGCCGGCCGGCGGTGAGCAGCGCGCGGACCCGGTCGAGCCGTACGCCATCCAGCCCCGACGGCAGCGGCAGCGCCCGGGAGTCGCGCCAGGCGGTCAGGCCGGGCAGCGGGTCGGCACGCAGCGCGTCGAGGTGCGCGTTGAGCGAGCCGACCAGCGCCGGGACGGTCAGGTCGGTGGCCGGCAGGTCGGGCAGCTCGGGGCCGGCCGGGCCGGTGAGCCGGGCGTACAGGACCCGCAGGCCGCCGTCGACGGCCCGGGTCAGCCGCTCGGCGGCGCGGGGCTCGCGCAGCCAGGCGGCGTCGCCGCGACGTAGGGCGGTGAGCAGCGCCTCGGTGGCGCTCAGCGTCGGCACCAGGGCGTACCCCTCCGGGCCGCCCCACGCCCCGTCCGGGCGCTGGGCGTCCAGCAGGTACGCGATCCGCTCCACGTGGTGGGTCAGCCACGGCGCGAGGCCGACCAGGCGGGCGGTCTCGTAGACCGACACGGAGGACTGCCCCGAGGAGGTGAGGGTCATCGCGGAGACCAACTCGCGGGCGTCGGTCGCGGACTCCGGGTCCCGCGGGGGCGGTTGGGCGGCTCCGTCGCCGGTGGCCTGCGAGGGCCGGTGGGCGGTGCTCCCGGACCCGCCGTCGCGGCGGGTCCACGACCGGACGGCCGTCACCGTTCCCCCCAGAAGTCGGCCGACCGGTAGAAGCCGCTGCTGAAGCCGATCTGCCGGGACAGGTACGCCGCCTGCAACGGGCAGCCGCCGGCCAGCGGGGCGAGCAGCTCGGTGCACCGCTCGACCAGCTCGACGATGCGCTGGTCCACCTCGGCGCGGTCGGCGACGAGGAGCAGGGCGTTCAGGTCCCCCCACTGGAGGTCCCGCTCGTAGGTGGCCAGGTCGTTGACCAGCCGCAGCACCCGCTGAACCTCGTCGCTGACCGTGACCAGCCGGTCGAGCCGCCGGTGCGTCTCGGCGTCCCCCGTCCAGATCCAGTGCGCGACGTTGACCACGGTGCAGGCGAGGTTGTCGGCGTTGTCGAGGTACTCGGCGAAGCCGGGCAGCGGCGCGCCGTCACGCTCCCGGCCGGTCTTCCAGTCCCACTCGCGGGCCATCGCGGTGACCGTCCGGCGTACCGCCGCACGCCAGGCGTCGCCCAGTTCGGCGAAGGCCGGGACCCCGGCCAGCTCGTCGCGCAGCTCGGCGAGCAGGCGGCCCAGCGGGTCGTCGGCGTCCGGGCTGGCGCCGTCGGCGACCGCCAGGGCGCCGGCCACCACCCGGTCGACGTCCGCCCGGGACTTCGCCAGGTAGTCGATCTGAAAGTCCAGGGCGAACCCCCACAGCACGGCCCGGTTGGTCAGTCGCAGCTGCTCGGCGGTGCACCAGGGTGCCCCGAAGGCGATGGCCAGGGCGATGTTGCTGAACAGGGTGCCGTCGAAGGGCGGGCCGGAGAAGAGGTCCGGGTACCGGGCGGCCTGCCGTTGCAGGTCCCGCTGCCCCTTGGCGGCGAGCGCGCAGATCCGGCCCTGCTCGGCGGCGGCGGAGAGCTGGTCGGGCAGCACCGCCGAGGGGCGGGCGGAGACGTTCATGCGACGCCCACGGGGTGGGTCGGGCGCAGTTCCAGCTCCACGCGGTCCTTGGTGCGCAGCGCGGCGGCGAGTTGCATGGTGGGCAGGCGTGGGCTGTGCACTCGCAGCCGGTAGCGGCTCAGCATGTTGGCCACGATCAGTTGTGCCTCCAGATAGAACAGGTGCATCCCCAGGCACTGGTGCGGCCCGCCGCCGAAGGGGAAGAAGGCGTACCGGTGCCGGGCCCGGACCCGGTCCGGGGCGAACCGGTCCGGGTCGAAGACCTCGGGTCGCTCCCAGTACCGCTCCAGCCGCTGGGTGATCAGCGGGCTGACCAGCAGCGTCGCCCCCTCCTCCAGCTCCACCCCGCCGAGGGAGACCGACCGGACCACCTGTCGGGGGGCCAGCCAGGCCACCGGGTAGAGCCGGATCAGCTCGTCCAGCACCATCCGGGTGTAGCGCAGCTGCGGCAGGTGCTCCGGGCCGACCCGGTCGCCACCGACCACCTGGTCGATCTCCTCCTGGAGCCGGGCGGCGACCTCGGGCGAGCGTTCCAGGTGCGGCCAGAGCCAGGTCAGCACGTTGATGGTCGTCTCGGTGGTGACCGCGACCATCGCGACGGTGTCGTTGCGGACCTGCCGCTCGTCCAGTGGTTGCCCGTCGTCCGTGGTGCCCCGCCACAGGGTGGAGATGATGTCGTCGCCGCCGTGCGCGGCGGTGGCCCGCGCCGAGCGGACGATGGGCACCAGCACCTCGTCGATACGCCGGACGGCCTCGCGGAAGGTCCGGTCGCCCGGCATGGGCAGCGAGAGCGGGACGAACGGCACCAGCACCCGGGGGATGACCGAGGTGGCGATCGAGTCCTGTGCCTCGATGACGCGCAGCGCGTCGGAAACCGAGATGCGGTCGGCGAACAACGCCTTCATCATCGCCCGGCAGACGATCCGGGCCTGTTCGGCGCCGATGTCCACCGGGCGGCCGGCCAGGGCCGGGGCGTCCAGCTCGGCGACCGCGTCGGCGATCGTCTCGGCGATCCCGCCCATCATCGCCTCGACCCGTCTGGCCGTGAACAGGGGCTGGAGGATGCGCCGGCTGTCCGACCACGCCGGACCGTCGCTGAGGATGCCATCGCCGAACAGCCGGCGCAGCGGGCCCCAGAACGGGCCGTCACCGGCGCGGCCGAAGTTGTCGGCCCGATCGCCCAGCACCTGCTGCACGTGGGCCGGGTCGGTAACCAGATAGGGGCGGAACGAACCGAGGTTGAGCCGGATGACCTCGCCGGCGGCGCGCTCGCCGAACCCGAGCAGGGCCCGAACCGGGTCTCGTGCCAGGCCCGGCAGTACGTGCCACGGTGGAACGGATCTCGCTCGCCGGGCGCGGGTCGGGGCGGTGTGTGGGGTTGCCACGGCTGGTTGAGCTCCCCTTATCGCAATGCGTCGCGGGACGACTGTGCAAAGTCACGGTCTGCCCGAGCATGCCATTGAGCAGGGCAACTTCTCCATAGGCAAGGGGAGAAATTTTCGCGGACGAAATTTGACGAGTCCACAAAAGGCCCGGCGTGGGCCTCCTACCAGTGCAGATCCCGCCGGCAGCGCCACTGGTCCGCGACCGGCCGGTAACCGAGCCAGGCGTTGAGGCCGAGCATCGCGTCGTTGCCGGCGTCGTTGACCGTCACCGCCTGGCGGAACCCGGCCGCCCTGGCCCGGGCCAGGGCGGCGTGCTTGACGAGCCGGGCCAGGTCGCGCCGCCGGTACGCCCGCCGGGTGCCGGTCATCCCGGACTGGTGCCGGTCCCGGCCGTCGGTCAGCGCCACGGTGAACGCGGCCACCTCCCCGTCCACCACGGCCACCGTGGTCAGCGCCCGGTCCAGGTCGGGGCGGTCCCAGTAGGCTGCCAGCCAGTCGGCATACCCGATCTCGTCCATCCCGACCTCGCCCGGTTCGTCCCGCGCCGCGTCCAGGTCGACCTCATACAGCGGGCGCGGGTCGGGCAGGTCGGCTGCGCTGAGCACCCGGACGCCCCGCGTCGGCACCGGCGCCGGCGGCAGCGGCGCCGCCAGGTCGCGGACCAGCAGCCGGGAGCGCCGGCCGCGCCGGTATCCGCGCCGCCCGGCGAAGGCCAGGTCCGCAGGCACGTCGGCGACCGTCGCGTACGCCGTCCGGACGCCGAGCCCGGCCAGCCGACGCTCGGCGGCGGCGAGCAGGGCCGACCCGGCCCCCCGGCCCCGCCGGTCCGGGCGCACCGCCAGGTTGACGAACCCCAGCCCGGGCTCGGCGCTCTCGTGCAGCAGCCCGGTGCGCGCCAGCCCGACCGGCACGCCGTCGACCTCGGCCACCAGGGCGCCGAACCGCTCGGCGGCCCGGACGCCGCCGACCTGCCAGCGGATCAACGCAGGGGTGGCCACCCGGTGCGGCTGGGTCGCCCGGAGCACCTCGACGGCGGGGTCGGTGTCGGCATCGGTGAACGGCCGCACGGTGAGCGTCATGGTGTGGCAACGTATCGTAGCCGCCCGGCCCGCGCGACAGCTCTCGGCGGGCCGGCGCGCGGGAGAGGCGGGCACGCCCCCGGCCGCTGTGCCAGGCTCAGGGCATGGACGACAAGACCATTCTGAACCGGATCTCCGAGCTGGTCGACGAGGAGCACCGGCTCCGCTCGACGGCGCAGGCCCACGAGTCCGGCACCGAGGGCGACCGGGACCGGCTGCGCGCGCTGGAGGAGTCCCTGGACCAGTGCTGGGACCTGCTGCGCCGGCGGCGGGCCGCGCGCGAGACCCACGGCGACCCCGACGCCTCGGGGGTACGCCCCAGGCCGGAGGTGGAGCGGTACCTGCAGTAGCCGACCCCGGGGACGGACGGCGCACCGCCCGTCCCCGGAGCCAACGGCCGACTCAGCGGATGCCGGCCTCGCGCAGCAACAACCCGGTCAGGGCGGCCGGGTCGGTCCGCTCGGCCGGCAGGCCGCGCGCCGCGAACCAGGCCGCCACCACCCGCACGTCCCGGGCCAGGAACTCCGGGCCCTGCGGGTTGGCCACCACGTCGACCACCTGCGGCAGGTCGATCATGACCAGCCGCCCGTCGTGCACCAGCAGGTTGTACGGGGACAGATCCCCGTGGGCGTGGCCGGCCCGGGCCAGCACCACCAGTGCGTCGACGAGCTGCTCCCACAGGGAGCACAGCTCGGCCGGCTCGGGGCGACACTGGGCCAGCCGGGGCGCCGCCCGCCCCTCGGCCGGGTCACCCACGAACTCCAGCATCAGCTCGGTGCCGATCAGCTGCACCGGATACGGCACGGCGATCCGGCCGTGCGCCGCGCCGATCTCCCAGAGCCGGGACAGGGCGGCGAACTCGGCGGCGGCCCACTGCCCCGCGATCATCTGCCGGCCGAACGCGGTCCGCCCGGCCATCGCCCGGTTCTCCCGGGACCGGCGCACCCGGCGGCCCTCCAGGTAGCCCGCGTCCCGGTGGAACATCCGGTGCTGGGCGTCCCGGTAGCGCTTGACCGCCAGCAGGCAGGACCGGTCGGTCTCCGGCACGGCGCGGCGGACCAGGTGGACGTCCGCCTCCTTGCCGGTCTTGAGCACGCCCAGCTCGGTGTCCCGGGCTGCCAGCTCGGTGACCAGCCAGGCCGGGTGCGGCTCGGGGCCGTGCACGGCCCGGTCCCAGCTCGACCAGGCGTCGTTCGGGGCCTGGTCGCCGGGGACGTCGTCGTCGGGGGTGTGGTCCGGATCGGTCAGGACCGGCTCGGCGGGCCGGCCACGCTTCAGGAACTGCGGTTCGTCGTCGTCGAAGCGGCTCTTGCCGCGGGTCCGGCGCCCGCGCGCCGGGAAGTCATCGTCACGCACTGTGCTGGTGATCCCTTGATCGAGGCTGGTGGAGGCAGGTGGAAACGCCCTGCGAAGACGGCCATGACCGACCTCCTCTCCTCGACCGGGAACACCCCGGCTGCGCACTCGCGCGGCACCATGCTCGGCCGCGCCGACCCGATTTGCAACCGGTTTACCCGCCCGCCGACGCCGGCCCGGAACGACGGGGCCCGGGCGGGCGCACCGCCGCAGCCCGGAGGACTCAGGCGGCGAGCACCGTGGCGACGGCGGCGATCAGGCCGTCCACGGTGAACGTCGGGGCGAAGCGGGTGTCCGTCCAGGCCCGGCCCCGGTGCAGCCAGACGCTGGGCAGACCCACCGCCGCCGCCCCGCCGATGTCCGCCTCCGGGCTGTCCCCCACCACCCAGGCACCGTGCAGCGGCATCCGGACCCGCCGGGCCGCCAGCGCGAAGATCCTCGGGTTGGGCTTACTGACCCCGACCTCCTCGGAGATCACCCAGTCGGCGACAAACCGGTCGAGGCCGGTGCGGCGGATCATCGCGTCCTGCTGGCGTACGGCGCCGTTGCTGACCACCACCGGCATCCAGCCGGCCCCGTCGGCGATGCGCAGCGCGCAGGCCACCAGCGGGTCCAGGCGGCTGTTGGCCAGTACCCCGTCGTGCAGCTGCTCGACCATGTCGATCGAGGGGATGAGCAGCCCGTACCGGTCCCGGATCGCGTCCGCGACGTCCCAACGGTCGGTCAACCCGTCGGCGTCGACGGACAGCAGCCAGTCGATGTCGGTGGCCGGGGCGCCCACACCGTCGAGAAAGCGCTCGCCCCAGGCACGGAACGGGCCGGCCCGGTCGAGCAGGGTGTTGTCCAGATCCAACAGGAGCAACGGCACTCGGGCACCATAAGGCAGAGGAGCCGCCGGCCGACAGGGTCAGCCTGCGGCCACCTCGGTCAGCTCAGCCGCGCAGCGCCGCGCGGGTCGCCCCGGCGTCGGCGGGAAGATCGGCCAGCATGGAGTGCTCCGCCCGGGTGTCCGCGAGCACCGCCGGGTCGAGGACGGCCACCAGCACGTCCTCGCCGGTGTCCGCGCCCCGGGCCAGCGGCCGGCCCTGCGGGTCGTAGACCGCCGCACCGCCGTTGAACCGCCACGGGTCCACGCCGTCGACGGCGTTGGCGAACACGACGAACATGGTGTTGTCCAGGGCCCGCGCCGCGTAGTAGAGGTCCCTGCGATGCGCGGAGCCGGTGAGGTAGCCGCTCGGGCAGAGGTAGCCGTGCGCCCCGTCGGCCGCAGCGGCGCGGGCGTGCTCGGGGAAGCAGCCGTCGTAGCAGATGCCCAGGCCGAACCGCCAGTCGTCGACGAGCAGGGTCGCCCCACGCCGGCCGGGCTGGAACAGCTCGCGCTCGTCGCCCCAGAGTTGCTGCTTGTCGTACGCCGCGCGGGCGACGCCGCTGCGGTCGACGACCAGGGCGGAGACGGTCCGCCGGCCGTCCGGGTGCCGGACCGCCGCGCCGACCACCACGACCGCGGCGCCGTCGCGGGCCGCGGCCCGCAGCGGGTCGAGCCGGGCGTCGTCCACCGTGCCGTCCCCGGCCGCCGCGAGGTCGGTGCCGGCCGGGTCGGCGGCCAGCGTCGGCAGGTGGTACGCGGGCAGGAACAGCTCCGGCAGCACCACCACCCGCGCGCCCTCGGCGACGGCCCGGCCGGTGAGCCGGGCGGCGGTGGTGGCGTTGCCGGCGACGTCCCCGGGCACCGGGTCGGCTTGGACGGCCGCCACGGTCAGCGGCGCGGCGGGGGTAGCGGGGGGCGTCATCACCGGGCGATCGTAGCCGGCCGCAGGGCGGTCGATCATCGCGCGCGGCCCGCCGGCACCCGTCGCCGCTGCGGGCGGCCTCCCGCCACCGCCTCCAAGCCGTACGTACGGTTTGCAGAGCGTCCGGGCACCTGACACGATCAGCCCGTGCCCAGAGTAAGTCAGGACCAGCTCGACGCCCGCCGGCAGGAGATCCTCACCGCAGCCCGGGCGTGTTTCGCCCGGCACGGATACGAGGGCGCCACGGTTCGGCGGCTCGAGGAGGCCACCGGGCTCTCCCGCGGCGCCATCTTCCACCACTTCCGGGACAAGGACTCGCTCTTCCTGGCGGTGGCCGAGGACGACGCGGCGGCCATGGTGGAGACGGTCGCCCGCAACGGCCTGGTCCAGGTGATGCGGGACCTGCTGGCCCGGGCCGTCTCGCCCGACACCACCGGCTGGCTGGGCAGCCAGCTGGAGGTGTCCCGGCGGTTGCGCACCGACCCCTCGTTCGCCCGGCGCTGGGCCGAGCGCTCCGCCGCCATCGCCGAGGCCACCCGGGAGCGGTTGGTCCGCCAGCGGGAGGCCGGCGTGCTCCGCCAGGACGTGCCGATCGACGTGCTGGCCCAATTCCTCGAACTCGCCTACGACGGCCTGGTGCTGCACCTGGCGATGGGGCGCCCGGCCGGCGACCTGGGCCCGGTGCTCGACCTGGTCGAGGAGGCCGTCCGTCGCCGCTGACCGGCACCCGCCCGGCCCGGTCTCGGTCCGGTAACTGCGCTTTCCGGCCGAGGCCCACCATGGCGGGCCTGTTCCACAATGGGGTCGCGTTCCCTCGCGCGACAGGAGAGCAGCATGACCGTCATCGCGGCGCCCGGCGACACCTGGGGCATCTCCGGTCCCACCTTCCTCTGGGTCTACCTGCTGGCGGCCCTCGTGGTCGTCGTCGGCTCGATCGTGCACCGGCGCCGGGTCCTCGCCGGCCCCCCGGCCGCCGACGTCGGCCAGCTCGGTCCCCAGCAGGTGGCCTTCCTCAACGGCGGCAACCAGCTCGCGATCTGGACCTCGCTCGGCGGCCTGCGCGGCACCGGGATCGTCGGCGTCAAACCCAACCGGCGGCTGTCGGTCGGCGGCCAACTGCCGCCCGGGTCCACCCCGCTGGACCGGGCGGTCCACCACGCCGCCAGCCGCAACCTGTACGCCAGCGAGCTGGGCCGCGACGGGTGGGTGCTGCGGGCGCTCGAACAGCTGCGTGACGGCCTGCAGCGGCAGGGCCTGGCGCTGACGCAGGCGCAGCGGCTCTCCGCCCGACGCGGGTCGTTCCTGCTGCTCTCGCTCGTGCTGCTCGGCGTTGCCCGGGTCGTCGCCGGGCTGGCCAACGACCGCCCGGTCGGCTTCCTGTTCCTCGTCCTGCTCCCGGTGGCCGTCGCGGCCGCGCTGATCGCCCGGGTGCCCTGGCGGACCCGGGCCGCCGACGTCGCCCTGCGCGAGCTGCGCCGGCGCAACCTGCACCTCGCCCCCGATTCCGCCCCGGCCTACGCCACCTACGGAGCGGCCGGTGCGGCGCTGGGCGTCGCCCTGTTCGGTACCGCCTCGCTCTGGGCGATGGACCCGGGCTTCGCCGAGCAGGCCGAGATCCAGCGGCAGGCGCTCTCCTCCGGTGGCTCCTCCAGCGGCGGCACCTCGTGCGGCGGCGCGGGGAGTTCGTGCAGCGGTGGCAGCTCCTGCGGCGGCGGGGGCGGTTGTGGAGGCGGGTGCGGCGGATGACCGGCCCGGCAACCGCCACGACCGACCCGGGTGCCCGGGCGGGCCGGGACGCGGGCGAGGCGGCCGGGGGCGGCCCGGGTCCCGCCGGGGTCGGCATCGGTTGGCGGCCGGAGATCGCCGGCTTCGTGGCCGAGCTGCCGGGGCTGCGGTTCGTCGAGGTGGTGGCGGAGGCCATCGCCCCGCAGGGGCCGCCGCCGGCCGGTCTCGCCGAACTGGTCGAGCGCGGCGTCACCGTCGTACCGCACGGTGTGCGGCTCTCCCTCGGCAGCGCGGAGCCGGTCGACCCGGCCCGGGTCGCCCACCTCGCGCGGGTCGCCGAACTGGTCGGGGCACCGCTGGTCAGCGAGCACATCGCCTTCGTCCGGGCCGGCGGGCTGGAGGCCGGTCACCTGCTGCCGCTGCCGCGCAGCCGGGAGGCCGTCGCCGCGGTGGTGGCAAACGTCCGCCGGGCGCAGGCCGAGCTACCGGTCCCCCTGGCGCTGGAGCCGATCGCGGCGCTGTTCGACTGGCCGGACGACGAGCTGGACGAGGCGGACTTCCTCACCGAGATCCTGGACGCCACCGGCGCGACGCTGCTGCTGGACATCGCCAACGTGCACGCCAACGCCCGCAACCGGGGCACGGACCCGCTCGCCCTGCTGGACCGGCTGCCGCTGGACCGGGTCGCGTACGTGCACGTCGCCGGCGGCGCCGAGCAGGGCGGCTTCTACCACGACACGCACACCGACCCGGTGCCGCCGGTCGTACTCGACCTGGTCGGCGCGCTGTGCGCCCGGCACCGCCCACCGGCGCTGCTGCTGGAGCGCGACGGACACTGGCCGCCCGCGCCGGAGCTGCGCGCCGAACTGGACGCGATCGCCGCCGCCTCCGGGTACCCGGTGGTGACGTGAGCCACGACCGGGGCCGCCCCGCTGCGTCCCACCGGCCCGGCGCCCTGGCCGCCCGGCAGGCCGAGCTGGTGGCGACCCTGGTCGCGGGCGGGCCGCTGCCGCCCGGGTTCGCCCCGGGGCCGGTCGACGCCGCCCGCCGGGCCCTGCTGCGCAAGCGGGCCGGCGACGTGGCCCGGCACTGGCCACTGCTCGCCGCCGGCCTCGGTGCGGCCTGGCCGGCGACGTTCGCCGGATGGGCCGCCGGCCGGCCCACCAACGGCTCGCTGCGCGACGGCTGGGACCTGGCCCGGGAGCTGCGCGAACGGGGCCAGCTGCCGCCGCTGGGCGCCGAGGAGCTGGCCGCCCGGGAAGCAGCCAGCCGTTACGACGGCGCGGGGGCGCCGCGCCGCCGCCGGCTGCCGGCCGTGGCCCGCACCGGCGGCGCCGTCGCCGTGCAGCTCGCCGGCCGGGTACGCCTGCTGCGCCCGGCCCGTCGCTGACCGACTCCCGCGTCGTACGGCAGGATCGGTCCCATGGATCTGGGACTCACCGACCGGGTGTACGTGCTGACCGGCGCCTCGCGCGGGCTGGGCTTCGCCACCGCCGAGTGTCTCGTCGCCGACGGGGCGCGGGTGGTCGTCTCCGCCCGGGCGCCCGAGCGGGTGGCCGAGGCGGTGCAGCGGCTCGGCGGCCCGGAACGGGCCATCGGGCTGGCCGCCGACCTGGCCGACCCGGCCACCCCCGACCGGCTGGTCGCCGCCGCCCGGGAACACTTCGGCCGGCTCGACGGCGCGCTGGTGTCGGTCGGCGGCCCACCCCCGGGCACGGCGGCCGGGGCGACCGACGCGCAGTGGCGCGAGTCCTTCGAGACCGTCTTCCTCGGCACCGTCCGCACCGCCCGGACGGTCGCCGCCGGGCTGTCCGACGGTGGCGCGATCGGACTGGTCCTGTCCAGCTCGGTGCGCAGCCCACTGGCCGGGCTGGGCATCTCCAACGGGCTTCGGCCGGGCCTGGCCGGGGTGGCCAAGGACATGGCCGACGAGTACGGCCCCCGGGGCGTGCGGGTCGTCGGCCTGCTCCCGGGGCGGATCATGACCGACCGGAACCGGGAGCTGCTCGCCGCCTCCGGGGATGCGGAGCGGGCCCGGGCCGAGGCCGAGGCCGGCATCCCACTGCGCCGCATCGGCGAGCCGGCGGAGTTCGGCCGGGTCGCCGCGTTCGTCCTCTCCCCCGCCGCCGGCTACCTGACCGGGATCACCCTCCCGGTCGACGGCGGCGCGCTGCGCGGCCTCTGATGCCCACCCGCGCCCCCGGGCCCAGCCGGCGGCCGACGCGGGAGGAGTTGGCCGCCGCGGCGGACCGGATCATCCCCGACGTCATCGCGCCGGGGCTGGCCGTGCTCTTCGTCGGGATCAACCCCGGGCTCTGGTCGGCGGCGACCGGCTGGCACTTCGCCCGGCCCGGCAATCGGTTCTGGCCGGCCCTGCACCGGGGCGGCTTCACACCCCGGCAGCTGCACCCGAGCGAGCAGGACGCGCTGCCCGCGTACGGGCTGGGCATCACCAACATGGTGGCCCGGGCCAGCGCCCGGGCCGACGAGCTGACCGCCACCGAGCTGGTCGACGGGGCGGAGCTCCTGGCCGACAAGGTGCGGCGGCACCGGCCTGCCTGGGTGGCGGTGGTCGGGGTGACCGCGTACCGGATCGGGTTCGGTCGGCCGAAGGCGGCCTTCGGGCCGCAGCCGGAACTGCTCGGCGACGCCCGGCTGTGGGTGCTGCCCAACCCGAGCGGGCTGAACGCCCACTTCACGGCGGAGACCCTGGGCGTGGCCTTCGGCGAGCTACGCGCCGCGACCGGCGGGCCGGCCTGACCCGGCCGGGTCAGGCCGGCAGACGGCCGCCGGTCAGTTGGCGGTGGCCGGGGGCATCGCCTCGTCGGCGACGTAGTTGGCCATCGGCATGGTGATCACCGTCTCCCGCCCGGTCGCGTCGACGTACGGCGCGGGCGACTCGGCCAACGCGAACTGGGTGCGGTACAGCTCGGCGTAGAGCCCGCCGACGGCGACCAGCTCCTCGTGCCGGCCCCGCTCGATGATCCGGCCCTCGTCGAGGACCAGGATCTGGTCGGCGTCCCGGACGGTGGAGAACCGGTGCGCGATCACCAACGCGGTACGCCCGGTCAGCGCCACCGACAGGGCCCGCTGCACCGCCGCCTCGCTCTCCGAGTCCAGGTGCGCGGTCGCCTCGTCGAGGATCACGATCGACGGGGCCTTGAGCAGCAGCCGGGCGATCGCGATGCGCTGCTTCTCGCCGCCGGAGAAGCGGTACCCCCGCTCGCCGACGGTGGTTTCCAGCCCGTCGGGCAACGACCGGACCAGGTCGGCGACCTGCGCCCCCGCGAGGGCCGCCCAGATCTCGTCGTCGGTGGCACCCGGTTTGGCGTAACGCAGGTTCTCGGCGATCGTCTCGTGGAAGAGGTGGGAGTCCTGGGTTACCACGCCGATCTCGTCGCGCAGCGAGGCGAGCGTGGCGTCCCGGACGTCGACCCCACCGACCAGCACCTGGCCCTCGCTGACGTCGTAGATCCGGGAGATCAGCATGGACAGGGTGGACTTGCCGGCGCCGGACGGGCCGACCAGGGCCACCATCTGGCCCGGCTCGACGGCGAACGAGACGCCCTTGAGTACCGGCTCGTTGACGGTGCGGTCCAGCGTGGTGACCTCCTCGAGGGAGGCCAGCGACACCTCGGCGGCGCTCGGGTAGCGGAACCGGACGTCGTGGAACTCGACCCGGCCGTTGCCGCGCGGCACGGCGACGGCGTCCGGCTTCTCCTCGATGCCGGGGCGCAGGTCGAGCACCTCGAAGACCCGGTCGAAGGAGACCAGCGCGCTCATCACGTCCACCCGGACGTTGGACAGCGCGGTCAGCGGGCCGTAGAGGCGGGTGAGCAGCAGCGCCAGCGTCACCACCGTGCCGGGGCTGACACTGCCGGTGACCGCAAGCCAGCCGCCGAGGCCGTAGGTGAGCGCCTGGGCCAGCGAGGCGACCAGCAGCATCGCCACGAAGAACGTCCGGGAGTACATGGCTGACTGGATGCCGATGTCGCGGACCCGCTCGGCCCGGCCGGCGAACCGGCGCGCCTCCACGTCGGGCGAGCCGAACAGCTTGACCAACAGCGCCCCGGCCACCCCGAACCGCTCGGTCATCGTGGCGCTCATCTTGGCGTTGAGGTCGTACGACTCGCGGGTGATGTCGGCCAACCGTCGGCCGACCCGGCGGGCCGGGATGATGAAGATCGGCAGCAGGATCAGCGACAGCACGGTGATCTGCCACGAGAGGGTCAGCATCACCACGGCGGTGAGCACCAGCTGGATGACGTTGCTGACCACCCCGGAGAGGGTGGAGGTGAACGCCCGCTGCGCCCCCATCACGTCGTTGTTGAGCCGACTGACCAACGCGCCGGTCTGGGTGCGGGTGAAGAACTGCAGCGGCATCCGCTGGACGTGGTCGTAGACCCGGGTCCGCAGGTCGAGGATGATTCCCTCGCCGATCCGGGCCGAGTACCACCGCTGGGCCAGCGAGAAGAGCGCGTCGGCGACCGCCAGGGCGGCGATGACCACGGCCAGCCGGACCACGGTCGACCCGGCGTCCGGGCCACTGCGACTGATTGCGTTGATCACGTCACCGGCGAGCACCGGGGTGGCGACGCCGATCACCGCGGCGATCACCACGGTGACCAGGAAGACGACCATGTCCCGCCGGTAGGGCCGGGCGAACTCGACGATCCGCCGGGCGGTGCCGCGCTTGAGCCGGTGGGCGGAGACCTCGTCCCGGTTGCGCATCGAGCGGATCATGTTCCAGCCGCCCATGCCGCCGTCAGACATCGCGCGTCACCTCCGGGTCGTGGGCGGACTCGTGCCGTCAGGTCGATTCTCCCGACGCGTACGACAACCTCGGCCGTAACCCAATTCTTCCCGGCCAGTCCTTACTGTCCGGGCCCGCCCGGCGAGACCGTTCCGGCCTGCCCGGGCGCGGCTATTCGCCGCGGCCGGCGAGGTCTCGGAGGCGGCGGGTCTGGGCCTCCCGCTCGGCCCGCTGCTGCTCGGCGTGGGACCGGCCGGCGGCGCCGGCGAGCAGCGCCTTGATCTCCACCACGGCGTTCCGGTCGTTGGCGAGCAGACCGGCGGTGAGGTCACGCACAGCGGCATCCAGCTCGGCGTTCGGCACCACCAGGGTGGCCAGCCCGAGCCGGTCGGCCTCGGCGGCGTCCATCCGCCGGCCGGTGGCGCAGATCTCCAGGGCGCGGGCGTAGCCGACCAGCTCGACCAGCCGCTTGGTGCCGGCCAGGTCGGGGACGAGGCCCAGGGTCACCTCGGCCATGGAGACCTTGGCGTCGGTGGCCAGCACCCGCAGGTCGCAGGCGAGCGCGAGCTGGAACCCGGCGCCGATGGCGTGCCCCTGCACGGCCGCCACCGAGATCACGTCTGGCCGATGAAGCCAGGTGAAGCCGCCCTGGTACTCCGCGATCCGGCCGGCGCACTCCTGCTCGGGCAGGGTGGCCAGCTCGGCGAAGGAGCCTGGGCCGGAGGCACCGGCCACCGACAGGTCGAGACCGGCGGAGAACGCCCGCCCCTCGCCGCGCACGACGACGACCCGCACGTCACCGGGCAGGTCGCGGGAGAAGTCGCTCATCGCGCGCCACATCGCCGGGGTCTGGGCGTTGAGCACGTCGGGCCGGCACAACGTGACCGTCGCGACCGGCCCGTCGCAGTCGAGTCGTACCCCGGCCGCGCCGGGGGTCACCGGGCGGCCCGGGGGACGGCGCTGGTGGACGACGTCGGTGGGCGGGTCACGCCTTCTTGCGACGCCGGGCACCGCCGCGCTGACGCAGCTGGACACCGGATTCGGTGAGCACCCGGTGGATGAACCCGTAGGAACGCCCGGTGGAGGCCGCGAGCGCGCGGATGCTCTCCCCCGAGGTGTACCGCTTTACCAGGTCCTTGGCGAGCGTCTGACGCTCGGCTCCGACGATCCGGCGACCCTTCTCAGTGCTGGTGGCTGTGCCAGTGGCTGCCATGCTGATTCCTCACGTCCCAGACTGTGCGGTTCGGATACGGTCCCACCTATTAGACCGCCTCGAACGATCATGCGCCAGATATCAACTATTCGCCAACCGACACGCTATGCAGTGTCGGTTAACCGATAGGGTGACGGTTGCGGACGGCTGACTGTGCCCCTGCGGGCGGCGGCCGGGGCGGGCGCGCGGCGGCCGTACCCTGCCTGGCGTGACCGACCTGATCGCGACCGCGGCCGCCGCGGCGCTGGTGTTCGCCGCCACCAACGTCGACGACGTCATCGTGCTGACCGTGCTCTTCGTGGCAGCCCGGAGCACCGGGCGGCCCCGGCCGTGGCACATCGTCGGCGGCCAGTACCTGGGCATCGGCGCGCTGGTCGCCGCCGCCGTGGTGGTCGCCGCCGGGCTGCTCGTGGTGCCCGACCCGTGGACCGGCCTGCTCGGCCTGCTGCCGATCGCGCTCGGCGTGCGCGCCCTGCTGGCCCGGAGCGGCGACGCCGAGCCGCCCGCCGTGGTCGGCGGGCTGCTGGGCGTGACCGGGGTGACGATCGCCAACGGCGCCGACAACATCGCCGTGTACGTGCCGGTGTTCCGCGCCCTCGACCCGGTCGACGCACTGGTCTGGCTGGTGGTGTTCGCCGCGCTGGTCGGGCTGTGGTGCGCGGTCGCCGCCGGCCTCGGCGGCCACCCGGCGGTGGTCCGGCTGGTCGGCCGGGCCGGCCACTGGCTGGTCCCGGCCGTCTTCGTCGCCATCGGCGTGGTGATCCTGGTCAGCTCCGGCGTGCTGACCCACCTGACCGCCTGATTCCGCCCCGCCGGGGGGTCATGGAGTGCGGCGCTTCGCGAAAGGTGCGTAAAGTCGCTTTCCGCCCAGCGCTGCTCCGCGATCTACGCGGGGGGCGGCTCCGGGCGGCTCAGGCCAGCTCGACCAGTTCGAGCAGGTCGTCGCTCCAGGCGTCCTCGTCGCCGTCGGGGAGCAGGATCGCCCGGTCCGGCTTGAGCGCCAGCACCGCGCCGGGGTCGTGGGTGACCAGCACGATGGCGCCCGGGTAGTTGGCGATGGCGTCGAGCACCTGCTCCCGGCTGACCGGGTCGAGGTTGTTCGTCGGCTCGTCGAGCAGCAGCACGTTGGCGCCGGAGCAGACGAGGGTGGACAGGGCCAGCCGGGTCTTCTCCCCACCGGAGAGCACCCCGGCCGGCTTGTCCACGTCCTCGCCGGAGAACAGGAACGCGCCGAGGATCTTCCGCAGCTCGGTGTCGGTCTGCTCGATGGCGGCGGCGCGCATGTTCTCCAGCACCGTCCGGTTCACGTCCAGGGTCTCGTGCTCCTGGGCGTAGTAGCCCAGCCGCAGCCCGTGCCCGGCGTGCACCTCGCCGGTGTCCGGCTTGAGCAGGCCGCCGAGCATCCGCAGCAGGGTGGTCTTGCCGGCGCCGTTGAGGCCGAGGATGGCCACCCGGGAGCCCCGGTCGACCGCCACGTTGACGTCGGTGAAGATCTCCAGCGAGCCGTACGACTTGGACAGCCCGGACGCGGTGAGCGGCGTCTTGCCGCACGACGCGGGATTCGGGAAGCGGACCTTGGCCACCCGGTCGGAGACCCGGACCTCCTCCAGCCCGGAGATCAGCTTCTCGGCCCGGCGGGCCATGTTCTGCGCGGCGACGGTCTTGGTGGCCTTGGCCCGCATCTTGTCGGCCTGGGCCATCAGCGCGCCGGCCTTCTTCTCGGCGTTGGCCCGCTCCCGGCGGCGGCGCCGCTCGTCGGTCTCCCGCGCCTCCAGGTACGCCTTCCAGCCCAGGTTGTAGACGTCCACCACGGAACGCGTGGCGTCGAGGAACCAGACCTTGTTGACCACCGACTCCAGCAACGCGCCGTCGTGGGAGATCACGATCAGCCCGCCCTTGTGGTTGGCGAGGAAGCCGCGCAGCCAGGTGATCGAGTCGGCGTCGAGGTGGTTGGTCGGTTCGTCGAGCAGCAGGATGCCGCCGCCGTTCTCCCCGGCGTCGCGGAACAGGATCCGGGCCAGCTCGATGCGGCGGCGCTGACCGCCGGAGAGGGTGCCGATGGTCTGGGCGAGGGCCCGGTCGGGCAGGCCGAGGTTGGCGCAGATCCGGGCGGCCTCGGCCTCGGCCGCGTACCCGCCGAGGGCGGCGAACTGGTCCTCCAGGGCGCCGTAGCGGCGGACCAGCTTGTCCTCGACGCTGTCGGCGAGCCTGGCCTCGACCTCCTGCATCTGGGCCATCAGCACGTCCAGGCCCCGGGCGGAGAGCACCCGGTCCCGGCCGGTGACCTCCAGGTCACCGGTGCGTGGGTCCTGCGGGAGGTAGCCGACGGCGCTGCGCCGATCGATCTGGCCGCCGTACGGCTGCCCCTCCCCCGCGAGCACCTTCAGGGTGGTGGTCTTGCCGGCGCCGTTGCGGCCGACCAGGCCGATGCGGTCGCCCGGCTGCACCCGCAGGGTGGTGTCGGACAGCAGGATCCGGGCGCCGGCGCGCAGTTCCAGGCCGGTGGCAGTGATCATCTGAGGGGCTCGCTCTCGAGGTCTGGAAGGGCTGACTCATGGGCACGCGAAAGCGCCGGCGGGTCGATGGTTCCCGTCGGCGCGGGGCGGTTCAGCCTTCGCAGAGCAGCACGCCGCAATTGTACCGGGCGTCCCCGGGGACGCCGCCACGGTTACCGATCAAGATCATCGGGTAGCAGAAACGCCGTCCGGACCCGGTCCGGTACCGCAACCGCCAAACGTGATGAATCGGTGATCGGGGTCAACATGGAGCTGAACGAGAACGCGCGGGCCGACACCAGTCAGGTGGACGACCGGCGGGGGTCGGGAGGAGGCGGCGGCCTGGGTGGCATCCCCATCCCGATCGGCGGTGGGCGCGGCGGCATCGTCGGCATCATCGTCGCGGTGCTGGTCGCCCTGGTCGGCGGCGGCTTCGGCCTGAACGCGATGACCGGCGGCGACGGCGGCTCTGAGCAGGGCGACAACACCTCGCTGACGCAGAAGTGCTCGGCCGACGACGCCCTCAAGCAGCTCGACTGCCGCAACACCCTCTACGTCAACTCGATCCAGGCGTACTGGCGCACCGCGCTGCCCGAGGTCCTCGGCAAGCAGTACCAGCCCTCGAAGACCGTCTTCTTCAGCCAGGGCGTCAACACCGGCTGCGGCCAGGCCGACTCCGGCGTCGGGCCGTTCTACTGCCCCGCCGACGACCTGGTCTACATCGACCTGACCTTCTACCAGCAGCTCGCCGACCAGCTCGGCGCGAAGGGCGAGTTCGCCCAGCCGTACGTGCTGGCCCACGAGTACGGCCACCACGTGCAGGACCTGCTCGGCACCGAGGCACAGATGCGCCGCCAGCAGCAGCGCGACCCGAACAACGCCAACGCGCTGTCGGTGAAGCTGGAACTCCAGGCCGACTGCTACGCCGGCGCGTGGGCCAAGAACGCCACCGGCACCGCCGACGAGAAGGGCCAGAAGATCTTCAAGAGCATCACCGAGCAGGACATCCGGGAGGCCATCGACACCGCCGAGAAGATCGGCGACGACGCCATCCAGAAGCGCTCGGGCCGGCCGGTGAACCCGGACGAGTTCACCCACGGCACGTCCGAGCAGCGCAGGCAGTGGTTCACCAAGGGGTACGACACCGGCGACCCGAAGTCCTGCGACACCTTCGGCGGCAGCCTCTGACCCGCCGCCCCGGTACACGCGGGACGGGCCCGGTCGCCGTGGTGGCGACCGGGCCCGACCCGTTTCTCGAGATGGCTCAGACCTGCTGCCACAGGGCGGGGACGATCGGCGGCTCCCAGCCCACCTGGGCCGTGTGCCCCTGCAGGCACCGGTACGACTGGCCGGCGTAGGTCACCGTCGCCCCGGTGGCGTACCCGGTGCCCGCCTGCCAGGTCGTGCCGCCCGGCGGGGTGCCGGTCGCGGTGGGCGTCGGGTCCGGGCCGCCGCCGGAGGTGATCAGGCTCAGCCCGTACGCGGCCAGGATCGGGTTCACCGGCTGGAAGTACATGGTGCCGCCGCTGGTGCAGTTGCCCGAGCCACCGGAGGTGACCCCCTGGGCCTGGCTGCCGGCCAGCCAGGAGCCGCCGGAGTCACCCGGCTCGGCGCAGGCGTTGCTGCGGGTCAGCCCGGAGACGGTGCCCTCGGGGTAGGTGACGGAGGCGTTCTTCTGCTGGATGGTGCCGCAGCGCCAGCCGGTGGTGGACCCGGACCGGCAGACCGCCGCGCCGACGGCGGCCTCGGTGCTGCCGGCCACGGCGACCGTGCCGCCGGTGTAGTTGTTCACCAGCCCGCGCGGGGTGTTGCCGGCGTCCACCTGCACCCAGGCGTAGTCCCGGCCGGGGAAGGTGGAGCCCCGGAACGTGCCGCCCGGCTGGGAGGTCCGGGCGCCCGTGCTACCGCAGTGCCCGGCGGTGACGAACCCGCCCTGCACGGAGAAGCCGATCGAGCAGCGGCTGCTGCCGATGTAGTACGCGTTGCCGCCGATCACGTCGGCGTACGGCCGGGGGTCCTCCGTGGTGGCCTGGACCCGGACCGTGCCGGCCGGCGCGCCGGCGGCGAACGCCTCGGCCTCGGCGTCGCCGCCGGGGCGGGCCAGCACCACGACGCTGTTCGTGGGCAGGTCGGCGTACCAGCCGGCCACCCCGTCGGGCGCGTCGCCGGCCCGCCGGTCCAGCCGGTCCACCACCGCCGCCAGGGCCTGCTCGCTGTGCCGCACCCGCGCCGGGACCGCGCCGAGGCCACGCACCGTCGCGGCGTCGGCGGCGGTGGTGACTCCGACGGTCACGGCGGCGCCGTCGGGCGTCACCCAGGCGCCCCCGTAGCGGCTGCCGAGGGTGGCCGTCAGCACCTGCTGGACCCGGCCGGCCCGGGCGTCGGTGTCGAGCCGGGTGCGGGCCTGCGCCGGGGTCAGCCGCAGGTCCCGTTGGAGCGCGGCGAACATCTCCGGCGCGATGCCGTCGGGGGCCGCCACGCCGACCGGGCCGCCGGCGGCCGGACCGGCACCGGGGTCGGCCTGCGCGGTCAGGGTGAAGGTGAGCACCGTGGCGGCGGCGCCCAGGAAGGCGGCGGCCATGGTGGCGGGTCGTCGGCGCATGGAATCTCCTCGCGGACCGGGGGGGGAGGGACCGGGTGGGCGGCGGGCGCGGTTGACCGCCCGCCCGCCGCGCTACCGGCGAGCCAACTTTTGTTGTTAACTCTGTTGCCAGTACGGTAAGTGAGGTATCCGGATGCGTCAATACGCTCCCCGATCGGCCGCATCCGGCTGCCGTGACCGCCTGGAGTGGCCGTTGTCCACCTCGCCCCGCCCCGCCCCGGCCCGCCGCCGGGCAGACCCCGGCCCGCCACCGGCTCTGCCCCGCCACGAGTTGGACGTCCCCGCGCCGGACGAACTCCCGTTCGCCGTCGGCTCCTTCGCCGAGCTCGGGCCGCTGTCCCGCGCCGACTTCCCGCACCGGCACACCTTCTACGAACTGGTCTACGTGACCCACGGGCACGCCACCCACGTCGTCGACCTCGTCGCGTACGCCGTCCGACCACCCCAGCTCTTCCTCGTCACCCCCGGCCAGGTGCACCACTGGCGCGACGCGGAAGACCTGCGCGGACACGTCGTGCTGTGCGCCCCCGAGTTCCTGCTGGCCGACCCGGGCGACCGGGACGCGCTGCAC
Source organism: Micromonospora sp. CA-111912 (assembly GCF_050948415.1). Classification (NCBI taxonomy): domain Bacteria; kingdom Bacillati; phylum Actinomycetota; class Actinomycetes; order Micromonosporales; family Micromonosporaceae; genus Micromonospora; species Micromonospora sp. CA-111912. The sequence goes on from NZ_CP192007.1 coordinate 5,092,433, forward strand.
CGCTCGGGCCACCGCTCGTGGCACCCGCGCGACGCCGCACACGCGGGCCGGATCCGGTCGGTGCTGGAACGGATGGCCGGGGAGCAGGGCCGGGCCGAGCCGGGCTGCCGCAGCGTGCTGCGGGCGTACCTGCACATCCTCGTCGTCGAGGTGGGCCGCTCGAAGCCGGCCGGACCAGCGGGTCACCCGTGCGGCGACGCCCCGGCACACGCGGGCCGGGCCGCGGCGGTGGCCCGCCGCTTCGACGAGCTGCTCGCCGAGCCGGCCCTGCTCGGCGAACCGACCCACGCCTACGCGCGCCGCCTCGGCGTCTCGGTGCGGCACCTCAACGAGGCGGTCCCCCGGGCCACCGGCGCCACCCCGGCCCAGCTCATCCGCCGGGCCCGGGTGCTGGAGGCGAAGCGGCTGCTGGTCCAGACCGATCTCACCGTGGCACGGATCGCCGCCCGGCTGGGCTTCGCCGACGCCGCCTACTTCTGCCGGTTCTTCCGCCGCGAGGTCGGCGACACCCCCGGCGGCTTCCGTCTGCACGGTGGAAAACACCACGACCCGGGCATCGATCACATCGACGTGGACGGATAAATCTCCCTAGGGTCGGTGGCAGCGGCCGGCCCGACCGGGTCGGCTCGGAAGGTCACCACCGAGCGACAAGGAGCTGCCATGACCGGCGCATCCACCGGCGCGGACGAGCCCCGCGACACCAACGGTGTCACCCGCAAGACCGTGCTGAGGGCCGTGGCCCTCACCCTGCCCGCCCCGCTGCTCCTCGGCGGCGCGGCGCGGGCGCTCGCGACGAGCGGCAGCCCCGCCGGGCCGGCGCTGACGCCCACCCCGATGTGCGACGACGGCGACGACCCGACGCCGGCGCAGATGGAGGGCCCCTACTTCAAGCCCAACTCGCCGCGCCGCACCTCCTTGATCGAGGCCGGCACGGTCGGCACCCGGCTGACTGTCAGCGGTTACGTCTTCGGCCTGGGCTGCCGGGCGATCCCCAACGTGCTGCTCGACTTCTGGCAGGCCGACGCGAACGGCGGCTACGACAGCGCCGGTTACCGGATGCGCGGGCACCAGTTCACCGACGCCTCCGGCGCGTACCGGCTGACCACGATCGTGCCGGGCCTCTACCCCGGCCGGACCCGGCACATCCACGTCAAGGTCCAGGCCCCGGGTCGACCGGTGCTCACCACCCAGCTCTACTTCCCCGGCGAGCCCCGCAACAGCACCGACTCGCTGTTCAACCCGGCCCTGCTGATGACCGTGCGCGCGGTGGACGGCGGCCGGGAGGCCACCTTCGACTTCGTGCTCAACGTGTCGCAGACCCCCTCCCCCTCCCCCACCGCCAGCCCCACCGGCACCCCGCCGCCGTCGGGCACCTGGGCGGCGGGGACCACGTACCGGGCCGGCGACCGGGTGACGTTCGGCGGCTCCGGTTACCGCTGCCTCCAGTTGCACACCGCCCAGGCGGGCTGGGAACCGCCGAACACCCCGGCGCTCTGGGCCCGCGACTGAGCGGCCGACCAGGCTGCCGGGGCGGGGCGGTGCCCGGCGGGCGGCCCGCCACACCCGGCAGCAGGGGCGACCGAGGGGCAGTTGGTTGGGCGTCAGGTGGCCGGGCGCACCGCTGAGGGTGGGCGCTCGCCGAGCCGCTCCACCGCGCGCAACCCCTCACGCATCAGGTCCAACGCCTCGGCGGGCCGGCCGGCGGAGGCGAGGTGATCGGCCAGCGCCAGCACGGTGCCCGCCAGCTCGCGCCGCCGGCCGGCGGCGCGGAACCCCTCGGCCGCCGCCCGCAGGTAGCGCTCCGCCCCGGGCCGGTCGCCGGCGTCCGCGCGGAGCAGTCCGCGCACCCGCGCCGCCCGGGCGGCGCCGGGACCCTCGCCACCCCGGTCCAGCACCTCCCCCACCAGGGCGTCCGCCGTCGCCGGCCGCCCGAGCGCCCGGTACGCCTCGGCCAACTCGACCGCGGCGTCCCCGGCCAGCCCTGGCTGGCCGGCGGCGCGCAGCGCGTCGTACGCGGTGGTGAGATCCGCCAGCGCGCCCGGGACGTCCCCGGCGGCCCACCGGCCGCGCCCACGGGCCCGGTGGCACGACGCCAACTGCACGTCCAGCGTGGCCTGCCGGGCGGCCTGCCGGGCCTGTTCCACCGCCGTGGCCGCCTCCGCCGTGCGGCCCCCGGCCAGCAGGCTGCCCGCCACCGTCAGGTGCAGCCCGGCCACCCGGGCCGGCTCGGCCAGCACCGTCAGGGCCAGGGCCTCCGCCGCAGCCTCCGCCGCAGCCGGCTCGTCGTCGAGCTGCAGGTGGCAGACCGCGAGCTCCGCGTGCAGGGTCAGCAGCGCAGCGGGATCCGGATAACCGTCCCGCACCAGCCCGTCCCGGGCCGACGCCAGCAGGTATGTCGCGTACCGGAGGTCGCCACCGCGGCCCACCAGCACCGCGCGGACGGCGGTCGCCTCGGCGCGGACGTGCGGCGCTGCCTCCGCCAGCAACTCCTCGGCCCGTTCGAGCTGCGCCGCCGCCTCGCCGGCGTCCCCCCGCCGCAGGGCGAGGCCGGCGAGGCCGAGCCGGGCCCGGGCGACCAGGACCGGGGCGTCCAGGGACGCGGCGGCCGAGATCACCTCCCGGTAGCCCGTGCCCGCCCCGGCGGGATCGGCCGGCCCGGCGCAGTCGGCCTCGACCAGCCGCAGGTGCAGACACACCACCTCGGCCGGGGAGCGGCCGGTGGTCAGGTCGACCGGGGTGACTCCGAGCCGCTCGGCGAAGTGGGCGACGGCGTCTGCCGAGGGGGTACGCCGGCCGCCCTCCACCGCGGAGACGTAGGCCGCGGTGTAGCGCGGCTCGGCCAGGGCTCGCTGGGTGAGCCCCCGCGCGGCGCGCAGCCGCTGGAGGCGGGCACCCACCTGATCCCGCCGCTGCGTCACCACTGCCGCCCCGCCGCGCGCCGGCCGCCCGCGTCAGCCGTCCCACCGCGCCCCGCCGCGCGCCGGCCGCTCACGTCAGTCGCTCCGCCGCGCGCAGGCCCCGGCGCAGCACCTCGGCCGCCCCCGGGCGGTCCCCCTCGGCGAGCAGCGACTCGCCGAGGTGTCGACAGGCGACGACGACCTCCCCCATCAGCCCGGCCTGCTCGTACCGGTCGGCCGCCCGGGACAGCAACCGGCGGGCATCCTCGCCGGCGCCCCGGCCCGCGCGCACCAGGCCGAGCACGAGGTCGGCCTCCGCCATCAGCTCCCGGTGCCGGCACTCGGCCGCCGTCCGGGCGGCCTCCCCGGCCAGCTCCTCCGCCTCGTCCAGCGCGCCCTCCCGGCGGCGGGACTCGGCCAGCTCCAGGGTCGCCCCCGCGTGGTCGAGCACGGCACCGGCCGCGCCGAGCATCTCCCGGGCCCGGCGCAGCTCCGGGCCGGCCTCGCCGGGCCGCCCGGCCCGGCGCAGCACGTACCCCCGGGCCCAGTGGCACAGCGCGATCTCCCGGGTGAGTCCCAGCTCGGCGTAGCGGCGGACCGCCTCGCGCAGGTAGCGGTCGGCCTCGTCCAGCTCGCCGTCGCGCCGGAGCTGGCCCGCGACGGCGTAGAACTGGGCCACCCACTCTCCCCGGGTGGCCCGGCTCAGCAGCGGCAGCGCGTCCCGTTCCAGCCGGCGGGCCCGGTGTCGCCAGCTCAGTTCCAGGAACGTGTACATCAACGCGTTGGTCAGCCGCAGCTCGGCGTCGGGGTCCACCGGCGTCGTCGCCCGCAGCTCCCGCAGCCCCTCCTCCAGCACGGCCACCGCGCGGGGGGCGTCCCCGTCGACGAGCAGGCAGTAGGACTGCCGGGCGAGCACCGCCGCGCGCAGTGCGGAACAGTCCGCCGGCGGCTGCGCCGCCAGCCGCGCGTAGCCCGCCGCGGCGGCGGGGGCCCTGCCCCGGTGCAGGTCCGCCTCCGCCGCGTAGTACCGCGCCCAGCCGCCCAGCTCAGGCAGGTGGTAGTCGTCGGCCCGGCGACCGACGTCGGCGAGCGCGCGGTCTGCGGCGTCGAGGTCGCCGGCCGACAGTGCTCGCCGGGCCGCCGCCAACTCCCCGGCCAGCCGGGCCGCCGCGTCTGCCGGCCGCCCGTAGCGCAGGTCGTCGACCGGCAGCCCGAGCCGGTCCGCGACGTGAGCCAGCGCCTCCGGGCTGGGGGTACGGGTGCCGGACTCGATCGCGCCGAGGAACGCCCGGGTGTACCGGGGCACGGCGATCTGCTGCTGGGTCAGCCCCCGGGCGGTGCGCAGGCGGCGGATCCGGTCGCCGAGACGCTCCCCGCCCGGGCCGGCGCCACCGGAGACGCCGTCCGTCGTCTCCATCCCGACCCCCTTCGCGCGCTGCCGCCAGCCTAGTGGCCCGTACACGCGCGTCGATCGGTCAGGGGGCGGCCGGTCCGGGATCCCGGACCAGGACCCGCACGGCGCGGGCCGCGTCCACCGCGGAGACCAGCACCGCGTGCCGGGGCTCCGGCACGTCGAGCAGCCGGTCGGCGCGCAGCGCGGCCAGCGGGGCCAGCCGCCGGTCCGCCAGCACGGTGTCCACCGCCCGCCGATCGCCCCCGCCGACCAGGGCGGTGAGCGTGGCGGCCTCGGGCAGCAGCAGCCGGACGGCCAGCTCGACCGCGTCGCCCAGCGCCGCCTTCGCCTGGTTGTCCCGGCGGCGGGCGAAGCGCTGCTGGGACCAGCCGCCCGCGGCGGTGCGCCCCTGCACGTACCGGGTGTCGACCTTGGACACCACGATGTCGCCCCCCTCGGCGATCCCGACCGCCACCGCGCCCTTACGGGCGAGCAGCAGACCGATCCGGCGCGACGCGACGACGGCGGCCACGAACCCGGCAACGTCGGGGGTCGGGGGTACGCCCGGCGGGGCGTGCAGCTCGGCGGTCGCCCCGTCCGGGGCGGCGAGCAGCAGGCCGTACTCCTGGGTGGTGGTGGTCGGCGGGCCGTGCCGGTCGGCGAAGCCCTCGACCCAGCGGGCGACACGGGCCGGGTCGACCTCGACCCACCGGCCGCCCCCTGCTGCGGGTCGACTGGTCACCGCCCGACCGTACGGCACGACCGGGCCGCGCAGGGAGCGGCATCCGGTTCCGGTCGAGGCACCCGATCGGCCGAGCGGCCCCGGTCAGCGCACGAGCAGCATGACGACCGCGAGCGCCCCGATGATCGCGCTGGAGATCAGGGCGGTCACCAGCCTGCCCCGGGGCCCGGTCAGCGCCCGGCCGACCAGGGTTCCACCACCGGCGATCAGCAACTGCCAGCTCGCCGAGGCGAGGAACGCTCCGGCCACGAAGAGGGCGGCGGATGGGCGGTCCGGGCCGACCGCCTCGCCGTGCCCGAGCACGAGCGCCACGAAGTAGACCACCGTCGCCGGATTGAGCAGGGTCAGCGTCAGCACCCCGGCGAAGGCCCGCCCGGGGGTGCCGAGGCCCCGTCCGCCGCCCGCACCGGCGGACGGAGGGCGCGGGCGCAGCGCCCGCCACGCGGTGTGCCCGGCGAGGGCGAACAGCACGGCTGCCGCCACCAGCCGCAGCGGCCCGGCGATCGGGGTCACCACATTGGCGACCGCCACCCCACCGAGCACGGCGACGGCCGCGTAGAGACCGTCGGCGGTCGCCACGCCGAACGCGGCGGCGGCACCGACCCGGAACGACGTCCGCGCGCTGAGCCCCAGGATCAGCACGGCGATCGCGCCGACGGGCACGGCGACGCCATAGCCGGCCACCAGGCCGGCCAGGAAGGACGCGGTCACGACGGTCTGGAGTGGGCCGAGCCCGACCGGGGAGCCCCGCGCTGTCGCCCCGTGGTCACGGCCACGGCGACAGGGGCGAGGGTCATCCGGTACGTCTCGATCACGCGCTCATCATGCCCCGCGTCCCCCCTCCCCACCACCGCTTTCCTGCCCTGGCCCGGCGACCTTCGGGAATGAGTTCCACAGCCGGGCTGTCCCGGGCGGTGGCATCCATGCGCGGCCGGGCGGCCGGGCGCGGGGCCGAAGCCCCGCGCCCCGGTGCCGGGCGGAGTGCCGGTCGCGCCGGCCGCCGGTGCCGCCAGGCGGGCCTGCCTGCCACCGGTGCCGTCAGGCGGGCCGGCGGCCGAGGTAGCCGAGCAACTGGGCGACGTCGCCAGCGTCCGCGCCGGGGTCGATCGCCGGCGCGTACACCCCGTAGGCCCGCAGCGGCTCGACGATCTGCCGGGCGACGGCCAGCAGGGGGCGGGCCAGCGCGTCGGTGAGCGGGGACGGCTGCCCGGTGGCCACCGCGATGTCCCAGGCGTGCACCGCGGCGTCGAGGGCGCATGCGCCGGAGCCGACCTCGGCCGACAGCTTGCCCAGCGGCAGCGGCGTCGACACCTCGGGGTCCTCGTCGGCGACCCCTGCCCAGGCCGCGGCGGCGGCGTCGAGCGCGGCGCGGAGCTCGACCGCCGGATCGCCGTCGATCCGGCCGGAGGGCGCGAACGGGTCCTCCGAAGGCCAAGGCCCTCCGACGATCGCCGCGGCGTAGCCGATCTGGTCACCCATCGCGTGCTGGAGGACCTGGGCGACCGTCCACTTCTCACACGGGGTGGGCCGCTCCCACGCGTCGGCCGGCACCCCGGCGACGGTCGTCCGGAGCGCGCCGTGCGCCTCGTCCAGCACGGTCCGCCACTGTCCGGTAGCAATGTCGCTCATCGTCCTGACCCCCCTGTTGACGCTGTCGGCGGGCCAGCTGACCCCCCGTCTTAGAACGGAACCTTCCGCTCCGTTCTAAGATCAGCATAGCAGAGCGGAATGATCCGTTCCGATACAGGGTCCGGGGATCCCGGGTCCGGTCCAAAACCGTCGAGCGCGGCACCCGTTACGGGTGCCGCGCTCGACGGTTACCGGCGCAGGGCCGGTGTCAGACGTTGAAGCCGAGGGAACGGAGCTGGTCGCGTCCCTCGTCCGTGATCTTGTCGGGGCCCCACGGGGGCAGCCAGACCCAGTTGATCCGGATGTCGTCGACCAGTCCCCCGCCGGGGCCGGTGGTCAGCGCCTGCCGGGTCTGGTCCTCGATCACGTCGGTCAGCGGGCAGGCCGCCGACGTCAGCGTCATGTCCAGGGTGGCGACGTTGTCGTCGTCGACGTGGACGCCGTACAGCAGGCCGAGGTCGACCACGTTGATGCCCAGCTCCGGGTCGACGACGTCCTTCATCGCCTCCTCGACGTCGGCGACGGCGGCCTTGCCGCCGGCCGCCGCACCGTTGACCGCCGACGTGGCCGTGCCCTCGGTAGCCGGAGCCGCACCGTCGGTCGCCACGGCGCCGGTCCCCGGCGTGGTGGCAGTTTCCTCGCTGCTCATGCCGTCCCCTCGTTTCGCTCGGCTCCGGCGTGAGCTGTGCCGGCACTGTGCCGATGATTCGCTCGCTGACGCTCGCTCATGCCTTCACCTCCGGGCTCGCGCCCACCCCGGCGCGTGCCGCAGCGTCCTTGAACGCCATCCACGGCAGCAGCGCGCACTTGACCCGGGCGGGATAGCGCGCGACCCCCGCGAACGCCACCCCGTCACCGAGCACGTCCTCGTCCGGCGTGACCTGGCCACGGCCGGACATCAACTCGACGAACGCCTCGTGCACCGCGAACGCCTCACCCGCGCCCCGACCGCGCAGCAGCTCGTGCAGCACGCTCGCCGACGCCTGGCTGATCGAGCAGCCCAAGCCGTCGTACGAGATGTCGTGCAGCACGTCGCCGTCGGTGGCGACCCGGACGGTCACCTCGTCGCCGCAGGTCGGGTTGACGTGGTGCGCCTCGGCGACCTGGTCGGCCGGGTCCTCGGCGTCGCGCAGGCCACGGCCGTGCGGGCGCTTGTAGTGGTCCAGGATGATCTCCTGGTAGAGCTGGTCGAGCTGCATCAGTCGAACACCTTCCGCACCTGCTCCAGGCCGCCCACCAGGGCGTCGATCTCCTCGGTGGTGGTGTACAGGTAGAACGAGGCCCGCGTCATTGCCGGCACGCCGAACCGGGTGCACAGCGGCTTGGCGCAGTGGTGGCCGACGCGCACCTGCACGCCGAGCGAGTCGAGCACCTGGCCCACGTCGTGCGGGTGGATGTCACCGAGCGCGAACGAGATCGTCCCGCCCCGGCCAACCGGCACGGTCGGCCCGAAGATCCGCAGGTCGGGCACGGTGGCGAAGGCGTCCAACGCGTACGCCGTCAGCTCCTTCTCGTGCCACTGGATCGCCCGCATGCCGATCCCGGAGAGGTAGTCCACCGCCGCGCCGAGCGCCACGGCCTCGGCGATCGGCGGGGTGCCCGCCTCGAACCGGGCCGGCGGGGCGGCAAACGTCGACCGGGCCATGGTGACCGTCTCGATCATCGAGCCGCCGCCGAACACCGGGGGCATCGCCGCGAGCAGTTCGCCCCGGCCCCAGAGCACGCCGATGCCGGTGGGGCCGCACATCTTGTGCCCGGTGAAGACGATGAAATCGGCGTCGAGGTCGACCACGTCGATCGGCTGGTGCGGCACCGACTGCGAGCAGTCGAGCAGCAGCAGCGCCCCCACCTCGCGAACCCGCGCGGTGATCCGGGCGGTGGCGTTGACGGTGCCGAGGACGTTCGACATGTGCACCAGCGAGACGATCTTCGTCCGCTCGGTGACCAGGTCGTCCAGCCCCGACTCGTCGAGTCGCCCCTGGTCGGTGACCGGGAACCAGCGCAGGGTCGCGCCGGTGCGCTCGGCCAGCAACTGCCACGGGACGATGTTCGAGTGGTGCTCCATCTCGGAGATCACGATCTCGTCGCCGGGGCCGAGCCGGAAGCGTGGGTCGGCGTCGGGCCGCGGCGAGGCGTTGGAGAACGCGTACGCCACGATGTTGATCGCCTCGGTGGAGTTCTTGGTGAACACCACCTCGTCCACGCTCGGCGCGTTGACGAACGTGGCGATCTTCGCCCGCGCGCCGTCGTACGCCTCCGTCGCCTCGGTGCCCAGCGTGTGCACCGAGCGGGACACGTTGGCGTTGTGCAACGCGTAGTGCTCGGCGAGCGCGTCGAGCACCTGGCGCGGCTTGTGCGAGGTGTTCGCGCTGTCGAGGTAGACCAGCGGGTGTCCGTTGACCGCCCGGTCGAGAATCGGGAAGTCCGCACGCACCGCCGCCACGTCGAAGCGCGGCACGTCGTCGAACTGCGGCATCCCCTCGGGGATCGTGATGGTGGTCATCTGCGTGACCGGCCCCTTCCTCAGGCCCGCGCCGAGCCGGCCCCGGCGACGTACCGCTCGTAGCCCTCGCTCTCAAGCTTGTCGGCCAGCTCCGGACCGCCCTGCTCGACGATCCGGCCGGCGACGAAGACGTGCACGAAGTCCGGCTTGATGTAGCGCAGGATACGCGTGTAGTGGGTGATCAGCAGCAGGCCGGTGTCGCCGGTCTCGCGGACCCGGTTGACGCCCTCGCTGACGACGCGCAGCGCGTCCACGTCGAGGCCGGAGTCGGTCTCGTCGAGGATGGCGATCTTCGGCTTGAGCAACTCCAGCTGCACGATCTCGTGCCGCTTCTTCTCGCCGCCGGAGAAGCCCTCGTTGACGTTGCGCTGGGCGAACGCCGGGTCCATCTGCAGGCGCTCCATCGCCCCGCGCAGCTCGCCGCCCCAGGTGCGCAGCTTCGGCGCCGTGCCGTCGATCGCGGTCTTGGCGGTACGCAGGAAGTTGGCCACCGAGACGCCGGGCACCTCGACCGGGTACTGCATGGCGAGGAACAGCCCGGTGCGGGCCCGCTCGTCGACGGACATGGCGAGCACGTCCTCGCCGTCCAGGGTCACCGAGCCGCCGGTGATCTCGTACTTCGGGTGACCGGCGATGGAGTACGCCAGGGTGGACTTGCCGGAGCCGTTCGGGCCCATGATGGCGTGGGTCTCGCCCGACCTCACGGTCAGGTCGACGCCGGACAGGATCGGCTTGAGCTCACCCTCGGGCAGCTTGACCGACACCTTCAGGTCGCGGATCTCCAGGGTGCTCATTATCGGGTCACTCCATTACTCGGCATCGGGCGGCCGTCGGCGCCCACGGGAAGGTAGATGTCGCCGTCGCGGATCTCGACGGCGTAGACGGGAATGGGTTCGGTGGCGGGCAGCCCGGTCGGCTCACCGGTACGCAGGTCGAAACGGGAGCCGTGCAGCCAGCATTCCAGCGTGCAGCCCTCGACCTCGCCCTCGGAGAGGGCGACCGCGGCGTGCGAGCACTCGTCGTGCACGGCGTAGAACCGGTCGTCCTCGCCGTGCACGAGGGCGACCTGCGTGCCGTCGACGTCGGCGCTGATCACCGTGCCCTTCGGCACGTCCTCGGTGGCGCAGATCCGGATCATCAGGCGCCCGTCCTGGCCAGCCGGGCCTCGATCGCCTCACCGAGCCGCTCGCGCAGCTCCTCGACCGGGATCTTGTTGATCATCTCGGCGAAGAAGCCGCGGACCACCAGGCGGCGGGCCTCGCCCTCCGGGATGCCCCGGGCCATCAGGTAGAACAGCTGCTCGTCATCGAAACGGCCGGTCGCGCTGGCGTGCCCGGCGCCGGCGATCTCGCCGGTCTCGATCTCCAGGTTCGGCACGGAGTCCGCCCGGGCACCGTCGCTGAGCAGCAGGTTCCGGTTGATCTCGTACGTGTCGGTGCCGGTCGCCTCGGCCCGGATCAGCACGTCGCCCACCCAGACCGTGTGCGCGTCCGCGCCCTGCAACGCGCCCCGGTAGCCGACGTAGCTGCGGCAGTCGGGCACGTTGTGGTCGACGAGCTGGCGGTGCTCCAGGTGCTGGCCGCCGTCGGCGAAGTAGACGCCGTACAGCTCGGCCTCGCCGCCGCGCCCGGTGTACTCCACCGAGGTGTACTGCCGGACCAGGTCGCCGCCGAGGCTGACCTGGATGTGCACCACCTTGGCGTCCCGGCCGAGCTTCATTCGCAGGTGCTGGGCCTGCACCGCGTCGGCGGCCCAGTCGGCCACGGTGACCAGGGTCAGCTTCGCCCCGTCGGCCACCGACACCTCGACGTTGTCGGCGAGGGTCGCCGAGCCGACGTGCTCCAGCACCAGGGTCGCCTCGGCGAACCGGCCCACGTCGACGAAGGTGTGCCCGAACGCCAGGTGCTCGGCGCCGTCGCCGACCACCCGCAGGACCACCGGCTCGCCGACCACCGCGTCGCGGGCGACCTCCACCAGCAGCGCATCGCCGGCACCGCCGTACGCCAGCGCGCTGACCCGGTCGACCGGGGTGAGCACGCTGCCCACCCGGGGGTCGTCCTTGCCGATCCGGGAGACGGCGACGCCGGAGGGCAGGTCGCCGTGCTCGTGCCGGACCGCGCCGGTCGAGGCCTGGGCCTCGCCGACCAGCCCGCGCAGCCGCTTGAGCGGGGTGAAGCGCCACTCCTCCTCCAGGCCGGTGAGGGCCGGGAAGTCGGCGACGTCGTACGAGCGGAGCGCCTGCGACTTGGTGCTGGGCGGCGCGGAAGCCTGGGTAGTCATCTCTTCCTTGGTCTGTTCTGCGACGACGGTGTCATCAACCGGAGGGCGGGTTGGGCTGGTCGCGACGCGACGCAACGGGTCGGGGCCGCGCCGGGTCAACCGACCGCGCCCTCCATCTGGAGCTCGATCAGGCGGTTCAGCTCAAGGGCGTACTCCATCGGGAGCTCCTTGGCGACGGGCTCGATGAAGCCGCGCACGATCATCGCCATCGCCTCGTCCTCGCTCAGGCCCCGGCTCATCAGGTAGAAGAGCTGGTCGTCGCTGATCTTGGAGACGGTCGCCTCGTGCCCCATCGACACGTCGTCCTCACGGATGTCGACGTACGGGTAGGTGTCCGAGCGGGAGATGGTGTCGACCAGCAGCGCGTCGCACTTGACCGTGCTGCGGCTGTGGTGCGAGCCCTCCAGCACCTGCACCAGGCCCCGGTACGAGGTGCGGCCGCCGCCCCGGGCGATCGACTTGGAGATGATGGTGGAGGAGGTGTGCGGCGCGGCGTGCACCATCTTGGCGCCGGCGTCCTGGTGCTGGCCCTCGCCGGCCATGGCCACCGAGAGCACCTCGCCCTTGGCGTGCTCGCCGGTCATGTAGACCGCCGGGTACTTCATGGTGACCTTGGAGCCGATGTTGCCGTCGACCCACTCCATGGTCGCGCCCTCGTGGCACACGGCCCGCTTGGTGACCAGGTTGTAGACGTTGTTCGACCAGTTCTGGATGGTCGTGTAGCGGCACCGGGCGTTCTTCTTGACGATGATCTCCACGACCGCGCTGTGCAGCGAGTCGGACGAGTACAGCGGCGCGGTGCAGCCCTCGACGTAGTGCACGTACGCGCCCTCGTCGACGATGATCAGCGTCCGCTCGAACTGGCCCATGTTCTCGGTGTTGATCCGGAAGTACGCCTGCAGCGGGATCTCGACCTGCACGCCCTTCGGCACGTAGATGAACGAGCCGCCGGACCACACGGAGGTGTTCAGCGCGGCGAACTTGTTGTCGCCCACCGGGATCACCGTGCCGAAGTACTCCTTGAAGACGTCCTCGTGCTCCTTGAGCGCGGTGTCGGTGTCCAGGAACAGGACGCCCTGCTCCTCGAGATCCTCACGGATCTTGTGGTAGACCACCTCGGACTCGTACTGCGCCGCGACGCCGGCGACCAGCCGCTGCTTCTCCGCCTCGGGGATGCCCAGCCGGTCGTAGGTGTTCTTGATGTCCTCGGGCAGGTCCTCCCAGCTGGTGGCCTGCTTCTCCGTGGACCGGACGAAGTACTTGATGTTGTCGAAGTCGATCCCGGTGAGATCGGCGCCCCAGGCCGGCATCGGCTTGCGGCCGAACAGCCGCAGACCCTTCAGGCGCAGGTCGAGCATCCAGGCCGGCTCGCTCTTCTTCGCCGAGATGTCCCGCACCACAGCCTCGTTGAGGCCGCGCTGGGCGGTGGCGCCGGCGACGTCGGAGTCGGCCCAGCCGTACTCGTAGCGACCGAGGGCGGCGAGCTGCTCCTCCTGGGTCAGGGGCTGGACGATCTGCTCGGTCATCTATCTGTCCTCACAGTGGTGACGGTTCTACCGGACTGGGCACGCCCCGGCTGGGCGGGGATGTGCGTGGTGCACACCCCGTCGCCGTGCGCGATGGTGGCCAGACGCTGCACGTGGGTGCCGACCAGGCGGGAGATCACCGTGGTCTCGGCCTCGCACAGCTGGGGGAACTCGGCGGCAACGTGCGCCACCGGGCAGTGGTGCTGACAGAGTTGGCCGCCGGAGGCGATCGTGGACGCGCTGGCGGCGTAGCCCTCGGCGGTCAGCGCCCCGGCGAGCGCCTCGGCCCGCGCGAGGGGATCGTCGCCGGCGTCCTCCATGGCGGCCCGACAGCGGTCCTCCAGGGCGGCGACCTGGTCGGCCGCGAACGCCTCCACCGCCTTGGAACCGCTGTTGCGGGCGATCCAGCGCAGCGCGGCGGTGGCGATGTTGTCGTAGTGGTGGGTGCCGCAGCGGCCCCGGGCCGCGTCCGTCAGCACGAACACCTTCGCCGGGCGGCCCCGCCCCCGGCTGCCCCGGACGGTCTGCTCGCGGGCGGTCACATCGCCGTCGACGAGCATCGCGTCGAGGTGCCGACGGATCGCCGCCGGGCTGAGCCCGAGCGCCGAGCCGAGCTGCGCGGCGGTGGTCGCCCCCCGCTCCAGCAGCAGCTGGGTCACCCGGTCCCGGGTGGAGAGGTCGGTCGCGGCGGAACCGGCGGACACGGGCGCACCGGCGACCGGACCGGTCACCGGCTGTCGCCCGGAAAGCGCCGCCGCGTTTTTCACAACGCCAACGTTACGTAATTCGCCGGAGGGCCGCAAACCCGGGGCGGTGATCCGAGCCACCGGCCCGGCGGAGTCACCCGATCGGGCTCCACTACGTTGCGTAGGATTTGCCCCGTGAAGCAATCCGTCCGGTTCCCGGCCTCCACCACCCTGCTGCGCCGCCTGGCGCTCGCCTCGATCATCGCGAACGTGGCCATCGTGGTCACCGGCGGGGCGGTCCGGTTGACCGCGTCCGGCCTCGGCTGCCCCACCTGGCCCAGGTGCACCGACGCGTCGTACACGACGACATCGGAGATGGGCGTGCACGGCGTCATCGAGTTCGGCAACCGGCTGCTCACCTTCGCCGTCGGCGCGATCGCGCTGGCGGTGGTGGTGGCCGTGCTGCTGCACGGGGCGCGGCGGCGCGCCCTGCTGCCGCTGGCGATCGGGGTGCTGTTCGGCATCCCCGCGCAGGCGGTCATCGGCGGGATCACCGTGCTGACCAACCTGAACCCGTGGGTGGTCGGCCTGCACTTCCTCGCCTCGATGGCGGTGATCGCGGTCACGTACGCGCTCTGGCGGCGCATCGACGAACCGGACGGCCCGACGACGCCCACGGTGCCGGGGCCGCTGCGGACGCTGGCGCTGGTCACCACCGTGGTGAGCGTCGCGGTGCTGGTGATCGGCACCTGGGTCACCGGCAGCGGCCCGCACGCCGGCGACCAGGGCGCGGCCCGCAACGGCCTCGACCCGCAGTCGATCTCGCAGGTGCACGCCGACGGGGTGTTCCTGCTGATCGGGCTCTCGGTGGCACTGGTCTTCGCGTTCCGCGCGGTCGGCGCCCGACGGGCCGAGCGGGCTGCCCTCGTGCTGGTCGCGGTGGAGCTGAGTCAGGGCCTGATCGGCTTCGTCCAGTACTTCACCCACCTGCCCGGGGTGCTGGTCGCAGCGCACATGCTCGGCTCCTGCCTGGTCCTGCTCGCCACCCTGGCGGTGCTCTGGTCGACCCGGGAACGCCACCCGGCCCAGACCCCGGCGCCGACCAGGACCACCACCGTCCCGGCAACCATCTGACCCCCGCGCCGCGCGACCCGCGCGCCGCCCGACCGCGCGGGCGCACTTTCACGGAAAGAGTGGCCTCGCACCCTTGCGGAGGCCACTCTTTCCGTGAATTTGCGCGATCAAAGCGGGGCGGGCTCCGCCGGGCAGGGCGGCGCGCGGGCCCGCGGGGCGGGTTGGGGTCAGCGGGGGTGGGACAGGTGGGTGAGGATCGCTTCGGCCAGGCGGCCGGGGGCGCCGTCGGCGTACCCGAGGAACAGGGACGGCTCGGTCAGTTCCAGCTCGACCAGCACGGGTGACCCGTCGGGGCCCGGGATGAGGTCGACCCGGGCGTAGAGCAGGCGCTCCGACCCGCCGGGGACCGCCGCCAGAGCCCGCTCGGCGACGGCGAGCTGGTCGGGGGTGGCCGCCCGGGAGCTGATGTCCTCGACCTTGTACAGCCCGTCAGGGCCCAGGTCGGGGCCGGTCAGCATCGGGCCCTTGCGGATCGCGTGACTGAACCGGAGCCCGTCCGGCCCGGCCAGGTACAGCAGCGCGGTCTCCCCGGCGGTGTCCACCGCCGTCAGGTACGGCTGGACCATGGTCACCCGGCCGGCCCGGGACAGCCGCCGCACGTGGGCCGTGGCCAGCTCGCGGTGCCCGGGGTCGGCCAGGTCGTACCGGCCGGTGTCCTGGCTGCCGGCGCTGACCGCCGGCTTGACCACGTACTCGCCGTGGGTGGCCGGCGGTTCCCAGCTCTCCCCCGGCAGGACCCAGCCGGTCGGCACGGTGGGCACGCCGGCGGCCGACAGTTCGCCGAGGTAGCGCTTGTCGGTGTTCCAGCGCACCACGTCGGCCGGGTTGACCAGCCGGGGCACGGTGTCGGCCCAGGCCACGAACTCGTCGCGACGCAGCGCGTAGTCCCAGGGCGAGCGGATCACGACCAGGTCGTACGCGGCCCAGTCGACCGCCGGGTCGTCCCAGACGGCGACGGTGACCGAAACGCCGCGCCCGGTCAGCGGGGCGAACAGAAGCCGCTCGTCCGGGTCGAGGTCGGACAGCTCGGCGCACGTCACGAGAGCGACCCGGGGTTCCCCCCGGGTCGACTGGTGGTGGTGTTGTTCGGTCATCTGGGTGTCAACGGGCCATCGCGCGCCGGGCCATCGACCGCCACAGGTCGTTGCTCGGGCGCATCTGGTCCATCAGCTCCCGCTCCCAGGCGTTCTCGACGGTGACTCCCGCCCTGGCGCACGCCTCCCGCGCGACGCCGGTGTCCTCCGCGAACTGGTCGCCCCAGGCCCCGTCGGAGCCTACGAGGACGATGCGCGCGCCGCGCTTGCCGACGTACTCGATGACCGCCTTCGCCCCGCCGTGCCCGGCGGCGAAGGACTTGATGCCCGCGACCAGACCGTTGGGGGTCTGGTCGGCGACGGTCTGCTGAGCCGCCAGCGTCGTATCGGAACCTTCTGCCATGACGCGAAGCCTAAGCAGAGTTCCCTTCTGAGGTGCGAGAACCATGAACTATTTGTGATGCCCATTACCCGACCGTTTAAGGAAGCCCACAGGCGCTTTGCACAGATTTATCCGACTTAGCGGGCTATAACTCAGCGACAAAGTCACCCGTTGTTACCTGAGTTGAGTGAACCCGACTCAGGGTGAAAATCATTCCGATAGGTCACCAAAGGTGGACAACTCATCAACGATGATGATTTGTCGGAGCAATACGGGAGGCCGGCGTGCACCGGACCGCCGGAGCCGGACCGCCGGAGCCGGACCGCCGGAGCCGGACCGCCGGAGCCGGGGCGGTGATGCGGCGCGGGCCGGGGCCCGAACGGCCCCGGCCCGCGCCCTCGCGGAGACCGCGTCTAGATCAGGGCGTCCACGGCGACGGCGGCGAACAGGATGGTCAGGTAGACGTACGACCAGTGGAACAGTCGCATCGGCCTGACCGCCCCGCCCCGGGCCACCTGGCGGCACAGCTTGTGCGCCTCGTACACGAAGACGCCGCCGGACACCAGCGCGGTGACGCCGTAGATGGCGCTCATCCCGAGCGGCCAGACGGCCAGCGAGGAGAGCAGGGTCAGCCAGGCGAAGCCGATGATCTCGGCGTTGACCCGGCGGGTCGAGGCGACGACCGGCAGCATCGGGATCCCGGCGCGGGCGTAGTCCGCCTTGTACTTCATGGCGAGGGGGTAGAAGTGCGGCATCTGCCAGAAGAAGACCACCGCGAACAACGCCCACGCCGCCGGGGCCAGCGAGCCGGTCACCGCGGCCCAGCCGATCAGCACCGGGGCCGCACCGCACGCGCCACCCCAGAAGGTGTTCTGCGGCGTGGTCCGCTTCAGCCAGAGCGTGTAGACCAGGTCGTAGTAGGCGATCGCGGCCAGCGTCAGCCCGGCGGCCAGCCAGTTGGTGAACGCGGCCATCAGGGCCACCGAGATCACCGCCAGCACCAGCCCGAAGATGAGCGCGCTGCGCGGCGAGACGGTGTGCGTCGGCAGCGGGCGGCGCTTGGTGCGCCGCATGAGCTGGTCGATGTCCCGGTCGATGTAGCAGTTGAGCACGCTGGCCGCGCCGGCGGCGAGCGAGCCGCCCACCAGCACCACCGCCATCAGCCACAGCGACGGCAGGCCCCCCTGGGCCAGCATCATCGCCGGGACGGTCGTGACCAGCAGCAGCTCGACGATGCGGGGCTTGGTCAGCGAGACGTACGCCGAGACCACCGCCCGGACGTCCCGCCGGGACGCCGCCGGCGTCTCGGTCACCGTGCGCACCGGCGGCTGCCCGGCAGAGTTGCTGACGGGGCGCTCGGTGATCATGCTCACGGATAGCCACCTTCCGGCGTCGGCAGGGGGGTTGGGTCGGTGGGACCCGTCCGGGTCCACACACCGATCCACACACTACGCGTCGTCGTTTTGGCTGCCCGCGCGACCCGACAACGGTGCGGGCCGTCACACCTTGGTGGAAGCCGGACCCGCACGGCGGGCGTGCGGAGATCCCTGGGCGCAGGTTTAGGGCCGCTCGATAGGGTCATCAGTGAGGGTTCCGCCCAACTGCCGAGGAGCACAACCATCGTGGCTGCCAACCGACCCGAGCAACCCGCACTCAACTGGTCCGACCTCGACCGCCGGGCCGTCGACCTCGTCCGCGTGCTGGCCATGGACGCCGTGGAGAAGTCCGGCAACGGCCACCCCGGTACGGCGATGAGCCTCGCCCCCGCGGCGTACCTTCTGTTCAACCGGGTGATCCGGCACAACCCGACCGACCCGAACTGGGCGGGCCGGGACCGGTTCGTGCTCTCCGCCGGCCACTCCAGCCTGACCCTCTACATCCAGCTCTTCCTCTCCGGGTACCCGCTGGCTCTGGACGACCTCAAGTCGCTGCGGCAGTGGGACTCGCTCACCCCGGGCCACCCGGAGCACGGGCACACCCCGGGCGTGGAGACCACCACCGGCCCGCTCGGCCAGGGCCTGGGCAACGCGGTCGGCATGGCGATGGCGGCCCGCCGCGAGCGCGGCCTGTTCGACCCGGAGTCCGAGGCGGGCGCGTCGGTCTTCGACCACGACATCTGGTGCATCGTCTCCGACGGTGACATCGAGGAGGGCATCAGCCACGAGGTCAGCGCGCTCGCCGGGCACCAGCAGCTCGGCAACCTCACGGTGATCTACGACGACAACGAGATCTCGATCGAGGACGACACCCGCATCGCCAAGAGCGAGGACGTCGCGGCCCGCTACGAGGCGTACGGCTGGCACGTGCAGACCGTCGACTGGCGCACCGGCGACGCCGACCAGGGCGACTACCACGAGGACGTCGAGGCGCTGCACCGGGCGCTGCTGGCGGCGAAGGCCGAGACCGGCCGCCCCTCGTTCGTCGCGCTGCGCACCATCATCGGCTGGCCCGCCCCGAACAAGCAGAACACCGGCAAGATCCACGGCTCGGCGCTGGGCGCCGACGAGGTGGCCGCCACCAAGCAGCTCCTCGGCTTCGACCCGGCCCAGAGCTTCGAGGTCGACGAGCAGGTCCTCGGCCACGCCCGCCGGGTGCTGGAGCGCGGCGCGCAGGCCCAGCAGGAGTGGGAGAAGGCGTACGAGGGCTGGGCGAAGGCCAACCCGGAGCGAAAGGCGCTGTGGGACCGGATGTCCCAGCGGGTGCTGCCGGAGGGCTGGACCGAGGCGCTGCCGACCTTCCCGGCCGACGCCAAGGGCGTCGCCACCCGGGCCGCGTCCGGCAAGGTGCTGGAGGCCCTCGCCCCGGTGCTGCCCGAGCTGTGGGGTGGCTCGGCCGACCTGGCGGAGAGCAACAACACCACGATGAAGGGCGAGCCGTCGTTCATCCCGGCGGCGCACGCGACCAAGGACTTCCCGGGCCACGAGTACGGCCGCACGCTGCACTTCGGCATCCGCGAGCACGCCATGGGCGCCATCCTCAACGGCATCTCCCTGCACGGCGGCACCCGCCCGTACGGCGGCACCTTCCTGGTGTTCAGCGACTACATGCGCCCGTCGGTGCGGCTCGCCGCGCTGATGAAGCTGCCGGTTGTCTACGTCTGGACGCACGACTCGATCGGCCTCGGCGAGGACGGTCCGACCCACCAGCCGGTGGAGCACCTGACCGCGCTCCGGGCGATCCCCGGCCTGGACGTGGTCCGGCCGGCCGACGCCAACGAGACCGCGTGGGCATGGCGGCAGGCGCTGGAGCACACCGACCGGCCGACCGCGCTGGCGCTGAGCCGGCAGGCCCTGCCGACCCTGGACCGTTCGACGCTGGGCGGCGCCGAGGGCGTCACCAAGGGCGGTTACGTGCTGGCCGAGGCGTCCAACGGCAAGCCGCAGGTGATCATCGTCGGGACCGGCTCCGAGGTGCAGCTCTGCCTCACCGCCCGGGAGCGGCTGGAGGCCGACGGCACCCCCACCCGGGTGGTGTCGATGCCGTGCCAGGAGTGGTTCTACGCGCAGGACGAGGCGTACCGGGAGTCGGTCCTGCCGCGCGGGGTAAAGGCACGGGTGAGCGTGGAGGCGGGCATCGGCATGTCCTGGCGCGGGATCGTCGGTGACTCCGGCGAGAGCGTGAGCCTGGAGCACTACGGCGCGAGCGCCCCGCACTCCGTGCTCTTCGAGCAGTTCGGGTTCACCCCCGACCGGATCGTGGCCGCCGCGCACGCGGCGCTGACCCGGGTGGGCGACATCACCGGTTTCACGACCGGCAACTGAGGGGAGCGTGGACGGCATGACGGACAGGATTAGCAAGCTCACCGCCGCCGGGGTGGCGGTCTGGCTCGACGATCTCTCCCGCGTGCGGCTCAGCTCCGGCGGGCTGGACCAGCTCCGCCGGGAGAAGCACGTGGTCGGCGTGACCACCAACCCGACGATCTTCGCGAAGGCGCTCGCCGACGCCGACGAGTACGACTGGCAGCTGCGCGACCTCGCCACCCGTGGGGTGGAGGTGGAGGAGTCGGTGCGCATGCTCACCACGTACGACGTGCGATGGGCGTGCGACGTGATGCGCCCGTCGTACGACGCCAGCAACGGCGTCGACGGCCGGGTCTCCATCGAGGTGGACCCGCGGCTGGCCCACGAGACCGACAAGACGGTCGCCGAGGCCAAGGCGCTGTGGTGGCTGGTCGACCGGCCGAACCTGTTCATCAAGATCCCGGCCACCGAGGCGGGCCTGCCGGCGATCACCGCGACCCTGGCCGAGGGGATCAGCGTCAACGTCACGCTGATCTTCGGCCTGGACCGGTACTCGCAGGTGATGGAGGCGTTCCTCGCCGGCCTGGAGCAGGCGCGGGCCAACGGCCACGACCTGTCCAAGATCGGCTCGGTGGCGTCGTTCTTCGTCTCCCGGGTCGACTCCGAGGTCGACAAGCGGCTGGAGAAGATCGGCTCCGACGAGGCCAAGGCGCTGCGCGGCAAGGCCGCCGTCGCCAACGCCCAGCTCGCGTACGAGCGCTACGGCGAGGTCTTCTCCTCCGACCGGTGGCAGTCCCTGGCCGACGCGGGCGCCCACCCGCAGCGCCCGCTGTGGGCGTCCACCTCGACGAAGAACCCGGACTACCGGGACGTCATCTACGTCGAGGAGCTGATCGCCCCCGGCACGGTCAACACGATGCCGGAGTCGGTCATCCACGCGTACGCCGACCACGGCGAGACCCCCGGCGACACCATCACCGGCGCGTACGACGCGGCCCGCAAGGCCTTCACCGACCTGGAGGCCGTCGGCGTCGACATGTCCGACGTGATCGCCGTCCTGGAGCGCGAGGGCGTGGAGAAGTTCGAGGCGAGCTGGCTGGAGCTGCTCGACGGGGTGCGCAAGTCGCTCGCCGCGGCGGGCCGGGGCACCGGGCGGCCCGGCCAGGCCGCGCAGGGCAACGCACAGGCCGCCCAGCAGGCGGGGGGCAACGCGTGACCGACGCTCACGGACGCGCCCCGGGGCACCACCCCGGGGCGGCCACGTGAGCGACCTGCTCGCCGGCCCGGCGGACGCGTCCGCCGGGCTGGTCGTGCACGGCGCGGATGCGGTCGACCGGTCCGCGCCCGCGTCGACCCGGGACGCCCTGGTGACCCGGGGCGTCCCGGCGAGACTGGCCGCGAAGGACCCCACGCTGTGGGGGCCGGAGGTCGAGGCCGAGGCGAGGGCCCGGCTCGGCTGGCTGGACACCCACCGGCGCAGCTGGGAGCTGCTCCCCCAGCTCGCCGAGCTGACCGCCGAACTGGCGGACCTGGACCACGTGGTGCTCGCCGGGATGGGCGGCTCGTCGCTGGCCGCCGAGGTGATCACCCGCACCCTGGGCCGGCCGCTGACCGTGCTGGACACCACCGACCCGGGCCAGGTCCGGGCGGCGCTGGCCGACCGGCTGGAGCGCACCGTGGTGGTGCTGGCCAGCAAGTCCGGCAGCACGGTGGAGACCGACAGCCACCGGCGGGCCTACCTCCAGGCGTTCCACGACGCCGGGCTGACCGAGGCGGAGGCCGGCCGGCACTTCGTGGTGGTCACCGACCCGGGCTCCCCGCTGGAGTCCGTCGCCGCCGAGCTGGGCGCGGTCACCGTGCTCGCCGACCCGCAGGTGGGCGGCCGGTACTCGGCGCTGACCGCGTTCGGGCTGGTGCCGGCCGCGCTGGCCGGGGTCGAGGTGACGGAGCTGCTCGAACAGGCCGAGGCGCTGTCGCAGTCGCTGGCCCGGGACACCGACAACCCGGGCCTGGCGCTGGGCGCTGCGCTCGGCGCGGCGGCCAGCGGGGGCCGGGACAAGATCGCCCTGATCGGCGACGGCACCGGGATCGACGGGCTCGGCGACTGGATCGAGCAGTTGCTCGCCGAGTCCACCGGCAAGGCCGGCCTCGGCATCCTGCCGGTCGTGCTGGAGTCCCCTGACGCCCCCGGCGGCGCCGGCCCGGACGTGCTCACCGTCAGCTACGGCGGGGCGCTGCCCCCCGGGGCCGTCCCCGGCGGCGGGTGCGCGCCCGACGTCGCGGTCAACGGCCCGCTCGGCGCCCAGTTCCTGGCCTGGGAGTACGCCACGGCGGTGGCCGGCGCGGTGCTCGGGGTGAACCCGTTCGACCAGCCGAACGTCGCCGAGAGCAAGGAGAACACCGCACGCATCCTGGCCTCGGCCGCGCCGGCGGAGCCGCCGTCGTCCACCGCGGGCGCGATCGAGGTGTACGCCCCGGCGGGCGGTCCCGGCGACCTGGCCGGCGCGCTGCGTCACCTGCTCGACGGCGTCGGCGACGGCTACCTCGCCGTGCTGGCGTACCTGGACCGGCTCGCCGACGCCGACGCGGCCCGGCTGCGTCCGCTGCTCGCCGAGGCGTCCGGCCGGCCGGTCACCTTCGGCTGGGGTCCGCGTTTCCTGCATTCCACCGGCCAATACCACAGGGGTGGTCCTCAGGTGGGCCGTTACCTCCAGGTGACCGGTACCGTCGACAATGATCTGCACGTGCCCGGGAAGCCGTATTCCTTCGGGGAACTTCAGGCTGCCCAGGCTGCGGGCGACCGGCAGGCCCTGGCCGGCCGGGGGCGTCCGGTGCTGCGGCTGCACCTGACCGACCGGTCGGCGGGAGTGGCCCAGCTGCTCGACGCGGTCCGGCAACTACGAACCTGACGATGGACGATGTGACACCAGCGGAGCGAGGAGGCGGCGTGAACCCGCTGCGCGACGCGCAGGACCGGCGGCTGCCGCGGATCCCGGAGCCCTGCGCTCTGGTGATCTTCGGGGTGACCGGTGACCTGGCGCGGAAGAAGCTGCTACCGGCGGTCTACGACCTGGCGAACCGGGGGCTGCTGCCACCCGGTTTCGTGGTCCTGGGCTTCGCCCGGCGCGACTGGGGCGACGGCGACTTCGAGTCGCTGGCCCACGAGGCGGCCAAGAAGCACGCCCGGACGCCCTGGCGGGAGGAGGTCTGGGCCCGGCTGGCCGGCAACATCAAGTTCGTCGGCGGCTCGTTCGACGACGACAACGCCTTCGACCAGCTCAACCGGACACTGGACGAGCTGCGCGGCACTCACGGCATCCACGGCAACGCGGCCTTCTACTTCTCCATCCCCCCGGCGGCGTTCCCCGTGGTGCTCAAGCAGCTCGCCCGCACCGGAATGGCCGACAACGACAAGTGCGGCGGCTGGCGCCGGGTGGTGGTAGAGAAGCCGTTCGGGCACGACCTGCCCTCGGCGAAGGAGCTCAACGACCTCGTCGACGACGTGTTCACCCGGCAGGACGTCTTCCGGATCGACCACTACCTGGGCAAGGAGACCGTCCAGAACATCCTGGCCCTGCGGTTCGCCAACAGCCTGTTCGAGCCGCTGTGGAACTCCAAGTACGTCGACTCGGTGCAGATCACGATGGCCGAGGACGTCGGCATCGGCAGCCGGGCCGGCTTCTACGACTCGGTCGGCACCGCCCGGGACGTCTTCCAGAACCACCTGCTCCAGCTCCTGGCGCTGGTGGCGATGGAGGAGCCGACCAGCTTCGACGCCGACGAGATCCGGGCCGAGAAGCTGAAGGTGCTCAAGGCGATCACCCTGCCGAAGGACGTCTCCCGGGGCACCGTACGCGGGCAGTACCTGCCGGGCTGGGTCGCCGGGCAGCGGGCGGTCGGCTACCTGGACGAGGAGGGCGTCCCGGCGGACTCCACCACGGAGACGTACGTGGCCGTGGAGCTGGGCATCCAGAACCGCCGCTGGGCGGGGGTGCCGTTCTACATCCGGGCCGGCAAGCGGCTGCCCCGGCGGGTGACCGAGGTCGCCATCATGTTCAAGAAGGCCCCGCACCTGCCGTTCAACGCGGCCGACATGGAGATGCTCGGCAACAACCAGCTCGTCATCCGGGTGCAGCCGGACGAGGGCGTGGTGCTGAAGTTCGGCTCCAAGGTGCCGGGCACCACGATGGAGGTCCGCGACATCGCAATGGACTTCCAGTACGGCGAGGCGTTCACCGAGTCCAGCCCCGAGGCGTACGAGCGGCTGGTGCTGGACGTGCTGATCGGCGACCGTACCCTCTTCCCCGACGCCGCCGAGGTCGAGCAGAGCTGGGCGGTGGTGGACCCCCTGGAACACGCCTGGGAGGGCACGAAGCCGGAGCCGTACCGGGCCGGCGAGTGGGGCCCCCGGGCCTCCGACGAGATGCTGGCCCGCGAGGGCCGGGCGTGGCGGAGAGCGTGAGCGGGCACAGCGAGCGAACCAGGAGGTTCCATTGATCGGGCTCTGGGACACCACCGGCAACGAGGTGGTCAAGGCGCTCGCCGCGGAGCGGCGCAGCGCGGGCGGGGTGGCCAGCGGCATGGCGCTCACCCTGATCGTGGTGGTCGACGAGAAGCGGGTCCGCGAGGCGGAGGCGGCGGCGACCATCGCCGCCGCCGCCCACCCGTGCCGGCTGCTCGTGGTGGTCCGAACCGACGTCGAGCGGGAGCGCAACCGGCTGGACGCGGAAATCGTCGTCGGCGGCCGGCTCGGCCCCTGCGAGGCGGTGGTCACCCGGATGTACGGCCGGCTGGCGCTGCACGCCGAGTCGGTGGTGATGCCGCTGCTGGTGCCGGACGTTCCGGTGGTGACGTGGTGGCACGGCGAGCCGGCGGCGGAGATCGCGACGGACTTCCTCGGCGTGGTCGCCGACCGGCGGATCACCGACACGGCGCAGGCCGCCGACCCGATCGAGGCGCTACGCCAGCGGGCCCGGGACTACGCCCCGGGGGACACCGACCTGGCGTGGACCCGGATCACCCCGTGGCGCACCCTGGTGGCCGGCGCGTTCGACACCACGGAGGCGCGGGTCACCGAGGCCAGGGTGGTGGCCCCGCCGACCGACCCGACGGCCGCGCTGATGTGCGGGTGGCTGGGCAGCCGGCTCGGGATCACCCCGCGCTGGGAGCCCAGCGACGCGTCCCCCCGGATGCGGGAGGTGCAGCTGAGCTGCGCCAACGGCGAAGTGCTCACCCTGACCCGGGAGGACAGCCTGGCCACGTTCCGGCGCACCGGGCAGGACGACCGGCAGTTGCCGCTGATGCGCCGGCCGCTCGGCGACGAGTTGGCCGAGGAGCTGCGTCGGCTGGACGCCGACCAGGTCTACGCCGAGGCGCTGGGTGCCATGGCCGGTGTCTCCGGGCTGGACGAGCGGCCCGCCCAGCGGGTGCACGTCTGGAAGGACCCGGCGACCGCGAAGCGGGCCGAGGCGGGGGTCACCGCCCACACCGGCACCAGCGCGAGGCCCTGACGACGGTGCCGGCGGGCCGGGTCCGGCCCGCCGGCCCGGTCCGCGGGCACGCGCGACGGAGGGCCGCCGGCCCCCGGGCACGACGAACAGGGACCGCGAGGGCGGTCCGGAGACGAGGGCACGAGACATGAGTGAGACGAGTGTCGCCGTCCACGCCGATGCCGAACTGCTGGCGCAGGCGGTGGCGGCCCGGTTGCTGGTGAAGCTGCTCGACGCGCAGGCGGACCGCGGCCAGGCGGCGGTGGTGCTGACCGGCGGCCGGATCGCCGCCGCCGTGTACCGGGCGGTGAACGCGTTGCCGGCACGGGACGCGGTCGACTGGTCCCGGGTCGACGTCTGGTGGGGCGACGAGCGCTTCCTGCCGGCCGGGGACCCGGAGCGCAACGAGACGCAGGCCCGGGCGGCGCTGCTGGACGCGGTGCCGCTGGACCCGACCCGGGTGCACCCGATGCCGGCGTCCGACGGCCCGGCCGGGGCCGACCCGGAGTCCGCCGCCGCCGGGTACGCCGCCGAGCTGGCCCGGGCGGCCCGTCCCGGGCACGCCGTGCTCCCCCACTTCGACGTGCTGATGCTCGGGGTGGGCGAGGACGGGCACGTCGCCTCGGTCTTCCCGGAGCACCCCGTGCACCACGACAGCCGGCCGGTCAGCGCCGTGCGGGGCAGCCCCAAGCCGCCGCCGGTGCGCACCACGCTCACCCTCCCGGCGATCAACACCGCCGAGGAGGTCTGGCTGGTCGCCAGCGGGGCCGACAAGGCCCGCGCGGTCAGCATGGCGCTGGCCGGGGCCGGCCCGGTGCAGCTCCCGGCCGCCGGGGCGCAGGGCGTCGGGCGCACCCTCTGGCTGCTGGACCGGGCGGCGGCGGCCGACATCCCGCCCCGGCTGCGCAGCCTGCGCTGAGCCCTACGGAAGGGCCCCCGCGGGGGCCCTTCCGCGTGTCCGGCGGGTGCCCCCGGCCCGGCCGCTCAGGCCCGGCCCCGTCGGCGGCGCAGGGCGGCCAGGGCCTCGGCCAGCAGGGCCTCCCCCTCCTCCGGGGTGCGCCGTTCCTTCACGTATGCCAGGTGGGTCTTGTAGGGCTCCGGGCGCGCCCGGCCCGGCGGGTTGCCCTGGTCCTGGCCGGCCGGAACCCCGCAGCGGGGGCAGTCCCACTGCGGCGGCGGCTCGGCATCCGCCGCGATCGGGACGTCGATCCGGTGGTCGTTGCGGCACCAGTAGGTGACCGACCGGCGCGGGGCCGGCGCGTGCCGCTCGTTGAAGCGTTCCGGGCCGGATCCGGTCCGGGCACCCCGAATCAGGTTGCCACTCGCCACGGCTGCTCGCTCCTGTCATCGGAGGGGACCGCCGCTCGGGCGGGCGGCGGGCGACGCGGTGCAGCGGGAAAAACAACTGCGCGCGGCCCGTCGGTGACGGACCGCGCGCAGATTGTACGACTCGGCGGGCTCGCTCTCAGGCCCCGCTGCTGAGCTGGAGTCGCAGCCAAAGCCCCAGCCCGACGATACAGGCGAACCAGACGATACCCACCAGGACCGTGTAGCGGTCAAGGTTCTTCTCGGCCACCGAGGAGCCGGCGAGGCTGGAGCTGACCCCACCGCCGAACATGCTCGACATCCCACCGCCCTTACCGCGGTGCAGCAGAATGAGCATGGTGAGCATGACGCTCGTGATGACCAGCAACACGATCAACGTGTATGCGAACCAGATCGGCATGGCTGGGGTCAGTCCTCTCGTAGCGATCCTCGCCCGGACAGGTCGGGCACTGCGGCACCGGCCGACGGACGGGCGGAGTCAAGGATAGCGAGCCGTCAGCGGGTGATGTGCTCCGGGAACCGGCAGATCTTGGCGAATTCCTCGCCGTCCAGGCTCGCGCCGCCCACCAGGGCCCCGTCCACGTCCGGCTTGGCCATGATCGAGGCGATGTTCGAGGACTTCACCGACCCGCCGTAGAGGATCCGGACCTGGTCCGCGGTCGTCTGGTCGAAGGTCTCGACCAGCCGCTTACGGACCTCCCCGCACACCTCCTGGGCGTCCTCGGGGGTGGCCGTCTTGCCCGTCCCGATCGCCCAGACCGGCTCGTACGCCACGACGACCTTGGTGATCTGCTCGCGGCTGAGCCCGCGCAGCGCGCCGTCGAGCTGGTCGCAGCAGTGCGGCACGTGCCGGAGCTGCTCGCGGACCTCCAGCCCCTCCCCGATGCACAGGATCGGGGTGAGCCCGTTGGCCAGCGCGGCGGACACCTTGTCGTTGACCAGCGCGTCGTCCTCGTGGTGGTACTGCCGCCGCTCGGAGTGGCCGACCAACACGTACGTGCAGCCGAGCTTCGCCAGCATCGTCCCGGAGATGTCCCCGGTGTAGGCCCCCGACTGGTACGGCGACAGGTCCTGCCCGCCGTAGCCGATCAGCACCTTGTCGCCGTCCACCGCGGTCTGCACGCTGCGCAGGTCGGTGAAGGGCGGCAGCACGACGCACTCGACGTCGGTGAGCTGCTTCTCGGTCAGACTCGCGGCCAGCTTCTGCACCAGCGCGTTGGCCTCGAAGTGGTTGAGGTTCATCTTCCAGTTGCCGGCCATCAGCGGCCGGCGGTTGGTCACCGCCATCAGTCCTCCAAGGCCGCGATGCCGGGGAGGGTCTTGCCCTCCAGGTATTCCAGGGAGGCGCCGCCGCCCGTGGAGATGTGCCCGAAGGACGTCTCGTCCAGCCCGAGGGCACGGACCGCCGCGGCGGAGTCGCCGCCGCCGACCACGCTGAACGCGTCGGCGGAGGTGATCGCCTCGGCGACGCCCCGGGTGCCGTTGGCGAACGCCGGCATCTCGAACACGCCCATCGGCCCGTTCCAGAAGATCGTCTTCGCCGGGGCCAGGGCCGCCGCGAAGCCGGCCACCGTCTCCGGGCCGATGTCGAGCCCGAGCCGGTGGCTGGGGATGGCGTCGGCGCGGACCGTGTCGTGCGCCGCGTCGGGGGCGAAGGCGTCCGCCACCACCACGTCGACCGGGAGCATGATCTTGCCCTCGGACCGCTCCAGGAGGTTGCGGCAGGTCTCCACCATCTCCTTCTCCAGCAGCGAGGTGCCCACCTCGTGGCCCTGGGCCTTGAGGAAGGTGAAGCACATCCCGCCGCCGATGAGCAGCCGGTCGACCTTCGGCAGCAGCGCCTCGATCACCGCGAGCTTGTCGGACACCTTGGAGCCACCGAGCACCACCACGTACGGCCGCGCCGGCTCGCCGGCAAGTTTCGCCAGCACCTCCACCTCGCGCAGCACCAGCCGGCCGGCGACGTGCGGCAGCCGGGCCGGCACGTCGAAGACGCTGGCGTGCTTGCGGTGCACCGCGCCGAACGCGTCGTCGACGTACGCCTCGCCCAACGCGGCGAGCTGGTCGGCGAACGCGCCCCGCTCGGCGTCGTCCTTGCTGGTCTCCCCCTTGTTGAAGCGGAGGTTCTCCAGCAGGGCGACCTCGCCGTCGGCGAGCGCGTCGACCGTGGACCGGGCGGAGTCGCCGACGGTGTCCTCGGCGAACCGCACCTGCGCGTCGAGCAGCTCGCCGAGGCGGGCCGCGACCGGGCGGAGGCTGAACTGCGGGTCGGGCGCGCCCTTCGGGCGGCCCAGGTGCGAGAACACCACGACCTTCGCGCCGGCCCCGGTCAGGGCGGTCAGCGTCGGCAGCACCGCGCGGATCCGGCCGTCGTCGGCGATCGCGCCGCTCTGCTTGTCGAGTGGGACGTTCAGGTCGGCGCGCACGAGCACGCGCCGACCCGACACCCCCTCGGCGAGCAAATCGTCGAGGTTGCGGATGCTCACAGAGCTGACCCTTCGTTCATGACTGCGGGGCTCGCAAGCTCACTCCTCGCACTCACAGCGAGGAACCCACCAGCTTGACCAGGTCGACCAGGCGGTTGGAGTAGCCCCACTCGTTGTCGTACCAGCCGACGACCTTGACCTGGTTGCCCACGACCTTGGTCAGCGGCGCGTCGAAGATGCACGACGCCGGGTCGGTGACGATGTCCGAGGAGACGATCGGGTCCTCGTTGTAGACCAGGATGCCCTTGAGCGGGCCCTCGGCTGCGGCCTTCAGCGCGGCGTTGACCTCGTCCACCGTGGTCTCCCGGTTGACGTTGACCGTGAGGTCGGTGGCCGAGCCGGTCGGGATCGGCACCCGCAGCGCGTACCCGTCGAGCTTGCCCTTCAGCTCCGGCAGCACCAAGCCGATGGCCTTCGCGGCGCCGGTGGAGGTCGGGACGATGTTCAGCGCGGCGGCCCGGGCGCGACGCAGGTCGGAGTGCGGCGCGTCCTGGAGGTTCTGGTCCTGGGTGTACGCGTGGATCGTCGTCATCAGGCCGTGCTGGATGCCGAACGTGTCGTGCAGCACCTTCGCCATCGGAGCGAGGCAGTTGGTGGTGCAGGAGGCGTTCGAGATGATCGTGTGCTTGGCCGGGTCGTACTGGTCCTGGTTCACGCCCATGACGACCGTGACGTCCTCGTTCTTCGCCGGGGCGGAGATGATGACCTTCTTGGCCCCGCCGGCGACGTGCGCCTTCGCCTTGTTGGCGTCGGTGAAGAAGCCGGTGGACTCGATGACCACGTCCACGCCGGCCTCGCCCCACGGCAGCTTCGCCGGGTCCTTCTCGGCGTACGCCTTGATGGCCTTGCCGCCCACGATGATCTCGTCGGCGGTCGCCTTGACCTCGTGCGGCAGGCGACCCAGGATGCTGTCGTACTTGAGCAGGTGAGCGAGCGTCGCGTTGTCGGTCAGGTCGTTGACGGCCACGACCTCGATGTCCGCGCCGGACGCCAGCACGGCCCGGAAGAAGTTACGGCCGATGCGGCCGAAGCCGTTGATGCCAACCCGGATGGTCACAGGTCCCGTCTCCTCGCGTTCTGATCCGCCGGCGTCAGCTTCGGCCGGCGAGGTGATGTGCGCCGGCCGTTGGAGCCGGCCGTTGACAGTTCATGTCGGCCACCCCGCCGCGGTCCGCAAGACCATGACCGCCCGAGGCGGTGAGCACGGCGGGGAGTGCCAGTACCGGCCCCCTTGCCGTATGCAGCGACCCTATCCGAGCGCGTGGCGGCGTGCTGCGCCGGGTGGTGATCCGCTTCGCGTTCCCGGGC
This sequence comes from Micromonospora sp. CA-111912, assembly GCF_050948415.1. Taxonomy (NCBI): domain Bacteria; kingdom Bacillati; phylum Actinomycetota; class Actinomycetes; order Micromonosporales; family Micromonosporaceae; genus Micromonospora; species Micromonospora sp. CA-111912. Next base: position 5,122,988 of record NZ_CP192007.1, read on the forward strand.
CGGGTCCCGGCCCGGGGACGTGCGGCGGGGCGGGCCGGCGCCCGCCGCCGCGCGCGCCGCCGTCCACCTACCGCCACCGTCCTATCAGACCACGAGCATGTCGGGCGTGACGGCCGCTTCCGTATCCGGGATGCCCAGGTCACGGGCCCGCTTGTCGGCCAGCGCCAGCAGCCGGCGGATCCGCCCGGCGATGGCGTCCTTGGTCAGCGGCGGGTCGGCGAGCGCGCCCAGCTCCTCCAGGGACGCCTGCCGGTGCTCCAGGCGCAGCTGGCCGGCGGACGTGAGGTGGTTCGGGGCGTCCTCGGCGAGGATCTCCAGGGCCCGGGTCACCCGCGCGGCGGCGGCCACCGCGGCCCGCGCCGAGCGGCGCAGGTTGGCGTCGTCGAAGTTGGCCAGCCGGTTGGCCGTCGCCCGCACCTCACGGCGCACCCGGCGTTCCTCCCAGGCCAGCACGCTGGAGTGTGCTCCCACCCGGGTGAGCAGCGCGGCGATCGCGTCGCCGTCCTTGACCACCACCCGGTCCACGCCGCGCACCTCGCGGTTCTTCGCGGTGATACCGAGCCGGCGGGCCGCGCCCACCAGCGCCAGGGCCGACTCCGGGCCGGGGCAGGTGATCTCCAGGGCGCTGGAGCGGCCCGGCTCGGTCAGCGAGCCGTGCGCCATGAACGCCCCCCGCCACGCGGACACCGCGCAGCAGACGTTCGCGGCCACCACGTGCGGGGGCAGCCCCCGCACCGGCCGGCCCCGGACGTCGAGCAGCCCGGTCTGCCGGGCCAGGGACTCACCGTCCTTGACCACCCGGACGATGAAGTGGCTGCCCTTGCGCAGCCCGCCGGAGGCCAACACGTGGATCTCGCTGGAATAGCCGTAGACCTCGGCGATCTCCCGGCGCAGCCGCCGGGCCACCGCCCCGGTGTCGAGTTCGGCCTCCACCACCACCCGGCCGGAGACGATGTGCAGCCCGCCGGCGAAGCGCAGCAGCGCCGCCATCTCTGCCCGCCGGCAGCAGGGCTTGGGCACGTCGACCCGGCTCAGCTCGTCCTTGACCGCAGCCGTCATCGCCATTGTGCGCCCCCTCACGGACCGGTTCCGGCGTGTCGCCGGAGATTACGTACGTGCTTAACGATCGGCACCCAGGACAGGCACCAGGGCTGCGCCCAGGGCTGCCGGATCGTGATGGGGCCCGCCCTCGGTGACGGCGACCGGGGCGAGGAGCAGCCGGGCACCCAGCGATTCTGCCGCACGCTCGACGGGGCCGGGATCGCCCACCGCCTTGGAGTCCGCCAGCACGGCGTCCACCGTCAACTCGGGCAGGTAGTGCCGCAGGGTGGCCAGGTGGTCGGCCAGGGAGAGCCCGAGGGTCTCCTTCTCCGCCGCCAGGTTGAGGGTGACCAGCCGGCGGGCCGGGCTGGCCACGATGGCGGCGGCCAGCCCCGGCACCAGCAGGTGCGGCAGCAGGCTGGTGTACCAGCTCCCCGGCCCGAAGATCAACCAGTCCGCCTCGGCGATGGCTGCGACGGCCTCCGCGCAGGCCGCCGGGGCGGTCGGGGTGAGTCGCAGCGCCTCCACCCGCCCGGTGGTGACCGCCACCTGGTGCTGCCCGCTCACCGTGCGCGCCTCGTCCGGGCACGCCGGGTCGACGCCGCGTACCCGGGCCTCGATGCCGACCGGCTGGCGGGACATCGGCAGCACCCGGCCCACCGCGCCGAGCATCGCCCCGGCGTGTTCCAGCGCGGCGACCGGGTCGCCGAGCAGCTCGATCAGCCCGCACAGGACCAGGTTGCCGACGGCGTGCCCGGCGAGCCCGTCGTCGGTGTCCGCCGGGTCACCGGGGGTGCTGGCGAAGCGGTGCTGGAACAGCCTCGCGCTGCGCCTGGTGGCCGGGTGGTCGCCGGCGAGGGCCGCCAACGCCTGGCGCAGGTCCCCCGGCGGCAGGCCGCCGCGCCGGGCCCGCAGCCGCCCGCTGGAGCCCCCGTCGTCGCCGACGGTGACCACGGCGGTGATGTCCAGGTCGAGCTCGGGCGCGCAGCGGCGCAGCGCCCGCAGGGACACCGACAGGCCGTGCCCGCCGCCGAACGCGACCACCCGCGTCGGCGTCATTCCCGCCCCAGGTCGCGGTGCTGGGCCTTGGCGGCGAGGCCGGCGTGACGCAGCCGGGCGGCCAGCTCCTCGGCGATGGCGACGCTGCGGTGCTTGCCGCCGGTACAGCCGACCGCCACGGTGAGGTAGCGCTTGCCCTCCCGCTCGAAGCCGACGGTGGTGGCGTTGACCAGGTCCGCGTACGTGCCGACGAAGGCGTCCGCGCCCTCCTGGCCGAGCACGTACGCGCTGACGGCCTCCTCCCGGCCGGTGTGCTCGCGCAGCTCGGGCACCCAGTACGGGTTCGGGAGGAACCGGGCGTCGAGGACGAAGTCGGCGTCGGGCGGGAGGCCGTACTTGAAGCCGAAGGAGAGCACGGTGACCCGCAGCCGGCGGCTGTCCTCGCCGCCGAACAGCTCCTCGATCCGGCGGCGGAGCTGGTTGACGTTCAGGTGGCTGGTGTCGATGATCACGTCGGCCTGGTCCCGGGCCTCTTCCAGCAGCCCCCGCTCCACGGCGATGCCGTCGGCGAGCCGCCCGTCGCCCTGCAACGGGTGCGAGCGCCGGACGCTCTCGAACCGGCGGATCAGCACCTCGTCGTCGGCGTCGACGAAGACCACCCGGGGGGAGAAGCCCCGCTCCTTCAGCTCCCGGATCGCCCCGACCAGGTCGGTGGAGAAGGCGCGCGAGCGAACGTCGAGCACCATCGCGGTACGCCGGGCCGCGCCACCGGCCTTGACGGCCAGCTCGGCCATGTCGAGCATCAACGCCTGGGGCAGGTTGTCGACCACGTAGTAGCCGACGTTCTCCAACGCCCGCGCCACGGTGCTGCGACCGCCGCCGGACACGCCGGTCACCACCACCAGGGTGGTCTCCGCCTCCGACGCCGCCGATGTCGGGTCGCTGGTCACCGGAACCCCGGGCGTCCGCGCCTCGTTCACTGCCTACTCCCCCACGGGTGACGCCACGGTCGAGATGACCGCGCACGGCCAATCTGCGACTCTATCCCGCCGAGCCCCGCCCCCAGGCGCAGCCCGCCCCAACACCCCACCCCACCCCACCCCACCCCACCCCTCCACCCCGCCCCTCCACCCCACCCCTCCACCCCGCCCCTCCACCCCACCCTCTCCACGCCGATCTTGCACTTGCGGCCCGGACAGAGGGCGCATGAGCGACATATCGAGGGCCGCAAGTGCAAGATCGCGGTTGCGTGGGGCGGGGGCGGGGGGCGGGGACGGCGGGGTGGTGGGTGGCGGGATTGGGCACGATGGAAGAAGTCAGTCGGCGAAAGCCGCGCCACACTGCGGTTGGACATCGATCCGTGTCAATCTACTGCGTTGCGGTGGGTTGGGCGGGTGCGTCCACGCGGCCGGCGGTCACCGGCCTCCCGGTCCGGGCGTCGTCGCCAGCGTCGCCGTCGCGCCCGCGCCCGGGTCTCGTCCCCCCAGCGTGAGGAGCGCAGCGTGACGCAGACCCACAATTCCCCCCGACGGCCCGAGGTGCCGACAGGGCTCCGGCCTGACACCGGGCAGGAGGGGACGTCCGCCTTCGTCAACGGGCACTTCCCCCGGCGGCGGGCGCTGATCGTCCTGCTCAGCGTGATCGGCGGCTTCCTGCTGACCGTGGTCTGGTCGGCGGAGTTCGTGGACCAGACCATCGGCGACAACGTCGCCAACACCCTGCTCGGCCACGACGCCAAGGAGACCCCGATCCAGGGGATCGCGGCGGGCATCGTGTTCGCCTTCGTCTCCGGGATCGCCGGCACGTTCACCGCCTGCAACATCGCCGCCTTCGGCGCCCTCGCCCCGCTGACCGGCACCACCACCGGGAGCAGGTTCAGCAGGTTCGTCCAGCCGCTGAAGCCGCTTGGCTGGATGTCGGTGGGCATGATCGCGGTGTCGGCCGTCTACGGCGCGATCGTCGGCATCGTCGGCACCTCGATGCCGCAGTTCTCCACCGCCCCCACCACGCCCGGCGGCCTGTCGCCGAGAAGCATCCAGTCGATGGTCGTCTTCGGCGTGATCGGGCTGGTGATGATCTATCTCGGACTGGCCTCGATCGGCGTGGTGCGGGATCCGTTCGCCCGGCTCGCCGGCCGGTACCCCAACGCCCCGATGATCTTCATGGGCGCGCTGATCGCCGGCTTCCTGATCGGTCGGCCGTTCGGGCTGTTCCGGCAGATGTTCCGCGACGCCGCGGAGAGCGGCAACCCGCTGTACGGGGCGGCGGCGTTCACGCTCCAGTCCATCGGCAACATCGTCATCATGGCGGTGCTGTTCCTGCTGCTGGCCTGGCTCGCCGGCTCCCGACTGCAACGGTGGTTCACCGAGCGGCCGACCCGACTGGCGGTGCTGACCGCGGTCGCGTTCATCGTCGCCGGCGCGTTCACGTTCCTCTACTGGGACGTACGGCTGCTCGCCCGCCGCGAGATCATCCCCTGGTACCCGCTGGCCCCCTGGGCCTGACCCGGCACGCCGCCGCTGGTGACCGGAGCCTCGGCCACCAACGGCGGGAACCGGCCGAGACACCCGTCAGCGGCGCCGCCCCAGCGCCTTGACCCGGTCGCGGCCGAGCACGCCGAGGTAGTCCCACGGCTCGTCGAGGCAGGAGTCGACCTCGGCCGCCCCGATGACCTCGGCCAGCCGCTTCGCCAGCTCGTCGGGGTCCGGCTGGACCTGCTCGCAGAGCTGGACGTGGACCGCCCGTAGCGCACCGCCGATCTCGCCCGGTTCCTCCTCGTACGTCTCCCAGGCGTCATAAAGGGGCGGGACGAGGCGGTCCCAGACGCGCGCGGCCTGCTCGACCACCAGCAGGGTTCCCTCCGTCGCCGGCCGCTCGGCCAGCACCCGCACCTCTTCGACGATCGCCCGGCCGGCCTTCTCGACGTCGTGCAGCTCCCACCGGTCACCGCTGGTCGCCTCGTGCGCGATGTTGTCGATGCTCCGGCCGACGTCGTCCAGCTCGGCGGCGTTGAGGGGCGCGAGCCGGCCGGCCTGCGCCAGCAACCTGTTCTCCAACACCCGATCCGCAGCCGCCCACTCGGCTACCAGCAACGCGAGCCGCCGGGCGGGAATGCCGCGCGCGAGCTCGGCCAGCTCGGCGACCCTGGGGTCGATCTCCAGAGCCGACGACGAGGTGGCCGCCGCCGAGGACCAGTCGAATCGGCCCTGCACAGCGGCGACAGTGAGTGCCACCGCGTGGGCGCATAGTTCCTCACGGGCCGGGCAGTCGCACTGGGCGGTGAAGCCGTCCGCCGTGATCCCCACCCAGACCTCGTACGGCGGCTGCCCGCCCTCCCGGATCACACCGGACGCTCCCCCGCCGGCCGATGTGATCGCCGCCGGCTGCCCCGCTGCCAGAAGCTTGTCCGCCGCGTCGCAGGCCACGGCCCCGGCCTCGCCCCGCAGGGCGTCGATGTCGATACGTACCGCCATCCCGCCATCTAACCGGGCGGGGCGACGCCGCCAACATCAGGGCAGGGACCAACTCGCCAAGGTCGTCAGGCGCGCGGGCTGGGGCGACGGGGACGGCGAGACCGGACGGTGACGGCCCTGTCGTACCCGGCCAAGATCGCGCTCGAACACGGAAAGAGTGGCCTCCCGCGCTGAGAAGGCCACTCTTTCCCGGATCGAGCGCGATCTTGCGACAGCGACCCGTCGGCGCGACCGTGCCGACCGCGGCCCCGCCGACCGAGTCCCCGCCAGCGCGGGATGCGCGTGAGGGGCGCCGGGGCAGGTCGCGCGGGCCACGCAGATGCGGGCGCCGAGGCGAGGGCCGGCCTCGCCGGTCGCGGCGGCGGTGCCGAGCAGCGCCGCGCCCTGGAGCAGGCCGCGGCGGGTGAGGGTGGACGGAGGTTCGGGTGAGGTCGGCACGGGGGTCTCCGATCACGAGGGGACCCGGTGATCGCGGTCGCGACGAGGCCGGCCAGGCGACGACGATCACCGAGCGTAACAATGCTGCGGGACGGTGAGCATGCCCTGTGGTCGATGAGTTTGCGCCGGTCGACAGAGACGGGTCAAGGCGCTAATACGGATTATCAAAACGGTCCGCGCCGACCGCCCGTTGATCCGGCCGAGCTGGTGGCGGCAGAAACGGGAACTAGGCGTCGCTCAGCGTGTCTGATTCGGGGGGCGGCGCGTCCGGGGTCGGGTTGAGGGCGGCGGTGATCGCCTCGGCGGTGCGCCGGCCGACGCCGGGGACCTCGGTGATCTCCTCCACCGACGCGGCGGCGAGCCGCTTGAGCGAGCCGAAGTGGCGCAGCAGCGCCTTGCGCCGCACCTCGCCGAGGCCGGACACGGTGTCCAGCGCCGACTCGGTCATCCGCTTCGAGCGGCGCTGCCGGTGGAACGTGATGGCGAAGCGGTGCGCCTCGTCGCGCACCCGTTGCAGCAGGTAGAGCCCCTCGGAGGTGCGCGGCAGGATGACCGGGAACTCGTCGTCGGGCAGCCACACCTCCTCCAGCCGCTTGGCCAGGCCGCACAGCGCCACGTCGTCGATGCCCAGCTCCGCGAGGGCCTGGGCCGCCGCCGCGACCTGCGGCGCGCCGCCGTCGACCACCACCAACTGCGGCGGGTACGCGAACTTCCGTGGCCGCCCGGTCGTCGGGTCGATGCCCGGCCGGTCCGGGTCGGAGGCGGTCTCCTCCCCCAGCTCGCCGGTCTCGGCGCGGGCGTCGAGGTAGCGGGCGAAGCGGCGGCGCAGCACCTCCGACATGGCGGACAGGTCGTCGGTGGCGCCCCGGACGATGAACCGGCGGTACTCGCCCTTGCGGGGCAGGCCGTCCTCGAAGACCACCATGCTGGCCACCACGTCGGTGCCCTGGATCTGGGAGACGTCGAAGCACTCGATGCGCAGCGGCACGGTGCGCATGCCGAGCGCGTCGCTGATCTCGTCGAGCGCCTGGCCGCGGGTGGTCAGGTCGCCGGCGCGCTTGAGCTTGTGCCGGGCCAGGCCGTCCTTCGCGTTGCGTTCCACCGTCTCCAGCAGGGACCGCTTGTCGCCGCGCTGCGGCACCCGCAGGGACACCCGGCTGCCCCGGCGGCCCGACAGCCAGTCGGCCAGCGCGTCGGCGTCGGCGGGCAGGGCGGGGACCAGCAGCTCGCGGGGCACGTCGGCCTCGCCCTGCTCCCCGCCGTACACCTGGGTGCAGAAGTGGTGCACCAGGTCGCCGGCGGTCAGGTCCTCCGTCTTCTCCACCACCCAGCCGCGCTGGCCCCGGACCCGGCCGTCGCGCACGTGGAAGACCTGGACGGCGGCCTCCAGGGGGTCGTCGGCGAACGCGACCACGTCGGCGTCGGTGCCGTCGCCGAGCACCACGGTCTGCTTCTCCATGGCCCGGCGCAGGGCCGCGACGTCGTCGCGCAGCCGGGCGGCCTTCTCGAACTCCAGCGCCTCGCTGGCCTCGGTCATCTCGCGTTCGAGCCGGCGGACCATGGTGTCGGTGCGCCCGCCCATGAAGTCGCAGAAGCCGTCGACGATGTGCCGGTGTTCCTCGGCGGAGACGCTGCCCACGCAGGGCGCGGAGCACTTGCCGATGTAGCCCAGCAGGCAGGGGCGGCCCACCTGGCCGGCGCGCTTGAACACGCCGGCCGAGCAGGTGCGCGCGGGGAAGACCCGCAGCAGCAGGTCGAGCGTCTCGCGGATGGCCCAGGCGTGCGAGTACGGCCCGAAGTAGCGCACCCCCTTGCGCTTGGCGCCGCGCATCACCTGGAACCGGGGGAACTCCTCGTCGACCGTGACGGCGAGGTACGGATACGACTTGTCGTCGCGGTAGCGGACGTTGAACCGGGGGTCGTACTGCTTGATCCAGGTGTATTCGAGCTGGAGGGCCTCGACCTCGGTGCCGACGGTGACCCAGTCGACCGACTCGGCGGTGGTGACCATCTGCTGGGTGCGCTGGTGCAGCCCCCACAGGTCGGCGAAGTAGGAGCTGAGCCGGCTGCGCAGGCTCTTCGCCTTGCCGACGTAGATCACCCGGCCGGTGCCGTCGCGGAACCGGTAGACCCCCGGGGCGTCGGGGATCGTGCCGGGCGGGGGACGGTAGGTGGAGGGATCAGCCACGCCTGGAAGACTAGCCGCCGGCCCCGACAGCCCAGATCACGCCGAGCTGGTCGACCTCGCTGCCGGCCCGGCCGAAGAAGCCGGCGAGTCGCCCGCCGGGCGGCGCGGTGAAGGTCACCGCGTCCGAGGTCGGCGTGCCGCCGGACAGGGTGCGCCCGAGGTTGGTGGTGAACCGGGCGGAGAAGATCCGGGTCCGGCCGTCCTTCTTTCCCTGGGTGAGGGTGACCTGGGTGACGTGCTCCCCCTCGGCCAACGCGAGGCTGGCCGGGGTGCCGCCCGCGTCACCGTGGGTGCGGGTGACGCCGCCGGCGAGGCCGACGCCGACCTGGTCGAGCCGGGAGCCGGCACGCAGCGAGACGGTGGCGACCCGGGGCCCGGCGGCGTCCGCGTCGGTGAACGGGGTGCCGTGCGGGCCGCCCCAGGTGTCGCTGGCCCGCAGACCGGGGTCGAGGGCCCAGGTGAACCAGGCGGCGTGCGGGTAGTGGTCGGACAGCGGGTCGCCGGCCGGATCCAGGAACCGGGCGTGCTCGTTGTGGTAGCGGGTCAGGCCCAGCCGGATTAGCCGGTTGCTCCGGTAGAGGATCTTGTCGACCACCTCGCAGGCGTCGGTGACGTTCGCCGGGTCGCAGGTCAACGCCGGGCTGCCGAGCGCCGGGGGCACCCCGCCGCGCTCCTGGCGCACCCACGCGTCGGTGAGGCCGTTGGCGGCCACCAGGTCGCGGATGGTGTCGCCAACGCGGGTGTAGCGGGAGTTCAGGTCGCCCATCACGATCACCGCGTTGCCGGCGGAGTTGGCGGCGACGTACGCGGAGAGCTGGCTGACGTTGGACCGGCGGGCGGCGAGGTCGGCCTCGGTCGTGCCGGCGTTGGTGTGCACGTCGTAGAGGTCCACGAAGGCGCCCTCGGCGAGCCGGACCCGGGACCGGCTGAAGCCCTTCGGGGTGAGGCAGTCGAAGCCGTTGCAGTCGTCCCACTTGACCCGGACGAAGTCCGACACCGGGTAGTTGGACATCGTGTTGAGGCCGTCGCCGATGGGCACCCCGCCGCTGGTCGGCGTGCGGTGCGGGTGCCGGTCGGTGGCGTACAGGTCGGCGTGGTAGTTGAAGTCCTCCTGGACGTGCACGATGTCGTAGGCGTTGACCCGCTCGCCGATGGGCCGCGTGTTGACCGCCGGCTTGCTGCCGGACAGCGGTTCGGGCAGGCCGGCGACGTTGTAGGTGAGCACCGAGAAGGTGCCGGACGTGACGGCGGCCGGCGCCAGCGCGGATGCTGCGGCGGGCGCGGCGGCGGCGGGCGCGGACGGGGGCAGCAGGACGGCGAGCAGCGCCACGGGGGCCAGCAGGCGGGCGGGTCTCATCCGACGTCCCTTCTCGACAGCGGGACCGGGTCCGGCCGGCACCGGCTCGGGAGATCGAAGGGTATCGAATGAATCCGGCCGGCTCAACACTCGCGGCGACCGGGGGCCGATCCACAGATTGCCATCTTCCAATATCGGGGCGCGGAGATTACCATCCGGTAACTGAATGTTCTTCACGTAATGATCGGCACCCGTCCCTCGCCATGATCCCCATCCCCCCGGAGGATCACCATGCCCCGTCCCACCACCACCCGCCGCCTGCTGGCCGGCGCGACCGCCGCCGTCGGCGTCGCGGCCCTGCTCGTCGCCTCCCCCACCCCGACCCCCGCCGTCGGCGCGCCGGCCAACGCCGCCGCCACCGCCGCCACCAGCGCGTTCGCCGGAAACGACTACTGCCTGGGCGAGTGCGGCGACATCGTGCCGCCCGGCCAGAACGGCAACGCCACCCTCGTCGAGGTCCTCGCCAACCAGAGCCTCGGGACCCTGCCCCGGCACTCCGCCGACCAGCTCGGCAAGTACGCCGACCTGGTCTACGGCTACGCCGGGCTGCGCGAGGAACAGATCGGCAACTTCTTCAACGACGCCTCCTTCGGCGTTCCGGCCGGACAGGTCGAACGCGACTACTCACCCCGCTCCGACGTACGCATCCTGCGGGACAAGGCGACCGGCGTCCCGCACGTCACCGGCACCACCCGCGGCGGCACCATGTACGGCGCCGGGTACGCCGGAGCCGAGGACCGGCTGTTCACCATGGACCTGCTGCGCCACGTCGGCCGAGGAACCCTCACCCCGTTCGCCGGCGGGTCGCCGGGCAACCGGGCCCTGGAGCAGAGCGTCTGGCGCAACTCGCCCTACACCGACGCGGACCTCCAGACGCAGGTCGACGCACTGCGCACGAAGGGCCCGCGCGGCGCGCAGCTCTACACCGACGTGCAGGAGTACATCGCCGGCATCAACGCCTACATCGGCGTCTGCATGGCCAACCGCAACTGCCCCGGCGAGTACGTGCTGACCGGGCACCTCGACGCGATCACCAACAAGGGTGGCCCCGAGCCGTTCCGGATGACCGACCTGATCGCCATCGCCGGCGTGGTCGGCGGCCTGTTCGGCGGCGGGGGCGGCAACGAGATGCAGTCCGCGCTGGTCCGCATCGCCGCCCGGGCCAAGTACGGCCCCGTCGAGGGCGACAAGGTGTGGACGGCCTTCCGCAACCAGAACGACCCCGAGACAGTGCTGACCCTGCACAACGGGCAGAGCTTCCCGTACGGCAACGCCTCCCCGGACGCGGCCAGCGTGGCGCTGCCCGACGCCGGCTCCGCGAAGGCCGAACCGGTCTTCACCGACCCCACCGGCTCCGCCACCACCACCGCCGGCAAGGGCTCCGAGCTGGCCGCCGCGCTGTCCGGGCTGACCATCGACCCGGCGCACCGGGGCATGTCCAACGCGGCCCTGGTCTCCGCCGCCAACTCCTCGACCGGCCACCCGGTCGCCGTGTTCGGCCCGCAGACCGGCTACTTCTCCCCCCAGCTACTGATGATCCAGGAGTTGCAGGGCCCGGGGATCAGCGCCCGGGGTGCCGCGTTCGCCGGCCTGAACCTCTACGTGCTGCTCGGCCGGGGCCAGGACTACGCCTGGAGCGCCACCTCGTCGACCCACGACATCACCGACACGTACGCGGTGCCGCTGTGCACCACCGACGGCAGCGCGCCCACCCTGACCAGCGCCCACTACCTCTACCGTGGCCAGTGTCTGGCGATGGAGCAGCTCGCGCACACCAACAAGTGGATCCCGACGGTGGCGGACAGCACGCCCGCCGGGTCGTACAAGCTCACCGCCTGGCGGACGAAGCTCGGCCTGGTCGCCTGGCGCGGGGCCGTCGGCGGCAAGCCGCACGCCTTCACCCAGCTCCGCTCCACCTACCGGCACGAGGCCGACTCCGCGATCGGCTTCCAGATGTTCAACGACCCGTCCCAGATGGGCTCCGCCGACGCCTTCACCGCCTCGGCGAACAACGTCGAGTACGCGTTCAACTGGTTCTACGTCAACTCCACCCAGTCGGCGTACTTCAACTCCGGGCTCAACCCGATGCGCGCCGCCGGGTCGAACCCGAACCTGCCGATGAAGGCCGAGGCCGCGTACGAGTGGCAGGGCTACCAGCCGGCGACGAACACCGCGACGTACGCCCCGCTGGCCGCCCACCCCCGCTCGGTCGACCAGGACTACTACGTGAGCTGGAACAACAAGCAGGCCAAGGACTTCGGGGGGGCCGACGGCAACTTCAGCTTCGGCGCCGTGCACCGGGGCAACCTGCTCGACCGGCCGCTCAAGGCGGCGATCGCGTCGGGAAAGAAGTTCGACCGGGCGTCGCTGACCAGCCTCGTGGAGCAGGCCGGGCTGACCGACCTGCGCGGGATCGAGGTGCTCGACGAGCTGATCCGGGTGCTGGAGAGCCAGCCCGTCGGCGACGCCGCCCTGGCCGCCGAGATCGGCCGGCTGAAGGCGTGGCGGCAGGCCGGCGCGCTGCGGGTGGAGACCACCAAGGGCTCGAAGGTGTACCAGCACGCCGACGCGATCCGCACCTTCGACGCCTGGTGGCCGTTGCTGGTCCGGGGGATGTTCTCCGCCCCGCTCGGCCCGGACCTCTACCAGGCGCTGGTCAACACCCTCCAGATCAACGAGTCCCCCTCCGAGGGCCAGTCGCACAAGGGCTCGTCGTTCCAGTACGGCTGGTGGGGGTACGTCGACAAGGACCTGCGCGCGGTGCTCGGCGACCCGGTCGCCGGCGGACTCGGCCGCACGTACTGCGGCGGCGGCACCCTCGCCGGCTGCCGGCAGGTCCTGCTCGACACGCTGCGCGGCGCGGCGGCCACCCCGGCCGCCCAGGTCTACCCCGGCGACGCCACCTGCTCGGCCGGCGACCAGTGGTGCGCCGACGCGATCATCCAGTCGCCGCTGGGCGGGATCAAGCACGCCACGATCGCCTGGCAGAACCGGCCCACCTACCAGCAGGTGGTCTCGTTCCCCGCGAAGCGCGGCGACGACGTGACCAACCTCGCCGCCGGCCGGCCGGTGACGGCGTCGAGCACTCAGTTCCTCTATCCCGCGAGCAGGGCGGTCGACGGGGACCTCGGCACCCGGTGGGCCAGCTCCCGCAACGACGACCAGACGCTCACCGTCGACCTGGGCTCCGCCCGAGCCGTGGGCCGGGTGGTGCTGGACTGGGAGGCGGCGTACGCCCGGTCGTACCGGATCGAGGTGTCCGCCGACGGGACGACCTGGCGCACGGCCTGGTCGACCACGGCCGGCGACGGGGGCACCGACGTGGCGGCGTTCCCGGCCGGGAACGCCCGGTACGTGCGGATGCGCGGCCTGACCCGGGGCACCGAGTACGGCTTCTCGCTGTGGGAGATGGCGGTGTACGCCCGCTGACCCCCCGCGCGGCGGCCGGCACGGGATCATCCGTGCCGGCCGCCGCCGTCAGGCGAGGGTGATCTGGTCGCCGTCGACCTTGATCTCCTTGGCCGCCAGCGGCTTCGTCGCCGGGCCCTGCTTCACCGAGCCGTCGGTGATGGAGAACTTGCTGTTGTGGCAGGTGCAGTTGATGGTGCCGCCGTCGACGTTCGACACCGGGCAGCCCTGGTGGGTGCAGATCGGGTCGAAGCCCTTGAACGTGCCGGCCTCGGGCTGGGTGATCACCACGCCCTTGCTGGCGTACACCGCGCCGCCGCCGACCGGGATGTCGGCGGTGCGGGCCAGCGGGGCGGACGTGTCCCGGTTGCCGCCCTCGGCGTCGCCCGCGCCGGTCGCGCCCGGGCCGCCGCTGGTCGGGGCGGAGCCGCCGGCGGTGTCGTCGTCGCTCCCGCAGGCCGACAGGACGACCACCGCGCCCACCGCACCGGCACCGGCGAGGAGGGCGCGGCGTGTCTGCGTGCCCGGAGGAGTCTGCGCCTGCTCGTCACTCATGTCTGGCCTCTCTCTCGACTGCCGCCGCCGTCACGATCTGCGGCCATACCCGCTGTCCACGGATCACGGCGCCTGACGGTTCAACGAATAGACCACCGTGATCGCTTCGGGTCGGCGACGCGGCGGTGCCCGTCGCCGGGAGACCGCCGCGTCGCCGGGCCGGAGCCGGTCCAGGGGTCAGCGCGCCCCGGCCGTGGCCTTCCGGCCGGACCGGGCGCGGGTGGTGCCGTTGGCCTTCGCGGCCCGGCCGGTGGCCGCCTTGGCGCCCTTGGCCTCGCCGTCGAGCCTGAGCACCTGGCGCAGGAACTGCCCGGTGTGGCTCTCGGGCACCTCGGCGACCTCCTCCGGGGTGCCGGTGGCCAGCACGCTGCCGCCCCGGTGGCCGCCCTCCGGCCCCATGTCGATCAGCCAGTCGGCCGTCTTGATCACGTCGAGGTTGTGCTCGATGGTGATGACGGTGTTGCCCTTTTCGACCAGGCCCTCCAGCACCATCAGCAACTTACGGATGTCCTCGAAGTGCAGGCCGGTGGTCGGCTCGTCGAGCACGTACACCGTCCGGCCGGTGGAGCGTTTCTGCAGCTCGGAGGCGAGCTTGACCCGCTGCGCCTCGCCGCCGGACAGCGTCGGCGCGGACTGGCCCAGCCGGACGTAGCCCAGGCCCACGTCGACCAGCGTCTTGAGGTGCCGGTGGATGGCCGGGATGGCGGAGAAGAACTCCGCCGCCTCCTCGATGGGCATCTCCAGCACGTCGGAGACCGTCCTGCCCTTGTAGTGCACCTCCAGGGTCTCCCGGTTGTACCGGGCGCCCTTGCAGACCTCGCACGGGACGTACACGTCGGGCAGGAAGTTCATCTCGATCTTGATCGTGCCGTCACCGGAGCACGCCTCGCACCGGCCGCCCTTGACGTTGAACGAGAACCGGCCCGGCCCGTACCCCCGGACCTTGGCCTCCGTGGTCTCGGCGAACAGCTTGCGGACGTAGTCCCAGACGCCGGTGTAGGTGGCCGGGTTGGAGCGTGGGGTGCGGCCGATCGGCGACTGGTCGACGCCGACGACCTTGTCCACGTGCTCCAGGCCGGTGATCCGGGTGTGCCGGCCCGGCACGTGCCGGGCCCCGTTGATCTGGTTGGCCAGCACCGCGTGCAGGATGTCGTTGACCAGCGTCGACTTGCCCGAGCCGCTGACCCCGGTGACCGCGATGAGCTGGCCCAGCGGGAACGACACGGTCAGGTTGCGCAGGTTGTGCTCGCGCGCGCCGTGCACCACCAGCTCCCGCTCCGGCGTCTGCGGCCGGCGCCGGCTCGGCGTCGGGATCTCCCGGCGCCCCGACAGGTACGCCCCGGTGACCGACTCCGGGTTCTCCAGCAGGGCGGGCACCGAGCCGGAGTGCACGATCCGGCCGCCGTGCTCGCCCGCGCCCGGGCCGATGTCGACGATCCAGTCGGCGGCGCGGATGGTGTCCTCGTCGTGCTCGACCACGATCAGCGTGTTGCCCAGGCCGCGCAGCCGGATCAGGGTCTCGATGAGCCGGTGGTTGTCCCGCTGGTGCAGGCCGATGGACGGCTCGTCGAGCACGTAGAGCACGCCGACCAGGCCGGAGCCGATCTGGGTGGCCAGCCGGATGCGCTGCGCCTCGCCGCCGGAGAGGGTGCCGGCCGGGCGGTCCAGGGAGAGGTAGTCCAGCCCGACGTCGAGCAGGAACTTCAGCCGGGCGTTGATCTCCTTGAGCACCCGCTCGGCGATCATCTTCTGCCGGTCGGTCAGCTCGATGCCGGCCAGCAACTCGGCGCACTCGCCCACCGACAGGTTGCAGACCTCGGCGATGCTCTTGCCGGCCAGGGTGACCGCGAGCACCTCCGGCTTGAGCCGGGCCCCGCCGCAGGCCGCGCAGGGCACGTCGCGCATGTAGCCCTCGTACTTCTCCCGCGACCACTCCGACTCGGTGTCGGTGTGCCGGCGCTCGATCCACTGCACCACGCCCTCGAAGCCGGTGTAGTAGGAGCGCTCGCGGCCGAACTTGTTGCGGTAGCGCACGTGCACCTGGTCGCCGGAGCCGTGCAGGATGGTCTTCTGCGCCCGTGCCGGCAGGGCCCGCCACGGCGTGTCGACGTCGAAGTGCTCGGCCTCGCCGAGGGCCTCCAGCAGGCGCAGGAAGTACTCCAGGTTGTGCCCGGTGGACCAGGGCTGGATCGCGCCCTCGCGCAGGCTGCGCTCCGGGTCGGGGACGACCAGCTCCGGGTCGATCTCCTTCCTGGTGCCCAGGCCGGTGCACTCGGGGCAGGCGCCGTAGGGGGCGTTGAAGGAGAAGACCCGGGGCTCCAGGTCCTCGATCGCCAGAGGGTGGTCGTTGGGGCAGGCCAGGTGCTCGGAGTAGCGACGCTCGCGGTCGGGGTCGTCCTCGGCGAGGTCGACGAAGTCGAGCAGCACCAAGCCGCCGGAGAGGCCGAGCGCGGCCTCGACCGAGTCGGTCAGCCGCCGCTTGGCGCTGGGCTTGACGGTGAGCCGGTCGATCACCACCTCGATGGTGTGCTTCTCCTGCTTCTTGAGCTTCGGCGGCTCGGTCAGCGGGTGCACCACGCCGTCGATCCGGGCCCGGGCGTACCCCTTGCCCTGGAGCTCGGCGAACAGGTCGACGTATTCGCCCTTGCGGCCCCGCACCACCGGGGCGAGCACCATGAACTTGGTGCCCTCGGCCATCGCGAGCACCCGGTCGACGATCTGCTGCGGGCTCTGCCTGGAGATCCGCTCGCCGCAGACCGGGCAGTGCGGCTCGCCGACCCGGGCGTAGAGCAGGCGCAGGTAGTCGTAGACCTCGGTGATGGTGCCGACGGTCGAGCGCGGGTTGCGCGAGGTGGACTTTTGGTCGATGGACACGGCGGGGCTGAGCCCCTCGATGAAGTCGACGTCCGGCTTGTCCATCTGACCGAGGAACTGCCGGGCGTACGAGGAGAGCGACTCCACGTACCGGCGCTGCCCCTCGGCGAAGATCGTGTCGAAGGCCAGGCTCGACTTACCGGAGCCGGAGAGCCCGGTGAAGACGATCAGGGCGTCCCGGGGCAGGTCGAGACTGACGTCACGCAGGTTGTGCTCGCGCGCGCCACGGATGATCAGTCGGTCGGCCACGGTCCGTGTACTCCCGGGAGAAGAAGGCGAGGAGAATCTGTCCGCTCCGGGGCGGTCCGGGAGCTTCCGGGACGGCCCTGAGCGGTTGTGCGGGCGCAGAAGAAGCGCCTCGGCAACTCTAGCTCCGAGGTACGACAACTTCCCGCGCCCGCACATTCCCCCAGCTCACGCCGGTCGCGCCGGACCGCCGCCCAGCCCTGCAGGCAGTCACCGGCGGCGGCGTGACCCCGGCCACGGCCGCGCCCGGGCAACCCGGCCCACCCGAGCGCGCGGGGCAACGCAACGGCAACCGTGTGTCACGACCCCCGCTCGGGCGGAGTGGCGACGCGGACACGCCGCGTCACGGGCGGCCCGTTCGGTGGCGCCCACCGCGCCAGCCGCCCCGGCGCTCGGCGGCCAGCCGGGTCTCCCGGCGCCGGGTCTCGAAGGCCACCTCCCGTTGCAGCTTGCGCCAGCTGTCGTACCGGCGGGCGGTCAGCTCCCCGACGGCGAGGGCGTCGCGGACCGCGCAGCCCGGCTCGGCGTCGTGCGCGCAGTCGGCGTACCGGCAGCCGGTGGCCAGCTCGGCGATGTCGGCGAAGGTCCGGTCCAGCCCGACGGCGGCGTCGAGCAGGCCGACCGCCCGCACCCCCGGGGTGTCCAGCACCGCGCCGCCTCCGGGGACCGGGACCAGCGCCCGCCAGGTGGTGGTGTGCCGACCTTTGCCGTCGACCCGGCGGATCGCCTGGGTCGGCATCACCACCGCCCCGGCCAGGGCGTTGACCAGGCTCGACTTGCCGGCCCCGGACGGCCCGAGCAGGGCCAGGGTGCGGCCCGGGACCACGTGGGCGCGCAGCGGGTCCAGGCCGGTGCCCCGCTCGGCGCTGACCGGCAGCACCGGCACCCCGGGCGCGACCCCGGCGAACTGCCGGGCGATCGCCGCCGGGTCGGCGGCGAGGTCGGCCTTGGTGAGCACCACCAGCGGGGTGGCACCCGAGAGGTGGGCCAGGGCGAGCAGCCGCTCGACGCGGGCGACGTCCGGCTCCGGGTGCACCGGCTCGACGACGGCGGCGGCGTCCAGGTTGGCAGCGAGTACCTGCCCGCTGGCGTCCTTGCCGGCGGTGCGGCGCACCAGCGCGGTGCGCCGGGGCAGCACGGCCTCGATGGTGACCGGCCCGTCCGGCCAGGTGTGCAGGAGCACCCAGTCCCCCGCGCAGGGCAGCCGGGTCAGGTCACGGGCGGCGGCGGCCAGCACCGCCGCGCCCAGGGTGGCGCGGACCGGGCCGTCGGCGCCGAGCACGGTGCACACGCCGCGGTCGACCCGGGCCACCCGGCCCGGCCGCTGGTGGGTGCGATTACGTACGTGGGCCGCCCACTCGGCGTCCCAGCCGAGGGCGATCAGGTCGATGGTCATCGGAACCTCTCCGGTGTCGGGGTGAGCAGTGGCGCGACTCGCGTGCTACGACCGGCATGGGCACCACCTCCTCCGACGTCCCGGGTGCCGCCTACGACGCCGACGGTAGGGGGCGGGCCGACGCGCCGAAAGCGATTTCCACGGCGACGCGGCGGGGGCGGACCGCTAGGGTCGGGTCGTGACCGCAGATCCGCTGCTGCTGACCGGTGACCTCGACGACGCCACGGCCCGCCTGCTTCGCACTGCGGCCGCCCTCGACACTGCGGGCGTCGCCGGGGCGTCCCTGCTGCCCGGCTGGACCCGGGGGCACGTGCTGACCCACCTGGCCCGCAACGCCGACGGGTTCGTCAACCTGCTCACCGCCGCCCGCACCGGCGAGCACATCCCGATGTACGCCAGCACCGCGGCCCGCGCCGCCGACATCTCCGCCGGCGCGTCCCGGCCGCCCGCCGCCCACCTGGACGACCTGCGCCGCTCGGCGGAGCGGTTCGACGAGGCGGTCGCGGCCATGCCGGTCGAGGCGTGGGCGGCCACGGTGCAGACGCGACGCGGCCCGTGGCCGGCCGCCATGCTGGTCTGGGGACGGCTGCGTGAGATCGAGGTGCACCACGTGGACCTGGCCACCGGGTACCGCCCGGCCGACTGGTCGGAGGCGTTCGCCCAGCGGTTGTTGCACGAGGTCGCGACCGGTCTGTCCGGCCGGCCCGACGCGCCGGCGATGGTGCTGCGCTTCGACGGCAGCCGCCACGAGCTGGTCGTCGGCGGCCGCGGGGCGGCGCCCACGATCACCGGCCCCGCCTCCGAACTCGCCGCCTGGCTGACCGGCCGCGGTGCCGGCGAGACGCTCGCCGTCACCCCCGACGGTCCCCTGCCGAACCCACCGGAATGGATGTAGAAACGATGACCTACAGCGGAGACGTCAGCCCCGGCGGCGCGCCGGCCGTACGCGAACTCGACGGACTCACCATCACCAAGGTGTCGGTGGGGCCGATGGACAACAACGCCTACCTGCTGCGGTGCACGGGCACCGGCGAGCAGTTGCTGATCGACGCCGCCAACGAGGCCCCCCGGCTGTTGGAGCTGGTCGGCGACGCCGGCCTGGCCACCGTGGTCACCACCCACCAGCACATGGACCACTGGGTGGCCCTGGAGGAGGTGGTCGCCAAGACCGGTGCCCGTCCCCTGGTGCACGCCGACGACGCCGCCGGCCTGCCGATCGAGGTGGACACCCTCGCCGACGGGGACACCGTGACCGTCGGCGACCGCGAGCTGGAGGTGATCCACCTGCGGGGGCACACCCCGGGCTCGATCGCCCTGCTCTACCGCGAGCCGGCCGGGACCCCGCACCTGTTCACCGGGGACTCGCTATTTCCCGGTGGCGTGGGAAATACGGACAAGGACCCGGAGCGCTTCGGTCAGCTCGTCGACGACGTGGAGCACCGACTGTTCGACCGGCTGCCGGACGAGACGTGGTTCTACCCGGGGCACGGCAGGGACAGCACCCTCGGCGCGGAGCGCCCGTCGCTGCCCCAGTGGCGGGCGCGCGGCTGGTAGCGAACGCATTTCACGACGCCCGGGGTCGGCTTTTGCCAGCTCCGGGCGTTTTGCTTTCCGCATCCGAAGCCCCGCCTGCGGAACGAAGAGATTCCGCTGCGTTCCGGTGACGTGTCGACTGACGGGCACTTGCTGCACATCCGGTTTCCGTTCCGGTTCGCGCGGCGCGCGAAGGTTCTGCTGGTTTCGGCCGTCTATCGATACTTCGTAGCGCCTCATGCGGACCGCGCTTTGCGTTTGCGCGGCACAGACGCGGTTTGATCAATCGGCAAAGCTATGGGCCGGAATTTTCTGCAGGGTTTTCCGCTGCTGCACCCGCCTTGCCGGGCCGGGCATCGGTCAGGATATTCCGGACATCCCTCCATTCCTGACACTAGGTAGTTAACGCTGAGTCGAGCCCGCGAACACCCCTTGACGTATGGGGTGCAGCATTAAAGAATCAAGAATGCCCGGCGGAGGGGTAAAACCAGAGCCGACGACAGAGGCGGGCGGCGAGCAACGCCGTAGGACATGTTGGGCTCGCCGGCGCACGGTTTCCGCATCCATCGACCACTCGTTCTGCAATACCACACATCCAACATCGACGACACTGGACAGGTCGCCTGAATATCCTTTCGCGGAGGCTCCTTGCCGAAGGAAAGGATGAGCCGGCGCGCCCAAATGGCATCGCTGTCTGGCAGCAGGTGTCGGTCCGGATATGGCTGGATCCGCCCATTCGCTCCGGATTTATCAAGCGACCCGTGTGGTCGTACGGGCAGAGGCGGATCGACCTATCCGTAAGTCTGTAAGCACAAGCATCTCGGGTTGACTCCGGCGGGATTCCGCACTGGAGGATCCCGGGACTTCTCCGCGCGGGGCGGGATGCACTGCCACGCGGGCCCCGGACGGCGATGGCGAGGTCAAGTCGTCGCAACTCTACGGATTCCGGCTCGGTGCTGCGGAATCCGATGTTTCACCGTGCACTCCGTAAGGGCGGATTCGGCGCGTGTCCGGACCGAACCCGCAGTTTTCCTGCGCCCATGTACGTGATTCGTAGATTTGGGGTAGAGGATGCCGAACAAGAACCTGGTGAGGGTGTACAGCGACAGGAAGTACGTGTACACGACCCTGGTGCGCCACCAGGGCACGACGGTGGCGTTCGCGATGGACGAATCGCGGCGGATCTACTACAGCGTGCTGAACCTGGATCTGGGCAGCCGTGAGCGGGGCGAGATCGACAGCTCGTACTGGGATGACAATCCGCCGCTGCTCACGTTCCCGGGCGAGGTCACCGAGGTCGGCTTCGGTGACGTCGAGACGGTCGGCGTGCCGGCGGTGAAGCTGGGCGGGCGGGCCGAGGTGGCCGCCGGCATCCAGGTACAGCCCGAGGACCTGGACCCGTTCCTGTCCACGACGGCCCGGCTGGGCGGCCAGGCGCCGTTCCAGGTCGTCTCGGACGGCAGGTATCTGGTGCTGTTCCGTCAGTCGGTCGACGAGACGCACCCGGACGCGTTGTTCCGGCTGGCCGGCGGTGGTGTCTCCGGGGACGCGGACCGGGCGGACTACGCCCAGGCGGGCGGGGCCAAGCTGCCGCTGGTGTCCGACACGGTCCTCTGCGACCGCTTCGTGCAGGTGGGGGCGACGGTCAAGCCGGTACTCGAAGTGCGTTACCGGCGCAGCCGGAGTAAGACCTCGCCGGCCTCGGTCGGTGACAACCTGGGCACCAGGGATCTGGATGGCAACCCGTTCTACGAGCCCACCCGGCGGTTGTCGTTCGTCCGCCACGTCCGGGACGGCGAGTTCACGGTGATGCTGCTGCCCACCCAGGTTGACGGCGTCTTCCGCTGGCAACTGTTCGCCGTGAACGGGGTGACGGGCCGCATCGACGCGTTCAATGTCGAACGGGCCGATGACGGGCTGTTCAACCTGACGGGCACCCAGTTCTACACGAGCCCGGACCCGAGGTACGCCGCCTCGGTGCTCGAGCGCGAGCCCGGCGCGGACCCGTTCACCAAGAATCCGCTGGTGCCGGTCGCGCTGCCGACCGACCGCGCGGGAACGGCGTTGCGCCTCGACGGCAGGGACGACCACCTCGACCTGGGGAGCGCGCCGAGCGCGCGGCTGCAGGGCGCCTACACGGTGGAGGCGTGGATCAAGCCGGTCACCGCCGGCGGGTTCGTCGTGGCCGCCGGCGACGGGGTGAAGGCGGGGTCGTTCAGCCTGCGCCTGAACACCACCGGGGCGCTGGTGCTGACCCATTCCGGCACCGGCAACACGCTCACCTCGCCCGCCGAGAAGGTGCCGACCGGCCGCTACACCCACGTCGCGGCGGTGTTCAGCACCGATACCACAGCCAAGGGCACCCTGTACGTCGACGGCGTCGAGGTCGCCAGCGGCCCGATGTCGTTCACCCCCTCCTCTTCCTCCGCCGGGGTGGTGACGTATGTCGGTGCCCGGCCGTCGGGCAGCGGCGCGGCCGACTTCTTCTCCGGTGACGTCGACGAGGTGCGCATCTGGAGCCAGGCGCGGACGGCCGCCGAGCTGGCCCGAGACGTCCGCCGCCGCCTCGCCGGAGTGGAGCCGGGCCTGGTCGCCTACTACCGCTTCGACGAGGGCTCCGGGGTCAGCATCGCCGACCACACCGACAACGGGTTCGACGGCACCGTCCGGGGCGGCGCGGCGTGGCTGACCTCGGGGGCGCCGGTGGGGGACAGCCCGGGGCTGTCCCGGGAGACCTTCGGTTTCGCGGGTCGGTCGCCCGCCTCCGGGCTGGCTGCGGTGCTGTACTTCCAGCAGGAGGAGAGCGTCGCCGGCTACGCCGACCAGCCCAGCCCGGCCAAGCGGCAGGCGCGGGTCCTGCTGGCCTGCCCGACGGCCGACGCCGCCGCTGCGGGTGGCAATCCCCTGATCGCCACCCTCGACCTCGCCCTCGCCGCCGACGGCCGGCTCGCGCAGGTGCCCCGTTCCGTCGCGCTGTCCACCGTCGGGCGCCCGAACCCGACCAAGGACATGGACGTGCTCAGCGCGGCCCAGGCCGCGGTCACGGCCGCGCAGGCGAAGCTGATCGAGGATCGGGCTCGCATCGAGCTGGCGGACCAGGCCGTGCAGAGGCAGCTCCCGGACTATCAGTACTGGAACAACAGGTACTGGGGCTTCGTGAATTCCGGCTACTGCTACGACCAGGGGAGTTTCGTCTGGCCGCACCAACGGTCGGGCCGGGCGAGCAGTCTGCTGGGGTCGCTGAACTCGGCAAGTGCGGCCTACAACGCCACACTCCGGTCCCAGGAGGACGCGCGGGAGCAGCTGGTCCGGGACCAGGGGGTGCTGGCGGAGAGGGAGGCCGTGCTGGCGGCGCTCAGCGGCGGGCTGCAGGGCGGCGACGACGTGGTGCTGGCGATGCCGGTGGTCGCCGTCGACAACACCGGCTTGAGCATCTTCGGCGCGATGCTGGCCTTCGCGTGGAGCGATGACACCCCGGTCCTGCTCGACAGCGCGACCGGCGAGGTGGTGTTGTACTTCCGGGGTGCCGACGGGCAGTTCTTCTCCGTCTACTACGACGCCACCGCCTCGCGGGCGGTCAAGCAGATCACGCTCCCCGCCGGCCGGTTGCAACTGACCAGCCGGGACACCGGGGTCGACCTGCCCGAGCTGGGTTTCACCGTCTCGGCCGGCCCGGCCGCCGACCTCTGCACGGTGGTGGTCACCCGCACGGCCAACAGCACGACCCAGACCGAGACGTTCAACGCGGTGCCGCGACGTGCCGACCGGTTCGCCGCCGTCCTCAACGGCACCCCGACCGGGGACCTGCTCGGCACGGTCGCCTCGGTCCAGACCAGCACCGTGACCCTGGCCGCGCCGCTCGCCGTAGCGCTGGCGGTCGGCACCTCGGTCCGCGTGGCCGGGGCGGTGCACCAACTGCGCACCGCCGCGCTCGTCAATGCCACCACCCTCACCCTGGTGGCGGTGCCGGCACCGGCGCCGGCGGGCGCGCAGGTGCGCACGGTCGGCTACGACTACGCCTCGGCCACCGCCAGCCGCCCCGGGGCGCGCCTGGACGCTGGCTCGCTGATCGTCGCGGTCGGCGGCGGCGCGGCCACCACCGCCGCCGTGCCCAACGGGGCGGCCGTTGACGTCGTGGCCGGCCGGGGCAACCACTGGCGGGGCCACGCCCCCGGGCGTTCGTTCTCCTTCGACGGCACCAAGCGGCTCACTCTTCCGGCCGCCCAACGCCCCCGGGCGGCCATGGTCGGCGACCTCACCCTGGAGGCCTGGGCCAACCCGGGCTTCGCCGGCGCGCAGAGCCGCATCCTGCACGCCCACCTGCCCGGCACCCCCACCACCCGCTACACCCTCGGCGTCTCCGGCACGCCGTTCCCCTCGGCGCTGGAGTTCAACGGCGGCGGCGACCATCTCGACTGCGGCACCGGCATCGACCTGACCAGTAGCTCCTTCACCATCGAGTTCTGGGCCAAGCGCCTGGCCACCGGCCGGTCGGACTTTGTCGTCGGCCTCGGCACCTCGAACGTGAACCCGACGGGCCAGAGCCTGCACATCGGATTCCGCGACAACAACAACTTCACGATGGACTTCTACAACGATGCCCTGAACATCTCCTCCTCCTACAGCGACCTGAACTGGCACCACTGGGCGTGCGTGTACGACCGGGAAGGCAGCAACCGCATCCAGGTCATCTACCGCGATGGTGAGGAAGTCGGCCGGCGCTCCGCCACCGGGCACTTCGCCGGCACCGGCAAACTCCTGCTCGGTCGGATCGCCAGCGCTCACTGGGATCTCAAGGCGTACCTCCAGCTGGACGAGGTGCGGGTCTGGGGTCGGGCCCGTTCCGCGCAGGAGGTGAAGGCGGACAAGGACCGCCGGTTGACCGGGCGGGAGGCCGACCTGCTCGGCTACTGGAACTTCCCGGGCCGGCGGACCATCGACCTGACCGGGCGGGGCAACGACGCGACGATCGCCGGGAACCCCCGGGTCGTCGGGTCCAACTTCCCCGGCTACAAGATCCTTGCCGGGGTGGGCGACCAGCTCGTGCGCAGCCGGGACGTCTACCCGGCCGGCCAGTGGGGCCACCTGGCGGCGGCGTTCGAGCAGGACTGGGCGCTGCGCTTCGACGGTGCCGCGTGGCTGGACGCCGGCCGCGCCGACGCCCTCGGTGTCACCGGCGACCTGACGATCGAGGTCTGCCTCCGGCTCGACGCGTTGGGCAACAACCAGGGGCTGGTCTGCAAGGGAGGGCTGGCCGACGGCGCCGGCGGGACCGTGCCGTACGCCTTCTACGTGCAGCCCGACGGGGCGCTGGCCTTCACCTACGAGAACACCGCGAGCACCCCGCCGGGTGTCGCCGTCTCCACGACCAGGCTGCAGGCAGGCGTGTTCACCCGGGTCGCGGTCACCCGCAAACCCAGCCAGGGCAACCCGAACGCGTCGGACATCCAGTTCTACGTCAACGGCGCGCCGGCAGGCACCACCACCTTCACGGGCCCTGCGCCGTCCGGCAACGACGGGGTCCTGGAGATCGGCCGTTACCGCAACGGCCGGACCGGCTACGGTCTGCGCGGCGTGCTCAGCGAGGTACGGCTGTGGAGCGTGGCCCGAGAGACGGCCAAGATCGGCGTGGCGGTCACCGAGAGCACGCCCGGCCTGGTCGCCCAGTGGACGTTCCCCGAGGACGCCGGGAACACCACCGCCGACGCCGCCGGCAGCTACACCGGCAGGCTGCACGGCGTCAGCTGGGTCAAGACGCCGGACCCGGGCGGCAACCGGTTCCGGCTCTACCACGACGGCGATGCGACCCCCGCCGACCCGGTGCCGGCCACCGACGCCGCCGCGACCAGCGGCTACGGGCCCGAGCAGTTCACCGTCGGCGGCTGCTCGGCCACCGACGACAGCCTGCGCGACGCCTTCGCCGGCACCCTCGACGAGATCCGCGTCTGGCAGGCGGCGCGGACCGACGAACAAATTCTCGACAACGTCTTCACCCGGCTGCGCGGGGAGTCCGAGGACCTGGTCTGCTACTACCCGTTCGACGCCTCCTCCACCGTCACCGGTGCCCCGATCCTCGACGCCGGGCCGCGTGGCAACAACCTCACCTCCACCGTCGGCAGTGCGCCCGCCATCGTGCTCTCCACGGCGCCCGTCTCGGCCGACACCGCCGAGGTCCGCTCCGCGCTGACCGGCATCCGCACCGCCTTCCACGAGATTGTCGGCGCCTCTCCCTCTGTCGCCGAGTACGCCGACGCCCAGCGGGTCCCGCACCGGGGCATGCGGGGCGTGATGAAGCGCTGCTACAGCTACCAGCAGGCCGGCCGCTGGTACCTGATCACCGGTTACAAGGTCGGCAACCTGGTCAGCACCTGGGTCGGCCAGGCCCAGTTCGACCCGCAGCTCGTCGGCTACATCGAGGGGGCGCCGCCGGTCCCCTCCGAGAACCTGGTCAAGCGTCCGGGCACCGACGACTACGTCGACGCCGCCACCGTCTCCTTCACCCAGGCCGAGGAGGTCACCAACACGCTGTCGTCCAGCAAGGAGATCAGCATGGACGTCTCGGCGAAGATGAAGTTCTCGTGGGAGGTCTCGGCGGACATCCTCAACATCACCGCCCCCCTCGGCATCGGCATCGCCACACCGCTCGCCAAACTCACCATGGAAGGAAACCTCGAGTTCGGCCTCGAATTCTCCAACGGCTGGACCGCCGATGCCGAGGTGTCCGAGGGCAGCAACACCAGCCGGAGCAGCACAGTGGCGCTCAGTGGCGCGTGGGAGGACCCGAACCGTCCGCTCAACCCGGCCGCCGGCCAGCGGTGGGTACCGGCCAACACCGGCTACGCCCTGGTCCAGTCCGAGACCGCCGACGTCTTCGCGCTACGCCTCGAACACACCGGCGCGTTGGTCGCCTACCGGATGATGCCCAACCCTGACATCCCCAGGGACTGGAACATCATCGAGTTCCAGATCAACCCGCTGTACACCAAACAGGGCACCCTCGACGGGCTCGTCGGCTACGGGCTGAGCGGTCCCTTCGCCGACCCCGCCCACTACCCCACCGCCGGCGACGGCGCCGAGTACAGCTACTTCAAGCCCCGCGAGGCCTACGCCCTCAAGCGCCGCATCGAGCGCCAGGCCCAGCAACTACAGAGCTACTACGACTCGGTGTCCACCGAGACCCACGACCCCGACCGGGCCGCCGAGAAGGCCAAACAGGTCGCCAACAAGTCCTCGGCCCGGCGCAACCTCGCCAACACGTACGTCTGGACCGCCGGCGGCGGCTTCTTCGCCGAGTCCACCGAGACCACCGACTCGGTGACCGAGACCACCGGCGGGTCGTACTCGATCAAGGGCACCCTCAGCGGGGGCGGCATGTTCGAACTCTCCGGAGCCGCGGGCGGCACGAAAATGGGCTTCGAGGCCAGCATCGGCGGCGGCTCCAGCGTCACCCGCACCAGGGCGAAGTCGGCCAGCAGGACGTTCGGGCTCGACGTCGGATGCACCGGCGGCCGGGATCTGCAGCGCTACCAGGGCGGCGAAACCCCCGTCTACGACCCCGCGACCAACCAGCCCGTCACCGTTCCCGGCAGGGTCGACGCCTACCGGTTCATGACCTTCTACCTCGACGTCACCAAGGACAACTTCGAGGACTTCTTCGGCAAGGTCGTCGACCCGATCTGGCTCGCCACCTCCCCCCAGGCCGCCGCCCTACGCCAGGCCGACCAGGCCGACCAGAAACCACCCTGCTGGCGCGTCCTTCACCGGGTCACCTTCGTCAGCCGCCTGCTCGACCCGGTCGCCGCGGCCTCCGCCGCCCCGCCGTCCCTGGCCAAGGCGCTGCAGCAAGAGGGCTTCAGCAGCATCTACGACCTGATCCAGACCCTTGAACCCGACATCAGGAACAGCCCGGCCAACACCGCCAGCCTCGCCGACCTGACCGCCGCCACCACCGAGACCCTCACCAAAAAGCTGTACCGGCTCACCCCGCACACCCAAGAGATCATCGTCCACCTCGCCCGCTACTTCGGCATCGACCGATAGCCACACCACCCAGACCAAAACGACCCGCCCTAGACGCGCGAAAACCCGCGGCCCCCGGCGCAACGCTCATCGCGCCGGGGGCCGCGCGGCTTCGAGCAGCGAGCCGCCCACGCGCTGATACAGGGCCCGGAGCGCCCTGGGCGGCTCGTCGACGACGTGGAGCACCGCCTGTTCGACCGCTGCCGGACGAGACGTGGTTCTACCCGGGGCACGGGGCGTCAGCGAGGGCTGAGCACCTCGACGCGGCGCACCGGGGTGTCGACGGCGGGTTCGGTGGTGGGCACCTGGTAGCTGGCCACCAGGTCCAGCCGGTTGCGGGGCAGGTGGCCGCGACCGGGGTCGCCGACCAGCACGTGGCTGCCCCGGGCGGCGGCGCGGCGCAGGAACGGCAGCATCCGCCCGGCCAGTTCCTCGTCGTAGAAGACGTCCCCGGCGACCAGCAGGTCCATGTCGTCGGGGTCGGAGTCGAGCAGGTCCTCGCCGGTGGCGGCGACGGTGACCCGGTTGGCCTGTGCGTTGAGCGTGACGGCGGCGACGGCGTACGGGTCGATGTCGTTGGCCACCACCCGGTCCGCGCCGGCCAGCGCGGCGGCGATCGCCACCAGGCCCGAGCCGGCGGCCAGGTCCAGCACGCGGCGGCCGGCGACGAGCTCGGGGTGGTCGAGCAGGTGCCGGGCGATGGCCTGCCCGCCGGCCCAGACCGACGCCCAGTACGGCGCCGCCAGGGCGTGCCCGGAGGCTGCCTCCATCCGGGCCCACCAGACGATGGCGTCCTCGGCCAGGTGCAGCCGCACCTCGGGGACGAAGGGGGTGGCGACCAGCCGGAGCCGGTCCAGCCCGTCCCCGGGCGCGCCGACCTCGCGTTCCAGCTCAGACAGCGCGGCGGCTGCGGGTCCTTTCACCGGGCAAGCATGCCCGAGCGGCCCGAACTCCGGGCGGCTTTCCCCCCGGCGTGGCCGGTGTGAGATTTTTTTACCGGCCTTCCTGCGGCACTTCGACCAGCGGATCGGGGTTTCGCCAGTTAGGCTCAGGGAGGTACAGGGCGATCATCGGCCGGCGGTCGGTGGTCTCCCGCTTTGAACAGGGAGAAATGCATGGCTACCGGCACGGTCAAGTGGTTCAACTCGGAAAAGGGCTTCGGCTTCATCGAGCAGGACGGCGGGGGTCCGGACGTGTTCGTCCACTACTCGGCCATCGCGTCCAGCGGGTACCGGGAACTCAATGAGGGCCAGAAGGTCGAGTTCGACGTGACCCAGGGGCAGAAGGGCCCGCAGGCGGACAACGTCCGTCCGATCTAGCTTCGTGCCGGTGGCGGCGGTCGGGTGTACCCGGCCGCCGTCACAGCGCGTTCCGGCCCCGGGACCACTCACCCCGCCGCCGGCCAATCTCACATACGCCATCCGCCGGGCGATCTCGTCGGCCACCTGCCTTGCCAGGCTGGGGCGGCGCTGCGGCGGCAATCTTCTCCGAGGCCAGGACGCCGGCCACGACCGCCAGCTCATCCGTGAAGTCCTTGTCGAACAGGATGGCGAGCTGCATAGCGGCGGAACAGCGGGGTCTGGTTCCGGCCCGCCTTGGCCGAGTCGCGGCAGAAAAACCTAGGTGGGTGTGCCACAGGTGGCTCGCATCGCCGGTGCTGCGCCGCTCGAGCCGGTCCCACCGCCGGACCGTGGTCCCGTCCGGGGAGTGAATGATCTCGCGGATGTCCCGGGTGTCGTCCGCCCCGGCGACGCACTGCGCGACGCACCAGGCGGAGAAGGAACTCAGGTCGTGGATGTCTCCGCCCGGGATGGCTGAGAACCGGCCGCCGTCCAGCGCGGAGGCGTCGCGGCGGAGTCGCCCCGGCGGCGACCAGCGCGGACAGCGGGTGCGCGGTCAGCCGGCCGGGCGGCGGGTCGGGTCGGGGCGGGCGGCCCGGACAATGTCGCGGTGCTCCCGCATCGCGGTGACCATCGTCGCCATGAAGCGGTGCACGATTTCCAACTCGGCGTCGCCGAAGTCGGCCATCACCCGGTCGGTCCGCCGGCCCAGCGGCTGGAAGAACTCCATGGCCAGCGCAGCACCCCGGTCGGCGTAGTGCAGGAACACCTTGCGCCGGTCGGCGGTGTCCCGGTCCCGGCGGATGTGGCCGGCCCGCTCCAGCCGGTCGACCAGCGCGGTGACCGAGCCGGAGGAGAGGTTGAGCTGCTCACCCAGCCGTCCCGGGGTGATCGGCGTGCCGAGCAGCTCGGCGTCCATGACGGCGATCAGGGCGTGCAGGTCGGTGGGGTTGAGCCCGTGCAGCGCCGCGAAGGCGTGCCCGATGTGCTGGGCGTCGACGGAGTACCGGCGCAGGTCGTTGGCGATCTCGGCGACGAGCTGGTCGCGCCGGCTGTCGCGCCGCCGATACATGCCGTGCCGTGTCACGCCGTCGCTTCCCCTGCCGTCGCGGTCCCGCTTGCAGCATAGAGGAGCGGCGGATAATCTCGCCTGTCAAGATACTCGACAGGCGTGCTAAATCGCACGGCCGCGTCGCACCGCACCGCCGAACCCGGGGCCACGTCCCGGCAACCCTGAGGGAACCCGATGTCTGTGTTCACCCGCGTCGCCCGGGGGCGGCTCGCCGCCTGGCTCACCGTGGCCGTCGCGATCGTCCTCGGCGCGGCCGTCTTCGGGTTCCCGGAGCCGGACAATCCCGCCCCCGTCTCGTCCACCGGGCTGTCGGTGCAATGGCAGTCGACCCAGGTCGAACGGCTCCAGGAGGAGCTGCCCGCCAGCGACATCGAGCCGGCGATCGTCGTCGTCAGCCGCGCCGACGACGGGCCGCTCACCGAGCCGGACCGCGCCGCGGCCACCGGCATTTCGGGCGAGCTGGGTCGGTTCGCCGTCGGCGGGCGGGTCGCCCCGCCGCAGATCTCCCCGGACGGCACCGTGGCGCTCATCGCCGTCCCGCTGTCCACCGCCGGCGGCCAGGAGGCCGTCGCGACGACGGTGGCCGACCTCCGCGCGGCCCTCGACGGCCTGCCCGACGGGCTCACCGCCGAGGTGACCGGAGCGCCGGCGTTCTCCGCGGACCTGACGAAGGTCTTCGACGGCGCGGACATCACGCTGCTCGCCGTCACCGCCGGCGTCGTCGCCCTGCTGCTGCTCATCACCTACCGCAGCCCGTTCCTGTGGATCGTGCCGCTCGTCGTCGTCGCGGCCACCGAGCAGCTCACCCTGCGGGCCGTGGACACCATCGTCCCGGCCTTCGGCATCAACCTCCAGGAGGGCCAGGTCACCGGCATCGCCAGCGTCCTGGTCTTCGGCGCCGCCACGGACTACGCCCTGCTGCTCATCGCCCGCTACCGGGAGGAGCTGCGCCGCGAGGAGGACCGCTTCGCCGCCATGCGCGCCGCCCTGCGGCGCACCGCCGAACCCATCCTGGCCAGCGGCGGAACCGTGGTCCTCGGCGTGCTCACCCTGCTGCTGTCCGAGCAGGAGACCAACCGGGCACTCGCCGTGGCCTGCGCCACCGGCGTGGTGTTCGCCATGTTGTCGGCGCTGTTCCTCCTCCCCGCCGTGCTGGTGATCTTCGGCCGGGGGCTGTTCTGGCCGTTCGTGCCCCGGGTCGGCGGTCCCGCCCGCGAGGGCCGGCTCTGGGGCCGGCTCGGCGCCGCCGTCGTCCGCCGGCCCGTGCCGGTCGCGACCCTCGCCACGCTGCTGCTCGCCGGCCTCGCCCTCGGTGGGCTCGGCATCCGCACCGGGCTGTCGGAGACCGAGCAGTTCCGGGTCAAGCCCGAGGCGGTGGCCGGCGCGGAGACCCTCGCGAAGGCCTTCCCCGCCGGCACGACCCAGCCGGTCGCCGTGCTCACCGCCCCCGCCGCCGTGGCGGCCGTCACCGACGCCGCCGCGAGCGTCCCCGGCGTGGCCTCGGCCCGGCCGGGGGACGCGGGCACGAGCGTCGCCCAGGTCGACGTGGTGCTGGAGGCCGAGCCGGGCACCGCCGCCTCGGACCGGGTGGTCGAGGCGCTGCGGGACGCCGTCGCCGCGGTCCCCGGCTCCGCGCCACCGGCCGTCGAGGGCGCCGACCCGTTCACCGGCGCCGTGGTCGGCGGCACGGTCGCCGCCACCTACGACTCCGACAAGGCCGACGCCAAGGACCTGTGGCTGATCCTGCCGATCATCCTGCTGCTCGTCGGCGCGGTGCTCGTGCTGCTGCTGCGCGGCCTGGTCGCGCCGCTGCTGCTGGTGCTCACCGTCATCGCGTCGTTCTTCGCCAGCCTCGGCGCGGCGTGGCTGCTGTTCGACCACGTCCTCGGCTTCCCCGCGCTGGACAGCGGCGTCCTGCTGCTCGCCTTCGTGTTCCTGGTGGCCCTCGGCGTGGACTACAACATCTTCCTGGTCACCCGGGCCCGCGAGGACGCCCGGCGCACCGGCACCCGGGACGGCATGCTGTCGGCGCTGCGCGTCACCGGCGGCGTGATCACCAGCGCCGGCATCCTGCTCGCCGCGGTCTTCGCCGTCCTCGGCGTCCTGCCGCTGATCACGCTGACCCAGATCGGGATCATCGTGTGCATCGGGGTGCTGCTCGACACCCTGCTGGTACGCACGGTGCTCGTGCCGGCGCTCGCGTTCGTGCTCGGCGAACGCTTCTGGTGGCCGGGCCGGATCGACCGGACGCCCGAGGACGCCCCGGCGGACCGGGGCCACGGGCCCACGGAACCGGCCGCCACCCGCGACTGACCGCCCGCCCCGCCCCTACCCCGTGTCGGGCCGCTGCCCCGTACCGGCGCAGCGGCCCGGCCGCGCCCCGCCGTCGGCCGCCGGCGGCGGGCCCTGCTCGGGGATCACCTTGCGCGCTTCCCCGCCGCCGCCCGCAGCCCGGTCCCGGGTGGCCCAGGCGACCATGAACAGCGCGGTCCAGGCCGATCCGAGCAGCACCGAGGTGACGGTGCCGCTGGCGGTGCTCAACCCGAGGTAGAGCCGGGCGCCGCCGATCGCGGACACGCCGGCTGCGGCCACCGTCCAGGTGGCCACGGCCACCTGCCAGCGCGCGCTCCGGGACAGCAGCCAGGCCAGCGTGCACAGGCTCGCCGCAACGACGGCGTTCTGCGTCGGGAACAGCGCGCTCTCCTCCCCCGACGCGGCCCGCCCTGGCGCGGTCAGGTCGGTGACCACGGCGAGGACCACCAGCGGCAGGAACGCCCCGACCGAGCCCACCACGCTGAGCAGGTCGGCCCGCCACGGCCGCTGCCGCCAGGCCAACCCGGCGGCCACCACCGCGACCAGCCCGATCAGCACCGAGCTGCGCAACACCGAGACCAGGGTGAACGCGACGTCGGCCGCGCCGGTGGTGCGCCGGTCGGTGAACCAGCCGGCGATCGCGTCGTCGACCGCGGCCAGTCCGCTCCACCGCATCGCCGCCCCGAGCAGCCAGGCGACGGCGAAACCGGCGGCGAACAGGAGCGCGAGCCCCGCCAGGAGGTTGATCAACAATGTCCAGGCCGGGCCGATCCGCATGGCCAGCAGGAAGAACAGCACGCCGTGCCGGGCGGAGAGCCAGCGCACCGGCGGCAGCGCCGCCACCCGGGCCAGCAGCGCCCGCGCCGGGTCGGGGTGACGGCCCAGCCAGCGGCCGACCAGCAGCACGGCGAGGAGCCCGCCGAACAGCACCAGCACCGCCCCGGTGGCCCGCCCGAGCAGTCGGGACACCGTCCCGTACGACTCCCCGGCCACGTTGCCCAGCAGCACCGAACCGCCCACCCAGGTCGCCACCCCGGCGAGGTTCCACGGCGCGAACCGGCGGTACGGCATGCCGGCGGCCCCGGCCAGCCGGGGCGCCAGGGTCCGGGCGAAGGCGATCCAGCGGGCGGCGAGGACCCCCCGCCCGCCGAGCCGCTCCAGCAGCTCGTCCGCCCGCCGCCAGCGGGCCGGTCCCACCCGGGCGCCCAGCCCCGAGGCCCGCAGCCGGGGCCCGTACCGGCGACCCGCACGGAATGCCACCGCGTCGCCGGTCATCGCTGCGACAATCATCACCAGCAGTGCCGGTCCCAACCGGAGGGCACCGGTGTACGTGAGGAAGCCGACCAGCAGCAGGGTCGCCTCCCCAGGCACCAGCAGCCCGACGATCACGGCGGTCTCGCCGGCCACGATCGCCGCAGCGGCCAGGTAGACCAGCAGGGGCGGCAGGTCCCGCACCGAGTTCAACAGATCGTGCACGACAGCCCGGGGGTCACGGCGGCCAGCATGCCAGCCGGGATAAGCAGGGCGACAGCGGTTTCGGCACAGATCCGGGAAGCGTCGGGGTGACCCCGACTCGGCCCCTGATCCGCACAGGCGGGAGGATGGAACCCATGCAGCTTCGCACCGACCTCCGTAACGTCGCCATCATCGCTCACGTCGACCACGGCAAGACCACCCTGGTCGACGCCATGTTGCGGCAGGCCGGTGCCTACGGCGCCCGCGGTGAGACGACCGAGCGGGTGATGGACTCGGGGGACCTGGAACGGGAAAAGGGCATCACCATTCTCGCCAAGAACACCGGCGTGCGGTACCTGCCGGCAGACGGCTCCGACCCGGTCACCATCAACATCATCGACACCCCTGGGCACGCCGACTTCGGCGGCGAGGTGGAGCGGGGCCTCACCATGGTCGACGGCGTGGTGCTGCTCGTCGACGCGAGTGAGGGCCCCCTGCCGCAGACCCGCTTCGTGCTGCGCAAGGCGCTTCGCGCCCGGATGCCGATCATCCTGGTGATCAACAAGGTGGACCGCCCCGACGCCCGGATCAAGGAGGTCGTGGACGACACCTACGAACTCTTCCTCGACCTGGACGCCGACGAGGAGCAGATCGACTTCCCGATCGTCTACGCCTGCGCCCGCGACGGCATCGCCTCGCTCACCCAGCCCGCCGACGGCTCGGTCCCTGATGACAGCGAGAGCCTGGAGCCGCTGTTCCGCACCCTGCTGGACACCATCCCGCCGCCCGCGTACGACGAGGGCGCGCCGTTGCAGGCGCACGTGACCAACCTCGACGCCTCGCCGTTCCTCGGCCGGCTGGCCCTGTGCCGGGTCCGACAGGGCACCATCGCCAAGGGTCAGACCGTCGCCTGGTGTCGCACCGACGGCACCAACCAGCGGGTCCGCATCTCCGAGATGCTGATGACCGAGGGCCTGGAGCGCAGGCCGGCCGAGTCGGCCGGACCAGGCGACATCATCGCGGTCGCCGGCATCCCGGAGATCATGATCGGCGAGACCCTCGCCGACGCGGAGAACCCGGTTGCGCTGCCGCTGATCACCGTCGACGAGCCGGCCATCTCGATGACCATCGGCACCAACACCTCGCCGCTGGTCGGCCGGGTCAAGGGCGCCAAGGTCACCGCCCGGATGGTCAAGGACCGCCTGGACAAGGAGCTGGTCGGCAACGTCTCCCTGCGGGTGCTGCCCACCGAGCGGCCCGACGCCTGGGAGGTACAGGGCCGCGGCGAGCTGGCCCTGGCGATCCTGGTCGAGCAGATGCGCCGCGAGTCCTTCGAGCTGACCGTCGGCAAGCCGCAGGTGGTCACCAGGGAGATCGACGGGAAGACCTGTGAGCCGGTGGAGCGGCTGACCATCGACGCGCCGGAGGAGTACCTGGGCGCGATCACCCAGCTCCTCGCGACCCGCAAGGGCCGGATGGAGCAGCTGGTCAACCACGGCACCGGCTGGATCCGGATGGAGTGGCTGGTCCCGGCGCGCGGCCTGATCGGCTTCCGCACCGAGTTCCTCACCGACACCCGGGGCACCGGCATCCTGCACCACGTCTTCGAGTCCTACGAGCCGTGGTTCGGCGAGCTGCGCACCCGCAACAACGGCTCCCTTGTCGCCGACCGGTCCGGCGCGGTCACCTCGTTCGCCATGATCAACCTTCAGGAGCGCGGCCAGCTCTTCGTCGACCCGACCACCGAGGTGTACGAGGGCATGATCGTCGGGGAGAACTCCCGCTCCGACGACATGGACGTCAACATCACCAAGGAGAAGAAGCTCACCAACATGCGGGCCTCTTCCTCCGACGAGACCGAGAAGCTGATCCCGCCGCGCAAGCTGTCCCTGGAGCAGGCCCTGGAGTTCTGCCGCGAGGACGAGTGCGTCGAGGTGACCCCGGCGTCCGTGCGCATCCGCAAGGTCGTCCTCGACCAGACGCAGCGCGCCCGCGCGACCGCCCGCCGCAAGCACGCCGGCTGACGGCCGAGCACGACGTACCGGGCGGGCCGGGAGGGATCACCTCCCGGCCCGCTCCGCGTCCGGCCTCCTACGTCCGGCCCCCGCACCCGGCCCGTCGGCGGCCGGATCCGCTACGGTCACCGGCATGATCTGGGACGAGCTCGACGCGCATCTGGACACGCTGCCGGGCACCGTGTCGGCGTACCTGGGCCGGCTCGACGCCGCCCCCACCTGGACCCGCCACCCCGACGCCACCCACTACGCAGCCAGCACCATGAAGGTCGCCGTACTGCTGGCCCTGCACCGGGCGGCCGAGGCCGGCACCCTCGACCTGGCCGCCCCCGTCGACGTACGCAACGAGTTCGACTCCGCCCGGCCCGGCGCGCCCCGGTTCTCCTGCGCCCGGCACTACGACAACGACGAGGCCGTCTGGCAGCGGGAGGGCCACGGCGCACCCCTGCGCTGGCTCGCCGAGCGGATGATCGTGCGCTCCAGCAACCTGGCCACCAACGTCTGCCTCGGCCACGTCGGGCTGCCCGCCGTGGCCGACGCCTGGGCGCTCGCCGGCGCCCGGCACAGCGTCACCGGGCGCGGCATCGAGGACTTCGCCGCCCGGGAGGCCGGGATCACCAACCTGGTCACCGCCGCCGACCTGGCGGCCCTGCTCGGCGGGCTGGCCGCCGGGGCGATCCGGCCCGGGCCGCTCGCCTCCCCCGCAGGCTGCGCCGCCATGCTCGATGTCCTGTTCGCCCAGGAGTTCCGCGAGGATCTCGCCGCCGGGCTGCCCGAGGGGGTCCGCATCGCCCACAAGAACGGCTGGGTACGCGGCGTCCGGCACGGTGCCGGGGTGATCTACCCGCCCGACGCCCCGCCGTACGTGCTGGTCGTCTGCACCACCACCGACCTCGCCGACGGGGGTGCCACCGGCGACGAGTCCTCCGACGACGCCTGCCTGGTGCTCGCCGACATCTCCGCCCGGGCCTGGGCTGCCCGCCACGACCTGTGCCCCGCCGGCTAGACCCGCCCCCGGCAGGCGCCGCCACTGCGACCCACGCACCTGGCAGACGCCGCGCCGGTCCAGCTCGCATCCGGCAGACGCCGCGCCGGCCCAGCTCGCATCCGGCAGACGCCGCGCCGGCCCGCCACGCACCTGGCAGGCCCGGCGCGGTGGTGTTCCCACCCCCGCCGCGCGCCGGCCTCAGTCCAGCAGGCTG
Source organism: Micromonospora sp. CA-111912 (assembly GCF_050948415.1). Classification (NCBI taxonomy): domain Bacteria; kingdom Bacillati; phylum Actinomycetota; class Actinomycetes; order Micromonosporales; family Micromonosporaceae; genus Micromonospora; species Micromonospora sp. CA-111912. The sequence continues at coordinate 5,159,912 of NZ_CP192007.1, forward strand.
CCCCGCAGCGCCGCCAGGTGCGCGTCGGTCAGGCCCAACCCGTCGCGCAGGTACCGGTCGAACGAGCCGTGCACCCGGCGGACCTCGTCGTACGCGGCGTCCAGGTACTCACCGCGCACCTCCATCAGCGGCCGGATCGCCGCCTCCGCCAGCTCCGGCTGCCGGGCCCGCATCGCGGTGAGGATGACCTCCTTGAGGCTCTCCGTCTGCTCGTTGGTCCGCAGGTAGTCCGCCCGGATCGCCGCCTCGTCCACGCCCAGCGCGGTGAGCAGGACCACCGACAGCCAGCCCGTGCGGTCCTTGCCGGCCGAACAGTGGAACAGCAGCGGCAGGTTCCCCGCGTCGGCGGCCAGCCGGGCCGCCCCGCCGAAGCCCACCCTGGCCGCCTCCCCGGTGACGAACCACCGGTAGATCCCCGCCATCGCCGCCGGGCTGCCCTGCATGGCCAGCGTCGCCTCCGCGCCCAGGTTGTGCCCGAGCAGCACCTCCGACACCGCCGTGAAGACCGGGTGGGCCTCGTCGTACACCGGAAGTCGCACCACCCGGGGCTCGCCGGCCAGCCGGTTCGGCGGTGCCGCCGCGATCTCCGAGTCGTCGCGCAGGTCCACCACACAGGCCGGGGCGATCCTCCCCAGCGTCGACAGGTCGTCGTCGGTCAACCGACCCAGCGCCGGTGTCCGGATCAACCGGCCCGCCCGCACCCGCCGCCCATCCGCACCCACCATGCCGCCGAGGTCACGCGCGTTCGGTGCGCCAACCAGTTCCCAGCCCTGCCCCGTCATCCGGCCTCCCCTGTCGTCGTGCGCTGCCGTATAGGGTGCCGCACATGACAATCGCCGTGGTGCGCACCCACCGGCTCTCCGCGCCCCTGCACACCCCGTTCGTGACGGCGCTGCGCCGTACCACCACCGTGGACACCCTGATCGTGGAGCTGGTCGACGAGGACGGACGGTCCGGGTTCGGCGAGGCGCCGCAGGTGTGGCAGGTGACCGGGGCGTCGCTGGCCGGCGCCGAGGCCTGCGTCCGGGAGATGCTCGCACCGGTTCTGGTCGGGCGGGACGCCGACGACCTGGTGGCCCGCTGCGTCGAGGTGCAGCGCGCGGTGGCCGGCAACGAGGCCGCCAAGGCCGCGGTGGACACCGCGCTGCACGACCTGGCCGCGCGCCGGCTCGGCGTACCCCTGGTGCGGTTGCTCGGCGGCACGGCCCTGCGGGTGCCGACGGACGTCACCCTGGCCGCGGGCGACGCCGCCGACCTGGCCGCTGCCGCGCGGCAGCGGCGGGCCGAGGGATTCGCGGTGCTGAAACTGAAGGTGGGCACCGACGCGGCGGGCGACCTGGAACGGGTCCGCGCGGTCCGCGCCGCCGTCGGCCCTGGCGTGCAGATCCGGCTGGACGCCAACCAGGGCTGGACGCCCCGCGAGGCGGTCCGGGTGATCCGCGGCATCGAGGACGCGGGGCTGGACGTGGAGCTGGTGGAGCAGCCGGTGGCCCGCTGGGACCTCGACGGGCTGGCCTGGGTCAGCGACCGGGTCGGCGTGCCGATCCTGGCCGACGAGTCGGTCTTCGGCGTGCGCGACCTGGTCGAGGTCATCCGCCGCCGGGCCGCCGACATGGTCAACGTCAAGCTCGCCAAGTGCGGCGGCCTGCACGCCGCCCGGACCCTGCTCGACCTGGCCGCCGCGCACGGCGTCGGCACCATCGTCGGTTCGATGATGGAGAGCCAGGTCGGGGTGGGGGCCGCAGCCAGCCTGGTCGCCGCGTACCGGACCACCGCCGTCTCCGACCTCGACGCCGCCTGGTGGCTGGCCTGGTCGCCGGTGCGCGGCGGCATCCGGTACGACGGGGCGACGGTGCTGCTGCCGGACTCCCCCGGCCTCGGCATCGCCTCCGTGTCTGTAGCAAATATGCGATCGCCCGGTTGATGCTCGGCACTTTCTTTCATAGGGTCACGGCAGGTGACATCGGAGCTGGGAGTGGACGTGGAACTGCAACCGGGCCATGAGGCCGTCGTCCGGGTCGCGGTCGCGACCCTGTGGACCAGCCCCGAGGAGGTACGCCCCGTCGACCGCCCCGCCCTCGACCCGCAAGCCGACGTCGCCGCCTGGATCTCCGGCATGGACCCCGAGCAGCAGGTGGGTGACTGCGTCCTGAGCCAACTGCTGTTCGGGGAACGGGTGCTGGTCACCGCGCTGCGCCCCGACGGCTGGGCGCACGTGGTGGCCGTCGAGCAGCCCTCGGCCACCCATGACTCGCGCGGCTACCCGGGCTGGCTGCCGGCCGCCCAGCTCGCCCCCGTCGCACCCGACGACCCGCAGGGACCGGACGCCCCCTGGGTCGTCGACGCGACCGTCACCGCCCTGCGTACGGCCCCGGGCGGCGAGCCGGTCGTCGCCGGCATCGTCCTCGGCACCCGGTTGGCCCCGGCGGGCCCACCGGCCGACGGATGGCGCCCCGTGCACGCCTCCGGGCACGACCGGCCGCTCTGGCTACCCGACAGCCACCTCGTGCCCCTGCCCACCGAGCCGCCGCCCGCCCGGGACGTGCTGGCCGTCGCCGCCCGACTGCGCGACGTGATCTACGTCTGGGGCGGATTGTCGACGTACGGGATCGACTGCTCCGGCCTGGTGCACCTGGCCTGGCGGCGGTTCGGCGTGGTGCTGCCCCGCGACGCCGCCGACCAGGCCCGGGCCACCACCCCGCTGCCGCTGGGCGCCGAACGACCCGGCGACCTGTACTTCTTCGCCCGGCCCGGCCGGCAGATCCACCACATCGGCTTCGTCAGCGCCGAGCCGGACGCCGCAGCGAACCGGCGCCTCCTACACGCCTGCTACCAGCATCGGGGCGTGGTGGAGGAGGCGATGCCGGCAGGCCGGACCGCCACCCTGGTCGGCGTGCACCGGGTCTGACCCGTCGCCCAGCTAAGCCCAACCCAGGCCCGGCCAACCGGGCACGGGGCACTGCGGCATGGCGCAACCCGCCCGGCACCGACGCCAAGGGGCGCTCCCGGTGCGGGAGCGCCCCTTGGCGTCGGGTGGGTTGTCAGCCCCGGGCGGCGGTCAGCTCTCGCCGCCGGTCCCGGGCCGACTTGATCAGGCTGGCCACGGTCGCCACCAGCAGGGTGCCGAGGATGACCACCAGGGAAAGCCAGATCGGGATGTGCGGGGCCCAGCCCACCGGCTCCCCGCCGTTGACGAACGGCAGGTTGTTGTCGGCCAGCGCCTCCAGCACCAGCTTCACGCCGATGAAGCCGAGGACCACGGACAACCCGATGCTCAGGTAGATCAACCGGTCCAGCAGCCCGCCCAGCAGGAAGTAGAGCTGGCGCAGCCCCATCAGCGCGAACACGTTCGCGGTGAAGACCAGGTACGGCTCCTGGGTGATGCCGAAGATCGCCGGGATCGAGTCCAGCGCGAAGATCAGGTCGGTGGTGCCGATCGCGATCATGACGACCAACATCGGGGTGAACAGCCGGCGGCCGCGCTCGTGCGTGATCATCTTCGCGCCGTCGTAGTCCCGGGAGATCGGCAGCGCCCGCCGGCTCCACCGGATCAGCAGGTTCTCGGAGAAGTCGTCCTCGTTCGGCTCACCCTGCCGGAAGAAGTTGATCGCCGTGTAGATGAGGAACGCGCCGAACAGGTAGAAGACCCAGGAGAACTGCGAGATCAGCGCCGCACCGGCGGCGATGAACCCGCCGCGCATTACCAGCGCCAGCACGATGCCGATGAGCAGCACCTTCTGCTGGTACGGCCGGGGCACCCCGAAGCGGGCCATGATGATCACGAAGACGAAGAGGTTGTCCACCGAGAGGCTGTACTCGGTGAGCCAGCCGGTGTAGAACTCGCCGGCCACGCCGGGGCCGGCTGCGAGCCAGAGCCCCACGCCGAAGACCAGGGCCAGCCCGACGTAGAAGGCGACCCATAGACTTGACTCTCGGACGCTCGGCTCGTGCGGCCGGCGGCCGATGATCAGCAGGTCGACGACCAGAACCGCTGTCAGTGCGACGAGGGTTACCGCCCACACCAATCCGGACACGTTCAATCCAATCCTCCGGCAGACACGCGGCGTCGGGCACACCGTACGCCCCATGCGGGCGGGCGGGTTGCGGCAACGCGAAACAGTGGTGGCTGTCGGAGGTCTCTTCCGCCAGCGGCCCACGTGTGGACCGCTGACCGACGGAGCCGGGTCGCGCCACCGGGGGCGATGGTCGACCGTGCTGACGACTCCGTCACGGGGGAATACTCCCCTCCTTCGCCACCATTCTTCCCCATCGAGGCCTCCGGCCGCATCTTCGGGACCGCACATCGACGATCCCACCACGTCCGGCGTGACGGAAGTCTCCGCCCGTAGAGCTTCCTAGGAGGCCATCCCGGAACCGGTGCTGCCCGCTCGGCGGTCGCACACCTCCCGCCACCAGCCCGCCCGACGCCGATCGAGGCGGCCAGCGCCCGCAGAGATCCGCATCAGGCCGGGCAGCGATCAACTTGCTGCTGAAACACGGAAAGAGTGGCCACGCAGCGATGCCGAGGCCACTCTTTCCGTGTTTCAGCGCGATCTTGCTCGGCGGCGGAACGTGGAAGGGCAGGGCGGGGGCGGGGGCGGGCGGGGGCGGGCGGGGGCGGGCGGGGGCGGGCGGGGGCGGGCGGGGGCGGGCGGGGGCGGGCGGGCGCGGGGCGGGGCGGGGCGGGGGCGGGCGGGCGCGGGGCGCGGGGGGCGGGCTGGTCCGAGGGGCGGGACAGTGCCCCCGCGTCGTCCGTCCCGGACGGGTACGTGGCAGGCTCAGGGGCATGGTGCTTGAGGTCGCGCTCATCGATGTGGTGCCCGGACACGAGGACACGTTCGCCGCCGCGTACGCGCAGGGTCACGAGATCCTCGCGACGACGCCCGGCTGCCGCTCGGTGCGGATGACCCGCGGCATCGAGTCGCCGTCGCGATTCGTGCTGCTGGTCGAGTGGGACTCCGTCGAGGCGCACGAGGCGAACTTCCGGGGCACCGAGCGGTTCACCCGGTGGCGGGAGCTGATCGGCCCACACTTCGCCGGCCCGCCGCTGGTCGAGCACTTCGTCGACGTCCCTGCCTGAGCGACCCCGGCACTGCGGGTGCGCCCGCCGGTGCGCTTGACGGGTGCGCCCGCCGTAGCGGTCGGCCGCCGAATGTCGTACCCCCCGCCTACAGTGCGCCTGACGCGCCGGCCACCGGTGCCGACGGGCTCGGGGCCGCCGGGCCCGGTGGCGGCGTGGCGACAATCCGGGCTCAGTCCTGCGGCGGGCGGGGCCGGGGCACCGCCGCCACCTCCTCCGGCCGCACGCGGAAGGCCAGTGGATGGCCGCCCGGACCCGTCGGCGACGGCAACGCCGGATCGTCGGCCAGCCGGGCCAGCAGCGCCGTCGTCTCGGCTGCCGGGAGGGCGGAGTCGAGCATCCGGTCGACCACGGCGTCGTACCAGGCGAGGTCGGCGGCGGAGACCAGCCGGACATCGGTGGTCAGCGCCTCAAGCATCACGGTGCGCGGGTCGGCCGGGTCGGGGAAGGAATACCGGGCGAACGGGGTCAGCGGATGGGCGGCGCCGGTCGTGACGCCGGGCGGCACCACCCTGATCGTCACGTTCGGCTTGCGGGACAGGAGGGCCAGGTGGCGGACCTGCTCGCGCCAGACCCCTTCCGGCAACCCACCCGGGCCGCAGGCGGTGAACTCCAACAGCGCCGTGTACTGCGGCGGCTCGGCCCGGTGCAAGACCTCCTGCCGAACCAGCCGGGCCCGTACGTCGGCCTCCACGTCGACGTCGGGGTGCAGCAGCCGGGCGACCCCGAGACGCAGCCGGGCGTACGCCGGGGTCTGCAACAGGCCCGGCACGACGGCCGGCTGGTACTCCACCACGGTCGCCGCCCCGGCCTCCAGCTCGGCGTACGCACGCTGGCGCTCGCCCATCCCGCCGAGAGTCTTCCACCAGCCACGACCGATGGCCGCGTCCCGGGCGATGACGATCAGCGCGTCGCGTTCCTCGGCGGCGACCCGGTAGACATCGAGCAGGTCGAGCACGTCGGCGAGATCGGGGCGGCTCTGGCCCAGCTCGATGCGGGACAGCTTGGAGGTCGATGCCCAGCCCAGCCGCTCACAGACCTGCTCAAGGGTGAGCTCCTCCCGCCTGCGTAGCTGGCGCAACTCGGCACCGAGTCGCGCACGTCGGATCACCGGACTCGTTGGCAACGGCATCCCCGCCTCCCAGGACGGAGAGTACGCAGATCGATCACACGCTGCAATACCTTGCTCGCCGTCCGCAACGGGTGCCGGTGGTGCCCCGTGACCGCCACCCGCACCCGAGGGCGGGTCAGGGACGGTAGGTGCCGAACGACCAGATGTTGCCGACCAGGTCCCGGGCGGCGTAGTCCCGGGAGCCGTAGTCGGTGTCGAACGGTTCGCGGATGATCCGGGCACCGGCGGCCCGCGCCTGGGCGTGATGGGCGTCCACGTCGTCGACCGCGACATAGACCGCGTAGTCGTCCTCGGCCGGGCGGGACCGGGGGCCGGGGCCCGCGCCGAGCATGACCATGCCCGTCTCCCGCACCAGCTGGACGTGGACGACGGTCCCGTCCGGCGCGCGGTGCACCGCCCGGGGTTCGAGGCCGAAGGCGGCGTGCAGCCAGTCGACGGCGGCTTGGAGGTCGGGATACCGGAGGATCGGGTAGATCGTACGCATACCCCGATTCTGCGGGCGGCCGGTCAGCGGGGATTGGACGAATGTGACCGCGAACCGACGAGGCCAGCCGGGGTGTCCCCGGCGAACTCGCGGAAGTCGCGGATCAGGTGGGACTGGTCGTAGTAGCCGCAGGCCGCCGCCAGCTCCGCGCCGGCGGGCCGGCCCCCCAGGCCGTACGGGTCCCGGCGGACGTGCCCGGCCGCGCCGCCCGACCCGCCGCCGCCGTGCTCGGCCGGACCCGTCCCGCGCTCGTCCGCGCCGCCGGGCCCCGCCGGCGCACCGCCGGGCGGGGTGCCGGTCAGCAGGGCGTACGCCCCCTGGAAGCGCAGCAGCCGAGCGGTCGTCTTCGGGGTGAGCCCCAGTTCCCGGCGGAACCGTGCCGCCAGGTGCCGGCGGCTGCACCCCAGCTCCTCGGCGAGCGCCCCGACGCCCACCAGCCCGCCGCTGCGGGCGAGCCGCCCCCAGGCCCACCGCAGCGCGGGATCCACCGGGTCGGCCACGGCGAGCCTGGCCCCGATCGCGGCGTCGAGCAGCGCGAACCGCCCGGCCCAGTCGGGCGTGTCGGCCAACCGCCCACGCAGCCGGTCGAGCCAGCCGCCGGGAAGCTGCTCCGCCGCGAGGGCCCGGTTGGTCAGCTCACCGAGCGGCACGCCGAGCATCCGACGGGCGGCCGGCGGGGTGAGCGTGAGCTGCACCCCGGTGCCGGCCCCGACCGTGCTGGTGGTGCACCACGCGTCGAAGGTGCCGGCCACGAACGAGTCCACCCGGTACGCCGACCTGGCGGGGTCGCGCGGATCGACGATGTCCAGCGGGGCTCCCCAGCCGAGTACGACCACCACGAAGGCCCCGGCCACCTCGCGACGGCGCAGCTCCCGCTCGACGCGCTGCCGGTAGCCGAGGTAGTGGCCGACGAACGGGCGCAGCGCCGGGGCGGGCAGACCGACGACGGCCTCGTCGAGCGGGTCGACCGGGGCAGCCGCCCGCTCGCGGGTGGGGTGCGACGGCCCGGTGGGATGCGACGGCGGGGCACCGGAACCCACCGACCCGGTGCCTTCCCCGGGGGCCCGTTCCCCGGTCACTTCACGCCGGCCGCGTCCATCCCCCGCAACTCCTTCTTGAGGTCGGAGACCTCGTCGCGAATGCGGGCGGCCAGCTCGAACTGCAGCTCACGGGCGGCGGCCAGCATCTGGTCGTTGAGCTCCTGGATGAGCTGGGCCAGGTCGGCCCGGGCCATCCCCTCACGGGACGGGCCCGCCGCGCCGATCCGGCTGCGGCTGCGGGTCTCCTTGACCGGCGCCTTGCCCCGGGAAAGCTGCCGCGCCGCCCCGCCGATCCGGGAGTTCTCGGTGTCCTCCGCCTCCCGGTAGATGTCGTCGAGGATGTCGTGAATCTTCTTGCGCAGCGGCTCGGGGCTGATGCCGTGCGCCTTGTTGTGGGCGATCTGCTTGTCCCGGCGCCGGTTGGTCTCCTCGATCGCCGTCGCCATCGACGGGGTGATCTTGTCCGCGTACATGTGCACCTGGCCGGAGACGTTCCGGGCGGCCCGGCCGATGGTCTGGATCAACGACCGGCCGCTGCGCAGGAAGCCCTCCTTGTCGGCGTCGAGGATCGCCACGAGGGACACCTCGGGCAGGTCGAGGCCCTCCCGGAGCAGGTTGATGCCGACCAGCACGTCGTAGTCGCCCTTGCGCAGCTCGCTCAGCAGCTCCACCCGGCGCAACGTGTCCACCTCCGAGTGCAGGTAGCGCACCCGGATGCCGTTCTCCAGCAGGTAGTCGGACAGGTCCTCGGCCATCTTCTTGGTCAGCGTGGTGACCAGGACCCGCTCGTCCCGCTCGGTGCGCAGCTTGATCTCGTGCATGAGGTCGTCGATCTGCCCCCGGGTGGGCTTCACCACCACCTCGGGGTCGAGCAGGCCGGTCGGGCGGATCACCTGCTCGACGAACTCGCCCTGGGCCCGCTCCAGCTCCCACGGGCCGGGAGTGGCGGAGAGGAAGACCATCTGGCCGACCCGCTCCAGGAACTCGTCGAAGCGCAGCGGCCGGTTGTCGCCGGCGCTCGGCAGCCGGAAGCCGTGGTCGATGAGCATCCGCTTGCGGGAGGCGTCGCCCTCGTACATGCCGCCGATCTGGGGGATCGTCACGTGCGACTCGTCGACGACGGTGAGGAAGTCGTCCGGGAAGTAGTCGATCAGGCAGTGCGGCGGGCTGCCGGGCTGCCGGCCGTCGATGTGCATGGAGTAGTTCTCGATGCCGGAGCAGAAGCCGACCTGACGCATCATCTCCAGGTCGTAGGTGGTGCGCATCCGCAGCCGCTGCGCCTCCAGCAGCTTGCCCTGCCGCTCCAGCTCGGCGAGCCGCTCGGCCAGCTCGGCCTCGATGTCGCGGGTGGCCCGCTCCATCCGCTCCGGGCCTGCGGCGTAGTGCGTGGCCGGGAAGATCATCAGAGCGTCGACCTCACGGACCACGTCACCGGTCAGCGGGTTGAGGTAGTAGAGCTTCTCCACCTCGTCGCCGAACAGCTCGACCCGGATGGCCAACTCCTCGTACGCCGGGATGATCTCCAGCGTGTCGCCGCGCACCCGGAACGTGCCCCGCTGGAAGGACATGTCGTTGCGGGTGTACTGGATGTCGACGAGGCGACGCAGCAGCTGGTCGCGGTCGAGCTCCTGCCCGACGGCGACCCGGACGGCCCGGTCGAGGTATTCCTCCGGGGTGCCCAGGCCGTAGATCGCCGAGACCGTGGCCACCACGACCACGTCGCGGCGGGTGAGCAGCGACATGGTCGTCGAGTGCCGCAACCGCTCGACCTCCTCGTTGACCGAGGAGTCCTTCTCGATGTAGGTGTCGGTCTGCGGGATGTAGGCCTCGGGCTGGTAGTAGTCGTAGTAGGAGACGAAGTATTCCACCGCGTTGTGCGGCAGCAGCTCGCTGAACTCCTTCGCCAGCTGGGCGCAGAGCGTCTTGTTGGGGGCGAGCACCAGGGTGGGGCGCTGCAACCGCTCGACGAGCCAGGCCGTGGTGGCGCTCTTTCCCGTGCCGGTCGCGCCGAGCAGGACCGTGTTGCGATCTCCGCGCCGCACCCGACGCTCCAGATCGTCGATGGCTGCCGGCTGGTCGCCGGCCGGCTGGAAATCGCTGACCACCTGGAATCGGCCGTCGAGCCGGGGAATGTCGAGCGCCATGACCCCAACCGTACGCCGGGGGCCCGACACAACGTGGCGACCACCGTCAGTCAGTGATCGGCTTCAATATTCGCATTGTGTGGCACATCTCACCGCGCTAGGGTATGGGCCGTAGGCCGCTCGCGGCGGCCGTCCGGGCCGGCGGCCTGGCCTCAACGGCCGGCGCCCCCGGCACAGGGGGTCGCAGCACCCGGACATCACCGGCGTGCGCACCCCCGGTGGTCGCGCGACGCGCAGACCGGCCGCCGCGAGCGCCCCACCAGGGGCGATTCGTGCGTCACCTGTCACGCGCGCCGGCCGTTCATCCTGCCGTGGACAACTCCCCCGACCCGACGCCCCGACCCGACCGGGATCGCCGCCCACCGGGCGCCTGCGGCGCCGCATTCGACCGGGACCCGCGTGGGCCGGGCGCCGACGCCGCACCCGACCGGAGCCGTCACCTTTCGGCAACCGACGGCGCAGGCGACCGGCGCGACAGCCGGCGTCGGCGTACCACCGTGGTCGCCCTCGGGGCGATCGCCGTCGCCTCCGCCGCGGGCCTGGCCGCCGGTCTGCTGACCTGGGCGCCGGCGGCCCCGGAGCCGGCCCGGCCGCTGACCCCCGCCGAGGCGGAGCGGCTCGCCGCCGTCCGGGTCACCAACCACCGGGACGTCCGGTCCGGCCTGCGGATCACGATCGGCACCGCCGCCGCCCGCACCGACGTGGTGGGCTGGGTGGACTGGTCCCGGCCGCTGGCCTACGTGGACGTCGGCGGCCCGGGGGCCGGGCGGGGCCGGGGCCTGGTCCAGGCCACCCCCGGGCTGCTGATGGCCCGGCCCGACCCCACGGCGGTGCCGGCCCCGGCATCCCCGCCCATGGTGCCCCCGGTCGACGGGTGGCGGGTCGCCGACGGGGACGCCGCCCGCCCCCTGCGCCCCACCCTCGACCTGCTTTTCGCGCTCGCCGCGCCCCGGACCGAGCCGGCCGGGGCGATCCCTGCCGGCACCGCCCGGTGGCTGGCCCGCGCCGAGGCCGGCAGGCAGCCCGTGGACGTCCTCCAGGCCCCGCTGCCCGACGACGCCGGCCGGCAAGGACCGCACGAGGCCCCGGAAGCCGGCCGACCGGCCACGTCGACCCCACGCACCGCTTCCCACCCAGCCGGCCCCACGGGCCCGCCCACGGCGTCCCCACCGCGAGCCGGCATCGCGGGCTGGCCCGGCCCGGCGGTGAGCCTGCCGGCCGCAGCCGCCAGGCCCGCCGGGACCGCGCTCCTCGACGGGGCGGCACGCTGGTGGATCGATCGGGACACCCGGTTGCACCGGTTGGAGGGACGCCTCCCCGGCGGCGTGCCGGTGACGGTGGAACTGCAACGGGCCAACCGGCCGGTGCTGTGGCCGGTGGCGGCGCTGGGCGGCCGGGCGGGGCTGCCCAGGGCGCTCACCGAGCCCGAGGAGGACCGGCTCGCGCGAGCGGCGGCCCGGATGCGCGCCGCGGGCGGCGCGGCTGCGACCTTCACCGCGCCCGTCGCCCCAGGCGTCACCCTGCGCGGCACGGGCTGGGTCAGCTGGACCGAACGGGCCGCGTACCTGTCGGTCGGTGCCCGCGACGCACCCGCCGGGCGGACCCTGCGCCGCTACGACGCCGCCGGGGTCTGGTCGGCGCCGTACGCCGGGGACGCGCTCGTCGCGCCGCCGCTGCCGCCCCCACGCGCCGGACACACCTGGGAACGCGGCAGGACCGGCGTTGACGACGTCGACGTGCTGCTGGCCGCCGCGCTGCGGGTGGGCTCGGCGACCAGGCCACCCCGGTCAGCCACCCGGATCCGTGGGGACCGCCTCGCCGACCGGACCGTCGACGTCATCGAGGTGGACGCCCAGCCCGTCCGGCTGCGCTACTGGATCGACAAGACGGGCCTGCTCCGCCGGCTGGAGCTGCGTACCCGGCTCGGCACCTACGCCCAGCTCGACCTCGTGCCGGGGCGGGCGCCGGCGCTGCCCTCGCCCGTCCCGCCCGCCCGCGAGCCGGGGCGCTGACGCCCGGTCGCCGCCCTGCCCCGCAGCCCAGGACGGTTACGACGGGTCAGGGCCGCCAGCCGCTCCGTGCCGCCCACTCCTCGGCGAGGTGGTGCTCCTCGTCGAACCACGGGTCCTTGGCGGTGGTGTACGCCACTGTGTCCGGCGCGCTGGCCGCCAGTTCCCGCTTGAGCGCCAGGTACGCCGCCCGCTGGTCCGGGTCCGCGCGCAGGTGGTCCCGCATCAGCAAGGCGTAGCGCCAGCCGGGCGAGCCCGCCGGACGCAGGTGCAGGTGCACCGGGCGGTCGGGGTCGGCGCTGCCGTGCAGACGCTTCTCCCACCGGTCGCGGCCCTCCGGCCGGGGGTTGTCCCACCACTGGCCGGGCAGCCGGGGAAACCCCGCGGCGGCGAGTCGGTCCGCCAGCGGACCGTCCGCCTCGGCCAGGCTCGGCACCGTGAGCTGGATGTCGATGACGTCCTTGGCCGCCAGGCCGGACACGGCGGTCGACCCGATGTGGTCGATCCGCAGGTCGGCGGGGGCGATCGCGTGCCGGATCCGGGCCGCCAGCCGGGCGTACTGCTGGGGCCAGGTGGGGTCGGGTTCGGTCAGCCTCACCCGCTCGGGGCGCACCGCGCGCCGGTCTCGCACGTTCGCCTCGTACGGCAGCAGCCGGTCCCGCCATAGCCGGTCCACCGCGGCGTACAGCTCGTCGAGGGTGCCGTCGTTGGACAGCACCACGTCGGCCGCCGCCCGGCGGCGGGCGTCGTCGGCCTGCGCGGCGATCCGCCGCTCGGCGTCCGCCCGGTCCATGCCCCGGTCGCGCTCCAGCCTGGTCAGCCGGGTCGCCACCTCCGCCCGCACGACGACCACCAGGTGGTACGTCGGGGCGAGCCCGACCTCGACCAGCAGCGGCACGTCGTTGACGACGACCGCGTCCGGTGCCGCCGCCGCGACGAGTTCGGCGCTGCGGGCCCGGACCCGGGGATGGGTGATCGCCTCCAGCCGGCGGCGGGCCGCCTCGTCGGCGAAGACGACCGCGCCCAGCGCGGCCCGGTCCAGTGCGCCGTCGGGGCCGAGCACCCGGTCGGAGAAGGCGGCGACGATCTCCGCCAGTCCTTCGCTGCCCGGGGCGACCACCTCCCGGGCGATCCGGTCGGAGTCGATCAACACCGCGCCGAGCGCGGCCAGCCGCGCCGCGACAGCACTCTTGCCGGACGCGATTCCGCCGGTCAGTCCCACCATCAACACCGGACCAGTCAACCGGATCCCGGGCGCCGAGCCAAACCGGCCCGACGGCCGGTGCCGGGGTGCAGGGTGCCGGCACCGATGGTGGCCCACGGTCGTGCTCGATCTTGCGGGGGCCGAGCAGAACGCGGACAGGCACGACGCGGGACGGGCACGACACCCCGCAGGGCCCTCCCTCCCCCGCAGGGGCCGGGCATGGCGAGGGCCCCGCCCCCGGCGACCCGGTGAAACCGGATCGGCGGGGACGGGGCCCGTCGTCGTCAGCGGGTCACTTGCCGCCGGCGAGCTTCTCCCGCAGAGCGGCGAGCGCCTCGTCGGTGGCCAGGGTGCCGGCCGGCTCCTCGGCCTGCCGGCTCGGGGCCGAGCTGGTCGAGGTGGTGGTGGTGGTGCCACCAGCGGACACCGGCGGAGCCGGGTTGGCAGCGGCCTCGGCGTCGGCAGCCCGGGAGGTCTGCACCTGCTTGGTGTGGGCCTCCCAGCGCTGACGGGCCTCGGCGTACTGGTTCTCCCAGGTCTCGCGCTGCTTGTCGTACCCCTCGAGCCACTCGCCCGTCTCGGGGTCGAAGCCGTCCGGGTAGATGTAGTTGCCCTCGGTGTCGTACGTCGCGGCCATGCCGTAGAGGGTCGGGTCGAAGTGCTCCTCGCCCTCGACGAAGCCCTCGTTGGCCTGCTTGAGCGACAGCGAGATCCGGCGACGCTCCAGGTCGATGTCGATGACCTTGACCATGACCTCGGAGCCGACCTGGACGACCTGCTCCGGGATCTCCACGTGGCGCTCGGCCAGCTCGGAGATGTGGACCAGGCCCTCGATGCCGTCGTCCACCCGGACGAAGGCGCCGAACGGCACCAGCTTGGTGACCTTACCCGGCACGATCTGCTGGATCGCGTGGGTGCGGGCGAACTGCCGCCACGGGTCCTCCTGGGTCGCCTTCAGCGACAGCGAGACCCGCTCGCGGTCCAGGTCGACGTCCAGAACCTCGACCTCGACCTCCTGGCCGACCTCGACGACCTCGGACGGGTGGTCGATGTGCTTCCAGGACAACTCGGAGACGTGCACGAGGCCGTCCACGCCGCCCAGGTCGACGAACGCGCCGAAGTTGACGATCGAGGACACGACGCCCTTGCGGACCTGGCCCTTCTGCAGCTTGTTGAGGAACTCGGTGCGCACCTCGGACTGCGTCTGCTCCAGCCAGGCCCGGCGGGACAGGACCACGTTGTTGCGGTTCTTGTCCAGCTCGATGATCTTGGCCTCGAGCTCGCGGCCGACGTACGGCTGCAGGTCACGCACCCGCCGCATCTCGACCAGGGACGCCGGCAGGAAGCCGCGGAGCCCGATGTCGAGGATGAGGCCACCCTTGACGACCTCGATGACCGAGCCGCGGACGACGCCGTCCTCGTCCTTGATCTTCTCGATCGTGCCCCAGGCCCGCTCGTACTGCGCCCGCTTCTTGGAGAGGATCAGACGACCCTCCTTGTCCTCCTTCTGGAGGACCAGGGCCTCGATGTGGTCACCGACCGAGACGACCTCGGCGGGATCCACGTCGTGCTTGATCGACAACTCACGAGAGGGGATGACGCCCTCGGTCTTGTAGCCGATGTCGAGCAGGACCTCGTCCCGATCGACCTTGACGACGGTGCCTTCGACAATGTCGCCGTCGTTGAAGTACTTGATGGTCTCGTCGATCGCGGCGAGGAAAGCCTCCTCGGAACCGAGATCGTCGTGGGTGACCCGGGTGGCGCTCGAGGGGGCCTCGATGCTGCTCGTCATGTGGGCGGTTGCTCCGGTCGGATGGGTTTTGGGTTGTCACTGCAGGCTGGTGTCGCGGTGACCTGTTCGCGCCAACGGATCCGTCGCCGGGCACACCGAACGATCGCTGAGTGAGATCCTGATGTAGCTCCGTCGACCGCGCACCTGCTCCCTGCCGAGGCACACGATCCGCGAGCGCATCGTCCAGCCTACCGTGTGCATTACCACAGCGTGCAAGCCCCGGGCATAAGTGATCCAGCCCGCTTTCGTGATGCGCCGCCTCTTACGTCCCGACAGGCGCTGTTTTGCCCCTGTCCGGCCGGCGCCGCGCCGGGGGCGGCGGGCCGCCTCGGCGCGGAACCGGGGACCAGGCCGGATGGCCACTAGACTGCCGCGATGACCGACGATCGGGCGGGTGCCGCCACCCACGCCGACCACGCCGACCCGCAGGGCGTGCTGCGGCGCCCGGTCACCGACGCGGAGAGCCGCCGGGCCAACCGTGGCTGGTGGGACGCCGACGCCGACGACTACCAGGCGGAGCACGGCGCGTTCCTCGGCGATGTGGAGTTCGTCTGGTGCCCCGAGGGGCTGCGGGAGTCCGAGGCCCGGCTGCTCGGCGACGTCGCCGGGCGGCGGGTGCTGGAGGTGGGCGCCGGGGCGGCGGCCGTCGCCCGCTGGCTGGCCACGGCGGGGGCGAGACCCGTCGCGCTGGACCTGTCCATCGGCATGCTGCGGCACGCCGCGGCGGCCGCCGACCGCTCGGGTGTACGGGTGCCACTGGTGCAGGCCGACGCGCTCGCGCTGCCCTTCGCGGACGCGGCCTTCGACACCGCGTGTACGGCGTTCGGGGCGATCCCGTTCGTGGCCGACTCGGCGGCGGTGATGCGCGAGGTGTTCCGGGTGCTGCGGCCCGGCGGCCGGTGGGTGTTCTCGGTGACCCACCCGATGCGCTGGGTCTTCCTCGACGACCCGGGCCAGGACGGCCTGACGGCCGTGCACTCGTACTTCGACCGCTCCCCGTACGTGGAGCAGGACGCGGCGGGCGCGGCGACGTACGTCGAGCAGCACCGCACCCTCGGCGATCGGGTCCGCGAGCTGGTCGGCGCCGGGTTCCGGCTGGTCGACCTGGTGGAGCCGGAGTGGCCGGAGGAACACGAGGAGATCTGGGGGCAGTGGAGCCCGTTGCGCGGCCGGCTCTTTCCCGGCACCGCCATCTTCGTCGCGGAGAAGCCCGCCGACTGAGTGGTGTCGCACAGCGGGTGCGACATCCCGGGCGAGGGCCGGGGTTACGCTGACCGAGTGAGCGCCGAGCCGATCGCGACACCACCTGGCCCCTGGTGTCCGGACCCGATCCGGCAGCAGCGTGCCGACTACACGCTGGAAGACCTGCCCAATTTGCCGGACGACGCCCCGCGCGTCGAACTCGTCGACGGAGTCATCCAGGTGACACCCTCCCCCACCCTGGGCCATCAGGACATCTCCCTGCTCCTGGCCCGCTGGTTGTTGCAACACGCGCCCGACCATCTCCGCGCCACGCAGGCCGTCGGGGTGGCGCTCAACGCGAACACCAGCCGACAGCCGGACGTGCTGCTGCGCCGCGCCGAGGTGCGGTCCGACCGTTCCCTGCTCCTGCCGGAGGACGTCGTCCTCGCGGTGGAGGTGGTGTCCCCCGGCACCCGGCGGGTCGACCGCTTCGCCAAGCCGGGCGAGTACGCCGCCGCCGGCATCCCGTTCTACTGGCGCATCGAGCAGGATCCGGTGCACGTGTACGCGTACCGCCTCAGCGGCCAGCTCAGCCTGAGCGGTGAGCGGCAGTACGAGCTGGTCGCCGACAGCGCGGAGCTGATCGAGCTGACCGAGCCATTCGAGATCAAGCTGCCGGTCGCCGAGCTCACCGCGTAGCCGCCGCCCGTTTGGCCGGTGACGCCCCGGGTAGCCAGCCTCATGGCCGAGAAGAAGTTCAGCAGGGGTGACCACGTCTCCTGGGCCAGCCACAGCGGCCGCGCCCACGGAGTGGTGCGGGAGGAGCTGACCGAGCGGACGCACGTGCGCGGGCACACCGTGAACGCGTCGCAGGACGAGCCGCAGTACCGCATCCGCGTCGACGACTCGGGACGGGACGTCGCCCACCGGCCGGAGGTGCTGCGCCGTGAGCAGGGCTGAGCGGGGACGCGACACGTACCGGGAGTTCGCCGAGGCGGTGAACATGAAGCCGGGCGAGCTGTCGACGTGGTTGGAGACCGACGAGTCGAAGCAGGTCGGCTCGCACAAGGGCGGCCGGGCGGGCGGCGGCGAGTCGGTCGGGCACGAGTCCGGCCGGAAGATCATCAACCTGCTGCGGCGCGGTCGGGCCGGGCTGTCCGAGGCCGACTACCAGCACATGCGCAAGGTCGTCGGGTACGTCCGCCGGCACATGGCGCAGCGGCCGTCCGGGAACGTGCGCGACACGAAGTGGCGGTGGTCGCTGATGAACTGGGGCCACGACCCGCTCAAGTGAACGGGCCGCAGCCCCGGTGCACGGTGACCGGGGCTGCGGCGACCGAGCGCCCCGGCGACCGGGTGGAGCGTCAGTGGTCGGCGCTGTTCCAGTCGCGGCCCTCCCCGAGGGACACCTCCAGCGGCACCGACAGCGGGTAGGCCCCGCCCATCTCCTTGCGGACCAGCGCCTCCAGGGCGTCCCGCTCGCCCGGGGCCACCTCGAAGACCAGCTCGTCGTGCACCTGGAGCAGCATCCGGGACCGCAGGCCGGCGTCGCGCAGCGCCGCGTCGACGTGCAGCATGGCGACCTTGATGATGTCGGCGGCCGAGCCCTGGATCGGGGCGTTCAGCGCCATCCGCTCGGCCATCTCCCGGCGCTGCCGGTTGTCGCTGACCAGGTCGGGGAGGTATCGCCGGCGGCCCAGGAGGGTGGAGGTGTAGCCGTCGCGCCGGGCCCGGGCGACGACCTCGTTGAGGTAGTCGCGGACGCCGCCGAAGCCGGCGAAGTAGTTTTCCATCAGCCCGCGCGCCTCCTCGGCGGTGATCCCGAGCTGCTGGGACAGGCCGAACGTGCTCAGCCCGTACGCCAGGCCGTAGTTCATCGCCTTGATCTTGCGGCGCTGGTCGGCGGTGACCGCCTCCACGGGCACCCCGAACACCGATGACGCGGTGGCGGCGTGGAAGTCCCGGCCGGAGTTGAAGGCCTCGATCAGCGCGTCGTCCGACGACAGGTGCGCCATGATCCGCATCTCGATCTGGCTGTAGTCGGCGGTGAGCAGGCAGTCGTACCCCTGCCCCACGACGAAGGCCCGGCGGATCCGCCGGCCCTCCTCAGTGCGGATCGGGATGTTCTGCAGGTTGGGGTCGGTGGAGGAGAGCCGGCCGGTGGCCGCCACCGTCTGCTTGAACGTGGTGTGGATGCGGCCGTCGTCGGAGACCGACTTGAGCAGGCCGTCGACGGTCGACTTGAGCTTGGCCACGTCCCGGTGGCGCAGCAGGTGCTCCAGCACCGGCAGCGGGTTCTGCGCGTGGAGCCACTGGAGGGCGTCGGCGTCCGTGGTGTAGCCGGTCTTGATCTTCTTGGTCTTGGGCAGCCCCAGCTCGCCGAAGAGCAGTTCCTGGAGCTGCTTCGGCGAGCCCAGGTTGAACTCCCGCCCCACCGCGGCGTAGGCGCCCTGGGCGGCGGCCTTGACCTCGCCCGCGAAGTGCGCCTCCAGCTCCTGGAGGTAGTCCAGGTCTGCGGCGATGCCGACCTGCTGGATCGTGGCGAGCACCTCCGACAGCGGCAGCTCGACCCCCGCCATCAGCCGGGCGGACTGCTCGCCGTCGCGGGACAGCTCGGCGTCGATCGCGTCGGCCAGGTCGAGGGTGGCTCGGGCCTGGAGCATCAAATTCTGCTCGGCCTCGCCGTCGTCGCCGAAGCCGTCGAGGGTGAGCTGACCGGTCTCCGGGGCGTCGACCCGCAGCTCCCGGTGCAGGTAGCGCAGCGCCAGGTCGGTCAGGTCGTAGGAGCGCTGGTCGGGGCGGGCCAGGTAGGCGGCCAGCTCGGTGTCGCGGGCCACGCCCGCCAGGGACCAGCCACGGGCGGCGAACGCCAGCCGGGCGTGCTTGCTGTCGTGCACCACCTTGGGCCGCTGCGGGTCGGCCAGCCAGCCGGACAGGGCCCGCTCGTCGGCCTCGGCCAGCTGCGCCGGGTCGAACCAGGCCGCCTGGCCGGCCGCCAGCGCCAGGGCCACGCCGTCGAGCTGAGGCTCGTACCGCTCCCGGGGGGTGGTCGGCTTCGCCGGGGTCTTCACCGCGACGCCGACCTGGACGCCGGCCGGGGCGTGCGCGTCGAGCCAGCCGGCCAGCGCGCCGGGCTCGGTGAGCTTCTCGCCGGTCAGGTCGAACCCGGCCTCCGCCTCCGGTTCCACGGCCTCCAGGTACTGGTAGAGCCGGTCGCGCAGGATGCGGAACTCCAGGGTGTCGAAGACCTGGTGCACCGCCTCCCGGTCCCAGCCGGCCCAGCGGGCGTCCTCGGGGCGGACCGGCAGCTCCAGGTCGGAGACCAGGCAGTTGATCTCGTAGTTGCGGATCACGTCGGCGAGCCGCTCGCGCAGGCTGTCGCCGGCCTTGCCCTTGATCTCGTCCGCGTGCGCGATGACGCCGTCGACCCCGCCGTACAGGTTGATCCACTTGGCGGCGGTCTTCGGCCCCACCCCGGGCACGCCCGGCAGGTTGTCGCTGGTCTCGCCGACCAGGGCGGCCAGGTCGCGGTAGCGCTGCGGGCCGACGCCGTACTTCGTCTCGATCGCGGCGGCGTCCATCCGGGCCAGGTCGGAGACGCCCTTTCGCGGGTAGAGCACCGTGATGTTGTCGTCGATGAGCTGGAAGGCGTCCCGGTCGCCGCTGGAGATCAGCACCGTCATGCCCTGGTCGCGGGCCTGGCAGGCGAGGGTGGCGATGATGTCGTCGGCCTCGTAGCCCTCCATCTCCACCACCGGGATCTGGAGCGCGGCCAGAACCTCCTTGACGAGGCTGACCTGGCCCTTGAAGTCCGCCGGGGTCTCGCTGCGGCCCGCCTTGTACTCCGCGTACTTCTCGGTGCGGAAGGAGCGGCGGGACACGTCGAAGGCGACGACGATGTGGGTCGGCTGCTCGTCGCGCAGCGCGTTGATCAGCATCGAGGTGAAGCCGTAGACGGCATTTGTCGGCTGCCCGGTCGTGGTGGAGAAGTTCTCCACCGGCAGGGCGAAGAAGGCCCGGTATGCCAAGGAGTGTCCGTCGACGAGGAGCAGGCGTGGCGTCGTAGCTGTCACGCGAGCGACTCTAGCCCGTACGCCCGACAGCCCACGCCCGCCACGGCCGCGCACGGGCCGGCGGGAACACGATCCGCTCGCTAGGGTATCGACACACATGCCTGGACGGGGGAATAGGAATGCGTAAGACGATCATGCGTGTCGCCGTGCTGGCGCTCGTGGCCGCCGGCGGGCTCGCCGTGGCGGCCACGCCGGCCCAGGCCGGCGGCTGGATCACCCACAGCCTGTACGGCAGCCTGGCGGCGTGCCAGAGCGCCGGCGCCGGCTACGTGGCCGGCATCTACGACAGCTACCAGTGCAATCTCGGCACCTGGCCGTGCTCCGCGGCGGCCGCCACGGACGCGGCCACCGGCGTGCCCGAGGCCGTCCTCTACGACCGGTGCGGCGATCGCGGCTACATCCTCCGGCTCTACATCAGCTAGCCGGGCCACACGGCGGCGGCCGCCCGCTCCCCTCGCGGGGAACGGACGGCCGCCGGCGGCGCGGGGTCAGGCCACGCCGAGGTACGCCTCCTTGACCGCCGGGTCGTGCAGGAGGTCGCGACCGCTGCCCTCCTTGACGATCCGCCCGGTCTCCAGCACGTACCCCCGGTGGGCCCGGGACAGCGCCTGCTGGGCGTTCTGCTCCACCAGCAGGATCGTGGTGCCCTGCTCGTTGATCCGAGTGATGATCTCGAAGATCTGCTGGATCAGCTTCGGCGCCAGACCCATCGACGGCTCGTCGAGCAGCAGCAGCCGCGGCCGGGCCATCAGCGCCCGACCCACGGCGAGCATCTGCTGCTCACCGCCGGAGAGGGTGCCGCCGGCCTGCTTGCGCCGCTCCGCCAGCCGGGGGAACAGGTCCAGCACCATCGCCATGTCCTTGGCGATCTCGGCCTTGTCCCGGCGGGTGTACGCCCCCATCTCCAGGTTCTCCATCACCGTCATGCCGGGGAACACGCCCCGGCCCTCGGGCGCCTGCCCGATCCCGCGGGTCACCCGCAGGTCGGCCCGCATCCGGGTGACGTCCGTGCCGTCGAAGACGATCGAGCCCTGGGCCACCGGGCGCAGCCCGGAGATCGCCCGCATGGTGGTGGTCTTGCCCGCGCCGTTGGCGCCGATGAGCGCGACCACCTCGCCCTCGTTGACCACCAGGCTGATCCCGTGCAGCGCCTGGATGCGCCCGTACAGCAGGGTCAGGTCCTTGATCTCAAGCAGCATCGGTCGGCACCCCCAGGTACGCGGCGATCACCTTCGGGTTGTCCCGGACCTCGGCCGGCAGCCCTTCGGCGATCTTCTTGCCGAACTCCAACACGACGATCCGGTCGGTCACGCCCATCACCAGCCGCATGTCGTGCTCGATCAACAGCACGGTCGTGCCGTTGTCGCGGATCAACCGGATCAGGCCGAGCAGTTCCTCCTTCTCCGCCGGGGTGAAGCCGGCGGCCGGCTCGTCCAGGCAGAGCAGGGCGGGGTCCGTCGCGAGAGCCCGGGCGATCTCCAGCCGGCGCTGTTCGCCGTACGACAGGTTGCGGGACAGGTCGTTCGCGCGCCGCTCGATGCCGACGAACCGCAGCAGTTCGTACGCCTTCTCCCGGCCCTCCCGCTCCTCCCGCCAGTGCCGCGGCAGCCGCAGCATGGCCGAGATGACGCTGGTCTTGTGGTGGACGTCCGCGCCCACCATCACGTTCTCCAGCGCCGTCATCTCGGGGAAGAGCCGGATGTTCTGGAACGTCCGGGCGATGCCGGCCTTGGTGATCCACGACCGCCGCTTGCCGTTGGTGCGCTGCCCCTTGAACCGGATCTCGCCCTCGGTGGGCCGGTAGACGCCGGTCATCGCGTTGAAGCAGGTCGTCTTGCCGGCGCCGTTCGGGCCGATCAGGCCGAGGATCTCCCCCTTGTAGAGGGTGAAATTGACCTTGTCGAGGGCGACCACGCCGCCGAAGCGCAGCGTGACGTCGTCGACCTCCAGCAGCGGCTCCCGCCCTGCCGCGTCCCGCGCCGCCGGGGCGGTGGCCGTGGGCCCGTCGGGGCCCTTCGCTGGCGGCACGCCGACCGTGCTGCGGCCGTCGGCGGTGACGTCGCGGTCGCTGCTGGCGTCGCGCTCGCTCTTCATCTGCGGGTCACTCACTGGGCACCTTCTCCTGCGGAACCGCCTCCTGGCGCCGGTCGGCGAACTCCGCCGCCCGCCGCCGGTTGGGCACGATACCCTGCGGACGGAAGATCATCATCACGATGACGACCAGGCCGAAGATCAGGATCCGGTACTCCGCCGCGTCGAACTCCACCCCCAGCAGTTCGCCGACGCCGCGCAACCACTCCGGCAGGTACCAGGTGATCGCGCCGCCGACGATGGCGCCCTTGATGTTGCCGACACCACCCAGGATGACCGCCGCGAGCACCAGGATGGAGCTCTCCAGCACGAACTGGTCCGAGTTGATGAACGTCTGCTTGCCGGCGAAGACGGCACCGGTCAGACCGGCCACCGCCGCCCCGATCGCGAACGCCCAGAGCTTGTACTTGAACGTCGGCACGCCCATGACCTCGGCGGCGTCCTCGTCCTCGCGGGTGGCGACCCAGGCCCGGCCGACCCGGCTGTTGGCCAGGTTCCGCACCAGCACGATCACCAGGAGGATCAACGTCAGCAGGAGCCAGTAGTACGGCCGGGCGTCCACCACCCCGAACAGCGGCTTGCCGTCCGAGCCGGAGCCCGGCGGGTGCGGGATTCCCGGGATGCCCCGCTGCCCCTGGGCGATGCCCTCGTTGCGGGCGGCGTAGAGCCGGATCATCTCGGCGAAGCCGAGGGTCACGATGGCCAGGTAGTCGCCGCGCAGCCGCAGCGTCGGGCCACCGAGGACGACGCCGGAGATCATCGCGACCATGACCGCGATCGGCACCGCCGCCAGCCACGGCCATTCCGTCCCGAACCGGCTCTCCGGCGAGGTCAGCAACGCGACCGTGTACGCGCCGAGCGCGTAGAAGCCGAAATAGCCCAGGTCGAGCAGGCCGGCGAAGCCGACCACCACGTTGAGCCCCACGGCCAGCAGGACGAAGACCGCGGTGTCGAACAGCACGCCCGCGAAGTCCGACCGGGTGGTGTAGAGAGCGAAGTACTCGCTCCCGATCGGGAAGCCCAGGTACTCGTAGAACCACTTGTTGGGCAGGATGTAGAGCAGGACGATCAGCGCCGCGAGGGCGGCCCAGCGGACCTGCTTGGGCATGGCCGCCCAGCGGCCCTTGAAGCCGGCGGGCCGACCCTTGTCCACGGTGGCGGTCATGCGCGCGCCCTCCCGAGAGATTCGCCGAGCAGGCCGGTGGGCCGGAACATCAGCAGCACGATCAGCAGCACGAAGCCGGTGAAGTCCTTCCAGTCTCCGCCGAACAGGCCGGCGGCGTAGTTCTCCGCCACCCCGAGCAGCAGGCCGCCGAGCAGCGCGCCACGCAGGTTGCCGATGCCACCGAGCACCGCCGCCGCGAACGCCTTCAGCCCGATCAGGAAGCCGACGTTGAACTTCGTGAAGCCGTAGCGGACGTTCCACAGCAGCGCCGCGACGCCGGCCATCAGGCCGCCGAGCACGAACACCAGCAGGATCACCCGGTTCTTGTTCACGCCCATCAGGGCGGCGGTGTCCGGGTCCTGGGCCACCGCCCGGATGCCGCGGCCGAGTCGGCTGCGGTTCACGAACTGGTCCAGGCCGACCATCATCACCAGCGTCACGCCGAGGATCAGCAGCTGGATGTTGGTGACGGCCGCGCCGAAAACGGTGAACAGCGTCTCGGAGGGGAGCAGCGTCGGCATGCCGAACGGCGCCCGGGAGGTGCCGATGCCGAAGGACTCGGCGAGCACGAACGACGCGCCGATCGCGGTGATGAGGAAGGCCAGCGGTGGCGCGTTGCGCCGCCGCAGCGGCCGGTAGGCGACCAGCTCCACGGTCACCGCCGTCGCCGCGGAGGCGACGCCCGCCACGATCAGGCCGGCCGCCAGCGCGAGGATCAGCGGGCCGAGGGCCGGCGCGGCGGAGTTCTGGTCGTAGCCGAGGGCCTCCCAGGTCCAGAAGGCGGTGAAGGTACCGACCATGAAGACCTCGGAGTGGGCAAAGTTGATCAGGCGGAGGACGCCGTAGACCAGGGTGTAGCCGAGGGCGACCAGGGCGTAGATCGCGCCCTGTTCCAGCCCGGTGATGGTCAGGGCCGGGAAATTCCCGAACAACTCATCGAAGTTCAAGTGGGGCTCCAACTGTGCGGCCAAACGAGGCGGCCGGGAGGTTCACTCCCGGCCGCGTCGTCTGGTATCCCTGGCGGGACCGGAGAACCGGTCAGGCCTTCGGGATCTCGATGTCCGGAACGACCTTGCCCGCGTTGACCTTGAACGCCCAGACCAGCACCTGCGCCGGGTCCAGCTCGCCACTGGCCTCGAACTTGTAGGTCACACCGGTGGCGGGGCCGGCCTTGTTGTAGGCCTTCACGAAGGCGAGGAGGTCGGCGCGGGTGACCTTGCCGGCCTTGATGCCCTCGAGGTAGATCTTGGTGATGTCGTACGACACGTCGGCGTAGGTGCCCGGCTCGGCGTTCTCGAAGGCCGCCTTGTAGTCGGTCACGAAGGTGCCCTTGGCCGCGGTGGCCGGGGCGCAGGGGCAGGTCAGGACGGTGCCCTCGGCGACCGCCTGGCCGGCGACCTTGATGAAGAGGGCGTCGTTCACGCCGTCGCCGGCGACCATGGTGCCCTTCCAGCCGGCGCCCTTGAGCTGCTTGAGCAGCAGGCCCGCCTCGGTGTAGTAGCCACCGAAGAAGAGGGCGGTCGCGCCACTGCCGACGATCTTGGTGACGACCGCGGAGAAGTTGGTCTGCTTGACCTGGATCTTGTCCTCGCCGGTGACCGAGCCGAGGACCTTCTTGACCTCGCTCACCAGGCCCGTGCCGTACGCCGACTGGTCGTCGACGACGTAGACCTTCTCGGCCTTCAGCACGTTCTTGATGTAGCGACCGGCAGCCGGGCCCTGCGAGGTGTCGTTGCCGACGCCCCGGTGGTAGACCTTCCAGCCCTTGGTGGTCAGAGTCGGGTTGGTCGCCGACGGGGTGATGACCGGCAGGCCGGCCGCGTCGAAGATCGGGCCGCCCACCTCGGACTCGCCGGAGAACGCCGGGCCGACGAGGCCGACGACCTTGGTGTCGCCCACCGCCTTCTGCGCCAGCGGCGGGGCCTTGGCCGGGTCGCCCTGCGAGTCGTACTGCTCGAGGTTGACCTTGCAGTCCGCGTTGTCCTTGTTGTACTGGTCGATCGCCAGCTTGGTGCCGTTGCGCATGTGGATACCGAGACCCGCGGCGTCGCCGGTGAGCGGGCCGAAGAAGCCGATCTTGAGGTCACAGGCGGCGGAGCTGCCACCCTCCTCGGTGCCGCTGTCGGCCTTACACGCGGCCGTGCCACTGAAAACGAGCGCGCTGATGGCCACGCCACCGAGCACCCGTGCGAGCTTCTGCCTCACGGCTCGTACCCTCCTCCGTCCGAAGGCCCGAATCACCCGCCGCAATGTGGAAATTGGCTCTTGCTGGAGGGGATCGAACCGACCGCGAACCCGGTCTGGGGCGGGACGTTATCCCACCAGCAGGGCACGCCGTAAGACCTGGGAAGCGGGGTTGACCTAACCGTTACGTTGAGTGGCCAGATTCACTGAGGTGCTGTAACACACACCCTGCGGGGAAGGGCGAAATCGGACATCCGACACTGTCCGGAAACAAACCGCAGGCACGCTCAGCCGGGCCCGTCCGGCATTCGTGCCGACCAGACCCCGGCGCCCCGCGCGCCATCCACCAGCAGCAACACCCGGTCCCCCGCCCCGGCCACCGCGACCGACCGGTCCGCTCCCACCGGCAACGGGGCCGGCACCAGCACCGGCGACCAGCCGCCACCGTCCGTCGAGAACCAGGCCGCCCCGCCCGCGTCGGACAGGACCACCGCGACCATCCCACCGTCCACCGCCGCCAGGCCCGCCACCTGCGCCGACGCGCCCCCGGCCCGCTCCAGCACCCCGCCCGGCCGCCACCCAGCCCGGGTCGCCCCCGCAGCACCGCCGGGCCCCTCGATCCAGGCCCCCACGCCGTCACCGCGCCTACCCACCGCGACCAGCCGCTCCCCCGCCCGGACCACCCGCTGGAGATCGCCCGGCGTGTCCACGCCCGACAGCGCCTCCCGCCGCCAGCCCAGGCCGTCCGGCGAGGTCCACACCGCCGGGTCACCGCCCGGCCGCCCCGACGCCAGCTTCGACCCCACCAGCACCCAACCCGACGCTCCCGCGGCCACGTCCGCCGCCCAGGTCCGCCCCGCCGCGTCAGACGCCAGCGGCGGCACGCCGCTGACCAGCCGGAACTCCCCCGCGTCCACCGAGGACCAGGCCGCCGCACCGGTGCCCCGGTTACCGGCGATCACCCAGCCCTCCGGGCCGCCCGCGATCCGCCCCACATTCACCGCGTCCGGGCCGCCGAACACCTCGAACTCCGCCGGCACCTCCACCACAGAGCCGTCGGCGAGCTGCCGCCACGTGCTCACCCGGGGATTGCCGTGCGCCCCGCCGCTCTTCGCGCCCACCGCCGCCAGCCGGCCGTCGCGGCAGCCCACCGCCGTCAGCACGTTCTGCGCGCCGTACCCGCTGCGCGCCGCCAACCGCAACGGCGTCCACGCCGCCGTGTCCGGGCTGGACCACGCCGCCGGCCGGGTCACACCCGCCGCGTCCGCGACCGCGCCCACCACGAACCAGCGCCCGCCGCAGGCCGCCGCGTCGCGCAGCAGCAGCCGCCCCGGAGCGCCCGGCGGCGTCGGCAGGGTCACCGCCCGCCAGTCGGGGCGCAGCGGGGTCGGCTCCGACGCGGGACGCGGGGCCGACCAGCACCCGGCCAGCAGCACCGCGCACCCGGCCAGCACCGCCGAACACGCGGCCGCCACGCCAGGCATCGCCCGCAGGCGCCGAGAAGGCATGGACGCGATCATATCGATCGATCGCAGCGACGGGGAGCCCGCGAAGCGCCGGCCCCGCCGGACGGGGCCGTCAGGGGGCCGGCTGGGCCACCTCGCCGCCGGCGGTCTCGGCGAGGATCCGCTCGGCGACCTCCTTCATGGTCAGCCGGTGGTCCATCGCCGTGCGCTGGATCCACTTGAACGCCTGCGGCTCCGTCATCCCGTACGTGGTCATCAACGCGCCCTTGGCGCGCTCGACGGTCTTGCGGATCTCCAGCCGGTCGGTCAGGCCGGCGACCTCGGCCTCCAGCGCGGCGACCTCCGAGTACCGGGACAGCGCGATTTCCACCGCCGGCACCAGGTCGCTCTTCTGGAACGGCTTCACCAGGTACGCCATCGCGCCGGCCGCCCGGGCCCGCTCCACCAGGTCACGCTGGCTGAACGCGGTGAGGATGATCACCGGGGCGATCCGGGCGCCGGCGATCCGCTCGGCGGCGGCCAGCCCGTCCATGATCGGCATTTTGATGTCGAGGATGACCAGGTCGGGCTTCAGTTCCTCGGCGAGCCGGACGGCGGTCTCGCCGTCGCCGGCCTCGCCGACCACCTCGTAGCCCTCCTCGACCAGCATTTCGGCCAGGTCCAGCCGGATGAGCGCCTCGTCCTCGGCGATCAACACCCGCCTGCGCTCGGCATCCGTCTGCGTCTCGGCCACGAGCCACTCCCACCATCGATCATCGAACCACTGCCACCCATGTTCCCGCAGAAGCGTAGTCCGGTACAGTTGGGCCCACCCGCCGGGATGGTGGAACGGCATACACGGAAGTCTCAAACACTTCTGCCCGAAAGGGCTTGCGGGTTCGAATCCCGCTCCCGGCACTCTTGTCATACACCCGTTCGACCATATGGGCGTGCATCCTCCAGACATGCGTACGCGTGCTCGCGAGCCTCGCGCCCGTGGCCACGACATCAGGTCAGTGGCTCGCTCGCCGTCGCTGCCCTACAAGACTGGGTGGCACTGGTGTGTCGACCGCCCCGAGCGGGCCGTCGTCGGCACGGCGAAACGCTGCTACCGGTGCTCGCCCGAGGTCGACAATCCGACACGTCCGGATGCCTACGCCTACCTGCTCGGCCTCTACCTGGGCGACGGGCACCCCGTCCCGAAGAAGCACGAGCGGGCGATCGTCCTCGCCGGCTGGCAGCGCGAGATCGTCGCGGCGCACCCCGACGACTTCCTGCGCGGCCTGTTCCACTCCGACGGCCGCCGCGCGACCAACCGGGTGACCGTGCGCGGCAAGGAGTACGTCTATCCCCGTTACACGTTCGGCAACGAGTCCGCCGATGTCATGGGGCTCTGCCAGTGGGCACTGGACCTGCTGGGCGTCGCCTGGCGGATGTGCCGGCCCGACCTGCTGTCGGTGGCCCGGCGGGAGGCGGTCGCCGCCCTGGACCGGCACGTCGGCCCGAAGTCCTGAACGCAGGGCCGGACTTCTGCCGGTCAGCCGAGCGCGGCGAGCGCCTGCTCCAGGTCCGCCCGCAGGTCCTCCGGGTCCTCCAGGCCGACGGAGATCCGCAGCAGGCCGCCGACCGGCTTGGCGTCGCCTTCGACCGGCCGGTGGGTGAGCGAGGCCGGGTGCTGGATGAGGGTGTCCACCCCGCCGAGGGAGACGGCGTGGGTGATCAGCCGGCACGCCCCGGCGACGGCTGCGGCGGCGGACGCGCCACCGCGTACCTCGAAGGCGAGCAGGCTGCCGGTGCCGGCCATCTGCCGGCCGACGAGCCCGGCCGGGTCGTCGATGCCGGGGTGGTGCACGCGGGCGACGGCGGGGTGGCGGGCGAGCCAGCCGGCGAGCTTCTCGGCCCCGGCGGACTGGGCGCGGACCCGCACGGGCAGGGTCTGGAGGCCGCGGTGCAGCAGGTACGCGCCGAGGGGGTGCAGGATCGCGCCGGTGAGGGCGCGGACCTGGCGCAGCCGGGCGGCCCACTGGTCGTCGCAGGCGACGACGCCGGCGAGCACGTCGCCGTGGCCGCCGATGCTCTTGGTGGCGCTGTGCAGGACGAGCGCGGCGCCGTGCCGGGCGGGCTGCTGGAGGACGGGGGTGGCGACGGTGTTGTCGACGAGCAGGGGCACGTCGCCGGCGGCGGTGGCCAGGGCGGCGATGTCGACGAGGTCGAGGGTGGGGTTGGCGGGGGTCTCGACGATGACGAGGGCGGTGTCGGGGCGGACGGCGTCGGCGACGCCGTCGGGGTGGGCCCAGGTGACCTCGGTGCCGAGCAGGCCGGTGGCGAGGACGTGGTCGGTGCCGCCGTAGAGGGGGCGGACGGCGACGATGTGGCGCTTCCCGTCCCGGGTGGCGGCGAGGACGGTGGCGGTCAGGGCGGCCATGCCGCTGGCGAAGGCGACGGCGGCGGCGGTGCCTTCGAGCTCGGCGAGGGCGGTCTCGAAGCGGGCGACGGTGGGGTTCCAGAGGCGTTGGTAGACGGCGCTGCCGCCGGGTGGGAGGGTGCCGCCGGTGGCGAGGAGCTCGTACGCGTCGCCGCCGTCGGTGACCGACGGCAGGGGGTTGGTGGTGGACAGGTCGATGGGTGGGACGTGGACGCCGAGGGCGGCCAGGTCGGCGCGGCCGGCGTGCACTGCTCTGGTGTCCACGGTCGTCATGTGGGAAGCGTCGAACATCAGGGCGACGATCGGCAAGAGAGTCGCAGAAGATTCTGTTTGTCGGTCTTTGACAACGCGATAATTCGGAGCAGGATGGTGGAATGCCCCTCGCACCGAATGATGTGCGGCCCTTCGCCGCCCTGGACGACGTCGATCGCGCGATCCTGACCGAGTTGGCCGTGGACGGCCGGCTGCCGAACAACGCCCTGGCGGACCGGGTGGGGGTGGCACCGTCGACATGCCTGACCCGGACCCGGTCGCTGCGGGAGTGCGGGGCGATCCGGGGGTTCCACGCGGAGGTCGACCCGGCGGCGGTGGGACTGCCGTTGCAGGCCCTGGTGTCGGTGCGGCTGACGGCGCACGAGCGGGCGGCGGTGGACGCGTTCCGGGCCCGGTCGGTGCGGCTGCCCGGGGTGGTGTCGGTGTTCCACGTGGCGGGCGCGGAGGACTACGTGTTGCACGTGCGGGCGGCGTCGGGGGACGCGTTGCGGGACTTCGTGCTGGACCATCTCGCGGTGGACCCGGCGGTGCAGCACACCCAGACCAGCCTCATCTTCGAGCAGGCGCGCGGGATGGGTTGAGCCACACGTACCCGGCGAGGGGAACAATTCCGGCACACGGCGGGTTGGACGATCGCGTGATCAACGTACCGATGTCTGTTCTTGATCTTGCCCCGGTCGCGGCCGGCGCCACCGCCGGCGCGGCCCTGCGGCACACCACCGAGCTGGCCCGGCGCACGGAGGAGTTGGGCTACCGCCGGTTCTGGGTGGCCGAGCACCACAACATGCCGGCGATCGCGAGCTCCGCGCCGGCGGTGCTGCTCGCGCACCTGGCGGCGAACACCTCGACGATCCGCCTGGGCTCGGGCGGGGTGATGCTGCCCAACCACGCCCCGCTGGTGGTGGCCGAGCAGTTCGGCACCCTCGAGGCGCTGCACCCGGGCCGGATCGACCTGGGGATCGGCCGGGCACCGGGGACCGACCAGGTCACCGCGCTGGCGTTGCGCCGGACGATGGAGGGGCTGTCGGCCGAGGGGTTCCCCCGGGAACTGGCCGACCTGATGAACTACTTCTCCGGGGAGCGCCCGGGGCCGATCACGGCCACGCCGGGGCGGGGTTTGCAGCCCGCTGTCTGGCTGCTGGGGTCCAGCGGATTCAGCGCGCAGCTCGCCGGGTTGCTGGGGCTGCCGTTCTCGTTCGCGCACCACTTCAGCGCGCAGCACACGCTGCCCGCGCTGGCGCTGTACCGGCAGCACTTCCGGCCGTCGCGGTTCCTGGAGAAGCCGTACGCGATGGTGGCGGTGAACGCGGTCTGCGCGGACACCGACGAGCGGGCGGAGTGGCTGGCGGGGCCGAGCGCGCTGTCGTTCCTGAGGCTGCGCTCGGGGCGGCCGGAGCCCCTCGCCACGCCGGACGAGGCGGCGGCGTACCCGTACACGGAGGCGGAGCGGGAGTTCGCGCTCGCCAGGCGGGAGGGGCAGGCGCTGGGGTCGCCGGAGACGGTGCGCCGGCAGCTCACCGGCCTGCTGGAGCGCACCGGCGCGGACGAGCTGATGTTGACCACGCTGGTGTACGACGTGGCCGACCGGGTGCGCTCGTACGAGCTGATCGCGGACAAGGTGGCGAGCGGGCTGCGCCGGGACGGGTGAACCTTGTTGGAAACGCCCGAAACACGGTCTTCATAACGGCGTCACCCCCGCGTCGCGGACGGCGCGTAACTTTGGTTCCGGTGGTGGTACGGCACTCCCCGGTCGGGACGGGTCGGGGGTGCCGCGGTGTGGTGCACCGGGCCGGAGCTGTGCGGATTCCGCGGCTGCGGCCCGGTGCCTGCCACCCTGCCGTGCCGGTGTCCCCGGCGGGCAGGGCATCCAGCACGACGAGCGCTCAGCGCAGGTAGATGTTCGGCACGGGCGGGGTTCCCATGCCGTCCCCGATGAAGAAGCCCGGGTGCGGCGGCTGGTTGTAGGCCGTGTTCTGCCACGCCATGGCGGCCCGGTACTGCGGGTCGTGCATCAGCGTGTGGATCCGGGTGCCGGTCGGGGTCGGGGTGCTGTAGATGCGCAGCGCGGTGTTGTCGCTGGTGCGCCACACGACCTCCTCGCGCCAGTCGCCGAGGATGTCGCCGGACAGCGCCGGGGTCGACTTGGTGCCGTTGTTGGAGCTGACGCCGCTGCCGGTGAGCAGTCGGGTCTCGCCGCCGGTGCCGTACTTGTCGATCTTCGTGCCGTCGAGGAGTTCGCGCACCGGGTCGCCGTCCCACCAGGCGAGGAAGTTCGCCGAGGACGGCTTGCGGCCGACGTTCTGGCCCCTGGTGTCGGCGAGACCGTCGACGGCGGACGACCAGGACTCGGCGCCGGGGCTGCCGGCCCAGATGTCGGCGCAGACGCCCCGGCCGTTGTCGCCGGAGGCGGCGGTCGACCAGATGATCTGCCCGGTACGGGCGTCGGCGAACCAGGAGCTGGGCTTGCTGGCGTCCTCGTCGACCTTGAAGATCTCCAGGCCGGCACGGCTGGGGTCGAGGTCGCCGACGTGCAGGGCGTCGCCGTGGCCGTTGCCGGTGGAGTAGAGCAGCCGGCCGTTGTCGTCGATGGTGGCCGCCCCGTAGACGATCTCCTGCCGGCCGTCGGCGTCGACGTCGGCGACGGAGAGCTGGTGGTTGCCCTGGCCGGCGGCGGCGGAGTTGCCGGAGGCGTTCGAGTCGAACGTCCACCGCCTGGTGAGGGTGCCGTCGCGGAAGTCCCAGGCGGCGATCACGGCGCGGGTGTAGTAGCCCCGGGCCATGATCAGTGAGGGGCGCTGGCCGTCGAGGTAGGCGGTGCCGGCGAGGAACCGGTCGACCCGGTTGCCGTAGCTGTCGCCCCAGGAGGAGACGGTGCCGCGCGGCGGGTCGTAGTTGACGGTGGACAGGATCGCGCCGGTCCGGCCGTCGAACATGGTCAGGTACTCGGGGCCGGACAGGACGTACCCGCTGGAGTTGCGATGGTCCGCCGAGGAGGAGCCGACGATCTGGCCGGTGCCGGAGCGGGTGCCGTCGGCGGTCTTCATGGCCACCTCGGCCCGGCCGTCGCCGTCGTAGTCGTACACCTGGAACTGGGTGTAGTGGGCGCCGGCCCGGATGTTGCGCCCGAGGTCGATGCGCCACAGCCGGGTGCCGGTCAGGGTGTACGCGTCGACGAAGACGTTGCCCGTGTAGCCGGACTGGGAGTTGTCCTTGGCGTTGGACGGGTCCCACTTGAGCACGATCTCGTAGCGGCCATCGCCGTCGAGATCGCCGACGCCGGCGTCGTTGGCGGCGTAGGTGTACGCCTCCCCGGTCGGGGTGGTGCCCCCGGCCGGCGGCTGGATCGGCACGTCGAGGTAGTCGCCCGCGAACTGGAGCGCCGGCCCGGACGCCGCCTGCTCGACGCCGTTCACCACGGCCCGCACCGTGTACGCCGCCCCGGCGGCGGCCCCGCTGTCGAGGTGGTTGGTGGCACCGGCGATCGGGCTGCCGTTGACCCTGGTCGAGCCCCGGTAGAGGTTGAACGACACCCCGGAGGTCTCGGTGCCCAGCAGCCGCCAGGAGACGAGGTTCCCGCTGCCGGAACGGACGCTGATCAGGCCCCGGTCGAGGTCCTCGACCTGCTTCGCCCCGGCGGGCGGGGTGGTGGGGGGCGGCGTGGTGGCCGGCGGTGGGGTGGTGGTGGGCGGGGGCGTGGTGGCGGGCGGGCTGGTCGTCGGGGTGGTGGTGCCGGTGCAGGTCGTGCCGTTGAGCGCGAAGCTCGCCGGAACGGGGTTGCTGGCGTCGTTCCACGAGGCGTTGAAGCCGAAGTTCGCGGTGCCGCCGGTGCCGATGGCGGCGTTGTAGCCGGCGTCGCGGGCGGTGACCTGGGCACCGGACTGGGTGACGGTGGCGTTCCACGCCTGGGCGACCTGCTGACCCGCGGCGTAGGACCAGGTGAGGGTCCAGCCGTTGACCGGGTCGCCGAGGTTGGTGACGGTGACGTCGGCGCCGAAGCCGCCGCCCCACTGGTTGGTGATCTTGTAATCGACGCGGCAGCCGGCGGCGGCCGAGGCTGCCACGGCGCCGAGGGTGCCGGCGGTCAGGGTGATGGCGGTGAGGGCGGTGGCCGCCGCCGCGGCGAGCAGGGCGGCGCGGCGACGGGATCTGCTGGGGTGCACGGGCGTGCCTCCGGGGAGGTCGGGCGCGCGGCGACGCGATGCCCGTCGGCCTGCCCTGGGCCGGCGGTGGCGGTGCGCCGCGCTGGGGCGGTGGGGGGACGCATTGACGTCCGTAGTTCGACTCCGCGCTGCACGAATGCTAGGACAACGCTTTCCGGCAGGCAACAGCCGCGCCGGCCCCGCGCGTCGGAAGCACCCCCGGACGGGACCTTGCCCTCGGCGGCGAGATTTGATCAACTCGGCGGATGGCTGAGCACATGGACCCCGAGGAGTTCCGCCGGGCCGGGCACGCGGCGGTGGACTGGATCGCCGACTACTGGGCGACGCTCGGGCGGCGCCCGGTCACCTCACCCGCCCCGCCGGGGACGCTGGCGGCCGCGCTGCCGACCGGCCCGACCACGCACGGCGAGCCGGTCGAGGCCCTGCTCGCCGACCTGGACGACCTGGTCACCCCGCACCTGACCCACTGGCAGCACCCGAGCTTCTTCGGCTATTTTCCGGCGAACACCTCCGGCCCGAGCGTGCTGGGCGACCTGATCAGCTCCGGGCTCGGCGTGCAGGGCATGCTGTGGGCGACCAGCCCGGCCTGCACCGAACTGGAGACGGTGGTGCTGGACTGGCTGGCCGGGCTGCTCGACCTGCCGCAGCGGTTCCGCTCCACCGGCAGCGGCGGCGGCGTGATCCAGGACTCCGCCTCCTCGGCGACCCTGGTGGCCACCCTCGCCGCGCTGCACCGGGCCAGCGGAGGCCAGTGGCGGGCCGCCGGGATCGACCGCCGCTACCGCGCCTACACCTCCAGCCAGGGCCACTCGTCCATCGAGAAGGCGGCCCGGATCGCCGGACTGGGCCTCGACGGGGTACGGGTGGTCGACGTCGACCCGGAAACCCTGGCCATGCGCCCGGACGCGCTGCGCGAGGCGATCCGGGCGGATCTGGCGGCCGGCGACGTGCCCGCGATCGTGGTGGCCACGATCGGCACGACCTCCACCACCGCCATCGACCCGCTACCGGAGATCGGCGCGATCTGCGCGGAACTCGGCGTCTGGCTGCACGTCGACGCCGCGTACGCCGGGGCGGCGGCGGTCTGCCCGGAGTTGCGCTGGTCGCACGCCGGTCTGGAGTACGCCGACTCGTACTGCTTCGACCCGCACAAGTGGCTGCTCACCGGCTTCGACTGCGACGCGTTCTGGGTGGCCGACCGGGGTGAGCTGATCGAGGCGCTGACGGTGCTGCCGGAGTACCTGCACAACGCGGCGACCGAGACCGGCGCGGTGATCGACTACCGGGACTGGCAGGTGCCGCTGGGGCGTCGGTTCCGCGCTCTGAAGCTGTGGTTCGTGCTGCGCTGGTACGGGGCGGAAGGGCTGCGGGCGCACATCCGCTCCGGGGTGGCCCTCGCCGACCGGTTCGCCGCCCACGTCCGCGCCGACGACCGGTTCACGCTCGCCGCGCCGCACCCGTTCTCGCTGGTCTGCTTCCGGCTCACCGCCGGCGACGAGGCCAGCGCCGAACTGCTGTCCCGGGTCAACGCCACGGGTCGGGTGTTGCTCACCCACACCCGGGTCGCCGGCCGGTACACGCTGCGCCTGGCGGTCGGCTCGCCACTGACCACACAGGCGCACGTGGACGAGGCATGGGAGCTGCTCTCCACCATCGCGGGGACGGTGCTGGAGGAGCCCGGAGCCAGCGGCTGAAGATCCGCGACAGCCCGACGGCACGCCCAGGGGGGTACGCCTTCCGGTCGCTATGGAGCTGCCCGCACAAACGGGGCATCAGCGCGTCACGTCACGGCGGGCACTCGAGGCTGCTGAACCAGCACAAGGTGCCCGACCGGCCGCAAGATGCCCGACCCCGACGCAAGATGCCCGACCGGGCTCATGCCGGACGTCGCCGAGGACACGCGCTACCGGTAGCGCAGACGGGGCAGCTCAATAGGCAGCCCAACAGCCCATGCAGCTGCCTCCCGTGGTCGCGAGACACAGGGCAATGCCGACCGGGCGACGCCTTGGCTCCGCAGCCCGGCGAGGCGCACCCCGGCCCTACCGGGCCGCCTCAGCGGCCAGCCACCAACCACCGCAGCCAGCCACCAGCGACCCCGAGTCCTCAGTCCTCCGACCGTCAGCCCTCGGCGGTGGCACTCACCGGGACGGGCCGCGACGGGGCGTCGTCCGCCACCGGGGCAGCCGGGGCAGCGACGGCGGCCTCGACCGTGGCACGGGCGCCGCGGACGCGGCGCAGCGCGCGGACGGCCAGGACGATCGCGACGAGCCAACCGGCGGCGAGGAGCCCGTAGACCAGCCACTGGGCCCCGCCGGCGGGGAGGCCGCCGACGCGGATCAGGGTGCGGGCGTTGGTCAGCACGATCACGCCGCCGATGGTGGCGCCGAGGAGTTGGGCGGGGACGATCCGGACCAGCCAGGCCGCGATCGGGGCGGCGATCAGGCCGCCGATCAGCAGGGCGGCGACGGTCGGCAGCAGGAAACCCTCGGTGCCGAGGCCGATCAGGAAGCCGGCGCTGGCCGCGCCCGCCACCACGAACTCGGCGGTGTCGACCGAGCCGATGACCTTGCGGGGCTCCATCCGGCCGGAGACCAGCAGCGCCGGGGTGGCGACCGGACCCCATCCCCCACCGCCGGTCGCGTCGACGAAGCCGGCGACCAGGCCGAGCGGGCCGAGGAACCGGCCGCGCAGCCCACCGGCGGCGCGGTTGACGCGCAGCGGCCGGGAGAAGCGCACCAGCAGGTACGCGCCGAGGGTGAACAGGATCGCGGCCATCCACGGCGCGGCCGCCTCGGTGGAGATGGCGCTGAGGAAGGTGGCACCGGCGAACGCGCCGAGCGCGCCGGGAACGGCGATGCGGGCGACCACCCGCCAGTCGACGTTGCCGAACCGCCAGTGGGCCACCCCGGCGGCGAGCGTGGTGCCGATCTCGGCCAGGTGTACCGAGGCCGACGCGGCGGCCGGGGCGACCCCGGCGACGAGCAGCAGGGTGGACGAGGTCAGCCCGTAGGCCATGCCGAGCGAACCATCGATCAGTTGCGCGACGAGCCCGACCAGGGCGAGGACCAGCAGCTTGCGCACGAGCGCCCCCTGACTTTGCGGCATATCCTATCGACTTGGTCGACAATGCGGCACGGGTCGCCCCGGGTCAAGTCCCCGATCGGCTGATGGGACGCGCCGGACGGCCGCACCCGTGGCGCGGTCGGCGATCCGTGGCGATGGAGGGTGGCGCGGGTGGCGCGAGGCGCGGGTGGCGCCGGTCAGCTCCAGGCGCGCGGGTCGGCGGCCAGTTCGTTGACCCGCGCGGGGAGCGTGCCGTTGGCCACGTCCGCGACGGTGACCAGTTCGAGGATCTCCCGCTCGCTGGCCCGCAGGGCGATCCACACGTCCTGCAACGCCCGGGCGGCGCCGAGGTAGCCGAGCTGCTCCGGGCGCTGCCCCCGGACGTGTGCCAGCGGCCCGTCGATCACCCGGATCACCTCCGCCAGGGAGATGTCGGCGGCCGGCCGGGCCAGCCAGTACCCGCCCTCGGGGCCGCGCTGGGCGTGCACGATCCCGCCGCGGCGCAGTTGCAGCAGGATGCTCTCCAGGAACTTCGGCGGAATCTCCTGTGTCTTGGCGATCTGCTCGGCCGTCACCGGGCGGGCCCGGCCGGCGCCGGCACCCTCGGCGACCGCCGCGAGTTCGGCGGCCGCGCGGAGGGCGTAGTCGACCCGAGCGGAGAGACGCATGTCGGCCAGGTTAGTCGCCGAGCCGACCGGCCAGGCTGCCGCCCCTCGGCCGAACGGTCGAACCTCCCTCGCCCCACCGCCCGGCCGGGCGGCTCTCGTCGGTGGCGCGGTCGTGGCACCATACCCGTGTCGTCGCACGACGGGGACCCGACGACGCGTCAGCGCGCAGAGCGGAAGACAGCCAGGCCGATAGGGGCAGCGACAGCGATGCCGGATATGACGCCGCTGGGTCCGCGGGATCCGGACCGGGCGGGCCCCTACGAACTGCTCGGCCGCCTCGGTGCGGGCGGCCAGGGCGTGGTCTACCTGGGCCGCGAACAGCAGGGCGGGTTCGTCGCCGTCAAAATGATCAACCTCGACCTGCACCACAACCCGCGCGCCAAGGCCCAGTTCGCCAAGGAGATCGCCGCCGCCCGGCGGGTAACGCCGTTCTGCACCGCGCAAATCCTTTTCGCGGACGTGGACAACGACCCGCCCTACGTGGTGAGCGAGTACATCGAGGGCCCGACCCTGCAACGGCACGTCCGCGAGTACGGCCCGGTCACCGGCAACGCCCTGCACCGGCTGGCAGTGGGCACCGCCACCGCGCTCGCCGCGATCCACCAGTCCGACGTGGTGCACTGCGACCTCAAGCCGGACAACGTCGTCCTCGGCGCGGACGGCGCCCGGGTCATCGACTTCGGCATCGCCCGGGCCCTCGACGTCACCGAGACGATGACCAGCAGGATCATGGGCACCGCGCCATACATGGCGCCGGAGCGGTTCCGCGACGACGAGGTGGGCCCGGCCAGCGACGTGTTCGCCTGGGCGGCGACCATCGCGTTCGCCGCGGCGGGCCGACCGCCGTTCGGCACCGGGACGGTCGTTGCGGTGATGAACCGGGTGCTGCACGACCCGCCGGATCTGGCCGGCCTCTCCGGTCCGCTGGGCGAGCTGGTCGGGCAGTGCCTGGACAAGGACCACCGGGCCCGGCCGCCGGCCGAACAGGTCCTGCTGCGCCTGCTGGGGCACACCCCGCACGCCGGGGCGCCGGTGCCGATCCAGACGGCGCTGCGGGCGGGCACCGACGCGGCGGCCACCCAGCTGGTCCCCCGCCAGCCGGCGATGCACGAGCCGACCGGGTACCCACCGACGACGCACGGACCGACCACGTACCAGCCCACGACACACGGGCCGACGGCTCCCCCGCCGACCGCCTACCAGCCGACCACCCACGGGCAGACCGGGTACCCACCGACCGCCCAGAGCCAGACCGCGTACCCGCCGGCCACCCAGACCGGGTACCCGCCGACGACACACGGGCCGACGGCACCCTCGCCGGCCACGTACCGGCCGACGGCGCGCGGGCCGGCGCGGGACACGTGGTCGCGGCGGGTGCGCCGGCAGTACGCCGATGCCTGGGGGATCTCGGCCGCCATCTTCCTGGGCGCGACCGGTGGGGCCGCCGGATACGTGGCGACCACCGCCCCGGGCACCGCCGCCGCCGTGGGGGCGGTGACCTTCGTCGTGGTCTACGGTGTCCGTCTGCTCGTCGCCACCGCGCTGCCCGGAGCCGCCGCACCGGACGCCGCCGCACCCGACGGGTCCGGGGCGGCGCCCACGTCCGACCGGGGCGGCCCCGCGGCCTACCCCGGCGCCTGAACCCGCGAACCCCTGGAGGATCCGATGGCCACCGGTCAGCCTTCCGCCCGGCCATGGTTGCCGTTGACGGTGGCCGTCGTCGCCGGGTTCGCGGTCATCGCCGCGGCGTACGTGATCGTGCGGCCGGACCCCGGCGCGGACCGCTCCTCGTGCGTGGCGCTGGAGGTGAACTCCTCGACGGAGAAGGACCAGTTGCTCGGCCAACTCGCCGCGAAGTACAACGACAGTGATCGGCGCTTCGGCGGGCGCTGCGCCCAGGTGACCGTGCACGGGCTCAACTCGGGCAAGGCGATGGAGGCGTTGGCGGGCGGTTGGGCCAGGCAGCAGCCGGCGATCCCGGCGCCGCAGGTGTGGCTGCCGACGTCGTCGCTGTGGACCGGTCGGCTGCGGCTGCTGGACGAGACGAACGGCCGGCCGGTGCAGACCCCCGACAAGTACCCGTCGATCGCGAACAGCCCGCTGGTCATCGCCATGCCCAAGGAGAAGGGCGAGCTGGTGCAGCAGCGCGGCCCCCTCGGCTGGGCGGACGTCCTCGGGCTGTCCGGGGACCAGGGCTGGGCGGCCTTCGGCCGGCCCGAGTGGGGCCGGTTCACCTTCGGCAAGGACAACCCCAACCTGTCCACCTCGGGGCTGGCGGCCACCATCGCGACCTACTACGCGGCGGTGCAGCGCTCCAGCGACCTGACCGAGCCCGACCTGGCGCAGCCCGCGGTGACCCGGTTCGTCCGCGAGATCGAGGCGAACGTCTCGCACTACAGCGACGACTCGGTGGACCTGCTGCGCGACCTCGCCGAGGCGGACCTGGGCGCGGGCGGTGACGCGCGGACGCGGGACATGAGCGCGGTCGTGGTGCAGGAGGAGCTGGTCTACCAGTACAACCAGGGGCAGCTGAGCCCCACGCCGGGCCAGAAGCCCCGGGTCCCGCTGGTGGCGGTGCACCCGAAGGAGGGCACCTTCAACCTCGACCACCCGTACGTGGTGCTGCCCTCGGCGGACGAGGCGCAGCGCGCGGCGGCGCAGGACTTCCTGCTCTTCCTCCAGGACGACCAGCAGCAGCGCAGCTTCGCCGAACTCGGCTTCCGCGACCACGAAGGCCGGCCCTCGGACGAACTGGTGGCCGTCGTGCGGGGCGGGTCGGCCGGGAACCTCAACTACTTCGATCCGCCGGAGCCGGAGGTGGTGGACGCGATCCTGCGCGGGTGGAGCACGCTGCGCAAGAAGGCGAACATCCTGTTCGCCGTGGACGTCTCCGGCTCGATGACCAAGAAGGTCGGCGGCAAATCCCGGCTCCAGGTGGCCACCGGCGCCGCCGGCAAGGCGGTCGGCCTGCTCAACTCGGCCGACCAGGTCGCCCTCTGGTCGTTCTCCTCGGAGACGTCGCAGCGCCCGAAGCCGCACCGCGAGGAGCTTCGGCTCGCGCCGTTCAACAAGGCCGGCTTCACCGGCAAGCTCGGCGGCCTGAAGGCCGACGGCGGCACCGCGCTGTACGCGACGGTCCGCGCCGCGCACCGCCAACTGCTCGACGACTACGACCCGGACCGGATCAACGCGGTGGTGGTCCTCACCGACGGCAAGAACGAGTACCCGAAGGACAGCGACCTCGCCCGGCTGCTCAAGGACATCGCGCTGGACCCGGAGCGGCCGGTTAAGGTCTTCTGCGTCGCCTTCGACCAGGACTCCGACTTCGCCACCCTCGACAAGATCGCCAAGGCCAGCGCCGGCAAGGCGTTCGACGCCAGGGACCCGGCGACGATCGACGAGGCGTTCGTGAAGCTGGTCAGCAGCTTCTGATCAGGTGCCGACCCGGCGCAGCAGGCCCTCCTGCACGACGCTGGCGACGTGCCGGCCGTCGGAGGTGAAAACCCGGCCGGTGGCCAGCCCGCGCGCGCCGGAGGCGGACGGGCTGCCGGAGTCGTACAGGAACCACTCGTCGGCCCGGAACGGCCGGTGGAACCACAGGGCGTGGTCGAGGCTGGCCCCGACCACGCCGCCGGGCCCCCACACCTCGCCGTGTACCGACAGCACCGAGTCCAGCAGGGTCAGGTCGGAGGCGTACGTCAGGGCGCAGGCGTGCAGCAGCGGGTCGTCGGGCAGCTTGCCGTCGATGCGCATCCAGACCCGCTGGTGCGGGTCGGCGGGCCGGTCACCGGGGCGGACCCAGCCGGGCTCGCCCACGTAGCGCACGTCGATCGGGCGCGGGATCTGCCCCCAGATGCCCAGCCGCTCCGGGTAGCGGGACAGCCGGTCGGTCATCGTGGGCACGTCGTCCGGCGCGGGCACGTCCGGCGGGGTGGGGGCCTGGTGGTCCAGGCCCTCCTCGGTCCGCTGGAACGACGCCGACATGAAGAAGATCGGCTGGTCGTGCTGGAGCGCCACCGAGCGGCGCACGGAGAACGACCGGCCGTCGCGGACGTTCTCCACCTGGTACTCGATGGGCTCGGCCGGGTCGCCGGGCCGGACGAAGTAGCCGTGCAACGAGTGCACGAACCGCTCCGGGGCGACGGTGCGGCCGGCGGCGACCAGGGCCTGGCCCGCGACCTGGCCGCCGTACACCCGCTGCGGACCGACCGAGGGGCTGACCCCCCGGAAGGTCATCTTGTCGGTCTGCTCCAGGTCGAGGACCCCGAGGAGCTGATCGACGGCAGCCTGGCCGACGGCGGCCGGGTCGGTCACTGCAACGCCCGCGCGGACGCCGCGTCGACCAGCGAACCGAGCTGGTGCACCCGCAGGGTGTTGGTGGAGCCGGGGGTGCCGGGCGGGCTGCCGGCGACGATTACCACGTAGTCGCCGGGGTTGGCCCGGTCGAGCCCCAGCAGCGCCTGGTCGACCTGGCGGAACATCTCGTCGGTGTGCTCGACGAACGGCATCAGGAACGTCTCCACGCCCCAGCAGAGGGCGAGCTGACTGCGCACCTCGGGCACCGGGGTGAAGGCCAACAGCGGCAGGTCGCAGTGCAGCCGGCTGAGCCGCTTGACGGTGTCACCGGTCTGCGAGAAGGCCACCAGGGCCTTCGCGCCGATGGCCCGGGCGATCGAGGACGCGGCGACGGTGAGCGCCCCGCCGTGGGTGCGCGGGTCGTGCTGGAGCCGGGGCACCCCGATCGAGCCGGCCTCGGTGGTGGTGATGATCCTGGCCATGGTGCTGACCGTGAGCACCGGGTACTTGCCGACGCTGGTCTCGCCGGACAGCATCACCGCATCGGCGCCGTCGAGCACCGCGTTGGCCACGTCGGAGGCCTCGGCGCGGGTCGGCCGCGAGCTCTCGATCATCGAGTCGAGCATCTGGGTGGCCACGATGACCGGCTTGGCGTTCTCCCGGCAGAGCTGCACGGCGCGCTTCTGCACCAGGGGGACCTGGTCCAGCGGCATCTCGACGCCGAGGTCACCGCGGGCGACCATGACGCCGTCGAAGGCCAG
The DNA here is from genome assembly GCF_050948415.1 of Micromonospora sp. CA-111912. NCBI lineage: Bacteria > Bacillati > Actinomycetota > Actinomycetes > Micromonosporales > Micromonosporaceae > Micromonospora > Micromonospora sp. CA-111912. The sequence continues at coordinate 5,202,583 of NZ_CP192007.1, forward strand.
CACGATCGCCTCGAGGTGGTCGACCGCCTCGGGCTTCTCGACCTTGGCCAGGACCGGCCGGTACAGGCCCTCCTCGGCCATGATGTTGTGCACGAGCTTGATGTCCTCCGCCGAGCGGACGAAGGAGAGCGCGATCATGTCGACGCCGAGGCCGAGGGCGAAACGCAGGTCCTCGGCGTCCTTGTCCGACAGGGCCGGGACGCTGACGGCCACGTTGGGCAGCGAGACGCCCTTGTTGTTGGAGACCGGGCCACCCTCGGTGACCAGGCAGCGGATGTCGTTACCGACCACATCGCTGACCTCGACGGCCACCCGACCGTCGTCGATCAGCAGCCGGTCGCCGGCCTTCACCTCCTGCGGAAGCTTGCGGTAGGTGCAGGAGACCCGCTCCTTGGTGCCGAGGATCTCGTCCCCGGTGATCACCACGGAGTCGCCGGTGCGCCACTCGTGCGGGCCGTCGGCGAACCGGCCGAGCCGGATCTTCGGGCCCTGGAGGTCGGCGAGCAGGGCCACCGGCCGGCCGGCGGCGTCGGAGGCCTCGCGGACGAGTCGGTAGACCGCCTCGTGGTCCTCGTGGCTGCCGTGGCTGAAGTTGAGTCTCGCCACGTTCATGCCCGCCTCGACGAGCCCCCGGATGCGCTCCGGGGACGAGGTGGCGGGGCCAAGAGTGCAGACGATCTTCGCGCGGCGTGTCACGCCCATCAGGCTAGTCTCTCCTCCGGGTCGGTCTACGGGCCGACCCCTTTCGGATTGCGGAACAGTTCTGCGACGACGCGTCACACCCGCGCACCCGGCGGGCGGACTCACACCCGGAACCATCGTCCGGAATCGTCGTGTCGGCGGGCATCGGCGACCGCGCGCCGGGAATCGTACCGCCCGGCGTCACCTCCCTCGGGCGCGCTCCCCACCACGGGGCGACGGTATCAGCGCACGGGCCGCGACCGCCGTCACGATGCCGACACCCCGCCGGCCGCCGAGCGGTCAGCTCTCCGTCTTGGCCAGGGGAAACTCCACCGCGCCGGCCGGGCAGAGGAACGTCATCACGTCCACCCGGTAGAGCCCGGCCTGCACCGCCGGGTCTGCCTCCATGACGCTGCGTATGTCGTCCACCGAGCCGGTGCGGGCCAGCCCGAAGCCGATCGGCGGGTCGGGCTCCCGGGCGGGGCCGTCGATCGAACCGGCGACCAGCACGATGCCCCGTCGTTGCAGGGCCCGCATGTGTTCGGTGTGCTCGGCCTGCAACCGCTGGACCGTCTCGTCGGGCAGGGCCCGCCCGGAGGGACCCGGGTAGAGCACGATGCACTCGTAGGTGTCGAGCGCGAAGTCGACCTGCGGCATCCCCGTCATGGTGCTCCTCCCCCTGGCCAGCGTCGCACGGGCGGGCCGGCGGCGGGGCCACTCGGCCCGATCCGCCACGCCGGGTGACCCGTCGCATGCGCGGGGCGACCCCGACCTTTCCCCTCGGTGATCGAGCAACTACCTTCTGAGTGGTTCTCGTATCCGTCGAAGCGGGAGGCCCCGTGCAGGAGTACGACTACGTCGTGGTGGGCGCGGGTGCCGCCGGGTGCGTGCTGGCCAACCGACTGAGCGAGGACCCGGCGACCCGGGTGCTGCTGGTCGAGGCGGGCGGCTGGGACCGCAGCCCCTTCGTGCGGCTGCCGAAGGGGTTCAGCCGGCTGATGGACGACCGACGCACCGCGTGGCACTACCCGGCGGAGGCGGCGCCCGCGCGGCGCGAGGTGTGGCAGCGCGGCCGGCTGGTCGGCGGGTCCAGCTCGATCAACGGCATGGTGTACGGCCGGGGCGACCGGGTCGACTGGGACGGGCTGGAGCGGCTGGGCAACCCGGGCTGGGGCTGGGACACCCTGCTGCCGATCTTCAAGCGGCTGGAGGACCACCCGCTGGGGGCCTCCGAGATGCGCGGCGCGGGCGGGCCGCTGCGGCTGTCCTCGGCGACCGGCACCGACGAGCTGTGCGAGGCGACGATCGGCGCCGGGGAGGCGCTGGGCTGGCGTCGGGTGGACGACCTGAACGCCGAGGACGGCGAGCGGATCGGCTACGTCACCGCGACGATCCGCGACGGACGCCGGGTCAGCGCCGCCGACGCGTTCCTGCACCCGGTCCGGGACCGACCCAACCTGACCGTGGCCGTGGAGACGGAGGTGCTGCGGCTCCTCGTCCACGCCGGCCGGGCCATCGGGGTACGGACCCGCCGCGCGGGACGGACGGTCGACTATGCCGCCTCGGCCGAGGTGATCCTCGCCGCCGGGGCGATCGCCAGCCCGCAACTGTTGCAGGTCTCCGGGGTCGGGCCGGCGGACACGCTGCGCCGGGCCGGGGTGAGCGTGCTGCTGGACCGGCCCCGGGTGGGGCGCGGGCTGCGCGAGCACCGGTCGACGCCGGTGCAGTTCCGGCTGGCCGGCAACGGCGGGTACAACCACATGCTGGGCAGCCTGGTCGGGCAGGGGCTGGCCGCGCTGCGGTACGCGCTGACCCGGCGCGGGCCGCTGAGCCTGCCCGTGCAGGACATCGGGGCGCACTTCCGCTCCACCCCCGACATCGATCATCCGGACGCGCAGTTGCTGGTCGCGCCCTTCTCGGCGGCGCCACGCCGCCCCGGTCACGCGCTGGAGCTGGAGTCCGAGCCGGGGATGATGGGGCTGTGCACGGTCACCCGGCCGGACAGCGAGGGCAGCCTCACCATCACCTCGGCCGACCCGTCGGCCCCGCCCCGGATCGTCGCCAACTACCTCGACACCCCGCACGACCGGCGGGTCGCCGTGAACGCCTTCCGGCGGATGCGGGAGCTGTTCGCGACGGACCCGGTCGCCGGGCGCATCGCGGTGGAGACCGTGCCCGGCCCGGAGGTGCGCGACGACCGGGAGATCGTCGAGGCGACGCTGGCGCTGGGCTACTGCGGGTACCACGCGGTGGGCACCTGCGCGATGGGGCCGGGCGACGAGCACGTCGTCGACCCCGAGCTGCGGGTACGCGGGATCGACGGGCTGCGGGTGGTGGACGCCTCTGTGCTGCCGGTGCTGGTGTCGGGTTACCTCAACGCCCCGGTGATGGCGTTGGCCTGGCGCGCGGCCGACCTGATCCTGGGCCAGGTGCCGCAGCCGACGGGTGTCGGACCGGCGTCGTAGCGTCCCCGGGCATGGGAACGAGTTATCAGAGCATTCTGGCCGTCGGCGAACTGGTCGCCGTGCGCGCTGCGGTGGGTGACGCCGGCCGGGAGGCGTACGTGACGGCGGTCGGGCCACGGCGGTGGGCGGTCGTGCCCCGCGAGGAGGAGGAGAGCGGCTACGCCGAGGTCGACGACCTGGCCGAGCTCATCAGCGTGGCGACGGGCGAGCCGGCGGTGGCCTTCAACGTGTTCGACTCCGACGTCATGTCGGCCACCGTCTACGTCGCCGGCGAGCTGGCGCACGACTACGTCTCCGACCGCTCCTGGGTCACCGAGTACTGGGACGACGACGACAACGAGTTCCTGGCCGGCTTCGACGGCACCCTGTACCAGGTGGACGGCCCGCTGCCGCCACCCGGCCCGTCCGGGGCCGACCCGGCGGCGTTCGTGGCGCTGGGCGTGGGCGAGGTCGACCCGGAGCGCCTGGGCGCGGCGCTGCGCGGCGACGTGCCGCTCGACGACGCGCCCCGGCTGTTCGCCGAGTGTCAGCATGCCGAGATCCTCGACGCGCTGGGTCTCCACCCGTGCCCGCTGACCCGACCGTTCCGGCACGCCCACCTCGAGCACGTGCCCGCGCCCCTTCACCTGGTCGCTACCCTCCGGGGGGACGCAGGGGGCGTACCGCGAGCGCGAGGAGACGACGGCATGGCCGCACCGGAGCAGGGCGAATCGATCGAGGAGAGCCCGGTCGGCTGGGTGGCCGAGCACGTGCGGCGGTACGTGGCGACCGACGGCACCGAGGGGGCCACGTACCAGGGCTACGACGCGCTGCTGGTCACCACCCGGGGCCGCAGGTCCGGCAAGCTGCGGCGGACCGCGTTGATCTACGGGCGGGACGGCGGCCGGGTCGTGCTGGTCGCCTCCAACGGGGGCGCGGCGGCGCACCCGTACTGGTACCTGAACCTCGTCGCCGACCCGGAGGTGGAGGTGCAGATCGGTGCCGAACGTTTCCGGGGCCGGGCCCGGACGGCCGCCGCCGAGGAGCGGCCCCGGCTGTGGGAGCTGATGACGAAGGTCTTTCCCCAGTACGCCCGCTACCAGCGCGACACCGACCGGGAGATCCCGGTCGTGGTGGTCGAGCGGGCCTGACCGCCGGGACTCCCGGTCGTGCCGCACGGGCGGGCCGGTCCGGCCCCGCCCGCGCCACCGGGCGCGACCGCCTCGACCCGCCCGTGCGGTACGCGCCGCGCGGGCGGCGTCGGTCAGGCCGTCGGGGTGCCCGCGTCACCGCCGGGGCCTGGGCCGGCGGCGCCCCGCCCGACGGCCGGCGGCTCGGCGTCTGCCCCCGCTCCGGTCAGCGGGGCGCCGTCGGCCGCCGGCAGCGCCCGGTCGGGCCGGTCGGCGTCCTGCGCCGCCTGCCGGAGCGCCCGGGTCGCCTGGTCGATCAGCTTCGTCGCGTCCGTCCGGCCGTTTACCTGGACCTCCACCTCGGAGTCGCCCACCTGGATGCGGATGCTCACCTCGGTGCGCTGTTGGTCGACCCAGCTCTGCAACAGGCCGAACAGCCCCGGCAGCAGCGCCTGGGCCACCACCGCGATGATCACCGCGTCGCTGAACCCGGGTCGGCCGCCGGTCCGGCCGCCGGAGTCCCGCACCCCGGCACGGAACTCGGGGCGCTGGTGCAGCCAGGTCAACAGCGGCACCCGGGGCGGCCGGGCGGTGCGCGGCACGAGCACCATCCGCACCGGCTGCCGGGCCCCGGTCGGGGTTCCGGTCACGTGGTCCCTCTCCTTCATTGGTCTCCTCCGCCGGCCACCGGCGAGCGGCCGTTCCCGTCATCGCCGGCCGGCCTCACTCGCCGGGCTGGAACGTCAGCCTGCCGTCCACCACCGACAGGACGCCGGTGACATCGAACGTGTCGTCCTCGGTGAACGGGCTGGTTCCGTAGAAGCCCTGGGTGGTACCGGTGGCCACGGCCGTCCCCTGGGCCTCGTACGGCGTCGTGACCTGGGCCGTGGTGGGGCCGGTCAGGGTCAGCTCCACCTTCGGGTACTCGGTGATCCTCCAGGCGATCTTCTTGACCGTATCCCCGGTGTAGTAGCGGAACGGGCAGTTCTCCGGCGCGGCCACCTGCTTCGCGGCGCAGGCGTCCAGGTACTTCCGTACCTCCTGATCGGCCGTCGACCGGGCGGTCGGCGTCAGGGTCGGCGTCAGCCGTATGTCGCCGATGTTGCCCTGCCCGGGTACGGCCAGGACGACCTGCGGCGGGGTCTCGGCGAGCAGGTTGGACTGCCCGCCCACCGTGTACGCCCCGGGCAGCAGCGGAACGCTCTTCCCCTCCGGCCCGACCGGCACCGACACCCCGTTGATCGTCAGGCCCGCCTGCCCGGCCGGCAGGCCGAGCCACGGGGAACTCTCGCTGATCCCCCAGCCGTGGAAGACCCCCAGGGTGGCGGACTCCTCCCGCTCCAGGTGCAGCTTCGCGGTCGCCTTCCGGCCGGCGAGGGTGAAGTCGACCGTGGCGACCGCCTCGTCGCCGTCCCGCTCGATCGACGTCACATCGACGTCCTTGGGCGGCTGGTAGTCCTTCGCCTCGACCAGCGCGGCGAGCAGTTCCAGGTCGCCGCCGGACGGTCGTACGCCGGGGGCCAGCGACTCCAGGGCCGCGCGGGCGTCGTGGTCGGCCAGCCCCGAGAAGTACCCGTCGACCACCGTCGCCGGCCGGAAGAACGCCCACTGCGCCGCCCCGAGCAGGGTGCCGCCGAGGCCGCAGGCCAGCGCCAGCAGGCCGGCCACCAGCACGGCCCGCGGGGACGCGATCGCCCCCGGCCGCCCGAACAGGTCCTCGGCGGTGACCGGGGCAGCGTCCCCGGCGGGCCGCTCGGCACCGTCGGCCGCCGGGGCGAGCCGCTCCAGGCGGTCCAGCCGCAGCTCGGACGCGGGATGGGTGGCGCAGACCGCCTCGTCCCAGCCGCTACGCCCGCTCTCGAAGGACTTGCGCTGCTCCAGCATGTCCCGCATGCCCCGGGCGTGGCCGGCGAGTACGGCGCCGGCGTCGGCGCGGTACTCGGCGGCCCGGACGTCCCGGGAGTGCGGCGGCAGCACCACGTACTTCATGGTGAGCAGCACGGGCCAGAAGAAGACGAACACCACGAGGTTGGTGGCCGGGTGCGGGAAGGTCCGCATCAGCCACGCCGGCACCGCGTGCACCAGCACCAGCGGCAGCGCCACCCCCCGGACGAACGCGCCGGTCACCTCGTCGCCGGTGTGCCAGTGCACCAGTTCGTGGCTGAGCAGCGCCGCGATGTCCTCGTCGGACTCGTCGAGCAGACTGGTGGTGACCACCACATGCCGGGCGTACGCGCGGGCGTTGGTGAGCACCGGGTCGTCCTCGATGAGCAGCCGGGGCACGTTGGGCAGGCCGAGGGCGCTCGCGCAGTCGTACAGGATGGGTCGGAGCCGTTCGGTCTCGCGGCGGCTGAGCTGACGCGCCCCCGAGACGGTCAGCAGCCAGGGCTCCCACAGCACCCGGTAGAGGGTGTAGAGCACGCCGACCAGGGCGGCGGCCACCACCATCCCGACCAGGCCGGTGAACAGGTTGGCCGGCTCGTCGAGCGCGTCGCGCCACGGCCACACCAGCACCACGAGGAAGCCGGCCAGGAAGCCGATCGCGAAGCCGGCGAAGCCGCCGAGCACCCCGCCGGACCGGTTGAGGAAGGCCTCGAGCAGCGCACCCACCAGGGGCGTGTCCCGCAGCACCGACGGCATGGCGTCGGGAGCGTCGCTGCCGCCGGTGACCAGGCCGGAGCCGGCGAAAGCGACTCCGCCCAAGACCGCGAAGAGCAGGGCGACGGGTACGTAGAACCAGGTGGCCAGGAACGCGCCCAGCACGCCGCGCCAGTCGCGCAGAATGCCAGCGCGCAGCCAGACCAGGGCGTTGGGGTAGCCGAGGGGACGGTTGGCGAAGCTCTTGCCGAGCCGGGACCCGTCGCCCGGCTCGGTGGCCGGCTCGGGGTCGGTCAGTGTCTCTACGGTGGCGGGCCTGACCTGCCGGTCAGTTTCCGGGTCGCGCACGGCGGCTCCTCGACTCGGCCGCCACCGGGGCGGGTGGCGAACGGGGACGGTTCACGGGCACGGCGTATCGGACGGGCGGCTCGGCCGACCGTCGGAGGAATTGCGCAGGTGCGGAGAATAGCGTCGTCCCGCTGATGGAATCGACGTCGGCACATTACCTGTCCAGAATGGATCTCGCTACCAGTATTCCTACAGTGCCTCGCGACAGACGTAAGGTTGACAAAGCCCGACCGTGACAGTTCCACGAAAGTGAACCCGCCGTGCTATTCCCCGAGGTGAAACACCGATGCCGCTCGAACGTGGGGAAGCGCGCGAAGCTATGAACCCGCGAGCGGCGCCGACCGCCGAGGGGCCGGCTGTCGCGGCCGGCGCGCCCGGCGGTCGGCCGGGGCCGGGGTCAGCGCGGAGGGGGCCAGCACCCGGAGCCCGGCCTTCTGGACGAAGATCGACCGTCGCGCGACCGCGTCACCCCTGTCGTCGAGCTGGTAGCCGTCGAGCCAGATCCAGCCGTCGTACGTGATCCAGTCCGCGTGCACGCGGATCAATCGGAAGAAGATCGGCTGCACGAACTGAGCGCTCGCCGCCCGGGTCACGTGGAGAAGCGTCCCGGCGCGGAACTCGATCACCGCACCCAGCCGAGGAAGCGGCGGTGGAGCGTGCCGGCCGGGGCCCAGTTGATGTCCTGGCTGGCGGCCACGTAGTACGAGCCCATCAAGAGCGCAAGGGAGATCGACGCGGAGGCGTACTCCTGGAGGAGTTCGTTTCGGCGAGTGGCACAGGGCCAGGGGGCGGAGCAGCCGGCGCAGAGCCAGAGGGGCAGGACGGGGCCGTGGTCGGTCACTGGTCCTCACCCGGCCAGTTTTCCCGGCTGATCGGGATCCGGTGTCTGTGGCGGCAGGGCAGCTCGTTGCCGCACTTGCAGACGTACCGCCACCTGATCCACGACCAGACCGGCCGGTGCCGGCGGGCCAGCGTCATGGCCGTAGCGAGCAGATACTCCTTGAATGTGACGGTTCGCCGCATATGAACAGCATCGCCGTCAGCCAGGGGTTTAGTCAACAGGCAATAGCCGATTGACTAGAGATTACCACCCTACGTTCGATCTATGGACCATGGCCCGGGGCTCCTCATGGGGCCCTACGAGATCGCCGAACATCTCCCGCGCCGCCCGGCGGGACCGCTCGCACAGGGCGGCCCGGCGGCTTGACGTCCACTCTTGCTCCACCTGGGCACGCTGCGCCTTGGCGCGGGCCAAGCCCTCAGCGGTGACGATCAGGCCATGTCGGACGGATTCGACGTCCATTTCCTCGGCGCGCATCCGGTCGCGGATGGCACTGACGACATACGCACTGGCGTTGGGCTCGCGCTCCAAGCGTTCTGCAACGTCCTGAGGGAGCAAGAACGATTTCTTGCTCCCCGTCCCTGTCATACGAGGAAGCCTACCGATCGCATCACCGACGGCAGCGCCGCCACACGCGCAGCCGAGGCTGGGGTATCACTTGCCCGACGCACCCTTGCGAACGGCTCCGCAAGAACGGCCGTTGTCGCTGACGGACACGCCGGGCAAACGCACACCTTATCTCGTTCGGGCGACGATCAAGTTGCGTCAGGTCCCGGGCTCGGCGTGCCGAGCGCCTCCGCGATCGCGGCGAACTCGCGCAATGCCGCCTGTAGGTCCTCGACGATCTCCTGCGCGATCACCTCGGGCGGCAGGAGCGCGTCGGCGTCCTCCAGGGAGGCGTCCTTCAGCCAGGTGATGTCGAGGTTGACCTTGTCGCGGGCGATCAGCTCGTCGTACGAGAAGGCCCGGAACCGTTCGGTCTCCACCCGCTCCGACCGGTCCTTGCTTGGCAGGTAGCAGTCGACGAAGTCCTGGAGGTGTTCCCGGCGCAGCGGGTTCTGCTTGAGCGTGAAGTGCTGGTTGGTGCGGAAGTCGTACACCCAGAGCTTTTCGGTCCACGGCTGCTCGCGGGCGCGCTTGCGCTCGAAGAACAGCACGTTGGCCTTCACCCCGCCGGCGTAGAAGATGCCGGTGGGCAGGCGCAGCATGGTGTGCAGGTCGTACTGCTTGAGCAACCGGCGGCGGATGGTCTCCCCCGCGCCACCCTCGAACAGCACGTTGTCTGGCAGGACGACCGCCGCCCGCCCGTCGATCTCCAACAGCGCGGCGATGTGCTGGACGAAGTTGAGCTGCTTGTTGGCGGTGGTGGCCCAGAAGTCGGCGCGCTCGATCTCGCGCTCCTCCCGGCTGGCCTTGCCGCCCTCCCCCACCATCCGGATCGACGAGCTGCGCCCGAACGGCGGGTTGGCGAGCACCAGGCTGATCCGGCTGTCCGGCTCCGTGCCGAGCGCGTCGCGCACCGCGATCAGCGACGGACCATTGGGAGTGCCGATGCCGTGCAGCAGCATGTTCATAGCGGCCAGCCGCGCGGTGCCGTCGACCAGTTCGGTGCCGGTGATCGCCCCGTTGGCGAGCCGACGCCGCTGGTCGGGGGTGAGCGCGCTGCCGTGGTGGCGCTGGATGTGCTCGAACGCCGCCAGCAGGAAGCCGCCCGTGCCGCAGGCCGGGTCGGTGATGCTGTCGTCGGGGGTGGGCAGCATGCAGTCGACCATCGCGGTCGTCAGGGCACGCGGGGTGAAGTACTGGCCCGCGCCGGACTTCGCATCCTCCGCGCCCTTGGCCAGCAGTTCCTCGTAGGCGTCGCCCTTGACGTCGACCCCGGTGCCCGACCACTTCTCCTTGTCAATCAGGTCGACGATCAGCCGCTTGAGCTTCGCCGGGTCCTGGATCTTGTTCTGCGCCTTCCGGAAGATGGTGCCGAGCGTGCCGTCCTCTCGGGCCAGGCCGGTGAGGATGTGCCGGTACTGCACCTCCAGCGCGTCGCCCTCGGCGTCGAGCAAGGTTTGCCAGCTCAGCTCGTCCGGCACGATCTGCTCGGGCTTGAGCTTCCGGTTGGCCCGCTCGTTAGCCATCTTGAGGAACAGCAGGAACGTCAACTGCTCCACGTAGTCGATGGTCGAGACGCCGTCGTCGCGGAGCACGTCGCAGTAGTTCCAGAGCTTCTGCACCAGCCGGCGCGAATCCACGGTGCTCACAGCGGCAAAGCCTCCTGCTGGTAGTCGTCGCCGGTCACCCTGGTCGGCGGAGCCGGCAGCTCCTTGGCGGTACGTCTGCGGGTGCGCTGCTTCGGGACACTGGCCGCCCGCTCGGCCTTGATCCGGGCAAGCAACTCCGACGCCGGCTCATCGTTCGGGTCCTGCGGCACCAGCCGCCCCGCAAATGCCTCGGCCAGCAATGATGTCCACAACTGAAGGGCCTTCTCACGAGCTACGCCGACGGCACTCTCCATGCCATCCAGCAGCGACAGATACTGCTCGGCGGCCTGAACGAGTGCCTCCTGTTCGGCGCGCGGCGGAATAGGCACGGGGAATTTCTTCATCTTGCCGAGGCTGATGGACGCCAAGTTGACGCTCTGGAGTCCGTTGACCTCAAACCACCGCCGTCCGAATCCGTTGGCGTGCCAGGCCAGCAGCTTCGGATGTAGCAGGCCATCTCTGATACGTGCGCGGAAGACGTGATTCTGGTGGATGCAGTCAGGCAACTGCCCCTCCCAGATCCAACCCCTACCCAGCTTGTCCCGGTCCCCTCCCTCGTTCAGAAGCACGTCACCCATGCGGAGCCGTAACTGCTCAACCTTTTTTGGAGGAACCATTATGCGGGCGACGTCCGAGAGATCGAGGAGCGCGCGCTGCACGTTGGCAACCCGCAGGTAGGGCACTTCGATGTAATCCGTATTCGACTGCCGCTTGCTGTCCTTAGTGACACCACCGACGACATCAGCGATGTCCTCCAATCGCTTCCACTGCCATGCCTCCGGGAGGGCAGGCAGCTCGCCATCCGACACCGCCGCTGGCTCCAATGGGCGAGCCACACCTCGCGGGGCATCTAGCCCAAGTTGCCCCACACCTGCCAGGAACATCACCTGATCACGGAACTTACTAATGCGCGTCGCGGTGTTCTTAAGCTGCTGAAGACCGACAGAACAGTGCGCGAGGTGGACATCTAGGACAGCAACGATTCGACGCTGCTCAGATATCGGGGGGAAAGGCAAGGGAATACCCTCGACCGTCCGCGATGAAAGATGCTTCACCGTCACAGAGGAGGTTTTCTCTCGAATCGCATCTAAATAGCCTTGAAGCACAAGCGTCAGGAAACGCGCATCATAGGCGTCATGTTCACGAACGGATACCCTACAAACACGCTGGTTCAGCAGGCCCTGAGGTCCACTCCATGCAGCAACACGGAAATCGCCATCCATCCCAACAAGAATGTCACCGGAATTTACGAGGTAGCGCGACTCGAAGTCACCGGAGTAATAGGTACCCGATCCAGACCTACCCACATCGCGAATCCTGATCAGTGGAAGGCCTTCCTTCTTCACATTGAAGAACCTGGATGAGAAGGCAGCGCCATTCTGTACATCCGCGATATCGCCCAAGCCAACCCGTTCCCAGGACTCATGCTTCGAAAGCAGTCCTGGATCCGGCCGAGCTTCCGCTTCCGCCACGATTTCCCGAACACTGAGCGTAAGCGTCATGCGGACAGCTCCTGGTTCAGTTCGTCGAGCAGCGGCTCGGCCCGTTCGCCGAACGTGTTGGCGTACCCGTCGATGCCGCCGCGTTCCGTGAACGGGGCTCCCTCCAGGTCGTCGGTGGTGATTTCCACGCTGACCGCTATCACGTCCTTGATCCTCTCCAGCCACCACGCCTGATCGGCAGTGAACGTAGCCCCCGCCTGCTCCTGCGACAGCAGCCACCCACGGAAGCGCTCCTCTATGGACGTCCGGTATGGACGCAGCTCCTGGTCGAGCCCCAGCTCGTACCGGATCAGGGCGACCAGGTCCGCCACCCCGCGTGACCCGCTTTCCGCTGACGTCCGTCCGAGCAGGACGTACGCCTTCCACAGCGACTCCGGCGTCCACGCCTGCGGGGGCCGGGCGATCCGCGTGGCCAGCTCGTTGAGCTGGTCGTAGCTGATCCGGCCCTTGCCCTCGTAGAAGACCTGCAACGCGGTGATCTCGTCGCGGTGCTGCTCCAGGTACTCGTGCCAGCTCTTCACGGTCACCCGGGCGCGCTCCTCGGCCGGCACCCCGGCCGCCGAGACGAGCTTGTCGACGTTGACCTCGTCGATGGTGATGTCGTGCGCCCGCCGGATCTCCAGGATGCGTTCGCGGAGCTGCGGGTTCGCGGCGAGCGGGCGCAGCGCGCCGGCCAGCAGGTCGCGTACGGCCTCCGGCCCGGCCTGCGTCGCCGGGTTGAGCTGTTCGGGGGCGACGGCGTCGACCAGCCCGCGCACGACGCCCTTGAGCGGCTGCCCGCCCAGCTCGGCCAACTCCTGGCGCTCGGCGTCAGTGAGCTGGTGGTCGAGCCGGGACAGCCGGGAGGCGAGGGTGGCCACCTCGTCGGGGTTGGCGGTGAGGGTGCCGGCCTTGCGGAGCAGGTCGCGCAGCGAGATCTGCTTCTCGGTGTGCCGTTGCAGCGGCACCGCCTCGTCCAGGTCGGCCTCGGTGACGCCGACCGCGTCGACGATGACGAACCGGTCCTTGACCTCGGCGTCGGGGGTGACGGACTGGAAGTCGGCCGGGTCGATGGTGCGTGCCCCGCGCCCCTTCATCTGCTCGAAGTACGTGGCGCTGCGCACCGGCCGGAGGAAGAAGACGCACTCCAGGGGCTTGACGTCGGTGCCGGTGGCGATCATGTCGACGGTCACCGCGATCCGCAGCTCCGGGCTGTTGCGGAACGCCTGGATGAGGGTGTCCGGGTTGTCGCCGTCCCGGCGGGAGGAGTAGGTGATCTTCTTGACGAAGTCGTTGCCGCGCCCGAAGACGAGGCGGACCATGGCGACGATCTCCTCGGCGTGGTTGTCGTCGCAGGCGAAAATCAGCGTCTTCGGCACCGTCGAGCGGCCGGGGAAGATCTCGGCGAACAGCCGCTCCCGGAAGGTGTCCAGCACCAGCTTGAGCTGCCCCTTGGAGATGACCGACCGGCCGACCTGACGACCGGCGTACGTGAAGTCGTCCTCCAGCTCCTGGTAGCGCTCGGCGCGGGTCCGGCGGTCACGCAGCGGCACGACGGTGCCGGCCTCGATCTTCTGCCCGGACTCGGTGATCTCGGTCTTGATCCGATACACGTCGAAGTTGACGTTGACGCCGTCGGCGACCGCCTGCTCGTAGGTGTACTCGGAGACGAGGTGCTGCTGGAAGAAGCCGAGGGTCTGCTTGACCGGGGTCGCGGTCAGCCCGACCACGAACGCGTCGAAGTACTCGATGACGGCCCGCCACTTGCCGTAGATCGACCGGTGACACTCGTCGACCACGATCAGGTCGAACGTCTCCGGCGGGAGCTGCGGGTTGTAGCCCACCTCGGCCGGCTCGTCGAGGTCGTAGCTGTCGTACGCCCGGTCGTCGAGGTCCACGTCCGGCAGCTCGGCGCCGCGCAGCGCCCCGTACAGCCGCTGGATCGTCGAGATCACCACGTTCGACGAGTCGAGCATGCCGGCCCCGGAGAGCCGGTCGACGTTGTACAGCTCGGTGAACTTCCGCCCGTCGTCCGGGGTCTGGTAGCCGGCGTACTCGCGCAGGGTCTGCTTGGCGAGGTTGTTCCGGTCGACCAGAAACAGGATGCGGCCGGCGCGGGCGTGCTTGAGCAGCCGGTAGCTGGCCGTGACCGCGGTGAACGTCTTCCCCGCCCCGGTGGCCATCTGGATGAGCGCGCGGGGCCGGTCCTCGGCGAGGGACCGCTCCAGGCCGTCGACGGCGTCGATCTGCGCCGGGCGCAGGCCGAGCCGGTCCAGCGCCGGCATCCGGCGCAGCCGGGCCCGCAAAGTGGGCGCGGCCGGCTCGTCGTCCGCCTCCCGCATCCACCGCGCGAGCGTCTCCGGCCGGTGGAAGGCAAACACCTCGCGGGTACGCGGGAAGGGGTCGAGCCCGTTGACGAAGGTGGTCTCGGTGCCGGTGGCGACGTACCCGAACGGCAGGGCCGCGTCCCGCCGCCAGGCGCTGAACCGCTGCTCCTTGGTGAGCCCGGTCAGGTACCGGTCGAGCTGCGCCTCGACGCCACGCGGGGCGGTGCCCTCGCGCTTGGCCTCGATCACCCCGACCAGGCGCTGGTCGACGTAGAGCAGGTAGTCGGCGCGGCCGGTCGCCAGGGTCACCTCCCGCACGGCGATGCCCGTGGCCGCGTACAGGTTGAGCTGGTTCTCGTCCTGGACCGACCAGCCGGCTGCGGCGAGCTGCCGGTCGATCTCGATGCGGGTCTGCGCCTCGTTCAGCGGCTCGTGGGAGGCGCGGCGGGCGCGGGCGATGAACTCCTCCCGCTTGCCGGCGGAGACCTTCGCCGGCTTCGCGCTGTCGAACGCCTGCTGCGCCGCCCCGACGGCCGGCTCCAGGCTGGTCACCAGCGCGGCGGCCTCCGCCCGGCGGGCGTCGGCGTCCCGCACCGCCCTCTCGGCGGCCAGGGCCGCGTCGGCCTGGGCCTGGGCCAGGGAGCGCTTCCCCTCCAGCAGCAGCTTGGCGTCGGCGAGTTCCCGCTTGTACCGGTCGATCTCAACCTGCAGGCCGGCCGCGATCGCGGCGGGGACCTGGGCGGGCGGAGGGGTGGGCGGCACGAAGCCGATCGGCGAGCGGTCGTCGGTCGTCGCGCGGTAAAACCACAGGCCCAGCTCGAAGCAGGTACGCAGCAGCTCCAGCGCCTCGCGGAGCTCACTGAGGTGCCCGTGCACCGCGTCGTTGCCGACGTTGCGCAGCCGTTCGAAGGCGGCGTACACGTGCGGGACGAGGGTGCCATCGGCGTTGAGCGCCTGCACCTGGTGCACGAACTTGGCGCTCTGCGGCTTCGCCCCGGTGCGCCGGACCAGGTCGCGGGCCAGCACCTCGCCGAAGCTGCGGGTCTTCACCATCGCGGCCTGGGCATCGACGTAGACGAGCGATTCCGCGCCCGCCCCGTACCAGACCAGCAGCGGATGGCTCTTCAAGAACCCGAAGTTGGCGGACTGCTCCGCCAGGCGACGTACCTTACGAGGATCCACGACTCTCCACGTCCATAGTCGACGGTGAACACGACAGGATATGAAGAAAGGACCAAGTTCGCCTACCGCAGGTGTATCGGTTATCCGACAGATTCTCGCGACGGCGATCGATGATCATCGCCGACCGATGGGTCAAGATTCTTCGCGATCACAGTCGGGTCGAAAGGAAAACGGGAGAGCCATGCCGGACAACGTTGTCAGCACCGCCGACGAGGTGTTGGAGCGGCTCGAAGACGAGATCGCGTTCCTGGCCGAGGGCCTGGCCACAGCCTCCGAGCAGCTCGACGAGCTGGTCTCCAACCTCGACGACCACCTCGTCGAGTACTCCTACGATCGGGTGAGCGATGCGGTTGACGAGGTCGGGGTGATCCTGGGCGAGGAGGTGGCCAGGGATCTGACCACCCTGGTGAGCCTCGGCGTCATCCGCCACGGGCACCCCATCACCGAGGGCGGAAAGGACGCGTCGGTCCCCACGCTGACCGCCGAGGAGCTACCCCTCCTGGTCTCCGACGACGAGGACGACGAGGACGACGAGGCCCGGATCGACAACCTGCGGGACCGGCTCAACGCCGCCGCGGACCACCTCTGCCTGCTGCTGAGCTTCGCCAACGATCGGTTCGACCTGGCCAGGGAGGCAGCCGAACGCGGGAACTCCGGCCGGGCGTTGAAGGACCTGTGGCTGGCGCAGCAGGCGGTGGCAGACGCGCCCACCGCGTATCAGCTCTGGATGCGGTGCCTGGGCGAGCTGGCAGACGTGAGCCCGGGGAGCCTGGGCGCCGTCGGGGAGATGCTGATGGGCTTCGAGTCGTTCCTGCACGCCACCCACGAGGCTGGCAGCGGCAACGAGCGCTGAGCCGGCACCCCGAAGCACATCCCGGCTTGAGCAGCTATGGGGTGCGCTCGGGCGGCGAGTTGTCGGTCAGGCCCCACACTTCCTTTTTCCCCTGTCAGACAAGGACGTCCCGGTGAGCAGCACACCGCATCTCGGTCCCGTTCCCCAGCGCATTGCCGTCGACGCTGAACAGGTGCGTCGGCTTGTCGCCGACCAGTTCCCTCAATGGGCCGGCCACCCCGTTCAGCCCGTAGCCAACGGTGGCTGGGACAACTGGACCTTCCACCTCGGCTCCCGAGCGTTGGTGCGTCTGCCCAGCGCATCGGAGTACGCCCTGGCGGTCGACAAGGAACACCGGTGGCTTCCGGCACTCGCCCCCCGACTTCCGCTGCCCATCCCCATCCCACTGGCAAAAGGCGAACCCGGCGCAGGCTACCCCTACTCGTGGTCGATCTACTCATGGCTCGACGGCGAGACGGCGAGCGCCGACCGCATCGCCGACCCCGTCCGGTTCGCGCTCGATTTGGCCGAGTTCCTGTCGGCCCTGCAAAGCGTCGATACCACCGACGGGCCCCGCCCCGGGCAGCACAACTGGTACCGGGGCGGCACGCTGCGCACCTACGAGGAAAAGGCCCAGCGCGCGCTCACGGCACTCGACGGTCACGTCGACATCGACCTGGCGCGCGGGATCTGGCAGAGCGCACTGGACGCACGCTGGGACGGCGTGGAGCGCTGGTTCCACGGTGACGTCGCCCAGGGAAATCTCCTGCTCAACGACGGGAAGCTGTCAGCCGTCATCGACTTCGGGACATGCGGCGTCGGCGATCCGGCCTGTGACCTGGCAATCGCGTGGACACTGCTGACCGCCGACGGCCGGCAGGCGTTCCGGGAGCGGCTGTCCGTCGACGAGGCGACCTGGGCGCGCGGGCGCGGCTGGGCCCTCTGGAAGACGCTCGTCACCTGCGCCCAGACCCTGCACGATGCCGACGATTCGGCCGCCGGCGCACTGCGCATCCTCGGCGAGATCTTCTCCGAATACGAACTCGCGCAGCGCCGCCCGTAGGGCCTCGACGATCTCCGGCGCGATGACCCCGGCGGCAGGAGCACGTCGGCGTCCTTCAGCCAGGCCGGGCGGCACCGCAGGCTCAGCCCGGGTGGACCTGCGCAAGCACGGCGCGCAGCTCCGCCTCCGGCACCCGCTCCGGGTCGGCCAGCACGTCGACCGCCACGCCCGGCTCGACCAGCCGGAACGCCTCGCCGTCGCCGACCAGGCCGGTGACGTCGCCGTCGACGAACTCGGTCGGCCGCCACCGCGCCGCGTCCCGCTCGTGGTAGCCGGCGAGGAAGTCGCGCAGCTCGTCGAGGGTGCCCAGCCCGCCGCCGCGCAGGACGTGCACCCGCAGGTCGACCCGGTAGCCCTCCTCGACCTGCCGCTCCCACACCCGGGTACGGAAGCGCACGTCCCCCCACTCGCTAGCGAAGTCGGACACCTCTGCGCCGATCCCCGCCGGCACGTACCCGATGACGAACCCGTCCAACTCGCCGCTCACCGGCACCTCCCCGTCACCCGACCCGGCCCGCCGCCGAATCCTGGACACCTGTCGTCCACAAAAGACGACTATCGTCCAAGATCCGCGAATGCCGAAACGGGATGCGGAATGTCGCGGTATTCGGGCCCCGGGTCGGTCAGTCCTCGTCGAGTAGGGCGAGGAGGTGGTGGACGGCCGGGTTCGTGGTGTCGCGGGGCCAGGCCAGGCGCACGTCCACGGTGGGCGTCGGGGCGGTGAACCGGCGCAGCCGTACCCCCGGCACCTTCAGCGCGCGGGCACGACCGGCCGGCACCGCCGCGACCACGTCTCCCCCGGCCACCGCTCGGAGCAGTTGCTCGTCGTCCGGCTCCTGCCGGACGAGGCGGAAGCCGCCCTGCGGCCACACCTGGGCGATGGTCCGGTCGAACATGCCGGGGCCGTTCTCGCGCGGCCACATCACCGCGGGCAGGTCGACCACCTCGGCCCGGCTGATCCGACGGCGGCCGGCGGCCAGCGGATGCCCGGTCGGCAGGGCGAGCAGCAGTTCCTCGGCGTCGACGAACCGGCACCTCAGCCCCGGCTCCTCGACCGGCGTGCGGACGAACGCCGCGTCGAGCCGGCCGGCGAGCAGGCCGGCGACGTTGGGGGCGGTCCAGGCGGTCTCGGCGACCACCTCCACGTCGGGGTGGGCGGCCCGGAACCGGGTCACCAGGGCGTCCACCCGGCCGCCCCGGGCCGAGCGGGTGTACGCCAGCCGGAGCCGGCCGTCCCGACCCCGCACCAGGTCGCGGATGCGGGCGGTGCCGGCGTCGACCTCGGCGAGCAGCCGACCGGCCTCGGCGGCGACCCGCTGCCCCACCTCGGTCAGCGTGCAGCCCCGGCTGGTGCGGTGCACGAGCGGCACGCCGAGCTCACGTTCCAGGGCCCGGATCTGCTGGCTGAGCGCCGGCTGAGCGATGTGCAGGCGGGCGGCGGCCCGGGTGAAGTGCAGCTCCTCGGCGAGCACCGCGAAGTATCGCAACCGGCGCAGGTCCCACCAGGCGTCCCGGGTCACGGAGTCGGGCATGGCAGCCATTATAAGCGCCGCTTATCGCCAACTGTGGTTTCCGTCTTGGACGGCGCATCGCCCGCCCGGGCACGATCCGAAGTCACGGCATGACAGACCGCAACGTGACAACCGCGGCGCGACGGCCGTGGATGACAGGCAGCGGACGACAGCCACGGCACCGACGGCCGTGGACGACCGGAGGGAGCGGCGATGACGGAGAAGACGACGGACGTGGTGGTGGTCGGCGGCGGGGTGATCGGGCTGACGGCCGCCGTGGCGCTCCAGGAGCGGGGCGCGCGGGTGACGGTGTGGACCGCGGACGATCCGGCCGACATCGTGTCGACGGTGGCCGCCGCGGTCTGGTACCCGAGCCACACCGACGAGGACCCCCGGGTGCTGCGCTGGGCCCGGGAGACCCACGCGGAACTGGGCCGCCAGGCGGCCGGCGGAGTGCCGGGGGTGGTGGCCCGGGCGACCCGGATGCTGCTGCGCCACCCCGACGCGGGCCCGCCGTGGTGGGCGGATGCGACCGGGGACCTGACGGCCGAGCCGGCCGCCGCGCCGTACACGACGCTGCTGCGGTTCACCGCGCCCACGGTGGAGATGACGCCGTACCTGGCGTGGCTGACCGAGCGGGTCGAGGCGGGCGGGGGGCGGGTGCTGCGCCGCCGGGTGCAGCGGCTGGACGAGGCCTTCGAGGCAGCCCCCACCGTGGTGAACGCGACCGGGCTGGCAGCCGGCTGGCTCGCCGCCGACCCGGCGGTGCATCCGGTGCGCGGGCACGTGGTGCTGGTGGCGAACCCGGGCCTGACCACCTCGTTCCGCGACGAGGACGACCCGGCCGGGATCACCTACGTACACCCGCGCCGGCACGACGTGGTGCTCGGCGGCACGTTCCAGCCGGGGGTGTGGGACACCCGGCCGGACCCGGAGACGGCGGCGGCGATCCGGCGCCGCTGCGTGGCGCTGGTGCCGGAACTGGCCGACGCGCCGGTGCTCGGTGAGCGGATCGGGCTCCGCCCGGCCCGGCACGGCGGTCCCCGGGTGGAGGTGCAGCCGGCCGGACCGGGCGGCGGCCGGCTCGTGCACGCGTACGGGCACGGCGGCGCGGGGGTCACCCTCTCCTGGGGCTGCGCCGCCGAGGTCGCCCGGCTGGCCCTGGACGGCTGAACCGCCCGGTGGCCGGCGGTCAGCGCACGAGGCGGAACAGCAGCAGGTAGCCGCAGTAGGCGAGGGGCACGAGCAGCACGCAGGTGACGAAGCCGAGCGGGACGAACCGGGGCGGCTGCTCCGAGCCCAGCGCCGGCCGCCCCCACCGGCCCAGCACCAGGTACCCGGCGACGAAGGAGAGCACCGGCAGGCCGGCGCAGGTGGCGGCGTAGAGGGCACCGAGGCCCACCACCGCCAGGTCGGCGGCCACCACCATGATCAGCATCAGCACCACCCCGGCCGCCGCGCAGCCGGCGTACACGGCCAGGGCCCGGGCCAGCGGCGACCAGGTCGGCAACAGCGGCGGTTGCCGGGCGACGGCCTCGGTGGCCTGGACCAGCCGGTCGGTCTCGTCGGCGAGCCGCCGGGCCTCGGCCAGCTCCGCGGCCGGGTCGGTAACCCCGGCGCGGGGCGCGGGCACCCCGGCCGCCGTCGGCAGCGCCACCACCGCCCCGCCCGGGGCACCCGGTGGGTACGCCCCGACGCCCGGCCGCCCCGGCGCGGCGGCTGCGCCGCCGTCGGGCACCGCCCCCGCCCCGGAGGTCCCGCCGGACGACGTCGCCCCGGGGGTGCTGCTTCCGGGGGCGGTCGGCCCGGGGCGGTCTCCCCCGGCGGCGGGTGGCGGGTCGGCGGGCAGGCCGATGGCGTGGCCGAGCTGGCCGAGGCGGTGGGACTGGACGGCGAGGCGCCGGGTGAGCTGGTCGAGCGTGGTGTGCAGGGCGCGGCGGCGGCCGGCCTCGGCGGCGGCGTCCTGATCGGTCTCGCGGCGCTGGTCGGCGAGTTGCCGGGCCAGGGCGGCGTACTCGGAGAAGGTGGACACGTCAGCTCTCCTCGTCCCGCTCGCGCCCGGCCCACGCGAACGGCACGATCAGTCGGGTGCGCTGGTCGTGCCGGTCCACCAGGAGAGCCCGGTCGGCGCGCGGGGTGTGGGCGAGGTCGTGCTCGCCCAGGTACAGCCCCAGCTCCGCACCCGGGACGTTCAGCGCGACGAGGCAGGCGGCGTCGTCGCGGTGGTGCGACCCGCCGAGGTCGTCGGCGAGCCGGCGCAACCCGCGCCACCAGCCGAGCAGGTGCACCCCACGGGCTGGGCCCTCGCGCAGCAGGGCCCGCAGGTCGTCGTGGCCGGAGCGGAAGGTGACCGGGTCGGTGCCGGCGAGGGTGGCCGACGCCGCGTCCGCGCCGAACAGCACCAGGTAGGTCCGGCCGACTGCCGAGGCGGCAGCAGGCGAGGTGGTGGCGGGCGGACCGGCGGCGGGCGAGGAGGGGGCAGGTGGGGTGGCGGCGGGTGGGGTGGCGGCTAGGGCTGCGAGCCGGTCCCGCAGGGCGGCCTGGTCCAGCCGCTCGACCGGGTGGCCGGCGGCGGCGAGCGCGGCGGCGGTGTCGTCGGCCGCCGAGCCTGCGGCGGCGACCAGCGGGGCGAGCAGAAACCGGGCCTCGCCGGGCGCGTGCTGCCGGGCGAGGCTCAGGGCGGCGGCCCGCAGCACGTCCGCGCCGGCGGTCGAGGTGCCGACCACGGCCAGGTGCCGGCCCGGGGTGGCGTCCAGGGTGAACGACGCGGTGCTGCCGGCCACGTCGACCGTGCGGCCGACCAGGGCGACCGGGTGCCCGGCACCGGGGCGCAGCCCGGCGAAGGTGGGATCGTCCTCCAGCCGCGCTGGCTCGTACCCCCGGAAGACGGCCGGAGGGCTGTCGCCGGCCGGCCGGTCCCGCCACAGCTCGTGGCGCAGCCGGGCCAGGTCGGCGCGGGCGGCGTACGCGTCGGGGAAGCGGACCACGGTGTCGGCGCCGGCCGCCCCGGCGGCCGTGTTCAACACGGCCGCGCCGATCGGCAGCGCGTTGGCGGCGCCGTTGAGCGGGTCGAGCGCCCCCGCGCCGCCAGGCAGCGCCACCCGCAGCGGGAACTGCCCGAAGATCGCCTCGGCCCGCCCGTACAGCGACTCGATGCCGGTGGTGGACTGGCTGGCCAGCACCAGGTGCACCCCGTACGAGCGCCCCTTGCGGGCCAACTCCTCCAGCAGGTCGACGGCCTCCCGGGCGAGGGCGTCGGTGCCGGCGATCAGCACCTGGAACTCGTCGACGACCGCCACGATCCGGGGCACCGCCGCGTCGGCGGGCAGGTCGGCGAGCTTGGTGACGCCGTGCCGCTTGAGGACGGTCGCCCGCCGGTTCAGCTCCCGGCGCAGCTCGCGCAGGACCGCCAGGCCGTACTCCCGGTCGGATTCGATGCCGACGGCGCGGGCGTGCGGCAGCCAGGACGGATCCCGCTCGGTGGGGACGAACTCGGTGAAGCTGACGCCCTCCTTGAAGTCGAGCAGCCAGAGCTGGAGCTGCGCCGGGGAGTAGCGGGCGGCCAGCCCGTAGAGGACGTCGAGCAGGAAGACGGTCTTGCCGGCGCCGGTGCGCCCGGCGACCAGCCAGTGCGGGGTGGCGTCGTCGAAGGCGACGGTGACCGGCTGCCGCCCGGCCCGGCCGACCACGGTGGACAGCCCGGCCGCGCTCGACCCGGCCCAACGTCGGGCGGGCAGCAGGTCGGCGAAGGTGGGCGGGGCGTCGCGGCGCACGGCCGGGCCGAGGTGCCCGGCGAGGGCGGCCACGGTGGCCGGCGGCAGGTCGCCGTCGAGCACGACGGGGGCGGCCAGCCCGGAGCCGTCGCCGCTGAACGGATGCCCGGGCGGGTCGCCGACGTGGGCGTACCGCTGCATGAGGCGCAGCGCGGTGGCCGCGCCCAGCGGCGGCGGGTCGGCCGCGCCGGCCTGCGGGTGACCCGCGAGCAGTACGCAGACCGCGGCGGACGGGCCGGCGTGGGTGAGCGCGGCGAGCCTGGCCAGCTCCGGGGGCGAGGGCGCGGCGGCGGCGACCAGCACCAGCAGCTCCCGGGCGGCCGGGGCGGCGTGCTGCGCCGCCCGGGCGTGCCGCTCGGCCTCGTCGAGCAGCGCGGCGACCTCGGCGGCGGTGGTGGCGGGCGGGGCGAGCACCCCGGCATCGAGCAGCGGGCGCAGCGGCAGGAAGGTGGCCCCGAAGGCCACCGTGTCGATCCCGGCGACCCGGACCGTGCCGGCCGGGGCGGTGGCGAGCAGCCGCAGCACCAGCGCGCGCAGCAGCTCGCCGACGCGGGGATCGCGGGCGTCGGCGTCGATGGTGAGGTGGCAGCCGCCGCCGAGCGGGACGAGCACCGGGAAGCCACCGTCCAGGGTGGCCGCCTCGCCGACCCGGACTCCGGCGGGCGCCTCGGTCAGCGGGGTCGCGCCGGGGGTGGGTGCGGCGAGCCGCCCGCCGAGGCGGGCCAGCCGGGCGACGACCTCGGCGGCGCCGGTCACGGCCGCCGGTGGCGCGCCGAGGGCCAGCCGGGCCCGTTCCAACCGGTCACGGGCCTGCCGGTGGGCGGTGACCGCCTGGCCGTACGCCGCCGCGAGCCTGCCCACCCTTGTGCCCCCCACGCGATGGCCGTCCGGTCCAGCGAACCCTAACGGACGCGTGGCGGCGACGGACAGCCCCGCAGCCAGGACGGCCGCGGGGCTGGCCGGGGTCAGCCGGTGACGGCGGTCAACGCCGGCAGGAAGCCGTGGCGGTAGCCGTCGGCGTTCGGGTGGTACGCCTCGATGACGCCGCTGACGTCGCGGATCCACGGCGCGGCGGCGCAGACGCCGTGCCCGGCGAAGTACGGGCGGGTGTCGGCGAAGGTGGCCCTGGCCGCGGCGGCCCGGCCGGCGGTGACCGAGGCGAGCAGGTCGGCGGCCTCGTTGAGGATGGTGCGCTTGTAGGTGCTCATCGCGAGCAGCCCGCACGAGCCCGTCTCGAACAGTCGCGGATAGCCGAGCACGATCAGCCGGGCGTTCGGGGCCCGGTTGCGGATCGCGGCGTAGGTGCGGTCGAGCCGGCCGGGCAGCTCGCCGGTGGCGAAGGCCTTCGCTTCGTTCACCGCGTCCGTGCAGCTGCTGGTGCTGCCGAACCGGCAGCTGGTGATGACGTCGGCGAAGCCGGCGTCGTTGCCGCCGATGGTGATGGTGACCAGGGTGGTGCCGGTGCTCAGCGCGCTCACCTGGCTGTCGATGACGTCGGCGGTGACCGCGCCGCCGCAGGCCGGGAACTTGAAGCTGGTCACCTGGTGGGCGGCGGCCCAGAGTGGGGCGTACGACTTCTCGCTGCGCAGGCAGGTGGACAGGTCGTACGGGCCGGCGCCGACGCCGGAGGAGTACGAGTCGCCGAGGGCCACGTAGTTGACGGCTGCGGCAGCCTGGGCGGCACCGGGGACGGCCACCGCCCCGACGGCGGCGGTGAGGACGGCGGCCAGCGCGGTCAGGGCGCGGGCCAGCGGGCGTTGGGGCATGGAGAACCTCCACGGGACAGGGGTGGTGGATCCTCGGAACCGCGCGCGTGGCCAAGGCTGGTGGTTGTTACTGGACGGTAATGCTATCGAAACATCTAGATACAAGGAATAGGTCGGGGAACTCACCTGCGGGACACACATGTTCACAACCGTCGATTAGTTTGATTGTGCGTACACCCCGACGGAGGGAGTCCACCTCGTGCGACGCGTTCTCGCGGCGGCCATCGCCGCCCTGACCGTCACCACCGCCGGCACGGCCGTGACCGGCGCCCCCGGCCAGGCCGCCGCCCGATCGGGCTGGGGCCGGCCGATCCTCGCCCCCGCCGCGCCGAGCCCCGGCAGCCCCGGCCTGGGCGACAGCTACTTCCCCGACTACGGCAACGGCGGCTACGACGTAGACCACTACGACATCCGGCTGCGCTACGAGCCGGCCACCGACCAACTCAGCGGCACCACCACGATCCTGGCCCGGGCCACCCAGGACCTGTCCCGGTTCAACCTGGACTTTGTGCTCGGCGTCGAGTCGGTGCGGGTCAACGGCTGGTCGGCCACCTTCGCCCGGGAGGGCGTCCACGAGTTGGCGATCACCGCGCCCCGGCCGATCGTCAAGGGCCAGTCCCTGACCATCGTGGTGAAGTACGCCGGGGTGCCGTCGACGACCCGGGTCAACGGCTACAGCGGCTGGACCCGCACGTCCGACGGTGGGCTCGCCGTGAACGAGCCCGAGTCGGCCTGGTGGTGGTACCCGAGCAACGACCACCCCCTCGACAAGGCGAACTGGGACGTCTCGGTGTCGGTGCCGGCCGGCGTCGAGGTCATCAGCAACGGCGTGCAGCCCCGCCCGCCGCTGGCCGAGGCGGGCAACCGGATGCGGTGGAGCTGGCGCAGCACCAGCCCCGGCGCGCCGTACGAGTCGTTCCTGGCCGTCGGGCAGTACGACATCGTCACCGACACCGCTCCCAACGGGCAGCCGGTGGTCAACGCGTACAGCACCACGCTGGGCCCGCTCGCACCCGCGGCGCGGGCCAGCATCGAGCGGACCGCCGAGATCGTCGAGTGGGGCAGCACGATCTTCGGGCCGTACCCGTTCGAGGCGCAGGGCGGCGTGGCCGGGCCGGTCGACGGAATCGGCTTCGCCCTGGAGACGCAGACCCGCCCGGTGTACGGGCCGGGCTTCTGGCGGCGCGGGTCGAACACCTACGTGATCGTCCACGAGAACGCCCACCAGTGGTTCGGCGCCTCGGTCTCGGTGGCGGACTGGCGGCACATCTGGCTCAACGAGGGCTTCGCCTCCTACGCCGAGTGGCTATGGTCGGAGGAGCAGGGCGAGGGCACGGCGCAGGAGCTGTTCGACTTCACCTACGCCACCTACCCGGCCGACGACGACTTCTGGCAGGTCCCGCCGGGTGACCCGGGCGCCGACAACGTCTTCGACGGCGCGGTCTACGACCGGGGCGCGATGGCCCTGCACCAGATCCGGCTGGCCGTCGGCAACGACGCCTTCTTCCGGATCCTGCCGCAGTGGACCGCCGCCCACCGGCACGGCAACGGCACGGTCGAGCAGTTCCAGGCCCTCGCCGAGCAGGTCTCCGGCCAGGACCTGGACGCGGTGTTCACCACCTGGCTGTTCACCAGGGGCCGCCCGGAGCTGTCCGGTGACGCCGCCGCCCGCACCGCCACCACGCCGGCCGAGCCGAAGTCGTGGGCCAGGCTCCGCGAGTCCCACCGCCTCCTCGCCCACTGATCCAGCACCCCGGGCACGGGCACTGACACCGGCACGGGCACGGGCACCGGCACCGGCACCGGCACCGGCACCGATCGAGGCTCCACGTGGCAGCATCGCGGCATCGCACGACGGATGCCGCGATGCCGCCGCCCTCACCGCCCCGACCCGGGCGACGGCCCGCGCCCTGGCGAAGGTCGACAACGCCGTGGCCGTGGTGCTCGTCGAGGGCATCAGCGACCAGATCGCTCTGGAAACGGCCACCGTGGGACGCGGCCGGGATCTCGAGGCGGAGCGAGTCGTGGTCGTGCCGATCGGCGGGGCGCACGCGATCGGCCGCTTCCTGACGAGGTTCGGCCCGCTGGGCGCCCGGGTGCGGCTTGCCGGCCTGTGTGACCTGCACGAGGAGGAGATATTCCGGCGCGGACTGGACGCGGCCCAGGCCGGCCCAGCAGGCACGCGCACCGACATGGAGCACCTCGGGTTCTACGTCTGCGTCGACGATCTGGAGGACGAGCTGATCCGCGCCGTGGGCGTCGCAGGGGTCGAAGCACTCTTCGACTCGCAGGGCGACCTCGGGTCGTTCCGCTCGTTGCAGAGCCAGCCCGCCTGGCGCGGCAGGCAGCCCGAAGCGCAGATGCGGCGCTTCCTGGGCAGCGGCTCGCGCCGCAAGCTGCGCTACGCACGGCTGCTCGTCGAGGCGGCGGTTGGCCGGGATGCCCTGCCTCGGCCGCTCGACGCGCTGCTCACCGCCGTTCGACCCATCGACGGTCAGGCCCTCGACCACCGGCCCGAAAGGCAGCCCACTGCGCAGCCCACTCATGCCGGGGCCGCCGGCCGGGAACGCATCTGATCGCTCGGCCGTCTTGTCGACCGAGGCCCGGGATCTGCCACGGCATCGGATTCGGATCAAGACGCGGCCCGAGACGGACGATCCGACGCGGAGCCCTTTGGAGCTGCCCCGTCCACGCTACCGCTAGGCGAGACAGCCAGCAGGGACCCCCGCCACGACGGGACGGCTCCCCCTGCGCCAGCCCCGTCCCGGCCCGGATACCGATCTGCGGCCTGCCGGCCCGCAGGCCGCAGATCGGACCGCCACCAGCCCTGGGCGCACGAACGGGGCAGCTCCATAGGCGCCACGCGGACCCAGGGAGCTGCGTGAGGCCCCAGTACCGATCGGGGCAGGCACCGCATGGGGCAGGCACCGCATGGGGCAGGCACCGCATGGGGGCGCATCACCGAGCGGGGCCAACCAGCGCGTAAGCAACCGGCAGCGCGCGAAGAGCCAGCACCACGCGGGCGGACCCGTGCCAGCCAACAACGGGCACCCGGCCGGGGCGGGCCCGGGACACGGCCGGCGGGCCCGGGACACGGCCGGCGGGCCCGGGACATGAGGACCCGGCCCGCCGGCCGTTACGAGGCTCCGCCGGTCAGCGGGCGGCCAGGGGCTGCCGCGCGGGGTCGACCGGGGCGGGCAGCTCGCCCACTCCGCCGAGGTACGCGTGGATCGCGGCGGCCGCCGCGCGCCCCTCGGCGATCGCCCAGACGATCAGCGAGGCGCCCCGGTGCATGTCGCCGGCGACGAAGACGCCGGCGGCCCCGGTCTGCCAGTCCGGCCGGGCGTCGATCGCTCCCCGGCCGTTGCGGGCCACCCCGAACTGCTCCAGCAACGGCTGTCGCTCGGTGCCCTCGAAGCCGATCGCCAGCAGCACCAGATCCGCCGGGAGTTCCCGCTCCGAGCCGGGCAGCGGGGTGACGATCCGCCGGCCGTCGCGCTTCTCGACGGTCACCTCGGCGATCCGCACCGCCCGTACCTGGCCGGTGCCGTCGTCGACGAACTCCTGCACGGCGGCGGCGAACACCCGGTCGCCGCCCTCCTCGTGGGCGGGGTAGTTGCGCAGCAGCCACGGCCAGGTCGGCCACGGGTCCCGGTCGGCGTCGCGGGAGTGCGGCGGCTCCGGGTACAGGTCGAGCTGGTGCACCCCGGCCGTGCCCTGGCGGTGGGCCACGCCGAGGCAGTCCGCGGCGGTGTCGCCGCCGCCGATGATCACCACGTGCTTGCCGGCCGCGTCGATCGGGGTGCCGTCGGGCAGCACGGCGAGCGCCGCCTTGCCCTCACCGGCCGCCGCGACCACCCGGTTCGCCGCGACCAGGTGCGTCATCGCCTGGTGCACGCCGCGCAGTTCCCGCCCCGGGGTCTCGGGGGTGTCCCGGCCCTGGAGCGCGCCGCAGGCGAGCAGCACCGCGTCGTGCGCCTCGCGTAGCTGCTCGGCGGTCACGTCGACGCCGACGTTCACCCCGGTGCGGAACCGCACGCCCTCGGCCGCCAACTGGGCCTGCCGCCGGTCGATGTGCTGCTTCTCCAGCTTGAAGTCGGGGATGCCGTACCGGAGCAGGCCGCCGATCGCGTCGTCGCGCTCGTACACCGTCACGGCGTGGCCGGCGCGGGCGAGCTGCTGGGCAGCGGCCAGGCCGGCGGGACCGGAGCCGACCACGGCGACCGACCGGCCGGTCGGGGCCGCCGGTGGGCGGGGTTCCAGCCCGCCCCGGGTCACCGCCGCATCGGCGATCTCCACCTCAACCTGCTTGATGGTGACCGGGTCGCCGCCACCGATGCCGAGGACGCAGGCGGCCTCGCACGGGGCCGGACAGAGCCGGCCGGTGAACTCGGGGAAGTTGTTGGTGGCGTGCAGCGACTCCACCGCCGCGTCCCAGCTACCGGTCCGGACCAGGTCGTTCCAGTCCGGGATGCGGTTGCCCAGCGGGCAGCCGTCGTGGCAGAACGGGATGCCGCAGTCCATGCACCGGGTGGCCTGCTCGCGGACGAGGCCCTCGCCGGCCGGCGGGTACACCTCCCGCCAGTCGCTGATCCGCACCGGCACCGGGCGGCGCGCGGGCAGCCGCCGGTTGTAACGCAGGAAACCGTTCGGGTCAGGCACGAGCCACCTCCTGGGCGACCGCCCGCGGGGCGGGCGGCATGGACGCATCGGTTGGCGCCGACGGCGCCGCTGGGGCGGCTGGGGCCGCCAGTGCGCTCATCACCGCGTCGTCGACGTCACGGCCGGCGGCTTCGGCGGCCCGCATGATCTCCAGCACCCGGCGGTAGTCCCGGGGCACCACGGCGGTGAACTCCTCCACCGCCTCCTGCCAGCGCTTCAACAGCGCCTCGGCCACCGCCGAGCCGGTCTCGGCGAAGTGCCGGTGCACCAACTCGTGCAGCCGGTCCCGCTCCTCGTCGCGCAGCGGCGACAGTTCGACCAGCTCCCTGTTGATCCGGCGCCGGTCGAGGTTCCAGACGAACGCGGTGCCGCCGGACATGCCGGCGGCGAAGTTGCGCCCGGTCTCGCCGAGCACCACCACCGTGCCGCCGGTCATGTACTCGCAGCCGTGGTCGCCGACGCCCTCGACGACAGCCACCGCGCCGGAGTTGCGCACCGCGAACCGCTCGCCGACCCGGCCACGCAGGAAGACCTCGCCCGCGGTGGCCCCGTACAGGATGGTGTTGCCGGCGATGATCTGGTCCTCGGCGCGCGCGCCCGGCATGGCCTTGCCCTCGACGAACGGCGCGGCGGCGTCCGGGCGGACGACGATCCGGCCACCGGACAGGCCCTTGGCGACGTAGTCGTTGGCGTCGCCGTGCAGGCGCAGGGTGACCCCGCTGGGCAGGAACGCGCCGAACGACTGCCCAGCGGTGCCGCGCAGCAGGAACTCGACGGTGTCGGCGGGCAGGCCGGCCCCGCCGAAGCGGCGGGTGACTTCGCCGCCGAGCATCGCGCCGACGCTGCGGTGCTCGTTGCGCACCGCCACCTCGACCCGCACCGGCGTGCCGTCGGTGAGCGCCGGCCCGGCGAGGGCGATCAGCTCGTTGTCCAACGCCAGCTCCAGGCCGTGGTCCTGGGCCCGCACGCCGCGCCGGGCGGCACCGGCCGGCAGCTCCGGCAGGTGCAGGACGCGGCCGAGGTCGAGGTCCCGGGCCTTCCAGTGGTCGATGGCGTCGACGACGTCGAGCAGCTCGGTCTGCCCGATGGCCTCCTCGATGGTGCGCAGGCCCAGCTCGGCGAGGTATCCCCGGACCTCTTCGGCGAGGAAGAGGAAGAAGTTCTCCACGAACTCCGGCTTGCCGGTGAACCGCTCGCGCAGCACCGGGTTCTGGGTGGCGATGCCGACCGGGCAGGTGTCCAGGTGGCAGACCCGCATCATCACGCAGCCCTCGACGATCAGCGGGGCGGTGGCGAAGCCGAACTCCTCGGCACCGAGCAGCGCCGCGACCAGCACGTCCCGGCCGGTCTTGAGCTGGCCGTCGACCTGCACGGTGACCCGGTCGCGGAGCTTGTTGAGCAGCAGGGTCTGCTGTGCCTCGGCCAGCCCCAGCTCCCACGGGGTGCCGGCGTGCTTGAGCGAGTTCAGCGGGGACGCTCCGGTGCCGCCGTCGTGGCCGGAGATCAGGATGACGTCGGCCTTGAGCTTGGCCACGCCGGCCGCGACCGTGCCGACGCCGACCTCGCTGACCAGCTTGACGTGCACCCGGGCGGCCGGATTGACGCACTTGAGGTCGTGGACGAGCTGGGCCAGGTCCTCGATCGAGTAGATGTCGTGGTGCGGCGGCGGGGAGATCAGGCCGACGCCCGGGGTGGCGTGCCGGGTCCGGGCGATCCACGGCCAGACCTTGTTGCCGGGGAGCTGTCCACCCTCGCCGGGCTTCGCGCCCTGGGCCATCTTGATCTGGAGGTCGTCGGCGTTGACCAGGTATTCGCTGGTCACGCCGAACCGGCCGCTGGCGATCTGCTTCACCGCGGAGCGGCGCTGCGGGTCGTGCAGGCGCTCGGCGTCCTCGCCGCCCTCGCCGGTGTTGGACTTGCCGCCGAGGCGGTTCATGGCGATGGCGAGGGTCTCGTGCGCCTCGGCCGAGATGGAACCGTACGACATGGCGCCGGTGGCGAACCGCTTGACGATCTCGGTGGCCGGCTCGACCTCGTCCAGCGGCACCGGCGGGTGGACCCCGGTGCGCAGGGTGAACAGGCCACGCAGCGAGCCGGCCTTCGCGGCCAGTTCGTCGACCTTCGCCGTGTACTGGCGGAACACGTCGTACTGGCGGCTGCGGGTGGCGTGCTGGAGCAGGAAGACCGTCTCCGGGTTGAACAGGTGCAGCTCTCCCTCGCGGCGCCACTGGTACTCGCCGCCGACCTCCAGCCGGTCGGACGCCACGGCACCGGGCGGCGGCCAGGCCAGCGAGTGCCGGGCGGCCACCTCGGCGTGGATGCCGTCCAGCCCGACGCCGCCGATGGTGCTCGGGGTGCCCCGGAAGTACCGCTGGACGAGGCGGGTGTCCAGGCCGACGGCCTCGAACACCTGCGCCCCGCAGTACGACGAGACGGTCGAGATGCCCATCTTCGACATGATCTTCAGGACGCCCTTGCCGAGCCCCTTGACGTAGTTGCGCACCGCCTTGACCGGGTCCACGCCGGCCAGGGCACCGGTGGCGATCATGTCCTCCACCGACTCGAAGGCCAGGTAGGGGTTGACGGCCGCTGCGCCGTACCCGATCAGCACGGCCGCGTGGTGCACCTCGCGGCAGTCGCCGGACTCGACGATCAGCGCCACCTGGGTGCGGGTCTGCTCGCGGACCAGGTGCTGGTGCACGGCGGCGGTGAGCAGCAGCGACGGGATCGGGGCGAGGTCGGAGTTGGAGTCCCGGTCGGAGAGCACCAGGATGCGCACGCCGTCCTCGATCGCCTCGGAGACGTGCCGGCAGATCTCGATGAGCCGGGCCTTGATGCCGGGCCCGCCGTCGCGGACCCGGTACAGCCCGGAGACCCGCACGGCCTTGAAGCCGGGCAGGTCGCCGTCCTCGTCGATGGAGAGGATCTTGGCCAGCTCGTCGTTGTCGATCACCGGGTGCGGCAGCACGATCTGCCGGCAGCTCGCCGCGCCCGGGTCGAGCAGGTTGCCCTCCGCGCCGATGGTGTGCTGGAGGCTGGTCACCAGCTCCTCGCGGATGGCGTCCAGCGGCGGGTTCGTGACCTGGGCGAAGAGCTGGTGGAAGTAGTCGTAGAGCAGCCGGGGCCGGGTGGACAACGGGGCGATCGGGGTGTCGGTGCCCATCGAACCGAGCGGCTCGGCACCGGTGCGGGCCATCGGCGCGAGGAGGATCTTCAGCTCCTCCTCCGTGTACCCGAAGGTCTGCTGGCGGCGGCGCACCGAGTCGTGGGTGTAGACGATGTGCTCGCGCGGCGGCAGGTCGGTCAGGTCGATCAGCCCGGCGTGCAGCCACTCGTCGTACGGCTGGGCGGCGGCCAACTCCGCCTTGATCTCGTCGTCGGAGACGATCCGGCCGGCGACGGTGTCGACCAGGAACATCTTGCCCGGCTGGAGCCGCCCCTTGGCGACCACGGTGGCCGGGTCGAGGTCGAGCACGCCGGCCTCGCTGCCGAGCACCACCAGCCCGTCGGAGGTGCGCCACCAGCGGCCCGGTCGCAGGCCGTTGCGGTCCAGCACCGCCCCGACGATCTCGCCGTCGGTGAACGCGACCGACGCCGGCCCGTCCCACGGCTCCATCAGGCTGGCGTGGAACCGGTAGAAGGCGCGCTTGTCGGCGCGCATGTCCGGGTCGTTCTCCCACGCCTCGGGGATCATCATCAGCACCGCGTGCGGCAGGCTGCGCCCGGCCAGGTGCAGCAGCTCCAGGACCTCGTCGAAGTTCGCCGAGTCGGAGGCGGCGGGGGTGCAGACCGGGAAGACCCGGCGGATGTTGCCCGGGATGTTCGGGCTGCGCAGCAGCGCCTCGCGGGCCTGCATCCAGTTCCGGTTGCCGCGGATCGTGTTGATCTCGCCGTTGTGGGCGATGATCCGGTACGGGTGGGCCAGCGGCCAGGACGGGAACGTGTTGGTGGAGAACCGGGAGTGCACCAGCGCGATGGCGCTGTCGACCCGCTCGTCGGTCAGGTCGGGGAAGAACTCGGGAAGCTGGTCGGGGGTGAGCATCCCCTTGAACACCATGGTCCGGCCGGACAGCGACGGGAAGTACGCCGGCACGCCCCGCTCGGCGGTCTCCCGCTCGGACTGCTTGCGCACGCAGAAGGCCACCCGGTCCAGGTCGAGCCCGGACAGCGGGGAGCCGGCCGGGCCAGCCGGGGTGTCGGTGAGCCGGCGCGCGGCGAGGAAGACCTGCCGGACCCGGGGCATCGCCGCGAGCGCGGTCTCGCCGAGACCGCTCGGGTCGGTCGGCACGTCCCGCCAGCCCAGGATCTCGGCGCCCTCGACCAGGGCGTACTTCTCCAGCACCCGGCGGGCGCGGGCCTCACCGGCGTCATCGGTCGGCAGGAAGACCAGGCCGGTGGCGTACTCGCCGGCGGGCGGCAGCGGGAAGTCGACCACGGCGCGCAGATACGCGTCCGGCACCTGGATCATGATGCCGGCGCCGTCGCCGGTATTGGGCTCCGCGCCCCGGGCGCCCCGGTGGTCCAGCCGGAGCAGGGCACCGAGACCGTTGGCCACGACCGCGTGGGAGCGCCGGCCGTGGAGGTCCGCCACGAAGGCCACCCCGCACGCGTCGTGCTCGTGCGCGGGGTCGTAGAGCCCGGTCGCGCGCGGGGCCGACTGCTGGCTGGAAGGGTACGGAAAGGCCACCGGGCCTCCTGTCGTCACTCAGGTTGGAGCATGGTCGGGACGACGTCGGCCCTTATGGGTTTATTGAGTCTACGTTAGGGGTTGCGGCGCAAGGCCAGTTCAGATTGATCACACTTCCAGATGCTGGGAACGATAGTCTCGCGCGGTGGATCACGTACGTACTGAGACGACTGCGACGTTCGACCGGCTGGAGCACTTCTACGACGCGGTGCCCCGGGACTCCGCCCGGGCCGAGGAATACGGCCCCCTGGTGCTGTTCGTCCGGGAAGGGGCGGGTTGGCCGTTCTATGCCCGCCCCCGCCTGGACGCCACCGAGCCGCCCTCGCTGGCCGACGTGACCGCCGTACGGGAACGGCAGCGGGAGCTCGGCATGCCTGAGGCGTTCGAGTGGGTGCACGAGCGTAGCCCGGACCTGCTGGCGGTGGCCCGCTCGGCGGGGCTGGCCGTGCTGGAGGCCCCGCTGATGGTGCTCGACCCGGCCGCGCTGGCCGTTCCCGAGGAG
Source organism: Micromonospora sp. CA-111912 (assembly GCF_050948415.1). Classification (NCBI taxonomy): domain Bacteria; kingdom Bacillati; phylum Actinomycetota; class Actinomycetes; order Micromonosporales; family Micromonosporaceae; genus Micromonospora; species Micromonospora sp. CA-111912. The sequence continues at coordinate 5,236,666 of NZ_CP192007.1, forward strand.
TTCACCGACGTACCGGTGTGGCTGCTGGACCCCGCCGCGCCCAGCTTCGCCGCCGACGTGGCCGCCCGCCGGGCGGTCGCCGCGGTCGGGTTCTCCGCCGCCGGCACCGCCCGGGGCGAGGCCGGCCCGGCGCAGCGGGACGCCGCGGTCACCGAGCTGGACGTGGATGCACTGGAGGAGGAGCGGGCCCACGTCGCCGACGGCCGCCGGCTGTCCGCGCTCGCCGGGACGCCCGCCGAGGGTCCGCTGGCCAGCGGGATGGCGATGCGGGTCGGGGAGGTGGCCGAGATCGCCGGGGTCGCCACCCTGCCGGCGGCCCGCCGCCGGGGCCTCGGCGCGGCGGTCACCGCCGCCCTCGCCCAGGCGCTGCGCGGTGCCGGCACCGGCCTGGTGTTCCTCTCCGCCGGCAGCGAGGAGATCGCCCGGGTCTACCTCCGCGTCGGATTCCGCCGGGTCGGCACCGCCTGCATCGCGGAGCCCGCCGCGCTCATCTGAGCGCACCCCGCCGCCCGGTTCCCCGGCACCCGTCGCCGGAACGGGACGGGCCCGGCCGGCCGGGCGGGTGAGCCGGTCAGGACGGGGGGCGCCACTGGGCGGCGACGGAGGCCGCGGTGGAGAGCAGGCGGGGGCTGATGGTGCCCAGGGCGGCGTCCCGGGCCCGCAGGGCGAGCCGGCCCCGGGCCTGGAGCACCGCCGACATCCGCCGGGTCTGCCGGACCACGATCGCCGCCCGGGGCCGGCGCAGCCGGTCGTAGGTGGCCACGGCGTCCGGGAGGCGGGCCTCGCGCAGCAGCGAGGCGAGGGTGGCGGCGTCCTCGAAGGCCAGGCAGGCGCCCTGGCCCAGGTGCGGGGGCATGGCGTGGGCGGCGTCGCCCAGCAGCACCACCCCGCCCGGCCCGGCCGGGAAACCGTAGGCGCGGGGCAGCGGGCGCAGCTCGCGGATCTCCTGCTGGACCACGTCGGCCGGGTCGGTGGCGTCGAGCAGCTCGCCGATTGGGGCGGGCCAGCCGGCGTACCAGCGGCGGAGCAGGGCGAGCTGGGTCTCCGGGGACTCCGGCCGGGGCGCGCCGGCCGCGGTGGCCACCCAGTAGATGCCGCCCCGGCTCGACCCGCCGGACGAGCCGCGCTCGCCCAGCGAGGCGGCCACGAAACGGTAACCGGCGCCCAGGGTCTCCCCGCCGGCCGGCTGATCCGCGGGAAGCCGGGGCGCCCGGTACCAGGGGATGACCGCCCGCCACGCGGCGCAGCCGGAGCTGACCACCCCCGCCTCGGGGGCCAACTGCCGGCGGATCTCGCTGTCGGTGCCGTCCGCCCCGACCACCAGGTCGGCCTCGAAGCGCTGCCGGCCGTCGCCGACCGAGGGCCGCTCACCACGATCGGCCCGGACCGTGCGCACCGTCACGCCGGTGCGCAGCTCCACCCGCTCGCCGAGGCCCGCGATCAGCGTGTCGTGCAGATCCTCCTGGTGCACCACCACCGGCATCCGGTCGGCCGGGGTCGGGCGGGGCTGCACCAGCCAGTGCCCGTCGGGCCGGCGTATCCCGCCGTCGGGCAGCGGGGTGGCGATCGCGTCCAGGCCCGCGCCGAGGCCGAGGGCGCGCAGCGCGCGTACCCCGTTGGGCCAGAGCACGACGGCCGCCGGATCCGGGCGGACCCGGTCGGCGCGCTCCAGGAGGGTGACCTGCCACCCGGACCGGGCGAGCGCGCCGGCGACCGCGAGGCCGCCGATCCCGGCCCCGACCACCACCGCCGTACGCATGCTGCCCCTCCCCCGCTCAGCTCTCCCGGTCGGTGGCGCGCGGGCCGGTCGTGCCGGCCCGCTCGTCGCCCGCCGGCACGTCGCCCGCCTCGCGGTCGTCCGGCGCGGCGTCCCCGGTTGCCACGGGGCCCGGCGCGTCGTCGTCATCCACGGCCGCGTCGTGGCCCGGCGTGTCGTCGTCCGCAGCCGCGTCGGGCCCGTCGGGTACGACGCCCGTGTCCCGGTACGCGCGGAACTGTTCCTCGCCCACCACCCGGTACCCCTCCGGGGCGGTCGCCTGCGCACCGGCCTCGCGCTGGGACAGGTCGACCTGGGAGACGTCGCCGCCGGTGGCGGCCGGGGCGGGGGTGGGCCCGCCGATCGGGACCAGGTACTCCCGGGGACCACGGACCCGCAGGAAGTAGATCAGCGCGCCGAGGAAGACCAGGGCGGACGTGAAGACGTTGAGCCGGACGCCGAGGATGTGGGTGGCCTCGTCGGTGCGCATCAGCTCGATCCAGAACCGGCCGGCGGTGTAGCCCATCACGTAGAGCGCGAATGCCCGCCCCTTGCCGAGGCGCAGCTTCCGGTCGAGGAGGAGGACCAGGGCGGCGACGCCGACGTTCCACAGCGCCTCGTAGAGGAAGGTCGGGTGGTACAGCCCGGGAAGCAGCACCGGCTCGCCGTCGACGACCTTCGCGTGGCCGGGGTTGCTCGGGTCCATGTCGTGCACCCGCAGCCCCCAGGGCAGGGTCGTCAGGCCACCGTAGAGCTCGTTGTTGAACCAGTTGCCGAGTCGGCCCACCGCCTGGGCCAGCGGCAGCCCCGGGGCGAGCGCGTCGGCCACCACGGTGAACGGGATGCCGAGCTGGCGGGCGGCGATCCAGGCGCCGATCGCCCCACCGGCCACCGCGCCCCAGATGCCCAGGCCGCCCTCCCAGATGGCGAACGCCTTGAGCGGCTCGCCGCCGGCGCCGAAGTACTTCTCCGGGGAGGTGAGCACGTGGTAGATGCGGGCGCCGATGATGCCGGTCGGCACCGCCCAGACGGCGATGTCGAGGACCGCGCCGGGGGCGACGCCGCGCTGGCGCAGCCGCCGCTCGGTGACCACGCAGGCCACCACGATGCCGGCGATGATGCAGAGCGCGTACGCCCGCAGCGGCAGCGGGCCGAGCTGCCAGACGGCCGTGCTGGGGCTCGGCAGGGCCGCCTGGGGAATCGTCGAGGCGAGGGTCACGGGTGCACACGCTACCGCTGTGCACCGTCGCAGCGGCACCCCCGGTCGGTCAGCGACGCGGGTTGCGCACCCCGTCGGCGAGTTCGGCGCTCAGGGCGCGCAGGGCGGCCAGGCCGGCGTCCGGGTCGGGCGCGTCGAGCACGCAGCGGACCAGCGCGCTGCCGACGATCACCCCGTCGGCGTACCCGGCGACCGTGCCGGCCTGCGCACCGGTGCCGACGCCGAGCCCCACGCCGACCGTCAGGTCGGTGACCTCGCGCAGCCGGGAGACCAGGACGGGGGCCGCGTCGGAGGTCTGCGCCCGGGCGCCGGTGACCCCCATGATCGCGGTGGCGTAGACGAATCCCCGGCAGTGCTCCACGGTCATCTTCAGCCGCGCGTCGGTGGACGACGGGGAGACCAGGAAGGTGCGGTCCAGCCCGTGCGCGTCCGAGGCGGCCAGCCACTCGTCGGCCTCGTCGGGGATCAGGTCGGGGGTGATCAGGCCCGTGCCGCCGGCCGCGGCCAGGTCCCGGGCGAACGCGTCGACGCCGTACTGCTCGATCGGGTTCCAGTAGGTCATGGTGACCACCGGGGCGCCGGTGGCCGCGACCGCCTCGACGATGCGCAGCGTGTCGGCGACCCGGACGCCGCCGGCCAGGGCGATGTCGCTGGCCTGCTGGATCACCGGGCCGTCCATCACCGGGTCGGAGTACGGGATCTCCACCTCGATGACGTCCACCCCCGCGGAGACCATGGCGGTCATCGCGGCGATGCTGCCCTCGACCGTGGGGAAACCGGCCGGCATGCAGCCCACCAGCACGGCCCGCCCGTCGGCGCGGGCCTTGTCGAACGCCTCCCCGATGCGGCTCACGTTCTCACTGCTCCTTGTCGAGGATGCCGAAGTACTCGCCGGCGGTGTGCACGTCCTTGTCGCCCCGGCCGGAGAGGTTGACCACGATGACCGGCTCCCGGCCCAGCTCGGCGGCGAGCCCCGGGGCGATCTTCAGCGCGCCGGCGAGCGCGTGCGCGCTCTCGATCGCCGGGATGATCCCCTCGGTGCGGCAGAGCAGCTCGAACGCGGCCATCGCCTCGCGGTCGGTCACCGGCGTGTACGTCGCCCGGCCGCTGTCGTGCAGCCACGCGTGCTCCGGGCCGACGCCCGGGTAGTCCAGGCCGGCCGAGATCGAGTGCGACTCGATCGTCTGCCCGTCGGAGTCCTGGAGCACGTACGTGCGGGCGCCGTGCAGCACCCCCGAGGAGCCGCCGGTGATGCTGGCCGCGTGCCGCCCGGTCTCCATGCCCTCGCCGCCGGCCTCGAAGCCGTACAGCCGCACGCCGGGGTCGCCGACGAAGGCGTGGAAGATGCCCAGCGCGTTGGAGCCGCCGCCGACGCAGGCCGCGACCGCGTCCGGCAGCGCGCCGGTCAGGTCGAGGCACTGCGCGCGGGCCTCCTCGCCGATGCCCCGGACGAAGTCCCGGACCATCTCGGGGAACGGGTGCGGGCCCGCGGCGGTGCCGATCAGGTAGTGGGTGTCGTCGACGTTGGCGACCCAGTCCCGCATCGCCTCGTTCATCGCGTCCTTGAGGGTGCGCGAGCCGGTGGTGACCGGGACGACGGTGGCGCCGAGCATCCGCATCCGGGCCACGTTGAGCGCCTGCCGCCGGGTGTCGACCTCGCCCATGTAGACCACGCAGTCGAGGTCGAACAGGGCGGCGGCGGTCGCGGTGGCCACGCCGTGCTGGCCGGCGCCGGTCTCGGCGATCACCCGCCGCTTGCCCATCCGCTTGGTCAGCAACGCCTGGCCGAGCACGTTGCGCACCTTGTGCGCACCGGTGTGGTTGAGGTCCTCCCGCTTGAGCAGCACCCGGGCGCCGATCTTCGCGGAGAACCGCTCGGCCGGGTAGAGCAGCGAGGGGGTGCCGGCGTAGCCGCGCAGCAGCCCGTCGAACTCGGCGAGGAACTCCTCGTCGCCCATCGCCTTGCGGTACGCCGCGTCCAGCTCGTCGAGCGCCGCGACGAGCGCCTCCGGGACGAACCGGCCGCCGAACCGGCCGAAGTGACCGGCGGCGTCGGGGAGCCGGCCGGGCGGGGCGGGGGCGTCGGCGCTCATCGCGGTGTCCTCTCGCTGCTGCTTGTCGCCCCGGGCGCGGGTCAGCGCGCCGGTCGGGGCGTGGCCGGGTGGTTGCCGGCGTTGACCAGTCCGGCCACCGCCTCGCGGGGGCTGGACTGGGTGACCAGGCCCTCGCCGACCAGCACGGCGTCGGCGCCGGCCGAGGCGTACCGGATCAGGTCGTGCGGGCCACGCACGCCCGACTCGGCGATCTTGACGACGCTGCTGGGCAGGCCGGGGGCGATCCGCTCGAACACCGAGCGATCGACCTCCAGCGTACGCAGGTCACGGGCGTTGACCCCGATCACCTGGGCGCCGGCCTCCATGGCCCGGTCGGCCTCCTCCTCGGTGTGCACCTCGACCAGCCCGGTCATCCCGAGGGACTCGATCCGCTCCAGCAGCCCGACCAGGGCGTTCTGCTCCAGCGCGGCGACGATCAGCAGGACCATGTCGGCGCCGTGCGCGCGGGCCTCGTGCACCTGGTAGCTGGAGACCACGAAGTCCTTGCGCAGCACGGGGACCTTCACCGCGGCCCGGACGGCGGCCAGGTCGTCCAGCGACCCGCCGAACCAGCGCCCCTCGGTGAGCACGCTGATCGCCCGGGCGCCACCGGCCGCGTACTCCGCGGCCAGCTCGGCCGGGTCGGCGATCTCGGCCAGCTGCCCCCTGGACGGCGACGAGCGCTTCACCTCGGCGATCACGGCCACGCCGGGCCGGCGCAGGGCCGCGTACGCGTCCAGCGGCGGGGGCGCGGCGGCGGCGAGTTCGCGGATCCGCTCCAGCGGAAGCTGCTCCTGCCGCCGGGCGACGTCCTCTCGGACACCGGCCAGGATCTCGTCGAGCACGCTTCCGGACGCCGCCGGACCGGCCCCGTCCCCCTCCGCGTGCGCATGGTCAGCAGTCACCAACGGACTCCCCTCTCCGGGTGTCATGGGCCGATGCTAGGTGGCGCCACCTGGGACCGGATGCCGGGGGGTATGGCGCTCCTCACGGAATGGGCTGCGGCATAATGCCCGACTTCCGGTGAACGCCGCGTCACACAGCGCCACCACTCCCGTCGATCGCGGTGACCCCGCAGCCGGCGGGTGCGCCGGTCGGCCCATCGACGGGTACCCATTCCCATTCACCCATTGTCGGCCCGCGCCCGCCCCCCGCGCATCTCGGTGGGTGCTGTGACGTAGGTCAAGGCGGAACGGCCCTGTCCAGGTCGCCCGCTCCGGGGGAGAGTTGACGTGCCGGTGACCGGGGCGAAACGTGAGCCGGGCATCGTCTTTCTCGGGCAGACTCGGTTTACGCGCCTGCCCGGGGCGTCGGGTGACGCGGCGACGCGCAGCCCGAGACCGTCGGAACGATCTTCGTGCGGGGTGACCATGAGCAACGTCGAGCCCAACCCGACCATTCGACTGACCACCATCTCCCGTACCGTCGCGTCGCTCGCTGTCGGGGTGGTGCACACCCTGGAGCGCGCCGTGGTGGGGGACGGCCGGGTCCGTACCGCGCGCGGCAACGCCTGGGAGGCGGTCTGCGCCGACCGGGCCCGCGCCGACCAGCGCGCCGAGCTGGACCGCCTGGTGGCCGAGCTGGTTGCCACCCGTGCCGCCGCCCGCGAGCGCCAGCCGGTCGGCTGACCGCCCGTCAGCCGGCCGTCGGGTCCTCGCCGCGGTCCAGCGCGTCCCATGCCTCGGTGGTGCGCCGCCCGGTCACCGGTCCGGCCGCCGCCGGCCCCGGCTCGGTGGCGGCCCGCCGGGCCGGTCGGTCGTAGCGGGCCCCCATCGCCGGCCAGCCCGCGCCGCGCAGTGCGGTGAGCGCCCCGCCGGCGCCGGCGAGCAGCCCGCCGACCAGGCACAGCGCCGGCCACTGCCGGCTGACCTCGCCGTCGAACGCGGCGACCAGTCCGTACCCTCCACCGGCCGCCACGGCGACGCCGAGCGCCAGCAGCAGCACACCGATCAGCCGGCGCAACGCCCCCCGGGTGGCCAGCACCGCGCCGCCGCCGGCCAGCCCGACCACGGCCAGCGCCGACAGCCAGGGCAGCAGCCCCGCGCCGGTGCGCGCCTCGCGCACCGGGGGCAGCGGCGTGGGCCGGACGGTCAGCTCGAACGACCAGGTCCGGGTCGACGCCCACAGCGCCAGGCCCGCCCCGGCCAGGCAGAGCAGCACCGCGTACGTCATCTCGCGCCGGCGCCGCGCGGCCGGCGCCGCGGTTGTCGGGCCGGTCACCGGGCCGGCCGGAGGGTCTCGGCGGCGGCGATGGCGGCCAGCACTGCGGCGGCCTTGTTGCGGGTCTCCTGGTCCTCGGCGGCCGGGTCGGAGTCGGCCACCACCCCGGCGCCGGCCTGCACGTACGCCCGGCCGTCCCGGATCAGCGCGGTGCGGATGGCGATCGCCATGTCCAGGTCCCCGCCGAAGTCGAAGTACCCGACGGTGCCGCCGTACAGGCCGCGCCGGACCGGCTCCAGCTCCTCGATGATCTCCATGGCCCGGACCTTCGGCGCACCGGACAGGGTGCCGGCGGGGAAGGTCGCCGCGAGCGCGTCGAAGGCCGTCCGGTCCTCCCGCACCGTGCCGACCACGGTCGAGACGATGTGCATGACGTGGCTGTACCGCTCGATGGTGGCGAACTCGGACACCTCGACGGTGCCCGGCCGGCAGACCCGGCCCAGGTCGTTGCGGCCCAGGTCGACCAGCATCACGTGCTCGGCGCGTTCCTTCGGGTCGGCGAGCAGTTCGGCGGCGAGCCGGGCGTCCTCCTCCGGGTTGTCGCCGCGCGGGCGGGTGCCGGCGATCGGGTGCAGCAGCGCCCGGCGCTGCCCGTCCGGGCCGGCGCTCACCTTCAGGTGCGCCTCCGGCGACGAGCCGACGACGTCGAAGCCGTCGAAGCGCAGCAGGTACATGTAGGGGCTGGGGTTGGTGGTGCGCAGCACCCGGTACACGTCCAGCGGGTCGGCGTGGGTCGGCCGCTCGAAGCGCTGGGCGAGCACGATCTGGAAGCACTCGCCGGCCCGGATCGCCTCCTTGGCCGCATCGACGGCCTTCGGGTAGCCGCCCTCCTCGGTGCGGCTGACCACGTCGCCGACCGCCGGCCGGTCGACCGTGGAGATCATCGGCGGGATGGGCCGGGACAGCGCGGTGGTCATCGCGTCCAGCCGCCCCACCGCGTGGTGGTACGCGCCGGAGATCAGGGCGTCGCGGTCCGGCTCGTCCGGCGGCGGGAGCACCGCGTTGGCGATCAGGATCGCCGAGCCGTCGTAGTGGTCGAGGACCACGAGGTCGGTGGCGAGCATCATGCCCAACTCGGGCACGCCGAGGTCGTCCTCGGTCAGCTCGGGCAGCCGCTCGAAGCGGCGGATCAGGTCGTACCCCAGGAAGCCGACCATGCCGCCGGTGAGCGGCGGCATGCCGCTGGCCGGGTCCCAGGCCGGGCCGGCCAGGGCGTTGACCGTCTCGCGCAGCACCCGGACCGGGTCGCCCCCGGTGGGCAGCCCGGCGGGCGGCTGGCCGGTCCAGTACGCGGTCCCGTCCCGCTCGGTGAGCGTCGCGCCGCTGCGTACCCCGATGAACGAGTACCGCGACCAGGCGGACCCGGCCGGGCCGGCGCCCTGCTCGGCGGACTCCAGCAGGAACGTGCCCGGCCCGCCGGCCAGCTTTCGGTACACCCCGACCGGGGTCTCCGCGTCGGCGAGCAGTCGGCGGGTGACCGGGACGACCCGCCAGCGGGCCGCCAGGTCGGCGAAGGTGACCTGGTCCGGGCTGACGGAGCCGTCGGTCATGAGGGGTCTCCCGGGGTGGAGGTGACCGGAAGCTCCGTGAAGAAGCAGGTCCGCTCGCCGGTGTGGCAGGCCGCGCCCACCTGCTCGACGCTGACCAGCAGCGCGTCGCCGTCGCAGTCGAGGGCGACGGAGCGGACGTGCTGGTGGTGGCCGGAGGTGGCGCCCTTGACCCAGTACTCCTGGCGGCTGCGCGACCAGTAGGTGGCCCGGCCGGTGGTGAGGGTGCGGTGCAGCGCCTCGTCGTCCATCCAGGCGACCATCAGCACCTCGCCCGTGTCGTGCTGGCGGACCACGGCGGCCACCAGGCCGTCGGGGTTGCGGCGCAGCCGGGCGGCGACGGCCGGGTCGAGCCGGGACGGGCCGGCCGGCGCACCGGCCGCCGACGGGTTCGCAGGGGCGTTGGCGCCGGTCGGCGGCGCGTCAGGTACGGGCACAGTGAGCAATTGTCCCGCACGCGGCGCGGGCACCGGCGACGGCTCCCGCCGCAGCCGTGGTACGGCCGGCGCGACGCCGGTGAGCTGGGCGAGGTAGCGGTCCAGCCGCCCGTCGGCGAGGGCGTCGGCCAGGTCCGTGCCGGCCACCGCGGCGATCTCGTCGGCGTACGGGCGGACCAGCGGGACGGTGCCGGTGACCAGCCGCCCGGCGGCGGCCCAGAGCTGCCCGGTGGAGCCGGGCCGCCCGCCGAGGCAGAGCAGCATGTCGTCGCGGTACCCGGGCGGGGCGACCGGCAGGTCGAGGGCGGCGGTGAACGCGGCCCGCCGGGACACCACCCGCACCGACGGGTTGGCCAGCCGGAGCACGGACGGGCAGAGCCGGGCCAGGTCGGCGGCGGCGAGCCGGACGCCGAGGTGGTCCTCTCGGGCCCGGGCCCCGGCGACCTTACCGAGAGTGGCGATCAGTTCCTCCAGCCGCGGCTCGTCGGCGGGCTGGCAGAGCACCGTCAGGTCGATCCGGTCGCGCCAGTGCTCGTCGGCCCACAGCAGCCGGGTGGGCGTGGTGACCGGCAACCCGAACGCCCAGTCGGCCGGCTGGGCCAGCCGGGCCAGCCAGGAGCGGACGTCCCGCACCGCCACCGAGACGTGGGTCAGCCGACCGCCGGATTCGGCGAGGTAGGCGCGGCGGGCGGCGTACGGGGCGTTGATCGGCGGGGCGGCCGACCGGGGCGGTGCCCCGTCGGTGACGAGCACGTCGAGGTCGACGTCGCTGTGCGCCGTGGCGGCCCGGCGGGCGTGGCTGCCGCGCAACAGGATGCCGACGACGGGCCGCTCGGCCCCCTGCCGCAGCCGCGCGGCCCAGTCGTCGAGGAACCCACTCTCAGGTGACGCAGCGTGACCCACCGCGCCATCGTGCCGTACGCCCGTTCGGGGCGCAATGCCCGATGCCGGACCGGCTGTCCGGGTCCGAAGGCTAGTGCCCGGTCCGAAGGCTAGTGCCCGGTCGTTCTCATTCCTGCCTCGGGGTACCTTTCGCCGGCCACGGCACCCGACGGCACCGCAGCGGCCAGCCGGGCCAGCTGCTCGGCGCTGAGCCGCAGGTCGGCCGCGGCGGCGTTCTCCTCCAGGTAGCGGATCCGCTTGGTGCCGGGAATGGGCAGGATGTCCTCGCCCTGGGCCAGCAGCCAGGCCAGCGCGGCCTGGGCCGGGGTGCGGCCGACCTCGGCGGCGACCGCCCGGACCTCGTCGACCAGTTTCAGGTTGGCGTCGAGGTTGCCCTCGGCGAACCGGGGCGCACCGGCTCGCCAGTCGCCGGCGGCGAGCTGGTCGCGGCGGGTGATCGCCCCGGTGAGCAGGCCCCGGCCCACCGGCGAGTACGCCACCAGCGCCACCCCCAGTTCCCGGCAAGTGGCCAGCATCTCGCCCTCGACGTCCCGGGTGAACAGCGAGTACTCCATCTGCACGGCGGCCACCGGGTGCACGGCGTGCGCCGCCCGCAGGGTCGCCGGGCTCACCTCGGACAGCCCGATCAGCCGGACCTTGCCGGCCGCCACCAGCTCGGCCAGCGCCCCGACGGTCTCCTCGATCGGGGTGTCCGGGTTGCGCCGGTGCAGGTAGTACAGGTCGATGGTGTCCACCCCGAGCCGGGTCAGCGACGCGTCGCAGGCCTGGCGGGCCCAGGTGGCGCTGCTGTCGACGTACGCCCCGGGGGCCCCGGTGCCACCGAAGGACGCGCCGCTGGTGCGATTGCCGAACTTGGTGGCCAGGAAGACCTCGTCCCGGCGCTGCCGGAGCACGGGGGCGAGCAGCCGCTCGTTGGCGCCCTGGCCGTACATGTCGGCGGTGTCGAGGTGGTTGACCCCGAGGTCCAGGGCACGGTGCAGGGTCCGGGTCGACTCGGCGTCGTCGGCGCCGCCGTACGCGAAGCTCATCCCCATGCAGCCGAGGCCGATCGCCGAGACCTCCGGCCCGTGCGCCCCCATCCGTCGACGCCTCATCCGCAGCCCTCCGTCCGCTGGTACATGTCGATCTTGTAGTTGAGCACCTTGAGGTCCTCCTCCAGTTCGCCGATCTGCCTCAGTACCCGGGCCCGGTGCGCCTCGAACAGCGCCCGACGGGCGGCCCGCGTCCGGTCGCCCTGCCGGGCCAGTTCCGCGTAGCGGCGCATGTCCCGCACCGGCATCCCGGTACGCCGCAGCCGGGTGAGCAGGCGCAGCCACTCCACGTCGGCGGCGGTGTACCGGCGGCGGCCCGCCGAGTCCCGGCCGACGGGGGCGACGAGGCCCTCCTGCTCGTACCAGCGCAGCGTGTAGGTGGTGAGGCCGACCAACTCGGCCGCCTCGCCGACGGAGAGGCGGGTCTCCGGCGGGCCGATCTCCTGCGTGCTGACGTCCACGCGACACAGGCTGTCAGTTGGAGCGCACTCGAAGTCAACCCCCCCGTTGCGCGCACAGAGAAATTCATCTAGCGTTGATTTCATTAGGTGATGAAATCTGGAGGTGACGATGGACCACGCGATCGCAGTCCGCGACCTGGTCGTGGACCGTGGCCGGCGGCGGGTGCTGCACGGCGTGAGCTGCACGGTGCCGCGCGGCTCGGTGACCGGGCTGCTCGGGCCGAGCGGCAGCGGCAAGACCACCCTGATGCGGGCCGTCGTCGGCGTGCAGACCGTCCGCTCCGGCTCGGTGACCGTGCTCGGCCGCCCCGCCGGCTCGGCGCCGCTGCGCAGCCGGGTCGGCTACCTGACCCAGGCGCCCAGCGTGTACGCCGACCTCACCGTCCGGGAGAACGCCCGCTACTTCGCCGTCCTGCAGGGCCGGGGCCGGGCCGAGGCGGACCGGTCGGTGGCCGACGTCGGGCTGGCGGAGGCGGCCGGGCAGCTCGTCGGCACCCTCTCCGGCGGCCAGCGCAGCCGGGCGTCGCTGGCCTGCGCCCTGGTCGGCGAGCCGGAGCTGATCGTCCTCGACGAGCCGACCGTCGGGCAGGACCCGGTGCTGCGCGCCGACCTGTGGGCCCGGTTCCACGCCCTCGCCGCGGCCGGGACGACCCTGCTGGTGTCCAGCCACGTGATGGACGAGGCGGCCCGCTGCGACCGGCTGCTGCTGATCCGCGAGGGCCGGCTGATCGCCGACGACACCCCCGACGCGGTCCGCGCCGCCACCGGGGTCGACGACCTCGACGAGGCGTTCCTGCGCCTGATCCGGGCCGGCGGCACGGCCGGGATCACGGCCGACGGCACGGGCCGCACCACCGGCCCGGACGGGGGTGCGTCGTGAGCCCGCGCATCCTGGCCGCCACCACCGGGCGCATCCTGCGCCAGCTCCGGCACGACCGGCGCACCGTCGCCCTGCTCGTGGTGGTGCCGGCGCTGCTGCTCACCCTCGTCCACTTCATGTATGCCGAGCAGCCCACCCCACCCGGCCAACCGAGCATGTTCGACCGGGTGGCGCTGGTGTTGCTCGGCATCTTCCCGTTCGTGATCATGTTCCTGGTGACCAGCATCGCGATGCTGCGCGAGCGCACCTCCGGCACCCTGGAACGGCTGCTCACCACCCCGCTCGGCCGGCTCGACCTGCTGTTCGGCTACGGCATCGCGTTCGGCGTCGCCGCCGCCGGGCAGGCCGCGATCGCCGCGGCCGTGGCGTACTGGGTGTTCGGGCTGACCACCGCCGGCAGCAGCGCCCTGGTGATCGGGATCGCGGTGGTCAACGCGGTGCTCGGGGTGGCCCTCGGGCTGTTCTGCAGCGCGTTCGCCCGCACCGAGTTCCAGGCCGTACAGTTCATGCCGGTCGTGGTGATCCCCCAGCTGCTGCTCTGCGGGCTCTTCGTCGCCCGCGACGAGATGGCCGGCTGGCTCCAGGCGGTCAGCTACGCCCTCCCCCTGTCGTACGCGGTCGAGGCGTTGCAGGAGGTCGGCGCGCACGCCGAACCGACCGGCACGATGTGGCGGGACCTCGGGGTGGTGGCCGGCGCGGTGGTGCTGGCGCTGGTGCTCGCCGCGGCCACCCTGCGCCGACGCAGCGGCTGAGCCGCCGGGGGCGGACGGCACGACGACGAACGTGGGAAGGGCGGCGATGGCGCGGCGGACCGGTCGACGACCCGGCAACCCGGACACCCGGGAGGCGATCCTCGACGCGGCCCGGGCCGCATTCGCGGAGCGGGGCTTCGACGCGACCTCGATCCGGTCGATCGCCGGGGCGGCGGGGGTGGATCCGGCGCTGGTGCACCACTACTTCGGCACCAAGGACCAGCTCTTCCTGTCCTCGATGGACGCCCCGGTCGACCCCGGCGAGCTGTTCCCCGGGGTGCTCGGCGGGGACGCCGACGGCGTCGGCGAGCGGCTGGTCCGCACGTTCCTGGAGGTCTGGGACTCCCCGGCGGGCGCCGGCGCCGTGGCCCTGCTGCGATCCGGGGTGAGCAACGAGTGGACCGCCCGGCTGCTGCGCGAGTTCCTGGTCACGCAGGTGCTGCGCCGGGTCCTGGACCACCTCGACGTCGACCCGGCCGAGCGGCCGCTGCGCGGGTCGCTGGTGGCCACCCAGATGATCGGGCTGGCCATGATGCGGCACGTGATCCGGCTGGAGCCGGTCGCCTCCGCGCCGGCGGAGACCCTGGTCGTCGCGATCGCCCCCACGGTCCAGCGATACCTGTGCGGCGACCTCTCGTAGTGCTCCGGTCGACGCCCCCGGCGGAGCTGGTCCCCCGCTCGCGCCGGGACGCGGGTGCGGGGGACACGGGCGCGGGCGGGCCGGTCAGGCGGGGCCGGTCAGGCGGGGTGACTCGGCGGGCCGGCAGAACGCGGGGTGCAGCAGCCGGGCCAGCTCGCCGTGGTCGGCCAGCGGGCTCGGGAAGGCCAACCGGGCCCGCCGCCGCGCGCCGGGGGAACCGAAGGAGACCACCAGGCCGTACCGGTCGACCCGCACCACCCGGGGCGGGTCGGCCCGGGCCGCGTCGGCCAGGCCGAGCTGCCGCCGGACGTACGCCGTCATCTCCCGGCCGTGCTGCACGGTGAGCTCGGCCAGCAGCTCCGCCTCCACCGGGTGCAGCGGGTCCGGCTCGGCCTCCGCGTACGCCAGCGGGTCGATCCGGAGCAGTCCGTCAGGGCGCTCCAGGCGGGCCTCGGCCACCTCGAAGCGGTACAGCCGGAACCGGGTGCCGACGTCGAGCAGGTCTCCCGTCGGGTCCACCTCGGCGTAGTCCAGCGCGCCGCGGCGGGCGGCGTCGCCGTGCAGCGCGGCCGCCCAGCCGGAGACCCAGGCCCGACCCAGCGACGGGGCGCCGGCGGCCGGCGGCAGGTCCAGCACGTCGAGCGCCACGGCGACGTCGCCGCCCGGCGGCAGCGCCGCCGCGAGGTCGCTGTGCACCGGTACGAGCAGCAGCACCCGACCCTCGGCGTCGGTGACGTGCCGGACGTGGAACGGGCCGGGCCGCTGGGCGAGGTAGGCCAGGCCCGGCAGCCGGCCGGCGGCCAGAGTCCGGACGATCTCGGCGGGACTGGGCCGCAGGGCGGTGCTGGGGCGCACGACCCACCTCCAAAGGTTAGGCTTACCTAAGTGGCACCGTAGACCACCCGCGCCCCCCACGTCCACCGCCTTGCCGGTTCCGGCCGGGTCACCCGGTCAGCGGGTCTGCTCCAGCCAGGAGGCGTAGAGCAGCCCGTAGACCGAGCCCGGCTCGCGGACCAGCTCGTCGTGCGGGCCGCGCTGCACGACCCGGCCCCGGTCCACCACGATCACCTCGTCCGCCGCCTGCGCCGTGGAGAGCCGGTGCGCGATCGCGAGGGTGGTCCGGCCCCGGGTCACCGCGTCCAGGGCGCGCTGCAGGCGGACCTCGGTGGCCGGGTCGACCGCGCTCGTCGCCTCGTCCAGCACCAGCAGGTCAGGGTCGGCGACGTACGCCCGCGCCAGCGCGACGAGCTGCCGCTCCCCCACGCTCAACGCCTCGCCGCGCTCGCCGACCGGGGTGTCCAGCCCGGCCGGAAGCCCGTCCAGCCAGTCCACCAGCCCCAGCTCGGTGAAGGCCGCCGTCAGCTCGGCGTCGGTCAGCTCCGGCCGGGCGAACCGGACGTTCTCCCCGACAGTGGCGTCGAAGAGGAAGCCGTCCTGCGGAACCATCACCACCCGCGCGCGCAGCGAGTCGAACCGGACCTGCGGCAGCGGCACCCCGGACAGCAGCACCTCGCCGCCGGTCGGATCCATCAGCCGGGTGAGCAGCTTGGCGAAGGTGGTCTTGCCGCTTCCCGTCTCCCCCACCACGGCCACCCGGCTCTTCGCCGAGATCTCCAGGCTGACGTCGTGCAGCACCGGCGGGCCACCCGGGTAGGCGAAACCCACCCCGGCGAAGCGGATGTCCAGCGGGCCGGACGGCAGCTCCCGCCCCCGCTCGCCCGGGTCGGCCACGTCCGGGACGACGTCCAGCACGTCGAGCACCCGCCGCCAGCCGGCGATCGCGTTCTGCGCCTCGTTGAGCACCTCGGTGGCGATCTGCACCGGCTGGATGAACAACGTCACCAGGAACAGGAACGCCGTGAGCTGACCGACCGACAGGGTGCCGTCCACCCCGAGCGTGATCCCGAGGACGACGACGCCGGCCAGCGCCAGCCCGGCCGCCAACTCCCCCACCGAGCTGCCCAGGATGCTGATCCGGATCGCCCGCTGCTGGGCCTGCCGCTGCCCCTCGATCGCCACGTCCAGCCGACGGGCCGTCCGCCCCGCGATCCCGTACGCCCGGATCACCGGCGCCCCCACCACGCTCTCGGCGATCGTCCCGAGCAGCGTCCCCATCCGCTGCCGGACCACCCCGTACGCCCCGGCGAGGCGGCGCTGGAGCACCCGGATCACCAGCACCGCCGGCGCGAACGCGGCGAGCACCACCAGGGTGAGCTGCCACGAGTACGCCAGCATCACCGCCGTGGTCACCGCGAGCTGACCGAGGTTGACGATCAGGATCACCCCGCCCCACTGGAGGAACTGGGTGATCTGGTCGACGTCGCTGGTCACCCGGGAGACCAGCGAACCGCGCCGCTCGGACTGCTGGTGCAGCATCGACAGGTCGTGCACGTGCCGGAACGCCCGGGTGCGCACGTTGGCCAGGGCGGTCTCGCTGACCGTGAACAGCCGCCGCATCATCAGGTAGCCGCAGATGGTGGTCACCACCAACACGGCGACCGCAACCACCACCACCGTCCAGACCACATCCAGGTCGAGCCCACCGACGATGCCCTTGTCGATGCCCTGCTGCACGGCCACCGGCACGGCCACCCGGCCGACCATGTAGACCAACGCCAGGGCGAGCGTGCCGGCCAGGCCGGCGCGCAGCTCCGGGGAGAGGGCCAGCCCCCGCCGCAGGGTCTGCCAGGTGCTCTCCTCCTCTGCGGGGCTCGCAAGCTCACTCCTCGCGCTCACCGATCCACCTCGTTCACGACTGCGGGGCTCGCAAGCTCACTCCTCGCGCTCACCGATCCACCTCGTTCACGACTGCGGGGCTCGCAAGCTCACTCCTCGCGCTCACCGATCCACCTCGATCTCCAGGCCCGAGGCCAACGGCTTGACCTCGTCGGGCGTGCGCTCCTGCTGGGGGTCGGTCTCGGCCTGCTCGTAGGCGGTGACCAGGTCGGCGTAGCCGGCAACGGTGGCGAGCAGCTCGGTGTGGGTGCCCCGGGCGAGCACCCGGCCGTGCTCCAGGTAGATCACCTCGTCGGCGAGCGCAATGGTGGCCCGCCGGTACGCCACCACCAGGATCGAGGCGGCCGGCCCCCCGGCGGTCGGGGCGCGCAGCCCGGCCAGGATGGCCGCCTCCACCCGGGGGTCCACCGCGCTGGTGGCGTCGTCGAGGACCAGCAGCCGGGGTCGCCCGGCCAGCGCTCGGGCCAGGGTGAGCCGCTGCCGCTGCCCGCCGGAGAGCGAGGTGCCCCGCTCGCCGACCATCGTGTCCAGCCCGTCGGGCAGCGCGGCGACGAAGCCGTCCGCCTCGGCCAGCCGCAGCACCGCCCAGACGTCCTCGTCGGCGATGTCGGGCCGGTCCAGGGTGATGTTGGCCCGGACCGTGTCGTCGAAGACGAACGGCACCTGGGCCACCAGCGCGGCGGCGCCCGCCAGCGATGTGGCCGTGAGCTCGCGGACGTCCACCCCGTCGAGGCGGACCGCGCCCGTGTGCGGGTCGATCAGCCGCACCGCCAGCGCGGTGATCGTCGACTTCCCGGAGCCGGTCGGCCCGACCAGGGCCACGGTCTTCCCGGCCGGAACGGTGAAGGAGACCCCCCCGAGCACCTCGACGCCGGGCAGGTCCGCCTCGGCCGGCTCGTACGCGAAGCCGACGTCGGCGAAGGTCAGGTTGGCCGGGGTGGGGTCGGCCGGGTCGAGCGCGACATCCCCGTACGACATCTCGCCGGTGGCGTCGAGCACCTGGCGCACCCGGTCCCAGCCGGCGACGCTGCGCGGCAGCTCGGCCAGGACCCAGCCGATGGCCCGCACCGGGAACGCCAGGACGGTGAACAGGAACGCCACGCTGACCAGCTCGGTGACCGTGATGGCACCCTGCCGGAGCCGGAACGCGCCGACCACCAGCACGGCGAGGGTGCCGAGACCGGGCAGGGTCTCCAGCAGCGGGTCGAACACGCCGCGCAGCCGGCCGACGGAGATCAGCGCGTTGCGCAGCTCACCGGCCCGGGCGGAGAACCGGGCGGTCTCCTGGGCCTCGCGGCCCATCGTCTTGACCACCAGGGCGCCGTCGAAGCTCTCGTGGGCGATCCCGCTGACCTCCGCGCGCAGCCGCTGGGCGCGGGCCTGGCGGGGGGCCATCCAGCGGGAGTAGACCACGTTGAGGGCGAACAGCGCCGGGAACACGGCCAGCCCGACCAGGGCCAGCGCCCAGTCGGTGAGGAAGAGCGAGGCGACCGCGCCGACCAGCATCACCAGCGTGCCGACCGCGAACGGCAGCGGGGCGATCGGGTACCAGGTCGCCTCGACGTCGGAGTTGGCGTTGGACAACAGGGTGCCGGTGGCGTTGCGCTGGTGCCAGGACAACGGCAGGTCCAGGTAGCGACGGGTGACCCGGCGACGGTACGCGGCCTGGAGCCGGAACTGCATGTAGCCGGCGCCGAGCCGGCGGCCGAAGATGCCGACCACCCGCAGCACGCTCATGCCGAACAGGGCCCCGGCGGCGAGGGCGATGGCCGCCACGCCCACCGACCCGCGCTCGACCGCCGGCACCACCACGTCACCGACCACCGCGCCGACGATGTACGCGCTGGCGATGACCAGCCCGCCGTACAACACGCTGCCGGCCACCGCGACCGCGAAGATCCGGGGCTGTTCCCGGATCGCCCGGCCGAGCACGGACAGTCCTCTGCCGAGCACGTCCCGACTTGCCTTGCTGGTCACGCTCTCCCCCGCCGTAAGCCGCAATTATCCCCCCTCATCCTTACCGGGTCCGGTCCACCCCGCCGTCCCGCACCGGGTATGTCGGTGATCACGTCCCGGCCTTCGACGCCGCCGCCGCGCCGAGCGCGCCGGACCGGCCTACGATCGGGCGATGACGCGGTACGCCCGGTCGGAGCGCGACGCGCTCGCCGACCTCATGCTGAGCCTGGGTCCGGACGCGCCGACGATCAACGAGGGCTGGTCGGTCCGCGACCTCGCCGCCCACCTGATCGTCCGGGAACGCCGGCCGGACGCCGCCGGCGGGATCATGCTGCCGCCCCTGCGCAACTACGCCGAGGGGGTGCGGGCCCGGATCGCGGCCCGGCCGTTCGCCGAGCTGCTCGGCCAGGTCCGCCGCCCGCCGGTGTGGAGCCCGGTGAGCAACCCGCTCACCGACGAGCTGGTCAACACCATGGAGTTCTACATCCACCACGAGGACGTCCGCCGGGCCCGGCCCGGGTGGCAGCCGAGGGACCTGCCGGCCGGGCTGCACGCCGTGCTGTGGCGCCGGGCCGGGGTGCTGGGCCGGCTGGCGTTGCGCCGCTTCCCGGCCGACCTGCTGGTGCAGGCGCCCGGGCACGGCGAGCTGTCGGCGGGGCGGGGCGGGCAGCGGGCCCGGCTGGTCGGCCCGCCGGGCGAACTGGTGCTGTTCCTGACCGGCCGGCAGCGGGTGGCCCGGGTGCAGGTGGACGGGCCCGCGGAGCTGGCCGAGCGGCTGAGGTCCGCCAAGCTGGGCATCTGACGGATCGCGATTCTTCGATCACACCCGGGTGTGAACCATTCGTGACCGAATTATGAATGTCGATCGGTGCTGACGTACCCTCGTCCGGCCGTCGCCCCACCCCGGGGCGGCCACATCCGGAAGGGCGACATGCGAAGTTTCGCAGTCTCGGCCCTGGACGAACCGCCGTTTCCCCCGCGCCGGCACGCCGAGACCGACCTGGCCGCCGAGGCGAGCCTGGCCTGGGCACAGGAACTCGGTCTGATCACCAACAGGCACCGGCTGATCCGGCTGCGCGGGGCGGCCGCCGCCGAGCTGGCCGGGCGTACCTGTCCGGACGCGGCCGGCGAGCGCCTGCGCCTGCTCACCGACCTGGTCACCTGGCTGTTCGTGGTCGACGGCGCCTGCGACGAGGACGGCCTCGGCGCGGCACCCACCCGGCTGGCCCCGGCCGTCGCCGACCTGCTCGACGTTCTCGACCGGCACGGCGCACCGGGGAACGCGGGCGGCGACCCGCTCGGCAGCGCCCTGGACGACCTGTGCCGACGGACCCGGATCCACGGCTCCCCCGGGCTGCTGCTGCGCTTCGTCGGCCAGGTGCGCGACTACCTGCTGGCCCTGCTCTGGGAGGCGGCGAACCGGGAGCGCCGGCGCACCCCCGGGGTGGCGGAGTACGTCCAGCTACGCCGGCACACCGGCGCCGTGCATCCCGCGTTCACCCTGACCGACCTGGCGTACGACGCCCCGCCCGCGGCGGAACGCCGGGTCGAGCCGGCGCTGGTCGACGTCGAGACCCTCGCCGCGGACCTGGTCTGCTGGTGCAACGACATCTTCTCGTACGGCAAGGAGAACCAGTCGGGTCCGGACGCGCACAACCTGGTCAGCGCGATCGCGGCCGAGACCGGCCGAGACGAGCCGGCGGCGCTGCGTGCCGCCGCCGACCGGTTCAACCGCACCCTCGCGGTGTACGCCGAGCGGGAGGCGGCCCTGCTCGCCGACGACCCGACGGTGCGCCCGTTCCTGGCCGCCCGGAGCAACTGGGTGCGGGCCACCTACGACTGGTCCACCCGTGCCGCCCGGTACGCCTGAGGCCGCACCCGGCAGCGCAGCCTGGGATCGCCAGGGCTAGCCGATGGGCGGTGCAGGCAATACCCTTCGGTAACCGCAGAATGACGTGACCCCCGTCACGCCTCCAGCCCTGAAGGCGGCTACAGCGATGGCTCTCGATGTACCGTACCGTTCCATCCCCGACATGTTCCTCAAGCGCGTCGCGGCGTCCCCCGACCGCCACGCCTTCGCCCACCCCGCCCCCGACGACTCCGGGCCGGTCTGGCTGACCTGGCGGCAGGTCAGCCAGCGGGCCAAGGCGGTCGCGGCCGGGCTGCACGGGCTCGGTGTCGGCCAGGAGAACCCGGTGGCGATCCTGGCGAGCACCCGGCTCGACTGGGTCATCGCCGACTTCGGCATCATGTGCGCCGGCGGCGCCACCACCACCGTGTACCCGACCACCGAGCCCGAGGAGGCGGCGTACATCGTCGCCGACTCCGGCTCCCGGGTGCTGTTCGCCGAGAACCCGGCCCAGGCCGCGAAGCTCGCCGGCGCGGAACTGCCGGCGCTGACCCACGTGGTGCTCTTCGACGGCGCGGCCGATCCCGCCTCGGCCGTGCCCCAGCTGACCCTGGCCGAGCTGGAGGAGCAGGGCGCCCGGGCGCTCGCCGCCGAGCCGGGGCTGATCGAGCGGCTGGTGGCCGGAATCGGGCCGGAGCACCTGGCCACCCTGATCTACACCTCGGGCACCACCGGCCGACCCAAGGGCGTCGAGCTGCTGCACGGCGGCTGGTGCTGGGAGGGGGTGGCACAGGACGAGGTCGGGCTGCTGCGCGACGACGACCTGCAGTACCTGTGGCTCCCGCTGTCCCACTCGTTCGGCAAGACCCTGCTCTGCGGGTCCACCCACGTCGGCCTGCCGACCTACGTCGACGGCCGGGTGGAGAAGCTGGTCGACCTGCTCGGGGTCATCCGGCCGACGCTGATGTGCGGGGCGCCCCGGGTGTTCGAGAAGATCTACAACAAGGTGGTCACCACCGCCCGGGACGCCGGCGGCGCCAAGGCCAAGATCTTCGCCTGGGGGGTCGGGGTCGGCCAGGCGAAGGTGGCCCTGGAGCAGGCCGGCCGTCCCGTGCCGGCCGGGCTGAGGCTGAAGTACGCGCTGGCCGAGAAGCTGGTGTTCAGCAAGCTCCAGGCCCGGCTCGGTGGGCGGATCCGGGTGCTGGTCTCCGGCGCCGCGCCGCTGAGCAAGGAGATCGCCGGCTTCTTCGCCGCCGCCAACCTGCCCATCTCGGAGGGGTACGGCCTCACCGAGACCAGCGCCGGCAACTTCGTCAACCCGCCGGACGGGCTGCGGATCGGCACCGTGGGCCGGGCGATGGGCGACCTCGAGTGCCGGATCGACACCGACGGGGAGATCCTGGTCCGGGGCCGCCCGGTGATGCGCGGCTACCACAACCTGCCCGAGGACACCGCCGCCGCGTTCACCGACGACGGGTTCTTCCGCACCGGCGACATCGGCAGCCTCGACGAGGACGGCTACCTGCGCATCACCGACCGGAAGAAGGACCTGGTCAAGACCTCCGGCGGGAAGTACATCGCGCCGTCGCACATCGAGGGGATGTTCAAGGCGCTCTGCCCGTACACCTCGCAGGCGATCGTGATCGGCCAGGCCCGCAACTACTGCACCATGCTGGTCAGCCTCGACCCGGACGCGATCACCGGCTGGGCGGCGGGCGGCCCCCTGGAGGGCCGCGGGTACGCCGAGATCGTCGCCTCCGACGAGGCCCGGCTCATGGTCGAGGAGTACGTCGCCCAGCTCAACGCCAAGCTGAACCGCTGGGAGACGATCAAGAAGGTCGCCGTCCTCCCCCGGGACCTGACCATCGAGCACGGCGAGATGACCCCGTCCCTGAAGATCAAGCGTCGGGGCGTGGAGGGCAACTTCGCGGCCGAGATCGAGAAGATGTACGCCGGCACGCTCGCCGAGCTCTGACCGCGGTCCCGCCGGCGGCCGTGTCCCCCCGTCCCGGGACACGGCCGCCGCCGTCGGCTCACAGGTGCTCGCCCCGCCACGGCTCCCCTCGATCTCGGCCGGGTGGTCCGGGAGCCGGGCGCACCGGGGTAGACCCACTGCGGCCAGCCCCTGTTGCCCACTCCGCCGCTCAGGCGATGACGGCCGGCTCCCGCCACCGCGGCCGGCCGCCACGGTCCAGGTCGTACCGGACCGCGGCGAGCCGCCCCACAGCGTCGACCAGGTCCGCGGCCGGCAGGGTGAACGGCAGCCGCAGGAACCGCTCCAGCGTCCCGTCCAGGCCGAACCGGGGTCCGGGGGCCAGCCGTACGCCGACCTCCTCGGCGGCCCGGGCGAGCGCGCTGGAGATCGGCCCGTCCAGCTCGGCCCAGAGCGTCACCCCGCCACGCGGGACGGTGACCCGCCAGTCGGGCAGCCGCTGCGCGAGCGCGCCGGTCAACGCGTCGCGCTGGGCGGCGAGCTGCACCCGCCGGGCGGCCACGATGGTCGACGCGTCGGCCAGCAGGTGGACCGCGACCAGCTGGTCCAGCACCGGGCCGGCCATGTCCACCCCGACCCGGGCGGCGGCCAGCCGCTGCACCTGGGGGGCGGAGGCGCGCACCCAGCCGATGCGCAGGCCGCCCCAGTACGGCTTGCTCATCCCGCCGATGGAGATCACCCGGGAGTGCCGGTCGAAGGTGGCGACGGGCGGCGGCAGCGGGGTGCCGTCCAGCGGCAGGTCCACGAACGACTCGTCGATGACCAGGTCGGTGCCGGCGGCGTGGGCCGCGCCGACCACCCGCTCGCGCAGCTCGGCGGGCATCAGGTGCCCGGTCGGGTTCTGGAACTCCGGGATCAGGTACGCCAGCTTCGGCCGCCCCTGGCGCAGGCTGCCCAGCAGCAGGTCGGCGTCCCACCCGGCACCGTCGGTGGCCAGCCCGTGGGTGGTGATCCGGGCCCGCCGGGCGGCCAGCGCGGCGAGGGCGTTCGGGTAGGTCGGCGACTCGACCAGCACGCTGCCCCCGGGGGCCAGGGCCAGCCGCAGCACCAGGTCCAGCGCGTGCTGGGTGCCGCTGGTGATCATGATCTGGTCGGGCGAGGTGGGCAGGCCCCGGTCGGTGTACCCGGCGGCCACGGCCTCGCGCAGTTCGATGATGCCGGTCGGGTGGTAGCCGGCGCCGCCCAGGTAGCGGGGCAGGTCCTCGGCGGCGGCGCGGGCGGCGGGCATCAGCTCCGCCGGGGCGGCCAGCGCGGCCATCCCGAGGTCGATCATGTCCCGGTCGTCCTGCGGGGTCCACAGCCCGGTGCTGGCGACCCGGTGGGTGCCCGGGAGCATGGTCCAGCTCCCCGCGCCCCGCCGGCTGGCCAGGTGGCCGGTCTCCCGCAGCAGCCGGTATGCGGCGGTGACCGTGGTCCGGCTGATCCGCAGCGCCTCGGCCAGCTCCCGCTCGGCGGGCAGGCGCACCCCCAGGGGCAGGCGGCCGTCGGCGAGCAGCCCCCGGACGGCGGCGGCGAGCGCCGCGTAGTCCGGGCTGCGGCGGCGGCCCGGCAGGGCGTGCCACTGCCCGAGTAGTCGGGCCAATTGGGGGCCACGCACCTGACTTGTCATGGCCACCCTTCTGATATTGGCTCCTTATGCCGTACCAATTGGACCCTAGGGTGGCACGCATGGCACCGATTGGCAATCTCCGGCAGCGGCCGGTCCGGCGGCTGACCCAGCTCTACGCGGGCCTGCTCCTCTACGGCGTCAGCATGGCGCTGATGATCCGCTCCGGGCTCGGCCTCGATCCCTGGGACGTGTTCCACCAGGGGCTCTCCCGGCTCACCGGGCTGTCGTTCGGCACCGTCACCATCGCGGTCGGCGCGCTGGTGCTGCTGCTGTGGATCCCGCTGCGGCAGCGTCCCGGCCTGGGCACGGTGAGCAACGTGCTGGTGATCGGGCTGGTGGTGGACGCTACCCTGGCCCTGCTGCCCGGCGGCGGCCCGCTCGCGGCGCGGGCGGGGCTGCTGGTCGCCGGGATCGTCGCCAACGGCGCCGCCACCGCCCTCTACCTCGGCGCGCGGCTCGGCCCGGGCCCCCGCGACGGCCTGATGACCGGGTACGTGGCCCGCCGGCCCGGACGGTCCGTCCGGCTGGTGCGCACCGTCATCGAGATCACCGTGCTGGCCCTGGGCTGGCTGCTCGGCGGCACCGTCGGCGTCGGCACGGTCGCATACGCGCTCGCCATCGGGCCGCTGGCCCAGTTCTTCCTGCCCGTCTTCACGGTGGACCTGCCGCCCCGGGAGCCCGCCGCGCCGGAGCCCGCCGGCCCGGAGCGGAACGGCCGGATCGCGGTCGACCCGGAGCCGGACGGCCATAATGTGGTCGAAGCACCGGCGACGGACTGCGGTCAACCGCGCTGAGCTGCGGAAATGCCGGGCCGGGAAAAGTGGGTGTTTCCTTGCTCGGCGGCGCACGGCATCATTCCTGCATGGGGGAGAACGGATGGCTTTGGGCCGACGCCTGGATCTTCGTTTCACTGGTGATCGCGAACGGTGCGGGGCGGCACCGCCGGGCGGCGTCCACCCGCCGGCCGGAGGGCGTCCGGCTCACTGACGTGCTCTCCACAGCCGACCACCTCAACCACGCCATCCCCGAACGGCACGAGGTGGAGACGGCGGTCCGACGGCTCGTCGGCGCCGGCCTGGTCAGCGTCTCGGACGGCTGGTTCCGGCTCACCGCCGACGGGGAGCGGCTGTGGCGCACCCGGCCGAACGCCGGCCTGTCCACCGCCGTGGACACCGTGCAGGGCGTGCTGTGCCGGCGGCACACCCCCGGCAGCGCCGACTGGACGCTGGAGAAGGAGGAGCACGCCGCCGCCGTGCAGGAGTACGTGGTCCGCTCGATCCCGGCCCCGCGCCGCTCCCCCGAGGGCCAATCCGGCCGGGGCTGACCCCGGAGGGCGACGTCAGCGGACGGGGTGACCCGAGCCGCGCAGCACGCCCTTGACCTCGCCGACGGTCAGCTCGCCGAAGTGGAAGACGCTGGCCGCGAGCACCGCGTCCGCCCCGGCGGCGATCGCCGGCGGGAAGTGGGCGATCTCGCCCGCGCCGCCGCTGGCCACCACGGGCACGTCGACGACCCGGCGGACCTCGCCGATCAGCTCCAGGTCGAAGCCGGCCTTCGTGCCGTCGGCGTCCATCGAGTTGAGCAGGATCTCCCCCGCGCCCAGCTCGGCGCCGCGCCGCGCCCACCGGACGGCGTCGATCCCGGTGCCCCGGCGACCCCCGTGGGTGGTCACCTCGAAGCCGCTCGGGGTGACCCCGGCCGGTGCCCGGCGCACGTCGAGGGAGAGCACCAGCACCTGCCGGCCGAACCGGTCGGCGATCTCCGCGATCAGCTCCGGGCGGGCGATGGCGGCGGTGTTCACCCCCACCTTGTCGGCGCCGGCGCGCAGCAGGGTGTCGACGTCCGCGACCTGCCGGACGCCGCCGCCCACGGTGAGCGGGATGAAGACCGACTCGGCGGTGCGCCGCACCACGTCGAGCATGGTGCCCCGCTCGCCGGAGGAGGCGGTCACGTCCAGGAAGGTCAGCTCGTCCGCGCCCGCCCGGTCGTAGGCCGCCGCCAGCTCCACCGGGTCGCCGGCGTCGCGCAGGTCGAGGAAGTTGACCCCCTTGACCACCCGCCCGGCGTCCACGTCCAGACACGGGATGACCCGTACCGCCACCGTCATGCCGCGAAGCCTATCCTCTCCCCGCCGCCCCCTCCGTGACCGCCCGAGCCCGCCTCCCGCACCGCAACGGCGGGGTGGTCGGGGGTCTACAGCCGGACGAGCATCTTGCCGAGGTTCTCGCCGCGGAGCAGGCCGAGGAATGCCTCCGGGGCGCGGGTGATGCCGTCGACGACGGTCTCGTCGTACGAGAGCTTCCCCTCGCGCAGCCAGCCGGCGACCTCCTGGACGAACTGGCCGCGCAGGTGTTCGTGGTCGCTGACCAGGAAGCCGCGCAGGGTGAGCCGCTTGCCGATGACCAGCGCCAGGTTGCGCGGGGCCGCCGGCGGCTCGCTGTCGTTGTACTGGGCGATCATCCCGCAGATCGCGGCCCGGCCGTGCAGCCGCATCGCACCGATGGCCGCCTCCAGGTGGTCCCCGCCGACGTTGTCGAAGTAGACGTCGATCCCGTCCGGCGCGGCGGCCCTGAGCGAGTCGCGCACCGGGCCGTCGTGGTAGTCGAAGGCGGCGTCGAAGCCCAGTTCCTTCAGCCGCTCGACCTTGGCCGCCGAGCCGGCGCTGCCGACCACCCGGCCGGCACCCCTGAGCATGGCGATCTGGCCGACCATGCTGCCCACCGCTCCGGCCGCGCCGGAGACGAAGACGGTCTCGCCCGGCTTCATCGCGGCCACGTCGAGCAGCCCCGCGTACGCGGTCAGGCCGGTCATGCCGAGCGCGCCCAGGTACGTGCTCACCGGGGCCAGGCCCGGGTCGACCTTGCGGGCGCCCCGGGCGTCGACCAGGGCGTACTCCCGCCAGCCGAGGCCGTGCAGGACCGTGTCGCCCGGGGCGATCCCGTCGGCCTCACCGGCCACCACCTCGCCGAGCGCGCCGCCGTCGAGCGGGGCGTCGAGGGCGAACGGCGGCGCGTACGACTTGACGTCGTTCATCCGCCCCCGCATGTACGGGTCGACGGACATGAACTGGTTGCGCACCACGAGCTGGCCGGGCCCCGGGGTGGGCACCTCGGTCTCCACGAGGCGGAAGTTCTCGGCGGTCGGCCAGCCCTGCGGGCGGGAGGCCAGGTGGATCTCACGGTTGACGGTCACGGTGTCGTCCCTTCGGTCGCTGGTCGGGCTGCGCTGCGCGAGGTGTCAGGCGGCCAGGGCCTCGCGGACGGTGAGCGCGACCTCGACGTTGCCACGGGTCGCGTTCGAGTAGGGGCAGACCTGGTGAGCCTGGGCGACGAGCTGCTCGGCGGCCTCCCGGGGCACGGCCGGCAGGTCCACCACGAGGGCCACGGTCAGCCCGTACCCGCCGTTGCCGTTCGGGCCGATGCCCACCTCGGCGTCGACGACGGAGCCGGTGACGTCGGCCTTCGCCCCGCGGGCGACCAGGCGCAGCGCCGAGTGGAAGCAGGCGGCGTACCCGGCGGCGAAGAGCTGCTCCGGGTTCGCGGCGCCGCCGGCCCCGCCCATCTCCTTCGGGACCGCGAGGTCCAGCTCGAACGTGCCGTCGGAGGTGCGGACGCGGCCGTCGCGGCCGTCGCCGGTGGCGCGGGCGTTGGCGGTGTAGAGGACCTTCATGTCACTGCTCCTTCTGTCGGTGGATCGTCTCGGTGACCCGGGTCAGGGTGTCGCGCAGCGCGACCAGCTCGGCCTCGCTGAGGCCGGTGGCGAGGGCCACCCGCAGCGGGACGTCGCACATCCGCTCGCGCAGCGCGGCTCCGTCGCCGGTCAGGCGCACCTCCACCCGACGCTCGTCGCGCGCCGAGCGGGACCGGACCAGCAGGCCCGCCGCCTCCAGCCGCTTGAGCAACGGGGACAGGGTGCCGGAGTCCAGGCGCAGCGCGGCGCCCAGCTCGGAGACCGTGGGGGCGTCGTCGTCGCGCTCCCAGAGCACCAGCAGCACCAGGTACTGCGGGTAGGTCAGCCCGAACGCGTCGAGGATCGGCCGGTAGACGTCGGTCAGGGCGCGCGACGCCGCGTACAGCGCGAAGCACACCTGCCGGCGCAACACCAGATCATCGGCCACCCCAGAAAGGTAGCGGACAATTAAGTTGCGCACAACCGATCTGGTGGGACGGTGGCCCGACTCACCCCGCCCTCGCCGGAGCGGGGCGGGGCGGGGTGGGGCGGGGTGGGGCGGGGTGGGGTGGGGCGGTCTAGCGGTCGCCGAGGTACGCCTCCAGCTCCACCTCGACCAGGTGGTCCGGGTCCAGCAGGGCGGCCACCACGACCAGGGTCGCCACCGGGCGGACCGCGCCGAACACCGCGTTGTGGGCCCGGCCCACCTCGTCGGCGTACGCGCGGTCGGTCACGTACATCCGGGTGCGCACCACGTCCCCGGGCTCCGCGCCGACCTCAGCCAGGGCCGCCAGGCCGATCCGCAGTGCCTGGGCGGTCTGCGCCGCGGCATCCCCCACGTGCACGACACGCCCGTCGACCGTGGCGGTGCAGCCGGCCGTGACAGCCCGGTCGCCGGCCCGGACCACCCGGGAGTAGCCGTAGAGCTGCTCCCAGGGGCCGCCCGAGCCGAGCCGGGTGACGGTCACGCGGCGGCCAGCACGTCGAGGGCCTGTCGCACGGTGAACGCGCCCGCGTACAGCGCCTTGCCGGCGATCACACCCTCCACGCCCACCGGCTCCAGGGTGGCCAGGGCCCGCAGGTCGTCCAGCGCCGAGACGCCGCCGGAGGCGATCACCGGGGCGGCGGTGCGGGAGCACACCTCGCGCAGCAGGTCCAGGTTCGGCCCTCGCATGGTGCCGTCCTTGGTGATGTCGGTCACCACATACCGGGCGGCGCCGGCCTTGTCGAGCCGCTCCAGCACCTCGAACAGGTCGCCGCCGTCGCGGGTCCAGCCGCGCGCCGACAGGGTACGACCCCGCACGTCCAGCCCAATGGCGACCCGGTCGCCGTACTCGCCGCAGACCCGGTCGCACCACTGCGGGTCCTCCAGCGCGGCCGTGCCGATGTTGACCCGGGCCGCGCCGGTGCCCAGGGCGGCCCGCAGCGACTCGTCGTCCCGGATGCCGCCCGACAGCTCCACCTTGACGTCGAGCCGGCGGACCACCTCGGACAGCAGGGCCGCGTTGGAGCCACGGCCGAACGCGGCGTCCAGGTCCACCAGGTGGATCCACTCCGCGCCGTCGCGCTGCCAGGCCAACGCCGCCTCCAACGGGTCGCCGTAGGCGGTCTCGCTGCCGGCGGCGCCCTGCACGAGCCGGACGGCCTGGCCGTCGACGACGTCCACGGCGGGCAACAGGGTGAGGCTCAACGCTCTTCTCCTCGAATCGGGAACACGGTGGATCAGGACCGGCGGCCCAGGGCGATCACCACGGCCGCCGGCAGGACCAGCAGCAACAACACGACCAGCACCAGCCGCAGCGCCAGGTCGTCGACGAAACTCCAGATGCCGAGCACCGCCACCCCGGTCAGCCCCACGATCGCGGCCCGCTCGCCCCGGGTGTGCCGGGCCAGCCGGCCCGAACGGCGGCGCGACCAGCGGGGCAGCAGCCGGCGTACCAGGGCGCGGCGGCGCTCCCGGCGGGCCACCCGGCGGCGGCGGACGGCCCGCTCCCGCTCCAACTGGGCCTCGCGGGCCTCCCGGCGGCGGGCCCGCTCCTTGCTCATCGGACGCCCCGGCCCGGCGTCGCCGGGCCGACGGGCGGCCGGGCCGCGGCGGCCCGGCCCGGCCCGGTGACCCGCTCAGCCACGGACGGTCACGGTGGCCAGCCAGTTGCGCAGCAGCGCCGCGCCGGTGTCGGCCGACTTCTCCGGATGGAACTGGGCTGCCGACAGCGCGCCGCGCTCGACCGCGGCCACGAAGTCCGTCTCGTGGTGCGCCGTGGTCACCGTCGCCCCGGCCGCGGCCAGCGCCGCCGGGTCGGTCACCCCGTAGGAGTGGACGAAGTAGAAGCGATTGTCCGCCGGCAGGCCGGCGAAGAGCGTCGACGACGCCGGGGCGTGCACGGTGTTCCAGCCCATGTGCGGCAGCCGGGCGGCGGCCAGCCGCGTCACCGCGCCGGGCAGCAGCCCGAGCCCCTTGGTGACCACCCCGTGCTCGTCCCCGTGCTCGAAGAGCACCTGCATGCCGACGCAGATGCCCAGCACCGGGCGGCCGGCGGCGACCCGTTCGGCGATCACCGGGCCCGCGCCGATCGCCTCGATCCCGGCCATGCAGGCGGCGAACGCGCCGACGCCCGGAACGACCAGGCCCTCGGCCTCGGCGGCGGCGGTCAGGTCGTCGGTCACCGTGACGTGCGCGCCGGCCCGTTCCAGGGCCCGCTCGGCCGAGCGCAGGTTGCCCGAACCGTAGTCCAGCACCACAATTTGCTTGCTCATGCCGGCACTCCGCTGCGCTCCGTGCCGCCATGAGGCACCACAGCACTGCGCCTGACGATTCGCTCGCTACGCTCGCTCATCAGCCCTCCCCGGGCAGCAGCCAGAGCACCCCGCCGATGGTGGCCAGCACCGCGAGCAGCGCGGTGATCACCACCGCGCTACGCGGCGCGCCCTGGCGGTACAGCGACCACGCCCCGCCGACCAGCACCCCGGCGAGGATCAACAGCAGCGTCGGCAACACAGACCCCATCAGGATCGTCCCTTCCGCGCGCCCGGCCTCACAACGCGCCCTTCGTGCTGGGGATCGCGCCGGCCGAGCGCGGATCGATGGCGGTGGCCTCGCGCAGGGCGCGGGAGACCGCCTTGAACTGGGCCTCCACCACGTGGTGGGCGTCCGGGTGGCCGCCGGGGCGGGCCGCCCGCAGCACGTCCACGTGCAGGGTGATCCGGGCCGCCTGGCCGAAGGACTCCCAGATGTGCCGGGTCATGCTGGTCGGGTAGACCGGCCCGATGTACGGCGCGAGCGGCGGCTCGTCGTGCACCACGTACGGGCGGCCGGACAGGTCGACGGCGGCCCGGACCAGGACCTCGTCCATCGGGACGGTGGCCGAGCCGTACCGCCGGATGCCGGCCTTGTCCCCCAGCGCCTGGTCGAACGCGGCGCCCAGGGCGAGCGCGGTGTCCTCCATCGTGTGGTGGGCGTCGATCTCCAGGTCGCCGACGGTGCGCACGGTCAGGTCGAAGCCGCCGTGCCGGGCGATCTGGTTGAGCATGTGGTCGTAGAAGCCGACGCCGGTGCCGATCTCGGCCCGGCCGGTGCCGTCGAGGTCGATCTCGACGAGCACCTTCGTCTCGTTGGTGATGCGCTCCACCCGGGCGGTCCGGCTCATTGAAGTCTCTCCATCGCGGTGAGGAAGGCGTCGGTCTCGGCGGGGGTGCCGGCGGTGACCCGCAGCCAGCCGGGCAGCCCGACGTCGCGGACCAGCACGCCGGCGTCGAGCAGGGTGCGCCAGGCCACCGCCTGGTCGCCGCCCACGGCGAAGAGCACGAAGTTGGCGTCGCTGTCGGCCACCCGGTGCCCCCGGGCGCGCAGCTCGGCGACGATCCGGTCCCGCTGCCCCATGATCGCCTCGACCGTGCCGAGCAGGGCGTCGCGGTGCGCCAGCGCCGCGCGGGCGGCGGCCTGGGTGAGCGCGGAGAGGTGGTACGGCAGCCGGACGAGCTGCACCGCGGCCACCACAGCCGGATCGGCGGCCAGGTAGCCGAGCCGGCCGCCGGCGAAGCCGAACGCCTTGCTCATCGTCCGGGTCACCACCAGCCTCGGGTGGCCGGGCAGCACCGCGAGGGCGCTGACCGTGCCGGGGCGGGCGAACTCGGCGTACGCCTCGTCGACCACCACCATGCCGGGGGCCTCCGCCAGCACCGCGGCGACCACCGCCGGGTCCAGCACGGTGCCGGTGGGGTTGTTCGGCGAGCAGAGGAAGACCACGTCGGGGCGGTGCTCGCGGACCTGGGCCACCGCCTCGTCGGCGGTCAGCCCGAAGTCCGCCCCACGCCGGGCCGGCACCCAGCGGGTGCCGGTGCCCAGGGCCAGCAGCGGATGCATCGAGTACGCGGGGGCGAAGCCGAGCGCGCTGCGCCCCGGGCCGCCGAACGCCTGGAGCAGCTGCTGCTGGATCTCGTTGGAGCCGTTGGCCGCCCACACCTGCTCGACGGTGAGCCCGTGGCCCAGGTACGCCGCCAGGTCGGCGCGCAGCGCCACGGCGTCGCGGTCCGGGTACCGGTTGAGGTCGCGCAGCTCCGCCGCGAGGGCCTTGCCGATCGCGTCGACCACCGGCTCGGGCACCGGGTAGGAGTTCTCGTTGGTGTTCAGCCGCACCGGCACGTCGAGCTGCGGCGCCCCGTACGGGGACAGCCCGCGCAGGTCGTCGCGGATCGGCAGGTCGCCGATGGCACTCACGCCCGCCACCCCGCCTCGCTCGCTCACGGGGCGTCCCCCGGGAAACGCACGCTGACCGCCTGGCCGTGGGCCGGCAGGTTCTCCACCCCGGCCAGGATGACCACGTGTGGGGCCACCT
The DNA here is from genome assembly GCF_050948415.1 of Micromonospora sp. CA-111912. Classification (NCBI taxonomy): domain Bacteria; kingdom Bacillati; phylum Actinomycetota; class Actinomycetes; order Micromonosporales; family Micromonosporaceae; genus Micromonospora; species Micromonospora sp. CA-111912. Next base: position 5,269,252 of record NZ_CP192007.1, read on the forward strand.
CGCGCAGCGCCTGCTCGGTGTACTCCACGAGGTGGACGCCGCGCAGGAAGGACTGCACCGACAGGCCCGAGGAGTGCCGGGCGCAGCCGCCGGTGGGCAGCACGTGGTTGGAGCCGGCGCAGTAGTCGCCCAGCGACACCGGCGACCAGGCGCCGACGAAGATCGCCCCGGCGTTGCGCACCCGCAGCGCCCACTCGCGGGCGTTCTCGGTCTGGATCTCCAGGTGCTCGGCGGCGTACGCGTCGACCACCCGCAGGCCGGCCTCCAGGTCGTCGACGAGGACCACGCCGCTCTGCTCACCGGTGAGCGCGGTGGTGACCCGCTCGGCGTGCTTGGTCGCGGGCACCTGTCGGGCCAGCTCCCGCTCGACCGCCTCGACCAGCGCGGGCGACGGGGTGACCAGCACACTGGCCGCGAGGGGGTCGTGCTCGGCCTGGCTGATCAGGTCGGCGGCGACGTGCGCCGGGTCGGCCGTGTCGTCGGCGAGGATGGCGATCTCGGTCGGGCCGGCCTCGGCGTCGATGCCCACCACCCCGCGCAGCAGCCGCTTCGCGGCGGTCACCCAGATGTTGCCCGGGCCGGTGATCATGTCGACCGGTTCGCAGCGCTCCGCGCCGGACGGGTCGACCGCCGAGCCGTACGCGAGCATGGCCACCGCCTGAGCGCCGCCGACGGCGTACACCTCATCGACGCCGAGCAGCGCGCAGGCCGCGAGGACCCGGGCGTCGGGCAGGCCGCCGTTGTCCTGCTGCGGAGGGCTGGCCACCACCAGGGAACGGACCCCGGCCGCCTGGGCGGGGACCACGTTCATCACCACGGTCGACGGGTACATCGCCAGGCCGCCGGGAACGTACAGGCCGACCCGGTCCACCGGCACCCAGCGCTCGGTGACCGTGCCGCCCGGCACCACCTGCGTGGTGTGGTCGGTGCGCCGCTGGTCGGCGTGCACCTTCCGGGCGCGGCTGATCGACTCCGACAGCGCTGCGCGGACCTGCGGGTCGAGCGTCCCCTCGGCCTCGGCGATCGCCTCGGCGGGGACCCGAAGCAGCTCCGGCGAGACGCCGTCGAACCGCTCGCTCGCCTCCCGGATCGCCGGGTATCCATGCTCCCGGACCGCCTCCACGAGCGGGCGGATCCGCTCGACGGCCACGGAGACGTCGAGCTGGGCACGAGGCAGCAGGCGGCGGGGGTCCCGGACGCCGCCGCGCAGGTTGATCCGATTCAACACCCCTGCGAGTCTAGGCGGACCGCCCGGCGTCGGCCCGCGCCGCCCGCAGGCCGGGACGGTGAGCCGAGCCACGCCGTCGCGGCGCGGGCGGGCTACGCTCGACCACGTGACTGCACGGTTGCCGATCTTCCCCCTCGGGACGGTGCTCTTCCCCGGTCTGGTGCTGCCCCTGCACATCTTCGAGGAGCGCTACCGGGCCCTGGTGCGCCACCTGGTGGGCCTGCCCGAGGGCACCCCCCGCGAGTTCGGGGTGGTGGCGATCCGGGCCGGCTGGGAGGTGGCCCCCGGGTCCACGGAGCGACCCGTGCCCGGCGTCGGCGACGTCACGCTGCACGAGGTGGGCTGCACCGCCGAGGTGCGTCAGGTGACCGAGCTGGCCGACGGCGGGTTCGACATCGTCACGGTGGGACGGCGGCGGTTCCGCATCACCGACGTCGACGAGCGTGCCGAGCCGTACCTGACCGCCGAGGTGGAGTGGCTGCCGGAGCCGGGCGGCCCGGACGAGGGCAGCGACCTGCTGGCGGCCCGGGTGATCTCGGTGTTCCGGCAGTACCTCGGGCTGATCCGTCCCGACCCGGAGGATATCTCCGAGCAGCTCCCGGAGGACCCCACCGTCCTGTCCCACCTGGTCGCCGCGACGGCCATGCTGACCGTGGACGACCGGCAGCGGCTGCTCGCCATCGACGACACGGCCGCCCGGCTCCGCGCCGAGCTGCGGCTGCTCAACCGCGAGGCGGCTCTGCTGCGCCAGGTGCGGGCGGTTCCGGTGCCGCTGTCGGAGCTGGCGAGCCCTCCGGCCCCCAACTGACCCCCGGCGGGGCGGCCGGGAAGCCGCCGGGCGGGACGGCCGGGACCCAGGCCAGGTCGGGCGTCGGCTCCCGGCGCAGCGACGGCCAGCGGGACCAGCCGGCCAGCAGGGTGTACGTCACGGCCGCGGCGAACGCCGGCAGCAGCAGGTTGCCGTACGGCACCGGGAGCACGTCGAGGAACCAGTGCACGCCCCCGGCGCGCAGGTCGGCGGGCTTGGTGAACGCCCGCCCCACCGGGGCGTCGGCCAGCAGACGGTCGTACGTCGACAGGCCGACCCGGCGGCCGACCTGCCAGGCCACCGGTGCCGCCGCGAGCCCGCCGAGTACGCCGGCGAGCAGCCCGGCGGGGCCGCGGCTGCGACGCAAGAGCACCCACAGGGCCAGCGCGGCGAGCACGCCGAACCCGAGCCCGAGCATGCTGAACCAGCCGTCCGCGGCGATCGGCTGCTCCGGCTGCGGCTGGGCGTAGACGGCACCCGCGGCGGTCTTGACCACCGGGGTGTCGGGCGCGACGGCCGCCCAGAGAAGCCCCAGCGGAACGCCCAGCGCGGCCAGCGCCGCCGCCGCGCCGAGCGCCACCGCGATCGACCGCCCCGGCCGACGCGCCGGCCGGTCGGCACCGGGGAACGGGACGTAGCCGGCGTCGGGGAACGGGACGCTGCCGGCGTCGGGAGTCGCCGGTCCGGACGCCCCGGGGTCGGGGGCCGGCCAGGCGAGCGGGTCCGCGCCGGGCGCGGCGGCGGGGGTGCCCGCCGGCACCGGCAGGCCGGCGGACCAGCCGGGGGCCTCCGGGCCCGCCACCGGCCGGGGCTGCGCCCCGGGCTCGGGCCCGCCCGGCGCGGCGGGTGGGGGCAGGGGGCGGTCGGGATCGGAGGTGTCCGGGCTCACCGGTTGATCCTTCCAGACCGGACCCACCCCCGGGGCGTCGGTGCCGCCGGACGGTCTCAGTCGGCGAAGGGTTCGAGCATGGTCGACGCGGCGCGCAGCCAGGCCTGGCGGGTCTCCGGCTGGAGCTGCTGGTACTCGATCGAGGACCCGGTCTCCAGCGCCGGGTCGTACGGCACCACGGTCACGGCCCTCGTCCGGGTGGCGAAGTGCCGCTCCAGGTCGTCCTGCAGCGGCGAGCGGCCGGGCGTCGGGCAGGAGATCAGGGTGACCGCGTTCTCGGCCAGCTCGCCCATGCCCACCTCGTGCAGCAGGTCGAGCATCCAGTCCGCGCTGAACGCGGCGTCCTCCCGGGGCACGGTGGTGACCACCAGCTGGTCGGCGGCCTGCATCACCGTGCGCCAGTTCGGGCTCTCCACGTTGTTGCCGGTGTCCACGCAGACCACGTCGTGGGTTCGGCGCAGCAGCTCCAGCACCCGCTTGACGGTGAACTGGTCCAGCCGCTGGGCGAACCTAGGGCTCTCCTCCCCGGCCAGCACGTCGTACGAGCCGTCGGAGGCGTGCCGCAGATAGTCGTCCAGGCTCCCCAGCAGTTCGGCGCCCTCGCGGATCTCGATCTGGGCGAGGTCGCCGATCAGGTGCCGGATGGTCCGGGCGTGCCGGGCGCTGCCGGCGCGCAGCCCGAGGGTGCCGCGCAGCTCGTTGTCGTCCCACGCGAGCACGCCCCGGCCCCGCACGCTGCCCACGGTGGCGGCGGCCAGCACCGTGGCGGTGGTCTTGTGCACCCCGCCCTTGGGGTTGGCGAAGGCGAGCACCCGGGAGGTGCCCAGCTCGCGGCGGAGCACCCCGGCAGACCGCTCCAGCTCGCTCTCCGGGCTCTGCGGTCGCCACTCGATCCGGGCCGGGTAGCCCCGGTCCACCACGGCCGGCGGCCCGGCCTGGTAGACCGGCTCGACCGGAGGCTGGTACACCGGCTCAACCGGGTAGACCGGCTCGATCTGCGGCTGGTACACCGGCTCGACCGGGTAGGCCGGCTCGACCGGAGGCTGGTACACCGGCTCGATCGGGTAGGCCGGCTCGATCTGCGGCTGGTACACGGGCTCGACCGGTGGCTGGTACGTCGGCTCGGGCCGGTACCCGCCGTTGTCCAGCAGCGCGTACCGCGACTCGACCGGTGACGGCTCGGACCGGTAGCCGTTTTCCAGCATCGCGTACCGGGACCGGGCGGGCGGGGCAAGGTCGGTGCGGCGCACCGGCTCCGGCTCGGGATGGGCCGGCTCGTGGCGGGCCGGCTCGGCCCGCCACACCGGCTCGACCGGATAGCCGGACTCGAGCGGGTACCCCGGCTCGACCGGATAGCCGGCCTCGGACTGGTAGGACGGCCCGGGCCGGTGGGACGGCTCCGCCTGGTACGCGGGCCCGGGCTGGTGGGACGGCTCCGCCTGGTACGTCGGCTCGGGCTGGTAGGAGGGCTCGGGCTGGTAGCCCGGGTCGATCCGATAGGCCGGGTCCACCCGGTAGCTCGCCCCGGCCCGGTAGCCCCCGTGCGGCGGCTCGGCCGGGTGGCCGGGCTCCGCGCCGTACGACGGCTCGGCGGAGCGGCCGATCGCCGGCGCCCGCCCGGCGTAGCCGTTGCCCGACGCGCGCCGGGGCAACGGCTCGGGGGCCACCCGGGACGCCTCCTCGGCACGATGGTCGGCCTCGGCCTGCTCCGCGGTACGACCGCCGTGGCGGGCCCGGTCGAGCAGCGCCCGCCACCGCGGTGCTGGCTCGGCCGGTCGACCCCAGCCGGTCTCCGTGCCGTCCAAGGCTCGCCCTCCCAGCGCCATCGATCTCCGCCTGACAGGCTACGAACGAAACCCTATTCGGGCCACACCGGTCTGCGCACATTCTGGTCCGTCTTTGTCACCGGGGCACCGCCTCCGGGCCGCCGTCGGCCGCGTACGGCGAGGTCGCGGCGCTCGGCGCGACCTCGCCGGCCGACGCCGGGCTGACAGGCGGTGATGACACCACGACCTTCGGTGCCGCTTCCGACGTTTCGCCCACCCCCGGCGCCGGCCCGGTGTCGGCCGGCGGGCGGGCCACGTCGCGCTGTTCGGGCAGCGGTGGGGTGACCACCGCGCGGTCCAACCGGCGCAGCTCCGGGGCAGGTTCGACGGACCGGACCCGCGGCCGACCGGCCAGCGCGCGCAGCGCCTCCGGCCCGCCCCGCACCACCGCCGCGTACACGCAGGCACACCCCGCCCGGTACGCCGCCGCCTCGTCCGCCGCGACCTGCGCCCCGGTCTCGTACCCCCGGCGCAGCTCGGGATCGGTGGCACCGGCGGCCCGGGTCCGCTGGTCGGCGGCCTCGCGGTCCTTGCGGGCGGCCACCCCGGCCATCCCGGCGGTCACGTCCTGCGGCAGCCACTGGACCGGCAGCCGGACGATCTCGCTCTGCCGGCCGGGCAGCGGCGCCCGGACCACCACCTCCGCGACGGACACGCCGTCGAGCAGCGCCGCCAGCCCGCCCGGGGCGACGTACGCCGAGAACGACACCAGCGCGTACGTTCCGGCCGTCGACCCGCCGGCCGGCAGGGCCGCCAGCTCGGCCGCGGCGGCACGCAGGTACCCGGGGATCGGGTCGCCGGAGGCGATTCCGACCCGGGTCACCTCGCCCACCGTGCGGTCCCCCACCGGCCGGTCCTGGCGGCTCGCCCACCCGACGGTGAGCAGCACCGCCGCCACCGCCAGCAGCGCGGCCGAGGTGAGCAGGCGGGGCCGGCGGGCCACTCCGGCCGGGGCGCGACCGGCGGCGGGTCCGGTCGCGGCGGCCGGCCCGGTGTCCGGGCCCGACGGCGGCTGGTCGGACCGCGGTGGTTCGGTAGCGCGCACCGCGCGGGCCCTCTCGTCGGAAGAGTCTCGGTGGGACGTCGGCTCAGTCGCGGAGGATCTCCAGCGCCCGTTCCAGGTCGGCCGGGTAGTCGCTGACGAAGGTCACCTCGTCGCCCGTGCGCGGGTGCACGAAACTCAGCGACCGGGCGTGCAGCCACTGCCGGCCCAGGCCCAGCCGGGCGGACAGCGTCGGGTCCGCGCCGTAGGTGAGGTCGCCCACGCAGGGGTGGCGCAGGGCGGAGAAGTGCACCCGGATCTGATGGGTCCGGCCGGTCTCCAGCCGGACGTCCAGCAGGCTCGCCGCCGGGAACGCCTCCAGCGTGTCGTAGTGGGTGACGCTGGGCTTGCCGTCGGAGACCACGGCCCACCGGTAGTCGTGGTTCGGGTGCCGGTCGATCGGGGCGTCGATGGTGCCGCGCAGCGGGTCCGGGTGACCCTGCACCACGGCGTGGTAGCGCTTCTCCACCTCGCGGTACTTGAAGGCCCGCTTCAGCGCGGTGTACGCCTGCTCGCTCTTGGCCACCGCCATGATCCCGGTGGTCCCGACATCGAGGCGGTGCACCACGCCCTGCCGCTCGGCGGCGCCGCTGGTGGAGATCCGGTGCCCGACGCCGGCCAGCCCGCCGATCACGGTCGGACCGGTCCAGCCGGGGCTGGGGTGGGCCGCCACGCCCACCGGCTTGTCCACGACCACGATGTCGTCGTCGGCGTACACCACCCGCAGGCCGGGAACCGTCTGCGGCGCCACGGTCGGCGGGGCGGGCGGGGCCGGCAGCGTCACCTCCAGCCACGAGTTGGCCTTGACCTTGTGCGAGTTGGGCCGGGCAGCGCCGTCGACCAGCGCGTCACCGGCGTCGACCAGGGCCGCGGCGGCGGTGCGGGAGAGCCCGAAGAGCCGGGACACGGCCTGGTCGAGCCGCATGCCGTCCAGTCCGTCCGGCACCGGCAGGGAACGCTGGTCGCCGCCCGCGGCGAACGCCGCGGTCACGCCCGCTCCCGCTGTCCGGCCGGGACCGCGTCGGCGGACTTGTCCCTGCCGAGCCGGGAGCCGTCACGCTGACGCCCGGTGAGTTCCAGCACCACGGCCAGCACCACCCCGCAGAGCAGCGAGCTGTCGGCCAGGTTGAACACCGGCCATACCTGGCCGTACGGGTCGAAGAGGCTGATCATGTCGACCACGTGGCCGACGAAGTGGCCGGGGGCCCGGAAGATCCGGTCGCCCAGGTTACCCAGCGCCCCGCCGAGCACCAGACCGAGCGAGACCGCCCAGGGCAGCGAACGCAGTCGCAGGGCCATCCACCCGATCCAGCCGACCACCCCGATGGTGATCAGCGGGAAGATCCAGGTGTGGTCGCCGCCGATGCCCCACGCCGCGCCGCTGTTGCGGGTGAGGCTGAGGTAGACCGCGCCGCCGAGCAGCTTCACCGGCTCCCTGTCGCTGAGCTCGAGCAGGGCGAGGTGCTTGGTGAGCAGGTCGGCCAGGAACGCCACCAGGGCGACCGCGACGAGGATCACGATCGCCCGGTGCCGGGCCGGGGGCGGGGCCCCGCCCGGCTCGGCGGTGCCGGTCTCGGACCCGGCGGGCGGTGTAGCCGTCATCTGCTCCCCATCGACGCTCTCGGCGGTGATCGCTCACCGTCCTGATCGGCCGGGGAGCGAATTCAGCGCCGCTCCTCCAGCTGCTTGCACTTCACGCAGAGCGTCGCCGACGGGAAGGCGGCGAGCCGCTCCACCGGGATCGGGTCGCCGCACCGCTCGCACCAGCCGTAGCCGCCCTCGTCGAGCCGCTCCAGCGCCCGCTCGACCTGCGTGATCCGTTCCCGGATGCTGTTGGCGAGTGAGATCTCCTGCTCACGCTCGAACGTCTTGGTGCCGGTGTCGGCCTGGTCGTCCCCGGCCGAGTCCGTCAGCCGGTCGCGCTGCAGCTCGGTGATCTCGCTCAACGTCTGATCGTACTCGGCGCGCAACTCGTCCCGCCGCGCTGCCAGGGCCGCCCGGATCTTCTCGGTCTCGGCGGCGCTGCGGGTGGCCTTGGCCGTCGGCTTGCGGCCGGCGGTCCTGGTGTCGGCTGGCTTCGCCATCGTCGCTCCCTAGCGCCGCGGCGCCGCGGCGCTGCCGCGGCCCCTGGACAGGGGTCGCCGGCCTGGCGCCCCCAGGTAACAAAACGGGCGCACGGCAACGGTCGCCGCGCACTCCGGAGGTTGGCAAGAATACGGAACGTACAGGCGTCCGACAACGTGCCGCACCGCCGCCCCGCCATTCCGCCCCGAAAAGCCCTCAAATGGGCAAAAAGAACGCTAGCAGATCAATCGTCGCGATCCTCGCCGTACTCGCCAAACCACCGGGCCAGGCGTCCCCGGCGGCTGACCGCGCGCAGCCGCCGCTCAGCGGCGTCCCGCACCCCCGACGTCGCCACGATCAGCAGGCTGTCGCCGGTCTTCAGCCGGGTGTCCGGGCCGGGCACGAAGCCCGTCCCGTCGCGCAGCACCAGGGTCACCGAGGCGCCCACCGGCAGCCGCAACTCGTCCACGTGGACGCCGGCCAGCCGCGACTGCGGGGGCACCTCCAACTGGAGCAGGTCCGCCCGCATCCGCTCCAGCGGGGCGCTCTCCACCCGGATCTCCGCCGGCTCCGCCGGCGCGGTCACCCCCAGCCAGCGGGCGGCCGGGGCGAGGGTGCCCGCCTGGAGCAGGGTGAAGATGACCACCAGCACGAAGACCGCGTCGAAGAGCCGCTCCGCGCCCGGCACCCGCTCCGACAGCGGAATGGTCGCCAGCACGATCGGCACCGCACCGCGCAGCCCGGCCCAGGACAGGAACGCCTGATCGCGCAGGCCGAACCGGAACGGCCAGGCGGACACCGCCACCGACAGCGGCCGGGCCGCCAGCACCAGCGCCAGCCCGGCGACGATCGCCGGCAGCAGCGCCGCGTCCAGCCGGGCCGGCGAGGCCAGCAGCCCCAGCAGGACGAACAGGCCGATCTGGGCCAGCCAGGCCAGCCCGTCGGCGAAGCCGAGGATGGCCTGCCGATGCGGCAACCGGGCATTGCCCAGCAGCACCCCCGCGACGTACACGGCCAGGAAGCCGGAGGCGTGCAGCACCGCGCCCGCCGCGTACGCGAGCACGGTGAAGCCGACCGCCGCGATCGGGTAGAGCCCGGCCGAGGGCAGCGCCGCCTTGCGCAACGCCGCCCGGCCGGCGAGCCCGACGCCCAACCCGACCGCGACGCCCACGCCCAGCTCGTAGGCGAGCAGCAGACCCTCGTACCACCACGGGTGGGCGGCCTCGGCGGCCGCCCGGGACAGCAGCACCACCAGCAGCACCACCGGGGCGTCGTTCATCCCCGACTCGGCCTCCAGGGTGGCGACCAGCCGGGGCGGCAGGCGCAGCCGGCGCAGGGTGGCGAAGACGGCAGCGGCGTCGGTCGAGGAGAGCACCGCGCCGTAGAGCATGGCCAGCCGCCAGTCCAGCCCGAGCAGCAGATGCACCGCCAGGCCGACCACCAGAATGCTCACCACCACCCCGGCGGTGGACAGCACCGCGGCCAGCCCGAGCACCGGTCGCAGGGCGCTCCACCGGGCGGTCAACCCGCCCTCGGCGATGATCACGATCAGGGCGCAGAAGCCGAGGGTGCGGGTCAGCTCGACATCGTCGAACCGGATACCCAACCCGGACTCGCCGATCGCCATGCCGAGCGCGAGATAGACCAGAAGGCTCGGCACGCCCAGCCGGGTGGAGAAGCGGACCGCGCCGACGGCCACCAGCAGCACCCCGGCGCCGAGCAGCAGCGTGAGGTCGAACCCGGGGGTCATGCCGGCCCGGGGCGGGCAGCCGTCACCGGTCGGCCCCGTCGCGCAGCCGGCGCAGCGCCTGCGCCAGCTCCGGCGACGGCCGCTCGACGAGGAAGAGCTTGTCCCGGCTGGCCGAGCCGGCCCGCAACGACACGGCCGCCGGCCGGACGCCGAGCGCCTCGGCCAGCGCCCGACGAGCCGCCTCGGTGGCCCGGCCGTCGACCGGCGGGGCGTTCACGGCGATCACCAGGGCCGGCCCGTGCGGGCCGTCGTGCCGGCCGCCGACCCGGGCCCGGGCTGCCCCCGGCTTCACCCGCACGGCAACGGTGAGCATGTCGTCCATCGGGTGTCAGAGTGGCCGGGCGTCGGCGAGCAGGAAGGTGTCCGGCGCGCAGCCGGCGCACGGGGTGAAGCCCAGCCGGACGGCCTCGGCCACCGGCAGCGGCTCGGCGACACGGCCGAACAGGTGCGAGCAGTCGGCCAGGTGATAGCGGGGCCGCCCGTCGACGACCTGGACCTCGTCGTCGAGCTGAGCGACCAGCGCGGCGTCCGACGGGGACACCCGCAGCGCGGGCGGCTCGTCCGGCGGCGCCGCGGCCTGGTCCGGGTCGGCCGGACCGGCGTACGGGTCCTCGGCCGCGTACGGCTCCCCGTCGTCGTGCGGGTCCTCGGTTGCGTACGGCTGCCCGTCGTCGTGCGGGTCCTCCCCGACGACGGCCGACGACCCGGGTGGTTGCCGCCACCCGGTGTCGTCGGCACCGATCGTCGGGGGAACATGTTGGGCCGGGATGTCCGCCCCGGCCGGGAAGTGAGACTCGGCCTCCGGGTCGTCGCCGGCCGGTCGCCGGCGGACCCAGGTGGCGTCCGGATCGGAACGCCCGGCTGCCGCCCGGGTGGCGGCTGCCTGGCGGGCACCGACCACCAACGCGACGGCGGCCAGCAGGCTGGCCGCGATGGAGGCGGTCAGCGGCAGGCTGGAGCCACCGGTGAGGCCGACCACCAGGAGCACGACGGCGACGAGGATGAGCAACAGGCTTACGACTATCACGGCTCACCCCCGCCGCGTCGGATTCAGGTGGGCGTGGTCGGCGGTCGTCCCCACGACGACCGCCGTACCGGAATCAGCGACCCGACTCCAGGGCGCCGGACCGACCGCCGCTGTACGAGCCGGCGAGGCCGGCTGCCGCGAGGCCGTTGCTGCCGCCCACGGCCCGGCTGCCCTCGCGGGTCATCTCGGCCTCCAGGCCCTGACCGCGGCCGTCGAGGTCGCGCAGCTGGCTCTCCAGGTACGCCTTGAGCCGGGTGCGGTACTCCCGCTCGAACTGCTTGAGCTCCTCGATGTGCTTCTGCAGCGCGGTGCGCTTGGCGTCCAGGCCGCCCATGGCCTCCTGGTGCCGCTGGCGGGCGTCGCGCTCCAGGGCGTCAGCCTTGGAGCGCGCCTCACGGGTGACCTCCTCGGCGTTCGAACGGGCCTCGGAGAGCAGCTGGTCGGCCTCCCGACGGGCGTCGGAGACGTGGTCGTCGGCGGTGCGCTGGGCCATCATCAGCACCCGCAGCGCCTGCTGCTCGCCGTCGCCGGCCACGGCAGGGCCGCCCTGGGTACGGACCTGCTCCAGCTCGGCCTGCATCGCGCGGGCGGCCTGCTCGGCCGCCGCCTTGTCACGCTGCACCCGGTCGAGCTGGGCCTTGACGTCGTTCAGCTCGGCGGCGAGCCGGGCGTCACCGCCGGGGCCGGCGGGAGCGCCGCCACGGCCGCCACGCTCCACCTGGGCGCGCAGCTCGTTGTTCTCCTCGATCAGACGGGCAAGCTCACGCTCGACCTCGTCCAGGAAGGCGTCGACCTCCTCCTCGTCGTACCCCCGCTTGCCGATCGGCGGCTTTTTGAAGGCGACGTTGTGTACGTCGGCCGGGGTCAGCGGCATCGAAACTCCTCGGGTCAGTTGCGGCCGCGTAGCGGGCTGGGCCTGCGGGTGTTCACCACCCGCGGATCAGCCGCTTCAACACGAACTCCATCAGCACGAACAGGATAACCAGGAGCACAAGGGAGGCCAGGTCGATGCTCACGGTACCAATGCGCAGCGGAGGGATCACACGCCTCAACGCCTTCAGAGGCGGATCAGTGACGCTCCACACGGATTCCAGTCCCGCCGTCGCCCCCCGCCCCGGCTGCCAGCGGCGGCCGTAGGCGAGCACCGCGCTGAGGACAAACCGGGCCAGAAGAATGATCAGGAAGACATACAGAATCAGGTACAGGACTTGCAGCAGGATCGACAACACAGCAGGCGACGTCCCTCGGTCGGCCGGGGCTAACTCAGGCTGAAGAACCCGCCCTCGGCAATCTTGGCCTTGTCCTCTGCGGTGACCTGGACGTTGGCCGGTGAGAGCAGAAACACCCGGTTGGTCACGCGCTCGATCGTACCGCGCAGGCCGAACGCCAACCCGGCGGCGAAGTCGACCAGTCGGCGGGCATCCGCCTCGTCCATCTCGGTGAGGTTGATGATCACCGGAACGCCGTCCCGGAAGTGCTCCCCGATCGTGCGGGCCTCACGGTACGTGGTCGGGTGCAGCGTGGTGATCTGGTACCGCTGCTCCTCCTCGGCCGGCACCGCCCGCTCCCGGGCCTGCCCCTGCGGGGCCAGGGCCAGGTTGTCCCGGGTGTGGTAGCTCAACGTGCCCGAGCCGTCACCGGCGGAGTTGCGGGTGATCGACCGGACGCTGGACCGGTCGGCACGCTCGCGCTCGACCCGCTCCGGACGGTCGGACTCGGCCCGGTCGGTGTCCAGCGCGCGGCTCGCGGAGCGTTCGGTCAGCCGGCCCCGCTCCCCTGCCCGGGGTCGGGGAGCCGGCGGCTCGTCGGCCTCGTCGTCATCGTCGTCGGCGAACTCCTCCGCGTACCGGCCCTGCCGGTAACGCGACTCGCGGTAGCCACCCTTTTCGTAGCCACCGTCGTCGTAGGCCCGCTCGTCGTCCTCCTCGACCAGACCGAGCCAGACCCCCGCCTTGCGCAGTGCACCCATCCCGCGCCCTTCCGTCCGCCGTGCGGCACGCGCCCCCGTGCCGTGTCGCTTCTCGCGGGTAGACAACTGCCCACCGGACCGGAACGGCAATCCCCGGCCCGCGATTCGCGGTCACGGGCCCGACCCCCTGGCAACGGGACGCCGCTCCTGAAACAACACTGATGTAATTTGCTTCTCTCGCGGTCAGGCTACCGCAGCGTGGAACGCATTCCGAGCAACGCGCTGCCGACGCGGACATGTGTCGCGCCGTACCCGATCGCGGTTTCCAGGTCGCCGCTCATTCCGGCGGAGAGCATGACCGCCTCCGGGTGGGCGGCCCGGAACTCCCGCGCCACCTCGGCCAGCCGGGCGAACGCCCGCTCCGGCTCCCAGCCCAGCGGGGCCACCGCCATCAGCCCGGCCAGCCGCAGCCCCTCCGCGCGGGCCACCGCCTCGGCCACCGGGTGCAGTCCGGCGTCCGGGTCGGCCGAGCCCGGCAGCGCGCCGCCGCGGGTCGGGTCGCCGTCGATGCTGACCTGGATCAGCGCGTCGACGGGCCGATCCCGGCCGGCCACCGCAGCGGCGCCCAGCGCCCGGGCCAGCCGGGCGCTGTCGACCGACTGGACGACGTCGGCGTACCTGACCACCGAACGGCACTTGTTGCGCTGCAACTGCCCGATGAAGTGCCACCGCGGCCTCGCCCCGGCGGCGGCCACCTCGGCGGCCTTGCCGGCCGCCTCCTGGTCCCGGTTCTCCCCCACCTCGGTCACCCCGAGCCCGGCGAGGGCCAGCACGTCGGAGGCCGGGTACGTCTTGGTGACCGCGACCATGGTGACCTCGGACCGGGCCCGCCCGGCGAGCGCGCAGGCGTCGGCGATCCGGGCCTGGACCTGAGCCAACCCGGCCGCCAGCTCGGCCTGGCGGTCCGGGAGCACGGTCGGCTTCGCGTCGGTCATGGCCGCCGGTCAGGATCCGTTCTTGAGGAAGTCCGGCACGTCCACGTCGTCGAAGAGCACCCGACGCGGCGACTGGGTGGGCGCCGGCATGGTGGTCTGCGGCGTGGCCGGCGGGGTGGGCTGGGTCGGCTGGTTCTGGTTGGTCTTGCGGCTCGTCTCGACCGCCTTGTACGCCGGGGTGCCGCCGTCGAAGCCGGCGGCTATCACGGTGACCCGCACCTCGTCGCCGAGCGCGTCGTCGATGACCGCGCCGAAGATGATGTTGGCGTCCGGGTGGGCCGCGTCGGTGACCAGTTGGGCCGCGTCGTTGATCTCGAACAGGCCCAGGTCGGAGCCGCCGGCGATGGAGAGCAGCACGCCACGCGCGCCGTCCATGCTCTGCTCCAGCAGCGGGCTGGAGATGGCCGCCTCGGCCGCCTCGACCGCGCGGTTCTCCCCGCGCGCGCTGCCGATGCCCATCAGGGCGCTGCCCGCGCCGCTCATCACGCTCTTGACGTCGGCGAAGTCCAGGTTGATCAGACCCGGAGTGGTGATCAGGTCGGTGATGCCCTGGACACCGGAGAGGAGCACCTGGTCGGCGGTACGGAACGCGTCCATCATGCTGATGTTGCGGTCGCCGAGCGCCAGCAGCCGGTCGTTCGGGATGACGATCAGCGTGTCGCACTGGTTGCGCAGCTCGTCTATTCCCGCCTCGGCCTGCACCTGGCGGCGCTTGCCCTCGAACGAGAAGGGCCGGGTGACCACGCCGATGGTCAGCGCGCCGAGCTTGCGGGCGATGTTCGCCACCACCGGCGCTCCGCCGGTGCCGGTGCCGCCGCCCTCGCCGCAGGTCACGAAGACCATGTCGGCGCCCTTGAGCACCTCCTCGATCTCGTCGCGGTGGTCCTCGGCGGCGTTCTTGCCCACGTCCGGGTTGGCGCCCGCGCCGAGCCCGCGGGTCAGCTCGCGGCCGACGTCCAGCTTCACGTCGGCGTCGCTCATCAGCAGCGCCTGCGCGTCGGTGTTGATCGCGATGAACTCGACGCCCTTGAGCCCAACCTCGATCATCCGGTTGACGGCGTTGACGCCGCCACCCCCGATGCCGACGACCTTGATGACCGCCAGGTAGTTGTGCGGAGGTGTCATCTCCGGTCCTTTCCCTTCGAGATTGGCATGGGCCGACCCCACACGGCTTGGCCAGACCAGCGTCGACATCAGCTTGTCCCTGCGAGGCCGAGCTGAACCCTCACCCTCTACTAGAGGCTTACAGTTATGTCAACTACTGATCCTCTTCGGGGCAACGTAAGCGGCCTCACGCCCGGAGCCAAGGACCCGCCCGGCGTGTCGCCGCCCGGAGAGGGCCACGCCTCACTTCCGCCGCCCACCGGCCACCCCGGACGGCCCCACTGACCGGCCGGTCACTTGAAGGTGACCACGTCCGGAGCGCTGACGTCGATGGTGTCGGCCTCACGACCGAGCAGGGCCGTGGCCACCCGGGCCTTGTCCGCGCCCCGGGTGGCGTCCCCCCAGACCACGGTCCGGTCGCCGCGCAGCCGCAGGCTGATCCGGGCCAGCCCCTCCACGGTCACCTCCACCAGTTGCCCGCGAAGCTGGGGAGTGAGCACGCCCAGCACCTCCAACCCGGCCCGGGTGCCGGGGTCCTCCGGGCCCGGCCGGCCGACCCGCACCACCGGCAGGCCGTCCGGCTGCCGTGGCAGGGACCGGAAGACCACCCCGGAGCGGTCGACCACCGCGAACGCGCCGCCCTGCGGCACCGTTGCCACGGGCGTCCGCTCCACCACCCGCACCACCAGCGTGCCCGGCCAGTCCCGGGTGACCGTCGCCCGCTCCACCGGGGCCAACGTGCCGATCCGCCGGCCGGTGCCGGCCAGGTCCACCCGGGCCAGCGGAAAGTCGTCCGGCACCGCGGCGGCCTCACGGACCTGCACCGCGCTGACCAGTTCGGCGCCCTCCACCCGGACCTCGCGCACCCCGAGCAGGCCGGTGCCGAAGACCGTCCAGCCCACCAGCGCGGCCAGGGCGAACACCCCGGCGGCCACCGCCCAGGGCAGCGCCGCGCGCATCCGGCGCTGCCGGGCCCGGGCCATGAACCGCCGGGTGGACGGCGGCACCGCGTCGGTGCCGGCCCGGACCAGCTGCCAGCGGCGCACCGGCCCTCGCCGACCGCCGCCCGGGTCCACGCCGGCGGTACGGCCGCGCGCCGGACCGGGGCTCATCCGGCGGTGGCCGCCGAGCCGTCCGGTCCGACGGCGGCGGCGTCACCGGAGCGGGCCGTCAGGGCGTCCAGGAGCTGGTCGCCCATCAGCGAGATCGGCGGCGCACCCATGGTCACCACCACGTCACCGGGGCGGGCCCGGCGGACCACCTCCACCGGCGCGTCGTCCCAGGAGTCCACGAAGACCTTCCGTTCGGCCGGCAGCGACACGGCCTCGACCAGCGCGGCCGAGCCCTCACCCGGCTGGCGCAGCTCGCCCGGCCCGAAGACCTCCAGCAGCACCAGCTCGTCGGCGATGTCCAGCGCCGCGGCGATCTCCGCCTGCAGGTCCCGGGTCCGGTAGAGCCGGTACGGCTGGAACACCACGATCACCCGCCCGTCGCCGGCCACCTCACGCAGCGTCTGCAACGCCAGGGTCATCGACGTCGGGTGGTAGGCGTACTCGTCGTAGACCAGCACGCCGTCGGCCACACCCTTGCGCTCGAAGCGCCGCCGCACCCCCGGGAACGCGCCGAGCGCGGCCTCCGCCGCCTCGACCGGCAACCCCAGCAGGTACGCGGTCAGCACCGCCGAGGCGCTGTTGAGCCCCATGTGCCGCCCCGGCACCGGCAGCCGGATCTCACCCAGCGAACGGCCGTCCACCTCGGCCAGGTAGCGCACCCCCTGGGCGGACGAGACGATGTCGCTCAGCCGCAGGTCGGCGTCGGGCGCCTCGCCGTACGTGTGCACCCGGCGGCCCTCGGCCCGCAGCGTCTCGGCCAGCCGCCGCCCGCCCGGGTCGTCGGCGCAGGTGACGATGAACCCGTCGGGGTCGGTGAGCCGGGCGAACTCGGCGAACGCCGCCTCCAGGGTGGCCAGGTCGCCGTAGGTGTTGAGGTGGTCCGCCTCGATGTTCGTGATGACCGAGACGTACGGGCGGTAGATCAGGAACGAGCGGTCGCTCTCGTCCGCCTCGACCACGAAGTGTTCGCCGGTGCCGTGGTGCGCCCCGGAGCCGACCTCGGAGATCTCCCCGCCGATGACGAAGGACGGATCGACGCCGGCCTGCTGGAGCACCATCGTCACCATCGAGGTGGTGGTGGTCTTGCCGTGGGTGCCGGCCACCGCCACGGTCCGCCGGCCGGTCATCGCCGCGGCCAGGGCCTCGGAGCGGTGCAGCACCCGCAGCCCGCGCCGACGCGCCTCCACCATCTCCAGGTGGTCCTGCGGGATCGCCGAGGAGTAGACCACGGTGTCGACGCCGTCGAGGTTGGACACCTCGTGGCGGGAGTGGATGGTCCCGCCGAGGGCGCGCAGCCCGGCCAGCGACGGCCAGTCCCGCAGTTCGCTGCCGGAGACCGGCAGGCCCCGGGTGAGGAAGAGCCGGGCCAGCCCGCTCATCCCGACCCCGCCGACCCCGATCAGGTGGATCCGGCCCAGGTCCTCGGCGGTCAGTGTGCCGGCCGGGGTGAACTGCGCGGTGTTCATGACGGGTACCTTCCGGTCTCGACGGCCCTCGCACTCATTTGGCCACCGCCTCGTAGACGAAGTTCAGCAGCACCTCGTCGCCGTCGCGCCGCCCGTAGGCCGATGCGGCGGCGCCCATCGCGGCGAGCCGGTGCGGGTCGCGGATCAGCGGAATGATGGTGCGCTCCACCCAGGCCGGGGTCAGCTCGGCGTCGTCGACGAGCAGCCCGCCGCCGGCCTCCACCACGGGCAGCGCGTTGCGCTTCTGCTCCTGGTTGCTGTGCGGGTACGGCACGTAGACGGTGGGCAGGCCGATCGCCGCGACCTCGGCGCAGGTCATCGCCCCGCCCCGGCCGAGCATCAGGTCGGCTGCCGCGTAGCCGATCTCCATCTGGGACAGGTACGGCAGGGTCACGTACGGCACCGGCAGGTCGGTGGGGATCGGCACCGGCTCGTTGCGGGCACCCATCACGTGCAGCACCTGCACCCCGTGCCGGGCCAACTCCTTGGCCGCCCCGGCCACCGCGAGGTTGATCGAGCGGGCACCCTGCGAACCGCCGGCGACGAAGAGCACCGGCAGGTCGGGGCGGAGTCCGAAGTGGGCGCGGGCGGCGGCGGCGTTGGCGGCCCGGTCCAGCCCCGCGATGCCCCGGCGCAGCGGCACGCCGACGACCCGGGCGTCGCGCAGCGCCTCGGCCTGCGCCGGCTGGTGCGGGAAGCCGACGGCCACGTTGTCGGTGAACTTCATGCCGAGCCGGTTGGCCACCCCCGGCGGCACGTTGACCTCGTGGATGACGATCGGCAGCTCGCGCCGCCAGGCGGCGAGGTAGCCGGGCACCGAGACGTACCCGCCGAAGCCCACGACCACGTCGGCCCGGACCTCGTCGATCACCTTGCCCGCCGCGCGGGCCGCCTTCCACATCCGGTCCGGGGTGCGGACCAGGCTCATGCTCACCGACCGGGGAAGCTGGTACGCCGGGATCTGCCGCAGGTCGTAGCCGGCCGGCGGGATCAGCTCGTTCTCCAGGCCCTTCGGTGTGCCGAGGCAGGTGATCCGGACGCCCGGGTCGTGTCGGCGCAGGCAGTCGGCGAAGGCGAGCAGCGGGTAGATGTGGCCACCCGTGCCCCCTCCGCAGAGCACCACCGAACGCAGCGGACCCATCAGCGTCTCCTCTCGCTCGCCGTCCCGCCCCGGGCCCGGTCGGGCCGGGCGCCGCGGGATGCGGCCTGGTCGTCCTCGCGCCGCCCTCGGGACCGGGGTACGGACCCACGGTCCGGCGGCGGCGGCGCCGGACGGCGGCGCCGGCCGGGAAGCGGCGGCAACGGGGCCCAGAGTAGTCGGACCCATCGGGCGGGCGGACGGGCATGCAGGGCTCGGGCCGCGTCGGGTTCCGCGCGGGCGAACGAGGCCAGCATCCCGATCGCCGCCAGGGTCACCACCAGGGCGCTTCCGCCGTCGGAGATGAACGGCAGCGGCACGCCGGTCATCGGCATCAGGCCGATGACCCCGCCGATGTTGATGATCGCCTGGCCGATCAGCCAGGTGGTCGCCCCGGCCGCGGCGAGCCGGCGGAACGGGTCCTCCACCCGCCGGGCGATCCGCAGGCCGGTGTAGCCGAGCACCGCGAACAGGGTGATCAGCACCACGCAGCCGACGACGCCCAGTTCCTCGGCGAGCACGGCGAAGATGAAGTCGTTGTGCGCCTCGGGCAGCCAGCCGAACTTGAGGCTGCTCTTGCCCAGCCCGACGCCGAACCAGCCGCCGTGCTCGATGGCGTTGCGGGCCTGGACCGGCTGGTAGCACCAGGTCTCGAAGCACTTCGCCGGATCGGGCGGGTTGATGAAGACGGTCAGCCGGGCCAACCGGTAGTTCTCCTGTCCCTTGGCCCCCGACCCGGCGCCGAGCGAGGCGGCGGCGACCAGCAGGCCGATGCCGACCAGGCCGATCACCGACAGGACCGCGAAGACCTTGGCCCGTACCCCGGCCGCCCAGAGCAGCCCGACGACCAGGGCGAGCAGGCAGAGCATGGTGCCGACGTCGTTGTAGCCGACCAGCACGAACAACAGCGCGACCACCGGGAACAGCGGGGTGGCCAGCTCCTTCCACCAGCCGAGCCGGGCGCCCTTGCGGGCCAGCACGTCGGCACCCCAGAGCACCAGCGCGAACTTCGCCAGCTCGGACGGCTGGAGCTGGATGCCGCCGATGAACAGCCAGAGCAGTTCCGCCTTCAGCGGCCCGATCCCCTGCACCCCGAAGAACGAGTTCAGGGCGAGCAGCAGGTTGAGCACCAGCAGCAATCCCACCGCGATCCCGAGCGCGATCCGGGCGACCGAGCGGTAGGTGCTCGCCGGCAGCCGCTGGCAGACCCAGAACGCCACCACCCCGATCACCGCGAAGATGGCCTGCTGGGTGAGGTCGGCGAAGGCGTTGCCCTCCTCGGCGTAGTTCTTCACGCTGGTGGCCGAGAAGACCATGGTCAGGCCGATCACCAGCAGCAGACTGGCGCTGGAGATCAGCAGGTAGTACGAGGCCAGCGGCCGGGCCAGCAGGCCGCGCAGCGCCGCCAGCCCGCCTGCGGCGTCCAGGCCGAACCCCGGCGCCGGGCCCGGCGGATCGGCGGTGCGCCCACCCCCCGCCGCCCGCCTCGGAGACGTGTCGATTGTCGTCGTGCCGGTACCTCGGTCCTCCCCCACCCGCCCATCATGGCGAATGCGACCGGCCCGTTCCCGCCGAACGCCGTGGTCGGCGTGTCGGACCGGCGAAAAGGAGGGCCCCCTGCTATCGCAGGAGGCCCTCCGGACGGCTCAGGAGCCGCGGGGCGGCTCAGCCCATCGCGGCCAGGAAGTCGCTGTAGAACAGCCCCAGCGCGATGGCCACGCCGATCCCGGCGATGATCCAGAACCGGACCACGATGTTGACCTCGCTCCAGCCGGCGAGCTCGAAGTGGTGCTGCAGGGGCGACATCCGGAACACCCGCTTGCCGGTGGTGCGGAACGAGATGATCTGGATGACCACCGACATCGTGATGATCACGAACAGCCCGCCGATGATCGGCAGCAGCAGGATGGTCCGGGTGGACATCGCCATGCCGGCGATCAGGCCGCCCAGGCCCAGCGCCCCGGTGTCGCCCATGAAGATCCGGGCCGGGGAGGTGTTCCACCACAGGAAGCCGACGCAGGCCCCGGCCGCCGCCCCGGCGATCAGCGCGATCTCCAGCGGATCCCGGACGGTGTAGCAGTAGTTGTTCGGGTTCGCCGTGTACGCCGGGTCGGCGCACCAGTGCCGGTACTGCCAGAACGCGATCAGCGCGTACGCCGCAAGGACCATCACCGACGCGCCGGTGGCGAGGCCGTCGAGGCCGTCGGTGAGGTTCACGCCGTTGGTCGCCGCCATCACCACGAAGATGAAGATGACCACCGCGCCGATCTTGCTGATGTCCAGGGCGGGGATGTCCCGGATGAAGCTCAGCGTGCTGGCGCCCACCGTCTCGGTGTTGGTGGCCGCGCCGGTGGCGTCGGTCATGCTGCTCGGGAAGTACAGCGCGACGACGCCGAAGACCGCGCCGACCAGGATCTGACCGGCCAGCTTGCCCCGCTTGTTGAGCCCGCCGCTGTTCCGCTTGCGGACCTTCAGGAAGTCGTCGATGAAGCCGACCGCGCCGGAGAAGACCATCAGACCCAGCAGGAACAGCGCGGTGATGGTCGGCTCGACCTGGGCGATCTGCGCGTCCGGCAGGGTGGTCAGGGCCAGGTGCCCGGCGACGTACGCGATGACCGTGGCCAGGATGAAGACCACGCCGCCCATCGTCGGCGTGCCCTTCTTGCCCTCGTTGCTGGCAAGCCCGAGGTTCGATCGGATCGGCTGGCCGGCCTTGAGCCGGGCGAACACCTTGATCGCGATCGGGGTGCAGAAGAGCGAGACGAGGAACGCCACCCCGATGGCGATGATCACCGCCCTCATGCGGCGGCCCCCTCGCCCGTGGCGTCGACGCGCAGCGCGTCGGCCACCTCCCAGGTGCGGTACCGGGAGCCCTTCACCAGGACCACGTCCCCCGGTCGTAGTTCGCCCCGCAGCATCTCGACGGCCGCCGCCTGATCGGTGAGCAGCACCGACTCTCCTCCCCAGTCCTCTACCGCTGTCGCGCCCTCATGGATCGGCGCCGCCGGCTCGCCCACCACGAGCAGCCGGTCCACCCCCAGCCCGGCCGTGAGCCGGCCGACCTCCAGATGTCCGTCCCGTTCGTACGGCCCCAGCTCGGCCATGTAGCCGAGCACCGCGAGCGTGCGCCCCCCGCCGCGCATGCCGGCGAGCGCCTGTAGCGCCACCGCCATCGACGCCGGGTTCGCGTTGTACGAATCGTCAATCACCGTCACGCCGTCGGGGCGCTCGAAGACGTCCATCCGACGGGTGGAGACCAGACCCAGCTCGCCCAGAGCGGCGGCCAGCTCGGTCAACGACATGCCCAGCTCCCGGGCCACCGCGGCGGCGGCCAGCGAGTTGGAGACCTGGTGCCGGCCGGTCAGCCCGAGCCGCACCGGCGCGCTCCCCTCCGGGGTCACCAGGGTGTACGACGCCCGGCCCCGCCCGTCCAGGGTCACGTCCACGGCCCGGACGTCGGCATGCGCGGCCTCGCCGTAGCGGACCACCCGGGCCCGGGTACGCCCGGCCATCGCGTCGACGAGCGGGTCGTCGGCGTTGAGCACGGCCAGCCCGTCGGCCGGCAGCGACTCGACCAGCTCCCCCTTGGCCAGCGCGATGTTCTCCACCGAGCCGAACTCGCCGAGGTGCGCCACGCCGACGTTGAGCACCACGGAGATCCGGGGCGGCACCACCTCGCACAGGTAGCGCACGTGCCCCACCCCCCGGGCGCCCTTCTCCAGCACCAGGAACCGGGTGTCCGGGTCGGCCCGCAACGCCGTCCACGGGTGCCCCAGCTCGTTGTTGAACGACCCGGGCGGGGCCACCGTGGGGCCGAGCCGGACGGTGAGCTGGGCGATCAGGTCCTTCGTGGTGGTCTTCCCGGACGAGCCGGTCAACCCGATCACGGTCAGTTCGGGCAGCCGGTCCACCACGGCCCGGGCCAGCCGGCCCATCGCGTCCAGGGCGTCGGCGACCAGCACCATCGGCACCCCGGGCACCTCCCGGGTGCCGAGCACCGCGACCGCGCCGGCCTCGACGGCCGCGGCGGCGTAGTCGTGGCCGTCGACCTTCTCCCCGGGGAACGCCACGAACAGCGTCCCGGCGGACACCTTGCGCGAGTCGAACTCGACCGGGCCGGTCACCCGGGCGGCCGGGTCGGCGGCGAGCAGCCGGCCGTCGACCGCCCCGGCCAACTCGGCCAGCGTCAGCGGGATCATCGCTGACCCGCCAGGTCGCCGAAGCGGGCGCGCAGCGCGTCGGCCAGCTCGGTCCGGTCGTCGAACGGCAGCACCTCGCCGCCGACCTCCTGCCCGCGCTCGTGGCCCTTGCCGAGCACAGCCACCACGTCGCCCGGGGCGGCCAGCCGGACCGCCTCGTCGATCGCCGCCCGGCGGCCGGCCACCTCGACGATCCGGGCCGGGGCCCCGGCCCGGTACGCCCCGGCCAGCACCTCCGCCCGGATCGCGCCCGGGTCCTCGGTGCGCGGGTTGTCGTCGGTCACCAGCACCACGTCGGCCCCCTGCGCGGCGGCGGCGCCCATCGCCGGCCGCTTGCCCCGGTCCCGGTCGCCGCCGGCGCCGATGACACAGATCAGCCGCCCGGCGCTCAGCTCGCGCAGCGCGGCCAGGGCGGCCACGATCGCGTCGGTCTTGTGCGCGTAGTCGACCACCCCGCGCACCGGGCCGGCCGTGGAGACCAGCTCCAGCCGGCCGGGGACCCCGCCGCAGGCGGCCACCCCGGCGGCGGCGGTCTCCGCGTCCACCCCGGCGGCGACCAGCGCGGCGATGGCCAGCAGGGCGTTGGCCACGTTGTGCCGCCCGGGCAGCGCCACCCCCGCCGGCACGGTCAGCCCGTCGGGGCCGTGGGCGGTGAACCGCTGGGCGTAGCCCTCGCCGTCGACATCGCCGGCGTACCAGGTGGCGGTCGGGTCGCCGGCGGCCGAGTAGCTGACCGTGGCGGGCCTGAACAGCGGGCGCAGGGCCGGGTCGTCGTGGTTGAGCACCTCGACCGCGCAGCGCCCGTCGAACAGCTGGGCCTTCGCGGCGAAGTAGTCCGCCGAGTCGGCGTGGAAGTCCAGGTGGTCGGAGCCGAAGTTGGTGTACCCGCCCACGGTGAACCGCACCCCGCCGACCCGACCCATCGCCAGGGCGTGGCTGGAGACCTCCATGACCAGCGCGGTCACGCCGCGTTCCCGGGCTGCGGCGAGCATGGCGTGCAGGTCGGTGGCCTCCGGCGTGGTCCGCACGCTGTCGACCACCAGGTCGCCCAGCCGGGTCTCCACCGTGCCGATCAGCCCGGTCACGTGGCCGGCGGCGCGCAGCCCCGACTCGACGAGGTAGGCGGTGGAGGTCTTGCCGGCCGTTCCGGTGATCCCGATGACGGTCAGCCCGGTGGTGGGATCGCCGTAGACGGCGGAGGCGAGGGCGCCGAGCACCGCGCGGGGGTCGGGCACGATCAGCGCGGGCAGGCCCGCCGCGGCCACCGCCGGGGCGCCGGCCGGGTCGGTCAGGGCGGCCACCGCGCCCGCCGCCGCCGCGCCGGCGGCGAACTCCGCGCCGTGCCGACGGGCGCCGGGCAGCGCGGCGTACAGGTCGCCGGGGCGGACCTCCTGGCTGGCGTGGGTCACCCCGGTCACCGCGACGTCGGCGGCGCCTGGCGGCGGCTCGACGGCGAGCCGGTCGGCGAGATCGCCGAGCCGGAGTCCGGTAATGGTACGGGGGCGTGGATTGCCGGGCACGGCGTCAGACCCTACCCGGTCGTCCGGTCCCGAGCGCACAGCCGCCCCGGTGGTTCGTCCCCACTCACCGATGATGTCCCCCCGCGCCTGGTCAGCGCGGAAAGACCTCGAACTTGGGCGGCTTGGCCGCCGACGGGGGAACCCGGTACCGGCTGAGGGTGAAGCCCATGATCTCGCGGAAGGCCGGCGCGGCGACCGCCCCGCCACCGCCCTCGGGGCTCCACACGAAGACCGCCACCACGAACCGCGGGTTGTCCGCCGGTGCCATCCCGATGAACGAGCCGACCTCGCCGGGCTGCTGCTTGCCGTCGACGTAGCGCAGGCCGGTGCCGGTCTTGCCGGCCACCTGGTAGCCGGGCACCGCCGCGGCGAGCCCGGTGGCCCCGTCGACCGTGGTGACCGCCTGGAGCAATTTGCGCAGCTCCGCCGCGTTCTGCGGGCTGAGCACCGAACGGGTGACCGGTGCCTTGCCCGGGGTTCGGCTACCGTCCTTCCCGTTGATCACCTCTTTGATCAGGTGCGGCTGGACGTAGGTGCCGTTGTTGGCGATCGCCCCGTACGCGGCGGCCATCTGCAGCGGCGTGGCGTCGACGCTGTGCCCGATCGGCACCGACCCGTACGACGACCCGCTCCACTGCTCGACAGGGAGCAGCCGGCCACTGGCCTCGCCCGGCATGCCCTCGCCGGTGGGCTGGCCGAGCCCGAAGCGCTTCTGGTAGTCGATCAGCCGGTCCGGGCCGAGCTTGTCGGCGATCTCGATGGTGCCGACGTTCGACGAGTACGCCAGCATCCCGGCGAGGCTCATCGTCTGCCCGTTGACCGGGTGGGTGTCGCGGAAGACCTCGTCGCCCCTGCGGATCGTGTTGGCGACCGGCAGCGCGGTGTCGGGCGTGACGACGCCCTCCTGGAGCGCCGCGCCGAAGGTGATCGCCTTGTGGATCGAGCCGGGGTCGACCACGAAGCTGGTGGCGGCGTCCTCCCGGTCGGTGGGGTCGCTCTCCTCGTGCTTCGCGGCGTTGTAGGTGGGGTGGCTGGCCTGGGCCAGCACCTCGCCGGTCGGCACGTCGAGCACGACGGCCACGCCGACGCTGCCCCGAGCCTTCTCCGTCTGGTCCTTCAGCACCTGCTGCGCCTTGAACTGGAGGTCCCGGAGGATGGTCAGCTCCAGGGAGCTGCCCGGCTTGGGCGGGGTGGTGCGGCTGTAGCCGCCCGGGATGGGGGCGCCCAGGTCGCCCTGCCCGGCCTCGTACACCCGGCGGCCGTTCTCGCCGCGCAGCAGGTCGTCGTAGCGGGCCTCCAGGCCCTCCAGGCCGACCATGTCCTGGCTGGTGAAGCCGAGCAGGTTCGCGGCCAGGTCGGCGCCGGGCACCTCGCGCCGCTCGTCGCGGTGCACGCCGATGCCGTCGAGCTCCAGCGCCATGATCTTCTTTGCGGTGGGGATGTCGACGCCGCGCGCCAGGTACTCGAACTGGGACGCGAGGCCGTCGTCCCGGGTGCGCGGCTTCATCCGCCGGGCCAGTTCGGAGGCGGGCAGGCCGAGCAGGGGCGAGAGCGCCCGCGCGGCCGCCGTGCGGTCCTTGACCCGGGTGGGGTCGGCGAAGACGTACCGGGCCTCGACGCTGTGCGCCAGCGGGGCCCCGGTGCGGTCGTAGATGGCCCCCCGGGGGGCGGGCAGGTCGACCCGGGTCAGCCGGGCGGCCAGCCCGCCGCCGGCGTACGCCGGGGTGTCGACGGCCTGGAGGAAGACCAGCCGGACGCCGATGGTGGCGAACAGCGTGAGAACGAGCAGGGTGCCCAGGCGCAGCCGGCGCCGGGGGTCGGCCAGCCGGGGCGGCTTGCGCGGCTTGCGCGGCGAGCGCCGGGCGGCGGGCCGCTCCGGGCGGCGCGGGGCGCGCGGGCCGCCCCGGCGGCGCGGCGGGAGCGGCGCGTCATCGTCGTCGTCGGCCGGCGTGCGGGCCGGCCGGGCCTGGACGGTCCGGATCACCCCGGAGCGCCCGGCCGGCACGTTCTCCCGCCGGCCCGTGCGGGTCGAGCCGACCCGGCCGCCGTCGAGCACCTGCAACGCCGGCCGGAACGGGTCGCCGCCGGCCCTGGTGCTGCGGGGGGTACGCCGCTGCTCGGCGCCCCCGGTGCCCGGCCGGCCGAGCGCGCCGTCCTCCTCGCGGATGGTCCGTCCCCGGGGGGTGTACGCCCGCGCGTCGGAGATGCCTCCCACGCCGGGCTCGCCGGCGCGCGACTCGCCCCGACCGCGGGTGGAGCGCGACGAACCGCGCCGGGACCCCGTGGGGTCCCGGCGCGGTTCCTCCGATCTCGGTGGCACCGGTCAGCCTCCCGCGCCCTGCTGGCTGGTGACCGAGGGCTGGCCGTTGGCCGGCTGCGGCACGCCGATGATCCGGCCGTCCGGCAGTCGGATGTACGCCGGCTCCTCGGCCTCGACCATGCCCAGCCGCTTGGCGGCGGCGGTGAGGCTGCCGGGGGCCTCTGCGGCGGCGATCTCCTTCTCCAGCTGCTGCTGGTCCACGTCGAGCTTGGCCTGCTGCTGCTGGAGCCGCTCCAGCCGGAAGGAATTCTCGTTGATCTTGGTGTTGACCAGCAGGATGCCGAGCACCCCGCCGACGACCAGCACCAGAATCAGCGCGACGAAGGGCGCCCGCGGCACCGTCACCGGCGGCGGCGGAGCGACCCGCAGCCGTGGTGACGGGGTCGCCGCCGGACTGGTCCGCTCGGCCGGGCGCAGCGCGGCGCTGCCGTTGGTCGGGAACTCGCGCGCCCCCCGGGCGCGAGCCTCCCCCTGCCGGTCGAACCGGCCGGCCCCCGCCGCCGGAACACCGGTCCGCGTGGTCCGCTGCGCCGCGGTCCGGCCCCCCGACCGCGGTGCGCGCTGCCCAACGCCGGTGTCCCGGCCGTCGCGCTTGTCAACGTTCATCTTCCCTCCCCCTCTTCGTCCGTCCCTGCCCCTCGCCCCGCGCCGGCCTCGGATCCGCCGATCCCGCCGACCCCGGTTGGTGCATCGCCCTGACCCGCCGGCGGTACCGTTCGCGGTCGGCCCGCCCCTGCTGCTCCGCCTCCGGGTCGATTCGTTCCGCGGCCCGCAGGCGCACCGAGGCGGCGCGCGGGTTCGCGGCGACCTCCTCCTCCCCGGGCAGCTCCGCACCCCGGCTGAGCAGCCGGAACGTCGGAGCCGAACCGGGAAGTTCGACCGGGAGGTCGACCGGGCCCTTGCTACGGACCCGGTCGGCGAGGGCCGCCTTGGTGAGCCTGTCCTCCAGCGAGTGGTAGGACAGGACCACCATGCGACCACCCACGGTGAGCGTGTCGAGAGCAGCTGGCAGCGCCGTCTCCAGCGCTGCCAGCTCCTTGTTTACCTCGATCCGTAAAGCCTGAAACGTTCTCTTGGCCGGGTGTCCGCCCGTCCGTCGGGCTGCTGCCGGGATGCTCTCCCTGACCAGTTCGGCCAGCCGCGCCGACGAGGTGATCCGGGCCCGCTCGCGCTCCCGGAGGATCGCCGAGGCGACCCGCACGGCGAACTTCTCCTCGCCGTACACCCGCAGCACCCGGGCCAGGTCCGGGTGGGGATAGCTGTTGACCACCTCCTCGGCGGTCACCCCCCGGGTCTGGTCCATCCGCATGTCCAGCGGGGCGTCCTGCGCGTAGGCGAACCCGCGGTCGGGCGCGTCCAGCTGGAGCGAGGAGACGCCCAGGTCGAACAGGATGCCGTCGATCGCCGGGTAGCCGAGCCGGCCCAGCACCTCGGGCAGCTCGTCGTAGACGGCGTGCTCCAGGTGGACCCGGTCGGCGAACCTGGCCAGCCGGACCCGCGCGTGGGCGAGGGCCTCGGTGTCCCGGTCCAGCCCGATCAGCACCGTGCGCGGATGCCGTTCCAGCACCGCCTCGGCGTGACCGGCCAGCCCCAGCGTGACGTCGACGTGGATCGTGCGGTCGCCCCTGTCCAGCGCGGGGGCCAGCAACTCGAGGCACCGCTCGAGCAGCACAGGCACGTGCGTGCCGCGAAGCTCCCCCATGTCGACCCCCACTTGGCTTGAACCGTCCGTTTCTCTCCGCGCCTGCCGTCGCCACGACGCCTCCGTCGTACCGCCAGATCCCCATCCGCTCCCGCCCGCCGGAGGCCGCGGCCCTCCGATGAGATCGTGCGCCTGGCACCGGGGAAGGGGTGCCAGGAACTCGAAAGCGGCTGGAGATCTCGCAGTACGTCGGGCGCCGTCACGCCCTACAGACCGCCCGGCAGCACCCCCTCCTCGATGTCGGCGAAGTCGTCCTCGCTCTCGGAGAGGTAGGCCTCCCAGGCCGCCTTGTCCCAGACCTCCACCCGCGTGCTCGCCCCGATCACCACCAGGTCCCGGTCGAGCCCGGCGTACCCCCGCAGGTGGGGCGGGATGGTGACCCGGCCCTGCTTGTCCGGGACCTCGTCGTGCGCGCTGGCGAAGAAGACCCGGCTGTACGCCCGGGCCGCCTTGTGCGTCATGGGTTGCGCGCGCAACTGGTCGGCGATGCGCTGGAACTCGGGCATCGGGAAGACGTAGAGACAGCGATCCTGCCCTTTGGTGATCACGACACCCCCCGCCAGCTCATCCCGGAACTTCGCCGGAAGGATCAACCGGCCCTTGTCGTCCAGGCGCGGAGTGTGGGTGCCGAGAAACACCGGCCCAACCCCCTCGCCCATTCAGCGGCGTTCGCGGCGCCGCTTCCCCCCGGGCCGGTGGGCCCTACCGACCTCACCATTGGGCCCCACTCTACTCCACTTCCCTCCACCTGCAACCAGAATCGCCCGCACGGCGCGGCGTTTCGGAACGCAAAACCGCACGTCAGAGGGGGTGGAGCGGAGTGGAGGGCCCGAGCGCCCCCACCCGGGCGTCCACTACCCGACATAGATCGACTCCATCCGGTCGAGCGCGCGCTGACCGTCCGCCGGACACCCCCGGCCGAACGGTTCGCCGTCGGCGGCGATCTGGCGGGGGCGGCGGTCCGGTAACCTCGCTCGCGTGACGGACGCGAAGATGCCCCTGCGGGCGAAGGTGGCCAGCTCGGTGTCGCGGACCGCCGCGGCGCTGTCGAGAGCCGCAGGTCGTGGTGACGGTTCGGTCATCGGCGGCTGGATCGGCCTGAAGATCGACCCGGACCTGCTCGCCCACCTGTCTGCCGGACGTGCCATCGCGCTCGTCTCCGGCACCAACGGCAAGACGACCACCACCCGGCTGGCCGCCGCGGCGGTCGGCGTCCTGGGCCGGGTGGCCACCAACTCCTTCGGCGCCAACATGCCCACCGGCCACACCTCGGCGCTGGCCAAGGCCGGCAGCACCCCGTACGCGGTGCTGGAGGTCGACGAGCACTACCTGGCCCAGGTCCTGGAGGCCACCGAGCCGCACGTGGTGGCGCTGCTCAACCTCTCCCGGGACCAGCTCGACCGGGCCAAGGAGGTCGCCATGATGGCGCAGCTCTGGCGGGCCGCGCTGATCAACCACCCGGACGTGCGGGTGGTGGCGAACGCCGACGACCCGATGGTGGTGTGGGCCGCCACCCCGCCCGGCGACCCGGCCCGCGGCATCCGGCCGCCACACGTCACCTGGTTCAGCGCCGGCCAGCGCTGGCACGACGACTCGTGGGTCTGCCCCGAATGCGGCCACACCATCCAGCGCTCCGGCGAGCAGTGGTGGTGCAGCGGCTGCCCGCTGCGTCGCCCCGGCCCGCAGTGGACGGTGGAGGACGACGGCGTGCTCGACCCCACCGGGGCCTGGCACAAGGTGACCCTCCAGCTCCCCGGCAAGGTCAACGTGGGCAACGCGGCGACCGCCCTGGCCGTCGCCGCCGAGTTCGGCGTGCGCCCGGTCGACGCGGTCTCCCGGCTGGGCTCCGTCACCTCGGTCGCCGGCCGCTACGCCCAGGTCGACCGGGACGGGCGCAACATCCGGCTGCTGCTGGCGAAGAACCCGGCGAGCTGGCTGGAGGCGTTCGAGATGGCCGACGTGGCCCCGACGCTGCTGTCCATCAACGCCCGGGACCCCGACGGGATGGACACCTCCTGGCTGTTCGACGTCGACTTCGCCCCGCTGCGCGGCCGGCAGGTGCTGATCACCGGCGACCGGGCGTACGACCTGGCGGTCCGCCTCGACGTCAACGGGGTGCCGTTCCAGCACGTCCGGGCGTTCGCCGAGGCGGTCCGGGCCGTGCCACCCGGCCGCCTGGAGGTCATCGCCAACTACACCGCCTTCCAGGACATCCGAGCGGAGCTGGACCGTGTCAACTGAGAGCCTGCGTATCGTCTGGATCTACCCCGACCTGCTGTCCACCTACGGCGACCGGGGCAACATGCTGATCCTGGCCCGCCGGGCGCAGCAGCGCGGGATGCCGGTGGAGGTGCTGGAGGTCCGCTCCGACCAGCGGCTGCCCGCCACCGCCGACATCTACCTCATCGGCGGCGGCGAGGACGGCCCACAGGCGCTCGGCGCGCAGCGGCTGCGGGCCGACGGCGGCCTGCACCGGGCCGCCGCCCAGGGGTCGGTGGTGTTCGGCGTCTGCGCCGGCTACCAGCTCCTCGGCACCTCGTTCTTCGCCAAGGGCGTCCAGTGCACCGGGCTGGAGCTGCTCGACCTCTCCTCCGACCGGGGCCCGAGCCGCGCCGTCGGCGAGCTGGCCGGCGACATCGACCCCCGGCTCGCCGTGCCGGCGCTCACCGGCTTCGAGAACCACGGCGGCCGGACCCACCTCGGCCCGGGGGTGTCCCCGCTGGCCCGGGTGACCACCGGGGTCGGCAACGACGGCGCCACGGAAGGCGCGTGGCGGGGCAAGTTGCTCGGCACGTACTCGCACGGCCCCGCCCTGGCCCGCAACCCCGCCCTGGCCGACCTGCTGCTGCGCTGGGCGACCGGCGCGCACCAGCTCCCGCCGCTGGACGACACCTGGGCCGACCGGCTCCGCGCCGAGCGCCGCGCCGCCGTGGCCGCCGCCCGGGCATGATCCAGGCCGTCCGGCGGCTGCTGAAGCAGCCGTCGGCGCGGCGGTTCGCCCTCCTGCTGCTCCTGCTCGCCGGGTTTGCGGTGCTGCTGGCGGTGCTCCCCCGGCCCGAGATCGCGGCGCTGCCCCGGCTCGCCGACGGCCTCGGCGGGTACGCCCCGGTCGCCGCGATCGTCGGCGGGGCGCTGCTACTGGTCGCCCTGGTGCCGCGCACCTTCGTCACGCTCGCCATCGGCGCGATCTTCGGCCCCCTCGAAGGCGCGGCGTACGCGCTCGGCGCGGCGCTGCTGGCCGCCGCGCTCGGCTTCGCCGTCGGCCGGGTGCTGGGCCGGGAGTTCGTGGCCGAGCGGGTACGCGGCCGACTCGCCCGCCTCGACGGCTGGTTCACCCGGCAGAGCGTGCTAGGGGTGGCCACGGTCCGACTGCTCCCGATCTCCGGGTACGGACTGGTCAGCTACGGCTACGGCACCACTGGCGCCCGGGTGCTGCCGTACCTCGCCGGTAGTGTCCTCGCCTCCGCGCCGACGGCGTTCGGCTACGCGGCGCTCGGCGCGGCCGCCACCACGCCGGGCGACATCAACTGGTACGCCGCCGCCCCCGCCGCCCTGGGCCTGATCGCCAGCGCCGTGCTGCTGTCCCGCTGGTGGCGCGCGGAGCGCCGCAGAGCCGCCACCCGTCGATCTTGCAGTTACGGCCCCGACACTGCGCCCTAAAGGGACGAAACGAGGGCCCTAACTGCAAGATCGACGGAGTTGGGGGTGGTGGGGTGGGGGGTGGGGTTAGGGGGTGGGGGTGGTTAGGTTTGCGTCGTAGGCGGCGATTACCAGGTGGACTCGGTCGCGGGCGCCTAGCTTGGTGAAGAGGCGGGCCACGTGGGCCTTGGCGGTGGCCGGGCTGATCACCAGTTGAGCGGCGATCTCGGCGTTGGACAGGCCACGGCCGACGAGGGTAAGCACCTCGCGCTCCCGCTCGGTGACGCCGTCGAGGGACCGGGTCGGGGCGGCCGGGGTGGGCCGGCGGGCGAACTCGGCGATGAGCCGGCGGGTGACTGCGGGAGCGATCAGCGCGTCCCCGGCGGCGACCACCCGGACCGCGCCGAGGATGTCGTCCAGCGCCATGTCCTTCACCAGGAAGCCGCTCGCGCCGGCGCGCAGCGCGCCGTGCACGTGCTCGTCGTCGTCGAAGGTGGTCAGCACGAGCACGCGGGTCGGGCCGCCGTGCGCGACGATCGCCCGGGTGGCCTGGATGCCGTCCATGCCGGGCATCCGCAGGTCCATCAGCACCACGTCCGGCACGACCTCGCGGGCCAGCCGCACCGCCTCGGCCCCCGTGGCCGCCTCGGCGACGACATCGAGGTCGGGGGCGTCGGCGATGAGCACCCGCAGGCCGGCGCGGATCAGTGGCTGGTCGTCGACGAGCAGCACCCGGACGGTCACCGGTCCCCCGTCCCGGCCCGCCATCCGACCGGCGCCTCGGCCACCGGTGGCACCGGCAGCCACGCCGCCACCCGGAAGCCGCCCTCGGGGCGCGGCCCGGCGTGGAACCGGCCGGCGGCCAGGGCGACCCGCTCGCGCATGCCGACGAGCCCGTGCCCCGCACCGCCCACCGCGCCGCCCCGGCCGTCGTCGACGACCTCCACCGCGACCTCGTCGGGGCCGTGCGTGACGGTGACCCGGCACCGGTCGGTGCCCGCGTGTCGTACCACGTTGGTGAGCGCCTCCTGGACGATCCGGAACGCGGCGAGGTCGAGGTCGGCCGGGACGGGCCGCCGCTCGCCGCACTGCCGCAATTCCACCCGCACCCCGGCGTCGGCGGCGGCCGAGACCAGCCGGTCGAGGTCGTCCAGCCCCGGCGTCGGATCCAACGACGCCGACTCCGACTGCGGGCGGCGCAGCGCGCCGAGCGTACGCCGCAGGCCGGCCAGGGTGTCGCGGCTGGTCGCCTCGATGGTGGCCAGCGCGGCGCGGGCCTGCGCCGGCTGGGTGTCGATGACCCGGGCCCCCACGCCGGCCTGGATGGCGATCACCCCGATGCTGTGGGCGACCATGTCGTGCAGCTCGCGGGCGATGCGCAGCCGCTCGGCGGTGACCGCCTCGGCTGCGGTGTGCGCCCGGACGGCCTCCGCGTAGCCGCGCCGGGCCCGCACCGAGTTGCCGACCGTCCACGCCGTGACGACCGCCAGCACGGAGAGCGTGGCCCGGCTGAGGGGGTCGCTGGCCGGGTTCACGAAGGCAGCGGCGATCTGCACGGCGAGCGCCCCGACGGCCACCGGCGCCGAGACGCGGCGGGACCGGTTCGCCGCGATCAGCCCCACCACCAGGTCGATCGCAATGAACTGCAGGTACCAAATGTCGGTCAGGTAGCCGGGTTCCGGGACGTTGACGACGACGGTGACCATGCACGCCGCGACGATCATCAGCGCCAGGGCGAGCACCGGCCGGCGCCGCAGCAGGCCGGCGGGCAACCCCACGGCCAGCAGCGGCACCAGGTAGCGCTCCGCAATCCACCAGTCGCCGAACCCCACTCCGCCCCGGCTCGACGCCATCGGCAGGGCGAGGAGCAGGGCGACCGGCAACAGCGCGACGCCGGCCCAGGGCAGGGCCGCCCGCGCCGGCCACGAGGCGCGGCGCGACAACGGCACGGTCGGGTCCATGTCGCCCACGGTAACCAGCCGGCCGCCGCCCGGGCATCGGCCCACGGGCGTACGCCCCGGGGCTGAGGCCCCGCCGCCCGTTGTGGCCGCCGGGGCGACGCCTCGCCGGCCGCCGCCCGGCAGCGTGGGGCAGGTGATCGAACTTCGAGCCCTGACGAGACGGTACGGCCGCACGACGGCCGTCGACGACCTCACCCTGACCGTGCGTCCCGGCCACGTCACCGGCTTCCTCGGGCCCAACGGGGCCGGCAAGTCCACCACGCTGCGAATGATCCTCGGGCTCACCGCGCCGACCAGCGGCACCGTCACGGTGGACGGGGTCCGGTTCGCCGACCGGCCGCGCGGGCTGCGCCACGCCGGCGCGCTGCTCGACGCCGGTGACGTGCACGGCGGGCGCAGCGCCGGGGCCCACCTGTCCGCCCTGGCCCGCAGCAACGGCATCGCGCGCACCCGGGTCGACGAGGTGCTGCGGGACGTGGGGCTGGCCGGCGCCGCGCGGCGACGGATCGGCGGCTTCTCACTCGGCATGCGGCAGCGGCTCGGCATCGCCGCCGCGTTGCTCGGCGACCCGCCGGTGCTGCTCTTCGACGAGCCCTTCAACGGCCTCGACCCGGAGGGGGTCCGCTGGGTGCGGGACCTGTTCCGGCGGCTGGCGGCGCAGGGGCGCACGGTCTTCGTCTCCAGCCACCTGATGAGCGAGATGGAGCACTGCGCCGACCGGCTCGTGGTGATCGGCCGGGGCCGGCTCATCGCCGAACAGAGCCTCGCCGAGTTCGCCGCCCGGAGCACCCGGGCCAGCGTGGCCGTCCGGACGCCCGACCCGACGACGCTGGCCACCGTGCTGGAAGCCGAGGGTGCGGACGTCCTCCCGGCCGACGCCGGGGCGCTCGTCGTGACCGGCCTGCCGGCCGCCCGGATCGGCGACCTCGCGCTCGCCCACGGCATCGGGCTGCACGAGTTGACCACCCGCACCGCCTCGCTGGAGGAAGCCTTCATGGAACTCACCGCCGACAGCGTCGAGTACCTCGCCGGGGAGGGGACCCGATGACCGCCGTGACCGAGCTGACCCGCCGACCGACGGTGACCGACGGCCCGGCCCGCTTCCGCGACCTGCTGGCCGCCGAGTGGATCAAACACTGGTCGCTGCGGTCGAACCGCTGGACGCTGCCGCTGGTCTTCCTGTTCGTGGTCGGGGTCAGCGTCAATGCCAGCCTCGCCGACCACCGGAACTGGCCGTCGTACACCGAGGGGCGGCGGGAGATGTTCGACCTGTACGGGCCGGTGCGCGACGCCTTCCCCGAGGCCGGCTACCTGCTGCTGATCCTCGCCTCGGCCACCCTCGGCGCCCTGACCGTCGTCGGCGAGTACCAGAGCGGGCTGATCCGGACCACGTTCGCCGCCGTGCCCGCCCGGCGGGCGGTGGTCGCGGCGAAGGCCGCCGTGCTGGCCGGGGTCATGCTCGCCTTCGGCACGGTCACCGCGTCGACCTCGTTCTGGGTGTCCCAGGCGATCCTCGCCGACCGGAACGCCGGCTGGTCGATCGGCGAGCCGGGGGTGCTGCGCGCCGTCGTGGCGAGCGCCGTGCTGGTGCCCGTGTGCGCGCTGGTCGGGATGGGTCTGGGCGCGCTCACCCGGCACGCCGCCGCAGCCGTGTTCGCAGCCACGACGGTGCTCGTGCTGGCGCCGCTGCTGGTCGACAGCGACGAGCACCGGTGGATCGCCGAGCTGTACAACGCCCTGCCCCTCGCCGCCTGGCTGCGACTGATCGAGGTGCACCCCGACATCATCAACCCGGACCCGTACCCGGCCACCGTCACCGGCTCCTGGCTGACCCTCGCCGCCTGGTCCCTGGCCGCGACGCTGGCGGCGATCACTCTCATCCAGCGCCGCGACCCGTAACCCCCCACCCCACCTGCCCTTGCCCCGCCCGCCCGGCCCGGTCCGCCCGCCCGGCCCGGTCCGCCCGGTCCGCCCGGTCCGCCCGGTCCGCCCAAAATCACGGAAAGAGTGGCATCCACGCGTGGAATGGCCACTCTTTCCGTGAATCTGTCGCCCCAGCCCTCGCTCCCGCTCCCGCGACGGCGGGGCGGGACAGGGCGGGGGCGGCGGGGGTCAGGCGACGACGGAGACCATGCGGCCCTTGATGACGATGACCTTGCGGGGTTCCTTGCCGGCCAGGGCGGACGCGACCGCCTCCAGGGCCGCCACGCGGACCGTCTCCTCGGACGCGTCGGCGGAGACCTCGACGCGGCCGCGGACCTTGCCGTTGATCTGCACCGGGTACGTCACCGTCTCGGCGACCAGCAGCGCCGGGTCGGCGACCGGGAAGTCCGCGTACGCCAGCGAGGCGTCGTGGCCCAGCCTGCGCCACAGTTCCTCGGCGACGTGCGGGGCGAACGGCGCCAGCATCAGCACCAGCGGCTCGGCCACCTCGCGGGGGGTGGCCGGCAGCCGGGTCAGCGCGTTGGTCAGCTCGATCAGCTTGGCGATCGCGGTGTTGAACCGGATCCCCTCCATGTCGCCGCGGACCCCGTCGACCACCTTGTGCAGCAGCCGCCGGGTGGCCTCGTCGGCCGGGGCGTCGGTGATCCGCAGCTCGCCGGTCTGCTCGTCAACGACGGCCCGCCAGACCCGCTGCAGGAACCGGTACGACCCGACGACCGCCCGGGTCTCCCACGGGCGGGACACCTCCAGCGGGCCCATCGACATCTCGTACACCCGGAAGGTGTCCGCGCCGTACGCGGCGCACATGTCGTCGGGGGTGACGACGTTCTTCAGCGACTTGCCCATCTTGCCGTACTCGCGGCGCACCTCCTCGTCGCCCAGGAACCAGGCGCCGTCGCGCTCGACGACCTCCTCGGCCTGCACGTAGGAGCCCCGGGGATCGACGTACGCGTACGCCTGGATCATGCCCTGGTTGAACAGCTTGCGGTACGGCTCGAACGACGAGACGTGGCCCAGGTCGTACAGCACCTTGTGCCAGAAGCGGGCGTACAGCAGGTGCAGCACGGCGTGCTCGGCACCGCCGACGTACAGGTCGGTGCCCCCGCAGTCGCCCTCGGCGCGCGGGCCCATCCAGTAGCGCTCGTTCTCGGCGTCGACGAACCGGCCGGAGTTGGTCGGGTCCAGGTAGCGCAACTCGTACCAGCAGGAGCCGGCCCACTGCGGCATCACGTTGGTCTCCCGGGTGTACCGCTTCGGCCCGTCGCCCAGGTCCAGCTCCACCTCGACCCAGTCGCGCCGGCGCGACAGCGGGGTCTCCGGGTTGCTGGCGGCGTCGTCCGGGGCGAACGTCTTCGGGGAGAAGTCGTCCACCTCGGGCAGCTCGACCGGCAGCATCTCCTCCGGCAGCGCGATGACCGCCCCGGTCTCGTCGTACACGATGGGGAACGGCTCGCCCCAGTAGCGCTGCCGGGAGAACAGCCAGTCGCGCAGCCGGTAGGTGACCGCGCCGGTGCCGTGCCCCTCAGCCTCCAGCCAGGCGATGATCGCCGCCTTGGCGTCGGCGACCCCCAGGCCGTTCAGGTCCAGGCCGCGCTCGGGCACGGCGCTGTTGATCGCGGGGCCGTCCCCGGTGTACGCCTTGCCGTCGAAGCCGTCGGCCGGCTGCACGGTGCGCACGATCGGCAGGTCGAAGACCTCGGCGAACGCCCAGTCCCGCTCGTCCTGCGCGGGCACCGCCATGATCGCGCCGGTGCCGTAGCCGGCCAGCACGTAGTCGGCGATGAAGATCGGGACCTGCCCGCCGGTGACCGGGTTCGTGGCGTACGCGCCGACGAAGACGCCGGTCTTCTCCTTCGTGTCGGACTGCCGCTCCACGTCCGTCTTGGCCGCTGCCGCCTTCCGGTACGCCTCGACGGCCGCCCGGGGGCCGGTGTGCCCGCCGGTCCAGGCTTCCTTCGTGCCCTCCGGCCAGGCCGCCGGCACCAGCGCGTCGACCAGCTCGTGCTCGGGGGCCAGCACCATGTAGGTGGCCCCGAAGATCGTGTCCGGTCGGGTGGTGAACACCCGCACCGGCTCGACGGCGGTCGGGAAATCGATGTGCGCCCCTTGCGACCGGCCGATCCAGTTGCGCTGCATCAGCTTGATCGGCTCAGGCCAGTCCAGCGTGTCCAGGTCGTCCAGCAGCCGGTCGCCGTACGCGGTGATCCGCATCTTCCACTGCTTCAGGTTCCGCTTGAACACCGGGAAGTTGCCCCGGTCCGAGCGGCCGTCGGCGGTGACCTCCTCATTGGCCAGCACGGTGCCCAGCCCCGGGCACCAGTTCACCGGCGCCTCCGAGACGTACGCCAACCGGCGGTCGTCGACGATCCTCCGCCGCTCGGCGACGGTCAGCTCCGCCCAGGGGCGGCCGTCCGGGGTGGGCCGGGTGCCGCCGGCGAACTCGGCGATCAACTCGGTGACCGGGCGGGCCTTCTTCGCGTCCTGGTCGTACCAGGAGTTGAAGACCTGCAGGAAGATCCACTGGGTCCAGCGGTAGAAGTCGGTGTCGATGGTGGCCACCGAGCGGCGGTCGTCGTGGGCCATTCCCAGCCGACGCAACTGCTCCTTGTACCGGGCGATGTTCGCCACGGTGGTGGTGCGCGGGTGGGTGCCGGTCTGCACGGCGTACTGCTCGGCGGGCAGCCCGAACGCGTCGAAGCCCATCGCGTGCAGCACGTTGCGCCCGGCCATCCGCTGGTAGCGGGCGAAGCAGTCGGTGCCGATGTACCCCAGCGGGTGCCCGACGTGCAGGCCCGCCCCCGACGGGTACGGGAACATGTCCAGCACGTACAGCTTCTCCGCGCCGGCCCTCGGGTGGTCGGGGTCGGCCAGCGGGCCGGTCGGGTTCGGGGCGTGGAAGGTGCCCTCCCGCTCCCAGGTGTCCTGCCAGCGCCGCTCGATCTCGTCGGCCAGGGCCGCGGTGTACCGGTACGGGGGGATGTCGCCCGCCGGTGCTGCCTCACTCATGGTGTCTCCTCGCTTCGCTCGTCGCCGCCGGCCACGCCTCGGCCGGGCTGGGTGCTGACCTCGCTCGGCGCGGTCATGTCGTCTGGGGAGTGCGCCGCCCGCCGCGCGGCGGCGGGGACCCGTGCCGCCCGTCGCCGGAGCGGGCCCGACCGGCGGAGGGCACAAAAAAGCCCCTCGCGCAGGAGGGGCCGCCGTGCTGTCGCGCGTCAGCGCATCAGCACGGCCCGGTAAGAAGCAGGAAGACTCCGGCCATGTCGGGGAGTGTACCCCGCGGGCCGGGCGCGCGCGTCGCCCGCCTCAGGGAGGCGCGGCCCCTCCACCGACGGCGCGGACTCTGTTCCCCCGGGTGACTCCCCCGTCCGGCGAATATTCAGGGCGTAACCGGCCGAGTTCCTGCGGGAGTCGGCGATCGGGACAAACATGGTTAGCCTGAGGGGCCTGTGAGATTTCTGCGGCAGACGAGAAGATTTGTTCCCGCTGCGAACCCGACGGCGGGTCCAGGTGCTCTGTACAGAGCTGCCGTTCGGCGACGAGGAGGAGGCCCGTGACACAACAGACCTGGGACGAGGTGGGCGGTCTGCTGCCGCACGACGAGTTCCGCACCGCCAGCGAGGCCATCGTGGCCAACATCGAGCAGGTCATCGAGGGCAAGACCGCCACGATCCGGCTCGCCCTCGCCGTCCTGCTCGCCGAGGGCCACCTCCTCATCGAGGACGTCCCAGGTGTCGGCAAGACCAAGCTGGCGAAGGCCCTCGCCCGGTCGATCGACTGCTCCGTGCGCCGCATCCAGTTCACGCCGGACCTGCTGCCCAGCGACGTCACCGGGGTGAGCGTCTACAACCAGGAGACGCACGACTTCGAGTTCCGGCCCGGGGCGGTCTTCGCCAACCTGGTCGTCGGCGACGAGATCAACCGCGCGTCGCCGAAGACCCAGTCCGCGCTGCTGGAGTGCATGGAGGAGCGACAGGTCACCGTCGACGGGGTCACCTACCAGTTGCAGACCCCGTTCATGGTGATCGCCACCCAGAACCCGATCGAGATGGAGGGGACCTACCCGCTGCCCGAGGCGCAGCGGGACCGGTTCACCGCCCGGATCGCCATGGGATACCCGGACCCCGCGGCCGAGCTGGCCATGCTGGACGGGCACAGCGCGGCCGACCCGCTCCAGGAGTTGGGGGCCGTCTCCGACGCCGACACGGTCCGCCGGCTGATCGCCACGGTCCGCGAGGTGCACGTCGCCGACGCAGTGAAGCAGTACGCGGTCGACCTGGTCACCGCCACCCGGGAGGCTCCCGACCTGCGACTGGGCGCGTCCCCCCGGGCCACCCTCCAGCTCCTGCGCACCGCGCGGGCCGTCGCCGCCCTGGAGGGCCGCGACTACGTCCTGCCCGACGACCTCCAGGCGCTCGCGGTGCCGGTGCTCGCCCACCGGATCATCCCGACCGCCGACGCCCAGCTCGCCCGGCGCACCACCGACGCGATCGTGTCCGAGCTGGTGCACCGGCTCCCGCTGCCGCACGACCGCCAGCGCTCCCCGTACGACAACCGGCCCACCGGTGAGGGCAACGGCCGAGCCACGTACGAGCCGCGGAGGCGATGACCGTGCGCGAAGGGCTCCGGGGCCTGACCACCCGCGGCCGTTCCTTCCTGGCCGCCGCGCTGGCCGCGGGCGTCTCCGCCGCCATCCTCGGCGAGAAGGACCTGCTGCGGGTGGCGGTGCTGCTGGCCGCTCTGCCGCTGCTCGCCGCCGCGTACGTCGGGCGCAGCCGGTACAAGCTGGCCGGCAACCGGTCCCTGGAGCCGCACCGGGTGCCGGTCGGGGCCAGCTCCCGGGTGGTACTGCGGTTGCAGAACATGTCCCGGCTGCCCACCGGCACGCTGCTGTTGGAGGACCGGCTGCCGTACGCGCTGGGCAGCCGGCCCCGGGTGGTGCTGGAGCGGCTCGGCGCGCACCAGGCCAGCTCGGTGGCGTACACCGTCCGCGCGGACGTGCGCGGCCGGTACGGGCTGGGCCCCCTGGTGGTCCGGTTGACCGACCCGTTCGGGCTGTGCGAGCTGAGCCGGGCCTTCCCCGGCACCGACCACCTCACGGTGATCCCGCAGGTCACGGCCCTGCCCTCGGTCCGGCTCCCCGGCGAGTACGCGGGCAGCGGCGACAGCCGGGCCCGCTCGGTGGCGGTGCACGGCGAGGACGACGCGGCGACCCGGGAGTACCGGGTGGGCGACGACCTGCGCCGGGTGCACTGGAAGTCGACCGCCCGCACCGGGGAGCTGATGGTCCGCCGCGAGGAGCAGCCCTGGGAGAGCCGGGCCACCGTCGTCCTGGACACCCGGGGGTACGGCCACCGCGGCGACGGGCCGACGGCGAGCTTCGAGTGGACCGTATCCGCGGCGGCCAGCATCGCCGTGCACCTGCGCCAGGCCGGGTACAAGCTGCGTCTGGTCACCGGCGGCGGCGCGGACGTCGACGCGACCGAGGGCGCCGGGGACGGGGTGCTCCTCGACCACCTCGCCGAGGTTCGGCTCGACGGGCGCGGCGAGATCACCACGCTGGTGCAGCGGGTCCGGCAGCGCGCCGACGGCGGCCTGATCATCGCGCTGTTCGGCTCGCTGAGCGCTGCCGAGGCCGAGCTGCTCGCCGGGCTGCGCGGCAACGGCGCCACCTGTGTCGGCTTCCTGCTGAACAGTTCCACCTGGCTGAACCTGCCGGCCCGGGCCCGGGCCGAGGCCGACCACGCGCACGGCACCGCCGCGCTCGCCCTGGTGCGCAACGGGTGGCGGGTGATCGGGGTCGACCACGGGGCCCGGCTGCCCGCGCTCTGGCCGCAGGCCGGCCGGGGCTCGCAGGGGTTCGCCCTACGGGCGGCGCTGGCCGAGACGGTCGCGGGCGGCGTGAAGTGACGCTCGGGCCGGGGCGGCGGATCGACGCTCCGGCTCGGGCGTGAGGTGACGCTCCCCGGGCGGGAGCACGCGAGCGGCCCGGCACGCCGGGCATGACACACACCGGAAGGGTGGTCCCGTGACCGCGACCCGCAACCTCGGCTTCGTGGCCGCCGGCGCGACCCTGCTCTCGGCGGCCCCGCTGTCGGCCATCTTCGAACGCTGGACCTGGCTCATCCAGGCCGCCATCGCGGTCGCGGTGGTGGCCGGGGTGGCGGCGTTGACCCGGCTGGCCCGGGCGCCGCTGTGGGGGCAGGTCCTGGGCATGCTCGCCGGGCTGGTGCTCGCGCTGACCTGGCTCTTCCCCAGCGGCGGGGAGCTGGTGGCGTTCCTGCCCACCCCGGCCACCTTCGCCCACTTCGGCGAGTTGGCCGGGGCGTCCGCGCAGGACATGCGCTCGTACGGGGTCAAGGTGCCCGACACCGACCCGCTGCTGTTCATCAGCGTGCTCGGCATCGGCGGGGTGGCGATGGTGGTGGACGTGCTCGCCGTCGGGCTGCGCCGCCCGGCGCTGGCCGGCCTGCCGATGCTCGCCATCTACTCGGTGCCGGTCGCGGTGTACATCGACAGCGTCCCCGCCGTGCCGTTCATGGTCGGCGCCGCCGGTTACCTCTGGCTGTTGGTCGCCGACAACGTCGACCGGGTGCGCCGGTTCGGCCGCCGGTTCACCGGTGACGGCCGGGACGTCGACGTGTGGGAGTCGTCCCCGCTGGCCGCCGCCGGCCGCCGGCTGGCCGTGGTGGGGGTCGCGCTGGCGGTGGTGCTGCCGCTGGCCGTGCCGGGGATGACCGGCGGGCTGCTCGACGCCCTCAGCTCCGGGACGGGAAACGGCACCGGACGCGCCGGCCAGGGCGGCAGCCCGGGCAAGGTCGACCTGTTCGCCGCGCTGAGCGGCGAGCTCAACCAGTCCGAGGTCGTCGAGATGGTGAAGGTGACCACCACCGAGCCGAGCCCGTTCTACCTGCGCTTCGGCGTTGCGGACAGGCTCCGGGCGGACGGCTTCCGGGAGAGCGACCCGACCGGCCGGCCGGTGAACCGGGGGCTGCCCGACCCGGCCCGGGCCGGGGAGGGCGTCGAGCAGCAGGAGTACCGGGCCACCGTCGAGGTGACGAAGAACTTCCCCATGCCCCTGCTGCCGGTCTACGGCGAGCCGGTGCGGACCGAGGAGCTGGGCGGCAACTGGCTGTACGACCCGGCCCTGCAGCTGATCTTCTCCAAGCGGGACAACGCCCGCGACAAGCGCTACTCGTTCGACTACGTCCGGTCGACGTACAGCCCGACGGCACTGCGCCGCGCCCCCTCGCTGCCGGCCGACCACCCCGTCCGGGTCCAGCAGACCGAGACCCCGCCGGTGTCGCAGGTGGACACCCTGGTCTCGGACCTCGTCCGGGGCAAGCGCACCGACTATGACAAGGTGCGGGCGATCTACGACTACTTCTCCTCGGACAACGGCTTCACCTACAGCCTGACCACCAAGGGCGGCACCAGCGGGCAGGACATCGTCGACTTCCTCAACAACAAGGCCGGCTTCTGCCAGCAGTACGCGGCGGCGATGGCGTGGCTGGTCCGAGCGGCCGGCATCCCGGCCCGGGTGGCGTTCGGCTTCACCAACGGCACCGGCCGCACCGGCGAGGGGTACGTGCTGACCAACCGGAACCTGCACGCCTGGACGGAGGTCTACTTCGACGGGATGGGCTGGGTGCCCTTCGACGCCACCCCGGCGTACGGAGTGCAGGGCTCGACCCGCTCGGCGTGGGCCCCGGACACCGACGCCCCCGAGTCCGTCACCCCCGAATCCGGCGCTCCGAGCGCCCCGGGCGACAACGGCCCCTCCCCGGAGGCCGCCGGCCCGGACGCCGCCGACCGGGACACCGACGCGGGGCTGGCCGTCGGGGCCGGCGACCCCACCCGGCAGGCACCCGTCTGGCTCTGGTGGACGGCGGGCCTGCTCGCCCTGCTCGTCCTGCTCGCGGTGCCGGCACTGCGCCGGGCTGCGCTGCGTCGACGCCGGGGCACCCGGGTCGCGGCGGCCCCGAAGGCGACCATGGTGGACGCCGGCACCGGCCGGGACGGGGTCGAGCGGGCGATCGTGGTCGGGGTGGATCCCGCCCGGGCCCGGGCAACAGCGCACGCGGCCTGGGACGAGCTGCTCGACACCCTGGTCGACTACCAGGTCCGGGTGGACCGGACGGAGACCCCCCGGGCGACGGCCGAGCGCCTGGCCACCGACGCGCTCACCGAGGACGCCTCCGCCGCCGCGGCGGCCCGGCTGCTCGGGCGCGCCGAGGAGCGGGCCCGCTACGCCCGGGACCCGCTCGCCGGTGAGGACCTGACTCCGGCCCTGCGCAGCGTCCGCGGCGTACTCGCCGCCCGGGCCGACCGGCGGACCAGGCTGCTGGCCGCCGCGCTGCCCCCGTCGGTGCTGCTGCGCTGGCGGACGGCGGTGAGCGACACGTCCTCGCGGTTGGTGGCCACCGCCGGCGACGTCCGGTACCGGCTGTTGCGCTGGAGCCCCCGCCGCCTACTGGCCTCCCGCACCGGCCGCTGACCCACCGATCAGACCACCACTCCCATCCGTCGGCCAGGCGCAGGACGTCGAGGCTCGCCGCCGGCGACCGGCGCAGCAGGGTCGCCAGCAGCTCGTGGCCCAGCGGCCGGTTGCGGACCTCCGCCGCCGCCACCCGGTCGGCGCTCACCAGCGCCTGGCCGGCGGTGGTCAGGTCGCCCGTCTGCATGAACCCGCTCGCGGCGTCGAGCAGGTAGGCCGCCCGGCGCTCCGGCGGCAGCCGCCGGAAGGCGGTGCCTTCGATGAGCTGCTGATGCGCGGCGAGGTCAACCGCTACGCCGCCCCGCACAGCGGGCAGTCGGGCGGCGGCCTGACGAATGCCTTCCGGGCGGTCGGGGACCTGCCCATCGGCCCCTATGGAGCTGCCCCGTTTGTGCTCCCACTCCACCGACAGCACAAACGGGGCAGCTCCAAAGGAACCAACGCAGGGCACGCCGACCCGGCAAAGGCCGATGGCGTCGGCAGCGCGCGCATCCCCTGGGCCTGCCAAGCCGGAGACCCTCACGACTTTGCCGGGGCCCTGTCCCGGGGGGGGGTGCTCTGACCGCCCGAGTTCAGCAGTTTGAGCGCGGCGAAAATGGGATGGACCGGCTCCTGATACTTGGCACATGAACGGACCTGTTCTGGGCGCGGGGTCGGGCACATTCCCGGCGCGGTCGAGCGAGTTGCTGGGTTTTCCACCGGATGCCCGGCTGCTCATCGTCAATCTCGACGACTTCGGGATGTATCACGCGGTGAACGCTGCGGTGGTGCGCTCGATCGAGGAAGGGATCGGTAGTTCCTGCAGCCTGA
Organism: Micromonospora sp. CA-111912; assembly: GCF_050948415.1. NCBI lineage: Bacteria > Bacillati > Actinomycetota > Actinomycetes > Micromonosporales > Micromonosporaceae > Micromonospora > Micromonospora sp. CA-111912. Next base: position 5,314,199 of record NZ_CP192007.1, read on the forward strand.
TGGTGCCGTGTCCGTGGGCTGTACACGCCATGCGCTTGCTGCGTGAGCGTCCGGAGATCCCGTTCGGGATCCACCTCACGCTGGTATGCGAAATGACCGACTACCGCTGGCGGCCATTGACCTCTAGAGCAGAAGTTCCATCGCTGCTCGACGAAAGTGGCGAGTTGTTCAGCGCCGCGCGGATTCCCGAGTTGATGATCCGGGCCCGGCTTGAAGAGGTCGAGGTCGAGTTCCGTGCCCAGATCGAATCCGTGCTGGAGGCCGGACTGAGGCCGACCCATCTGGATTGGCACTGCGTAGCCGACGGCGGACGTGCTGACATCTTCGACCTGACAGTGGCCCTGGCTGAAGAGTACGGGCTCGCGGTAAGGGCCTGGCTGGAGCCGGCCCGCCGGAAGATCCGTCAGCGGGGCCTGCCGGTCGTCGATCATGATTTCTTGGACAGCTTCGCCCTGGACCTGGACAGCAAAGCCGCCAAGTACGCGCAGTTGCTGCGTGAGTTGCCCGTGGGATTGAGCGAATGGGCCGTGCACCCCGGCCTGGGGGACGCCGAGGCGCAGGAAATCGATTCCGGCTGGCGGGTACGTCGTACCGACTACGACTTCCTGACCTCCTCCTACGCCCGCGAACTCCTCGAACAGCAGCGGATCACCGTGATCGATTATCGGGCGATTCAGGAGGTCTGGTCGCGGTCCCGGTACACCGACAGATCAAGCGGTCAGCAAGATCCGGTTGCGGAGTAGGTCGAAGTTGGCGCGGCCGAGGCACCGGCGGCACAGAGAGAACCCGGTTGCCTCTCGGCGGCCGGAAAGGCCCGCGCGGGATCGGCGCGGGCACGAAACAACGGCCCGTCGTCGGACGGGCCGGAGTCCGGCGCGGCCCCGCCGGGCGGCGGGACCGGGGATCAGTGGAGGGGCCGGGTCAGCGGTGCCCCTCCGGGCGCTGCCGCCACCGGTCCTCCATCCGGTCCAGGAACGACGACCGCCGGCCTGACCGCCCACGCGGACGGCGCCGACTGGTCGTCCCGCCGACCACGTGCAGGTCGGGGGACTGCGCCCGCCGGTGCGACTGCACCGCATACGCCGCCGAACCCAGCATGACGACGAAACCCGCCACCGCGAGCGGTGGAGTCTTGATCACCGCACCGTAGACCAGCAGGGCCAGCCCAACGATGATCGCGCCGGCAGCGACGAGCAGGCGACGCCGCGCATGGAAGCGCGGATCGCTGGCACGCACGGCCGAGGCGAATTTGGGGTCCTCGGCAAGCGACCGCTCGATCTGCTCGAACAGCCGCTGCTCGTGCTCCGAGAGCGGCACGGCACTCCTCCCCGGTCACGTGGGTCGGCCCGGGCGGGCCGATAGACCGTGGCAGCCAACCGGCTGCTTACCGCCAAGTCTACGAGGGGGGTCGCGCGTCGGAAAGCGGGACGACCTATGGGCCGGGTGGATTTTCATTTCGCCCTCGGTCGCGACGACGAAGCAGACTCGCCGGACCTATGACGGACCGCCCGAAACGGGCAGCCGCGGCGTCCGCGGCCGCCTCCGCCTCCCGCCAGCCGCGCTCGGGGGCGCCGAGGGTGAGCTGCTGCGGGGTCTGCTCCGCCGGCGCGAGGCCCTCCAGCCGCACCCCGACGAGGCGGATCCGCTCGCCGGGGTCAAGAACGGTGTAGAGCGCCCATGCGGTGTCGAAGATCTCCCGGGCCGTGTCGGTGGGGACGCCGAGGGTGCGGGAGCGGTTGACCGTGCGGAAGTCGGCCATCCGCACCTTGATCGACACCGTCCGGCCGACCTGGCCGGCCCGGCGCAGCCGGACGCCCACCTTCTCGGCGAGGGCCAGCAGCGCCCGGCGGATCTCCAGCGGGTCGCCGACGTCGACGTCGAAGGTCACCTCGGCGCCGATCGACTTCTCCACCTGCTCCGGGGTGACCCGGCGCGGGTCCCGCCCCCAGGCCAGCTCGTGCAGGTGGCCGGCGGCCGCCGTCCCGACCGCCTTGCGGAGCATGCCGAAGGGCGCCTCGGCCAGGTCACCGACGGTGTTCAGCCCCAGCCGGCACAGCGTCTCGGTGGACCGCTCCCCCACCCCCCAGAGCGCGGAGACGGGCAGCGGGTGCAGGAATTCGAGCACCCGGTCGGCGGGCACCACCAGCAGCCCGTCGGGCTTGGCGCGGGTGGAGCCGAGCTTGGCCACGAACTTGCTCGGCGCGACCCCCACCGAGCAGGTCAGCTCCTGCTCCCGCTCGACCCGGGCGCGGATGCGCCGGGCGATCTCGGCCGGTGCACCGAAGAGCCGGCGGGCGCCGGCCACGTCGAGGAACGCCTCGTCGAGCGAGAGCGGCTCGACCAGCGGGGTGACGTCCCGGAAGACCTGCATGACCGCCCGGGAGGCCGCCGTGTACTGCGCGAAGTCGGGCGAAAGGTAGACCGCGTGCGGGCAGAGCGCCCGGGCCCGCCCGGTGGGCATGGCGCTGCGGACGCCGTACCGTCGGGCCTCGTAGCTGGCGGAGCTGACCACGCCGCGCGGCCCGACCCCGCCGACCACGACGGGCCGGCCGCGCAGCTCGGGGCGGCGGCGCACCTCGACAGAGGCGAAGAAGGCATCCATGTCGACGTGCAGGATCGGGCAACCGGAGTCGTCGCCGTCGGGCCCGAAGCGCGGGTCGCCCCCGCGCGGCAACGACTGACTGCGGCCCATCCCCGCAGGCTAGCCCCCGGGTACGACACCCCGGGGACCGCACGGCGGCTCAGCCGCGGACCACCAGCAGCGGGATCGTCATCTCGGCAGCCGTGTCCGCCCCGTGGTACGCCACCAGGCGCGACTCGATCGGGTTCTCCGACCGGGTGGCCACCACCGCGGACGTGCCCCGGCAGACCACCACCACGTCGCCGACCCGGCGCAGGTGCTCCTCCGACACCGGGCCGAACCAGCCGGTGGCCACCGCCTCTCCCCGGTGCAGCACCCGGGCCGCGTCGCCGAGCACCGCCGACCAGGCCGCCACCACGTCGTCGGCCGCGCCGGGCTCGACGTGCAGGTAACGGACCCGGGGTTCGCCGGCCAGCACCCGCACCCCGGCCCGCAACCCGGGGTCGGCGTCGAAGTCGACCCGGTCCGCCACCGGCACGTCGAGCTGGCCGTGATCGGCGGTGACCAGCAGCGCGGCGTCCTTCGGGAGGCCGTCGACCAGCCGGGCGAGCAGCCCGTCCACCACGGCGGCGGCGACCCGCCACGGCGCGGAGTCGACCCCGCTGAGGTGGCCGTGCCGGTCCAGGCCGGGGTGGTAGCCGGAGACCAGGGTCGGCCCGGTCCCGGCGGCCAGCGCGGTGAGCATCGCGGCGGCGAGCGCCTCGGCGTCGGCGGCGCCCCGGTAGTCGCCGCCCCGGTTGGCGGCCAGGGTGAGGCCGCTGCCGGCGTACTCGGGACGGCTCACCACGGTCACCGCGACCCCGGCGGCGCGGGCCCGCTCGAACTGGGTGGCGACGGGCTGCCAGCGCAGCGGCTCCGGGTCGCCGGTCCACTCGATGTGGCTGAGCACCCGGTCGGTGTCGGGTACCCGGACCTTGAAGCCGAGCACCCCGTGCGCGCCGGGGGCCACGCCGGTGCCCAGGGTCACCAGGCTGGTCGGGGTGGTCGACGGGAAACCGGAGGTGAGCGGGCGGCCGACGGTCGCGGCCAGCCCGGCCAGGGTCGGGGCGTACGGGGCGGCGGTGGGGATCTGGTACCAGCCGAGCCCGTCGACCAGCAGCACGGCGACCCGCCGCACCCCGGCCAGTCGGGGGGCCAGCCCGAGCAGGTCCACGGCCCCCGGCACCCCGAGCACCGCCAGCGCGCTGGGCAGCACGTCGGCCAGGCTTCCGCCGCCGTACCGGGGCGCGACCGGCTCCAGCTGCGCGACCGGGAACTCCGTCCCCGGCGCAGAGCGGGCCGGCGCGACCGGGAACTCCGGCCCGCCCGACGGTGCCGGGCGGGCCGGATCGCCGGGCGGGGGCAGCACGGGCCTGGTCATACCGGCCGGCGCGCGAACAGATGCAACTGGGCGGCGAGGTCCCGGTACGGCGGCCGGGCGGCCAGGGCCCGCTCCAGCTCGACCAGGGCGGCCGGTTGGCCGTCCGCGACGGCGGCGGGGAGCAGGTCGGCCAGGACGCGTACCCCGTGGATCTCCTCGACCGCGAGGCCCCCGTCGGTGAGCAGCGCCGCGGCGCGGTCGGCGTCGTAGCGCCGGCGCAGGGTGTCCCGGGGGCCGGCAGCGCCGGCCGGGTCGGCGGCCACGGCGGCAGCCAGGTCGAGGTGGCCGTTCATCGCCCGGCCGAGCACCGCGGCGGCCTGCCCGGCGACCAGGACGCTGGCCGCGCCGCCCGGGCGCAGCGCGGCGACCAGCGCGGCCACCACCGGCGCGGGGTCGTCGACCACCTCCAGCACGGAGTGGCAGAGCACCAGGTCGACGCTCGCCGGCTCGACCAGCCCGGCGAGCGCGTCGCCATCGCCCTGCACGGCGCGTACCCGGTCGGCGACGCCGGCCTCGGCGGCCCGACGCGTCAGCGCGGCGAGGGCGTCGGGGCTGGCGTCGACCACGGTGACCCGGTGCCCGGCCTGGGCCAGCGGCACGGCGAACCCGCCGGTGCCGCCGCCGACGTCGAGGACGGTGAGCCGGTCATCGGCGCGGCGGTCCAGTTCGGCCCGGAGCACGGACCAGATGACGGCGGTACGGGGGGTCAACGGCGGGCCGGTGAGCCGGCCACGGGTCTGCTCCACGCGGTCGAGCCTAGTCACCTGGTCCAGCCGCCCGGCGCATCCGGTGGCCGGGGAACGGCGACCGGTCGAGCCGGGCGGGCTCCGGACCGGGTGGTGTCAGGACTCGCCGCCGCCGGCCGGGTCGTCCTCGGCACGGGACCGGCGGGCGTTGGCCACCGGGCCGTCGGTCACCGAGTATTCGCGAATCTCGGTGGTGTGCGCCGCGACCCAACCGGCATCGAGCCGGGTGCGTCGGGCGTTGGCCACCGCACCGGTGTACGTGTCGTTACCCGCCACTCGTTCTACCCCCTCGTGGAACCCGGGCCACTCTGCCCGCGCGCGATCACAAGTCTCCCTCGCGATCGCCCGCCACACTGTAACGTCGATCACCGGAAGTCGCGGGAGGCCGGTGCGACCGGCGGTTCGATCGGGTCGAGCCGGTCGGCGGTGAGGCTGATCACCCCCTCGTGCCGCTGCAACCGGCCGCGCACCACCAGGGCGGCGCTGGTCCGCGCCACCCGCCGGTGGCGCTGCCACAGCCCCGGCGAGCAGGTGACGTTGAGCATGCCGGTCTCGTCCTCCAGATTGAGGAAGGTGACCCCGCCGGCGGTGGCCGGCCGCTGCCGGTGGGTGACGATCCCGCCGACCCGGATCCGCCGGCCCGGCTCCACCCGGCCGAGCCGGGCGATCGGCACCGCGCCGAGGGCGTCGAGGCGGTCCCGGATGAACCGGGCGGGGTGGCTCTCCGGCGACAGCCCGGTCGCCCAGACGTCGGCGACGAGGCGGTCCACCGCCTCCATCCCCGGCAGGGTCGGGGCGGTCGTGCCGGTCACCGTGCCCGGCAGCCGGCCCGGCCGGTCCTGGGCCGCCGCCCCGGCGGCCCAGAGCGCCTGCCGCCGGGTCAGCCCGAAGCAGGCGAAGGCGTCCGCGGTGGCCAGCGCCTCCAGCTGCGCGGCGGTGAGACCCACCCGCCGGGCCAGGTCCGGCATGTCCCGGTACGGCCCGTGCGCCGCCCGCTCGTCCTCGATCCGCTCGGCCACGCCGTCGCCGAGGGTACGCACGCCGCCCAGCCCGAGCCGGACGGCCGGCCCACCGAGGCCCCACTCATGCGGGGGCTCCCCGGGGGCGCTGCCCCACCGGGTGACCGGGGTGGATTCGAGGACGGCCTTCGCGCCGCTGGCGTTGACGTCCGGCCGGCGAACCTCCACCCCGTGCCGGCGGGCGTCGTCGACCAGGGTCTGCGGCGAGTAGAAGCCCATCGGCTGGGCGTTGAGCAGGGCGGCCAGGAACGGGCCCGGGTGGTAGCGCTTGAGCCAGGAGCTGGCGTACACCAGGTAGGCGAAGCTCATCGCGTGGCTCTCCGGGAAGCCGTAGCTGGCGAACGCGGTGAGCTTGCGGTAGACGTCGTCGGCCAACTCCCCGGCGATGCCCCGCTCGGCCATCCCGGCGTAGAGCCGGTCGGCGATCTGCGCCATCCGCTCCACCGAGCGCTTGGCCCCCATCGCCCGGCGGAGCTGGTCGGCCCCGGCCGCGTCGAAGCCGGCCAGGTCGATGGCGAGCTGCATGAGCTGCTCCTGGAACAGCGGCACGCCGAGGGTCTTCTCCAGCGCGTTGCGCATCAGCGGATGCGCGAACGTCACCGGCTCCTGGCCGTTCTTGCGCCGGATGTACGGGTGCACCGAGCCGCCCTGGATCGGGCCGGGACGGATCAGCGCCACCTCCACCACCAGGTCGTAGAACTCGCGGGGCTTGAGCCGGGGCAGGGTGGCCATCTGGGCACGGCTCTCCACCTGGAACACCCCGACCGAGTCGGCCCGGCAGAGCATGTCGTACACCTCGGGGTCGTCCAGCGTCATGTCGCCCAGGTCGAGGCTCTCGCCGATCATGTCGTAGCCGTAGTGCAGGGCGGAGAGCATGCCGAGGCCGAGCAGGTCGAACTTGACCAGGCCGACGGCGGCGCAGTCGTCCTTGTCCCACTGGAGCACGCTGCGCCCGGGCATCCGGCCCCACTCCACCGGGCAGACCTCGATCACCGGCCGGTCGCAGATGACCATCCCACCCGAGTGGATGCCCAGGTGCCGGGGGAACGTCTGCAACTCGTCGGCGTACGCGACGACCTGCTCGGGAATGCCCTCGACGTCGACGGAGGCGACGGAGCCCCAGCGGTCGATCTGCTTGCTCCAGGCGTCCTGCTGGCCGGGCGAGAAGCCGAACGCCTTCGCCACGTCCCGCACCGCCGACCGGGGCCGGTACGAGATGACGTTGGCGACCTGGGCGGTGTGCTCCCGGCCGTACCGGGCGTAGACGTGCTGGATCACCTCCTCCCGGCGGTCGGACTCGATGTCCACGTCGATGTCGGGCGGGCCGTCGCGCTCCGGGGCGAGGAAGCGCTCGAAGAGCAGCCGGTGCCGGACGGCGTCCACGTTGGTGATCCGCAGCGCGTAGCAGACCGCCGAGTTCGCCGCAGACCCCCGGCCCTGGCAGTAGATGTCCTGCTGGCGGCAGAACGTGACGATGTCGTACACCACCAGGAAGTAGCCGGGGAAGCCCAGCTCGTCGATCATCCGCAGCTCGTGGTCGAGCTGCCGGTACGCCGCCGGGTGCGCCCCCGGTGGCCCGTACCGCTCCCGGGCGCCGTCCATGGTGAGCCGGCGCAGCCAGGTCATCTCGGTGTGCCCCGGCGGCACCGGGTACGCCGGCAGCCGTGGCGCCACGAGCTGGAGGTCGAACGCCAGCTCCGCGCCGAACTCGGCGGCCCGGGCCACCGCACCCGGGTACGCGGCGAACCGGGCCGCCATCTCCTCCCCGCTGCGCAGGTGCGCGGTGGACGCGGCGGGCAGCCAGCCGTCGATCTCGTCCAGGCTGCGCCGGGCCCGCACCGCGGCCAGGGTGGTGGCCAGCCGGCGCCGGCCCGGCGTGGCGTAGTGCACATTGTTCGTGGCCACCGTGGGCAGCCCCGCCGCGGCGGCCAGCTCGGCGAGGGCGTCGTTGCGGTCGGCGTCGACCGGATGGCCGTGGTCGGTCAGCTCCACCGCCACCGTGTCCGCGCCGAACAGCGCGGTCAGCCGGTCCAGCTCCCGGGCCGCCGCGTCGACGCCCTCGGTGAGCAGCGCCGCCGGCACGTGCCCCTTACGGCAGCCGGTGAGCACCAGCACGTGGTCGCGCAGCTCGGCGGCGACCTCCTCCAACTCGCCGTAGTCCGGGCGGCCCTTCTCCCCGCCGCGTAGCTGGGCGCGGGCGATGGTACGGGCCAGCCGGGCGTACCCCTCGGGGCCGTGGGCGAGGGCGAGCAGGTGGGTGCCGCGCGGGTCGGGCCCACCGTTGCCGCCCCGGGGCCCCGGCTGCGGCCCGGACAGGCCCAGCGACAGCTCCGCGCCGATCACCGTGGGCAGTCCCAGCGCACGGGCCGACTCGGCGAAGCGGACCACGCCGTAGAAGCCGTCGTGATCGGTGACGGCGAGCGCGGTGAGCCCGAGCCGGGCCGCCTCCTCGGCCAGTTCCCCGGGGTGGCTGGCCCCGTCCAGGAAGCTGAAGTTGCTGTGCGCGTGCAACTCGGCGTAGGGCACCGCGCCGCCGGGACGGACCAGCTCCGACGGCCGGGACGGCTCCGACGGCCGGGACGGCTCCCGCCGACGCCCCCAGGCCGGCGCGTCGCCCCCGTCTGCGTCGACGGCGAGTGGATCCACCACGTGCAGGTGCCGCCCACCCGCCACCGCGCCGCCGGACCGCCCGGAGAGCACCCGCTCCAACTCCGCCCACTGCATCCGCGGATTGTGGAAACTCACCACGCCCCCGGTTCCGTGGAGATCTTGGAAGATTCCGGCCCCTGGAGGGGCCGGAATCTTCCAAGATCCGCGGGTAGGGCGGCCCATCGGTCAGTCATAGATGGCCTCCACCAGCCACTGGCCGGCCTCGACCGCTAGGAGGAGGGCGGCGCCGTCGGCCAGGCAGACCTGGAACCGGGCCCGACGGCGGGCCTCGGCCGGCGCCCACCAGCGCTCGTCCACCGGCCACGGGCCGGCCCAGCCGACGATGTCCACCGGACGGGCCGTGCCGACCACCAGCCGGGCGGGGGCGGCGCTCACCTGGAGCCGCGCGCTGACCCCGACCGGCTCGCCGACGGCGTCGTACACCGTCGCGGCCAGCGGCTCGGGGAGCACCACGGCCGGCGCGGGCGGCGGAAGGCGCCCCGGCCACGGAGGAACACCGGGTCCGGTGGCACCACCGACCCCGACGGCGGTCCAGACGCCACCACGGGACCTGACAGCACCGCCGGACCTGCCCGACCCGACAGCACCACCAGGTCCGACACCGCCGGAGCCCGTCGGTTCCACCGGCGCCGGCAGGGCATCCTGGCCCGGCCAGGTGGGCTCGCCCGGGCGGGCGGGCAGCCGCTCGTCGCCCCAGGGCACCAGCCGCACCTGGTCGGCCGGGGACCGCCCGCCGCCGAGCACCGCGGTGACCACCGCCTCGGGGCCGAGGATGCCCTGCACCCGGCTCAGCGCCCGGTGCGCCCGCTCCCGCTCCTCGCCCACCTCCCCCCACAGCCCGGGTTGCAGGCCGGCCTGGGCGAGCACCCCGTCGGGCACCAGCCGCAACCGGATGATCCCGGCCGTCGGCCGGGCCGGGCGGGCGCCGGGCCGCCCGGTGCTGCCGGAGAGCCAACCGTCGAGCTGCCAGCGCACCCGGTCGGCGATGGCCGCGGCGGTGAGCAGGCCGTCGTGCCGCCAGACCCGGTGCAGCTCCTGGCCGTGCGCGGTGACCGCCTCGATGCCGAGCCGGGTGCAGGCCAGGCCGTACGCGGCCAGCCGGTCGTGCAACCGCTCGGCCAGCGCACGGGCGGCGAAGGCCGCCGCGTCCACCCGGTCGATCGGCTCGTCGTGGTCGGCGGTGACCGCCAGGTCGGCCGGGGGCTGACGGACGGCCAACGGCCGGTGGTCCCGGCCGGCGGCGAGCCGGTGGGCCAGCGCACCGTCGAACCCGAACCGGGCCAGCACGTCCCCCGCCGGCAGCGCGGCGAAGTCCCCGAGGGTACGGACACCGAGCCGCCGCAGCAGGTCGGCCAGGGCCGGCCGGCCGAGTGCCTCCACCGGCAGGCCCGCCAGGAACCCGGGCGTGCCGCCGGCGGGCACCACCTGTCCGACGCGGGCGGCGAGGCCGGCGGCGAACACCCCGTCGGCGATCCCCACCTGGCTCTCCACCGCGCAGGTCTGCGCGACGTGCTCGACGAGCCGCTCGGCGGCTGGCTCCTCGCCGCCGAGATAGCGGCTCGGGCCCCGCGCGGCCAGCGCGCAGGCACCCGGGCGGACCACCTCGACCCCGGCGGCGACCTCCTCGACCGCGGCGACCACCGGCTCGAACGCCCGGGCGTCCCGGCCCGGGTCGTGGTCGACGACGGTCAGCTGCGGGCAACGCCCCTGTGCCTCCCGCTTACGCAGCCCTCGACGGACGCCCTCGGCACGGGCCCGCTCGGAGCAGGCGACCACCCGGTTGGCGTGCAGCACGGCGACCGGCCCGATGGCCGGCACCCCGTCGACGATCTCGGCGGCCAGCACCGGCCAGTCCGGGCACCAGAGCAGCAGCGTGCGCGTCGGCACCCCGGTCACGCGGGACCGACCACGGCAAGCCCGCCACGGTCGGGCGGGACGTCGAAGGCGGACGCGCCACGATGGTCCGGGACGTCGCGACGGGGCGGGACGTCCCGGACGAGCCCAGCACGGCCAGGCGGCACGTCGAAAGCGGGCGGCACGTCGAAAGCGGGCGGCACGTCGAAAGCGGGCGGCACGTCGAAAGCGGGCGGGAACGCCGGGGGCACCGGGCGGAGCCGGCCGGCGGCCGAACGGCCGGTGACGGAGGCGGCCGGGACGGCTGCCGGACGGGGGATGATCCGGGTGAGCCCGTCGCCGGGGAGCCAGACCTTGATCTCCTTGGGCCGGGCGGCCGCGCCCCGCCCCCGGGCGGAGACGGTGACCTCGCGCCGACGCAGCCGGCCCCGGCCCTGTCCCAGCCCCTCCCAAACGCCCCGGACCACCTGCAACGTGATGTCCGCGCCGTCCCAGCGGCCGTACGGGACGAGCACGCTGCCCCGCTGGCGGGCCCGGGCGGCCAGCCGGTTGGTGACCGAGGCGGAGACGGTGGCCGGCACGGCGGCCACCACCACGTCGACCCCGTCGATCAGCGCGGCGACGACGGTGGGCCACTCCGGCCCCGGCTGCGGCACCAGGGCGAGCCGGTCCAGGGCGAGCCCGGCCTCGGCCGCCGCGCCCGCGCCGAAGGTCGGCACCCCCACCACGGCGCACCACGAGCCGGCTCGGGACGCCTCGGCGAGCAGCGCCAGCAGCAGCGACGTGCCGCCGCTGCGCCGGGGCTGGCCGGTGGCGACCGCGATCGTGCTGCCCCGGCGCAGCCCTCGGTTGGGCAGCAGGCCGGTCAGCTCGGGGGGCACCGGGAGCACCCGCTGCCCGCCGGCCGGGTCCGGCGCGCTCGCCGGGCGTACCAGGCCCGCGAGCGCGGCGGAACCGATCACCATTCGGCCCGCCATCGGACCTACCCCCCGTCGTGCTCGTCGTGCCGGAATCGGAGCCCTGCGCGGGCTGGGCGGAGGCCGCCCCTGCGGGGGCAGCGCCCGCCGGGCGGCTCGTTCAGGCGGCCAGGCCGTCGAGCGCCGGCTGGTGGGCCAGCCCGAGGGTGGTCTCCACCACCGTCACGAACTGCTCGGCCGCCCGGAGCAGGTCGTCTGCCTGCCGGGCGGTGACCACCCGGGGGATGCCGGCCTCGGCCGCGGCGCGCTTGCTGGCACCGGCGGCGAAGAACGCCGCCCACTCGTCGAGCTCGGGGGCGACGGTGGAGAGCAGGACCCAGACGCTGGTGATCCGGTTGCGCCGGGCCGGGGCGGGACGGGCCCGGGCTGCGAGCAGGGCTGCGGCGGCGCGGAGCGCGGCCAGGTGGGCCGCCGCGTAGCGCAGCCCGTCGGGGCCGGTCCGGCCGGCTTCGGTCAGCCCGTGGCGGGCCACCGCGAGAAGCTGGGCCGGGGTGCGGTGCGGCAGCACGTGTGCCGGCACCGTCGGTGGCTGGGCCGGGTTGGTCGGCATGGGCTGTCTCCTCCACGTGGCCGGGGCGGGGCGCGGGCGACCGGGGTCCGCCGGCGCACGGGCCGTCGAGTGGTGCGGAGGAAGACGCACCGTTGGGGGGCCGGCCGGGTGTGGACGCTTCCCCACACCACACCCGGCCGGCGTACCGGCGGGTTCGTCGCCCGCCGCCCGGGGGTCGTGGGCGGCGGGCGACGCTCCTGCCTGACGGGCCCGGACTCGCGACTGCCCGGGACCCAGGTGCGGCCCGCGGAGCCGCACCGCCCGGGGCCGGTGCCGCGAAACACCGCCCGGGCTGTTGGAACGAATGTTCGAGACAATCGAACACTCGTTCTAACTGCTGCTGACAGTACACCCCGCGCCCGACGAAAAAGCAACGTGCGGCGGATGGCGCGGCGCAGCGACAACGGCCGGTCGGCCCCGCACGCCGGACCGGCTTCCCGCACCCGACGGGGCCCGGCCGACAGGTGCCTGCACGGGGCGTGGACGGGTAACGAGCGACACAGCCCTACGCCCCTGACAACCGCGGCGCTAGCCTCTGCTCGTGACGACCCCCCGCCCCGCCCTCGGCGTCGCCATGGTGCTCGGCTCGGGAGCCCTGTTCGCCGTCAACGGCACGGTCTCCAAGTTGGTGCTCCGGGCCGGCCTGAATGCCCAGCAGCTCACCCTGCTGCGCGCGCTCGGCGCCGTCGCGGGCCTGCTCCTGCTGAGCCTGGTGCTGCGCCCGGGCGTGCGCCGGCTCCGGGCCACCCCCCGGCAGATCCCGCTGCTGGTCGCGTACGGCCTGACCGGCTTCTTCCTGGTCCCGATGCTCTACTTCGTCGCCATCTCCCGGCTGCCGGTCGGCCTCGGCCTGCTGTTCGAGTACTCCGCCCCGCTGCTGGTCGCCCTCTGGGCCCGGTTCGGCCAGCGGCACCGGGTCCGCCCCCGGCTCTGGGCCGGCCTGGCGCTGAGCCTCGCCGGGCTGGGCTGCGTGGCCGAGGTGTGGGGCGAGCTGAAGCTGGACGGGCTCGGCATCCTCGCCGGCCTCGGCGCGGCGGTCTTCCTGGCCGTCTACTACGTGCTCGGCGCGCGTGGCGTGCAGGGGCGGGACACCCTGTCGCTGTGCACCTGGGCGTTCGGCGCGTCCGCCGTGGCCGGGCTGCTCACCCGGGCGGTCACCGCCGACACCGGCGGCTGGGAGCCGCTGACCGGCAGCGCGGCGGGCGTCCCGGTCGCCCTGCTCTGCGGGTACGTGGTGGTGCTCGGCTCGATCGTGCCGTACCTGCTGGTGGCGGGCGCGATGCGGCACCTGCCGGCGACCAGCGTCGGGATCGTCGGCATGGTGGAGCCGGTACTCGCCGCGGCGGTCGCCTGGGTGGTCATCGGCGACGGTGAGACGCTCAACACCGCACAACTCGGCGGCGGGGCGCTGGTGCTGCTCGGGGTGGCGCTGGCCGAGACGGCCCGGGTGACCACGCCCCGGGCGACCACGCCGCCCGCGCCCGACACCGGCACGCTCGACCCGGCCCCGGCCCCGGCCCCGCCGCTCAAGGGGCCGGGGAACGAGCGGGCCGGACGAGGCTCGGGCCGCCCCTGGGAGCTGGGCGGGAGCGGGCCGGGAAGAATGGGTGTCATGCAGTCACACCCGAACGTACGGGCGATGCGGGAGGCCCTCGACGCCGTGGGCGCGCTCGACGGCGCCGGCCGACCCAGCGCGGTTCGCCTGCTGCCCGAGGCGGTGCACACCGCCGCCGCGGCGGCCGAGGCGCTCGGCGTGGACGTCGGCGCCATCGCCAACTCGCTGGTCTTCGCCGCCGACGACGCCCCGCTGCTGGTGCTCACCTCCGGCGCGCACCGGGTGGACACGGCCGGCCTGGCCGCGTCCCTCGGGGTCACCCACCTGCGCCGGGCCACCCCCGAGTTCGTCCGGCAGCACACCGGCCAGGTGATCGGCGGGGTCGCCCCGCTCGGCCACCCCACGCCGCTGCGCACCCTGGTCGACACCGCCCTGGAGGGGTACGACGAGATCTGGGCGGCCGGCGGGGTGCCCCGGGCGGTCTTCCCCACCACGTACGCGGAGCTGCTCCGGATCACCGCCGGCACCCCGGCCGAGGTGGCGTGAGCGGCGTACCCGAGCTGGTCACCCTGCACGTCTGGCGGATTCCTCGGGCGGCGCTGCCCGGGGCGCTGGCCCGGATGGCGACGCACCCGACGCGGCTGCGACGCACCGGCGGGGTGCGGTTCGGCAAGTTGCTCGGCACCGGGACCGGCACCGGCTTCGGCCCCGGCGACGCCGACCTGACCCGCTGGGCGGCGCTGGTCGTCTGGGAGTCCCCGGCCGCCGCGGCCGGCTTCGCCGACTCACCCGTGGGCCGCTCCTGGGCCCGCGTCGCCCGCTCCTCGGCCCGGGTGGACCTGCGCCCGCTGACCAGCCGGGGTGAGTGGTCCGGCCGACGCCCGTTCGGCGAGCCGTCCGGCGGCCGGGTCGCCGGCCCGGTGCTGGCGCTGACCCGGGCCCGGCTGCGGGCCCGCCGGGCGGCCACCTTCTGGCGGGCGGTGCCGCCGGTGGCCGCCGCCCTGCACGCCGCGCCCGGCCTGCTGGCCCGGTTCGGCGTCGGCGAGGCCCCGCTGGGTTGGCAGGGCACGGTCAGCGTGTGGCGCGACACGGCGGACCTCGTCGCGTTCGCGTACCGTCACCCCGAGCACCGCGCCGCGATCACGCGCACCCCCACCGCGGGGTGGTACGCGGAGGAACTCTTCGCGCGGTTCGAGGTGCGCGACGTGGTCGGCGACCGGTCGGTGCTGGGTTGGGTCGCCGACGGCGATCCGGAGACGGCGAAGGATGGACGGGCATGAGGTTGGTGCGCTGGACGCCGGACGACCTGGTCCGGCGGCTGGACGACGTGGTGGCCGTCTACGGCGAGGCGATGAACTACCGGACGGACCTGTTGGCGGCCCGGCGCGGCTACATCGCCACCCACGTGCGCCGCCCCGGCTTCCGCGCCGTCGCCAGCCTCACCTCCGAGGGCCACCTGGCCGGCTTCGGGTACGGATACCTCGGCGCGGCGGGCCAGTGGTGGCACGACCAGGTGCACCGGGCGCTGGACGGCGACGCCCGGCGGCGCTGGCTCGCCGACTGCTTCGAGGTGGTCGAGCTGCACGTCCGGCCGCCCGCGCAGGGGCACGGCCTGGGCGCCCGGCAGCTCACCGCCCTACTCACCATGGCACCGGGCAGCACCACCCTGCTGTCCACCCCGGAGGCCGACGAGCAGCACTCCCGCGCCTGGCGGCTGTACCGCCGGTTCGGCTTCGTCGACGTGCTGCGCCACTTCCACTTCCCCGGCGACGAACGCCCGTTCGGCATCCTCGGCCGGGACCTCCCGCTCACCCCGCAGGCCCCCGCGGACCGGACGGCCTCCGCCCCGGGCCCGGTCGCGTCGTGACCCGACCCCGACGGCCCCGGCTCGGGCCGTGACCCGACCCTGGCTGCCCCGGATCGGGGCCGTGACCCGACGCAGGCTGCCCCGGGTCGGGCTGGAGGGCCTGCTGACCCGAGCCGGGCTGGACTGCCGGCTGCCCTGGGCCGGGCTGGGCGTGCTGGTCCTGGCCCAGATCTGCTACCCGCTCACCACCGGCGCCACCCGGGCCGGGCTGACCGTGGCCACCGTCGTGCTCGGGTGCCTGCTCTCGGTCGGTCACGCGCTGCTGAGCCGGGGGCCCCGCGCGGCGGCGGCGCTGGTCGCCGTGGCCGCTGGCGGCGGCTTCGCGATCGAGGCCCTGGGGGTGGCCACCGGCTTCCCGTTCGGCAGCTACGACTACTCCGGCGAGCTGGGTCCGAAGCTGGCCGGAGTGCCCCTGATCATCCCGCTCGCCTGGACGTGGATGGCCTGGCCGGCCTGGCTGACCGCGGCCCGGCTCGCCCCGCCCGGGGTCGGCCGGGTGGCGCTCGCAGCCGTCGGGCTGGCCGCCTGGGACCTCTTCCTCGACCCGCAGATGGTCGCCGAGGGCTACTGGGTGTGGCGGGACGCCACCCCGGCGCTGCCCGGCCTGCCCGGCGTGCCGGTCAGCAACTACCTCGGCTGGCTGCTGTTCGCGGTGCTGCTGATGGCGGCGCTGCGCCCGCTGGCCGGGCCGGTGATCGACCACGCGGACTCCCGGGACGCCCCGATGTTCGCGCTCTACCTGTGGACGTACCTGTCCAGCATCCTGGCCCATGCGGTCTTCCTCGGCCTGCCCGCCTCGGCGGCGTGGGGCGCTGCCGGGATGGCGGTGGCCGCCGTGCCGCTGGCCCTGACACTGCGCCGGGAACGCCGGGAGCGCCGCCCGCGCCGGCCGGTCGACGCCACCGCATGACCGGCGTCCTGCTGCTGGTCGCGGGCGTCGCCGCGCTCACCGCGCACACCTGGGTCAACGCCACCCGGTGGCTGCGCCGCCCCGCCGGCGGGCCGGTCGAGGTCGCCGAGACCGTCGCGCTGCTGCTGCCGCTGCGCGACGAGGCCGCCCGGGTCACCCCGTGCCTGCGGGCGCTGCTCGCCCAGCGGGGCGTGCCCGACCTGCGGATCGTGGTGCTCGACGACGGCTCGGCCGACGGCACCGCCGACGTGGTCCGCGTGGTGGCCGGCGCCGACCCCCGGGTCACCCTGCTCACCGGGGTCGCCCCGCCGCCGGGCTGGCTGGGCAAGCCGCACGCCTGCCACCAGCTCGCCACCCGGGCCGACCCGGCCGCCACCGTCCTGGCGTTCGTCGACGCCGACGTGGTGCTCACCCCGTACGCGGTGGCGGCGGCGGTGGCGGAGCTGCGCGCCGCGCGGGTGACGCTGCTGTCGCCGTACCCCCGGATCGTGGTGGCGACGGCGGCCGACCGGCTGGTGCAGCCGCTGTTGCAGTGGCTCTGGCTGACCTTCCTGCCGCTGCGGGCGATGGAGCGCTCGCCGCGGCCGTCGCTGGCCGCGGCCGGCGGGCAGTTCCTGGTGGCGGACCGGGCCGGGTACGACGCGGCCGGCGGGCACGCCGCCGTGCGCGCGAGGGTCCTGGAGGACATCGAGCTGGCCCGGGCGGTCAAGCGGTCCGGCGGCCGGATCGCCCTGGCCGACGGCTCCCGGCTGGCGGCCTGCCGGATGTACGACGACTGGCCGCAGCTGCGCGACGGCTACACCAAGTCGCTGTGGGCCTCGTTCGGCCACCCGGGCGCGGCGGCGGCCGTGCTGGCCCTGCTGCTCCTGCTCTACACCGCTCCCCCGCTGCTGGCCCTGGGGGCCCTCGCGGCGGGCGCTCCGGCGGTCGCGGCGGCGGCGTTCCTCGGCTACCTGCTCGGGGCTGCCGGGCGGGCGGTCAGCGCCCGGGCGACCGGTGGCCGGTGGTGGCCCGACGCGCTCGGCCACCCCGTGTCGGTCGTGGTCCTCGGTTGGCTGACCCTGCGGTCGTACCATCTGCGGAAGCGGCACCGCCTGTCCTGGCGAGGCCGCCCGGTCAGCTAGGAGGGCACGTCATGGCTCGGATCGTGGTCGTCGGCGCAGGGGTGGGCGGGCTGGCCACCGCCGCCCGGTTGGCCGCCACCGGGCACGAGGTGACCGTCTTCGAGCAGGCCGACACCGTCGGCGGCAAGCTCGGCCGGTACGTCCACGACACCCCCGGCGGGTCGTTCCACTTCGACACCGGGCCGAGTCTGCTCACCCTGCCGGAGGTCTTCCACGACCTGTTCGAGGCGACCGGGGCGAAGCTCGACGAGTACCTCGACCTGGTCCCGGTGGACCCGATCGTCCGGCACGTCTTCCCCGACGGGGCCACGCTCGACTCGTGCGCCGACCCGGCGGAGTTCGCCGCCCGCGTCGGGGCGGCGTTCGGCGACCGGGCCGCCGCCGACTGGCAGCGGCTGTGGCGACGCGCCGCCCGGGTCTGGGACGCCTCGCACCGGGACGTCCTGCGCCGGGCTGTCGACTCCCCGCTGGACCTCGCCGGGCTGGCCTGGCGGCTGGGCGACCTCGCCGCAATCGGTCCCGGCCGCACCCTGCGCGGGCTGGGCCGCCGGCACCTGTCCGACCCCCGGCTGCGGATGCTGCTGGACCGGTACGCCACCTACACCGGCGCCGACCCCCGCCGGGCCCCGGCCGCGCTGGTCGCCGTGCCGTACGCCGAGCTGACGTTCGGCGGCTGGTACCTGCGCGGCGGCCTGGGCACCCTCGCCGACGCGCTGCTGACCCGGTGCCTGGACCTCGGCGTGGTCGTGCGGACCGGCACCGCGGTCACCCGGATCGACGCCGCGGGCGGCCGGGTGCACGGGGTACGCCTCGCCGGCGTCGCCGCGCCCGTCCCCGCCGACGTGGTGGTGGCCAACGTGGACGCGCTGACCGTCTACCGGGACCTGCTGCCCAGCCCGCGCCGGCTGGCCGGGCTCACCGACCGCAGCCTCGCCGGCTTCGTGCTGCTGCTCGGGGTGACCGGTGACACCGGGCTGGCCCACCACAACGTGTTCTTCCCGCGCGACTACGACGCCGAATTCGACGCGGTCTTCGGCCACCCGGGGCGCGGGATCCGGGCCCGCCCCGCGCCCGACCCGACGGTCTTCGTCACCGTCGCCGACGACCCGGCCGTCCGCCCCGAGGGGCAGGAGGCGTGGTTCGTGCTGGTCAACGCCGCCCGGCACGGCACCGCCACCGGGGCGGTGGACTGGCGCCGGCCGGGGCTCGCCGACGCGTACGCCGACCGGGTCCTCGACGTGCTCGCCGAGCGGGGTGTGGACGTGCGGGACCGGCTGGCGTTCCGGGAGGTCCGCACCCCGGCCGACCTGGACGCCACCACCGGCGCGCCCGGCGGTTCGATCTACGGCACGGCCGGCGGCCTGCTCCGCCCGGCCAACCGGGGCCCGGCGGCCGGCCTCTGGCTCGTCGGCGGCTCCTCCCACCCGGGCGGCGGCCTCCCGATGGTCACCCTCTCCGCGCAGATCGTCGCCGACGAGATCGGCCCAGCCTGGGCCTGAGGGAAGCCGACTCCACCCACCGGGTGTCGTCAGTCGGCGTCGATGAGGGCGCGGCGGACGGTGGAGAGGAGTTGGCCCAGGCCGAAGCCGGCGAGCAGCACCCAGACGGCGGTGGCCATGGTGATGGTGCCGGCGGTCAGGTCCGGGTCGATCAGTCCGGCCAGCCCGGCCAGCAGCAGCCCGACCAGGGCCACACAGACCCGGGTGGGACGCTCCCCCACGGTGACCACGCTGATCTCCCGCATCCCGGCCGAGACCGCCCGGGCCCGGACGTACTCGTGCAGCCAGGACAGCCCGCCCGCGGCTACGACCAGCGGGCCCGGCGCGCCCAACAGCCAGAACGCGGCCAGCCAGGCGACCTCGCCGAGCCGGTCGGCCACGGAGTCGTAGACGTACCCGAGCCGGGTGGTGCGGTTGGTGGCGACCGCCACCGCACCGTCGACGCTGTCGGCCACCGAGGCGGCCAGCACGAACAGCGCCCCGATGATCGGCCCGTTCACGGGCCGGACGGCGAACAGCGGTACGCAGAGGCAGAGCAGCACGCCCGCCACGGTGACCGCGGTCGGGGTGACCCGCAGCCGGCCCAGCACGTACCCGACGTGGTAGGCGAACCGCAGCCAGGCGCGGACCACCGGGGCCGCCACCCGGGGATCGAAGCCCCCGTGCAGCCGTGCCCACACCGTCGCGTATTCGTCCCAGTTCAGCTGACTGCCCACCACGGAACAACCGTCGCATCGGCGCTCAGGTGTCGCGCCACGGGGGTCACACCCGGGTGTCGACCTGCAACTGCTGCCAGACCTCCCGGGTCGCGGTGGACCGGTTGAGGGTGATGAAGTGAATCCCGGGGATGCCCTCGTCCAGCAGGCGTCGGCACATCTCGGCCGCCTGCTCGATGCCGAGCCGGCGGACCGCCTCCGGGTCGTCGGCGACCTCGGCGAACCGCGCGGCCAGGGCCGGCGGGAACGGCGCCCCGGAAAGCTGCGTCGAACGCTCGATGGTGCTCAGCTGGGTGACCGGCATCACTCCGGCCAGAATGGGGGTGGCGCAGCCGGCCGCCGCCACCCGGTCGCGCAGCCGCAGGTAGTCGTCGGCGTCGAAGAACATCTGGGTGATCGCGAACTCCGCACCGGCCTGGCACTTGCGGACGAAGTGCGCGGTGTCGCCGGCCACGTCGGCCGAGCGCGGGTGCTTGTAGGGAAAGGCGGCCACCCCGACGCTGAAGTCGCCGGCGTCGCGGACCAGCCGGACCAGGTCCTCGGCGTAGAGCACGCCCTCGGGGTGGCGGACCCACTCCCCGCCCGGGTCGCCCGGCGGGTCGCCCCGCACGGCCAGAATGTTGCGCACCCCGACGCCGGCCAGCCGGCCGATGACGTTGCGCAGCTCGGCGACGGAGTGGTTGACCGCGGTCAGGTGCGCCATCGGCAGCAGGGTGGTCTCGGTGGCGATCCGCTCGGTCACCGCGACCGTGGTGTCCCGGGTCGACCCGCCGGCCCCGTAGGTGATCGAGACGAACGACGGGCGCAGCGACTCCAGCTCTCGGATCGCCTGCCAGAGCAGCCGCTCGCCCTGCGGGGTCTTGGGCGGGAAGAACTCGAACGAGAAGGTGGGCTGACGGTCACGGATCAGCTCCCCGATCGCCGGCTGGGGATTGGGGAGGACCGAGGGAAGACCGAGCGCCACGCCTGAACTCTAGCGGCCGGCACCTGCCGGGCCCAGACTTTCCCACCTGGCGCGACCGCACCAGGAGCCGCGAGACGGAACCGGTCGTCCCGGTGCCCGGAAGGCGGGCCGTACCGGCCCTGAGGTTCCTCTCGCACCACGCCACGACGGCCACCGTCGTACCCCCGGAGTAGACAGGTGGGCAGCGCGGACGGGGCCGGCTCCCGGGGGCCCGCGCGGGGGTCAGCACCGACCGGCGGCACACCGGTCCCGCCCGTTCGGGCAGGTCGACGCCGTCGCCGCGCCGACCCCTCCCGGAGGACCGATGACGCCGCCCACGCCACCCGGCCCCGAGCCGCTCGGGCCGTTGCTCGCCCGGCTCCGGCTGGCCCGGGGCCGCAGTCAGCAGCTCCTCGCCGCCGAGCTGTGCGCCGCCTCGGGCGTGCCCACGCTGAGTCGGCACGAGGTGTCGCGCTGGGAGCGGCAGCTCCGCGTGCCGGGGGACTTCTGGCTGGGATGGCTGGCCGTGACCCTCGCCGTGCCGGTCGAGCTACTGGCCGAGGCCGCCGAGCACAGCCGGCCAGCTCGCCGGGGCACGCCGCCGGCCGGCCCGGCACGCCCGGCACGCCCAGCACGCCCAGCACGCCCGCGAGCCGACGGTACGGCGACGCGCCGCCCTCGCCTGCGCGGCGGCCCGTCACCTGCCCCCACCGCCACCATCCGGCCGGCACCGCCACCCGGCCGGCCCGTCCACCGGGCGGGCCGGCGATCACCGCCCGCGACCAGGCGCTAACCCCGGTGCGACGGCGTTCGGCGGGCGGGGTGGCCCACGGCGCGCCACGGGCCACGGATGCGGCACCGTCCCGGGCGACCCGCTAGCGTCGGGGGCGTGACCCACGCTGCTCCCGTGTCCCCCGTCGACCGCGCTGGCCTGCGTCAGCGGGTCGACAAGGCCCTGACCGAGTTCCTGGCCGGCCAGCACGCCTGGATGAAGGGCGTCGACGAAGACCTGGTGCCGGTGGCCGAGGCGATCGAGGCGTTCGTGCTGGGCGGCGGCAAGCGGCTGCGCCCGGCCTTCGCGTACTGGGGGTTCCGGGGTGCCGGCGGGGGCGACTCGGACCAGGTGGTGACCGCGCTGGCTGCACTGGAGTTCGTGCAGGCCAGCGCGCTGATCCACGACGACCTGATGGACCGCTCGGACACCCGGCGCGGCGAGCCGGCGGTGCACCGGCGGTTCGCCGCCCGGCATCGCAGCGCCGGCTGGGGCGGCAACGCCGACGGGTTCGGCGACGCTGCGGCGATCCTGCTCGGCGACCTGTGTCTGGTCTGGTCCGACGAGCTGCTGCACTCCGCCGGGCTGGACCCGCGGATCGTGGCCCGGGCCCGCCCGGTCTTCGACGAGATGCGCACCGAGGTCACCGTCGGGCAGTACCTCGACGTGCTCACCCAGGCCACCGGCGACACCTCGGTGGAGCGCGCGGGCAAGGTCGCCCGGTACAAGTCGGCGAAGTACACGGTCGAGCGTCCGCTGCTGCTGGGTGCCGCGCTGGCCGGCGCGACGGCGGACGTCCGGGCTGCCTACTCGGCGTACGGACTGCCGCTGGGCGAGGCGTTCCAGTTGCGTGACGACGTGCTGGGGGTGTTCGGCGACCCGTCGCAGACCGGCAAGCCGGCCGGCGACGACCTGCGCGAGGGCAAGCGGACGTTCCTGGTCGCGGCGGCCGTGGAGGCCACCGACGCGGCCGGCCGGGAGCTACTGCTCGGCCGGCTCGGCGACCCGGGCCTGGACGAGGACGGGGTGGCCCGGCTGCGCGAGCTGATCACTTCGACCGGGGCGCTGGCCCGCACCGAGGAGCGGATCGCCACGCTGACCGACACGGCGCTGGCCGCGCTGGCCGCCGTCGACCTGGAGACGGAGGCCCGCCAGGCGCTGGTCGACCTCGCCGTCGCCGCCACCCGCCGCGCCGACTGACCCCGCCCCGCCCGGCCGACCCGCCATCCCGGCCAGGGCCGCCCGGTACGGCGCAGCCCGCCCGACCCGCCCGGTGCGACGGGAAACAGGGGTCGGGCGGGGTGGGTCAGGGGGTCAGAAGCCGAGGGCCTGGGCGCGGCGCTTGACCTCGCGGGCGTGGTCGCCACCGAGCGTGGCGGCCGGGGTGCCGCCGGACAGGGTGTCGTCGGGCTCGTAGAGCCAACGCAGCGCGGCCTCGTCGTCGTAGCCGGCGTCGGTCATCAGGGTGAGCACCCCGGGCAGGTGCTTGAGCACGGTCTGGTTGGCCACCAGGTCGACGGGAATCCGGCGGATGCCGTCGCGGCGCACCGAGAGCAGCTCCCGGTCCCGGATCATCTGGTGGATCTTGCTGATCGACAGGTCGAGGCGCTCGGCGACGTCCGGCAGGGTCAGCCAGCGGGCCGGATCGGTCGGGCCGGCGAGGGCGGCGCCGGAGGCAGCCTGGTCGGAGGGTACGGAGTCGGTCACCCGATCACCCTGCCACGTTGCCGGCAGCAGCGGCGAGGGCACCCCCTCGACCGGTCCGGACGGGTGCCGGGAGGACTCCGAGGGGCGACGTGAGCGCGGCGGGACGGGCCCCCTCGCCAACCATCTGTGGCATCCTGTTCAACCTCTGCCCTCTGGACACATAGACTGCCTGCCGATGGACACACAGGTCGCCGACACGTTGCTGGGCTCGCTGATCGACGGGCGCTACCGCATTCGCGGTCGCGTGGCCCGTGGCGGCATGGCGACCGTGTACACCGCCACCGACGAGCGCCTGGAGCGCACCGTCGCGGTCAAGATCATTCACCCGACCCAGGCCGCCGAGACGCGGGCCCGGACGGCCGGGTTCCTGGAGCGGTTCACCGACGAGGCGAAGACCATCGCCCGGCTGACCCACCCGAACGTGGTGGCGGTCTACGACCAGGGCACCCACGCCGGCCTGCCGTACCTGGTGATGGAGTACGTGCGCGGCCGGACGCTGCGCGACGTGCTCGCCGAGCGGCGCCGGCTGCACCCGGACGAGGCGCTGGCGATCATGGAGCAGATGCTCGCCGCGATCGCCGCCGCGCACCGGGCCGGCCTGGTGCACCGCGACGTCAAGCCGGAGAACGTGCTGGTCGCCGAGGCGCCCACCGGCGGGGTCGCCAACCTGGTCGACAGCGTGGTCAAGGTCGCCGACTTCGGGCTGGCCCGGGCGGTGGAGGCCAGCGCCGAGGACGAGCCGGGCAACCAGCTCATGGCCACGGTGGCGTACGTCGCGCCGGAACTGGTCACCGACGGGCACTCCGACACCCGCACCGACGTCTACTCGGCCGGCATCGTGCTGTTCGAGATGCTCACCGGCCGGGTCCCGTACGACGGCGACCGGCCGGTGGACGTCGCCTGGCAGCACGTCGACAACGACGTGCCAGCCCCGTCGACGCTGGTGCCGGGGCTGCCGAAGGCGCTCGACGACCTCGTCGCTCGGGCCGCCCGACGCGACCCGGAGGCGCGGCCGGCCGACGCCGGCGTCCTGCTGGCCGAGGTCCAGGTCGCCCGCGACGAGCTGGGCAACCCGAACGCGCACACCGCCGTGCTGCGCGCGGTGACCGACGACGCAACCCCGCTGAATCAGCCCACCATGGTGGTAGCGGCGGTCCGGCCCGCCGAGCGCCCGGCCTGGGCCCGGCTGCCCGAGCACAAGGAGCAGCGCCCGCACCGGCGGCGGGCCGAGCCGGAGAGCCCCAGCCCGGGCGGCCGGATCGCCGCCCTGCGGGCCCGGGTGCTCGGCGACCCGCGGGGGCGCATGGGCCTGCTGGCGGCGGCCGTGGTGCTCGTCCTGATCGCCGCGCTCACCGGCTGGTGGTTCGGGGTCGGCCGGTACACGGTGGCCCCGGAGCTGGTCAGCCTCAGCAAGGCCGAAGCGCAGGCGCAGGCGACCCGGGGCGGTTTCACCCTCGAGTACGCCGAGCCCCGCTACGACGAGAAGGTCCCGCGCGACGGCGTGGTGGCACAGAGCCCGGTCTCGGCCGCCCGGATCCTCAAGGGCGGTGCCATCACCCTCACCCTCTCGCTAGGGCCGGACCGGTTCCCCGTGCCGGACGTGGTCGGCAAGGAG
Source organism: Micromonospora sp. CA-111912 (assembly GCF_050948415.1). Taxonomy (NCBI): domain Bacteria; kingdom Bacillati; phylum Actinomycetota; class Actinomycetes; order Micromonosporales; family Micromonosporaceae; genus Micromonospora; species Micromonospora sp. CA-111912. Next base: position 5,338,724 of record NZ_CP192007.1, read on the forward strand.
TTCGAGCTGGCCCAGGCCGACCTGACCAACGCCAAGCTGGTGGTCGCCAAGGGCACCCCCCGGTACGACGACAACCTGCCCGAGGGCGTGGTGGTGGACACCAACCCGAAGGTCGGTGCCGAGGTCAAGCCGGGCGCGAAGGTCACCGTCATCCTGAGCAAGGGCAAGGCCCCGATCTCGGTGCCGAACCTCGTCGGCAAGAACGTCAACGAGGCCCGCGCCGCCCTGTCCCAGCTCGGCCTGGTGCCGGTCGAGACGTACAAGGACTCGGACAAGCCGAAGGACGAGATCCTCGGGCAGAGCCCGGCGGACGGCGCGGGCGTGGAGAAGGGGGCCCAGGTCAAGCTGGACGTCAGCAAGGGCCCCGCCCCGGTGGTCGTGCCCCGGGTGCTCGACCTGCCCTGCCAGCAGGCCAAGCAGCAGTTGGAGAGCCAGGGCTTCCCGGTGAACGTGCAGTTCAACCCGAACGGCATCGTCCGGTTCCAGAACCCGGGCGAGAACGCCCAGGTGGCGCCGGGCACCCAGATCACGATCGGGTGTCTGTAGAGATGTCGGCGTCCGCTCTCCGCCGGCCGGTCGGCTCGCACACCCCCACGTCGGGCGGGCTGGCGAAGGCGGCCCTGCCGTACGTCGACGCGGCCGGCTCCGAGGCCGTCCAGGTCTACGTCTCCAACTCCCGGGGCTGGGCGCTCCCGGCGGGCGACCCGGCCCAGGACGCGCTGTTCCGCGACGGCTGCGCCGAGCGGGGGGTGCCGGTGTTCGTCCACGCGTCGCTGCTGGTGAACCTCGGCTCCCCCACCCCGGCCACGGTCGAGCGGTCGGCGCAGACCCTGGCCCACGCGCTGCGCCGGGGGCGGGCGATCGGCGCCTCCGGGGTGGTCTTCCACGCCGGCAGCGCGGTCGACGCGGGTCACGCCGACGCGGCCATGCGTCAGGTACGCGAGGCGCTGCTGCCCCTGCTCGACGAGACGCTGGCGACGGGTGGCCCGCTGCTGCTGGTCGAGCCGAGCGCGGGTGGCGGCCGGTCGCTGGCCTCCCGGGTGGAGCATCTCGGCCCGTACCTGGACTCGGTGGACCGACACCCCGGCCTGGGCGTCTGTTTCGACACCTGCCACGCCTGGGCCGCCGGGCACGACCTGGCCGTCGAGGGCGGCATGACGGCCTGCCTGGACACGCTGGTCGCGACGGTCGGGCCGGACCGGCTGCGACTGGTGCACGCCAACGACTCGAAGGACCTGTGCGGCTCGACCCGGGACCGGCACGAGAACATCGGCAAGGGCGGCATCGGCGAGCCGGCGTTCGCCGAACTGATGGCCCACCCCGCCACGGCGGGCATTCCGGTGGTGGTGGAGACCCCCACCGAGAAACACGAGGGCCACGCCGCCGACATAGCCACCCTCACCCGCCTCCACCCCTGACCCACCGGCCCAGGCGGGCCCGGCCAGGCCACGTTGATCAAGAGCTTTCCGAGCGCCGGATCCCGACGCAAGCCTCTTGATCACCGGGGCGACCGGGGGGTGGGGGTGGGGTTAGCGGTGCAGGAGGGTCGTCAGGGTCTGGGTGGCGTGGGCGATGGCGGTGTCGTCGACGTCCAGGTGGGTGACCAGGCGGGCGGTGCGCGGGCCGAGGACCGAGATCAGTACGCCCTCGGCGCGGGCGGCGGCGGCCAGGCCCCGCGCGTCCAGCGGAAACTTGGTCAGGTCCAGCGGGACGATGTTCGTCCGCACCGCCGAGGCGAGCACCCCGAACGGCGCGACCGCCTCGGCCAGTCGGACGGCCTTCGCGTGGTCGTCGGCGAGCCGCTGGACGTGGTGCGCGAGGGCGTACCGGCCGGCGGCGGCAAGCACGCCGGCCTGGCGCATCCCGCCGCCCATCCGCTTGCGGACGAACCGGGCCCGCTCGATCTTCTCCGCGCTGCCGATGACGAGCGAGCCGACCGGCGCGCCGAGGCCCTTGGACAGGCAGACCGACATGGTGTCGAACAAGGCCCCGTAGGTGGCCAGCGGCACGTCGTCCGCGACGTGGGCGTGCCAGATCCGGGCGCCGTCGCAGTGCAGGGCCAGCCCGTTGGCGTCGGCCACCCGGCGCAGCTCGCGCAGGGTGGCCAGCGGGATCACCCCGCCGCCGCCGCGGTTGTGGGTCTGCTCCACGGCGATGGCCCGGGTCGGCACCGCGAAGTAGCCGTCCGGCCGGACCATGCCGGCGACCAGTTCGGGGTTGATGTCCGCGCCGTCCGCCGGCCAGGTCCGCGACGAGATCCCGCCGTACGCCGCCGCCGCGCCGATCTCGTACGTGACGATGTGCGCGTCGGCGTCGCAGAGCAGCTCGTCGCCGGGCGGCACCACCAGTTGCAGGGCGATCTGGTTGGCCATCGACCCGGTCGGGGCGAACAGCGCCGCCTCGTGCCCGAACAGGGCGGCGACCTCGGTCTCCAGGGCGTTGACCGTCGGGTCCTCGCCGTAGACGTCGTCGCCGACCTCGGCGTTGGCCATCGCCTCCCGCATCCCGGCGGTGGGCCGGGTCACGGTGTCCGATCGCAGGTCGACAAGAAGATCACCCACATTCACTCCTCGCGTCAGCCACAGTCATTCCTTCGGCCGCCGACTGCGGGGCTCGCAAGCTCACTCCTCGCGTCAGCCACAGTCATTCCTTCGGCCGCCGACTGCGGGGCTCGCAAGCTCACTCCTCGCGTCAGCCACGGAGCATCTCCGCCACCAGGAAAGCCAGCTCCAGCGACTGCTGGGTGTTCAGCCGTGGGTCGCAGGCGGTCTCGTACCGGTCCGGCAGGTCGAGGTCCTCGATGCCCTGGGCACCGCCGAGGCACTCGGTGACGTTCTCACCGGTCAGCTCGACGTGCAGGCCGCCCGGGTGGGTCCCCAGGCCCCGGTGCACCTCGAAGTAGCCGAGAACCTCGTCGACGATCCGGTCGAAGTGCCGGGTCTTGTAGCCGTTGGAGGACTCGTGGGTGTTGCCGTGCATCGGGTCGCACTGCCAGACGACCTTCGCGCCGGCGGCGGTGACCTTCGCCACGATCGGTGGCAGGGCGTCGCGGACCTTGTGGTTGCCCATCCGGCTGATCAGGGTCAGCCGGCCGGGGATGTTGTCCGGGTTGAGCTTCTCGCAGAGCTCGATCGCCTCGTCCGGGGTGGTGGTCGGGCCGAGCTTCACGCCGATCGGGTTGGCGATGCGGGAGATGTAGTCGATGTGCGCGCCGTCGATCTGCCGGGTCCGCTCGCCGATCCAGAGGAAGTGCCCGGACAGGCCGTACCCCCGGTTGCCGGAGACCCGGGTGAGCGCCCGGTCGTACTCCAGCGCGAGGGCCTCGTGGGAGCAGTAGAGGGTGACGGTGCGCAGCGCGTCGTCCTCGGTCATCCCGCAGGCGCTGATGAAGGCGAGCGCCCGGTCGATCTCCCGGGCGATCGCCTCGTAGCGCTCGCCGGCCGGGGAGCTCTTGACGAAGCCCTTGTTCCAGTCGTGCACCGCGTGCAGGTCGGCCAGCCCGCCCGCCAGGTACGCCCGGAGCATGTTCATCGCGGCGGCCGAGTTCGCGTACGCCCGGATCATGCGCTGCGGGTCGGCGACGCGCGCCTCCGGCGTGGCCTCCAGCGAGTTGATCAGGTCGCCGCGGTAGGCGGGCAGCCCTCGGGCGTCGGTCGGCAGCGACCGGGGCTTGGTGTACTGCCCGGCGACCCGGGCGACCTTGATCACCGGCAGTGACGCGCCGTAGGTCAGCACGATCGCCATCTGGAGCAGGGTGCGGGCGTTGGCGAGCAGGTGATGCTCGGTGTTGTCGACGAAGGTCTCCGCGCAGTCGCCGCCCTGGAGCAGGAACGCCTTGCCCTCGCAGACCAGCGCGAGGCGGTTCCGGAGTTGGTCTACCTCGTAGGGCGCGACGACCGACGGCACGGTGTCGAGCACCTTGCAGACCTCGGCGACCGCGGCCGGGTCCGGCCACGGCGGGATCTGTGCCCGGGGCAGGTCCCGCCAGCGGTCCAGGCCGAGGGCTGCGTCCTCGGCGGAGTCGACGGTCGGACGGCTGGTCTGCAGGCCGGGGCTGCCCACGGCGGGATGGCTCAGCTGATGCCACTCATGGCGCATGGGGAAAGCGTACGGCGGCCCCCGGAGGGACCGGGCGTCGAGGGGGACGGTTCCGGAGGTTGGGAGCTCCGGGACGCCGCAGCGCGGCGTGGCGGGAGGATGTCAGGGGGTAACCGTCGGCCCCGGGGTGTGCCCGCCCGGCGCCTCCCCCGCGACGCACCAGTCGGCACCGCTGCGGGTGACGGTGAACAGCAGTGGCCGGGCGGCCTCGCGGGCGCCGACGGTGACGGTGACCGACGTGCTGACCTCCTGCCCGGCCGCGCCGGGGCGGACGTCGGTGATGGCCGCCTCCGTCACGGTGAAGTGGTCGGCGAAGTCGCCGTTCGGGCCGGTTGCGGCGGAGTCGAAGCCACCCTGGGCGGGGGCGCAGAGCTGGCTGCGCCCGGCTGCGGCGTCCTTGGCGATCATCGCGTCGAGGTACGCCTGCACCCGCTCGCGGGCCTTGGTGGCCGCCTCCTCGGCGGGCGCCCGCCCGGGCTGCTCCGCCGCGGCCTTCTCGTCGTCGCCGCCGAGCCCGCAGCCGAACAGGGCGAACGGCAGGAGCGCGAGCGCCGCGACGAGCGCCGACCTGGAGTGAGTCACAGCCATCCGTCCCTCCCCTGGACCCGGCACGGGCAGGTGCCGATGCGCGAGTCTGACACATCGCCCCGGCCCCGCCGAGCATCCGGTGCGCCACGCGGGCGTCACGACGGGGCAGGCGGGGCGGGTGTGGCGAGGGTGCCGGCGACACGAGCGGGCGGGGAGGGACCAGGCACTGGTCCCTCCCCGCCGTGTGGGTGTTGCGTCGGCCCTCAGCTCAGCCGAGGCCGCCCTTGATGGCGCCGATCAGCTCACCGTTGCTCGTGTCGCCGGAGAGCTCCCAGAAGAATGCGCCACCGAGGCCCTGGTTCTTCGCGTACGTCATCTTGCCGCCGATGGTCGACGGGGTGTCATAGCTCCACCAGTTGCTGCCGCATTTGGCGTATGCGGTGCCGGCGATGGTGCCGGTGGCCGGGCAGGTGTTCTTGAGGACCTTGTAGTCCTCGAAGCCGGCCTCGTAGGTGCCCTGGGCCGCGCCGGTGGCGGTGCCACCCGGGGTGGCCTGGGTGACCCCGGTCCAGCCCCGGCCGTAGAAGCCGATGCCGAGCAGCAGCTTGTCGGACGGGATGCCCTTGCTCTTGAGCTTCTGGATCGCCGCGTCGCTCCAGAAGCCCTGCTGCGGGATGCCCGGGTACGAGGTGAGCGGCGAGTGCGGGGCGGTGGGACCCTGCGCAGCCCAGGCACCGAAGAAGTCGTACGTCATCGGCATGATCCAGTTGAGGTTCGGCACCGCGCCGGCGTAGTCGGCGGCGTCGATCTTGCCGCCGGTGCTGCCGTCCGCGGTGATGGCCGCGGTGACCAGCGCCGAGGAGCCGAACCTGGTCCGCAGCGCGCCGACCACGTTCTTGAAGGCGTTGGGGCCGCTGGTGTCACAGGTGAGGCCGCAGGCGTTCGGGTACTCCCAGTCGACGTCGATGCCGTCGAAGACGTCCGCCCAGCGCGGGTCCTCGACCATGTTGTAGCAGCTCTCGGCGAACGCGGCCGGGTTCTGCGCGGCCTGGGTGAAGCCGCTCGACCAGGTCCAGCCGCCCACGGAGTAGATGACCTTGAGGTGCGGGTACATCTTCTTCAGCTTGCGGAGCTGGTTGAAGCTGCCGCGCAGCGGCTGGTCCCAGGTGTCGGCGACGCCGTCGACGCTGTCCGCGGCCGTGTACGCCTTGTCGTAGTCGGCGTAGCTGTCGCCGATGCTGCAGCGACCGCCGGCGGTGTTGCCGAAGGCGTACAGGATGTGGGTCAGCTTCGCGGCGGACCCGCTGGTGTGGATGTTCTTGACGTGGTAGTTACGGCCGTAGACGCCCCACTCGGCGAAGTACCCGACGACCTTCTTGCCGCCCGGCGGGGGCGTGGTCGGCGGCGGGGTGGTCGGCGGCGGGGTCGTGGGGGGCGGGGTGGCCGTCGGGGTCGTCGTCGGGGTCGTCGTCGGCGGCGGGGTGGTCGGGATGGTGCCCCCGCCGCACGGAGCGCCGTTGATGGTGCAGTTCAGCGGCGCCTTGTACGCCCCGGCACCGTTGTAGCCCCAGCTTGCGCTCGCCCCGGGGGCGAGCGGGCCGGCCCAGCTCTTCTTCACTGCCACGTAGTGGTTGCCGCTGCTGGTGACGTCGGCGTCCCAGGAGCTGCTGATGCTGGTGCCGGCAGGCAGGTCGAACTCGATGCGCCAGGTGCTGATGCTGGCGGCGGAGTCGTTGGCGACGGTCACCCGGCCTTCGTGACCGGTCCCCCAGTCCTGCACCTTGGCGAACGTGGCGGTCACACTTCCGGCGCCGAACGCCGAAGTCATCGGGACCGCTGCGGCGGTCACTGCGACCACGGCGCCGGCCCAGAGGGCCCGGCGGAACGATCTCTTCATGTGACGTCTCCCCAAACAGTTAGGAAACTTTCCTAAAGGATGGTGAGACGCTACTCACGGCGTCATCACTTCGTCAAGATGTACATGTGTCGATCTACGAGAAACCGGGTTCCGTCCGGCCGTCGCGGCCGGTCGGTAGCCTCGGCGGATGACCGTTTTCGACACTCAGATCGACGCGCTGACCGGCGGCCCGGCGGACCTCGACCACCACCGGGGCCGGGCCCTGCTGGTGGTGAACGTGGCGTCCCGCTGCGGCCTCACCCCGCAGTACGCCGGCCTCCAAGCCCTGCACGAGACCTACGCCGACCGGGGCCTGGTGGTGCTCGGCGTGCCGTGCAACCAGTTCGCCGGCCAGGAGCCGGGCACCGCCGCCGAGATCGGCGAGTTCTGCCAGGTCAACTACGGGGTGACCTTTCCGCTCACGGAGAAGGTGGACGTCAACGGCCCGGCCCGGCACCCGCTGTACGCGGAGCTGGTGACCACGCCGGACGCCGACGGGCACGTCGGCGACGTGCGGTGGAACTTCGAGAAGTTCCTGGTGGCGCCGGACGGCACGGTGGCCGCCCGGTTCGCCCCGACCGTCGCGCCGGACTCCCCGGAGCTGCGCGCGGCGATCGAGAAGATCCTGCCGGCGTAGCCCGCCGCCCCCCGCCCCGAATTGATCGAGGCCGCGCGCCCACCCGTCGGGGTGGGGGCGCGGCCTCGGAGGTCACCGGCCGGGGCCGGCCCGGTCAGCCCGCGGCGGAGCGGAAGACCGGGTAGTAGCCGCCGGCCTGGCCGGCCGCCGTCGGGTGGTACGAGACGCCGATGTTCAGGAAGTTCAGGGCGTGCATCCACTTGTCGCCGTAGCTGCACAGCTGGTGGCCGACGAAGGCCGACCGCACGTCGGCGAACTTGAACCCGGCCGAGGTGGCGGCGGTGCGGATGATGTCGTCGACCAGGTTGATGCCCGCGTTGAGCCTCGTCCGGGAGGTCGTGGTGAGCCCGACGCAGGGCGTGCCGAGCTGGTAGAAGACCGGGTAGCCGACGACCACCACCCGGGCCGCGGGCGCCTTGGCCTTGATTCCGTTGTAGACGTTCGCCAGCTTGCCGGGCAGCTCCGTGCGCGCCTTGGTCTCGGCGGCGGCCACGGCGGCCACGCACTGGCTCTCGCCCTGGAGCACGCAGGTGGACATGATGGTGGAGAAGCCGACGTCGTTGCCGCCGATGGTGACGCTGACCAGCGTGGTGCTCGACGACAGCGCCGAGATCTGCTTGTTGATCACGTCCGACGTGATCGCCCCGGAACAGGCCACCGACTTGTACGAGGCCGGCTTGATCTTGGTGTTGTACAGCGCGGAGTACGCGTTTGTGCTGCGCTTACAGGCACCGCTCTCGGCCGTGTAGTTGTCGGCACCGACGCCGGAGGCGTACGAGTCGCCGAGGGCGACGTAGTGGTCGCTGGCGGACGCCTGGGCGGGAACGGCCAGCGTGAGCGTGGCGCCGAGGGACGCCGCAACACTCACGGCGAGGGTAATGAAGCGGGATCTCCGCACGTAGCACTCCTGGGGGTGGGAAGTCGTGGTAAGAGATAGGTATCACTGGATGCGGGTTCGATGGAAGATCACCGATTGCCTACAGGGGTGGATAGGGGTGGTTCGGTCCGCAACCGTCCAGAGTGCCGGAAGGCGATAGCCCACCGGATCGGTCGGGCGTGCGCCCCCGCCGAGCTGAACGACGAGCCCACCACCACCAGCGAACCGCTCCAGCGCATCTGCCGAAGTCAGGGGTGGCCAAGGGCTTCAACAGCGTCTACTCCGAACATCTGCTCGCCCGAACGACGCCGCCGATCCGACCATCCGAACGGAGCGGCCCTCGGGCCGATCGTCGGCGAGCCCGATCAGACGCCCGCCCGGCACGTACTCGAAGATCATCTCCAGGCTCACAAGCAACTCCCACAGGAGATCTCCGAGATGATCAACAAGTACGCTGGGCGCTGCGGCACGTGCAGCGCCCAGGTGCAGGCAGGTGCCGGTCAGGCCGTCAACGTCGACGGTCGTTGGAACCCGTACCACCACGGATGCGTCCCGGTCCGGATCGCGCCGCCGGTCGGCCGGCACACCGGGTGGCACGACCTGCCGGTGGTGGGCTTCGACCTCGAGGGCACGCTGCCCGAGCCGACGGAGACCCGGATCATCTCTGCTGCGCTGGTCCACTCGGACGGAACGACGCAGGAGTGGCTCATCGACCCGGGTGTGTCGATCCCCGCCGACGCGACGGCCCGGCACGGCATCACCGACGAGATGGTCCGCAGCGGCGGCCAGCCCGCCCGGGAGGCGCTGGTAGACCTGGGAACGGCGGTCGCCAAGCTGATCGCCGACGAAATCCCGCTGGTGGCCTTCTGCGCCCCGTACGACGTCACGGCCCTGCACACGGAACTGGCCCGGCACGGCCTGCCCGCCATCGACTGGGACCGGGCCGTCGTCATCGACCCGTCGGTGCTGCACAAAGAGGTCGAGCCCCGCTGGTACGGCAGCAAGCAGTTGGGCGACCTGTGCCGGTACTACGAGGTCACGCTGGAGACCGCCCACGAGGCGGCCAGCGACGCGCGGGCGGCGGCCGACATGGCCCGGTCGATCGCGGCCCGACACGAGCGCATTGCCCGGATGCGGCCGGACCTGCTGCACCAGGCACAGATCGGCTGGTACGCCGAGCAGTCCCGGGACCTCCAGAGCTACTTCGACCGGCAGGGCCGGAACGAGACGGTCAGCACGCAGTGGCCCCTGGAGACGAAGCCGCGCGACTGACGGCGGACCGGCCGCGGGCAGCCGTCAACGGGTGAAGGTCTCGGGCAGCCGTCAACGGGTGAAGGTCTCGGGCAGCCGTCAACGGGTGAAGGTCTCGGGCAGCCGGCTGCGCGCGGCGGGAACCCCCGCCGCGCGCAGCCGCAGCCGCGCGCCGGCCAGCATGGCCGGCGGCCCGCAGACATACACCTCCTGCCCGGACTCGTGGCGATCGAGGGCCACGGTGAGGGCGTCGCCCCGCTCGGCCGGCTCGGCGAAGACGTCGTGCGAGAACGCCGGCACGATGGTCAGCCAGCCGTGGGCGCACTGGAGCTTGTCCAGGATGATCGCGTCGTACAGGTCGGCGAAGGTGCGGGCACCCACGACGAGGGTGACCCGGCGGCCGTCCGGGGCGGCGGCGACCTGCTCGACGATGGCGCGCAGCGGCGCGAGGCCGGTGCCCCCGGCGACCAGGAGCAGGTCCCGGCGGGGTCGCGGGTGGGGGGTCAGCCCGACCTCGGCGGGCGGGCCGAGCCAGAGCGGCTCGCCGGGGCGTACCTCGTGGACGAGGCTGCGGGAGACGGCGCCCGCGGCGACCGCGCGGACGTGCAGCTCGAGGGTTCCGTCGGGGCGCGGTGCGTTGGCCGGGCAGTACCAGCGCCACACGCCGGGCCGGCGGGGCGTGCAGACCGGGACGGCCTGGCCGGGCCGGTGCGGCAGGCGCTCCCCCGGTTGTACGGTCAGGATCGCGACGTTGTCGCCCGCCCGGTCGTGGTTGACGACCCGGGCCGACCACCACGCCGGCCCGGTCCCGCCCGGCGGCAGTTCGCGCAGCGCCTCGCGGCAGCGAAACAGCCAGTCGGCGGTCAGCTCCGGCGTCCGCCGCTCCTTCCGAGGCGACACGGCGAGAAGGGCGTCGGCGATCGACTCGGCGTGCTCGGGGCGCAGGCCGTACCGCCGCCGGGCCCGTCCCAGCACCGTCAGCAGGGCCGCCCGCCCCGCCGGGTCGTCGCCGCCGTCGACCAGCCGGGCGAGACTCGCGAACAGCAGCGGCCCGTCCCGCCCCTGCGGGCCACCGCCCGTCGCCGCCCGGAAGTGGCGGGCCGCCACGTCCGCGTACCGGAAGGTCGCCGCCCACGACGCGGCCTGGCCTGTGGCCGGGGGCCCTGCCTCGTCGGCGAACGCCCGGCCCGCCGCCTCGACCGCCGCCGCCGGCAGGTCGCGCGCCAGCAGCACCCCGGTCAGGTAGTCGACCACCCGCCGGTGCTGCGCCTCGGTGAGCCCGAGGCCGCGCCACGCGCCCGCTGCCGGGCGGGCGATGCCGCCGGCCGGGCCGCCGAGCGCCGTCGTGAGGGTCAGCGCCAGGTGCCCGGCGAGCCGGGTCCGATCGACCCCGACGAGGTACGGCGACAGGTCGGCGTCCGCAGCCACCAGCCGCAGCCACCGCGTCACCGCGTCGCGCACCCCTGCCGGCCCGAGCCGGCCGAACGACCCCATCCGGTACGTCACCGCTGGCCACCGTTGGTTGAGAAGTGGAGCGGCACCGGGGCGGGCGGGGACGGTGGAAGCGCTCGGGGTGACGCTCCCACCGGAGCCCGGCACCCGCCCCGGGCCATGCCCCCACCCTCGCCGGCCCCGTGACCAGGGGCTACAGCGTCAAAGGAGCTGAAATGTCGCACAACTGAGGCATCTGAGTATCTGCCGAACGTACGCAGCGTCACTAGAGTGGTCCCGAGTACGAAGGGACGGTGCCCGTGGCACTCAAGCGACACCGGCTGTGCCAGCGCCGCAAGACACTCGGCTTCAGTCAGGAACGGCTCGCCGAAACACTCGGCGTCGACCGTTCCACCGTCGTCAGGTGGGAGAACGCGGAGACCGACCCTCAACCTTGGCACCGCACCCGCATCGCGGCTGTCCTCCGGGTCACGCCCGACCAGTTCGACGGCATGCTGGGCGATGTATCGATCGTACGGAGGCGAGGGCAGGCCATGGGAGATAACGCGAAGGCAGCCCCGGCTCGCACAGAGCTACTAAGCCCCTTGCGGGCCTTCCTCACTACCAGCTACCTGCCGCCAGCAATTCGGCTCGAACCTCGCACTGTGGATGTCCGGCGTAGCGTCGGACAACTCCATCGCTTGTACCAGCAGGCTAGCTATGACAACGTGGCCCGCCAGGTTCCAGACGTCCTCAGCCAAGCGACCGTTCTGGCGGGCAACAGCTCGGGCCCACAGCGGAGCACAGCCATCAAACTGCTGGCTGCCGCATACCTGGCCGCATCGAAGCTGGCCGTCAAGGCCGGAGACGGAGAGATCGCCCTCGTCACCGCTGACCGAGCCGCCACCGCCGCACATCTCGTCGAGGACAAGGCCCTCGCCGGAGTGGCTGCCTACCAGGCATCCTGCGCCTACCTGCGCCTGCCTGGTCACATGCACGAGGCGGAACAGACGGCGCTGGCGAGCATCGAGCAGTTGTCAGTACGCCAACGGATCGATGACCCGGACCTGCTCTCCGTTCGCGGCGCACTGACACTGCTGAGTGCCGTCGTCGCAGCACGGCTCGGCCGTTCAGACAACGCGGATTCACGCCTCGCAGACGCCGAGCGGTTGGCCGCGAATCTGAGAGCGGACGGGAACCGGATGTGGACCGCATTCGGCCCGACCAACGTGGTCATTCACCGCGTTTCGGTGGCAGTCGATGCCGGCCAGTACGACCGAGCATTTGAGGTCAGCAAGCCCCTTGACACCTCAAAGCTTCCGGCGGGCCTGGTCAGCCGACGAGCTCAGGTTCACCTCGACCTCGCGGTAGCCAGCGCAGCGAACAACGAGGGACCGTCCCTGGCCGTGCTCCATTTCTTGGAGGCCGAGCGGATTGCGCCGGAGACAATCAGCGCCAACATTCATGCCCGCACGCTTGTGGCGAACCTGCTGTCGAAGGAGCGCCGATCAGCAACGCCCGGGCTTCGGCCGTTGGCTACGCGAGCTGGGCTGACTTCATGACCGACCATCCGGTCCTGTACCTGGTGGTGTGCGCCGCTCCCCCCGCGCAGCGAATCGGCGAGTTGGTCGAGCTGCTCATATGCGACGGCTGGACGGTGTGCGTGATCGCTACGCCGACGGCCGCCACCTGGATCGACAGGGAGGCCCTGGCCGAGCGGACCGGTCACCCCGTCCGCTGGACGCCCCGGACGCCCGGAGAGCCCGCCGTGCACCCCGAGGCCGACGCCGTCCTGGTGGCACCCGCGACCTTCAACACGGTCAACAAGTGGGCACTCGGCATCAACGACAACGTCGCCCTCGGCATTCTCAACGAGCTACTCATGTCGGGCCTGCCGATCCTCGCCTCCCCGTACGCCAAGCAGAGCATGACGGTGCACCCCTCGTACGCCGGACACGTCCGGCTGCTCGCCGCAGCCGGCGTGGAGTTCACGGAGACGGAGGCCCTACGGCCGAGGACGACCGCCGACGACCACCCGTGGCACATGGTGAACGAACGGCTGAGGCGTCATCTTCCGGCCGCCGACACGTAGACGCTGTCAGTCGGCTGCCAGGCAGGCGCCGGCGCAACGTCGGGCCGGTGGCGGGGGCGAATCCCAACGAGCGGTGGAGCGCTCACCGTCCGCCGTCGCCCGCTGGCCTGCGAGACAGGCGGTGACCAGGGGTCGACGAAGCAGCTCGTCGCCCCCTGGTCACCGTGTCCGGCTGTGCCGGCTCGGCCGCCTGGCGATGGTGTTCCGGGTGCCCCCGTCCGCCAGCGGACAGCCGGCCGGCCTCTAACGGTCGGGCGCGTTCGCGCCTTCTCCGTACTCTGGCGGCCGGGGCTGGAACGGGCCTGACGCGACGCTGAAACGGCTACGGCGCGGTCAACGAACCGGGCTCGGCGAAGCCGGGCCGAGCAGTTGCGGCGGTCCTGGGAACCGGCGGAGCTTCACGCGAACCCGTTCGGCGTCGGAGTGACCGAGCGCGTCGAGGATGTCCAGGGCCCGTTGCCAGGACCGGCGGGCGGCGTCCAGGTCGCCTTCCGCCTGGCGGCTGTCCCCGGCATGGCTGAGCGTGTCGGCCTCGTAGTAGCGGTCGCCGACATCGCGGAACAGCTCGACCGCCCGCCGGTAACAGGCGGTGGCCTCCTGGTACTCGCCGAGGTGGTGGTGGGCGTAGCCGAGGCTGTCCCAGGTGTTGGCCTCGCCGAAGCGGTCGCCGACCTCGCGGAGCAGGCGCAACGCCCGCTGGCAGTAGCGCAGGGCCGGCCCGTGGTCGCGCAGTTGGGCATACTGCCAGCCGACCGTGTTGAGGGCCCTGGCCTGCATCGGACGGTCGCCGACCGATTCGAATAGTTCGAGCGCGCGCAGCGCGTGGACGAGTCCCCTCCGGTGCTGCCCCTGCCGGGAGTACAGCCAGGCGATGCTGCGGTCGGCGTGCGCCTGACCGGCCGGGTCGTCGAGCTGGCCCGACAGGCTGGCTGCCGACCGGAAGTGGGCATGGGCGTCGGCGAACCGGCCCAACTGGGCCCGGGCGCGGCCGAGGCCGCAGTGGACCCTCGCGGCGGCTCGGAGGTCCACCAACCGTTGGGCGGCAGCCAGCGCGGTCTCGTGGGTCACCACCCAGTCGTGCCAGTGTCCCTTGCGGTCCAGGAAGTCGGACAGGGTCCAGGCCAGCCGCCAGGCGTGTCCGTGCATGTCGTCCTCGGCCGCCCGGGCCACGGCGTTGAGCAGCACCGGATGCTCGGCGTCGAACCAGGCCATCGCCTGCTCGGCGTCCGCCGGCGACACCGTCGTGACACCGGGCAGGGCGGGTTCCAGGTCGATCAGCTCACGGAACGGCTGCAACAGCCGGGCACCGGCGTACGCGACGTGCAGGTAGTGGTCGAGCAGCCGGCGCACCGCCGCCCGCCGGTCGGCCTCGCTGTCGAGATCGTGGGTCAGCTCGGTGGCATAGGTCCGCAACAGGTCGTGGAAGAGGTACCGCCCCGGCGCGTGCTCGATGAGTAGGTGGGTCCGGGCCAGCGCGGCCAGCAGGACCCGCGCCTGGCGCGGCGCGATGCCGGTGAGGCTGGCGGCGGCGGGCACGGCGATGTCCGGGCCGGGATGCAGACCCAGCAGCCGGAACAACCGGCCGGCATCCTGGCCCAGGGCGCGGTAGGACCAGGAGAAGACCACCCGTACGTTGGTGGTCGGGTCCCCGCCGTCGAAGGCGTCGAGGGCGTCCGCCGCGTCCCGCAGCTCCTCGGCGAGCACGGCCAGCGGAAAGCCGGGGCGCGTCGCGGCCCGGGAGGTGGTGATGGCCAGCGCGAGGGGCAGCCGTGCGCAACTCGTGATGATCCGGCGCACCGCGTCCGGTTCCCCGGCCACCCGGTCGGCGCCCAGCCGGCGGGCCAGCAGGTCCTGGGCCTCCTCGGTCGGCAGCACGTCCAGAGCGATCGGGTGGGCGCCCTCGATGGCGACCAGCGGGGCGAGCTGGTTGCGGCTGGTCACCACGGCGAGACAGCCGGCCGAGCCGGGCAGCAGCGGGCGGACCTGCTCCGCGTCGCGGGCATTGTCCAGCAGCACGAGGACCCGCTTGCCGGTCAGCAGGCTGCGGTAGAGACCGGCCTGCGCCGGCAGGTCCGCCGGGATGCGCTCCACCGGAACTCCGAGCGCGGCCAGGAACCCCCGCGCCGCCTCGGTGGGGTCCAGCACCGAACCGCCGGCGTCGAATCCGCGCAGGTTCACGTACAGCTGACCGTCCGGGAAACGGTCGGCGACCTGGTGGGCCCAGTGCAGGGCCAGCGCCGTCTTGCCCACCCCCGCGGTTCCCGACACGGCCGAGATGACCACCGCCGTCGGACCGTTCTCGTCCGTCCCGGCGAGCAGCTCGTCGAGCCGGCGGAGTTCGGCGGTACGGCCGGCGAAGGCACACACCGCGGGCGGTAGGTGTGCGGGGATCGACGGGCGCCTCGCACCGGCGGCCACCTCGATCGGCTGCGGGGCAGGGTCGAGGGCCGGGTCCTGGGTCAGGATGGCGCCTTCCAACTCACGCAGGGCCGGGCTCGGCTCGATCCCCAGCTCCTCGTGGAGCGTGCGACGCAGCCGCCGGTACGTCGCCAGCGCGTCGGACTGCCGGCCGGTGCGGTAGAGCGCCAGCATGAGCTGTCGGTAGATGTGCTCGTCGAGCGGGTGTTCCTGGCTGAGCTGGTCCAGCTCCGGAACGAGCTGCGCATGCTCGCCGAGGGCCAACCGGGCATCCGCGAGGGCCCGCACCGCCACCAGCCGGACGTGTTCCAGGCGCTCGGCCTGCTCGTCCAGCCAGCCGAGGCCGGCGACGTCCACCAGCGCCCGACCGCGCCACAGACCGAGCGCGGTCCGCAGGCACGAGCGTCCGTACGCCTGATCGGTGGTGCGCGTACCGTCGCGGATGAGGCGCTCGGCGGCCTCGACATCGGTGGCCTCACCCGGCACGTCCAGCTCGTAGCCGGGCGGTCGCGACACGATCACGTTCCGCACGCCGATCGTCCGGCGCAGGTAGGACACGTGGCTCTGCAAGGTGTTCCGCGCGGTCGCGGGTGCCCGGTCGCCCCAGATCACATCGACGAGACGGCCGGTGCTGACGATCTCGCCCGAGTGCAGGGCAAGCACGGCGAGCACGGCCTTGCGCCGCAGGCCGGAAACCGTTCGCGGAGTGTCGTCCACCATCACGTCGACCGGTCCGAGAAGCCTGACCTGCATTGACCCGCCCCCGCTTCGAGCAAAGACCTGCCCAGGCTAACGGCGGGGCAGCCGGCTCCGGGCGGCTCAGTCGGACACCGGACCGTGGCGGGGCGGACGGTCGTCGCGGGCGCGATGCCCTGCGCTCACACCGGGCGGCGGCCGGCGAAGCCGCACTCGACGCGGTGGTACCAGCGCACGTCGGAGTCGCCCTCCAGCCAGCACCACAGCACCGGGCGGCCGGCCCGCTCGCCGGGGAAGTCCAGCAGTACCGGGGCGATGCCCTTGACCTGGATGCCGTGCTCGTGCAGCTCGTCCACGATCCCGTGCAGCCGGGCCTCCAGGCCCTTGACCTCGGCCAGACCGCCGAGCGGGCTCAGCCCACCGTCGGCGAGGTCGACGCGCAGCTCGGCCAGGTCGGCCCGGAGCCGGATCAGCTCGTCGACGCGTGGGTGCAGGGTGGCCGCCAGGTGCCGCGCCTGGGCGAGTGTGAACACCGCGACAGTATGGGGCATTCCTGTGGACGACATGTCCCGCCGGCCCGTCCAAAAGGCGGCGGCCGGCGCTGCGGCGGAACGGTGACCGGTGCCGGGCCGCTACTCGGACTGGGCGGCCAGTTCCCGGGCGCGGTCCCGGGCCGCCTCCAGCGCGGCGAGCATGGCCGCCCGGACGCCGTGGTTCTCCAGCTCCCGGATGGCGGAGATAGTGGTGCCGGCGGGCGAGGTGACCGCCTCGCGCAGCTTCACCGGGTGCTCGCCGGAGTCGCGCAGCATCACCGCCGAGCCGATCGCGGTCTGCACGATCAACTCGTGGGCGACCTGTCGGGGCAGGCCGAGCAGGATGCCAGCGTCGATCATCGCCTCGACCAGCAGGTAGAAGTACGCCGGCCCGGAGCCGGACAGGGCGGTCACGGCGTCCTGCTGGGACTCGGGGACCCGGACGGTCGACCCGAGTGGCTTGAACATCTCCTCGGCCAGGGCCAGGTGCTCGCCGGTGGCGTGCGCGCCGGCCGAGATCGCGCTCATCGCCTCGTCGACCAGGGCGGGGGTGTTGGTCATGACCCGGACCACCGGGGTGCCCTCGGGCAGCCGCCGGTTGAAGAAGGTGGTGGGCAGGCCGGCGCAGAGCGAGATGACCAGCTTGTCGGCCGGCACCTTCGGCCCGATCTCGTCGAGCAGGGCGGAGGCGTCCTGCGGCTTCACGGAGACGGCCAGCACCGCCGCCTCGTCCACCGCGGTCAGGTTGTCGACCACCCGGACGCCGTAGCGGGCGGTCAGCTCCTCGGCCCGGCTCGGCCGCCGGGCGGTGGCGAGCAGCCGTTCCACCGGCCACCCGGACCGCAGCAGACCGGAGAGCATCAGCTCGC
Source organism: Micromonospora sp. CA-111912 (assembly GCF_050948415.1). Classification (NCBI taxonomy): domain Bacteria; kingdom Bacillati; phylum Actinomycetota; class Actinomycetes; order Micromonosporales; family Micromonosporaceae; genus Micromonospora; species Micromonospora sp. CA-111912. Next base: position 5,356,051 of record NZ_CP192007.1, read on the forward strand.
CGATCTTGCCGGCCCCGATCACCGCCACGGTGTGTTTCCCCGCCGCCATGGCCGTACCCCCTCAGTCGCCCGCCTCGCGTCGCTCCAGTGTGTCGTCGCCCCGCCGGACGCCCGACCCGGAGGCGGCGGCCCGCGCGACGGCCGCCGCGGCCGCCCTGGACCGGCCGCGGCGCAAGCCCGGCGGCGCGTGCGGCGCCCCCCGCCAGGGGGTGCCGCACGCGCCGCGTGGGCGTCAGCTGCCGAAGAAGACCTCGGCCTCTTCGTACCGCTCCAGCGGCACGGTCTTCAGCTCGCGGGTGGCCTCGGCCAGCGGCACCCGGACGATGTCCGTGCTCTGCATCGCGACCATCTTGCCCCAGTCGCCCTCGTGCACCGCGTCGATCGCCTGGAGGCCGAGCCGGGTGGCGAGCACCCGGTCGAACGCGGTCGGGGTGCCACCGCGCTGGATGTGGCCCAGCACGACGGTCCGCGCCTCCTTGCCGGTCTTGGCCTCCAGCTGCTCGGCGAGCCACTGGCCGATGCCGCCGAGGCGGACGTGGCCGAACGAGTCGAGCTCCTGGTTGTGCAGCACCATCTGGCCGTCCAGCGGCTGGGCGCCCTCGGCGACCACGACGATCGGGGCGTACTGGTGCTGGAAGCGCTTCTCGACGTACCCGGCGACCTGCTCGACGTCGAACTGCCGCTCGGGCAGCAGGATGACGTTGGCACCGCCGGCCAGGCCGGCGTGCAGGGCGATCCAGCCGGCGTGCCGGCCCATCACCTCGACGACCAGGGTGCGGTGGTGACTCTCCGCAGTGGTGTGCAGCCGGTCGATCGCCTCCATGGCGATGTTGACAGCGGTGTCGAAGCCGAAGGTGTAGTCGGTGGCACCGAGGTCGTTGTCGATCGTCTTCGGCACGCCGACCACGTTGACGCCCAGCTCGTACAGCTTGGTGGCGACACCGAGGGTGTCCTCGCCGCCGATCGCGATCAGCGCGTCCACGCCCTGCGCGGCAAGGTTGTCCTTGATCCGCTCGACCCCGTTCTCGATCTTGAACGGGTTGGTGCGGGACGAGCCGAGGATGGTGCCGCCGCGCGGCAGGATGCCCCGCACCTCGGCGATGCCCAGGGGCTTGGACAGGCCCTCAAGCGGACCCTTCCAGCCGTCCTGGAAGCCCACGAACTCGTGACCGTAGTTTGCGACGCCCTTGCGGACCACCGCCCGGATTACCGCGTTGAGACCCGGGCAGTCGCCGCCGCCGGTGAGCACGCCAATACGCATGATCTGCTCATCCTCCTGGAGCATCAGGTGAAGCCCGATTTGCCCCAGGATATGTGTCGGATCAGACCATCGGCGCCATTGCCGGCCCGGGGCGGGCCGTCAGTGCGAACTGTAGCCGTCGTAGCTGCGCGTCGACCGCGCGCCCCGGGCAGGCCCGCCCACCGCTCAGAAGATCACCTCCCGGTTCTCCCCCGCCCTCGGCTGCTTCCCGGTGACCGCCGACCTGGCGAAGCCGAGCAGGTTGACCACGGTGCCGCTCGGCGAGCCCCAGTACTCCGCGGAGCTGACGTGCACCTTGATCAGCGTCAGCCCGGGGGTGTCCGGGCCGTCCGGGAACCAGGTCTTCAACAACGGGTTCCACAACTGCTCGGCGCGGGCCCGGTCGCACCCCTCCTGCGCGGTGCCGGACAGCGACACCCAGGCGTTGTTCCGCTGGTCGGAGAAGCTGACGTTGACCTCCGGGTTCACCCGGAGCTGGCGGACCTTCGCCGAGTCGGCATGGGCGAAGAACCACAGGTCGCCGTCGAACTTCGCCGCCTGGAGCCCCATCGGCCGGCTGACCAGCCGCCCGTCCAGGCCGATGGTGGTCAGCATGCAGATCCGCGCCTCGCGAATCAGCTCGGTGACCCGGTGCCGGGCGTCGGCGGCACTTGTCGGCTCACTGCTCATGGCGATACCCCCTCGATCGACCGGATGTCGACGCGGTGCCCGGGACGGACCCGACCAAACCTGAAGGAGCCGACGAGGTCAGCGGGCGGTCATCGCGCGCCAGCGGGCGAGGTTGTGCCGGGCGTCGACCAGCGCGTCGTGCCGGGCGGCGTCGGCGTTCGGCAGCGGCGGGCGCCCCCGGTCGTCCCAGAGTTGCCGCAGGTCCTTGGTGAACCGGGGGATCTCCCGGGGCAGCGCCGGCATCGCACCCCAGAGCTGGGCCAGCACCACGTGGTCGTACGCGGCGTACCAGGCCCACAGCTCCAGCTGCTCGCCCGGCCGGTCCCGGACCGGCTCGACCAGGAACTCGTGGAGGTCGTCGCGGATCCGCTCCCGTGACCGCCAGGCCCGGTCGGCCGGCGAGGGGAGCTTGTCCAGCACGTTGCGGCGCACCCAGGGCACGGCCCGAGAGTCATCGAACTCGGTGGAGACGGCGTAGAACTCGCGCCCGTTCTCGTCGACGACGCCGATCGACACCAGGTCGACGGTGCGCCCGTCCTCGATGAACTCGCAGTCGTAGAAATAGCGGTAGACCATCGTGCCCATCCTGGCCCACCCGCGTCACCCGCCGTCGGCCGGGGCCCGCCCCGCCGCCCTTCGTCGCAGCTCGGGAGTGTCACGGAAGTGTTTCCAGGGGTGTACAGCAAGCGACTGGACCGTCATGATCTGATGTGTACCGCTACCGGACGCCGAACCGGTTCAGAACCTCGTACCGGGGGCTGTCAGGTTCACCCGGCTGCGAGTTGTCCTTGACCGGGGAGGGGTTGGGCCGTGGAGATGCGCCTGCCGGAGCCGGGTGACGCCCTAACCGGCGTCGACATGTTCGCCGGCCTCGAGCCGGAGGTGCGCCAACGGGTGATCGCGGCGGCGGTGCCGCGAACGTATCGCAAGGGCCAACTGCTCTTCGTCGAGAACGACCCGGGCGAGTCGCTGATCGTGCTGCGCCGGGGCGCGGTGGCAGTGTTCCGCACCGCGCCGACCGGCGAACGGGCCGTGCTGTCGGTGATCCGCCCCCCGGACGTGCTCGGCGAGGTCTCCCTGCTCGACGCGTCCACCCGCTCGGCGTCGGCCGAGGCGATCGAGGACTCCGCGGCGCTCGCGCTGTCCCGCCCCGCCTTCATGGAGCTGGTGCACTCCAACCCGCGCATCCTCGACGCGGTGATGCGCTCGCTCGGCGGACTCATCCGCCGGCTGACCGAGCAGAACGCCGACCACGTCTTCCTGGACCTGCCCGGTCGGGTCGCCAAGACGCTGGTCCGGCTGGCCGGCGAGAGCCAGGCCCCGATGATCACGATCGAGCTCAACCAGAGTCAGCTCGCGGAGATGGCCGGCGGCTCCCGGCAGAGCGTCAACCAGGCGATCGGCTCGTTCGCCAGCCGCGGCTGGCTGCGTACCGAGGGCCGCCGGATCGTGGTCACCGATGTGGGGGCGCTACGCCGCCGGGCCGGCATGAACGACCGCTGAGCCACCCCGGCCCGGCGGCCCCCTGACGACGAGAAGGGCCGGCGGGCGAGGCCCGCCGGCCCTTTCACCGGTTATTGACGTGTCCCGTTGTTCAGTTGCCCGGCTCGTCCGCGGGCGGTGCACCCGGGCCGGGACCGATCGGTGTCGGATCGGTCGGCTTGGGCTTCGGCGGGGGCGTCGACGTGGTGTTCGTGGTGTTCTCGGGACCAGTACCCTGGCCGTCCGGTGCTTCAACCATGCCTTGCTCCTCCAGTGAGGCGAGAGTGACGGCGTCGACCTCGACCGTGTCGCCCGGGGCCCACACGGTCCCGCGCGAATCCATCCACGGGGCGGACAGTCGTACGTGCACGGCACTCTCCTGACGGGGTATCTCCTGAGTGGAAGGTTAGTCTGGCCCGATCAGCCGCACAGTCCGTCCACATATCGGGTAGCCGACTCAGCGGCAGGGGCGTGATACTGGGGTCACCTCGCGCTACGGAGCCGACCATCGACCTGAAGTGTGGACACTGCTCACGCGGAGCCGGTCCCGACGACCGCTTCTGCGGCGGGTGCGGGCAGGCATTGAGCCGCAGCTGCGCCCGCTGCGGGCACGCCAACGGCGCCGAGGCCAACTTCTGCACGAGCTGCGGCCAGCCGCTGCACGACCGGCCGGTGGCGGCGCAGGAGGACCGCCGCCAGGTCAGCGTCCTGTTCATCGACATCGTCGACTTCACGACGTACGCCGAGCGGGCCGACCCGGAACAGGCCCGCAGCCTCCAGCAGCGCTACTTCGCCACCGTGCGCCAGCTGGTGCACCAGTACGGCGGGGTGGTCGAGAAGTACATCGGCGACGCGGTGATGGCGCTGTTCGGGGCGCCGGTGGCCACTGACAACGACGCACTGCGCTGCGTACGCGCGGGGCTGGAGCTGCAACGGAACCTGGCCCGTCAGCCCGCCGGCCCGCACCCGCCGCTCGGGTTCCGGGTCGGCATCGCCACCGGCGAGGCGCTGGTCGACCTTTCCGCGGCCCGCGACGGCGGGCAGGGCTTCGTCACCGGGGACGTGGTGAACACGGCCTCCCGGTTGCAATCCCTCGCCCCCTCCGGCGGGGTGGTGGTGGACGAGAGCACCTGGACGGCCACCCGGCACGACATGGAGTACGCCGTCCAGCCCTCGGTGACACTGCGGGGCCGCTCGGCGATCAGCCGGATCTGGCTGGCCGTCCGCGCGCTGCCCCAGCGGGACCTGAGCACCGCCGAGCTGACCCCGATGGTCAACCGGGAACACGAGCGCGGCCTGCTGGTCAACGCCCTGCACCGGACGATCACCGAGCGCACCTCGCAGCTGGTCACCGTCTTCGGCCCGGCGGGGGTGGGCAAGAGCCGACTGCTGCGCGAGTTGGCCCGGCACGCCGCCAGCCTGCCCGGGCCGCCGGTCGCCTGGCTGGTCGGGCAGTGCCCGCCGTTCGGCGAGAACGTCACGTACGCCGCCCTCGCCGACATCGTCAAGGGGTGGGTCGGCGTGTCGGACGTCGACGACCCGACGGCCCTCGACGACCTGCTGCGGCGCCGCCTGGGCGGGCTGGCCGACCGGCACGGCGTCCGGCTGGCCGGTCAGCTCGGCCCGCTGATCGGCCTGCCCGGCGAGCGGCTCACCCCGGGCGAGACCGAGGCGTCCTGGCGGCGGTTCCTGCTCACCCTGGCCGCCGCCGGCCCGACGGTGCTGGTCTTCGAGGACATGCACTGGGCCGACCAGGCCATGCTCGCCTTCGTCGAGCAGCTCGGCGCGGCGGCACGCGGCGTGCCGCTGCTGGTGTTGGCCACCGCCCGGCCGGAGCTGCGGGAGCGCCACCCGGCCTGGACCGGGACGATCAGCGGGGCGATGTCGATCTCGGTGCCGCCGATGCACGACGCGGACATCGACACCCTCTACTCGCTGCTGCTCGGGCAGGCCGCGCTGCCGCCCGAGTCCCGGGGGCCACTGATCGAGTTCGCCGACGGCAACCCGCTCTACGCCCAGGAGTACGCCCGGATGCTGCTCGACGGCGGGCTGCTCGACGCGACCCGGCCGGACGTCCGGCTCGACCCGGCCGGCTCCCCGGGGATGCCGCGCACCGTGCAGGCGGTCATCGCCAACCGGCTCGACCTGCTCGACCCGTCCGACCGGGCCGTGCTCCAGGCCGCCGCGGTGGTCGGCGTGCAGTTCTGGCCGGGGCCGGTGGCCACCGCGCTGAGCCGGCCGGTGGAGTGGGTCGAGCGGGCGCTGGACCGGCTGCAACGCCGCGACCTGGTGTACGAGCAGCCCACCTCGGCGATGCCCGGGCAGCCCGAGTACCGCTTCCGGCACATCCTGGTCCGGGACGTCTGCTACCAGCGGCTTCCCCGCGCCGAGCGGGTGCTGCGCCACCAGCGCACCGCCGACTGGCTGGAGCAGGTCACCGACGGTCGGCAGCACGACCTCGTCGAGGTGCTGGCCAACCACCGCTGGACGGCGCACGAGATCGCCCGCACAGTCGGCCTGGACACCGCCCCGTACGCACCGGCGGCGCGGGCCGCCCTGCACCGCGCGGCCCGGCGGGCGAACGAGCTGCACGCGCTGGACACCGCCGCGACCCTGGTCGGGCGGGCGCTGGCCCTGGCCGGCGGGCCCGACCCGACGCTGGAGCTGTTCGACGCCGAGTTGGCGTTCTACCGCGACGGCGACGCGTTCCTGGTGGCCGAGGGCGCGGGCAAGCTGACCGAGCTGGCCGACCGGCTGGCCGAGGCCGGCGAGTGGACGGGGGCGGCCCGGGCCTGGACGCTGCTCGCCACGGCGGCGTGGAGCCGGGCCGACCGGTCGGAGACGCTGCGCTGCCTGGACCGGGCGCTGGGCATCTACGTCGACCTGCCGGACACCGAGGAGAAGGCGGGCGCCCTGCTGGAGCTGGCCCGGGTGCACATGTTCAACGCGGAGACCGACCCGGCCTGTGCGGCGGCCCGGACCGCCGCCGGGCTCGCCGAGCGCCTGCAACTGCGCGAGGTGAGCGCGAACGCCCGGATCACCCTCGCCGTGGCCCGCTACCTGTCCGGCGTCGGCGAGGCGTACGCCGAACTGGCCGAGATCACCGAGCACTGCCGGGTGGAGCGGCTGACCAGCCGCCGCCGGGCGGTGCACAACCTGGCCTGGGTGTTGCAGGAGGAGGGCGACCTGGCCGGGTCGGCCCGGCTCGTGGACGAGCAACACTCGCTGGACCTCGGCGGCGAGCACAGCCTCGCGACGAGCTTCGAGGACCAGTGGGCCCGGTCGTACTACGCCGGGGACTGGGGTTCGGCGGCAGCGCTGGTGGCCGAGTCGACCCGGCGGCCCACCGCCGAGTGGGACCTGCACATCGTCGCGGTCTCCGGCTGGCTGCGGGCGCTGCGCGACCACCCGGAGCGGGCCGCCACCGGGCCGGACGGGGCCGGCGGGGTCGGGGCCGAGGAGGGCGGCGAGGACGGCCAGGTGGAGCGGGCGGTGCTGGCCGCCCGACGCTCGGGCTTCCACCGGGTGCTCCGCTCGACGCTGGCCCACGCCGCGCTCTGCCGGGCGGTGCAGGGACGCGACGCCGAGGCGCTACGGCTGCTCGCCGAGCTGGACGACGACTGGCGGCGAACCCGGATGATCCCGTTCGCCGAGTGGGTTCCCGCGATCGGGCACGTCGCGGTGGTGCTCGGCGGGGACGCCGCCCGACAGGTCCGGGAGCTGCTGGCCCGCTCGCCGCGGACGACCCCGTGGGCCCTGGCCGCCGGCCAGGAGGCAGAAGCCGCGCTCGCCCGGGCGGCCGGGGACACCCTCGCCGCCGCCGGGCTGTTCCGGTCGGCGGCCGAACAGTACCGCCGGATGGGCGACATCACCGACCACGCGCTCGCCCTCGCGCTCGCGCTGCCCACCCTCGGCGAGGTGGACCCGCCGGGCGCGGCCGAGGTGCGGGCCCAGGTGCAGGAGTTCGCTGGCCGCAACCACGCGCCGGGCCTGCTCCGCCTCGCCGGTGCCGGTGCCGGTGCTGGCCCGCAGGCGTAGCCGCCCGTCCGGGCTGGAGACGACCTGAGCTGTGCCTAGCGTCGGTTGGTCCATGTGGAGCTGCCCCGTCTGCGCTATCGGGTCGGCGGTAGCACGAACGGGGCAACTCCACATGGACCACCGGGCAGGACCCCCACCCACTCACCGCTCGTCAACGGCCCCCGGCTCGTTGGCACAGAACGCGGCCGGCGAGGACGCCGGCGGCGATGCTTCGCCAGCCGGCCCTTGAGCCCCTTACCGGTGAACTACTCCGCTTTGGCGATGAATGTGACTTTTCGCTTGACGGCCGGCGGCGTGAAGATCGAATCGGAGAAGGACAGGTGGTTGCTCGCGAGGATGATGTACTTCATCAGCCACGGGGGTGCCGTCGGCGGGCGGAACCGTCGGCCGTGAGCCGACGAACCAGGAGCGGCACGCCACAACGCACTCCCGGAATGGGGCCCCGACGTGTCACGATTCAGGGCACGGCGTGCGGGGCGCCGGGGCGACCGCACCGCGAGGTGCGCCGAGGGAGGATGTCCGGTGACAGCGGGTGGGGCCCGCCGAGGGCGGCGGGACAACGGGATCGACGCGAGCGAGTACGCAGTCGCCGGCGACGTGGATCCGCGCGTCGGCGAGCACCTGCTCGACGTGCTGGCCGCCGGCGGCATCGCGGCGTACCTTCAGCCGTCGGCCGACCTGAACCCCGTCACCCGCACCACCACCGTTCCGTCCCGGCCGGTCGACCGGCTCTACGTCGACCGGTCGCACCTGACCACGGCGCGTGACTACCTCACCCAGCTCGCCGAAGAAACCCCCGCCGAGCCGGCCCGCAACGAGCCGGACGTGGACGCCGAGTGGGCCCGCATCGTGGCCGGTTTCCACACCGCCCCGGCCGCCGGGGCGCACCCCTGGCCCGCGGCGGAGGACGTCGACGACGAGCCGGGTGAGCCGGCGGCGGGCGGAGCCGGCCGGGTTGGCGCGGACGAGGGCGGGACCGCCACCGACGTGCGCCGGCTGCCCTGGGCCGCCGACATCTCCGGCGTCTCCGTGGGCCAGGGCCGGCAGGACGAGCCGTCGCTGCTGGACGGGCTGGACACGTTCGGCGCCGACCTGCCCGACGGCGCGGAGGAGCGCTACACCCCGCCGCCGCCCCCACCCCTGCCCCGGATCTCCAAGTACGCGGTGGCCGGCGTGCTCGCCATCATCATCGGCTTCGTGCTCTTCCTGGAGCCGACGCTGCTACCGGTGGATTCGTCGGTGGTCACCCTGTTCGGGTTCACCGGGATACTGGCCGGCTTCGTGACGCTGATCTGGCGGCTGCGCCCCGGTGACTCCGACGACGACCCGGACAACGGCGCCCGGGTCTGAGGCGGCAGGGGCACGCTTCATCGCGTACCGTTCCCGGGCACGGACGCCGGGTGCCCGGATTGCGGGACGCCGCCGCCCACCGCGAGAGGCGTAACAGTGGTGTAACTTACTGTCAGTAGGAATACCGCTGTACGTCACTTCCCCCACTGACTGCCCGGTTGTTCCTCGCTCGCGGTGGTCAGTCTCTGCTGATCGGAATGCCCGAGATGCGACAGAGTTCCCTCGTGGTGGTGGCAAACCGCCTCCCCATCGACGACAGTGTGGCGCCCGACGGCGCCTGCGAGTGGCGAAGCAGCCCCGGCGGGCTGGTGAGCGCCCTGCATCCCCTGCTCCGGCACACCCCGGCCACCTGGGTCGGCTGGGCGGGCGGCACCGGGCCGGCGCCGGCCCTGCCCGACGTCGACCGTGTCCGGATGCACACCGTGCCGCTGAGCTCCGAGGATCTTCGCGACCACTACGAGGGCTTCGCCAACTCCACCCTGTGGCCGCTGTACCACGACGCGGTCGAGCAGCCCGAGTACCACCGCCGCTGGTGGGAGGCGTACCAGCGGGTCAACCAGCGGTTCGCCGAGGCGACGGCCGAGGTGGCCGAGCGGGGCGCGGTGGTCTGGGTGCAGGACTACCACCTGCAACTGGTCCCCGGCCTGCTCCGCGAGCTGCGCCCCGACCTGCGGATCGGCTTCTTCCTGCACGTGCCGTTCCCGCCGCCGGAGCTGTTCATGCAGCTCCCCCGCCGGGCCGAACTGCTGCGCGGCATGCTCGGTGCCGACCTGATCGGCTTCCAGCGCGCCCAGGCCGCGCACAACTTCGCCCAGCTGGTGGCCAAGGTGCTGGAGCTGCCCGCGACCGACCGGCGGATCAGCGTCGGCGACCGGGTGGTCCGGATCGGGGCGTTCCCGGTCTCGATCGACACCGCCGAGATGGCCGCCCTGGCGGGCCGCCCCGACGTGGCCGCCCGGGCCCGGCGGCTGCGCCAGGACCTCGGCGACCCCGACCAGGTCATCCTCAGCGTCGACCGGATGGACTACACCAAGGGCATCGAGCAGCGTCTCAAGGCGTACAGCGAGCTGCTGGCCAGCGGGCACGTCAAGGTGCGCGACACGGTGCTGGTGCAGGTGGCGGTGCCCAGCCGGGAGCGGGTGACGCAGTACCAGATCCTCCGTGACCGGGTCGAGCGCGAGGTGGGGCGGATCAACGGAGAGTTCGGCCGGGTCGGCGAGCCCGCCATCCACTACCTCACCCAGCCGTTCGACCGGGCCGAGCTGGCCGCGCTCTACCGGATCGCCGACGTGATGGCGGTGACCCCGCTACGGGACGGAATGAACCTGGTCGCGAAGGAGTACGTGGCGGCGCGGGTGGACGACACCGGTGCGCTGCTGCTCAGCGAGTTCGCCGGCGCGGCGGCGGAGCTGCCGCAGGCGTACCTGGTCAACCCGCACGACCTGGAGGGACTCAAGCAGGAGCTGTTGGCCGCGCTCCAGGCCGACCCGGCCGACGTGACCGCCCGGATGCGCGCGATGCGCGAGCACCTGCACCGCAACGACATCCACGCCTGGGCGCGCTCCTACCTCAGCGCCCTCGACGACGAGGGCTCGCTGTTGAACCACATCGGCACGACCGGCTGACCGGCCGGCCGCGTCGGCGCGGGTCAGGCCGGGGCGTGCTCCTTCTCCAGCCAGTCCAGGATCGCGTCGATCGGCTCCCGCCAGCGGGCGTCCAGCATCAGGTCGTGCCCCATCCCGGGGAAGAGCAGCGGCGCACCGCCGTGCCGCCGGGCGGCCCGGGTCAGCGCGGCCGGCGGGACCACCCGGTCGTCGGGGCTGCCCAGCACCAGCACCGGCGGGTGACCCACGGCCGGCTCCGGGTCGCGATGGGTCAGCAGCTGCCACTGCGCGCGCCGGCCGGCCCGACCGAGCCGGGAGGCGTACCGGCGGGCCTCGGCGTCGGGCAACTCGCGGCTGAACAGCTGCCGGCGGCTCAGCCGCAGCCCGCCGCCGACCAGGGCGGGCAGGGTGCCGCCGGGGTTGCGGCGCAGCGCGGTGCCCAGCGTCCCCCACTCGCCGAGCACCGGGGCGACCAGCACCGCCGCCCGGGCCGGGTAGCGGGCCAGGGCGTGCCGGACCACCAGCGCCCCGGCGCCGTGCCCCACCAGCACCGCCTGGCGCGGCAGGCCCGCCGCCACCTGCGTCACGTCGTGGGTGTACGCCCGCAGCGTCGCCTCCGGCGCCGGCTCGCTGCCGCCGTGCCCGCGCAGGCTCAGCGCGTACGCCGGGAAGCCGCGCCCGGCGGCGTGCTCCAGCCAGTGCTCGGCGAACGCCCACGCGCCGTGCCCGAAGCCGGGCACGAACAGCAGCGGGGGGCGGCCCTGCTCCAGCTCGGGGAGCGCGCTGAGCACCTCGCGGCGGGCCGGGCGGACCGGGCGGGCCCACTCCCGGCCGCGCATGATCCGCACCCGTTCCCCGCCGCCGCTCACTTCTCCTCCAGGTCGTACATCGCGCGCTGCACGGCGCGCAGGTAGTCGGCGTGGCCGACCTCGAACCAGTGCCGGCTACTGTCCTTGACCTTGCCGGCGTAGCGCTCGCCGACCCCGGCCGCGGCCCGCTTCGCGAACACGGCGGCCCGGTCGGGCCGGGTGAGGCGCAGCGTGAGCAGCCGGGCGAAGAGCACTGTCTGCCAGTGCGACAGGGTGAAGATCCCCGAGTCGGACTGGACCAGGCCGGCGACGGCGAGGGTCGGATGGCCGGGGGCGAAGGCGTTGAGCCACAGCCGGGGCCGGCCCGACCCGTCGGCGTCGCCGAGGATCTTCGGGTCGAGGAACTCGAAGCGGGGAAGGTAGCCGGTGGCGAAGACGACCAGCTCCGGCTCGATCCGGCGGCCGTCGGTCAGCTCCACCGCCTTGGCGTGGAACCGGGCCACGTCCGGCACCGGGGCGATCTCGCCGTGCCCGACGTAGTAGACGAGCTGGCTGTTGGCGATCGGGTGGGTCTCGTAGACCCGGTGGTCGGGCTTCGGCAGGCCGAACCGGGTCAGGTCGCCGACGGTGAGCCGCAGCGTCCAGTGGTAGAGCCACTGCCGGATCCGCAGCGGCACCCGCAGCGCCAGCAGACGGTCGTTGACCTGGTCGGCGGGGCGCCCGAGGACGTACTTCGGGGCGTACCAGTAGCCGCGGCGGGTGGAGTGCCAGCAGTGGGACGCCTGCTGGGCCGCCTCGACCGCGATGTCGCATCCGGTGTTGCCGGCCCCGACGACCAGCACCCGCTTGCCGCGCAACTGGGCCGGGTCCTTGTAGGACGAGGCGTGCATGATCTCGCCCCGGAACTCCTCCAGCCCCTCGTAGCGGGGCAGCTTCGGCGACCAGTTGTGGCCGTTGGCGACGACCACGGCGGCGTACCGGGAGGTGCGCTCCGGGCCGTACCCGCCGGTGCTGCGGGTGGTGACGTCCCATCGGTCGCCGGCGACCGGCTCGACCCGGACCACCTCGGTGCCGAACCAGACGTGCTGGCGCAGGTCGAAGTGGTCGGCGTAGCGCTCGAAGTAGGACAGCAACTGGCTGTGGTGCGGGTAGTCCGGCCAGTCGTCCGGCATCGGGAAGTCGGGGAACTGGGTGAACGGCGGCGACGAGATCAGGTGGGTGCTGGCGTACACGGGGCTGCGGTCGTGTCGCCAGTTCCACGCGCCGCCGACGCCGGTCTCCCGTTCGTAGCAGTCGACGCCGAAGCCGTGTTCGCGCAGGTTCTTCACCGCGGTCAGGCCGCTGGCCCCGGCCCCGATGACGCAGACCGTGTCGCCCCGGTCGGAAACCGGGCGGCCCTCCCGGGTCGGGGCGAGCGTCGCCGCTTCCGGCTCGGGACGGCCGGGGTCGGTGGAGGGGGACACCGGATTCTCCTTAGGTGCGGCACGAGTGCCGGTCGCTGCGAAATCCTTCCGGTAACCCAACCGGTTTGTCCAGCCCCTGTGGAGGGTCGGACGCCCCGGGACGGTCAGCCGGTGGCCGGCAGCAGCAGGTCGACCAGGACGGGGAAGTGATCGCTGGCACGGCGGGTCTGCGGGGTGTCCACCACGTCGTAGTCGACCACGGTGATCCGGGGGTCGACGAAGACCGCGTCGATCCGGCGGCGCGGGTCGGCGCACGAGTAGGTGTGCCGGTCGGCCCTGTCGGCCGCGACCGCCGCGTCGGTCAGCCCCTCCCCCACCGTCGCCCAGGCCGAGCCGTCGGGGCCCTCGTTGAGGTCGGCGCCGGCCACCACGGGCAGGTCGGCGGCTGCCAACTCCCGCTTGAACGCCGCCGCCTGGGTGGGCCGCTCGGCCGGGTCGGTGGCCAGGTGCGAGCCGGCCAGCAGGAACCGTGCCCCGCCCACCCGACACTCGGCGTACGCGGCGCCGCGCAGGTGCCGGCCCGGGGTCAGCGGGTAGCGCTGGCAGCGGGTGTCGAGCACCCGCACCCGCAGGCTGGTCAGCAGCAGGTTGCCCAGCGACGGCAGCCCGCCGGCGGCGACCACCAGCCCGAACGACTCGGCCAGCGTGGCCGACTTCTGCCGCCACCGGAACCGCCGGGGGGCCTCCTGCACGATCACCACGTCCGGCGCGGCCTCGCGGACCACCGCGGCCAGCGCGGCGGTGTCGTCGCGCTGACTGTGGATGTTGTACGACACGACGCGCAGCGGCACGCCAGCGTTCTCGCTCATCCCGGCCCGCCTCAGACCCGACGGGCCAGGTCGGCGGCGCCGATCACGCCGGCGGTGTTGCCCAGCTCGGCGGGGCGCACCTCGGCGACCGGGAGCCGGCTGCGCTGGGCCAGCGCGTCGGTGAAGGACCGCCGGGTCGGGCCGAGCAGCAGGTCGCCGGCCTCGACGACGCCACCGCCGACGACCAGCACCTGCGGGTCGAGGATCTGCGCCATGTCGGCGAGGCTGGTGCCGAGCCAGCGCCCGACCTGGGCGAACGCCTCGGCGGACACGGGGTCGCCGCCCTGGGCGGCGGCGGTCACCATCGGGCCGGTGACGGCCTCGGCCTCGCCGCCGGCCAGTTCCAGCAGTGCGGTGGCCCGGTGCGGCTCCTGGCGGGCGGCGGCGCGGGCGAACCGGACCAGGGCGCTGCCGCTGGCGTACTGCTCGATGCAGCCGAGCCGGCCGCAGCCGCACTGGTGGCCGTCGGGGACGGTGAGCATGTGCCCCAACTCGGCGGCGATGCCGTTGGCCCCGCGCACCAGTTCACCGCCGAGCACGATGCCGCCGCCGACGCCGGTGCCGATGGTGAACATGACCATCGAGTCGTCGGCGTGCCGGGCCGCGCCGTAACGGAACTCGGCCCAGGCTGCGACGTTGCCGTCGTTCTCCACGATCACGGGCAGGCCGGTCGCGACGCTGACGTACTCGCGCAGCGGCTCGTCGCGCCAGGCCAGGTTCGGGGCGAAGAGGACAGTTGATCGGCTAACGTCGATCCAGCCGGCCGCGCCGATGCCGACGGCGTAGATCTGCCGGCCGGCGGCGAGTTCGGTGACCACATCGATGATGACGTCGCGGGTCTTGGCCACGTTGTCGGCGGGGGTGTCCCGTCGGGCCTGCACGAGGACCTTGCCGGTGTCGTCCACGACACCGCCGGCCACCTTCGTGCCACCGACGTCGACTCCGATGGTCAGCGTCACCGCTGCCACTCCCCTCTGCTGTGCTGTCCGGCACCGTCACGGCGAACCGCCGTGGGGTGGGTCGGGATGTCCGGTGGTCAGGCCTCGTCGCCTGGTGCGTCCTCGCCCGCGCCGCCGGGCGTCCGCGAGACGGGCACCCCGGGTTGGCCGGCCGTCGGCCGGGGGTCCCCCGGCGCGTCCGACCCGGCGTCGTCGGCGGGCGGCACGTCGGCAGCCGGAACGCCCCGACCCTCCCCCCGGGTCGCGGCGGACCACACGTCCTGCTCCGGCGCCGGCTGAGAATCATGCCCGGTGCGGGTGGCCTCGCGCCACACATGATCGCCCGACTCCTGTCGCGCCCCGGTCCGGGGCGGGGGCGGCGCTGCGTCCCCCGGCTCCTGCGGGCGGTGCGCGGGGTCGTCGGCCGAGGCGAACGCGCGCAGCAGGCTGGCCACGCCGGCGGCCAGATCACCCGCTCCGGTGGCGAGCCGCTCGGCGAATTCCGGACTCGGGTCGCGTAACGCCGCGATACCGCGGCATACCGGGCAGATGCAGCACTCTGCCGCACCGGTGGCGAACCCGCCCCGGCCGGCCTCGGCGGGCCCGCCGGCCGTCCGCCCGCCGGCACTGTGACCGAGGACACTCGACAGGATCCCACCGACCGGACCCCACGGGCCCGCCCCGGAACCGGAACCGACGCCCGCGCGAATTCCGGCCAGCCGGGCCGCCGCGAGCGCCGTGGCGACCAGCCGCTCCGCCTCTTCCCGGGCCGAACCCGGCTCGGTACCCCCCATGGTCGGCTCCTCTACCGTGCCGGGCGTGCCGCAGCAGGTCGCGTCAACGCGCCGCACCGGATTCTTCTACCCGGAGCTTGAGCTGCTTCAACGCCGTATCCATGATCATTTTTTCGGCCTTGCGCCGAAACATGCCCAGCATGCCCACGGAAAGCTCCACCTCCAGGGTGTAGGTCACCGTGGTCGTCCCGTCCGGGTTGCCGACCAGGTCGTACGACCCGTGCTGGGAGCGCTGCATCTTCGAGGGCGCCACCAGGTGCCACTCGATGCGGGTCAGGTCCTCGGAGTACTCGTAGGCGAGCACGTACTCGTCGGCCATCACCCCGGCGTCGATGGTGAACCGGACCTGGCTGGCGTAGCCGTCCTCGTACTCCTCGACGACCTCGGCCCGGCGCATCGCCTCGGTCCACTCGGGGTAGCGCGCGAAGTCGCAGATCACCGCCGCGACCCGATCCGGTGACGCGCCGATGACGATCGACTGGGTGGAGGAGTCCGCCATGTGGGGGAGGCTACCCGGCGGCGGGCGGGAACGCCCCGGTCCACCCCCGCCACGCGGGCGGCCCGTCGCCGGCGGACCCGTCCGGCGAGCGCCACGCTCGGGGCCGATTCGGGGGGCGGTGCGGGCAACCTCCTACCGCAGTCACCTGGGCGGGCGGGTAGGTTTCGACAGAGCCGACCCGTCCGGGCCCCCGCCCGCCCGGCCAGTGCGAGCACGAGGGAGTGCAGGTGCGCGAGTTCTCCGTTCCGCCGATCGTCACCGTCGGCGACTCGGCCAACCTGACCCAGCCGGTCTGGGACAACGCCGAGGCGGCCCCGGAGGCGGTGCAGTTCGTCCGCCCCGCCCCGTCGGCCGGCGAGACGGGCGCGGGCCGGGAGGACATGACCTGCCGGCAGTTCCGCGACGAGGTGGTCGCGGTGGCCCGCGGGCTGGTCGCGGCCGGCGTGTCCCCCGGCGACCGGGTCGCCCTGATGAGCCGCACCCGGTACGAGTGGACCCTGTTCGACTACGCGATCTGGGCGACCGGCGCGGTCACCGTGCCGATCTACGAGACCTCCAGCGCCGAGCAGGCCGCCTGGATCCTGGAGGACTCCGGCGCGGTCGCGGTCGTGGTCGAGAGCACCGCGCACGCCACCCTGGTCGCCGGCGTCCGGGACCGGCTCCCCGAGCTGGCGCAGGTCTGGCAGATCGAGCTGGGCGCGGTCGGCGAACTGGTCGCCGCCGGCGCCCCGATCGACCCGATGGAGATCGACCGGCGCCGCACGGCGGTCCGGGCCGACGACGTGGCGACCATCATCTACACCAGCGGCACCACCGGCCGCCCCAAGGGCTGCGTGCTGACCCACCGCAACATGTACGCCGACATCGCCAACGCGGTGCCCGTACTGCCGAACCTGTTCCTGCGGCCGGGCGCGTCGACCCTGCTGTTCCTCCCGCTCGCGCACGCCTTCGCCCGGCTCATCCAGATCGGCATGGTGCAGGCGCGGGCCACCATGGCGCACTGCCCCGACACGACGGACCTCGTCGGGGCGCTCCAGGAGTTCAAGCCGACCTTCGTGCTCTCTGTCCCCCGGGTCTTCGAGAAGGTCTACAACGGGGCCCGGCAGAAGGCCGAGGCCGACGGCAAGGGAAAGATCTTCGACCGGGCCGAGCAGGTCGCGGTCGCGTACAGCGAGGCCCTGGACAAGCCGGGCGGGCCGGGCCTGGCGCTGCGCGCGCAGCACGCGGTCTTCGACAAGCTGGTCTACCGCAAGTTGCGCGCCGCCCTGGGCGGCCGGTGCCGGGACGCCATCTCCGGCGGCGCGCCGCTCGGCGCCCGGCTCGGCCACTTCTTCCGGGGCATCGGAGTGACCATCTGCGAGGGGTACGGGCTCACCGAGACCTCCCCGGCCGCCGCCGCGAACCTGCCCGACGCCACCCGGATCGGCACCGTCGGACGCCCGCTGCCCGGCGTGACCGTCCGGATCGACGACGACGGCGAGATCCTGATCTCCGGCGACCTGATCTTCCGGGGGTACTGGCGCAACGAGGCGGCCACCGCCGAGGCGCTCAGCGCGGACGGCTGGTTCCGCACCGGGGACCTGGGGAAGCTCGACGACGACGGCTTCCTCAGCATCACCGGCCGGAAGAAGGAGATCATCGTGACCGCCGGCGGCAAGAACGTCGCCCCGGCGATGCTGGAGGACCAGGTCCGGGCGCACCCGCTGATCAGCCAGTGTGTCGTGGTCGGTGACCGCCAGCCGTTCATCTCCGCGCTGGTCACCATCGACGAGGAGGCGCTGCCGAAGTGGCTGGCCGCCCACGGCCGCCCGGAGACCACCCCGGTCGCCGACCTGCGCGAGGACGAGGCGCTGCGCGCCGAGGTGCAGGGCGCGGTCGACCAGACCAACCAGTCGGTCTCCAAGGCCGAGGGGATCAAGGTGTTCCGCATCCTGCCGCACGACTTCACCGAGGCCACCGGCGAACTCACCCCGTCGCTGAAGGTCAAGCGGCAGGCCGTGCACAAGACGTACGCGGCGGAAATCGCCGACATCTACCGGCGCTGACTACGATCCGTCACGTGCCAGCCTCCTCGACACCCGTCCGGCCGCCCACGCAGCCGCTCGCCACCGCCGCGCGCCTGGTCATGCTCGCGCTGGTGGCCGTCCTCACCTTCTTCGCGACCCGCGACGTCGGGCAACTCTGGTGGATCGCCCTGCTGGGAGCCGCCGGCCTGCCCGCCGTCCTGGCCCCACAGCACCGGCTGCTCGGCCCGCTCAGCCGCTTCGCCGAGGTCGTGGTGCTGGGGCTGGCCGCCAGCCAGGTCGCCGCCGTCACCACGCTTGACGGCGCCACCGGCGGGCTGGGCGCCTCGGCCGTGCTGGCCTACCTCGCCGTCCCGGTGACCGTGACCGCGCTGCGCCGCCGGTTCCGCGAGGGCGCGGCGCTGCTCGCCGTCTGCGCCGCCACCCTGCTGATCAGCGCCGCGCTCACCGGGGTCGACGGCGGTCGCCAGCTCGGCCAGCCGGGGTACCTCGCGGTCTGCGCCCAGTGGCTGATCCTGGCCGGGCTCGGGCTCTACACGGCCGGCACCCTGCACCGGGTGATGCGGGTCCGCAGCGAGGGCAAGCCCCAGCCGTACGCCGAGGCCACCCGGCTGCTGACCCAGCTCCGCACGGTCGCCCGGCAGCTTCCCGGTGCCACCCTCGACCCGGGCGGCATCTCCGAGCACCTGCTGGAGGAGCTGCGCACCGTGGCCCGGGCCGAACGGGCGGCGGTGCTCTCGGCCAGCGGCGGCGGGCGGCTGGTGGTGCTCGCCCAGGTGGGCGTGGACCGGGTCGACTGGGAGACCACGCTCGACGCGGACTCGGCGATCGCCGACGCCTGGGCCAGCCAGCAGCCGCAGACCGCGAGCCGCTCGCAGGCCCGCTCGCACACCGGCGGCGACGTGTCGGCGCTGATCGTGCCCCTGGTCGCCGGCGTCCGCACGATCGGCATGCTGGTGATGGAGGCGGACGCCGCGCAGGCGTACCCGCCGCCGGTGGTGTCCCGGGTGACGGCGCTGACCCGCCCGGCCGCGCTGCGGCTGGAGGCCGCCCTGCTCTTCGACGAGGTGCGCTCGCTGGCCACCAACGAGGAGCGGCAGCGGCTGGCGCGGGAGATCCACGACGGGGTCGCCCAGGAACTGGTCATGGTCGGGTACGGCATCGACAACGCCCTGGCCACCGTCTTCGAGGACGCCGACGAGACCGCCGAGTCGCTGCGCCAGCTGCGCCATGAGGTGACCCGGGTGATCACCGAGCTGCGGCTGAGCCTGTTCGAGCTGCGCAGCGAGGTGGACCGGCAGGGTGGCCTGGCCGCCGCGATCGCCGAGTACGCTCGCACC
This sequence comes from Micromonospora sp. CA-111912, assembly GCF_050948415.1. Lineage (NCBI taxonomy): Bacteria > Bacillati > Actinomycetota > Actinomycetes > Micromonosporales > Micromonosporaceae > Micromonospora > Micromonospora sp. CA-111912. The sequence goes on from NZ_CP192007.1 coordinate 5,375,131, forward strand.
GTCGGCGCGTCCGGTGGGCTGCGGGTGCACCTGTCGCTGGACGAGTCGACCGCCCGGCTGCCCGCCGCGACCGAGGCGGAACTCCTGCGCATCGCCCAGGAGGCGGTCACCAACGCCCGCAAGCACGCCGGGGCGTCGAACCTGTGGGTCACCTGCGAGGTGGACCCGCCGTACGCGCAGATCGAAGTGTCGGATGACGGTCACGGCATCGGCGAACAGCGCCCGGACGGGCACTACGGTCTTGCGATCATGGCCGAGAGGGCGGAACGTATCCGGGGCCGGTTGGAGATCAGGCCGCGGCAACCCAGCGGCACGACGGTGGCGGTGGTTCTCGGCTCGTCGCCCCGGCGCGATAGGGTGCGCGGCAACGCCGCAGCAGCAGAAGGGGAGTAACCCGAGGATGACCACAAGCCCGACACCGGCGACCCGCACCAAGGTCCTCCTTGTCGACGATCACGACCTGATCCGCAAGGGACTGCGGCACGCCTTCGAGCGGGACCGGCAGTTCGAGGTCGTCGGCGAGGCCGCCACGGCGGCGGAAGGGGTCCGGCAGGCCGGCGCCCTCCAGCCCGACGTGGTGATCATGGACCTGCGCCTGCCCGACGGCAGTGGCCTGGAGGCCACCCGCGCGCTGCGCAAGTCCAGCGCTTCGATGGGCATCGTCGTGCTCACCATGTACGCCGGCGACGACCAGCTCTTCGGCGCCCTGGAGGCCGGGGCGAGCGCGTTCGTGCCCAAGACGGCCCCGGCCGACGAGGTGGTGGCCGCCGCCCGGCATGCCGCCTCCTCGCCGAGCGCGTTCACCGCGGCCGACCTGGCCGAGGCGATGAAGCGGCGGCTCGCGCCGTCCGGTCCGCAGCTCTCCCCCCGGGAGGGCCAGGTGCTGCGGCTGCTCGCCGACGGCATGAGCGTGGCGGGCATCGCCAAGCAGCTCTTCGTCAGCGAGTCGACGGCCAAGACCCACATCTCGAAGCTCTACGAGAAGCTGGGCGCGGCCAACCGGGCGCAGGCGCTGATGACGGCGCTGCGGCTCGGCCTGCTCGAGGCGCCGGACGCCCCGAAGTTCTGACCGCTTCCCCGTCCGACCGGCAGTCGCCGGTCGGGGGGTTCCGCGACGGCCGGTGGGTCCGGTCAACGGGACCGCCCGACCGGCCGGTCGGGCGGGGGGCGGCCCTCTCTGGTCACCCGTGGGGCGGCCGGGGCAGAATACCCGGATGACCCGCGCGGGACGACGTGTTCCGCGTCGTTGACAAAGGGGTAGGGCATGCAGCGGCCGGACTGGGCACCCGACACCATCGACATCGAACGTCCCAGCGTGGCCCGCATGTACGACTACTACCTCGGCGGCTCGCACAACTTCGCCGCCGACCGCGCCGCCGCGCGGGCGATGGTGGACGCGGTGCCCGAGGCGCCGCTGATGGCCCAGGCGAACCGGGCGTTCATGCGCCGGGCGGTGCACTTCCTCGCCGAGGCCGGGATCCGCCAGTTCCTCGACATCGGCTCCGGAATCCCGACGGTCGGCAACGTGCACGAGATCGCCCAGCGGATCGACCCCGCCTCCCGGGTGGTCTACGTCGACGTCGACCCGGTGGCGGTGGCGCACAGCCGGGAGATCCTCAGCGGCAACAACCGGACCGCCGTGGTCCAGGAGGACCTGCGCCACCCCGAACGGATCCTGACCCACCCCGACGTCACCGGGATGCTGGACCTGTCGCAGCCGGTCGCGGTGATGATCGTGGCGGTGCTGCACTTCGTCCCGGACTCCGACCGGCCGGCGGAGATCCTGCGAACGCTGCGCGAGGCGCTGGCGCCGGGCAGCTACCTGGTGCTCTCCCAGGCCAGCGACGAGGACCGACACAACACCGGGGAACGCGCGGAGGCCGAGGCGGTCTACCGCCGCACCGACAACCCGCTGTTCATCCGCAGCCGGGCAGAGCTGACCTCCCTCTTCGACGGCTTCGAGCTGGTCGACCCGGGAGTGGGCTGGGTGCCACAGTGGCGCCCCGAGACACCGGAGAGCGCGGAGGACGCCGAGCAGGCGGTCTTCATGGGCGGCGTCGGGCGGCTCGATGGGTAAGCGGTCCGACGGCCAGGTGGGCCCGGCGGGCCCGAGGTCATTCGCCTCATATCCGGGGCCGCCCGCTCCGCACCCGGGGCACCTCACCCCGCGCCCCGGGGCCTTCGCCCGGGCCTGGGCGAAGGCGGTCTCCGGCACCAGCTACCTGCCGATGACCCAGGCCCAGTTGGAGGCGCTGCTGCAACGGTTCACCGATCGGCTGGCCGAGGCGTTGGTGGTTGAGCCGTTCGACCTGCGGGTCGGCCACCAGGTCGGGGCGGAGCTGGTCGAGTCGCACATCGCCTCCGCCGAAGGGCTGGGCCGCACGGTCGAGGTCGTGCAGCTCCGGCTGCTGCGCGACCTGGGGCTGGTCGGCGAGGACGTCGAGGACCGGCTGGCCCGGCTGCTGGCCACCGTGGCCACCGGCTACGCCCGGGCGCTGCGGGGCCGCACGCTGGACGAGCAGGAGTCCATCCGCCGGGCCGCGATGGTGGCCCGGGCGCAGGCCGAGCAGGCGCTGCGCGACAGCGAGGCCCGGTTCCGGCACCAGGCCACCCACGACCCGCTGACCGACCTACCCAACCGCACCCTGTTCACCGAGCGGCTCGCCGCCGCGATCGACGTCCCGGGCCGGGGCGCCGACCGGGTCGGGGTGTGTTTCCTCGACCTGGACCGCTTCAAGGTGGTCAACGACTCCCTCGGCCACCAGGTCGGGGACCGGCTGCTGGTCTCGGTCGCCGACCGGCTGCGCCGGGCGCTCGACGAGCATCTGGTCGCCCGCCTCGGCGGTGACGAGTTCGTCATCCTGGTCGAACGGACCGCCGGCACCGACGACGTGGTGAAGGTGGCCGAGGCGGCGCTCGCCGCGGTCAGCGAGCCGGCCCTGGTCGACGGGCACGAGCTGACAGTGTCGGCGAGCATCGGCATCGTCGAACGCCCGGTGGCCGGGACCACTCCCGTCGACCTGATGCGCGCCGCCGACGCCACGCTGCACTGGGCCAAGGCCGCCGGGGGCGCCCGCTGGTCGCTGTACGACGCCGACCGCAACCGCCGGGAGCTGGCCCGGTACGCGCTCTCCGCGGCGATCCCTGCCGCGCTGGAGCGGGGTGAGTTCTACCTGGACTACCAGCCGCTGACCTCGCTGTGCGACGGCACCGTGCTCGGCGCCGAGGCCCTGGTCCGCTGGCGGCACCCCGCGCTCGGCGAGCTGCGCCCGGACAGCTTCATCGGGTTGGCCGAGGAGACCGGGCTGATCGTCCCGCTCGGCGGGTGGGTGCTCGCCGAGGCGTGCCGGGAGGCGGCGACCTGGTCCGAGCCGGGAGGTGCCGCGCCGTTCGTCAGCGTCAATTTGGCGGTGCGGCAGGTGCACCGGCCCGACCTGGTGCACCTGGTGCGCGCCGTGCTCGACCGCACCGGCCTGCCGCCCGAGCGGCTCCAGCTGGAAGTCACCGAGAGCACCATGATGAGCGCCGTCGAGGAGCCGGTGCGCGCCCTGCGGGTGCTGGCCGACCTCGGCGTGCGGATCGCCATCGACGACTTCGGCACCGGCTACTGCAACCTGGCGTACCTGCGGGACCTGCCGGTGACCGAGCTGAAGGTGGCCGGGGATTTCGTGGCCGGGCTGCGGGCCCCCGCAGACGACCCGGCCAGCCGCACCGACGAGCGGATCCTCGCCTCGCTGGTCTCGCTGGCGCACGCGCTGGACCTGACCGTCACCGCCGAGGGGGTGGAGACCGCCGGGCAGGCCGACCGGCTGCGTGCCATCGGCTGTGACGCCGCCCAGGGCTGGCACTTCGGCCGACCCGCACCGCCGCCGTCCTCCTGGACCACCTGACCCCCGACCGGGACATCGGCCTGACCGGTTGGCGACCAGCCGAGGGCAGCGGTCAGCCGAGGGCAGCGGTCAGCCGAGGGCAGCGGTCAGCCGGCGAGGAGGGTGGCCATCCGGGCGGCCTGGGTCTCCCAGCGCCACTCCCGCTCCACCCAGGCCCGGCCGGCTGCGCCGAGCTGCCGGGCCAGGTCCCGGTCGGCGAGCAGGGTGGCCACCCGGTCGGCGAGCTGGGCGACGTCGTGGCCGGAGACGACGTACCCGGTCTCGCCCTCGCGGACGGCGTCGGGCGCACCCCCCGAGTCGCCCGCCACCACCGGCAGGCCGGCCGCGGACGCCTCCAGGTAGACGATGCCGAGCCCTTCCACATCCAGGCCACGGTTGCGGGTGCGGCAGGGCATGGCGTAGACGTCACCGGCGGCGTAGTGGGCGGGCAGGTCCGCCGAGGGCACCGAGCCGGTGAAGACCACGTCCCGCTCGACGCCCGTCTGCCGGGCCAGCTTTTCCAGGGTGTCCCGGTGCGGCCCACCGCCGACGACCAGCAGCGCCGCGTCCGGCACCCGGCGGCGGATCGCCGGCAGGGCGCGGATCAGCATGTCCTGGCCCTTGCGCGGCACCAGCCGGGAGACGCAGACCACCACCGGCCGGTCGGCCAGCCCGAGCCGGTCCCGGACCGGCTTCCCGTCGACCGACGGGTGATACGTCTCGACGTCCACGCCGGGAGCCAGCCGGTGCAGCTCGGTCACCCCGTGCAGCGCCCGCTCCAGCCGGACCCGGGTGTAATCGCCGAGGTACGTCACCACGTCCGCGCCCCGGCCGATCCGGCGCAGCGCGGACCGGGCCACGGGCAGAGCCGCCCAGCCCACCTCGTGCCCGTGGGTCAGGGCCACCACGCGGCGGACGCCGGCGCGGCGGCGCAGCCCGGCGGCGAGCAGCCCGAGCGGGGCCGCCGCGCCGAACCAGACGGTGTCGCAGTCGTGCTCGCGGGCCAGCCGGGCTGCCCGGCGGGCGACCAGCGGGGTGGGTAGCAGCACCCGGGTGCGCTCCCGGACGACCTCGAACGGCTGGTCGGCGTCGAACTTCTCCGCCCCCCGCCAGCTCGACGCGTAGACCACCACGGATCCGGTGGGCTGGCGGACGGCGAGGTTGTGCACGAAGGACTGGATGCCGCCCGCACGGGGCGGGAAGTCGTTGGTGATCAGCAGCGTGCGGCTCATCGGCCGGCCTCCCTGGCGTAGGCGCGGGCGGCGGCCATCCGCTCGACCGTGGACGGGTGCGACGCCGAGTAGAGGTACTCCCAGCGGGGTGGATCGGGATCGGCCAGGTTCACCCCGGCCAGGCGGCGCTGCATCGCCTCGAAGGTCGCCGGGTCGCCGGTGAGGGCGAGGGCGTGCGCGTCGGCCCGGACCTCGACCCGGCGGGACACCAGCGCCTGGACCGGGGCGGTCACCAGCCCGGCCACCGTGACCAGCGCGATCAGCAGCGGGAACGCGCGCGGCTCGGCGATCGAGTCGACGCCGGCCAGGCGCAGCAGCGGGCCGGCCGAGCCGAGCAGGTAGAGCACGACCACGGCCAGCGCGGCGCCCAGCGCCCCGGTCAGCGTGCCCGTCCACACGTCCCGGTCCTTGGCGTGCCCCAGCTCGTGCGCGACGACGCTGGTCACCTCGGCCGGGGTGGCCTCGCGCAGCAGGGTGTCGTAGACGACGACCCGGCGGGTCGGCCCGAGCCCGGAGACGTACGCGTTGACCGCGCGGGTACGCCGGGACGCGTCGGCGACCAGCACGTCGCGCACCGGCACCCCGTCGCGGGCCGCCATGCCCATCAGCTCGGTGCGCAGCGGGCCCTGCTCCATCGGGGTGAACCGGTTGAACACCGGCTCCACCAGCACCGGCAGCACGAACGACAGCAGCACCACCAGCCCGGCCGCGCCGGCCGCGCCGAACGCCCACCACCAGCGCGGGGCGAGCCGGGTCACGGTGTAGAAGCCGAGCAGCGCGAGCGCGCCGATCACCGCGCTGACCGCGTACGACTTGAGCAGGTCGGCCGTCCAGCCGGCCCAGCCCTGGGTGCTCAGGCCGTACCGGGTGAGGATCGTCTGCCGCCAGGCGGCGAGGGGCAGGGTGAGCAGGTCGGCGACGAGCACCACGGCCAGCCCGCCGAGCACCGCCTGGGCGATCCAGTTTCCACCGAACGGGCGCCCTGCCAGCTCCACGAGGCGACTGCCCAGCGGGGTCAGCCCGAGCGCCACGGCCACCAGCAACCCGAGGGCGAGGCCGGCCCAGCCGGCGGGGCGCAGCGCGGCCCGGAACTCCCGGCTGTGGGCGACCTGGTCGACGGGCAGGTCCCGCAGCGCGGCGAGCTGGTCGGCGCGCGGGGCCGGCGGCCGGTGCCACGGCACCAGCAGGGCACCGGCGACGAGCAGCGCCACGGCCAGCCCGGCGAGGGTGAGCACCGCCCAGCCGCGTGGCGTCATCCCGCCACCCCGGCGCGTCGTACCCGCGTCATGCCACTCCTCCCGCCGTGAGCGCCCATCCTATGGCCCGGCGGAGGCGGGGCTTCCTGGGCGGCGGCCGGCGACGGTCGCCCGACCGGGCCGCGACAGCCCGCACCCCGACGGGCGGCGGGCGGCGGTTACGCCACCCGGCGGCGGGCCGGGCGGGGACGGGCCGGGCGGGTGGGCTCGGCGGGCGGGAGCACCTCGACGTCGAAGCCGGCCCGGGCGAACACCTCGATCGCCCGCTGCTCGGCGGCGCCGAGCTCGCCCCCGGGCCCGTCGGCGTCGAACAACGCGGTCACCAGGCAGCCGGAGCAGCCCGCGCCCCGGATCGCGCACCTGTCGCAGTCGATCAGCATCGTTCCTCCTGAAGCGATGCGTCGGCGGCGGGCGGAACCGACCTGGCCGACCACGTCGTCGCCCAGGTCGCCGTCGTCGCCGCCGGCCACCGTCGGTCATCCCGACGCTACGGCAGGGGTACGACAGAACCGGACAACCGGCTCGCTACGCCCCAGATCCGAGCAAGCGCCCCGGATCAGGAACGGGCGAGCCGGCGCAGCAGCGAGTCGGCGCCGAGCGGGTACGCGCCGTGCCGGCGTACCCCGTCGGCGACCTCCCGGTCGGAGGAGACCACCACCACCGGCCGGCCGGCCGGCTCGGCCCGGACCAGCCGCCGGATCAGCTCGTCGGCGGTCTCGCCCTTGCGGGAGAAGAGCACCCGCACGCCGCGCGGGGTGGGCGGCAGGCCGTGCATCCGCTCCGCGCCGTCGAAGACGACGGTGACCTCGTCACCGGTTTGGGCCGCGATCCCGCCCAGCCCGGTGATCAGCCGCTTGCGCTGCTGTTCCAGGGACATCTCGCCGAAGCCGCGTTTGGTCACGTTGTAGCCGTCGACCACCAGGTGCGCCTTGGGCAGCGCGAGGAGCTGGTCGAGGCGGGCCGGGTCGTCGGTGTCGCGGGCCCGGGTGGCGGCGCCGGCCGGGGTGGGCGCCGACCGGTCGGCGAAGGCGTCGGCGACGAAGTCGGCGGGGAGCTGCTCGACCGGGTCCAGCGCCAGCTCGCGGCGCAGCCCGACGGCGGCCTGCCCGATCGTCTCCAGCAGCAACCACAGCCTCGCGTCGTCGACCGAGCGGGCCTCCTTCGCGCTGACCCGGGCCACGCCGGCCGCCGCCTCGGCATCGGCCAGCCGGGCCCGGGCGCGGCGCAGCTCGGCGTCCGCGTCGGCCGCGGCCCGGGTGGCCCGACCCCGCTCGGTGGCCAGCAACTCGCCGGCCTTGCGCTCGCGGGCCTGGGTCTCCCGCAGGGTACGGGCGAGCTGGCGGCTCTCCTCGCGGAGCTGGCCGAGCTCCTCGCGGACCCGGGCCAGCTCGTCGCGGAGCTTGTCGGCCTCCACCCGGGCCACTGCCCGCTCGTGCTCGGCCCGGCCGGCCCGCTGCTCGGCCTCGCGTATCAGCTCGTCGACGACGGCCTTGTCCGCCTCGGCCCGCACCGCCGCGCCGCTGGCCTCGATCAGATCGCGCCAGCCCCTGGGCCGGGCCAGATACGCCAGGGCGGCCACCTCGACCGGGTCGGCGGCGGCCGGGGCGGTGCCCTCGACCACGGCGGCGCCGAGGTCGCCGGCGTCGGCGAGCACCCGGGTGGTGATCCGCTGCCGGAACAGCGGGTCGGCGGCGAGCTGGGCGGCGATCACCGAGGCGCCGAGCCGGGCCCGGCGGTTGGGGGCGAACTTGGCCACCCGGCGCAGCGGCACCGGCACCTCGTCGCCGGGCAGGACCGGCAGCACGGCGGCGGTGAGCGCGACGATCCGCTGGCGTACCGGCTCCGGCAGTGTCGGCTCCGGCTCCCCGGCGGGCGGCTCCGTCAGGTCGGGACGCGACGGGTCGGGGTCGCGCCGCAGGTCGGGCTCGCGGTCGGTGTCCGGGGAGTCCTCACCGGGGTGGCGCATGGCACCGGCCGACACCTCCCCCGGGAGGTTGTCGTCGTAAGGCTCGGTGAGGGGCATGTGGCAAGTCTCCCACCGCGACCGGGCCCACCGCCCGGTGGTGAGCCGATCTCTCATCCTAGACCGGTGATGACGTCTGGGGCCGCTGATGCGGGAGTGTCGCACCCGCGGACTAGCGTGCCGCAGGTGGCACGAGAGGAGTACGTCCAGCAGGCGCTGGCCGGTCTGGACCGGGCCGCCGGCGACGGGGTGGACCCGGCCCTGCCGCTGTACGCGACGACCTTCGTGGTGGTCGACCTGGAGACCACCGGCGGCGCGCCGGACGGCGGCGGGATCACCGAGATCGGCGCGGTCAAGGTGCGCGGCGGCGAGGAGCTGGGGGTGCTGGCCAGCCTGGTCGACCCGGGCGTGCCGATCCCGCCGTTCATCACCGTGCTGACCGGGATCACCCAGGCCATGTTGATCCCCGCACCGCCGATCGAGCAGGTGCTGCCGAGCTTCCTGGAGTTCATCGCCGACGCGGTGCTGGTCGCCCACAATGCCCCCTACGACGTCGGCTTCCTCAAGGCGGCCTGCGCGCGGCACGGCTACCGCTGGCCCAACCCCCGGGTGCTGGACACCGCGGCGCTGGCTCGCCGGGTGCTCACCCGCGACGAAGTGCCCAACCGCAAGCTGGGCACCCTGGCGGCATACTTCCGCACCACCACCCAGCCCACCCACCGGGCCCTCGACGACGCCAAGGCCACCGTCGACGTGCTGCACGGGCTGATCGCCCGGCTGGGCGGGCACCGGGTCGACACGGTCGGCGAGGCGATCGAGTTCGCCCGGGCGGTCACCCCGACCCAGCGGCGCAAGCGGCACCTCGCCGACGGGCTGCCGAAGGTGCCCGGGGTCTACATCTTCCGGGCCGCCGACGACCGGCCGCTCTACATCGGCACCTCGGGCGACATCGCCACCCGGGTGCGCAGCTACTTCACCGCCGCCGAGAAGCGGGCCCGGATCTCCGAGATGCTCGCCGCCGCCGAGCGGGTGGAGGCCGTCGAGTGCGCCCACTCGCTGGAGGCGGAGGTGCGCGAGCTGCGGCTGATCGGCGCGCACGCGCCGCCGTACAACCGGCGGTCGAAGTATCCCGAGCGGATGGTCTGGCTCAGGCTCACCGACGGGCCGTACCCCCGGTTGTCGGTGGTCCGGTCGCTGGCCCCCGGTGACGAGGCCTACCTGGGGCCGTTCAGCTCCCGGCGGGCGGCCGACCTGGCCGCCGCCGGCTTCCACGACGCCGTGCCGCTGCGCCAGTGCACGCACCGGCTGTCGCTGCGCACGATCACCCCGGCCTGCGCACTGGCCGAGCTGGGTCGCTGTCCGGCGCCCTGCGAGCACCGGATCAGCCCACAGGAGTACGACGACCGCGCCGTCGCGCCGTTCCGCACCGCCACGGCCAGCGACCCCGGGTCCGTGGTGGACGCCCTGCTGGCCCGGGTCGAGGCGCTGGCGGCCGACCAGCGGTACGAGGAGGCGGCCGTGGCGCGCTCGCGGCTCGCCGCGGTGCTGCGCGCGACGGTACGGATGCAGCGGCTGGCCGCGCTGGCCGGCATCGCCGAGCTGGCCGCCGCCCGCCCGGCCGCCCGGGGCGGCTGGGAGCTGGCCCTGGTCCGGCACGGCCGGCTGGCCGGCGCCGGGGTGTCCCCGCCCGGCGTCCACCCGCGGCCGACGCTGAACGCGATCCGGGCGACGGCCGAGACGGTCCCGCCCGGGCACGGCCCGGTGCCCCGGGCCTCCGCCGAGGAGTCGGAGCGGATCCTGTCCTGGCTGGAGCGACCCGATACCCGGCTGGTGGAGATGTCCTCCGGCTGGTCGTCCCCGGCTGCCGGGGCGGGCCGCTTCCGTGACCTGCTCAGCAAGGCCGAGGTCGCCTCGTCCCACCAACTCTCGACCGAACGCCCATGACCAAGTGACCGATCGGACGACCCTGCCTCGCTTAGGCTGTTAAGGAAGTGCAGTACTGCCCGTTTCGTGGGCCTGCTCCCGGTTGCCGGTGCCCGGCTGTCGTGGAGCCGGGGTTAGGAGGTGTCCCACGTGGACGTCGACGCCGGACACGGCGCCGCCCTGGGGGGCGCGCTCCCGACCCAGCCGGGCGAACTTCCCCTGGCCCGTCGGCTGCGGTCGTTGCTGAGCTGGCCGAGCGCCGAGACAGACCCGGTCACCCATCTCGTCCGCACCCACCGGGCGATCCACACCGGCACCGACCCGTCGGTGCTGCGCCGGGCGTACACGATCGCGGAGAACATGCACCGCGGCCAGTTCCGCAAGAGCGGCGAGCCGTACATCACCCACCCGCTGGCGGTCGCCCAGATCTGCGCGGAGCTGGGCATGGACCCCATCACCCTGGTCGCCGCGCTGCTGCACGACACGGTGGAGGACACCCGCTACACCCTCCAGGCCCTGGCCGAGGACTTCGGCGGCGAGGTGGCCCACCTGGTCGACGGGGTGACCAAGTTCGACAAGGCGTTCTACGGCAAGGCCGCCGAGGCGGAGACCACCCGGAAAATGATCATCGCGGCCGGCAAGGACGTCCGGGTGCTGATCATCAAGCTGGCCGACCGGCTGCACAACATGCGTACCCTCGGCGTCCGCTCGGCCGCGTCGCGGGAGCGCATCGCCCGCAAGACGCTGGAGGTGCTGGTCCCGCTCTGCGACCGGCTCGGCATCCAGACCCTCAAACGCGAGCTGGACGACGTGGTGCTGCTGCACCTGGAGCCCGACGAGCACGCCCGGATCGCCCGGTTCGTGCACGACCGGCCCGGCTGGGACACGTACCTCGGCGACGTGGTCGCCAAGGTGAAGGTGGCGCTGCGCCGCAGCCGGGTCGACGCGCAGGTGGCCCCCCGCCCCCGGCACCTCTACTCGATCTGGAAGGACACCGTCGCCGGCAGCCACGGCACCCCGTACGACCTGCCCCGGATCGTGATCGTGGTGGACGGCCCGGCGACCGACTGCTACGCGGCCCTCGGCGCGGTGCACGGCCTCTGGCGGCCCGCACCCGGCCGGTTCAAGGACTTCATCGCCTCCCCCAAGAACAACCTCTACCGCTCGCTGCACACCAGCGTGTGCGGCCCGAAGAACCGCACGGTCGAGGTGCTGATCCGCACCGAGGAGATGCACCGCGCCGCCGAGTACGGCATCGCCGCCGACTTCCGGTTCCCCCGCACCGCCGGGGCCGCCGCCCGCGCCCAACAGCTCGACTGGCTGCGCCGGGTGCTCGACTGGGAGCAGGAGGCCGCGGACCCGGCGCAGTTCCTCCAGTCGCTGCGCTGTGACCTCGCCGAGGCGCAGGTCCAGGTGGTCACCGAGGGCCGGCAGGTGGTCCTCCCCGCCGGGGCGACCCCGGTGGACGTGGCGTACGAGCTGGGCTCCGACCGGGGCGACCGCTGCCTGGCGGCCCGGATCAACGGCCGGCTCGCCCCGCTCTCCTCCGAACTGGACGAGGGCGACGTGGTGGAGATCTTCACCGAGACCGACGCCGAGACCGGCTTCGAGGCGGACGTCGCCCCGCGCGGCCCCCGCAAGGAGTGGCTCGGCTTCGTGAAGTCACCGCACGCCCAGATGCAGATCAACCGGTGGTTCGCCGAGCACACCGAGCCGGGCATCTCGATCGCCGACAAGGTCCGCCTCGGCCGGGCCACCATCGGGCTGGCGCTGCGCAAGCACAACCGGGGGCTGGCCAACGACCTGCCGCTGCTGCGGCTGTCGGAGGAACTGGGCTACCCGGACCTGGAGACCATGCTGGTGGCGGTCTTCGACCGGGCCATCGAGCCCGACGCGGTGGTGCTCCAGCTCATCGACCTGGTCGACCATCGGCACTGACCGTTCTCCCCCCGGTGGCCGGCCCAGCCCCCGCCGGCCACTAACCTGGACCCATGATCCCCCGCTCCCGCGCCACTGGACGGGCCTTCGCCTATCAGGTCTTCTACCGGCTGCCCGTGTCGGTGCGGCGCCGGCTCGTCCGGCTCGCCACGCCGAAGTACATCGTCGGGGCGGTCACCCTGGTCCGTGACGCCGAAGCCGCCGGCCCCGGCCGCCTGCTGCTGCTGCGCCAGCCGCCGGGACACAGTTGGACGCTCCCGGCCGGGCTGCTGCAACGCGGCGAGGACCCGGTCGTCGGCGCGGCGCGCGAGCTGTTCGAGGAGTCCGGGGTCCGGCTCGCCCCGGACCGGCTCCGCCCGGCGGTGCCGAACGCGCTGGTGCACGCCAAGGGCTGGGTGGACGTGGTCTTCGAGACCGAGGTCCCGGCTTCGACGACGGAACTGAAGGTCGACGGTGCCGAGGTCTACGAGGCCGCCTGGCACCCGCTGGACGACCTGCCCCGGCTGAGCCGGGCGACGGCGAACCTGCTCGGGTACTACGGCATCGGGCCGCGGGCCGGCGAGGTGCCGCCGCCCCGCCCGACGGCGTGACGGCCCCGGCGTCCAGCGGGGGCGGGCCGGAGATCTGCGCGGTGGTGCTCGCCGCGGGCGAGGGGACCCGGCTGCGCCCGCTGACCGAGCGGCTGCCCAAGGCGCTCTGCCCGGTCGGCAACACCCCGCTGTTGGATCGGGCGCTGGCCCGGCTGGCCGGGCTCGGCCTCAGCGGCCCGGCCCGGGTCGCCGTGAACGCCTGCTACCTCGGCGACCAGGTGGTCGCGCACGCCGGCGGCCGGGCCCACCTGTCGGTCGAGCCCGGCGACCCGCTCGGCACGGCCGGCGGCGTGGCGAACCTGCGGGACTGGATCGCCGGCCGGGGCGTGCTGGTCGGCAACGCCGACGCGTACCTGGCGGATCCGGCCGCCGCGCCGGGCCCGGACGTCGCCGCGCTGCTGGCCGGCTGGGACGGCGAGACCGTGCGCCTGCTCGGCCGGCCCGCCGACGATCCGGCCGCCCCCGGCACCTTCGACGGCCACCGGTTCGTCGGCTTCTCGCTGCTGCCCTGGCGGCTGGTGCGGGGCCTGCCCGTCGAGCCGGGCGACCTGGTCCGGGCGGTGTGGCGGCCGGCCGAGGCGGCCGGGGCGCTGACCGTGGTGCCGTACCGGGGCACCTTCTACGACACCGGCACCCCGGCGGACTACCTGGCGGCGAACCTGCACGCCGCGGGCGGCGGCAACCTGGTCGACCCGAGCGCCACGGTCACCGGTCGGTGCCGGGAGTCGGTGGTGGGCGCGGGGGCGACGGTGCGGGGTGAGGTGACCCGGTCGGTCCTCTGGCCGGGCGCCGAGGTGGCCGCCGGGGAGTGCCTGACCGGGGTGGTCCGCGCGCCGGGGGGCCTGACCGTTCCGGCCGCGCGCCGCTGAGGGTGGCCCTCCGGTAGCGTCCCGTTGCGGCCCGCCGGTCCCGGTCCGGGCGGGCCGGGCGGCCTCTAGCATGGTGATCGACGCCGACCGGCGGGAGTGGACGCACGACGAAGGAGCGGACCCGTGATCACCGCGATCGTACTGATCGACTGCGCCACCGACTCGATCCCCGAGGTGGCCGAGAACCTGGCCAACCTGCCCGGGGTCAGCGAGGTCTACTCCGTGGCCGGGCACGTCGACCTGATCGCCGTCGTGCGGGTCCGGGAGTTCGACGAGATCGCCCAGGTGATCGCCGGCAGCATCTCCAAGGTTCCCGGCGTGTTGGACACGGAGTCGCACATCGCCTTCCGGGCGTACTCCCGGCACGACCTGGAGGAGGCGTTCGCCATCGGCCTGGCCAGCGCGGACTGACCCGCCCCCACGCACGGCGGTGGCCAGCCCACCGGTCGGTGGGCTGGCTACCGGCGGTGCTACGACGTCAGCTCACGCTCGGAACCGGCGTCTCGGTGTTCTCCGGGGCCGGCGACTCGGTGGTGGTGCCGCCCGGGGCCGGGGCCTCGGTGGTGCCGCCCGGGGCCGGCGTCGTGGCGCTGCCACCCGGGCTGGGCGTGCCGCTGGCGCTGGTCTGCGGGACCGGGACGCCCAGGGTCTGGGCCAGGGCCACCAGCGCGTCGTAGTGCGCCTGGAGCACCGGCAGGGCGTTCTGGGCCAGCTGGACCACCGACTGCTCGGAGCCCTGCGAGATCTCGGTCTGGGTGGCCTGGATGGCCTGGACGTGGCCGGCCAGCTCGGCGGTCACCCACGCCTTGTCGAACTCGGCGCCGCTGAGGTTCTTCAGCCTGTCGATGACCTCCTGCTGGTCGGCGGTCGGTGCGTCCGGCAACTGGACGTTGAGCTGCTGCGCGGTGCTCTGCACCGTCTGGTCCAGCTGGGTGTGGTCCGTGACGAACTGCGCACCAAGGTCCTTGACCTGCTGGTTCTGGCCCTTGTCCTGCGCCAGCTTCCCGGTTTCCATCTCCGCCAGGTTCACCTGGTGCAGCGCCTGCAGGTACTGGGTGTCCTGCGTCGACGGCTGCGCCGCGGCCTGCGCCGCCGCCGCGGGTACCAGCCCGGCCACCACCAGGGCGGCGAGCAGTCCGAGGCGTTTGAGACCCAACATGTTTCCCCCCCTTTTTCGTTGGACCGCACGGATACCCGGCTGACCCGGATTAACCCTGCCGGTTCCGCAGCCACCGCTCGTGCGGCGCCGGGGGCACCTCCGGTGGTCGGCGGCCACCCGGAGGGCGAAAAACGGACGTGGCGCCCGCCGGAGGGATCCGGCGGGCGCCACGCTTGCGTTGTCTCGGGCGGGTCAGCGGCGGCTCTCGCCGCTGCCGACCTCCTCCCGCTCCGGCCGGGGCTCGACCGGCGGGTGCCCCGGCGAGACCGGCGCCTCGGCCAGCTTCTCGATCGGGTAAAAGAAGCCCCGGATGGCCGGGCCGAGGGCACCGAGCCGGTTCATCTTCTTGGGCACCACCCAGCCGACGTAGTCCAGTTCGCCGTGGCCGTCGTGGCCCGCCGCGGTGAGCGGCTGGTGGACCTCCTCGAACCGGCCGTCCGGCAGCCGCCGGATGATGCCGGTCTCCACGCCGTGGGCCAGCACCTCCCGGTCGTGCTGCTGCAGGCCCAGGCAGAGCCGGTACGTCACGTAGTACGCCAGCGGCGGGAGGAGCAGCAGGCCGATCCGGCCCGCCCAGGTCATCGCGTTCAGGCTGATCTGGAACTTGTCCGCGATCACGTCGTTGGCACCCGAGAGGGTGAGCACGACGTAGAACGCCACCGCCATCGCGCCGATCGCGGTCCGCTCCGGGGCATCCCGGGGGCGCTGGAGCAGGTTGTGGATGCGGGTGTCCTTGAGCCGGCGGGCCTCCACGAACGGATAGAGCGTGGAGAGGCCGACCAGGATGCCCGGAAGCACGACCGTGGGCCAGAACAGCGGCGGGATGACGTACCCGTCGCCGATCGGGATGTTGATCTCCCACGCCGGCATGAGGCGGGTGGAGCCGTCGAGGAACATGACGTACCAGTCGGGCTGGCTGGCGGCCGAGACCACCCACGCCTCGTACGGACCGAAGTACCAGATCGGGTTGATCTGGAACAGACCACCCATCAGGGCGATCACGCCGAAGACGACCATGAAGAAGCCGCCCTGCTTCAGCGCGTACCGCGGGAACATCCGCTCGCCGACCACGTTGTCGTTGGTCCGGCCGGGGCCGGGCCACTGGGTGTGCTTCTGCTTGAAGACCAGGCCGAGGTGGGCGCTGATCAGCGCCACCAGCAGACCCGGGACGAGCAGCACGTGGGCGATGAAGAACCGGCTCATGATGATCTCGCCCGGGAACTCCCCGCCGAAGACCGACGAGGTGACCCAGGAGCCGATCACCGGGATCGACAACATGATCGCGGAGGCGATCCGCAGGCCGGTGCCGGACAGGCCGTCGTCCGGCAGCGAGTAGCCGGTGAAGCCGGCCAGGAAGCCGACCCAGAACAGCAGCGAGCCGATGATCCAGTTGGTCTCCCGCGGCTTGCGGAACGCGCCGGTGAAGAAGACCCGCAGCATGTGCACGACGATCGCGGCCATGAACAGCAGCGCCGACCAGTGGTGCATCTGCCGCATGATCAGGCCACCGCGGACGTCGAACGAGATGTCCAGGCTGGAGGCGTACGCGGCCGACATCGGCGTGCCCCGCAGGGGGGCGTAGCTGCCGTTGTAGACCACCTCGGTCATCGCCGGCTCGTAGAAGAAGGTGAGGAAGACACCGGTCAGCAGCAGCACGACGAACGAGAACAGCGCGATCTCGCCGAGCAGGAACGACCAGTGGTCCGGGAAGACCTTGTTCAGCAGCTTGCGCAGCGGAGTGGAGACCTGGAGCCGCTCGTCGGCCCCCACCGCAGCCTTGCCCGGCATGGACGCCATGTCCAATTTACGACGCTTCACGGCCGCTCCCAGAAGTCAGGCCCGACGGTCTCGGTGTAGTCCGACCGCGCCACGAAGAAGCCCTCTTCGTCGACCTCGATCGGCAGTTGCGGCAGCCGCCGGCTGGCCGGGCCGAAGATCGGCCGCGCGTTGTCGGTGATCAGGAACTGGGACTGGTGGCACGGGCAGAGCAGGCGGTTGGTCTGCTGCTCGTACAGGCTCGCCGGGCAGCCCGCGTGCGTGCAGATCTTGGAGTACGCCGTGTAGTTGCCCCACATGTAGTCGCTGTGGCTGGGCTTCGTCCGCGCGTTGGCCGCCCGGGACTGCTGGGCGTCCTCCTCGCGCAGGTGGATCAGCAACGTCGGCGAGTCGGCGTGCTTGTTGCTCACCCCGTGCTCGATGCCGGGGAAGACCGTGATCTGGCCACCGACGCTGACGTCGGCCGGGCGGATCGGCCGGCCGTCCTCGCGGACCAGCCGGATCTTCTTGCCCCCGGCCGGCGCGAAGCCGGTGGTGAACATCTGGTTGTTCTTGTGCGGGTTGGAGATCAGGCCACCGACCAGCGGCGCCGCGGCGACCGCGGCGACCGGAGCCAGGCCGGCCAACAGCGAGATGCCCAGCAGCGGGCGGCGCTTCACACCCAACTCGTCGGCGAGGAAGAGCATCGTCTCGCCGGTGATCTTCCGGCTCTCCGGCGCGTCGGGGTCCACCACGTGCCGGTCCTGGATCGACACCTCCTTGGGCAGCAACTTCTTGCCCCAGGTCAGGATGCCGAAGCCGACGGCCAGCAGGGCCACGCCGAGGGTGACGCCGAGCAGCGGGGTGTAGTACTTGTCCCCGCCCGAGCCCGGCTCGTACTTCCAGGGCCACCAGATGTAGATGATCAGGAAGGCGGTCGCGGCCAGGCCGGTCAGCAGGAACATCGAGGCGACCGTGCGGGTCAGCCGCCGCTCCGCCCGGCTGCCGGGGACGACCTGCTCCTCGTAGTGGACGATCTCGATGTCGTCCCGACGCGCGCCCTCCCGGACGATGTCGAACCGGCTCAGCCGCGGATCGTGGACGTCGAGCGGCTCCGGGCCCTGGTGGGCCTGGTGCTCGGTCTTGGTGCTCATGCCGTCACCTCGCTACGGGCGGTGCCGGGCTGCGGCACCACAGCGCTGAATCGAATGATCCGCTCGGTCACGACTTGCCCGCGATCCACAGGCTGGCGAAGACGAGCGCGACGATGCCGACCAGGAAGATCGCCAGGCCCTCGGTGGACGGCCCGTACCGACCGAGGTTGAAGCCACCCTGATCCTGGTCGGACTTCAGGGTGTCCTGGATGTAGGCGATGATGTCCGCCTTCTGCTCCGGGGTGATCTGGTTGTCCCCGAAGACCGGCATGTTCTGCGGGCCGCTCAGCATGGCGGCGTAGATCTGCCGGTCGGTGGCCGGGCTCAGGCTCGGCGCGTACTTGCCGGAGGACAGCGCACCGCCGCCGCCGCCGAAGGCGTGGCACTGCGAGCAGTTGATCCGGAACAACTCACCGCCGGTCGCCAGGTTGGCGCCCTCGCGCAGGTCACCCTCGGGCACCTGCGGGCCGCCGCCGAGCTCCTGGACGAACTGGCCGAGCTGGCGGACCTCCTCGTCGGTGAACACCGGCGGCTTGCGCATGGCCTGCGCCTCCTGGCGGGCCATCGGCATGCGGCCGGAGCTGACCTGGAACTCGACCGAGGCCGCACCGACCCCGACCAGGCTCGGGCCACGACCCTCGACGCCCTGCGCGTTGCGACCGTGGCAGGACACGCAGCTCACGTCGAACAGCGCCTTGCCCTCGGCGGCGGCGCCGGTGATCGGCGGATTTTCCTGCGCCTGCACGCCGGGGGCGAAGACGGTGTAGGCGCCGCCGGCCAGCGTCAGCGCGGCGATCAGCCGGACCGCGGCGCCCAGCCGGCGGCGGCCCCTGCTGCGCCCCGCGGACCGCTCGCCGCGCAACCGCGCGAGCAGACCGCGTCGGCGGTCGTTGTCAGAAGTCATGACCTGTGTCCTTAACCGGTGGGACCTTGTCTCAGGGGACGGGGCAGCGGCGCGGTTCGTGACGCGCCAAGATCACTGAAGCCAGTAGATCATGGCGTAGAGGCCGATCCACACGACATCGACGAAGTGCCAGTAGTACGACACGACGATCGCCGACGTGGCCTGGGCCGGGGTGAACCGGCCCATGGTCGTACGGATCATGAAGATGATGAACGCGATCAGACCGCCGGTCACGTGCAGGCCGTGGAAGCCGGTGGTCAGATAGAACATCGACCCGTACCCGTCCGCGTTGATCTTCACGCCCTCGTGGACCAGGGTCCGGTACTCGTTCACCTGACCGAGCACGAAGATCAGACCCATCACGAAGGTGATGGTGAACCAACGCCGGAGGGCGTGGACGTCACCCTTCTCGGCGGCGAACACACCGAGCTGGCAGGTCACCGAGGACAACACCAGGATCACCGTGAAGGTGGTCGCGTACGGGATGTTGAGGTGCTCGGTGTGCTTCGCCCACTGCTCCGGCGCTGCCGCACGGATGGAGAAGTACATCGCGAACAGCGCCGCGAAGAACATGAGTTCGCTGGAGAGCCACACGATCGTCCCGACGCTGACCATGTTGGGCCGTGTCAGAGAGTGGATCCGGCTCTTGTCAATGGCTGGGGCCGCAGTCACGCGGTCATTATTGCCCCTGACCACGGCCGGCGATCAGCGGGGGGGCAAATCGGTGGCACAGGTGGCCCGATCGTGGAGGTCCGGTTCGCCTGGCCTAGCCTGAAAAGCGTGCTGCACGTCGATTCGATCTTCGCCGCCACCTCGGCGGTCGCCGCGCCGCAGGCCGTCGCGGCCGGCGGCGACCCGATTCCGCCGCCGTTCACCGTGGCCCGGGTGTTCACCGAGACCCGGTTGGACAGCTGGCTGGCCCTCGGGCTGGTGCTCGCCGCCGGACTGTACCTCTACGGAGTGCACCGGCTCCGGCTGCGCGGGGACCGCTGGCCGGTCGCCCGCACGGTGTTCTTCCTCGGCCCGGGGCTCGGCGGGATCGCCGCGGTCACGGTCAGCGGCCTGCACGCGTACGACACCGCGCTGCTGTCGGTGCACATGGTGCAACACATGGTGCTGTCGATGGTCTCGCCCATCTTCCTGGCCCTCGGCGCCCCGATCACCCTGGCCCTGCGCACCCTGCCGGTCCGGCCGCGCAAGCGGCTGCTGGCGATCGTGCACAGCCGGATCGCCCGGATCTACAGCTTCCCGCTGGTGGCGTTCGCCATCTTCGTGGTG
Organism: Micromonospora sp. CA-111912; assembly: GCF_050948415.1. Classification (NCBI taxonomy): domain Bacteria; kingdom Bacillati; phylum Actinomycetota; class Actinomycetes; order Micromonosporales; family Micromonosporaceae; genus Micromonospora; species Micromonospora sp. CA-111912. The sequence continues at coordinate 5,395,021 of NZ_CP192007.1, forward strand.
AACCCCTTCGCGCTCTACTTCACCGACCTGTACCGCTACACCCTCGAGCACGCCTGGGCGCACGAGGTGGTGCACGCGCACTTCATCATGACCGGCTGCGTGTTCTTCTGGCCGCTGCTCGGGCTGGACCCGCTGCCCGGCCGGTGGCCGTACCCGGGCCGGGCGCTGCTCATGGTGCTGTCGGTGCCGTTCCACACCGTGCTCGGGCTCACGATCATGCAGAGCACCACGCTCTTCGGCGGCGACTGGTACCCGTCGCTAAACCTGACCTGGTCGAACCCCTGGGACGACCAGGTGGTCGCCGGTGGGGTCCTGTGGGCCGGCGGCGAGTTCGTCAGTGTGACGATGCTCGCGGTGCTGGTGGCGCAGTGGATACGCCAGTCCGAGCGGGAGGCCCGCCGGCTCGACCGCGAACTGGACCGCCAGGAGGCCCGCCAGCGCGCCGCGGAGGCGGCGGAAACAACACCCTGACCTGCCCTTTCCGGTACGCCGACCGCGCCGCGTGGGCGCGAGGTCGGCGGGCCGGGGGCGGCGGGTACGATCAGCGCGCAGCTACGAGGTGGGAGCCAGCCAGCGATGAGCGATCGTCTTTGCACCGTCCTGCTCTACAGCGACGACCCGCAGGTCCGTGACCGGATGCGGCTGGCCGTCGGCACCCGGCCCGCCCCCGGGCTGCAGATCGAGTTCGTCGACGCGTCCGACTACGCCGGGTGCATCCGGCTGGTCGACGAGTACGAGATCGACCTGATGCTGCTCGACGGCGAGGCGAGCCCCGGCGGCGGCCTCGGCATCGCCCGGCAGATCAAGGACGACCGGGACGACGCCCCCCCGACCTGCCTGGTGATCGCCCGCGCCGCCGACCGTTGGCTGGCCGCGTACGCCCAGGTCGACGCCACCCTGGTGCACCCGCTCGACCCGGTGACCACCGGCACCACCGTGGCCGAGCTGCTGCGCAGCCACGCCCCGGCCTGAGCCACCGCGGCCCGGCGACGCCCGGCCCGACCCGCGGCCCACACCGGTCGCACCCCGTTTCCGCACCCCACGCCCGATCGGGAGGCCCGTCATGGGCGAACGGACCTGGCCGCACCTGATCTCCGCGCTGCTACGCGGCGAGGAACTCTCCACCGCGGACACCGCCTGGGCGATGGGCGAGATCATGGCCGGCTCGGCGGGTTCGGCGCAGATCGCCGGCTTCGCCGTCGCGCTGCGGGCCAAGGGCGAGACCCCGGCCGAGCTGGCCGGGCTGGTCGAGGCGATGCTCGGCGAGGCGGTGCCCGTCGAGCTGCCGGAGGAGCTGCGGACGTCCGCGCTCGACGTGGTCGGCACCGGCGGTGACCTCGCCCACACCGTGAACATCTCCACCATGGCCGCCCTCGTGGTGGCCGGCACCGGGGTCCGGGTGGTCAAGCACGGCAATCGGGCCGCCTCGTCCCTGTGCGGCACGGCCGACCTGCTGGAGTTCCTGGGCCTGCCGCTGGACCTGTCCCCCGAGGGGGTGGCCCGGTGCGTGGCCGAGGCCGGCATCGGCTTCTGCTTCGCCGGCCGGTTCCACCCGGGCATGCGGCACACCGGCCCGACCCGGCGCGAGCTGGGCGTGCCCACCTTCTTCAACTTCCTCGGCCCGCTGACCAACCCGGCCCGGCCCCGGGCCGGCGCGGTCGGCTGCTTCGACCTGCGGATGGCGCCGGTGATGGCCGCCGTCTTCGCCGGTCGGGGCGACTCGGTGCTGGTGCTGCGGGGCGAGGACGGCCTCGACGAGTTCACCACCGCCGCGCCCACCCGGGTCTGGGCGGCCCAGGCAGGCACCGTCAGGGAGGCCGTGGTGGACGCCACCGACCTCGGGGTGCCCCGGTCCACCCTCGCCGAGCTGCGGGGCGGGGACGCGACGTACAACGCCGGCGTGGCCCGGCGGCTGCTGGCCGGCGAGACCGGCCCGGTGCGGGACGCGGTGCTCGTCAACGCCGCCGCCGCGCTGGCCACCCAGGGCCCGCTCGACGGCGACCTGGTCGAGGCACTGCGCGCCGGGATGGCCCGGGCCGCCGAGTCGATCGACTCCGGCGCCGCCGCCGCCTCGCTGGACCGCTGGATCGAGATCGCCCGCTCCGCCTGACCACCGGCGGCCCGACCGGCCGAGGCACCCGGCGGACGTGTCGGACCCCCATGGGAAACTACATCCGAGTAATTTTCCGCGCCCGTTCCGGCCCCGACCGCCGGGCGGGCCGCGCCGGCCACCCCGCCGGCCGACGTCCCCCGTGGGTCCCCGGTCAGCCGCCCGACGGCACCGCGCGACCACGACGGCGTCCAGCAACGAGAGGAGACGCCCGTGTCGGACCGCGAGCTCTACTGCGACACCTGCGAGGGCGTGCAGCCGTTCGAGGCGCCACCGTGCGCCGACGGCCACGGGGCCGACTGCCCGGATCTGGCCTGCACCCGCTGCGGCGCGGCCGTGGTGACCGGCACGTTCACCCTCCCGGCCAACCAGCCCGCCGGCCGCCGCCACCGCGCGCCGCGGCACCGCGCGGCCTGACCGGCACGATCCCCGGCACCGCACCCCGACACCGCCGCGCCCCGCAATCGCGCGGCCCGACCGGCACGGCCCGGCACCGCGCGGCCCGACCGGCACGGCCCGGCACCGCGCGGCCCGACCGGCACGGCCCTCGGCACCGTGCACCCCGCCATCGCCTCGGCGTGCCACCTAGACCTACGCGCGCCCCCGCCCGCGCCCCCTTCAGACGCACGGAAGCCCGCGACCCCCTCGGGGGTAGCGGGCTTCCGTAAGCGCCGGGATCGCCGGTCAGTGCTCGGCGGTGCGCCGGGTGCCGGTGTAGTACTCGAAGAGCAGGCCGCAGGCGGCGAAGATGACGGACACCAGGCCCAGGCCGATCAGCCAGAACTGCCAGAACGCCAGGCCGAGACCGGCGATCGCGGCGGACAGCGCCAGCCCCAACGGCCAGTAGCTGCCCGGGCTGAAGAAGCCGATCTCGCCCGCGCCGTCGGCGATCTCGCCGTCCGGCCGGTCCTCCGGCCGCAGGTCGATGCGGCGGGAGACGAACCAGAAGAAGCCACCACACATCGCGCACAGCAGGAACGACAGCAGCAGCGCGACGGTGCCGATCCACTCGACATGTCCGCCGGAGTCGCCGTACGTCCAGGCACCGTAGAGGACCGTCACGCCGAAGAGGAACCCGGCGATGACCAGGAAGATACGCCACTCGGTCTTCATGCCCGCTCCCTCAGCTTCCCGCGCCGGCGGCAACGTCGTCCGGGTTGAAGTTGGCCGTGCCGCGCCGCGTGTCGAACGGCCGCGTGGTGGAGGCGTACGGGTCCTCACCGATCGCGGTGAGCGCCTCCTGCGTCGACTTGCCGTCCCGCTTCGCGGCCAGGAACTGGTCGTACTTCTCCGGAGAGACGACCCGCAGCTCGAAGTTCATGAACGCGTGGTAGGTGCCGCACAGCTCGGCGCAGCGACCGACGTACGCGCCCTCGGCGTCGAGGCTGGAGACCTCGAAGACGTTGCGGATGTTGCCCGGCATGACGTCCCGCTTGAACAGCATCTCCGGCACCCAGAACGAGTGGACGACGTCCTTGCTGGTCTCCTCGAACCGGATGGACCGCTCGGTCGGCAGGACCAGGATCGGGATGACCTCGCTGGTGCCGAGCACCGACGCCACGGTGTTCGCGTCCTTGCCCTGGCCGTCGCGGTAGTTGAACTGCCAGTTCCACTTGAAGGCGACGACCTCGACCGTGATGTCCGGGTTCTTCGTCGTCTTCGTCACGTCGGTCTGCACGACCGCCGTGTAGTAGAAGAGCACCGACACGATCAGGATCGGGGCGATCGTGTAGAGGAACTCCATCGGCATGTTGTAGCGGGTCTGCACCGGCAGCTCGTTGCCCCGCTTCCGGTAGCGCACCACGCACCAGAAGATCAGGCCCCAGACGAACACGCCGACCGCGAGCGCCGCGATGCAGGACGCGATCCACAGGTCGTACATCCGGTGCGACTCGGGCGTGATGCCGCCCTGCGGCCAGCCGAAGCCGCCGAACGTCTTGCCGACGTCGCAGCCCGTGAGCAGGACCAGCAGCGCCGCGCCGCCGAGGCCGAGCCCGGCGAGCCGACCAGCACCACGCCGCCGGCCTCCACCGGCTCCCGGAGAAGCGCTGTGCCGTACGGCGGACGGCCGTACCTCCGAACTCCTTGCGACCACCTGGTCCTGCCTCCCTAGCGCGCCGCGGTGGTTGTTGTCCCCGTACCTGCGGCAAAGGCGTCACCGACGGTCGCAGATTACTCGACCATGACGGGCCTGACCGTGTTGGGGTCACTGTCCGCCCCCATCGGGGGGATCTTGGGCATACCGGCGCGATAGCGTCGGAGCCGTGAGTGCACCCCTCGTCTACCTGGACGCGGCCACCGCCGCGCCGCTGCATCCGGTCGCCCGACAGGCCCTGCTGGCCGCCCTCGACGACGGCTGGGCCGACCCGGCCAGGCTCTACACGCAGGCTCGCCGCGCCCGGCAGTTGCTCGACGCCGCCCGCGAGGCCGCCGCGGCCACCCTCGGTGTCCGCGCCGACGAGCTGTCCTTCACCCCCAGCGGTACGACCGCGGCGCACTCGGCCGTGCTCGGCGGCCTGGCCGGGCGGCGCCGGGCGGGCGGAACGCTGGCGCACTCGGCGATCGAGCACTCGGCCGTGCTGCACGCCGCCGAGCGGCACGCCGCCGCGGGCGGCACGGCGATCTCCGTGCCGGTGGACCGGCTCGGCCGGATCGACCCGACCACCTGGTCGGCTGCGGTCGCCGCCCCGGGGGTGGCCCTCGCCGCCCTGATCGGGGCCAGTCACGAGGTGGGCACCGTGCAGCCGGTGGCCGAGGCCGCCGCCGCGTGCGCCGCCGCCGGGGTGCCGCTGTACGTCGACGCGGCCCAGCTCGTCGGGCGGGCCCCGGTGCCGGACGGCTGGTCGTTGCTGACCGCCAGCGCGCACAAGTGGGGCGGCCCGCCCGGCGTCGGGCTGCTGGTGGTGCGCAAGGGCACCCGGTGGGAGTCGCCGTGGCCGGCCGACGAGCGGGAGTCGGGGCGTACCCCCGGGGTGGTGAACCTGCCCGCGGTGGTGGCGGCGGCGGCGAGCCTGCGCGCGGCGGCGGCCGACGCGGCAGCCGAGGCGGCCCGGCTGGCCCCGCTGGTGGACCGGATCCGGGCGCGGGTGGCGGCCGAGGTGCCGGACGTGGAGGTGGTCGGCGACGCGGTCGACCGGCTCCCCCACCTGGTCACCTTCTCCTGCCTGTACGTCGACGGCGAGGCGCTGCTGCACGCGCTGGACCGCCGGGGGTTCGCGGTCTCCTCGGGCTCGTCCTGCACCTCGTCGACGCTGCGCCCCTCGCACGTGCTGGAGGCGATGGGGGTGCTCTCGCACGGCAACGTGCGGGTGTCGCTGCACCGGGAGACGACGGAGCCCGACGTGGAGCGGTTCCTCGCCGAGCTGCCGGGGATCGTCGCGGAGTTGCGCGCCGAGGCCGGGGTGGTGGGGCTGTGACCGGGCCGGACGAGGTGACCGGGCCGGCGGCACCGACCGCCCCGGCCGAGGTGCTGGACTGTCGGGGGCAGCGCTGCCCGCTGCCGGTGATCGGGCTGGCCCGACGGCTGCCGGAACTGCCGGTCGGTGCGGTGCTGCGGGTCCTCGCCGACGACCCGGCGGCGGCCGTCGACATCCCGGCCTGGTGCCGGATGCGCGGCCAGGAGTTCGTCGCCGCGCACTCCGAGGGCCCCGGCTACGACGTCCGCCGCACCCACTGAGCCGCCCACGGCCCGCGCCTCATGGACTCGTGACGCACGGCAGGGCGTCGATCCAGATCAACCGGAGTTGACGGCCGGTGCGGCTGAAGAGCCGCAGTGCGCCCTCGGCGTCCGCGAAGTGCCCGGTCGACGTCCGATCGTCGCTGTGGAGCAGGACGCCGTCCTCGAACGACATGCCCCAGGCGAAGACTCGACCGTCGACGCGGTCGCCGTACTCCTCGCAGATCGCGAACCGCCGGGGCGCGAACTCGTTCACCAGCTCGACAAGCATCAGCTGAAATTCCTCGGGCGTGCCGAGCGGCTCGGTCGTCGGGTCAAGCATGGCCACCTCCAAAGGTTGATTGCTATACGTATAGCCTGTCGCATTGCTTATTGGAAGTGGTGACGGCATGATGTCTTCATCGGTACCCGAACGTGGAGGCGAAGCTGATGGCACCGCGAACAGACCCTTCCGCGCTGCGCTGGCTGATCGGAGCCGAGCTGGGCCGATATCGCCGCGAGTCGCCGATGACGCTGACCGAACTCGCGGCCCGCACCGGCATCGGCAAGCCGAAGCTCGGCCACATGGAGACCGGCCGCTACCAGCAGTTCCCCGAGGACATCGCGAACATCCTGCGGGCCTGCGGGGCCGATCAGCCCGCGATCGACCGGCTCACCGCGCTCGCCACCCGCTCCGACGCCAGGACGTGGTGGGCGCCCTGGGGTGCCGTGATGCCGGACTGGTTCAAGACGTACGTCGGCCTGGAAGGGCTGGCCGACAGCGCGTTCGTGTTCGAGTCCATGGTCATCCCCGGCCTGCTCCAGACCGAGGACTACGCCCAGGCGCTGACCCTCGGCACCGGCTTCGTCCGCCCCGACCACGCCGAGCGTTTCGTGTCCTTCCGGCAGACCCGGGCCAGGCGGCTCGCCGACGACGAGCCGCTCACTCTGCACGCGGTGGTCGGCGAGGCGGCGCTCCGGCTGCGGGTCAACGGCGACGAGACCCGGCGGGCCCAACTCGCGCACCTGGCCGCCATGTCCGAGCTGCCGAACGTCACCGTGCAGGTGCTCCGCCCCGAGGACGGCCCGCACGCCGCTGGCGCGATCGGCAAGTTCGTCCTGCTGGACTTCGCCCACGTCCGGCCGATCGCCTACACCGAGGTGCTCGACGGGGCGATGTACGTGCAGGACCCGGACGGCGTGCGCACCTATAGCATGGTGGCAGCCAACCTGCGCCAGGTCGCCCTCTCGCCCGTCGAATCGCGCGCGTTGATCAGGGAGTTGGCCGGCGCGGCCTAGCCCTCGGAGGCCACCATGTCCACCCCCGATTTCGCCACCGCCCGTTGGTTCACCAGCAGCCGCAGCACCAACAACGGCGACTGCGTGGAGTGCGCCGTCCTGCCCCACGTCATGGCGGTACGCGACAGCAAGGACCGGTCCGGCCCGACGCTCGTCTTCCCGTCCGGCCAGTGGTCCGCGTTCATCGCCGCGACCACCTCCGGCACCGTCGCCCCGCCGCGGCGCTAGGGCCTCTACCGAAGCCGCCCCACCCCGGCTCAACCCTCGAACTGGTAGATCTTGGAAGCAACCAGCCCTTCCAGGGGCCGGAATCTTCCAAGATCTACCCGATCTCCGCTCAGATGACGGGAATGTCATGGGTGTGCGTGCGGGTGTGGTCTGGCACACCGTAGTTAGTGCCAACTACTGCATGTTCGGGTTTCACGATCCGACCTGCGAGGAGTCGGAGAACTTCGCCACGGCGATCTCCGCCGCGAGCCGGGGGGTGGTCGGCTGGGCGGCCAACGCGGTGATGGTGGACGTGGTCACCGACCTGGTCGACATCGACGTGCGGATCGAGGTGTTCGACGAGGCGCCGGCCGCGGACGCTTCGGCTGACCTCTTGCGGGACGGGCAGATCGAGGTGCCCGGCGGGTTGATCAGTGTGCTGTAGTTCCAGCGCGGCGTGGACCTTCCGGGCGGCCCCGGCACCTACGGAGTGCGGGTCTGCGGCTACGGCCGCACTCGGGTACGCCAGCTACGGGAGAAACGCGTGGAGCCGGGCGGTCCGGGTGATACCGGCCCCATCGGTGCGGCCCTGGCGGGCGTGGAGCGTTACCGGATCTGTCTCTGGCAGGTGTCGTCCGAGCCGCACTGGGAGTACGACGACGAAGACAAGTGACAACGGACGCCCCGGCACGGCCGAGGGCAGCCGCTGCCGACATCCCTTGATCGTCTGCGGCTGAGCGGCACGACACGCCGGTACAGCTGCCGCTCAGCCGAAGATGAACAACATGTGCCGGTCGGTTCGACGCGCCGGCCGGGCCGGAGCTAGGGGAGCAGGTGCGGGCGGACGTCGGCGGCGGCGACGTCGCCGTACGACTCGGCGAGCCGCTTGACGAACAGGTCGTGGCGCACCTCGTACTCCTGGGTGCCGACGGTCTCCAGCACCAGGGTGGCCAGCAGGGAGCCGACCTGGGCGGACCGCTCCAGACTCAGGCCCCAGGAGAGCCCGGCGAAGAATCCGGCCCGGAAACCGTCCCCGACGCCAGTGGGGTCGACCGCTTTGGTCTCCCGGGCGATCGGCACATGGATGGTGTCGAAGTCCCGGCCGGCGATCTCCGCGCCGTTGCTACCCAGCGTGGTCACCCGGACCTTCACCCGGTCCAGCAGCTGCGCGTCGGTGAGACCGGCCTTGCTCTGCAGCAGCGCCTTCTCGTACTCGTTGGTCATCAGGTACTCGGCGCCGTCGATCAGGCCCACCACGTCGTCGCCGCCCATCCGGGCAAGCTGCTGGGACGGGTCGGCGACGAAGGCGTACCCGCGCTCGCGGCACTCGGCGGAGTGCCGCAGCATCGCCGCCGGGTCGTTGGCGCCGACCAGCACGAGGTCGAGCCCGTCGAGCCGCTTCGCGACCGGGGCCAGCTCGATGTTGCGTGCCTCGCTCATCGCGCCCGCGTAGAAGGAGGCGATCTGGCACATGTCCGTGTCGGTGGTGCAGACGAACCGGGCGGTGTGTGCCACCTCGCTGACGTGCACCGAGTCGCAGTCGACGCCGTGCCGCTCCAGCCAGGAACGGTAGTCGGCGAAGTCGGCGCCGACCGCGCCGAGCAGGATCGGGCTCAGGCCGAGCTGCGCCATGCCGAAGGCGATGTTGGCGGCCACCCCGCCCCGGCGCAGCACCAGGTCGTCCACGAGGAAGGACAGCGAGACCTTGTCGAGCTGGTCGGCGATGAGCTGGTCGGCGAACCGGCCGGGGAAGCTCATCAGGTGGTCGGTCGCGATCGAGCCGGTCACGGCGATCTTCATGTCAACCCTCGTGGTCGGGAACACAGCGCGGGTCAGCCTACCGGGCCGTTCGGTGTCGCGGCCCTGGGTCGAGAGAGATCGTTCACGTTCCGGTTGACCCCGCGTCGCCGGTCGGCCGGCCGGCGTCCGCCGGGGAGCGGATCCCCACTGGTCGGCCCACCGTGACGGCACCATGGGCGGCTACGGACGGTGAAGCCGTGCCGCAAAAAAGACAGCGGGGCCACCCCCGGGTCGGGGGTGGCCCCGTGCCGTATCGGCCGAGGGTGTCGACTCAGCTGAACGAGTCGCCGCAGGCGCAGGAGCTACCCGCGTTCGGGTTGTCGATGGTGAAGCCCTGGGCGTCGATCCGGTCGGCGAAGTCGATGGTGGCACCGGACAGGTAGGGGGCGCTCATCCGGTCGACGACGACCTCGACACCGTCGTAGTCGGTGACGACGTCACCGTCGAGCGAGCGCTCGTCGAAGAAGAGCTGGTACCGCAGGCCGGAGCAACCGCCCGGCTGCACCGCCACCCGGAGCCGCAGGTCGTCGCGGCCCTCCTGCTCGATCAGGGCCTTGACCTTCTGCGCCGCCACGTCGGTGAGGACGATGGAAGTAGGGGCCTCGGTCGACTCGGTCGACTCGGTCTGCGCTGGCGTGGTCACGTGGAAATCTCCCTGCGCGGTCTGGGTCTGGACGCACTGGCCAACGTCTCGCGTCGTCCAGTGATTCCCGATGTGGTCGCAGACCCGATGGTACGCCGCCCCGGCCGGGGCCACCCGGTCGACGTGACCCGGGACGACACAACCGGCGGGCCGTCCTAGGAGGATAGGTGGAAAGGTGGGGCCGGTCGGGTCGTCAGCCGCCCTCCTCGGCTGCGCTCAGCGGCTCCACTGGCGGGCCAGGCGGGCGCCGAGCTCACGCAGCCCCTCCGCCGGGCGGCTTAGCGCCGCGTCCAGCCCGCCGCGCTCCTCACCGCCGAAGTGGTCCACCAGGCTGTACGCGTCGGTGACCCCGGCCGAGGCGGCCTCGCGCCGCCCGGTGCTCACCTGTCCCGCCAGCACCACGCAGGGCACCCCCCGGTCCCGGGCGGCCCCGGCCACCCCGGCGACGACCTTGCCGCGCAGCGACTGGTGGTCGAAGGAGCCCTCGCCGGTGACCACCAGGTCGACCGCGTCGAGCGCGGCGGACAGCCCGATGGCCTCGGTGACCAGGCCGATGCCGGACTCGCACCGACCGCCGAGCGCCAGGATCGCCGCGCCGAGGCCGCCGGCCGCGCCGCCGCCGGGCAGCGCGCCGAGGCCCGCCGGGCAGCCGGGCAGGTCCCGCTCCAGCACGCCGGCGAAGCGCTCCAGCGCGGCGTCGAGCAGCAGCACGTCGGAGCGGATCGCGCCCTTCTGCGGGCCGTAGACGCTGCTGGCGCCGTGCAGCCCGAGCAGCGGGTTGTCCACGTCGGTGGCGGCGACCAGGGTGACGCCGCGCAGCCGGGGCGCGCCGTCCAGCCCGGCGATCCCGGCCAGTGCCGCCCCGCCGTACGGCAGGGCCCGGCCGGCCTCGTCGAGCGTGGTGACGCCGAGCGCGGTGAGCAGGCCGGCCCCGCCGTCGTTGGTGCCCGAACCGCCGAGCCCGATCACCACCGTCCGGGCGCCGTGCTCCACGGCGGCGGTGACCAGCGCGCCGAGCCCGTACGAGGTGGTGGCCTTCGGGTCGCGCTCGGCGGCGGCGAGCAGGTGCAGGCCGCAAGCCTGGGCACTCTCCAGGTACGCCGTGCCGTCGTCGGTGAGCAGGATCTCACCGTCGGCCGGCCGGCCGAGCGGGTCGACGGTCGGCACCGGCACCCGGCGCCCGCCGAGCGCCTCGGCGAGGACGGCGACGAAGCCGGGCCCGCCGTCGGCGAGCGGGCGGATGAGCAGGTCATCCCCGCCGGCCACCTCCCGCCAGCCCTCGGCCACCGCCGCGGCGACCTCCTGAGCCGGCAGCGTGCCGGCGAACTTGTCGGGACAGAGCAGCACGCGCATGCCGAGCAGTGTGGCAGGGCACTTCGGTGCGAGGCAGTGTGGCAGCCCACACCGCCACGAGCCCCCTTCCCGGCTGTGGAACCATGAGGGCGTGACTTCGATGTGGGCGGAACCCTCCAACACCGCGACGGCCCTGCTGCTGCTCGGCCGTGGGGGTGACCCCGCCACCGAGCGCGGCGTGGAGTGTCCGGGCGACCTGCCGGCGCCCAGCGATCCCGATCTGGTGGCCCGGGCGGCGGCGGCGAAGGCGGCGCTGGGCGACAGCGTCTTCGTGCTGGGCCACCACTACCAGCGCGACGAGGTGATCCAGTTCGCCGATGTGACCGGCGACTCGTTCAAGCTGGCCCGCGAGGCGGCGGCCCGGCCGGACGCGGAGTACATCGTCTTCTGCGGCGTGCACTTCATGGCCGAGAGCGCCGACATCCTCACCACCGGCAGCCAGAAGGTGATCCTGCCCGACCTGGCCGCCGGCTGCTCGATGGCGGACATGGCGGTGCTGTCCCAGGTCGAGACCGCCTGGGACGTGCTGACCGAGCTGGGCGTGGCGCAGGACACCGTTCCGGTGACGTACATGAACTCCTCGGCCGACATCAAGGGCTTCGTCGGCCGCAACGGCGGCGTGGTCTGCACCTCGTCCAACGCCAAGCGGGCGCTGGACTGGGCATACGGGCGGGGGTCGAAGGTGCTGTTCCTGCCCGACCAGCACCTGGGCCGCAACACCGCCGTGCTGGAGATGGGCTTCTCGCTCGACGACTGCGTGCTCTACGACCCGCACAAGCCGAACGGCGGGCTCACCGCCGGGCAGCTCCGCGACGCGAAGATGATCCTGTGGCGCGGGCACTGCTCGGTGCACGGCCGGTTCACCCTGGACAGCGTCGACGACGTCCGCGAGCGGGTGCCGGGGGTGAACGTGCTGGTGCACCCGGAGTGCCGGCACGAGGTGGTCAACGCCGCCGATTTCGTGGGCTCGACGGAGTACATCATCAGGGCCGTCGAGGCCGCCCCGGCCGGCTCGGCGTGGGCGATCGGCACCGAGCTGAACCTGGTGCGCCGGCTGGCGCTGGCCCACCCTGACAAGCAGATCACGTTCCTGGACAAGGCGGTCTGCTACTGCTCGACGATGAACCGGATCGACCTGCCGCACCTGGTGTGGGCGCTGGAGGAGCTGGTGGCCGGCCGGGTGGTGAACCAGATCACGGTGGACCCGGACACCGCGCACCACGCCCGGGTGGCGCTGGACCAGATGCTGGCCCTCCCCGCCACCGATCCCACAGCGCCGACAACCTGATCACCCTGCGTGACATTACGGGTGCGTTTGCGCACGTGACACCCCGTTTCGTGCCCTCCGGGGCGATGTGACCCCATCCAAGCTGGTCACCGAGGGCTATGCTGCCGGGGCGACGACACGCGCGGGCCCGTTTACCGCCGGCCGCACTGCGGGTACCACCGACAACTCCCGCAACATCACAAACACGGCAGCACCGACGCGCTGGAGGTTGCGTTGACCGATGACGTCCTGGTCGTACACGGAGGTACTCCGCTCGAAGGGCGGATCCGCGTGCGCGGCGCGAAGAACCTGGTTTCCAAGGCGATGGTCGCCGCCCTGCTGGGCGACAGCCCCAGCCGCCTGTTCGACGTGCCGCGCATCCGCGACGTCGAGGTGGTCCGCGGCCTGCTCGGCCTGCACGGGGTCAAGGTCACCGACGGCGCGGAGATCGGTGAGCTGGTCTTCGACCCGGCCAACGTCGAGAGCGCCAGCACCGACCAGATCAACGTGCACGCCGGCTCCAGCCGCATCCCGATCCTGTTCTGCGGGCCGCTGCTGCACCGGCTCGGCCACGCGTTCATCCCCGACCTGGGCGGCTGCCACATCGGGCCGCGCCCGATCGACTTCCACCTCCAGGCGCTGCGCGAGTTCGGCGCCACGGTCGAGAAGACCCCGGAGGGGCTGCACCTGTCCGCCCCGAACGGGCTGCACGGCACCAAGTTCGCCCTGCCGTACCCGAGCGTCGGCGCGACCGAGCAGGTGCTGCTCACCGCCGTGATGGCCGAGGGCGTCACCGAGCTGCGCAACGCCGCGGTCGAGCCGGAGATCATCGACCTGATCTGCATCCTGCAGAAAATGGGCGCGATCATCAAGGTGCACACCGACCGGGTGATCGAGATCCAGGGCGTGCCGAAGCTGCACGGCTACACCCACCGGCCGATTCCGGACCGGATCGAGGCGGCGAGCTGGGCGGCGGCGGCGCTGGCCACCCGCGGCCACGTCGAGGTGCTCGGCGCGCAGCAGGCCGACATGATGACCTTCCTGAACGTCTTCCGGTCGGTCGGCGGCGAGTACGAGGTGACCGACTCCCGGCCGCCGAAGCTGGGCGACCCGGGCCAGGAGGGCGGCATCCGGTTCTGGCACCCGGGCGGCGAGCTGCACGCCGTGGCGCTGGAGACCGACGTGCACCCCGGCTTCATGACCGACTGGCAGCAGCCCCTCGTCGTGGCGCTGACCCAGGCCCGGGGCCTGTCGATCGTCCACGAGACGGTGTACGAGCAGCGGCTCGGCTACACCGACGCGCTGAACACGATGGGCGCCAACATCCAGGTCTACCGCGACTGCCTCGGCGGCACCCCGTGCCGGTTCGGCCGGCGCAACTTCAAGCACTCCGCGGTGATCGCCGGCCCGAGCAAGCTGCACGCGGCCGACCTGGTCATCCCGGACCTGCGCGCCGGTTTCAGCCACCTGATCGCCGCGCTCGCCGCCGAGGGCACCTCCCGGGTGTACGGCGTCGACCTGATCAACCGGGGCTACGAGGACTTCGAGGCCAAGCTGGCCGACCTGGGCGCCCACGTCGAGCGGCCGTAACGCCGCTCCGGCGGGGGCCGCCAGTAACCTCGCTCACTGCCTGACCGCGCCCGGTGCACCGCGATGTGCACCGGGCGCGGGCGTTTGGCTACCCTTTCCTCGTGCCGTCGCTGTTTCGCCGCAAGTCCTCCGACCTCGTCGACGAGTCCGTCACCTCGGTGACGCCCGACGAGGCGTCCGCGCCCGCCCGCCGCAGCTACACCCCGAGCAAGAAGGAGCTGGGTCGGGAGACGCCGAAGCGGCCCGTCGCCGGCCGCCGGCCGGCCGGCCCGACCAAGCCGCTGAGCAAGGAGGAGGCCCGGGAGCGGCGGCGGCGGTTGCGCGCCGAGTCGTCGGCCGAGTTCCGCCGCGAGGGCGGACCCCGCGACCGGGGCCCGGTGAAGCTGCTGGCCCGCAACGTGGTCGACTCCCGCCGCACGGTGGGCACCTGGTTCTTCGGCGGGGCGCTGATCGTGCTGCTCGGCTCGAACCAGGCGATGCCGCCGATCGTCCGGCTGATCTCGAACATCCTGTGGGGCGTGCTCGCCCTCGGCGTGGTGATCGACTCGGTCCTGATCAGCCGCAAGATCAAGAAGCTGGTCCAGGCGCGCTTCCCGACCAGCGGCGAGCGGATGGGCTCGCTCTACCTGTACGCGATCATGCGGTCGATCACCTTCCGCCGGATGCGCGCACCGGAGCCCCGGGTCAAGGTCGGCGACCCGGTCTGACCCGCGCCTGCCCGGGCGGCCGTCACGATGCCGCACCGGAGGCCTCGACGAGGGGCCCTTCCCCCCGGCCGTAGAGCCGGGCGACGACCTCCTCGATGTCCGGCTCGACGATCGAGATGTCGCGCAGGGTGGCCAGCCCGGCCAGGGCGGCCACCACCTCGGCGGCACCCGCCGACTCCAGCGCGAAGACCAGCCGGTGCCCGTCCGCCTCGACCCGGCGCAGCGGGGCGCCGGGCAGCTCCGGCGGCTCCGGCAGGGCGGCGTCGAGATCGGCGACGACGAGGCGGCGCGAGCCGTACCGGTCGTGCAGGGCGGCGATCGTGCCGTCGTGCACCACCCGGCCGTGGTCGATCACCACCAGCCGCCGGCACAGCCGCTCGATGTCGGCCAGGTCGTGGGTGGTGAGCACCAGGGTGGTGTCGCCGGCCCGGCCCAGCTCGCCCAGGAAGCCCCGGACGGCCTGCTTGCTCACCACGTCCAGCCCGATGGTCGGCTCGTCGAGGAAGAGCACCTCCGGGCCGTGCAGCAGGGCGGCGGTCAGCTCGCCGCGCATCCGCTGGCCGAGGGAGAGCTGCCGGACCGGGGTGTCCAGGAAGCCGTCCAGGTCGAGCAGGTCGCGGCAGCGGCGCAGCCGGGCGGCGTGCGCGTCGGCCGGCACCCGGTAGACGTGCCGCAGCAGGTCGAACGAGTCACCCAGCGGCAGGTCCCACCAGAGCTGGGAGCGTTGGCCGAAGACCACGCCGATGCGCAACGCCAGCCGGGTGCGCTCGGGCACCGGGCGCAGGCCGCAGACGCGCACCTCGCCGGAGGTGGGGGTGAGCACGCCGGTGAGCATCTTCAGGGTGGTGGACTTGCCGGCGCCGTTCGGGCCGATGTAGCCCAGCATCTCGCCCCGCTCGACGAGCAGGTCGACCCCGTCGACCGCGCCGACGGTGCGCTTCTCGCGGCGCAGCCGCCCCGCCTTCACCCGGACCGTGAACTCCTTGCGCAGGTTGCGTGCCTCGATGACGCTCATGACCCCGTACTCCGGTAGTGGCGGACCCCGACGCGCCAGGCGGCGGCGGCGAGCGCGGCGGCGACCAGCGCGACCGCCGGGGCGGCCCAGCCGGCCCAGGCCGGCAGGCCGAGCGGGTCGGCGCGGCCGAGCAGCGCCAGCGCCGGCTGGTAGCTGACGAAGGCGAACCCCATCCCGTACGCGAAGGCCGCGCGGAACCAGCCGTCGAAGACCGTGACCGGGTACGAGGTGAAGTCCTTGCCGCCGTAGGTGATCGAGTTGGCCAGCTCCCCCGACTCGGTCCAGTAGAACGAGACGGTCGCGGTGGCCACGAAGACCGACCCGAAGAAGACCACCCCGGCGAGCGGGGCGATGATCATCAGCGCCACCCGGCCCGGGGTCCAGTCGATTCCCGCCGAGCCGACCGCCACCGCCAGCACGCCCACGCCGAAGACCACCCGGGACACCTTGCGCAGTGGCAGGTCCATCAGCAGGAGCTGGGGCAGCGCGCCGAGCGGACGCAGCAGCACGGCGTCGAACAGGCCGGTGCGCACGTACCGGGGCAGCCGCTCGACGTTGCCGACAAGCAGGTCGGCGATGGTGAACGCGGCGGTGGAGAGCCCGACCATGACCAGCGCCTCGCGGAGGGTGAACCCACCCAGCTCCCGGGTGACCCCGAAGATCACCAGCACGGTGACCACGTCGAAGACCGTGGCTCCGACGTTGCCGACCAGGTCCACCACGAACGACGTCCGGTACGCGGCCTGCGACCGCGCCTGCGCCCCGAGCAACGCCCGGTACGCGGCCAGCCGGCCGGACGGGCACCGAGGGCTCCCCGGTGGCCGCTGCCGGGGCAGGACGACCGGCTCAGCCACCCTGCACCACCAACCGGCCCTCGGCGCGGCGCTGCACCAGCCGACACAGCGCCAGGACCGCGACCGCCCAGCCGACCTGCACCGCGACCAACCCGACCTGGGTGGCCGCCGGGTCCCGCTCGACCAGCACGTCGAGCGGGATCTGCAACATGCTCGGGAACGGGGTGCCGAACTGCAACGCCAGGTAGAACGCGTCGGGCAGGAAGGGCAGCGGGAAGTAGAGCCCGGCGAGCACGCCCGAGGCGAGGGTCCACAGGATCTGCGGGCCACGGACGTCCTCGAGCCAGTAGGCGGTGGCGTTGACCAGGAAGCGGCAGCCGAAGGAGATCACCACCGCGAGCAGCACGGAGAGCGCGAACAGCGGCACGGTCGGCCAGCGGGCGGGCAGATGGACGTCGAAGAAGAGCGGACCCACCGTCAGCGGCGGCAGCAGCCGGGACACGCAGGCCCAGCCCGCCCGGCCCAGATCGGTGGCGAGGTAGCTGGTCACCGGGTGGACCGGCCGCAGCAGGTCGCTGGCCACCTCGCCGGTGCGGATCCGGTCGGCCAGATCGGTCCAGCTCCAGAACAGGACCACCGCCAGCAGGCCCTGCCCGGCCCAGACGAAGGTGGCGAGCTGCTCCCGGTCGTAGCCGGCGGCGCTGCCGGCCGCGCCGGCGACGGCGAGGAGGACGTAGCAGCGCAGGAACCCGAAGACGGTGTTGGTGACGGCACCGGCCACCGCCGCCTGCCGGTACGTGGCGTATCGTCGGAATCCCGATCCCGCTATGGCACTGAATGTCCGAAACCATAGGATAATGTTTGACTCGGTGGGCGGTGCCGCAGTGGCGGTGACAGAGCCCACGCCGTTACCCTCCTTCCGCAGCCACGCCATGCCGGACCGGGCGACTTTACCGGCGGGCGGGGCGCCCAGCGCGACAATTTCCAACGAGGTGACATCGCCGTGAGCGAGCGACGCGAGCCGGGCGCCAGGGCTCGCCACGCGAGCGGCGACGAGGCGTTGCGATGAGCGGCGACTTCTACGACCGCTGGCGCGACCCGGCCGAACCGTCCTGGGTCTTCGCGCCGACCTCGGAGTGGCGGCCGCAGTTCCCGGGGCAGCGCTACCCCGGCGACATCGGGCTGCGGCATCTGCGGCACCTGCCGCCCCAGCACCGTGGCCGGGCCACCGTCGTCGGCCGGGCCGAGGCGCAGCCGGTCAGCCCCGACGCCGGACCGGTGAGCCCGGCGCCGGGTGGGCGCGACGGGGCGTACCCCTGGGAGGCCCCCGCCCCGGACGGCCACGCCCGGCGCAGTTGGGACGACCGCCGCGCGGGCCCGGCCGAACCGCGCCGGCCCGACGCGCGCCCGGCCTGGGCCGGCCCGGCCCGGGACCGCGACATCCCCGTCGACGACCGCCGGGGCCGCGACGAGCGGGCTCCCGACCGGCACGGCCGCGACGAGCGCGAACAGGCCTGGCGCCCGCGTGGCACCGGGGCCGCAGAACACGACGAGCGCGGGTACGGCCTGCGGGGCGAGGACCGCCGGCCCGAGGCGACGGACCACGACCGGTCCGGCCGCCGGGGCCGCGATGACAGCGGGCGGCGCCTCGACCAGCACCCGGCGGACCGGGGGCCGGTCGAGGCGTACCCGCTGCGGCCCGATCCGGACCTGCCCGCGCGCCACGAGCCGCGCCGGCCCGAGTGGACGGTGGATCGCGGCCCGGCGGCCGGCTGGCACGGTGACCGGTACGACCAGCGGCACCCCGCCGACCCCGGCCGGCGGACTCCCCCGTCCGAGCCGTCGGCGCCGGTGTCCCCCGCGCACCGGCAGGAGCCGGGGTGGCTGCCCGAGCCGGAGGAACGCCGTCACCACTCCTACGACCGGACGACCGGCGACCGAAGCGGTTCCGACCGGCCCGGCCACGACCGGCCCAGACCTGACCAGCCCAGAGCCGACCGGCCCGGACCCGACCGGCCCAGACCTGACCAGCCCAGAGCTGATCGGCCCGGACCCGACCGACCCGGCTGGCCGGAACGTCACCGGCCCACCCCGGACCGCGACGGCCGGCCGAGCCCTGACCACGACGGCCGCCCGAGCCCGGAGCGTGAAAGCCGGACCAGTCCTGACCGCGCCGGCCAGCCGAGCCAGGAGCGCGACGGCCGGCCGGCGCCGGACCGCGGCGGCTGGACGCCGTCGCCCGGAACCGGCCCCGCGCGCCCCGTCGACAGGACGGTGCCCGAGCACGGGCAGCGGGATGCCGGCCGCTCCGGCGTCGGCCAGCCGGACGCCGGCCGACCCGCTGCCGGGGCGCCGCACCGCCCCGTCGATCGGGACGGGCAACCGCACCGGGACGCCAGCCGGGAGGCCGCCTCGTGGGCGGAGCCGTACCGCCACCCGACCGCTCGGCCGGCACCGGCCCGCGACGGCGGTCTGCCCTGGCCGGAACCCGGTCCCCTACGGCCGGACCTGGGCCGGATGCCGGGCCCGGATCGGGGACCCGCGCGCCCCGGCGACGGTTCCCGCCCCGCCGCAAGCCCGACCGACCCGGCTCGCCCCGAGGCGCGGCCGGTCGACGGCACACGGCCGGTCGACGGCACACGGCCGATCGACGGCACGCGGCCGGTCGACCGCGCGGAACGGGTCGACGGCACGCGACAGGACCCCTGGTTCGCGGACGCCGCCCGGGCCGACCTGCGCGGCCCGGACGGACCGGTCGAAGGCCGGCCCGACGCACGGTCCGCCAACGACCGGTACGGGCGCCCCGCGCCGGTCGACCGGGACACCCCATCGGCCCGCGAGAACCGGCCCGTTCCGCCCGCCCGCGACGAACGGCTCGCCCCTGCGCCCCGCGACGAACGGCGCGTCCCGCCACCTCGCGACGAACGGGGCACGCAGCCGCTCCGCGACGACCGGCGGTTCGCCGGGCACCCGCCCGAGGCCCCGGTCCGGCCCGTACCCGACGCCGACCAGCCGGCCGCACGCCGTCCCGGGCCGGATCCGGTCCACCCGGTCCCTCCGGCCGAGCACCCAGGCACCGAGCAGCCGCCCAGCGACGCGCTCCGGTTCGGCCCGCCGCCGCACCGACTGGCTGCACCGCACCGGCCACCGGCCGAGCCGGCCGCCAGCGCACCGCACGACGAGCACCGCACCCCGCTCACGACCGACGCGCCCGTCTCGGCCGCCCCGGTCCCGGGCCCCCCGGTCTCGGGCCCTCCGGTCCCGGACACCCCGGTCCCGGACGCCCCGGTCCCGGACGCCCCGGTCCCGGACGCCCCGGTCCCGGACGCCCCGGTCTCGGGCCCTCCGGTCTCGGACGCCCCGGGTCGGCCGGTCTCGGACCCGCCGGAGCCGGACCGGGCGGTGCTGGGTCCACCCGTGGCCGGACGGTCTGTTCCGGGGCGGCCCGTCTCGGGTCCTCCGAGCTCTGGGCCGCCGCTGGCCGGGCCGTCGGCTCCCGGCGCGTTCGGTCCCGAACGGCCGGCAGGTGGCATGCCGGTTGCGAGTGCCCCCGTGTCCGGCCCGCCGGTCTCCGGGCCACCCGCGCCGCCCGTCCCCGCACAGCCGGTAGCGCCGGTCGCCCCGCCACCCGCCACCCGGGCGGCCACGGACCCGACGTCCGTCGCGCCGGTGTCCGGGCCGCCTGCACCAGCGGTGTCCGGGCCACCCAGCCGGCCCACGCCACCGGTACGGCCCGTCTCGGGGCCGCCCGGGGGCATGGCGTCCGCTGCCCCGGTCGAGCCGGTCTCCGGGCCGCCAACGCCCCGGCTTCGACTGGAGTTCCTGCCGGCCCCCGAGCCGTCCGGGCACGTATCCGCACCCGCACAGCGGGACGAACCGCTGGTGGGGTCAGCCCCGCGCGCCGGCACACCGACAGCGGCGGGCCCGGTGGACGCGGTGGCCGACGAGCCCGTACCGGTGGATGTTGCCGGGCCAGTTCCGCCCACCCCGGCAGATCGCCTTCCGGCCGCCGCCGGGGCACCCGCCGACCCCAGCCCGGCGCCCGAGGCCGCAGAGCCGGACGCCGGTGTGCGGACGCCGGACGCGGGCGAGTTGTCGTCGTCCCTTCGAACCGAGGACGACAGCCCCGCCGAGCGCGCGGAAGCACGGCCGGTTCCGCGCCAGCCGGAGCCAGCCGAGGTGTCGACCGACCCGTTGCCTGCGGTCCCGGAGCCGTTGCCTGCGTTCCCCGAGCCGCTGTCTGCGGTCCAGGCCGCCCCTGAGCCGCCGGTCGAGCCGGATTCGGGCCCAGTCGATCCACGACCCGCCGAGCCGGACGCCAGCCCGATGGACGTCAATGGGGCGGACGACGACCGGCTGGATGCCATCGTCGGCTGCCCGGAGCCGCCGGCCGGTCCGCTGCCCGACGCCGGCGACACCGGCCTCGCCGTGGATCTCGACGATGCCGCCGTCGGCGTGGACGCCGACAACCCCGGGGCGGACGCCGACGGCACGGATACCGACGGCACGGACGTCGACGGTCTCGTCGACGCCGATGGGGCGCATGTCGGAGCCGTTGAGCCGCAGGTCCGGGCGGACGAACCGCGCGTCGTCCCCGACGAGGCGAGTGGCGTCGCCGACGAACCGCGCCTTGTCGCCGACGAGGCGAGTGGCGTCGCCGACGAACACGAAAGTCTCGCCGTCCGGGCCGTTGAGGAGACGTCGGGGAGCGAGCCGACCCCGCAGTCTCGGCAGGAGGCGCGGCCACCGGGCCGGCAGCCGGTCGACGAGCCACTGTCGGCCGTGACCGCCCCCGCGCCACAGGACACTGTGGCCACGGCCGCGCCCGCCGACTCCCCCACGGCGCGGCCCGCACCGCCTCCGGACAGCCCCGACGCTCCGGTGTCGACCGAGCCGTCACGCGCCCCTGCGCCCACCCCGGACCACTCGGACGCCTGGTTCCGACCGAGCAGGCCCGCACCGCCGGCCCCCGAGCAGGTGCCGGCCCCCGAGCCGTCGGCCCCGGAGGCGGCCCGCCCGCCGGCCGCGACGGCCACCTCGGGAACCTCGCCCGTCGCGGTGTCGGCGGAGGAGGGACCGGCATCCGCGCCGAGGGGTGTGGCTGCGGCGGCACCGGTGTCGGCGGCACCGGTGCCGGAGCAGCCGACACGCCCCGTCTCCGCGCCGCCGGCACGGCCCGCCTCCATGCCGCCGACGCGGCCCATCTCGGGACCGCCGGCACGGCCCGCCTCGGGACCACCCGCGCAGCCCGCCGGCACGCCGCCGGCACGGCCCGTCTCGGGACCGCCCGCGCGGTCCGTCTCCGGGTTGCCGGCGTACCCCGTGTCGGGAGTACCGGCGTACCCCGTCTCCGGGCCGCCCGGGCGGCCGGTGTCGCCCGCCGGGTCGGGGTCCGTCCCCGCCATGGACGTGCGGGTCGGGCAGGACCGGCGGGCCGTTGCCCCGGCCGACGGGGCGGTCGGTGTCGCCGACCCGGAGCAGGCGCTCGCGGCGTTGCGGTGGCGCCTGCACCCGGAGACCCTGCGGGAGGAGACCGACGACCCGGGGCGGTTGCGGGCGGTACGGGACGGGCTGACCGCCAAACTGGCCGTCGCCCTGGACAACCGGTCCCGGGCCCGGCTGCTCAGCCTGCGGGCTGTCGCGTCCCGGATCCTCGGCGACCTCGACGACGCGCTCGACGACGCCCGGCTCGCCCTGACGTACGCCGAGACCACCGGCGAGTTGCGGCGGACCGCGCTGACGCGGGCTCGGCTGGCCCACGTGCTGCGCTGGCGGGGCGAGTTCACCGAGGCCGACCGGCTGTTCGCCGAGGCCAACTCGACCGAGCTGCCCGACCGGCTGCGCGCGGCCCTGCACGAGCACGCCGGGCGGAGCAGCTACGACCAGGGCCGGTTGATCGAGGCGTGTCACCACTTCGAGCGGGCGTTGGACCTGCACCGGGCGGCCGACGCCGAGCTGACCGGCCGGACCCGGGTGGCCCTCGACGCCGTCGCCGAGCGGGCCGGCCGGGACGGCTTCGGCCCGTACCCGCGCAGCCGGGACGAGATCCTGCGCACCGGCCGGCCGCCGGTGCCCACGTACGACGAGGACCTGGACCGGTGGGGGTACGCCGACGCCGACGGCAACCTGGTCGTCGGCACCGACCACGCCGAGGTGCAGCCGTTCCGGGAGGGGATGGCCTGGGTACGCCGCCCGGAGGGCGCCCGCTGGGCGCTGATCGACGAGACCGGGCGCACCCTGATCCAGGCGAACAACGGCTACCGCGCGGTCGGCTCGTTCTCCGACGGCCTGGCCTGGGTCTCGATGGACGGCACCGGCGACTGGATGGCGATCGACCCGTCCAACATCGTGGTGATCCCGCCGGGCTTCGACGACGTACGCCCGTTCCGGCGCGGCGTGGCGGCGGTCCGGGCCGACGGCGGCTGGGGAGTCGTCGACCGTTCCGGCGCGGTGGTCGTGCCGACCCGGTACCACGGCCTCACCACGGCGCTCGCCGACGGACGCTATGTCGACGGCTTCACCGACGAGGGCCTGGCCGTGGTGGAGCTGAACGGCCGACGCGGGGTGGTGGACCGCACCGGCCGGATGGTCGTGGCGCCGACGCACCCCGCGCTGGTCGTGCACCCGGTCGCGTTCCTGGTCGGCGACGGCGCCGGCCGCTGGGGCGCGCTCGACCGGCGGGGCGAGCCGTTGCTCGACCCGGTGCACCCGAGCCGGGACCGGGTGGTGGAGCAGATCGACCGGCTCCTGGCCGACACCAGCCCACTGCTGTGACCTGCGCGGCGCGCCGGCCCGCCGACGAGTGACCATGATCCGACCGGGCTAGGGTCGGGGCATGGAATTCCGACACCTGGGCCGCTCGGGCCTGCTGGTCAGCGAGATCTCGTACGGCAACTGGATCACCCACGGCTCGCAGGTCGAGGAGGACGCGGCGACCGCCTGCGTCCGGGCCGCGCTGGAGACGGGCATCACCACCTTCGACACCGCCGACGTGTACGCCGGCACGAAGGCCGAAGAGGTGCTCGGACGGGCCCTCAAGGGCGAGCGCCGCGAGGGTCTGGAGATCTTCACCAAGGTCTACTGGCCGACCGGCCCGGGTCGCAACGACCGCGGCCTGTCCCGCAAGCACATCATGGAGTCGATCAACGGCTCGCTGCGCCGGTTGCAGACCGACTACGTGGACCTCTACCAGGCCCACCGGTACGACCACAGCACGCCGCTGGAGGAGACGATGGAGGCCTTCGCCGACGTCGTGCACTCCGGCAAGGCGCACTACATCGGCGTCTCCGAGTGGCGGGCGTCGGAGATCCGCGAGGCCCACCGGCTCGCCCGCGAGCTGCGCGTGCCGCTGGTCTCCAACCAGCCGCAGTACTCGATCCTGTGGCGGGTCATCGAGACCGAGGTCGTCCCCACCAGCGAGGAGCTGGGCCTCGGGCAGATCGTCTGGTCGCCGATGGCCCAGGGCGCGCTCTCCGGAAAGTACCTGCCGGGCCAGCCGCCGCCGGCCGGCTCCCGAGCCACCGACGAGAAGTCCGGGGCGAGCTTCATCGCCAAGTTCCTCACCGATGACGTGCTGACCCGGGTGCAGCAGCTCAAGCCGCTGGCCGAGCAGGCCGGGCTGACCATGCCACAGCTCGCCATCGCCTGGGTGCTGCAGAACCCGAACGTCTCCTCGGCGATCATCGGCGCGTCCCGCCCTGAGCAGGTCCGCGACAACGTCAAGGCGGCCGGCGTGAAGCTGGACGAGGGCCTGCTGAAGGCGATCGACGACATCTTCGACCCGATCGTCGAGCGCGACCCGGCGAAGACCCAGTCCCCGCCCCAGCGGCCGTGACCCTCGGGTCCGGCCGACGCGAGTGCGCCGGCCGGACCCGGATCAGCCGCGCTCAACCCCTGATCAGCCGCGCCAGAAGCGGATCAGCTCCAGGCCGATCTCGTAGAGCCACGGGGGCAGGCCGAGCAGGTTCGCCACGGCGAAGACCGCGTCGAAGAACCAGCCGCCGATGCGCGGGTTCCACAGCAGCGCGAAGAGCAGGATGAACCCGTACGGGGCGAACAGGTCGTACATCCGCCGCCACTGGGGGTTCAGCCACGGCTGGATCATGTTGCCGCCGTCCAGGCCGGGCACGGGCAGCAGGTTCAGCACGCTGGCGGTGAGCTGGAGGAACGCCAGCAGCGCCAGCCCGGCCCAGAACTCCACCGACCCACCCCCGCCGAACCCGATCCGCAGCACGGCCACCAGCAGCAGGGTGAACAGCACGTTGGTGGCCGGCCCGGCGAGGCTGACCAGGGTGTGCCGCAGCCGCCCCGGGATGGCGTGCCGGTCCACCCACACCGCGCCGCCGGGCAGGCCGATCCCGCCGAGCAGCACCACCACCACCGGCAGCACGATCGACAGCAGGGGGTGGGTGTACTTGAACGGGTTGAGCGTCAGATAACCCCGGTGCGCGACGCTGCGGTCCCCGGCCCGGTACGCGACCACGGCGTGGGCGTACTCGTGCAGGCAGAGCGACACCAGCCAGCCCGAGACGACGAGCAGGAACACGTCGAACCGGACGTTGCCGATCCGGTTCCAGGCCAGGACGGCGCTGGTCACGAACAGCGCGACCAACGCCAGGAACACCGGGCTGGGCCGGAACGCCGCCCGGGGCACGCCGAGCACGAGCGGCTCGCCGCCGTCCGGACGGTCCGACACCATCACTCGGCCGGGGGCTGCAGGCTCATCCGGTAGTCGACCCGGTCGTCCTCGACGAGCACGACCGAGGTGACGCCGGACGCCGCGAGCTCCCGCCAGGCCTGGCCGATCCACGACTCGGCATCCGCCTGGCTCCCGAACGTCTCCGTCGGCCCCTCGGTCGACTCGCCGTTCGCGCCCTCGTACCGCCAGCTCCACGCCATGCCGCGTCTCCCCTCGCCGCTGAAGTCCCTGTGACGAACCCCGCAAGCGTAGTCGGCCGCGGCGCCGGGCGGCCCGACGCTCCACCCGGGGGCCGCGACCGGCCCCGGCGGGCGGTGGGTCGCGACCGGGGGCATGGGGGCCGTCCGGCGGCTCACCGGATCCGCAGCACCGACGGCGGTTCCTTCGCGTACCACGCCGGGCCCGTCCGGGCGGACGCGGACCGGACCTGCGTGCGGTGGGGCGGCGCGGTCGGCGGGGTCGGCTACGGCAGCCCCTTCGAGCACTGCGGGTGAGCCGGGCCGGCGGGCGGCGCGGCGTCCGGCGGCTTTAAGGTACGGACATGTCCGTTGACGGGTGGAACACGGTCCTGGTGCTCGGCGGTATCCGCTCCGGCAAGTCCGAGTTCGCGGAGTCGCTGGTGGCCGACGCGCCCACGGTGCGCTACGTCGCGACGTCGGCGTCCGGCGATCCGGAGGACGCCGAGTGGGCGGCCCGGCTGGAGGCGCACCGGAGCCGCCGCCCGGGGAGCTGGACCACCGAGGAGACCGCCGACGACCCGCGCCGGCTGGCCGACGTCGTCTCCTCGGCCGGGCCGAACGACACGCTGCTCGTCGACGACCTCGGCGGCTGGGTGACGGTGTTGCTCGACCCGGCCCACCAGCCGGCGGACGACACGGCGACCATCGCCGAGCTGGCTGCGGCGCTCCGCGACTGCCCGGCACGGGTGGTCCTGGTCAGCCCCGAGGTGGGGCTGTCGCTGGTGCCCACCACCCCGCTGGGCCGGGCGTTCACCGATGCCCTCGGGGCGGCCAACCGGGCTGTCGCCGACGCGTGCGACGCGGTGGTCCTGGTGGTCGCCGGCCAGGCGTGCTGGTTGAAGCCCTCCGCCGCCCCGCGCGCTACCGCCACCGTCCCGGCGCAGGCCGGGCAGGGGCAGGGCGCGCAGGCCGGGCAGGGCACGCAGGCCGCGCCGGTGACGTGGACCGGGGACGCGTCCGCGCGTTCGGAACCGGCCGCCGCTGCCCGGCCGAACGACGGCGAGCGGGAGGCCCCGCTGCCGGACGTGCTCACCCCGACCGCCCCGCCGGAGCCGGTCGGCGCGCCCTGGTCGGCGCCCACCATGGCGCTGCCGGTGGTCGCCACGGGCCTGGTCATCCAGGCCGGCATGGAACTGCCCATGCCCGACGAGTACGCCGGGCCGCAGGCGACGGAGCGGCTCGCCACCCTGGACGTGCCCGGTGCCGGGCTGGGCGTGCTGGAACGGGTGGTCGGCTTCGCCGCCGCCACCCAGGGCACCGCCACCCCGGCGCCCTGGGGCACCGTACGGGTGCTGCTGCTGCACGGCGACCACGCCGGGGGCGCCGCCGCCGGCTCCGTGCCCGGCGAGTCGGCCCGGCGGGCCGCGCAGGCCCGCGCCGGCCAGGGCGTGCTGGCCCGGCTGGCCGCCGAGAGCGGAGCCAGCCTCCAGGTGGTGGACGCGCCGGCCGCCGAGCCGATGGAGGGCGTTGCGGCGCTGGACCACGAAACGGTGGAGAAGGCCCTGCGGTACGGCTGGCGGCTGGCCGAGGAGGCCGCCGACGCGGGCGTACAGCTGCTGGTGCTGGCGTCGTGCGGGGCCGGGGCCGACGCCGCCGCGGCGGCGGTGCTCGCGGCGACCGCCGGCGCGGAGCCGCCGGCCGTGCTCGGCCGGGTGGTGACGGCGAACGGCGAGATCGACGACGCGGCCTGGATGCGGCGCTGCGCGGCGGTCCGGGACGCGATGCACCGGACCCGGCGCTCCCCCCGAAACGCCAAGGACGTGCTGGCCGAGCTGGGCGGCGGGGACATCACAGTGGCCACCGGCGTGCTGCTCGGCGCGACCGCCCGCCGGGTCCCGGTGCTGCTGGACGGCCCGGTCGGCCTGGCCGCCGGCATGGTCAGCCGGGACCTAGCCGGGCAGGCCCGGCACTGGTGCCTGCTCGCCGACTGCGGCGGCCACCCGGCGGTCCGGCTCGCCGCCGACGTGCTGGGGCTGACCCCGCTGCTGGACCTGCGCCTCGACCTGGGCGAGGGCGCCAACGCGCTGGCCGCGCTGCCGCTGCTGCGCTCGGTGCTGTCGCTGGCCGCCGCGCTGCCCACCCGCCCGGAGCCCGCCCGCCCCGGTCCCGGCGGCGAGGAGCCCGGCCGCGAGGGCGTTGGCGGGGAGGACCCGGGCGACGGGGAGCCCGACTTCCGCGAGCCGGAGCCGGCCGGCCCCGGCCCGGCCACCCCCGAACCGACCGGCCCCGAACCGACCGAACCCCAACCCGCCGGACCCGGACCCGACGGACCCGGAATGGCCACCACCGGAACGGCCACCACCGGACCGGACCAGCCGGCCCAGCCGGACCCGGCCGGCTGGCGTGCCGGCTGAACCCGACGACCGGACCGGGCCCGTCGGGCCGGCCGGACGAAGGTACGCCGACGGCGTTCGGCTCGCGCTCACCACGTTCACCGTCCTGCCGGTACGCCCCGGCCGGGTGGACCGGGCCACGGCGGGCGCCGCGATGGCGCTGGCCCCGGCGGTCGGCGCGCTGCTCGGGGCGATGCTGGCCGGTACTCTGCTGCTCCTCGCCGTCGCCGCCGCACCGCTGGTCGCGGCGGGGGTGACGGTCGCGGTGGGCGCCCTGCTCACCCGAGGGCTGCACCTGGACGGGCTGGCCGACACCGTGGACGCGCTCGGGTCGTACCGGCGTGGGGCGGCGGCGCTGGAGATCATGAAGAAGCCGGACGTCGGCCCGTTCGGGGTGGCCGCGCTGGTGGTCGTACTGCTGGTGCAGGCGGCGGCGCTCGCGGAGCTGGCGGGCCGGTCGTGGCCGGCGACGCTCGCGGCGGTGGTGACGGCGACGGCGGCCGGCCGGCTCGGGGTCACCCTGGCCTGCCGGCGCGGGGTGCCGGCGGCCCGGCCGGACGGGCTGGGCGCGCTGGTCGCCGGCACCGTCGGCCCGGTCGCGGCGGCGCTCGGCACGGCCGCCGTCGCGGTCGTCGCGGTCGCCGCCGTCCCGGGCCGCCCGTGGCAGGGGCCGCTCGTCGTGCTCGCCGCCGTCGCCGTCGCGGCCCCGCTGCTGCGCCACGTGGTACGCCGCCTCGGCGGGATCACCGGCGACGTGCTCGGCGCCGCCGTGGAGCTGGTCACCACGCTGGTCTACCTGGGTCTGGTGCTGACCCGCTGATCCGGGCCCGCCGGGCCGGGTAGCGTTCGGGCGACAGGCCGGCGCGGGGAGACGGGGGATCCACATGCTCATCACCGACGACTTCCTGCCCGTCCCGGTCCCCGAGTCACTCAGCGCCACCTACCTGGTGCCGATGGCGGGGCTGCCGAGGGTCAGCGCGAAGACCGCCGTGCGGGCGCTGGCCGGCCGGCTCGCCGAGCCGGTGCACGGGCTCGCCACCCAGATGCTGGACAGCCCGCTGATGAGCGTGGACACCCGGCCGATCTCCGAGTTCCCCGCGCTGCCGCCGGACCTGCTCACCGCGTTCGGGGCGACCGGGGCGCAGCTCGACCGGCTCGCCGCGGCCACCCACCTGGTGGTGGTGCAGGCGGAGTACCGGCCGGGCTGGCCGCCCGCGCACGAGTGGGCGGCCCGGGCGGTGGCCGCCGCGGTCGCCGAGACCGTCGGCGGCGACGTGGTGGACGTCTTCGGCCTCCAGTTCCTCGACCCGGCGGCGGCGCTTCGTTCGCTGCCGGACGAGCAGGGCCGGATCCGGCTGGTCGACTGGGTGCTGGTGCCGTACTCCTCGGACGCCGACGGTCTGTGGTTCACCACCAAGGGGCTGCGCCGGTTCGGGCTGCTGGAGTTGCAGACCCAGGGGGTGCCCGACCACCTCACCAGGGCCTGGGGCGCGGTGATGACCGGGGCGGCCCGGCGGCTGCTGCGGGACTGGACCGACGGGCTGGCCGGCGAGGAGGTGCCCGCGTTCGTGCAGCTTCCGGTGCTCGCCACGATCACCGGGCACGACATCGCGGTGGCGTACGGCAATCCGGAGCAGCACGGGGCGACCGCGCCGGTGCTGCTGCGGCTGGAGCTGGACCCGGCCACGGACCCGGAGGCCGACTCGTTCCTGAGCCTGTGCCCGCCGCCGGGGCACCCGGGGCCGGCGGGAAGGTACTTCGCGGCGGCCTGCGCCACCCTGTTCAACGGCATCCAGCCGGACAAGCGCTACGCCCGCCGGGGCGACGCGATGAGCACGGCGATCGCCACCGCCCGGGCCGGCCTGGACGACATCCGGGCCCGGTTCCTGGCCGATGGGCTGCCCGGCGAGTCACAGCTCGTGGTCAAGTACGGCCTGCCGGCCGACGAGGGCCCCGAGTACGTCTGGGCGGGGGTGACCTCGTGGCAGTCCCCGGAGCGGATCGTCGGGGCCAGCGTCACCGACGCCGACACCGACCCCACGGTCCGCATCGGCTCCCCCGTGACGATCGAGGCAACGGACGTGGTCGACTGGGCGGTCCTCGACGGGACCGGCGTGACCGAGGGCGGCTGGACCCAGGCAGTCCTGGACGCCGACGACAACCGCCCCGCCTGACCCCACCCCCTTGGACGTCGGGGGCGGGGCCGGGCGGGGCGGGTCAGCGTGGGCTGCGGTGGGTCAGCGGACCGAGGGGGTTACGAAAGGCGGGCGGGTGAGGCGCATGGGGGCGCGGCGGCCGCGGATGTCGACCTCGACCGTGTCGCCGTCGGCGAGGGCGGCGGACGTGTCGAGCAGGGCCAGGGCGATGCCCTGCTTGCGGGTCGGCGAGAAGGTGCCACTGGTCACCGTGCCGACCTGCGTGCCGCCGGCGTACACCGGCATGCCGGGGCGCGGAATCGCCCGGTCGACCGCCTCCAGGCCGCGCAGCGTACGCGCCGGACCGGCGGCCTTCTCGGCGCGCAGCGCGTCGCGGCCCCAGAACGCCGGCTTGTCCCAGCCGACCGCCCAGCCCGAGCGCGCCTGCACCGGGGTGATCTCCGGCGACAGGTCCTGCCCGTGCAGCGGGTACCCCATCTCGGTGCGCAGGGTGTCCCGCGCCGCCAGCCCGCAGGCCCGCGGCTCGTACGCCTCGCCCGCGGCGAAGATCGCGTCCCAGACCGCGACGGCGTGCTCGGCCGGCACCACCAGCTCGTAGCCCAGCTCGCCCGTGTAGCCGGTGCGGCACACCACCATGTCCGCGCCGGCCAGGGTGGCGGCGCGGAAGCTCATGTAGCCGTGGTCGGTGGGCAGGCCCAGCGCGCCGAGCAGCTCCGCCGAGCGCGGCCCCTGCACGGCCAGCACCGCGTACGCCTCGTGCTCGTCGGTGACGACCAGCCCCTGCGGCGCGGCGGCCCGCAGGCGGCGCACCACCTCGGCCGTGTTCGCGGCGTTCGGGATCAGGAAGACGTGGTCCTCGGCGTGCAGGTAGGCGATGATGTCGTCGACCACGCCGCCCGTCGCGTCGTCGCAGCAGAGCGTGTACTGCGCCTGGCCGGGGCCGATCCGGCCGAGGTCGTTGCTGAGGGAGGCGTTGACGAAGTCCGCCGCCCCGGGCCCGACCACCCGGGCCTTGCCCAGGTGCGACACGTCGAACACCCCGACCCCGGTACGGACCGCCGTGTGTTCCTTGAGGACTCCGCCGCCGGCGTACTCCAGCGGCATCTCCCAGCCACCGAACAGGGCGAACTTGGCACCGAGGGCGGTATGCCGCTCGTGCAGCGGGGAACGGCGCGGCCGGGTCGCGGCGGCGTCGGAGGTCACGTCGGTCATGGGTGGCAACTTACCGGTGCCTTAACGGCTGGTTAGCATCGGCGGGAGCCCGCCGGAGCAGTTCGGTGGGACAGCCCCAATCGTCCGGCGGTACGTTACCGCCGGAGACCTTCATCGCCGGTACGCGACGACGCGGCCGGCCCGGCCCGCCCGGAGTAGCTTCAGTGACATCGCCCAGCACCACCATCAGCCTGGTCGACACCGACCCCGCCGAGCTCGCCGTCGACGCGATCGTGATCGGCCTGCACAGCCAGACCGGAGAGCAGGACATCGCCGGTCCGGCCGGTGCGCTGCTGCTCGCCAGCGGTGCCGAGAGCATCGCCGCCGCCTTCGACGGCAAGCTGACCGAGACGCTGGCGCTGCTCGGCGCGACCGGCGCCCCGGGCGAGGTGATCAAGCTGGCCACCCTGGGCACCATCACCGCCCCGGTCGTCGCCGCGGTCGGGCTCGGCGCGGAGCCGACCGGCGCCGCCCCGGCGCCGGAGACGCTGCGCCGGGCGGCCGGCTCGGTGGTCCGGGCCCTGGCCGGGGCGCGCCGGGTGGCGCTGACCCTGCCGCTGCCCGACGACGCCGACGCCCCCGCCGCGCTGCGCGCGGTCGCCGAGGGCGCGCTGCTCGGCTCGTACCGCTTCGCCGGGTACAAGACCCGGCCGCAGCCGGCCCGGCGAGAGCCGGTGGCCGAGGTGCTGATCGCCGTCCCGGAGGCCGGCGACGCGACCGCCCGGGCGGAGGTCGAGCGGGCGCAGGCGGTGGCCGGCGCGGTCCGGCTGACCCGGGACTGGGTGAACACCGCCCCGAACATGCTGCGTCCGCCGGCGTTCGCCGACGTGGTGGCCGAGGCCGCGCGGGCTGCCGGGCTCGGCGTCGAGGTGCTCGACGAGAAGGCCCTGGCGGCCGGCGGCTACGGCGGCATCATCGCCGTCGGCCAGGGCTCCGAGGCCCCGCCGCGCCTGGTCAAGCTGACCTACACGCCGGAGGGTGGCGGCACCGGCAAGCGGGTGGCGCTGGTCGGCAAGGGCATCACCTTCGACACCGGCGGCATCTCGATCAAGCCGGCCCAGGGCATGTGGGAGATGAAGTCCGACATGGGCGGCGCGGCTGCGGTCGGCGCGGCCATGCTGGCGATCGCCGCGCTCAAGCCGGCGGTCGCGGTGACCGGGTACCTGCCGATGGCCGAGAACATGCCGTCGGGCACGAGCTACCGGCCGGGCGACGTGATCACCATGTACAACGGCAAGAAGGTGGAGGTGCTCAACACCGACGCCGAGGGCCGGATGGTCCTGGGCGACGCCCTCGCCCGGGCCTGCGAGGACGGCGCCGACTACCTGTTCGAGACCTCCACCCTGACCGGCGGTCAGGTGATCTCGCTGGGCAAGCGGATCGCCGGGGTGATGGGCAGCCCGGAGCTGTGCGAGCGGGTCCGGGTGGCCGGCGACGCGGTCGGCGAGCCGGCCTGGCCGATGCCGCTGCCGGACGACGTGCGTAAGGGCATGGACTCCGACGTCGCCGACATCTCGCAGGTCAACGCCGGGATGGACCGGGCGGGTCACATGCTCCAGGGCGGGGTGTTCCTGCGCGAGTTCGTCACCGACGAGGTGGCCTGGGCGCACATCGACATCGCCGGCCCGAGCTACCACTCGGGCGAGCCGGTCGGCTACTGGACCAAGGGCGGCACCGGCGTCCCGGTTCGCACCCTGATCCACCTGGTCGAGGACGTCGCCACCAACGGCTGACCTCCCGCGTACACGTAAAGACGCGCACTTTCACGGAAAGAGTGGCCATTCCGCGCGGAATGGCCACTCTTTCCGTGAATAAGGGGTCCGCGGGGGTCAGGGGAGGTGGGGGCGGCGCTTGCGGCGTTCGTTGTAGTCACGCATGCGCTGTGGGTAGCCCATCAGGCGGACGTCGTAGACGGGGATGGCCAGCTTGTGGGCGAAGCGGCGGGCGCCCTCGGGACTGTCGACGCGGCGGCGGGTCCACTCCCCGTCGTCGGCGATGAGGATCACCGTGGTCTCGGTGACGGTGGTCCGCGGCTCGATGAACGCCTCGACGCCCCGCCGGGTTCGGACGAAGTTCTCCAGGTGTTCGAGATCGGCGCGGTCGGACGCGCGATCGCGGCCCTCCGGGCGCGCCTGCTTACGTCGTCGGAACAGCGCCACCGACCGTCTCCCCCGTGTCCGTCATCGAAACCGGTGCCAAGCGTACGTGTCGGTGACGTGTCGTTGGGCACCTCACTACGCGGCCGATGGGCGGTGGTGACAAGATGACCGAGGTGGGGACTGTCCGTGCCACCCCGCCGTGACCCCCGATGCAGTGACGCGAACTGGGAGTTGGACGTGAGCGAGCCGAACGACGCAACCTTCGACATCGTCATCCTCGGAGGTGGCAGCGGCGGCTACGCGGCGGCGCTGCGCGCCGCCCAACTGGACCTGTCGGTCGCACTGGTCGAGAAGGGCAAGCTCGGCGGGACCTGCCTGCACAACGGCTGCATCCCGACGAAGGCCCTGCTGCACGCCGCCGAGATCGCCGACCAGACCCGTGAGTCCGAGCAGTTCGGCGTGAAGGCCGAGCTGGTGGGCGTCGACATGGCGGGCGTCAACTCGTACAAGGACGGCGTGATCTCCCGGCTGTACAAGGGCCTCCAGGGCCTGGTGGGCAGCTCCAAGAACATCACCTTCGTCGCGGGTGCCGGCAAGCTGGTCGCCCCGAACGCCGTCGAGGTCGACGGCAAGCGCTACACCGGCCGCAACGTCGTGCTGGCCTCCGGCTCGTACGCGAAGAGCCTGCCCGGCCTGGAGGTCGACGGCGAGAAGATCATCACCAGCGACCACGCGCTGAACCTCGACCGGGTCCCCTCCTCGGCGATCGTGCTGGGCGGTGGCGTGATCGGTGTCGAGTTCGCCAGCGTGTGGAAATCCTTCGGCGTGGACGTGACGATCATCGAGGCGCTGCCCCGGCTGGTCGCCGCCGAGGACGAGGAGTCGTCGAAGGCGCTGGAGCGGGCCTTCCGCAAGCGGAAGATCAACTTCAAGGTCGGCAAGCCGTTCGAGAAGGTCGAGAAGACCGACAAGGGCGTCAAGGTCACCATCGCCGGCGGCGAGACCGTCGAGGCCGAGCTGCTGCTGGTCGCCGTCGGCCGCGGCCCGAACACCGCCGACCTCGGGTACGAGGAACAGGGCGTCAAGACCGACCGCGGCTATGTGCTGACCGACGAGCGGCTGCGCACCGGCGTGCCGAACGTGTACGCCGTCGGCGACATCGTGCCCGGCCTCCAGCTCGCCCACCGCGGCTTCCAGCAGGGCATCTTCGTCGCCGAGGAGATCGCCGGCCAGAACCCGGCCGTGATCGACGAGGCCGGCATCCCGCGGGTCACCTACTGCGACCCGGAGCTGGCGTCGGTCGGCCTCACCGAGGCGAAGGCCAAGGAGCAGTACGGCGCCGACAAGGTCAAGACGTACAACTACAACCTGGGCGGCAACGGCAAGAGCCAGATCCTCAAGACCGCCGGCTTCGTGAAGCTGGTACGGGTCGAGGACGGCCCCGTCGTCGGCGTACACATGGTCGGCGCCCGGGTCGGCGAGCTGGTCGGCGAGGCGCAGCTCATCTACAACTGGGAGGCCTACCCGGCCGAGGTGGCGCAGCTCGTGCACGCCCACCCGACCCAGGGCGAGGCCCTGGGCGAGGCGCACCTCGCCCTCGCCGGCAAGCCGCTGCACGCGCACGCCTGATCGAGAACTGATTCCGCGGCGTCCGGCGGCAGACGGGCGAAATCGCACCAGGGGAATAAAGGAGTTTTAGAACATGCCGGTATCGGTCACCATGCCTCGGCTCGGCGAGAGCGTCACCGAGGGCACCGTCACCCGCTGGCTCAAGCAGGAGGGCGACACCGTCGAGGTCGACGAGCCGCTGCTCGAGGTCTCGACCGACAAGGTCGACACCGAGATCCCGTCCCCGGCGGCGGGTGTGCTGAGCCGGATCGTGGTGGGCGAGGACGAGACCGCCGAGGTGGGCAGCGAGCTGGCCGTCATCGCCGGCGAGGGCGAGTCGGCAGGCGGCGAGGCGGCAGGCGGCGAGGCCGCCGCGCCGCAGCAGGAGGAGCCGGCCGAGGAGGCCGCCGAGGCCGCCGCCGAGCCGCAGGCCGAGGCGGAGCAGCCGGCCGTCGAGGAGCCGGCGGCCCAGGACGCCCCGGCCCCGTCGGGCGAGGGCACCCCGGTCAAGATGCCGGCCCTGGGTGAGAGCGTCACCGAGGGTACGGTGACCCGCTGGCTCAAGCAGGTCGGCGACGCCGTCGAGGTGGACGAGCCGCTGCTGGAGGTCTCGACCGACAAGGTCGACACGGAGATCCCGTCGCCGGTCGCCGGCACCCTCCTGGAGATCAAGGTCGCCGAGGACGAGACCGCTGCCGTCGGTGCCGACCTGGCGATCATCGGCGCGGCCGGTGCCGCCCCGGCCGAGGCGAAGCCCGAGCCGAAGGCGGAGGCCAAGCCGAAGGCAGAGGCCAAGCCCGAGCCGAAGGCAGAGGCCAAGCCCGAGCCGAAGGCAGAGACCAAGCCCGAGCCGAAGCCGGAGCCGAAGGCAGAGGCCAAGCCCGAGCCGAAGGTGCAGGAGCCGACCCCGGGTCAGTCGTACAACGAGCCGGCGGCGGAGGCCGAGACCGCGGCCAAGCCGGTGCAGGCCGAGCAGCAGGCCCAGCCCGCGGCACCGACCGCCACCCCGCAGCGCCCGTCGGCACCCGCCGAGGGCGGCGGCGAGGAGGCTGCCGGGTACGTGACCCCGCTGGTACGCAAGCTGGCCGGCGAGCACGGGGTGGACCTGTCCTCGATCAGCGGCACCGGTGTGGGTGGCCGGATCCGCAAGCAGGACGTGCTGGAGGCTGCGGAGAAGGCCAAGGCGGCGAAGGCCGCCCCGGCCCCGGCGGCACAGCCGGCCGCCCCGGCGGCCCCAACCAAGCCGGCCGCGAAGCCGCAGCCGAGCGCGAAGCGCGGCACCACCGAGAAGCTGCCCCGGATCCGGGCGACCATCGCCAAGCGGATGCAGCAGTCGCTGCACGAGATGGCGCAGCTCACCACGGTGGTCGAGGTGGACGTCACCAAGGTCGCCAAGCTGCGGGCCCGGGCCAAGGACTCGTTCCAGCAGCGGCACGGGGTGAAGCTGTCGTTCCTGCCGTTCTTCGCCCTCGCGGCGGTCGAGGCGCTCCAGGCGTACCCGATCGTGAACGCCAGCATGGACCTCGACGCCGGGACGATCACCTACCCGGCGGCCGAGCACCTCGGCATCGCGGTGGACACCGAGCGCGGCCTGATGGTGCCGGTGATCCACGGCGTCGGTGACCTGAACCTGGGCGGGATCGCCAAGCGGATCGCCGACCTGGCGGAGCGCACCCGGACCAACAAGATCAGCCCGGACGAGATCGCCGGGGCGACGTTCACGCTGACCAACACCGGCAGCCGGGGCGCGCTGTTCGACACCCCGATCGTGCCGTCGCCGCAGTCGGCGATGCTCGGCACGGGCGCCGTGGTGAAGCGCCCGGTCGTGGTGAGCGACCCAGAGCTGGGCGAGGTCGTCGCGGTCCGCTCGATGGTGTACCTGGCCCTGTCGTACGACCACCGGCTGATCGACGGCGCGGACGCGGCCCGCTTCCTGGTCGCGGTCAAGGAGCGGCTGGAGGCCGGCAACTTCGAGGCCGAACTCGGCCTGTAACTTTCGCTGTCCCACGCGACGGGCGCCCCGGTCACACCGACCGGGGCGCCCGTCGCCGGTACTCCTCGAAGTACCCTGAGCCGAATCGACCCCGGGCCCACCGCGCGCTGCGAGAGTGGACGGGTGGGCGGCAACCGGCGGCGGAGGCTCGGCCCGGCCGTGGCGATCGCCCCGGGCGCCCGGGTCGACCGGTTCGAGGTCTTCTTCGACCTGGTCTTCGTCTTCTCGTTCTTCATCATCACCCGGGCGACCGCCGCCGAGATCACCGGCACGTCCCTGCTGCACGCCATGCTGGTGCTCGCCGTGCTCTGGTGGGCCTGGGTGGTGCACAGCGTGGTGGCCACCCGGATCCGGCTCGGCCAGGGCTTCGTCCCGGTGCTGATGGTCGTCGGGATGGCCGCGCTCTTCTGCTTCGCGTTGGCGCTGCCCCAGGCCTTCAGCGATCCGGGCGAGGGCTCAGCCGGACCGGTGGTCGTCGCGGTCAGCTACGTGGTCCTCCGCGGCGTGCACCTGTTCCTCCTCTACCTGTACGCCGGGCGGGAGAGCCCGGAGGAGCGCCGGCAGCTTCTCCGGTTCGCCCCGGAGGTGCTGCTCAGCACGTTCCTGCTGCTCGCCGCAGCGCTGGTCCCCTCCCTGATCGACGATTTGGGCTGGGCGACCCTGGCCCGGGACGGGCTCTGGGTGGCCGTGGTGCTGCTCCAGTACGGCACGGGACTCTTCGGCACCGAGGGGTGGGCGGTGCCGTCGGCGGAGCACTGGACGGAACGCTACGACCTCATCCTGATCATCGCGCTGGGCGAGTCGGTCATCTCGGTCGGCGTCGGCAGCGACCTGCTCGGCCAGCCGCCCACCTGGCCGGCTATCGCCGCGGCCGTCCTCGGCATCTTCTTCACCGCGGCGCTGTGGTGGGCCCACTACGACGTCATCGGGCCGGCCGCCCGGATCGCGCTGCACACCGCGAAGGGCCGCCCCCGGGCGACGATGGCCCGCGACGCCTTCGCCTACCTCTACCTGCCGATGATCGCCGGAATCATCCTGTTCGCCCTGGGCGCCGAGGAGATCGTGCGCGGGATCACCAGCCCCGGAGTGCCCGTCGGCGAGGCGGCGCACGGCCCGGCCGTGCCCCTGCTCTTCGGCGGGGTGGCCTGCTACCTGTTCGGGAACATGCTGTTCCAGTTCCGCACGCTGCGCACGCTGTCCTGGACCCGGGTCGCCGCCGTCGTGGTGCTCGCCGCCTGCATCCCGGTCGGCGTGCGCCTGCCCGGGCTGGCCGCCATGGCGCTGTTGACCGCGATCTGCGTGGGCCTGGTCGCGGCCGAGGTGATCATCATGGCGGAGGGCCGGCTCGCCCTCCACGAGGAGGTCATCCGCGAGCGCGACAGCCACGAGGCGAGCGAGGCCGCCTGGCGGGCCCGGTGGCGCAAGAACGCCTCCGGGGGGCAGCCGCCCGGCCAGCCGTGATCGGCTCGCCTGCCGCCACGCCGGGCACGGGCCGGCAAGGGCCGGCACCCGGCGGCCACTCTGTGGGTGCGGGCCCTCAGGGCCGGCGCGGCGGCCACAGTGGGTAGGATCATCGTCAGCGTCGCGGTGCACCCGGCAAGGAGACCGCCGAGGGCATGGAGGCGCGGAACGTACGGGACTGACGTGCACCCTTCCCCCCGGCCGGGCGACCGCCTCACGGCGCTCGGCACCCAGTTGATCGAGATCCACCACTGGCTCCGCGAGGAGCTGGCCCGGTTGCGGGCGAGCCTCGAACCCGGCGCGGCGACACCGACCGGCGACGACCGGCTGCGCAGCCTGCGGGCCCACTGCCTCAGCTTCTGTTCCGCCCTCACGGCGCACCACACCGGCGAGGACGCCGGCGCGTTCCGGGTGCTCGCCAAGGAGGAACCACGGCTGCGCCCGGTGCTGGAGAAGCTCGCCCAGGACCACCGGATGATCGACGGCATCGTGCGCCGGGTCGAGGAACTGGCCGCCGGCCCGCCTGCTGCCGACCCGGCCATCGCCGCCCGGGTGCTCGCCGAGCTGGACGGCCTCACCGCGATCATCGAGTCGCACTTCGGCTTCGAGGAGCGGACGATCATCGCCGCGCTCGACGCGCTGCGCGCCGACGCCGGCACCGCCGAGGAACTGTTCGGCCTCGCCCCGCCTGCCTGGTGACACCGCCCCCGCCCCCGCCGCGCCCCGGCCCGACCACGGCCGGGGCGGATCCCGGCGATCGGACCCGGCCCGGCCCCGGTTGGGTCGGATCCCGGCGGCCGGTCCCGGGTTCAGCGGTCGGCTGATTCGCCGGTCGGCAGAATCCGGCCCGGTGCGCTGGCCCGACGTGCGTGGACGCCGCACCCTGGGGCGATGGCGACCTTCTCCCTCCAGGCCACCCCCACCGACGCGGCGAGCTGGCTCGACCTGGCCCGCCGGGTCGAGGCCGCCGGCTTCGACGCGCTGCTCGCCGCCGACCACCCGGGCTCCTGCGGGAACCCGTTCGTCGCGTTGGCCGCTGCCGCGTCGGTGACCTCGACGATCGGGCTCGGCTCGTACGTGTCGAACCTCGGCGTCCGCGAGCCGATGCTGCTCGCCACCGACGTGGCCACCCTCGACGTGCTCTCCGGCGGGCGGGCCCGCCTCGGCGTCGGCGCCGGCCACACCCCGGCCGAGTGGCGGGCGGTCGGCCGGGAACGCCCCGACGTGGCCGGCCGGGTCCGCCGCTGCGTCGCCGTCACCGAGGCGGTCCGCGCCCTGCTCGACGGGGAGGAGGTCACCGTGGACTCCCCCGAGCTGACCGTGCACGCCGCCCGGCTGACCTCGCCCCGGCCGGTGCGGGAGCGCATCCCGCTGACCGTCGGGACGTCCAACTCGACGCTGCTGCGCTGGGCCGGCGCGCACGCCGACGTGGTCGGGCTGGCCGGCTTCGGCCGTACCCTCGAAGACGGCCACCAGCACGAGGCCCGGTGGCGGGCCGACCAGATCGAGGCGCAGCTCGCCTGCGTCGCCGAGGGGGCGGCGGGCCGGGACGTACCGCCGGCCCTGGAGGCGCTGGTGCAGACCGTGCTGGTGACCGACGACGCGGAGGCCGCCGCCGCCGAGCAGGCCGCCCGGACCGGCCTCACCGTCGCCGAACTGCTGGCCACGCCGTTCGTGCTGATCGGCACGGAGGACGAGATCGTCGCGGCGGTAGCCGGGCACGAGCGCCGCTGGGGCGTCACCCGCTTCGTGGTACGCGCCAACGCCCTCGACCCGCTACTTCCGCGCCTCGCGCCACTGGTCGAGGCCACGCCGCAGGAGCGATCTGCGTAGCACCTTGTAGCACAATTTCGTTAGACCGCCCCCGTGGCTGAGCACGCTTCTCGCGAGATCACCCAACGCGAGCAACGACTCCGGCGCGATCATGCGCGGGGTGGAACGCGGAGAATCCTTCACGATCACCCGTGACGGCACCCCGATCGGCAGGCTCATCCCGATCCGCCGCCGCACCTTCGTACCGCGCGCCGAGGTCGTCGCCGCCTTCGCCACCGCGCCTGTCCTCGACCCCGCCACCTTCCGGGCCGACCTCGAGAGCGCCGAAGCTAGTACTCGGTCACTCCGAGGTCCTCGACGAACTTCCAGACGTCCGTGTACGGATCGCGTCGGCTGAAGGGCACGTGACTGGCGTACTGCCGTTCGAGCTGCACGGCACGTTTTCTCGCGTCGGCGAAACCGCCCTGGATCTGGCCGAAGGTGATGGCTTTACGCTCCTGCGCCGTCGACGAAGCAACGCCCGGTAGCCGGCGGGCGACCTCTTCGCAGTTCCCGCTGGCCCGGGCGGTGTACGGCTGGTGGTGCAGCAGCCGCCACAACTCGAAGCAGGGATGGGAGAACGCCACCCGCACGCCGGCCCGGGTGGCGCGGGCAATTGCCTGGTCGACGTCCTCGTGCTGGTCCCGGTCGAAGATGCACCAGACGACCGGCATGAGTTCTTCCGGCAGCCCGCGCACCTGCTCCCGTAGCCTGACGAGCCGGTCGATCGCGTCCTCGACCAGATCCATGGGCTTGCGGCCCGAACCACCCGTGCCGCGTCCCCGCTGGCCCCGTGAACGGCGTGTGTCGTTGGCGATGTGGACCTCGTTGCGCCGGACGGGTTGGAGGTCCTTCACCAGGTCGACGTACTGAGGCTCCGTCAACTCCCCCTCGGTGAAGACCCACACGTCCCGCCGACGCGCGGTCCCTCGGGGCAGCCTCTCGTACGATTCGCGGCCACGCCTGCGCACGGTCACGCGGCCCCCTCCGCGCCACGCAGCGTACGCAGCCGCCGTCCGATCTGCCCCTCACTGAGGGCGGGGACCCCGCCGAAACGGCCGGCCAGGTATGAGACGAGTAGGTCCTCGCCGGGGCGAGGCTGCGCATCGGTCAGCGGGAACAACGAGCTCGCCCCGCTCTTGTCCTTCTCCACCAGCCACACCTGGCCCGGGTCGAGCAGGCGGTCGCCGGGCTGGGCGCCGAGGACGGTCACGTCGTGCGATGTGAAGATCAGTTGGCCGCCCTGGGTGTTCACCTCCGGGTCCTGGA
This sequence comes from Micromonospora sp. CA-111912, assembly GCF_050948415.1. NCBI lineage: Bacteria > Bacillati > Actinomycetota > Actinomycetes > Micromonosporales > Micromonosporaceae > Micromonospora > Micromonospora sp. CA-111912. Next base: position 5,436,341 of record NZ_CP192007.1, read on the forward strand.
AGAGCCGGATCACCTCGGCTGCGAACCGTGGGTGGAGGCTGGCGTCCAGTTCGTCGATGAGGAGCACCCTTCCCTCGTCGAGGGCGATCAGCGCCGGCCCCAGGAGCGCGAACCACGAACGGGTGCCGAACGACTCGTCCTCCCAGGCCACCGGGTAGCTGTCGCCGTGGGACCCGGCGTGCCAGAGCCGGACCTCCTGCTCCGCCGAGGCGTCATGCGGGTCGACGAGTTCGATGCGTTGGATGCCGAGGTCGGCGACGCGGAGCAGGGCCTCGATCCGGTCACGCTTCACGCCACGCAACTCCTTGCGGGTGAAGTCCTCCCGGATTCGCAGGTTCTTGTCGGGGCTGGCCCAGAGCAGGTTACGTCTGAACCAGGCGAACAACGGGCCGAGCTGCGGGTGGTTGCTCGCACCCGCGACCGAGAGGAACAAGGCATCGGGGCGGGTCAACCGGACGAGTTGCGCCCGGTCCCTCAGCCGCTCGCTGGGGAACTCGAACTGTCTCGCGCGGCTGGCGTCCCGGTCGAACCAGACCTGCCGGTGGCCACGGGGATAGGCGTGCAGCCACTCCCCCTCCACGCGCTCGGCGCTCAACTCAAAGCCGTACGTGTACCGGATGTCCGAGTCGATGAAGTCGATCTCGAAGAACGACACCCGCGAGGCCGCCTCCGGGTCGAGGTTGAAGACCTCTCGCGGTACGCCGGGCTTGGACGCCCAGTCGGCGTAGGAGCGGAGGACTGCCTGACGCATCTCGAAGAGGGCGATCAACAGGTTCGACTTGCCGGAGGCGTTGGCTCCGAAGACGCCGATGAGCGGGTAAACCGCCAACTCCTGTCCTGCCTCAAGCCGGACGTCGCGTACCCATCGGGTGTCGTCCGCCGCCTGAGCGACGAGCAGCACCTCCTGCTCGTCGCGGAAGGACCGCACGTTGGCGACCCGAAAGCTCAGCAGCATGCCGCCTCCTCATCGCGGCCAGCGTAACGAGGTGGCGGCGTCGGTCCACTCGGACACGACGCGCCAGTCACGGACGCATCAGTCAGCCCGCCGGCCGCTCGGCGACGAACACCCCGAGCCCGTGAACGCCCTCGACCAAGCCCTCGGTCTTGAGCACGATCATGGCGTGGTTCACCACGCCGGCCGACACGCCGTGCTCTTTGCACAACTGGGACGTGGACGGCAACTTGTCACCGGGGACGAGTTCTCCGGACGCGATCTGCCCGCGGATGAGATCCGCGAGCTGCGCCCACTTCGGTTTGGCGGGCATGTGCTCTCCCTGGTCTGCACCGCCATTTGATCACGGCTCCCCTTCTACAGACAAGTAAGTGGTAGCCGGTGGTTGACCTATGAGCAGTAGTAAGTATAAGTTCGTGACGGCTGGCTCCCTGGTCTGCAAACCCGGAGCCGGTGGTCCTGCGCAGGACGCGCCCGGTCGACCATTCCCCCGGTCGGCCGGGTGCCACCCCACCGATCCGGCGAGGAAAGGCGGGAAGGCGTGCACTCGACGATTGGCAAGGAGCGATTCCGCGTACCCGAGGGGTGGCGGTGATGTGGCCGGGCCTGCAGCGCGGCGCGGAGCCGATTCCCCTCGGCCCGCGCCACCGGCGAACCTGGCGCGGATGGCAGCGCTGGTGCTCGTGCGGCCTGCGCTGGACGGCCTGCCCGGACCGGCACGCGACCCCGCCCACCGAGCCGCCGGCCCCGCCGCCGCGCAACACCCGCTGGCGGGACGGGCCCGCCGGATCGGGCGCGCGGACCCGGCGGAACAACGGCGGTCGCTGGTGACGGGGGCCGGTCGGCACCTGCCGCTACGCCCGCTCTGGCTCTGCCGGGCCTGCGCCGCCCCCTGGCCGTGCGCCACGGCCCGGCTCACCCTGCTCCGGGAGTACGCCGACGACCGGATCGCGCTGCTGATCTACCTCGCCGGGCTGCTGCACGAGGCGACCGGCCACCTGTACACCCTCAACCCGCACGACGCCCCGCAGCCGGGGCAGCTCTTCGACCGGTTCCTGGCGTGGGCACGCGTCCGCCGCCAGCGGGGCTAGCCTGACCCGGTCCCGCAGAAACATGGAATTAGTGGCCACTCACCGGCGACGATCCCACTAGTTCCACGAACGAGCGTGATCATGCCGGATCCGGTTCCGTCCGGCGGGCCGACGGGACGCCGAGCCGGCCGTCGGCCGACTCGGCCAGCACCACCCACCGGTTCCGGGCAGCATCGACCCGCCGGGCAGCATCGACTGGCCGGGCAGCGTCGACTGGCCGGGCAGCGTCGGCCGGCGGGGCCCGGGCCCTGGCCGGTCGGCCCCGTATCTCGGCCCCCGCATCGTGATCGAGATCCGCTCGCCGCATCCGATCAGGGCCGCGTGCCCGAAGATATGGGTATGCGCATCCTCATGGCCGGCGCGTCCGGCTTCCTGGGCACCCGGCTGGTCGACCGCCTGAAAGCCGACGGGCACCAGGTCACCCGCCTGGTCCGGCGGTCGGCGCGTACCCCCGACGAGCGGCGGTGGAATCCGTCCGGCGCGCAGCTCGACCCGGCGGTGGTCGCCGACGCCGACGCCGTGATCAACCTGGCCGGCGCGGGCGTCGGCGACAAGCGGTGGAACGACGCGTACAAGCGGCTGATCCGGTCCAGCCGGGTCGACACCACCACCACGCTGGCCATCACGATCGCCGGCATGCCGGCCGCCGACCGCCCGGCGGTGCTGCTGAACGCCTCGGCCGTCGGCTGGTACGGCAACACGGGCGACCGGGTGGTCGAGGAGGACGCCCCGGCGGGCGAGGGCTTCCTCGCCGACGTCTGCCGGGTCTGGGAGGCGGCTACCCGGCCGGCCGAGGACGCCGGGGTACGGGTGGTCCGGCTGCGCACCGGGCTGCCGCTGCACCGCGACGGCGGGCTGCTCAAGCCGCAGCTCCTGCCGTTCAAGCTGGGCGTCGCGGGGCGGCTCGGCAGCGGCCGGCAGTGGCTGCCGTGGATCTCGATGGTCGACTGGCTGCGCGTGGTGCAGTTCCTGCTGGACCGCGACGACGTGGCCGGCCCGGTCAACGGGGTCGGCCCGGCCCCGGTCACCAACGCCGAGTTCACCAGGGAGTTGGCCCGCCAGCTGCACCGCCCGGCGGTCGTGCCGATCCCGGCGCTGGCCCTCAAGGTGGCCCTCGGCGGTTTCGCCCAGGAGGCGCTGACCAGCACCCGGGTCCTCCCGGGGGCGCTGACCCGGGCGGGCTTCACCTACCGCCATCCCGACCTGCCGGGCGCCCTGCGCGCCGCCCTGCACGACTGAGCGCGGGGGCCTCGGCGCCGAGGGGACCCGCGCGCAACCTCGGCCGAGGGGCCCGCGCGCAACCCCGTCGGCAGTCGCGCAGCTCCGGGACTGCAAGCGGTCAAGCCTCCGTGTCTGACCGGCGTGTCCAGGTCCGGTTGGTAACGTCCGCTGCGTGCCGTCCTCTCCGTCCCCGGCCACCGGACCGACGCCCGCCCCCGCCGCCACCCCGGCACGCAGCCGCGACCGGCGGGCCGACCTGGCCGTCGTCCTCGTCGCGCTGGCGCTCGCGGTCTGGGTGACCAGCGGGCTGTGGCGGGACCCGGACCAGCGGGCGATCACCGTGAACTCCAGCGACCAGGCGCTGTTCGAGTGGCTGCTCGCCTTCGGCGGGCACGCGCTCACCCACGGCGAGAACCCGCTGTTCACGTACCTGGTCAACGTCCCCGACGGGGTGAACCTCGCGGTCAACACCTCGATCACCGTGTACGCCGCGGTCTTCGCCCCGCTGACGTACCTGGTCGGGCCGCCGGCAACGTTCCTGGTGATCCTCACCCTCAACCTGGCCGCCACGGCGGTGGCCTGGTACCTGCTGCTGTCCCGGCAGTTCGTCCACAGCCGGCTCGCGGCGGCGATCGGCGCGCTGTTCGTCGCGTACTCCCCCGGCATGGTGTCGCACGCCAACGCCCACCTGAACTGGACGGCCGGCTGGCTGGTGCCGCTGCTGGTCTGGCGGCTGTTCGCGCTGCGCCGCACCGCGCACTGGCTGCGCGACGGGATCGTGCTCGGCGTCGCCGTCGCGGTGGCCTTCTCCATCGCCGCTGAGGGGCTGTTCTTCACCGCCCTGGCGCTCGGCGTCTTCCTGCCCGTCTGGGCGCTGCACCCGAGCCGGCGGGCCGCCGCCCGGGCCGCGCTGCCCACCTTCCTGCGCGGGCTGGGCGTCACCGCGCTGACCGCCGGGGTGCTGCTGGCGTACCCGCTGTGGCTGCACTTCGCCGGGCCGCAGCGGTTCCACGGCACCGGCTTCGACTCGATCGTCCACTCCGAGGACGTCGCCGCGTACGGGGCGTACCCGAGCCGGTCGCTGGCCGGCGAGGCCGGGCTGGGCACCTCGCTCGCGCCCAACCCGACCGAGGAGAACTCGTTCTTCGGGGTGCCGCTGCTGCTGCTCGCCGTCGTCTGCCTCGGCTACCTGTGGCGGCGGGACCGGGCCCGCCGGGCCACCGTGTGGGCGCTGGGCGTCACCGGCGTGGTCTTCGCCGTGCTGTCCTGGGGTCCCCGGGCCAAGTGGAACGGCGAGCGTACCGACCGGCCGCTGCCGTTCCTGCTATTGGACAACCTGCCGGTGGTCAACGCCGCCCTGCCGTCCCGGCTGGCCCTGGTGGTGGCCCCGGTGATCGGGCTGCTGCTGGCGTACACCGTCGACCGGTTGCGGGCCGACCCGCCCCGGCGCCGCGCCGCGTCCGCCGCCTGGGGCCTCGGCTTCGCGGCGGCGCTGCTGCCGCTGCTGCCCACCCCGCTGCTGACCAGCGCCCGCGAGCCGGTGCCTGCGTTCGTCACGGCCGGCACCTGGCGACAGTACGTCTCCCCGGGCGGGGTGCTCACCCCGCTGCCGCTGACCCTCGACGTGACCCCGGACGGGCAGCGCTGGCAGGCGTACGCGCTGGCCCACCGGCAGGGCGAGTTCCGCATCCCGGCCGGGTTCTTCCTCGGCCCGGGCGGCCCGGACGGCCGGGGCCGGATCGGCCCGCCGCCGCGCACCTTCGACACCCTGATGGACCAGGCCGGCAGCACCGGGCTGGTGCCGATCATCACCGAGGGCAGCGTCGAGGAGTCCCTGGCCGACCTGCGGTACTGGGACGTCGAGGTGGTGGTGCTCGCCGACCGGGTGCACGGCGCCAAGTACGACCTCGACGAGGAGGCCCTGCGCCGCACCGCCACCGCCCTGCTCGGCCCCCCACAGCGCGTCGACGACGTCTGGCTGTGGAAAGTCCCCCCGGCCTGACCCCCGACACGTCGGTGGTGAGCCGGCTCACCGCAGGTGACCGGCCGGTACGGGACTAGGCTGGTGGGCGTGACCGCGACGATTCCGGGGCTGACCGCCGTACGTGCAGGGGTGCTCGACTACCAGGCCGCGTGGGACGAGCAGCGGCGGCTGCACGAGTCGGTGGTGGCCGGCGAGCGCGGCGACACGGTGCTGCTGCTGGAGCACCCGAGCGTCTACACCGCGGGCAAGCGCACCGAGCCGTGGGACCGGCCGATGGACGGCACCCCGGTCGTCGACGTCGACCGGGGCGGCAAGATCACCTGGCACGGCCCGGGGCAGCTCGTCGGGTACCCGATCGTGCGGCTGCCCGACCCGGTGGACGTGGTCGCGTACGTGCGCCGCACCGAGCAGTTGCTGATCGACGTCTGCGCCGAGTTCGGGCTGGCCGCCGGCCAGGTCGAGGGGCGCAGCGGCGTCTGGGTGCCCGAGGACGCGAGGGGCCCGGCCCGCAAGGTGGCCGCCATCGGCATCCGGGTCGCCCGGGGAGTCACCCTGCACGGCTTCTCGATCAACTGCGACTGCGACCTGACGTACTTCGACCGGATCGTGCCGTGCGGCATCCGCGACGCCGGGGTCACCTCGCTCACCGCGGAACTGGGCCGCCCGATCACCGTCGCCGACGTGCTGCCGGTGGTCGAGCGCCACCTGCCCACCCTGGCCGCCTGAGCCGCCCAGGTTCGGCGGCCTCCAGGTTCGGCGGCCTTCTAGGCTCGGCGGATGCAGATCGACCTCGTCACCCTCGTCGTCGCCGAGTACGACCCGGCCATCGCCTTCTTCACCGAACTGCTCGGCTTCGAGCTGGTCGAGGACAGTCCCTCGCTGACCAACGACGGCCGCCCGAAGCGCTGGGTGGTGGTCCGCCCGCCGGGCGCGCGCACCGGCCTGCTGCTGGCCCGCGCCGACGGGGAGCGGCAGGAGGCTGCGGTCGGCAACCAGACCGCGGGCCGAGTCGGCTTCTTCCTCCGGGTCGACGACTTCGAGTCCACCCACCGCCGCCTCGTCGACGCGGGCGTCGAGTTCGTCAAGCCCCCGCGCACCGAGCCGTACGGCCGGGTGGCCGTCTTCCGCGACATCGCCGGCAACCCCTGGGACCTCCTCGGCCCGGCCTGACCGGCCCGGTCTGACCCGGCGCGACCTGCCCGGGCGCGGTGCAATCCGCCCCCAGCTCCACCGGCTCCCCTGCGCTCCCTCCGGAGTCCCCGCGCCCTCCCCGGCCGGACGCGCCCGGCACACTGCCCGTCGGTGCTCGACAACGCGACCGACAACTCCGTTGACGCACCGTCACCACCCGTCCCCAGCACCCACCCCTCCCCCACTCCCTTTGCTCTGCACCAACCCACGCAACAGTTACTGCCCGTGCCTGTTGCGTGGGTTGGTGCAGAGCAAAGGGGCGGAGTGGGGGGTTGAGGTGGGCGGGGTCGACACAGGTCAGGGGTAGTCGTGGCGGGGTGGCCTGAGGCAGCCACCCCGCCATCCAGGCATGCCTAACGGTGGGTGACGGGGACGCGCGACCGGCCGGGCCGTGACGCCGCGTAGGCGTCGAGCAGGGATCGGCCGCTCAGGGGGTGAGCCGGTGCAGGTCTCGGGGGAACGCGGTGACCTCGCGGACGTTGGCCGCGCCGACCAGGCGGGCGACGAAGCGTTCCAGGCCGATCGCGAAGCCGCCGTGCGGCGGCATGCCGTGCCGGAACGCGTCGAGGTAGCCCGCGTACGGTCCGACCGGCTCGCCGCGCGCCGCGAGGGCGGCCAGGTAGTCGTCGTACCGGTGCAGGCGCTGCCCGCCGGTGACCAGCTCCAGCCCTCGGAACAGCAAGTCGAACCCGTTGGAGTACGCCGGCCGAGCCGGGTCGGGGTGGGTGTAGAACGGCCGCTTCGCCATCGGGTACCCGGTGACGAAGACGAACTCCGAGGAGTGCTCGGCGCGGGCCCACTTCCCCAGCGCCCGCTCGTGGGCGGGGGCGAGGTCCGGCTCGTCGGCCGGGGCGCCGGCGATCCGCAGGGCCTCGGTGAAGTGCACCTCCGGGATCCGCGCCGGCAACTCCGGCGGGGTCACGCCCAGCGTGGCCAGGGCGTCGCCGGCCCGGTCCGCCACGGTCGCCAGCATCCCGGCGAGGGTGTCCCGCAGCACGGCCATGACGTCGCGGTGGTCGGCCACGAAGCCCAGCTCGGCGTCGAGCGAGGTGTACTGGGCCAGGTGCCGGACGGTGTCGTGCGGCTCGGCCCGGAACACCGGCCCGACCTCGTACACCCGCTCGAAGACGCCCACCATCAGCTGCTTGTAGAACTGCGGCGACTGGGCCAGGTACGCGGGCCGGCCGAACCAGTCCAGCGCGAAGACGTTCGCGCCCGACTCGGTCGACGAGCCGACCACCTTCGGCGTGTGGATCTCCACGAAGTCGCGGGCGTCCAGGGCGGCCCGGAAGCCGGCCACCGCCGCCGCCGAGATCCGCAGCGCCGCCGAGCGGGTCGGGTGGCGCAGCGCGACGGGCGCGTGGTCGAGCTGGGTGGGCAGGCTCGCGGTCAGCGCCGGCCGGTACAGGTCGAACGGGGGCGGGACGGCGGGCGGGCCGAACGGTCGTACCGTCGGGTCGGTCAGCTCGACCCCGGCGGGGGCCGCCGGGTTCGCGGTGGCCGTGCCGACCACCTCCACGACGGTCTCCTCGGTGAGCGCCTCGACGGCGGCGCGGACGGCCGGGTCGGTGACCACGACCTGGGTCAGGCCGGCGGCGTCCCGCACGATCAGGAACGTCACCGACTTGAGCAGCCGGCGGCGGTGCACCCAACCGGCGACCCGGACGGTCGCGCCGGCGTGGGCGGGGAGCTGGGTGGACAGGATGCGTTGCATGGTGGGCTGCTCCTCGATCGATCGCAACGCCTTCGCCGCCGCAGGGCGGCGAAGCATCGCCTCAGCCCCGGGAGGTGTGGGCGAGCGGGTCCTCGCGGTGCCACCACACCTTCGCCCCCGCTCGCGCGGGGGCCTCGTTCGTCGCCTGATGACCGGGGCCAGCCGGGCGGGATCTACTGGACGGGCGTCGACAGGGCTGCCACGCGCACGCCGTTCTTCCCGCAGCTCGGGAGGGTCTTCGCGCACCGACGCCAGACCGCCTCGCAGCGAACGGCGGCTCTCTCGACTGGCGGGGCGGCGCGCTACTCGGCTCCGTCACAGCTCTGCCGCAAGCTAGCACCCCTGGCGGGGGCGGGTAACGGGATTTTCGGCGGTGGCGGTGGGCGGCGTCACAGGAATCAGGGGGTGACGGCCGTCGCCTCACGTCCATCGACAGCGACCGTCCGGCGTAGGCTCGATTCGTGACGATCGAGCACTTCGCGCCGACGACGCCCCCGACCGAGCAGCCGACGACCAGCCCCGCTGCGCGTACCGCCACGGTCGCCCCCGAGGGGCGGCGCATGCTGCGGATCGAGGCGCGCAACGCCGAGACACCGATCGAACGCAAGCCGCCGTGGATCAAGGTCAAGGCCAAGATGGGGCCGGAGTACACCCAGCTGCGCGGGCTCGTCTCGCGCGAAGGGCTGCACACCGTCTGCCAGGAGGCCGGCTGCCCCAACATCTACGAGTGCTGGGAGGACCGGGAGGCCACCTTCCTCATCGGTGGCGACCAGTGCACCCGGCGCTGCGACTTCTGCCAGATCGACACGGGCAAGCCGGCCGAGTTCGACGCCGACGAGCCGCGCCGGGTGGCCGAGTCCGTGGTGTCGATGGGCCTGCGCTACGCCACGATCACGGGTGTCGCCCGCGACGACCTGCCCGACGGCGGCGCCTGGCTGTACGCCGAGACGGTCCGCCAGATCCACGCCCTCCAGCCGGGCTGCGGCGTGGAGCTGCTGATCCCCGACTTCAACGCGGTCCCCGAGCAGCTCGCCGAGGTCTTCGGCTCGCGCCCCGAGGTGCTGGGGCACAACGTCGAGACGGTGCCCCGGATCTTCAAGCGGATCCGGCCGGCGTTCCGGTACGACCGCTCGCTGGACGTGATCCGGCAGGCCCGCGCCGACGGCCTGGTCACCAAGAGCAACCTCATCCTCGGCATGGGCGAGGAGCGGGCCGAGGTGTCCCAGGCGCTGCGCGACCTGCACGAGGCGGGCTGTGAGCTGATCACCATCACGCAGTACCTGCGCCCGACGCCCCGGCACCACCCGGTGACCCGCTGGGTCAAGCCGGAGGAGTTCGTGGAGCTGCGCGAGGAGGCCGAGGAGATCGGCTTCGCCGGGGTGATGAGCGGTCCACTGGTGCGCTCGTCGTACCGGGCCGGCCGGCTCTACCGGCAGGCGCTGGACGCCCGCGACGCCGTCCGCGCCTGACCCGCGCGGCGCGTCGGGCCTCGGCCGCCCGGCACCACCGCCGTTCCGAACGGGGCGCCGCCACGAGCCGCGCCGCGCTGGGTCGGGCCGTGGCACGTCCACCGGTGACATGATCAGGTCATGACCACGGGGGTACGCGACCGGGGGCGCGCCGTCCCGGCGCCCCGGCCGGCGTGGCGGCTGACGCTGCCCACCGCGCTGACCGGGTTCGCCGTACTGGCCGGGGTCGGGTACCGACTCTGGCTGCTGGTCAACGAGGCGCCGCCGACGAACAGCGACGAGGCCACCATGGGGTTGGCGGCGCTGCACATCGCGCAGGGACGGCACTTCCCCGTCTGGTTCTACGGCCAGTCGTACATGGGGACGCTGGAGGCGTACCTCGCCGCTCCGCTGTTCGCCCTGGACGGGCCCTCGGTGACCGCCCTGCGGCTGCCCCTGCTCGCCCTGTACGCGCTCTTCCTGCTGCTGACCTGGCGGCTGACCCGCCGGCTCGGCGGTGCCCCGTGGTTCGCCCTGCTGGTCGTGGGGCTGCTCGCGCTCGGCTCGGACCGGGTGGTGAAGAACCAACTCATCGCCGGTGGCGGATACCCGGAGCTGAACCCGATGGGGGTCGGGTTGGCACTGCTGACGCTGGGCCTGTGCGCGGGCCGGCCGGGGGCCGGCGCGGCCCCGGGAGCGGAGACCGACGCGGCCGCCAGACCGGGCGCCCCGGGTGCCCGGTGGGCGAGAAGCCGGGAGGCCCGGTGGGCGGGCTGGGGCCTGCTGGCCGGGCTCACCGGGTGGATCGACCCGCTGCTGCTGCCGTACGTGCTGGCCGCCGGCGTGGTGCTGGTGGTGATGTGCCGGCGGGAGCTGGCCGGCCCGGGCGGGGCCCTGGCCTGCATCGGCGCGCTGGTGGGGGCCGCCCCGATGCTGGTCCACAGCGTCGCCCAGGGCCGGAACCCACTGTCGGCCGTGCTCACGGCGAGCGGCGCGGAGACACCGGCGGGCTGGGCGGACCGGCTGCACGGCGGGCTGCTGCTCGGGCCGCCGCTGGGTATGGGGTTCTGCTCCCCGTCGCACTGCGCGCCGTGGCAGTTGTGGTGGGCGGCGGCGCTCCCCGTTCTGCTGGTCCTGGCCGGTCTGGCCGCGTGGCGCGCCCTGCGTCCGGCCGGGGACAGGGACAGCGATCGGGACCTGCGGGCCGGGGCGGCGGTACGCCTGGCGCTGGTGGCCGGGGCGGCGGCCAGCGTCGCGGCGTACGCGGTCAGCAGCACGGCGGGGCGGACCCCGGTGGAGAGCGCCCGGTACCTGTCCTGCGTGGCGATCGCGCTGCCGGCGCTGCTCTGGCCCGTGTGGGCAGCGCTGCACGACCGGGGCCCGGGGGTCCGGGGCGTCGTGGCCCGGGTAGCGGCACTGGCCGTGCTCGCCGGGACGGTCGGCACGGCGGCGGTGGCGACGGCCGGCGCGGTGGACGCCGCCGCGGCGGCCCGGGAGACCGCCACGCAGCGCCGCGAGCTGGTGGCCGCCCTGGACCGGCTGGGGGTACATCACATCTACGGCGGCTACTGGACCTGCAACGCGGTCACCTTCGCCACCGCCGAGGAGGTGGTCTGCGCCGTGGTCGACGACGAACTGCGCCCCGGGTTCGACCGCTATCCGGCGTACCGGGAGGCGGTGGTGCGGGCGGCGGCCCCCGCGTACGTCGCGCCCGTCGGGTCGCCGCTGGCGGCACGGCTGGACCGGGAGCTGCCCGGGCGACCCGGCGGGATGCGCCTGGTGACGGTCGACGGCTGGCGGATCTGGCTGCCGGGCTCCTGACCGTCGGCCGTTCGGGGCCGATGCGGAGGCCCCACGCGTGCTAGATTCCGCGCGTTCGAGGGCCAGGCGTCCCATCCTGCGGGGCGGCACTTGCCGTCAGACGTCGAAGATGGTGAATTTAGTCATGCCCCTGCCACATACGGTGATCATCGGTGCCGGTCCCGCCGGCCTGACCGCCGCCTACGAACTGACGAGGCGGAACGCCCCTGTCGAGGTGGTCGAGACAGACGACGTGGTGGGCGGGATCAGCCGCACCGTCGAGCGGGACGGCTGGCGGTTCGACATCGGCGGGCACCGGTTCTTCACCAAGGTGGCCCGGGTCGAGGCGTTCTGGCACGAGGTGCTGCCCGACGGCGACTTCCTGCTGCGCCCCCGGATGAGCCGGATCCACTACCGGGGCCGGCTGTTCGACTACCCGCTGCGGGCCGGCAACGCGCTGGGCAACCTGGGGGTCGTCGAGGCGGCCCGCTGCGTCGGGTCGTACCTGTGGGCGCGGATGCGACCGCCGGCGGACCAGAGCCACTTCGAGGGCTGGGTGTCGGCCCGCTTCGGCACCCGGCTGTACCGGATGTTCTTCAAGACGTACACCGAGAAGGTCTGGGGCATCCCGGCCACCGAGTTGCAGGCCGACTGGGCGGCCCAGCGGATCCGGAACCTGTCGCTGGCCGGGGCGGTGCGCAACGCGCTGCTGCCCCGCCTGGCCCGGGCCGACATCACCAGCCTGATCGAGGAGTTCCAGTACCCCCGGCTCGGCCCGGGAATGATGTGGGAACGCTGCGCCGAACTGGTCACCGAGGCCGGCGGCGTGGTGACGCTGAGGGCCCGGGCGGCGACCGTGCACCGCGCCGACGGCCGGGCGGTCGCGGTGACCGTGGCCGGGCCGGACGGCACGCGCCGGGTCGCCACCGACCACGTGATCAGCAGCATGCCGCTGCCCGCGCTGGTCCGGGCCGTGGACCCGCCCGCGCCGCCGGAGGTGCTGGCCGCCGCCGACGCGCTGCGGCACCGCGACTTCCTCACCGTGGCCCTGGTGGTGCCGGCCGCCGCCGGCTTCCCGGACAACTGGATCTACGTGCACACCCCGGGGGTACGGGTCGGCCGGGTGCAGAACTTCGGCTCCTGGTCGCCGTACCTGGTGCGGGAGGGGTTCACCTGCCTGGGGCTGGAGTACTTCGTCGACGTCGGCGACGACCTGTGGGACGCCGCCGACGACGAGTTGATCGCCCTGGGCACCGCCGAACTGGAGGCGCTGGGGCTGGTCGACGCCGGCGCGGTCTCCGCCGGGTACGTGGTCCGGATGCCGAAGGCGTACCCGCTCTACGACGCCGGGTACGAGCAGGCCGTGGAGACCGTCCGCGCCTGGCTCGCCGAGGCGGTGCCGAACGTGCACCCGGTCGGCCGCAACGGCATGCACCGCTACAACAACCAGGACCACTCGATGCTCACCGCGATGCTGACCGTGGAGAACATCCTCGACGGCGGCGAGCACGACGTGTGGACCGTCAACGTCGAGGAGGAGTACCACGAGCAGGCCGACGGCGCCCCGGCAGGCGGGTCCACCGGCCGGCACGGCACCGGCCGCGCCGCGCCCGTCCTGCCCCGCCGGTCCTGACCGGCCGGAGCACCGGGCGCGGATCAACCCCGTTGCACGGCGACCACTAGACTCTGCGACATGGCAAAGCCCCAGGAGAAGGTCTCGTTCGGCCAGCGGCTGAAGCAGATCGGGATGGTGTTCCAGTTCACCGCCAAGCAGGACCGGTGGTTCGCGCCGCTGACCGCAGGCGCGGTGCTGATCCCGCTCGCGCTGACCGTGGTCGCGGTGATCCTCTGGGGCTGGTTCTGGCTGCCGCTGGGCATCCTGATCGCCCTGCTCGCCGTGCTGATCGTGCTCAACCTGCGGTCCAACAAGGCGATGATGAACGCCGCCGAGGGGCAGCCCGGCGCGGCGGCGCAGATCATGGAGAACATGCGGGGCGACTGGCGGGTCACCCCCGCCGTCAGCGCCACCACCCAGATGGACATGGTGCACCTGGTGATCGGGCGCCCCGGCGTGATCCTGCTGGCCGAGGGGAACCCGCAGCGGGTCCGCGGCCTGCTGGGGCAGGAGAAGCGGCGGCTGACCAAGGTCATCGGCTCCGCCCCGCTCTACGACTACGTGATCGGCCAGGCCGAGGGCGAGCTGCCCATCCGCAAGCTGCGAATGACCCTGATGCGGCTGCCGCGCAGCCTCAGCGGCAAGGACGTCAACTCCCTCGACAAGCGGCTCAAGGCGCTCACCGCCCGCCCACAGATGCCCAAGGGCGCGATCCCGAAGAACATGCGCCCGCAGCGCAACGCCTTCCGCCAGACCCGAGGCCGCTAACCCCCTCCCCTCCCCCGCGCGCCGCGCCCACGCCCGGCGCTCCAAGACGCGCTATTTCACGGAAAGAGTGGCCTCCCGTCGCCGGGAGGCCACTCTTTCCGTGAAATAGCGCGAGATCGCTGGGGTCGAGGAGTGGCCGCCCGGGGGCGGGGTGGTCAGGGCCGCCGCCCGGGGGCAGGGTGGTCAGGCGCGGGGGCGGGGGTGATGACCGAGCCGGTGAGGCGGTCGTGCAGGCCGCGGCGGTGCTCGTCCATGATCAGCGCCGGGACCACCAGCGCCAGTAGGACGCCGCGCAGCAGCGCGCGGGTCAGCCCGATCCGGCCGCCGTCGGCCCAGGACAGGCACCGGATCCGGGTGATGTACATGCCGGGGGTCTGGGCGAACAGTCCGAGGAAGAGGGCGTACTCGACGATCAGCACCACGACGGGGGCCCAGCCGTCGCGGACCGGGTCGGCGAAGAAGTTGGACACCAGCAGGCAGAGCACCCAGTCGATCACCAGGGCGCCGAACCGACGGCCCAGGGTGGGCGGGACGAAACCGGGGTCGGTGGCGGGGGGCGCGGGCTGCTGCGGCGTGGTCACAGTCGCCAAGGGTAGTCAGGCACGCCGGGATGGTCGGATCGGCACCGGCCGCCGAATCGGACCAATGGCGGTAATCTGCGGTACAACGCCGCGCCGAGTATCCTCCGAACGGACAGCGGATGGCGACTGACCGGCGAAGATGACGCAGCGCGAGCGACGTAACACGACAGAAACACTCAAGATACGGCCGGGCAACCGCGCGGTCATAGCGTCGCCAGGAGCCAGCCACCCCGTGGACGTGCCAGGAGGACGTGTGTTCGCCAATCCCGAGGAACTCCTGCGATACCTCAAGAACGAGGACGTAAAGTTCGTCGACGTACGTTTCTGTGACCTGCCCGGCGTGATGCAGCACTTCAACCTGCCGGTGGAGTCCTTCGACGACAGCGTCTTCACCGACGGTCTCGCCTTCGACGGGTCGTCGATCCGCGGCTTCCAGTCGATCCACGAGTCGGACATGCTCCTGCTCCCGGACGCCGCGAGCGCCTTCGTCGACCCCTTCCGCACGCATAAGACCCTCGCGCTGAACTTCTTCGTGCACGACCCGTTCACCCGTGAGGCGTACTCCCGGGACCCGCGGAACGTGGCGAAGAAGGCCGAGGCGTACCTCGCCGCGAGCGGCATCGCCGACACCGCGTACTTCGGCGCCGAGGCCGAGTTCTACATCTTCGACTCGATCCGCCATGAGACCTCGGCGCACCAGTCGTTCTACTACATCGACTCGGTCGAGGGCGCCTGGAACTCGGGCCGCGAGGAGCCGGGTGGCAACCGCGGGTACAAGACCCCGTACAAGGGCGGGTACTTCCCGGTGCCGCCGGTCGACCACTACGCCGACCTGCGCGACGGCATGGTCCGTCGCCTGCTCGACGCCGGCTTCACCGTGGAGCGGTCGCACCACGAGGTCGGCACCGCCGGCCAGTCGGAGATCAACTACAAGTTCTCCACCCTGCTGCAGTCGGCCGACCAGCTCCAGCTCTTCAAGTACCTGATCAAGAACGAGGCCTGGGTCAACGGCAAGACGGCCACGTTCATGCCGAAGCCGCTCTTCGGCGACAACGGCTCGGGCATGCACACCCACCAGAGTCTGTGGCTGAACGGTGAGCCCCTGTTCTACGACGAGACCGGCTACGCCGGCCTGTCCGACATGGCCCGCTGGTACATCGGCGGCCTGCTGCACCACGCCCCGTCGCTGCTGGCCTTCACCAACCCGACGGTCAACTCGTACCGCCGCCTGGTGCCGGGCTTCGAGGCGCCGGTGAACCTGGTCTACTCGCAGCGCAACCGGTCCGCCTGCACCCGCATCCCGGTGACCGGCAGCAACCCGAAGGCCAAGCGCGTCGAGTTCCGGGTGCCGGACCCGTCGAGCAACCCGTACCTCGCCTTCTCGGCGATGATGATGGCCGGCCTGGACGGCATCAAGAGCAAGATCGAGCCGCCGGAGCCGATCGACAAGGACCTGTACGACCTGCCGCCGGAGGAGTGGGGCTCGGTCAAGCAGGTTCCGGGCTCGCTGCCCGAGGTGCTCGACGCGCTCGAGGCCGACCACGACTACCTGCTCGACGGCGGCGTGTTCACGCCGGACCTGATCTCCACCTGGGTGGGCTGGAAGCGGGCCAACGAGGTCGACCCGGTGCGCCTGCGCCCGACCCCGCACGAGTTCGCGATGTACTTCGACTGCTGAGCCCTCGGGTCAGCAGGCTCCACCAGCACCGGCCGGGCCGGCTCCGCAGCACGCGGGGCCGGCCCGGCCGTTTCCGGTACGGGTGGAACGGCGCCCGCCCACCCACGGGATGCCCCGCCCCCACCCGCGCGACGTCCGGCCCCGATCAGCGGACGAGCAGGGCGTCCAGCTTGCCGAAGGAGCTGCCCCAGCCCTCCCGGGCGCCCGCCTCGACATCCTTCGTGTACGGGCCCTGGCACAGCACGAGGCGGGTCTTGTCGTCGCCCTCGTCGTGGAACTCGATCCGCATCTCCAGCCGGGCCCCATCCGGGAAGCCGGGGATGCCGTGCACCTCCTCGTGGCCGACGAGCAGCTCGTTCTCGACCACCTCGGTGAACGTGGCGTCGACCGGGGAGCTGAAGCTCGGGTCGGCGTCGTTGACCATGATGAAGCGCTGGTGGCCGCCGACCCGGGCGTCGACGCTGACGGTCTCCCGGGGCACCGAGAAGCCCATCGGGCCGAACCACTGGGCGAGTTGGTCGGGGTCGATGAAGGCGCGGTAGACCAGCTCGCGCGGGGCGTCGAAGATCCGGGTGATGACGAGCTTCTCGGTGGCTGCGGTCTCGGTCATGGTGTTGTCCTCTCTCACTGCTTGCCCTGGTCGTCGTGGTCGGCTTGGGCGTCGGCAGGCGTCGCCGGTGCCTGCCGCATCCGTCGCAGGTGCGCGTCGAGCCGGTCGAAGTTCGTGTCCCAGAACTGCCGGTACCGCTCCATCCACGCCGTGGCCTCGCGCAGCGGCTCGGGATTGAGGCTGCTGGAGCGCCACTGGGCGGACCGGCTCCGGGAGATCAGCCCCGCCTGTTCGAGCACCTTCAGGTGCCGGGAGATCGCCGGAAGGCTGATCGCGAACGGCTCGGCCAACTCCGTGACCGTGGCGTCCCCCTCGGCGAGCCGGGCGAGAATCGCCCGGCGGGTCGGGTCCGCCAGCGCCGCGAAGATGACGCTGAGTCGATCGGCTGCCACGTTCTTAACCACCTCGTTAATTAACTTCTGCGTTAAACATAGAGTCCGCAAGGTGGCTCGTCAAGCACTTCGACACAGCCGAGGCAGGCCTGCGCGCCAGGGCAGGTCCGTCGGTAGTCAGCCGGGGAAGTTGTTCGTAGGGCTGGCTGACCCGGTCACGGTGCGGTACGCCCACCCGGTTGACGAGGCGCCCCGGCGCAGCGCCCACCACGCCCCGACCATCAGGCCGGCGCGCGGGTCGCCCTCGCCGACCGCACCCACCACACGACGGCCCAGATCAGCAACAGCGTCATCAGCGGCGCACCGGGCACCTTGGTGTACCGGGCCAGGCCGGTGCCGTCCGGCAGCACCAGGAATGATCCGACCAGCGCGACCCCGGCGAACCACGTGCCCCGCCGGGCGGTGGCGGCGAGCACCGTCAGCGGCCAGATCCAGTACCAGGGGTGCACGATCGGGGAGAGCGCGACGGTGGCGGCCAGCGCCAGACCGGCGTGGAAGAGCGGGTCGCGGGTGCGGGCCCGCCACCAGAGCCAGACCAGCAGCACGGCCAGCGCGACCAGGCCGATCGCTCGGGTCACCGGCAGGGCGTCGACGTGCGCCCCGAAGATCACCGCGACGTAGCCGACGGTCTGGCCGACCGCCGTCGAGGGCGACGTCCAGGCGATCACGTCGCCCCCGCTCTCCAGGCCACCGATCCAGCCGAAGTCCAGGCCACCGGCGTAGGTCACCCCGACCATCGTGGCGATCGCTCCCACGACCACCGGCGCACCGTCACGGAGCAGGGTCCGGATCCGGTACGGCCCGGCCATCGCGGCCAGCGCGGCGAACGGGATCACCACCAACCCGGTGATTTTGATCGACACGGCCAGGCCGAGCAGCACCCCGCCGGCCAGCAGCGGGCCCGGCCGCCCGGGCCGGGCGGCCACCACGGCCAACCCGGCGACCAACAGGCCGACCATCAGCGCGTCGTTGTGCGCACCGGCCACCAGGTGCACGCCGATGAGCGGGCTGGCCAGGGCCAGCCAGAGCGCCCGCCCGATGGGAACCCCGCAGCGGCGGGCCAGCACCGGCAGGCAGGCGGCGGTCAGCGCCACCCCGGCGAACGCGAGCAGCCGGAACGCGACGACGGCGGCGGTCAGCGAACCGGTCGCCTTCACCACCGCCCCGGCGAGCACCACGAACAGCGGCCCGTACGGGGCCGGGGTGTCCCGCCAGATGTACGAGATGGAGTCCAGCCACGGGCAGGGCAACGCGGACACGCCCTGCTCGTACGGGCTGATCCCGTTGGCGTAGCTGGCGCCCTGGCAGGCGTACGCGTAGACGTCCCGGCTGGCCATCGGCGGGACGAGCAGCAGCGGCAGCAGCCAGAGGCCGACGGTGACCAGGGCCCAGCGCGCGGACGGCGTCCCGTCCCGCAGGGACCACCACGCCCAGGCCATCAGGGCGGTGCCGACCAGCCAGGCCGCGATGATCAGCGGCCCGTGCGGCCCCTGCCAGATGCTGACCGGGGTGGGGCGCAGGTCACCCTTCGGGAACGCCCCGCCGAGGTACGCGGACACGGCGAGCAGCAGGGAACCGGTCAGACCCGTCCAGCGCGCGAGGTGGTGAGGCACGCCCGCCATGCTGCCAGTACGGTGGTCGCGGTACGGAGGTGGGCATGCGACGCAGTGCGGTGGTGGCGGTGTCCACCGGGTTCGCGGCCGTCCTGGGCGTGGGCTACCTGCTCCTGCCGAGGATGGGCTCCGACCTCTCGGCCCAGGTGGCCCGCGCCGACTTCTTCGCCGCGCACGGCCCCGCCCTGGTGGACCTGCGGTGGTACGGCGGCATCCAGCCCCTCGGCTACAGCCTGGTCTCCCCGCCGGTGATGGCTGTCCTCGGCGTCCGGGTGACCGGCGTCCTCGCGCTGGTGGGCGCGGCGGCGGCGTTCGCCGCGCTGCTGGCGCGTACCGGGGTGCCCCGCCCGCTGCTCGGCGGCCTGGTCGGGGTGGTCACCATCGCCGGCAACCTCGTCTCCGGCCGGGTCACCTACGGCCTCGGCGTGGCGTTCGGGCTCGCCGCGCTGCTCGCGCTCACCCTGCCGACGAGCGTGCCCCCGGGCCGCCGCTGCCTGCGTGTCGGGCTGGCCGCTGCCGCAGCGCTGCTGGCCTCCGCGACCAGCCCGGTCGCCGGCCTGTTCGTGGGGCTGGCCGGGGTAGCGCTGCTGCTCACCCGCCGGTACGGCGACGGCCTGCTGCTCGGAGCCGCCGCGGCGGCCCCGCTGGCCGTGACCGGGCTGCTGTTCGGCGAGGGCGGCTGGATGAACATCAGCCGCACCGACACCCTGCGCGCCGCGCTGGCCAGCCTGGTGGTGGCCGCGCTGGTGGCGTACCGGCCGGTCCGGGTGGGCGCGCTGCTGTCGGCGGCCGGGGTGCTGATCGCCGCGCTGGTGCACACGCCGGTCGGGCTGAACGCGACCCGGCTGGCGGTGATGTTCGCGCTGCCGGTGCTGGCCGCCGCCGCCCGGCTGCCGGAGCGGGCCACCCGGCGGCTGCCGGCCGCGCTGCGTCGGGGCGGGGCGGCCGGCACCGCCCTGGCGGCGCTGCTGGCCGCCGTCTGCTGGTGGCAGCCCCCGGTGGTGCCGGCCGACCTGCGTGGCGTCGGCGGCCCGACGACCGAGCCGGCCTACTTCGCCCCGCTGCGCGCCGAGCTGGCCCGACGTGGGCTCACCGGGCGGGTCGAGGTGCCGCCGACCCGCGACTACTGGGAGGCCGCCCTCCTCGGCGACGTCCCGCTGGCGCGGGGCTGGTTGCGGCAGGCCGACATCGCCCGCAATCCGCTCTTTTTCACGACCGTGCCGGGCGCCGCCGGGACCGGCGTTCCGCTGACCGCCGAGAGCTACCGGGCCTGGCTGGCCGACAACGCCGTGCAGTACGTCGCCGTGCCCGACGCCGACCTGTCCTGGGTGGGGCGCGCGGAGGCGGAACTGATCGACGGCGGGCTGCCGTACCTCACCGAGGTCTGGTCCGAACGGCACTGGCGGCTCTACGCGGTGTCCGACCCGACCCCGCTGGTCGCGCCGCCGGGCATGCTGACGGGGCACGATGCCGGCTCGATGACGGTCGAGGCGCCCGCCGGGGCCACCGTGTCGATCCGAATCCGGTACAGCCGATGGCTGACCACCGATCCCCCCGCGCGGCTGTCCCGCGCCGGGGAGTGGACGACGATGACCGTGCCGACCACCGGCCGGTACACGATCCGCTGACCGGCGGCCCCGCCCTGCCGCAACGCCGACCGCCAGGTCAGGAGTCGAGGACGCGTTCCATCGCCGCGCGGGAGCGGCGGCCGGTGCGCAGGTACTCGTCGAGGAACTCGCCCGGGTCGTCCCGGCCGAGCAGCCGGACCACCCCGGCCAGCTCCACGCCGTGCCGGGGCAACTGGTCGCCGTCCCGGCCGCGGACCAGCATCAGCGCGTTGCGGACCTGCGCGGCCAGGGTCCAGCCGGCCGCCATCTCGCCGGCGTCCTCCGGGGCGACCAGGCCGGCTTCGGCCGCCGCCGCGAGCGCGTCGA
The DNA here is from genome assembly GCF_050948415.1 of Micromonospora sp. CA-111912. NCBI lineage: Bacteria > Bacillati > Actinomycetota > Actinomycetes > Micromonosporales > Micromonosporaceae > Micromonospora > Micromonospora sp. CA-111912. The sequence goes on from NZ_CP192007.1 coordinate 5,456,933, forward strand.
GGGTACGCGTGCCGCGCAGCGCCGGTAGCCGGCCGGCGTGCCGGAGCTGGAGGAGCTGCACCGCCCACTCGACGTCGGCGAGGCCGCCCCGGCCCAGCTTGGTGTGGGTGGCCGGGTCTGCGCCCCGGGGCAGCCGTTCGGTCTCCACCCGGGCCTTGATCCGGCGGATCTCGACGATCTGTTCCCGGGTCAGCCCGTCGGCCGGGTAGCGCACCGGGTCGACCATCGTCTCGAACTCGGCGCCCAGGTCGGCGTCGCCGCAGACGAACCGGGCGCGCAGCAGCGCCTGCGCCTCCCACACCTTCGACCAGCGGGCGTAGTACTGGGCGTACGCGGCGAGGCTGCGTACCAGCGGGCCCTGCCGGCCCTCCGGGCGCAGGTCGGCGTCCACCCCGAGCGGCGGGTCGGGGGCCGGGGCGGACAGCAGCCGGCGCAGCTCCTCGGCGATGGCGTGGGCGGCGGCGCTGGCCGTGCCCTCCTCCGCCCCGGACGGCTGGTCGTAGACGAACAGCACGTCGGCGTCGGAGAGGTAGTTCGACTCGTACCCGCCGAGCCGGCCCACGCCGATCACCGCGAACCGCAGCCCGGGCGGGGCCGGCCGGGCGGCCCGGGCGGCGCGCAGCGCGGCGGCGAGGGTGGCGTCGGTGACGCCGGCCAGCGCGGTGCCGACGGTGGTGATGTCGGCGAGGCCGAGCGCGGCCCGCCCGGTCGGGTCGGAGCGGGTCGGGGTGGGGGCGAGCGACCCGGCGCGGCTGAGCACGTCGGCGCAGGCGATCCGGACCAGTTCCCGGCGGCGCAGCGCGCGGACCGCCCGGGTCGCCTCGACCGGGTCGGCGTGCCGGGCCGCAGCGGCGGAGAAGCCCTCGCAGAGCACGTCGCGGGGGCGCGGGGTCAGCTCGTTCTCCTCGGCCAGCAGCCGCAGCGCCTCCGGCTCCCGGGCCAGCAGGTCGGCCGCGTACCGGGAGGAGGAGAGCACCCGGGCCAGCCGGCGGGCCACCGGGCCGGAGTCGCGCAGCAGCCGCAGGTACCAGGGGGTGCCGCCCAGCTTGTCGGAGACCTTCCGGTAGTTGAGCAGCCCCCGGTCCGGCTCGGGCGCGTCGGCGAACTCGCTGAGCAGCACCGGCAGCAGGGTGCGCTGGATGGCGGCGGTGCGGCTCACCCCGCCGGTGAGGGCCTGGAGGTGGCGCAGCGCCCCGGCCGGGTCGGCGAAGCCGAGGATCTCCAGCCGGTGCCGGGCCGCCTCCGGGGTGAGCCGCAGCCCGTCGGCGGGGACCCGGGCCACCGACTCCAGCAGCGGCCGGTACAGCAGCTTGGCGTGCAGCCGGCGTACCTCGGTGGCGTGGGTGACCCACTCGGCGCGGAACTCCTCGACGGCGCTGCGGCCCGGGGTGGCCGCGTAGCCGAGCGCGGCGGCGAGCCAGCGCAGCCCGGCCGGGTCGGCCGGCACGGTGTGGGTGCGGCGCAGTCCCTGGAGCTGGAGGCGGTGCTCGACGCCGCGCAGGAAGCGGTACCCGCGCAGCAGCGCCTCGCCGTCGGCCCGGCCGACGTAGCCGCCGGCCACCAGGGCGCGCAGGGCGGGGATGGTGCCGGGTGCCCGCAGCGCCTCGTCGCCCCGGCCGTGCACCAGTTGCAGCAGCTGGACGGCGAACTCGATGTCGCGCAGCCCGCCCGGGCCGCGCTTGATCTCGCGGTCCAGCTCCTTCGGCGGGATGTTGTCGATGATCCTTCGGCGCATCGAGCGGACGTCCTCGACGGCCTCCGGTCGCTCGGCGGCCCGCCAGAGCAGCGGGGCGAGCTGGTCGATCCACTCCTGGGACAGCGCCAGGTCGCCGGCCGCCGGGCGGGCCTTCAGCAGCGCCTGGAACTCCCAGGTGCGCGCCCAGCGCCGGTAGTACGCCAGGTGGCTGGCCAGGGTGCGGACCAACGGGCCCCGGTTTCCCTCGGGGCGCAGCGCGGCGTCGACCGGCCAGGCGACCAGGCCGCAGATGTGGATCAGCCGGGTGGCGACCGTGGTGGCCGCCGGCAGCTCGTCGTCCTCGGCGCAGAGAAAGATCACGTCGACGTCGGAGACGTAGTTCAGCTCGCCACCGCCGCACTTGCCCATCGCCACCACGCCGAGGCGGGGCCGTGGCGTGCCCTCGGGCAGCTCGCCCACCGCGATGTCGTAGGCCGCGCCGAGGGTGGCGTCGGCCAGCGCGGAGAGCGCGACCATGGTCTGTTCCAGGGTGCGACCGCCGGTCAGGTCGGCCGCCGCGATCCGCAGCAGGGCCAGCCGGTACGCCTGGCGCAGCACCGCGATCGGCTGGGTGGACGCGGTGACCCGGGCCGCGGCCGTCAGGTCCAGCCGGCCCTCGGCGGCGGGGGCGAGCCCGTCCGGGTCGGTGGCGAGCACCGGCCACTGGCCGGCGTTGGCCACCAGGTGGTCGCCGAGCGCCGACGACGCGCCGAGCACGGCGATGAGCCGCCGGCGCAGCCCCGGGTCGACGTGCAGGGCGTCCAGCAGCGCCGAGTCGGCGGGCTCGCCGGCGTCGCCGGTGGCCCGGCGCGCGGGGCCCGGCGGCCCGCCGTCTGCTCCGGTGGCATCCGTGACCCGGCGCGCACCCGTCGATCCGCCGCCGCCGGTGCTGCCGGCCGCGCGGCTCTCGGCCTCGGCGAGACGGTGCAGCTGGCGCAGGGCCAGGTCCGGGTCGGCGGCCCGGGACAGCGCGGCCAACAGCTCGGCGGCCCGCTCGTCGACCGGCTCCTGTTCCTCCGGCCGCCACAGGCCGAGCCCGGCCGGGCCGAGCAGGTCGGCGGCCCGGGAGCCACCGTCGCCGTCGGCGGTGCCGAAGCCGTAGCGGGCCAGCCGGCCCCGGGCCGGTCTGCTGATCACGGGTCAGTGCCCGAGCAGGGGCAGGTTGCGCCGGACGCCGTCGCCGCTGAGCTCACCGAGGGCGAGGGCGGCGAACCGGATGGCGAACGGCTGCCACACCTCCTCGATGTCGGCCATCACCCGGTCGCAGGCGGCCACCACCAGTTCCGGGTCGTAGCCCAGCTGGTCGAGCAGGGCGGAGTCGGTGGCCCAGTCGGCGATCATCGCGGTGTCGGGCTCGATGTGGAACTGGAGCCCCCAGGCCCGGTCGCCGAGCCTGAACGCCTGGTTCGGGTAGCGGGTGGAGGCGGCCAGCAGGGTCGCCCCATGCGGCAGCTCGGTGATCTCGTCGACGTGCCACTGGAACACGTCGGGCATCAGCGGCACGTACCGGAACAGCAGGTCGGTATCGGCGGCGTCCCGCCGGCCGACCACGGTGGGGCCGACCTCGGGCCCGGACGGGCTCAGCTCGACGAGGCCGGCGTGCGACGTGGCCAGCAGTTGCGCCCCGAGGCAGATGCCGAGGGTGGGCACCCGCTGCCGGACCGCCTTGCGCAGCAGCCCCTCCAGCTTCGGAAACCAGGGTGCCCCGGGGGTGCCGTCGGGCAGCGGGTACGGCTTCTGCTCGCCGCCGAGCACCACCAGGGCCACGTACCCGTCGAGGTCGGCGGGCAGTTCGTCCCCGGCGTGCGGGCGCAGCACCCGCAGCTCCAGGCCTCCTTCCACCAGCCATTCGCCCAGGCGGCGGACGTCGTCGGTCGGGTCGTTCTCGATCACCAGCGCGGTTGCCACGCCGTCGAGGCTATCCGGTACGCCGGCCGCGGCCCGGAACGCCTCGGCGCGGTGCTCCCCGAGACGGCAGCGGACGGGCGCCGGCGGGCCAACCCGGGGTCCCCGGCCGGCGGCTAGGCTCTGCGGCTGTGATCACCGACGACGCCGTCCTGCGCCCACCGGTCCTGCGCCCCGGGCACACGGTGATGTTGGTGTCCCCGTCCGGGCCGATCCGGCCGGAGCGGGTGGCCCGGGGCATCGAGCTGCTCACCGGCTGGGGCCTGCGCCCGGTGCTCGCGCCGAACGCGTACGCCCGCCAGGGATACCTGGCCGGGTCGGACGAGCTGCGCGCCGCCGACCTGAACACGGCGTTCGCCGACCCGTCGGTGCGCGGGGTGATCTGCACCCGGGGCGGCTACGGCGCGCAGCGGGTGGTGGACGCCGTCGACATGGCGGCGGTGCGCCGGGACCCGAAGGTGGTGGCGGGCTTCTCCGACATCACCGCGTTGCAGCTCGCCCTCTGGCGCGGTGCCCGGCTGGCCGGCGTGCACGGCCCCGGGGCGGCCTGGCTGGACGAGCGCACCCCGCTGCGCTCGGCCGAGTCGCTGCACGCCGCGCTGATGACCACCGAGCCGGTCACCGTCGCCGCCGTGGCCGGGGAGGAGACGTTCGGCGTACGGGTCGCCGGCCGCGCCACCGGGACGCTGCTCGGCGGCAACCTCTGCCTGCTCGTCGCGTCGCTGGGCACCCCGGACATGCCGGACCTGACCGGGGCGGTGCTGCTGGTCGAGGACGTGCAGGAACCCCCGTACAAGGTGGACCGGATGCTGACCCAGCTGCGCCGGGCCGGCGCCCTGGACGGCCTGGCCGGGGTGGCCGTCGGGCAGTTCACCGGCTGCGCGGACGAGTGGGACACCAGCGTCGCCGACGTGCTGACCGAGCGCCTCGGCGACCTCGGGGTTCCGGTCCTCGGCGGCCTCCCGATCGGCCACGGTCAGGGCCAGCTCACGGTCGGCGTGGGCGTCCCGGCCACCCTCGACGCCGACGCCGGCACCCTCACGGTCGCGCCGGCCGTCCGCTGACCCCTCAGGGGGTCAGGTGGGCCACCGCGCCGCGTTCCAGGGCGGCGTGGACCGTGCCGTCGGGCAGGACCGCGAGGCCGTGCGGCTCCGATTCCGGGGTGGGCAGGTCGTACGCGTCGACGCGGCCGTCGGGGGTGACGTGGCCGATGCGGTTGGCCGCCCACTCGGTGAACCAGCAGCCGCCGGCCGGGTCCGCGACGATCGCGTGCGGCCGGGCGGCCCGGTCCGGCAGCGGGTACTCCTCGATCCGGCCGTCCGGGGTGATCCGGCCGAGCTGACCAGCGGCGATCTCGACGAACCAGAGGGCCCCGTCGGTGCCCAGCGTGATGCCGACCGGCCCGGCGGCGTCGGTGGGCAGCGGGTGCAGGCGCACCGCGCCGTCCAGCGCGATCCGGCCGACGGCGTTCGCCTGGTTGAGGGTGAACCACAGGGCGTCGTCCGGCCCCGCCGTGATCATCGACGGGAATCCGCCGCTGACGGGCAGCGGGTACGCGGTCACCGTCCCGTCGGTGCCGACCCGGCCCACGGTGTCGTTGCTCATCCCCGCGTACCAGAGGGCACCGTCGGGGCCGGCGGCGATGCCGCACGGTGCGCTGCCGGCCGGCAGCGCGACCGACGTGGCCGACCCGTCGGTGGTGATCCGGCCGATCCGGTCGTCCCCGGAGCGGGTGAACCAGAGCGCGCCGTCCGGGCCGGCCGCGATGACCAGCGGGCGGGTCGCCGGGTCGCCGGGGTGGGCCCGCACCGCGCCGTCGGCGGTCACCCGGGCGATCCCGCCGGTGCGGACCAGGGTCAGCCACAGCGCGCCGTCCGGCCCGGCGGTGATCCCGTACGGCCCGCAGCCCGGGTCCGGCAGGACGGTCTCTCGGATGGTGGGGGTGGTCAACGGGTGCCCGCCTCTCTGCTCGACTCGACCCCACCCTTTATGCCGGGCCGTCCTGTGGCAACTGGTTTGTCCCCGATTCGAAACCGGATTTTCAGCTCGCTGACAGGGTCGCCATGGCCCCTACCCAGCTCGCACCGTCACTGTCGGTGATGTCATCGCATCCGAGCAACGAAATGGAGAACGAATGTCCCGCACGATTTCCAAGAAGCAGTTGCTGGCCGGCCTCGCGGCGGCGGGCGTACTCACCGTGGGGATCGCGGCGCCGGCCGTCGCGTTCGCCGAGGACAGCTCGACCCCGACCCCGAGCGCGAGCAGCAGCGAGGGCACCGACCGGCAGCAGCAGCGGGCCGACCGGCAGTCCGAGTTCGCCGAGGCGCTCGCCAAGGAGCTGGGGGTCTCCACGGACAAGGTGACCGCGGCCCTGGACAAGGTGCGCGAGCAGAACAAGGCCGACCGCCCGGAGCGCGGCGAGCGTCCTGACGCCGCCGACCGGCAGGCCGCGCTGAAGGAGCGGCTGGACAAGGCCGTCAAGGACGGCAAGCTGACCCAGGAGCAGGCCGACGCCATCACCAAGGCCGCCGAGGCGGGCGTGTTCCCCGGCGGGGGCGACCGGGGTCACGGCCACGGCGGCCCGGGCAAGGGCGACCAGTCCAAGGACGACTCCGAGGGCAAGGGCGACTCCGAGGGCAAGTGACGCCCGCGCGGCCCCGCCCCGGTCGGGGCGGGGCCGCGCACCGACGCGCCGACAGGGGCGGGGTCCCGACGTCTCGGATCCCGCCCCTGTCCGCCCGGACAGGGGGCGGCTACGGGGCGGGCGGCGTGAACACCCCGAAGTGGTTCCCCGCCGGGTCTGCCAGGTGGCCGAAGGTCAGCCCGCTCGGCGCGCCGCGCGGCGGCACCAGCACCCTGCCACCGGCCGCCTCGGCCCGCCGGCAGGCGTCCGCCACGTCGGCGACCTGGGCGTAGAAGATCGCGTAGTTCGGCGTGCTGCCGTCGGAGGCGCGGATCGCCCCGCCGATCCCCCCGTCCCGACCGTCGGTCACCCGGTACGACCGGCCCGGCGCCCCCTGCTCCTCGAACGCCCAGCCGAACAGCTCCCCGTAGAAGCGCTCCGCCTCCTCGGGCCGGTCGGTGCCGATCTCGAACCAGGTGATCGCGTTGGTCGTGGTCATGTCTGCCTCCCGTGCGCCGCGCCGGCCGGTCGACCGACGCCGTCGGAGATCAGCCTCGACCCGTCCCGCGACACCGTCCTGTCGGTGTTTCCCGGCGGTCGGCCGGGATCGTGAGCCCGACGGTCAGGTCGACCGGCCCGCCCCGCGATCGGCCGGCCCGTCCAGCCCCGCCCCGCCGCCGATCCCCCGCCGCCCGGCCGTCGCGGGTCCGGACCCGGTCGTCGCGGGCTCAGGCCAGGGTGAGCTGGCGGACGATGTGCTGCGGGATGTCCAGCTCGCCGGGGCGCAGCTCCCGGGTGACCGGCTCCGGCAGCGCGGTCACCGAGCCGATCCGGTCCACCCGGAACGCGCGCAGGCCGTCGCGCAGCCGGCACCAGGCCAGCAGATACCAGTGCCAGGGGTTGCCGAGGAAGCCCAGCGGCTCCACGACCCGCTCGGTGACGGCCCCGGCCCGGTCGGCGTACCCGAGGCGCAGCACCCGGCGGGCGGTGACCGCGCCGGCGACGGCCGCCGGGACGGGCGCGGCGGGCCCACCGCCGATGAGGTGCACCCGGCCGGCGAGCCGGCGGGCCTCGGCGGCGTCGGCGGGCGGCAGCACCGCGAGCAGCTTGCGCAGGGCCGTGGCTCCCGCCTCGGTGAACGGGCCGCCGCCGAGGCGGTGCAGCGCCACGGCCATCGCCACCGCCTCGGCGGCGGTGAGGTTGACCGGCGGCAGAGTGTGCGCGCGGTCGACCACGTAGCCGCCGGTGCGGCCGGTCTCCGCCCAGATCGGCACCCCGGCCTGCTGCAACGCGCCGATGTCGCGCTCGATGGTGCGCGAGCTGACCTCGAAGCGGTGGGCGAGCCAGCGGGCGCTGCGCGGCCGGGGCGACACCGCCCGCAGCTCCTCGACCAGGGCGTAGAGGCGGTCCGTCCGGTTCACGCCCGCAGGTTAGCCGCCGGGTGCGACGAGGCGGGGCTGGGCCGAGGGCCGGGCCGCGTCAGGCGATGCAGGCGCAGACGATCAGCGCGGCCCCGAAGTGGGTGGCGGCGCTGACCCAGGCCGCCGGGTGCGGCTCGTCGGAGCAGATGACCTCGCCGAGCCGGCCCGGGGTGAGCAGGTCCAGCACGAAGAAGGCCAGCGCCATGACCGCCAGGCCGATCAGCCCGAAGATCACCGTGGAGGCCAGCCCCTTGGCGAAGTCGCTGTAGCTGGTAAGGATCGCGGTGAACACGATCCCGGCGATGCCGAGTTGGTTCGCGGCGAGCAGCAGCCCGGCGTTGGTGTTGCGCCGCACCCAGATCAGGTCGCGCAGCTTCCCCGGGGTGAGCAGGTCGACCAGGCCGAAGCCGGCCGCCATCAGACCCACCCCGACGACCCCGAACACGACGCTCTGCCAGGCTCCGCTGAGCAGGTCCTCCAGCACCGACTGCCTCCCGACCACCTACCGCCCGGCGGGGGTGCCGGCGCGGTGATCGAGACGATAGCGGCCCGCCGCAACCCCCGGCAGCCCGCGTCGGTGGCAAGCCCTACAGCGACAGGTAGCGCTGCCGCTCGTAGGGGGTGACCTCGCGGCGGTACTGCTCCCACTCGGACCGCTTGTTGCGCAGGAAGAAGTCGAAGACGTGCTCGCCGAGCACCTCGGCGACCAGCTCGGAACCGGCCATCACGTCGATCGCCTCGGACAGGTTCTCCGGCAGCGCCTCGTACCCCATGGCGCGGCGCTCGGCGCTGCTCAGCGACCAGACGTCGTCCTCGGCGCCCGGGGGCAGCTCGTAGCCCTCCTCGATGCCCTTGAGGCCGGCGCCGAGCAACACCGCGAAGGCCAGGTAAGGGTTCGTGGCCGAGTCCAGCGAGCGAACCTCCACCCGGGCGGAGTTCGGCTTGCCGTACGCGGGGACGCGGACCAACGCGGACCGGTTCAGGTGACCCCAGCAGACGTACGCGGGGCTCTCCGTGATCCGGTCCGGCAGCGCCTGCGGAAACAGCCGCTTGTACGAGTTGACCCACTGGTTGGTGACGGCCGTGTACTCCCGGGCGTGCGTGAGCAGCCCGGCGATGAACGACTTCGCCACCTTGGACAGCTTCATCGGGTCGCCGCTGTCGTGGAACGCGTTGCGCTCCCCCTCGAACAGCGACAGGTGGGTGTGCATGCCGCTGCCGGGCTGGTCGGTGAACGGCTTCGGCATGAAGCTGGCCTGCACCCCGGTGGAGAGCGCGACCTCCTTGACCACGTGCCGGAAGGTCATGATGTTGTCGGCGGTGGTCAGCGCGTCGGCGTAGCGCAGGTCGATCTCCTGCTGGCCGGGGGCGACCTCGTGGTGGCTGTACTCCACGGAGATGCCGATCCGCTCCAGGGCCAGCACGCCCTGGCGGCGGAAGTCCCGGGCCACCGCGTGGGTGGTGTGCTCGAAGTAGCCGCCCGTGTCGACCGGGACGGGCACCGAGCCGTCCTGCGGGCCGTTCTCCAGCAGGAAGAACTCGATCTCCGGGTGGGTGTAGAAGGTGAAGCCCTTCTCGGCGGCCCTGGACAGCATCCGGCGCAGCACGTGCCGGGGGTCGGCCCAGGACGGGCCGCCGTCGGGGAGCAGGATGTCGCAGAACATCCGGGCGCTCTCGCCGCTCGCCCCGCCCTCGAAGGGGAACACCTGGAAGGTGGTCGGGTCGGGCATGGCCACCATGTCGGACTCGAAGACCCGGGCGAAGCCCTCGATCGCCGAGCCGTCGAACCCGATGCCCTCCTCGAAGGCCGCCTCCAGTTCGGCGGGCGCGACCGAGACGCTCTTGAGGGTGCCCAGCACGTCGGTGAACCACAGCCGGACGAACCGGATGTCCCGCTCTTCCAGCGTGCGGAGGACGAACTCCTGCTGACGGTCCACTTCCACCCCTCGCGACGCTGTTGCCCAGCACCGGCCGGGCTTACCGCCCAGTCTCCACCGGGTCCTTTACGCAGACGTTACGCGACCTTTCCGGGCCGCGTCCTGTCGTGTCCCGCCACCTGGCGGGCGGGCCGGCGGACCTGCCCCCACGGGCCCGCGGCCGGGCCCCGGGACGCCCGGGCCGGTAGCCGCCGTCTCCCGGCCGCCCGCCGTGTCGGGCCCATCCGGCTGAGGCAAGATGAGGGCATGCCCACCCTGCGTCTCGCCCTGTCCCAGGTCAATCCGAGCGTCGGCGACCTCGACGACAATGCCGGCCTGGTCCGCCGGTGGACCCGGCGGGCCGCCGACGCGGGCGCCCAGCTCGTCCTGTTCCCGGAGATGACGCTGACCGGGTACCCGGTCGAGGACCTGGTCTTCCGTCGGTCCTTCGTCGCCGCGTCCCAGGCCGCGCTGCGCCGCCTCGCCGCCGACCTGGCCGCCGACGGCCTCGGGGAGCTGCCCGTGGTGGTCGGCTACCTGGACGCGGACGGCCCGCCGCAGGTCAGCGCCGACGCCAAGCCGGGCCACGGGGCCCGCAACGCCGCCGCCGTGCTGCACGGTGGCGAGGTGGTGGCCACCTACTTCAAGCACCACCTGCCCAACTACGGCGTGTTCGACGAGGACCGCTACTTCGTCCCGGGCGACACGCTGACCGTGGTGCGGGTCGGCGGGGTGGACGTGGCGCTGACCATCTGCGAGGACCTGTGGCAGGCCGGCGGCCCGTTCGCGGTGGCCAGGCAGGCCGGGGTGGGCCTGGTGGTCACCATCAACGGCTCGCCGTACGAGCTGAACAAGGACGACGTCCGGCTGCCGCTGGTGCGCCGCCGGGCCGCCGAGGCGGGCGCCACCGTGGCGTACGTCAACATGGTCGGCGCGCAGGACGAGCTGGTCTTCGAGGGCGACTCGATGATCGTGGGCGCGGACGGGACGCTGCTGACCCGCGCCCCGCAGTTCGTCGAGCACCTGCTGCTGCACGACGTCGAGCTGCCGGCGGCGCCGGAGCCGGTCGGCGACGCCGGGGAGCTGGAAGGCGGGATGCGGATCGAGCGCGCCAAGGTCAGCGACCTGCTGCCGCCGGCCCCGGGCGAGGTGGCGGTCGGCGGGATCATCGAGCCGGCGGCCGACGAGGCCGAGGTGTGGCAGGCGCTGGTGCTGGGCCTGCGCGACTACGTCGACAAGAACCGGTTCCCGTCGGTGGTGCTCGGGCTCTCCGGCGGCATCGACTCGGCGGTGGTGGCGGCCCTCTCGGTCGACGCGCTCGGCCCGGACCGGGTGGTCGGGGTGTCGATGCCCAGCCAGCATTCCTCGGAGCACTCCCGCGAGGACGCGGAGGACCTGGCCAAACGCACCGGGCTGGACTACCGGGTGCAGCCGATCCAGCCGATGGTGGACACCTACCTGGCGAACCTGTCGCTGTCCGGCGTGGCGGTGGAGAACCTCCAGGCCCGGGTGCGCGGGGTGCTGCTGATGGCGCTGTCGAACCAGGAGGGCCACCTCGTCCTCACCACCGGCAACAAGAGCGAGCTGGCGGTCGGCTACTCCACCCTGTACGGCGACTCGGTCGGCGGGTTCAACCCGATCAAGGACGTGTGGAAGACGCTGGTCTGGCGGCTGGCGAAGTGGCGCAACGCGGACGCCGCCCGCCGGGGCGAGACGCCGCCGATCCCGGAGAACTCGATCGGCAAGCCGCCGAGCGCCGAGCTGAGCCCCGGCCAGCTCGACAGCGACACGCTGCCCGACTACGACGTTCTCGACCCGATCCTGATCGGGTACGTCGACGGCGACCTCGGCCGGGCCGGGCTCGTCGAGTCCGGCCACGACCCGGCGGTCGTCGACCGGGTGCTGCGGATGGTGGACACCGCCGAGTACAAGCGCCGGCAGTCGGCGCCCGGCACGAAGATCTCGATGAAGGCGTTCGGGCGGGACCGCCGGCTGCCGATCACCAACCGCTGGCGCGAGGACGGCTGATCCGGCGGGGTACGCCGAGCGCCCGGCGGCCGGCCCGCGCCGCCGCCGGGGAGTGAGATCCTGCACTGTCTCCTCCCGTCGCCGCCCGCCCGGTGCGACGATCGCGGCGGAACCCGGGGACCGCGAAGGCGGCCTCGAGGAAGGAGACAGTCATGGTGGAGTCCACCCCGACCGAGGTGACGGCGCTGTACGGCGGCCCGGCCACCCGGCGGGTCCGCACCCGCGACCTGCTCGCCGCCAAGGAGCGCGGCGAGCGGTGGTCGATGCTGACCTCGTACGACCAGTACACCGCGTCGATCTTCGACGCCGCCGGCATCCCGGCGCTGCTGGTCGGCGACTCGGCGGCGAACAACGTCTTCGGCTACGAGACGACGCTGCCGGTGACCGTCGAGGAGCTGCTGCCGCTGGTCCGCGCGGTGGTGCGGGCCACCCGGCAGGCGCTGATCGTCGGCGACCTGCCGTTCGGCTCGTACGAGGAGGGGCCGACGCAGGCGCTGCGCACCGCCGTGCGGTTCATGAAGGAGGGCGGCTGCCACGCGGTGAAGCTGGAGGGCGGCCGGCGCTGCGCGGCGCAGATCGCCGCGATCGTCGACGCCGGCATCCCGGTGATGGCGCACATCGGCTTCACCCCGCAGCGCGAGCACACCCTCGGCGGGTACCGGGTGCAGGGGCGGGGCGACGCGGGCGAGGACGTGCTCGCCGACGCGCGGGCGGTGACCGAGGCGGGCGCGTTCGCGGTGGTGCTGGAGATGGTGCCGGGCGAGGTGGCCGGGCGGATCACCGCGGAGCTGCCGATCCCGACGGTCGGCATCGGGGCCGGCCCGGACACCGACGCGCAGGTGCTGGTCTGGCAGGACATGGCCGGCCTGCGTACCGGGAGGGCCCCGCGCTTCGTGAAGCGCTACGCCGACCTGGCCGGCGCGCTGACCGACGCCACCCGCCGGTTCGCCGACGAGGTCCGCGGCGGCGAGTTCCCCGCCGCCGAGCACACCTTCTGACCGGTACGCGGGTTGCGGTGGGCACCCGGCGGGTGCCCACCGCACGGCCACCGCGTCCACAATCGGGGGATGTTCGACTTCGGCATCTCCGGCTACCGGCCGGCGTGGCTCCAGGGGCGGGCGGCCGTCGAGGCGGCCCACGGGACCGGCTCGCGGCGCTGGCCGGGCGCCCGCTGACCCGGGCCTGGCTGGCCTGGGACCTGGACGACGACTCCTGGTTCGCCGACTGCCCGGTGCTGCTGGACTTCGCCGGCGAGCAGGTCGAGATCAACCACCGGAAGTTGGACGACCTCTCGGTCACCTGGAACTCGGTGTGCCCGGTCGACGGGCCCGCCTGGCCCGGTTTCCGGCTGGCCTGGCGGGCGGAACCGCTGCCCGACCTGGCCGCGCTGCGGGGCCAGGAGCTGCGCGCGGTCACGCTGCTGGAGTGGCGGGGAGCCAAGCACGACCTGGCCAACGGAGCCGCCGCGATCGGTCTCGCCTTCCCCCGGGGCGACCTGGTGGTCCACAACGCCCTCGACGAGAACGCCCTCGCCTTCGGCCCGCCCGACCCCCGCTACCGCCGCCATCCGCTGCCCCGGTTCCGGTAGCGGGGGTCGGGAAACTGCCCGTCCGGGAGCGCCGGCAGCGGCGCGCTGACGTGATCCTCGCGAACGGCCCGCCGCGCCGACGGTGCCCACCGCCGTGAGAATCTTCGCTGGCATCGGCCGGTGACGCTCAGGCCAGCGCGAACAGGACCTTCCGGGCGACCGGGTCGGCGGTGACCAGCCGGACCCGGACCCGCTCCCCCAGCGGCAGCTCGCCCGTGCAGCGGGCCCGCACCGGCGGGGAGTCCAGGGCCACCGTGCCGCCGGGCTGCCGGCCCGGCTTCGGCTGGCCGTTCGGCGGGGTGTCCACGTCGAGCACCGCCGCGTCGAACGTCTCGCCCACCCGGTGCTCCAGCAGCACCGCCTCGGTCAGCTCGACCGCGCCCCGGGTGGCCGCACCGGCGGTCCGGTCGGTCGCGGCCATCGCCTCCGGCAGCTTCGGCAGCGCGGCCCGGGCCCAGTCGGGCACCGCCCGCCCCTCGTGCAGGGCCAGGCACACCTCGGTGGCGTACCGGTCGGCCAGCCGGCGCAGCGGCGCGGTGACATGGGCGTACGCGGCGGCGACCCCGCCGTGCTCCGGCCGGTCGGGCGGCACGCCGTCGAACGCCGTGTACGCGGCGCCGCGCATCAGCTCGGCCGCCTGGTCGACGAACGCCGCCGCCCGGGGCTTCGAGGCGTCCAGCCCGGCGAGCACCTCGCCCACGCCCACACCGGCCGGCCAGTCGACGCCGAGCGCGGCGGCTGCGGTGCGCAGCCGGGCCACCGCCTCCGGCTTCGGCGCCGGCATGGTGCGCAGCAGCCCGATCCCGCCGGCCAGCATGAGGTCGGCGGCGGCCATGCCGGTGAGCAGGGAGATCTGGGCGTTGTGGTCCTCCATCGGCACCGGCCCGCGCAGCACCAGCCGCCAACCGTCGCCGTCCGCCTCGACGTCCTGCTCCGGCAGCGGCAGGTTCACCGCGCCCCGGCGCAGTCCGCGCGCGGTGAGCAGGGCGCCGATCTCGGGCAGCAGGGCGATCGGCTCGGGCAGCCGCCCGGCATCGGCATCGGCCTGGACGCCCGCGTAGTCCAGCTTGGCGCGGCTGCGCACCAGGGCGCGTTCCAGCGTGACGGCGACCGTGCCGCCGTCGGGGTCGAGGTCGACGGTCCACACCACGGCCGCCCGGTCCTGGCCCGGCAGCAGGCTGGCCGCGCCCTCGCTCAGGGTGTGCGGGTGCAGGGGCACATTGCCGTCGGGCAGGTACACGGTCTGCCCCCGCCGCCAGGTCTCCTCCTCCAGCGCGCCGCCGGGGCGCACGTGCGCGGCGACGTCCGCGATCGCGTACCGGACCCGGAAGCCACCGCCGGGACGGCGGGCGAGGTGCATCGCCTGGTCGAGGTCCCGCGAGGTGGCCGGGTCGACGGTGACGAACGGGATGTCGGTGCGGTCGGTGGCGGCGCGGGGCGGCGCGGCTGCCGCCGCCTCGGCCTCGCGCTGCGCCACGGGCGGGAACTGCTCGGGCAAGCCCAGCTCGCGGCGCAGCGCGCCGAAATCGATGCGGGGCGCCAGTACGCGTCGGATCACCACGGGGTCAATCCTGACACGGGTGATCCGCTCCCCGGCACCCTCGCGGGCCCGCCGCCCGGGCCGCGTACCGGTGCGGGTGGCGGGCCGGCGACGGACGGTCAGCGGCGGGCGGCGCTGCTCAGCCGGTGGCCTTGCGGGCCGTCGCCCGGGTACCGCGCGGCGCGCTCGCGCGGGCCGCCGCCGTCCGGGCCGCCGCCTTCTTCGCCGTGGTCTTCTTCGCCGGGGCCTTCTTCGCCGCCGCGGCCTTGCGGGTGGTGCTCGACGAGGTTGCGGTCGCCTTTTTCGCCGGGGCCTTCTTCGCGGCGGCCTTGCGGGCGCCGCCGGTGGGCCGGGTCGAGGCGGTCTTCGTCGCGGCGGTGGTCTTCTTCGCCGGGGCCTTCCTGGCCGCAGTGGTCGTCTTCCTCGCCGCCGCGCCCGTCTTCTTCGCCGCCGGGGCCTTCGTCGCGGTGGCCTTCGTCGCGGCGGCCTTCGTCGCGGTGGCCTTCGTCGCCGCGGTCTTCCTCGCCGCGGCCTTCGTCGCGGTGCCTGCGGCTGTGGTGGTCCGCTTCGCCGCCGTGCCCGCGGCGGCGGTCGTCTTCTTCGCCGTGCTCCGGGCGGCCGGGGCCTTCTGCGCCGTGGTCCTGGTGGCCGGGGCCTTCTTCGCGGCGGTCTTCGAGGCCGGGGCCTTACGTGTGACGATCTTCGTCGTGGCGGCCTTCCTCGCGACCGCCGCCTTCGCCGGCACCCGGCCCGCCCCGGCGCCGGAGGCGTTGGGGGACGCCTTGGTCACGGTCGACCCCCGGGCCGCCGCGCCGGCCATCCCCGAGGGGCGCGCGGCCGTGGCCCGGGTCCCGCCCGCGGCCCGCCCCGCCGTGGCGGTCTTCTTCGCGGGCGTACGTTTGGCGGCCGGGCGGGTGGTGGCCTTCTGTGCTTCGGCCATCTGGGTTCCCTCCTTGGGGACATGCGCTCGCGTGCCTCCTCACGGGGCACGGAGTTCCTCGACGCGGGCGGTCCCGCGCCGCTTATCTGTCCTCCCCGGCCCAACGGGCGTCCGCGGCGTCCCACGCGTCGTTACGCTCCCGCACCTGCTGCAGGGCGTTCTCCGCGTCGGATGCCGAGGCGTACGGCCCGAGCACGTGCCGCGCCGCGCAGACGTCGGCATCGGTCTCGACCCGGTGGTGTCGGGTGCACCAGTAGTAGTGCCCACCACTTCCGCTGTCGCTCATGGGATCACTGTGCACCGCGAACCGCCCGACCGCCACCGGTTCAACCAGAACCGGTAGCGGCTTCCACAGTAGACGTGCTGGTCAGCGGCCGGGCCGGAACCGCGAAACCCGCCGGACCGGGTGCGTCTGCCGCGCCCCGCCGGACGTACCGGCTCGCCTTCCGGCTGGCCCACGGGCAGGTCGGCCGACCGCTCGACGCGACGGGCGGCGGCACCGGATGCTGGCGGGCCGCAGTGAGCTGATCGGCCTGCCGGTGACGTCGGAGGAACCGCTTGACCTGGGGAACTTCATACCAGCTGGACCCGGGATGAACCATCCGTCGGAGCGTCCCACTTACGGGACTGGCGGGACCAGTAGCTTGGGCCGCTCAGGTCGATGCGACGACCTCCGTGTGCGCCGGGACCGCCCGTGTGCGAGCCTCGTCGGAGCATTTTCACTGCGTCGCGCCACCTGTCACCGCGGGGTCACCCTCGGCACGGAGCCGGTGGCGCCGGCCAGCCATAGCTGGGGAGAAGAACTGTGGCGAATCTTGACATCGCGCTGAAAAGCGCGATGAGTATCGATGGGGCGATCGGGGTGGCGCTCGTCGACTACAACAGCGGCATGACGCTCGGCGTGGCCGGCGGCACCGGGGAGATCGACCTGACCGTCGCCGCCGCCGGCAACACCGACGTGGTACGCGCCAAGATGCGCACCATCGAGATGCTGAAGCTCGACGACGAGATCGAGGACATCCTCATCACGCTCGGCGGCCAGTACCACCTGATCCGGCCGGTGACCAGCCGCACCGGCAAGGGGCTCTTCCTCTACCTGATGGTGAGCAAGAGCCGGGCCAACCTGGCGATGGCCCGCCACCAGCTGCGCACGATCGAGGAGAGCCTGGAGTTGTGAGCGGACTGGACAACACCGGGACAGCTCTCCCCCGCCGCACCGCCCGACCGTCCGAGGGGATGCCACCGCCCCGGTCGCTCCCGCCGTCGCTCGCGGGGAACCCGACGCTGCCGTACCCGCAGATCGGTCAGGCGCTGGCCGAGCTGCGGTTGGAGATCCCCGGGGTGCACGGCTGCGTGCTGGGCGGGGTGGACGGTCTCATGATCACCCACAACATGCAGACCGACGTCGACCCGAGCGACCTGGCCGCGCTCGCGGCGACCACGTACGGCCTGGGTCGTCAGGTCGGCCTGCGGCTGGGGCAGGGCGACTTCCACCAGTCCACGGTCCGCAACGCGCTCGGCTACCTGAGCGTCTACGCGGTCAGCGCGCAGGCGCTGCTCGCCGTGGTCGGGAGCGACACCATCAACGTGGCCCGGCTGCACCTGCACGCCCCGCCGGTGGCCCAGCGGCTCGCCGCCCTGCTCGACGGCGTGACGCCGACCTCCCGGCAGCGGTGACCCGGCGGCTGCCGTCCCGGGGCCACCCGCCCCGGGTCGGCACGCCACAGTGCGGCATGGACCCGGACGTGCGGCGGTACCTGACTGACCTGGTCGGGGCGGCCCGCGACGTGCTCGGCGCCGACCTGGTGGGTGCGTACGCGGCCGGCTCGGTCGCCCTCGGCGCGTACCAGGCGGGGCGCAGCGACATCGACGTGGCGCTGGTCTGCGCGCACGCCCTGCCCGACGGGCGCAAGCGGGAGCTGGTGGCCCGGCTGCGGCACGAGGCGCTGCCCTGCCCCGCGCGCGGGTTGGAACTGGTCGTCTACCGGCGGGAGGTGGCCCGCTCCGGCACCCCGGAGCCGGGCTTCGAGGTCGAGCTGAACACCGGCGCCCGGATGCCGTTCCGGGTGACCTGGTCCGGCGACGGACGGCCGGCGGCGGACGGCCGGTTCTGGTACGGGCTGGACCGCAGCATCCTGCACTCCGGTGGGCTGGCCCTGGCCGGGCCCCCGGCGGCGGAGACGTTCGCCGACCTGACGCCGGCCGACCTGCGCCGGCTGCTGGTGGACGCGCTGACCTGGTGGCTCGCGCTGCCGACGCCGCCCGGCGACGCGCCGGCGGCCGGCGCCGAGGACGCCGTGCTCGGCGCCTGCCGCTCGCTGGTGCGCTGCCGCGACGGGGTGTGGCTGCCCAAGGTCGCGGCCGGACGGCGGCTGGTGGAGCGGGGGCATCCCGAGGCGGCGCTGGTCGAGCGGGCGATCGCCGCCCGGCACGGCGGCCCGCCGCCGGGCGGCCAGACCGCACGGGCCTTCCAACGGGCCGCCCTCGACGAGCTGCGCGCGATGCTATGACCCGACTGATATATAGCCTGTCATGGATATATAGATAGCCTGTCATCACGATCTCGGACCGCGTACGACCAGCTCCGACGCGGTCGACACAGAGGAGACCGACAGATGACGCTCCCCCGCAAGGTCGCTGCCCTCGGCGTGCTGACCGTATCGGCGATGGCCACGGCCATGATCGGCGGCCCGGCCACCGCAGCACCGACGACCGGTGAGATCCGCGCCGCCGGCGGTGCCACCGCCGTCCCCTCCAGCTACATCGTCGTGCTGAACGACACCGCCGTCGGCGGCAAGGCCGGCACCCGGACCGCCGCCGTCACCAGCTCCGCCGACAAGCTCGCGAAGCGCTACGGCGGCGACGTCGCCCAGGTGTACGGCGAGGCGCTCAACGGCTTCGAGGCGCGGCTGTCCGAGGCCGCCGCCAAGCGGCTGGCCGCCGACCCGGCGGTCGCCTGGGTCGAGCAGAACCACAAGGTCACCGTCGAGACCACCCAGGCCAACCCGCCGTGGGGCCTGGACCGGATCGACCAGACCAACCTGCCGCTGAACAGCGCCTACAGCTACACCAGCACCGGGTCGGGCGTCACCGCGTACATCGTCGACACCGGCATCCGGACCACCCACACCAACTTCGGCGGGCGGGCCGTCGACGGCTACGACGCGGTCGACAACGCCCTGCCGGCCGCCGACTGCAACGGCCACGGCACCCACGTCGCCGGCACCGTCGGCGGCTCGACCTACGGCGTCGCCAAGAACGTCCGGCTGGTGGCCGTGCGGGTGCTCGACTGCGCCGGCAGCGGCACCACCGCCGGCGTCATCGCCGGGGTCAACTGGGTGACCTCCAACCACCAGGCCGGCCAGCCGGCGGTGGCGAACATGAGCCTCGGCGGCGGGCTCAACTCGGCGCTCAACACCGCCGTGGCGAACTCCGTCGCCGACGGCGTCACCTACGCGGTGGCCGCCGGCAACTCCAACGCCAACGCCTGCAACTACTCGCCGGCCTCCGTGGCCAGCGCCATCACCGTCGGCGCGACGCAGAGCAACGACGCCCGCGCGTCGTACTCGAACTACGGCACCTGCGTGGACATCTTCGCGCCGGGCACCAGCGTCCTGTCCGCCTGGTACACCAGCAACACGGCGACCAACACCATCAGCGGCACCTCGATGGCCTCGCCGCACGTGGCCGGCGCCGCCGCCCGCGTCCTGCAGAACAACCCGGCCTGGTCCCCGGCCCAGGTGGCGTCGTACCTGGTCTCCACCGCCACCCCGAACGTGGTGGGCAACCCGGGCGCCGGCTCCCCGAACCGCCTGCTGTACGTCTCCCCCGCCAACTGATCCTCCCACCCCCCCTGGTGCGGCCCCGGAGCGCTCGATCGCTCCGGGGCCGCACCGCGTCCGACGTCAGGCCGGGACGGGCACGGTCGCGTCGGCCGGCACCCGCCCGGTCGACCGGGCGGCGCGGATGGCGTACGCGAGCGCGTACGGCGTGCACGCGAGGTAGAGGTACGGCGCGATCAGCGCCTGGTCGGTTATCAGGAACATCTCCGAGCCGGTCGGCCGGGGCAGGCCGAACGCCCAGTCGGTGAGGCAGACGAACAGCCACAGGGGCGCCGAGACGTAGCTCACCGTGTCGTCCTGGGGCACCCCGTCGATGACCGTCGGCAGGCCGTTCGGGATCTGGCTCACCACGGCGAGCACCACGGCCAGGTCGGCCACCACGAGCGCGCCGAACACGCCGAGCAGCCAGGCGGCCCGGACCCGGCCCCGGGCGGCCAGCCGGCCCGCGCCCCACAGCACCGGGACCAGGCCGGCCAGCCAGAGCAGCAGCCCCGGCGCGTGCGGAGGAAGGTCGTCGGGCCGTACGCCGGCCGCGAAGCCGGTGGCGAGCAGGACGGGCCCGATGGGGAGGACGACGCCGAGCGCGACGCGCAGCGGCCCCGCGAGCGCGGTACGGCGGGCCCAGCGCGCCACGAGGACGGCCAGCGGCACCGCCAGCCCGGCGGTCAGGACGGTCCACACCGGCAACTGTGCCTGCGTCGACCAGCTCACCCGCTGCGACAGCGCGTCGCTGACCAGCGCGCCGAGGACGACGGCCGCGACGCCGGCCAGCGGGGCGAGCAGCAGCGGCAGTGCGGTGGTGCGCAGCCGCCGGTCGACGGGTGCGCGCTCGGCCAGCGGCGTGCCGGGGCGGCTGGCGGCGAGGCTCGCCGCGTACCGGAGCATCCGGGCCGGTCGCCCCTCGGCGGCGAGGACGTGCAGCTCGGCGGCCCACTCTCGGTGCAGGTCGGCGCGCAGCTCGGCGGGCCAGCGCCGGGCGGCGATCCGCAGCAGGGAGTCAGCGAGTCGGCGGGTCACCATGCCGGCGCCTCCATCGCCCCGCCCCGGGCCGGCCGTGCCTCGGGCGCCAGGGCGCGCAGCTCGGCGAGCGCCTGCCGGGCCGAGGTGACGCCCTCGGGGGTGAGCCGGTAGTAGCGCCGTGCGGGTCGGCCGGCGGCGGCCGGGTCGATCTCCTCCCAGTCGGCGGTCAGCCAGCCGGCCCCCTGGAGCCGGTGCAGCACCGGATAGAGGGTGCCGCTGGGCAGGCCGGTCAGCTTCATCAGGTCGAGGCCGTAGCGCTCGGCGCCGGGCTCGGCCAGCAGGGCGGCGAGCACCTTCGCCACCGGGATCGTCATCCGCATGGCGGCACTATATCGGAAGTCTACATAGGGTCTCGTCCCGTACGCCGACCCGGCGGACACAATGGCGGGGTGACAGACCCCCCTCCCCCGCCCCTGACGCTGCAGGTCTACTGCCGGGCAGAGGTCGTGGTGACCGACCCCGAGGCGCTCGTCGCGTACGCCGTGGCCGACCTGCGCGACGCGGACATCGACTGGCCGCAGGAGGAGGACGACCTCGACACGGCGGTCCAGGAGTTGCGGGCCGACATCACCGCGTGCCTCGCCTCGGCCATGGACCTCAACGTGATCGTCGAGGGTGTGCCCGGGGTCGAGTTCCGGGGCGGGCTGTGCTGGGCGGAGTTCGGTCCGGCCCGGGAGCCGTTTCACCCGCCGACCCCGTAGCACCCCGGTTCACCTGCTGAAACGGGCGTAACCGACGCCCCCGACGGCGGGTTGATCCCCATGACGTGGGCGAATGCCCGCGGGCACGCGTCACGGCCTGGGGGTGAGCGGTGCAGCGCAGACTTCTCTCCCTCGCCCCGCTGCTCGCCTGCGTGCTCCTGTTGCACCTCGGCTTCGCCTTCGCCACGGCGCTCCCCGGACCCGCCACGACCCACGACCGGGTTTCGGGCACCACGCTGCCCCGGACCGATCTGCCGGTCCGCACGACGCGAGATGGCGTCGCGTCGCGGGCCGATTCGGTACGGCTCGAAGCGCACCTCCCCGTGACCACCCTCGCCGCGCCGGCCGGGCAGTCGCCGAAGCGGACCGTGGTGGCGAACTTCGACGGTAAGGCGTGCGGCTCGGTCACCCGCTCCGGGCGCAACAACCCGACGACCGACCGCCGCGACCCGGGGGGCCAGGAGACGTGCGCGCCGCCCGACGCGCCGCTGCGCCGGGCCAACATCGCCGACGGGCGTCCGCTGAGCACGGTCACAGGCCCCGACCCGATCCGGTCGAGCGTCCTGCGCTGCTGACCGGCGCGCGCCGCGAGTCCCGGCCGCACCCGCCCACCCACCGCCGTCCCGAGCCGCTGCCGGGCGGGCGGCAGCAGCGGCGGCGCAGACCCGACCGGCCGGAGCGGCCCCCGCACACCCGTCGACCACGCGCGCCCCACCGACCCGTACCGCCGACCGAAGCTGGCGGTGCGCCCGGCCTCACGCCGAGGTGGCGCGCCTCCGTTGCTCGCCCCGCCGCCTCCCGGAGTGGACCATGCCGTTTCCCGCCCAGCCCTGGCGCACTCTCCGTGCCGACCTGCCCGCCTCCATCGTCGTCTTCCTCGTCGCGTTGCCGCTCTGCGTGGGCATCGCCGTCGCCTCCGGCGTACCCGCCGAACTGGGCCTGGTCACCGGCGTGGTCGGCGGCCTGGTCGTGGGGTTCATGCCCGGCAGCAGCATGCAGGTCAGCGGCCCGGCGGCCGGGCTGACCGTGCTGGTCGCCGAGGCCGTGGACCGCTACGGACTGGCCGGCCTCGGCACGATCGTGCTGGTCGCCGGGCTGCTCCAGGTCGGCCTCGGGCTGCTGCGGCTGGGTCGCTGGTTCCGGGCCATCTCCGTGGCCGTGGTGCAGGGCATGCTTGCCGGCATCGGCCTGCTGCTCATCGTCGGGCAGCTCTACGTCCTGGCCGGCGCCGCCACGCCGCACACCGGGCCGGGCAAGTTCACCGGCCTGCCCGGCCTGGTGGGCGACCTCGTCGCGTCCACCACGGCACAGGTCTCGCTCTGCGTCGGCGTCGCCACCATCGTGGTCATGGTGCTTTGGGACGCCCTACCCGGCCGGCTGGGGACGGTCCCCGGCGCGCTGGTCGCCGTCGCCGGGGCGGCCGGGGCCACCGCCGCGCTCGGGCTGCCGGTGGACACGATCAGCGTCGAGGGCCTGCTCGAGGCGGTACGACCCTCGCTCGGGCACTGGGGCACGTTGGCGGACGTCGGCGTGCTCGCCACCATCGCGACGTTCACCCTGGTCGCCTCGGCGGAGAGCCTGTTCAGCGCGGCGGCGGTCGACCGGCTGCACCAGGGGCCGCGCACCGACTTCGACAGGGAACTCGTGGCGCAGGGCACCGGCAACACCGTCTGCGGCCTGCTGGGCGCGCTGCCGATGACGGCAGTCATCGTACGCAGCTCCGCGAACGTGCGGGCCGGCGCGCGGACGAAGGCGTCCCGGGTGCTGCACGGGGTGTGGCTGCTGCTGTTCGCCGCCGCCGCGCCCGGCCTGCTCGGGCTGATCCCGCTGCCCGCGCTCGCGGCCGTGCTCGTCCACGCCGGGGTGAAGCTGCTGCCGCTGCGGGCCGTGCCGCAGCTGTGGCGGGGGCAGCACCAGGGCGAGGTGGTGGTGCTGGCGGTGACCGCCACGGCCATCCTCACCATGGACATGTTCGTCGGCGTGCTCGTCGGCCTCGGCCTGGCCATCGTCAAGACGGCGTGGGAGACGTCCCACGTGCGGGTCACCGTGCAGGACGGCCGGGCCGGGCCGATCGACGTGACGATCTCCGGGAACGCGACGTTCCTGCGGCTGCCCACCATCCTCACCACGCTGAACGGGCTGCCGTCCGACCGGACCGTACGGCTGGACCTGCGCGGCCTGCGGCACGTGGACCTCGCCTGCCGGTCGGCGCTGGACTCCTGGATCGAGACGCACAACGGCAACGCGGGGGTGTCCGTGCAGATCGTCGCGCCGCGCCCGGCCGAGGACGACCGGCCCCGGACGGTCGACGCCACCGAGTGACCCGACCCGCCGGCCGGGCCGGGCTCAGACCGCGCTGATGTGGGCCGCCAGGATCCGCCAGCCGCGATCGCCGTACGTCCACGTCCTGGTGTACCGGAGCCTCGCCGTGACCGGGACGCCACCGAAGGTCCCCGTCACCCGGCCCAGGAAGAACGTCACCCCGGTCGTCCCCTCGACGATGAGGTCCAGTTCCTCCTCCACCAGCTCGTCGATGACGGAGGTCCGGTCGCGGTGGGCGATCAGGTCGTCCTGCTTGGTGAACCTGTTCCCGTCCGGGCCGAAGGCGATCAGGCGCTCGTCGAGCAGCCCGTCGAGGGCGGCCACGTCCCCCGCCCGTTGGGCGGCCTGAAGCCGACGCTCGGCGTCGAGCAGCTCGGCCTCGAGTTCGCTGTCCGGCATCGTGCCATCCTCCTCGGGACGGACCTCGTCGGCAAGCCCGGTCGCTGCCCGAGGCGCCGTCGCTCGGCCGCCGGCCGTCCGGCCCGCCCCGGCGTACCGGTGGTTCGGGACGACGACCGGGCCCCGACGTCACGACCCTATGCGAGTCGCCCGGGCCGCACGGGACAACCGGCGGCCCGGGAGGACCGTCGGTGGGACCTGCTTGAATACCGGTCGGATTCGAGAACGAAGAGGGTGCGGACACCATGGGAACCTGGGGCAGCGGGAACTTCGACGACGACACGGCGGCCGACCATCTGACGGACCTGACCAACCGGCTGATCGCCGAGGTCACCGAGGCGATGTCCGGCGACCCGACCGGAATCGAGCCGGACGACTACTGGGGCGTCGCGGTGCCCTGCAACCTGGAACTGCTCCACCTCGTCGCGCGGCAGAACTACGTCGGGGCCATCCTGCCCGACCCGGCCACCATCGCCGCCTGGAAGACCCGGTTCCTGGCCGTCTGGGACGAGACGATCGACGGCCTGGAGCCCGGCCCGGAGTACCGGGAACAGCGGCGCGAGGTCCTCGTACGCACCTTCGACCAGCTGGCCGAGCTGGCGAGCAGCAAGAGCTGACGCGGTCGCCGTCTATCGGCGTACCGGTTGGCGTGTGCCCGGCGCAGGGGCGGGCCTGCGGCCCGGGGTTGCCGGCCGCTGGTTGGTCCGGCGCGGGGCCGGCGCGGCCGGCCGGCGCATGAGCTGGAGGCCCGCCGGCTGCACGAAGAGGTCCCGTTTCTCGACAGCGTTGCCGCGCTCGTCGAGCGAGTAGCCGTGCAGCCAGGTCCAGCCGTCGTAGGTGACCCACTCCGTGACCACCCGGATCACGCGGAACATCACCGGCCGGACGAACTGCACCGACGCGGCCCGGGTGACCAGCACGACGTCACCCGGGGAGGGCAGGCCGTCCACCGGCTCCCCCTTCCGGCGAGGCCCCGCCACCGGCTCCGCCCGGCCGGTCATCCACGCTCGGGCGGTCGAGCGGGCGTCCGCACCAGCCGAGGAACCGATCGGTGATCTCGGCGAGTTCGACGTCGACCAGATCCACGCGGGCGTCGCGGAGGTAGGGCGTCAGATAGTTGCGCAGCAGACGTACGTCGCAGCGGCACAGGTCCTTGAGCTGCCGTTTGCGGGTGTGGCAGGGCCACGGATCACCGCAGGTCACGCAGGTCCACTCCGGCCGCACGGGGCCGTGCAACGCCGCCAGTCCGCTCATCGGGTACGCCCAGCAGCACGCCGCCGGTCCGCTGGGCTCGGCCAGTGCCCGGCGTCGCGGGCCCTCATTCGACTCTCGTCCGTCGTCCGTCTCCGCGACTGACCAGCACCGCCCCGGAAAACCCGCCGGACGATCGTCACCCAGATCGAGCGCCGCCAGAGGCAAGGCCCACCCATGGTCAACCCTTTCGACGACAGGAGGTAGTGGGCCGCTGTGGAGCAGGCGAGCCGCCCGTCCACAGCGGATGACCGACACCTCGGAGTGCTGAAGTCCAGGAGCGATCGGTCACTGTCTCACTGTATCCACTGTCTCAGTGTAGTCAAGTTTTCACTGTGCTCACTTGCTCGGCTTGCTGGCTTGTCCACCCGCGCCCGGACCTGGAAGCATGATCTTCGCTGAAGTCCAGGAGAGCTGATCATGGCAACCAGACCGCCGCACTACCGACGCGTGGCCGACGACATCGAGCAGAGAATCAGATCCGGCGAATACCCGGGCGGGCACCAGTTGCCCTCGGTCTCCGAACTGGGCGAGATCTACAACATCGCGCGGTCCACGGCGTACCGGGCCGTGAAGGAGCTGCACACGCGCAACCTGGTGTACGGGCAGCAGGGCCAGGGCGTCTTCGTGACGGACGAACCGGAGACGCACGAACCGCAGGACTGAGCGCGATCGACAACCGCCGGAAACCGGGCCAACAGGGGCCGCCACCGTCTCGGGCGAGATGGCGCAGATGGTGGCCGGCGATGCGGGACGTCGCGTCCTTTTGGCGGGCGGTCGGACGAGCGGATTTGGAGGGCGCGGCGCTTATCCCCGGGCACCTGTCCCGGTCGGCACCGGCTAGACGATCAGGGTGTCGAACCGGCCCTCGCGGCGACGGACGTGCCCGCGCCAGCCGGCGAGCAGTGCGATGACGGTCCAGCCGGCGGCACCGGCGACCAGCGCCACCAGCCTCCCACGGGAGTCGACTCGATCGGCGGCCCGGAGCGGGACCACCCCGTCCGGATCGGTGAGCACGACCAGGGTGTCGCCGACCTGGTAGCCGTGGTTCCTGCCCCGATAGATCATTGGTTCATCGAGCGGCCCGTCCTCGCCCCGGAGGGTGAACGCGTGTCGCTTACCGGCGACCTCGACGTTGACGATGGTCACCTGCTGACGGACGCCGCGCTCCTCCAGCACCGCCTCGGGGGCGAACTGCACCGACCCCACGAGGACGAACAGGGCGGGAACCATCGCGAGGAAGGCCAGCCACGCCGCCCGGTGCAACACGCCCACGACCGACGCGAAGACGACGCAGAGGGCGAGGCCGGCGATGATCGGCACCGCCTTCGGCCAGCCGACCGTGGCGTACGCGACGGCGGTACTCAGCCCGACGACGGCCAGGCCGAGCAGCACCACCAGCATGGTCCTCCGGACCGACCTGCCGGCCGACCAGGCGCCCGCCGCCGGAACGCGACCGGTCGGGGGCCCTCCGGGGTGGGGGAATCCGTACGGATACGGGTTGTGTCCGGCCGGCCCCGGCCGGGCGGCTCGCCCGTCGACTGGTTGCCAGGGGCCAGACTGCATTCGGCCTGGTGGGGTGGGGTGTGCGGGCACGGCAAGATCGTAACAGCGACCCCGATACCCGCCCGCTGCGAGCCGAGGTCACGACTGGAGACACACGTCACGCGCCGATGCCGACGAGGCACGCAGCGGACGCTCCCCGGATCGCGGAACGCCCGACCCACCCGATCAGTTCACCGGTCGCCGCGCCCAGAACAGGGTGTGCCCGCTCGCGCCCTCAGGGACGAATTCCTCTGCCGTGATCGTCAGTCCGGCCCGCCGTAGCCAGGACCGGTAGGTGGGGGCGTCCGCCTGGCTCCACCACATGGCGGCTGCACCGCCGAGCCAGGCCTCCTCGGTGCCGGTCCACGCGTCGTGGCCGACGGTGGTCAGCAGCCAGCCGCCGGGGCGTAGCCACCTCGCGATCCGTTCGACCAGACGCGGCTGGTCGGGCAGGGGCATGTGGATGAGGGCGTAGAGGCAGACCACGGCGTCGAACGACTCCGGTGCCAGGTCGAGCCGGGTGGCGTCCGCGCGCAGGAAGGTGGCGGTGGGCACCAGGCGGCGGGCCCGTCCGATCTGCACGTCGCTGATGTCGATGCCGGTGACCTGGTGCCCGGCGTGGGCAAGGAAGCGGGCGACCGGCACGCCGCAGCCACAGCCGAGGTCGAGGACCGCAGCCGAGGCCGGCAGGCGCTCGTGCAGGTCGGCGAGCCAGGGCGCATACTGACCGTCGTCGGCCTTATCCGCACGGTAGTGGTAGGAGAGCGCGTCGTACCCCCGTCGGACCAGGCCCCGCTCGTCGTCGCCATCCATCCTGGTGAGACTACGAGTCCCGATGCCGCCGGCCCACGGCGATGGCAGGTAGTGGAGTCGGCCGTTCGGGGACGCCAACGATCCCGTTCCGCGTGCCCGTACAGCCGGTTGGCCGCACGCCCACGGGCTACCGCCCCGCGTGCGGCCTCCGACCACTGCCGCTACCGTCAGTTTGACTGATGCGACGCTCAGTGAGGCAGCTCGCGCCAGGTCGGGCTACTCCCGCGCCAGGCCCCGGCGAGGATGCTCGCCGAGCTGCGGCTGGAACACTCCAACACCTTCGAACGGCCCTGCGCACCACCGATCTGCGCCTGAACTTCCCAGCGCTGACCATCAGTACGGATGTAGATGTCGCGACGTCCCCGCGGCGTCGCCTCCCCATTCCACCAATGCTCCTCGACGTTCACCTCGCGACCGTACCAGGAGTCGCCAGTACCGCCAGGATCGTGTCCCTGCCGCCCGCCCCGGACCAGCCCCCGCAGCCGCACCCCGACCCCTCGCCCACTCCTGGTTCTGTGCGTCGCAGAGTCCTCGCTCAGCACGAGCAAGCGGGGTCTGACCTGCGGCCCGATCCGTCCGTCGGTGTCACCGCATGAGGCTGGTGCGTCCCACTGGTGCTTGACGGTTGGTCTAGGGATTGTCGTCCGGGTACGGGGCACCAGTCCCGCCGGCCAGCCGGGCAAGGAGCCGGCGGTACTCGTCGGGTGTGCCGATCGCGGCGCGGTGTTCGGCGTGCTCGGCGTAATGGCGAATGACGTCGGCGATGAACCATGGATGCACGGTGTCGATCCGCAGCCGCTTCTTCGGGCCAAGTCCTCGACGGCTCACTCGGCGAGGATGCGAGTAGGACAACGTGAGCTGTTGGGCGCGCAGCGACGGCCGCTGCGGATGCCCGGCTTGCAGGGCGTCCCAGGGCACGAACAGAGAGCTTTGAGTCGTCCGCACTTCGACGCCCTCGGAGCGCAGGCGCAGGTGGGCACCCCGCCAGGCGTCGATGACGCGGAGCACGACCAGGAGGGCCAACACCAAGCACGAAAACAGCGACCAGGCGAGATCCTGACCTGAGGAGGACGACAGTATGGCGATCGGCATGCACAGCAGAACGACGTACGCGGCGGCGAAGTACACGTCGGTCGCGCTTGGAGGGGCCTGAAAGGCCCGGCGCTGCGAGTCGACGACCAGCACGGCCGGACGGGATCGCCCCCAGCTCAGCACGGACAGCACCAGCAGTGTCACAGCGGAGCCGACCACGACAGCGAACAGGTCGACCGTCTTCGGGCTGCCCTCCTGAAGCAGGAGCGCCAGGGCCAACGCAGCAGTCGCGATCATCACGATGACGAGGATCGGGCGGCGGCGCCGGACCACGAAGGCGTCGATCATGGCAAGCACGACCACACGGTACGTACGGGATGCAACGGCCTCGGCAGGACGGATAGCCCCCTTCAACCCACCGTGGTTGAACTAGGACGGAGCCGGACCCCGACCACCGTGGGCCGTCGCCGCGTCGTCGGGGTCACCCGACTCGCAGGTACTGCTCCATGCGGACCCGGAGTGCCTGTCGCCGTGCGCTCTTCACCGTCATGGCGTACGCCGACTTGTCGTACGCGCCGACCTTCAGCAGGTCCAGGTCGCCGTAGGAAAAAATGACGTCGTAGAACGGCGCCAGCACCTCGTCGGTGTACCGGAACTGCGCAATCAACACCTGCAACGGCGTACCGAACTTGTTCGCGACCCCGTTGACATCGGCACCTCCGTCGATCAGCCGCCGGAGCACCGGAGCCTCGAACGCGGGATCGAGCGCCGCACTGCCGAGCATTGCGTGCAAGGTGTTCACCCCGTCGGCAGCGGTCGACCGGGCGTCGGCTCCGTCATCGAGAAGCACGGCCGCGATGCCCGCGCGGGCCGCCGGAACCACGTTGGTCAGGGCAGCCATCAGGACGCTGCGTCCCTTAACCTCGGCGTTCGCCTGCGCGGAGTCGTACCCTCCAGGAATGCGTCAAGTGAGCGCCGCTGCGCTTCGAACACGATGTCCACCCGCACCCTCCTCGGAGCGAACCTACAGCACCGGGCAGGAGGCTGCCGTCGCAGCACGACCTCATCAAGCGGCTCAGCGTCGCCCGCGAGACGATCAAGGCAGCCCTACGGAAGCTGCGAGAAGACCGGCTGATCGTGACCCGTCAGGGCAGCGGCACCGTTGGGCGATCCGTGTGTGTGAACCGGGTTGGCTCCGGGTGGGGTGGAACGAAGGTGGCCAACGCGGCGACCCGCAGCGGGCTCGGGCGTCGTAGCGGCGGGGCCGGCCGCTGCGCGGCCGGTCGGTCAGCCCGGCCAGTCCCAGCCAGGCGAACCGACGCCGCAGGCGTCGCGCGTCGGGGCGAGGCGACGCCGCGCTGATAGGGTCGAGGAGCGGCCGGACGCGGAGGACATGTGGAGCGCGGCGAGGTTTGGTGGGCTCAGATCGACGAGAAGCGGCCCGTCGTGCTGCTCTCGGGGGGTGCGGGGCCGGAGTTCCGGGCCATGCAGATCGTCGAACCGGCCACCCCGGCGCAGAGGCTCGGGTTCGTCCTGATGTCTGGTGAGCAGGCGGTCGACGCCGACGAGCTGCGCCGGATCGTCAAGGAGGCCGGGCCGGACCCGCGCGCTATCGGCATCGAGGTCTTCTTCGGAGCCGAGGAGGGCCTGGGGGAGAGCGGCGTGGTTCGCGTGGCGCTGCCCAAGGACGGGAAGATCTTCTGCACCTGGAGCACGACCATCAGCGAGGAGTACCTGATCGAGCGGATCGGCACCCTCTCCCCGGCCAAGCAGCACGAGCTGGACGTCGCCCTGGAGCTCGCCGGCGGGGAGTAACCCCGCCTCGGCGGTCCAGTGCGACCATCGACGCTTGGACATAGAACCAGCTCAGAACCTTGTTCGAGGCTCTGAGCTGGTGGGCGACGAACGAGTCGACCGGTAGGCCGGATTATGGATCTGACACCCGCTCTGGTCGGGCGTTTCCGTCACGGAGCAGGGCCTCAGGGCGTCGCCAGGGCGTCAGAACTTCTTACTGAAGTTGCACCGTCGTCCGGCTCCGCCATCCTTGCCTCCCGGCAGCCATGCCAGCAGCCATGGACATGGGCGAAGGTTAATGGAGGCATCTCCCGCGCCACGGCCGAGAGCCATGCGCGTGAGGCCTGACCTGCGATCCGCAGAGGACCCAACGCGACGTTGGCGCAGAGAGGCGGAGAATCCTCGAAGGCCACGCAACATTCGCTCAAATGGTCCTCTTTGGACTGGCGCGCGACACACGTCCGCCAACTGATCTGCGCCGACTCAACACGCTGATCGCGGCATGGGCGGATGACCGCCGATGCCGGGCGTGCTCTGACAGGTGCACTGAGGCTGCCGGGCGTGGGCTCTCAAGGTCGATGCCGAGCGTGTACGTTGCGCCGATGAGTCCACAGGATCAGGCCTCGGCCGCCTCGTTCGGCGGTCGCATAGTGGTGTCGGCGCAGTTGCTGTTGCTGACGATGTATCTGATCGGCAGCTTCGGTGTGCTGCTCGTAGCCGCACTGCACGTCAGGGATCTCCCGGCTGTGCTGGGCCCAGGGGTGGATCGGTTGGGCGACCCGAAGGATTCACTTCCGCCGGTCGGCCCGGACTCGGCGTGGAACCCGCTGCTCTGGGTGTTCGAGCTCGGTCGGGTGCTGGCGATGTTCGTCTACCCGCTCGCTTTCGTGACCTTGGTCCTCGGGCTGGCAGCCCTTATCCGAACCTGGCGGGTCGGCGACCGGAAAGCGTTCGGCTGGCTCGTTGTCAGCTCGGGAGCGTGGTCCGCCCTAGCGGCGCTCGCCCTGACTCCGTACGGCACGCAGCTACACCGCTGGTTGCTCGACTGAGCCTGGCGGAGTTCATTGGACTGGTAGAGGCTGCCGCGACGAAACTGGTGCAGAGCCGGACGGCCGTACGCGCGATGTGGTTCGAGAGTGGCCTCGTCAGCGCGGCGACCTTCGACCAAAATTCGGTATCGTCGCTTCTCGATTCCTGGTACGAACCTCCAATGATCGAAGAAGCCCTGCCGGGCGGCAGGACCGTCGGCGCCGTGCGGATCGGTGATGTCGTCCACAAGTTGGCCTCGCCCTGGACGCCAACGGTGCACGCGTTGTTGCGGCATCTGGAGGATGCCGGTTTCGACGGCGCCCCAAGAGCGCTCGGCTTCGACGACCAGGGCCGTGAGATGATCACCTATCTGCCTGGCGAAACGGTCGGCGACCGGGTTCCCTGGCCCGAGTGGGCCTTCGCCGACTCGACGCTCGTGCAGGTTGGCCAATGGCTGCGGCGCGTCCATGACGCGACGGCCGAATTCACACCTCCTGCGGATGAGCGATGGCTTATCGGTTCCACGATGCAACCCGGGTTGATCGTCGGCCACCAGGATGCGGCTCCCTACAATGCGGTGATGAACGGCGACAAGCTGGTCGGGTTCTTCGACTGGGACACCGCAGGTCCGTCGTCACGGGAATCCGACCTGGCATTCTCAGCGCTCTCCTGGGTGCCGATCCACCCACAGGGGCCGGCCGAGGAATTGGGCTTCCACAACTTCAAGGACCGGTCCCGCCGCCTTCATCTCCTGCTTGACGCCTACGGGTACGACAGCGATCGACACGCCTTCCGGGCCGCGATCGCGCAGCGCGCCCGACGGCAGGCAAGCGTCATTCGTGACATGGCCGAAGCCGCAGACCCCGCTGCGACCGCTCTCCTACCTGTCGCTGGCCACCTCGAAACGGCCGCGGCGGACGTTGAGATGCTGCCGGACGACTTCTGGGCGCGTTGACTCGCGTCCGGTCCGGTCGGCACCCCGGCAGCTCCGCTGTTTCAGTTCAATGCCACGCGAAGCATCCGCTTCTGCCGGTGACAAGGGACGGCCCCCGACGATCCGGTTAGCGGGGCGCGAGTCAGGCGCTGCCCGGTGGCGGGTGGGGGCACTATCGTTCTGGCGTGCACATTCGTTTTGACGTCCCCGCTGATCCCGCCTACCCGGGCCGCGTGGCCGCTGCGCTCAGCAGTGTTCGGTTGCGTAGGTACCGCGATATCGGCGCGGTGCTGGCGGCGGTCGGGGCGATCGGCTTCGCCGTCTCGTGGGGGTTCGCGTGGGGCGAGCGGCTCTCGCCGCTGTGGCTGTCAATGGTGGTGGCTGGCCTGCTGTCGATGCTGTACTCGCCGTGGGTGCGGTGGCGCGCCCGACGCCGCTCCAGTCGCTACGCCGTCGAGGGCGCCTACGACATCACCGACGACAACATCATGATGCGCAGCGGCTCGGAGTCCGGCGGCATCGCCTGGGACGGGGTCGCCGAGGTGAGGGACACCCCTGAGTTCTGGATCGTGTACGTCGGCCGGATGCCGGCGACCGTGATCCCCCGCCGCTTGATGTCCGCAGAGGACGCCGAGACGTTGCGAGCCTATATGGCCAAACGTGGGCTGCTCCAGCTTCGGTGAACTCATTTGCCGCGATCAGCGCGCTGAGGGGTGTCGACATCAGTAGACGGATGACAATGCCGACGTGGCAGTGCGAGCCGACAGGTGATGTGCGACACCTCAGCGCGCCAATCGCGGGCATGACAGGATGCTCGGCATGGGCGCTGCCGGCGAGCATCCCCGTCTGGCGCTGGCGATCAACAGTGACGGCCTACTCCTCGTGCAGGACAGCGTCGGCGCCTGGCTGATTCAAGGCTCTGCCGACAGATTGGTCTACCCGGCCGGAGACCGGCCGGTGTGGCTGCTGCCGTTGCTGGAGCGCACCCCGACCGCGGTCAGAACGTCGCTGTCTCACGTGCCCCTGGCCGAGACGCCCCTACCCAGCCTCGTGCGGTTCGCGCTCACCGCGTGGGGTGAGCACTGGCCGGCACTGGCACTCGGATGGTTGGAGTCTGGCTGGCCGATCCGAGACGTGCTCGACGTGCTAGCCGAGATGAAGGACTCGCGCCAACTCTCCCAGCCGCTTCGCCGCCGAACGCTTTGTCTGTGGCGTCGCAGCACATGACGGACGCCCCTGACAAGGCCGGATCTCGATGGGACAGCGCGGATCGCGGCAGATCCGCGCACTCACCTCGAACCAGTACGGTCGGCGTCACGTCAGCGTGGCAGCGTTGGCGGGGCGGGCAGTTTCACCACCGAGCAGGATTCAGTCGGGTCGTCGGTGAGTTCGTAGAACGTACTCAAGCCGCTGTTCGAGTCGGCTGCGAGCGAGGCCGTCATTGATGTCCAGCCCGGAGTCGCGCCATGGCTGGACGACTTTCGCTGGGTCCGGCAGGTAGCCGACAATGTCCATGACGTTCCAGTACCGGAACTCGTCCTCGTCGTGACGGCCATCGGCCCAGCGGCGGTAAGCGTTCGTGAATCTGGCCCCAGCCTCAACGCCGTGCAACATGGCCAAATAGGTCGCCGCGTGTGCGACGTCCAGGGTCGCCGGCCCCCACGATGTCTCGACCCAGTCCACTACGCCGCTGATGCGCCCTTGCGACCACAGCAGATTTCCCAGATGAAAGTCTCGGTGCAGGAACGTACCGGCATAGGTCGGCACGGGTTGTTCCAGCAGCTCGAACGCCTGATGCCATAACTGTCGCCGCTGTGCCCACGGCGGCATGACTCGTTTGCCCGGCGCCGCCCACGACTGGTACTGCCGTGGCCTGTTCCGCCCAGGCTCGAATTGATGGATGCCTACGAGAACCTGCGCCATTGCCTCCAGGATGCCGTCCGCGGCAGAGGTCAAGCACAGACGCCCGGGCAGCCAGGACATGAGGTGTGCCGGTGCCCCGGCGGTCTCCCCGGACAGATCGAGGGCGATACTTCGAGGCACTGGGATCGATGACCGTTGCAACTGCTGCTGGACGGCCGCCTCTCTGGAAAGCAATCCGGCAGCGTGTCGGCGCCACGGCTCCTTCGTCATCAAGCGGAGTACAGCCTGTTCGCCGTCGTGTCCGGTCAGGCCCAGCATGGTGGACGTCCAACCACCCGTGAGACGTCGCACCCTGGTGATCCGACGCTGCCAAGTCGACTCGACCCAGCGAATCTCAACCTCGGTCGCACTGCCCACAAGTAGCCAATGAGCGTGCACCCCTGGCTTCCGGAGCGATGTCACGTGACGAGCACGGCGGTGAGCATCGAGAGATACGACTCATGGGCGAGACGCAGGCTGTCAAGGTCGGACGTCTCGAACCACGCCACAGCGTCGTGCTCGTCCGGCGCGGCGTTGACGGGTGTTCCGGTCCACCTGTCGACCAACCAGATCTGCATGTCGAACGTCGAGGTCCGGATCTCATGCATCGGCGGGCTGGACGGCTCCGACGCCGTGATTCCCAACTCCTCCCGAAGCTCGCGGACGAGGCTCTCTTTCGGATCCTCTCCCTCCTCAACATGACCACCCGGCAGGTCCCACACGTCGGGATACCAACGGCGTCCGGGGATTCGATGACACAGCAACACCCGATCGCCGTCGCGAAGAACGGCCGTCACAATCCGGACCAAACCGGAGTCGTCAACGGAGATCGTCATCGTCACATTCTGCCCCATGCGGATCTGCCGCCTACCGCGCCGACTGTGTCGCAGATCAGTTGGCGGACGAGCGTCGCGCATCAGTCGACGGAGGACAACATGTGATCCGTCAGCACTGCCGAAACGTTCTCCTTAGGATCAAGGAACCGCGCTCCGCGCGGTGCGGGGCGGCAAGCCCGGCCCAGCCCGCCTACGGCGCCGGGGCGGTGAGCCACCGACAGCCGCCGGGACACCGCCCCACCGCAGGCAGGAACCAGCCACAGAGAGGCCGTGACGGAAGCCGGCGGGTCGGCCTGGTCGCGTGGTCGGGGCTTCCGGCTGCCGTGCCAGTCCAACCCCGGGACTGGCTTGCCATCGGGTCACCGGGTCGCCGCAGCAGCCCCACCGCTAGGACGTGCCCGGGCCCTCCCTCGCAGCCGGAAGCCCCGACCCAGGGTCCCCGAGCGCCGGCCCCGGAAATGCCGCCACGACGGCGCAGCCGGCCCGGTCCAGGGCAAGGTCAACTGATTCTGCGCTCAGGGCGTCTCCAGGGCGTCAGGACGTCCTCAGGGCGTCAAACGCCGGCCAATGTTGACCGAGAGCGACCATCGACACCCGAACATAGAACCAGCTCAGAGCCTTGATTAAGGTCTCTGAGCTGGTGGGCGACGGACGAGTCGACCTGTAGGCCGGATTAAGATCACGACAGACCCGCTGACCAGGGTCAGAACCTGGCGAGGGCCGCTGTAGGCCGTCGCCAGGCCGTCAGGCGTCGTCTGCCAACCAATTCGCGATCGACCACATCGCGGAAGAGCCCCAGCCAGTTGCCAGGGGTCATGTGGCCCCGGGTGCACGAGATCGCATGTCGTCGGTTGTCACACGGACGGGTCCCAGGCGGCGAGCTGATCGAAGATGCGACGGTCGCCTTCGAACTTCAGCGAATCCAGCGGTATGCGGCCGTAGAAGAACAGGACCAGGTCACTTGCCGTGCCCCGGGCGGAGGCGTCGGCCGTTTCGGGATCCTCGCCGGCAACGGGCGTGAAGCGGGCGACCTGTGCGCCGTCTTGAGAAAGCCGAAGGCGCCAGGAGTGGCCCTCGGTGGCGTGGTAATCGACGATGGCGGGATCGTGTGGCCAGGCGACCGTGGTTGCGCAGAGGGTGAACTGGCAGTCGTCGAAACCGTCGAAGGCGACCTCTTCTGGTAGCGGCTGCGGGGCACCCAGGGTGAGCTGGGCGTCGTAGGTGTGCACCGCGATCTCGGGGACCTGTCGCCGTGCCCAGGCACCAGAGGTTTGCGGTGACGGCGAGTCATCCCACCACGTCCAACAACTGCGATCCGGGCCGGCCTCACGCAGCGCGCTCGTCAGTTGCTCGATGGACTCGGTCCACCAGGCCAGCAGTGCCTCGCGTTCCCGAGGCGCACCCATGCCGTCGTCCCAGGCCAACTTCTCCGGGGGTGCGTCTGCGGGCCCTGCCGCGACGATGGCGGCTGATTTGCGGCGGCCCATGCCCACGTGTTGCACGAGATCAAACAGCGTCCGCTCGGGATGGGTCGGAACCTGCATGTCGAGACTGGGTGCCGCGGCGACCGCAGCGCGGAAGGCGGTCGACCGTTCGTTGATCAGCCGCAGATGATCAGAGAACGTGAGAATTTTATGCACCCGGCTTTCTACCACTGTGCTCCAACGATCGGACAGCGAATTTCGCAACCGATCGCGCCGGCCGCCCCGGCACTGATACGTGCCCTTGGTTGACGCGCGGAGAGCGACATCCGCGACGTGAAGACCACTCGCACGGCGCGCCACTCGACTAGGTGGTAGATCAGTCTGTGGACGGGGGTTCTTGGAAAAGATCATCGATTGCGCGGCGGGTACGTTCCTCGCTGGCCGGCATCAGGTGGGTATAGACGCGGAGCGTGAAGCCGGGGTCGGAGTGCCCGAGGTACGAGGCAAGGGCTTTGATGCTCTCCCCCGCGTCCAGCAGCGCCGAGGCGTAGAAGTGGCGAAGCGCGTGCATCCCGGTCGCCGGGTCGGGATGATGCCGGCCGCCTCGACCGCCGGGCGCCAACTCTTGCCGTCGAAGGTGGCACGCTTGAGCGCACCCCGCCGGGTGGTGGTGAAGATCAGCGGCGCCGTCACCCGCTCCTCGCTGAACGGGTCTTCCCACGGCAGGGTGATCGAGAGTGGGTCGTACTTCTTGGCGTGCTCTTTGAGTGGCTGTGCAACCGAGTCAGGTAGCGGGATGCGGCGGTCCCGATCGTTCTTGGGTAGGCCGAAGACCAGCCGGGAGCGGACCACCTTGACTTGCCGAACGACGTGGACCCAGCCTGACGCGAAGTCGACCTGATCGACACCGAGCCCGAAGATCTCACCTTGCCGCAACCCGCAGCCGGCGCCCAGGTCGGCCATCGGGCGGTACCGCTCCGGCCCGTACGAGCCGAGCGTCAGCGTGAGCCACATGGACGGCCGGTAGGTCGAGCCGTCCGAGGCGGTGTACGTCTTGCCGACGTGCACCGTTCGACCTTGCGCCGAGGAGGTTCCGGGGCATCCTACCGCCGCTTGGTCGACCGCTTGCGGCGCCGGCCGGTGCCGTCGTCGCCCAAGGTCAACCAACGACACCAAACAAAAGACCAGGTCAGAGCCTTGATCACGGCTCTGAGCTGGTGGGCGACGGACGAGTCGACCTGTACGCCGGATTCTGTGCCCGGCGCCTACCCCTCGCGGGGTCCGCGCCAGCGGCGGCCATCCATCTAGGCCTGCCGTCGCCGGCAGGCTCGTGCGGCCTACCCGCAGACATCGGGCGGGCAGCCCTCAAGCGTCTGCGCTGGGCCGTCATCTTGCGATGGCGGCCCATTTTGGCCTTGCTCCGGGTGGGGTTTACCGAGCCATCCCGGTCACCCGGGATGCTGGTGGGCTCTTACCCCACCGTTTCACCCTTACCGTCCCCGTTGGGGCCGGCGGTCTGTTTTCTGTGGCACTGTCCCGCGGGTCGCCCCGGGTTGCCGTTAACAACCACCCTGCCCTGTGGAGTCCGGACGTTCCTCGGCGACGGGCCGGAGCCCGTCGACGCGACCGCCCGGTCGACTCGTCCGTCGCACCACCCATCCTAACGACGCGGCGGCCTCGCCTATTGCCGGCCCTCGCCCGCCCTTGATCCACTCGATGTCATGGACATCGGGGAAGGGCGGGGCCTGGAGACTGCGGGGGTGCGTGACGTGAAGTGGATCAAGGTCAGGGTACGGGGGCGGGGGTGCCTCGGGCGTACTAGCCTCGGGGATCGTGGATCTCTCCAGCGCTGCGCTCCTGGTCACTGCCGGTCTCGCCGCGGGCACGGTGAACGCGGTGGCCGGGGGCGGTTCGCTGATCACCTTCCCGGCCCTGATCGCGGTCGGCCTGCCGCCGATTCCCGCGAACGTGAGCAACTCCGTGTCGGTCTTCCCCGGGTACGTGGCCAGCGTGGCGGGCAGCCGGGCGGACCTGCCTCGCGGGCGGGCGCTGTGGCTGCTGCTGCCGACCACCGTCGCCGGCACGATCGTCGGCTGCCTGCTGCTGCTGGCCACCCCGGCACGGGCGTTCGAGCTGACCGTGCCGTTCCTGGTGCTCGGGGCCACCGCCGTGCTCGCCTTCCAGGATCCGCTGCGCCGCCTCGTCGGGCACCCGGCCGACCTGGCTCCGCGCCGTCGTACGGTGACGGTGCAGGCCATGGTCGCGGTCGGCGCGGTGTACGGCGGCTACTTCGGCGCGGCGCTCGGGGTGATGCTGGTGGCCGGCCTGGCCCTGGTGCTGGACGCGACGCTGGCCCGGGTCTCGGCGGTCAAGAACCTGTTGTCCGCCACGGTCGGGCTGACCACGCTGGTGGTCTTCGCGCTGTTCGGCCCGATCAACTGGGCGGCCGTGGCGGTGGTCGCCCCGGCGACCCTGGTCGGCGGGTATGTGGGCGCGCGGCTGGTTCGCCGGCTGCCGCCGGTGGTGCTGAAGACGCTGATTGTGGTGTTCGGCACCGGCATCGGCCTGTATCTGCTCTGGCGCGCGCTGCGCTGAGCGTCGACGCGGCCGTGCTGGTCGGCACACCGGCGACCGGAGCCGCCCAGGCAACGGGACACGGGCAGCGCCGCGCTGTGCTGAGCCCGCGACCGGGGCCGCCCCGGGGAGCGGGCTCAGCGGCGGCTCAGTACGCCTCGCCGACCGGTTCCTCCGGGGTGTGCTCGACGTCGGTGGCGGCCCGGTTCCAGCGGGACCAGAGCACCCGCTCGCCGTAGCCGGCGGCCATCACGTGGGCGAAGGCCAGGTAGACCAGCACGCCGACGGCGAGGACGCCGAAGCCGACCCAGAACGGCAGGGCGAGGCTGTGCTCGGCGAGCTTGCCGGAGATGATCGGGGCGGGCGCGGCGGCCCCCCAGCGGACCAGGTTGAACGCGCCGGTGGCCACCCGGCGGTCACCGGAGCCGAGGCCGAGCGCCAGGTCGGTGAGGTTGGCGTTGGCCAGGCCCATGAACAGGCCGGAGATGACGAGCACCACCAGCGACATGGCGGTGCCGGTCGAGGTGGCGAACAGGACCATGCAGACCAGTAGGCCGGCGATGGCCACGCCGACGGTCTGCACCGCGCCGATGCGGTGGGCGAGCCGGTGGCCGAGCACCAGGATGCCGGCGGCCAGGCCGAGGCCCCAGCCGGTGAACGCCAGCCCCAGCGGGACGATGTCCAGGCCGAGGAAGAGCGGCGTGTAGCCGAGCACCACGAAGAAGACGAAGTTGTACGCGGCGGTGACCACGCACAGGGTGACGAACGCGGGCCTGCGGTAGGTCGAGAAGATCTGCCCGACGCGTACGGGCGGCTGCCGGTTGGCCGGCTCGCGGATCTCGCGGGACGCGACGGCCAGGGCGAGCACCATGAACACGCCGCAGACGAAGAACGGCAGCCGCCAGCTCACCTGGCCGAGCAGGCCGCCGATCAGCGGTCCGACTGCGAAGCCGAGGCCGAGCGCGGTCTCGAAGAGGCCGACCACCCATTCACGGTCGTTGGCGAGGTTGACCAGCACCACCATGGCGGTGGCGAAGAACATCGCGTTGCCCAGCCCCCACACGCCGCGCAGCACGGAGAGCTGGACGATGTCGTTGCTGAACGAGGCTCCGATGGCGGCCAGGCCGACCACCGAGACGCCGGTGATCAGCACCGGTTTGAAGCCGAACCGGCCGCTGGCCAGCGTCGCCGGGATCATCCCGACGGCCATCACCGCGATGTACGCCGTGAACAGCAGCTCGACCTGCCAGGCGGTGACCCCGATGGCCTCGCCGATGGCGGGCAGGATCGGGTCGACCACGGCGATGCCGGCGATGGCGAGGAAGGCCACCAGTGTGGTGGCGTAGATGGCACTGCGGTTGGGCTCGGTACGCCGATCCACTCCGCCTCCCAGATAGCTGTATCGTACAGGCAATTCGGTTGTATCATACAAGCATGAGCGACGACCACACCACGGGAAGCGGGCCGGACGAGACCGCCCTCGCGCGCATCGAGACCGAGGTGGCGATGCTGATGCGCCTCGGTGAGGCGACCCGACGGGCCACCGGCACCGCCGAGCACCGGGTGCTCGACCGAGCGGCGTACGTGATCCTGCGGCACCTGGCCGTGGCCGGGCCGCAGAACGTGTCGGCGCTGGCCGCCCGGCTCAACCTCGACGGCTCCACGGTCACCCGGCAGGTCTCGGCGATGCAGCGGGACGCCCTGATCGCCCGGTCCCCCGACCCGACCGACGGCCGGGGCACGGTCATCTCCCCCACCCCGGCGGGGCTGCACCGGATGGACGCCGTGCGGGCGGCCCGCACCCGGCTCTACGGGGACATCCTCGCCGACTGGACGCCCGGGGACCGGGACACCCTCGCCGACATGCTCGCCCGGCTCAACGAGGCCCTGGAGAACCGCGCCCGCCGCTGAACGCGCAAAACCCGGAAAGAGTGGCCATTCGCCGAGGAATGGCCACTCTTCCCGAAAGGTGCGCGGGGCGGGGGTGGGGTCAGGGGGTGGGGAGGTGGGCGGTGTCGTTGATCGAGCGGACCGCCAGGCCACCGTCGGGCCAGCGGTCCAGGACGGAGATTCCGGCCGCGTCGAGGTAGAGCCGGTGCAGGAACGCGTCGTCGGCGCTGAGGGCGTCGCGCAGCACCAGCTTGATCGGCGAGACGTGCGAGACCACCACCACGGTCTCCCCGGGGTACGCCTCGATCAGCGCGTCCGTGACCCGGGTCGTCCGGGCGGCGACCTCGGTGAACGACTCGCCGTCCGGTGGGGCGACGCGGGTGGAGGCGAGCCAGGCGTCCAGCTCCCCCGGCCAGCCGGCGCGCACCTCGGCGAAGGTGCGCCCCTCCCAGGCGCCGAAGTCGCACTCGATCAGGTCCCCGGCCGTGCGTACCGGGACGTCGCCGAGCGCCCCGGCGATCGCCTCGGCGGTCGCCGTACACCGGGACAGGGGCGAGCTGACCACGGCCGCGACGGACGGCGCGAGGGCGGCCACCCGGGCGGCCGTGGCCCGCACCTGGGCCCGGCCCCGCGCGGACAGCGGCACATCGCCCCGGCCGGAGTAGCGGCGCTGCTCGGTGAACTCGGTCTCGCCGTGCCGGACCAGGATCAGCCGGGTGGCGGTGTCACTGGGCTGCGGTTCCCAGGAGGCGGGGATGGTGGCCGGGTCGGAGCCGGCCCCCCGGGTGGCGGCGCGGGCGGCTGCCTCGCGGGCACGGGCCCGGGCGGGCGAATCCGGGGCGGCCACCTCGCGCGGCGGCTCGCCGATCGCAGCCGACGCGGCGGTCCGGGCCGGCTCGACGATCGCAGCCGGCGCAGCGGTGCGGGCCTGCTTGCCGGCGGCGGCGTCCATCGCCGCGTTGGCGAGGGCGTCGGCGTGCCGGTTGCGTTCCCGCGGGATCCACTGGAAGCGCACCGCGGCGAACCGGCCGACCAGGGCCGCCGCCTGCGCGGCGAGCGGACGCAGCCCCGGGTGCTTGATCTGCCAGCGCCCGCACATCTGCTCGACCACCAGCTTGGAGTCCAGCCGGGCGTCGACCTCGGCCGCGCCCAGCTCGGCGGCGGCCTCCAGGCCGGCGATGAGCCCGCGGTACTCGGCGACGTTGTTGGTGGCGGTGCCGATCGCCTCGGACCGCTCGGCCAGCACCTCGCCGCTGGCCGGGTCCCGGACCACCGCGCCGTAGCCGGCCGGGCCGGGGTTGCCCCGGGACCCGCCGTCGGCCTCGATGACAACCGCGCGCACCGCCACCGCGCCTACAGCCCGGACTCGTTGGTGCGGACCATGATCCGGCGGCACTCCTCGCAGCGGACCACCTCGTCCGGGGCTGCCTTACGGATGCGGGCAATGTCGGCGCCGGAGAGGTCCAGCCGGCAGCCGCCGCAGCGGGCGCCGGTCAGCAGCGCCGCGCCGAGGCCGCTGTCCTCGCGGATCTTGTCGTAGAGGGTGACCAGTTCGCCCGGCAGGTCGCCGGCGAGGGGCTGGCGGGCGGTCCGCTTGAACTCCTCCTCCTTGGC
This sequence comes from Micromonospora sp. CA-111912, assembly GCF_050948415.1. Taxonomy (NCBI): domain Bacteria; kingdom Bacillati; phylum Actinomycetota; class Actinomycetes; order Micromonosporales; family Micromonosporaceae; genus Micromonospora; species Micromonospora sp. CA-111912. Next base: position 5,499,551 of record NZ_CP192007.1, read on the forward strand.
GATCTCGGCGAGGGCCTCGTCGCGACGCTGCTCGGCCGCGGCCCGCCGCTCCCGCGCCTCGGCCGCCCGCCGCTCGATGCCGTCGAGCACCCCCTGCGCGGTCTCCCGCTGCTCCATCAGCTCCAGCTCGGCGTCCTCCAGGTCGCTCTGCCGGCGGTTCAGCGAGACCAGCTCGTGCTGGAGCGCCTCCAGTTCCCGGGCCGGTCCGGTGCCGGCGGCGAGCCGCACCTCGTCCTTGTTCTTGCGGGCCCGGACCTGCTCGACGTCCTTCTCCAGCCGGGCGATGTCCCGGTCCAGGTCGTCGACGGCGACCTGGGCGCGGACCCGCTCGTCCTCCAGCGCGGACAGCTCCCGCGCGAGGCCCTCCAGCTCCGCCCGCTCGGGCAGGGAACGGCGGCGGTGGGCGAGCTGGGCGAGGGAGGTGTCGATCGCCTGGAGGTCGAGCAGGCGGCGCTGGACCTTGGGGTCAGCCTTCACGGTCTGGGCTCCTTGTCGTCCGCGGCGGGGGCGGGGTCGGGGTCGGGATCGGCGGCGGATACCGGGGCGGCGCCGCCGGGCGCGGGGTCGATGGTGGCGGGGTCGGCGGGTGCCGAGCCGCCGCCGGGCGCGGCGGCGTGCACCGTCCACGGGTCGGTGTCCAGGTCGGACACCATGGTCTCGACGCCCAGCTCCGCCCGAAGGAGGGCGGCCAGGTCGTCCAGCCAGGGTCGTTCGGTCGCCCAGTGGGCGGCGTCGAGCAGGGCCGGGCCGCCGGCGGCGAGGTGCTCGCCGGCCGGGTGGTGGCGCAGGTCGGCGGTGAGGTAGGCGTCGACGCCGGCCGCGGTGGCCGCGCCGAGGAAGGCGTCCCCCGAGCCACCGCTGACCGCAAGGGTACGCACTGTCCGCGTCGGGTCGCCGGCGGCGCGGACGCCCCAGGCGGTGGCGGGCAGCACGGCGGCGGCGTACCTGGTCAGCTCGGCGAGGGTCATCGGCCGGGGCAGCTCGCCGATCCGGCCGATCCCCCGGCCCGCGCCGACGGCCGGGGTGCCCGGGGCCGGGGGGTGCAGCGGGCGCAGCCCGGTCAGCCCGAAGCGGGCCGCCAGCGCGTCGGAGACGCCGGGATCGGCCACGTCGGCGTTGGTGTGCGCGACGAGGAGCGCAACGTCGGCCTTGATCAGTTGGTGGACGATCCGCCCCTTGTACGTCGTCGGGGCGACCGAGGAGACCCCGCGCAGCAGCAGCGGGTGGTGGGCGACGATCATGTCCGCCCCGGCGGCGAGGGCCTCGGCGACGGTCTCGGGGACGACGTCGACGACGCAGGCCACCCGGCGGACCTCGGCGGTCGGCTCGCCGAGCACCAGCCCGACCCGGTCCCAGTCCTCGGCCCAGGCCGGCGGATAGTGCCGGTGCAGCGTCGCCACCACGTCGGCCACCGTCGGCGGTGTCGGGGTTTTGCTCACGGCGGGCCACTCTACCGGCGCGCGCCGTAGGTCAGGGCCGCGGCTGTGGACAGGGCCCCCGGGTGCAACGGAATCCGTCGGCAAGGGGCCCTGCTCCTCGATCAGGCGGCTGGGGTGACCGGGCAGCGCCGGTCGCGGAGCGCCGCCAGGCCGGCGCCCCACGGGAACGCGTGCAGGTGACGCTCGCCTGCGCCGGGTGGGTGCAGCGGCACGACGTGCTCGCCGAAGACGACGTCCACCCCCCACTCGGCGAGCCGGGCCAGGCTGGCCCGGAAGGCCGGGTGCCCGGCCATCGCGACGTTGGTGAACGGCACCGCCACGATCGGCACCCCCTTGCCCTGCGCCTCGACCAGCAGGCCGAGGGCGAGGGTGTCGGTGATCCCGGCCGCCCACTTGTTGACCGTGGCCGGGCAGACGATGATCGCGTCGGCCGGCGGCAGCACGTCCAGGTCACCCGGGTCCTTGTACCGGCTGCGGACCGGATGGCCGGTCTGCCGGGCCAGCGCCGGCCGGTCGACGAACTTCGCGCCGTCCGGCGTGACGACCACGCAGACCTCCCGGCCGTCCTGCTGTGCCAGCTCGACCAAGCGGCCGACGTGACCGGCCAGCGGCGACCCGCAGGCGATGACGTAGAGCACACCATGGCGCTCGCTGCCGCGGTGCGCGCCGTTCATACCGACCCCCGCCGCGCTCATACTCCCACTCCCATGTGCTCAGCCAACTCCGCAATCGGCGGAGGCAGCGCACCCCGTGTGCGACGCAGGACGTCCGACATCACCTCGTGGGCGATTGGGCGACAGCGGATCTCCGAGGGCGCGAGCCGGTCGCCGCGCAGCAGCATCTCCCCGGCGGTGGCCACGTCGCCGATCTGGGCCATGCCCCGGGCGATGTCGAGCAGATGGTGGGCCCGGCGCTCGGGGAGCAGTCCGTTGAAGGACGACTCGGGGATGCGCTGCTGGTGCACCTCCACCGCCCGCCCCCCGTCGCCCAGCTCCACCGCGGCGGCGGCCCGGTGCAGCTCGACGTTCGTCGGGCCGAATGAGGTCCAGTAGTGGTTCTGGTCGCCGCCGAGCAGGACGGCCGCCTCCTGGGCGCCGTTGATCAGGTCGTCCACGGTCGCCGAGTCGCCGAGCCGGGCAGCGGCCATCGCGCCTTGAAGCAGCAGTATCCCGTAGACGGAGAGCCGGTCGGGGGTGGCGTCGTTGCCGCCGCCGGGGGCCAGCCGGTTGGCGATGTTGACGTTGAGTTCCAGCGCGGAACGGGCCCGCCCCATGGCGACCATCGCGTTGCAGACCCGGGTGGTGGCGATCCCGGCGAGGAGCTGGTCGTCGGCCCGCTGGGCGACCGCCATCGACCGGTCGGCGGCCAGCCAGGCCAGGTCGCACTCGCCGAGCTTGCGCAACACCGAGGAGGCGATCTGGTACACCTGGCCGAGCAGGTGGGCGGCGTCGCGGGCCTGGTCGCCGTCGTGGCCGGCGTCCGCGGCCTGGGCGTCGCGCAGCAGCTTCGGCAGCGCCCGGATGAGCATCCCGTAGCGGCCGTACTGGTAGGTCAGCCAGGCGTGGTTGACCGCCTTGCGCATGTCCACCAGCGGTGGCGGGAACGGGGCGGCGTCGAAGTAGGCGCTCATCGAGTCGTACCGCTCCAGGGCCGCCCGGATCTCCTGGACCTCGACCGGGTCGATGCAGTTGAGCACGTCGGTACGCCGCTCCGGGTCCTTGCCGAGCAGCAACTGAACGTCGACCTCGAGGATGTAGGCGATCTCGTAGAGGACGGAGAACTTGTCCAGCCGGCGCACCCCGCGCTCGACCTTGTCCACCCAGCTCTTGGACTTGCCGAGCCGGTCGGCGAAGACCTGCTGGGACATCTTGCGCCGGCCGCGCCAGTACGCCACCCGCCGACCGATGGGTAACTCGTCCATGTCCATTCCTCCCCTGGCCGGGCCGGTTGGCCTCGGCGGCGACCGTGCGGACGAATCGGTGGTCCGTTCGTCCTCAAGTTTTCGCTGGTCGCACAGCCTGTACGTCGGCCGTGTGGTCAGCACTCTTAGCTTTCGTGCAACTTGCATCAGCCGTTCCGTCAAGTCAACGAACGCGGGTTACGGCAGTGACGGCGCTCGACAAGCGACCTGGCACCTACCGGTCCGGGCGAGAGGAGTTCGTAGGCATGTGGGGGAACGTCGGGCCGCGGGTCGCGCAACTGTCGCCGCTGGAACGGGTCCGGCTGCGCCGGGTCGCCGTCCGCTACGCCGTCCACGGCTGGGAGGTGACCCCCGGCGCATGCCTGGCCCGCAGCCGCTTCGTGTGCGGTCGGGCCGGCTGTCCCACCGTCGGCTGTCATCCCGCCCTGGAGGACTGGGAGCGGGCGGCCAGCACCGACGCGGCGCGGGTGGCGACCTGGTGGCGCAGCCGCCCGTACGGCGTGCTGCTGCCCACCGGGCGGGCGTTCGACGTCCTGGAGGTGCCGGCCCACCTCGGACGGGGGGTACTCGACGTGGTCGGGAACCACCCGGCCGGCTTCGGGGTCCGCGGCCCGGTGGTGGTGACGCCGACCGGGCGGTGGATGTTCCTGGTCCGTCCCGGCGACCCGCTGCGCCCGGAGCTGGAGCACTGCTTCCACGTGGTCCGGCACGGCGTCGGCTCGTGGATCCCGGCGCCGCCGACCCGGCTGCCGGAGGGCACGGTCCGCTGGGCGGTCGCCCCGGAACAGGCGCGCTGGCAGCTCCCGGACTCCTACCTGGTGCAGAACGTGCTGGTCGACGCGCTGCTGGCCACCGGCGTGACACTCACCCCCGAGTTGCTTCCCGGGCACCTGCCACTGCCACGACGCGGCTGGTGAACCCGCCCCGCCACACGCCCGCCTGTCGGGGAGCCGACGGGCCCCGGGCAGCGTCCCGCGCCCCGGGACGTCGTTGACCCGGACGAGGGGGCGACAGCGCCCCGAGCGGGGGTGTGATGTCCAGCAGGGATGACGCGGCACGCCGGCCAGACGGCGCCGAACCGCCACCGCACCACCGACGCGGGCACCGCTGGCCGCCGACCCGCCCGGCCGGCTCTCGCCCCGGCCGCCCCCGCCCCGGAGGCGCCCACCCGACCGGCACCCGCCGCCCCGCCGGCTAACCCCCCACCCACCACCCGCTGACCACCCACCCCACCCCACCCCCGCCCTCCGCGATCTTGCAGTTCGGGCCCGGTCATACCGGGACGAAAGCCCCATCCCGGGGCCGCGAGTGCATGATCACGGCGAGCGACGGGGCGCAGGGCCGGGGCCGTCAGGTGGGGAGGAGCGAGAACGGGGCGGGGAGGAGGGGGAGGCGGGGGGAGTGTAGGCAGCGGGCGTCGTCCGTGATCACCGCGTGCAGGTGGCCCGGGAGGCGGTCGAGCCAGCCGATGCCGGCCACCCCCATCGCCACCGCCGCCGTGGCGTACGCGTCGGCGACCCCCAGGTCCGGGCCGACCACGGTGACCGAGCGCAGGCCGGCGGCCGGGACCCCCCTGCGCGGGTCGAGCACGTGGTGCCCGCGCTCGTACACCCCGGAGGTGGCCACGGCCAGGTCGGTGCCGGTGAGCACCAGGCAGGCCGCCGACTCGTCCCACGGGTGCCGGACGCCGACCCGCCACGGCCGGCCGCTCGCCGAGTGCCCCCGGACGCGGACGTCCCCGCCGGCGTTCAGGCAGTGGTTCGGTGCCCCCGCGGCGACCAACCGGTCCGAGGCGACCTGCGCCGCCCAGCCCTTCACGTAGCCGGACGGGTCCAGCCGCCCGGTGGCGTACGCGTCGAAGAAGCCGTCCGTGGCGCCCCACAGGTCGGCGCAGCGCTCCAGGACCGTGCGCAGGTCCCCGGACGCCTTGGACAGCGGCACCTCGCCCCGGTCGAACCGGCACACCTCGCTGTCGGCCCGGTACGTGCTGAACCGGGCGTCCACCTCGCGCAGCCAGGCGAAGGCGTCCCCGGTCAGCTCGCGCAGCCGCGCCGTGGGCAGGTCATCGGCGAGGTCGAGGCTGATCGCCGTACCCATGACCTGCTCGACCCGGCGCAGGCCGGGGCGGGTCACCGGCGTGGTCACCTCAGCGCGCCCGGTCGAGGGCGGCCTGCAACGACTTCCGGTACGAGGTGCTGGTGGCGGTCGCCCCGGAGACGGTGTCCAGGTCGGCGCCCTGCTTCTGCACGACCTGCCCGGCGGTGCCGCTGTACCGGCCGTCGATCTCCTCGCTGCGCCGGTCGGACTGCGCGGTCTCCTGGGGCAGCTCCAGCGCCACCACGTCGACGATCCGGGTCCCGGACAGGGTGATCTGCACCTGCACGTTGCCGTACTCGTTGGAGACCACCGACCCGGTCACCTTGCGGGTGGTGGACTTCGGCGGCGCGGTGGTGGTGCGCGGCACCGAGGTGGGCCGGGCCGAGGTGCCGGTCCGGGAGCCCGGGGTGCGGGTGGCGCTGGCGCGGGGCTTCGGGGTGACGGTGGCGCGGGCCGACGCGGCGGAGGTCGGCGTGGGCTCGGCCGATCGGCCCGGGGCCGGCCCGGACGGCACCACCGGCGGCCGGGGGGCGGGCAGCTCCTGGGCGACCGGGCTGGCCTCCGGGGCGCCCTTGAGCACCACCAGCGCGGTGGTGCCGGCCGCGAGGCCGGCGATCGCGAGCAGCGCACGACGCATGGGCGGGGATCTCCTCACAGACTCGAAGGCGACGGTGGACGGAGGCAACGGAACGGAGGCGAAGGCGACGGGACCGACGGAGGCGGCGGTGGACGGCTACAGCTCGAAGGTGGCGAGGTGGATCTGCCGGCGCGGCACGCCGGCCCGGCGCAGCGCCCGGACGGACTGTTCCATCAGGCCGGGCGGGCCGCACAGGTAGACGTCCCGGCGGGCCACGTCGGGCACCAACTGGCGCAGGCCCTCGGCACTCATCACCTGCCGGGGGCCCTGGTCGTCGCGGGAGCCGATGACGTACCAGACGTCGGTGCCCCGCTCCTGGGCCAGCCAGTCCAGCTCCCGGTTCAGCAGCACGTCGTCGGCGGTGCGGGCCCGGTAGATCAGGGCCGCGCCGGGCGGCAGCTCCTCCAGCATCGCCCGCAGCGGGGTGATCCCGCTGCCGCCGGCGATCAGCAGGGCGCGCTCCCGGGTGCGGTGGGCGGCGGTGAACGTGCCCGAGGGGCCCTCCGCCCAGACCCGGGTGCCCTGGTCGAGGTCGCGCAGGTCGGCGGTGTGCCGGCCGACCACCTTGACGGTCAGCCGCAGCCAGCGGCCGTTCGCGGCGGCGGAGACGGAGAACGGGTGCGACTGCCACCAGCAGCCCCGGGTGAGGAACCGCCAGCGGAAGAACTGCCCGCCGAGCAGGTCGATGCGGTCGAGCCGGTCACCGGTGAGGTAGACCGAGACGGTGTCCGGGCTCTCCGCGACCACGTCGGCCACCCGCAGCCGGTGCCGCAGGTTGAACCGCAGCGGGGCCACCACCTGGCCCCAGAGCAGGGCGGCGGCGACCAGCCCGTACGCGGCGATCCAGCCGGCGCGTACCGGGCCGGCCGGGAAGAGCTGGGCGCCGTTGCTGAACTGGTGGCTGAAGCCGAGCAGCAGGACCAGGTAGCTGGCCAGGTGCAGGTGGTGCCAGAGCTCGTAGGGCAGGGCGGTGCGGACCGCCCGGATCCCGGTGAGGCCGAGCAGCACCAGGATGCCGGCGGCGGCGAACGCGGCGACCATGTCCTCGTACTCGCGCAGCAGCTCGCCGGCCTGGCCGAGCACCGACCGCCGGCCGGCGGCGTAGCCGACCACGATCAGCGACAGGTGGGCCAGCACGGTGACCACCAGGGTGGCGCCGACGTCGCGGTGCCAGCGGGAGATCCGCTCCCCGGCGAGGCGTCCCAGCAGGCCGAGGCGGCTCATCATCAGCACCTGCACCAGCAGCAGGTAGCCGGCGACCAGGCCGGCGATCCGCCCGGCGGCGGTCAGCGTGGCACCGGTGCCGTCCAGCGAGCCGGCCGGGGTGTCCAGCCACCACGGCAGCACGGCCGCGACCAGGCCCACCCAGAACAGGGTGGCCAGCGCCCGCCGGCCGCCCGGCCCGCGCCGGGGCACCGCCGCCGGGGGTACGGGAGCAGCCGACCGGCCGCCGCGCCGGGACGGGGTCCCGGCGCGGCGGCCGGCGGCGTGGGCGTGCTGATGGGTCACGCGTACAGCTTCATCGGGCTGAACTTCCGCCGGGGGAAGATCTTGTCCACCTGCGCGGTGGTGAGCCCGAACCGGCCCTGGGCGACGGATCCGTACACGTTGAACATGTTGTTGTACTCGGGCACGTCGCCGGAGTCCAGCTTGTCCAGGCCGTTCCAGGCGCCGAGCAGGGAACCGGCGAGCTTGCGGCCGGACAGGACGGTGACCACCCCGCCGTGGCCGTGGTCGGTGCCGCCACCGTTGGAGGAGACCCGGCGGCCGAACTCGCTGGACACCATGATCGTCACGTCGGCGGCCTTGTCGCCCAGGTCGGTGAAGAAGGCGGCCATGGCGCCGGCCAGCTCGTTGAGCCGCCGGTGCAGTTGGCCGCCGGACCGGGTGCCCTGGTTCTCGTGGGTGTCGTAGCCGCCCATCCCGACGGTGGCGACCCGGACGTTCGCCCCGCCCTTGATGAGCTGGGCGAGCTGCTGGAACGCGTTCCCGACGCCCTCGTACCTGACGCCCTCGACCGCCTGGTACGGCTTCGCGGCCAGCTTCTGCGCGGTGGCCAGCGCGCCGAGGCCGTCCTGCACCGCCTCCTCGACCGGGTGGTTGATCCCGGTGAACAGGCCCCTGATCGCCTTCTCGGTGGCGGCCCGGTACCGGGCGTCGCCGTTGAGCCGCAGCGAGCCGACGCTGTTCATGGACAGCGCGCCGTTGGTGCCGACCAGCGACCGCGGCAGGGTGCTGCCGATGCCGACGCTGCGGAACGCGGTGCCCTTGCCGAGGTTGTCGACCAGGCTGTCCAGCCAGCCCCGGCCGCCGGTCTCGCTGGGCAGGCCCCCCAGGTTGCAGGCGTCCGCGGCCTGGAAGTGGCTGCGGGACAGCCGCTCGTCGGAGACCGCCGGGACGAAGCCGAGCTGGCCGGCCTTGAGCCACTGCTCCAGCGGCTTGAACGCGCTGGTCAGCTTGAACCCTCGGCCCAGGGCCAGGGAGTCGTCGCCGAGCAGCAGGTCGGGGCGGGTCTTGGCCAGCACCGGGTCGCCGTCCGGGGCGACCAGGCTCAGCCCGTCCAGCCCGCCGTAGAGGAAGACGTGGATCAGCGTGCCGGTCCTCGTGGCGGCGAACGAGGCGGAGGTGGTGACGAACTGGGCGGTGGCCAGCGCGGTGGCGGTGGCGGCGGCCCCGGCCACGAAGGTGCGCCGGGTGACTCCCCGGCCGTCCTGCTGGGCCTCCTCCAGCTCCTCGAGCCGCCGGTAGCGGTCGGTCTCGGCGGCGTTCTCGGCGGCGACGAGGTCGGCCTCCGCCCGCAGCAGCGCCTCGGCCGGGTTGTCGGCCAGCCGCCGCAGGTCGGGGCATTCGGGGTGCAGGGGGAACGAGTGCACAGTCTTCTCCATCGGATGCCTCACCGGAGGTGGTGCTGGGGGGACGCGAGGATCGCCCGCGCGACGGCGGCGACGGCCCCGTTGAACGTGGCGTCGACCCTGGCGCTCGCCGACACCCCGGCGACGTCGAGGATCAGCTCCCGCTCCCGGGCGCTGAGCTTCTGGTGCACCAGTCGCTGGGCCAGCGCGTCCACGTACGCCCCGGCGGTGGCCGGCGGCCGGGCGACCAGCTTCTCCGGCCTGGTGTACGTGAACTGGGTGCGCCAGCCGCCGATCAGCTCGCCGGCCTCGTTCCAGCCGTTGACCATCGCGCCGGCCGAGGTCCAGGCGACGTAGACGTCCGGGTAGCCGTCCGGGGTGGGTTGGCCCATCGGGTACTGGCCCAGCTCGCGCATCTTGTCGTGGATCTGCCGCAGCCCCTGGGCGAACGCGGTGCGCTTGTTGTCGCCCTGCTTGAACCCGGGCGCCGCCTGCGGGGAGACGCCGAGGGTGCGGTACGTGGCGACCAGGTACTCCATCGGCCGGCGCACCTTCTGGCCCACCGACGCCCAGAACTCCGAGGAGCTGAAGAGCGTCATCAGCATCGGCCTGATCATGCCCTTGCTCGCCGAGTACGTCTTGGCCAGGCGCTCCACCAGGGACTTCGGCGGGGTGTCCGAAACGAACCGGGTGGCCAGGCTCTGCGCCACGTACCTCGCGGTCGACGGGTGCAACGCGATGTACGCGATGTACGCGTCGATGGCCGCGTCGGCCTTCTTCGGGTCGTCGGAGTTGTTCGGGTGGGAGAAGCCGAGGACCTTCACCTTGCCCAGGTAGTGCCGCTCCGGGCGGAAGACGTACTTGCCGTCGTTGACGCCGCGGCCGGTCTGGAGCAGGGCGGCCTGCCGGACGTCCTTCTCGCTGTAGCCGCCGTCGACGCCCACCGAGTACAGCTCCAGGTTCTCCCGGGCCAGGTTCTCGTTGACCGCGTCGGCGCGGGAGTCGTTCTGGCTGAGGTAGAGCAGCAGCGCCGGGTGCTTGTTCGCGGCGACCAGCATCTCCGGGTAGCTGCCCAACGCGTGCTTGCGCACCACGTCGGCGTCGAACGAGGTCCGGTACACCTCGCCGCCGTCGAAGTTGGCGGCGACGTGCAGGAAGTCGTTCCAGAAGTCGACCATCACCTCGAAGAGCTGGCGCTCCGACCAGATCTGCCGGGCGATGGTGGCGTCGACCACCTCACGCTCGGGCTGCGCGCCCCGCTCGTTGAGGGCGTCGCGCCGGTCGCGTAGCTGCTGGGGGCTCAGCTTGAGCGTCGGCAGGTCGGCCAGCTTCAGCTCCGCCGGGGTGGGCGCGAGTTTCTCCGGCTCCAGCTGCTGGCGGACCCAGGCGTCGATGCCGAGCCGCTTGATGTCGGCCGTCAGCTTCGGGGTGGCGCCGAAGGTCGCCCGGCTGGCCAGGTGCCGGATCGGGTCCTTGGCGAGCACGGTCTTGACCGTGACCTCGGTGGCCTCGGCGGCGGCGGCCGGGCCGGAGAAGGTACGCCCACCGGAGGGGCTGTTCTTCTTCAGCGCCTCGCCGGCCCGGGAGCCCATGTAGCTCTCGTTCTGCTCGGTGTAGGTGCGCACCGTGCTCGGCTGCTGGCCGCTGGGGCGGGCGGGGGTGCCGTCGGTGACCGTGGTGCCGGTGGCGTCGCCGACCGGGGCGTCGTCGCCGAAGAGCCCACGTACCTGCGGGGTCATGGCCAGGGCGGCACCGCCGGCCACCACTGCGGCGGTTCCCCCGATGGCGGCGAGGGCCCGCCGCCGACCCACCCCGCGGCCCGGGTCGTCGTCATCGTCGAGGTTGGGCAGTCCGTGGCCGGGGGTCGCGGCCTGGGCCGGCCGGCCGAGGCCGTCGGGGCCGACCCACTGGGGGCCGCGTCGCGCCGGCCCGGGGGCGGCGGGCGGATGTCCCAGGTACGGGCCGGCCGGGGCGGGGACGGCGGGCGGATGTCCCGGGTACGGATGGTTCGGCTGCTGGCCGGTCGGGCCGTAGGGGGCGGACGTGCCGTGGTCGCGGTAACCGTCCGGGGTGGGGTGCTGTCGTCCGTCCCAGCCGCGGTCGTCCCGCTGCCGGCTCGGTGGCACATTCTGGTCGGCCATGTACCAATCCCGTTTTCGTCGAACGCCGGCACGGCTGCGCCCGGGGGGTGGGGCGGGGTGCGGCGGCTACTGCTGGAGGAGTTGCCACGGAAGGTAGCCGGGGGGTGAAGGGCCTTCAAGACACGCCGAACCAGCCGGTGGAGGCACTTAAGGCGGCGCTCAACACCACCGACGGAGGGTCCGTTTCGACTGCTGCCGGGGGCGACGTCCGGAGCAGGACGAACACGCACCGGGCGGGCCCGGACGTGCCGTTTCGCACCGTCCCGGCGCGAGGTGCGCCGTTCCACGGCACAGGGAAACTTAAGTCGGGAGTAAGGCTGCGCTCAGGCGGCCACGGCCCGGGAAACCGCGCTCCGGCAGCGGTGGACGGACCGCCGGCGGGACGGCGGCGGCGGCTCCCGCCCGGCGGCCTGTCGAAAGTAGCAGCAGGAGGAGCGCGTGAGCCGCCGCCGCAGCGGGTATGCCGCCGAACCGCTGAACGCGTGAGGGGAAGGCACCGCCATGCTCAGCAAAGAGGATCAGCGCAGGTTCGAACAGATCACCCGTCAACTCCGGGAAAGCGATCCGGAGTTCTTCGCCCGCCTGGAACACCGGGCCCGGGCCCACCGCGGCCGGTACCTGATGCTGTTGACCATCGTGCTGTGGGCCTCGCTGCCGGCGGCGACCGTGCTGGCCGGCGGGCTGGCCGGGGCGATCTTCGCGGTGGTACTGCTGGCCAACGCCGCGCTCATGTGGCGGTTCCGCCGCCGCTGGCTGTGACGCCGGCCCGGCCGCCGGTCCGACGTGGACCGTGGCCAGGACCCTCCCCGCCGGATGGTCTCCGCCGTGGGCCGGGACCCGTCATCGTGGCGTCGGACGGGACCCCGACGCCGGTGCCCGGCCCGCCTCCGGGCGGGCCTGGCCGAACTCCCGGTACGCCCGGCGCAGCCGTTCCAGCAGGCCGGGCCCGCCGAGCGCGGGCGCGGGCGCGCCGAGCTGCCGCAGCAGCAGGTCCGGGCCGGTCGACAGGGTCGGTGGCCGGTCCGGCAGCGGCACCGGAGGCACCCAGAACCGGTCGACGGCCTCGTCCAGCGGCGCCGGGGGCAGCGCGGCGAGCGCCCGAGCCGCGCCGACGGCCGGCGCGACCCGGGGAGCATCGTCCCTCGTGGACGGCGGCCCCGGCCCGCCGCCGGCAACCGCCGGGGCGGCGGCGCGCAGGGCGCGCAGCCGGTCCAGCAGCTCCGCCCGACGCCGCCCCCGCCAGTGCAGCAGCTCGAACGGGTCCGCGTCGAACGCCTCCGCGAGCAGGTAGAACGCCGCCGCGAGGTGCTTGCACGGGACGGCGAAGTCGGGGCAGTCGCACCGCTGGGCCAGCTCGTCGACCCCGGCGGGGAACAGCGGCGCCCCGACACCGGCGCACAGCTCCTCCAGCTCGGCGGGGAGGTCGCCGGCGAGCAGCCGGGCGCTGAAGAACGCCTGCGCCGCCAGCTCCGCCTCGATCCGGTCCCACAGCGCCGCCGGGAACGGCTCCAACGCGATCCGCACCCGGTACGGCCCGGGCCGGGAGCCCTGCACCCGCGCGGTCACCACGCCGGGGGCGACGTCGAGGCTGAGCACCTGGCCCGCCCGCGCGTACGACCGGCCCCGGGTGAGCCGGGTGCCCAGCGCGAACGACTCCAGCACCTCCAGGAACCGGCGGGACCACCAGGACAGGCCGATCGCGCCCCGGGTGCTGCGGGCGCGCAGCCCGCCGTCCACCCGACGCGGCCGGCCGTAGTCGGCGAACCGGCCGGTCGACGCCGACCCGTCCGGCGGCGACCCGGTCACTCGGCCACCGCCCCGGCCTCCAGCGCGAACAGCTCGCGCAGCCGCTCGGTGGACAGCTCGGTCACCCACTGCTCCCCGGAGCCCACCACGGACGCGGCGAGGCTCCGCTTCTCGGCGATCATCGCGGCCACCTTCTCCTCCACCGTGCCGGCGCAGACGAACTTGCGGACCTGCACCCTCCGGCGCTGACCGATCCGGAACGCCCGGTCGGTGGCCTGGTCCTCGACGGCGGGGTTCCACCACCGGTCGACGTGGACCACGTGGTTGGCTGCGGTGAGGGTCAGCCCGGTGCCGCCGGCCTTGAGGCTGAGCACGAACAGCGGCGGCCCGTCGGCGGACTGGAACCGGGTCACCATCGCGTCCCGGTCGGCCTTGCCCACCCCGCCGTGCAGGAAGAGCACCTCCCGGCCGAACCGGGCGGAGAGGTGCCCGCGCAGCATCCCGCCGAACTCGGCGTACTGGGTGAACAGCAGGGCCCGCTCCCCCGCCGCGAGCACCTCGTCGAGGATCTCCTCCAGCCGGGCCAGCTTGCCGGAGCGGCCGGCCAACGCGGACCCGTCGCGCAGGAGTTGGGCGGGGTGGTTGCAGACCTGCTTGAGCCGGGTCATCGCCGACAGCACCAGGCCGCGCCGCTCGATGCCGTCGCTGGACTCGATGCGGGCCAGCATGTCATCGACCACCGCCCGGTAGAGCGACGCCTGTTCGGCGGTGAGGTTGCACAGCACCTCCATCTCCAGCTTCTCGGGCAGATCGGAGATGATCGACGAGTCGGTCTTGAGTCGGCGCAGCACGAACGGGCCGGTCATCCGGCGCAGCCGCTCGGCGGCCTCGGTGTCGCCGTGCCGCTCGATCGGCTCGGCGTACGCCTTCTTGAAGCTGGCGGCCGGGCCGAGCAGGCCGGGGTTGGCGAACTGCATGATGGACCACAGGTCGGCGAGCCGGTTCTCCACCGGCGTGCCGGTGACCGCCACCCGGTGCCGGGCGGGCAGCGACCGGACCGCCTCCGCCTGCCGGGTGGCGGCGTTCTTGATGGCCTGCGCCTCGTCCACCACCAACCGGTGCCAGTCGATCCCGGCCAGCTCGACCGCGTCCCGGGTGGCCACCGAGTAGGTGGTGAGGACCAGGTCCGCCGCGTGCACGACGGCGGCGAACCCCTCCCGGCGCGCCCGGTCGGCACCGTGGTGCACGTGTACGCGCAGCGTCGGGGCGAACCGGGCGGCCTCCCGTTGCCAGTTGCCGACCAGCGACATCGGGCAGACCAGCAGGGTCGGCCCGGCGGTCGGCGGGTCCCCGGCGATCAGGGCGAGCAGCTGCACCGTCTTGCCCAGCCCCATGTCGTCGGCGAGCACCCCGCCGAGGCCGAGCGACTGGAGGAACGCCAGCCAGGCCAGCCCTCGCCGCTGGTACGGCCGGAGCGTCCCGGTGAACGTCGGCGGCGGGTCCAGCGGGGTGAGCCGCCGCTCGGCCTGCCCGGAGAGCAGCTCGCCGAGCGCCCCGTCGGCGGTCACCTCCAGCACCGGGAGCGCGTCGTCGGAGTCCGCGTCGGCGAGGCCGAGCCGGAGCAGGTCGGCCACGGTCAGCTCACCGGCCGAACGGAGCATCCGCAGCCCGGCGGCGAGCCGCCCCGGGTCCAGCTCCACCCAGCGCCCCCGCAGCCGGACCAGCGGCGTCTTCAGCTCCGCCAACGCGGCCAGCTCCTCGGCGGTGAGCGGCTCGTCGCCGAGGGCCACCTCCCACCGGTAGTCGACCAGCGCGTCCAGGCCGAACCCGCCGTCGGCTGCCGCCACGGTGCCCGGCGCGGTGCGGCTGCGGGCCTGCAGCCGGGCCCCCAGCCGGGACGAGGGCCGCCGCCACCAGGACGGCACCAGCACCCCGAAGCCGGCGGCGTGCAGCACCGGAGCGCCGTCGCGCAGGAACCGGTGCGCACCCTCGACGTCCAGCTCCAGGGCCTCCGGGGTGGCCGTACGCAGCGCGGTGTCCAGCTCCGGCCAGAGCCGGCTGGCCCGGCCCAGCTCGGCGAGCAGGGTCTCCTGGGGGGAGTCCAGCCGGCCGGCGAGGGCGGGCACGGTGTGCGGGGACCGCCAGACCTGCCCGGCGTCGACGATCAGGCTCGGCTCGTCGGCGGCCTGGAGCCCGAACTCGACCCGCCAGCGGGCGGCGTCGGGGAGCGTCCCGGCCTGGTCGGCCACCGCCTCCCGCAGGTCCCGGGCCCCGGCCGGCACCTCGCCGAGCGGGTCGGTCAAGGCATCGCCCATCGGGTCGGCGGCCGGCTCCACCAGGCGGAAGCTGGCCCGGACCGCGCCGCCGGCCGCGTCCCGCTGCCAGTCGTCCAGCTCGGCGCGCAGCGCCGCGAGGGCCCCCGGCTCGGCGGTGAACTCCCCGGCCGGCCCGGTCAACGCGGCCAGCCAGGCCGGCACCGCGCCGGTCGGCCGGCCGCCCCGGGTCGGCATGGTGCGGGTGAGGACGGCCCGGGCTGCGGCGTCGGTCAGCGTGTCGAGGGCGTCGGCGACCAGGTCTCCCGGGGGCAGGTCGCCGGCGGCCCGGGCGGCCGGCGGGAGGGCCAGGGCGAGCGACCGGGCCCAGGCCGCGTCGGCGCCGGTGAGCAACGGCCGCCACACCGCCCGCGCCGCGACCGCACCGGTCCGCGCGGGCCGGCGCCGGGCCCGCGTCGGCCCGCCGGCCGGGCGGAACGCCGGCTCCGCCCGCGCCACCGGGGCCCCGGGGTCGTCGTCCTCGGGCCGCGACAGGGCGACCCCGGGCAGGACGCGGCCCCGGCGGACCAGGTCGGCGGCGAACTCGGCCAGCTCGGCCAGGTGCCGAAAGCTGGCGCCGGGCGCCCCGGCGTGGTCACCGGCAGCGCGCAGCAGCGCGAGCGCGTCCGCCGGGGCGTACCGGAGGGCGGGAACGCGCCAGCCGGCGAGGGTGACCGACCCGCGGACCGGCTCGGCGACGGCGGTCCGGACCAGCTCCGGCGAGTCGACCGGCGAGCCTGCCCGGGTGGGCAGGCTCAGCAGCACCGACCCGGCCTCGGCGGTCCCCGGCCCGGTCGTCCCCGGCCCGGTCGTCCCCAGCCCGGTCGTCCCCGGCACGCCGGGTGGCCAGCCGGTGGCCGCCGACCCGGTGCTCTCGGGGCCCGCGGTCGCCGGGCCGGCGGGTGGCGGGCCGGCGGGTGGCGGGCCATCGGTCCGCGGATCGGCGGGGTCGAGGGCTGCGGCCAGGGCGGTGGGGTCGGCGGCGAACGGGTGGGGCCGCTCGCGGGGGGCCCGACCGGGACGGCGGGGCGCCCGCGCCGGCAGGGCGGTGTCCTCGGCCCAGACGGCGAGCCCCGAGCCGGGCAGCCACGCCCCGTGGATGACCAGCACCCTTCCCCCTCCGACCGACGACCACCGAGAATAGCCGGGCGCTGCCGGACCGGCCCGGGACAACGCCCGGCGCCGTCCGGGTTTCCTTCGTTGCGTTCCCGGGGGCGGGCGCGCCGGCACAGCCCGAGCCGACGCCGCTGGAGCGAGCCCCGCCGCTACCGTGGGGCCCATGTTCGATCTTCTCGTGCTCGGCGGGCTGGGGGTGGACCTGCGGGTACGCGTGCCACAGCTTCCGCTGCCGGCCGCCGACTCGCTCACCGTCCCCCCGATCGACCTGCGGGTCGGCAACACCGGCGCCGGGGTGGCGCTGGCCGCCCGCGCCCTCGGCCTGCGGGTGGCAGTCGTCGACGTGCTCGGCGACGACCCGGCGGGCGAGGTGGTCCGGGCCGCACTGGACCGGGCCGGGGTGCACACCGTGCTGACCGTGGACCCGGGCGGGACCCGCCGGTCGGTGAACATGGTGGATCCGGCCGGCCGGCGGATGTCGCTCTACGACCCCCGCCCCTGGCAGGGGCCGCCGCCGTTCGCGCCGGAGCGGCTGGTCGCGCTGGCCCGGGACGCGGCGCACGTACACCTGTCGATCATGGATTGGGCGCCGCCCGTGCTGCCCGCGCTGCGGGCCGGGCTACCGGCCGGGGTCGGCCTCTCCACCGACCTGCACGACTGGGACGGCGACAACCCCTACCACCGCCCGTTCGCCGAGGTGGCCGACCTGGTTTTCGTCAGCGGCGTCCGGCTCGGCGAGCGGGCCGGGGCGGTCGCCGCCGCGCTGGCGCCCCGGACCACCGTGGTCACCCGGGGCGCGGACGGTGCGGAACTCTTCGTCGCCGGCGGGCCGCCCGCCCGGGTGCCCGCCGCCGCGCCGCCGGGGCCGGTGGTGGACACCAACGGCGCCGGGGACGCGTTCGCGGCCGGCCTGGTCGCCGCCCGGCTGCGCGGCGCGGGGCTGCCCGAGGCGGCGGCGTACGCGGCCCGGGTCGCCTCGGCGGCCTGCGCGCACGACGGCATGGAGTACCC
The DNA here is from genome assembly GCF_050948415.1 of Micromonospora sp. CA-111912. Taxonomy (NCBI): domain Bacteria; kingdom Bacillati; phylum Actinomycetota; class Actinomycetes; order Micromonosporales; family Micromonosporaceae; genus Micromonospora; species Micromonospora sp. CA-111912. Next base: position 5,516,823 of record NZ_CP192007.1, read on the forward strand.
GCCGGGGCTGCTGCCGCCCGGGTGAGCGGCCCGGCCGAGGTGAGCGCGCCCGGCCGAGGTGAGCGCGCCACCTGGCCGTCCGGGTGGCGCCGGTGGTCAGACCGCCCCGGTGGAGCCGTCGGTCAGCTCGCGCAGAATGTCGGCGTGGCCGGCGTGCCGGGCCGTCTCCTCCACCATGTGCGTCAGGATCCAGCGCAGGGAGACCTCGCCGAGCTGCAGGTGCGGCACCACATGGTCGAGGTCGAAGCGCGCGGCGACCGCGCGGGACCGGGCGCAGGCCCGCTCGTAGCCGGCCAGGAGGGACCGCACCGTGTCGGCGTCGTCGAGGACGAAGCTCGCCGTCGCCTCCTCCTCGGTGGTCGGGTAGACGTCGCCGGGCTCCGGGGCGAGCAGGTAGGGGAACCAGTTCCGCTCGACCAGCGTCAGGTGTTTCACCAGGCCGGCGAGGGTGGTGAGGGAGGGCACCAGCCGGCGCCGGGCGTCGGCGTCGCTGAGGCCGCGCAGTTTGCGCGTCACGGTGGCGCGGTGGAAGTCGAGGAAGGATTCGAGCACGGCGCGCTCGTCGCCGGTGCGGGCCAGCACCGGCCCGAGGGTGGGGTCGATCGCGATCTCCGCCATCTACGGACCCTAACCGTCACCCCTGGCTCACGCTGCCCCGCTCGCCCGCGCCTCGCAGCGGGAGATCTTGGTAGGAAACGGCCCTTCGGGGGGCCGTTTTCTACCAAGATCTCGCCCGCCCCGGCAAGCGCGGCGCGCGCTGCCGGGGATCTCCTGCGGGGCGGCGGTCGCCCCGGCAGGATTGGGCGCATGGCAGCAACGGAAGAGATCCCGCTGGCGGGCGGCACCGCCGACGGGCAGGCGGTCACGGTCGAGCTGGACAGCAACGGCCGTCCGCCGTTGACCCACCACCACCTCGGCGGGCACGGGCTGGCCGAGGCTGAGATCTACGAGCTGGAATCGGTGGCCGAGGGCGGCCAGGGGTGGCTCTACCGGTGGCGGGGGTCGGCCGTCTGACCGCCCGGCGCCCCGGTCGGGCGAAGCCGGCCGTCCACCCGGCCCGGCAGCCGCGACGAGCGCAGGCTCTCCAGCACCGCGCCGGTCACCTGCGACGTGCCCCGGGCCTGGTCGCAGACCTCGGCCACCCGGCGGGCCGTCTGCGCGGCGCGGGCCTCCCGCTCGTCCCACAACCGGTCCACCTCGGCCAGCAGCGGCCCTTCCACCTCCCGCTCCACGCCGCGCAGCGCCGGCACGCCGAGGCGCTGGGCCAGGTCGAAGACCTTCCCCGCGTACGGCAGAGGCAGGAACGGGGTGCCGACCATCGCGGCGAAGATCAGGAAGTGCAGCCGCATGCCGACGGCGAGGTCGAAGTGCCGCATCAGCCCGAGCACCTGCCGGGGCGAGTAGTCGCCGTGCAGGATGCGCCCCCGCTCGGCGGCGGTCATGTGCGACATCACGCCGTGCGAGTGCCGGATGTCGTCGCGTTCCATGGGCACGAAGAGCACGTACGCGTCGATCCGGTGGATCAGGAAGTCGGCGATCTGGGCGATCAGCCGGTGGTAGCCGTCGACGTCGAGCCGTTCGGCGGCCCGGCCCGGCTCGCGGACGCTGAGCCCGACCAGTCGCCGGCCGGCCGGCACCCCCTCCTCGCGGAGGAACCGCTCGGGGAACTCCTCCGGCGTGAGCAGGAACGCCGGGTCGGCGGTCACCGTGATCGGGTTGATCAGCCCAGCCTCCTCCAGCACCATCCGGGACTCCTGGTCCCGCACGGTCACCTCGGTGGCACCGGCCAGGGTCTCCCGGACCATCCCGGTGTCCACCCCGTCGCTGAGCGGCCCCACCCCCACCGCGTACGTGAGCAGGGGCAGGCCCCGCTCCTGGGCCACCCGGACCACCCGCAGGTAGCGGCGGGCCTCCCGGTCGTAGAGGATGCCGCCGCCGCCGAGGATCAGCAGGTCCAGCTCGGCCAGCACCTGCGCCGAGTCGACCCGGCTCACCCCCTCCCAGGGCACCGCCTCCACGTCGGGATGCGCCCGGGCGGTGTGGTCCGGGTTCCGGGAGAAGACGATGATCCGCGCGCGCGGCTCGTGCGAGCGCAGGTCGGCCAGGAGGCCGGTCAGGATGGCCTCGTCGCCGAGGTTGCGGCCACCGTACGAGCCCAGCACACCGATCGTCAGTGCGGTGCGGTCCCCCATCGCCTCGCTCCTCCCGGTGTGCGTCCGGGCAGGGTCCCGGTGTGCGCCCGGGCGTCCGGCCTCCCGGTGTGCGCCCGGGCGTGGGTTCCCGCTGGGTACGGGGGCACACCTGCGACGTTCAGCCAGCCGACCTCGACGTCGTCGACCAGGGCCAGCCGCAGCAGCACGCGCCAGCCCCGTGTCCCCCGGACGCGGGGTAATCGGTTGCCCGGCCCGCCGGCCGCGCGCCAGTATGGGCCGGTGAGCGAGGCGGCGCGTACCCGGATCAAGTGGGCCGACCTGCCCGGCCACGTGCGCGCCGCCGTGGAGGAGATCATCGGCGACCGGGTGGTGGCGGCGGCGACGCAGCCGGGCGGCTGGTCCCCCGGCAGCGCCGACCGGGTACGCACGGCCGGGGGCCGGCGGGCGTTCGTCAAGGCGGTCAGCCCCGCGCAGAACGACCGCAGCCCCGCCCTGCACCGCGCCGAATCGCGCAACGCCGCCGCGCTGCCCGCGCACACGCCCGCGCCCCGGCTGTGGGGCTGCCACGACGACGGCGAGTGGGTGGCGCTGGTCTTCGACGACGTGGAGGGCCGCCACCCGGCCACCCCGTGGCGGGCCGACGAACTCGCCGCCGTGCTGGACGCCCTGGAGGCCATGGCCGCCGCGCTCACCCCCGCGCCCGTCGCGCACGCGCCACGCGCCGCCGACACGCTGGGGAACGACTTCGCCGGCTGGCACCGGATCGCCGCCGAACCGCCGGAGCACCTCGACCCGTGGGCGCGGGCCCGGCTCGACGAGTTGCGGGCCCGCGCCGACCACGGCGTCGCCGCGCTGGCCGGCGACACCCTCTGCCACGGCGACCTGCGGGCCGACAACCTGCTCGTCGGCCCGGACGGCCGGGTGAGCGTGGTCGACTGGCCCTGGGCGTGCCGGGGCCCGGCCTGGCTGGACACCGTGTTGCTGCTGGTCAACGTTCGGCTGCACGGCGGCCACGACACCGAGGCGCTGCTGCGCGCCCGGCCGCTCACCGCCGCCGCCGAGCCGGACGCGGTCACCGGCGTGCTGGCCGGCCTGGCCGGCTTCTTCGCCGACAGGGCCCGGCACCCGTCGCCGGTCGGCATCCCGGGGCTGCGGGAGTTTCAGCGGGCCCAGGCCGACGCGGTGCTGGCCTGGCTGGCCGAGCGCCTCGACCGGCCGGCTACTCGGTCGGCCAGTCGATGTCGCGCGACCGGATCCGCGCCGCCAGGATCCTGATCCAGCCCGCCTCGGCGGCGACGACGTTGCGCCAGTAGGCGATTTCGAGCTTGTACGCCTCGGGCACCCCGGCGGGCTCCTGCCGCAGGGCCGTCAGCCGCTGGCCCAGGCGGGCGGCACGGTCGTCCAGGATCGCCGCCGCGTCGTCGGCCGGGAGGAGCATCAGGTAGGCCACGGCCATGACGAAGTCCGGGGAGGCGACCTGGGCGTCGCTGAGCCCCTCCACGACCCTGCGGCTGAAGTCCGCCAGACCCGCCTCGGTCACCTCGTAGGCTGTGCGCGGCGGCCGGTTTCCCACCCGCTCGGGGGCGCGGGCGGCGACCAGGCCGGCCCGCTCCAGCGCCTTCAACAGGGACGTGATGGTCCTGCCGGTCACCGACAGGTGCCCGTATCGGTCGCGGAGCCGTGTCGCGACCTCGTAGGCGTGCGACGGCTGCTCGACGAGAAGCCCGAGCAGCGGCAGCACCAGGCTGTCCCGGGAGGTGTCCAGGGGCACCGCGACAACCTAGTTTGCGCACCCGTCGATCGCAACGTCGACCGTGCGGCAGAGCGATCTCGAACGCGCCACCGGTGAGCCGCAGCCGTCAACGTCTTCCATCGGCGGGTGACCGACCGGCGCCGTGGACGACGTCGCGGTAGCTGGCGAGAGCGGGCTTGGGCCGGTAGGTGTCGGTGACGATCCCCAACGTTCCGGTGGGCTGGTCGGAACCGCTGTCCGCGTCACGCAGGCTGAACATCTCGTACTGGGTAATGTTCAGGGCTTCCCGGCGGGCGAGGATCACGCCGAGCATGTCGGACAGTGAGTCGCACTGCCCCTGTTCGGTGCGCGGCGCCCCGCTGGGGCTGCCGTTCTCGACCACGTGGATCGGAACGCCGGGCGGGATGCTGGCACGCGGTAGCGAGTGGTTTCGCAGGTGGTCGAGGGCGTGTCCGGTGAGGGATGCGACGTCGCCCGGCCTGCCGCGCGGGGCGACGGGCGAAAAGGCGTCGGGGTACAGGCCCAGGCCGACGTAGTCGACGTGATCCGCGAAGTCCCGCCGCGGCAGGGCGGACAGGTATGCCCAGAACGCGTCGTCGCCGCCCAGCCACTCCGCCGGCTCGGCGACGGAGAAACCGACCCGTACGTCCTGCCGGCACCGTCGGTCGAGCGCGGCGCGCGCGTGCGGTACGCCGAGGGTCAGGGCCTGGAGAACGCCGGGGGCGCTTCCGTCGATGAGCGGGATCGGGAAGTTGGGTTCGAGCGTCACCTGAAGGCACCGCGCAAGGTGGCCGTAGCGGTCGATGACAGTGTCGAGGAAGGCCAGCCATCCGGGGATGTCGGCGGTCTGGGGGAGGTAGCTCACCACGAGGTCGAGCTCGCGGCCTCCCTCGACGTACCACTCGTCGGGCATCGTGAGGTGGGCGAGGTCGTGGTCGGCGCCGAGCGAGGCGACGACGTCCGGCGGTGTGTCGTCGCCGAAGAAGTGCACGTACTCGCGGACGACGAACGGCTGGCCGCCCGCGAGGTCGTCGACGAGGGCGCGGATCGCGGTGGGATCGGGCGGGTACGAGCAGACGGCGCCCGCCCGTCCGCCCGGGTAGATGCCGAACTTCATGCGTCGGTCCTCCCCAGTCCGCCGGGCTCCGCGCTCGGCCAGTCGATGTCGTGTGATCGGATCCGCGCCGCCATGTTCTTGATCCAGCCCGCCTCGGCGGCGACCACGGTGCGCCAGTAGGCGACTTCGAGCATGTGCGCCTCGACCACCCCGTCGGGCTGTTCCCGCAGGGCCGTCAGCTCCTGGTCGAGCCGGGCGGCGCGGGCGTCCAGGATCGAAGTCGCGTGGCCGGCCGGGAGGATCCCCAGGTAGGCGACGGCCATGATGAAGTCCACTGAGGCGACCTGGGCGTCCCGAAGTCCCTCCTCGACCTTGCGGCGGAAGTCGGTCACGCCCGCCTCCGTCAGCCCATAGGCCGTGCGCGGCGGCCGGTTGCCCACCCGCTCGGGGGCGCGGGCGGCGACCAGGCCGGCCCGCTCCAGCGCCTTCAACAGGGACGTGACGGTGCTTCGGGTCACCGGCAGGTGCCCGTACCGGTCGCGTAGGCGCGTCGTGAGGTCGTAGGCGTGCGACGGCTGCTCGACGAGAAGCCCGAGCAGCGGCAGCACCAGGCTGTTCCGGGAGGCGTCCAGGGGCACCGGGACAACCTAGTAGACGTATACGTCTAAGAGCAACCGGGCCAGGGACCTCGCCGCCGTACTCGACGACCGACGCGGCCCGGTCAGGCCGGCTCGCGGACCTGGGTGGTGAGGAACGGGATCACCGCGGCGGGCAGCGCCGGCGAGGCGACGATGTCGTAGTGGGTGAGGCCGGGCAGCACGGCCAGGCGCGACGCGGGGCGGTCGGTGCCGTCCCAGCCGGCGTCACGGTGGCCGCCCCCGAGCAGCCCGAAGAACTCCGCCACGTGGCCGACCGGGATCGAGTCGGCGTCGGCGAAGACCAGCAGGGTGGGCAGGGCCAGGGCGGCCACCTCGGCCGACCAGTCGTACTCGCGGCGGAGCAGATCGCCGGTCTTGGCCCAGAGCGCCGGCCAGTCCTGCGGGCGCGGGGCCACCCGGGCGTACAGCTCGTGCGGCGGGGTGCCCCGCATCCGCTCGCCCGTCCGCTCGTCCTGGGTGCCCATCGCGGCCAGCACCTCCGGGTACCAGCCCTGCCGTCGGCAGGGGGCGGAGACCACCACCAACCGTCGCACCAGGTCCGGGTGCTGGATCGCGACCCGCAGGGCCACGCCGCCACCCAGCGAGTAGCCCAGCACGTCGGTCTCGCCGAGGCCGAGGTGGCGGATCAGCGCGGCGACGTCGTCGGCCATCGACTCGTACCGCAGCGGGCGGTCGATGTCGGCGGTGCGGCCGTGACCCTGAAGGTCGACCGCGACCACCCGGCGGCGCCCGGCGAGGGCGGGCAGGATCGGGGCGAACATCTCCACCGCGCCGTACCCGCCGTGCAGCAGCACCAGCGGCCGGCCGGAGCCGTGCACCTCGTACCACAGCCGCAGGCCGTTGACCTCCGCGTAGCTCACCAGGGCACCTCCGGCTCGTCCGGCCACTCGCCCCGATCCAACACCAGCCGTACGAAATCCAGGCGTGGATCGCCCCCGGCCCACCCCACGTCCCTCCTATCCCGGCCGGACGCACGGGTCGGTGATCGTGTAGGTCGGGCTCTGCGCCGTGCGGCCGTCCACCGCGGTCGCCCGTACCGACCAGGTCAGCGCCGACGCGCGCAGCCCTCCGACGGTCACCCGCCCGGCGGATCCGTCCACCGTCGTGGCCCGGGTCGACGTGCGGCCGCCGGCAGGTGTCCAGCGAACCTCGGCACCGCCGAGCGTGGCACTGCCGGTGGCCTGCACCGCGAGGCTGTACGTCTCCGCACCGCACCGCACCCGCGCGGTGGCGGAGACCGTGAACGGCGCGGCGACCTTCGGTGCGGCGGTCGGCCGGGGCACGGTCGGTGGTCTGCTCGGTGCCACGGTCGGTGCCGGTGCGGTGCCACCCGGCACGAGATCGGGCGCGGCGGGCGCATCGGTCCGGGCGGCCCCGTCGCCGTCCGCCGGCCCGGCAACGGGGCCGGACGTCGCACCGCCGCCGCCGGCCGGAGCCGGCGTTTCGGCTTCCGTGGCTGTGCCGGACGGCAGCGGCGCGGCGGGGGGTGCCACCGGCTCCCCGGCCGGCTGACCGAGCACTTCGGACACCGGTTGGCCGGAGCCGTCCTGCGCGGCGGTCTTGCGACCGGGGGCCAGTGCCCAGGTGCCGAACACGGCGATGAGGATCAGCAGAGCCACGGTCGCGGCCAGCCGCCGACGGTTCCGGTCGCGGTCCGCCCGCGAGGTCGCCCGCACGGCGTGCGTCGTTCCGCGCGGCACCGCCGCCGCACCGTCCGGGGACGCCGTCGCACCGCCGCCCGTTGGAGTGGGCCCGTCGGCCGGTCCGTCCGCCGGCCCGGCATCGCCGGATCCGGAGGGTTCGTCGGCTGCCGGCGCCAAGTCGGCCGCCGCGCCGTCCGGGCCCGCGCTAGCCGGATCGGCCGGGACCGCACTCGCCGGATCGACTGTCGCGTCGGACGCCGGATCCGCCGGGACCGCACCTGCCGCGTCGGCCGCCGGATCCGCGCTCGCCGCGTCGGACGCCGGGTCGGCGAGGGCGTCGGTCGCGCAGACCTCGGCCAGTCTCGGCCACACCGTGTCGGCGACGACCAGGAAGGCCGGTGCCGTGTACGCCGACAGCAGCGCGGCCGGGCTGAGCTGTTCCCGCCGGAGCAGCCCGCACACCGCGCAGTCCTCGATGTGCCGCGAGACCCGCTTGCGCAGGGTCGGGGTGAGCCGGCCCTGCCAGCCGTCGATCAGGTCGGCGAGGGTGGGGCAGTCCCGGGCCCCGGTGCGGGCCACCAGCAGCGCCCCCAGCGCCCGTTCGAGCTGGGTGCGGGCGCGCGACAGGCGGGCGTGCGCGTGGTTGGCGGGCACCCCGAGGGCCGCGCCGATGTCGGCGGACGACAGGTCGTGGCGGATCGCCAGGTGGACCACCTCACGGTCGCCCGGGTTCAGCGCGGCGGTCGCGGCGTGCACCAGGTCGCGTACCTGCTCGGCGTTGACGCCCGTGGCCGGGTCGGCGGTGTCGGCCACCGGCTCGCCGGCCTCCTCCAGCGGCAGGGAGCGGGACCGCTCCCGGAGCTGCCGGAGGCACTCGTTGCGCACGATCGCGTACAGCCAGGAGCGCAGCCGGTCGGGCTCGCGCAGCTGGCCGATGCGCTGGCTGGCGGTGAGGAACGCGTCGTGGACGGCGTCCGCGGCGGCCTCCGGCTCGCGCAGCATGGTCCGGGCGTACGTGTACAGCCGGTCGGCGTACCGCCGGTACATGCCCTCCAGCCCGGCCCGCTCGCCGCGACGTACCGCCTCGACCAGCGCGGTGTCGTCCTGTGCCGCCGTGTCCATCGTGTCCCCCGCTGCTCGTCAACCGTGCCAGTAAAGCCGGGAATTTTTTTCTTCGGAACTTTCTGTTGGCATCCCGACCCGACCGCGCTCCTACCGGTGTCGAACACCTCCTAGAAAAGGAAGACACCATGCGAGAAGGATTGAACCGGAACCGTTGGTCGCGTCGGACGGCAGCCGTGGGCGGGTGCGTGCTGAGCGCGCTCGTGCTCGGCCAGGTGGTCCTCACCGGACCGGTGGCGGCGGTGCCCGGCCTGAGCCTCAAAACGACGACCGGCCCCAGCAACAGCGTCGCGAAGTCACAGAACGCGACCTGTCCGGCCGGCTCCAAGGTCATCGGCGGCGGCGGCGCGATCACCGGTTCGGGCCTCGGGCAGGTCGGCATGGACATCATGGTGCCGCTGGTGGGCTCGGACACGTACTCGGTGACCGGACGTGAGGACGAGAACGGCGTGGCCGGCAACTGGGCGGTCACGGCCAACGCGGTGTGCGCCCCGTTGCCCCCGGGCCTGGTGACCGTATCCGGCAGTTCCGCGCCCAGCCTCGGCACGTCGAACTGGTTCGAGAAGTCCTGCCCGGCCGGCAAGCACGCCATCGGGGTCGGTGGCGCGGTCGTCGGGGCCTCGAACAGCGAGCTCGTCCTCGAGGATCTGCGCATCAACCTGAACAGCGTCGTGGTGGCGGGCGCCGAGGACGGCACCGGCTTCGCCGGCACGTGGTGGTTGGACGCCACCGCGATCTGTGCCGACCCGCTGCCCGGCGAGCAGCGCGTGATCGACGACAGCGTCTACAGCTCCACCGCCACCCAGTCGGTCACGGCCACCTGCCCCGCCGGCACGCGCGTGCACGGGGTGGGGGGCGAGATCCTCGGCGGCGAGGGCCAGGTGCGCCTGACCGAGATGCGGGCCACGTCCTCGACCGTCGTCACCGTCCGCGCCGCGGAGGACGAGAACGGCTTCAGCGACACCTGGAAGGTGCGCGCGTACGCCGTCTGCGCGAGCTGACCGGCAGGTATCCGTGGTCCCGCGCCGGGCGTCCGGCGCGGGACCACCACCGTTCGGCCCGCCTCACAGTCCGAGCGGGGAGCGGAACCGACGGGGATTGCACGAGATGATCGAGCACTGCACCAGCCTCGCGCACAAAGACGGGGAGCCCGACCACAGAATCGTCGCCTTCTACGGGGAACTGCGGCAGTGCTTCCCAGATCAACCACCGCTCGGTCCTGAATCGCCCTGGATGTCGGCACCTCTGGATGTCGGCATCGACCACGTCGACATGAGCATCACCCATAGGCCCCTGGGCACCAGGGCGGTAGACGTCGTGTGTCGCATGGCCGAGCGGTACGGCCTGGTCATCTACGATCCTCAGGGCAACGAGGTCACTGGCTTGCATCAGGACTATCGCAGGACGGTGCGACTGAGTGACGCTGTTCGCGGGGCGCCCCTCGATCTGGGCGCTGCGCTCCGGTGGGCCGTCAGCCGCGACCATCCCTCCACGTCTCGGGGGGGGAAGGCGCTTAGCCGTGAGACGGTGGCCGGCCACGACCGTGACTGTCGCTCAGCCGCCGCACCATGCCGTCCGCGCTCACACCGAGAGTGAACCTGACGAAACCCCATGTCATCACGTCCCCGGTGGGTGGCACCGGACTATGGTGTTGGTATGACCGAGCCTGCCCAGCGGTTCCGTAAGCTGTCGATCTCCGTCCCCGAAGACGTAGCCGACCGGCTCGAAGCCGAACCCAACGCCAGCGCGTTCGTCGTCGACAGCGTCCGCGCCCGCATTGAACTGGAACAGCTCACCAACCTCAACCGCGAACTCGGTATCACCGTCACCGCCGAAGGCGTCGCCCAGGCCCGCGCCCGCCGCCTTGCCGCCGAAGCCGAATGGACCTCCGAACGGCGGGCCGCGCTCCGCGAAGACGCCCGACGGGCAGCCGCCGACATGTTCACCGACCCCGGCGCATCCCGCTCCTCCGCCGCGTGATCACACCCCACCGGCCCGTCCGGCTCATCCTCGACAGGTCCGCACTGCTCACCTACATCACCGGGTCCGTGCACGTCGCCGAACCCATTCACGAAGTCGTCGAAAGCCGTGTCGCGTTCGGTGTGCCCGCCATCGCCGCCGCCGAAGCCCTCGCCGACATCGACGACGGCCACGACCGGGCGCTGCTGGTACGGCTTCTCCAGCACAGGGCCTGCGCTGTACTCGACACCCACGGTGACTCGTGGCATGAATTGGCGTACTGGCGATCCGCCACCGGCCGCCCTGACCTCGCCGCGTGCGCTATGGCCGCACTCGACCACGACGCCGCGGTACTCACCGCCGACGGGAAGTTGTACGGCGGGGTTCCCGTCATCGACATCGAGGAGGGGTGACCCGCCTGCGCGTACACGGCTTCGAGGGCTGGCTCGCCGACCGTCTGGGCGGTCAGCCGTGGGCGGGCGCCGAGATTCGCGCCGGCCGCCAGCATCCCGGCGTCAAGCAGGTGCAGACGTACGCCGAGTGGGGCGGCTCCATGGGCGCGGGGCGTGGCGCGGATCCCGGCCACTGGTCGTGGCGGTCACCTCGCAAAAAGCCCAAGTAATGCGACGAGCCCGCCGAACAGCACCATGAAGCCCACGAGCATCACATAGAGCGTCATCGCGCCCAAAACCGCCTGAAAGTCGCGTCGATCGAACCATACATAGAGTCCGATTCCTGCGGTTGCCGCCAGCAGGATGGCGACGCCCGCCACGATGAGCGGGTTGGCTGTGAGGAAGTCACCGGCGACAGCGAGCAGGAAGATGATCGCCGCCGCGATGAGGTTCGCCAACACGTTGACTCCGACGTCCCGGGCGAGCTTTCGTCGGGCGGCTGCTGCGGGTTGCGGCTCGGTCACGTGCTCATGGTGAACCAGTGCGTCGACCTTGTCGTCCACGCTGGATTTCGGCGTTGGAAAGGACAGCCCGGTCACCCTCGACGACCTGACGGCCGCCGGCTTTCCAGGCCGTCGCCCGACACTCCGAAGTGAAGATCACTCTGAGGGTCTACTCGCACGCGAACCTTGACGCCATGCGCTCGGTGAGCTCGACGGGCGGCTGTAGTGACCCTCGTTGCTGTCACCGTTGCTGTCAGCGGCCGAACGCTCAATCTTCGGAACTGCGTCGATGCTGGCGCCTCCCATCACCAGCACGGACCGAGATGCGTTCCCGCAAGGCGGAGGCAGCCGCAGGCCAGACGTCGTTACAATGCATGGAACTGCCGAGAAGAGTGCGTCGGTCATCGTGCCTTCGAGCTGCTATTTCGACGAATTCGCGAGGCAGTCCATCGTAACAGTCGGACCCGCCTCGACCACCGGTGAGGAACATTGACCGCTGTGCCCGTGAAAAACGCAGCCTTATCGAGGCTGTCTTCCAACAACGCATCATGAAATGGGTGGTAGATAAGGGGATATGTCAGAAGGGCAGACCATCGCATGCTCGCCACCAACGAATGACGGATAACGCATTCACTTTCAGCTACCGGAATTAGCTCATACTCATGAAATCCGTCGAAGCCACTCGGCGCAGTGAAACGAAATCGGATACGCACCCGGGGCTCATACTGCTCGATCCAGTACCTGACCGGTCCGTGGCCACCGACCGCACCGTCCCCCCTGACGACCGCCTCCACGCCATACCAATCGCAGGACGACGCACGTCGAAGCCCGTAGTTCGGCGCATGCGGGCCGAAAACAATAACCCTTTCAGGCAGGGCCCCGGCAAAGTCGTGAGGGTCTCCGGCCTGGGGTGGTTGGTGGAGACGCGCCCTTGCTGGTAGGAGCAGCGCGGGCAGGATTGCTTCAGAGAATCATCGAAGTTCACGCCGGGGTCACGACTTACCGCACGGGAGATCTTGGTAGGAATCGGCCCCTGGAGGGGCCGATTCCTACCAAGATCTCCCGTCATCCTAAATAGCGGAACGGAATTCCCAGAAGATCAGCGACCGTGCTCTCTCAGCGCGTATTTACTACAGCATGAACTGTCTTCACAACCTCGCCAGTGATCGGAGGCGCCGAACCTCAAGGCGGCGCGGCGGATGTCCACTGCGCCGGAGCCGGCGGTGTGCTGACCGCTCTTGCTGCGGCTCCCCGGTACCGGCAAGGAGTGGACGGTTGCGCGGCCAGCATTCACCAATGGGGGAGCTGATCACCCGGCTGGTGTGGAACCTGTGCAGCGGCACTGCGCACGGGGACTTCTGGTCGATGGTCACCCTCGCCGACCGTCTTGAGCTTCCAGGTGCCCCCGCAGAAATCTCCTAAGTAAGCGAGTCCTGTCCGACCGATTAAGCTCTTTCGAGTTGTGACCCTCCGCCGCCGTTTCCGCAGGTGAAGGGGTGTTGGTGGGCGCGGCAGGTTTCGAACCTGCGACCCCTCGCTTGTAAGGCGAGTGCTCTCCCACTGAGCTACGCGCCCCGAACGCCCGTGCGGCGGGCCGGAGTCCGGCAAGCCTACCCTGCCGGCCCGGCCCGACGCGCCGGTGTGCCTGGGGTGGGATCAGGCGGCGACGGCCTCGGCGAGGGCCTTGCGCCAGCCCTGCTGGTCACGCGCCTCGCCCGGCATGTTCATCTCGGCGAACCGGACGACGCCGGCCTTGTCGATCACGAAGGTGCCCCGGTTGGCGATCCCGGCGACGTCGTTGAACACGCCGTACGCCTGGGCCACCGCGCCGTGCGGCCAGAAGTCGGCCAGCAACGGGAACTGGTAGCCCTCCTTGTCGGCCCAGATCTTGTGGCTGTAGACCGAGTCCACGCTGACGGTGAGCACCTGCACGTCGTCGTTGACGTACTCGTTGAGGTTGTCCCGCACCTCGCAGAGCTCGCCCTGGCAGATGCCGGTGAAGGCGAGCGGGTAGAAGACCAGCAGCACGGTGCGGCTGCCACGGAAGTCCGACAGCCGGACCTCCTGGTTGTTCTGGTCCTTGAGCACGAAGTCCGGCGCGTCTGCGCCAACCTCGATCGGCATGCAAGCTCCTCAGGTCGAGTCAGGGTCGTACCAGCCTGCCACCACACCCGGCGGCCGGGGCTGCCGGGTGTGGTGGCGGAGGGCTGCTGCCCGGTCTTGCCCCGGGCGGGCCGCTGCTACTTCTTGGCCTTCGCACCCCGGCGCAGCACCAGACGGGCGCCGCTCCAGTCCCGGCCGGCGTTGACCGTGGAGGTCTGCTGGAGGCCAGCGGTGGGCGCGGACTCCGCGACCTCGCTCGGCTCGACGTGCCCCTCCCGCCCGGCCTTGGGCGTCAGCAGCCACACGACGCCGTTGTCGGCCAGCGGGCCGAGGGCGTCAACGAGGAGTTCGAAGAGATCACCGTCACTGTCGCGGTACCACACCAGCACCGCGTCGACCACCTCATCGGTGTCCTCGTCGACCAACTCTCCACAGCGGTCGGTCAGGGCGTCCCGGAGATCCTGGTCGACGTCTTCGTCGTACCCCATCTCCATGACGACCATCCCCGGCTCGATCCCGAACCGGTCCGCCAGGCTGCGTACCCCGTCGGCGGCCTGACCAGCGGTCGCGCTCACTGTCGCGTGCCTCCTCATCTCGTCCCTGCTCGCGGCATCGTTGCGATGCCGTCAGGCAGAGTCCACACACTCGTGGCTCCCCGCGCAAGTGGCGCACCGGGTGGATCGGAATTTACCGTGCCAGCAGCGTACGGGCACCCTGGGTGATGGCCTCCTCGGACACCAGTACCTGGCGCGCTGCCGGACCTAATGGTACAAACGAGTCAATTGCCGCCACCCGCAGCGCCGCTCCGACGTACCCGCCGTCCACCAGCGCCGCGAGCACCCCCTCCCCGACCCCGCCGGACCGGCGCGTCTCATCCACGACCAGCACCCGGCCGGTCGCGGAGGCCTCCCGGACGATGTCCGCGACCGGCAGCGGCGCGATCCAGCGCAGGTCCACCACCCGGGTGCCGACTCCCTCGTCGGCGAGAGCGGCCGCCGCGCGCAACGACATCCGTACGCCGTTACCGAAGGTGATGATGGTGACATCCTCGGCCGAGCCCACGCCGTAGACCCGGGCCCGCCCGACCGGGGCGTGTCCCGCCGCCCACGCCTCCGGCTCCGGATAGTCGGCCAGCCACTCGCCGTCTCCCTTGGCGTACAGGTCGCGGGTGTGGTAAAGGGCGATCGGCTCGACGAAGACGCACACGCTGCCGTCCACCGCCGCGCTCGCCAGGCAGGCGCGCAGCATCGGCGCGGCGTCGTCCGGGCGGGCCGGCACGGCGATCACCAGGCCCGGCACGTCGCGGAGCACGGCGAGGGAGTTGTCGTTGTGGAAGTGCCCGCCGAAGCCCTCCTGGTACGCCAGCCCGGCCACCCGGACCACCATCGGGTTACGGAACGCGCCCGAGGAGAAGAACCGCATGGTGGCCGCCTCGCCGCGGAGCTGGTCCTCGGCGTTGTGCAGGTACGCCAGGTACTGGATCTCCGGCACCGGCAGCAGCCCGGCCAGCCCGGCGCCCAGCCCGAGCCCGAGGATCGAGGTCTCGTCGAGCAGGGTGTCGAAGACCCGGGCCGCGCCGAACCGGTCGCGCAGCCCCTTGGTCACCCCGTACACCCCGCCCTTGACGGCGATGTCCTCGCCGAAGACGACCATCCCGGGGTGGTCGAGCATGCCGTCGGCGAGGGCGGCGTTGATGCTCTGGGCCAGGGTGAGCGGACCGGCCGACTCGGGCAGCCGGCCGCTGAACGCCTCGGCCCGGGCGACGCCGCCGGGCCCGGCGGCCCGGGTCGCCGCGTCGGCCACCGCGCGGGCCACCCGGGCCGGCCGCCGGGGCGCGATCTCGGCGACCACCTCGGCCGCGGAGGCGAGTTTCGGCTCGCCGAGCACCTCCTCGGCGATCCGGCGTACCTGCCAGCCGCGCTCGTCGTAGCGGGTCAGCAGCTCATCGGCGGTGGCCACGCCGGCGGAGACCAGCAGCCGCGCGGTGGCCAGCAGCGGATCCCGCGCCAGGTCCGCGGCCAGCTCCCCGGGGCGGCGGTACGCGGCCTCCGCGTCGGCCCCGGCGTGTCCCATCAGCCGCACGGTGGACAGGTGCAGTACGGCCGGCCGCCGGTGCCGGCGCACCCAGCCGGCCGCCTCCACCGCCGCCTCGTACGCGTGCACCGGGTCGGTCCCGTCGGCGGCGAAGTAGCGGATGCCCGGCTTGGCCCGCAGCGTCGCCTCCACCCAGCCCCTGGGCGAGCGGACGCTGATGCCGAGGCCGTTGTCCTCGCAGACGAAGAGCACCGGGATGCGCAGCCCGGTGTGGTCGTACCAGCCCGCAGTGTTGAACGCGGCGGTGGCGCTGGCGTGGTTGACCGAGGCGTCGCCGAACGAGCAGACCACGATGGCGTCCGGCGGCCAGGGCGAGCGGGGTGGCTGCCCGACGTCACCGGCCGGGGCCGCCCCGGCCGGCCGCCCGGCCGGGTCACGCCGGCGCAGCCGCTCCAGGGCCAGGCCCGCGCCGACCGCCCGGGGCAGGTGCGAGGCGATGGTGGAGGTGGTCGGGACGACGGCGAGGTCGGCCCGGCCGAAGACCTTGTGCCGGCCACCGGCGATCGGCTCCCGGGCGGAGGCGACCATGCCGCGCAGCACGTCCCGGGCCGCTTCGGCGTACGTGTCCTCCGGATCGGTCTCCCCGGCCGGGCCGGCACCCTCGGCGGCGTCACCTCCCGCCACGGCGTCGGCCGGCGGGCCGGCCGGGCCGTTCGGGCGGACCGCGCCGGCCGGGCTGGTCGGACCGGCCGGGCTGGTCAGGCCGGCGTCGGGGCCCTCTGCGTCGGCGTCTGCGGCATCGGTGTCGTCGGCATCGATGGCTGGGGCGGCGGCGTCGGGGTCCGGGTCGGTTTCTGGGCGGCGAGGGCCGGCGTGGTCGTCCGCGCCACCCTCGTCGGCGTTCCCGGCCGGGTCGGGGAAGGCCGGGTCGGGGAAGGCGGTCCGGCCGGCGGCCAGGGCGGCCCGGAGGCAGTAGAACGCGCCCGAGCGGTAGTGCAGCAGGGCGGGGTCACCGGGACGCAGCGCGGCGGCGACCGCCGCGTTGCCCTCGTGGCCGGCGGACCCGATGGTGTAGAAACCCTCGCCGAAGCTGCGCAGCCACCGCCCGGCGAGGTCGAGTTGCCGGCTGGTGACCTGGGCGTCGAAGAGGTCCAGCAGTTGCGCCCCGGTCAGCGCCGTGCCGTCGCGGACGGGCTCGGCCGGGTCACGTCGCCGAGGCGCGGCAGCCAGCCCGGCGAGGGCCTCCCGGAACCGGTCGTCGAGATCTTGCGGGGTGGTCACGTCGGACAGCATTACCGACTCGACGCCCCCTCGCCCACTCAGACACGATTCGCCCGGCGCGGCTCAGTCCTCCGCGCACCGCTGTGGGCAGCCGCCGTCGGAGACCTTCCACACCAGCTCGCGCAGGGTGGCCAGCTCGGCGTCGGTGAGCCCGGAGAGCAGTCGGGAGTCTGACATCACCCGTTCGACGTGGCCGCGCATCCGCCGGCCTGCCTCGGTGACGGCCAGCGTCTTCAGCCGGCGGTCCGTCGGGTCGGCCCGGCGCTCCACGAGCCCCGCCTGCTCCAGCTTGTCGACCAGGGTGGTGACGTTCGACCGGTCACAGCCGAGCTGCTCGGCCAGGTCGCGGGCGGGCTGCGGGCGGTCCGGGTCGAGCTGGTGCAGCGCCCGGGCGGCGGCCGGGGTGAGCCCCAGCTCGGCCACCTCGGCGTCCTGATGGTGCCGCACGGCCGCCGCGACGTGCAGGAGCCGGCGCACGGTGTCCCCGGCGAGGCCGGAGCGGTCGCCCGCGTCGGGAGGGACGGGCTGCGGCATGGGCGTCATCGTACGTCCGACCTGGCGAGGGGGGACCGTCCCGCCCTGAGCCGGTGCCGATGGGCGGGCGTGGCCCGCCCCCCGGGTCAGCCCGGCAGGAACGAGAGACGGACCTTGCGGGTGGGGTTGTCGCCGTTCGTGTCGACGAGGCAGATGGACTGCCAGGTGCCCAGCGCGAGCCGCCCGTCGACCACCGGCAGGGTCGCGTACGGCGGGACGAAGGCGGGCAGGACGTGGTCCCGCCCGTGCCCCTGCGAGCCGTGCCGGTGCCGCCAGCGGTCGTCGGTGGGCAGCAGGTCGTCCAGCGCCCGCAGCAGGTCGTCGTCGGAGCCCGAGCCGGTCTCGATCACGGCCAGGCCGGCGGTGGCGTGCGGCACGAAGACGTGCAGCAGGCCGTCGCCCTGGCCCGAGACGAACCGTTCCGCCTCGGCGGTGATGTCCCGGACGGTCGGCCGGGACCCGGTCTGGACGGTGATCACCTCGGTACGCATACGGCGCATTCTGCCCGAGGCACGGCGTGCCCGCCGGCAGCCGCCGCGACGGCGGTCACCAACTTCCGCCGCCCCCGCTCTCGCCGCCGCCCGACCAGCCGCCGGAGTCCCCGCCGCGCCGGCGGCCCGCCCGCTCGAACAGCACCAGGCCCGCCGCCAGCAGGACCAGGCCGAACACCCCGGACCGGGCCGCGTCGAGTTCCCCACCGGCGAGCCCGATCAGCGCCAGCAGGAGGACGAGCCCACCGACCAGTACGACTGCGCCAGCCAACCCCCGCAGCATCGTCATGCCCAGACGGTAGGGGGCGCGGGCAACCCGCCCGCCGCGCCGGACGGAGCGGGGCGGGGCGGTTCCGGGTAAGCGCAATCCGGGGCGCGGGCCTGGAGTGTTCCGCCGGCAGCTCGGGTGGAGCGGCCGGCCCAAATGTTACCCACGGGTACCTGTGTCCAGCGTCGCGTCTGGGGGAGGCAGACGTGACGATCACCGCCGGGAGGAGGCAGGATGGCATCTAGAGACCTGTCCCACACACAACCGAGGGAACGCCTGTGGCCACGGAACGCAAGCGCCCGGTGATCACCGCCGGTCTGCCGAGCCAGCTTCCGGACATCGACCCCGAAGAGACCGGCGAATGGATCGAGTCGCTCGACGGAGTAATCGACGAGCGCGGAACCAAACGCGCCCGGTACGTCATGCTGCGTCTGCTGGAGCGCGCGCGCGAGCGTCAGGTCGGGGTGCCGTCGCTGACCACCACCGACTACATCAACACCATCCCGCCGGAGCACGAGCCGTGGTTCCCGGGTGACGAGCACATCGAGCGGCGGATCCGGGCGTACATCCGGTGGAACGCGGCGATGCTGGTGCACCGTGCGCAGCGCCCCGAGATCGGCGTCGGCGGGCACATCTCCACCTTCGCCAGCTCGGCGTCGCTCTACGAGGTGGGCTTCAACCACTTCTTCCGGGGCAAGGACCACCCGGGCGGTGGCGACCACATCTTCTACCAGGGGCACGCCTCCCCCGGCATGTACGCGCGCGCGTACCTGGAGGGGCGGCTGAGCGAGCACCAGCTCGACGGGTTCCGCCAGGAGCTGTCCCACCCGGGCGGCGGGCTGCCGTCGTACCCGCACCCGCGGCTGATGCCGGACTTCTGGGAGTTCCCGACGGTCTCCATGGGTCTCGGCCCGCTGAACGCGATCTACCAGGCCCGGTTCAACCGGTACCTGCACCACCGGGGCATCAAGGACACCTCGCAGCAGCACGTCTGGGCGTTCCTCGGCGACGGCGAGATGGACGAGGTGGAGTCGCTCGGCGCGATCGGCGTGGCCGCCCGCGAGGAGCTGGACAACCTCACCTTCGTGATCAACTGCAACCTCCAGCGGCTCGACGGGCCGGTCCGGGGCAACGGCAAGATCATGCAGGAGCTGGAGGCGTTCTTCCGGGGCGCCGGCTGGAACGTCATCAAGGTCGTCTGGGGCCGCGAGTGGGACCCGCTGCTCGCCGCCGACACCGACGGCGCGCTGGTCAACCTGATGAACACCACGCCCGACGGCGACTACCAGACCTACAAGGCGGAGTCCGGGGCGTACGTGCGGGAGCACTTCTTCGGCCGTGACCAGCGGACCCGCAAGATGGTCGAGGGGTTCAGCGACGACGAGATCTGGAACCTCAAGCGGGGCGGCCACGACTACCGCAAGCTCTACGCGGCCTACAAGGCGGCGACGGAGCACACCGGCCAGCCGACGGTGATCCTGGCCAAGACGATCAAGGGCTGGACGCTCGGCTCGCACTTCGAGGGCCGCAACGCCACCCACCAGATGAAGAAGCTGACGCTGGACGACCTGAAGCTCTTCCGCGACCGCCTCTACCTGGACATATCGGACAAGACGCTGGAGGAGAACCCCTACCTCCCGCCGTACTACCAGCCGGGCGAGAAGTCTGACGAGATCGCGTACCTGAAGGAACGGCGGCAGCAGCTCGGCGGTTACCTGCCGTCGCGGCGGACCGCCGGCAAGGCGCTGGCGATCCCGGGCAGCGAGCGGTTCGCCGACGTCAAGCGCGGCTCCGGCAAGCAGAAGGTGGCCACCACGATGGCCTTCGTCCGCCTGCTCAAGGACATCATGAAGGACAAGGAGTTCGGCAAGCGCTGGGTGCCGATCATCCCGGACGAGGCCCGCACCTTCGGCATGGACTCGCTCTTCCCGACGCAGAAGATCTACTCGCCGCACGGCCAGCGGTACACCTCGGTCGACCGGGAGCTGTTCCTGTCGTACAAGGAGTCGACGACCGGACAGATCCTGCACGAGGGCATCAACGAGGCCGGCTCGGTGGCCTCGTTCACCGCCGCCGGCACCGCGTACGCCACCCACGGCGAGCCGATGATCCCGCTGTACATCTTCTACTCGATGTTCGGCTTCCAGCGCACCGGCGACGGTTTCTGGGCGGCGGCCGACCAGATGGCGCGGGGCTTCGTGCTCGGCGCGACCGCCGGGCGGACCACGCTCAACGGCGAGGGCCTCCAGCACGAGGACGGCCACTCGCTGCTGCTCGCCGCCACCAACCCGGCGGTGGTCGCCTACGACGCGGCGTTCGCGTTCGAGCTGGCGCACATCGTGGAGAACGGCCTGCACCGGATGTACGGGGAGCAGCCGGAGAACATCTTCTACTACCTGACCATCTACAACGAGCCGATCCACCAGCCGGCGGAGCCGGCGGACGTGGACGTGGAGGGCCTACTCAAGGGCATCTACCGCTACTCCCCCGCCCCGCAGGTCGACGGCCCGAAGGCCAACATCCTGGCCTCCGGCACGGGCATGCAGTGGGCGCTCAAGGCGCAGCAGTTGCTCGCCCAGGACTGGGGGGTGGCCGCCGACGTCTGGTCGGTGACCTCCTGGGCCGAGCTGCGCCGCGACGCGGTGCAGTGCGAGGAGCACAACCTGCTCAACCCGGGCGCTGAGCAGCGGGTGCCGTACATCCAGCAGAAGCTGGCCGATGCCGACGGGCCGAAGGTCGCGGTCAGCGACTGGATGCGCGCGGTGCCGGACCTGATCGCCCGCTGGGTACCGGGCGACTACACCTCGCTCGGCACGGACGGGTTCGGCATGTCGGACACCCGGCACGCGCTGCGCCGGCACTTCCACGTCGACGCCGAGTCGGTGGCGGTCGCGACTCTGCGGCAGCTCGCGCTGCGCGGCGTGGTGCCGGCCACGGTTCCGGCCGAGGCGGCCAAGAAGTACGCGATCGAGGACGTGAACGCGGCCCCGGTCGGCGAGACCGGCGGCGACAGCTAGGTGTAGTGACCATGAGCGTTGTTGACGGCGTGGCGGCTTGATATGAGGTGAGACCTCCGGCGAGGTGTGAGGTGCTGACGCCCACAACCGGACCGGAGGTCTCATGCCCCACCGTAATGCCCGTCTGACAGTGCACGGCCGGCGGCTGTTGATCGCGCGTGTCGTCGGCGAGGGCCGACCCGTGGCCCACGTCGTGAAAGAGCTGGGTTGTTCCCGCGCCACCGGCTACAAGTGGTTGGCCCGGTGGCGTGCTGAGGGAGATCAAGGACTACGGGACCGAC
This sequence comes from Micromonospora sp. CA-111912, assembly GCF_050948415.1. Taxonomy (NCBI): domain Bacteria; kingdom Bacillati; phylum Actinomycetota; class Actinomycetes; order Micromonosporales; family Micromonosporaceae; genus Micromonospora; species Micromonospora sp. CA-111912. Next base: position 5,538,073 of record NZ_CP192007.1, read on the forward strand.
CCAGCACCGCTCACCATCTGCCCCACAAGACTCCAGCCACGGTCGAGACAGCGATTTGTCAACTACGTCAGGACCGCAAACTCGGACCTCGCCGGATCGCGCCGCTACTCGGCATACCGGCCTCCACGGTGCACGCGGTATTGACCCGCCACGGCCTACACCGTCTGGCCTGGCTGGACCGGCCCACCGGCGAGCCGATCCGCCGCTACGAACGGGACCGGCCGGGCGAACTGATCCACGTCGACGTGAAGAAGCTCGGCCGCCTGCGCGACGGCGGCGGCTGGCGCGTCCACGGCCGCGACAGCATCGAAAGCCGCCGCGCCCGCTACGCCACCCGCGTCGGCTTCGACTACGTCCACTGCGCCATCGACGACCACAGCCGCCTCGCCTACGCCGAAATCCACCCGGACGAAAAAGCCGACACCTGCGCCAGCTTCCTCCGCCGCGCCGCCGAGCACTTCACCACCCACGGCATCACCCACATCGAACGAGTCATGACCGACAACGCCATGGCCTACCGCCGCTCACGAGCCTGGCGCGACGCCCTGGCCGACCTCAACGCCCAAGCCCGCTTCACCCGCCGCTACCGCCCACAGACCAACGGCAAAGCCGAACGCTTCAATCGCACCCTCCTCGACGAATGGGCCTACCAACAGCCCTACACCAGCAACCAACACCGCACCGACGCCCTACCAACCTGGATCCACACCTACAACCACCACCGCAACCACACCTCACTCGGCGGCAAACCACCCATCACCCGCGTCAACAACGGTGCTGGGCATTACAGCTAGGGCTGCGAAAAACGGCAGGGCCCGGCGCGGTGGTCACCGCGCCGGGCCCTTCGTCTTCTCCACCCCGGACAGGGCAATGGTCCGGCATCCCTGGCGGGGACGCCGGACCATCTCCATCGCGGGTGACGCCGGGACGGGCCCGGTCAGCCGACGGCGGCCAGATCGGTGAGCCGGGCCAGCGAGTTCTCCAGATCGGCGCCGACCCGACGCAACCCGAGCCGGAGCAGGGCGGCCTTGACCGGGCCAGCCGGCCAGCGTACGACGATGAGCCGCACGACGGTCCCGCCCTGCTCCTCGTCTCCGGTGAGCTGGACGTAGATCTCGGTCCGGGCCTCGGCCCGGGCCCCGGCGCCCTTGGCGCGCTCCCGCCAGCCGATCAGGTTCGGCTCCTGGTAGGCGATCACCTCGGCCTCATGCGCCGACCCGCGCCCGGCCTGGACCAGCTGCCGGCGACCAAAGCCCTCCCCTGAGAGCACCTCGGCCGCACGGACTCCCGCCAGCCAGGCCGGCAACTGCTCGGCCCGCTGGACGACTTCCCAGACCGCTTCCACCGGCGCCGCCACGTGCGTACTGCGTTCCACGAGGATCATTTTCGTTCTTTCCCCCACTGAGGACATCCGCGATATTCCGCACTCTATGCATGAAAACGGACTTACTAGGACTTCTTCGGAAAAGACACGCCGAAAGCCCTTGCGCACCGATCGCCGGCCACCTATGGCGCGATCGGCGGTCGGGGGCCTAGAGTCCGAACACGTTTCGCGTTTCGCGGGCGTTCCGCGGGTCGCGCTCCCGGCGTCCCCGCGGAACGCCCGCGAACGCCGTCGGTTCTCGACTCGCCTGGAGGGTGCATGACCACCGAGCCGCTGCCCGAGTTCCCGGCCGGATTCCGCTGGGGCATCGCCACCTCCGCCTACCAGATCGAGGGGGCGACGACCGCCGCCGGACGCGGGCCGTCCATCTGGGACACCTTCGCGCACACCCCGGGGCTGGTCGCCGACGGCAGCACCGGCGACGTCGCCTGCGACCACTGGCACCGGACCGGCGAGGACGTCGCGCTGATGGCCGGGCTCGGCGTGTCGGCGTACCGGTTCTCGGTCGCCTGGCCCCGGGTCCAGCCCGGCGGCACCGGCCCGGCCAACGCCGCCGGCCTGGACTTCTACGACCGGCTCGTCGACGACCTGGCCGCCGCAGGCATCGACCCGGTCGCCACCCTGTACCACTGGGACCTGCCGCAGCCGCTGGAGGACGCGGGCGGCTGGCTGAACCGGGACACCGCCGCCCGGTTCGCGGAGTACGCCGACCTGGTGGCCGCCCGGCTCGGCGACCGGGTCAAGCTGTGGATCACCCTCAACGAGCCGTTCGTGCACATGAGCCTCGGCTACGGCACCGGCGAGCACGCCCCCGGCCGGACGCTGCTGTTCGACGCGTTCCCGGTGGCCCACCACCAACTCCTCGGGCACGGCCTGGCCGTCGCCGCGCTGCGCGCCCGCACCACGAGCCCGGTGGCCATCACCAACAACTACTCGCCCGTACGGGTGGCCGGCGACACCGACGCCGACCGGGCCGCCGCCGACGCGTACGACGCGCTGCACAACCGGCTGTTCACCGACCCGCTGCTCGGCCTCGGCTACCCCGACGTCGCCGGGGCCGACACGGGGGCCGTCCGCGACGAAGACCTCGCGGTGATCGCCGCGCCGATCGACGTGCTCGGCGTCAACTACTACAACCCGACCGGGGTACGGGCCCCCGACGCGGACTCGCCGCTGCCGTTCGAGCTGGTGGAGCTGGCCGGGTACCCGCGCACCGCGTTCGACTGGCCGGTCGCGCCCGAGGGGCTGCGCGAGCTGCTCACCGGCCTGCGCGACCGGTACCGCGACCGGCTGCCGCCGATCCAGGTCACCGAGAGCGGCTGCGCCTACGACGACGCCCCGGACGCCGACGGCCGGGTCCACGACCCGGAGCGGATCACCTACCTGGACGGTCACCTGCGCGCCGTGCGGGCGGCGATCGACGACGGCGTGGACGTGACCGGGTACTTCGTCTGGTCGCTGCTGGACAACTGGGAGTGGGCGGAGGGCTTCACCAAGCGCTTCGGCCTGGTGCACGTCGACTTCGCCACCGGAGCCCGCACGCCCAAGTCGTCGTACGCCTGGTTCCGCGACGCGGTCACCCGGCCGGCGGGCCCCGCGACACCGAGCGCGGAGTAGGGCCGTGACCACCGTCGACCCGCCGCCGGCCACGCTGCCGGCGGCGCTCGCCGAGCCGATCGCGCCGGTGCGGCGGGGCTGGATCGCGCTGATCTTCGCGGCGAACCTCGGGGTGTGGATGGCCTTCTTCACCCCCATCCAGGTGCTGCTGCCCCAGCAGATCGAGCGGATCGCGCCGGGCAACAAGGAAGCCATGTTCGCCGTGGTCACCGGCCTCGGCGCGCTCGCCGCCGTGCTGGCCAACCCGCTCGCCGGGGCGCTGTCGGACCGGACCTGCCTGCGGCTGGGCGGCCGGGAGCTGGGCCGCCGGCACGTCTGGACGGCCGGCGGCGCGGTCCTCGGGGCGCTCGCCCTGCTGCTGCTGGCCCGGCAGAACACGATCGCCGGGGTGGCGGTCGGCTGGGTGGCCGCCCAGGTCTGCTTCAACGCGATGCTGGCCAGCCTCACCGCCGGCATCCCGGACCGGGTGCCGGTGGCACAGCGTGGTGGCGTCTCCGGCTGGATCGGCATCCCGCAGTCACTCGGCCTGGTGCTCGGCGCGGTGCTGGTGACCGCCCTGGTGACCGGCAACGCCGCCGGGTACGCCGCGGTCGCGCTGGCCGTGCTGCTGCTGTCGCTGCCGTTCGCGCTGCTCACCGCCGACGACCCGCTGCCCCGGGAGCACCGCCCGGCGCTGCGGCTGCGCACGCTGCTCGCCTCGATGTGGATCAGCCCACGCCGGCACCCCGACTTCGCCTGGGCCTGGATCACCCGGTTCCTGGTCCAGCTCGGCAACGCGCTGGGCACCCTGTACCTGCTGTACTTCCTCACCGACGGGGTGCGCCACCCCGATCCCGAGGGCGGGCTACTGATCCTGATCCTGCTCTACACCCTCGGGATGATCCTCACCGCCGTGGTCGCCGGCCGGCTGTCCGACCGGTCCGGGCGACGAAAGGCCTTCGTGATCGCCTCGGGCCTGGTGATGGCGGTGGCCGCGACGCTGCTGGCCATCGCCCCGGTCTGGTCGATGGCCATGGTCGCCGCGCTGCTGCTCGGGGCGGGCTACGGCGTCTACCTGTCCGTCGACGCGGCGCTGATCACCGAGGTGCTGCCGACGGCCACCGACCGGGCCAAGGACCTCGGGGTGATCAACATCGCCAACTCCGCGCCGCAGGTGCTCGGCCCGGCGCTGTCCGCCCCGCTCGTGGTGCACCTGGGCGGCTACCCCACCCTGTACGCGGCCACCGCGGCGGTCACCCTGCTCGGCAGCGTCCTGGTGGTCAAGATCCGCTCGGTGGCCTGACCCGTCCGGAGGGGGTGGCCCGGCCCCCTCGCGGAAAGCGCTGGCCGACGGCCGTAGGCTGGGGGACGTGACGGTACGTGTGCGCTTCGCCCCTTCCCCGACCGGTATGTTCCACGTCGGCGGTGCCCGCTCGGCCCTGCAGAACTGGATCTACGCCAAGCAGCAGGGCGGGGTGTTCGTGCTCCGCATCGAGGACACCGACGCCGCCCGCAACAAGCCGGAGTGGACCGAGGGCATCCTCTCGGCGCTGGACTGGATCGGCATCGCCCGGGACAGCTACGAGGGCCCACACTTCCAGTCCTCGTACGCCGGGGAGCACCGCGCCGCAGCCCAGCGCCTGTTCGAGGCCGGCCGGGCGTACTACTGCGACTGCACCCGCGACGCCGTGCAGGCCCGCACCGGCTCCCAGTACCAGGGCTACGACGGCTTCTGCCGCGACCGGGGGCTGGAACCGGGCGAGGGTCGGGCGCTGCGCTTCCGGACCCCCGATGCCGGCGAGACCGTGGTGGTCGACCTGATCCGCGGCGAGCCGACCTTCGAAAACAAGTTGATCGAGGACTTCGTCATCGCCCGGGGCGACGGCTCGCCGGTGTTCCTGCTGGCCAACGTGGTCGACGACATGACCATGGGGATCACCCACGTGATCCGGGCCGAGGAGCACCTGCCCAACACCCCGAAGCAGCAGCTTCTCTGGGACGCCCTCGGGGTCACCCCGCCGATCTGGGCGCACGTGCCGGTGGTGGTCAACGAGAAGCGGCAGAAGCTGTCCAAGCGGCGGGACAAGGTCGCCCTGGAGGCGTTCCGGGACGAGGGCTACCTCGCCGACGCGATGCGCAACTACCTGATGCTGCTGGGCTGGGCGCCGTCCGGCGACCGGGAGATCGTGCCCTGGTCGGTGATCGAGGAGGAGTTCCGGCTGGACGAGGTCAACCCCTCCCCCGCGTTCTTCGACGAGAAGAAGCTGCGCGCGTTCAACGGCGACTACATCCGGGCGCTGCCGGTGGACGAGTTCGTCGCGGCCTGCCAGCCGTGGCTGACCGGCACCGACACCATCGCCCCGCCGCCGTGGCAGCCGGAGGAGTTCGACGCGGACGCGTTCGCCGCGGTCGCCCCCCTGGCCCAGACCCGGATCGCCGTGCTCAGCGAGATCGTGCCGAACGTCGACTTCCTCTTCCTGGCCGCACCGCTGATCGACGAGGCGGCCTGGGCCAAGGCGATGAAGGAGGGCGCGGCCGAACTGCTGGACGCGGCGGTGGTCGCGTTCGAGGCGCTGGAGTCGTGGGACGCCGACTCGCTGAAGGCGACGCTGGAGGCGGTCGGCGCGGAGCGTGGCCTCAAGCTCGGCAAGGCTCAGGCGCCGGTCCGGGTCGCGGTCACCGGCCGCACCGTGGGCCTGCCGCTGTTCGAGTCGCTGGAGGTCCTCGGCCGCGAGCGCTCCCTCACCCGGCTGCGCGCCGCGCGTCTCCGCCTGCCCTGACCTGACCTGCGAAGGGGCCCGCCGGTGACCCGGCGGGCCCCTTCGCCGTCAGTGCCTCGGGCATGCCGGGGCAAGGCCCCTTCGCCGTCAACGCCCGGGCGCGTGGCGACTCAGCGCCCGGGCGCGCGGCGGCTCAGGGGCGGGGCGAGCGGCGGCGCAGCAGGAGGCCGGCGGCGAGGGCCGCGAGGACGACGAGCCCGCCGAGCGCCCACAGCCAGCCGGCACCGCCGCCGTCGTCGTCGGAGCGTTCGGCGGCGGCCGGGGTAGCCGCCGGCGGGCTCGTCGTGGCGGCCGGTGACGACGGCGCGGCCGTCGGGGCGGCGCTCGCCGTCGGGGGCGACGACGGGGGCTGGGCCGGGGTGCCGGCGGTGAGGGTGAACCGCACCTCGCCCTTGACCGGGTGGCCGTCGCCCGAGGCGACCTGGTACCCGACGACGTAGAGGCCGGCGGCGCCGGGCGCGAACGGGACGCTCACCCGGCTTCCGGAGAAGGTGGGCTCGCCCCCGAGCGCGGCCACGTTGTCCGGACCGGTCACTGTGATCTTCGTCGTACCCGGGTCCGGCTTCGCCAGGAAGCGAAGCTCGATCCGGGCCGGCGCGGCGGCCACCCGCGCGCCGTTCTCCGGGTTGCTGCCGGTCAGCGAATTGTGCGCCGAAGCCGGCGCCGCCGGGAGCGCCAGCGACACACCGAGCGCCACGCCGAGAACCACTACCCAGGTACGCGCCATACGTGGGAACGTCCCCCCCATGAACCCCTCCGGAAAGGTACTATCCGCCCGCTAATCAACGGCTGATGGTTAGTCGGCCCAGGATCGCAGATAGTTCCAATTCCCGATCCAGTAGCTGCAACTGATCGACGTTCCGCACAGTCTTAGAGGTGGGCACCCGCCCTGGGGGGCAAGGTCACCGCCGTCGACCGACCAGCGCGTGACCCGCAGTGAAGCCATCCAAATCGAAACGGGGCGAGGAGGCGGCGATGGTCCGACAGGTGAGGCGGCTGATCGCGTTGGCCGCAGGGGTGCTGCTGGCGGCGGTCCTCACGGGACCGGCCCACGCGGGCGGTCCGGCGCAGACCGCCGGCCCGGCGCGCGTCGCGGTGCCGGCCGCCCCGAAACCGCAGCCGGCCGGCGTGGACATCACCGGCGACCGGCTCGCCGAGCCGCTGCGGCTGCGGGCCGCCACCCACCCCGCCGCGGTGCTCGCGGTCATCGACCAGGTGAGCTGGCTGGGTCGCACCGGCTCGCCCTCCGGCCCGGCCGCGAAGGATCTCGGCCCGAAGTACACGGTCGTGGTGTTCGCCGGGGAGATCGCCACCCAGACGTACGACCTGTATCCGCTGGCCAAGGGCGGCCCGCGGGTGTACCGGCCGGCGAAGCAGCCGGGCCCGTCCCCCAAGGTGAAGGCCGGCTGGTTCCTCGGCCGGCTGAACATGTCGGAGAGCCTGCGCACCGCCGGGGTGCCGCTGGAGCGGCAGCTCGACACGGTCGACACGGTCGGCGGGGGTGGCGTCGGCGGCGGCGAGCGGGTGAACCCGGACGAGTCGCTGAACCCGGGCCGGGACCTCGACGAGACCCTCGGCGAGTTGCAGCGGCTGCTGCTGCTCAACGTCGGGGTGATGCTGGTGATCACCCTCGGGCTGGCCGGAATCGCACTGCTGATCCGCCGCCGCACCCGCTGAGCCGCACCCGCCGAGCCGCACCCGCCGAGCCGCCTGAGCCGACCGCGCTACCCGACCGCGCTGCCCGACCGGGCGGTCGGCGGGTCAGACCTCCAGGACCACCTTGCCCCGGACGTGTCCCTGCTCGACCAGGCGCTGCGCCTCGGCGGCCTGCTCCAGCGGGAACGTCCGTGCCACGTGGACGGTGAGCCGGCCGGCGTCGACCAGCCCGGCCAGCACGCTCAGGTCGGCCGTGGACGGCCTGACGAACAGGTAGCTGCCGCCGAGGCGGGTGACGTGTTCGGGGTCGGCGGTGGAGACCAGCCGGGCGGGGCGGGTCAGCAACTCGGCCGAGACGTCCAGCGCCGCACCGCCGAACAGGTCCAGGGCCACGTCCACCCCGTCGGGCGCGACCGCGCGGACCCGGTCGAGCAGCCCGTCGCCGTAGCTGACCGGCTCCGCGCCGAGCGACCGGACGAAGTCGTGGTTGGCCTCGCCCGCCGTGCCGATCACCTTGCCGGCGCCGAGCGCCCGGGCGATCTGGACGGCGAGGTGCCCGACCCCGCCCGCCGCGCCGTGCACCAGCACGGTGTCCCCCGCCCCGGTGCGGGTGAGCTGGAGCGCCTGGTACGCGGTGAGCCCGGCCAGCGGCAACCCGGCCGCCTCCGCCCAGGACGCGCGGACCGGCTTGTCCGCCACCGTCCGCTCCGGGGCCGGCACCAGCTCCGCGTACGTGCCGTGCTGGAGGTCGTCGCGGCGGACGTACCCGATCACCTCGTCGCCCACGGCGAACCCGGCCACCGCCGGGCCCACCGCGGCCACCACGCCGGCCGCGTCCCAGCCGGGCACCAGCGGGAAGTGCGCGGGGATGGCCGCAGCGAGGTGCCCCTCGCGGATCTTTCCGTCGACCGGGTTGACGCCAGCCGCGCGCACCCGCACCAGCACCGTGTCCGGCCCGACCGGCGGGTCGGGCAACTCCCGCACGGCGAGCCGGTCGGCGGGGCCGTACGCGTCGATCGCGATCGCCTTCACCCTGTTCACGCTAGCCGCTGTGGGGTCACCGCGGGGCCGGCACGGGTGGGCCCGCGGACCCGCGCCACGGGGTGGGGCCGGCGGCGGGCGTCAGGCCGCTGTCAGCACCAGCGGCGCGGCGGGCGCTCCCGGCGGACCGCCCGGTGCCGGGGGCGGACCGGGCCGTGCCGGTGCGCGCCGGCCCAGCCGGGCAGGTCGCTGCAGCAGGCCGCCGCGCGGCCCAGCTCGTCGGCGAGTGGCTCGGGGGTGCGCTGGCGGGGCACCGGCGCGTCGTCCTCGGCCCGCTCGGCGGCCCGGCCGGAGGTCGGCTCGACGGGGTGGACCGGGCCGGTGAGCCGGCGGTGGTGCTCGGCCGTCGGCTGGGGGTCGTGGTGGCCCGGCCGGCGGGTCTCCCCCTGGGCGCAGCCGTACTCGGCCTCCCCGTGCGCCATCCCCGGTCTCCTCATGTTCGCCGTCGCGCCTGGCCGGTCGTGGCCCGCGTGCCCTGTCACCGTACTGGGGCGGGCCGACGAGTCGTGCGGCGCGTACCCCACCTCAGTGCTTGGGGCGACGCGGGAAGATCGTCTCCCAGACCGGGAAGGCGACCAGCCAGATCGCCATGGCGAGGGTGAGTTTCTGGATCCAGTTCCACAGCTCACGGGTGCGTTCGGCGTCGTCCACGTAGAGGATCGCGGCACCGAGCAGCGCGCAGGTGACGGCCCAGCCCAGCAGCCCCTTGCCCCACTCCCGCCACTCGTGCCGGGCGCGCGCCCAGCCGTGCCGGGGCGGCCGGACCGGGGGCGGGCCGCCGGCGAACCGGTGGGCGAAGCGCTGGTCGGCCCAGCGGATTATCGAGTGTCCGAAGGCCACCGAGAAGCCCAGGTAGACGGCGGCCAGGCCGTGGGTGACGTCCGCGGTGGCACCGCGCCGCAGGTCCAGCGCGGTCGCCGCGAGCAGCACCAGGTCGACCAGGGGTACGCAGAACAGCAGCGCCGCGCCGAGGCGCGGTCGACGCAGCGGGTAACGGGCCACCAGACCCGCCGCGAGCACCACCCAGAACCCGATCTCGCACCCGATGATGACCGCGACCAGCACGCCGACCCCCCCGTTCGTCGGGGTCCAGCATGCCGCCCGTCACGGGCCCCGGCGTCGGCGCGGACGGTGAGATCCGGGTCCGCCGAAGGATGGACCCGAGGCAGCCCGCCCGGGGCACCTGCGCCTGGCCGCCGTCATGACCCCGGTGTACGGCTGAGCCGTACCTCCTTCGGCGGACCACGGCCTCGTGCCGTGGGCGGAGCCGGCACGGCGGCGGGTGTGGTGGGATCGGGCCATGCGACCGCCACCCTGGCTCGGCTCCGGGACCCCCGGCCGGGACCTGGCGCTGGCCGGGGCCTCCCTGACGGGCGGGCTGGCGCTGCTCAGCCTCGGCTCGTACCTGGCGATCGCCCCGCGCACCGACGTGCCGGCTGCGGCCTTCCTGCCGTCGCTGCTGGCCGTGTCGGCGGCGGTCGGCCTGCGCCGGGTGGCCCCCCGCACCGGCCTGGCCCTCGGCACGGCGGCGCTGGTCGTCGACGTCGTGCTCGGCACCACCCTCGGCACCGCGCTGATCTACACCCAGGTGCTCTACGACTCCTGCGTGTACGGCCCGCCCCGGCTGTGGCGGTGGCTGCTGCGGGTCGCCGTGGCACTCAGCCTGCTCGCCGCCGGCGCCGGGACGCTGGTGTTCGGCAACTGGCGGGGGGTGGCGCTCGCCGTGCCCCTGGTGCTGGTCGCGGTCCTGCCGGTGCTGAGCGGGATCAGCGTGCGGCAGTACCGGGACCAGGCGGCGGCCGAGCGGGCCCGGGCCGAGCAGACCGCCCGGCTCACCGAGCTGGACCGGCGGGAGGCGGTCCGCGCCGAACGGTCCCGGATGGCCCGGGAGCTGCACGACGTGGTGGCCAACCACCTCAGCGCGGTGGCCATCCACGCCACCGCCGCGCTCTCCGTGCCGGGGCTGGACCGGGCGCAGGTGAACTCGGCGCTGCGGGTCATCCGGGAGAGCAGCGTGCAGGGCATGGCGGAGATGCGCCAGCTCATCGGGCTGCTGCGGGAGCCGACGCCGGGGACGACGGACCCGGCCGAGGAGGCGACCCGGGTCCGCCTCGACGAGCTGGACCTGCTGGTGGACCGGATGCGGGCCGCCGGGCTGGCGGTGCGGGCCGAGGTGACCGGCGGGCCGCGTCCGCTGCCGGTGGGGGTGGACCTGGCGGCGTACCGGATCGTGCAGGAGTCGTTGACCAACGCGCTGAAGCACGGCGCGGGCGAGGCGGAGCTGATCGTGACGTACCGACCGGCGGAGGTGGTGGTGACCGTGGCGAACCCGGTCCAGGCGGGCAGCGGCGGACTGGCTGGGGCGGGCGCCGGCCTGATCGGGATGCGCGAGCGCGCGGTGCTGCTGGGCGGCGAGTTCGCCGCCGGCCCGGCCGACGGGCGTTGGCGGGTGCGGGCGGCGCTGCCCACCGGGGAGCCGACGTGAGCGGCCCGGGCGCGGCGGGCCCCGACCGAGAGGGCAACGCCGTGAGCGGCCCGGACGCGGCCGGCCCCGGCCGGCGGGGCGATGGCGCGGTCGGTCCGGTGCGGGTGGTCCTCGCCGACGACCAGGCGGCGGTGCGGTCCGGGCTTGCGCTGATCCTGGCCGGCACGCCGGGGATCGCGGTGGTCGGCGAGGCCGCCGACGGGGCGGAGGCGGTGCGGCTCTGCGCCGAGCTGCGCCCCGACGTCGCCGTGCTGGACGTGCGGATGCCCCGGCTGGACGGCATCTCCGCCACCCGGGAGATCGTCGCCGGCCGGCTCGCCGACGTGCTGGTGCTGACCACCTTCGACCTCGACGAGTACGTGTTCGGCGCGCTGCGGGCCGGGGCGGCCGGCTTCCTGCTGAAGGACACCGACGCGGACACTCTGGTCGCCGCCGTCCGGACGGTGGCCCGGGGCGAGGGATTCATCGCCCCGGCGGTGACCCGGCGGCTGATCAGCGCGTTTGCGGCCACCGCTCCGGGGGCGTCGGCCGCCGTCCGGGAGGCGGTGGCCGGCCTGACCGCCCGGGAGCGGGACGTGCTGGCCTGCCTCGGGCTGGGCCTGTCCAACCAGCAGCTCGCCGACCGGCTGGCGATGGCGGAGAGCACCGCCAAGACCCACGTCAGCCGGATCCTGGCCAAGCTCGACCTGCGCAGCCGCGTCCAGGCCGCGATCCTGGCCCAGGAGCTGGCCCTGCCGGCACCGCCGCCGAGGGGGTGAGCGCCCACGCCACCGGTGCCGTTGACCGGGGCCCCCGGCCTTCTGGAAGGCTGGGGGGGTGAGCGAGCCGGGCGGGATAGAGCTGTCGGCCACGCTGCGCCGGATCGAGCGGGCGGCGGGGGCGCTGGCCACCGCCAGCGTGACCCGGATGGACGAGACGCTGCCCTGGTTCCGGGCGCTCCCGGCCGACCAGCGCTCCTGGGTGATGCTGGTGGCCCAGGCCGGCGCCCGGTCGCTGGTGCAGTGGCTGCGTGAGGGCGGCGGCTCGGCCGACAGCACCCAGGAGGTCTCCGACGAGGTCTTCGCCACCGCGCCGCAGGCGCTGGCCCGCTCGATCAGCCTCCAGCAGACGGTGGCGCTGGTCAAGGTGACCATCGAGGTGGTGGAGGAGCAGGTCGGCGCCCTGGCCGCCGAGGGCGAGGAGCAGCGGCTGCGGGAGGCGGTGCTGCGGTTCTCCCGGGAGATCGCCTTCGCCGCCGCCCGGGCGTACGCGCGGGCCGCCGAGTCGCGCGGCTCCTGGGACGCGCGGTTGCAGGCCCTGCTGGTGGACGCCCTGCTGCGCGGGGACTCCCCGGACGTGCTGGCCAGCCGCGCCGCCGCGCTGGGCTGGTCGGACGCCCCGCCGGTCGCGGTCGCGGTGGGCCGCTCCCCCGGCGGCGAGGTGGCCGCCGTGCTGCACACCGCGTACCGGCTGGCCCGCCGGATCGGGGTGGAGATGATCGGCGGGGTGCACGGTGACCGGCTGGTGATCGTGCTCGGCGGGGCGGCCGACCCGCTTTCCGCCGCCGGGACGCTGCTGCCCGCGTTCGGTGACGGCCCGGTGGTGGTGGGCCCGGCGGTGCCGAGCCTGGACGAGGCGACGGATTCGGCCCGCGCCGCGCTGGCCGGGTTCCGGGCGGCTCCGGCCTGGCCCACCGCGCCGCGCCCGGTGCCGGCGGCCGACCTGCTGCCCGAGCGGGCCCTGGCCGGCGACGCCGAGGCCCGCCGTCTGCTGCGCCACGACGTGTACGCGCTACTGGCCCGGGCCAGCGGCGAGCTGTTGGAGACCCTGGACGCGTTCTTCGCCGCCGGCGGGACGCTGGAGAGCGCCGCCCGGGCGCTGTTCGTGCACCCGAACACGGTGCGCTACCGGCTGCGGCGGATCGCCGAGGTGACCGGGTTCTCGCCGCTGGTCCCCCGGGACGCGTTCGCCCTCCAGGTGGCCCTGACCGTGGGCCGGCTCGACCCGGTGGTGCCCCTGCTCGCGAATCAGCCGGTAAGCGCCACGAGCCGGCAAAAGTCCACATAACGACTATCACCGTTGCCGATCTTTGTAGGGTTCCTCCAAAGGTTCTAGTGCGGTTTGGTGTCGGTCGGTAGCACCGTGACCGGCGAGTATCCGGAAGAGTCATATCCGTGCTCGCCGTACTCTCACCCGGACAGGGTTCCCAGAAACCCGGCTTCCTGACACCCTGGCTCGACCTGACCGGCGCCGAGGCACGGCTGCGGTGGTGGTCGGTGCTGGCCGGCGTCGACCTGGTCCACCTCGGCACGGCGGCCGACGCCGACGAGATCAAGGACACCGCCCGCACCCAGCCGCTGCTGGTCGCCGCGGCGCTGCTCGCGGCCGAGCACCTGCCGATGCACGACGTCGCACTCACGGTCGGGCACAGCGTCGGCGAGCTGGGCGCGGCGGCGCTCGCCGGGGTCTTCCCCGCCGAGACCGCGATCACCCTCGCCGGGGTGCGCGGCCGGGAGATGGCGGCGGCGTGCGCGCTGGAGCCGACGGGCATGGCCGCGGTGCTGGGCGGGGACACCGAGGAGGTGCTCGCCGCCCTCGACAGGCACGGGCTGGAGCCGGCCAACCGCAACAGCGCCGGGCAGATCGTCGCCGCCGGTTCGCTCGACGGGCTGGACAAGCTCGCCGCCGAGCCGCCCGCGAAGGCCCGGGTGGTCCGGCTGAAGGTGGCCGGCGCGTTCCACACCCCGTACATGGCCCCGGCGGAGGCCGCTCTGGGCGCGGTGGCCGCCGGGATCACCCCGGCCGACCCGGCCCGGATCCTGCTGTCCGACCTCGACGGCGCGGCGGTCAACCACGGCCGGGAGATGGTGCAGCGGCTGGTCCGCCAGGTCACCTCGCCGGTGCGCTGGGACCTGTGCATGCGCACCATCGCCGACCTCGGCGTCACCGGGGTGATCGAGCTGCCGCCGGCCGGCACCCTCGCCGGCCTGGTCAAGCGGGAGCTCAAGGAGTCGGGCCTGCCCGAGATCGTCACCCTGAACACGCCGGACGACCTGCCGGCCGCGCGGGACCTGATCGCCCGGCACGGAACGATGAGGGGTCAACACTGATGACTGGCAGCCGGATTCTCGCGCTGGGGCACTACCAGCCGTCCCGGGTCGTCACCAACGACGACCTCGCCCAGTTCGTCGAGACCAACGACGAGTGGATCCGGGACCGGGTCGGCATCGCCAGCCGGCGGATCGCCGGCGACGAGACGGTGGCCGACATGGCGGCGGCCGCCGCCGACAAGGCCCTGGCAAACTCCGGGCTCACCGCCGCCGACATCGACCTCGTCGTGGTGGCCACCTGCACCTCGATCGACCGCAGCCCGAACGTGGCCTGCCGGGTCGCCGCGAAGCTCGGCATCACCGCGCCGGGCGCGTTCGACCTCAACACCGCGTGCTCGGGCTTCGCCTACGCGCTGGGCACCGTCGACCACGCGATCCGGGCCGGGGCGTCGCGGAACGCGATCGTCATCGGGGCGGAGAAGCTGTCCGACTTCACCGACTGGACCGACCGCTCCACCTGCATCATCTTCGCCGACGGCGCCGGCGCCGCGGTGGTCACCGCCACGGCCGAGGGCGAGCCGGCCGGGGTGGGCCCGGTGGTCTGGGGCTCCGTCCCGGAGAAGGGCGACGCGGTACGCATCGAGGGCTGGCGGCCGTACGTCAAGCAGGAGGGCCAGACGGTGTTCCGCTGGGCCACCACCGAACTGGCCCCGCTGGCCCTGCAGGCCTGCGAGCGGGCCGGGGTCGCCCCGTCGGAGCTGGCCGCGTTCGTGCCGCACCAGGCCAACACCCGGATCATCGACGGCATCGCCAAGCGGCTCGGCATCCCCAACGCGATCATCGCGAAGGACCTCATCGAGTCGGGCAACACCTCGGCGGCGAGCGTGCCGCTGGCGCTGTCCAAGCTCGTCGAGCGCCGGGAGGTGCCCTCCGGCGCCCCGGTCCTGCTCTTCGGCTTCGGCGGCGGCCTGACCTACGCCGGTCAGGTCGTCCGCTGCCCCTGACGTCCGGTCCCTTCCGGGGCCGTTCGCACGCCGCCGGCACGCGCCGCGCGGCGAGTCCAACCATCGAGAGGAACGCACCAACCATGACCCGTGACGAGATCACCGCCGGCCTCGCCGAGATCCTCGAAGAGGTTGCCGGGGTGAACCCGGACGACGTGGCCGAGGGCAAGTCCTTCACCGACGACCTTGACGTCGACTCGCTCTCCATGGTGGAGGTCGTGGTCGCCGCCGAGGAGAAGTTCGGCGTCAAGATCCCCGACAACGAGGTGCAGAACCTGAAGACCGTAGGCGACGCCGTCAGCTACATCGAGGCACAGGCCTGATCATGGCTCGCTCCGACGTCGTCGTCACCGGGCTCGGCGCGACCACCCCGCTGGGCGGGGACGTCGCGTCGACCTGGGACGCCATGCTCGCCGGCCGCTCCGGGGTGGGTCCGCTCACCCAGGAGTGGGCCGCGCAACTCCCGGTCCGGATCGCCGCGCAGCTCGCCGTCGACCCGTCCGAGGTGCTGGACCGGGTCAAGCTGCGCCGGCTCGACCGCTCCGAGGCAATCGCGATCATCGCGGCCAGGCAGGCCTGGGCGGACGCGGGCCTGGCCGACTCCGGGTTGGACCCGGAGCGGCTGGCGGTCAGCGTCGGCTCCGGCATCGGCGGGGCCACCACCCTGCTCGCCCAGGACGACATCCTGGAGGCGTCCGGCCCTCGACGGGTGTCCCCGCACACCATCCCGATGCTGATGCCCAACGGTCCCGCCGCCTGGGTGGGGTTGGAGCTGGGCGCGAAGGCCGGGGTGCACACGGTGGCCAGCGCCTGCGCCACCGGCGCGGAGGCCATCTCGCTCGGCCTGGACATCATCCGCTCCGGCCGGGCCGACGTGGTGATGGCCGGCGGCACCGAGGCGGTCATCCACCCGCTGCCGATCGCCGGGTTCGCCTCGATGCGGGCGATGTCCACCCGCAACGACGAGCCCGAGCGGGCCTCCCGGCCGTGGGACACCGGGCGGGACGGCTTCGTCCTCGGCGAGGGCGCGGGCGTGCTGGTCCTGGAGCGGGCCGAGCACGCCGCAGCCCGGGGCGCCCGGGTGTACGCGCGGCTGGCCGGCGCCGGGATCACCTCCGACGCGTACGACATCGTGCAGCCGCACGCGGAGGGCGAGGGCGCGATCCGGGCGATCGCGAAGGCGGTCGAGGACGCCGGCGTCGCGAAGAGTGACATCGTCCATGTCAACGCGCACGCCACCTCGACCCCGGTCGGGGACATGCTGGAGATCGGGGCGCTGCGCGCGGCGCTCGGCGACCATCCGGTGCTCACCGCCACCAAGTCGATGACCGGTCACCTGCTCGGTGCGGCCGGCGCGTTGGAGTCGATCGCCACCATCCTGGCCATCCGCGACGGTGTCATCCCCCCGACGATCAACCTGGACGACCCGGAAGCCGGCCTCGATCTGGACGTGGTCGCCCACAAGGCACGGCACATGGAGATCCCCGCCGCGCTGAACAACGCGTTCGGCTTCGGCGGGCACAACGTGGCTCTCGTCTTCACCCGGCCCTGATACTCCAGGCTCTGAAGGCGGATCTGTCCGGACGACGCGGCCGGCATCGAGGGCGGGGCACGACCTGACCGCGACGATGCCGGCCCCAGGCCATCTGCCCGGCCCAGGCCAGGGGCGGGACGGCGTGGTCTGTGACCGGTGGTGAGAAGGCCCCCTGTTGACGCGATCCGCGCAGCAGGGGGCCTTTTCGACGTTCCGGGGCGCAGGCGTGTTCAAGCTCGATCGCGGATCAGG
The DNA here is from genome assembly GCF_050948415.1 of Micromonospora sp. CA-111912. Taxonomy (NCBI): domain Bacteria; kingdom Bacillati; phylum Actinomycetota; class Actinomycetes; order Micromonosporales; family Micromonosporaceae; genus Micromonospora; species Micromonospora sp. CA-111912. Next base: position 5,554,834 of record NZ_CP192007.1, read on the forward strand.
CTCGGTTGCGGGGGTGCTGCCGCGCGGCGCGTTCGTTGCCCCGGCGGTAGTTGCCGGTCCACCGGGCCATCACCAGTTGCGGGTCGTCGTCGACCTCGGCGAGGAACTCCGCCGCCCGGCCACCCCGCAGCGTGCCGGCCACCCGTCCGTGGTGCGTGATCACCACCGACCCGTCCGCTCGCTGGACGTACGCAAAACCCTGTGCTTCTCCCATGCCCGGCACGCTCCCACCCCGCCCCCACCCGCCGCACCCGATTTAGCCCGCACACCCGGACAGATCTTGGTAGGAAACGGCCCCTCCAGGGGCCAAAATCTTCCAAGATCTGTCGCGGCGGGTCACAAACGACTCAGCTCGAAGGCGTCGTATCTCTCTCGGCGAGGATTCCGGTGCCCTGGCCCAGCTCGACGAGGTAGCCGTCGGGGTCGCGCAGGTAGCACCGGATCTCCACGCCGTGGTCCTTCGGCTCGGTGAGGAACTGTCCGCCGCGCGAGCGCCACAGCTCGTAGACGGCGTGCACGTCGGTCACCCGGACGTTGAGCGCGCTGTGGAGCACGTTCGGGTCCGTCGGCGCCTGAGCGAGGACGGTCGGCTTGTCGTCGGTCGGGCCGCCCTCGTCGTTGATCACGAGGTAGCTGTTGTGCAGCCGGAGGATGGCGGGCTGGCGCTCCCGTACCACCGTCGCTCCGAGCACCGTCCGGTAGAACTCACGCGAGCGTTCCACGTCCCGCACGATCAACAGGTGGGTGAGCACCATGCCGTGTTCCGGCTGGAAGTAGTCCGGGGCCTCGTTCGTCACTGCCGCCTCCCTCGGGATGGCCCGTCGGGTACCCGCAGGTGACCGCGGCACACCTGCAACGCCTGGTCACGCCCGTCAACGGACAGCTCCGAGGAGACCGACAGGCGGCCAGGATGACCCTCGGCGGGATAGACACCGACGAGTTCGAGGCGATGTCTCGGCGTCCCAGCTCGCGACGAGCACCCTGCGGCCGACCGGCTGAGCGGACCGGCGGTTCCGGGTGCGGTTGTTGCGGCCCTGGCAGCAACAACCGCACCCGGAGGGCACCGCCCCGCAAGCGGGGTCAGTGGGGGGCCGGGACCGCCTCGCGGGCCAGGACGACCGCGCCGAGCAGCGCGGCGTCGTCGGCGAAGCCGGAGAGCACCACGTCCGGCCGGTACGGCAGCACGGCGGCCATTCGCTCGACCAGCAGGCCACGGATCAGCTCGCTGCCGGCCACCCCGCCCACCAGCACCACCCGCTGCGGGTCGAGCAGCAGGCAGCAGGTGACCAGGTGGCGGGCCAACTCGTCGACCCGGGCGGTCAGTGCGTCCCGGGCCGGGCCGGGCCGCTCGGCGGCGGCGGCCAGCCCGGCGGCCGTCCCCGGAACCCCGAGTTCGTCGGCGAGCCGGTCCAGCGCCCGGCCGGAGAAGTCCAGCTCCAGCATGGTGCCGGGCCACGGGCCGCCCGCCACGGCGTACCCGATCTCGCCGGCCGCGCCGTGGTGCCCGGCCAGCACCGACCCGCGCACGGTGAGCGCCGCCGCGACCCCGGTGCCGATGCCGACGACCAGGCCGGGGTCGGCGTCGCGGAGCGCGCCGAAGCGCAGCTCGGCGAGGGCGGCGGCGTTCAGGTCGTTGTCGACGGCCACCGCCGGCACGCCGAACCGGTCGCGGACCGCATCGGCCAGCCGGAGCCGGTCCCAGCCGGGCACGTTCGGGGCCAGATCTATGCCGTCGGGCCGGACCACCCCGGGCGAGGCGATCCCGGCCGCCGCGACCGGGCCGCCGACCTCCCCCACCAGCTTCGCGGCCAGGTCCAGCGCGCGGTCCAGGGCCTGCGGGGCACCCTGTTCGGCGTGCGTCGGCACGCGCTCGCAGGCCAGCAGCCGGCCCTCGCCGTCGGCCACCCCGACGGCCATCTTGGTGCCGCCGAAGTCGATGCCGAGCAGCACGGGCGCGTCACCGGCCACCGGCGCGGGCTGGGCGACCCGCCCGGCCAGCCGCACGCTCACAGTTCAGTCCCCTCGATCGGGTCCGCGGTGCCCGCGCTCATCGGGCCGCTCGCTCGGCGGCCACGGCGTCCAGCGCCTCGTCGGCCCGGGCCAGTCGGTCCCGCACGGCGGCCAGCCGGCCGGCCACGGTGTCGAAGGTGCCGCGCAGCACGGTCACCTGGGCCCGGACGGCGTACGCGCCGGGGCCGTCGACCTGGGCCCGGTCGAGCACCAGCTCGGGGCGGACGGCGGCGGCGATCAGGTCGCCGATCGCGTCGTCGTCGAGCCGGTCGGTGATCTGATCGGCCGCCGCCCGGACGCCCTCGGGGGTCCAGGTGTCCGGCGCACCGCCCCGGACCAGCCGGCCGACCACCGAGTGGGCAGCCCGGAACGGCACCCCGTGCCGGGTCAGCGCGTCCGCGGCGGCCGTGGTGGTGGCCCCGGAGGCGACGATCTCCTCCCGCGACGGCGGCTCCAGCGGCTCGATCTCGGCGAGGAAGCCGCCGAGCAGGGCGAAGAACCGGTCGGTGCGGTCGTTGCTGTCCCACAGCCGCACCTGCACGTCGGTGGTGGCGTTGTTGGAGTCCTCCCACCAGGCCGCGCCCACGTTGTTGAGCACGCTCGCGGCGTCGGCGGCGGTGGCCCCGGCCATCGACACCAGGTGCTCCAGCACCACCGGGTTGCGCTTCTGCGGCATGATGCTGCTGCCCTGGGTGAAGTCGCCCGGGGTGGTCACCCAGCGCCAGGTCAGCCAGTCCATCAGGGTGCGGGCCAGCCGCGCCCCGGTGGCCAGGGCCTGCGCGTTGAGGGTGCCGACCCGGACCAGGTGGTCGGCGCCGGCCACCGCCTCGTACGAGTTGGTGACCAGGCCGCCGAAGCCGAGCAGCTCGGCCACCCGGGCGGGGGCGATGTCCAGGTCGGTGCCGGCGAACGCGCAGGAGCCCAGCGGCGAGGTGTTCAGCTGGTCGATCAGGTCGGCGTACGCGACGGCCTCGCCGGCCAGGGCCTCGGCGTACCCGGCGAGGGCGTGGCCGATGGTGGTCGGCTGGGCCGGGCGGCGGTGGGTGTAGCCGGTGATGACCACGTCGGCGTACCGGTCGGCGGAGTCCAGGGCGGTGGCCCCGGTGGCGAGCACCCGGTCGAGCACCCCGAGGAGCTGGTCGCGCAGCAGCATCCGGAACACCCCGGCGTCGAGGTCGTTGCGGCTGCGCGCCATCTGCACGTCCAGCTCGGACGTGGGGATGCCGCATGCCTCGGCGATCCGCTTCTCCATGAGGTAGTACGTGTCCTCGAAGCTGCCGTCGAAGGCGGGCGCGGGGCCCGTGTCGGCGCGCAGCTCCGCCAGCCCGCGCAGCAGCCGGGCGCCCCGCGCGGCGGGGATCAGCCCCTGCTCGGTCAGCATGACCACGTGCGCCTGGCTGGCCCGCACCATCGCCGGGTAGAGGTACCCGACGTGGTGGTCGTATGTCGGCCGCAGGTGGTGCCGCTGGTAGGTGGTCAGCGCGGGTGTGCTCATCAGGAGTCTCTGCTTCCTTCCAGGCCGGGTGCGGCGCTGTTCGCCGCGCCCGGACGTCAGCCGGTCTACTCGTGCACGCCGAGCAGGCGCTCGGCGTTCCCGGCGAAGATCGCGCCCAGGTGGTCGTCGGGCAGGCCCAGTTCCCGGCAGATCCGGAGCTGGTCGTCGAGGTAGCGGGTGACGTACCCGCGCGGGAACCACGACGAGTCGCTGCCGTACACGATCCGGTGCGGGCCGATGGTCTCGTAGCAGCGCCGGAACAGCTCCTCCAGCGTGAGCTTGTACGGCATCCAGCGCACCCACTGATTGGAACCCGACGTGTCGACGTGGATGTTCGGGCATCCCCAGGCGGCGAAGAGCAGGTCCTGCACGTGCTGGACGCCGAAGTGCGGCACCACCACGGCCAGCTCGGGGAAGCGGCGGGCCATCCGGGCCAGCTCGTCCGGGCCGCCGTACCGGCCGTGGGACAGGCCGCCGGCGCTGCCGTAGTGCCCGATGTGGATCAGCACCGGCACGCCGAGTCGCTGGGCGGTGGACCAGAGCGGGTCCAGGTCGGCGTGGTCGAGGGGCCCGCGCAGCAGCGGGGCGAACAGTTTCAGCCCGCGCAGGCCGCGCTCGGTCACCGCGCGGTCCAGCTCGCCGGCCGCGTCGGGGCCGTACGGGTCGTGGTGGGCGAAGCCGAGCAGCAGGTCCGGGTGCCGGTCGACGACGTCGGCGACGGTGTCGTTGCCGCCGCCGGTGACGAAGACGGCCCGGCGGACGTTCACCCGGCGCAGCTCCTCGGCCCACCGGTCCGCCTCGTCCTGCCAGCGCTCGGCCGGGGGCTCCGGGTCGGGGAAGGCCCAGGCCTGCCGCCACTGCCGGGCGTACGGGGCGGAGCCGGCGGCCCGGACGGCCCGCTCGTGCTCCCCGCCGGGGTGCATCCCGGCGGCGTGCTCACACGCCTGGATGGTCGAATCCGCGCCGATGCGGAAGTGCAGGTGGAAGTCGACGATGTCGAGTCCCCGGTCGACGGTCATGATCCTCCCTCGGTTGGCAGCGGGTCGGCGGTGGGCGGGGCGGGCGGCGGGGCGGCCACCCAGGCGGCGACGACCTCGCGCAGCCGCGTCCCGGCCAGCTCCCGCACCCGCCGGCCGGCGGGCTCGTCGGCCAGCGAGATGTGCCCGGACCAGCCCTGCCACGGGTCGGGCCGGGACTCCACCAGCACGTACGGGTGGGTCACCGGCAGCTTCGGCTTCGGCGGCAGGTCGTCGACCGCGCCGAGCCGGACCGCGCCGGGGTCGAACCCGAGCACCCCGGAGGTCTCGTACGCCCCGCCGTGCCCGCGCGAGACCAGCGGGCCGTACAGCTCGGTGGTCTCGGCGGGGGTGACGAGCTGGAACCAGTTGACCAGCAGCAGGCTGGCGGTGCGCCGCCCGGAGACCCACTCCATCGCGGCCCGGACGGTGGACATGTTGGCGTCGTGTCCGTTGACGATGAGCAGCCGGGGGAAGCCGGCCGCGACGATGCCCTCGATCACGTCGGCCAGGTAGCCGACCGCGATCTCGGGCCGGATCGCCACGGTGCCGGGCCAGGGCCGGGTCTGGCCGGGACAGGCGGCGTACGGCACGGCGGGGAAGAGCACCCCGCGAGGGCCCACCGCCGGCCGGCCCTCGGCCGGGGTCGCGGCCTCGTCCGGGGTCCCGCCGCCGGACGAGGCCGCGTCGACTCCGGCCGCCGGGGCGGCGTCGCCCCGAGCCGGCCAGGCCGCGCCGGGGCCCGCCGCGCCCCCGCCGGAGCCACCGCCCGGCCGGGCGGACCCGGTCGCGGCGGAGCTGGTCGCGCTCTCGGCGGCGAAGCCCTCGGCGAGGATCAGGTCGGTGCCCAGCGGCAGGTGCGGGCCGTGCCACTCGACCGCGCCGACGGGCAGCACCGCGAAGTCCGCCGCCCCGGCGACCGCCGCCAGTTCCCCGCCGGGGACCCGGGCGACCGGGACCAGCCCGCCGTGGGCGAGCCAGGCGGCCACGTGGTCGCCGCCGGGGGTCACGTCCGTCACGCCGTCCACTTCGCTGCCTCCCGGCTGGACCGCCGGCCGCCTTCCAGCCGGCCGGAGACCACCATCACCACGAAGATCAGGACCACCTGGAGCATGCCGTACGCGGCGGCGGTGCCGACCTCGAACGAGTACATCCGGTTGTTGATCTCCACCGAGATCGGCGCGGTGTTCGAGGTGTAGATGAGCACCGAGGCGACGAACTCGCCGACGCCGTGCACGAAGGCGAGCAGCGCGCCGGCCAGCACGCCCGGCAGCATCAGCCGCAGGGTGACCGTGCCGAACGCCCGCCACCAGGACGCGCCGAGGTTGCGGGCGGCCTCCTCCAGCGACGGGTCGAGCTGCGCCAGGGCGGCCGAGCTGGACCGGAACACCAGCGGCAGGAACCGCACGAAGTACGCCAGCGGCATGATCCAGAAGGTGCCGATCAGCACCTGGCCGAAGCTGAACGCGTTGCCGGTGCTGAACGCCGAGATCAGGTTGATCGCCACCACCGTGCCGGGCAGCGCCCAGGCCAGCATGACCGCCACGTCCAGCAGCCCCCGGCCACGGAAGTTCAGCCGGCGCACCGCGTACGCGATGAGCACGCCGACCACGACGCAGGCGACGGTCGCGATCAGGCTCATCTGGAGCGAGTTCAGGATCGGCTGGAACGCCCGGGGCTCGGAGAAGATCGTGACGAAGTTCTGCATGGTGTACTGCGCCGGGATCACCTCGGTGGTCCACGAGCCGTCCGCGGAGAACGCCACCAGGGCGATGGTCGCCACCGGGGCCAGCAGCACGGCCGTGGCCAGCAGCGACGCGGCCAGGGCGAGCCACTTGCCCAACGGGTTGGTGATCTCGCGCCGGTGCGCGGCGACGCCCTTGGACTGGGAGCGGTAGCTGCGCCGCCCCTCGTACCAGCGCATGCCGAGCAGGAACAGCACCGAGACGACGCCGAGCACGGAGGCGTACGTGGAGGCCATCGGCAGGTCGCCGTTGGTGCGGTTGATGTAGATCTGCATGGTCATCGTCTGGTCCACCCCGAACAGCAGCGGGGCGGTGTACGACGCCAGCGAGGTCATGAACACCAGCAGCGACGCGGAGACCAGCGCCGGGGTGAGCATCGGCAGCAGCACCGTGCGCCAGACCCGGACCCGGCCGGCCCCCAGGTTGTACGCCGCCTCCTCCACCGACGGGTCCATCCCGCCGAGCGCCGCCGAGGCGGACAGGTAGAAGTACGGGTACATGGTGAACGTGTGCACCACCAGCACCCCGGCGATGCCGCTGAACGGCAGCACCGGGTTCTCCGCGCCGAAGAGCTGCTGGAGGCCGCGCGGCAGGATGCCGGTCTCGCTGTAGAGGAGCTGGAAGGAGATCGCCCCGATCAGCGGCGGCAGGGCCGCCGGCACCAGGATGATCGCCTCGATCAGCTTGCGCCCGGGGAACGAGAAGCGCTTGAGCAGGAACGCCATCGACACGCCGACGATCCCGCAGAGCAGCACGCTGGCCGCGGAGATGATCAGTGAGGTGAACAGGGAGGACCGGGCCACCCCGTCGCTGGTGAGGAAGCTGCCGTAGTTCTCCACCCCGTCCACGCCGACGCTCTCGGCGAAGGTGGCGAACATCGGCTGCACCACGTACCCGAACAGGACCAGCGCGAGCGGGAAGACCAGCACGTACGGGAACCAGCGGGAGCCGGTGCCACCGGCGAACCGGGCGGCGAGCCGGCGGCGCGGGCCCGGCGGCGGCGTCGGGTCCTTCGTCACCGGCGCGACGGTGGCCGGGGTGGGGGTCGCGGGGATGGTGCTCACGGGCGCACCACCCACATCCGCTCGCGGTTGAGCAGCAGCCCGACCTGGTCGCCGACGGCGATCCCGGTGGGCACCTCGACGGCGGCCACCTGCACCTGCTCACCGGCGGTGTCGACGACCAGGTTGGTGGCCATGCCGGTGAACTCCAGGTCGACGATCCGGCCGGGCAGCGCCCCCGGGTCGGTGGTCGAGGTGAGGCCGATGTGCTCGGGGCGCACGGACACCAGGGCGGTCTCCCCCTGGCTGAGGCCGTGGTCGGCCGGCGCGGGGACGACGATCTCCGCGCCGCCGGGCAGCCCCACCGTGAGGGTCTGCGCCGTGGCGCCGAGCACCGGCAGGGTGAGCACGTTGCTGCGGCCGATGAACCGGGCCACGAAGCTGGTGGCCGGGCGGTGGTAGATCTCCTGCGGGGCGCCGATCTGCTGCACCCGGCCGGACTGCATGACCGCGATCCGGTCCGACATGGCCATCGCCTCGGCCTGGTCGTGGGTGACGTAGATGCCGGTGGTGCCGGCTTCCTTCTGGATCCGGCGGATCTCCGTCCGGGTCTCCTCGCGCAGCTTGGCGTCGAGGTTGGACAGCGGCTCGTCCAACAGCAGGGTCTTCGGCCGGATGACCAGGGCGCGGGCCAGCGCCACCCGCTGCTGCTGGCCGCCGGACAGCTCGTCGATGCGCCGGTCGCCGTACCCGGCGAGGTGCACCTGGCCGAGCGCCTCCTCGACCCGCCGCCTCGACTCGGCCCGGTTGACCTTGCGGATCTTCAGCCCGTACGCGACGTTCTGCGCGACGCTCATGTGCGGGAAGAGCGCGTAGTTCTGGAACACCATGCCGGTGTCGCGCTTGTTCGGCGGGCGCCGGGTGACGTCCTCGGTGCCGAACCGGATCCGGCCCGAGGTGGGGAAGTAGAACCCGGCCACCATGCGCAGGGTGGTGGTCTTGCCGCAGCCGCTCGGGCCGAGCAGGGTGAAGAACTCCCCGGCGGCGATGGTGATGTCGACGTCGTCCACGGCCGCGGTGTCGCCGCCGCGCGCGAAGCGCTTGCTCACCGACTCCAGCGTGACATCGATCATGATGCCTTTCTCCTTCTGCGGTACCGGACCGGGGTCGGTCGTGTGACGGGTGGGCGGTGGACCGGAGGACGGGCACCTGACGCCTCCGGCGGGAAGGGCTCCCCTCCGCGCACCGTCCGGGCGCCCCGTGAACGGGCGACGCCGGGGGCGGGAACCTTCCCGCCCCCGGCGTCCGCTGGTCAGCCCTTGTTCTTGATCTGGCTGTTCCAGTGGTTGATCCACTCGGTCTCGTTCTTGCCGATCACGTCCCAGTTGACGTCCAGCGGCTTGAGGTTGAGCTGGGCCAGCCACTCCGGCTTCTCGGCGATGTCCACGGCCGGGATCTGGAAGTAGTCCTTGGCCAGGTCGGCGCGGAGCTTGTCGTCGAAGAGGAACTCCATGAACTTCTGCGCGCCGGTGGTGTTGCCGCCCTTGACCGTGGCGATGCCGTCGACCAGCACCGGGGCGCCGGAGGCCGGCATCACGTAGCCGAACGGCATGTTCGACTGGTTGGCCTGGAGCAGGACGTCCTGGAGGTTCCAGGCGCTGAGCACGCCCTGCTGGCGGGAGAGCTTGAGGTACAGGTCGGCCGGGTTGGCCGCGTACGAGCCGGTGTTGGCGTCGAGCTTCTTCAGCCAGTCGTAGCCGGGCTGCGGGTTGCTGCCGTCCGGGGACTGCCGCGTGATCATCGCGGAGTAGATCGACCGCATGGTGCCGGACGCGGCCACGTCCCGAATGATGATCTTGTCCTTCCACTCCGGCTTCAGCAGGTCGTCCCAGTCCTTCGGGGCCTGCTCCGGGGTGAGCGCCTTGTTGTTGTACATGATGACCTCGGGCAGCAGGATCTCCCCGAACCAGCGGCCCTCGGCGTCCTTGTACTTGGCGTCCATCTTGCTGGCGAACGCCGGCTGCCAGCCGGTCAGCAGGTCCTCGGACGCGCCGGCGGACAGCCCCTGCTGGGTGCCGCCCCACCAGACGTCGGCCTGCGGGTTGGCCTTCTCCGCCCGGACCCGCTCCAGGATCTCCTGCGCGCCCAGGTTGAGGATCTCGACCTTGCCCTTGTACTCGGGGTACTTCGCCGTGAACTGGTCCACCACGAAGGTCGAGACCTTCTTGTCGCGGGCCGTGTAGATGGTGAGCTTCTCGGCGCTCGCGCCGCCGGACGCGCCACCGGCCGCGTCGTCGTCACCGCCGCCGCCACAGGCGGTGCCGGCGGCGAGGACGGTGGCGAGCGCACCGGCGAGGAGAAGACGACGTCTCATGGGGTACCTCCGAGGGGAATAAGGGGAAACTCGTGGGTCAGGGGCTGGAGAGCAGGATCGGCAGGCCGGCCGCGGCGGCGGAGAGCGCGTAGCTGACCGCGCCGTGCAGCACGGCCCGGTCACCGAGCACCGCACGGCGGACCTCGGTGACGCTCGGCGCGGCGGCGTCGACCAGCGACTGGAGCCGTTCGACGGCCTGGTCGTCGAGCTGGGCGGCAGCTCCGCTGAGCAGCACCCGACCGGGGTCGATGACGCAGACGCAGGAGACGATCAGCCGGGACCAGGCGGTCAGCACCTCGTCCAGGTACGTGGCGGCCCGCTCGTCGGCGCCGGCCAGCGCGACCAGGGCGGCCACCGGCGCGTCCGGCCGACGCCCGGGGGCCAGGGCCACCACCCGTTCGGCGATGGCGTTCTCCGACCAGCGGGCCTCGAACGGGCCGATACCGTCGTGGCCCCGGTCGGCCGGGTCCAGCGGCAGAAAGCCGACCTCGCCGGCGGCCCCGCCCGCGCCCCGGCGGACCTGGCCGTCGAGCACCAGGCCGGCGCCGATCCCGTCGGCGACGTGCAGCAGCAGCAGGTCGGCGACGTCGCTGCCGGCACCGGCCGCGTGCTCGCCGGCCGCCATCAGGTTGACGTCGTTGTCCACCACCACCGGCACCCCGAGGTGCCGCTGCACCGACTCCCCTATCGGCCGGCCCTCGACGAGGCCGACCGAGGGGGCCAGCCGGACCGCCCCGCCGGAGGAGACGCCGGGCGCGGCGATGGCCACCCCGCGCAGCGCCGGCAGGCCGTCGCCGGCCAACTCGGGGACCGAGCGGCAGATGGTGTCGATGATGTCGCCGGTGAGCCGGACGGCCCGGTGGGCGACCACGGTGCCGTCGCTGTCGGCGATCTCGCAGCTGATCCGGGACGGCTCCAGCGAGACGGCGGCGACCAGCTCGGCGCGCGGGTTGAACTCCAGCATCGCCCGGGGGCGGCCGGAGCGGGACGCCCCGGGCCCCCGCTCGATGAGGTACCCCTCGGCGATCAGCTCGCGCACGAGCGGGGTGAGCGTGGCGGGACTCAGGCCGGTGAGCTCGGTCAGCTCGGCGCGCGAGAGCAGCCGAACCTGGCGGGCGGTGGAGATCACGGACAACCGCTTGATCTCCTTCGACCGCTCCCGGCTCACCGGGCTCGTTGGTGGCGTCACCACGTCAGTCACACTTCCTTCCTACGGCGAACGAACTATGGAGTCAAGTAACGAAACCGTCTCGGGTTTCGGCGAACCCCTCCACGAGCAGGGGAAACGTCCCCCTTTGGCACCGCAGTCGGGTTGGGCGCATGCGGCCACGCAGGCACTGATGGGGGCAGTTCGGGCGCACTTTATTTCTTACGCAAAGAAAGAAAGACCTTGCAAAGCATTGACTGGCCGCCGCGCCGGTCCTTAGCGTCACCGGGCGAAGGCCTTCCAGTGTGTACGGACCACCGTGCCGCTGCTGTACCCGGTGACCCTGCGCCCGTCGGCGCCCACCGTCCCGTCCTCCACTCGCCGTCCGATCACGACACCCGCGTCGACGCCCCGCGTCCGACGACGGTGGTCGCTGCCCGGACCTCGTAGTTCCGGAAGGATCTGCATGCGAATCAAGGCGTTCCTGCTACCCACGGCGCTCGCCCTGGCCCTGTCCGGGGTGCCCACCGCCGCTCTCGCCGCCCCCGCCGCCGCCGACGCCGTCGACCTGGACGTTCTCTTCGTCAGCGCCCACCCCGACGACGAGGCGGGCAGCCTCGCCACCCTCGGCCAGTGGAAGGAGCGCTACGGCGCCAAGGCCGGCGTCGTCACCATCACCCGGGGCGAGGGCGGCGGCAACGCCGTCGGCCTCGAGGAGGGCCCGCCGCTCGGCATCATCCGGGAGCGCGAGGAGCGCACCGCGATCGGCAAGGCCGGCGTGAAGAACCTCTACAACCTCGACCGCGTCGACTTCTGGTACACCGCCTCCGCCCCGCTGTCCGAGCAGATCTGGGGACACGACGACACCCTGGCGCAGATCGTCCGGGTGATCCGGCAGACCCGGCCCGAGATCATCATGACGATGAACCCGTCGCCGACCCCGGGCAACCACGGCAACCACCAGCAGGCCGCCCGGTTCGCCGCCGAGGCGTTCCAGGCCGCCGCCGACCCGGCCGCGTTCCCCGAGCAGATCAGCAAGGAGAAGCTGAAGCCGTTCCGGGCGGCGAAGTTCCTGCGCTCCGGGGGCACCGGCACCTCGGCCGCCGGGCCGCAGTGCGCCACCAGCTTCGTACCCACCGTGCCGACCGACCAGGTCTTCGGCGTCTGGGAGGGCACCCAGAGCACCACCGGCAAGACCTGGGCCGCGATCGAGGTCGACGCCCGCCGGGAGTACGTCACCCAGGGCTGGGCCAACAGCGCCGACGCCGCCACCGACCCGGCCAAGATCCGCTGCGACTTCTACACCCTGATCGACAGCCGCGTTCCGTACGACCCGGCGGACACCTCCCCCGAGGCGATCCTGCGCGGATCCGTGCTGCCGAACGCGGCCGGCGGCCTGCCCAAGGGCTCCGAGCTGTACCTCACCACCGACCGGTTCGACCTCGCCCCCGGCGAGACCGTCAAGGTCACCGCGCACGTGCGAGCGCCCCGGGACCGGGCACTGGCCGCGCCGCGGATCGACCTGCGGCTGCCGCAGGGCTGGACCGCCAAGGGCTCCGGGACGCTGAACAACGCCGTACCGGCCGGCAAGGAGCGGACCAGGACGTTCACCGTGACCGTGCCGGCTGACGCCGACACCAGCCAGCAGCAGCTCATCGGGGCGACCCTGACCACCCGCCAGGGCGTCGGCCGCACCGACCGGGCCGTCCGGGTCGTCGCCGACGTGCGCGGCACCCTGGAGCCGCTGGAGGAGGTCGGGGTGTTCCGGCAGTGGGCCAGCGAGGGCGGATACCCGCAGCTCGACACCCTGATCAAGCCGGTGCTCACCGTCGGCTCCGGCCAGAGCCGGCCGGTCCGGATCGACCTGCGCAACCACGGCGTGGCCGCCCAGAGCGGCACCGTCACCCTCGGCCTGCCCGCCGGCTTCACCGCCGACGCCACGACGAAGAGCTACGCCGACCTGGCCCCCGGCGCGACCGGGGCGGTCACCTTCACCGTCACCGCCGACGCCAGCCTGCCGACCGCCAACGAGGGCGGCACGGGCGGCGACTACGGCATCACCATCACCACCACCAGCAACGCCGGCAGTGCCGTGGAGACCGGCGCCCTGGAGGTCATGCCGACCACCGAGGTGCCGCAGGCCGGCCCCGGCCACGCCGTGGACGGCGTGGCCTCCCCCGGCGAGTACCCCGGCGAGGAGCTGGACTTCTCCCGCATCTGGGAGGGGCAGGCCACCACCCCGCAGGACGCCTCGGCAAAGGGCCGCATCGCCTGGACCGCCGACGCGCTGAAGGTGTACGTGCAGGTCACCGACGACGTGCTCGGCACGAAGGTCGTCCCGGAGGACTGCAAGCGGCAGCGCCGCACCGACAGCGTGGAGATCATCGTCGACCCGAAGGGGAACTCGGCGGACACCTCCACCGTGTTCAAGGCCGGCATCTTCCCGATCACCGACGACCCGGCCAACGGCAACCCGCCGTGCTGGCAGCGCGACGCCGACAACCGGCAGGGACCGGGCGCCACCACCGCGCCGGGGATGACCGTGGTCAGCAAGGTCACCAGCCCGTACGCGGGCTACACCATCGAGACGAGCATCCCGTTCGCGGTGCTGCCCGACGCGGTGGACCCGGCCCGGATGGGCTTCAACGTGCTGGTCTACGACTCGGACACCCAGGACCTCAGCTCCCAGTCCCGGCTGGGCTGGTCCACCTTCACCGGCGTCCGGGCCGACCCGTACCGCTACGGCCTGGCCACCCTGCCCGGTTACACCCCGGCGCAGCAGCAGCCCAGCGCCCCGGTGTTCCCGGACACCTCCGCCCGCAGCGTGCACAGCCCGCAGACCATCGCCCAGTCGGCGGTGGACGGGGTGGCCCCGGCCGCCGTGGCCAAGCTGCCCGAGAAAGCGCTGCGGCTGACCGACCAGCGCCGGGTGGCCGGCGGGGTGCTGGTCACCCTGCGGGCCGACCGGGCCGGCACGGCGTACCTGTACGCCTGGAACGGCACCACCGCCATCGGTGACAAGAAGGTCGAGCTGACCGCCGGCCGCGCGGTGAGCGTCGTGGTTCCGGTCGCCTCGGGCCGGCCCAGCGCCCTGCTGGCCGCGTTCGAGTCGAACGGCTCGGCCCTGGCCAGCAAGCTCCCCCTGAACTGACGCACCAACCGGGGCCTGCCGGCGACGCATCCGCGTCGCCGGCAGGCCCCGCGTCTTGCGCTCTGCACCCCGCTCTCGGGCACCCCGCTGTTGGGCACCCCGCTCTCGGGCACCGCCGCGAACGGCGCGCGCATCGCCAGCGGCCAGTAGGCCCCCGCGCGCGACCCGGATGTTGCTCCCGTCGGGTCAGTTGCCGCAGGCCGTGGCGGGCAGACCGGAGACCGGCACCGGGGACCGGCCGGCCGGGCGGGCCTTGCCGGCGAGCACGTTCGCCAGGGCGGTCATCGACGCCCGGCCGGAGGAGTACGTGGCCAGCAGCGTCGGCGACTTCGCCTTCGCCAGCAGGTACGGGGTGTCCATCGCCACGGTCACCGCGGCGTCGGCGCTGAGGTCGGCCGAGCCGTCGCCGTACCCGACGAGATGCACCCTCGTGCCGCCGCTCGGGACCACCTTCGCCCCGGCGGCGGTGAGCGCCTCGGCCAGCAGGGCCCGGGTCTTCTCCCGCCCCCCGGAGGAGGTGACGGTGACCGGGCCGCGCACCCCGGTCGCGCAGGAGCCGCGCAGCACGGTCACCGCGCCGGCCGCCAGCGCGTCCGCTGCCTGCCGGTGCGCGGGGCTGTTCAGCGTGGACATCGCCGGGGCGGGCGTGTCGGCCAGGGTGAACTTCATGGTCAGCACCCGGGTGACCGCCTCGACCAGCCGGTCCCGGGGCAGCGAGCCGTCGCGCAGCGCGGCGAGCAGCCCGTCGTACGCCTGGGTGACGTTCGGGGGCATCAGGATCAGGTCGTTGCCGGCCTTGAGCGCCCGCACCGCCGCTTCCCCCGGTGCCCAGCGCTTGGCCGGCGGCATGTTCATCCCGTCGGTGACCACGACGCCCTTGAACCCGAGCTGGCCGCGCAGCACGTCGGTGAGGACCTTGCGCGAGAAGGTGGCCGGGGTGCCCGGGTCGATGGCGGTGACGTCGAGGTGGGCGGACATCACCGCGAGTGCACCGGCGTCGATCCCGGCGGTGAACGGCGGGAACGCGGTGCCGTCGAGCACCTTGCGGCTCTGCGGGATCACCGGGACGTCCTTGTGCGAGTCGGTGGCGCTCAGGCCGTGCCCCGGGAAGTGCTTGACGCTGGCCGCCACCCCGGCGCTCTGCAACCCCCTGACCGCGCCGGCGACCTGCGCCGAGGCCCGCTTCGGGTCTGCGCCGAAGGACCGTGAGCCGATCACCGTGCTGCGGGTGACCAGCACGTCGGCGACCGGGGCGAAGTCCATGTTGATCCCCATCGCGGCCAGCTCGGCGCCGGCGGCCCGCCACGCCGCCTCGGTCAGGGCCGGGTCGCCGGCCGCCCCGGCGGCCATCGGGCTGGGCAGCAGGGTGACGCCGTCGGTGATCCGGGTGACGATGCCGTGCTCCTGGTCGGTGCCGACCAGGAAGGGCGCGGCGGCGGTGGGGAGCTTCCCGGCTGCCTCGCGCAGGCCGGTGGTCAGCTCGTAAACCTGCTTAGGGTTGTCGACGTTGGTGGTGGCCTGGTTGCCGGCGGTCGGGTCGTCGGCGCTGAAGCCGACCAGGATCAGCCCGCCCAGCCGGTACTTCGCGACCATCTCCGCCGGGGTGGCCACCCCCGCGAGGGACCGGTTGCCGGCGGCGGAGCCGTCCGAGACCTTCGTCGCCGAGCTGCCGTACGCGTACGGCATCAGCACCTGGCCGACCAGGTCCTCGTCGGCGAGGGTGCCGACCAGGGCGGTGGCCCGGGCGGCCGGGTCGGCGGCGGCGGGCGGGTTACCGGACGCGGTCGGTTCCGCCGCGGCCGTGCTGGCCGACGGCGTGGGACGGGGCCGGTCCGGCTCCCCCGAGCATCCGGTAACGAGCACAGCGGTCAGGGCGGCGAGCGCGACGCCGGCACGTCGCGAGGTAATCGACACGCGGACCATCCCACCAGTTCCCCCCTTATCAGGGCAACTTGACCTGGTCAAACATCACCCCGGTCGGGCGCATGGGGGCAGCGCCACCCCACCGGACGCGCGGCGGGCGCGGTTCAGCCGACCCGGGTGAGCAGGGTCACCGGCGCGCCGTCGCCGGCGTACCGGTAGGGCTCAAGCTCGGCGTCCCACGCGGTGCCGAGCGCCTTGTCGAGGGCGTGCGCCAGGGCCTCCGGGGCCCGGGCTGCGGCCATGATGGCGCGCAGCCGGTCCTCGCCCAGCTGGATGTCGCCGGCCGCGCCGACGGCGGCCCGGAACAGTCCCCGGCCCGGGACGTACATGAAGCGCTCGCCGTCGACGCCCGCGCTCGGTTCCTCGGTCACCTCGAAACGGATCATGGGCCACTGCCGGAGGGCAGCAGCCAGCTCGGCGCCCGTCCCCGGGCGACCGGTCCACCCACACTCGGCGCGACGAGCACCGGGGTCGACGGGCTGAGCCGTCCACTGCAGGTTGACCGGCGCGACAAGGACGCGCGCGATCGCCCACTCGACGTGCGAGCACACGGCGAGCGGGGTCGAGTGGACGTATACGACGCCACGCGTTGGCACGGTGACCTCCCGGAGAGCGAGGTGCGTCTTCCCCTACGACCTCGACCACCCGAGTGGCTGTTGCAACACATGATGACTCCTGTGACGGATGGTGCGCCAGTGAATCGGCGAATTCGCCGGAACGGGCGCTCGGATCCACCCCGGCCCGGGCCACCGGAGCGGCCGTCCCGGGTCGGCCGGCGAGCGGTCCGACCCGGCGGAATGCCGGGCCGGCGTCCGTGGTTGTGCCCTTCGGACAGGCACGGTGACCAGCCAGGCATCGCGGTCGTGTAAAGTTCTCTCGGCGGCTTGTGCCGCGCACAACTTCGGCGGACCGAGGCTCATTCCGAGCATCACCCGCCACAGCCCCCGGACGTTACCGTCCTCCCGTACGTCTCAAGGAGTACCTCCGTGGCGAGCAACACCTCTAAGACCGCGCGCGCGTCAGTCCGGGCCGGCCAGGCAGGCCAGGGTGGCGCCCTCAGCGTGCTGGGCGAGTTCAAGTACGTCATCCCGCTCAACGGCGGCAAGCACGCCTACGTGCGCAACCTGACCAACGGCAAGACCGCGCACCTGCGCACCGACTCCGAGGCCTTCGTCGAGGAGATCCGGGTGCTGGCCGCCGCCGGCCACGCCGCCAAGATCCGGGCCGAGCTGAACAACCTCGCGGCCACCCACCCGGACCACGGCTGGGACGCCACCGAGAAGCGCCTCGCCGAGGCCGGCGTCTTCGGCGGCTGAGCCCGCCCACCGCGACACCAGGAACCGCCCGTCGGGTCTACCCGGCGGGCGGTTCGTCGTCTCCGCCTCCGCGCACGGCAGGCGTCACCTCCCGCCCACGGTGGCGTCACCTCCCGCCCACGGCAGGCGTCACCTCCCACCCCACCCCACCGCAGCCGGCCGGCTGACCTCCTTCCCCTGGGAGGGTTGGCGTGGTGTCATGACGGGTAGCCGGTGTTACCGCCGGGTCACCCGATGGTGAAATTCTCGCGGCGGCCCGAGGGGAGGCGGCGATGCCGAAGCAGACCGAGGTGCGGCTCGCCGACGACGTGCGGCTGCACGTCGAAGTGTCCGGGCCGGCGGACGCCGAGGTCACCGCGCTCCTGCTGCACGGCTGGACGCTGGACGGGCGGAGCTGGCACCGGCAGCTCGCCGAGGTCCGGGAGCGGTTCGGCGGCCGGGTCCGGGTGGTGACCTACGACGCCCGGGGACACGGCCGGTCGAGCTGCATGGCGCTGCGCACCGCCACCCTCGCCCAGCTCGGCGACGACCTGGTCGCCGTGCTCGACGCGGTGGCCCCGACCGGGCCGGTGGTGCTGGTCGGGCACTCGATGGGCGGCATGACGATCATGGAGTACGCACACCGCCACCCCCGGCACTTCGCAGCCCGCACGGCCGGGCTGGTCTTCGTCTCGACCACGGCCGAGGGGCACACCCACACCGCCTACGGCCTCTCCCCGCGCATCGCCCGGCTGATCCGGCTGGCCGAGACCGCCGGAGCCGGGGTGCTGGCCCGCTGCGGCGCGTGGCGCCCGCCCCGGGCGCTGCTACGGGCCCTGCAGCCCAGCATCCGCTGGATGCTCTTCGGCGACCGCTGCGAGCCCACCGACATTCGGCTGGTCACCTCGGCGGTGGCCCGCGCCTCGCTGCGCTCGATCGGCGGCTTCCGGGCCTCGATCGGGACGCAGCACCGACTGGACACCCTCGCCGCGCTGGCCCACCTACCGGCGGCGGCGCTGGTCGGCGACCGGGACCGGCTCACCCCGCCGCCGTGCGCCGAGTCGATCGCGGCGGCGCTGCCGGCGACCGAGCTGACCGTCTGCCCGGGCGCCGGGCACATGCTGATGATGGAGCGGCCGGACCAGGTGAACACCGCCGTGGCCGGCGTGCTGCACCGGGTCCTGGCGGGCGCGCCGCACCCGGCTTCCCCGGCCTGACCGGAGCCGCGTCACAGGGGCGAGCGGCGGTCCGGGACGTGGGCTGGATCGCGGCGGCGGCATGGCCCCGCATCCCGGTCGGCCGATGGCCGTACCCTCTCCGGTTAGCCCGAGGCGCGGCCCGCGCCCCGGCGCGGCCGTCCGCCGCCGTCTGCGAGGAGCTGCGCGTGACCGACCGGACCACCCTGGAGCAGGAGATCGCCGTCGAGCAGCGGCATCTCGACCGGGTGTACGCCCGCCTCAGCGAACTGCGCCGCTCGGCCGCTCAGGCCGAGAAGGACGGCTACCAGCTGGCCCGGGTGGGCAACTTCGGCGCGCTGGTCGAGCGGGACGCGATGGTCTTCCACGCCGCCCAGCGCCGACACCGGCTCGACGCCGAACACGAGGGGCTGGTCTTCGGCCGGCTGGACCTGCGCGACCGGCAGGTGCTGCACGTCGGGCGGCTCGGGGTGCGCGGCGAGGACGCGGAGACCCTGGTGGTGGACTGGCGGGCCCCGGCCGCCGCCGCGTTCTACCAGGCCACCCCGGCGCAGCCGCTGGGCGTGGTGCGGCGGCGCACCATCGGGTCCTCGGCCGAGCGGGTGACCCGGATCGAGGACGACCTGCTGGACCCGGCGGCTGCCCCGCCGGACATGGCTGTGGTGGGCGACGGCGCGCTGCTGGCCACCCTGTCCCGGGCCACCGGCCGGGGCATGCGGGACATCATCGCCACCATCCAGCGGGAGCAGGACGAGGCGATCCGCTCCCCCGGCTCCGGGGTGACGATCGTCTCCGGCGGCCCGGGGACGGGCAAGACGGCGGTCGCCCTGCACCGGGCGGCGTACCTGCTGTACTCCGATCGCAGCCGATACGCCGGCGGCGGCATCCTGGTGGTCGGCCCGTCGGCGGTGTTCGTGGAGTACATCGCCTCGGTGCTGCCGTCGCTGGGCGAGGAGACCGCGACGCTGCACTCGCTCGGCTCGCTGTTCCCGGGGATGGACGCGACCCGCACCGACCCGCCCGAGGTGGCCGCGGTGAAGGGATCGCTGCGGATGCGGCGGGTACTTGAGCAGGCTGCGCGGGACGCGGTGCCGGGCGGGCCGGGCGAGCTGCGCCTGCTCTACCGGGGTGCCCTGCTCCGGCTGGACCGCCGGGAGCTGGACGGCATCCGGGACCGGGCGCTGTCCCGGGGGGCCCGCCGCAACGAGGCGCGCCGGGCCGGCTTCGACGGCGTGTTCGCCGCGCTGTGGGCCCAGGCCCGGCGGATGAACGTCGGGCGGCTGCCGGAGCAGCGCGCATTCGAGGACGAGATCGCCGAGCGGTCCGAGTTCCGCGAGTTCCTCAAGGCGTGGTGGCCCCGGCTGCACCCCCGGCACGTGCTGGGCTGGCTGGCCCGCCCGGACCGGCTGCGCCGGTACGCCGGGGGGATCCTGTCCCGGGCGGAGATCGGCCTGCTCGTCGAGGCGTACCGGACGCTGGACACCGAGGGGCTCACGATCGCCGACATCGCCCTGCTGGACGAGTTGGACGCGCTGCTGGGCAAGCCGATGCAGCCGAAGCGGGCCAAGCGGGACCCGTTCCAGCTCGCCGGGGGCGTGCGGGAGCTGAGCACGCAGGCCGACCGGCAGCGGGCGGCCCGGGAGGCGGCCCGGCAGCGCCCGGAGGACTACCGCGACTACGCGCACGTGGTGGTCGACGAGGCGCAGGACGTCTCCCCGATGCAGTGGCGGATGGTCGGCCGGCGCGGCCGGCTGGCGTCCTGGACGGTGGTGGGCGACCCGGCGCAGACCGCGTGGACGGGCGCGGAGGAGGAGCTGACCCGGGCCCGGGACCAGGCGCTGGGCCGGCGGCGGCGGCACCAGTTCGAGCTGACCACCAACTACCGCAACTCGGCGGAGATCTTCGCGGTGGCGGCGGCGGAGATCCGCCGGCTCTACCCGGACCTCAGGCTGCCCAGCGCGGTGCGGTCCACCGGCGTGGAGCCGGTCGCGCTGACCGTGCCGCCGGCCGAGCTGGAACGGGCCACCGTTGCGGCGGTCGCCGCGCTGCTCGGCGAGGTGGAGGGGACGGTCGGCGTGATCACGCCGGTGCCGCGCCGGGACGAGGTCGCCGGCTGGCTCGCCGGCCTGGCCGCGCCGCGCCTGCAGGTGGTGACCAGTCTTCAGGCCAAGGGCATGGAGTACGACGGGGTCGCGCTGGTCGCCCCGGCCGAGATCCGGGCCGATCCGGGCTCCGGCGTGCGGACGCTGTACGTGGCGCTGTCCCGGGCCACCCAGCGGCTGACCACGATCGATCCGACCGGCTGACCGGCCGGCGCCCCCGTCCCCGGTCGGACGCCCGACTTTTACTTGCATACATAGCGATGTGAGCATACATTGAGTCGGGTCCGGATCGGGGACGGAGGGTGTTGGCGTGGGCGCAGGTCATGACCATCACGGCGCGGTGGCGAACGCCGCAGACCGCCACTCAGGGCGACTCTGGGCGGCCTTCGGGCTACTCACCGCCCTGATGATCGTCGAGGCGGTGGCCGCGTTCGGCACCGGCTCGCTGGCGCTGCTCTCCGATGCCGGGCACATGTTCACCGACGTGCTCGGCATCGGCATGGCGCTGGCCGCGATCACCGCCACCCGGCGGGCCACCGCCGACCCCCAGCGCACCTTCGGGCTCTACCGGCTGGAGGTGCTCGCCGCGCTCGGCAACGCCGTCCTGCTCAGCGGCGTCGCGGTCTACGTCCTCGTCGAGGCGGTCCGCCGGTTCGGCGACCCGCCCGAGGTGACCGCCGGCCCGATGCTCGTGGTGGCGACGCTGGGCCTGCTCGCCAACGTTGCCGCGTTCGCCCTGCTGCGCAGCGGGGCGAAGGAGAGCATCAACATGCGTGGGGCGTACCTGGAGGTGCTGGGCGACCTGCTCGGGTCGGTCGGGGTGATCGGCGCCGCGGCGCTGATCACCGTCACCGACTGGTGGTGGGCGGACCCACTGGTGGCCGTCGCGATCGGCGTGTTCATCCTGCCCCGCACCTGGCGGCTCGGGCGGGCCGCGGTGCGCATCCTGGTGCAGGCCGCGCCGGAACATCTCCAGGTGACCGCGGTGCACGACCGGCTGGCGGCGGTGCCCGGCGTGGTCGAGGTGCACGACCTGCACGTCTGGACGCTGACCTCCGGCATGGAGGTCGCCTCGGCCCACCTGACCATGGCACCGGACGCCGAGGTGGGCGCGGTGCTGACCGCGGCCCGCACCGCCCTGCACGAGGACTTCCACATCGAGCACGCCACGTTGCAGGTGGAGCCCGGGGCGTCGGCGGGCCCCTGCGGGCCGACCGGCTGGTGATACCCACACCCATCAATTAGGTGGTGTATTGTGCCTTCATGCCGGTTTTAAGAGTATTGGCCCACGCACCGTCCGCCACGGAGGCAGCGGGGGTCTCAACCGCACCGGTAGGCTCTCATCCGGCCTCCGCCGGGCGGCGCCCTCCGGCGCCTGCGGTGGCCGCCGCCTAATCGCCTCCTGGCGAGCCGGGGAACCATGTTCGTGGGGTGCATCCGCCTGAGCGGTAGGGATCTTCCGTCCCGAACCCGTCAGCTAACCCGGTCGGCGACTGACGGAAGGACATACGTATGCCAGTAGTGGCACCTGTACGAAGGACCGCCGCCCGGATGGCGGCGATGCTGGTGCTGACGCTCGCCGTCGGCCTCGGGTTCGGGCCGGTGGCCCCGGCCGGCGCGGCCCCACCCACCGGCCTGCGCGCCCCCACACCCGGCCAGGACGAGGAGGGCGGCACCCCCGCCCTGCGCGCCCAACTGGAAGCGGCCAGCAAGGGTTACCTGGACGCCAAGAGAGCCCTGGCCAACTCGGTCAAGCGGCAGCAGCAGCTCGGCAGCCAGCTCAAGACGGTCGAGGCGGAGCTGACCGTACGCGGCGCCAAGGTCGACGAGATCGCCGGCGTGGCGTACAAGTCGGGCCGGCTCAGCCCGGTGTCCGCGCTGCTCAACAGCACCAGCCCCGCAGGCTTCCTGGACCGGATCGCCGCGCTGGACGCGGTCGCCACCAACGAGGACCGGGCGCTGCGCGACCTGCTGGAGACCCGGGACCAGGCCGCCAAGACCCGGCTGGCCCTCGACGGGGAGATCCGCGAGCAGCGCAAGCAGGTCACCGTGATGGCCAAGCGCAAGGGCCAGGCCGAGCAGGCCCTGACCGTGGCCAACGAGAAGGCCAGCGCCAGCGCCAGCGGCGGCGGCGGGACCAACCGGGGCACCTCCAGCGCGAACGCCACCCCGGCGAAGCGCAACTCCGACGGGTCCTGGCCGTCGGAGTCGTGCAGCGTGAACGACCCGACCCCGGCCGACGGCTGCATCACCCCACGGACGCTGCACGCGCTCCAGCAGGCCAAGTCTGCCGGCTTCACCCGGTACGTCTCCTGCCACCGGCCCAGCGGCTCCGGCGAGCATCCCAAGGGACGGGCGTGCGACTTCGCCGCCCAGAAGGGCGGCTTCGGCGGGGTGGCCTCCGGCGGGGACCGCACCTACGGCAACAACCTGGCGGCGTACTACATCCGCAACGCCGACAACCTCGCCGTGCTGTACGTGATCTGGTTCAGGCAGATCTGGCTGCCCAGCAGCGGCTGGAAGTCGTACAGCGGGGGCAACGGGGACCCGTCCAGCGACCACACCAACCACGTGCACCTGTCGGTGTACTGACCGCGCGGCGGGTGGCCCCCGCCATCCGGGGGCCACCCGCACAAGCCGTGGGGCCCGGCCTGAGCAGCCCGGCCGCGCCGCTCAGGCCGGCTGGGCCGGGCCGTCCCCGGCGCGGTCCAGCACCTCTCCCAGCCTCCGGGCCAGCCCGAGATGCGCCGACCGGGCCTGCCGGAAGGCGTACCGGAACAGTGGCGCCGGGGCGGCAAGGGTGATCTCCACGTCGATCCGGACCACCCCGCCCGGCTCGTCACGCAGCCGGGTGCGGTTGCGCACGGTGGTGGCCGGCCGCTGCCGGGCCACCGTGACGATCTCGTCGTCGGTGACGACCAGCACATCCGCCTGGTACGTCACCGGGAAGCGCAGCAGACCGGCGGCGAGCCGGTCGGTGATGGCGTAACTGGCCCGGGCGCCCGGCCGGGCCGGCAGCCGGCGCACCCGCGTGATCAGTGGATGCAGCTCGCCCTGCCGGGCCGGGTCGCCGAGCAGCGCCACCGCCTCGGCCCGCGAGCAGCGGGCCTGAACCGAATACTGGAAGGTGTCTCGCCGAAGCACGTCCCGATCGTCCCGCACCCGGCGCCCGGAGGGAAGGACCACCGCCCCGGCCACGGTGAACCGCCCCAGAGTGACCGAGTGAACCGCCGCCCCAGAGTGACCGAGTGAACCGCCGCCCGATAGTGACCGACCCAGGGTGAACCGACCCGGCGGCCGACGAAGACCGGGGCACCCGGGGCGGGCTGGGCGGGCGGCCGTCAGGCGCCCGGCAGCACCTCGGGGGTGGCGGCACCGGCACCCGCGTAGTAGGGCTCCGGAGCGCCGAACAGGCCGAGCAGCCCGGTCACCCAGAGCTGTCGGTGCACGAACCGGCTCGGCTCGGTGACGACCAGCTTCACGCTGCTGACCTCGGCGGTCTGGAAACCGGCCACCATCGCGCTGATACCGACGGAGTCGATGAAGGTGACGAGGCGCATGTTGAGCTCGATGCGGGCGGGACGCCCCTTGGCGAGCACCTCTGCGATGGCTTCGCGCACCTCGTACGCGGTGTCGACGTCGATTTCGCCGCGCGGGACGATCTCGATGACACCACCCGACAGTACCGACTTCACGATCGACAGGCTCACGCGAGCACCTCCACTCGCCCGTTCACGGGCGCCTCATCAGTACGCGGGCCGCGACCGAGAGTATTCCTCCGACGGCCTCGGTCGCCACCCCTCGGGATGAGCAATTCATGGATCAGGACACAGCGGGCTGGCCCTTATCCGGACTTTTCACGTCCTGCTCAGCGGACGATCGACCGGGGCCGACGTCGCCGACCCAGGGTAACGGTGACCCCCGACCTTCGCGCGCACATTGTGCGCCGGGCGCGCCCCGCCCCGCCCCGCCCACAGCGGACCGGGTGAGAGAGGTCACCGCCGCCGTTGCCCGGCCCGCCTACGCTCGGTGGCGCCCGTCACCCGTACCACGGAAGGACCACTCATGATCCGGAGACTGGCCGGCCTCGCCGGCGTCGGCGCACTGCTCGCTCTCATGCTGGCCTGCGGCTTCGGCGGCGCGGGTGACGACGACGATGACGACGACGGCGACGACTTCGCCCGTGGCGCTGCCGTGGTGTCCGTCCGCTGACCGCCGCCGTCCGCTGGCCGCCGCCAGACGGGCCGCCGCCGGACGGGCCGCCGCCGGACGGGCCGCCGCCGGACGGGCCGGGTTTGCGGCCGGATCCGGCGGGGCACTGCCCGACTGGGCGGACGGGCGGACCGCCGGACCATGCCGGTGGGCGGGGCGCCCGAGCCCTGCCCAAGCCGAAAAGCCGAAGTGGCCGCAAGCTTCGGCACCCCGAGGAGGTAAGAACGATGTTCGGAACCGATCTGCTGGAACGCCGCAGCAAGCCCGAGCGAATCGCGGACCAGGCGTGGCAGCACCTGGTCTCCGCCGTCAGCTCCGCCGGGGACAATGTCCGGGACACCGCCCGTTCGGCCCGCCGCAACGGTTCGGGCCTCGCCGACGACGCCGGTGACCTGGTCGGCTCCGCGGCCGAGGCGGCCCGCCGCCGGGCGTTGCTGGCCTTCGACGCGCTCGCCGGCCGCCGCCCGGCCCTGCCCTGGACGCTGCTGATCGGCGCCGCGCTGGTCGGCGCGGCGGTCGGCTGGGCCGCGGGGTCGGCCGCGCGGGCCGCTGGCGACCGGAACGCCGACGACATCGAGTTCGTCGACGTCGACCGGCCCGACTCCCCTGTCGGCCTCGACGGCTGACCCGACCGGTCCGGCGGCGCGGCGATCTCCCGCCGCGCCATCGGACCGACCGAGAACCAGATCGACCGACCGAGAACCAGACCGACCGACCGGCCGAGAACCGAAACGGACCGGCCCGCCGAGAACCGCTAGCGGGCGACGGTGGCGGTGCAGCTCAGCACCGGCACCGAGTTCGCCCCGGTGAAGCTGCCGAGGAAGCCGAAGCTGGTGCTGGCACCGGTGCCGAGGGCGCCGTTCCAACCGGCGTCCCGCACCACGACCTGGGTGCCGGTCTGGGTGAACGAGCCGCCCCACAGCTGGGTGAGCCGCTGCCCGTCGGCGTAGTTCCACGCCACCGACCAGGCGCTGCTCGGTGACCCGGTGTTCCTGACGGTCACCTCGCCCTGGAAGCCGCCCGACCAGGATCCGGTCACCTTGTACGTCGCCGTGCAGCCGCCAGCCGGGGCCGGCGTGGTCGGGGACGGCGGCGGCGTGGTGGTTGGCGGGGGCGTGGTGGGCGGGGGCGTGGTGGGTGCCGGGGTGGTCGGCGCGGGCGTGGTCGGCGACGGACTGGTCGTGCCGCCGAGCCGGTCGGCTACGAGGATGCCCCGGCCGTTGGTGCCCAGGTAGACCCGGCCGTAGACCCGGGGGTCGCCGGTCAGCGCCTCGCCCGCGTTGCCGTACTGGTGCTTGTCGTCGTTGATCCGGACCCAGCTCACGCCGGCGTTGTCGGACCGGAACACGCCGTGCTGGCCGTCGACCGTGCCGAAGGTGAACAACGCCGGGTACGTCTGCCCGGGGGCCGCCTTGCCGAAGCCGACGTTCACCGCCGACGACACGTTGGCGAGCTTGGTGAAGGTGGCGCCGGAGTCGGTGGAGTGCCACAGGCCGCCCTCACCGGCCAGCCAGATGTCGCCCTCCCTGCCGGGCAGTGCCTTGAACTTCACGTTCCCCGTGGTCGGCAGGCCGGTCGCGGCCGACGCGGCGAAGCTGGCCCCGCCGTTGGTGCTCACGTAGAACCTGCCGCCGCCGAAGCCGTAGAACTTGTTCTTGTTGACCCGGTCGGACTCGACCACCGCGTTGGCCGGGATGCCGGTCGCCGGGGCCCACGAGGTGCCGAAGCCCACCGAGCGGACCACGGCCTGACCGGCGTCGCCGGGCGCCCAGACGAACTGGCTGCCGTCGGCGGACGCGGCCACCGTGCCGCCGCTGTTGATCCCGGACGGCTCGCCGCCCTGGAACCAGTTTCCCCCGCCGTCGGTGGAGAACGCGACGTGGCTGTCGCCCGGCCGGTCCGCGTCGGCGAAGTTGCCGGCCCGCACCAGCACCGACGGGTTGGTCTCGGCGTAGTCGAGGCTGGTGGTGCTGGTGAAGTTCGGCTGGGTGAACATCATCGGCGGCACGGCCGCGAGGTCGGTGTGCCGGAAGCCGCCGATGTCCCCGAGCGCGCTGACCAGGGGTGCCCCGGACGGCGGGCTGACCAGGTCGAGCACGGCGGTCTCCTCCAGCCCCTTGACCATCGGCTTGATGGTGAGCTGGCCGCCGGTGTCCCATTTGGTCAGGTCGGTGCTGCCGTAGATGGTCGCGCCGGTGCCGTACAGGAAGCGGTTGGAGTCGAACGGGTCGATCTCCACCGACTCGTTCATCCAGCCCAGCTTCGGGGTCTCCTCCGGCGGGGACGGGTTGCTGCCGAAGGTCAGCCACGGCACGGAGCTGACGTCCATCGTGTACTTCTTGGTCTTGTTCGGGTAGCTGCCCCAGTCCCAGATCCGGGTCCAGGTCGCGCCCCCGTCGGTGCTGCGCCAGAAGATGGCGTCCGGCCACCAGGAGATCTGGGTGGCCACCACGAGGGTGTTCGGCTTCTGCCGGTCGATGGTCAGCCCGGAGTAGCCGAAGTACGCGTCGGTGCTGGACGACGGGATCGGGCTGATCCGCGTCCACGCGCCGGTGGCCCGGTTGAACTTCCACACGTCGCCCTTGGCCCCGTCGTACGGGCCGCCGGTGTCGCTGGTGGCGATGTAGAGGTAGCCCCCGACCGGGTCCACCACGCCCTTGTGGGCGAGGTACCCGGTGGGCTGGCCGGCGATCCGCTCCCAGGTCGTGCCGCCGTTGGTGCTGCGGTAGACCGGGTTCTCCTTGTCCGCCACGCCGACGTAGACGGTCTGGGTGGCGGTGCCGGCCGTGCCGGTGCTCTTGTCGAAGCTGACCCAGGTCAGGCCCTGGTTCTGGCTCTGGTAGCCGCTGCTGTCGTTCGGGTCGGCCCGGTAGTTGCCGACGTTGGGGAAGTTCGCCACCTTGGCCCAGGTCGCCCCGTAGTCGGTGCTGCGCCACAGGCCGTTGCCGCCCTCGGCGCCGTAGTACAGGATGCTGTTCCTGTTCGGGTCAACCGCCAGCCGCTCGCCCATCCCCCGGCCGGGCATGTTGCCGCCGTTCTTGAACGGCAGCGCGGTGACCTGCCAGGTGGCGCCCTTGTCCGTCGAACGCAGGATCGCGCCGTTGTTCGGGTCCCAGTCGTTGGTGTACATGCCGACGGCGGCGTACACCCGGTTGGTCTGCACCGGGTCGGTGGCCAGGCTGACCACTCCGTTGTATCCCCACTTGTCGGCGTCGACCCAGTCGAGCAGCGGCGTCCAGGACTGGCTGGTTTGCTCCCAGCGGTACGCGCCGCCGATGTCGGTGCGGGCGTAGATCAGGTTCTTCTCGGTCTGGTTGAACACGATGCCGGGGACGAAGCCGCCGCCGTCGATCCGGACGTTCTTCCAGGAGTACGGCTCCGCCGCCGCGGCGGCGGCCGGGGCGGATGGGGCGACGGTGAACTGAACGGCCACGACTGCTGTGGCGGCGGCCAGCACGGTGGTGACCGCGCCGACGAGACCTCTCCGCATCTGCGGTTCCTCTCGGGATGCCCGTGGGGGTGGGGTACGAGCACGACGCGCGGCGGTCGACGAATGGCCGCGCCCTGGCGCGTCGAGG
Organism: Micromonospora sp. CA-111912; assembly: GCF_050948415.1. Classification (NCBI taxonomy): domain Bacteria; kingdom Bacillati; phylum Actinomycetota; class Actinomycetes; order Micromonosporales; family Micromonosporaceae; genus Micromonospora; species Micromonospora sp. CA-111912. The sequence goes on from NZ_CP192007.1 coordinate 5,583,079, forward strand.
TGGGGGGAGCGGCCCAGGCTCCCCACCGGCATGCGTGGCTCCCGCTGCCGAGGAAGGAATTCACAGTAGCCTCTCCCCCGACCAGTTTGGAAGCGCTCCCAAGAAAGCCGGTGGACCGGCGCGGGCCACGCCCTGCCCGGGCGGGGTCGCGGAGCGCGGTGGCGGCTCAGCCCGGGCCGCCCACCGCGGCGGCGGCTCAGTCGAGGTGGTAGACGAGCCCGTCGCCGACGGTCTCCCGCCGGATGCCCAGCCCGTCCACCGGCCGGGCCGCCGCGTCGGCCCACGGCGTGCCGGCCGCGTACGCCGGCAGCAGCACCACCGTGCGCACCCCGAGCCCCCGCAGGTACGCCACCGACGCCGCGTCGGGGAAGCTCCCGCTCGCCGCCCGGATCTGCTGCTGGCCGGCCGGGGTGAACGAGGCCAGCCCGTTGACCACCTTCGGGAAGCCGTCGGTGGACCAGAGCATCACGTGGAACTCCCGGATGCCGTCGCTGGGTAGCACCAGCGCCGGCCCGCGCAGCCCGTGCAGCGCCGCCGGCTGCACCGGGGCGGGCACGTGCGGGGTGCGGTTGACCCCCTCGGCGAGCACCAGCAGCATCGGGAGCACCAGTGCCGCCTGCCCCCACCGCCGCCACCGGACGCCGGGCGACCCCGGCTCCGGGTCCGGCTCGCGGACGGTCAGCGCCCCGGCCGCCAGGACGCCCAGCAGCAGCGTCGTCCAGAGCACCAGCCGGCCCGGGGTGCGCACGCCGTCCCAGCCGGGCACGTGCTCCACCAGGGTGACGTAGCCGGGGTCGCCGTCGCCGAACAGCGTGGTGCCGGCGGCCAGCGCCGCGCTGACCAGCACCCCGGCGGCCAGCGCCAGCCGGTGCCGCAACCGCCACGCCGAGACGAACAGCCCGGCGAAGGCGAGCCCGATCAGCACCATCCCGGGCAGCAGGGTCATCTCCCCGGCGAAGCTCAGGGTGGCCCGGGCGGCGATGTGCCGCTCCCCCCACAGCCAGGACTCCGGCGGCGCGGTGAGGAAGCCGCGCAGCGGCGGGGAGAACATCGCGATCTGCTCGACCGTGCGGCGGCCGGACGGGTGCCGGGCCACCACCTCGAAGTAGGGCGCGGCCATCAGCAGGGTCACCCCGGCGAAGAAGGCGCCGCCGGCCAGGTCCGCCACCAGCAGCCGGCGCGGGAACGCCGGCCGGGCCCGTCGCCACCACGACCAGCCGTACCCGACGGCCGCGCCGAGGCAGAGCAGCCCCAGCGCGTACGCGAAGGGCAGGCCGATGCCGAAGCCGAGGCTGACCTGCCAGGCGGCGACCAGCCAGCCGGCCCCCGCCCAGCCCGGCCGGGCCCGGTCCGGCCGGTACCCGTGCCGCAGCGACCAGCCGTGCCCCCGGGCGAGCATGGCCAGCGCCAGCGCGATCCCGCCGATGCTGAGCACGTGCAGGTGCCCGGCCTGGGCCAGCTTCCACGGCGCGTACGCGAAGGACGCCCCGGCCACCGCGGCGCCCGCCCAGCCCGCGCCGAGCTGCCGGGACAGCGCGTACGCCCCGACGAAGGCCAGCGCGTGCACCAGTACGTACAGCAGGTTGTAGCGGACCACGGCGGCGACCGGCCCGTGCCCGATCATCCCGAACGGGGCGTAGCCGAGCAGTGTGTCGGAGTATGCGTAGGTGTACGGCTCCGGCCAGAACGTGTTCGAGTGCCAGACGTGCACCGGGTCGGTGAGCAGGGCGTGCCCGCCCCACGCGATCTGCCACGCCTGGAGCGTCGGGTCGCCGGTGTCCTGCGGGATGGTGCCGGCCAGGTCGCGCAGCGTCGGCCAGGTCAGCACGGCGGCGAGCAGCAGCGAGCCGATCACCGCGAGGGTCCACTCGTGCCGGGCCAGCAGGCCCAGCCGGACGGCCGCCGCCCGGCCCCGTGCGGGGCCCCACCGCCCGGGGGCCCGCCGCCCGGGGGCGGCGGCCGGAGCCGCCGTGCGAACCTCACCCATCGCTCACTCCCCGCCGCCGACAGTCACGCCGCCCACAGATGGTGCCGGACCCGGTGGGTCCTTGTCGACGCCCGGCCGCCTCCCGCCACCCCGGGACGGCCGTGCGCGGCACCCCTCACCCGACCGGGGTGGGTCCGGTTCACCCGCTCCGGCGGCAGCATCGGCCCCGGCGGGCCCACGCGCGCCGCCGACCGTTCGTCGACTTTCGGGAGGATGCAGCCGATGGCCACCGCGACGACCACCCGCACCGACCAGGACATCCAGTCCGACGTGCTGGACGAGCTGACCTGGGAGCCGCGGGTCCAGCCGCACGAGATCGGCGTGACCGTCACCGGGGGCGTGGTCACCCTGACCGGCTGGGTGGACAGCTACGCGAAGAAGTGGGTGGCGGAACGCGCCGCCCACCGGGTCGCCCGGGTCCGGGCGGTCGCCAACGACCTCACCGTCCGGCTGCCCGGCTCGGCCGAGCGCACCGACACCGAGTTGGCCACGGCCGTCGGGCGGGCGCTGGAGTGGGACGCGTTCGTGCCGGTCGAGCGGATGGAGGTCACCGTCGCCGACGGGTGGGTCACCCTGCACGGCGAGGTGGAGTGGGAGTACCAGCGCCGGGCCACCGAACGCGTCGTCGGCCGGCTGACCGGCGTACGCGGGCTGAGCAACGGGGTCACCGTGCGGCCGGCGGCCCGGCCGGACACCGGCGACCTCACCGTACGGATCATCGACGCGCTGACCCGCGCCGCGGCGGTCGACGGCGAGCAGGTCACCGTGCGGGTGCACGGCGACGCCGTGCTGCTGGAGGGCACGGTGCACTCGGTGCCGGAGCGCGAGGCGGTGGAGCGGACGGTCTGGTCGGCGCCCGGCGTCCACGAGGTGCGCAACCGCCTCACGGTGGTGACCCGATGACCACACCGTTGCAGGTCACCGCCCGACTTCGGGTGCCGGTGACCGGGACCGACCACGCCCGAGGGCCGGCGGACGCCCCGGTGACCCTCGTCGAGTACGGCGACTTCCAGTGCGGGCACTGCGGCGCGGTGCACTCGAACCTCGCCGAGCTGCTGCGCCAGCGGGCCGACGTGGTCCGGCTGGTCTACCGGCACTTCCCGATCGCCAACGTCCATCCGTACGCCGAGAGCGCCGCCGAAGTCGCCGAGGCGGCCGGGCGGCGGGACCGGTTCTGGGAGATGCACGACTGGCTGTACGAGCACCAGGACCAGCTCGACCCGGTGCACCTGGCGCTCGGCGTGGCGCAGCTCGGCCTGCCCGCCGACGAGGTGGGCGGCGAGGTGGAGCGGCACGCCCACGCCGACCGGGTCCGCCGGGACTTCGTCGGGGGCATCCGCAGCGGGGTGAGCGGCACCCCGACGCTGTTCCTCAACGACGTCCGGTACGAGGGCGGGCACGCCCTGCCCGAGCTGCTCGCCGCCGTGGACCAGGCCGCCACCGCCTGACCGGGGCCCCGCCGTGGCTTCAGGCGGTGCCGCTTGCCGGTCCCCCTGGTGGACGGCCCCGGGCCCGGTCAGGGCCTCGCCGGCGCCAGGTGGGTGCGTTCCCCGTCGTGGTCGAGGATGCACAGGATCTCGGCCGCACCGCCGTGTGCGCCGAACGCGTGCGGCACCATCGTGGAGAACTCCGCCGCCTGACCGGTCTCGACCAGGATGGTCCGCTCGCCGAGGCGTAGCACCACCGTGCCGGAGAGCACGGTGAACCAGTCCCGGCCCGGATGCACCCGCCCCTCGTCGGGGATCGACCGGGTGATCCGTAGCTTGGCGACCGTTACGCCGTGCGGTGCGCCCTCGCGGGACAACAGCCAGGTAGTGACGCCGCGTGCCTCGTCGCGGTGGGGGCGGATCACCACGTCGTCGTCGGCACCCGACTCCACCAGTTGGTCGAGCGTGGTGCCCAGCGCCCGGGCGATCGGCGTCAACTGGTCCAGGGCGATCCGCCGGTGGCCGGTCTCGATCCGGCTCAGCGTCGACGGGCTCAGAAAACAGCGAGCTGCCAGGTCGTCGAGCGACCAGCCGCGCGCCACCCGCAACCCCCGGATCCGCTGCCGAACCAGGGCGTCCAACTCACCGTCTTGCGTCATACGCAAGATACTATGCTGCCTCCGCAAGAAGCGGGTACCGTCGTCGGCATGGCACATTCGCATTCTCAGCTGGGCGAGATGCTCGACCTCGACGCCGACGTTCTGCACGAGTTCCACCGCGAGGTGATCGCCTGGGCCGGCTCGCTGGTCCCCGACCGGCCACGCATCATCGACGTGGGCGCCGGCACGGGCACCGGCAGCCTCGCGTTGGCCCGACACCTGCCGGACGCCGAGGTCATCGCGGTGGACCTCTCCGACGAGATGCTCGAGCACCTGCGGCACAAGGCCCGGGCGGCTGGCGTCGCGGACCGGATCCGCACCGTGCAGGCCGACCTGGACCAGCCCTGGCCGGACCTCGGGCCCGCCGACCTGGTGTGGGCGTCGGCCTCGCTGCACCACATGGCCGACCCCGTTCGTACCCTCGCCCAAGCCCTCGCGGCGCTGCACCCCGGCGGCATCCTCGTGGCCACCGAGCTGGACTCGCTCCCCCGGTTCCTGCCCGACGACGCCGGTGCCGCGCTGGAGGAACGCGGCAACGCCGCCATCGCCGAGATCCGCGCCGAGGCGGGAATGCACATGGGCGAGGACTGGACGGCCCACCTCACGGAGGCCGGCTTCACCGTCGAGGCGCAGCGGCACTTCGACATCGCCCTGCGAGCACCCCTGCCCCCGGCCACCGGCCGCTACGCCCAGCTCTGCCTGCAGCGCCTGCGGCACGGTCTCGACGGCCGACTCGGTGCCGACGACCTGGCGGCCCTCGACACGCTCGCGGCCGGCGTCCTCGACCGCGACGACCTCATCGTCCGGGCGACCCGGACGGTATGGCTGGCTCGGCGGCCGTAGCAACCCGCGCCCCGAACCCACGCCTCGCGGAGGCCCACGACGCCGGGCCCCGCGAGGCTCAGATCAGGTGCAGCTCCCGGGCCCGGCGGACGGCCTCCCGGCGGCGGGTGGCGTCCAGCTTGCGGTAGATGTTGCGCACGTGCGTCTTGACCGTGTTGACCGACAGCGACAGCTCGCCGGCGATCTCCACGTTGGACAGGATGCTCTGCAGGTAGCGCAGGATGGTCAGCTCCCGCTCGGTGAGCGGCTCCTCCAACGCCCGCCCCGACGCCGGGGCCGGCCGATCGGTCGGCTCCTGGGCGCGGACCAGGTCGCTGACCGTCGGCCAGTGCGCCGTGCCGGAGTCGAGGTGGGCGGCGAGCAGGTCCCGCGCCCCCGGCTCGGCCCGGGTGAAGACCCGCCGGTACCCGTCCGGTTCGGCCAGCTCCAGCGCCCGCTCCAGCAGCCGCCCGGCCCGCCGCTCGTCGCCGGCCCGCCCGGCCAGCACCGCGTCGAGCAGCGCCGCGTCGAGGCGTACGGGCAGCGGCCAGGCGGCGGCGTCCGGGCCGTCCCAGTCCGGCAGGGCGTGCCCGGCGGCCCGCGCGTCCCCGGCGCGCAGCTCGACCCGGGCCAGCGCCACCGCCACCGCCGGCGCGGGCCCGTCCGGGTGGCGCAGCCCGTCGGCGAACAACTCCCGGGCGGTTCCCAGGTCGCCGTGGGCGGCCCGCAGCTCCGCCTCGGCGGCCAGCAGCCAGCCGGCGACCTCCCGCGCCCCGGCCGACCCCTGCCCCGCCCCGCCGAGGCGGTCCCGCGCCGCCGCGAGCAGACGCAGGCCGCCGGCCGGGTCACCCCGGTCGCGCAGCAGCTCCGCCCGGCACAGCGCGGCGAGCGCCGCGACCGGCGGCTCCCCGGCGTCGCCGGGGCCGCCGGGGGTGCCGATGCCGCCAGGAGTGCGGGGGTCGCCGGGTTCGCGGAGGGCACCGGGGGTGCCGGGAGCGCGGGGGTCGCCAGGTGCGCCCGGGGCGTCGCCGCCGGTGGCCGGGGCGGCCAGCGCCAGGTGCGCCGCCGCCTCGTCGGGCAGGTCCCGGTGCAGCGCCACCAGGGCCAGCGCCAGGTGGCCTTGGGCGCAGTCGACCCGGCAGGACCAGCCCTGGCAGGCCGGCAGGGCCAACGCCTCCCGGGCCGTCCGCTCGGCTGCCCGCAGCTCGCCGAGGGCCGCGTGCAGCAGGGCCGACCGGCTCGCGCAGAGCAGCTCGGTGCGGGGCCGGCCGCCCTCCCGGGCCGCCGTCAGCGCCGGCCCGAACTCGGCCGCCGCGCCGCGCAGGTCGCCCTCGGCGAGCGCGGCCAGGCCGAGCGCTGCGCCGGCCGTCGCCCGCACGTCGGCGTCGTCGGCCGCGCCGGTGCGCGGATCGTCCGCCGACCCGCCGGGGGTACGCGTGGCGAGCAGCCGGTGCGCCGCCCGGCGTACCTCGTCGTGGTCGCCGGCCAGCCGGGCCAGGGTGACCTCCAGCGCGGTGGCCAGCCGGCGGAACCGGTCCCGGCGCGGCACGGGCAGCGACCGGGCGTGAGCGGCGGCCCGGTGCAGCTGCGCGGCGGCGGCGGCCGGATCGCCGGCGTGGGTCCGCTCGGCGGCGGCGGCGAGCCCCAGCTCCGGGTCCCGCCGGACCGCCTCCTCCGGCGGCGCGGCCGGCGGCGGCCCGCCCGCGCCCTCGCGGTCGTACGGGACCAGCTCCGGCCAGCGGGTGACCAGCACCTCGGTGGCCCGGTCCCAGTGACCGGCGGCGAGGTCGTGCCGCAGCGCCTCGGCGGGGCGCCCGTGCCCGGCGTACCAGCCGGCCGCCCGCAGGTGCAGGTCGCGCAGCTCCTCGGCGGGCAGCCCGGCCAGCTCGGCCCGGAGCAGGTCAGCCAGCAACGGGTGGCAGCGGTACCAGGGCGGCCGGTTGTCGTCGCGACGCACGAATCCCCCGGTCGCGGCCAGCGCGGCGAGCACCGGCTCGGCGCCGGGGCGGCCGGTCAGCGCGTCGACCAGGTCGGCGCGGAACGCGTCGGCCACCGCGCCCCGGCGCAGGCAGTCCCGGGCCGCCCCGTCGAGCGGGTCGAGCACCTCCTCGCGCAGGTAGCCGGCGACGTCCGGCTGGTCCCCGCCGAACTGCTCCAGCCAGCGCACCGGGTCCGGCCGGTCCCGTACGGCCAGCGCGGCGAGCCGCAGCCCGGCCGCCCAGCCGGCGGTGCGCTCCCGCAGCCGGGGCACCACCGCCGCCGGCAGGTACACGCCGTGCGCGGTGAGCAGGTCCGCCACCTCGTCGTCGGTGAAGGCCAGCTCGTCGGGGCCGACGGTGGTCAGTTCCCCGGCCAGGCGCAGTCGGTGCAGGCCCGGCGGCAGGTCGGTGCGCGCCCCGACCAGCAGGCGCAGCCGCTGGCCCGCGTGGCGGAGCAGGAACTCCAGCCCCGTCAGCGCCGCCGGGTCGGCGATCCGGTGCAGGTCGTCCAGGACGAGCAGCACCGGGCTCTCCCGGGCGGCGAGCGCGGCGGCCAGCAGTTCGAGCTGGTCCGGGCGGGGCGGCGCGTCGGCCGGGGGCGGGGCGGGCGGGGGCGGCTGAGCCGGGTCGGGCCGCCCGTCGGTGGCAGCGCGCAGCGCCGCCGCCAGGTACGACCAGAGCCGCGCGCCCGTGTCGCCGGCCTCGACCGTCACCCACGCCGGGGCCGGCTCGACCGTGCGGGCCCAGGAGCCGAGCAGGGTGGTCTTTCCCCAGCCGGCCGGGCCGGAGACCAGGGTGACCGGGCCGGCCGTGCCTTCGTCCAGCCGGCGCAGCAGCCGGGGCCGGACCAGCACCGGCTCGGCCAGCGGGGCGGGGGCCAGCCGGGACGCCAACAGCGGCGGCGGTCCGCCCGCCCCGGCGCTCCCGGCGGCGGGACCCGGGACCGCGTCCCCGTCGTGGGTCCCCGGCCCCGTACTCGTGGCGGTGGGACCCGGGGCCGCGGCCCCGTCGTGGGTCCCCGGCTCGGCGCTCGGGGCGGCCACGACCGTGGCGTCCCAGTCGTGCTGCGGCATCCGGCCCCACCCCCACGGACGCGTCCACTTCCCCAGGTCGTGCGGCGGGCGGTTACCCGGCCCCGGCCGGTTCACCCCTTCGGGGGGAACCCGCTTCACCCGGCCGGCGGCCACCGTGGGGGCACGCGGGGGCCGGCCGCTCGTCCGCCGGCCCGGGTTCGCAGCGGCCCGCAGGCCGACGAGGGCCACCGACGACGAGGGGTGGGTGGGACGGATGGGACGCGGGACGCGGGGGGCGCGGGCGGTGGCCCGTACCGCCGGGGCGCTGACGGCCGGCGCGGTGACGGCGGCGCGGGCGCTGCGCGGACCTGGGCGGGCGGACCGGTCCCGCCCGGCGGGCCCCGGCGGCCGGGAGGACCGTTGGCAGGTGGTGACCGTCGACCGGCCGCCGGAGCGGGTGCTGCCGGGCGGGCGACGACCCGAACCGCTGCGCCGCCTCGGCGACGGGGTGGAGGTGACGCTGCGCCCGGCACCCGGCGGGCGGGGCACCGAACTGGCCGCCCGGCCGGCCGGCGGCGGCCCGCTCACCGGGCTGGCCGCCCACCTGGTCGGGAACGACCCCGGGCTGCTGATCCGGGAGACCCTGCGGCAGGTCAAGCAGCTCGCCGAGACCGGTGAGCTGCTCCGCCCGGACCGCTCCCCGCTGGACGGGCCGGCGCCACCGGCCGGGCCGGGCCGCCCCCCGTTCGACGGCCCGCTCGACGGGTCGGCACACGGATGAGGGCGCTCTGCTGGCTCGGCGCGGACGGCCTCGGGATGCGCGAGGTGCCCGACCCGGAGCTGCGCAACTCCGCCGACGCGATCGTCCGGGTGCGGCGCAGCGCCACCTGCGGGGAGGACTTGCCGCTGCTCGGCGGCCGGGGGCCGAGCCTCGCCGTCGGCGACGTGCTCGGGCACGAGTTCCTCGGCGACGTGGTCGAGGTGGGCCCCGGGGTGCGCCGGCACCGGGTCGGCGATCGGGTGGTGGTCTGCGCCGTCGTGGCCTGCGGGAGCTGCTGGTACTGCCGGCAGGGCCTGTACGCCTGTTGCGACAACGGCAGCACCGGGGCGGCTGTCGCCGAGCAGGCGTGGGGGCAGCCCACCGGCGGCTGCTACGGCCAGCCCCGCTCAGCCGGGGGCTTCGCCGGCGGCCACGCCGAGTACGTCCGGGTGCCGTACGCCGACGTCGGGGCGTTCGCCGTGCCCGACCCGGTGGACGACGACCGGGCCGTCTTCGCGTCCGACGCGGTGCCGACCGGCTGGCTCGGCGCCGAGCTGGGCGAGGTGCGCCCCGGCGACGTGGTGGCGGTCTGGGGGGCCGGGGCCGTGGGCCAGATGACCGCGCAGGCCGCCCTGCTGCGCGGCGCGGCCCGGGTGGTGGTGATCGACCGGTACCCCGACCGGCTGCGGTCGGCCGAGCGGCACGTCGGCGCGGAGACCCTCGACTACCTAGCCACCGACGTCGCGGCCGAGTTGCGCGAGCGCAGCGGCGGACGGGGTCCGGACGTCTGCGTGGAGGCGGTCGGGATGGCCTGGGGCGGCACGGGACCCCGATCCCTGGCCGACCTGTTCGCCGCCGCCGGGCGGGCCGGCGCGGTCCCGGACCGGCCGATCGCGCTCCGCGAGGCGGTGCACGCCTGCCGCAAGGGCGGCACGGTCGTCGTGCTCGGCACGTTCACCGGGTTCGTCGACACGTTCCCGCTCGGCGCGGTGATGCACAAGGGGCTGACCGTGCGCAGCTCCCGGCAGCACGGGCAGCGGTGGATCCCGATGCTGCTGGACCGGATGGCCCGTGGCGAGATCAACACCGGCCACCTGGCCACCCACCGCCTCCCCCTGGAGCAGGGCGCGCACGGCTACGACCTGTTCCGCGAGCGCGCCGACGGCTGCCTGCGCGCGGTCTTCACGCCCTGAGCCGTTCCCTGAGCCGTCCTCGGGAGCCGGCCGTCCTCGGGGGCGTCCTCGGGTGCCGGGCGGGGTGTCGGCCCGGGTGGGACACTCGCAGGATGCGTGAGGACCGGGCGTACGACGTCGTTCTGTTCGGGGCCACCGGGTTCACCGGGGGGCTCACCGCCGAGTACCTCGCCCGGCACGCGCCGGACGGGCTGCGCTGGGCGCTCGCCGGGCGCAACCCGGCGAAGCTGGCGGCCGTTCGGGACCGGCTGGCCGGCATCGACCCGGCGCTGGCCGGGCTGCCGCTGCTCACCGCCGACGTCACCGACCCGGAGTCGCTGCGCCGGGTCGCCGGCAGCGCCCGGGTGGTGGCCAGCACGGTCGGGCCGTACGTGCACCACGGCGAGCCGCTGGTCGCCGCGTGCGCCGCGGCCGGCACCGACTACCTCGACATCACCGGCGAGCCGGAGTTCGTCGACACGATGTACGTGCGCCACCACGCCGAGGCGGTGCGCACCGGGGCCCGGCTGGTGCACGCCTGCGGCTTCGACTCCGTCCCGCACGACCTGGGCGTCTGGTTCACCGTCAAGCAGCTCCCGGCGGACGCACCGATCACCGTGGACGGGTTCGTCCGGGCCGGCGGGAAGTTCTCCGCCGGGACGTACCACTCGGCGCTGACCGCGTTCTCACGTACCGCCGAGGCGAGCCGGGCGGCGCGGGAGCGCCGGGCCGTCGAGCCCCGGCCGGAGGGCCGCCGGGTCCGGGCGGTGCCCGGGAAGGTGGGCCGGTCGAAGGAGCTGGGCACCTGGGCCGTGCCGCTGCCGACCATCGACCCGCAGGTGGTCCGCCGGTCGGCGGCGGCCCGCCCGGAGTACGGCCCGGACTTCCGCTACCGGCACTTCGCCGCCGTGAAGCGGCTGCCGACGATCGTGCTCGGCGCGGCCGGGCTGGGCGGCCTCGTCGGGCTGGTCAAGCTCCCGCCGACCCGGCGCTGGTTGCTCGGCCGGCTCGCCTCCGGGCAGGGGCCGAGCCCGCAGCAACGGGCCAAGTCCTGGTTCCAGGTGCGGTTCCTCGGCTCGGGCGGCGGCCGGCGGGTGCTCACCGAGGTCTCCGGCGGCGACCCCGGGTACGACGAGACCGCGAAGATGCTCGGCGAGTCCGCGCTCTGCCTGGCCCTGGACGAGGGCCTGCCGGCCACCTCCGGCCAGGTGACCCCGGTGACCGCGATGGGCGACGCCCTGCTGGACCGGTTGACGCGGGCGGGGATGACGTTCCGGGTCCTGGACGCGCCCCGCTGAACGTCAGCCCGGCTCGTCGCCGGGCGGCGGGTTGTACGTGTGGGCCCGCTGCTGGCCGGAGAGGGCACCGATGGCGTCCATGATCTGGTCGGTCACCCGGCGACGGGCCGGGGCGGAGCCGGCGTTCCCCCGGTGTGCGGGGAACTCCAACACCGGGCCGAACCGGACCGCCGGCCGGGCGGCGCCGGGCAGCAGGGCCGCCGCCGACCCCAGCCGGGCCGTGCCGACCACCGCCACCGGCACCACGGGGGCGCCGGAGGCCATCGCCAGCCAGGCCACCCCGGTGCGCCCCCGGTGCAGCCGGCCGTCCCGCGAGCGGGTGCCCTCCGGGTAGATGCCGAAGGCGCCGCCCGCCTCCAGCAGCGCGAGGGCGGCATCGAGCGAGGACTGGAACTCGCGGTTGACGCCCCGCCGCACGGGGATGGCCCCGAGGCCCGCGAAGAACTGGCGGCGCAGCAGCCCGCCGGCACCGTGGCCCTCGAAGTACTCCGCCTTGGCCAGGAACGACACCGGGCGGGGCGCGGACAGCGGGATGAGCACACTGTCCTGGAAGGACAGGTGGTTGCTGGCCAGGATGACCGGGCCGGTGGCGGGCACGTGCGACGCCCCATCGATGCGGGGGTGCCAGGCCAGCCGCATCAGCGGTCGCAGCACGGCGCGGACGGTGGCGGGGGCTCGGGGCAAGGCACTCTCCTGAGTGAGGGGTCCCCCGCACTATAGCGACCGAACGTTCGGACGTTATTTCCTGCGCGCGTCGCTACACTCTCCCGATGAGTCCCCGCTCGTCCCTTGCCGACGCCGCCCGCACGCGCGCCGCCATCCTGGCGCACGGTGCCGCGGTCGCCTCGGTCGAGGGCCTCGCCGGGCTGACCATCGGCCGGCTCGCCGCCGACCTCGGCATGAGCAAGTCCGGGCTGCTCGGCCCGTTCGGCAACAAGGAGACCCTGCAACTCCAGGTGGTCGAGGCCGCCGCCGACGTGTTCTGGCGGGAGATCTGGGAACCGGTCGCGGACCGGCCGGCCGGGCTGCCGAGACTGGCCGCCGTCTGCGGCAGTTGGGTACGCCACCTCGCCCGTCCCGTCTACCCCGGCGGGTGCTTCTTCATCGCCGCCGCCAGCGAGTTCGACGACCGGCCGGGCCCGGTCCGCGACCTCGTCCTCGGGTACGCCGACCGCTGGCACCGCGAACTGCGGGGGCAGGCCCTGCGGGCCGTCGCCGACGGGGACCTGCCCGCCGACACCGACCCGGAGCAGCTGGTCTTCGAGCTGACCGGGCTGGCGCTGGCCCTGCACCAGGCGCTGCGGCTGCGCCAGGACGCGGGCGCGGTGCCGCGCGCCTGTCAGGGCATGGGGCGGCTGCTCGGCGTCCCGGTCCGGCCCCCGGCTTGACCCTCGACCAGGTTGAGGCAACAGGATCCTCGGTGTGGAGAGCGAACTGCGCAGCATCGGCGAGCTGGCCCGGGCCAGCGGGCTGACGATCAGCGCCCTGCGGTTCTACGACCGCTCTGGGGTGCTGGTGCCGGCCCTGGTCGACCCGGTGACCGGCTACCGCTGGTACGCCGACGACCAGGTTGCCCCGGCCCGCCTGGTGGCGGGGCTGCGCCGGGTCGGGATGCCGCTGGCGGAGATCGCCGCCGCCGTGCGGCACCGCGCCGAGCCGGCCGTGGTGCGCCGGCTGCTCGACGGGCACCTGCGCCGGCTGGAGGACGGCCTCGCCGATGCCCGCCGCGAGCTCTCCCGCGTCCGCGCCCTGATCGATCCCGAGGAGAACTCGATGACCACCGTTCTTGTCCTGTCCCGCGTCGACCTCGCCGCCGCGATCGACGCCGTCCGCTTCGCCGTCGGCGCCGACCCCGAGCTGCCGATGCTCTCGGCGGTCCTGTTCGAGGCGAACGACGACGGCGTACGCCTCGTCGCCACCGACCGGTACCGGCTGGCCGTGTCCCGGGTTCCCGGCCGGGTCGACGGGCCCGGAGCGCGGGCGCTCGCCCCGGTGGCCCTCGTGGACCGGATCCGCGCGCTGCTCGACACCGACGCCCCCGAGGCGCTGCTGCGGCTGGACGGGACGAGCGTCTCCGTCTCCGTCGCCGACGACGAGGTCTCCGACACGGTCCTGCCGTACGACTCCCCGGACTACGGGCGGCTGCTGCACGGGCACGTCGCGCCCGCGTACCGGATCGAGGTGGACGTGCCGGCGCTGCGCGCGGCGCTCGCGGGCGCGACGCCGGCCCTGGTCCGACACGAGGGCCTCGACGTACCGGTGACGGTGCTGGGCCTGGACGACGCGGGCGGGCTGCGGGTGCTCGACGGCGAGGCGCCCGCCGACCCGGGCGCGGTGCGGGTCGGGGTCAACGGGCGGTACCTGCTCGACGCCCTCGACGCGGGCGACCGGGGCCAGCTCGTGCTGGAGCTCGACGGCCCGATCGCCCCGCTGGCCGTGCGCCGACCCGACGACGCCGACGCGTTCTCGATCCTGATGCCGATCCGCCTGTGACCGCCCGGGCACCGACCCGCCTTCTTCCCTGATGCCGATCCGCCTGGCCGGCTTGACACCGATCCGCCTGACCGACGTGGCGCCGATCCGCCTTGCCGACGTGGCGCCGATCCGCCGGTGACCGCCCCGCCGGGGTCGTCGACCCGCGCGGCCCCGGCGGGCGGTCACAGGGCCGGGCCGGTGGCGCGGGGCGGCGACGGTAGCATCTGGGGGTTCCACCTGACCCCCGGACGGAGGCGTACGGAGCAGCATGCTCGACATGGAGTTGATCCGGAAGGATCGCGAGGCGGTGGCGACCGCGCTGGCGAAGCGACTGGATCCCGCCGAGGTCAACCGGGCGCTGGACGAGATCCAGCGGCTCGACCAGGAACGTCGCGCCCTCATCACGGAGATCGACGCCGAGCGGCAGCGCCGCAAGGCGGACGCCCGGGCGTACGCGGCGGCGAAGCGGGCCGGCACCACGCCGGAGAGCGTCGCCCCGGAGGCGGAGCGCAAGCAGCTCGCCGAGCTGGAGTCCCAGCTCGACAAGGTGCAGTCCCGGCTGCGCGACCAGATGAGCGAGCTGCCCAACCTGCCCGCCGACGACGTGGTCGCCGGTGGCAAGGAGGCCAACCGGGTCGTGAAGACCTTCGGCCAGCCGCCGGCCATCGAGAAGGTCCGCGACCACGTCGAGCTGTCCCGGTCGCTCGGCCTGGTCGACTACGAGCGGGGCGTCAAGCTCGGCGGCTCCGGCTTCTGGATCTACACCGGTCAGGGCGCGCGGCTGGAGTGGGCGCTGATCAACTGGTTCATCGACCGGCACGTCGCGGCGGGGTACGAGTTCCTCCTCCCGCCGCACCTCCTGCTGGACAGCGTCGGGTTCGCGGCCGGGCAGTTCCCCAAGTTCTACGACGACGTCTACCACCTGGACCGGGAGTCCGCCCCGCGCGGGCAGTTCCTGCTGCCCACGGCGGAGACGGCGCTGCTGGGCACGTATCAGGACGAAATCCTGGACACGACGAAGCTGCCGCTGAAGACGTTCGCGTACACCCCCTGCTACCGGCGTGAGTCGGCCGGGTCGCACTCGGACGAGCGGGGCACCGTGCGGGGCCATCAGTTCAACAAGGTGGAGATCTTCCAGTTCACCCTGCCTGAGCAGGCGGACGCGGCGCTGGAGGAGATGCTCGCCCACGCGGAGAGCCTGGTGGAGGGGCTGGGCCTGCACTACCAGCGCAGCCTGCTGTCGGCCGGCGACGCCAGCGCAGGGATGAAGAAGACCCTCGACATCGAGGTGTGGATGCCGAGCACCGGGAAGTACAAGGAGGTGTCGTCGGTCTCCTGGGCCGGCGACTACCAGGCCCGTCGGGCGGCGATCCGGTACCGGGAGCCGGGCGGCAAGCAGACCCGGTTCGTGCACACCCTCAACGGTTCGGCGCTGGCCACCAGCCGGCTGTTCCCGGCGATCCTGGAGCAGTTCCAGCAGCCCGACGGCTCGGTGCTGGTGCCAGAGGTGCTCCGCGACCGGATCGGCACCGACCGCCTCACCCCCCTCCGCTGACGCCCTTTCACTGACGCCCTTTCACTGACGCCCAAGCCGGGGCGGAACCCCACCGCCCCGGCCCCGGCCCCGGCCCCGGCCCACGCCCTCCTCTGCCCTACCCCGCGCCCCGTGGCCCGTGGCCCTACCCGCACCCTGCGGCCCTGCCCCGCACCCCGTGGGCCCTGCCCCGCACGCCCCACCCTGCCCCGCACCCCGCACCCCGCACCCCGCGGCCCGCACCCCGCGGCCCTGCCCCGCGCCGCCGCCCCCGCTGATCTTGCACTTTGGGCCCACTAGAAGGGCGTCATGCGGCATTTGTCGGGGCCGCAACTGCAAGATCGCGGGACTCAGGAGTGCCCGAGCGGCGCAGGCCGGTCGGCCAGGGCGGCGTCGAACCGCCCCTAGGCGGGCCACCGGCAGCGTCCGGCACAGTGATACATGTCCATGTATTGACAGTCTGCGCAACGCGCTTGTAACATTTCCGGAAATTTCAGCGCGACTTGCAGGATTCCGGCAGTCGGCCCTTCCCCCGTCGTGCGCCGCCGCTCCCCCGATCCCCGTCAGGAGTTCCGATGCATCGACGCCGATGCCGCTCGGCGGTCCTCGCCCTCGGCGTGATCGCCAGCCTGCTCGTCCCGACCATCGTGACGGCACCCCCGGCCGTCGCGGCCCCGTCCGGCGGCAAGAAGGTCATCGCCAACCTGTTCGAGTGGAACTGGCCCTCGGTGGCTAGCGAGTGCACGAACGTCCTCGGCCCGAAGGGGTACGGCTACATCCAGGTCTCCCCGCCCCAGGAGCACGTCCGGGGCAACCAGTGGTGGGTGGCGTACCAGCCGGTCAGCTACCGCATCGAGTCCCGCAAGGGCACCCGGGCGCAGTTCCAGTCCATGGTGAACACCTGTCACACCGCCGGGGTGAAGGTGATCGTGGACGCCGTCGTCAACCACATGTCCGGGCAGGACGCCGGCGGCACCGGCTGGGCCGGTTCGTCGTACGGCCACTACGACTACCCGGGGATCTACCAGACGCAGGACTTCCACCACTGCGGGCGCAACGGCGGCGACGACATCGCCAACTACAACGACCGGTACGAGGTGCAGAACTGCGAACTGGTCAACCTCTCGGACCTGAAGACCGAGTCGGAGTACGTCCGGTCGAAGCTCGCCGGATACCTGAACGACCTGCTCTCCCTCGGCGTGGACGGGTTCCGGCTGGACGCCAGCAAGCACATGCCGGCCGCCGACATCGCCGCCATCAAGGGCAGGCTCTCCCGCTCGGCGTACCTCGTGCAGGAGGTCATCCACGGCGCGGGTGAGCCGATCCAGCCGCCGGAGTACACCGGCAACGGCGACGTGCACGAGTTCCGCTACGGCAAGGACCTCGCCCGGGTGTTCCGCGGCGAGAAGCTGGCGTACCTAAAGAACTTCGGCGAGGGGTGGGGCCACCTGCCCAGCGGCTCGGCGGCGGTCTTCGTGGACAACCACGACACCCAGCGCGAGGGTGGCGTGCTGACCTACCGCGACGGTGGGATCTACGCGCTGGCCAACGCCTTCATGCTGGCCTGGCCGTACGGCTCTCCGACGGTGATGTCCAGCTACACCTTCAGCAACCGGGAGGCCGGCCCGCCCTCGGACAGCGGCAACAAGACCCGGAACACCACCTGCTACTCCGGCTGGGAGTGCGAGCACCGTTGGCGGGTGGTGGCCAACATGGTCGCATTCAACAACGCCACCCAGGGCGCGGACGTCGCCAACTGGTACGACAACGGCAACAACCACATCGCGTTCAGCCGCAGCGGCAAGGGCTACCTGACGGTCAACGACGAGGACGGCGCGGTCAACGGGCGCTCCTACTACGCCGGGCTGCCCGCCGGCCGGTACTGCGACGTCATCCACGGCGACTTCTCGGGCGGGGCGTGCAGCGGCCCGGTGATCACCGTGGACGCGGGCGGCTGGTTCGCCGCGAGCGTCCCGGCCCACGACGCGGTAGCCATCCACGTCGGCGCCAAGCTGAGCTGAGCCGAGCTGAAGTGAGGGCCCTATCCGGGCGCATTTCGCACAGGAGGGGGCCTAACCCAGGACAGGTGGTTACAGTGCATTTGTGCTGTTTGCCCGATTGACCTCGCGGTGGGTGTTCGGCTGGCTGGCTGTCGCGCTCGGCGTACCGCTGCTGCTGGCCGCCGCGGTGCTCGCCGGCCGGGCCGTGACCCCCGACCCGGTCCGCCCAGCGCCCCCGCCCGCCGCCGAGCCGACCGGGAACGCCCCGCCCACCGAGGACGCCGCCCCCACCGACGAGCCGGTCCCGGCGGCGGCCCCCGCGCCCGCCACCCTGCCGGTCGTCGACTACGACCCGGCGCCCGCCGGCTTCCCGGCCGATCCCCGCCCGCTGGACGCCACCCCGCTCACCGAGGGGCTGCGGCCGAGCCGGAACGTCGCCGCCTACGACGCACCCGGCGGCCGGCCGCTGGCCTTCCTCGCCCCCACCATCAACGGCGTCAAGCTGACCGTGCCGATCGTCGAGCGCCGGACCGGCTGGACGGCGGTGCTGCTGCCCTCGGCCAACCGGCGGCTCGCCTGGCTGCCACCCGGCGACGACCGCAGTGTCGTGCCGCTGCGCGACCAGATCGTGGTGGAACGCCGACAGCACCGGCTCACCTGGTACCGGGACGGTCGGGCGAAGAAGTCGTGGCCGGTCAGTCTCGGCATGCCGGGCCAGTCCACCCCGCTCGGCCGCACCTTCGTCCTCGGCCGCACACCCCCGCCCGAGGCGGTGTACGGCGGCGTGGACGTCTACGCCCTCGGCGCAGTCCCCGACGACCCGGACGCCGTACCGGCCGGGCTCCGCGGCGCGCACATCGGCGTGCACAGCTGGCACAACGACGACACCCTCGGCGAGGACGTCACCAACGGCTGCATCCGGTTGACCCGCAGCGGCCAGCGCCAACTTCTCGCCGAGGTCCCGCCCGGCACCGGCGTACTGGTGGTCGACGCCCTGCCCACTCCCCCGACCGCCTGACGCCACCGGAGCCGCACTCACCGCAGCCTCGGCCGGCGGGAGCACTCGCCGTCGTGGTCGGGCCGGAGCAGGCACCGCCGGCCGCCGGGCAGGAGCCGGTCGCAGAAGACCCAGTGGCGTACGTTCTGGTCGTCCTCGGCCGACACGGTGGTGCCTCCCGGTTCGCTCTGCGGCAGAACGTGCGTCCATTGCGCCACCACCCGGGCGATCCTCTGGGCGGAGACCAGGTCGTTGGCGACCACCGGCAGGTGGATGACGAAGCGTTCGCTCACCGGCCCCACTCCCGCTCGTTGCGGGTGTGCGCCCGCTCGGACCGCAGGTGACACAGCGCGAGCTTGATCCGGCTGACCTCCCGCCGGCTCTGCGAGAGCGCGTCGTAGACGGCGGCCAGATCACCGGCAACCCGGTCGAGAAACTCCCCCACCTCCTGCGGATCGAGCCCGCGCCGGCCAAGCAGGGTGGGCCGGAACCGCTGCTCGCGCACCTGCCAGGGCAGCAGCGGGCGGTACGCGGCCGAGCGCTGGCCGGCCGGCCCGTGGACCGCCCGCTGGCGACGGCGGACACGCCGGAGGAAGACACGCATGACAGGACCTGCCTCTCGTCGAGATTGACCTGTGGAAGGGCGGGCCCACCGGCCCGCCGCGCACCGGCGGACCCACCCCGGCACCTACCGCCGCAGCCTTCGATCAGCGGTACGGCAGCAGGGCGCACATGGCCACTGAGCAGCAAAAACTCCACATTGGCCGCAGAGGCGGTGAAGCACCGCGTCACCTCAATTGCAACATCTCAACAGCGATGCCTGGGAAGCGAGTCAACTTCAGTCGAGTACACGCCGTGACGTGTCTATTGCTTATTAGGCAGGGGCACGGTTCAATTGGACGCGCGGCTGTCGACGAATTACGAAAAGCGGAGGCGAAGAGTGTCACGAACAGTTACCGCATCGACGATGTTGCGGCGACAGATCGGGCGCAAGTTCGAGTCGCTTCGCAGGGCGGCAGGGCTGACGATGGAACAGGCCGCCGAGCGGCTGGACCGGGCACGTGCGACGCTGCACCGGATCGAGAACGGTGCGGAGCACGTCCGTTTCCGGCAGGCCGACGTGCAGCAGATGCTCGACCTCTACGGCGCTTCCGCCGAGGACAGTGAGTTGCTTCTCGCGATGACGGCGGCCACCCGGGAGAACAAGAACTGGTGGCACGACTACATCGGCTCCGGCCTTCCGCGCTGGTTTCAGCTCTACATCGGACTGGAAGCCGGGGCATCGAACATTCGGCAGTACGAGGCGGAGTTGGTTCCCGGTCTACTCCAGACCCGTGCCTACGCGGAGCAGGTCTTCAAACTCCCCAGCGGCGGGATCGACACCAGCGACAACGAGACACATCAACGCGCCGTCCAACTCCGGGTGGAGCGACAGGCGCTGCTCACACGGTTCTCCCCGCCACAACTCAGCGTGATTATCAACGAGGCCGTGCTACGCCGCCCTGTTGGTAACAACGCGATCATGGCTGAGCAGCTTCACCAGATCATCAAGGCTGCAGAGTTACCCAACGTAACCGTCCAGGTGATGAATTTTTCTGCCGGACTGCACGCCGGGATGACGGCTGGGGGCTTCTCGATGCTGGAGTTCCCGCAGGACGGCAACGGCAGGGAGACAGAGCCGCCGGTGGCCTATCTGGAATCTGCGACGGGGGCGATCTACCGCGACAAGCCGCACGAGACGGTTGTCTATGATGCCATCTGGGCCGACATGACGGGCCGTGTCCTCAACGAGTCCCGGTCAACGAGCCTAATCCAGCAAGTCGCAGAGGAGTACTCCCGTGCCTGACCTAACCAGTGCCGTCTGGCGCAAGTCGAGCCGCAGCAACGCTGGCGGCAACTGCGTCGAGGTCGCCGACAACCTCCCAGACGTCGTCGGGCTCCGCGACAGCAAGGACCCAACCGGCCCGGTGTTGACCTTCGCCCCGAAAGCCTGGGGCACCTTCGTTCAAGGCGTCAAGGCGAGTCGCTGACCGTCGGCCGTGCCGCCTCCAAAGCAGTTCGGAGGCGGCACGCTGATCTCGCACCACCGAACTATGCCTTCGGCATCTGGACCGGGCTCGGGTGCAGATGCGAGCACACAGGCATTCGTCCCACCTGCGTGGGCCGCCTGCGATAGTACGAACGGCTCACATGTATATCTGATGTGATCTGTGTATCTAGGTGCTCGGGTGACAGCATTCATGGGTGGCGTCCTCATCGTTCGTTAACGGCCAGCCGCCAGCGCTTTCGACGCCTGGGATCTACGAGGTCGAGTCAAGTTGGAAGCTGGCCGATCAGGTCAGCGAGAAGTTTTTCCACAAGACGCAGCGCATGGTGCAGATCCATCCAGTTCCGGAACTGGAGGCTGGCGCGACGGAGCGCAACGTCCGTCCCATGGAACTGCTGCTCGGTCTGGGTAAGACGACAAGCGCGCTGCCAGGGCTTCATGTGGCAGGTGCAGCCGGGCTGCCTGGGCTCACCGCGCTCCGCACCGCCAGTCGCTGGGCAATCATCCGTTACCTGTGGGCGTTCGCG
Source organism: Micromonospora sp. CA-111912 (assembly GCF_050948415.1). Classification (NCBI taxonomy): domain Bacteria; kingdom Bacillati; phylum Actinomycetota; class Actinomycetes; order Micromonosporales; family Micromonosporaceae; genus Micromonospora; species Micromonospora sp. CA-111912. Next base: position 5,603,776 of record NZ_CP192007.1, read on the forward strand.
GAAGCCCGGCCTGATCTTCGGCTCTCGGCGCTGACGAACCAGGTCAGAAAGCACCAGCGCTCCCTCTTCTCGGAGCATTTCGGGATCGCCATCGCGACGGACCTGGTAGAGCAGCTCATACTCACCGAACCCGCCCGCCTGGTGGACGCGGACGCGGTAAGTTACGACGCCGTCCTCGGCCCAGCAATGGGTGGCTTGGGGTCTCACAAGCCGGACTACTTCTGGTACAACATGCGCGGGCGGAACTTGACCGATGTGGTGGTTCTGGAAGCCAAGGGGAACAGCTCAGGCCGACCATTGAGCATCCTTCAACTGGCCCGCGGCGTCGAGCAGGTACTCGTTCCAAAGGCCATCCCGGGCGCTCGTATGCGACGGATCGTGATCGGTGCCTGCTTGGCTGGCGGAAGGATCAAAGGCTATGCCTTGGAGGTGGGCGAGACTGATGACGAGACCCGCGAAGACATCGCGGTGGCCCTCGCCAGGGAGGAGGCAGGGGTTAGGTCTCGCTACAAGGATCGTGAGATGTCAAGCTGGATCTCGCCCGCCAGTTTCACTGCCCCCGTCGACCGCGAAGAGGTGGTAAGTGAGGTTGAAGATCTTGATCGAGCGCGCCTCTTCGCCTTCGCTGGATTGCCCCCGGAACCAGCAGAACCGCTGCTTCAAGCAGACCGTCAAGCCCTCGGCGCGCTGGATGTCGTTGACTCCGACGACACCTCCTACTGGTGTGAAACTTCCCTGATCAACCTCGGTGGTCGCTACCTGAGCGTGCGGACCGGTGTAGCCGAAGACTTCCTCTCCAGGTCCGATGATGCCGAAGCCGATCTTGCCTCTGAGCGACGCCGCGCTCGTTATGCCGAACGGCGTCCAGGAAGGAATTCCTATGTCCTCAGGCCCGGCAGATCGCGGAGCCGACCCCAGGAAGAACTGGCCGTCGTGACGTCGTCAGACGGTTGCATGCTGTCAGTCTCTCTACTCAATTAATCAGGAGAAGTCGATGACCGGTCTTGAGAAAAGTTCAGCCCGAGCGGGTGCCCACGATCGACGGTCCTGGCGGCTACGCGCATGGAACGATCCAGGCATCGAGCAACGCTTCCTCAAGGACAGCTTCATTGCTATCGGGGGCGACGACATGCCGAGTTTGCTCCAATGGCCGGGCGATCTGGTTGTGCTTCGAACGCTGAAGACAGCCCACCCCGACCGTGGCGACAGAGCCCTGCGGAACTTTCTACGCTATTGGCAGGTCTTTCGCCTGCACATGAGGGCGGGCGACGTGGTTGTCGTGCCGTTGACCGGCTCTCGCGCTGCCATCGGTGAAGTGACGGCGGACTACGGGTATGCCGAGGATGCAACCGAACCACGACTACACCATTGGCGACCCGTGGCATGGCTCGGCGTGGTACGCCGTGACGCACTCGACCGTGACCTCCGCCGAGTGGTCAACGCCCCCGGAACGGTCTGTCTCTTCCGCGCACCCGCAGCAGCCGAACGCCTCGTGGCATTCGCACAGAGTGACCCGTCAGGATAGTGACGGCCATGCCAGAGCCATTGGTAGCCCTACCAGGTGGTCACCTCGTCGAGCCGACCGAGTACCACCCGTCCGACGAGGCTGGGCGGCATTGGCTTCGCGCGGCGCCGCCGTCATGCGCACCGCCCTGGACGAGGTGAGCGGTCACCCGCCCTCGCCACAATCGCCCGCCGACTCTCGCGTTCCATCCACCTCCAAGGCGCTCTGCCACCGAATGGCGTTGGGGGGCGCTCCTTTGTCGCGCTCCAGCCCGTCGGAACTCAGGAGCCAAGGGCCGGTCGGGTCGGTGAACTGCAGCTCCACCGCGGGAGGGTGGTTGATCCAGAGCGCCATATCTACATCTTGGGAGAGGGGCGGCAGGTCAATCGTGAGGATCACGCACGGCGGGGCGGCCGGCACGTTGTAGATATGAGGCACAGGCGTCCCTGGTTTCTGAGTAGGCGTCACGCGCATCCCTATGCCCCGGATCGGCACGGGCGACCGGTTCTGCACCTTGAAGCGCCCGGGGCCCAGCCTGGTCCCCGCAGGTCTCACCCACCAGTAGGCCACCCGGGCGGCGTATCTCTGCTCGAAGCGTCCACGCTCCAGCTGGGCCATCTCGATCTGGGAGCGGTTGATCTCCTGCTGGTCCCTGTACGTGACGGTCGCGATCACCAGCGCCGGGATCGCGACTATCACCGTGACAAAACTCGACAACGCCTGCATCCAGTCGGTGGCCCTCGCCCGCTCCGGCGGCTGCCCCGGTCGCTGGCGCCGGGCCGGCAGGATCCGGCGCCGCGGCCGCTGTCGAATCACCATTTGCCCACCCCCGACTCCCAGACTGACCCTCCATAATGGCCTTTGGCCGCCACGGCCATCGCGGCAAGCGTCAGCGCCCGGTCCCCGTCGGACCGCTGACGCTTTCCTGGTCGACCACGCTGACGTCTTTCGTCGAGCCCTTGATCATTTTTGCCGTCCCTTCGGGCGCCGCCTGTCGGCACTCCTGTCTCATCGCTGGCTTGAAAGTTCGGGCTCGCTTCACAGGATCGACCGGGCGTGATCTGCGCCACCTTGCGGCGGGTGTGGTCGCCGACGGGCGGCTGCACCCCGGTCGTCGGGGCGTCGGCCGGGCCCGTTGGCGAGGCGACGGACTGACCCCCGCCCTACATCGACTTCGCTAGCCGGCCCGCACCGCCCTGCTCGGCTAGGCTGCGCCGGCCGGGTTGGCGTAGGAGGCGATCGACTGTCCGGAGAAAGGGTCACCGGCGTGGCAGCACTATGTGCGCACTGAGCAGCCGGGTCGCGTCCTGCTCCGAAAGCACGTCCAGTACGGCACGGATGGCACCATCCCGGACGGCCAGCTCAGAGAACCGACTGCGGCTCGTGATAAGTCACCATGCAGCTCGGTGTGGTGCCGGCCGCCGCGCACCGGCGGCCCTGCCGCGGCCGCTCAGCGGGAGAGAGGCGTTCACCGCCCGGAGGAGTCGGTCTACGCCCTGAGCCCCGCCTCCGCCGCGCCGGTCGCCGGCCGCTGGTGCGGCACGGTCGGACGTGCCTCCCCGCTCAGGTTGCGCCACAGGAACTCCAGCGTCAGCGCCCAGACGAAGGCGCGTTGCGCATTGTTCGCCGCCGCGCCATGCCCGCCCTCGACGTTCTCGTAGTACGCCACCTCGTGCCCGTGCTCGCGCAGCCGGGCCGCCATCTTGCGGGCGTGCCCCGGATGCACCCGGTCGTCCCGGGTGGAGGTGACGAACAGGGCCGGCGGATACGGCGGGTCGCTACGGACGTTGTGGTAGGGCGAGTACCGGCTCAGGTAGGCCCAGTCGGTCGGCTCGTCCGGGTCGCCGTACTCGGCCATCCACGAGGCGCCGGCCAGCAGCCGGTGGTAGCGCCGCATGTCCAGCAGCGGGACGTGTGCGACGACCGCCCCGAACAGCTCGGGGTAGCGGGTCAGCATTACCCCGGTCAGCAGGCCGCCGTTGCTGCCGCCCTCGATGCCGAGTCGCGCCGGCGTGGTGATCCCCCGGGCGACCACGTCGGCCGCCACCGCCGCGAAGTCCTCGTACGCCCGGGGCCGGTCCTCCCGGAGCGCGGCCCGGTGCCACGCGGGGCCGTACTCGCCGCCGCCCCGGATGTTCGCCACCACGTAGGTGCCGCCCCTGGCCAGCCACCCCCGGCCGATGATGCCGCTGTAGTGCGGGGTCAGGGAGATCTCGAAGCCGCCGTACCCGGTGAGCAGGGTCGGGCCGTCGGCCGCGTCCGGGTCGCCCACCACGAAGTACGGCACCCGCGTTCCGTCGGCCGAGGTGGCGAAGAACTGCCGTTCCGCCAGGCCCTCCCCGGCGAAGAACGTCGGTGCCCGTTTGAGCGTCTCGACCGTGCCACCGACCCGGCCGAGCCGCAGGGTCGCCGGTTCCCGGAACCCCTCGGACACGAGCAGGTAGTCGTCGCCGGTGTCGCGGTCGGTCTCCACCAGCCGGCTGTGGCCGGACTCCGGTACGCCTGGCAGCGGCTCCCGCCGCCAGCCCGTCGCGTCGGGGGTCAGCACCTCCAGCCGGCTCCGCACGTCCGTGAGGGTGGCCAGGATGAGATGGTTGCGGGTCCACGCGTGGCCGCCCAGCGCGGTGCGGTCGTCTGGCCTGAACAGCACCGCCAGGTCCCGCCCACCGGCGAGGAACGCGTCGAACCGGGCCGCCAGCAGTGCGCCCGCCGGATGGGTGACGCCCTCGACCGTCCACGGCGAGCGCAGCCCGATCACCAGCCACTCCCGGTGCACGTCCCACCGGGCGTCGTCCGGCACGCCGATCCGCTGCCGCTCACCCTCCCGCGTCAGCAGGAAGCTCTCCCTGCGGTAGAAGTCCAGGTCCCGGACCAGGAAGGTGCGTTCGAACCCGGGCGTGCAGTCGTACGAGGCGTGGGCGGCGACGTCGTCCACCTGCCCCTCGAAGACGACCTCGGCCGCCGACAGCGGCGTGCCCCGCCGCCATCGTTTGGCCACCCGGGGATAGCCGGAGGTGGTCAGCGAGCCCGGCCCGAAGTCGGTGGCCACGTAGATGTGGTCGGCGTCGATCCAGCAGACCGTGCTCTTGGCCTCGGGAAGCGTGAAGCCGCCCTCGACGAAGGTGCGGCCGACCAGGTCGAACTCGCGCACCACGAGCGCGTCGGAGCCGCCTCGGGACAGGCTGACCAGGCAGCGCTCGTACCCGGGGCGCAGCACCGTCACACCGTCCCAGACCCAGTTCTCGCCCTCCTCGGCGGCCAGGGCGTCGAGGTCGAGCAGCACGTCCCACTCGGGCTCGGGCCGGCGGTACTGGTCGAGGGTGGTCCGCCGCCACATCCCCCGCGGATGCGTCGCGTCGGTCCAGAAGTCGTAGTAGAAGCGGTCCCCGCGCCACCCGGGGTAGGGGATGCGGTCGTCCGAGTCGAGCACCTGCCGGATCTCGGCCCGCAGGGCGTCGAACCGCCCGTCCCCGGTCAGCGCGGCCAGCGTCTCCGCGTTGCGGTCCCGCACCCATCCGGCGGCGTCCGGTCCGTCCAGGTCCTCCAGCCAGAGGTACGGGTCGTCATGCTCATCAATCAGCCTCGCCACGTTGTCACTATCCCCGACGGGGTCAACCTGGCCGGAGAACCGGGCCACCGGCCGGGGCATGCTCCGGGTTTAGCGGGGTATGCCCGGAAGATGAGGGCGAGTTTCCGGATCGGCCGGATCGCGGGCGTGCCGGTCGGGGTCAACTGGAGCGTCCTGGTCATCTTCCTGCTGATCGCCTGGGGGCTGTCGGCCAACCAGTTCCCCCGGTCGTACCCGGACCGGCCGACCTGGGAGTACGTGCTCGCCGGGCTGAGCGCCGCGGTGGTCTTCTTCCTCGGGCTGTTGGCCCACGAGGTCTCGCACGCCGTGGTGGCCAGGCGCAACGGCATCGAGGTCGGTGGGATCACCCTGTGGCTCTTCGGCGGGGTGGCCGAGCTGCGCGGGGAGGCCCGCGACCCCGGGGCGGAGCTGCGCATCGCGGGGGTCGGGCCGCTGGTCAGCCTGATCATCGGCGTCTTCTTCGGCGGCATCGCGGTGCTGCTCGCGCTGGCCGGGGTGCACGGGCTGTGGTTGGGTGCGCTGGCCTGGCTGGCCGGCATCAACCTCCTGCTGGCGGTCTTCAACGCGCTGCCGGCCGCCCCGCTGGACGGGGGCCGGCTGCTGCGCGCCGCCGTGTGGAAGGCCACCGGCGACCGGACGAGGGCGTCCGTGGTGGCGGCGCGGGCCGGCCGGATCCTCGGCGTGCTGCTGATCGGGCTGGGCCTGTGGCAGTTCCTGCGCGGCGTGGGGTTCGGCGGGCTCTGGCTGGCGCTGATCGGCTGGTTCCTGATCGGGGCCGCCGGCATGGAGGAGCGGCAGGCCCGGACGGGCAGCGCGCTGCGCGGGATGCGGGTGGCGGACGTGATGACCCCGCAGCCGCAGACCGCGTCGGCCGAGATGACCGTGGCCGACTTCGTCGACCACTACCTCTTCGCGTACCGGCACTCGGCGCTGCCGCTGACCGAGGACGGCCGGCCGGTCGGCCTGGTCACCCTCGACCGGGTACGCGGCGTCCCGGCCGACCGACGGGCCGCGACCACGCTGGCCGAGGTGGCCTGCCGGGCCGACCAGCTCGTGCTGGCCTCCCCGGACGAGCAGCTCACCGACCTGCTCCCCCGGCTCAGCGAGTGCGCCGACGGTCGGGCGCTGGTGGTGACCGAACAGCGCCTGGTCGGCATCGTCTCGCCCAGCGACATCAGCCGTGCGGTGCAGCGCGGCAGCCTCCGCGACCAGGTGCCGGCCGGCCGGCACTGAGCCGCCTTGATCGTCTGCTGTGCACCGGCACCCGCTCCGGCGTGTCGTGCCGGCCAGCCGCAGACGATCAAGGGGGCCGGTCAGCGGGGGAAGTGGCGGTCCAACAGGGCTGTGCGGAACTTGCCTGCCGGGTCCAGGGTGCGCAGCAGGGCCAGGAAGTCGGCGTGCCGGGGGTACGCGGCGGCGACCGCCGCCGGGTCGAGCGTGAACACCTTCCCCCAGTGCGGTCGGGGCGCGAACGGGGCCAGCCGCGCCTCCACCTCGGCCAGCACCGGGGTCACCGCGTCGGCGTCGTCGGTCCAGGTGAAGTGCACGGCGACGCTGTCCCGCCCGTACTGCGGGCTCAGCCACAGCTCGTCGGCGGCGACCGTACGCAGCTCGCAGACCTGGAGCACGGCGGCGATCCGGTCCGCCACCGGGTCGAGGGCGGCCAGCGCGTCCACCGCCGCCGCCCGGGGCAGGTGGTACTCCGACTGGAGTTCGTCGCCGCTGCTCGGGGTGAAGCCGAGCCGGAAGTGCGGCAGCCGCTCGTGCCAGGGGCCGGGCTCACCGAGCTGAGCCGTGCAGTTGCCCGCCGGCATCCCGGGCACCGGGTGCACCGGCCCGGCCGCCGCCGTGGTGCCCAGCCAGTCGGCCTCCGGCGGCGGGGCGTCGGCGAGCTGCTTGCGCCACACCTGCCCGATCCGGTCGCCGCGCCAGTCGGTGAAGAGGCTGACGCTGTACGCCGAGGCGAACGCCTCATCCAGGGCCACGCGGGGCAGGCCGAGCCGGACGTACTGCCGTATCTCGAAGGCGGGCAGCACGTCCAGGGTGACCCGGGTGACCACGCCCAGCGCGCCGAGGGCGACCACCATCCCGGCGAACCGGTCGCCGTCGGCGTCCCGGCGCACGGTCAGCAGGTCCCCGTCAGCGGTGACCAGTTCCAGGGCGGCCACGGCGGTGGCCAGGTTGCCGATCCCGACGCCCGAGCCGTGGGTGGCGGTGGCCACCGCGCCAGCCACCGAGATGTGCGGCAACGACGCCATCGTCGGCAGGGCGTACCCGGCGGCGTGCAGCCGGATGGCCAGGTCGCCGTAGCGCACGGCGGCGGCCACCGTGACCGTGCGGCGCTCCCGGTCCACCTCGACGGTGGGCGGCAGGCCGGCCAGCGACACCAGGTCGCCGGTGGTGTCGCCGAACCGGTTGAACGAGTGCCCGGTGCCGACCGCCCGGACCCGGTCGCTGCCGGCGACCAGCCGGCGCAGCTCGTCCACCCCGGACGGGCGGTGCCGCCGGGCGGCGGCGTACCGGACGTTGCCGGCCCAGTTGCGCTCCGGCACGCCCGGTGCCCGGTCGGCGGGCCCCGCCCCGGGCACGCCGAGGCCCGCGCGTGGTTCCTGCTCCCCTGCGTCCACGTCGCACTCCCGTCGCTCGGCGTCGTCGGCCGACGCCCCGGGGCGGCACCGGCCGGGGGCGGTTGGCCCGGGGGTCGTCGGGGAACCATACGTCGATGAGCAGCTACCCCGATCCCGCGGCACCCGCGCCGGCCCCGTGCCCGCCGGGCGAGTCGCACTCGATCGTCACCCACCACCTGGACGGCTCGACCGAGGTCGTCACCGACCTCGACGGCGACGGGATCGCCGACGTGGTCCAGTTGGACCTGAACGGCGACGGCACCCCCGACATCACCTACCTGGACAGCGACCGGGACGGCCGCCTCGACACGATCCTGCGCACCCCGCACCCCGCCCGCTGAGGCCCGGCCCGACCGCGCCGAGCGGGGGCCCGGGCGGGCGCCAGGACTCAGAGCTGCTGCATGACCTCGGCGGCGACCAGCTCGACGTGGTCCAGGTCTGCCAGGTCGAGGACCTGGAGGTAGATCCGCTCGCTGCCGATCTCGGCGTACCGGCCGATCCGGTCGACGATCTCGGCCGGGGTGCCGGCGAGGCCGTTCTCGCGCAGCTCCGCCGGCTCCCGGCCGATCACCTCGGCCCGCCGTCGCACCTCCGCCTCGTCCCGGCCGCAGCACAGCACCAGGGCGTTCGACCAGCGCATCCCGGCCGGGTCCCGGCCGATGTCGGCGCAGGCGGCCCGGACCCGGTCGAACTGGGCCACCGAGTCGGCGACGGAGACGAACGGCAGGTTGAACTCGTCGGCGTAGCGGGCCGCGAGGCGGGGCGTGCGCTTCGGCCCCATGCCGCCGAGCAGGATCGGCGGGCGCGGCTGCTGCACCGGCTTGGGCAGGGCCGGTGAGCCGCTCACCGGGTAGTGGCGGCCCGCGAAGTCGAACGTCTCGCCGGTCGGCGTCTCCCAGAGCCCGGTGATGACGGCGAGTTGCTCCTCCAGCCGGTCGAACCGTTCGCCCACCGAGGGGAACGGGATGCCGTACGCGGTGTGCTCGTCGGCGAACCAGCCGGCGCCGATGCCCAGCTCCACCCGGCCGCCGCTCATCTGGTCGACCTGGGCGACGCTGATCGCCAGCGGGCCGGGCAGCCGGAACGTGGCCGCCGTCACCAGGGTGCCGAGCCGGATCCGGGACGTCTCCCGGGCCAGTCCGGCCAGCGTGATCCAGGCGTCCGTCGGGCCCGGGTCGCCGCTGACCGCGCCCATCTTCAGGTAGTGGTCGGACCGGAAGAACGCGCCGTAGCCGGCGTCCTCGGCGCAGCGGGCCACGGCGAGCAGCTGGTCGTAGCTGGCCCCCTGCTGGGGTTCGGTGAAGATCCGCAGTTCCATGCCCCGAGCATAGGGAGCCCGTCGGGCCCCCGCCGCGAAAGGAAGGCCCCCGGGCGCAGCCGGGGCGTACCGGTCAGGGTTGGCCGAGGCCGGCCTCGCGCGCCCGCTGGATCGCCTGGCTGCGGTCGGCGACCTGAAGCTTGCCGAGCACGTTGGACAGGTGGTTGCGGACGGTCTTCGGGCTCAGCGTCAGCCGGCGGGCGATCACCACGTTGCTCAGCCCCTGCGCGACCAGGTCCAGCACCTCGCGTTCCCGGTCGGTCAGCTCGGGGAACGGCGCCGGCCCGCCGGCCCGCCCGCCGGCGAGGAAGCCGATCGCCCGGCTGGCGATCACCGGCCCGAGCAGCACCTCGCCGTTGGCGACCGCGCGGATGGCCCGTTCCACCTCGCCCGGCGCGGCACCCTTGAGCAGGTACCCCCGCGCCCCGGCGCGCAGCGCGGCGAACACCGAGTCGTCGTCGTCCAGCATCGTCACCACCAGCACCCCGATCCCCGGGTGCCGGGCGACGATCTCCCGGGTGGCCTCCACGCCGGACCGGCCGCCGAGGTGCAGGTCCATGATGATCACCTCGGGCCGGGTGCGGTCGGCGAGCCGGACCGCCTCGTCGGCGTCCGCGGCCTCGCCGACGACCTCCAGTCCCGGCGTGGACGCCAGCAGCGCCGTCATGCCGAGCCGGAACACGGGATGGTCGTCGACCACCGCCAGCCGGATCACCGCCGCGCCACCGACCACCACACCATCACCCGTCACCGCCGCACCGCCAAGGTCCGTCACGCCATCGTCCACCGTCACCGCCGCACCACCAGGGTTCGTCCCGCCCGCGTCCCCGGCACCGTACCGGCCTCCGCCGGCACTCCCCACGGCTGCCGCTGGCCCGTCGACGGGTCGGCCGGGGCGGGGACTGCGGCCGGCGGCTCCGGCCCGGGGTCGGCGGCCGGCAGTTCCTCACCGGGTTCGACCGGGGCGGCCCAGCCGCGCTGGGCGGGGACGGCCGGCGGCCGGTCGTCGTCGACCGGCGGCAGGCGGTCGGCGGGCACCCGGACGGTGACCTCGGTGCCGCCGTCGGGCACCGGGCCGATCACGCACACCCCGCCGATGCCCTCGGCCCGCTCCCGCATGGAGAGCATGCCGACCCCGGCCGGCGTGCCGACCGCGACGCCCCGGCCCGGGTCGGTAACCCGGACGGTGAGCCCGTCCGGATTCCGCTCGACCGCCACCCGGCAGGTCGGTGCGCCGGAGTGCCGTTGGGCGTTGCGGACCGCCTCGGAGACGATCCCGTACACGGCGGTGGCGACCGGCTCGGGCAGCGGCAGCGGCAGCGCCTCGACCCGCACGGTCAGGCCCGAGCCGTCGTACCGTTGGGCCAGCTCGTGCAGGGCGGGGACCAGGCCGCGCTCGCCGAGGACCGGCGGCAGCAGCCCTCGGGCCAGGTCGCGGACCTGCTCGACCCGCTGGTCCGTCTCGTCGCGCAGCCGGTCCAGCAGCCGTCCGGCCGCGCCCGGGTCGGCGCCCAGCAGGTTGCGGGCCGCCTGGAGGCCGAGCGCCACCCCGGCCAGGGCGGGACCGAGCCCGTCATGCAGGTCCCGGCGCAGCTTGCGGCGTTCCGAGTCGCGGGCCTCGGCCAGCCGGGCCCGGGAGGTGACCAGCGCCCGGCTGGTCGCGGCGAGGCTGGCCGCCGAGGCGACCACCGGCACCAGATCGACCAGCGCCGAGCGGGTACGCCCGTCCAGCCGCTCGCCGGCCCGGGCCCACGCGGTCAGTCGCCCCACCTCCCGCTCGCCCCGGCGCAGCGGCAGCACCAGCGGCTCCCCCACCGGCCCGGCGGACGCGCAGTGGGCGGTGCACGGGTCCGGGCCGTCCACCTCGATGCCGCAGGCGCCCAACCGCAGCGACTCGGTGAGGCTCCGCGCCACCCCGGTCAGCACGTCGGTCGGGTCCTCGCTCGCGCTGATCCGGTCGCCGACGCCCCGGACCACGCCGATCGGTTCCGCCGCCGCGCCGTGGATCAGCCGGTCCACCCGCCGCTGCACCCACCACCGGCCCGGCTGCACGGCGGCCGCGACCAGGGCGGTGACCAGCACCCCGGGGACCGCCCGGCTGGCCGGGAGCAGCGCGTCCAGCGTGGTCACCCCGACGACGTACGCGGCGACCAGCAGGAAGGTCAGCAGGAACCAGACCAGCGTGCGGCGGACCGCTATCTCGATCCCCCACAGCCGCTGCCGCAGCACCACGGCCAGCACGGCGGCCGGGAAGAACGCCTGCGCGGCCAGCATGGCGATCGGCGGCAGCCACTCCGCCACCGAGCCCGTCCAGCCGGCGGGCAGGGCGATCGGGGCGAAGCTCACCGCCAGCAGCACCGTGCCGACCGCGAGCCAGCCCAGGCCGACCCGTTCGACGACCGGCGAGACCCGACGCCGCCACAGCAGCCCGGCGGCGGCGACGAGCCCGAGCAGCGGCACCAGGGCGGTGAGCACGGGCTGCACCCGGGTGACGAACTCGGCCCAGTCCGCGCTGCGGATCGCCAGCGGCGCCCCGGACGGGGCGCCACCCAGCCCGGGGAAGGTCAGCTGGAACAGCTCGGTCGCGGCGACCACCGCGACGCCGACAGCAACCGCCAACCGGGGCCCCAGCGTGAGCCGGCTCTCCCGGACCAGCCAGGGCAGCACCACGATCAGCGACAGCATCCCCGGCACCCAGCCCCAGTGCCGGGCCGAGGTCAGCAGCGTGACCTCGGGCAGCCCGGGATACACCCGGAGCAGGTCGAGGTACTGGGCACCGAGGGCGGCGATCCCCCCGCCGACCCCGGTGACCGCCAGCAGCCAGGCAACCGGGTGACTGCGGCGCAGCAGGATCAGCCATCCGGTCGTGCCGTACACCGCGCAGTCGGTGTAGTCGACGAGGAAGTAGAGCTGGGACAGGCCCCACGGGCGGCGGGCGAGGGCCCAGCAGAGCGTCGTGGCGGCGAGCAGCAGCACGCAGCCGACCAGCACTGTCCAGGCGGCGACCGGCCGGCGCAGGTCGTCGCCGGCGTTCGGGACGGTCAGCGCGCGCGGCGCTGGATCGACCAGCATGGCGTGATCCTGTCAGTCGGGGCGTCGGTTGCCGAGACCCCGGCGCTGCGCAGCGGGTGTCGGTCCGGCGACAGTCGCGCGGAGCCCGACCGGGACGGGGTACGGCCACCGGTGGGACACGGGCACCTCCCGGCGGGACGTGGTCATCGATGGGGCCGGCGGGTCGGGGTGCGGGCGACACCGCCGGTCCACCGAGCGTGCCGGTCCCGGCGTCCCGGCCGCATGGTGCGCGCTGTCCCGGCCACCCGGGAACTTCTGCCGGACAGGGGGGCGCCCGGCGGGCCGGTACCGCCGTCCCTTCCCGCCGGGACGCCGGGCCGTCCAACGTCTGAGCCGCGGATGCCGCAGGCCGGCGCCGCGAGTCCGACGGTGCCGGGACGGCGCCGCGACGCCCGGGGCGAGCAGGAGGCAACCATGGACGAACAGCACCGGACCCGACTGACAGGTGCGGTACGGGAGCTGACGCCGGAGTTGAGCCGGCGGGTGGAGGAGATCGAGGCCGCCCGGGAACTGCCCGCCGACCTGCTCGACGGGCTCCGGGCCGCCGGCTGCTTCCGGATGTTCGTGCCGCGCAGCCACGGCGGGTACGAGGCGGACCCGCACACCGGGCTGGCGGTGCTGGAGGAGTTGGCCCGCGCCGACGGCTCCACCGGCTGGACGGTGATGATCGGCGCGGAGACGCCGCACCTGCTGGCGTTGCTGCCCCGGGACCGGTTCGACAAGCTCTACGCGTCGGGCCCGGACGTCGTGGTGGCCGGCGGTTTCGCCCCGCAGGGACGGGCCGAGCTGGCCGACGGCGGGTTCCAGGTCACCGGGCGGTGGGGGTTCGTCAGCGGCTCCCGGCACGCCGACTGGATCTTCGGCAACTGCGTGCTCACCGGGGACGGCCAGCCGCTGCCCGGCCCGAACGGCCAGCCCGTGGAGATACGTTCGATGCTGCTGCCCGCCGGCGCGGCGACGGTGCAGGACACCTGGCACACGCTGGGGTTGCGCGGCACCGGCAGCCATGACGTGCTGATGGAATCGGTATTCTGCCCGGTGGAGCAGAGCTTCGACCTGTTCACCGGGGCCCCGTGCGTCCCGGGGCCCGGGTTCGTCGCGCCGCTGGCGCAGTTCGTCCTGCACCTGGGCGCGGTGGCCGTCGGGATCGCCCAGGGTGCCCTGGACGACACCGTGGCGCTGCTCGACGGCGGACGGCAACGGCTGTACGCGCGGCAGTCGCTGGCCGACTCGCCGGCCTTCCGGGTGCAGCTCGGCCGGGCCGACCTGAACGTCCGGGCGGCCCGGGCGCTGGTGCGGTCGCTGGCCCACGACCTGTTCCGGGCGGCCGACGCGGAGGACCTGGCCGCGGTCGAGGCGCTGCGCCCGCAGATCTCCGCCAGCCTGCCCTGGGTGACCGAGGTCGCCACCGCCGCCGTGGACGCCTGCTACCGGGCGGGCGGGGGCGGCGCGGCCCGCGACTCCTCCCCGGTGCAGCGCCGCTTCCGGGACATCCACACCTTCGCCCAGCATGCGGCGGCGGCGGAGGGCTGGCTGGGCAACAACGGCGCCCACCTGCTCGGCCGCCCGGTCGAGCTGGCGTACTAGGTGGCGCTTCGTGGGATCGACGTGTCGGGCGGTGGGCATTTCGATGTCGGACCCGCTCGGGCGGGGCACCAACCGTACGGGTGAGGCCCCGCCCGAACTGGGTGGTGACGGAGGGCGCCGGTGAGCTAATGGGTGCGTGACAGTCCTAGCGATCATCGTCGGCGGTGGCATCGGCGCCACCCTGCGGTACCTCCTGGGGCTCGCCCTCGCCCCGCCCACGCCACCGGATTTTCCCTGGGTCACCTTTATGATCAACATGGTGGGCGCCTTCGCCCTCGGCGCCGTGATGACGCTGCTCGCGGCGCACCGGCTGCCGGGGCCATGGGGCAAGCCGTTCCTCTCGACCGGTGTCATCGGCGGCTTCACGACCTGGTCGCACTTCATCGTCGAGTCCGATCAACTGATCGGGGCGCGGCGCAGTGGGGTGGGCATCGCCTACCTCGTCGTGAGCATCTTCGGTGGAGTGATCGCCGCGGCGCTCGGCGCACGCCTCGCGGAAATGCGGGTGGGGCGTCCGACGGGCAGGGGTGCGTGATGTGGGTGGGCATCGGGGTGTTCCTGGCCGGCGGGCTCGGGGCGCTGAGCCGCGCCGGCGTCGACGCGCTGGTGAAACCCTGGTGGAAGGCGCGGGTCACCGGGTCCAGTAGGGCCTTCCCGGCGAGCACCTTTCTGATCAACGTCTCCGGCGCCTTCGTGCTCGGCGTCGTCACCGGTTATGCCGCGAAGAACGTCGCCGCTGGGGCGCAGGACTTCGCCGCGATCGTCGGGGTCGGCTTCCTCGGTGCCTACACCACCTTCTCCACCGAGGAGTGGCACACGCTGGGACTGCTGCGCAAGAACGCCGCCGTCGAGGCCTTCAACGTGCTCGGCAGCCTCGGCGCGAGCCTTGTGCTGGCCGCGTTCGGCCTGTGGCTCGGCGGTCTGCTTCATTAGCTGGTCGGCGCGGGTCAGCCCGCCCGGTCGATCACCTCCTCCGGCGTCAGCGGCGCCTTGGGGTGGTGGGTCAGGCACAGCGGGGTGTCGACCTTGACGAACGGGAAGCCCTCGCCCGCGACGTAGAACTGGCCGCTGCTCAACAGCCCGATGTCGGGCAGCCGGCCACCCTTGGCCTCGGCGAGTTGCCGCGCCGCGTCGATCTGCGCCGGGGCGTTGAGCAGACCGAAGAACTGGGTGGTGGCGTTGCCCGAGATCTGGTTGTGCAGGCCCTTGGGGGCCTGGGTGGCGAAGACCAGCCCGAGGCCGTACTTGCGGGCCTGCGAGGCGAGCGCGATCGTGCTGGCCGTGCAGGCGGTGTTCCCGGTCGACGGGGCGAGGGTCTGCGCCTCGTCCATGACGAACAGGCCGCCCAGCGGCCGGTCCCCGGCGGGGTGCCGCCGCACCCAGGCGAACAGCGCCATCTGCAACTGGTTGACGAAGCTCTGCCGCTCCTGGTCGGAGGTGAGCCCGACGAAGCTGACCACCGACACCCGGGCCCGCCGGCCGGGCGTCGGGGTGAGCAGCAGCCCGGGATCGGCCGGGGCGCCCGTGCCGCCGAAGAGCGGGTCGGTGACCATCGCCGCCTTGAGCGCCTCGGCCAGTTCCAGGGCCAACTTGTCGGCCCGGGCCAGCCGGCTCACCCCGTCGGGCAGGTCGGCGAGGAACTCGGTGAAGCCGGGCAGGCCCACCATGCCGGTCCTCGCGTACGCCAGCAGCGCCTCCGTCAGCACGGCCTTGCCCTGCTGGGCGAGCCGGGTGGGTCGGTCCACCCCGGCCCGGGGCGCTAGGGCCTCCACCGCCGAGCGGATGGCCTGGTCGAACTCGTCCGGCGAGTCCCGCACGGGGCTGAAGTCCGGCAGCGGCTGGAAGCTCAACGGCCGCCCGGCCTTGACCCGGGGAGTCCAGACGACGACCTCCGTGTGGTCGAGGTAGTCCCGGGCCCGCTCGTCGTCGCCCGGCTCCCAGCCGACCGGCGGCTGCGGCCACGCGTCCCCCAGCCGGGCCAGGTCGTTGTTCGGGTCCAGCACGATCGAGGACACGCCCTGCCGGGCGCACTCCTCGACCAGCCGCCGGATCAGCACCGTCTTGCCCGACCCGGAGCCGGCGAAGACCACGGCGTGCCGGCGCAGCGACTCCAGGTCCACCTGGAACGGTCGCCGCCCGTCCGTGGTCTGTCCCAGCCGGACCGCCGCCGGGTCCGGCCCGTCGCCGACGGCCGGCCGCTCCCCCGTCGCCCGGCCGCCGGCGGGGGTCGGCACCGCAGCACCGGGTGCGCCCGGGACCGGCCCGTCGGGGGTTGCCGGCACCAGGCCGTCGGCGGCCCCGGAAACCGGCGTCGCAGGCTCGGCCGACCCGGAGGCAGCCGACCCGGAGGCGGCCGGGGTGGAGGCGGCCGGCACAGGGGCGGCCGGGGCGGAGGGGCCGAGCACCGCACGGAACAGGGCGGTGCCGCTCGCCGGCCGGCGGGCGAGCAGCCACTCCTGGTACGCCGCGTCCGGCTCGCGGGCCAGCTCGCGCAGTGCGGCGAACACCCGCAGGTCGGCCTCCGCCACGGCGCACCGCACCCCGCCGGCGGCGTCGAACTCCGCCAGCACCTGGGCGGTACGCGGGCCGGTCGGCCAGGGGTCGTTGCGCAGGAGCACCAGTCGCCGCTGCGGGTACTGCCGGTCCAGGCCGGCCATCGTGCAGGCCGCCCGGACCCGGGCGATCGTGGCGATCGCGTTCGGGTGGGCGAGGCCGCGGAAGCACCAGTGCGCCTCGTTCTCGGTGGCCTCGTCCAGCACCTCGATGAGGCGACCGTGCAGCGCCGGCTTGCGGCTCGGCGGCGGGTCGTGCTTGTACGTGGCCCCCGTGGGGGCCTGCTCGGCGATCCACGCGGCGAGCCCGGCGGCGAGCAGCGGCGGCAGGTGCTCGTCCTCCGTGCGGTGCTCCAGCGCGGGCCCGACCTCGGCCGCCGCCACCAGCCGGGCGAACCGCTCGTCCAGCGGGCGCAGGTCCGCCGTCCCGGCCGGCCCCGGCGGCGGGACGACCGGAGGATCCCCGCCGTCGACGAGCCGGTCGAGCAGGGTCACCTCGTCGGCGTCGCGACATCGGGCGACGTGCCGGTCCACCCGGCGCAGCAGGGCCCGCGGGGTGAGGTTCGGGGCGTCGGCGAAGGCGTCGGGGCTGACCGGCCACGTCGGGTGGGGCGGAAAGAACCGCCGCTCGGTGAACACGGCGGCGAGCCGCTTCGCCACGATCGCCCGCCCGATCTGCGGCGTCGGGATCCGGTCGGGCAGCAGGGACACCCGGAACCGGTCCGCCACGGAGGTCGGCGCGCTGCGGGTCAGCAGCTCCCAGGTGTCCGGCAGGCAGGACACCACGAGCAGCGTCCGGCGGGTGACGTCGCGCAGGGTCAGCAGGCCGTCGGCGATCGGCCCGAACGCGGTCGCGTGTGCGTCGTCCAGCTCCGCGCGCGGGTCGAACATGGACGTGCTGGTCTGGGCGAGAAGCGTGTCGAGCTGGTCGACGGCGATCACCGTCGGGTCCAGCGTCAGCGCCATCAGCCGGGAGATGTCCTGGACGATCTGCTGCGGAAGGCGTACCCCGTGGGTGAGCCCCCACTCCGCGCGGCGCGCCGGGTCGCCGGGCTCGCTGATCAGGTGGGCGTAGCCGACGTCCTGGTCGTCGAACTCGCGGGAGCCGTGCAGCACGAGGGCCCGGGCGGTGTCCTGGCAGTCCCGGCCCACCTCGCGGTGGAAGGTGCGCAGGGCCCGGACGAAGGTGTCCAGGTGCTCGCGGCTGAGCGGCTCGGCGCCGGACACCGCGTCCCGGACCTCGGCGGGGAGGCCGAGCTGCGAGGTGAGCCGGCGCAGGAACTTGCGCAGCTGCGTGTCCCAGCCGCCCGACTCCCGGCCCATCCCCTCGACCATCGCCAGCGCGACGCTCGACCAGAAGGTCCGGCCGCTGACCATGTTGACCAGGAAGAAGTAGCCGCCGTCCTGCTGGATGCGCTCCCGGACCGCGCCGAGCAGGTGGGTCTTGCCGGAGCCGGCCCGCCCCTGCATGGCCACCCCGAGGGGCCGGCTGGTGTCGTCGGTGCGGGCCCGGGCCACCCCGCGCAGGATCTCGGCGACCACCCGCTCGTGCAGCTCGGGCACGTTGTACGGGGAGGGCCGCCACACGTCGTCGGGGGTGACCGCCGGGTGGAAGGTCAACGCCTCCAGCGCGGCGCGCTCGTCGTCAGGAATCATGCCGGGCCGATCGACAGGGTGTGGTTGTCCTCGTCCCCGATGCGTACCGCCGCCGCCCGGTCCCGCGCGGTCAGCGACTTGCTGTTGGTGACCGGGATGATCCGTACGCCGTCCTGCCGCACCAGTGCCCGCAGCGCGGCGTCCACCGCAGCGCGGTCGGTGCCGTCGAGGTGGTCGCGCAGGTCGGCGAGGCCGACCCAGGCGCCGGGCGTCGCGGCCAGCTCCCGGTACGCGGCCCGGACCAGCTCCGCGACGTCCCCGGCGGCCGGGGGCGGCCCGGCCGGGTCGGCGGCGGTCTGCTTGAAGAAGTCGGCGTGGCTGATCCGCAGCCGGTCCAGCCCCCGGTGCAGGTTGCCCAGCAGGGTGAACAGGGAGCGGCTGGCCGAGCCGCCCGCCCTGGGCGGGGCGCCGGTGTGCAGTTGGCGCATCACCCGCCAGCCCTCATCCGTCAGCTCGTGCGAGAGCATGCGGCGGCTGCGGTCGGTCTCGACCAGGCCCAGCTCCACCAGCTTCTTGTTGTCCTTGCCGGTGAGCGCGAACCCGGCCAGGTCCCGCAGCTCGGCGTTGGTCAGCTTCCGGGCCTCCACCATCAGCACGACGAGCGCTTGAATCTGGTTGGGGGTCAGGCTCGGCAGGTCCGCGGTGCTGCTCGACATGGTGCCTCTTTTTCCTGTCAGGGGTGCGCGCCGGCCGCGCGTCGTCGGGCCAGCAGGTCCCGGATGCTCCGGATGACGGCCTGGACGTCGGTCAGCACCTGTTCGTTGGTGAACCGGAGCACGTCGAGCCCCAGAAGCTGGAGCTGTACGTCGCGCCGCCGGTCGTCGGCGAACATCATGGCTCCCCGATGCTCCGGGCCGTCCACCTCGACCGCAAGCCCTTCGACCGTCCAGAGCAGATCCAGGCGGTACGGCCGACCCAGTGGATGCCATTCGTAGGTGTGGTTCCACCGCCGGCCACGGGCCCAGTCGTGCGGGGCGAGGGCACGCTCCAGGGCCTGTTCGGCGGCGCTGTCCGGCCGGGGCGTCCCGGCCAGCGGCGGGTACGCCAGGCCCACCACACCCGGGCCGGCGGGGCTGTCGGAAACCCGACCGACGCCCCCGTTCAGCTCGGCGAGGTGTATCGGGAGCCGGAGCGGAACCGGGCGGACCCGGTCGCCTCCGTGCGGGAGCGGGCCGACCAGCCACACCGCGCACCGGCCGTGCTGGACGAGCCACTCGGCCGCCGCCACGAGCGCCCGCTCGTCCTCCGGCCCGGCCCGCTGCGGCGACTCGGCCACCAGCACGCAGGACTCCCGGTCGTACGCGTCGGCGAGCACCCTGGTGAGGCCGGCGGCCCGCACCTCGGCGGGAAAGCGCGACGGGCGCGCACGCCGTCGGTCCTCGCCGGGGCCCTGCGGGCCGCTCCCGCCCGGCTGTGCCCGTCGGTCACGGGGGTCGGCTCCGGCACGGCGGGAGCCCAGGGCCCGCTCGGCCAGGTCGGCGAGGAACGGCCCGAAGTGGTCGGAGCGGGCCGCGACCCGGGTGGCGAGTTCCCGGGCGGCGGTGGCGCCGAGGCGTCCGCTGCCGTCGAGCCGGGCCGCGCCGGGCAGCCAGCGGGGAAACAGTGCCCGGGCGGCGTCCTCCAGCTCGTCGAGGAGGACGGTGACCAGGCCGGCGAGGGGAAGGCCCCGTGCCGGCCGGTAGGCGACCACCGCCGGCGCGGACGGCGGCAGCGGGTCGAGGGCCAACCGGAGCAGCTCGGGGTCGACGCCCGCGAGGTGGCTGACGCGAAGCGGCGGGACAGCCGTCCACCACTCCGGACCGGCCCCGCTGCGCATGGCCACGCACGCTACCGAGCCGGCGGCGCGGGCGCTGCCCCGGTGCGGATCAGCTTCCGCCGGCACGCTGCCGGTGGAGCAGGTGGGCCCCCGCGCTGACTGCGGTGCTGCCGGCCGCCATCCCGACCAGGATCAGGACCGCCCCGACCGCCCACAGGCCCGAGTCGTCGCTCGTCGCCGCCCGCCACGCCCAGGCGACGGTGAAGGCCACCGTCATGACCGGCACCACCAGCCAGGGGCGGAGTGTCCAGCCGCCGACGGCGGCGACCACCGCCAGGGACAGAACGCACCCGACGATTTGCCACACGTCGTACGGGCCGCTGACCGAGTCGGTCACCGGGTCGACCGTGTACTCCGTGTCCCAGCCGAGCCAGGCCCACCAGACCGCGACCGTCGCCACCGCGAGGACCGACCCACCGAGCAGAGCACGTGTACGCGTAGAGGTGTTCACGACAAGATCCTCCCCCCGCCAACCCGCACGACGAACAAGCCCCACCCCGATGAACTGCAACCTTGGACAGTTTCCGTCACCGGCGGACGTGAACTGTCCAAGGTTCGGAGGTGAGGGCCGCCTCGTCGGTCCGGGGCCCGCACGTGCAGCGGTTTGACTCGATCGGCGAGACTCGGGCGGTACCCGCCCCTCGCGGCGACGGGCCCGACCCCTCGGCACAAGGCTGGAGCGCATGTCACACACCCTCCCGATCTGGCTGGCCGGTGGCCTGCTGCTGGTGGGTGCGGGCTTCGCGACGACCCTGCTGCCCCGGTGGCGGGCCCGGGAGCGGGCTCGCCGTACCGCCTGGTCCACCGCCCGCGCACAGATCGACAGCGCGGCCGTCAGCCGGGACGCGGCCGGGACCCGGGTGCCCGAGGCCGAGCAGTTGCTCGCCCGCGCCGAGCTGATCGCCGCCGGCCGGGGCGGGTCGGCGGCGGCGCGGACGGCGACCGAGCACGCCCGGCAGGCCGACCGGCTGTGGCGGGAGCACGCATGACCGGCCGCCTGGGCCAGGACCGCCGCGAGCTGCTGCGCTGGGCGTTCCTCGGCATCGCCGTGGTCATCCTGGTCGTCTTCCTGCTCGCCCAGCGGCAGAGCATCGACGTCAGCTACGGCAGGTCGCCGTCGCCCTCCCAGAAGGTCGAGGAGGGCTCGGCCGGTGAGCTGAGCGACGCGAGCGTGCCCTCGGAGGACGAGATGACCGCGCTGGTGGCCGCCGCCCCCGTGGTGCGGCTGCCCGGTTCGACCGCGCGGTGGAACGAGCAGCGGGTACGGGAGATCATCGGGAAACGGGACGTCCGCATCCTGGTCGCCCCGCCCGGGCTGGACGAGGACGAACGCCTCCGGGTGAAGGGCGTCAAGAACGCGACCGTCCGGGTGGTCGGCACCGAGGTGAGCGGGGGCCTCTATCAGTCCCTCCCCGACGACCTGCCCGGCTGGCGCGACCAGTTCGCCACCGACGACGTGACGGGGCCGCTGCTGACGCTCATCGCGAAGCTGGAGGACCAGCCCACCCCGCCCGACGGCGACGAACTGCGCTGGCGGGAGCCGAGCGCCCGGGAGCTGGCCGTGGTCGCCGCCGATCTGCGGGCGACCGGGCTGCACCGCGCGCCCGGGGCCACGCTCACCAAGGTTCCCGCCGTCAACGCCAAGAACGCCTTCCCGGACGGCGTCCGCTTCGTCGCGCTCCCCCCGCAGCGCGACGGCGTGCCGGTGCCCCAGTACGGTCCGGCGCTGACCAGGCTCTTTCCGGGCACCCCGATCGTGGTGATGTACGGCCTCTGGATCGAGTACCACGGCCCGTGGCAGGAGGACTTCGCCGAGCTGGTCGGGGCGAGCTTCTACGGTCAGTTCGGCGGCCGGCTCAGCCGGTACGACTACCCGCAGTACAACGTGTTGGCGGTCTACCTGAACCAGGTCACCGACGTCCGCTACGCGGGCCTGTTCGACCGGCCCCTGCCGTACCGTCCGATCGATCCGCTCCGGGTGGCGCTGCCGGCGCTGCCGTGGGTGTTCGCGGCCTGCGTGGCAGCGTTCCTGACCCTGTCGATCCGGTCGCTGCGCCGCCTCGACGACGGCCGAGACGGCCGGCGGGACGGCCTGCCCAGGAGCGGCGTGCCGGCCCGGTTGGCCGGCCTGACCGCCCTCGCCGTCGAGATGTCCCTGCTGACCGACGCCCGCAGCGACCCGGCGCTGGCCCGGGGCATCGTCCGGCTGCAGGCGGCCCGCGAGGCGCTGGACGAGAGCCTGCCGGACCAGCACGTCCGGACGTTGCTGAACGACGCGACGGACGAGTTGGACGACGCCGCCCGCACGCTGGGCATCCCCAGCTACCGACCGGACCTCTACCTCCGGGGCAGGTTGTC
This sequence comes from Micromonospora sp. CA-111912, assembly GCF_050948415.1. Taxonomy (NCBI): domain Bacteria; kingdom Bacillati; phylum Actinomycetota; class Actinomycetes; order Micromonosporales; family Micromonosporaceae; genus Micromonospora; species Micromonospora sp. CA-111912. The sequence continues at coordinate 5,625,855 of NZ_CP192007.1, forward strand.
GTGAGACCGACCGTACGCCGCCGGCTCGGCGACCTCCTCGGCACGGCCTTCGGCCGCGCGGCGCTGGCCTGCGCGGTCCTGGCGGGTTGGGCGTTGTGGAGCGGCGGGGCGCTGCACGGCCCGGTGGCCCGGCAGGTCCGCACCTCGTCGGTGTACGCCGCGCCCGGCGTCGACCTGGACCAAGCCGCCGCGGAACGAATCATCGGCAACCGCAGGCTGGTCGTGGTGCTGCTCGAACCGGGCGGGAACCTGCGGGACGCCTGCAATCAGGTCGAGCGCGCCGCCGACGGGACCGTCGTGCTGGTGATGAGCCGTGACGGTGACGACTACGACACCTACGGCTGCGCGCTGTTGCCCGAGCGCAAGGAGAAGAACCTCGGCCGGGCCGCCGTCGCCGAGATGACCATCAGCCGGGGCATCGACACCTTCGTCGACCGTCCCCTGGAGGCGCTGAAGGTCGTCACCGTCAACTACGACCTGCTGGTCAAGAACGGCACCCTTCCAGACGGTGCCCGCACGATCAGCCCGTCCCTGCCCCGGTACCTGCTGGCGGCCGCGGCGATCGCGGGCGTCATCGCCGCGGCGACGGTGCTCTACGTCGGAGGCCGGCGGGCCGGCCGGCTCACGGCGACCCGCCGCAGCCGCCACGACGAGCAGGCGGACGACCGGAGCGCGCTCAGCGCCGCCGCCGCCGTCCTGGCCCAGCAGATCATCGACCTCGACCAGCAGTATGCCCTGGCGGACGGCCAGCCCGGCCGCGCCAACCGGCAGTTCTGCCGGAGTTACCTGAAGCTGACGTCCGAGTACGCCGCGCTGTTCGACGGCATCACGGCCATGGACGGCGACGACGAGACTGCCGTACGCGAACTCACCGAGCGCGTCGACTCGCTGAGCCGGCGGGCCCGGTCGGTCGCCGGGGTGGAGCCCGGAACCCTTCCTGCGGCTGACCGCCCTGCCCGGCGGGTGCGCCGTGGTTGACGTGCCCGGCAGGTACGCCGACGCAATCCGTTAGGAGCGGGACGCGCGGCGGCTGCTCGGTGTGCGGACGGGAGCCGATGGCCCGGGTCGACGTCATCGCCCCGGGCCACCGGCTGTCGCGTCACAGCCGCTCGTTCATGCTCTCGGTCAGGCGCGGGTGATGCGGACCGCGTCGGCGATGACGTAGCCGGTGCCGCTGGTCCACCGGCTCACTCCCACCTTGTTTCCGGCGCCCGCGGCCAGCGTGAACACGCCGAGCGACACCCATCGTCCCCCGTTGAGCCGCTGGTTCACCTTCACCGTCTGGCTGCCGCTGGTGGTGGCGACGACGTACGGGGTCGAGTCGTTGTAGCCCGGGTCGGCCGGGTACCAGACCGAGACCTCGTAGCTGCCGGTCGCCGGGAGGTCCGCCCCGAACCAGGCGGCATCGCTGGCGGGGGTCGGGGTGGCGAACCGGTAGTCGGTGCCGAACCGTTGGCTGGAATAGGCCGAGGCGCTCCAGTTCGCGCTCGCGGTGAACCGGCCCGTGGTGGTGTTGTCGACCGTGACGGTGAACCCCTGCGGCGGCTCCGTGGTTCCGGTCGAGACGTCGAGATAGTCGCGGTCGATGTAGATCGTCACGCCGCCCCAGGTCTCGCTGGTGTCGCCGGTGTACTGGTGGATGCGCTGGTGGTTGCTGTAGTACGCGTCCGGGCAGTAGTCGCCGGCGTCGGTGTTCGCCACGCCGTTCCACCAGCCGAGGAAGAGATGGTCGACGCGGGTGTACCGGGTGTCGTTGTAGGCGTTGCACAGGTCCCGGACCCCGGAGGAGCCGCTGGAGTACATGCCCGAGAGGTAGCCGAGCGTGTGCAGCCGCTCGGTCCAGCCGGAGAGGTACGAGAGCACGGCCGCCTTGCACGACTCACCCGACGGGTACTGCTCGATGTCGTTGTAGATCGCGCTGCCGGCGGGGATGCCCAGCGCCTTGGCCGCGTTCACCGCGCTGGTCGCCCGGGTCGCACCCTCGGACCGTGCCGTGGCGGGGTCGTACGACATCTTCGGCAGGCGGGTGCCGCACGGCGCCTGGCGGTCGAGCTCGATGGGGATGAGGTGCCAGCCCTTGGCGGCCTGGTTGGCCACCCAGGTCGCGGTCAGGTTGGCCTGGGTGCAGGATCGGCTCGCGCCGCTGATGTAGATGCCGACAGCGCGGTAGGGCGAGCTGTTGCGCCACGTGTCCATCGTCGACTGCGACGGGGCGGTGCACGTGTCGAAGCCCTTGCCGGTGTAGGTGCCCGGCTGCGGGCCGGGCGCTGCCGCCGGTGCCGCCGTGGCGGTCGTCGAGGCCGCGCGGACGGCATCCAGGTTCACCGGCCTGGCACCCGCGCCGAGCTTGGCGGCGGCCAGGATCCGGCGGACCGCCGGCTCGGTCTGCGGGGTGTGGACGGCGGTGACGAGTACGCCCGCGTCGCGCACCGCGACCTGGGCCGTACCGTCGCGGGACACCAGGGTGTCCACGGTCGCCCGGCCGCCGGCCGTGACGGCGGTGTCCCCGGTGAGGCGCTCGGCGGTGACGGCGTCGATCGGCTCGATGATCAGTCCTGCTGTTCGCCCGACCAGCCCGGTGGGGCACCAGGGCTCGGCGCTCGGATGACCGAGGTAGACCGTGCGTCGGTCGAACCGGACGCATGCGTGCGGGTCGGTGGACAGGTCGACGACCTGCCAGTCCGCCGGCACCGACACCTGGTAGCCGCGGTAGCTGACGATCTGTTCGCCGGTGGGGGCCGCCCAGGTCGGGGTGGCCGCCACAGCCGGAACGACGATGGCGGCCACGAGGCCGGCCATGATCCTTCTTATCCTCATCGAGGCATCTCCGTGGGTGAAATCCTTCGCGAGCAACGCAGATATTGGCAAATTCCTACCATGCGCGGGCCCGCTCGCACCAGAGATCAGCGTCGATGGAAATGCGGTGTTGCCCTCCCGTCACCCTCCGACCGCGCGGGCGCGGCGCTGCTACGACGGCCGGGTGCGCTTGATCTTGGTTCCGCAAGGACGCATCCAACCGGGAAGTTGAAGCAGCGGCTCGGTCCGATGGCGCACCGGTGACGGCCACCCGAATCGCCCGGGACGTGCGCACGGTGGCGGCGTCCTGGCTCTGCTGCGGCCGAACCGCCGCCCTACGCGCCCCGGTCGCCGCATATGAAATCGTCGCCGAGGCACCGCCACAACCGGGGAGATCGTCCAACTTGCCACCGGCCACCCACCACCCGGGGGTGCAAAGCCCCGTTCATGATGTGGCTACCCCCGGACCGAGCAGTACGGAAAGCCGCGACGGTTGACGGCCCGACCGGCCCGGACGCGTGGCCCGGGCCGGCCGCCCCCCGATGGCGAACCGTCTGACGACGTCCCACCCGCGGAGTCCGCAGCTCAGGTGCGGATGTTGGGCAGGTTGACCCCGCAGGTGCGTTCGATGAACTCCCCCGCGCGGCGTCCGCTCGCCTTTACCGCCGTGCCGTTCGGCACGGCCGCCTCCGCAGCGGACGCGTCGTCGTGCTCGTGCGCGGCCGTGCCGGGGTCGTGCTCGTGCGCGGCCGTGCCGGCGTCGTGACCGGCCGCCTCCGGGCTCGATCCGGTCGGGCCGTGGTCGTGCGGGGTGGTGGGCTCGGGTCCCCCCAGTGCACCGGCGAGCCGCTCCAGGTCCGGGGTTAGCTCCCGTGGTGCGGAGCGGATCAGGGCGGCCATCGCCTCGACCCGCTGCTCACTGGTGAGCTCGCCCTGGTTGACCAGAGCGAAGGTCTGCGCCTCGGCGCAGAACTGGCTCCGGCCCGACCAGTCCGAGGGCAGATCCGGCCGAGACAGCCACCACCCGCCCAGCGCGGCGGCGGCCACCGCGACCACCGCCGCACCGGAGAACAGCAGACGACGATCAGACGTTGTCATTGATCGCGGTGATGTCATGGCTGTCGAAGTTCTTGGGCCAGATATCGCTGCGCATACACGAGTTGTTGTCCGTGTCGGCGCTCTTCGAGCGGTGGCCCAGCGAGCCGGTGTGCCCGAGTTCGTGACAGCCGAGGCTCTGCCAGTAGCCCGTGGACTTGCCGCTCATCGTCCGGGTGTTGAATTTGACGTCGTACTGGTCGCACAGCCCGTTCCACCAGTTGGTGTCGGTGCAGGTCGTCTGCCCGTACCAAGAACTGGAGTACGACTTGTCGTAGACGTGGATGTCCCCGCCGCCGGTCGAGGTGTTGATCTGCGAGCGGTCGAGCTGAGCCCGGCCGTGCGAGACCGCCGCCTTGCCGGCGCTCGTCAGCGAGTTCGACTCCACCGCCTGTTCCTTGTTGTCCGGCTTGCCGCTGTTGGCCTTGCCGCCGTGCCCGGCCATGGCCGGTGGCGCCAACGCCACCACGGCGATCAGCGTGGTACCGAGGACGATCGTCGTGCGCTTCATTCCCCACTCTCCTCCGGAGGCTGCGGCAGCTCCGCGGTCGGAATCGACTCGGTCAGCGTGCCGGCGGCGACCTGCCCGCTCGCCGCGACGACCGTGTTGTTCAGGAACGAGGGCGCCATCGTGGTGATCGACGTGGCCAGCTCGTTCTCCGCGTTGCTGGGCCGCAGCGCGCCGTCGACCACCAGCGCGCGCCCGTCGGAGCTGGCCAGCTGGTAGGTGTAGGGGTTGCTGGTGCCGACGGCGCGGCGCAGGAAGAAGTAGCCGGTGTCGCCCACCGCACTCCAGGCCACGTTGTTGGAGATGTAGCCGCGCCCCTCCTCGTCCCAGCCCTCCTCCTCGAGGGTGATGGACGGCGGGATGATCAGGTTCTTCGGGTTGTGCAGGACGTCGTACCGGGTGATTGTCACCGTCCGCAGCCGGACGTCACCGCCAACCGCCGCCGGGTCCTCGTCGGCGCTGGCCAGCCGGCCGGGCTCCACCGAGGTGACCGTGCCGAAGACCACCAGGTGTGAGGTGGCGGTCATCTGCTCGACGGTCTGGAAGTCGTACATCTCCTTGCCGAAGGCAAGCGCCTCGGGCTGTGTGTCGTAGCGCACGCCGGGGTCGGCCCGGCCGACACCCACGGCCGCCACGAGCGCGGCCACCGCGACGGCCCCTGCCGCCGTCAGGGCCAGCCGGCGTGGGCCGGGACGCCTGAGTTTCTCCACTCGCCGTTCTCCCTTTTCGAGGTGACGCGCGGCCGGTGCCGGCCGCGCGTCCCGACCGAACGGCCGAAGGACCGCCAGATCAGGACGGGATACACGGTCCACACCCGTGGATGCAGGATGCTTGCAACCGGCTTGCAGCTCGTCCACTGCGGACCGTCATACTCGCCGGTGGGGAGGTGGCGGTGGAGTTCCGGGTGTTGGGCACGGTCGAGGTGTGGGCGCACAGCGTCCAGGTCGACCTCGGTGGGCGCCAGCCTCGCCTCGTTCTCGCGACGCTGCTGCTGGAGCCGGACCGGGTGGTGGCGGTGGATCGGCTGATCGACCTGGTCTGGGGTCCGGCGCCGCCGCGCAGCGCCCGGGGCACCGTGCAGGCGCTGGTCTCCCGGCTGCGCACCGCGTTGCGGCAGGCGGGGGCGCCGGTGGAACTGATCGGCCGTGCGCCCGGCTACCTGCTCCGGGTCGACCCGCTGGCGGTCGACGCGCACCGGTTCACCGACCTGGTCGCGCGGGCGCGGGCGGCCGGCGACGACGACGCCGTGGCCCTGTTCGACCAGGCGCTGGCGCTGTGGCGGGGGGAGCCGCTCGCCGACGTGGCCGACGAGGAGGTGCGGCACCGGCTCTGCGCCGGCCTGCGCGAGGCCCGCTGGACGGCGGTCGAGGAGCGGGCCGACGTGCTGCTGCGGCGGGGGCGTTCCCGGCAGGTCGCCGACGAGTTGACCGACGCGGTGGCCCGGCAACCCGGACGCCAGCGGCTGGTCGGTCAGCTCATGCTGGCCCTGTACCGGGAGGGCGGCGCCGACCGGGCGCTGGCCACCTACCGGCAGGTACGCGATCGGCTCGCCGACGAACTCGGCCTCGACCCGGCCCCGGCGCTGCGCCGCCTTGAGGAGCGGATCCTGCGCGCCGACCCGACGCTGGGGCCGCCCGCCGACGTCGCCGGACCGGGCGGCGACGACCGCTCCGCGCTCGTCCGCCCCGCCGGGCTGCCGCACAGCAGCACGACCCTCACCGGACGGGACGCCGAGCTGGAACGGCTCGACGCCGGGTTGGCGGAGCCGGCCGGCCGTACCCGGATCTGGGTGATCAGCGGCACCGCCGGGGTGGGCAAGACCGCCCTGGCGCTGCACTGGGCCCACCGGGTCCGCGCGGAGTTCCCGGACGGACAGCTCCACCTCGACCTGCGTGGCTTCGACGCCGACCGGGAGCCGATGCCGGTGGAGACGGCGCTGACCCACCTGCTGACCGCGCTCGGGGTCGACCCGAGGGCGGTGCCGGACGGGTTGGACGGCCGAACGGCGCTGCTCCGCTCGCTACTGGCCGGTCGGGACGTGCTGCTGGTGCTGGACAACGCCCGCCACGCCGACCAGGTGCTGCCGCTCATCCCGTCCCGCGGCACCGTGCTCGTCACCAGCCGGCACCGCCTCGGTGACCTCGTGGTCCGCGCCGACGCCCGGCTGCTCCCGTTGGACGTGCTCACCCCGGTGGCGTCGGTACGTCTCCTGGCGACGCTGCTGGGTGCGGCGGCCGTGCGGGCCGACCCGGCGGCGGCAGCGAAGCTGGCTCGGCTCTGCGGCCACCTGCCACTGGCCCTGCGCATCGCTGCGGCCAACGTGCAGTCGGCCGGCAGGGCGGACGTCGCCGGCCTGGTCCGCGAGCTGGCCGACGGGGACCGGCTGGCCGGGTTGACCGTCGACGGCGCCGAGGAGGGGGCGGTGACGAAGGCGTTCGCCCTGTCGTACCGGGTGTTGTCCGGGCCGCAGCGGGAACTGTTCCGCCGCCTCGGCCTGGTGCCCGGGGCGAGCATCACCGCCGGCCCGGCCGGCGCGGTCGCCGGCGTGCCGGTGCCCACCGCGACCCGGCGACTGCGGGCCCTGGCGGCGGCGCACCTGCTGGAGCGACACCCCGGCGAGCGCTACCGCTTCCACGACCTGTTGCGCCGGTACGCCGTGGACCGGCTCACCGCGGAGGACGACGAGGCGGCCCGTGGGGTGGCCCGGAGGCGGCTGTTCGACCACTACCTGGACACGGCCGACGCGGCGGGCCGCCGGGTCATTCCGCATTTCGTGCGGCTGCCGCGGCCGGTGGCAGCGGACCCCTTCCCCGACACCGACGCCGCCCTGGCCTGGTTGGATGCCGAGTGGGCGAACCTTACGGCGGCGGTCGAAGAGGCCGCCCGGTGCGGTCCCCGGCGGTACGCCTGGCATCTCACCGACGCGCTGCGCGCCTACTTCCACCAGCGGGGTCGTCGGGAGGAGTGGCTGAACGCGGCGACGGTGGCGCTGGCCGCCGCCCAGACCGACGGTGACGCCCGCGCCCAGGCCGCGATGCACCAGAGCATCGCGCTCGTGCAGGTCAACAGCGGCCGGTACGAGGAGGCCCGCGAGCACCTGCTCGAAGGGCTGCGGTGCAGCGACGCGGACAGCTGGCAGGAGGGACGGGCCGGGATCCTGAACAACCTCAGCGCGGTGCACCAGCGGCTCGGCGACCCGCACGCGGCGATCGACTGCGCCCGCCTGTCGTTGGCGCTCAACCGCCGGTCGGGCACTGACGGCGGGGAGGCGATGTCCCTGGCCAACCTCGGGTTCTCGCATTGGCAGCTCGGCGCGTTCGCGGAGGCGGACGCCCACTTCCGGGCCGCACTGGAGCGCGGGGAGCGGGCCGGGGCGCACTACAACGTGGCCGTGCTCCTGGTCGACCTGGCCAACGTGCGCCGGGACCGGGGCGACCCGGACGGCGCGGATGATCTCTACGCCCGCGCGCTCGCCGCCAATCGGGAGCTCGGCTACCGGTACGGTGAGGCGACCGCCCTGGCCGGCCGTGCGGTGCTCTGGAGCGACACGGATCGCGCCGAGCTGGCCCGTGCCGACGCCGAGCGGGCGGTGACGCTGACCCGGGAGATCGGCGACGCGGGCACCGAGGCGTGGGCTGCCGACGCGCTGGGGCGGGTGCTGCTGGCGCTGGGACACCCGGGCGAGGCGGCCGAGCAGCACCGCCGGTCCCTCGAACTTGCCCGGCGTACCCGATTCTGCTGGTGCGAGGCGACGGCCCTGACCGGCCTCGCCGCCGCCGAGCTGGCCGGGGGTGACCCGGAGGCCGCCGGGCGACACGGGCGGGCGGCGTTGGGTCTGGCCACCCGCTCGGGCTACCGGCCGCTTGAGATTCGGGCGTCCTATCTCCTCGCCCGGCTCGCGGAGCGGTCCGCGGACACGGCCGAGGCAGTGCGGCTGGACGGCCAGGCGACGCGGCTGGCCCGGGAGACCGGGTACGCGCTGCCGGGTCGCCCGGCACCGCAGCCGCAGCGCTAGACGAGTAAGTCCTAACGGCCCCCGGGGCTGCGGTATAGGCGAAGGGTGTTGAAGATCCGTTTGTGACGACAGACCTCAATCGAGTCGGTCAACGACACGTTGAAGGGCCAACTCGACCTCGAACTCCACGGCGGCCGCAGCATCGAAGGAGTCACCGCCCGAGTCGCCCAACGACTCCTCGCCATGACCGCCGCAATCTGGCACAACCGCGCCACCGGCCAACCCGTCACCAGGTCCCTGATCGCCTACGACCACTAACCCGACTTCGGACTTACTCGTCTAGGCCCAGCCGTCACCGGCGCAGGTGATCAAAGGTGTAAATGTCGCCGGAGCGCGGAAAACCGGACTGCTTGACGGAGTCGATAGCGGAAGTCACGTCAGCGGCGAGGAGCACGATTGCCAAAGACTCTCTTGCTCTGGACACGGACGAATTCTCCCCACACAAACACCCCAGGGTCCTCGCCTGGCGCACCCTCAACCGCGTCGGCCTGGTGTTCCTGCCGTCGTACGCGTCTTGGTCGAACTGGAGGCACATTGCCGTGTTTACAGAGAGCGAAGTAGACGCAGAGTGCCGAGACAGACACCCCTCGCATTGAATCTTGTCCGCAGACAATTTTTGCAACCTCGGACGCTTGCGATTGGGCCCCTGGGTTGCACGGATGTCGCAACCGCCTCACACGTAACCTTCTGTCAGGCGACAGTTGGAGAATCCGATGAACGACGCGAGCGGCCAGAAGAAGCACTCTGCCGAGAGCTTCGCCGCCGAACTCAGGCGCAGGATCAGGGAAGGCGTCAAAGGCTACGAAGCTGGCGCGAAGCTCCCCACGCTTCGCGAGTTCGCCGCCAGCGAGGAAGAGGGCGCAGCGCGCGGTGTTGCGGAGAAGGCTATCGACCGCCTGCGAGCCGAAGGGTTGATCGAGTCGCGCCGGGGCTCCGGCAGCTACGTGCGGGCGAGCCGTATCCCCCGAACCTCACCGGGGCGACTGGCACCAAGCCAGTGGGGGCGCGGGCTACCGATCCAGGCGCACGACTCTACGAACCCACCAAAGGCCGTCGACGTCACGGTGGGCGACGTCGTACCGCCAGCGCAGGTTGCTGACGCTCTCGGCGTGCGGCCCGGAGACGTGGTGCTGTCAAGGTACCGCCGATACGTACTGGATCGACGCTCCGTACAGCTCGCCACCGCCTACCTTCCGACCGATCTGACCCGAGGTACTCGCATCGAGCACACAGACACCGGGCCTGGCGGCACGTTCGCCCGCCTTGCTGAGCAGGGATTCGGACCGACGAGGTTCGTGGAGCGAGTCATCAGCCGCGCGGCCACACCTGAGGAGATCAACGGAGTGGATGGCCGAGAGGGACTGGGCCTGCGCCGGGAAGGCAGCCTGGTCTTCGAGATCACCAGACACGCCTACGCGGGAGACCGCTGCGTTGAGGTGTCCTTGATGGTGCTCGACGCCGAGATGTACGAGTTGGTGTACGCCTTCCCTGCTGGCAAGGACGACAACTAGCGGAGATTTGACCTCAGACTCATTGATTGTCTGCTGACAGTCTGGCAGGGTTAGTCCTCAAGGGAGTCCCTGCACCGACCCGGATCTTGGCTAGAGCAGGTCGGCGCAAGGGGCCATGGAACCAACGCCCAAGCAGGAGTGGCCCGATGCAGCAGGACACTGCCGCGCGCCCGCAGCCCGGTCCCAACCGGCTGTGGAGTGAACACCCAGATGACGGCCGGCGGCGGCCGCTTAATCAACTTCGTGACCGGGGCAATCGACCATCGGGAGCCGATGCGGGCAACGCCCGCACCCCCGGCCTCGTCAAAAGGTAAACGTACGGTGATCTCCGGAGTCGTGTCGATCGTGTTCGGCGGCCTGGTGCCGGGGTTCCTGTTCGGGCTCCTCGCGTTCCGGGTCAAGTCCCGGTGGTGTCCGCGCTGCGGGGAGTCCACCGAGGCCATGTGGCCGGTGGAGCGGGAGCGGTGACCGGGCCCGGCCGACGCAACGGCAACGAGCTGCCGATTGGGCGGCGGATGGCGGAGTTGCGGGCCCGCCGGGGAATGAACCAGCAGGTCTTCGCCGATCGGATCGGCAAGTCGAAGAGCTGGGTCGACAAGGTCGAACGCGGCGTGCGTACCCTCAACCGGCTCTCGGTGATCGAGACGGTCGCCGCAGCCCTCGGCGTCGCCCCGAACGTCCTGCTCGCCGGCAGGGCACGACGCGAAACGGCCACCGACAGCGGTGCCGACGTGGAGCGGATACGGGCGGCGCTGGCCCGCCACGACCCACCCCGCTCCGGCATCGCACCGCCGTCGGTGCGGCACCTCGACGACCAGGTGGGATACGCGTGGACGGCGTACCGCAACGGCCACCACTCCCAGGTGTTACGGATGCTGCCCGACCTGATCGACGACACCCGCCACGCCGGCCACGCCCAGCCCGCCGACGCGCCCACGGCCGACCTGTCGGTGCGGATGTACCGGCTCGCCGCCCAGACCCTGGTCAAACTCGGCGAAGCCAACCTGGCCTGGCTGGCCGCCGACCGGGCGATAACCACCGCCACCGGTGACCCCCGACGCGCCGGCCTCGCGACGATCTCCCTCGCCCAGGCACTCCGCGCCCTGCGGCGGGGCCGACTGGCGATGACCGCCGCCCTCACCGCCGTGCACCAACTCGACCTGGCACCCGCCCGCGTCTTCCTGCCCGACGAACCCGCCCTGACCGGGACTCTGCTGATCGAAGCCGCTCTCGCCGCCGCCACCTGCGGAGACGACACCGCCGCCGGCGAACTCACCGAGCGCGCGGCCCGCCTCGCCACCGTCCACGGCCACCACCACCACGACAACGACGGGATCGGCTTCGGGTCCACCGCCGTCGAACTCGCCCGCGCCCTGACCGCCATGCGTCTCGGCGACCACCACCGGGCCGCCACCACCCATCGGCAGGCCACCAGCGGCGACGGCTGGCACCTGCTCCCCGCCGAACACCGGGCCGCCCACCTGATCGACATCACCCGCGCCCACCTCGACCTCGGCGACCCCCACGCCGCCGGCCGCGCCCTGGTCACCGCCGACGGCATCGCCCCCGCCGAGACCCGCATCCGCCCCGCCGCCCGCGCCGCGCTGACCGCCGTCCTGCGCGCCGGCCCCACCTCGGCCGACGTGGCCCGCCTCGCCGCCATCGTGGGACTGACCCGGCAATAACTCAGCAGCCGCAGGCCTCGTCCCCGACGGGCGCGGTCAAGCCGTCCGCCGGCCGTCGGAGCAGGCCGTCCGGGGTCAGCACCGGGAAGCCCTCTCGGACCCAGTACTCGTACCCGCCGATCATTTCCTTGACCGGAAAGCCCAGTTGGGCCAACTCCAGCGCGGCCCGGGTGGCACCGTTGCACCCCGGGCCCCAGCAGTAGGTGACGACCCGGCGTCCGGCGGGGATGAGCGCCGAAGCGCGGCCGGCGATGTCGGCGGTGGGCAGGTGCAGCGCGCCGGGCAGGTGCCCCTGACGCCAGGCCCCCTCGTTCCTGCTGTCCACCACCAGCATGTCGGCCCCGGACTCCAGGTCGGCGTGCACGTCGCTGACGTCGGTCTCGACGGAGAGCCGGGCGGCGAAGTGGGCGATGGCGATCGCGGGCGGGGCCGCCGGCGTGGAAAAGGCTCTCGACATGCCCAGCAGCCTGCCGGCCGGCGGGGGTCGCCGACAGTGGCGCTGATGCCATGCTTCGCTAAGATCCCGCCATGACCGTGTCGCCCGAAGTTCGACGAACGGTCTCGGTGCTGGCCTATCCCGGCATGTCGGTGTTCGAAACCGGCATCGTCACTGAGGTGTTCGGGCTGCCTCGGCCCGAGCTCGACCGGCCCTGGTACGACCTCACCGTCTGCGCCGAGCAACCCGGGCCGGTGCCGCTCCTCGGCGGGGCCAGTCTCGAGACCCCGTTCGGGCTGGACACGTTCGCCGCTGCCGACACTGTGATCGTGCCCGGGGTGCCCGACGTCACCGTGGATCCGTCACCGGATCTCGTCGCCGCGCTGCGGCTGGCCCACCGGCGGGGCGCCCGGCTGATGTCCATCTGTTCGGGTGCCTTCGCCCTGGCCGGCGCGGGCCTGCTCGACGGCCGTCGGGCGACCACCCATTGGCGGTACGCCGACGAGTTGCGCCGCCGCCACCCGGCCGTGCGGGTCGACGCCGACGTGCTCTACGTCGACCTCGGGGACGTGCTCACCAGCGCGGGCAGCGCCGCAGGGCTCGACCTCTGCGTGCATGTCGTTCGGCAGGACCACGGGAGCACGGTCGCGAACGCCGTCGCCCGCAGGCTGGTCACCGCGCCGCACCGGGACGGCGGGCAGGCCCAGTTCATCGAGGCACCGGTGAGCCCGGTTGCCCACGACGATGACGGGGTGGCCCGCAGCATGGACTGGGCGCTGGGACACCTGGCGCAGCCGATCACCGTCGAAACGCTGGCCGCCCGGGCCCGGATGTCCTCCCGGTCGTACCTGCGACATTTCGCTCGGGCGACCGGCAGCAGCCCGATCCGCTGGCTGATAGTCCAGCGGGTCCGGGCCAGCCTCGCCCCGCTCGAGACCTCGGACTGGCCGGTCGAGCGGATCGCGAGCCTGGTCGGCTTCGACTCACCAGTCACCTTCCGCTACCACTTCGGCCGGATCATGCGTACCTCGCCGGCGGCCTACCGGCGGACCTTCCGCACGACCCCCATGTGAGGCGGTTTCGAATATCGCTCGGGCACACCGGCAATAGACAACTGCACCGAACGACCGTCGACCAAGGCGACCTGGTCAGGCACCTTCACGCACTGGCCGTTGCCGCCTCTGGGTAGGGCCCCTCGATGACTCGCCTGACGCGGGGGGTGCTTCCTGGGCCAGCCGCTTCAGCAACTCCTGTCGCAGGGGCCACGACTGGTCGCCGATGGACTGAGCCAGGTAGGCCAGGCCGAAGGCCAGGGGCCAGGACGCCGAGCGTCTGACCTCCTCCGGCAGCATGGTCAGCGGCTTTCTCGGGTTCCATCTGGCTACTGGCGCTAGGTCGACCGCCAGCACCTCGGAGACGTAGGGGCGCTCGACGAGCCGGATCGCCCGATCGAGTACCTGGTCGCTGGTGAGTTGAAGAAGGGTGACCGCACAGAACTCCGGCATGGCACCTCGACTGATCCACCGGCCGTGCCCCACGATCTCACTGATCTCGATTTCGGACGGGCTGACGTGGCATTCCTCCCGCAACTCCCGCTCGGCACCGCGGAGGACGACGTCTCCGATCGTCAGCCCTGTTCCGTCCTGCGGCACGTCGCGGGGCTCTAGAGCGCCAGAGCCGGATGGGGCGATGAGGCCGGGACTTCCCACATTGTCCTTGGCCTGGGCCACAAGGATCAGTTGACCGTCCGTGGTGAAGGCCAGGGACGAGACGCCGACCGTGTTCGCGAGCCGGCTGCGCCGGAAGGTCATCAGTTGCCCACGCTGATCGAGGATGAGTTCCCGTCCCCGGAGATGCGGCAACTTCCGCCCTGTCTCCCACACATCAAAAGGGGCGAGCAGGTTGCTGCAGAAGAAGTCAAAATAGCGGCCGGGCCTGAGCTTGACGACTACGTCCTCGCCGCCGGAAGGCAGGTCAGAGGCCAGTCCGAGTATGTCGCCGTTGTACATGGCGGCAACCCGGGCCCGACGCGCAAGGAAGTCGAACGACCAGGTCTTGAGCTCGCGAGGTAGTCGGTACGGTGCAGTTTCGAGCTCGGCTCGGACGGGTTGTCCGCGAAGTCGCGCGCACTCCTTTGCCATTACCACGCCGACGTCGTGTGCGCTTTCTACGACCGGCCCCAAACTTCCCAGTTGACTCGACAGGTCGCGGTAGTTGTCGCCGTCCCGTGACTGGAAACGCACCAACCGAGCCCGGCGGCGATTGGCTCGAATCTCCAGTAGGGACACGAGGCAGCCAACAACTGCCGCCAGGACACTGACTGCTGTGGGAGGGTTGTCCAGAGCCGTGGCGGCCCCGAAAGAGGTCAGCACAATTCCCGCAGTGGTGACTCGGTACCGCCACAGGCTTCTACGCCAGATGCTCATCGTCGCCAAGGCTTTCCTCGCAGTTCCCAGCATCCGCGCCCTCCCCAGTGCGACCTGACGTTGACTGCCGCATTGTAGCTACGCCGCGACAGCGCCTTTGGGGCCGAACATTCGACTCAGGGGACGTGGCTTGCATTTGTCGTAATTAATAGTGACTTAGAAGAGCGGGCTGGAGTGCCTTGCACTGTCAACGCCCGGAAGGCGCCGATGGTGACGTATGAGCGAGGCAGCAGGCAGGGAGCCCCGAACGGAGGTCTCGGCCGACCGGCGGGCGTCCCTCTCGGGGCGGACCGGAGGCAGATCGCCTCGGGCACCGGGTCGTCTGCCTCAAGCCGTCCTTCGTGGAGCCGGACGCCACTCCGGATCGGGGGGAAGGGCCAGCCTGCACCCGATCCTGACCGCCACCCATCCACCCACCCCCCCGATAGCGGCCCTTGTCGAGCAGGTACGTCACGCATGCGTCGGCGCGCATCCGAGAACCAACCTGGCGGCGTGACCGGACATGCGGCCAGCAGGCGACACTCACCCGATCGGGCGGCGTGACGGCACGGTCGACCGCGACCGGTGACCGGAAGGACGAAGGCGGAAAGGAGCACCAATGGATGTTCCGACGCATCTCTCAGAATGCATTCATTTGACTCGAATAAATTAGGTATCCGGCCATTGCCGCAACTATCTCGGCTTTCCGCAGAAAGCGGTCGTCGACGAGACGTCGAACATCGCCGCAGCCTCCCTGCGGGCCGGCGGGCGACACCCGGCACGGTGCTCCACCACTGCGATCCGGGGGGCCTGCCATGCATCCCATTCACGACATGTCACAGCATTCACGACGCGTATGTCTCGACAACAGAACGATTCCCTGCTAAATATGGCCACGAATGTGGCCGGCCTCATACTCCTAGATTTAGATCAAGCTGTCTGAATGCCCTCAGGAGGAATGATGTCCGCTCCAGCCGACCCGGCGCATTTAGCGCCCGTCCGACCCACCGGCCCTGAACGGCCGGCGCCACCGCCGGCCGTCGGCGAGCCGAGCCACGCAAGCCCGTCCGACCGGCCGCGCACCAGATTCCGGGGCGACATCGAGGGAATCCGCGCGGTCGCCGTGGTGATGGTGATGCTGTTCCACGCCGGCGTACCAGCGATCTCCGGCGGCTTCGCCGGCGTCGACGTCTTCTTCGTCATCTCGGGCTACCTCATCACCACCCAACTGCTGTCCGAACAGGGCCGGACCGGCTCGGTCGCGCTGATCGACTTCTACGCCCGCCGGGCCAAGAGACTGCTGCCGGCGGTCAACGTGGTGTTGCTGACGGCAGCGGTGTTCGTGTTCCTGATGGTGCCTCGTGGCCGGTGGGGTCAGATCGGCGGCGACATCGTCGCCGCAGTGGCCTACCTGCTGAACTGGCGGCTGGCCGAGCGCTTCACGCACCCCGACCCGACGATGCCGCCGTCCCCCGTCCAGCATTTCTGGTCGCTTGCCGTCGAAGAGCAGTACTACCTGATCTGGCCGTTGCTCATCCTGCTGGCGGTGGCGCTGGCCAAGGTGTCCGGCGCCCGGTTGAAGCCGGTACTGGCGACGACGCTGGGCCTGCTGGCCGCCGGCTCGCTGGCCTGGTCGGTAGCCACCACCGTCGGTGCGCAGTCCCCGGCGTTCTTCCAGACCACCAGCCGGATCTGGGAGTTGGCCATCGGCGCTGGCGTCGCCATGTCGGTCGGGGCCTGGGCCCGGCTGCCCAAGCCGGTCGCTGTCGTGCTGGGCTGGGCCGGGTTGGCAGCGGTGCTGGTGACGTGCCTGTTCTTCACCCCGATGATGGACTTCCCCGGCTACACCGCCGCCCTGCCGGTACTAGGCACCGCGGCGGTCATCGCGGCCGGCTGCGCCGCGGCCCGGGGCGGGGTGGAGACTCTGCTCGGGATCGCGCCACTGCGCTGGATCGGCGCGCTGTCGTACTCGCTGTACCTGTGGCACTGGCCGATGCTCGCGATCGCGGCCACGTACTGGGGACCGCTCTCGATGTCCACCGGACTGCTGGTGATCGCACTGTCGATCATCCCGGCCTGGTTGACCTTCCACTTCGTCGAGAACCCCGTCAGGTACTCCCGGCGGGTCTCGCAGTCGCCACGGCTCGCCCTGGGCATCGGGGCCGGCTTCTCCGCGCTGGGCGCGCTGGCCGGCGTCGCGCTGCTGCTGGCGAGCTGACCGGATCCGGTGCCGGCCGCGTGAGCGGTCGGCACCGAACCGACGGCCGCGACGTCAGGCCGACTCGCCGCCGCGCACGCCGAGGACTTGAACGCGGCCATGCGGCGCGCGCCGCCGACACCTTCGGCGCCTTGGCCGGGTCGGCCTCGGCCGGGTCGGCCTGCCCTGCGTTGGCCCCTTTGGAGCTGCCCCGTTTGTGCTGTCGATGGAGCGGGAGCGTGGACGGGGCAGCTCCAAAGGGGCCAACGGGCAGGTCCCCGGCCGCTGGCATTCGTCAGGCCGCCGCCCGACTGCCCGACGTACGGGGCGGCGTAGCGGCGACCTCCCGGGGCATCTGCGGGAGAGGAGACATAGCTGAGGACCGGCGAGATTGAGGACCTGGCCAGGATCTCGGGTCATCCGCAAGGAACGGAACGGGACCCCCGGAAGGTGAACGAACTTCGGGCGGGATCGGACACTCCGCGACTTTGCCGGGGCCCTGTGATACCCCCACCCACCTGACCCCACCACCCGGGCCCATCAGCAAAAAAGACGCTCCCGGCACCAGGAGAACCGGCGCGCCCACAGCGACACGCGGCACACCCGCCAACCATCCGGCAGCAGACAAAACGGCCAGCCCGAAACGGACTAGAGGGATCAACACCCTCTTGACGGATTAAGGCCGGAAAGTAATGCCACCCAGGATGTCTAGTCCTGGCCCGGTCGCTCGTTGATGAGACGAATGCCGCTCGGCAGCCTTCCGAGCGGTCCCGGCCGTGGAGGTTGTCATGACATACCCCTTTGATGCGGAGCTGGCACCGTGGGTCCCGATGCTGCCCATCCTCGACCTTCGCGACCCGGCCGCCGCCCGCGAAGTCGGGCGGGCCATCGCGGCCCAGCTTCCCCAGCCCGACCTGACCGGCCTTGCCGTGCTGGACCGCACGGTGCCCGGCCCGGCCGGCGCCCCCGCCGTCCCGGTGCGGATCTACACCCCGCAGCCGGCGGCGGCGCCGGCGCCGGCCGTCCTGCACCTGCACGGCGGCGGCTTCGTGCTCGGCGACCTGGCGCTCGAACACGCCGACGCCGCCGCGTTCGCCACCGGCATCGGGGCCGTGGTGATCGCCGTCGACTACCGCCTCGCGCCCGAGGAGCCCTTCCCGGCGGCCCTGGAGGACTGCTACGCGGTGCTGTGCTGGCTGGCCGGCAACACCGACGAACTCGGCGTGGACCCCACCCGCCTGGGCGTCTACGGCCGCAGCGCCGGTGGCGGGATCGCCGCCGGCCTCACCCTGCTGACCCGCGACCGCGGCGGCCCGCGGCTGGCCATGCAGTACCTCGACGTCCCGATGCTCGACGACCAGCTCGACAGCGTGTCCATGCGCGCCTACGTCGACACCCCGATCTGGAATCGCCCCAACGCCGAGCTGGGCTGGGCCTACTACCTCGGGGACGACGTCAAGCCCGGCGACCCGAGCGTGTCGCCGTACGCCG
The DNA here is from genome assembly GCF_050948415.1 of Micromonospora sp. CA-111912. Lineage (NCBI taxonomy): Bacteria > Bacillati > Actinomycetota > Actinomycetes > Micromonosporales > Micromonosporaceae > Micromonospora > Micromonospora sp. CA-111912. Next base: position 5,643,994 of record NZ_CP192007.1, read on the forward strand.
CCCCGGCCCGCGCGGAGGATCTTGCCGGGCTGCCGCCGGCGTTCGTATCGAGCTGCCAGTTCGATCCGGTACGCGACGAGGGAATGCACTATGCCCAGCGGCTGGCCCAGGCCGGCGTGCCGACCGAGGCGCACCTGTACCCGGCCACCTTCCACGGCTCCGCGCTGGTGACCGAGGCGGCTGTGTCGCGGCGGATGCAGCAGGACGCGGTGGCCGCCTTCCGCCGGATGCTCTGACCGCCCGGCGGCGTGCTCCCGTGGGCCCTGCGGGAGCACGCCGCCGCCCGGCGGTGGCCGAGCTGGTGCAAGGCGGGCAGGTCAGCGGACGGTGACGATGACCGACTCGGCCTCGCCGACGCCGCCGCAGATGGCGACCAGGCCCCTCCCCCCACCCCGCCGGTGCAACTCGTTGATCATCGTCATCACCAGCCGGCCGCCCGTAGCGCCCGTGGGATGACCGACCGCGACAGCGCCGCCGTTGACGTTCGTCCGCTCCCGCAACCGCAGCGCCCTCCCCCGGTCCCCGTCCGCCAGAGCAAGCGTCGTGACCAGGGGCACCGCCGCGAATGCCTCGTTGACCTCGATCAGGTCGATGTCCCCGAGGGTCAGGCCGGCCCGGGCCAGTGCCCGCTGGGCCGCCCGCGCGGGCATCGACGCCAGGCGCTGCGGATCGCCCGACACCTGGGTACACGCGCTGATGGTGGCCAGGCCGGTGGTACCGCGCCGCGCCGCCTCCGCCGTACTGGCCAGCACCAGGGCCACCGCGCCGGTACTCATGTTGGGCGCGTTGCCCGCCGTCACCGTGGCGCTGTCGTAGACCGTCGGCAGCGCGGCCAGTCGTTGTGCTGTGGTGTCGGGCCGTGGCGCCTCGTCGGCGGCCAGCCGTACCGGGCGGCCGGTCCGGTCCGGCACGTCCACCGGCACGATCTCGTCGGCGAAGCAGCCGCGGGCCAGGGCGTCCGCGTACCGTTGCTGGCTGCGCAGCGCCCAGTCGTCCTGTTCGGCGCGGTCCACCCCGTACTCGGTGGCCTCGACGCCGGCCTGCACGGCCCGGGGTACCCCCGTGTGCGGGCAGGCGACGACGAGTTGGTCGGTGAGCACGATGTCGCCGATCCGGTTTCCGAAGCGGGCCGCATGCACGAAGTACGGCACCCGGCTCAGGTTCTCCACGCCGCCGGCGATGCTCAGCGCGGTGTCGTTGAGCCGCAGTCCCCGGCTGGTCAGCGTGATCGCCGCGAGCGACGAGCAGCAGGCCCGGTCGACGGTGTACGCGACCTTCTCCTCGGGGATGCCGGCCCGCAGCAGCACCTGCCGGGCCACCGAGCGCTCGGAGCCGGGGAAGTTCACCCCGAACGCCAACTCGTCGACGTCCGCGCCGGTCAGCCCGGCGCGGTGCAGCACGGCACCCACCGGGATCACGCCGAGGTCGGGCAGGGGCAGGTCACGAAGTGCGCCGCCGAAGCGGCCGAACGGGGTACGGGCCGTGGCGAGAACGACAACGTCGTCGGTCATGGGGAGTTCCTCTCGAAGACGTCGGCGGTCCACGCCGCCCTGCGGTACGGGGTCAGCGCCTGGGTGCGCAGCTGCGCGATGCGCCGCCCGTACCAGGCCACGCCGCCCTCTTCGGTGAACGCCATCGCGCCGTACGCCTGGAAGGTGTGGTGGGTGGCGGTACGGGCCGCGCGGGCGGCGGACAGGACGGCGGCGCGGGCGGCACGGGCTGCGTCCGCGCCGCCGTCCGCCAGCCGGGACGCGGCCCGGCTGGTCAGGGCCCGCGCGGCAGCCAGTTCGATGTCGGCCTCGGCGAGCGGGAAGGCCACGCCCTGGAAGTCGCCCAGCGGCCGGCGGAACTGATGGCGGCCGGCCACGTACTCGGCGGCGTCCCGAACCAGCCGGGCACCGGCTCCGACGAGTTGCGCGGCGAGCGCCAGGTCACCCAGGGCGAGCGCGCCGCACTCGTCGGGGACGCGCCGGCGGGGTGCCAGCGGCACCTCGGCCCACAGCTCACCGGTGAGCATCGGTGTCGGCACCGCCTCGCCGACCGGCTCACACTCCCAGAGGCCCTCGTCGGTGAGCGCGAAGAACACGGTGGCGCGGTGTCCCCAGGGCAGCGGGCCGCCGGTGCCCACGGTGGCGATGCCGCCCGCCGGCGGTTCGGCGGCGGCGCGGGTCGCCAGGACGGTTTCCCAGAGCGGGCCGGGGCAGCCCAGGCCGCCCAGCTCCTCCATGACGGCGGCGATCTCGCCGGCCACCTCGGTGCCCTCGGCTGCGAGGCCGAGGAACCCGATGTCGGCGAGTTCCTGCCAGGTCTGCTCGGGAAACCCGTCGCCGGGCAGGTGGCGCCAACCTTCCTCATGGCGCCGGCACAGCGTGCGTACCGCCTCCGCGAACTCGCGCGGCTGCTGGCCGTAGTCCACCTCAAGCGTCACGGGTGACCTCCCGGAGGGCACGTTTGTCCACCTTCATCGCCGGGGTCACCGGCAGCTCGTCGAGCACGTGGAACCGGCGGGGCACCTTGTACCCGGCCAGTTCGGCGCGGCAGTGCTCACGCAGCCCGTCGGGATCCACGCCGCCGCCGGGGTGTGGCACGACGGCGGCCTCCACCCGTTCGCCCCACAGCGGGTCGTCCACGCCGAACACCGCAGCCTGGTGCACCTGCGGATGCCGGGCGATCACGTTCTCCACCTCGATCGGGAAGACGTTCTCACCCCCCGAGATGATCATGTCTTTGGCGCGGCCGGCCAGGTGGAGGAAGCCGTCCTCGTCGAGCCGGCCGAGGTCACCGGAGCGGATCGCACCGTCGACCGCCGTGGCCCGGGTCTGTTCCGGCCGCGCCCAGTACCCGGACATCTGCCACGGCGCGCGGACCAGGACCTCACCGACGCTGCCCCGGGGCACGTCGTGTCCGGCGTCGTCGACGATGCGGATCGACGCGCCCGGCACCGGGCGGCCCAGCCCCCGGTCGACGCCGTCCTCCTGTTCCCAGGAGCGAAACCGGGCCACCGCGCCGAACTCGGTGGCGCCGTACCCGGTGATCAGGTGGGCCCGTGGAAACGCGGCGCGCAACCGACCGGGGAAGGCGGGCACGCTGGCGGTGGAGCCGAACAGCACCCGGCGGATCGAGGCACCGTGCTCCGCGCCGAAGCCGGGGTGCTCCAGCAGCCGCAACAGTGCGGTGGGTGCGCCGAACAGCCGGGTGGGGCGGCCGGTGGCGAGCGCGTCGAGGACAGCGGCCTCGTCGAAGCGCGGCAGCAGCCAGGCGGTGCCGCCCGCGAACAGGGTCGAGAACACGATCGTGGCGACCGCGATGTGGAAGAACGGGGAGAAGTACAGCTCCACGTCGGTGCGCCGGATGTCCATCTGCGCCTGGCAGGACGCGGCGTACTGGTACAGCGCCGAATGGGTCCAGGTGGCGCCCTTCGGTTCGCCGGTGGTGCCGCCGGTACCGATGATCATCGCGGCCGTCTCGTCGCGGAACGCGGGTGACGACGAGACAGGCGTCACGACGGTCAGCGACATCCGGTCGGTCAACGACCCGGGAGCGCCGGCCGAGGGCAGCGTGGCCAGGCCACAGCCCAGCCGGGCCGCCAGCTCGGTGTCGGGTTCGACGGCCAGCAACTGGGCCGGGCGGAGCGGGGCCAGGAAGGCGTACGCCTCGGGCGGGGCGAGTCGGATGTTCAGCGGCACCGCGACCGCCCCGGCGGCCATCACCCCGAACAACGCGGCCAGGTGCGGAGCGCCGGGCGTCAGTGCGGTGACCACCCGGTCGCCGGGGACGACGCCGAGGGCGCGCAGCGCGGCGGCGTGCTCCTCGATCGCGGTCCACAGCTCCGCGTAGGTGTACTCGCCGACCGGGTCGATCAGCGCCGGCGCGTTCGGCGCGTGCCGCGCGTGGTCGGCGAGCACGTCCAGGTACCCGGTCATCGACGTCCTCCCAGCCCGAGCGCCTCGCGGGCCAGCACGCCCAGCATGATTTCCGAGGTGCCTCCGGCGATGGTCTCCATGAAGGTCTCGTGCCACAGGAAACTCGGCGTGCCGGTGCGGGCGGCCCCGGCATCGCCGACGTCGAACGGCAGCCGCGCGATGCGTTGCAGGGTCCTGCTGCCCAGCAGCTTCGCCCGCGCCGCCTGCGCGGCACCGTCGTGGCCGGCCTCCAGCGCCGCGAGGGTGCTCATGGCCATCACCTCCACCTCGGCCACGTCCAACGCGATGTCGGCGATGTCGGCGCGGGTCCGGGCATCGGCCGACCAGCCCCGCTCGGCCGACCAGCGCAGCAGATCCTCGAAGTCGCGGCGGACCCGTCCGGGCAGCACCATCAGATGCCGCTCGACGGCCAGCGCGGCCCGGATCAGCCGCCACGCCTCGCCTTCGGCGCCGATCCGGTTCTCCTGCGGCACGTACACGCCGTCGAGGCTCACCTCGTTGAGCCGGTGCCCGTCGATGGTGTCGATCGGCCGGATCTGCACCCCGGGCGCGGTGAGGTCGAGCATCAGCAGGGTGTGACCGTTCTCCGGGGTGCGGCACAGCAGCCACAGGTAGTCGGAGTTGTGCGCGTCGGAGGTCCACCGCTTCTCACCGGTGACCCGGTACCCGTCGCCGTCGGGCACCGCCCGGGTGCGCACCCCGGCCAAGTCCGATCCGGCTTCCGGCTCCGAGTATCCCAACGCGAAGCTGATCTCGCCGAGGCCGATGCCGGGCAGGAAGCGGGCCCGTTGCTCGTCCGTGCCGTGCCCGATGATGGTCTTCGCGACGATTCCGGCGGCCAGGTCGGGGCGTACCGCGCGGGCGTAGGCCAGTTCGTCCCAGACGATGAACTCGGTGGAGGGCCGCGCTCCCTGCCCGCCCCACTCACGCGGCCAGGCCAGCCGTAGCCAGCCGCGCAAGCCGAGCTCGCGGTACAGCTCGCGGCTGGCGCCGCCACGGCCGTGGAAGTACTGCATCGGGTCGCGCCTGTGCGCGTGTTCGGCCAGGAAGGCCCGCACCTCGTCGCGCAGGCGTTCCTGATCGGCGGTGAAGGCCCACCTCATGCCGGCACCTCGACATCCCACTGCGGGGGGCGCTTCTGCACGAAGGCGCGCGCGCCCTCGACGAAGTCGGGGTGGGTCCACTGCCGGCGGGCCAGTTCCCAGCCGTACTCCAGGGCCTCCTGGTGTGGCCGTTCGGCTGCACCCCAGATGGCCTGCTTCGAGCGCGACACGGCACTCGGGGAGTTGGCGGCGATGGCCGTGGCCAGCTCCCGCGCGGTGTCCATCAGGCCGGCCGCCGGCACCAGTTCGTCGACCAGACCAAGCTGGTACGCGCGGGTCGCGTCGAGCCGGAAACCCCGGCCCGCCAGCGTCATCCGCAGCACCGTGCCCAGCGGCAGGCGGCGGGCCAGTCCGATGTTCTCCACCGCACCGACCTGCCCGACGCTGACATGGGTGTCCATGAACTGGGCATGCTCGGCGGCCACGACGACGTCGGCGTCCGCGACGAAGTGCAGCCCACCTCCGGCCACCAACCCGTTCACGGCGCAGATGACGGGCTTCCACACCTGGTTCTGCAACGGTGACCAGACGATGTCCTCGGCCACCGTGCCGTGCCCGGACGAGGTCGTACCGGCGTCGGCCACCTCGCGGACGTCGGCGCCGGTGCAGAAGTGGCGGTCCCCGGTTCCGGTGACGATGACCACCCGTACCGACGGGTCGTCGCGTACCTTCGCCCACAACTCGCGCAGCCGGGGCCGCATCCGCCGGGACAGCGCGTTGCCCACCTCCGGCCGGTTGAGCCGGATGGTGGCGATGCCGTCGCGCTCGTCGTACTCGATGTCCTCGTTGGTCATGGCGCTAACCCACGATCCGCTCGGCGCGCAGCCGTTCGATGTCTGCTTCGGACAGTCCGAGGCCGGCGAGCAGCTCGTCGGTGTGCCGGCCGTACCCGACCGGCGGGCCCGGCGGCACCGCGGCGGTCCGGGAGAACCGTGGCGCGGGTGCCGGCTGGGGCGTACCCGCGACCGGCACCAGCGTGCCCCGGGCGGCCAGATGCGGGTGAGCGGCGGCCTCGGCCATCGACAGCACCGGTGTGACGCAGGCGTCGGTGCCGTCGAACACCGCAGTCCACTCGTCCCGGGTGCGGGTGGCGAAGATCCGGGCGAACGCGGCGGCCAACGCGGGCCAGCGCTCCCGGTCGTGCTGCGGAAAGTTAGCGGCGGCCACCCCGAGCCCGGACAGCAGCTGGGCGTAGAACTGCGGCTCGATCGCGCCGACCGCCATGAAACCACCGTCGCCGGTGCGGTACGTGCGGTAGAAGTGCGCCGAGCCGTCGAGCACGTTGCTCTCCCGCCGGTCCGACCAGGTGCCGGCGGCCAGCATCCCGTGGAACATCGCGGTCAGCGAGACGGCACCGTCCACCATGGCCGCGTCGATGACCTGCCCGACCCCTGAGCGCTCCCGTTCCCGCAGCGCGCAGGCGATGCCGAAGGCCAGGTACATCGCGCCGCCGCCGAAGTCGCCGACCAGGTTCAACGGCACCGGCGGTGGCAGCTCGGCCGGGCCCATCGGGTGCAGCGCTCCGGCGATCCCGATGTAGTTGATGTCGTGCCCGGCCCGCTGGGCCAGCGGCCCGTCCTGCCCCCAGCCGGTCATCCGCGCGTAGATCAGCCCCGGATTGCGTTCCTGGCAGGGTTGCGGGCCGGCGCCCAGCCGCTCCATCACGCCGGGCCGCATCCCCTCCATCAGCACGTCGGCGCCCTCCACGAGGCGCAGCAACAGGTCCACGCCCTCGGACCGCTTGAGGTCCAGTGCCACGGTGCGCCGGTGCCGGTGCCGCGGATCCGTCTCGACGCTCGCTCCCGCACCCGGCGCGGGGGCGCCCACCCGGTCGACCCGGATCACCTCGGCGCCCATGTCGGCCAGCAGCATCCCGGCGAACGGCACCGGGCCCAGCGCCGCCACCTCGATGACCCGTACCCCGTGCAGCGGCCCGGTCATGGCCCCTCCTCCGTCGTGTGCCGTGTTCATCGCAGTGCCGACACGCCGAGCAGGTGCTTGCCCAGGTGCAGGATCTGGATCTGGCTGGTGCCCTCGGGGATGGTCGCCTCCCGTGCGTCGCGGAAGTAGCGCTCCACCGGGGACTCCTCCATCAGCCCGGCCCCGCCGTGCACCTGCAACGCGAGCGTGGCCGCCTGACCGGCCGCCTCGCCGCAGTAGTACTTGGCCATCGAGCACTCGTACCGGCCCGGCAGCCCGGCGTCGAGCGTGCGGGCGGCCTGGTAGCCCAGCAGCCGGGCGGTCTCGGTGAGCGTGGCGACCTGCACCACCATCTCCTGCACCAGCTGGAACCCGGCGATCGGGCGGCCGAACTGTTCCCGGGTGCGGGCGAAGTCCACGCAGGACTCCAGGCACGCCTGGGCCAGCCCGACCGCGCCCATGGCCATGTTCAACCGGCCCAGGTTGACGCCGGACATCGCCAGGGACAGCCCCCGGCCCAGCTCGCCGAGCAGGTTGGTCGCCGGAATCCGGGTCTGGTCGAAGACCAGTTCGCAGCTGGTCGTGGCCCGCAGCGGCATGTGCGGGATGTCGTGGGCCTGGTACTCCGACTCCGTCCGGTCGACCAGGAACGCGCTGACCTCGCCGGTGTCCGGAACCCGGGCCAGCACGACCCCGAAGTCGCCGGCCAGGGCGTTGGTGATGTACAGCTTCTGCCCGTTGATGACGTAGTCGTCCCCGTCGCGCCGGGCGGTGGTGCGCAGCGCGCCGGCGTCGGAGCCCGCGTCGGGTTCGGTGAGCGCGAACCAGCCGAACCGTTGCCCGGCCAGCAGCGGTCGCAGGAACCGCTCCTTCTGCTCCGGCGTGCCGGCGGTGCTCAGCACGCGGGCCAGCATGCTCTGCACGTTGAGGGTGGTGCGCAGCGAACCCCAGCAGCGGCCGGCCTCCTGCATCAGCAGCGCCAGCACCATGTGGCTGGCGCCGTCACCGCCGTCCGCCTCCGGCACCACACCGCGCACGTACCCGAACTCGTACAGCTCGGCCAACCTGTGCCAGGGGAAGGTGCGTGCGCGTTCGTGTTCGGTCACGATCGGTGCGATCTTCGCGTCGAGGTACGAGCGCACGCTGTCGCGCAGCAGCCGCTCGTCCTCACTCAGCATGACGTCCATCGCCGCCGCCTCAGCTGAACCGGCCGCCGGTGACGTGCAGCACGTCCCCGGTGACGAATGAGGCTGCCGGCGAGGCGAGGTACAGCGCGGCGGCGGAGATGTCCTCGGGGGTGCCGAGGCGGCGGATCGAGTTGGCGCGCTGCGCCCGTTCCGCGATGGCGTCGAACTTCGGGTGCCGGCGGACGGTCTCGGTGGCGATCAGGCCGGGGGCGATCGCGTTGACCGTGATGTTGTGCTTGCCGAGCTCCTTGGCCAGCGTGCGGGTCAGGCCGACGATGCCGGCCTTGGCCGCCGCGTAGTTCGCCTGCCCCGGGTTGCCCAGGTACGCGCGGGAGCTGATGTTGATGAGCCGTCCGTAGCCGCGCTCGATCATGCCCGGCGCCACCGCCCGGCTGCACGCGAAGGTGCCGTACAGGCACACGTTGAGCACCTGGTGCCAGTCCTCGTCACTCATGGACACCAGCGGCCGGTCCACCGGAAAGCCGGCGTTGTTGACCAGGATGTCGATGCGGCCGTGCCGGGCATTCACCTCGGCGGCCATCGCGTCGATGCTCTGCCGGGACGTCACGTCCAGCACGTGCGGATGTGCGTCGACGCCATCCGCGGCGAGCTGTTCGGCACTGCGGGCGGCGGGTTCGGCGGCGATGTCGGCGACGATCACAATGGCGCCGGCCATCCCGAGTTCCCGGCTGATGGCCAGGCCCAGCCCGCCCGCTCCACCGGTGACGACGGCCACCTGACCGCGAAGCGCCTGTGTTGAAACCGAGGCCGTAGCCGTCATGTGCGGTACTCCCTGTCTTTCGGAGGTTGGTGGTCGGCCCAGGACTCGTCCTGACCGACGAGTTCGGTGCGACCGGCGAGCATTTTCGTGATCCGCTCGCAGCATTCGCGCAGCAGACGCCCGTACAAGGCGGATTGTTGTTCGTCCATCTCACTGGTGAAAGCCACGGCGGCGGCGACCAGCCGGATCTGCCCGTCCGGCCCGAAGACCGGCGCGGCGACGGTGCTGACGCCCAGCGCGTATCCCTCGTGGTCGACCGCGAAGCCCTGCTCGCGCACCCGTTCCAGGTCGCGCAGGAAGATCTCCTTGCGGGTGACGCTCTTGCTGGTGAACAGTTGCAGCCCGGTGGCCAGCGCGGCATTGACCTGCGAGGGCTGGTCGTAGGCGAGGAAGACCCGGCCGAACGAGCCGCCCTGGATCGGCACCGGCGTGCCGACCTGCAGGGTGATGCGTACCCGGTGCGGGCGCTCCAGCTTGTCGACCAGGATGATCTCCGTCAGGCTGATCCGCCGGTACAGCACGATCGTGGCGTTCATCTGGTCCAGCAGTTTCGCCAGGCTGCGCTTGGCGATGCTGACGTCGTTCATCTGGTTGGCCGCGGCGGCACCGAGTTCGACCAGTGCGGGGCCGAGTTGGTAGCCCTGTCCGGTGTCGTCAATCTGGACGAGATTCTCGGCCAGCAGGGTGCGCAGAATGTAGTAGGTGGTGCTCTTGTTCATGCCGGTGGCTTCCACCGTCTTCGCCAGCGACATTGAGTCCTGTGCCGCAAGCAGCCGCAGCACCCGTACGGCCCGTTCGATGGCGGGAACCCGATATTCCTCGGTCATGGCAGCGTCACCTCGACTCATCTGCTCACCTCTCCATTGGCCATGCGCCGTGAGATGAGCCGCTTGAGTATCTCCGAAGAGCCGTCCGCGATCTGGACCGTCCGCATGCTCTGCCACGCCTTAGCGAGCCCCACCTCGGTGGTGATGCCCATTCCGCCCAGCGTCTGCATGGCCCGGTCGATGACATCGGTGGCCATCTCCGTGGCGAACAGCTTGGCCATCGCCACCTCGGTCAGGGCGGGACGCCCGGCGTCGACCAGTTCGGCGGCGTGCAGTCCCATGAGGTGCGCCGCGTGGATCCGGGTGGCGGCATCGGCCAGCGGGAACGAGATGCCCTGGTTGTCGAACAGCCGGGTGCCGAACGTCTCCCGCTCGGTGGCGAAGTCGACCGCCAGGCCCAGCGCCCAGCGGGCCAGCCCGACGCCCTTCGCCGTGTTGTACAGCCGGCCGGTGGCGATGCCGTCCAGCCCGAGCGACAGCCCGCCGCCCGGCTCGCCGAACAGCTGCCAGTCCTCGACGCGCACCTCGTTCATCGACAGGATGGCGTGCTCGCCGCCCATCTGGCCGTACAGGCCGATGACGCTGTCCACCTGGAATCCCGGCGCGTCGGTCGGCACCAGGAACGCCGAGATGCCGCCCGCCCTGGCCCGCGCCCTCTCGGGATCGGTGACCGCGAAGACGATGGCCAGGTCGGCATGCGGCCCGTTGGAGATCCACTGCTTGACGCCGGTGAGCCGCCAGCCGCCGGCCTCGGGTACCGCCCGGGTCGACATCTGCCACACGTCCGAGCCGGCGCCGGGCTCGGACATCGCGAAGCACATGGTCTGCTCGCCGGAGAGCAGGGAGCCCAGGAAGGTGTCCCGCAGCCGCTGCCCGGCGCGGGCGAACACCACGCTCGGTCCGGTGGCCCAGTGCGCCACCACCTCGCTGCCCAGCCAGCCGCCGCTGCCGCAGAGCCGGTTGATGAGTTCCCACGCCGCGTACATGGTGACCGCGCCCTGCCCGCCGCCGCCCAGCTCCTCGGGCACGAACATCGTGTAGTACCCGGCGCGGGACGAGGCCATCCGGACCGCGCGGCGGTGCTCCTCGACGGCGGCGACGTGCCGGCCGTCCGGCCCGTACCGCTGGCGCGGGTCGGACAGCAGCGCACCGGCGTCACGGTGGCGGGCGAGGACCTCCGCGTTCAGGAAGTCGCGCAGCCCGTCCAGGATCTCCCGGGTATCCGCCGACAGCAGTTCGCTCATGCCTCACCAATCCGTTCGTAGAGCGTCGCGGTGGCCATCCCGTATCCGACGCACATGACCTGCAACCCGTACCGGCCGCCCCGGCGGCGCAGCTCGTACAGCAGGGTGGTGGCCAGCCGGGCGCCCGAGCACCCGGTGGGGTGGCCCAGCGCGATGGCGCCACCATTGACGTTGAGCCGCCCGGGATCGGCGCCTGTCTCCCGCAGCCAGGCCAGGGGGACACTGGCAAACGCCTCGTTGACCTCGTACAGGTCGATGTCGGCAAGGGTCAGTCCGGTGCGCTCCAGGATGCGCCGGGTCACCGGAATGACGCCGTGCAGCATCAGGTCGGTGTCCACGCCGACGACCTCGGTGGCCACGATCCGGGCCAGCGGTACCAGGCCGAGCCGTTGCGCCTCGGCGCCGTCGCAGACCAGCACGGCCGCCGCGCCGTCGGTGAGCTGGCTGGAGTTGCCGGCGTGGTGTACGCCGTCCGCGCCGAACGCGGGCTCCAGAGCGGCCAGGGCCGCCAGCGAGGTGTCGGGCCGGATACCCTCGTCGCGCTCGATGAGCCAGCCGGCGTCGGGCTGCTCGCCGGCGAGCAGCGCCGCGGTGAGGTCGGCGGGTACCGGCACGCACTCGTCGGCGAACCGGCCGTCCCGCCAGGCCGCCTCGGCGTTGCGGTGGCTGGCCAGGGCGAAGGCGTCCAGCTCGGCCCGGTCCAGGTGCCAGCGCGCGGCGATCCGGTCCGCCGCCACGCCCTGGTCCACCAGCGCGTACCGGCCGGTGACCGCGCCCGGTGGGGTGACGCCCGCCGCGTCGGCGCCCAGCGGTACCCGGGACATCGACTCGACGCCGGCGGCGATCACCATCCGCTGCTGGCCGCTCAGCACCGCGTGCGCCGCGAAGTGCAGCGCCTGCTGGCTGGAACCGCACATCCGGTTGACCGTCACACCGGGCACCGTGACCGGCAGGCCGGCGGCCAGCGCGGCCACCCGGGCGATGTTGCGCCCCTGCTCACCGACCGCGTTGACGCATCCGGCGATCACGTCGTCCACCGTGTCCGGCGCGATGCCGGCCCGCTGCACGAGCCGGCTCAGGGTGTAGGCCAGCAGCTCGTCCGGGCGTACCCCGCTCAGCGCCCCCCGGCGGCGGCCCAGTGGGGTCCGCAGCGCCGCCACCACCACCGCCTCCCGCGCGGGGGCGCCGGCGGCCAGCCTGGTCAACGGGAGGTCCGCGCCGTCGCCGGCCAGCGCGACGGCGGCGTGCAGGTCCTTGGCGACCATGCCGGGCGGCAGCACCTCGCGGATCTGCCGGCGGTAGTAGGCGAAGTTGCCGGTCAGCCAGGACTGCGCGGTGCCGGAGTCCAGCACCTCCAGCAGCGCCGCCTCGCCGACGCCCGCGCCGCCGCCCAGCGCCAGGGCCTCTTCCAGCACCTGGAACCCGACGTGCAGCGCCAGGTTGTTGGCCAGCTTGGCGGCCAGTCCCGCGCCGACCGGACCCACGTGGTAGATCCGGCTGCCCAGGGTGTCGAGGACCGGGCGGACGCGGGCCAGCTCGTCCGGGTCGCCGCCGACCATCAGGGTGAGTTCGCCGCTTCGGGCCCGGGCGTCACCGCCGGCCACCGCCACGTCCAGCAGCGCCACCCCGGCCGCGCCCGCCTGGGTCGCGACGTCCCGCACCGTGCCCGGCGAGATCGTGCTGTGCACCAGGATGGTGCCGCCTGGGCGCATCCCGGCCAGCAGCCCGGTCACCACGTCCCGGACCTGGGCATCGTCGTAGACGGCGACGCCCACCACGGTCGCGGCGGCGCCCACGTCGGCCAGCGAGGCCGCGACCCGGGCACCGGGCACCTCGGCCGCGGCCGACGCGTTCACGTCGTACACGACCACCGGGAACGTGCCCGCCAGGGTGCCGGCCATCGGCCGACCGATGTTGCCCAGCCCCACGAAACCGACCACGACGGCACCGTCGGCCACGGCTCAGCCCTCCACGATGGCGCCCATGGCGGCCTGGTAGGCGGCGTCCAGTTCGGCGACGTCATCGTGTTCGGCGACGACGCGGCCGCGCATCAGCACGACGCCGCCGTCGGCGACCTGGCCGAGCACGCCGATGGTCGGCGCGGCCAGCAGCACGGCGGTGCCCGACCGGGCCAGCTCCCGCACGGTGCGCAGCAGGTCGTCCACGATCAGTGGGGCCAGCCCGGTGGCCATCTCGTCGAGCAGCAGCACGCTGGGGTCGGTCATCAGCGCCCGGGCCACCACCATCATCTGCTGCTCACCGCCGGAGAGCACGCCCGCCGGCCGGTTCGCGCGGGTGCGCAGGATCGGGAAGCGGTCCAGTGCCTGCTCCACCCGCTCCGGGTCCAGGCGGAGCAGCTCGGCGCTGACCATCAGGTTCTCCCGGACGCTCATCCGGGCGAAGAGCTGCCGGCCCTGCGGAACCAGGGCGAGCCCGGACCGGGCCCGGACCCGGGTGGGCAGCGCGGAGACGTCCCGGCCGCCGAGGTACACCTGCCCGCCCGCCGGCACCGAGCCGTACAGTGCCAGGACCAGACTGCTCTTGCCGGCGCCGTTGGGGCCGACCACGAGGGTCACCCGCCCCGCCGGTACCCGCAGTTCCGTTTCGGTGAGGTTCAGCGCGCTGGCCCGTCCGTACCGGACGGTCAGGTCGGTGGCCCGTAGTCCCGTCTCACTCATCGATCCACCTGCCCGGTGCCGAAGTAGACTGCCTGCATCTCGGTGCTGGCGAGGCAGTCGCGGGGTGCGCCGTCGAAGACGACCGTGCCGCCGGCCATCAGCACCATCCGGTCGGCCATCGAGGCCACGATGTCGACGTTGTGGTCGACCAGCAGCACGGCAGTGCCGGCGGCGGCGACCGTGCGGATGGATTCGGACAGGCCGGCGATGCCGTCGGAGGCCAGCCCGGCGAAGGGCTCGTCGAGCAGCGCGATGCGCGGATGCTGCAACAGCGCGCGGGCCACCTCAAGCAGCCGCAGCTCGCCGAGGGTCAGGTCGGCGGCCAGCCGGTCGATCCGGTGCAGCCCGAGTCGGGCAGCGACCTGGCCGGCTTCCTCGCGCAGTGCCCGGCCGCCCGGGGCGACCACGCCCCGCGCCGCCGCTCCCAGCAGTGCGAGGCCGGAGGACATCCCCCGGGCGAGGCCGCCGACGATGATGTTGTCGCGGGCCGTGAGCGCGCCGGCGACCTGCGGATACTGATAGGTACGGGCCAGCCCGGCGCGACGGGCGCGGCGGGACGGCGATCCGGCCAGCGGCACCCCGCCGGCGAGTACCTGGCCGCTGTCGGGCTGCTGTTCGCCGCCGATCAGGTCGACCATCGTGCTCTTGCCCGCGCCGTTGGGGCCGACCAGCCCCACGATCTCACCGGCACCGACCGTGAACGAGGCGCCGGTGACCGCCTTGACGCCGCCGTACGACTTGGTCAGCTCTTGACAGGAGAGAATGTCAGCGTTCATCGCGTCCGCCTCTGTTGACAGCGCCGACGAGCCGGCCGGTCAGATCGCGGGCCAGCCCGATCAGGCCCTCCGGGGCGAAGATGAGCACCGCCACCACGGCGACGGCGAACAGGAGCGTCCCGGAACCCTGGAAGAAGTTGAGGTTGAAGGTGAGCTGGGTGACCAGCAGCGCACCGATGACCACACCCCACGGGCTGGACCGCCCGCCCAGGAACGGGATGAACACCGCGAGGAACGCCACCGACACCGGGATCGACTCCGGCAGGATCGACAGGTTCGCCGAGGTGAACACGGCGCCGGCCAGCGATCCGATCGCGGCGCCGATGCTCAGCGAGATGAGGGTCAGCGCGGTCACCGGCACCCCGGCCGCCTCGACGGCGACCGCGGCCTGCCCCTTGGCCCGCAGCGCGACGCCGAACGGCGAGCGGCGCAGCCGGGACAGCAGCAGCGCGACGAGCCACATCAGCACCAGCGCGATGACCACGATCTGGTCCCTGCCGAGCTCCGCGCCGAAGACGCTGAGCGACCGGGTGAGGATCACGCCCTCGGCGCCGCCGGTGACGCCGTCCGCGTCGACGAGCCACGCCTGGAACGCCTCGCTGAACAGCAGCGTCACGGCGGCCAGGTAGAAGCCGTTGAGCCGGCGGGTGGCCAGGCCCAGGAGCACGGAGATGAGCACGGCGGCGACGATGCCCAGTGGTAGCGACACCAGCAGCGGCCAGCCGGTCCGGGTGGCGACCAGGCCCAGCGCGTAGCCGCCGATCGCCGCATACGCGTTGTAAGCGATGGACAGCGAGTCGCCCATGATGAAGTGGCTGTACAGGCCGAGCCCGATCAGCCCGTACGTGACGGTGAGCACGGCGAGGTCCTGCCGGTACCCGTCGGTGCCGACCCAGGTGACGGCGAGGATCAGCAGCACGCCGGAGATGACCGGTTCGGCGAGGGGCCGCAGGCGAGTGGCGCTCATACCCGTACCCGTTTCATGAAGATCCCCTGGGGGCGGAAGGCGAAGAACAGCACGGCGGCGGCGAGCGTCGCGTAGTGCAGGGCTGCCGCGCCGAAGTAGAAGATGGCGGCCGACTGGATGGCGGCCAGGATCAGCCCGCCGGCCAGCGGCCCCCACACCGACGCGGTACCGCCGATCACCAGGGCCAGGAACGCGAAGAGGGTGTAGTCCATCGCGCTTTCGAAGATGATCCCGGATCGCGCCGCGAAGACGCTGCCGGCGAGGCCGGCCAGCACCCCGGCCAGGGTGAACGAGGTGATGCGTACCGCCCGCACCGGCAGCCCGAGGACGATGGCGGCCGGGGTGTTCTCACCGATCGCGCGCAGTCCCCGACCCATCCGGGTGCGGTAGATGAACAGCAGCAGCAACCCGAACGCCAGCGCGGTCAGCCCGACCTCCAGCGCCGCCTGCGCGGTCACCGTGGCGCTGCCCAGCCGTACCGCCCCGTCCCCGACCAGTTGTGGCCCGGGCAGCGCGGCACGGCCGAACAGCACCCCGGAGATCTGTTCGAGGGCGAACAGTGTGGCCACCAGCGCGATCACCATCGGCAGTTCCTCGTTGGCGCCCGGCTTCCACATCGGACGCACCACGAGCACCTCGGTCAGCAGCGCCAGCGCCACCGCGCCGATCACCCCGATGACAATTCCGGCGGCGGCGGGAAGCCCCCGCACGCTGGTGAAGTACGCCGAGGCAAGCCCGGCGAACACCGCGTACCCGCCGACCGCGAAGTTGAAGAATCCGGAACTCTCCCGCACCACGAACATCGCCGCGGCCAGCAGACCGAAGAAGCATCCCGTCTCGATGATCGAGACGATGACCTGTAGGGGGATCATTGGATCAAGGGTGCTTCTGGTTGATTTCGACGACGTTCATCGACGGGTCGTAGCAGTAGACCTGCCGGTACCCCTTGAACGCCCACGTGCCGGCGTCGTTGTAGGGCATCTTCATCTCGGCCAGCCGTCGCATCACGCCGTCGATGTCGTCGACCTCGATGGCGATGTGTCCGTTGATGACCGGGTGCAGCCGCAGGTCGTTGTCCCACGGCAGCGACGGGGTCGGCTTGCAGATGTGGATCTGCCGTTGGTTGGTGTCCTCGAACAGTGCGACGAAGTCGTTGCCCGTCTGCAGAGCACCCCGGCCGTCGTCGACGAACGGGAACTTCTTCTCCTGCATGCCGAACACCTTCGTGTAGAAGGCGGCCATCGCCCGGACGTCCGAGGCGGGCAGGTTGACGTGATGCAGGCTCCACGACATAGAACTCACTCCTTGGGGTGGTGGTGATGCGGGTGGTGGTGATGCGGGTCAGACCCGAAGTGGGTGACCGCCGCCGACGATCAGGGTCTCGCCGGTGATGAAGGCGCTGTCCGCGCCGCAGAAGAACCGCATGGCGCCCACGAGGTCGGCCATCCGGCCCTGCCGCTGGATGAGCTGCTTGTTGGTGATGAAGTCGCGAAGCAACTCCTCGGGCAGGTCGGCCATGGCCGACTCGGAGTCCATCGGCCCGGGGGCCAGGCAGTTGACCCGTGTCCCGTCGGGCGCGAACTCCTTCGCCAGCGCGACGGTCAGGCCACGCACGGCGAGCTTGGTGATGGCGTACACGTCGGTGGCGGCGAACCCGGACACCGACGAGATGTTGAGTACCGCACCCGCGCCGCCGCGGCTCAGGTGCGGCCGGCAGGCCCGGGCGCAGTTGACGATGCCCAGCACGTTCACGTCGAGGATCTCCCGCCAGCCGGCCGTGGAGATCTCGGTGACCGGTCGGCTCCAGGCCATCAGGTGCTTGCCGGCGTTGTTGATCAGGATGTCGAGACCGCCGAAGTGGGCCACCGCTTCGTCGACCGCGCGTTGCACCGACGTCTCGTCGGCGATGTCGCAGGCGACCCCGAGCGCCACGGTGGCCCCGAGATCAGCGGCGGCCTGCACCGCCGCCGTCTCGTCGACGTCGGCCAGGACCACCCGGGTGCCGTCGGCGACGAGCGCCTCTGCGAACGCCCGCCCGATGCCCCGGGCGCCACCGGTGATGAACGCGGTACGCGGCTGAGCTGTCGTGTCGGTCATGAGCACTGCGGCTGGTAGTCGGCCCAGTTGTCGCCGGGCTGGTTCTGCTCGGTGAAGCGGCGCAGCACGATGCCGCACAGCCCGTCGCTGCCGACGTGCTTGGTGGACGTGAAGCTCATCGTGAAGCCCTGCCGCCCCCAACTCGCCGGGAAAGCGCTGATCTGCTCAAGCCCGCCCCGCACCTGCGCCGGGCCGCTGTCCACGCCGGCCTTCTCGATCGCCTGCTTCAGCAGGTGCACGGTGTCGTAGCCCTGCGCGGCGAACGCGGTCAGCCCCAGGTACTTGTCCCCCAGCTTGGCCTTGAGCTTTTCGCCCAGCTCGATGGAGCGGGTGTTGTCGGCGGAGATGGCGCTGGCGTAGACGAGCTGCCGAAACGCGCCGGGCTTGGCGAGCTTCCAGGTGTCCGGCTGGTTGCCGATCGACGCCAGGGAGATCCGCGGCAGGTCCGGCATGATCTGGTTCGCGGTGTTGTGGAAGAGCACCTCCAGCTGTCCGCCCAGCGAGGAGACGAACAGCGCGTCGGGCTTGGCGGCGTCGATGCGGCTCACCTGCGACGCCACGTCGGTGCTGTTGAGCGGCGCCTTCTCGTTGGCGACGATGGTGACGCCGGACTTCTCGAAGATGGGCAGCAGCCCCTTGTTGAGCCCGGCCATGGTGGGCGAGTCGTCGGTGATGACGGCCAGCCGCTTGACGCCGATCTTCTCGAACGCCGCCGCATACACGGTGCCGATGTCGGTGATCGGGTTGGCCAGGATGAACGAGAACGTGTTGTTCGGCGGTTCCGCGATGGCGGTGGCGATGTTCGTCGCCGAGACGGCCACGATCTTCTCCTGCTCGACGATCGGCTTGACCTGCTGGGCCGAGGCCGACGACGAGTTCATGATGATGACGCGGGCACCGTCGCTGACGAGCTTGCGTACCACGGCCGGGGTCTGGCTGGGCTGACTGCCGTCGCTCTGGCGGATCAGCTTGAGCGATCGCCCGCCGACGCCGCCTGCCTTGTTGATCTCGTCGATGGCCAGCGAGATCCCGGTGCTCGCTTCGGCCGATGTGGCCGCGGTACCACCCGAGGTGTCCTCGACCATGCCGATGACGATGTCTCCGGACGACGAGTCGCCGGAGTCCTTGCCGTCGCCGCAGGCGGTGATCGATACGGCGAGCGTGAGTGAGGTGGCCACGATGCTCAGGCATCGCGCCGCGTGGGTACGGGACATGGTCGCTCCTGCGGGTGGGGCATTGCGGCCGGAGAGCCCTGACGAGCGACATGCGACGCCGGGCTGGGGGGTGTGGAGGAGATGAGCCGGGGGCTCCGGCTCTCGGCGTCCGAGTAGAGGACGGGAACGAACGCCAACGGTCTGTCAGCAGAACTGCGTTCAAAGCCTGTGTGGCGAACATCATCGAATGGGCCCCGTGGGTTGTCAACCCTCTTCCGGCCCCCACCTCGGCATCAGTCGAGATTCCCGGCCCTTGACGCCCATCCCTCAGCGTCCCTACTGTTCTCGAAATCAAGACGATGATCGTTCTATATACAGAACGGGCCTCATGAAACTCGGACTCAGCCTCGGACACTCAACCGGCCTGCGGGACCTCGGTGCCGTGGCCCGCCGCGCCGACGCCGCCGGCCTGGACTCGCTGTGGGTCTCGGAGGCGTACGGCTCCGACGCGGTCAGCGTGCTGGGCCACCTGTCGGCGGTGACCAGCCGCATCGGCCTGGGCACGGCGGTGCTCCAGATGCCGGCCCGCACCCCGGCCGCCACCGCGATGACCGCGCTCACCCTCGACCAGCTCAGCGACGGCCGGCTCCTGCTGGGCCTGGGCACCTCCGGCCCGCAGGTGGTGGAGGGCTGGCACGGCGTCGCCTTCGACTCCCCGCTGGCCCGAACCCGTGAGTACGTCGACATCGTGCGCGCGGCGGTGGCCCGGCGGGAACCGCTGACCTACCCTGGCGTCCACTACCCGCTGCCGTATCCGCGCCCCGACCGGGAACCACCGCGCCCACTGAAGGCCACCCTGCATCCGGTACGCCCGCGGATACCGATCCTGTTGGCGGCCAACGGCCCGCGCAACGTGGCGCTCGCCGGACAACTCGCCGAGGGCTGGCTGCCCGCCTTCTACTGCCCGGACCGGCCCGAGCTGTACCGGGACATGCTCGCCCCCGGGCTGGCCCGCCGCCCTGCGGACCTCGGCCCGCTGCGGATCGTGGCCACGGTGCACATGGCGCCCGGAGCCGACCTCGCGGCCTGCCGGGACGCGCTGCGCCCGGCGTTCGCCCTGTACCTGGGCGGCATGGGCGGACGCGGCCGCAACTTCTACGCCGACCTGGCGTCCCGGCTGGGCTACGAGGCGGCCACCCACCAGATCCAGGAGTTGTACCTGGGCGGCCACCGCGACCAGGCCGCCGGCGCGGTACCGGACGCGCTCATCGACCAGCTTGCCCTGGTGGGACCCCGCGAAAGGATCCGGGACCGGCTGGCGGCCTGGGCGGATGCCGGCGTCGACGTCATGACCCTCAAGACCACCGACGTCGACCTGGTCGCGTGGCTGGCCGCCGCGCTCTAGAAGACCCGATCAGGAGAGAGACATGCCGCTCAACGAGGCATTCATTGGCCAGGTGTTCGCGCCCACCGCGCCGTACCGGGTCAGCCAGGAGAAGATCCAGGAGTTCATCCTGGCCACCGGAGCCGCCCCTGCCCAGGACGGCCAGCCGGTGGTCCCACCCACCTTCCCCATCGTGCTGAGCCTGCCCGCCACTCGGAACACGCTGTCCGACCCGACGCTCGGTCTGGACTACAGCCGGGTGGTGCACGGGAGCCAGCGATTCCGGCACACGCGAGGCATCCAGCCCGGCGACGAGCTGACGGTGACCGTCCACATCGAACGGATCCAGTCCGGCGGGGTACACCAGATCCTCACCACTCGCAGCGAGATCGCCACCACGGGCGGCGAGCCGGTCTGTACGGCGTACTCGACGCTGGTGGAGCGGGGCACCCGGCCCCCGGGTGCCAAGCGCAGCGCGGAACCGCGACAGCCCTGGACCGTGCCCGGCCAGAAGCTTCCGGCCCGCGAGTTCACGGTCACCCGACAGGACCTGGTGCGCTACGCGGGCGCGTCGGGTGACTTCAACCCGATCCACTTCAGCGACCACGCCGCCACCCGGTCGGGACTGCCCGGCGTCATCGGGCACGGGATGCTCACCATGGCGCTGACCGCGCGGGCAGTCACCGAGTGGATCGGGGACCTGGCCGGAGTGCTCGACCACGAGACCCGGTTCATGCTGCCGCTGCTGGTGCCCGACGACGGGGGCACCACGCTCACCGTCACCGCGACGATCGGCGATCCCGACGATGCCGGCCACCGCCAGTTGGTGGCCGAGGCGACCGCCGGCGCCGCCGTTGTCGCGGTCTCCCGCCTCACCATCCGCCCAGCCGGGCGGTAACTCGCGCGTACCAGCACCGGTGGGGTCGGCCAGCTTCGGAGAACGTTCAAAGCAGGTTAGGGAGTGATGCGCTACCCCTTGTCCGTTGCCGGATCGTAACGGCCCTCCAGCCACAGCAGGAACCGGTCGGGGTGGAACTCGCGCAGCTCTTTTGAGCGCGGCTCATACCCGCCGACCTCATGGGCTTGCCCATGCTGTTCGGCAAGCTGACGGAGGCCACTGATCAATCCGGCGGGGAGTTTCGGGGTGGCCATGGGAGCAGGGCCCCGGCAAAGCCGCGGAGTGTCCGATCCCGCCCGACGTTTCATCCACCTTCCGGGAATCCCGTTCCGCTCCTTGCGGATGACCCGAGATCCCGGCCAGGGCCCCGGTCTCACCGACCCTCAGCTATCCGGCCCCGGAAGGTCGCCGCTACGCCGCCCCGCACACCGGGCAGCCGGGCGGCGGCCTGACGAATCCCCCCACCCACCCGGTCGGGGGACCTGCCCTTCAGCCCCTATGGAGCTGCCCCGTCCACGCTCCCACACCACCGACAGCACAAACGGGGCAGCTCCATAGGAACCAACACAGGGCACGCCGACCCGGCAAAGACCGACCCGGCAGGGGCCGATGGCGTCGGCAGCGCGCGCATCCCATGGGGCCTGCCAAGCCGGAGCCCCTCACGACTTTGCCGGGGCCCTGGCCATGGGAGTGTTCTTCCTGCGTCGAGCTAGTCCTTGTTCAGGTCGACGATCACGCCCTGGTCGGCGCAAGCAGTCTGCAACCCCGACATGTGAGTGGTCAACGGCCCCATGTATGCCAGCGCACCCATCTCCTGCCCCTTGGGAAGCTTACTGACCTGCCAGGCGACATCCATGAGCGCGGTTCCGTGTTCGCGGATCTTCTCGTGGCGGGAGTCTTCGAACACCTCCCGCACCTCCCGATACTGCGCTTCGGTGATCTTCTCGTCGTCGCCGATGTCTTTGCTGCCGTCGGGGCTCTTTCCGTCGCGCATGGCTTTGCAAGCGGCGACTCCGGAGTCTTCCTTGATGTAGCCGTCCCACACGACGTAGCCGATGGTGCCGATGGCGAGGACACCGATGGTTGCTGCGGCGACGACGATGATCGGCCTGCGGCTGGGTTTCGCTGGCGGCGCGGGAAAGGCGGCGGGCTGCTGTGCGGGCGGGTACGGCTGTCCGGTGGGATCAACCCACGGCTGCGGCTGCGGCTGAGGTGCCGGGATGGTGGGGGTGTGGTCGGGCTGCTGGGGAGGGTAGGTCAAGGAAGCTCCTCGTTCTGTTGCGGATTGGTCGATGGTGGTGGTTGGGATGGCTTTGGCCGGGCTGGCTGTCGGATAGGTGACTACAGGTGTGGCCGCCCGAGGGCCGGTTAGCGACGGTCGACGGAAGCGAAGCGACGTCCGATGCCGAAGCACACCGAGCAGTACGTCCAGCGGCGCAGTTTTCGGCTATTCAAGGACACCCTGGCGCAGCAGTCCGCGATATCCCGCGGTGTGGTGCGTGACCGGGTGATCGACGGCACCGCCACCGAGCGGATCGCCTGACCTCACCACCTCAAGCTGGCACCAGGTCTTACTCCCCAGCGCCGAGTTCCCAACGGGCCGCCTCGTCCATTCCTGCCTCGCCGCCACGCGGGCCGATGGACGGGGCGGCCTCTTTGTCGTTGTGCTTGCAAGAGATGCGAAAGGTGAGGTGGTCTTCGTGTGGGATTGGGTTACGGCTGTGGTGGAGGCGTGCCGGCGGCGCACTCCGGCGCAGGTAGAGGCAGGACGGGATGGGTGAGCTGCCCGCATCAGGATCTGATCATATATCCGGCCACGATGGTGGCCAGGATCAGCAGCGGCGAGGCATAGCCGGCGGCGATCAGTGCTTTCTCCCGCGCGGGCCAGGGCTCCAGGTTCTCGTCCGGTGCGAGGACGTTGGGCCATCCGTTGCGGTGGCGTGAATGCCGTAGACGATCAGCCACCAGCCGCAGGTCAGGGCGGGTTCAGCCAGTGGAAGCATTCGCCTCGACGAGTTCGGTGAATATCTCGGAGGGCTTCTTCCAGCCGTGGATCTTACGCGGTCGGTCGTTGATCTCGGAAGCCACCATCGCCAGATATTTGGGGTCGGAGGTGATCGGGACGCCCTTGGGGAAGTATTCGCGCAGGATTCGGTTGGCGTTCTCGTTGCTGCCTCGTTGCCAGGGTGAGTGCGGGCGGGCGAAGTACACCGGCAGGCCGGCTGCGGTGATCCGGGCGTGTCCGGCCATCTCCGACCCGCAGTCCCAGGTCAACGACCGGGCCAGCTGCGACGGGAGGGTTCCGGCGGCGGCGATGATCGCGTCGCCGACGGTCAGCGCGTCCCGGCCGGTCAGCGGGACCAGGACCACGAACCGGGAGGTGCGCTCCACCAGGGTCGCCACGGCGCTCTTGCCTGCCTTGCCGATGACCAGATCACCTTCCCAGTGCCCGGGGACCTGCCGCCCCTCGACCTCGGCGGGCCGTTCGTCCAGGTAGCGGGGCTCCCGGATCCGCGGTGCCGGCGCCGGACGGGCACCGCCACGGCGGGCCGTGCGGCCAGTCCGCAACCCGATCAACTCCCGCGCCAGGGTGGACACCGGCTGGGCGTACACCCACTGGTAGATCGCCTCGTGAGACACCCGGTAAGCCTGATCGTCGGGGTAGTCGAACGCCAACCGACCCGCGATCGACGCCGGCGACCAACCCAGCCGCAGCCGCTCCCGGACCACCTCCCGCAGACCCGGCACCCGCTCCACCGCCCACGTCTTCGGCCGCCGCCGCGCCACCCCCGCACCGGTGTCAGCGGCCGCAGCCCGGTAGGCGACCGGGCCGCCGCGCCGGGCGACCTCCCGCGACACCACCGACGGGTTACGGCCGATCAGGACCGCGATCTGCTTGAACTCCAAGCCTTCGGCCAGGCCACGGGATATCTCTTCCCGATCACCCAAAGTCAACATCGCACGCACGGCGGAACATCCTGCCCCACCCAAACCGCCAAGATCAAATGCTACGACTGTCTGAACTCGCCCATGACTGACATAAGAATGTGGACGGCATGCCACGCGTGCTTGACAACCGCCTCTAGGTAGCCGCTAACGAAGGACAGGGCCAGCGACCGCCGCCACAAACAGGAGCGTCGGTGACGCGGCGGCGGTGCCAAGCACAACCGCCGAGTTGATCCGGTTTTTCGCCAGGAGCCTCCGGAGCAGGACCAGACCAACCAGCAGGGTCCCGAGAAGTACCGGTGCACCGACGGAGACCCCGAAGATCAGCATGTCTTCCTGCGGTGAGTTGCCCCAGGACTCCCTCATTCCAGATTGCTGGCAAAGGAGGACGAAGTAGGCGATGATCACTAGGCCGTGCCAGCCGAGCATGACCAGGTACGCGAAAAATCGGTTCGCGGCCGACCGGCCCCTGGGCGGTGTCACCGGGCCCCGGTCGGCGGTGTCCGGCCTTTCGTTGTCGTCACACCCTACTCGTCGCACCCGGTTCCGTTCCTGTGCCGGTCGAGGTGGCAATGGTCAATGACGTCGCCGTTGCCCACCCACGATATCCACGCCTCGGCCTCGCGCAAAGCCTTCCCATCGTGACGGGGACGCCTCCGCCGAGGCAATGATGGAGCGCCCGCAGCAGCTCATCAACGGCGCCGACAGCGGCAACGTTCGGTCGTTCCGGGGGCATGCCTGAGAGCAACTGGCACCCAGCGAGCGGTGCCCCGACCCGGATAGAAACCGTCCGGTCGGGGCGCCGTTTCCCGTCGTGGTGCACCTCGTGGTGCGGGCTGGTACACCTGCCGTGCACCTGCACCGGGGCTGGCGGTGCTCTTTGAGTGGGTGTTTGCGCTGGTGGGGCGGGCGGGGCTCGAACCCGCGACCGAGGGATTATGAGTCCCCTGCTCTAACCCGCTGAGCTACCGCCCCGCTACCGCGCCGGATCGTAACCCGCGTGGTGGATCACTGACCACCACGAAACAGCCCCATCCATCCGCCCCACCGGACGGCTCATCGGTGATCCAGCACGATGGGCTACGCGAGGATAACAGCACGCAGCCGTCTATGAAGGGCGCGGCCCGGGGCGCGCGGCCCGGCGAGGACCGCCCCGGCGGTACGCCACCCGTTGGCCGGCGCACCCTGGAGGAGGGCTCGGTGAATCACCGGCCCGGCCGTGGCCGTCGGGCAGAAAGAGGGACGCCCGCCGGGGGCCGGCGGGCGTTGGTGTGGAGCTTGGCTCCCCCGTTTGGACTCGAACCAAAAACCTGCCGGTTAACAGCCGGCTGCTCTGCCAATTGAGCTACGGGGGACCGCTGTCGCCTGGTCCGGAACCCTCCGGTGCCCGGTGACGGCACAAGAATACAGGACTGCCGGGGGGTTTGGTCCAGGGGGTTACCGACCCGGCCCGACCGGGCGGGGGCCTGCGGCGGCAACTGGAAACCAGACAATTCGTCATCCTGGCACAACCAGGTATGAGCTCGGAGGAGGATGGGTAGTTAGCTGTCGACAGAGAAGATAGGCGCGAGATGATCGCCACGGGGTCCGCCCCGGGGAGACGATGGCGCGTCAGGTACGGAAGGAGCCGCCATGCGCGGAAAGATCATGTTTCTTGGCGGGCTGGCTGCGGGATTCGTCCTGGGCGCCCGTGCCGGTCGGGAAAAGTACGAGGAGCTCGTCGTCCGGGGCCGCAAGGTGCTCGACCACCCGACCGTCCAGGAGGCGGCCGGGGTCGCGCAGGCCCAGGCCAACCGGCTCTACAGCGAGGGCAAGGACAAGATCAGCCAGTCCAAGCTGGGTGAGAAGCTGAGCACCAACGGCAACGGCAACGGCACGCAGGATCTGACCGCCGCCGACAAGCCGTTCGCCGGCACGCCGGCCGCAGTCGGTGCCAAGGCGGGCAACAGCTCGTCCGGCACCACCTCGACGGGGCCGACCCCGAGCACTGCCGCCCGCCCCAAGCCGTCTGGCACGGGGACCAACGGCAGCACGCTCTGACCGACCGTACGACGACGGGCCGGCCGCCTTCGGGCGACCGGCCCGTCTGCTGTCCCTCAGGCTCAGTCCCGGCTGCTGCTGAACGCCGCGTCGAACGCGGCGGCCGGGGCGTCGAAGGCCAGTCGGCGGACGAACTGGAGCGCCTCGGGCGCCCCGACGAGGCGGTCCATCCCGGCGTCCTCCCACTCGATGGAGATGGGGCCGGCGTACCCGATGGCGTTCAGCGCGCGGAAGCAGTCCTCCCACGGCACGTCGCCGTGGCCGGTGGAGACGAAGTCCCAGCCCCGGCGCAGGTCCGCCCAGGGCAGGTGGGAGGCGAGCCGGCCGCGCCGGCCGTCGCCGGTACGCACCTTCGCGTCCTTGCAGTCGACGTGGTAGATCCGGTCGGCGAAGTCGAGGATGAAGTTCACCGGGTCCAGCTCCTGCCAGACGAAGTGCGACGGGTCCCAGTTCAGCCCGAACGCGGGCCGGTGCCCGATCGCCTCCAGGGCCCGCTTGGTCGTCCAGTAGTCGTACGCGATCTCGCTGGGGTGGACCTCGTGGGCGAACCGGACCCCCACCTCGTCGAAGACGTCGAGGATCGGGTTCCACCGGTCGGCGAAGTCCTGGTAACCGCGCTCGATCATGGCCGGCGGCACCGGCGGGAACATCGCCAGGGTGTGCCAGATCGACGAGCCGGTGAACCCGACGACCGTGTCCACGCCCAGCCTCGCCGCCGCCCGGGCGGTGTCCTTGATCTCCTCGGCGGCCCGTCGGCGGACCCCCTCGGGCTCGCCGTCGCCCCAGATCCGGGCGGGCAGGATGCCCTGGTGCCGCTCGTCGATCGGGTGGTCGCAGACGGCCTGGCCGACCAGGTGGTTGGAGATGGCGAAGACCTTCAGGTGGTGCTTCGCCAGGGTCTCCCGTTTCCGGTCGACGTACGAGTCGTCGGCGAGCGCTCTGTCGACCTCGAAGTGGTCGCCCCAGCAGGCGATCTCCAGCCCGTCGTAGCCCCACTCGGAGGCGAGCCGGCAGACCTCGTCGAACGGAAGATCGGCCCACTGGCCGGTGAAGAGCGTGATGGGTCGCGCCATTGTCCTACTCCCCTGAGGTGATGGGGGATTCCGCGTGCGGGACCGGGGCGAGGGCGACCGGCCGGGGCCGGTGCGTGGCGGACGTGGCGGGACGCCGGTGGGCGCGTGAAGGAGCGCCTGGGCCCAGCGGGTTGCGCCTCCCGTCGGGTCACCGGCCACCGCGCACGGTCGCCGCCCCCACTCTAGGACGGCCCTGACCGGTTAGGAAGGGGCCACTGCGTCATCCGCCCTCCTCCTCAGGAGGTGGGCAGCTCGGCGCGGACCGCGGATCCCCGCCGGGGCGGGGCCGGCGGCGCTCCTGGCGGTGGGAGGGGCCTCAGCCGATGGCCGGGGCCCCTCCCACCAGCTCACTTCGGCTAGGGCAGGGTCCACTTCTGGTTCGCGTTGGTGTGGCAGGTCCACAGGTGCACGGGGGTGCCGTCGGCGGAGGTGTTACCGGAGACGTCCAGGCACTTGCCCGACCCGACGTTACGCAGCGTCCCGTCGGCCTGCGCCGACCAGTTCTGCGCCCCCGAGCCGTTACACGCCCAGAGCTGGATCTTCGTACCGTCGGCGGTACCCGCCCCCGACACGTCCAGACACTTCCCCAACGCCTTCACCGTGCTGTTCGACGTCACCGCCCACACCTGCGCGGCACTGCCGTTGCAGGCGTAGATCTGGACCTGGGTCCCGTCGGCGGACGCGCCGCCACGCACGTCGAGACACTTGCCACCCAGGCCCCTGACCGGGCCGGTGCCGTTCGTGGGGGCTGGCGACCGGATCAGGGTCACGTCGTCGACGTCGAACAGGCCCGTCCCGGTGCCAGCGAAGGTGAGGTACAGGTTCTGGGTGCCGGCCGGCACCCCGGTCAGCGGGGCGCTGACGTCGGCGTACGTCGTCCAGCTCCCGGTGTTGGGCACCGCCACCTGGCCGAACACGGCGCCGGTGGCCGAGCCGGTGCGGAACTGGATGGTCCCGCCGGGGCCGCCGGAGACCACCCGGGCCCGCACCGAGGTCACCCCGGTCAGGTCCAAGCCGTGGTATCCCGCCCAGTCGCCCGGGTCGACGTACCCCAGGGTCTGGCCGCCGTTGGCCCCGACCTTGGGGTACGCGCTGACGCCGCTCGCGGCGCTGTACGCCTCGGCCTGGAAGGTGGTGTTCCCGGTCGTCGGGCCGCCCAGCTCCCTGATCCGGATGTTGCGGAACGCGGCGTCGTCGCCGGTGCCGTGGTTCTGGATGCCGATGTGGCCGGCGAGCGAGCGGGCCGGATCGGTGTTGGTGAAGTCGTTGATCTTCACCCCGTTGAGGAGGACCTGGAGCCGCTCCCCCTCGACCAGCAGCTCGTAGGTGTTCCACTCCCCCGGCGGGTTGAGCGCGGCGTCCCGGGCGGCCAGGTCGGCGGACTTGAAGGTGTAGACCGCGCCGGTGGTGCGGTCGGCGGCGTCGGTGGCGTCGATCTGCACCTCGTAGCCGTTGTTCACGGCGGAGTTCGGGTCGGTCGACGGCGGGAAGCCGACGAACACGCCGGAGTTGTCGTCCCCGGCCAGCTTCCAGTCCAGCTTGAGCGAGTAGTTGGTGAACTGCTTGGCGCTGTACCAGTACAGGCCCATCCCGCCGACCGAGGTGAGGGTGGCGTCGGCGTTGGTGAAGCTCCCCGGCCCGGCCTGGGACCAGCCGGCGACGGAGCCGTTGTAGAGGGGGGTGTAGCCGGTCTCGGGCCGGCAGTCGGCCTTCGCCCGGCCGGCCGCGTACCGGATGCCGCCGAGCAGGTGGGAGCGGAAGGCCGGCTCGGCGTACGACGACTGGGTGTGCCCGCCGCCGGTGTAGAAGGACCGGCCGCCGGTGTACGTCTTGCACCAGGCGTGCGGATGGTCGCCGCCCATCGACCCGCCGGAGTACGACGACTCGTCGAGGGTCGCCAGCACGCGCGCGGTGGAGCGGGCGTTGGTGCGGTAGTTGTACCACTCGTCGGTGCGCGGCCAGGACTGCGGAAGGTGGGCGGTGGCGGCGTGCGTCCGGTCCTCGACCTTGACGGTGGCCTGCTGGATGGCCGGGTGGGAGGCGAACCAGGCGCCGACGAGGTTGCCGTAGAACGGCCAGTCGTACTCGGTGTCGGCGGCGGCGTGCACGCCGACGTAGCCGCCGCCGGAGCCGATGTACGACTCGAAGGCGGCCTGCTGGTTCGCGTCGAGCACGTCGCCGGTGGTGTTGAGGAAGATCACCGCCTCGTACCTCGCGAGGTTGGCGGTGCTGAACGCGGCGGCGTCCTCGGTGGCGGTGACGGTGAAGCTGTTGGCCGCGCCGAGGTCACGGACGGCCTGGGTGCCGACCGCGATGGAGTCGTGCCGGAAGCCTGCGGTCTTGGAGAAGACCAGCACGTCGTAGGGGGCGTCGGCGGCCGAGGCGGGGATGGCGGGGATGGTGCAGGCGAGGACGGCGAGGGCCGTGCTGGCCGCGCCGAGGACGGGACGGAGGAGTCTGCGCATGTCGCTCTCCTGGGGCTTCGCGCTGCGGGAGGGTGGGGTCGACCGGGCCCCCTGCGCGACGGGATCCGTCGGCAGGGAGCCCTTCCTCGCACCCGGCTAGGGCAGGGTCCACTTCTGGTTCGCGTTGGTGTGGCAGGTCCACAGGTGCACGGGGGTGCCGTCGGTGGCGGTGTTGCCGGAGACGTCCAGGCACTTGCCCGACCCGACGTTGCGCACCGTCCCGTCGGCCTGCGCCGACCAGTTCTGCGCCCCCGAGCCGTTACACGCCCAGAGCTGGATCTTCGTACCGTCGGCGGTACCCGCCCCCGACACGTCCAGACACTTCCCCAACGCCTTCACCGTGCTGTTCGACGTCACCGCCCACACCTGCGCGGCACTGCCGTTGCAGGCGTAGATCTGGACCTGGGTCCCGTCGGCGGACGCGCCGCCCCGCACGTCGAGACACTTGCCACCCAGGCCCCTGACCGGGCCGGTCCGGGTGGTGACGGTGGTGGTGTCCAGGGTGAACGCGTCCAGGTCGTAGAGTGCCCCGGCCCCGCCGGCGAAGGTGAGGTACAGGGTGGTGGTGCCGGCGGGTGCCCCGGAGACCGCCCCGGTGACCGTGGTGAACGTGTCCCACGCCCCGGTGACCGGCACGGTGGCCGAGCCGAGCACCGTCCCGGTCGCCGAGCCGGCCCGCACCTGGAGGGTGCCGCCCGTCCCCGCCGAGGAGACCCGGGCGCTGAACGAGGTCACGTTCCCGAGCTGGTACGGCTGGAACGCGATCCAGTCCCCGTTCTCGATGTTGCCGACGGTCTTGCCGCCCTCGGCGGTGCCCTTGTCGAAGATGGCGATGCCGGCCGAGGTCTTGAAGTGCTCGGCCTGCCGGTGCCGGGGCTGGAGGGTGTGCTGGGTGTGCGTGGTCAGCCCGCCCCGGTCGGTGTACTCGGCGTCGAAGACGGCGAAGATGTTCGCCGCGTCGTCGTGCTCGCCGTCGACCGGGATGGCGATCGAGCCGGAGCAGCCGTTCGCCGAGGTGATCTGGTGGCCGTGCTGGTCGTGGCCGAGCACGTAGGTCATCTTGACCTTGGTGCAGTCGATCGCGCCGTCCTCGGGGTCGGTGACGGTGATGCTGAACGGCACGGTGTCGCCGAAGGAGAAGAGCTTGCCGTTGCCGGGGCTGTTCACGGTCACCGTCGGGGCGGTGTTGCCCACCGTGATGGTGACGCCGGCGCTGCCGGTGGCCCCCTGCGGGTCCCGCACGGTGAGCGTGGCGGTGTACGTCCCGTTCGCGGTGTACGTCTTGGCCGGGTTGGCGGCCGTGGAGGTGGTGCCGTCGCCGAACGCCCACGCGTAGGTCAGCGCCCCGCCGTCGGGGTCCGTCGACCCGGCCGAGGAGAAGCTCACGGCCAACGGGGCCACCCCGGACGTCCGGTCCGCGCCCGCCCGGGCGGTCGGGGCCCGGTTGCCGCTGCCGATGTGGTCGAAGCGGTAGAGGGCGGAGTTGGCGTCACCGTTGAAGTAGCCGGTGCCGTAGTCGAGCACGTAGTACGCGCCGTCCGGGCCGAAGGCCGAGTCGATCACCTGCTTGCCGGTCCACGGGAAGGCGTCGATGGTGCCGGGCGAGCCGTCGGCGTTGACGTGGATCGGCTTGATCCAGCCGCGGCCGAACTCGGTGGCGAAGAACTGCCCGTCGAAGGACTGCGGGAACTTCGTCGTCGAGGTGGAGGCGGCGTTGTACCGGTAGACCGGGCCGCCCATCGGGGACTCGGAGCCGCCGCCGAACTCGGGCGGGGTCCCGGCGTCGCCGCCGTACCGGATCCAGGCCGGCTTCGCGGCCGGCAGCTTGCCCAGGCCGGTGTTGCGGAACGAGTTGTTGGTCGGCCCGCCCGCGCAGTCGTACTTGGCCCCGCCGGTGCCGGCGGCGAAGTCCCACTCGTTGTACGTCTCGGTGGCGGTGTTGGTGCCGGTGCAGTACGGCCAGCCGTAGTTGCCGGGGCCGGTGACCCGGTCGAACTCGACCTGGCCGCTGGGGCCCCGGGTGGCGCTGGTGGTGCCGGCGTCCGGCCCGTAGTCGCCGACGTGGACGATCCCCGTGGCCCTGTCGACGCTGAGCCGGAACGGGTTGCGGAAGCCCATCGCGTAGATCTCGGGGCGGGTCTTCGCGGTGCCGGGCGCGAACAGGTTCCCGGCGGGGATCGAGTACGACCCGTCCGTGTTGACCTTGATCCGCAGGATCTTGCCGCGCAGGTCGTTGGTGTTGCCGGCGCTGCGCTGCGCGTCGTACGCGGGGTTGCGGTTGGTCCGCTCGTCGATCGGGGCGTACCCGGCGGAGTCGAACGGGTTGGTGTCGTCGCCGGTCGACAGGTACAGGTTGCCGGCGGCGTCGAAGTCGATGTCCCCGCCGACGTGGCAGCACATGCCCCGGTCGGCCGGGACGTCCAGCACGTCGACCTTGCTGGCCTGGTTGACGGTGAAGTCGGCGTTCAGGGCGAACCGGGACAGCCGGTTGACGCCCTGCCAGGCGGAGAAGTCGGTGCCGGTGGCGGGGGCGTCCCCGGCGGGGGTGGACAGCGGCGGCGCGTAGTAGAGATAGATGTGCCGGTTGGTGGCGAAGTTCGGGTCGACCCCGACGCCCTGCAACCCCTCCTCGTCGTGGTTGTAGACGGGCAGGGTTCCGACGACCGTGGTGGTGCCGGCGGAGTCGGTGCGGCGCAGCGTGCCGTTGCGGGCGGTGTGCAGGACCGACCGGTCCGGCAGCACGGCCAGTGACATCGGCTCGCCGGTCTCCGCGACGCCCCGGGCCAGCTCGACCTGTTGGAAGTCGCTGCCGCTGATCACGTGCGCGGCGGCCGGGGTGGGGCCGCCGAGGGCGGCCGGGCCGGCGCCGAGGCCGACCGCGCCGGCAGCGGCGACGAGCAGCAGCGCTGCGGCGGCGGTGGGCCATCGTCGGGGGTGGTGGGTCTGAAAGTCCTTGGTGGACATGGTTGTGCGGTCCCTTCCTGACTTCTGACTGCCAGGCGGGCGCGCGCCGTCGCGCCGAATGCCGTAGCCGGGGGGTGCGCTCGGGCCGTCGGGTGCCTGCCCGACCGCCGCGGCCTCCGGGCGGGACGGGTGCGCGCCCGGAGGTCACCAGTCGATGGGTCACCGCGCCGCCGGTTCACCTCGACGAGACATCATCGCGATACCCCAGACATTAAGGTCCGCGAATGAACCGTGTCCATACCTTCCGGCCACTCAACCTGAACTTTCGCTCACGTCAGCAAAAGTTCCGCCCGCGCCGCCCTCTTCGTCGCGAGTCGCGGGGGTTCGCCGGGGGTCGCGGGGGTCGCGGGACCGCTGGGTCGAGGGGTTCGCTGCGGCGTCAGGCGGGGACCGCGAGCGGCAGGTCGCGGCGTCGCCGTATCGGGCTGGCGAGGAGGACCACCACGGCAGCCACCAGCCCGACTGCCATGATCCACATGGTCGCACGGAGCCCCAGGCTGGTTCCGAGCACGCCCGCAAGCAGTGCCCCCAGGGGAATCGTCCCGTAGTTCAGCAGATGCATCGTCGCGACGACCCTGCCCAGCAACGCCGCCGGGGTGTAGCTCTGCCGAAAGCTGCCCTTGATGACATTCCCGCAGACGACGCCCACCCCCACCCCCACGCCACCGACAACCGCCACCCAGAGCCCCGCTCCGGGAGCTGACAACGGAATCAGCAGGGCGAAGGGAGCGCCCAGGCACTCGACGAGGAGAAGCCCGCGCGCCGTTCCGAACCTGCGGGCGACAAGCGGGGCCATCGACGCGCCGAGAACTCCGCCCACACTCATCGCGGAGATCAACAGCCCGGCCGTGGCGGCACTCGTGCCGACTTCACGGACCAGGAAGACCACGAGAATCGCCTGGTAGCCGGTGAGGGCGATGTTGCTCAGCGCACCGAAGAGCGTGAAGGTCCGGATGTATGGATCTCTGCGGACGAAGCCCAGCCCGACTCTGATCTCCTTCATCATGGACGCCCGGTGACCGCCGACGGCGTGCACCTCGTCCTTGGCTTTGATCAGGAGCAGACACCACGACGAGACCAGGAACGTGATCGCGTTGCCTCCGAGGCCGAACACCGCCCCCACCGCCTGCGTGATCGCCCCGGCCAGGCCCGGCCCCGCCACCTGGGCGACCGACTCGCTGCCCTGCAACGCGGCGTTCGCTGCGGGAAGCTGGCGATTGTCGTCCACCACCGAGGGAAGGAACACCTGGTAGCTCGTCTGGAAGAACACGCTCGCCGCGCCGGTGAGCAGCGCGACCACCAGGAGGTGCCCGATGGTGAGCACGCCTGCCCAGTAGGCGATCGGGGCGCTCAGGACGGTCGCGAGGGAAACGACGTTGCAGGCCAGCATCAGCGACCTGCGCGGGAGCCGATCCACCCAGGCACCGGCCGGAAGCCCGAGCAGGAGCCAGGGCAGCCAGGCCGTCGCGGTGAGCAGGCTGACCTGGAAGGTGCTGGCGTCCAGGGTGACGACCGCGATCAGCGGTAGCGCGACACGACTGACACTGGTCCCGAAGGCACTTGTCGTCTCGCCGATCCACAGCAGCCGGAAGCCGCGGTTGCGCAGCACGGACTTGGGCGCCTCCGGCACGACCGCAGCGTCCGCGTCCGTGACGTTCTGGCCCGTCACGGCTCTCCCGGCTGCCCGTAGGCGAAGACGAAGACGGGCCTACGCTCGTCGTCCTCGCCCGAAGGCGGGCGATTTGACCACCGATCCAGCACCGCGCCGAGCTCGCCGGACAGCTCGGCCAGCTCCTGCGGCGTCAGATGGAGCCAGTTGCTGATCGAGAACGCCGGGCCCGCCCAGTCTCCCCGGCTCTCACCGCTGCGCGACAACCAGGCGCGGACGATACGGACGTGGTGATCGAGGTTGAGCGACTCGGCCGCCTCGGCCACGGCCGCACCGGCGGGGTCCGTGGCGAAATCGAGGCTCGACCATCGCCGCCCCGTGGACGCCAGCTTCCACCACCGTTCGCGGCCGTCGCGAGCCAGCTCGGGCGCCGCCTCGACCAGTCCACTGCGGTGCAGCACGCGGAAGTGATGACTGACGTTCGCCACGGACTGCGCGGTCAGGCCCGCCACGGCACTGACGGTGCACGGCCCGTGGACCTTCAGCACGTCGAGCATGCGCCGACGCAACGGATGCGACATGGCCGCCAGAACACGGGAGTCGGTCACCTGGCGAATGTCGGCTGTGTCCACGCCTGCACGGTTTCAGGTAAGCGCATGTTGCGCAAGAGTTGTCGCACAACTTGGCCGCCCCATCGTTACGCCGCTGACAGGGCACCGGAACGCAACCGCCCCGCTCTCGACTCAGGCGTACCCGGCACGCCGCCGGGCCCGCCCCGACCAGAGGCCGAGTTCGGTGCCGGGCACGCCCCGCCCGACCGCCCGCCCGAGGGCGCGTCCGGCGACGAAGGCGGCGACGACGCCACCGGACGACCCCCGGGACGGACGGGACGGGCGGGGCTGGCAGGCAGGGCCGGTCGGCGTACCGTCCCTGCCTCCCCCGCGTCCGTGGTGCGTGGTGCCGTGGTGCCGTGGTGCGCGGCCTCCGGTGCGGCCGGGGAATCCCGGTCCGGCCGCACCGGACGACCGTCCTGCTCTCGTACGACGCGGGCCGCAGCCCGTCGTCGCACGCCCTCCGGAGCCGACCTCGTCCCCGCCACGGGGCGCAACCGCAGCGGGTCCCTCGCCGGTCGGTCCGGAAAGCCTCTCGGGCGGTGGCGACGGCACACGCCGCCACCGCGGTTCCTCCACCGGCCGACGGTCGTCGCCGGTGCGCTCGGCGTGGCGACCCGGGGCCGCCCCCGCCGAGGCGGGCTCAGGCGGGGACCGCCTCCAGCGTCGGTTCCACGTCGGTCCACGAGGAGCCCAGCTCCGCCGAGCGGATCACCGCGTCCAGCACCAACTGGACCTGCAACCCGTCGGCGAACGAGGGCGCCGGGTCGACACCGGTGGCGACCGCCTCGACGAAGTCCCGCATCTGGTGGGTGAAGGAGTGCTCGTAGCCGATGATGTGGCCGGGCGGCCACCACGCCGACATGTACGGGTGGTCCTCCTCCGTCATCAGGATGCGCGTGAAGCCCTGCTCGGCGGCCGGCCGGGTGGCGTCGTAGAACTCCAACTCGTTGAGGCGTTCCAGGTCGAAGGCCACGGTGCCGAGCGAGCCGTTGATCTCCACCCGGAGGGCGTTCTTGCGCCCGGTGGCGAACCGGCTCGCCTCGTACGTGGCCAGCGCCCCGCCGTCGAGCCGGGCGACGAAGACCGCCGCGTCGTCCACGGTCACCGTGCCGGTGGCCGGGCCGTGGCCGTCGACCGGACCGGTGCCGTTGGTGGCCTGCGCGGCCAGGCCGCTCGACGCCGCCGACAGCGGACGCTCCTTGACGAACGTCTCGGTGACCGCGCTGACCCCGGTGATCCGCTGACCGGTGACGAACTGGGTCAGGTCGATGATGTGCGCGCCGATGTCGCCCAGCGCGCCGGAGCCCGCCCTGTCCCGCTGCAACCGCCAGACCAGCGGGAACTGCGGGTCCACGATCCAGTCCTGGAGGTACGCCGCCCGGACGTGCCGGATGGTGCCGAGCCGGCCGTCGGCGATCAGCCGCCGCATCATGGCCACGGCGGGGACCCGGCGGTAGTTGAACCCGCACATGGACCGTACCCCCGACGCCCGCGCGGTTTCTGCGGCGGCGGCCATCGCCCGGGCCTCGGCCACCGTGTTGGCCAGCGGCTTCTCGCAGAGCACGTGCTTGCCTGCGGCCAGGGCGGCGAGCGCGATCTCGGCGTGGCTGTCGCCCGGTGTGCAGATGTCGACCACGTCGATCTCGTCGGACTCGACGAGGCGACGCCAGTCCGTGGTGTGCGCCTCCCAGCCGAGCCGGTCGGCGGCGGCGGACACCTTCGCGGTGTCCCGGCCGCAGACCAGCGACATCCGGACCCGCGCCGGCAGGTCGTACACCCGGTTCACGGTGCGCCACGCCTGTGAGTGCGCGGCGCCCATGAACGCGTAGCCGACCATGCCGACCCGCAGGTGACTGTGGTGAGTGGACAAGGTGGGTCTCCCCCCGTGTTTCAGAACCCGAGCTTGAGGTAGCTGCTCGCGTTCTCCTTGGTGATCGTCTCGGAGGCCAGCACGATCTCCTTGGGCACCTGGAGCTCCACCAGGTCGGACATCCCCCTGCCCTGGCCGATGAGCCGGGCCAGCGAGATCGCGGAGGACGCCATGGACGGGCTGTAGGTGACGGTGGCCTTCAGAACGGTGTTGTCGGCCTGGATGTCCTCCATCGCCTTCTTCGAGCCGGCGCCGCCGACCATGAAGAACTCCTTGCGGCCGGTCTGGTTGACCGCGGCGAGCACGCCGATGCCCTGGTCGTCGTCGTGGTTCCAGATCGCGTCGATCTTCGGCAGGGCCTGGAGCAGGCCGGTGGCCGCCTGCTGGCCGGAGTCGGCGGTGAACTCGGCCGGGCGGCGGTTGGCCACCTTGAACCCGGCGGCGGCGAGGGTGTCGGCGAAGCCCTTCGACCGTTGCTGGGTCAGCTCCAGCGAGTCGATGCCGGGGATCTCGCCGATGATCGGGCTGCTGACGCCCTTGGCCTTGAGCTGCGCGACGATGTAGTTGGCGGCGGCCACGCCCATGCCGTAGTTGTCGCCCATGATCTGTAGGCGGTAGGCCAGCGCGTCCGGAAACGCCCGGTCCAGGTTGACCATCGGGATGCCGGCCTTCATCGCCTCCAGGCCGGCGGCGTTGAGCTCCTTGCCGTCGTGCGGAAGCATGACGATGACGTCCGGCTTCTGGGCGATCAGCGTGGACAGCGCCGCCCGCTGGGCCGCCGCGTCCGCGCCGGCCTCGACGGTCTTGAAGTCCACGTCGGAGTACGCGCCGGCCTGGGCCTTGGCGTTGGCGGTGATGGCGGCGAGCCAGCCGTGGTCGGCGGCCGGGGCGGAGAAGCCGATGGTCACCTTCTTGCCGGGGGTGCTGTTGCCGCCGGCGGCGTTGTCGGCCGCCTTGGTCTGCGCCGCCGTGGGCGCCGCCTCGTTGCTGGTGCACCCGACGAGCAGTGCGCCGGCGCCGAGGGCGGCCCCGCCGAACAGCATCCGGCGGCGCGACAGGTCCCGACTGTGCTGGGTCATGACGACCTCCTGGGAAAGGGGTGGTGGTGGGTGGAAAAGGGTGTGCGGGGCCCGGCCGCCGTCGGTGCGACGGCGACCGCTGTGGTGCGGGATGGAATCCGGTGGTGGTGACCGGTCGTTGGATCAGCCGGTGGTGAGCCGGTTGCGGCTCAGGAACTGGGTGAGGCTGCGGAACTGGAACTGCTGGACCAGGACGGCGGCGACGATGATGCCGCCCTTGACCATGTTCTGGGCCTCGGTGGAGAGGCCGTTGATGGCGAACAGGTTGGTGATCGTGGAGAAGATGATCACCCCGAGCAGAGAGCCGACGATCGTGCCCCGCCCGCCGCTGAGCAGCGTGCCGCCGATGATCGCGGCGGCGATCGCGTCCAGTTCGTAGAGGTTCGCCATCGCCGCCTGGGCGGAGGTGGCCTGCGCGGTCAGCATGACCGCGGCGATCCCGCAGCAGAGGCCGGAGAGCGCGTAGAGCAGCACGGTGTGCCACCGGACGTTGATGCCGGCGAGCCGGGCGGCCTCCGGGTTTCCGCCGACGGCGACGGTGCGCCGGCCGAACGTCGTCCGGTTCAGCAGCACCCAGCCGGCGACCACCACGGCGGCGAGGATGTAGACCAGCAGCGGGATGCCGAGCAGGTCGGT
Source organism: Micromonospora sp. CA-111912 (assembly GCF_050948415.1). NCBI lineage: Bacteria > Bacillati > Actinomycetota > Actinomycetes > Micromonosporales > Micromonosporaceae > Micromonospora > Micromonospora sp. CA-111912. The sequence goes on from NZ_CP192007.1 coordinate 5,682,229, forward strand.
GCTGGCGATACCGTTGATCGTCGCGTTGTCCGACACCTGGGTCTGCTTGCCGGAGATCTGGGCGGCCAGCCCTCGGGCGGCCACCATCATGGCCAGCGTCGCGATGAACGGCACCAGCTTCCCGTACGAGATGAGCAGGCCGTTGACCAGACCCACGCACAGCCCCACGAGGAGCGCGGTGAAGATCATGCCGCCCGCGCCGTAGCTCTGGGTGGCGAGCGTGGTGGACCAGACGCCGGCGAGCGCCACGATCGCGCCGACCGACAGGTCGATGCCGCCGCCGATGATCACGAAGGTCATGCCGACGGTGACCACGCCGACCACCGAGGCGAGCTTGAGGATGGTGAGGATGTTGTTCCACACCCAGCCGGAGTCGCCGTACAGGTCGGGCCGGGTGGCGATGCCGATCAGGATCAGCACCACCAGGACCCCGATCAGGGCCAGGTTGCGCCGGGCGCCCTCGCCGCCGTCGCCGCGCCACCAGGAGAGCCGGCCGGCTCCGCCGGATCCGTGGCCGGGCCCCTTGCCGACCGCCCCGGTCACGGCCGGGTCCACCGGCGGGGACTGGGCCGGCAGCGCCCCCGGCCGGTCCGGTGTGGCGGTGGGTGCGCTGTCGCTCATGCGGGTGCGCCTTCCATCAGGGACCCCGCCATGACGAGGTCGAGCACCGTGTTCTCGTCCAGTTCGTCGGCGGGCGCCTCGCGCACCGTCCGGCCCTCCCGCAGCACCAGCACCCGGTCGGCCAGGCCCAGCACCTCGGGCACCTCGCTGGAGACCAGCAGGACCCCGACGCCCCGGGCGGCCAACCCCCGGATCACCTGGTAAAGCTCGGCGCGGGCGCCGACGTCCACCCCGCGGGTGGGCTCGTCGAGCAGCAGCAGCCGGGTGTCACCGAGCAGCCAGCGCCCGACCACCACCTTCTGCTGGTTGCCCCCGGACAGGGTGCGCACCGGCCGGCGCACGTCGCGGGGACGCAACTCCAGGGAGTCCGCGATCCGGTCCGCCTCGGCCCGTTCCCGCCCTTCGTTCGTGAAGCCGAGGCGGGCGTACCGGCCGAAGGTGGCCAGGGTGACGTTGCGGTAGATCGGCTCGCCGAGCAGCAACGCCTGGCTCTTGCGTTCCTCGGGTGCCATTCCCATGCCGGCCCGTACCGCCGCGCCGACGCTGCCCGGGCGCAGCTCGCGCCCGCCCATCCGGACCGTCCCGGCGTGCGCGCGACGCGCCCCGTAGATGGTCTCCAGCAGCTCGGACCGGCCGGAGCCGACCAGCCCGGCGATGCCGACGATCTCGCCGGCCCGCACGCTGAGCGAGACGTCGGCGAACTCGCCGGACCGGGTCAGGCCGTCGACCCGGAGCAGCTCCGCGCCCGCCCCGGAGGCGGCCGGGCGGTCCGGGAAGACGTACTCGATGGTGCGGCCGGTCATCCGGGCGACCAGGTCGCGGGTCGGGGTATCGCGCGCCGGCAGGTTCGCCGCGGTGGTCCGGCCGTCCTTGAGTACGGTGACCCGGTCGCCGATCTCCCGGATCTCCTCCATCCGGTGGGAGATGTAGATGACCGCGATGCCCTGCGCGGTCAGCTCCCGGATGATCCGGAACAGGTTGCCCACCTCGTCGTGGGCCAGCACCGCGCTCGGCTCGTCCATGATGATCAGCCGGGCCTCGTGGGACAGCGCGCGGGCCATGCTGACGATCTGCTTGCCGGCCGCCGGCAGCGCCCGGACCATCCGCCCCGGCGGGATCTCGCCGTGGCCGAGCCGGCCGAGGATCTCCCGGGTCCGGCGGGCCATCCGACTCCGGCGGACGAAGCCCGCCCGGCGCGGCTCGTGGCCGAGGAAGGCGTTCTCCGCCACCGACAGGTCCTCGACGAGGTCGAGCTCCTGGTAGATGGTGGCGATGCCGGCGCGCATGGCGGCCTGCGGGTTGGCGAACTCGGCGGGCTGCCCGCGCCACTCGACCTGGCCGGAGTCGGGGCGGTGCACCCCGGCGAGGACCTTGATCAGGGTGGACTTGCCGGCCCCGTTCTGCCCGAGCAGGCAGTGCACCTCGCCGGCCCGCACCTCCAACTGCACCCCGTCCAGCGCCCGTACGCCCGGGAAGGTCTTCACCACGTCGGTGAGGCGCAGCACCACCTCGCCGGGCACGGCGTCGGCGGGCCCCTCGACCAGCGGGCCGGCGGGTGCCTCGACCAGCGGGCCCTCCGGGCCGGCGGCGTCGGCGGGCGTGGTCATGACGCCTCTCCGAAGGCCACGTCGCTGGCGAGCACGGCCGCGCCGGCCACCCCGGCACGCGGGCCCAGCTCCGACAGGACGACCGGCAGGTTGCCGGTGGCCAGCGGCAGCGAGCGGCGGTACACCACGCTGCGGATCTCGGCGAGCAGGATGTGGCCGAGCTGGGCCAGCCCGCCACCGATCACGATCATCGACGGGTTGGTGAAGCTGACCAGGCCGGCCAGCACGCCGCCGACCCGCCGGCCGCCTTCGCGGATGAGCTGGATGCAGGCCACGTCCCCCTCGACGGCACCCTCGGCGACGTCCCGGGCGGTGACCACGCCCCGGTTGGCGAGCCGGTCGGCCAGGGCCGGGGACGCCCCGCTGCGGGCGGCGACGTTCGCCTCCCGGGCCAGCGCGGCGCCGCTGAACAGCGCCTCCAGGCAGCCGGCGTTGCCGCAGGAACACATCGGACCGTGCGGGTCGACCTGGATGTGCCCGATGTCGCCGGCGCAGCCGTCGGTGCCCCGGTAGACGCCACCGCCGAGGTAGATCCCGCACCCTATGCCGGTGCCGATCTTGATGAACAGGAAGTCGTCCACCGAGTGGGCGACCCCGCCGTGCCGCTCGCCGATCGCCATGATGTTGACGTCGTTGTCGACCACCGCCGGGCAGCCGTGCTCGCGGGTCAGCAGCTCACGGACCGGGAACCGGTCCCAGCCGGGCATGATCGGCGGCGAGACCGGCACCCCGTCGCGGAAGCTCACCGGCCCGGGCACCCCGACGCCGACCGCGTGCAACCGGTCGTACGCCCCGTCGACCCGCGCCTTGTGCAGCAGCTCGTTGACCCGGTGCAGGATCACCTTGGGGCCTCTGCGGATGTCGGCCGGCTCCGCGTACGCGGCGACCGTCTCCAGCCTGCCGTTGACCACCTCGACGTCGATCGAGCTGGCCCCGAGGTCGACCGCCGCGAAGCGCAGTTCGGGGTGCAACTCCACCAGCGTGGACCGACGCCCACCCCGGGAGGCCGCGAGACCGGCCTCGGCGACGTAGCCGAGGCCGACGAGCCGTTCCAGCTCGGCGAGCAACCGGGGACGCGGCATCTGCAACCGGTCCCCGAGCTCCGCCCGGGACACCGCCCCCTCGTCGCGGAGCAACCGCAACAGCCGCAGGTGCAGGGGCTCCACCGTCCGCACCGGCACTCACCTCCACCTCGATTCAGATCGGCAAGTACGCCGATGTGTTGTGTCCGACACAGTAGGAGGCTTCCGTACCGCCTGTCCATAGCTTCGGCCAGCCTGGCTCCAACTTTTGTCCGTTCGAACAAAAGCCGGCAGTTGATCTGGGCAGGCCGACGGGTTCACGCAGCCGCCCCGCCTCGCGGGGCGAGACGGGGCGGCGGGCTCCGATGCGGCGGGCGACGGCCCTGGTGGGAGGGGGACCTCAGCGTCCGGCGGCGGAGTTGCGCTTCTTCTTCAACTTGCGGTCGTCGCGCAGCTCGACGTACGGCTCGACCTCGGCCGGGTGCCCGGCGGCGATCGCCCGGCTGCGCTCCAACTCCGCGTCGAACTCCGCGCCCAGCAGGATCGCGATGTTGCTCAGCCACAACCAGACCAGGAAGATGATCACACCGGCCAGCGCCCCGTACGTCTTGTTGTACGAGCCGAAGTTGCCGACGTACAGGGCGAACAGCCCGGAGACCAGCAGCCAGATCAGCACGGCCAGCACCCCGCCGGGGCTGACCCAGCGGAACCCGCCGTGCCGGGCGTTCGGCGACGCCCAGTAGAGGATCGCGAACATCAGGCTGACCAGCACCAGCAGCACCGGCCACTTCACGATGTTCCACACCGTCACCGCGGTGGAGCCGATCCCGATGGCGCTGCCCGCCTCCTCGGCGAGCCGGCCGGTGAAGACCACGATCACCGCGCTGGCCAGCAGCAGGACGCCGATCACGGCGGTCACCCCGACCCGGATCGGCAGGGTCTTCCAGATCGGCCGCCCCTCCGGGACGTCGTAGATGCTGTTGGAGGCGCGCATGAACGCGGCGACGTACCCGGAGGCGGACCAGAATGCGGCGAGCAGACCGATGATGGCGGCGACGCTGGCCAGCCCACCGGCACCGGACGCCTGGTCGATCGCGGCCGAGATGATCTGCCGGATGTTGCCCTCCGGCACCGCCTGGTTGACGGTGTCCCTGACCCCCTCGGTGGCGCTCGGTCCGAGCAGGCCGAGGATCGAGATGAGCACCAGCACGCCGGGGAAGATCGACAGCACCCCGTAGTAGGTCAACGCCGCCGCCCAGTCGGTCAGGCTGTCGTCCTGGAACTCCCGCACGGTGCGCTTCAGCGTCGCCAGCCAGCCGGTGCCCGACAGCTCCGTCGGGCTGTCCGGCCCCTCGTCCGGACCGACCGGCCGGTCCCGGACCGAGCCGCGCCGGTCGCGGTCGGCGTCCCGCTGGTCCCGGTCCGAGCCGCTGTGGTCCCGGCCCGAGCCGCTTCGGTCCCGGTCCGCGTCCCGCCGATCCCGGGCCGCGTCCTGCCGGTCCTGGTTGCGGCCGTTCCCCGCCTGATCAGCGTCGATCCGGCTGTCGGCGCCCGGCCGGGCCGCGCCCGCGGTGCGGGCGCCGTCCCGGTCGCGTCCGGCGCGGACGGAAGTCTCGTCGGAGGCCATCGCCCCTCCTCATGGTCGCGGTGTCCACTCGGACATGCCCCGGGAAGGAGGCCACTAACCGCTGACGGTGGAGCAGCCGTTCCATCCGGCGGGCCGCCACCACCAGCCCCGGCACGGTCGCCGCCGACAGGTACGCCACGTTCAGCGCCCAGGACGGCGTCAGCCGGCCGACCGGGGCACGGTGGCCAGCGTCCACACCGCGTACGCCCAGAGCAGCAGTCCGGCGCCGACGCCGACGACCAGGCCCGGCGCCACGGCCGAGGCGAGCCCGGTGACCAGGCCGGCGAGCGCGACCAGGCACATCGCGACGCCGAGCAGCCGCAGCCGGGGGTCGCGCAGCAGCGGGGTGAGTGGGAAGAAGTGGGCGCCGACGACGGCGCAGACCAGCACCGGGGCGTACGCCGAGCGCCCGAGCACCGCCAGCAGCGCCGCGCCGAGCCCCGCCGCGGCGAACTCGGCCACCACGATCAGCAGGTACCGGCGGTCCGACGCCCGGTCCCCGACGGCACCCGCCTCGGGGCGGCTGCGCACGGCGACCACGGCGCCGACCACCGCCGTGCCCAGGGCGGCCACGCTCGCGACGATCAGCAGCGTTCGCAGTGGCTGGCCGGCTGCCGGCACGCTGAACCAGATCGTCGCGAAGACGCCGAGGTAGAGGGCGGTGAGTCCGGCCTGGCGCCGGGGGACAGTGAGCACGAGGGGGCTCGTTTCTCGGTAGCGCCATGATCGTCTGTTGAAAACCGACACGACACGCCGTGCCGGTTCTCGCTCAACGACAGACGATCATGAACCCGACGGGGCAGGGCGGGGCGGGGCAGCTAGAGGTTGGTGGGGCTGGTGGCGGCGCGGGCGGCGGCGACCAGGCGGTCGGTCTCGGCGACCACCGGCTCGTCGTCGGCCGGGGTGCCGGGGTCGTAGCGGACCGTCCAGGTCAGGCCGTCCACGCCGGGCACCCGGCGGGCGGCGATCCGGCCGGAGCCGCCGGGCACCGGGTGCTGCTCGGTGTACGCGACCGAGTTGGTCACCCGCGCGCGCACCTGGTGCGGCAGCTCCCCCGGGTCGAGCAGCAGGTACGTCTCGGCCGGGCAGTCGGCCACCACCAGGTAGCCGTCCCGCTCGGCGACCCGCTCGGCGGACGTGACGGTCAACTCCCGGCCCGACCAGCCGGCCTTGAGGATGTCGTGCCAGCCCAGCCGGTGGCCCCGCCCCGGGAGCCAGAGCCCGAGGTTGCTGGCGACCACCACGCCGTCGCCCTCGCCGTCGCCGACCGCCGCCCAGGCGAGCACCCGCTCGTCGTCGACCAGCGGCGGGCGGGCCGCCGGGGGCAGCTTCGGCCTACGGTTGAACAGTCCCATCAGAGCCCTCCCGCAGCCTGCTCGCGCAGCGCCCGGGCGTGCTGCTCCAACGAGAGCAGCTCCCCGAACAGCGCGAAGTACTCGTCCTTGTCGCTGACCGGGTTGATCCGCTGGATCTTGGACTTGAGGTCCTTGATCCGGCCGGTCACCGAGCCCCACTGCAACCGTGCCATGGTCACCGAGACGTACCGCGGGTCGGGCTCGCCGTCGATCCGCAGCGGCTCGACGGCCAGCTCGCCGACCAGGGCCTGGGAGGCAAGGTCGGCGCACGCGTCGCGGACGGCCTCGACCCAGACGGCCCCGCCGGTGGCACCGGCGGCACCGCCGGCCGCCGCGACGGCCTCCCGCACGGCCACGTGCAGCGGGTGGCGGTACTCCGACGCCTCGACCGTGTCGAACATCGGGCCGGCCAGCACCGGCTCCTGGACGGCGAGCTTCAGCGCCTCCCGCTCGACCAGCGACAGCGGGCTGTCCACGGCGGGCACGCCCCGGGCCCCGCGGGCCTGGGGTGGCGACGCCTGCCCGGCGGGCTGACCCGAGGCGGCGGCGAGCACGGCCCGCTGCACCGGCTCGATCTCCATGCCGAGGTCACCGGCGAGCTTGCGCACGTACTCGGGGCGCTTCTCCCGGTCCTTGAGCTTCGCCACCAGGGGGGCGGCCCGGCGCATCGCCTCGACCCGGCCGTCGACGGTGTCCAGGTCGTACCGGTTGATCAGGTGCCGGAGCGCGAAGTCGACCAGCGGCTCGCGGCGGGCGACCAGGTCGCGGACCGCCAGGTCGCCCTTGGCCAGGCGCAGATCGCAGGGGTCCATGTTGTCGGGGCTGACCGCGATGAAGGTACGCCCGACGAAGCGCTGGTCGTCCTCGAAGGCGCGCAGCGCGGCCTTCTGCCCGGCGGCGTCCCCGTCGAAGGTGAAGATGACCTCGCCGGCCACGTCGTCGGTGTCCAGCAGCAGCCGGCGCAGCACCCCGATGTGGTCCGAGCCGAACGCGGTGCCGCAGGTCGCCACGGCCGTCGGCACGCCGGCTAGGTGGCAGGCCATCACGTCGGTGTAGCCCTCGACGACGACCACCTTGCCCTGTTTGGCGATCTCCCGCTTGGCCTGGTCGATGCCGTAGAGCACGTGCGACTTCTTGTAGATCGGCGTCTCGGGGGTGTTCAGGTACTTCGGGCCGTCGTCGTCGTCGAACAGCTTTCGGGCCCCGAAGCCGATCACGTCGCCGGTGATCTCCCGGATCGGCCACATCAGCCGACGGCGGAACCGGTCGATCAGCGTGCCGGACCGCGACGGACGCGACAGCCCGGCGGTGACCAGCTCGTCGTGGCTGAAGCCCTGCTGGCGCAGGTGCTTGGTGAGCAGATCCCAGGCGTCCGGGGCGAAGCCACAGCCGTACCGCTCGGCGGCGGCCCGGTCGAAGCCGCGCTGCGCCAGAAACTCCCGGGCCGCACGGGCGCCGGCGGTGCCGAGCTGGGCTCGGTAGAACTCGACGGCGGCGGCGTGGGCGGCCACCAGGCGCTGCCGCTGCCCCTGCTGCGGGCGGGCGCGCGGGGTGGTCTGGTCGTTCTCGACGTAGCGGAGCTGGATGCCGGCGCGGGCGCCGAGCCGCTCGACGGACTCGACGAAGCTGAGGTGCTCGGCGTCCATCAGGAACTTGATCGCGTCGCCGCCGGCCCCGCAGCCGAAGCAGTACCAGACGTTGCGGGCGGGCGAGACGTTGAACGAGGGGCTCTTCTCGTCGTGGAACGGGCAGAGCCCCTTGAGGTTGCCGCCGCCGGCCGATTTGAGGGTCACCGTGTCCGAGATGACCTCCGCGATCGAGGTGCGTTCCCGGACCAGCGCGATGTCCTCGTCCCGGATCCGCCCAGCCATCCGCCACCCCCTCGGCCCCACATCCTGCCCTGCGCCGACGACGACGTCCGCTCCGGGTGGCGCCGGAGTAGTCACCCGGTCAGTAGATGCAGCTCCCGTTGTCGGGGTTGACGCACTTCGCCCGGCCCCAGAGGGTGGTGAAGTTGGCCCGGTAGCCGGCCGAGACCGTCGAGTGTTCGATCTTGAGGAACGTCTCGTCGTGGTTCACGAGCGACGGGCCGGTCAGGTTGTGCGAGCCGGTGAAGACGATGGTCCGCCCCGACGCGCCGTTGTAGTTGCCCTTCACCACCAGGTACTTCGAGTGCACGGTGACCGTCCGGCCGTCGACGTTGCCCGTCTCGGCGTCCCAGTACTTCTTCAAGGACACGTTCGCCGAGCTGCGCAGGATGCCATACACCTGGTCGCCCATCTCGCCGTAGACCACCCGGACCTTGCAGCCGAGCCGGGCGATGCGCAGCAACTCGCTGGCGACCGCGGGGCGGGCGTCGGTGAACATCGCCTGGGCCACGTCGATCGCGCACCCGCTCTCGTACGTGGTGACGTAGCTCAGCACGTTGTCGACCGTGTCGCCGACGGCCCGCGGCGAGTGGTAGACGGTCACCGCCGTGGTGGGCGACTTGTAGTACCCGTCGGCGGCGGAGAAGAAGTTGTTGTTCTTCCGCTCGGCGCGCAGCTCGTTGAAGTAGCGGGTGAAGTGGTCGTACAGGTCGTAGTCGCCGTGCACGACCACGGCGTTGTTGAACAGGTTGTTCTGCGAGAACGTCAGGTTCTGCGAGGAGACCAGGACCACCCGCTTCATCGTCCCGGACGTGGAGAAGGTGAAGAACTTGTTGTGGTTGATCGAGTTGGCGTGGTTGGCGACGCACGCGCTCGACCCGGCCACCGCCGCCGACGAGGTGCCGCAGAAGACCAGGTCGTCCAGGCCGGCCCCGCGCAGGGTCGAGACGGCCGCGTTGGCCGGGTCGAGGTTGACGTTGCCGTCGCCCTCCCGGTCGACCGCCAGCCGGACCACCACGCCCCGGGCCGCCGCCCGCTTCAGCGCCTCGGCGACCACCGGCGAGGTCCAGCTGAACATCGCCCCCCGGATGTATCCCCCGGCCGGCGCGCCGTCGGCCAGCCGGACGATCTCGTCCTCGATGCTGCGGTCCCGGGTGCCGTCGTCGGCCGGCACGTTGAACACGGTGTACGCGTCGAACGCGGCCAGCGGCGCCGCCTCGCCGGCGAGGTCGCGAGCCACTCCGGCCGACGGGGCGGCGGCCGGGGAAGGGCTGGCGGCGGCGGGAGCGGGCGCCACGGCGAGGGCAGCGAGGGCGGCGAGGGCCAGCAGCCCGGCCCCCCGGTAGCGGTATCTCATGTTCGTGTGTCTATGTCATGACGGCGAATGAAACAAGCCCGGCCGGGGCCCGATTGATCAGCGGGAGCGGGTCGGTCAGGCGACGGTGGCCTCCTCCGCCTCCGTTTGGCGGTTCCAGTCGGCCTTCGTCGAGCGCCAGCCCTCGTCGTCCATGCCGCGCCGCCAGTAGCCGGAGATCGACAGCCGCTCCCGGGGCACGGCGTGCTCGACGCGCAGCAGCCGGCGTAGCTCGCGGACGAAGGTCGCCTCGCCGTGCACGAAGGCGTGCACGTCGCCGGGCGGGAAGTCCAGCGCCGTCACGGCCGCCACCAGCGCCTCGCCGACCGGCCGATCGCCCCGGTGCAGCCAGGTCAGCTCCACCGCGCCCGGGCTGGGCAGCGGCTGCTCGTCGGCGGCGTCGGCCACCTCGACGAAGACCTTCGCCGGGGCGTCGAGCGGCAGCCGGGCCAGGGCGGCGGCGATCGCCGGAAGGGCGCTCTCGTCACCCACCAGCAGGTGCCAGTCGGCCTCCGGGCTCGGCGCGTACGCCCCGCCGGGGCCGGTGAACAGCACCGGGTCGCCGGGGCGCAGCCGGGCCGCCCACGGACCGCCCACCCCCACGTCGCCGTGGTGCACGATGTCGATGGTCAGCTCGCCGGCCACCGGGTCCCAGGCCCGTAGGGTGTACGCCCGCAGCCGGGGCCACTGCTGCGAAGGCAGGTCCCGGCGGATGGCGGCGAGGTCGACCGGCTCCGGGTAGGTCACCCCGGGTGGCGGGAAGACCAGCTTGACGTAGTGGTCGGTGTACTCGCCCACCGGCAGGCCGGTCAGCTCCTCGCCGCCGAGCACCAGCCGGACCAGGTGCGGGGTGGGCCGCTCGGTCCGCAGGACCCGGGCAGCGGTGACCATCTTCGCGCGCTCCGTCATGCTGCTTAGGCTAGCCTAAGTAAGCCCCGGCCTCCTACTGGCAGCTCGGGCCCGTCGGCCAACCCGGGCGGCCGGCGGCTCAGTCGGCGAGCAGCCGCTCGTGCCAGGCCAGCGCGGCCGGGTCGGTGAGCGAGGCGACCTGGTCGATCACCACGCGCAGCCGGGCGCCGTCGTCCGGGGCGGCCCGCCACAACGGGGCGAAGACCTGGTCGAGCGCCTCCGGCGCCCGGTGGGTCAGGGCGGCGACCAGCTCGGCGAGGATCTGCCGCTGCCGCTCGTACCGGCACTGGGACCCAGGCCGGCGCATCACATAGCGCAGTGCGATTCCCTTGAGCAGCGCGCACTGCGCCCGGACCAGGCGCGGCACCACCAGGTCGGCGTCGTACCGGCGCAGCGGGCCGGGGCCGCGGCGCTCCCCGGTGGCGGCCAGCACGGTCGAGACGAAGCGGCCCGTCAGCACGCTGGTGGTGGCCTTCAGCGCGGCCTGGGCGCGGTGGCTGCCGTCGTACCCGAGGAGCGGGGCGAGCACCGGGTCGGCGAGCAGCTCGACCAGCACCTCACCCAGATCGGCCGGGGACTCCCCCGAGTAGGCGGTGGCCACATCGGCGCAGAGCGCGGCCCGCTCGTCGGGGTCGGCGAGCAGCGAGCGCAGGGCGACGTACCCGCCGTGGATGCCGTCCTCGACGTCGTGCACCGAGTAGGCCACGTCGTCGGCCCAGTCCATCACCTGCGCCTCCAGGCAGCGCCGCCCGCCGGCCGGGGCACCGGCGCGCAGCCAGTCGAAGACCGGCCGGTCGTCGGCGTACACCCCGAACTTGCGCTCGCCCGGGCGGCGCGGCCAGGGGTACTTGCCGGTGGCGTCGAGCGACGCCCGGGTCAGGTTGAGCCCGACGGAACGCCCGTCGGGGCCGAGCACCTTGGCCTCCAGCCGGGTGAGCACCCGCAGCGTCTGGGCGTTGCCCTCGAAGCCGCCGCAGGCCGCGGCGAGCCGGTCCAGCTCCGCCTCGCCGTTGTGCCCGAAAGGCGGGTGCCCGAGGTCGTGAGCCAGCCCGGCGGTGTCCACCACGTCGGGGTCGCAGCCGAGCCGGGCGCCCATCTCCCGGGCGATCTGCGCCACCTCCAGCGAGTGGGTCAGCCGGGTACGCAGGAAGTCGTCGGTGCCGGCCACGTGCACCTGGGTCTTCGCGGCGAGCCGGCGGAACGCCGCCGAGTGCAGCACCCGGGCCCGGTCCCGCTCGTACGGTGAGCGGCCGTGCGCGGCGTCCTTGGGCGGCTCGGCGACCCAGCGCGCGGAGTCGGCCGGCTCGCCGCCGGGGACGCCCTCGTGCCGATCGCTCACTCCACTACCCGCGCTGCCGCAGCACGCAGAACTCGTTGCCCTCCGGGTCGGCCAGCACCGTCCAGCCGACGTCGCCCTGGCCGACGTCGACGTGCCGGGCGCCCATGTCGACCAGCCGCTCGACCTCGGCCTCCTGGTCGGCCGGGCGCAGGTCGAGGTGCAGCCGGTTCTTGACCTGGCGGTCGTCGGGGACCGGCAGGAAGACGATGCCGGGGAGTTGGTCGGCGGACTGCCGGATCTCCACCTCGTCGGGCTGGTCGTTGACCACCTGGTAGCCCAGGACCTCGGCCCACCAACGGGCGAGCCGGGCCGGATCCCGCGCGTCGACGGTCAAGCTTTCCCAGACGCTGGCCATACGGTCCACCCTCCACCGGCGATACGACACACTCGCGCGCTCAGGTTACGCCGGAGCGGCCCGCTCGGCTCAGCGGGCAAGGTGAGGATTTTGCAACAGCCGATCAGTCGAGAGTTGTCGACCGATCGCCGACCGTCGCGGGGGTCGCGGGCCGCCATGGCGGCGGGTAGCGTTTCCGGAGCAGAACGTTACCGAAGATCCGCACATCTGAATGCACGACGGGAAGTGACGCTCGTGGACGCTGACGCGGTGCTGGGAACGGAGTTGTGGGGGCTGCGCCGACGCCGGCCGGAGGTCGCCGGCACGGTGCTCGCCGGCACTGACGGCCTGCTCATCTCCAGCGACCTGCCGACGACCGACGCCACCCACCTGGCGGCCCTGGCCGCGGCCAGCTTCGGCCTCGGCAACCGGGTCGCCGACACGGTGCGGCACGGCGAGTTCCAGGAATCGGTGGTACGCACCGCCCGGGGTTGCGTGGTGACCTATCCGGCCGGCCGGCACGCCCTGCTCACCCTGGTCACCTCAGGCGGCACCGACCTGGAGACGCTGCACACGGAGGCTCGGGAGGTGGCCGACCGGGCGGGTTCCGTCTTCGACCGGCAGCGCACGGCGGTCGTCCCCGGCCCGGTGCCGGACCCGCACGCGCCGCTGGCCGTGCGGACCCCGATGGCGACGCTGCCCGGCCGGGCCCCCAACGCGTCCCGCGTCACCGGCTGGCGGCGCCCACCGATCTGAGCCCGTCGGTCCCGGTGGGGGTGCGTGCGGCTCACCCACCGGGACCGGCGCCGATCGGCCGACGCCGCGGGCGGCGGCGCGGGTCAATCGACGCCGGTCGGTCGACGCCGGTCGTCAACGGCTGTCGGAGCCGTTGCTCTCCACCACGGCGCGACCCGCCTCGAGCCGGGCCACCGGGACCCGGAACGGCGAGCAGGAGACGTAGTCCAGCCCCACCTCGTGGAAGAAGTGGACCGACTCCGGGTCGCCGCCGTGCTCGCCGCAGACCCCGAGCTTCAGCCCCGGCCGGGCGGCCCGGCCCTCCTCGGCGGCGATCCGCACCAGCCGGCCGACGCCGTCGCGGTCGATCGACTCGAACGGAGAGATGCCGAAGATGCCCAGCTCCAGGTAGCGCCAGAAGAATGCGCCCTCGACGTCGTCGCGGGAGAAGCCCCAACCCATCTGGGTCAGGTCGTTGGTGCCGAAGGAGAAGAACTGCGCCGCCTCGGCGATCTGGCCGGCGGTCAGCGCCGCCCGGGGCACCTCGATCATCGTGCCGATCAGCACCTCGACCCCGCTGTCCCCGACCACCTCGGCGATGATCTTCTCGGCCTCGGCGCGTACCGTCTCCAGCTCCTGGACCGCGCCGACCAGCGGCACCATGATCTCCGGGCAGGCCACCCGGCCCTCGCGGGTGACCCGGACCGCGGCCTCCGTGATCGCCCGGACCTGCATGGCGAACAGGCCGGGGATGACCAGGCCGAGCCGGACCCCACGCAGCCCCAGCATGGGATTCTCCTCGTGCATCCGCCGGACGGCGGCGAGCAGCGCCTCCTCCTTGGCGACGTCCTCGCCGCGTTCCTGGGCGACGGCGACGTCCACGGCGAGCTGCTCCAGCGGGGGCAGGAACTCGTGCAGCGGCGGGTCGATCAGCCGGACGGTGACCGGCAGCCCGTCCATCTCGCGGAAGATCTCCACGAAGTCGTCGCGCTGCAAGGGCAGCAGCGCGGCCAGCGCGTCCTGCCGCTCGGTGTCGGTGCGGGCCAGGATCAGCCGCTCGACCAGCTCCCGCCGGTCGCCGAGGAACATGTGCTCGGTGCGGCACAGCCCGATGCCCTGCGCGCCGAAGCGCCGGGCCCGGGCGGCGTCCGCGGCAGTGTCGGCGTTCGTCCGCACCGCCAGCCGCCGCCGCCCGTCGGCGTGCGTCATGATCCGGTGTACGGCCCGGACCAGCGCGTTGTCGATGTGTTCCGGGTCGAGGCTGCCCTCGAAGTACTGCACCACCTCGGACGGCATGACCGGCACCTCGCCGAGGTACACCTTGCCGGTGGTGCCGTCGATGGAAACGACATCACCCTCGGAAACGGTGTGCCCGCTGACGGTGAATGTCCTCGCCGGCACGTTGACGTCGATCTCGTCGGCGCCGGAGACGCAGGTCTTGCCCATCCCCCGGGCCACCACGGCGGCGTGGCTGGTCTTGCCGCCCCGCGAGGTGAGGATGCCCTGGGAGGCGATCATGCCGTTCAGGTCGTCGGGGTTGGTCTCCCGGCGGACCAGGATCACCGCCTCCCCCGCGCCGGCCAGCTCGACCGCCCGGGCAGAGGTGAAGACCACCTTGCCGGACGCCGCGCCCGGCGACGCGCCGATGCCCTTGGCCACCGGCTCGAACTCGTGGTCGAGCTGGAACCGGGGAAACATGAGCTGGGCGAGCTGCGCGCCGTTGACCCGGTGCAGCGCCTCGTCCAGGTCGATCAGCCCTTCGTCGACGAGCTGCCCGGCGATGACGAACGCCGCCGCGGCGGTGCGCTTACCGACCCGGGTCTGGAGCATCCACAGCTTGCCGCGCTCGATGGTGAACTCGATGTCGCACAGGTCCCGGTAGTGCTCCTCCAGCCGGGCCATGATGCCGAGCAGCTCGTCGTAGGACTTCTTGTCCAGCCGCTCGAGCTCCTGCAACGGCACGGTGTTGCGGATTCCGGCGACCACGTCCTCGCCCTGGGCGTTGGCCAGGTAGTCGCCGTAGATGCCCTGCGCGCCGCTGGCCGGGTCGCGGGTGAACGCGACGCCGGTGCCCGAGTCCGGGCCGAGGTTGCCGAAGACCATGGCCACCACGTTGACCGCGGTGCCGAGGTCGGCCGGGATGCGCTCCTGGCGACGGTAGAGCACCGCGCGCTCGGCGTTCCACGACTCGAAGACCGCGCGGATGGCCAGGTCGAGCTGCTCGCGCGGCTCCTGCGGGAACTCCCGCCCGGTGTGCTTGGCGAAGATCTTCTTGTACGCGTCGACGAGCCCGCGCAGGTCGTCCGCGTCCAGATCGAGGTCGTTCTGCGTGCCCCGGGCGCGCTTGACGTCGTCGAGGGCCTGCTCGAACTCCTCGCCCGGCACCTCGCACACGGTCTTGCCGAACATCTGGATCAGCCGGCGGTAGGAGTCCCAGGCGAACCGGTTCGCGCCACCGGAGGTGGCCTGGCCCTCCCCGCCGCCCGCCTGGGCGCTGAGCCCGACGACGCTGCGGTCGTTGAGGCCGACATTGAGGACGGTTTCCATCATGCCCGGCATGGAGAACTTGGCGCCGGAGCGGACGGAGACCAGCAGCGGGTCGTCGGGGTCGCCGAGCCGCCGGCCCATCCCGCGCTCCAGCGACTCCAGGTGCGCCTCGATCTGGCCGGCCAGCCCGTCCGGCTCCCGGCCGGTCGCGAGGTACGCCTTGCAGGCCTCGGTGCTGATCGTGAAGCCGGGGGGCACGGGCAGGCCGAGGTTCGTCATCTCGGCGAGGTTGGCCCCCTTGCCACCGAGAAGCTCCTTGAGCTCCTTGTTGCCCTCGGAGAAGTCGTAGACGTACTTGCGATCGACCATCTCTTGCGCTGCCACCAGAGCCTCCCACGTGCGCCGGGACTGACACTTAACGAAGGTTCAGATCCTCAATACCCCGGGGCCGGCCACCGGCAATCCGATGTCGTCGCCGATCGGTGGGCGAAGGTTAAGCGAATATCGCCTGACCTGGGCCCGTTCGGTGACAATCGGCACAGCCTTCCCGACTATGCGTGTCCGTACCGGCTTTTGGGACCGCTTCCACGCGCACTATCACGCAATTTCCCACTCCTCTCGTACTCTTGACGCGGGTTCTGTCGAACCTCACCTTTGCCATATCACTCGCAAATACACCCGGGAGTCGACGCCGTGCCACCCGTCCCGCCCCGCGCCCCCGAGACCGGCCCCGACCCGCTTGCCCCGACCGACCTGGCCGGTCGCCAGCTGGCCGCCGGCGAGCTGGCCCGGGCCGCCGCCCGGGCGGCCGGCGACCGGCTCGCGCCGCCGGCCCCGGTCCGGCTGGGCGACGTGGTGCCCGCGCCGGAACGGGTCGAGCCCCACCCGGCGGCCGACTTCACGCTCCCGGCCGACGCGGTCGTGCGGGTCGACCCGGACCCGGCCGCCCGGGACGTCGCCGAGCAGCTCGCCGCCCTGCTCCGCCCGGCCACCGGCTACCCGGTCCCGGTCGCCGACACCGTCGCGGACCCGGCCGGCGGCCTGACCCTCACGCTGTCCGGTGCCGGTTACTACGCCACGGCACCGACCGACGCACCCGACACCGCCGGGCCAGCCACCGGGCCGGACACTGCTGGGCCAGCCACTGCCGGGCCGACCGCTGCCGGGCCGACCGCCGAAGCCGGCGCTGCCGGGGCCGCAGCCCTCGGCGCGGAGGGGTACCGACTCGACGTCCGGTCCGACGGGGTACGGCTCACCGCCGCCACCCCGGCCGGCCTGTTCCACGGCGTACAGACCCTGCGCCAGCTCCTGCCGGCCACAATCGAGAGCCCCACCCCGGTGACCGAACGCTGGACGCTGCCCGGCGGAACGATCGTCGACCGGCCCAGGTTCCCGTACCGGGGCGCGATGCTCGACGTCGCCCGGCACTTCTTCGCCGTCGCCGACGTGCTGCGGGTCGTCGACCACCTGGCCCGGTACAAGCTCAACCACCTGCACCTGCACCTGACCGACGACCAGGGCTGGCGGATCGCCGTCGATGCCCGGCCCCGGCTGGCCACCGTCGGCGGGGCGACTGAGGTCGGCGGGGGCCCCGGCGGCTGCTACACCGCGGCCGACTACCGGCGCATCGTCCGGTACGCCGTCCGCCGCCACGTCACGGTCGTCCCGGAGATCGACCTGCCCGGCCACACCAACGCGGCGCTGACCGCGTACCCGGAGCTGGCACCCGAGGGGGTCGCGCCGCCGCCGTACACCGGCACCGCGGTCGGCTTCAGCTACCTCGACCCAGCCGACGAGCGCACGTACGCCTTCGTCGCCGACGTGCTCCGCGAGGTCGCCGCCCATACCCCCGGGCCGTACCTGCACATCGGCGGGGACGAGACGTTCAAGGTCCCACCCGACGTGTACGCCCGCTTCGTGGAGCGCGTGCAGGGCATCGTCGCCGACACCGGGAAGACCGTGGTCGGCTGGCACCAGATCGCCCCGGCCGGGCACGCCGAGGGGCGGATCCTCCAGTGGTGGGGCACGCAGGGGAACGACCCCGTGGCCGCCGAGGCCGCCCGGCGCGGCGCCCGGCTGATCCTCTCCCCCGCCAACCACGCCTACCTCGACATGAGGTACGCCCCGGACACCCCGATCGGGCACGACTGGGCCGGGCTGATCGACGTGGCCCGCGCGTACGACTGGGACCCGGGGACACACCTGGACGGCGTGCCGGCCGAGGCGGTGCTCGGTGTGGAGGCCCCGCTCTGGACCGAGTTCGTCACCTCGCTGGCCGAGGTCGAGTTCATGCTGCTGCCCCGGCTCCCCGCCGTGGCGGAGCTGGCCTGGTCGCCCCGGCGTACGCACGACTGGTCCGCCTTCCGCGATCGCCTCGCCGGCCACGGCCCGCGCTGGAGCATCGCGGGCATCACCTTCCACCGCGCCCCGGAGATCCCCTGGCCGGCGGAGCCCCACGGCGCACCCCGCCTCCCCACCCAGGCCCGCCCGGACAGCACGCCCGGACCCACCACAGCCCAGACGGACACGAACCACGCCCCGGCCTGACCGCGTCGATCAAGAGGTTTGTGTCGGGATTCACCGCTTTGACGGACCACGCCCCGGTCCCACCCGGTTGATCAAGAGGTTTGTGTCGGGTGTGTGCCGTCCGGTTGACGTGTACCTCTTGATCGGCGGGGTGGTGGGTGGTTTGGGGTGGGGTATCCGGTGATCGGGGTCACTGTGGTGGTGGAATCGGTGGGGGGTCGGGGGCGTTGTACATGGTTCACCCGGGCGGGACCGGCCCGGGGCAGCTCTCGGGACCGGGGCCGTGTGCGGAATGCGGGGCCGGCCGGGATGGTTACACTCTCCGGACAACGCGAGCAGGTCAGTTCCCCCGAGCCGCCGTGGTTGTCCTTCCCGATCTGATTTCCCCCTTTTTCGCGGTTGCATGTCGCCCTTGGGCGGCTGTTGCCGCGTGTCCCCCGACCAGAGGAGCACGCCATCATGCGTACCGATCTGATCCGTAGGACCGCTCTTTCCGCTGGTGTTCTGGCTGCCACCGCTGGTGGTATCGCCGCTCCCGCCATCGCCGCGCAGGCGACCCCCGCCGAGAAGGCTGTGTCGGTGCAGGCCGACCGTAAGCCGGCCGGTGAGCGGCAGCTCGAGGTGCGGTACGAGGCGCAGCCGAACTTCTACTTCTGTGGGCCGGCCGCTGCCCGTAATGCGTTGTCGGTGCAGGGCAAGGCCATCAGCGTGGATGCCATGGCCGAGGAGATGGGCACGACCGAGGACGGCACCGACTCGATCAACGACATCACACCTGTCCTGAACAAGGAGACCGGTAAGGGCGACGCGTACCGCAGCGTCGAGATCACCACCGGTAAGGCTGATGATGGGCAGACCGACAAGCTGCGCGCCGACGTCGTCCGCACCGTCGACAGCGGCCGGGCTGTGGTGGCCAACATCGCCGGCACCGCCACGGACACCGACGGCGTCGTGCACTCCTTCGAGGGCGGCCACTACATCAGCGTCGTGGGTTACCGCGACGACGGCCGGACGGTGAAGATCGCCGACTCCGCGAACCCCGCCCAGGCCAGCTACGACATCACGGTCGACAACCTGGCCGACTGGATCGCCACCCGCGGCTACGCCACCTCCTGACCCAACCCGCAAACGACAAGGGCCGACCCCACCACGGGGTCGGCCCTTTTGGCCGTGGCGGTGGTGGTGGAGGACAGGCGTCGGCGTCAGCCGCCGGAGTCGGCCAGTTCCGCGCCCTCGGGCACGGTGTCGTCGTCCCGACTGGCCAGCCAGCCCTCGGGGAGGTAGACCTTGCCCGGGGAGTTCGTCCGGCCACGCGGCTGGCCGAGCGTCGCCACCGGGAACGGCTCCGCCGGGTCGAGCTTGCCGAGCAGGTCGTCGAGCTGGGCCAGGCTGTCGATCATGGCGAGGGAGCGGCGCAGCTCGCTGCCGACCGGGAAGCCCTTGAGGTACCAGGCGACGTGCTTGCGGAAGTCTGTGCAGCCGTCCCGCTCGCCCCTGGCCGGGTTCCGCGCCCCCGCCACGAACTGGTCGACCAACAGCTCGGCGTGCCGGCGCATGGTCACCGCCACCTCTCCGAGGGTGGGCAGCCGCCGCTCCGGCCGCCCGTCGAACGCGGCCTCCAGATCGGCGAAGAGCCACGGCCGGCCGAGGCAGCCACGGCCGATCACCACCCCGTCGACCCCGGTGTGGGCGACCATCCGCAGCGCGTCGTCGGCCTCCCAGATATCGCCGTTACCGAGCACCGGCACGTCGAGGGCCTGCTTGAGGGTGGCGATCGCGTCCCAGTCGGCGGTGCCCGAGTAGCGCTGGGCGGCCGTACGCCCGTGCAGGGCGACCGCCACGACTCCGGCGTCCTGGGCGGCGAGCCCCGCCTCGACGTACGTCAGGTGGTCGTCGTCGATGCCCTTGCGCATCTTCACGGTGACCGGCACCCCGGCGGGCGACGCGGCGTCCACCGCGGCCTTCACCAGCCGGGCGAAGAGCCGACGCCGCCAGGGCAGGGCCGACCCGCCGCCCCTGCGGGTGACCTTGGGGACCGGGCAGCCGAAGTTCAGGTCGATGTGGTCGGCGAGGTTGCGCTCCACCACGATCCGCACGGCGGCGGCGGTGATCTCCGGGTCGGTGCCGTAGAGCTGGAGGCTGCGGGGCCGCTCGTCGTCGCCGAAGGCGATCATGCGCAGGGTCTTCGGGTTCCGCTGGACCAGCGCGATCGTGGTGATCATCTCGCAGACGTAGATGCCGCCGCCCTGCTCCCGGCAGAGCCGGCGGAACCCGACGTTGGTGATCCCGGCCATCGGCGCGAGCACCACCGGCGGCCACACCTGGTGCCGCCCGAGGGTCAACGGACGCAGCGCGGGCAGGCTCGGGGCAGTCACCGGACAAGTGTACGGGGCCCCGACCGTGCTGGTCGGGGCCCCGTGAACGGTGCTCAGCAGCCGGGGAGGCGCTCGATCAGGTAACGCTCGACCTGGTCCAGGGAGACCCGCTCCTGGGCCATGGTGTCCCGGTTCCGCACGGTCACCGCGTCGTCGTCGAGGGTGTCGAAGTCGACCGTCACGCAGAACGGGGTGCCGATCTCGTCCTGGCGGCGGTACCGGCGGCCGATGGCCTGCGAGTCGTCGAACTCGACCACCCAGCGCTTGCGCAGGTCGGCGGCGAGGCCCTTGGCCTTCGGGGAGAGCGCCTCGTTGCGGGACAGCGGGAGGACCGCCACCTTGACCGGCGCGAGCCGGGGGTCGAAGCGCATGACGGTGCGCTTGTCCACGCCACCCTTGGTGTTCGGGGCCTCGTCCTCGTCGTACGCCTCGAGCAGGAACGCCAGCACCGCGCGGGTGAGGCCGGCGGCCGGCTCGATCACGTACGGCATCCAGCGCTCGCTCTTGCCCTGGTCGAAGTACGACAGGTCGACGCCGGAGTGCTTGCTGTGCGTGGACAGGTCGAAGTCGGTGCGGTTGGCGATGCCCTCCAACTCGGCGAACTCGCTGCCGCCGAACCGGAACCGGTACTCGATGTCGACGGTGCGCTTCGAGTAGTGGGAGAGCTTCTCCTTGGGGTGCTCGTAGAAGCGCAGGTTCTCCTCGGACAGGCCCAGGTCGAGGTACCAGTTCCAACGCTCGGAGAGCCAGTACTCGTGCCACTGCTCGTCGGAGCCCGGCTCGACGAAGAACTCCATCTCCATCTGCTCGAACTCGCGGGTGCGGAAGATGAAGTTGCCCGGGGTGATCTCGTTGCGGAACGACTTGCCGGTCTGCGCGATGCCGAACGGCGGCTTCTTGCGGGCGACCGTCTCCACGTTCTTGTAGTTGACGAAGATGCCCTGGGCGGTCTCCGGGCGCAGGTAGTGCATGCCCTCGTCGCTCTCCACCGGGCCGAGGTAGGTCTTCATCAGGCCGTTGAACATCTTCGGCTCGGTGAAGGTGCCCTTGTTGCCGCAGTTCGGGCAGTTCAGCTCCGACAGCGAGGCCAGCGGCTTGCCGTGCTTCTCGGCGTACGCCTCCTCCAGGTGGTCGGCCCGGAACCGCTTGTGGCAGGACTGGCACTCCGTCAGCGGGTCGACGAACTCGGCGATGTGGCCGCTGGCCTCCCAGACCTTGCGGGAGAGGATGACCGCGGAGTCCAGGCCGACGACGTCGTCGCGCTGCTGGACCATGGTCTTCCACCACTGCCGGCGGACGTTCTCCTTCAGTTCCACGCCGAGCGGACCGTAGTCCCACGCCGACCGGGTGCCCCCGTAGATCTCACTGGAGGGGAAGACGAAGCCCCGGCGCTTGGCGAGGCTGACGACGGCGTCGATACGGTCGGCTGGCATGTTTCCTCCTACGCCGGCTGGCGGTCGGCGGGGGCGAGATGTGGATGGATCGGTCGGTTCGGGGACAACGGTACGACCGTACGGGCCCCGGGCCCAGCAGAATACCGGGGGCGGGGCCGACCACCCCCGCGAGCCTCCGTTCGGCCACCGGGGCGGGTGGTCAGCTCACCCCGCAGACCTCCATGCCTCCGGTCTGCCCGTCGGCGGCGAGGGTGACCTCCTGGTCGCCCCGGTTGCCGCCGCTGAAGGTGACGGAGACCGGGACGGTAAGGGTGGTGGGGTCCACCTCGCCCACCCGGTACGAGTCGATCTGCGGCTCGGCGGCGGCCCGACGCTCGAACTCCGCCCGGGACTCGCGGCGCTGCGCGTCGTCGCAGAGCGTGTCGTACGACCTGCCGTACTTCCGCTCGACCAGCCCCTGGTAGTAGTCGTCGGTCACCGCGCGGCCCTGCTCCCGCACCGCCTGCACGTTGCTGATCACCAGGCCGACTATGGCCGCCCCGCCCCCGCCGCAGCAGAGCAGCACGGCCAGCGCCCCGACCCCGAGGCCGAGCCACAGCCGGGCGCTGCGCCCCTCGGTCGGGGGCGCCACGAACGGCGGGGCCACCCCGGGGCCGGCCGGGGGCGCGGGCACCCCGGGCTCCAGGTGCGGCGGCGGCTCGTCCGGGCCGGGCGCCATGGGGTACGAGGGCGGACCGGCCGGTCCGGGTGCGGTCATAGGTGCAGGGTAGTGCCCGGCGGCTCAGCGGTACGGGGCAGCGGCCCGATCACTGGGGTTCACCTCGACCGCCCCGCCGGGGGCCGCGACGGCCAGCGCCTCGTACGCGGACGGCTCGTCGAGCGACTCAGCCAGCAGCGGGGTGGCGTGCACCTTGACGTCGAACCCGCCCAGTGCCCGCCGGTAGGCCCCGACGGACTCCCACTCGGTGACGAGACACCAGTGGCGCGGGTCGTCCAACGCTCGGAGCAGTTCCCCGCGCAGGTAGCCGGGGCGGGCGGCGAGCGCGGCCAGGGCGGCGTGCGCGCGTTCGGTGAAGGTGGGTGCGACGTCCTCGTCGACCACGAACCGGTTGGTGACCAGCACCGGGTCCTCCTCGTAGAGTCTGTGGGATGCAGCGTACGCAGCGCACCTTGCTGGGCCGGTTGGCCCGGGCGAACCCGACGACGATCTTCCTGGTCACGCTGGCGCTGGTGCTGGTGGCGCTGTTCACCCCGGGCGTGGTCGGCGGGGTGCTGCTGCTGGCCCTCGCCGCCGCCCTGGTCGCGCTGCTGCTGACCACCTGGGCGGTGCAGGCGCCGGCCACCCGGGTGATCCGGCTGGTGATGCTCACCCTGCTGGTCACCGCGGCGCTGACGAAGTTGCTCTGATCACCGCGCTACGGTGAACCGGCCCGTCCGAACGGGGCATTATCAGACACCCCGCTCGCATGCAAGCATGCGTTTTTGACAATCAATTTCGTTGTCACGGAGAGTTGGGGCATGAAGCTCCGCCGCTCCACCGCACGTGCCCTGGCCGCAGCGACCGCCCTGATAGCCCTCGGCACCGTCACCGCCTGCGCGGAGGACGGCGCCGGCGCGGACCCGCAGCGGGTCGACGTGGCCGCCGCCTTCTACCCGCTCCAGTTCGTCGCCGAGCGGATCGGGGGCGACGCGGTCCGGGTGACGAACCTGACCAAGCCCGGCGCCGAGCCGCACGACCTGGAGCTCACCCCCCGCCAGGTCGGCGAGGTGAACCAGGCCGAGCTGATCATCTACCTCAAGGGCTTCCAGCCCGCGGTGGACGAGGCGGTCGAGCAGAACGGCGGCGACCGGGCCTTCGACGTCACCAGGGTGCAGCCGCTGCTGGCCGGGAACGCCGGCGGGCACGACCACCACGGTGAAGAGGCCGGACACGGGGGCGGGGAGGAGGGCGGCGGCCAGGACCCGCACCTGTGGCTCGACCCGACCCGGCTGGCCACCGTCGGCGACCGGCTCGCCGAGCGGCTCGGTCGGGTCGACCCGGACCGCGCCGCCGACTACACCGCCCGGGCGGGTGCGTTGCGCGCCGAGCTGGAGACGCTGGACGCCGAGTTCGCCGCCGGGCTGCGGACCTGCCAACGCCGCGAGCTCGTGGTGAGCCACACCGCGTTCGGTTACCTGACCGAGCGCTATCGGCTCGACCAGGTCGGCCTCACCGGGCTGGCCCCGGAGAACGAGCCCTCCCCGCAGCGCCTCGCCGAGGTCGCCCGGGAGGCCCGGGAGCACCAGGCCACCACGATCTTCTTCGAGACCCTGGTCAGCCCGAAGGTCGCCGAGACCATCGCCCGCGAGGTGGGGGCGAAGACCGCGGTGCTCGACCCGCTGGAAGGCCTGTCCGCCGATCACGGCGGGGACTACCTTTCGGTGATGCGCACCAACCTGGCGACCCTGCGCACGGCGTTGAGCTGCTCGTGAACGCTCCTGTCATCACCGTCACCCGGGGGGCGGTCGGCTACGACGGCCGCCCGGTGCTGCGCGACGTCTCGCTGACCGTCACCGCCGGCGAGGTGGTCGCCGTGCTCGGCGCCAACGGCTCCGGCAAGTCCACCCTGATCCGCGCGGTGCTCGGGCTGGTCCCGTTGCAGGCCGGGTCGATCGCGCTCTTCGGCGCCCCGCTGCGCCGGTTCCGGCAGTGGCAGCGGATCGGGTACGTCCCGCAGCGCCTCGGCGCCGGCGGCGGCGTCCCGGCCACCGTCCGCGAGGTGGTGGCCTCGGGCCGGCTCGCCCGCCGGGGCGTGCTGCGCCCGCCGGGCCGGGCCGACCGGGCGGCGGTCGATGCCGCGCTGGCCGCTGTCGGCCTGGCCGACCGGGCCGGCGACCCGGTGGCCACCCTCTCCGGCGGCCAGCAGCAGCGCACCCTGATCGCCCGGGCCCTGGCCGGCGAGCCGGAGCTGCTGGTCCTCGACGAGCCGACCGCCGGGGTCGACGCCGCCAGCCAGGAGGCGTTCGCCGGGGCGCTGCACGGTTTCGTCGACGGCGGCGGGACGGTGCTGCTGGTGGCCCACGAGCTGGGGCCGCTGCGACCGCTGATCACCCGGGCCGTGGTGGTGCACCACGGCGGGATCGCCCACGACGGCGCGGTCCCCGAGCCGGCCGGCCACCACGCCGACCCCGACCACGACCACGTGCACCCGCACGGACCCGACGAGCCCGCTGGGCTGTGGAGCAGTTGAGCATGGAGCTTTTCCAGTACCCGTACATGCAGCGCGCCCTGATCGGCGCGCTGGTCATCGGCCTGGCCGCCCCGGCGCTCGGCATCTACCTGGTGCAGCGCCGGCTGGCCCTGATCGGCGACGGGGTGGGCCACGTGGCGCTCACCGGCGTCGGCGCCGGGCTGTTGCTCAACCGTTCCCCGGTGCTGGTGGCCGTGGTCGTGGCGACGCTCGGCGCGATCACCATCGAACTGGTCCGGGCGCGTGGACGCACCTCGGGCGACCTCGCGCTGGCGCTGCTGTTCTACGGCGGGATCGCGGGCGGGGTGACGCTGGTCGGGCTCTCCGACGCCACCAGCGCGAAGCTCAACGCGTACCTGTTCGGGTCGCTGACCACCATCTCGCCGCAGGACCTGACCACCATCGTGGTGCTCGGCGTGGCGCTCCTGGTGACCATGTTGGCGCTGCGCCCGGCGCTGTTCGCGGTCTGCCACGACGAGGAGTACGCCCGGGTCGCCGGGCTGCCCGTGCGGGCGCTGAACATGCTGCTCGCGGTCGGCACCGCGGTCACCGTGACGATCGCCATGCGGGCCGTCGGGGTGCTGCTGATCAGCGCCCTGATGGTGGTCCCGGTGGCCACCGCCCAGCAGGTCACCCGGGGCTTCCGCAGCACGATGGCCGCGGCGATGACGCTCGGGCTGTTCGCCGCCGGCTCCGGGGTCTGGGTGGCCGCCAACGCCGACACCGCCCCCGGCGCGTCCGTGGTGCTGCTGGCGATCGCCTCGTTCCTCGTCGTCGCGGTCGCCGGCGCCGGCTGGCGGGCGGTGCGCCGACGCCGGACGACGGCCGGGACAGCGGTCGTCGAGCCGCCCGAAGTGGTGCTTCGGTGATCCTGCGCCCCGGCGGCCCGGTGGGATTGGTTACCGTTACAAGGTGACCGGCGGATCAGGATACGAGGCGTACGAGGACGCCGGTGAGCTGCTGCGCGCCCTCGCGGCCCCGATCCGGCTGGCGATCGTGAGCGAACTGGCGCAAGGTGAACGGTGCGTGCACGAACTGGTGGAGAAGCTCGGTGCGACGCAGCCGCTGGTCTCGCAACATTTGCGGGTGCTGCGGGGGGCCGGCGTGGTCCGCGGCTCCCGGCGCGGGCGGGAAATCGCGTACGCGCTGGTCGACGAGCACGTCGCGCACATCGTGGCCGACGCGGTCAGCCACGCAGGGGAGGCATCGTGACCGAGGGGAACCCCGTCCGGAACACCCGGCAGCGCTCGGCGGTGAGCGCACTGCTCGCCGAGGTCGAGGGGTTCCACAGCGCGCAGGACCTGCATGCCATGCTCCGCGAGCGCGGCGAGCGGGTGGGGCTGACCACCGTCTACCGCACCCTGCAGGGGCTCGCCGACGCGGGCGAGATCGACGTGATGCGCCCGCCCGGCGGCGAGCACCTCTACCGGCGGTGCAGCGAGGGCCACCACCACCATCTGGTCTGCCGGGCCTGCGGGCGCACCGTCGAGGTGGCCGGGCCGACCGTGGAGACCTGGGCGGAGCGGGTGGCGGCGCAACACGGGTACGCCGACGTCAGCCACACCCTGGAGATCTTCGGCACCTGCCCGGCCTGCGCCGGCTGACCCCGCCCAGCAGCCCGGCAGCCCTTCAGCCCCACGCAGTCCTTCAGCCCCACGGCCCCACGGCCCGGCCGCCGTACCGCGCCGGCCGGGTCGCGTCCGCGCCGGGCGCAAAAACCGACCCGTGCCGGGCGGGTCGGGCCGTGACACGCTGTCCGGCGTGAAGATCTACGCCGATCGCTTCCCGACCGCCGTCCGCCAGTTCCTGACCGACCTGCTCGTCGCCGTCTGGGTGTACGCCGCGATCCGCTTCGCGCTCTGGGTGCACGACCTGGTGCAGAAGCTCGCCGTACCCGGACAGAAGCTGGAGGGGGCCGGCGGCGGCCTCGCCGACAACCTGGCCGACGCCGGCGGCAAGATCCGCCGGGTGCCGCTGGTCGGCGACGAGCTGACCGCCCCGTTCGCGAAGGCCGCCGACGCCGCCCGGTCGATGGCCGAGGCGGGCCGGGACCAGCAGGAACTGGTCGGCCAGCTCGCCCTGGCGCTCAGCATCGCGGTGCTGGTGTTCCCGCTCGGCCTGGTGCTGTTCGGCTGGCTGCCGCTGCGGCTGCGTTGGATGCGACGGGCCGCCTCGGCCAAGGCACTGGCCGCCGTCCCGGCCGGGCGGGACCTGCTGGCCCTGCGGGCGCTGGCCGGTCAGCCGATCGGCAAGCTGACCCGGATCGCCCCGGACGTGGCCGACGCGTGGCGACGCGGCGACGACGCCACGGTCGAGGCGCTCGCCGCGCTGGAGCTGCGCGGGCTCGGGCTCCGAGGTGGCCGCTAGGGTGGTCCGGTGCTCTACTTCCTGATCGTCGTCGCCGTGCTGCTGCTGGTCTACGCCGTCGTGCTGGTCAGCTTCGTCCGCCGGGGCCGCAAGATACCGCCGGCGGCGTACCTGGTGCTGGCGGCGCTCAACGGGCTGATCCTGGCCGCCGTGCTGGCCTGGGCCATCGCCCGGTGAGCCCGCGCCGGCCCGGGGCGCTCCGCTGCGGACGGGCCCCCTGCCGTGCCACGGGCGTCGGCAGGGGACCCTCCCTCGTCACTCGGGGCGGGGGATGCGGCGGCGCACGTCCTGGGCGGTGGACGGGCCGGGGGTCCAGCTGGCCACCCAGGGCAGGTCGGCCGGCGGGGTGATCACCCCGTCCTCCAGGGCCGCGTACCGGCCGTCGAGAATCCGCTTCGCCGCCGCCACGTCGACGGAGTCGGTGTTCGCCCACAGGTCGGTGAACAGGGCGTCGATCCGCAGCCTGGCCTGGCGGCAGAAGAGGTCGGCCAGCTCGACGTTCTCCGGGCGGGTGTCCTTCTCCGCGTACGCCCGGACGCAGACCGCGGACATCGCGAACAGCTCCGCGCCGATGTCCACCACCCGGCCGAGGAACGCCTGCTTGCGCTCCATCTTGCCCTGCCAGCGGGACATCGCGTAGAACGTCGACCGGGCCAGCTTGCGGCTGTGCCGCTCGACCTGGCGCAGGTGGCCGGCGAGCGGGCCGAACTCGGCGTACGCCCTCGGTGCCTGGCCCCGGCCGACGGCGAGGGTGGGGAGCCACTTCGCGTAGAAGGCCCCGGCCCGCGCGCCGGCCTTCGCCTTGCGGCCGAGCCCGGCGTCGGGGTCGATGATGTCCCCGGCGACCGAGAGGTGGGCGTCGACCGCCTCGCGGGCGATGAGCAGGTGCATGATCTCGGTGGAGCCCTCGAAGATCCGGTTGATCCGCAGGTCGCGCAGCATCTGCTCGACCGCGGCCGGGCGCTCGCCCCGGGCGGCCAGGGAGTCGGCCGTCTCGTAGCCGCGCCCGCCCCGGATCTGGAGCAGCTCGTCGCCGATCTTCCAGGCCATCTCGCTGGCGTAGAGCTTGACCAGGGCCGCCTCGATCCGGATGTCGTTGCGGTCGTCGTCGGCGAGCAGGCAGCACAGGTCCAGCATGGTCTCCATGCCGTACGTGGTGGCGGCGACGAACGAGAGCTTCTGCGCGACGGCCTCGTGCGCGCCCACCGGCCGGCCCCACTGGACCCGGTCGGCGGCCCAGTCCCGGGCCACGTTCAGCGACCACTTCCCCGCGCCGACGCACATCGCCGGCAGCGACAGCCGCCCGGTGTTCAGCGTGGTCAGGGCGATCTTCAGCCCCTTGCCCTCGCCGCCGATGACGTTCTCGTTCGGCACGAACACGTCGTGGAACCGGGTGAGGCTGTTCTCCAGGCCGCGCAGGCCGGTGAACTCGTTGCGCCGCTCCACCGTGATGCCCTCGGCGTCGCCGTCGACGACGAAGGCGGTGATCCCGCCGCGCCGCCCCTCGCCGGCCGGCACCCGGGCCATCACCACCAGCAGGGTGGCCACGGTGCCGTTGGTGGCCCACAGCTTCACCCCGTTGAGCCGGTACCCGGCGCCGTCGGCGGTCGGCTCGGCCGTGGTGGCCAGCCGTGCCGGGTCGGAGCCGACGTCCGGCTCGGTGAGCAGGAACGCCGACACCTCGCCGGCGGCGAGCCGGGGCAGGAAGCGCTGCTTCTGCTCGTCGGTGCCGAACATCTTCAGCGGCTGCGGGACGCCGATCGACTGGTGGGCCGACAGCAGCGCGCCGATCGCCGGGCTGACCGACCCCGCCAGCATCAACGCCCGGCAGTAGTGCAGGTTGCTCAGCCCGAGCCCGCCGTGGGACCGGTC
The DNA here is from genome assembly GCF_050948415.1 of Micromonospora sp. CA-111912. Lineage (NCBI taxonomy): Bacteria > Bacillati > Actinomycetota > Actinomycetes > Micromonosporales > Micromonosporaceae > Micromonospora > Micromonospora sp. CA-111912. The sequence goes on from NZ_CP192007.1 coordinate 5,711,251, forward strand.
GATCTTCATGCCGAACGCGCCGAGCCGGGCCAGCCCGTGGAACACCTCGTCGGGGATGCGGGCGTCGCGCTCGATGGCCGCCCCGTCCACCTCGGACTCCAGGTACGCCCGCAGCCTGCCGAGGAACTCCCCGGCCCGGGCGTCCTCGGCCGGGTCGGTACGCGGCCAGGGGTGGATCAGGTCGATCCGGAGCCGGCCGAGGAACAACTCCTTGCCGAAGCTCGGCCGGTCCCACGCGGACTCGCGGGCCGCCTCGGCGACCTGCCGGGCCTCCTTCTCCGACACCTGACCGGCCTCCGCCGGCAGCGCCCCCGCGCCTCCGGCGGCGTCGACGGCGACAGCGTCGGCGGTGGCCTCGGCGGTGGGTGCGGCGTCGTTGGCGTCGGCGTCGGCGGTGGCCTCGGCGGTGGGTGCGGCGTCGTTGGCGTTGGCGTCGGTGGTGGCCTCGCTGACGTCGGCGGCGGGGCCCGGGACGGCCGGGGCCGGATCGTCGATCGGCGCGACCCGGCCGGTGGGGCCGCCCGCCGGGGCTCCCCCCGCCGGGTCGGGCGCGGGTCGGCTGTTCTGCGTCGTGGTCACGGCGGCCCCCTCGAACCTCGGTCCGGATGCGTCAACGTGCTCGACAAAGCAACGCTACCCCCGGCTGTTACCCAGGGGTAGCGTTGCGTGCACCTCGGATTTTCCCCAGCGTCCGCGCTGGTCGGCGGGATCAGCTGCCGGGCAGCACCTGCGGATCGTCATCGTCGTCGTCGATGTCGTCGTCGCCCCAGTTGCGGCGGGCGAACGGCAGGACCACCCAGAAGGCCAGGAACCAGACCGCCGTGATCCCGGTGAGCACGAAGGCGATGCCCCGGTCCAGCACGAAGTCGGTGATCAGCAGGACCGCGCTGACCATCGCGACGAGCATGAAGGCGAGCCCGCCGCTGGCCATCCGGTGGGCGAACCGGACCAGCTCCGGCTTGCGCCCCTGCCGGAACAGCGCCCGGTGGAAGGCGACCGGGGAGATGATCATGGCGGTGGCACCGGCCGCCGACAGCAACGCGACGATGTAGACGTCTCTCTGGAACTCGCTGGTGTGCGTGAAGCCGTTGCTGAACGGCAGGGTCAGCAGGAACGCGAACAGGATCTGCACGCCGGTCTGGGCGACCCGCAACTCCTGGAGCAGGTCGGCGAAGTTGCGCTGCCAGCGCTGCTTCTCAGTTTCCTTCGACACGCGCTACCTCCGGGGTGACGGTACTGCCGGCGGGATCCACCCCGCCGGCAGCAACGGCTTTGCCCCGTCGGGCGGATGGCGAAACCGACTCACGACCACACCCCGCCCGGCGCGGTCAGGACCCCCGGCGGATACGGCCGGCGTACCGGGCCTCCAGCTCGTTGTTGTGCTCGTCGCCGCCGGCGATGTTCGCCGACAGGTAGACCGGGGGCCGTTCCCCCGCCGCGAGCAGCCGGGACACCACCTCGACCGTGAGCTGCTGCGCCAGCAGGGCGGCGGTGATGGAGGAGACCGCGCCGACCGCGCCACCGCCAGGCAGCGGCAGGGTCGCGTCGCCGTACGGGGCGCCGTTGTCCAGCACCACGTCGGCGAACTCGGCCAGCTTCCGGCCGGACGGGTGGCGGGACGTCATCCGTGCCGAGTGCTGCGCCGAGGTGATCGCGACGAGGCCGTGGCCGCGCTCCTTCACCAGAGCGGCGAACTCCACGATGGCCCCGTTGACGCCGGAGTTGGAGGCGACCACGAAGACGTCCGACGGGCGGACCGGGGCCAGCTCGTAGAGGCGGTGGGCCACCGCCGGGTCGCGCTCCAGCAGCGGGCCCAGGACGTCGGCCGGTGCCCCGCCGTGCAGTACGAGATCGCGCAGCGCGATCCGGTTGGTCGGCACCAGGCCGCCGGCCCGGCCGGCGATCTCCATGGCGAGGGCCTCGGAGTGGCCGGTGCCGAACGCGTGGACCACCCCGTCGGCGCGCAGCGCGTCGGCGACCAGGTCGGCCGCCCGGCCCACCGCCTCCCGTTGGCTGCCCGACACCCGGCCGATCGTCTCCGTCACCACCGCGAGGTAGTCCTCGGCGCTCACCGTCATGCTTTCTCCTCCGTCCGTCGGTTGCGGGCCAGCCAGTCCACCGCGAAGTCGACCGCCGCCCGCTGGCGCATCGACCTGCCCGTCCCGTCGCCGACCGGGCCGATCCGGACCGCGCCGGTCGACTCCAGGTCCGCCCCGAGCCGGGGGAAGTCGGCCGAGTCGACCGCCACGTCCTCCCACCATGCCCAGTGCTGGCCGCCGTCACGGGTGCGCACCGCCGCGCCCACCCGTTCCCTCGGCGGGGCGGCCTGCCGGTACTCCGCCAGGTGCAGCGACGTGTTGCAGCCGTGGTCGACGCCGAGCAGCAGCACGTCGGCGTCCAGGTCGTACAGCCGGCCCAGCGGCGAACCGGAGCCGAGCATGTCGGTCAGCGGATGCCCGGCCACGATCTCCTCGGCGGCGGGCCCGAGCGCGGCGAACGAGACGTGCGGGTGGTCGCTGCGCCGGGCCCTCGGCCAGCCCCGGACGGTCTCGGCCAGCGCCCCCATGAACCGGCTCGGGGTGACCGCCGGGTCGAAGCCGGGAGTCTCCGCGCGGATCACCGGCCACCAGTCCGCGGGCACCGGCGGGTTGCTCCACCCGGCCGGGTCGCTGTTCTCCGGCGTGTGGGTCGGCACCACCAGCGTGCCCTCGGGGCCGAGCACGTCGAGCAGGGCGAGGGCCACCGCCTGCGGGCCGCCGCAGACGAACCCGAGGGCCCGCAGTCCGGCGTGCACGAGCACGATGCCGCCGGGGCGTACCCCCAGGTCGTGGAGCTGCGCGGCGAGCGACGCGCGGGTGTGCGGCCGGGCCGCCGCGACGCCGCCGCCCGCCGCGCCCGACGGACCCGGGGCGGGGGTCACCGCGCGGCGCCCGTGCGGGCCAGGATCGCCTCGGCGAGCGGACCGGGCGCCTCGTCGGGAATCCAGTGCGAGACGCCGGGCAGCTCGACGAGGCGGTAGTCCCCGGTGACGTGGGCGGCGCACGCCTCGGCGGCGGTGCGGCCGATCGCGATGTCCCTGCTGCTCCACACGAACGCGGTCGGCACCGGCACCGGCCCGACCGCCGCGAGGTCGGCCCGCGACATCGCCCGGTACCAGTTCAACGCGGCGGTCAGCGCGCCCGGCTCGCGCATCGGCTCGGCGTACCGGGCCACCCGGGCGGCGTCGCCGACCCCGCCGAGCAGCTTGCGCAGGGCGGCGGCCCGGAACGTCAGCAGCACCTTCTCCGCCTTGCCCGGCTTGCGGAACAGGGCGATGTACGACGAGCGGGCCTTCTGCTCGGTGTCCGTGGCCAGCGCGTGCGCCATCGCGGCGGGGTGCGGGACGGACACGGCGGTGAGGGTGCGTACCCGGTCGGGGTGGCTCGCGGCCAGCCCCCAGGCCACGATCGCGCCCCAGTCGTGCCCCACCACGTGCGCCGCGTCGACGCCCAGCGCGTCGAGCAGGGCCACCGCGTCGGCGACCAGCTCGGGCAGCCGGTACGCCTCGACCGCCCCGGGCCGGGCGAGCGGCGAGTAGCCCCGCTGGTCCGGCGCGTACGTGCGCAGCCCGGCGGCGTGCAGCGCCGGCGTCACCTCGTCCCACTCGCCGCCGTGCTGCGGGAAGCCGTGCAGCAGCAACACCGGATCGCCGTCGGCCGGCCCACCGGTGCGGGTCTCGAACGTCAGCCCCCGCGCCTCCACCTGCATGATCGGCAGCCTACCCAGCGGGGCCCGGCCTCACTCGTACTGGTTTCGCGGGACGGGATCGGGGGTGAGCTGCGTTCGGATCACATTGCCCGGCGATCTTCCGAGGTGTTAGCGTCGGCGAGACAACTTCATATCCGACAGGGGAGCGCACAGCGCTGAGAGTGCGGGCACCGCCCGCAGACCCTCGAACCTGATCTGGGTAATGCCAGCGCAGGGAGTTCGGTCGACCTCCAGCCGCGCCGCCGTCCGGTAGCCCGGGCGCGGCGTGCGTCTTCTCCTGGTTCACTCAGAACTGGGAGCCATCACATGAGCCACATCGACAGCAACCGCTGGCGCACGATCGACATCGTGGTCGCCTCGGTGATCGCGGTCGCCTTCGGCGTCATCTTCTGGGCCTGGGGCCTGGTCTGGAGCGCCACCGAGGGGGCGTTCGCGTTCTTCCCGCCCGCGCAGACCCTGCTCTACGGGGTCTGGCTGATGCCGGCCGTGGTCGGCGGCCTGGTGATTCGCAAGCCGGGCGCGGCCCTGTACTGCGAGACCGTCGCCGCCGTCCTGTCCGCCCTGCTGGGCAGCCAGTGGGCCGGCACGGTGATCCCGCAGGGCATGGTCCAGGGCATCGGCGCCGAACTGGCCTTCGCCGCGTTCCGGTACCGCTCGTTCCGGCTGCCGACCGCGCTGCTCGCCGGGGCGCTCACCGGCCTCAGCGCCGCCCTGTTCGACTTCCTCGTCTGGAACGCCGAGTACGACCTGGCCAGCTACCGATTCCCGTACGCCCTGCTCACCATCGTCAGCGCCACGGTCGTCTCCGGCGCCGGCGGCTGGGCCCTCACCCGCGCCCTGGCCGGCACGGGCGTCCTGGACCGCTTCCCCGCCGCCCGCGACTACCGCGCCCCCGTCTGACCGTGTTGATCAAGAGGTTTGCGTCGGCCGAACCCGTTTCCCGGACGCAAACCTCTTGATCAACCAGGCTGTTCGGGTGGGGGTTGAGGGGGTTGGTGTGGGTGGGGTCGGGGTGCGGGGGTTCGGGTGGCGGCACGCCGGGCGGCGGGCCTGGGCGGTGCGTGGGGTGGACCTGCACGTCGAGCGTGGCGAGCGGGTGCTGCTGCTCGGGCCGTCGGGGGCGGGCAAGAGCACGCTGCTGGCCGCGCTGGCCGGGCTCCTGCCCGAGGACTCGGGCGAGCAGGAGGGCACCGTCGAGGTCGACGGGGTCGACCCGCGCGCGAACCGGGAACGGGTCGGCATCGTCTTCCAGGACCCGGAGACCCAGCTCGTCATGGCCCGCTGCGGCGACGACGTGGCCTTCGGGCTGGAGAACCGGGGCGCACCGGCCGACGAGATCTGGCCCCGGGTGGACGAGGCGCTGCGCCGGGTCGGCTTCCCGTACCACCGGGACCGGCCGACCGCCGCCCTCTCCGGCGGGGAGCAGCAGCGGCTCGCCCTGGCCGGGACGCTCGCCCTGCGGCCGGGTCTGCTGCTGCTCGACGAGCCGACCGCGAACCTCGACCCGGCCGGGGCGGCGCTGGTCCGCCGCGCGGTGGCCGACGCGATGGACGGCGACACCACGCTGATCCTGGTCGAGCACCGGGTCGCCGAGGCGTTGCCACTGGTCGACCGGGTGGTGGTGCTGGAACCCGGCGGCGGGGTACGCGCCGACGGGCCGCCGGAGGCGGTCTTCGCCGCCCACGGCGACGCCCTCGCCGCCGAGGGGGTCTGGGTGCCCGGCCGGACCGTGCCGCCCCGGCGCGCCGCCGCGGCTCCGGGTGACCTGCTGATCACCGCCGACCGGGTCGCCGTGCCGCCCCGCCTCGCCCCGATCGACCTCGCGGTACGCGCCGGCGAGGCGCTGGCCGTCCTCGGCCCCAACGGCGCCGGCAAGTCCACCCTGGCACTGCTGCTGGGCGGCCTGCTCCGGCCGGGGACCGGCCGGGTGGCGGCGACCGGGGAGCTGGCCGGCAGGGACGCACGGACTCCCCCGTACCGCTGGCGGGCCCCCGCCCTGGCGGGCCGGATCGGGTCGGTCTTCCAGGACCCGGAGCACCAGTTCGTCACCGGAACGGTCTTCGACGAGCTGGCCCTCGGGCCGCGCCGCACCGGCCGGCCCGAGACCGCCGTCCGGGCCACCGTGGACGGACTGCTGGATCGGCTGCGCCTGGCGTCGCTGGCCCGCGCGAACCCGTACACCCTCTCGGGTGGGGAGGCACGGCGGCTGAGCGTGGCGACCGCCCTGGCCACCGCGCCCCGGCTGCTGCTCTGCGACGAACCCACCTTCGGCCAGGACCGACGGACCTGGCTGGAGCTGGTCGACCTCTTCGCCGAGCTGCGCGACGCCGGGCACGGCGTGGTCACCGTCACCCACGACCCGGACTTCGTCGCGGCCCTGGCCGACCGGCAGATCACCGTGACCCGCGAGCCGACGGCGGCGACGTGACCGACATGAACGGCGACCCGGCGGGCGACGTGACCGACAGGGACGGCGGCGTGACGGGCGGCGGCGTGACCGGCGCGTCCGGCGGGGTGGTGGAGGCCACGTGATCAGCATCGAACCGGTGGCGACGCCAGGCGCGCCGCTGGCCCGACGCAACCCGGTGGCGAAGGTCGCGGCGGCGTTGGTCTTCTCGTTCACCCTGCTCGCCACCCTGGACCCGGTCGCCCCGGCGATCGCCCTCGTCATCGAGCTGGCCGTGCTGCCGCTGTTCGGCATCCGGTACCGGGTGCTTGCCCGGCGGGCCGCTCCGCTGCTGCTCGGCGCGGTCGGCATCGTGGCCACCCTGGTCCTCTTCGCCGCCGATCGCTCCGGCCGGGTGCTGGTCGACGCGGGGCCGGTGCTGGTCACCACCGGGGTGCTGCTGACCGCGCTCGGGCTGGCGCTGCGCATGCTGGCCGTGGCGCTGCCCGGCGTGATCGTCTTCGCCACCACGGACCCGACCGACCTGGCCGATGCGCTGATCCAGAACGCGAAGGCACCGGCCCGGTTCGCGATCGGTGCGCTGGCGGCGTTCCGGCTGGTGCCGTTGCTCGGCCAGGAGTGGCAGATGATCAGCATGGCCCGGCGGGCACGCGGGGTCGACGCCGGGCGTAATCCCCTGGCCCGGATGCGGCTGTTCGTCTCGACCGCGTTCGCGCTGCTGGTGGGGGCGATCCGGCGCGGCACCCGGCTCGCGGTGGCGATGGACGCCCGCGGTTTCGACGCGGGCACCCCACGCACCGCCGCCCGGCGGCAGCGGTTCCGGGCCGCCGACGGCCTGCTGATCGCCGGGGCGGCGGCCCTGGCCGGAACGGCGCTGGCGGTCAGCGTCGCGCTGGGCGCGTTCCGCCCACTGATCGGCTGACCGCCCCGCTGACCGGCCGACCGGCTTACTGAGCTGCTCCGGTGCCGGGGCCGGGCGGCCTCCCGGGAACCGCCGACGACCGGCCAGACGTGCAAGATCGTGCTCGAACTTGGAAAGTGGGGCCTCGTTACGGGTAGGAGGCCCCACTTTCCGTGATCGAGCACGATCTTGTTCACTTAGCCAGCGCAATCGCTTGCGCTGCGATCGCGTCCATTCGTACGGATCCGGCCACGCCAAGGATCCGACCAGGGCCCCGCAGGGAGTAAGCCCAAACGCCCGGAGCGGGCCGGCCCCGACAGCCCCACCCCACTCTCACCCGAGCCGAGCCGAGGTAGACCGACCTCGACCCAGGCTCTAGCCGGGAGGTGTGCGGATCAGCTGCGGCGGAAGGCGTATTGGCGGGTCTGGCCGGCGCGCTGGGTGCGGCCGGCAGGGAATTTGGCCCCACCGGCCGGCGGGCCGGTCCTCGGCGGGGGCGGCGTCTCCACCAGGGGCGCCACGTCCAAGGGCGCCACCGGCGGCGACACGCGGAGCGGATCCCCCGCAGGCGACAGGATTGGAGCTGCCGTCCCCGGCTGCGGAAAAACGGCGGCTGCGACGCCGAGGTCCGACGCCGTCACCTCCGGCGGAGACGAACTCGGCGACGGCTTGCGGGGCTTGCGGGGCTTGCGGGAACTGGGCTTGGCTGGCATACCCGGCCTCCTGACTGCTGGTGCCGGCCCCACGGCGAGCTGCTGACACCGACTGCGCGGTGCGGAGCTGCCGCCGGGCGACGGCGGGGCGAACGGAACGGGGAGCGCCCGGGCGTCCGGCCACAACAGGCACCGCGTGGAACGGCGGCGGTGGGAATGCGGACGCCCAGAACGCCGGACCCGCGGCGAGAACGGCGGGTCGGCTTCCAAAAGAGGGGCGTCAGTTACGCATGTACGTGACTGTAGTCGGCCGTCCCGCCCGCCGCACCCGAATTACCGGTCGCGGGCCGCCGCCGGCCCGGACGCACCACATCGTGACACCGCGTCCGCCACCGGGCCCCGCCGCCCGCCCACCGCGATACGGTCGCAGCACCACGGGCGACGCGAGAGGTGGCGGAAACAGATGACGCAGCAGGCGAGGGCGCAGATCGGCGTGACCGGGCTGGCGGTGATGGGCCGGAACCTGGCCCGGAACCTGGCCCGCAACGGGTTCACGGTGGCGGTGCACAACCGGTCCCCGGAGCGCACCCGCAGCCTGGTCGCCGAGCACGGCGACGAGGGCACGTTCGTGCCGTCGGAGTCCCTCGCGGACTTCGTGGCGTCGCTGGAGCGCCCCCGCGCGGTGATCGTGATGGTCAAGGCCGGCGCCCCGACGGACGCGGTGATCGACGATCTGGTCCCGCTGCTGGAGGAGGGCGACATCGTCGTCGACTGCGGCAACGCCCACTTCGCCGACACCCGGCGACGGGAGGAGGCGCTGCGCGGGCACGGGCTGCACTTCTCCGGCACCGGAGTGTCGGGTGGCGAGGAGGGTGCGCTGCGCGGGCCGAGCATCATGCCGGGCGGCTCCGCCGAGTCGTACGCGAAGCTCGGCCCGATGTTCGAGAAGATCGCCGCCCAGGTCGACGGCACGCCGTGCTGCCGGCACATCGGCCCGGACGGCGCGGGCCACTTCGTGAAGATGGTGCACAACGGCATCGAGTACGCCGACATGCAGCTCATCGCGGAGGCGTACGACCTGCTGCGGGCCGGGCTGTCGGCGAGCCCGGCGGAGATCGCGGACATCTTCCGGGAGTGGAACGCCGGCGAGCTGGAGTCGTTCCTCATCGAGATCACCGCCGAGGTGCTGGGGCACACCGACGCGGCGACCGGACGGGCATTCGTCGACGTCGTGCGGGACCAGGCCGAACAGAAGGGCACCGGCCGCTGGACGGTGCAGAGCGCGCTGGACCTGGGCATCCCGATCACCGGCATCGCCGAGGCCACCTTCGCCCGGTCGCTGTCCGGGCACGCCGACCAGCGCGAGGCCGCCCGCAGGGCGTTCGGCGACGCCGGGGAGAAGTGGCAGGTCGAGGACCGGGACGCCTTCGTCGAGGACGTGCGGCGCGCACTGCTGGCCAGCAAGATCGTCGCGTACGCGCAGGGCTTCGACCACATCCGCGCCGGCAGCCGGGAGTACGACTGGGACATCGACCTGGGCGGCACCGCGACGATCTGGCGGGGCGGCTGCATCATCCGGGCCCGCTTCCTGGACCGGATCAAGGAGGCGTACGACGCCGAGCCGGAGCTGCCGTCGCTGCTGGTGGCGCCGTGGTTCGCCGAGGCGGTCAGCGCCGGCGTGCCGAGCTGGCGACGGGTGGTGGTCGACGCGGCCCGCGCCGGCGTGCCGACTCCGGCGTTCTCCTCGTCGCTGGCGTACTTCGACGGGCTGCGCGCCCAGCGGCTGCCCGCCGCGCTGCTCCAGGGGCTGCGGGACAACTTCGGCGCGCACACCTACCAGCGGGTGGACCGGGAGGGGTCGTTCCACACGCTGTGGGGCGGCGACCGTTCCGAGGTGCGGGCCTGACGCGCGCGCCGGCGGAGACGCGTCAGCGCCGCCCCCGGTACGGGGGCGGCGCTGACGGACGGCTCACCAGAACCGGCGGCGCTTCGCCTTCTGTGGGCGCAGCAGATCGGCGCCCTTGCTGAGCACCCGGCTCACGCCGGTCGGGCCGCGCCGGGCCTCCAGGGTGTGGCTGAGCCGGCGAGCTCCGGCCGCGGCCAGCGGCACGGCGACCGCCATGACCGCCCACTGCCCTATCCGCTTCTGAATCATGTGGGTTCACCTCCGTGTCGTGGCTGCTGAGAAGGTGATACCCAGCCGGGCGCGCCGGTAAGCCTGGCTCAGGTCGACGGGGCGACCGGGTTGGGCAGCGCCCCGCCGAAGCGCCGGTCCCGCTGGGCGTACAGCTCGCAGGCGTACCAGAGGTGGCGGCGGTCGAAGTCCGGCCAGAGGGTGTCGAGGAACACCAGCTCCGCGTACGCGGTCTGCCAGAGCAGGAAGTTGGAGATCCGTTCCTCGCCGGACGGGCGGAGGAACAGGTCCACCTCGGGGATCTCCGGGTGGTAGAGGTACTTCGCGATCAGCTTCTCGTTGACCTTGTCCGGGTCGAGCCGGCCGGCCGCCACGTCGCGGGCGATCGCGGCGGCGGCGTCGGCGATCTCCGCCTGCCCGCCGTAGTTGACGCAGAACTGGAGGGTCAACGTCGAGTTCCCCCGGGACATCTCCTCGGCGGTCTGCAACTCGGAGATGACGCTCTTCCACAGCCGCCCGGCCCGGCCGGACCAGACCACCCGGACGCCGAGGTCGACGAGCTGGTCGCGGCGGCGGCGGATGACGTCCCGGTTGAAGCCCATCAGGAACCGGACCTCGTCGGGCGAACGCCGCCAGTTCTCCGTGGAGAACGCGTACGCCGAGAGGTAGGGCACGCCCAGCTCGATCGCGCCCTCGATGGTGTCGAAGAGGCTGAACTCCCCCGCCTCGTGGCCCTTGGTGCGGGGCAGCCCGCGCTCCTTGGCCCACCGGCCGTTGCCGTCCATCACCACGGCGACGTGCCGGGGCACCGCCGCCGGGGGCAGCGCCGGGGGCCGGGCGCCCGACGGGTGCGGAGTCGGCGGCACCGGCTCGCGCCGGCCGGCCCTCATCGATCGGATCACTCGGCTCTCTCCCTGCTCGCGTCCGGCACCCCCGGCCCGGCGACCGGAGCACCCCGGTCGACCAGCGGCAGCGAGCGTAGCGCGCGCTCCAGGTGCCACTGCAGGTGCGCCGCGACCAGGCCGCTGCACTCCCGGCGTACGCCGGTCTCGGTGGCGTCGGCGAGCACCCAGTCGCCGGTGGTCAGCGCGGACATCAGGTCGACGGTGGCCGGGGCGGGGTGCGCCGCGCCGGGGGGCCGGCAGTCCGGGCAGACCGCGCCGCCCGCCGGCACGGAGAACGCCCGGTGCCGCCCCGGGGTGCCGCAGACCGCGCACGCGGTCAGCGCGGGGGCCCACCCCGCGAGGGTCATCCCGCGCAGCAGGTACGCGTCGAGCACCAGCGTGGTGGCGTGGTCGCCCCGGGAGAGGGACTTCAGCGCGCCGAGGGTGAGCTGGAACAGCCGCAGCGAGGGCTCCCGCTCGACGGGGGTGAGCCGCTCGGCCGTCTCGGCGATCGCGCTGGCCGCCGTGTAGCGCGGGTAGTCGCCGAGGAACCGCTTGCCGAACAGGTCGATCCCCTCGACCTGGCTGACGCTGTGCAGCGAGCTGCCGGTGTTGCCCTTCGGGTCGCCGGCGAGCTGCACGTCGACGTGGCCGAACGGCTCCAGCCGGGCGCCGAACTTGCTGGTGGTGCGGCGGACCCCCCGGGCCACCGCGCGGAGCCGGCCGTGCCGGCGGGTGAGCAGGGTGATGATCCGGTCGGACTCGCCGAGCTTCTGCACGCGCAGCACCACCGCGTCGTCGCGGTAGAGCTGTCGGCGGTACCCGGGCATCCGGTCATTCTCCTCGGGGTGCGAAATCAGGGTCGGTTCGGGGTAGCCGGCACGCGATCCCGGATGCGCCCCGGGCCGGCCCGGCCGTAGCGTGCCGGCATGGCTCCGCATCCCACCGCCGCGCCCACCCGGGCCGCCACGCCCCGCCGCGCCGCCGTCGCCGTCCGCCGGCCGGTGACGCGCACCGCCGTCGCCGCCAGCGCCGCTGCCGCGCTGATCCTCGTCGCCGGGTGCGACACCCTGTCGATGCGCCAGCTCGACTTCGACACCACCGAGACCGCCACCGTGGCCCGGGTCGTCGTCCGCCAGGGTTCGGGCGACGTGACGGTACGCGGAACCGGCCCGACCGGCGAGGTACGCGTCAGGCGGGTGCTGCGCTACCACGGTGCCCAGCCCGACACCCGGCACGAGGTGCACGGCGACGAGCTGGTGCTGGACACCGACTGCGGCCGTCGCTGCTCGGTGTCGTACGACGTGACCGTGCCCCCGGGGACGGCGGTGCGTGGCGAGGGCGGCTCGGGCGACATCAACCTGTCCAAGGTCGGCGCGGTCGAGCTGCGGCTCGGCTCGGGCAACATGTACATCGACGGGGCCGCCGGCCCGGTACGGGCCGAGACCGGTTCCGGCAACGTGGAGGTGGACGACGTGCCCGGCCCGGCCATCCTGCGGGCCGGCTCCGGCAACATCACGGGGCGGGGCCTCAGCGGTCAGGTCGACGCCGAGACCGGCTCGGGCGACGTCGACGTGGAGCTGTCCGCCCCCGCCTCGGCGCGGGCCCACGCCGACAGCGGGAACGTGGACCTGGTCGTGCCCGCCGGCCGGTACCGGGTGCGGTCGAGCGTCGGGTCGGGCGATACCGACCTGGGCGTCCCGGACGACCCGGCCGCGACACTGCTGATCGACGTCGCCGCCGGCAGCGGGAACGTGACGGTCACCGCACGCTGATCCTGAGGGTGTGTTCCTCGGCGGCCCGGGGCGCCGGCACCACCGCCCGCCCCGCCGGAGCGGGACTGACCGGCACGACGGAACCGCCGGCCGGGGCGGCCCGCCCCGGCACGGCACCACCGGCATCCCCGGGCCACCCGGGGCGGGCCGCCGTCGCAGCGCCGGGGCGGGCCGCCGGGCGGGGTCGGCCGCCCGGGAGCAGCTCCGGGGGCCGGCGGGCCGCCACGTCCTCCACCCAGCCGACCAGTGCGATGGCCACGCCGACCAGCGCGAAGACCAGCGCCACCCGGATCGCCAGCCCCACCGGGTCCTGGTGGGACCAGCCGACGACGTCGACCAGCGGGGTGAGCGCCACCACGAACGGCATGTGCCAGAGGTAGCAGGTCAGCGCCCGCCGGTTCAGCACGGTCACCGCGCGGCCGAGCAGCGCGTTGCGGTCCACCCAGGCCGCCGACGCCGGGGCCCGGCCGATCGCCACCAGGATGAACGCCGCCGACCAGAGCGCGTTGCCCAGCGGCATGTCGTTCAGGTCGTACCCCCGGGGGCCGGGGTGGGTGACGATCCAGGCCGCCCCGGCGGCGCCGAGGGCGAGCGCGGTGGGGACCAGCACCCGGTTGGCCATGCGGCGCAGCAGGCCGTCGTGGTGGGCGAAGCCGAGCAGCCAGGCCCCGAAGTACAGGCCGAAGTCCCGCAGCACCGCCGGCGCGTTCGGCAGCATGCCGACCTCGATCGCGGCCAGCAGGGCGTACGGGGCGAGCAGGGTGGGCCACGGTGCCCGCCGGAACAGCCAGAGCGCGAGGGGCGAGGCGAACACGAACCAGAGGTAGTCGCGCAGGTACCAGATCGGGCTGAGCGCCAGCGCCCCCCAGTAGTTGGCCGGCGGGTCGGTGACCGGGAACGCCCAGAGCAGCACCTTCGGCGTCAGCGGCAGCCCGGTGAGCAGCATGGCGGGTACGAAGATCGCGGCCACCACCCACAGCGACGGCAGCAGACGGCGCAGCCGCCGGCCCACCGCCGGCGCCCCGGACCTGTCCAGCGACGCCGCCATGAGCGATCCGGCAAGCGCGAACATCACCGACATGGCCGGGAAGAGCAGCGTCAGCGTGCCCCATCCGGTCACGTGGTAGACCACGACTCGGATGATCGCCAGGAAGCGCAGCAGGTCCAGGTATCGGTTTCGCATCAGCCTGCTTCAATGTCAGGGGGCAGGACGCAAACGTTCCCTACCCTCCGACCGAACGCCGGCAAACGCCCACCATCGCGGGTTCAAAGTGAAAAAACCCATACTCCCGGGCCTGACCCGGGAGCGCGCCGGGGGTGGATCAGCGCGACGGCGGGGCGGCGACGAAGCAGCGCCAGCCCCCCGGGGTGAACGCGAGCACCGGGCCGGCGACGTCCTTGCTGTCGCGCACCAGGACCCGGCCCGGCAGGTTGTCGGCCACCTCGACGCAGTCACCGCCGTTCGCGCTCGACCGGGTCGACGTGCGCCAGCGTGGATCGGTCATCGCTCGTCCACCAGCTTCCTGATCAGGTCGCGCGACTGGGCGCGCGGCAGGGCCTCGGCCCGGACAGCCTCCCATGTCCGCTCCAGCGCGGCAACGTGCTCCGAGTCCAGCACCACCCGGCCCGCGAGCTGGTCGTCGAGGTAGCCGACCGGGTCACCGTCGGGCAGGCTGGCCAGCACGAACGCGCCGGACTGGCCGAGGTGGAGCCCGGCCGTCGCGGGCACGACGTGGATCAGGACGCGGGGCCGCTCGCTCATCGCCAGCAGGTGCGCCAACTGCGGGCGCAGCACCTCCGCCGGCCCCCGGCGCAGCACCGTCTCGTCGATGACGAAGGTGGTCAGCGGGGGCGAGTCGCGGTCGAACACCAGCGCCGGGCGGCCCATCCGCAGCTCCAGCGTCCGGGCCTGCTCCTCGGGCGGGGCCAGCCCGGTCGCCAGGATCGCCCGGGCGTACTCCTCGGTCTGCAACAGCCCCGGGATCACCAGCGGCTGGTACGAGCGCAGCGCGGTCGCCCGCGCCTCGTACTCCAGCCAGGGCACCAGCCACGACGGGGCGGTGTCCAGGCTGACCAGGCGCAGCAGCCCCTGGTAGAGCCGTCCGGTGCCGGCCGCCTCGTCCACCCGCCGGCAGTAGTCCGCGCGGGGCGGCCGGTGCCCGGTCTCCACCGCCGAGACGTGCGAGTCCGAGAAGTGGATGGCCCGACCGAAGTCGATCTGGGTCAGGCCCATCCGCTGCCGGACCGCGCGCAGCTCGTGACTGAGGAACTGTGTCGGGTTCATGCACGGACAGTAAGAAGACCTGGCCACGGTCCGCAATCCCCGACACTCCCAGAAATTCCCCAGATCCGCCCCGCAGGCCCGGCGACCCGGCGCGGGGCGGCTCCGGGTCAGAAGCCGAGCTTGCGGAGCTGGTTGGGGTCGCGCTGCCACTCCTTCGCCACCCGGACGTGCAGGTCCAGGTAGACCCGGGTGCCGAGCAGCTCCTCGATCTGCCGGCGGGCGGTGATGCCGACCTGCTTGAGCCGGCTGGCCTGGTGACCGAGCACGATCGCCTTCTGGCTGGACCGCTCGACGTAGAGGTCGGCGTAGATCTTCATGAGCTGACCCTCGGGGATCATCTCCTCCACCACCACGGCGATGGAGTGCGGCAGCTCGTCGCGGACCCCCTCCAGGGCCGCCTCCCGGATCATCTCGGCGATCAGCACCTGCTCCGGATCCTCGGTGAGCATGTCGTCCGGGTAGAGCTGCGGCGACTCGGGCAGGTAGCCGGTCATCACGTCGACCAGGGTGTCGACCTGGTGACCGGAGACCGCGCTGACCGGTACCACCTCGGCGAACTCGCCCAGCTTGCTGACCGCGAGGAGCTGCTCGGCCAGTTGCCGCTTGTTCACCAGGTCGGTCTTGGTCACCACGGCCATCACGGTGGCCTTCAGCTCGGCCAGCTCGCCGGTGATGAACCGGTCCCCCCGGCCGACCGGCTCGTTCGCCGGGATGCACAGGCCGATCACGTCGACCTCGCTCCAGGTGGCGCGGACCAGGTCGTTCAGGCGCTCGCCGAGCAGGGTGCGGGGGCGGTGCAGGCCCGGGGTGTCGACCAGGACGAGCTGCGACTCCGGCCGGTGCAGCACGGCCCGGATGATGTGCCGGGTGGTCTGCGGCTTGTTCGAGGTGATCGCGATCTTCGTGCCGATGATGGCGTTGGTCAGCGTCGACTTGCCGGCGTTCGGCCGGCCCACGAAGCAGGCGAACCCGGCCCGGTACGGGCTGGCCCCCGGCTCGCCACCGGCAGGCGCGCGACCGGCGGCGGGACGGCCGGTTGCGGGACGGCCGGTCACTCGACCACCGTGCCGAGGACGGTGCCGTCCGGGGCGGCCACGTGGACCGGCGCGTCGGCGGTCAGGTCGCGGACGGCGGCGTGCCCAGCCCCGTCCAGGGTCGACGCCTCGGTCACCACCACGGCGGCCTCCAGTCGGGTGGCCCCGGCCGCCACGGCGGAGGCCACCGCGAGCTGGAGGGCGGTGAGGGTGAGCGAGGGCAGCGAGACGCTCGCCGCCGCGTACGTGCGGCCGTCCTGGTCGCGTACCGCCGCTCCCTCCACGGCGCCCACCCGGCCCCGCGCGCCGCGCGCCAGGACGACCAGCTTGCCGTCCTCGGCGGTCAGCTCGACCGGCGCGGTCGGGGTGGGCAGGGCTGCGGGTGCGGCGGGTGACTCAGGCATCGGCGGATTGCCTCTCCTCGGATCGGTTCTGGTTGCCCCGGTGCTCGGCGGGCTCGCCGCGCCCCGGGGTGGTGTCGGGATGGTCGGTCGGCTCGACCCGGCTGACCAGCACGGTGTCGATCCGGTTGCGCCGGCCCGTGGTGCCCTCGGCGTGCAGCCGGAGCGTGGCCACGTCGGCCTCCGCGCCGGGGATCGGCACCCGGCCCAGGGCCTGGGCGAGCAGGCCGCCGACCGTCTCGACCTCGTCGGCGGGCAACTCGACGTCGAACAGCTCGCCGAGGGTCTCGACCGGCAGCCGGGCGGTGACCCGCACCGAACCGTCCTCCAGCCGCTCGACCGGCGGGCGCTCGACATCGTACTCGTCGGTGATCTCCCCGACGATCTCCTCGAGGATGTCCTCGATGGTGACCAGGCCGCCGGTGCCGCCGTACTCGTCGACGACGATGACCAGGTGGTTGCGGGCCGCCTGCATCTCCGACAGCAGGTCGTCGACCGGCTTGGACTCCGGGACGAAGGTCGCCGGGCGCATCAGCTCGGCCACCGGCAGCCGGGCCGTGGCGAGATCGCCGCCCCGGGTACGCCGGATCAGGTCCTTCAGGTAGAGCACGCCCAGCACGTCGTCGACGCTCTCCCCGATCACCGGGATTCGGGAGAAGCCGGAACGCAGGAACAGCGTCAGCGCCTGGGAGAGGGTCTTGCTCTCCTCTATCCACAACATCTCGGTGCGCGGCACCATCACCTCGCGGGCGATGGTGTCGCCGAGCGCGAAGACCGAGTGGATCATCTGCCGCTCGCCGTGCTCCACGACGCCGCGCTGCTCGGCCAGGTCGACCAGCTCACGCAGCTCCACCTGGGTGGCGAACGGCCCCTCCCGGAAGCCGCGCCCCGGGGTGACCGCGTTGCCGATCAGGATCAGCAGCGAGGCGAGCGGGTTGAGCGCCCGCCCGAGCCAGCGCACCAGCGGGGCGACCCCCCGGCCGACCGCGTACGCGTGCTGCCGGCCGATGGTGCGCGGGCCGACGCCGACCACCACGAAGCTGATCACGGTCATCGCGCCGGCGGTGATCAGGGCCGCCCGCCAGCCCGCGCCGAACGTGTCGACCGCCACCAGCGCGACCAGCGTGGTGGCGGTCAGCTCGGCCAGCAGCCGGAGCAGCAGCAGCAGGTTGAGGTGGCGGACCACGTCGCCGGCGACCGCCTGGAGGGTGCGGGCGCCCCGGGCGCCGTCGCGGGCCAGCTCGGCCGCGCGGGCCGGGGACACCGCAGCGAGCGCCGCCTCGGTCATCGCGATCAGGCCGGCGAGCACCACCAGCCCGGCCGCGAAGACGAGCAGTTGCAGGTCGGGAAGGCCGGCGGTGGCACCGGCCGCCGATATCAGGGTGGGCATCACCGGGACCGGGTCGACCGCCAGCCGGCCAGCAGTCGGGCCTGGAGCTCGAACATCTCCCGCTCCTCCTCCGGCTCGGCGTGGTCGTACCCGAGCAGATGCAGGACCCCGTGCACGGTGAGCAGGTGCAGCTCGTCCGCCGCCGCGTGGCCGGCGGTCGCGGCCTGCTTGGCCGCCACCTCGGGGCAGAGCACGATGTCGCCGAGCAGGGCCGGCTCTCCGCCGGACGCGCTGGTCTCGCCCGGCCCGTGGTCGACGCTGCCCTCGTCCATGGGGAAGGCGAGCACGTCGGTCGGGCCGTCGCCACCCATCCAGCGGTGGTTCAGCTCGGTCATGTAGTCGATGTCGACCAGCAGCACGGACAGCTCGGCGAGGGGGTTGACCCCCATCTCGTCGAGGGCGTACCGGGCGACGGCGAGCACGGCGTCGGTGTCGACCTCGACACCGGACTCGTTGGCGATCTCGATGGACAACTGGGTTCCCTAGGTCTGGCGGCGCCGGCCGGCCCGACGGCCCTGGGCGGTCTGCCCCGGCACGGCGTGCGCGTCCTGCGCCTGCTGGTTCTCCCGCTCGGCGTCCCAGCGGGCGTACGCGTCGACGATCTTCCCGACCAGTTGGTGACGCACCACGTCGGAGCTGGAGAGCTGCGCGAAGTGCACGTCCTCCACGTTCACCAGGATCTCCCGGACGATCCGCAGGCCGCTGGTCGTCCCGCCGGGAAGGTCCACCTGGGTGACGTCGCCGGTGACCACGATCTTGGAACCGAAGCCGAGTCGGGTGAGGAACATCTTCATCTGCTCGGGCGTGGTGTTCTGGGCCTCGTCGAGGATGATGAACGCGTTGTTCAACGTACGTCCGCGCATGTATGCCAGCGGCGCGACCTCGATCGTCCCCGCCGCCATCAGCTTCGGGATGGTCTCCGGGTCGAGCATGTCGTGCAGCGCGTCGTAGAGCGGGCGCAGGTACGGATCGATCTTCTCGTTGAGCGTGCCGGGCAGGAAGCCGAGCCGCTCCCCCGCCTCGACCGCCGGCCGGGTCAGGATGATCCGGTCGACCTGCTTGGCCTGGAGCGCCTGGACCGCCTTGGCCATCGCCAGGTAGGTCTTGCCGGTGCCCGCCGGGCCGATGCCGAAGACGATGGTGTGCGCGTCGATGGCGTCGACGTAGGTCTTCTGCCCGAGGGTCTTGGGGCGGATGGTGCGACCGCGCCGGGAGAGGATGTTGTGCGTCAGGACCTCGGCGGGCCGCTCGGCGCCGCCCTGTTCGAGCATGCCGACGGTACGCCGGACGGCGTCAGTGGTCAGGGTCTCGCCTTTCTCGATCAGTTCGAGCAGCTCGCTGAAGAGGCGCTCGGCGAGGGCGTTGTCCGCAGGAGCACCGGTGATGGTGATCTCGTTGCCGCGGACGTGCACGTCGCTGGTGACCGAGCGTTCGACGAGTCGCAGGATCTCGTCGCCCGCGCCCAGCAGGTTGACCATGATCTTGGGATCCGGAACGGTGATCCTGGTCTGCACCCGGGGCGGGCCGGGAGGTGGGGTGCCGGTCATAGGTCGGGCCGAGGGGCCCTGCGCCACCTGCTCTCACTCTCGGCGCCGGGCCTGGCGGGCGCGGCGGTCGGACGTTGCCCCCATCCTATCGTTTCCCGCGCGGTGACACCTCTGCCATTACCCGGGCCGCCGACCGGCCCCACCTGCCGCCGAGCCGCCCCGCCCGGGGCCGGGCTCAGCGCCGGAAGTCGTACCCGTCGAAGGTCTCCTGGGCCCGGGTGAACCGGTAGGTGGCCCAGTGCAGCCGGACCACCGTCCCGTCCGCGTCCCGGGTCAGTCGGAGCAGCTCGCCGGCCTCCCGCCCGGACACGGTGCGGAACACGTCCGGCCGGTCCGGCACCGGGGCGAAGACCGCCGGGGGCTTCCCCGCCGGGTCGTCCGCGCCCCGGGCCCGCAGGGCCCCGTCGTGCCAACCGAAGACGTACTCGAAGCCCTCGCCCCACCAGCGGCCCAGCATCCCGCGCAGGTGCGCCGGGGCGGGCTCCCCCGGCAGCCACGGCTCGATGTCGGCCGGGTCGTGCTCGGCGGACGCCGCGAGCAGCTGGTGCGGCAGGTCCATCACCTGCACCCCGGTCCCGGACGAGCCGAGCACCGCCGCGCCCATCGCCCCGGCGGTGCCGTCGCCGCCGCGCCGGCCGTAGACGGCGGCCAGGAAGCCGGGCATCGCCCCGTCGTGCCCGACGTGCACCACCCGCTCGCCCTGCGGCACGAGGATGAGTCCCAGTCCGAAGCCCGCGCCCCAGGACGTCTCGTCGGTGACGGTCAGCGGCCAGCGCATCTCGTCCAGGGTGGCCGGGGCGAGCACCGTGCCGGCCGGGTCCAGCGCCGCCGGGTCGGCCAGGAAGGCCGCCCACCGGGCCATGTCCGAGGCGGTGCTCCAGAGCTGGGCGGCCGGGCCGACCGCGCCGAAGTCGGTCGGCGGCTCCGGGTGCGCCTCGTCGGAGTACGCGTCGACCAGGAACCCGGTGGCCGCCGCCGGGCCCGGCCGGTCGGTGGTGGCGGTCAGGCCGAGCGGGGCGAGCACCCGCTCGCCGAGCACCTCGGCCCAGGTGCCGCCGCGCAGCCGCGCGACGAGCTGCCCGAGCAGCGCCATGCCGAGGTTGGAGTAGTGGTAGCGGCGGGCCGGCGGCAACACCCGCTCGGCCCGGGCCAGGTCGGCCAGCAGCGCGTCCACATCGGGGGCGGCCAGGGTGTCCCAGACGTCGCCGTGCGGCTCCCGTTGCAGGCCCGAGGTGTGCGACAGCAGCCGGCGCACGGTCAGCTCGGCGTGCGCCGGTACGTCGAGGTGCCGGCCCACCGGGTCGTCCAGGTCGAGCAGGCCCGCGTCGCGGCACTGGAGGACCAGCACGGCGGTGAAGGTCTTGGTGACCGAGCCGATCCGGAACAGCGTCTCCGGGCCGAGGACGCCGTCGTTGCCGGTGCCGCCGACCGCGCACGTCCACGGCGGCCGGTCGGCCCGGTGCAGGGCGGCCGACACGGCCGGCACCCGCCCGTCGGCCTGGACCCGCCGCACCATCCGCTCCAGGCGGCCGTCGATCTTGCTCACCACCGCCCGCCTACCGGCAGATCATCGGGCCGAGCGGCGCGCCGCCGAGCACGTGCGCGTGGACGTGGAAGACCTCCTGGCCCCCGTACGCCCCGGTGTTGAACATCAGCCGGTAGCCGTCGCCGAGCAGCCCCTCGTCCTCGGCCACGACGGCCGCCGCGGCCAGCAGCTCCCCGGCCAGCGCCGGGTCGCCCTGTCCCAGGGTGGCCACGTCGGCGTAGTGCTCCTTGGGGATGACCAGCACGTGCACCGGGGCCTTCGGGGAGATGTCCCGGAACGCCAGGGTGGTGTCGGTCTCCCGGACGATGGTGGCCGGGATCTCCCCGGCGACGATTCGGCAGAACAAGCAGTCGGATCCCATCGGGGCATGGTAAGGCGTGCCGGCCTGCTCGGGCATGATGGCGGCGTGACTTCACGGGCGGTACTGGTGACGGGGTCCTCGCGCGGCATCGGGCGCGCGGTGGCGGCGAGGTTCGCGGCGGGCGGGGACCGGGTGGCGATCCACCACCGGGACTCGGCGGAGCTGGCCGAGCGGCTGCGCGCCGAACTGCCGGGCGACGGCCACGTCGTGGTCCGCGCGGACCTGACCGACCCCGACGCGGTACGGGCCATGGTCGACGACGCGGCGGCCCGCCTCGGCGGCCTGGACGTGCTGGTCAACAACGCCGGGGTGTACGGCGAGCGGGACGCCCCGCACCCGGTCTTCGGCACGTCCTACGCCGACTGGCAGCGGCGCTGGCGGCAGGTGCTGGAGACCAACCTGACCGGGGCGGCCAACGTGACCTGGTGCGCCGCCCAGCACATGCGCGAGCGGGGTGGGCGGATCGTCAACGTCTCCTCCCGGGGCGCGTTCCGGGGCGAGCCGGACCAGCCGGCGTACGGGGCGAGCAAGGCGGGGCTGAACGCGCTCGGCCAGTCCCTCGCGGTGGCCCTCGCCCCGTACGGCATCGCGGTGGCCACGGTGGCCCCCGGCTTCGTGGAGACGGACATGACCACGGAGCACCTGGCCGGCGAGCGGGGCGCGGCGATCCGCGCCCAGAGCCCGTTCAACCGGGTGGCCCGCCCCGACGAGATCGCCGCGGCGATCCACTGGCTGACCAGCCCGGAGGCGGAGTGGACCTCCGGCACCATCCTCGACCTCAACGGCGCCAGCCACCTCCGCACCTAACCCACCCCCCGGGCCCCTCTATCCCGCGATCTTGCACATGAGGCCCCAGCATATCGGGCATTTCGCCCATTCTCGGGGCCCCAACTGCAAGATCGACGGGAGGGGTGGGCGGGGGTGGGGTGGGGGTGGGGGTGGGTTGGGTTACCAGCGGGGGAGGCGGGTGGAGAGGACCGCGAGGGCGGCCACGCCGGCCGTGGAGGTGCGCAGGACCGACGGGCCCAGGCGGACCGGGCGGGCGCCGGCGGCGGCGAAGGTGGCCAGCTCGGGCTCGGCGATGCCGCCCTCCGGGCCGACGACCAGCACGATCTCGCCCGCATCGGGCAGCTCCACGGTGGTCAGCCGGTCGTCGGCCTCCTCGTGCAGGACGAACGCGGCGGTGGACCCGGCGATCCGCCGGGCCACGGCGGCGGTGGACTCGTCGGGGGACCCGGCCAACACCGGCAGCCACGCCCGGCGGGCCTGCTTCGCCGCCTCCCGGGCGGTGGCCGCCCACTTCTCCCGCGCCCGTACGCCCCGGTCGCCGCGCCACTGCACCACCGAGCGGGACGCCCCCCAGGGGACGATCTCGTCCACCCCGACCTCGGTCATCGCCTGCACGGCCAGCTCGCCCCGGTCGCCCTTGGCGATGCCCTGCACCACCACGAGCCGGGGCACGGACGCGTCGACGTACCCCCGGGAGGTGATGTCGAGCTCCAGGCTGCCCCGGCCGACGGCGGTGACCACGGCGGACGCGGTGCCGCCCCGGCCGTCGGCGAGCAGCAGTTCCTCGCCCACCCGCAGCCGCTGCACGGTGGCGGCGTGATGCCCCTCGGGGCCGTCCAGGGTGAGCTGGGCAGCGATGGGCAGCGACTCGACCAGGAACAGCGGCGCGGACACGACGATCAGGTTAGCCGCCCCGGCGGGAACCGGGGCGGCGAGGCCGGAGGACCGGGGTCAGGGGTGCCCGTTGAACGCGTCGCGCATCCGGGAGAAGAAGCCGCCCTGCTTGGACAGCTCGGCGACCTCCTCGCCCCGGGTCTTGGCGAAGTCGCGGAGCATCTTCTCCTGGTCGGCGTCGAGCTTGGTCGGGGTCCGCACGTCGAGGTGGACGTAGAGGTCGCCACGGCCGGTGCCGCGCAGGTGCGGCACGCCCCGGGCGCGCAGCCGCAGGGTGCTGCCCGGCTGGGTGCCGGCCTTGACGTCGACCGTCTCCTCGCTGTCCAGCGTCTTGATGGTCAGCCGGGTGCCGAGCGCGGCGGCGGTCATCGGGACGGTCACCCGGCAGTGCAGGTCGTCGCCCTTGCGGGAGTAGACGTCGTGCGTGCGCTCGTGGATCTCCACGTACAGGTCGCCGGCGGTGCCGCCGCCCGGGCCGACCTCGCCCTGCTGGGCCAGCCGGATCCGCATGCCGTCCTCGACCCCGGCCGGGATCTTCACGGTCAGCGAGCGGCGGGTACGCACCCGCCCGTCGCCGGCGCAGGTCGGGCAGGGGTGCGGGATCGTGGTGCCGTACCCCTGGCAGACCGTGCACGGCCGGGCGGAGACCACCTGGCCGAGGAACGTGCGCTGCACCGACTGGACCTCGCCCCGGCCGCCGCACGCCTCGCAGGTGGCCAGGTGGGTGCCGGCGGCGGTGCCCGCGCCGGAGCAGGTGGTGCAGAGCACGGCGGTGTCGACGGTGATCGGCGCCTCGACGCCGAACGCCGTCTCGTGCAGGTCCAGCTCCAGCCGCAGGATCGCGTCGGCCCCCGGCCGGGTACGCGGGCGGGGCCCGCGCGCGCCGCCGGCCGCACCGCCGAAGAAGGCGTCCATGATGTCCTGGAAGCCGACGAACGGGCCGGCCCCGCCGGGCCCGCCCGGGCCGGCGCCCCCGCCGCCCGGGGCCAGCGGGTCACCGCCCAGGTCGACGATCTGCCGTTTCCGGTCGTCCGAGAGGACCTCGTACGCGGCGTTGATGTCCTTGAACTTCTCCTGTGCCTCCGGGTCCGGATTCACGTCCGGGTGGAACTGCCGCGCCAGCTTGCGGTAGGCGCGCTTGATCTCGTCGTCGGAGGCTTCCCGGCTCACGCCGAGGATGCCGTAGTAGTCCCTGGCCACTAGCGTTCCCGTGTCCTCATGTTCGTCTCGCGTTGCGCCGGTCGGCGGCCGGAGCCGGCCGTCGGCCCTGACTGGTCAGTTCTGGGCCAGCAGCTCGCCCACGTAGCGTGCCACGGCTCGCACCGTGGCGATGGTGCCGGGGTAGTCCATCCGGGTGGGGCCGAGCACGCCCAGGCCGCCGAGCGCGGCCGCCCCCGGCCCGTACCCGGTGCTCACCACCGAGGCGGCGCGCAGGTTGTCGATCTCGTTCTCGTCGCCGATCAGCACCCGGGTGGTGGTCGACTCGGCCTCGCCGATGAGTTTGAGCATCACCACCTCCTCCTCCAGGGCCTCCAGGATCGGCCGCAGCGAACCCTGGAAGTCCAGCAGGCCACCCCGGGTGAGGTTGGCGGTGCCGGCCAGCGCGATGCGTTCCTCGTGCCGCTCGACCAGCGTCTCCAGCAGCACCGTGGACAGCGTGGTCATGGCCGGACGCAGGTGCGCCGCCGACTCCTCGACCAGGGCCTGCACCAGTGGCGGGGTCTCCGACAGCCGGCTGCCGACCAGCTTCTCGTTGACCAGCCGGCGCAGGTCGGTGACGACGTCGGCGGGGACCGGCGCGGGCAGCTCGACCAGCCGCTGCTCGACCCGCCCCGTGTCGGCGATCATCACCAGCATCAGCCGGGTGGTGGAGATCGGCACCAGCTCCAGGTGCCGCACCGAGGACCGGGCGAGCGACGGGTACTGCACCACGGCGACCTGCCGGGTGAGCTGGGCCAGCAGCCGGACCGTGCGGTGCACCACGTCGTCGAGGTCGACCGCGCCGACCAGGAAGCGCTCGATGGCCCGGCGCTCGGCCGGGCTGAGCGGCTTGACCCGGGAAAGCCGGTCGACGAACAGCCGGTAGCCCCGGTCGGTGGGAACCCGCCCGGCGCTGGTGTGCGGCTGCCGGATGTACCCCTCCTCCTCCAGCACCGCCATGTCGTTGCGGACGGTCGCCGGGGAGACGCCGAGCTGGTGGCGCTCGACCAGGGCCTTGCTGCCGACCGGCTCCTGAGTGGCGACGTAGTCCTCGACGATGGCGCGGAGCACGGCGAGCTTGCGGTCGTCGAGACCCACTCCCCTTACCTCCTGTCGCACGTCGGTGCCCGTCGTCGCGGCGACGCCCCGGACCTGCCCGCCGGCTGGCGGAGCCTGGCACTCGACTGTAATGAGTGCCAGTCTACGTCGGCTGCCCCACCGTCGGTAAGATCACAGACTGGACCGTCGGCCCGGCCGCGGCACCCGTGCGACAGGGCGGGACGCCGGCCCCGCTGCCGGTCATCCCCTCGTACCTGACCAGTGTCGCTCCGGTGCCCACTTGTCGGCAGCCCCTACCGTGACGTGCATGACTGAACCACCTCGCCCTCCCGGATCAGGCGATCCGGGCGACTACCCGCCGTCGGCACCGTACGGCTCGTCGGCGGACGAGCCGCCCACCGCACCACTTTCCGGGGCTCCCGGGGTGGGCGGCTATCCCCCGCCCGGTGGCTATCCCCCGCCCGGTGGCTATCCCCCGCCCGGTGACTATCCACCACCCACCGGCGACCAGCCACCGCCGGGCGGCTACCCGCCGCCCGGCAGCCAGCCCCCGCCGGGTGGCTTCAGCCCGGGCGGCTACCCCCCGGGTGGCGCATACCCCCCGGGTGGCGGATATCCGACCGGCGGGGCGTACCCGGGCCCGACCGGCGGCTACCCGACCAACGACGACAAGACCTGGGCGCTGATCGCGCACTTCGGCGGTCCGCTCGGCGTGGTGGTCGGCGGCAGCCTGCTCGGCTGGGTCGCCCCGCTGATCGCGCTCATGGCCAAGGGCCCGCAGTCGCCGACCGTGCGCGCGCACGCCGTCGCGGCGCTGAACTTCCAGCTCACCTGGGTGGCCGCCCTCCTGGTCAGCTTCGTGCTCGCCGTGGTCACCTGCGGGGTGCTGTTCTTCATCCCGATGCTGGTCGCCCTGGTGCCGATCATCTTCGGCATCATCGGCGGCATCAAGGCCAACGAGGGCACGCTCTACCGCTACCCGATGACCTACAACTTCGTGAAGTGACCCGCATCGGCCGGCCCCCGTCGGGCCGGCCGATGCCGGGCAGCCGGCCCGGCGGACGGGGGCGCGGGCCAGGGCGTCCGATCAGGGCAGCAGGTCGCGCACGACCGCGTCGGCCAACAGCCGGCCACGCAGGGTGAGCACGGCCCGGCCGGCCGCGTACCCGGCCGGGTCGAGCAGCCCACCGGCCACGGCCCGCTCCGCGCCGGCCCGGCCGGGCGCGTCCAGCACGTCCAGCGGCAGGCCGGAGGCGAGCCGCAGGCGCAGCATCACGTCCTCCATGTGCGCCTCGCCGGGCGTGAGCACCTCCCGGGCCAGGCCGGGGGACTCCCCCGCCGCGAGCCGCTTCGCGTACGCGCTCGGGTGCTTGACGTTCCACCAGCGCACCCCGCCGACGTGGCTGTGCGCCCCCGGGCCCAGGCCCCACCAGTCCGCGCCGGCCCAGTAGAGCAGGTTGTGCCGGCACCGCCCGGCCGGCGTGCGGGCCCAGTTGGACACCTCATACCAGGAGAAGCCGGCCGCGCCGAGGGCGGCCTCCGCGGCCAGGTAGCGGTCCGCCGCCACGTCGTCGGAGGGGTACGGCAGCTCGCCGCGCCGCATCCGCGCGGCCAGCCGGGTGCCGTCCTCCACGATCAGGGCGTACGCGCTGACGTGGTCCACCCCGGCGGCGACCACCTGGTCGAGGGACGCCGCGAAGTCCTCGGCGCTCTCCCCCGGCGTGCCGTAGATCAGATCCAGGTTGACGTGGTCGAACCCGGCGTCGCGGGCCTCGGCCGCGGCGGCGGTGGCTCGGCCGGCGCTGTGCCGACGGTCGAGTACCGCCAGCACCCCCGGGGCAGCGGACTGCATGCCCAGCGAGATGCGGGTGTACCCGGCCGCCCGCAGAGTCTTCAGCGACTCCGGCGTGACCGACTCCGGGTTGGCCTCGGTGGTCACCTCGGCGTCGGCGGCCAGCCCCCAGGTGCGGTCGATGCCGTCGAGGATGCGGGCCAGGTGGTCGGCGGGGAGCAGGGTGGGCGTGCCGCCGCCGACGAACACGGTGTCGACCCTCGGCGGCGGGGTGTCGCCGAGCACCCGGCCCGCGAGGGCCAGCTCGGCCAGCACCGTGTCGGCGTACGACTCACGGCCGACCCCGCCGCCCAACTCGTCGGCCGTGTACGTGTTGAAGTCGCAGTAGCCGCACCGGCTGACGCAGAACGGCACGTGCACGTACACGCCGAAGCCGCGTGCGCCGACGGCGCGGGTGGCGGTGGCGGGCAGCGAGCCGTCGACGGGGACGGCTTCGCCTTCTGGAAGGACGCCGGGCATGGCCACTAGTGTGCCCGCATGACCTCCTCCGACGCGCTCGTGCGGGTCACCACGGCCCGCGGGGTGACCACCCTCACCCTGAACAGCCCGCACAATCGCAACGCGCTCTCGACGCCGCTGATGACCGAGCTGCTGGCCGGGCTGTCCGCCGCGGTGGCCGACGACGCGGTCCGGGTGGTCGTGCTCGACCACACCGGCCCGGTGTTCTGCTCCGGCGCCGACTT
Source organism: Micromonospora sp. CA-111912 (assembly GCF_050948415.1). Classification (NCBI taxonomy): domain Bacteria; kingdom Bacillati; phylum Actinomycetota; class Actinomycetes; order Micromonosporales; family Micromonosporaceae; genus Micromonospora; species Micromonospora sp. CA-111912. Next base: position 5,738,792 of record NZ_CP192007.1, read on the forward strand.
GAAGGAGACCGCCGCCGCGTACGCCAGCGGCAGCGTCCCGGCGGGGATGCTCGGCGACGTGCTCGCGGCGGTCTGGGAGTGCCCGAAGCCGGTGGTGGCCCGGGTGGCCGGGCCGGCGCGGGCCGGCGGGCTTGGCCTGATCGCGGCGGCCGACCTGGCGGTCTGCGCCCAGGAGGCGACGTTCGCCTTCACCGAGGTGCGGATCGGGGTGGTCCCGGCGGTGATCTCGGCGACCGTGCTTCCCCGGCTGGCCCCCCGGGCCGCCGCCGAGCTGTACCTGACCGGCGACACCTTCGACGGCCGGCGGGCCGCCGAGATCGGCCTGGTCACCACCGCCGTGCCGGCCGACGGGCTGGACGCGGCGGTTCAGCGGGTGTGCGCGTCGCTGGTGCGGGGCGCGCCGCAGGCGCTGGCCGGGGCGAAGGCGCTGCTGCGCCGGCCGCCGGCCGCCGACCTGGCCGCCGAGATCACCGAGCTGGCCGCCGTGTCGACCGGGTACTTCCTCTCCGAGGAGGGGCGCGAGGGGGTGCTGGCGTTCCGGGAGAAGCGGGACGCGAGCTGGGTGCCGACCGCCTGAGGCGTTTCCCGCCCCGGCCGGCGGGAAAGCCGGCCGGCACCGCGCCCGTCGCGCCCGGGCACCGGGCGGGTGGAACACACCACCCCGGGCGGGAAATGTGGTCGACTCGCTACGGAACGGAGCGAACCGGTCGGACTAGCCGGTCAGCGGCGACGGGGACGTACTCTTGGCGGACGCCGTCGAACAGGGGGTGCGGGTGCGAAGTCGGGCAGTCATCGCGGCCGGTGTCGTCGTCGCCGTCATAGCCGCCATCGGGATCTGGCTCGTGGCCCGCCAGGTGGGTGAGCGCCTACGGCTCCCCCTGGCCAGCCGCACCTGTCTCGTGCAGGCGGACGGCCAGGTGCGGCTCGACGCCGACCAGATGGCCAACGCCGCCACCATCGCGGCGATCGGCACCCAGCGGAAGATGCCGGAGCGTGCCGTGGTGGTGGCCCTCGCCACGGCGTACCAGGAGTCCGGGCTGCGCAACCTCGACGGCGGCGACCGCGACTCCGTGGGGCTGTTCCAGCAGCGGCCGAGCCAGGGCTGGGGCACCGGGGAGCAGATCGGCGACCCACGGTACGCGACCAACAAGTTCTACGCCGCGCTCAAGCGGGTGCGCGGCTGGGAGAAGATGCGGGTCACCGATGCGGCGCAGCGGGTGCAGCGCTCGGCCTACCCGGAGGCGTACGAGAAGTGGGCCGACGAGTCGCAGGTGCTGACCCGGGCGCTGCTCGGTCAGGCGACCGGGGCCGTCGCCTGCACCGTGGGGTCGACGCCGGTGATGCGCGGCGAGGCCGCGGCGGCGGCCCTGACCCAGGGCCTGAGCCTCGACTGGGGGCTGCCGAGGACGGTGTCGCTGGCCGAGCTGACCGGGCTCGCCGTGCCGGCCACCGACCAGCGCGACGGCTGGCGGTACGCGCACTGGCTCGTCTCGCACGCCTCCGACCACGGGGTGAAGCGGGTGCGCTTCGGCGGGTTGGAGTGGACCGCCGAGGCCGGCACCTGGGGTCGGGTGGCCGACGCCCCGACTGCCGACCAGCGGGTCGTCGCGGAGGTCTTCGCCGACTCCTGATCGTCCCCGGATCTCCCCACCGACGGTGACCGCGCAATCCGGCATAGAGGGCAACTCCCCCGGGTTGACACCCAATTGTCACCCTCCGCGCCCGGCCGGCTGCCGATCGTCGGGTGACCGCCCGGCCCCAGCCGGGCGCGACGCCACCCCCGATACCGGCGCAGTACCATCGGCTGCCTGGGCCAGAAATGGTTTCCTCATGGGGAGGGGTACTACGCGGTGTTCGATTACGACGGCCGGACCGGCTACGAACCGATCAGCGACACCGATCGCAAGGAGTTCCACGAGCAGGGCTTCCTCCTGCTGCGGAACGTGCTGACGGAGGACCACCGGGCCGCCCTGGAGGAGGCCGTCGACCGCGTCTACGCGGAGGAGAAGGCCAAGGGCAAGACCACCAAGGACGGCACCCTGCACCTGCTGGGCTTCCTTGATCGGGACGAGCTCTTCGGCAACCTGCTCACCCACCCGATCGCCTTCCCGTACATGTGGGGCCTGGCCGGGTGGAACATCTACACCCACCACAACCACCTGGACGTCACCCCGCCGGCGGCGGAGCCGGAGAAGCCGTACTGGGGTTGGCACCAGGACGGGTACCGGCAGAACTCCGACCCGGAGACGATGGACCCGAACCTGCCCCGGCCGATGTTCTCGCTGAAGGTGGCGTACGTGCTCTCCGACCTGTCGGAGACCGGGCGCGGCGCGACCAAGGTCATCCCGGGCAGCCACCTGTGGAACTCGCTGCCCCGGCCGGACGACCTGACGGTGCACAACCCCGACCCGGAGGGCACGGTGGAGATCACCGCCAAGCCGGGCGACGCGTTCATCTTCGACCGCCGCCAGTGGCACTCCCGGTCGACGAACCTCTCCACGATCACCCGCAAGATGCTCTTCGTCGGCTACACCTACCGGTGGATCCGCCCCCTCGACGAGCTGCACATCGACCCCGAGAGCGAGTGGTGGGCCAACCGCACGCCGGTGCAGCGCCAGCTCTGCGGCGAGGGCACCCACACCGCGAACTACTGGGGCATCAACTGGAACGGGTACGTCGACGACGAGATCCCGCTGCGCAAGGAGCTCAAGGAGCGCGGCCAGCTCGACCGCAGCATCCCCTGGCTCCGCTGACGCGATAGGCGAAGGGCCCTCTGTCGGCGCGCGTCGCGCACGGCAGGGGGCCCTTCCGCACGCCCGGCGCGGTCAGGCCCGCCCCGCGTCGAGCCGGCGGCGGGCCTTCTCCCGGACCGACTCCGGCAGCTCGGGAACGTCGAGCAGCCGGGGCAGCAGCTCCGGCTGCAGGGAGCCGGCCCGGAACACCTCGCCGACGGTGACCCCGTGCGCCGGCCGGTCCACCACCTCGACCGGGTCGCCCGCGCTGACCTCACCCTCCCGCAGCACCCGCAGGTACGCCCCGGGCGCGGCCCGCACGGTGAACCGCTTGATCAGGTCGGGCATGCCCCAGAACCCGGCGAACGTGGTGCACGGCGTGCGCGGCTTCGTCACCTGGAGCAGGGCCGAGCCGATCAGCCACCGCTCCCCGATCACCGCCCCGGTCACGTCCACTGCGTACGTGGTCAGGTTCTCGCCGAAGCCACCCTCCCGGACGGCCCGGCCCAGCTCGGCCGCCCACCAGGCGGCGTCCTCCTCGGCGTACGCGTAGACCGCCTGGTCGGGGCCGCCGTGGTGGGCCCGCTCGGCGATGAAGTCCCCATCGACGCCGTCGGCCCGCAGCAGCACCGGCCCGTCGACCGGCCGCTTGTCGATCCCGCTGCGGCCGCTCGCGTCGCCAGCCCACTCCGCCTCGGTCACCACGCCAACGTTAACCGCCACCAGCCTGCCCGTCATGGCGTCAGCCTACGGCCGGGCACCGGCGACCGCCGTCCCCGGGGCGGTGGAGGCCTCGCCGTCGGGCGACGGGCAGGGTCCCCTCCGGACGTTCACGCGCCCGGCCGGCCCCTGCCCGCACCTCAGCCCTTGACGGCGCCCGCCACCAGGCCGGAGACCATCCGGCGCTGCACCAGCAGGAAGAAGATGATCACCGGAAGGGTGAACAGCGTCGAGGCGGCCATCACCGGCCCCCACGCGGTGTCGTCCCGGCCGAAGAAGAACGTCATCGCCACCGGCAGGGTGTACCGGTCCTGATCGTTGATGAACGTCAGCGCGAAGATCAGCTCGTTCCAGGCGGTGATGAAGGAGAAGATGCTGGTCGCCACCAGGCCGGGCGCGACCAGTGGGAACAGGATGCGGCGGAAGATCTGCACCCGGCTCGCCCCGTCGATCGCCGCGGCCTCCTCGAGTTCCTTGGGCACCGCGGCCACGAAGCCGCGCAGCATCCAGACCGCGAACGGCAGCGAGAAGCCGAGGTAGGTGAGGATCAGGCTGGGCAGGGTGTTGTAGAGGCCCAGCCGCTGGATCATCAGGAACAGCGGGATGACCAGCGCCTCCAGCGGGATCATCTGCACCACCAGCAGCATGATCAGGAAGCTGGTCCGCAGCTTGAACCGGAACCGGGCCACCGCGGTCGCCGCGAGCAGCGCGACCAGGCTGCTGAGCACCACGGTCGAGACCGCCACCAGGACGCTGTTGAGGAAGAAGTCCCCGAACGTCACGCCGGGAATCAGGTTCCCGGTCAGGATCTCCCGGTAGTGCTCCAGCGTCGGGTTGGCCGGCACCGGCCGGGGCGTGGCCGAGAAGATCTCCCGGTTCGGCTTGAGCGACGTCGCGATCATCCAGTAGACGGGGAACGCCGCGAAGAGCGCCACCAGCAGGCCCGCGCCGTTGAGGGCGACCCGCTTCATCACCGCGCCGCGCCTCACGACTCCTCCTCCTGCTTGAGCACCATCCGCACGTACACCCCGGTCACCAGGAGCAAAATCAGCGTGAGGATGACCGCGATCGCCGCGCCCAGGCCGTACTTCGGGGGCGGGGAGAACGCCTCGGCGTACGAGTAGATCGACAACATGAACGTCGGCCGGTCCTGGGTGCCGCCGGCCAGCACGAACTGCTGGGTGAAGACCTTGAAGTCCCAGATGGTGGAGAGCACCACCAAAATTCCGAAGACCGGGCGCAGCAGCGGGAAGGTGATCCTCCAGAACACCTTCCACGGCCCGGCCCCGTCGACCCGGGCCGCCTCGTGCAGCTCGCCCGGCACGCTCTTGAGCCCGGCCAGCACGCTGACCGCGATGAACGGGAAGGAGTGCCAGACCACCACGAGGGTGAGGATCGAGAAGAACATCAGCGGCGAGTTGAACCAGCCGTAGCCGGTCCAGTCGGCACGCCCGAACAACGCGTTCGACAGCCCGTCCGGCAGGGCGTTGAACAGCCAGGTCACCAGGCCGGAGGTGTCGTCGAACATCCACTTCCACACGATGGTGCCGGTCAGCGCCGGGGTGGCCCAGGCCAGCATCACGCAGCTCGCGACGAAGGTGGCCATCCGCTTGCCCAGCCCGTTGAGCAGCAGCCCGACCAGGGTGCCGAGGACCATCGTCAGCGCCACGTTGGCCACGGCGAAGAGGACCGTGTTGCGCAGCACCGTCAGGAAGAACGGGTCCCCGAGGATCTCGGCGTAGTTGCCGAACCCGACCCAGGGCCATTCCCGGTCGCCGCGCAGCTGCCGGACGTTGTTCAGCCGGAAGAAGGACATCGCCACCACCTGGCCGAGCGGCCACAGCAGCAGCACGCCGATGATCACCAGGCAGGGCAGGAGCAGCAGGTAGGGCAGGCGGTCCACCCGGCGACGCCGCCGCGCGGGGTTCTCCCGCGCGGCGGACGCCTCCGGCGCCTGGATCAGCGTGCTCACTTCGCGTTGAGGATGCTTTCCATCTCGGCAGCCGCCTCGGCGGTGGCCTTCTCGACCGTCTTCTGACCCTTGATGACCGAGCTGTTCATGGCCTGAGTCACCGTCTTGGTACGGCTGACCTCGACCCACTTCGGGGTGAGCGGGGTCAGCTTCGTGTTCTGCAGCGTCGTGGCGAACGCCGCCATGATCTTGTCGTTGGCGTACTCGCCGCCGCTGACCAGGTCGGAGTAGACCGGGAAGAAGTTGAGGCTGCTGGCGAACTCCTTGTCCTTCTGCTTGCTCAGCAGCACGGTCAGGTAGTCCCAGGCGAGGTCCTGCCTCTTGCTGTCCTTCCACAGGGCGATGTCCGAGCCGCCCGCGAAGGCCGGGGCCGGCTTGCCGTCCGGGCCGGGGATGGGGAAGGTGCCCCAGACCTTCTCGATCTCGGGGTTGTCCTTCTTGATGGCGCCGGCCTGCCAGCTACCGCCGAAGGCCATCGCCGCCTTGCCGGTGGCGAACTGGGTCCGGGCGTCGACCTCGTTCCAGCCGGCGGCGGCGGGCGGGGCGACCTTGTGCACGGTGACCATGTCGGTCCAGAACTTGACCGCCTTCTGGGCCTCCGGGGTGTTGTAGCCGGACTTCCAGGTGTCGCCCTGCTTGGTGGCGATCTCGCCGCCCGCGCCCCAGAGGAAGGAGTAGAACGGCAGCTCCGAGTTGCCCGGCAGCGCAATGCCGTAGGTGCCCGGCTTCTTCGCCTGGACGGCCTTCGCGGCGGCGACCAGCTCGTCCCAGCTCGTCGGCGGCTTCACGCCGGCCTCGGCGAACCAGTCGGTGCGGTAGTACAGCGCGCGGACACCGGCGTACCACGGCACGCCGTACTGCTTGCCGTCGAGCTGGGCGTTCTTGACCAGGTCGGGGAGGATGTCCTTGCCCTCGGCCCAGCCGCCGAACTTGCCGCTGACGTCGGCCAGCGCCTCCTGGGCGGCCCAGCCCTGGGTCTCGGTGTTGCCGAGCTCGGTGACGTCGGGTCCCTCACCGCCGGCGAGCGCCGCCTGGAACTTCTTGGGCGCCTCGAGCCAGGGGATGTACTGCACGACCACGTCGGTGTCGGGGTGCTTCTTCTTGAACTCGGTCTCGACGCCGTCGAGGAACGTGGTCTGCGCCTCGCTGCCCTCGCCCATCATCCAGACCGTCAGCTTGCTGTTGTCGGCGGCCTTGTCGTCCCCCGAGCCACCGCAACCGGTGAGCACCATCGCGGCCGACGCCACCACGGCGGTGACCGGGGCCAGCCGTTTCCACCTGTTCACGCCACATCTCCCTCGCGCCGTCCTGGCACTAACCTTCTCCGCCGCACCTTAGTAGGAAAATTTCCTTTACGACAGGGGCGACTTGGAAGCGAGGCGACCGTACCGCAGCGGAGGCGCGGGGGCAGTCCGACGTGGACCGAACCGGGCGTGACACAGACGAACGGGCGCCCGACCGGAGAGGTCGGGCGCCCGTTGGCGAGACGGTGGCTGTTACCGGTGGGTGACGCTGCGACGACCACCCACGCCGGCCACGATCGCGACCGCGATGGCGGCGACGACGACCTGGACGAGCAGCTCGGCCCAGTCGACCCCGGAGGTGTTGGTGGAGATGCCGACGGCGTTGGCCAGCACGGTGCCGAGCAGGGCGGCGCCCACGCCGACGAGCATGTGCAGCCAGATCGGCATGTTCTGCCGGCCCGGGACGACCAGGCGGCCCAGGGCGCCCACGATCAGACCGACGATGAGCGCGGTGATGATTCCGGTAACGGTCATGGTCGTTCTCCTCAGAAAGCTTCACAAGTATTGTTCGCTGTGGCGACAACTAAGTTCCCGGCCCACCGGAAATCCAAACCCACCCTCCGGACATTGCGGTGGATGCGCCCCACTCGGGACGCCTGTGCAGCTCAGGCCGCATGCGACAGCCCTTCGGCGCACTCCCGGGTCCGGCCGGGCACACCGGACCACACATTCACGAGCGACGCTCGCGCCCACTTTCCCCACGCCTTCGGCGCGGGCGCGGAAAGGCCGGACGCACGCGAAGGGCGCCCGACCGCTGTGGTCGGGCGCCCTTCGGGAGAAATGGCGTGTCGTTACCGGTGGCTGACGCTCCGGCGACGGCCGACACCGGCGACCAGGGCCACGGCGACGGCGGCCAGCACGACCTGCACCAGCAGTTCGGTCCAGTCGATCCCGGCCGTCTCGGTGGCGATGCCCATGGCGCGGGCGAGCACGGTGCCGAGCAGCGCGGCGCCCACACCGATCAGCATGTGCAGCCAGATCGGCATGTTCTGCCGGCCCGGGACGACCAGGCGGCCCAGAGCGCCGATGATGAGACCAACAATGAGTGCGGTGATGATGCCCCAAACGGTGAGCTCCACGGTCGCCCTCCTCCTAAAGATGTGTCACAACGGTGTTGTTGCTGTCGTGACCGCTAAGTTCCCGAGGGCCCGAAAATCCAAACCGGGTTCGCCGCCGATCTGCTGCCGCACGTCGATGTCACCACCCCTTCCGCCCACCCGCGAGGCGGCAAAAGGCCAGGTGGAAGGGCTCCCACCGCCCCTGCGGCGCGCGCTGCCGGGCCCGGAAAATTCCTTCCGGTACGGCCGGACACCCGGTCCCGGGGCCAGCCTGGGTGGGCGTCCGTCGCGGTAACCCACGGCGGCCTGACTCCCCGGGGGACGGGGGCGGGGCTACTTCTTGCCGGCGGCCTTGCCGTCGCCGTCGTCGGAGGAGAGAGCGGCGATGAAGGCCTCCTGCGGGACCTCGACCCGGCCCACCATCTTCATCCGCTTCTTGCCCTCCTTCTGCTTCTCCAACAGCTTGCGCTTGCGGCTGATGTCACCGCCGTAGCACTTGGCGAGCACGTCCTTGCGGATCGCCCGGATGGTCTCCCGGGCGATCACCCGGCTGCCGATCGCAGCCTGGATGGGCACCTCGAACTGCTGCCGGGGAATCAGTTTGCGCAGCTTCGCGGCGATGGTGACGCCGTAGTTGTACGCCTTGTCCTTGTGCACGATGGCGCTGAACGCGTCCACCGGCTCGCCGTGCAGCAGGATGTCCACCTTGACCAGGTCGGACGCCTGCTCGCCCGAGGGCTCGTAGTCCAGCGAGGCGTAGCCCTTGGTGCGGCTCTTTAGCTGGTCGAAGAAGTCGAAGATGATCTCCGCCAGGGGCAGCGTGTAACGCAGCTCCACCCGGTCGGCCGAGAGGTAGTCCATCCCGAGCAGGTTGCCCCGGCGGCCCTGGCACAGCTCCATCACCGCGCCCACGTAGTCGTTCGGGGTGAGCACGGTGGCCCGCACGACCGGCTCGTACACCTCGGCGATCCTGCCGGCGGGGTACTCGCTCGGGTTGGTCACGACGATCTCCTGGCCGTCCTCCGTGATGGCCCGGTAGACCACGTTCGGCGCGGTGGAGATCAGGTCGAGGTTGTACTCCCGCTCCAGCCGCTCCCGGATGATCTCCAGGTGCAGCAGGCCGAGGAAGCCGCACCGGAAGCCGAAGCCGAGGGCTCCGGAGGTCTCCGGCTCGTAGTCGAGCGCGGCGTCGTTGAGCTTGAGCTTGTCCAGCGCCTCGCGCAGGTTGGGGTAGTCGGACCCGTCGATCGGGTAGAGGCCGGAGTAGACCATCGGCTTCGGGTCCTTGTAACCGCCGAGCGCCTGCGTCGCCGGCCTGGCGTTGATGGTGACCGTGTCGCCGACCCGGGACTGGCGGACGTCCTTCACGCCGGTGATCAGGTAACCCACCTCGCCGACGCCGAGCGCGTCGGCCTTCACCATCTCCGGCGAGATGACGCCGATCTCCAGCAACTCGTGGACGGCGCCCGTGGACATCATCTTGATCCGGTCCCGGGCACCGATCCGGCCGTCGATCACCCGAACGTAGGTGACCACGCCCCGGTAGACGTCGTACACCGAGTCGAAGATCATCGCCCGGGCGGGCGCGTCGGCGTCGCCGACCGGCGGGACGAGCTGCCGGACGATCTCGTCGAGCAGGTACGGCACGCCGACGCCGGTCTTGCCGGAGACCCTGATGCAGTCCGCCGGATCGCAGCCGATCAGGTGGGCCAACTCCTCGGCGTACTTCTCGGGCTGGGCGGCCGGCAGGTCGATCTTGTTGAGCACCGGGATGATCGGCATGTCGTTCTCGAGCGCCAGGTAGAGGTTCGCCAGGGTCTGCGCCTCGATGCCCTGGGCGGCGTCGACCAGCAGGACCGCGCCCTCGCAGGCGGCGAGCGAGCGGGACACCTCATAGGTGAAGTCGACGTGGCCAGGGGTGTCGATCATGTTGAGCACGGCCTGTTCGCCGACCCGGTCGCCCTCGCGGACCGTCCACGGCATCCGGACAGCCTGGCTCTTGATGGTGATGCCGCGCTCGCGCTCGATGTCCATCCGGTCGAGGTACTGCGCGCGCATCTGCCGGGGGTCGACCACGCCGGTGAGCTGCAACATCCGGTCGGCCAGGGTCGACTTCCCGTGGTCGATGTGGGCGATGATGCAGAAGTTCCGGATGCGCGCCGGGTCGGTGGCACCGGGAGCGTTCGCGCCGGAATCGAGCGTCGGTGACACAGCGGTCCGTTCTGGTCGGCTGACGTGAGCGGGCCGACGCGACGCCGGCCCCCTCTATGCTCCCACGTCGCCCCGAGCCCGGTCGGATCACTCCTCCCGCCGCCCGGGGGCGGGGCCGACGGCTCACTCCTCGGGCGGCTCGACGAAGAGCGCGGCGAGCTTCGGCAGTCGGCGGCGGGCCTCCTCCTCGTCGTCGAAGTCCCAGAACTCGCCCAGCTCCGGGTAGGGCGTCTCCGGCACCGCCGGCAGCTCGCTGGCGGTCGCCTTCCGGTACGCCTCCTCGGCGACTGTGAGCATCTGCTCGGCCTCGAACTCCTCGCCGGTCAGCGCCGCCTGACGGATCCGTGGCAGCGCCGCCAGCGAGTCCGGGTCGGCCACCGCGCGGGCGAAGACCTCCCGGCCCTGGGTGATCAGCCAGCCCCGGAAGTACTCGAATCCGTCGTCGGACGCGCCCCCGTTGATCAGGTAGGCCGCGCCCCAGAGGTCGGCCCGGTGGGACGCCGCCATCACTCGGCGCTGGTGCTGCGCGTACCCGACGATGTCGGCGGCGTCGCGCTCGGCCAGCAACGCCACGGCCCGGGCTGCGACCGGACCGGCCGCCCCGCCCCCGCCGGCCCGGGCCCGGTCGATCAACTGCCAGAAGTCGTCGGTCCTCATGGCTTGGCAGTCTGACAGAGCCGGCCGCCGCCACGGCGGTCGCGCGGGTCGCGGCGGTCCCGCGCCGCACTACGGACGCCGCGGGTCACAGGCGGGCGGGCACAGGCGGGAACATCGCCGCCAGGCGCGGGTACCGGCGGGCGAACTCGGCCGGATCGTCCGGCTCCTCCGGATCGTCCGGCTCCTCCGGATCGTCGCCGGGGTCCGGTGAGTCGTCGCCCGGCTCGCCGCTGCGGGCGAGCACCGCGCCCTCAAGGCCCTCGGCGATGCCGGTGATCCGCTCGTGCGCCTCGTCCGCCACGTAGTCGAGGGACTCCCAGTCCGGCCACTCGGCGTCGGACCACTCGCGGGTGGGGCGACCGGCCAGCCGGCGCACCTGGGGAACGTCGGCCAGGGTGTCCGGTGCCGCCACCACCCGCTCGAAGACCGACCGCCCCAGCCCGACCAGCCACCCCTGGAAGTAGCGGAACCCGTCGTCGGAGCAGAGCCCGCCGCAGATCCGCAGCGCGGCGGCCCAGAGCAGCGTGGTGTCGGCCCGGGCGTGGGCCTCGTCCAGCCGGAGCTGGAAGTCGACCACCTCCGTCGCGGGGAGGCCGGCGAGCCGTTCCGTGAGCCAGGTCAGCCGCTCGTCCGGGCCGCCACCGGCCCCGGCGGACGCCTCCACCAGCGCCCAGAATCCCTCGGTGTCCACGGCGGCATCATCGCGCGGCGGTACGACATCCTTGGCCTGCTCACGGCGCCCGGCGAACGGCGCACCGGGCGCGGGTGGGGCAGCATGGTCGGATGGTCCCGATCTCACTTCCCCCGGTGCCGTACGACGCGACCGCGCTGCGCCCCGGCTGGGCGGAACTGCCGGCCGGCCTGCGGGCGGCGGTGACCGCCCGGCTGGGCGGTCCGGTGGCGGTGGCCCGGGTGGCCGGCGCAGGGTTCACCCGGGGCTTCGCCGCCGTGCTGGAGACCGCCGACGGGCGACGGACCTTCGTCAAGGCGGCGTCGCTGACCGAGCAGCGGCACCTCGTCGACTGGTACGCCCGGGAGGCCGCCGTCCTGGACCGGCTCCCCGCCGGCCTGCCGGTCCCCCGCCCGCGCTGGGCGGTGACGGCGGCCGGCTGGTACGGGCTCGGCCTGGACGCGATCGACGGTCGCACGCCCACGCTGCCGTGGACCCCGGCGGACCTCGACGCGACCCTGGCCGGGTACGCCGAGGTGGCCGCCGCGCTGGCCGACCCTCCCCCCGATCTGGTGGGGCTCGGCCTACCCCGGCTCGCCGACCTGGCCCGGGAGGACATCCTCTGGTGGGGCGAGGTGGCCGCCGGCCGGGAGCCGGCCCCGGAGCTGCCGCCCTCGGCCCGGGACCGGCTGCCCGAGCTGGTCGCGCTGGAGTCACGCCTGCCCCGGTACGCCGAACGCGGCGGCCTGGCCCACGGCGACCTGCGGCTGGACAACGTACTCGTCGACCCGACCGGCCGGGCGTGGTTCTGCGACTGGACCTGGACCTGTCACGGGCCGGCCTGGTTCGACCTGGTCAGCCTGCTGATCACCGCCCACGCCAGCGGCCTGGACGCCGACGGGCTCTTCGCCGGGCACCCCGCAGCGGCCGGCGCACCCCCGGACGCCCTGGACGTGACCCTCGCCGCGCTCTCCGGTTACCTGCTCACCTCGGCCGCCGCCGGGCCGACAAGCGCGTCCCCGCACATCCGGGCGCACCAGCGCTGGAGCGGCGGGCAGGCGCTGGGCTGGCTCGCCGTCCGGCAGGGCTGGGCGCCGGCGCCGGAGGGCCGGGAGCCGACCACCCCCGGGCTGCGGAAGTGAGCCGTTTTGGCTCGTCCGGGCGGACCTGGTAACCTGGCTATTCGCGCAGCGATGACGCATGCTCGTCGCAGCGGAATGCAGACCATACCGAGCTATCAAGACGAGGCTGTCGCGTGGCGAACATCAAGTCCCAGATCAAGCGCAACCGGCAGAACGAGAAGCGCCGGCTGCGTAACAAGTCGGTCAAGTCCTCGCTGAAGACCGCCATCCGCAAGTTCCACGAGGCTGCGGCGGCCGGTGACTCCGAGAAGGCCACCGTGCTCATGCAGGATGCCTCGCGCAAGCTGGACAAGGCTGTCAGCAAGGGCGTCATCCACTCGAACCAGGCGGCGAACCGCAAGTCGGCGATCGCCAAGCGCGTGACCTCGCTCGCTGCCTGACCGGCGTCCACAGACCTGACCGGAAGCCCCGGGTCAACCGGGGCTTCCGGCTTTCTGTGTGTCCGCACCGGCCTCCCGCTCGCCGGCTCCGGTTCCCGCGTACGGGGAACACGGATGGCTGTCACCTCACGGTTACGCCTGCTTCGGCAGGGTGAGGACTTCGGCTCCATCGTTGGTGATGGCGATCGTGTGCTCACTGTGCGCTGTCCGGCAGCCTGTCGCGCTTCGGAGCGTCCAGCCATCGGCATCGGTGACGAGCTCGGCGGTGTCCGCCATGACCCACGGCTCCAATGCCAACAGCAGCCCAGGGCGCAGCCGGTATCCGCGACCGGGCCGCCCCGTGTTCGAGACGTGCGGGTCCTGGTGCATCGTCGATCCGACGCCATGACCGCCGAACTCGGTGTTGATCGAATATCCCGCCTCGCTGAGGACCGAGCCGATGGCATGGGAGAGGTCACCGATGCGAGCTCCGGGGCCGGCTGCGGCTATCCCTGCGCTCAATGCGCGCTCGGTCGCGTTGATCAACGCAATGCTCTCCGGGGGCTTGACGTCGCCCACGATGAAGCTGATGGCGGAGTCAGCGACAACTCCGCCTTGGCAGACAGCGAGGTCGAGCGTCAGCAGATCCCCGTTGGCAAGCGGGTAGTCGTGCGGCAGTCCGTGGAGCACAGCGTCGTTGACTGACGTGCAGATGTAGTGGCCGAACGGCCCACGTCCGAAGGACGGCTCATAGTCGACATAGCAGGACTGCGCCCCGGCCTCGGTGATCATGCTGCGGGCCCACAGGTCGATGTCCAAGAGGTTTGTGCCGACCGTGCTGCGGCTCCTCAGTGTCTGCAGGATGCCGCCGACCAGGGCGCCGGCGTCCTTCGCTCGCAGCAGGTCGGTGGGACTCAGGATCTCGATCATGCAGCGCCTTCCTCGCGCGACCAATAAGTATCCCGGCCATATTATCCCGGTACTAGAATCGGAGCATGGTCAGGTTGCCGCTCACCCCCGCAGAGGTCGAGCGCGGACAGCGCCTCGGCGCCCTCCTGCGTCGAGCCAGGGGGGAACGTTCGATGCTCGTTACCGCCCTGGAAGCAGGTGTCTCGCCGGAGACTCTTCGGAAGATCGAGTCCGGTCGCGTAGCCACCCCCGCCTTCCCGACCATCGCCGCGATCGCCGACGTCCTCGGCCTCTCCCTCGATGCGGTGTGGTCAGAGATCAACCAGTCGGGCAGCGGGGCCGAACTCGCAATATCAGGCCGCTACGCAGGTGAACGGCTGGCCTCGTAAGTCTCGACCCCGCAGCTCCGGTGCAGTTGCCGACGACAGAGAACACCTGTGCGCAGTTCTCCCTCAACGTCCCCGGCCAGTACAGCTAGGACAGCGCGGCACGGGCTCGGTGCGAACAGCCGCCCCGCGCGGCGGACCGCGCCCGGATCAGGGGCGAGGGCCGGGGGCGTGGTCCGGGCGGGTGTGATCCGGGAGGCCGGGCTCCGCACGGCGGAGGCCGTGGCGGGGCCGTTCTGCGCGCCCCGCCGGCTCGGGATGGACGAGAACGCCCGGGATGGCCCGCGAGGCCGAACCCGGAGCTTCGCGCAGGCCGGCGCCGGGCGAGCCGGCGACACCGATCGCGCCCCGGCCACCAGCACCCCCGCCCGCGTGACCCGCGCCCGCCTGACCAGCCGCACCCCGGTCAGCGTGACCGGCCGCCCCGGGACGGCCACCGACGCCCTGGACCGTGGCACGCCCGACCACGGGCTCCATCTGCCGGCGGAACCGGTCCCGCTCCTGCTCCGGCACGAGCGCGGCCGTCCGGACCACCGCCTCCGCCACCATGTCGTTCAGCTTGACCATCGCCGCCACGGCGGCGGGCAGCACGAGCACCGCCCACCAGGTCACCAGCTCGGCCAGGGCGAGCAGGACGGCCAGCGCGACGGCCCCTTCGAAGAAGAGGAAGCAGAGCACCCCACCGGGGTTGACGAAGCGCAGGCCGAGGGCCCGGGCGTAGAGGGGGCGGTACCGCTCCTGGGCGGAGGGGACCGTCGCCCACGACACCCGGACCGGCCGGTTCACCGGGTGCCGCCCTGCCGGGCCGCTGCGACCGAGAACACCGCCCGCTCCAGCGCGTACGCGCGGTCGTCCGAGCCACCCTTGACCGCCGCGTTGCACTCGGCGGCGGCCCGCATCGCCTGTACGAGGCCCTCCGGCGTCCAGCCCCGGGCCCGCTGCTGAGCGCTCTTGACCTTCCAGGCCGGCATGCCGAGGGTGCCCGCCAGCTGGTACGGGTCGCCCCGCCCCGCTGCGGCGACCCGGGCGACGGTGCGGACGCCGTCGGCGAGGGCGTCGGCGATCGGAACCGGGTCGACGCCGACGTGCAGCGCCCAGCGAAGCGCCTCCAGCGCCGCCGGCACGTCGCCGATCAGGGTGGCGTCGGCGACGGTGAAGCCGCTCACCTCGACCCGTCCCTTGTAGTAGCGGGCCACGGTGTCGGCCCCGATCCGCCCGTCGGTGTCGGCGATCAGCTGGGAGCACGCGGCGGCCAGCTCGCGCATGTCGTTGCCGACCGCCGCGATGAGCGCCTCGGCCGCGTCGTCGGTGCACTTGCCGCCGGCCCGACGGATCTCCTCGCGGACGAAGGCCACCCGCTCGCGGTGCCCCTTGAGCTTCGCGGCCGGCACTACCGTCGCGCCCGCCGCCCGCAGCCCGTCCGCGAACGCCTTGCCCTTGGCTGCCCCGAGGTGCAGCACGACGAGCTGGACGTCCGGGTCCGGGTTCTTCGCGTACGCCAGCAGCGCCGCGGCCAGGTCCTTGCGGGCGTCCTGGCCGGAGTGCAGCACCAGCACCCGCCGACCGCCGAACAGCGACGGGCTGAGCATCTCGGCGATCTCACCGACGGCCAGCGCCCCGGCCTGGTACTCCCGAACGTCGACGTCGGGATCGACGCTGCGGGCCCTGGCCACGGTCTCGGCCACCGCGCGCGTGGCGAGCAGTTCCTCGTCGCCGAGGACGAGCAGAATGGGAGCGAGGTCGGCGGCGGTCACGCCGCCCATATTCGCACGCCGCCCCCGGGATCGTGCCTGCTCGTCGAGGCCGCAGAAGGCGGAGCCCGCACTCAGTGCAAATCCAGACATTTACGTTAATCCCCCCGCCAATGCCGCCAATGCCCCTCGGTCCTCAGCGCTGCTGTCGTCCCGGGGCGAGGCCCCGACTCACCACGGCCATCCCGTCCCGCCCCAGCACCACCGCCACGTCACCGTCGGTGTCCGTACGCAGCACCCGCGCCCCGCCCCGGGCGATCCGGGCGAGCACGGCGGCGTTCGGGTGCCCGTAGGAGTTGCCGACGCCCACCGGGACCAGCGCGACCCTCGGCCGGACCGCGTCCAGGAACGCCGGCTCCTGGTACGCCGACCCGTGGTGGGCGACCTTCAGCACGTCGGCGCGTACGCCGCCGGGCGGCGGCCGGTCGAGCAGCGCCCGCTGCTCCTCGGTCTCGGCGTCCCCGGCGAGCAGGATCCGCACCCCGGCCACCGTGGCGCGCAGCACGAGCGAGTTGTTGTTCGGGTCGGACCGGGTCCCCCGCAGCGGGTACGGCGGGCCGAGCACGACGAGTTCCAGCCCGCCGACCCGGTACGTCCACCCCGCCGTAACCGCCGCCGTCCCCGCCCCGCCCGTCGCGGCGGCGGTGCGCACCAGCTCCCGCCCGGCGGCGGGCTCGGGCCACTGCGGCGTGCGCACCGCCGCCACCCGCCGGCCCCGGAAGATCCCGGCCACCCCGCCGGTGTGGTCGACGTGGAGGTGACTGAACAGCAGCAGCGGGACCTCCCGTACGCCGAGCCGGCGCAGGCAGCCGTCCACGGCCGCCGGGTCCGGCCCGGCGTCCACCACCACCGCCCGGCCGGCGCCCGCCGGCAGCACCAGCGCGTCGCCCTGCCCCACCGCGCACGCCACCGCCACCCAGCCGGCTGGCGGCCAGCCGCCGGCCACCAACCGGACCGGCAGGGTGCCGGCGATCACGGCGACCGCGACCACCGCCACCAACCGGCGCACCAGCGGCCGGCGCGTGGCGACCAGCAGCGCCACGGTCAGCCCGGCCAGCAGCAGCGCCCCCGGGACCCCGCCCGGCCAGGGCAACGCGCCCGCCGGCAGCCGCGCCCCGTACCGGGCCACCGTGACCAGCCACCACGCCGGCCAGCTCGCCAGCCAGGCCGCGAACTCCGCGCCCGCCGGCCAGGCCGGGGAGAGCACCGCCGCCGCCACGCCGAGCACCGTGGCAGGCGCTATCGCCGGCACCACCAACAGGTTCGCCGGCACCGCGACCAGGCTCACCGTCCCGGAGATCCCGGCCACCACCGGCCCGCAGGCCACCTGCGCCGCAGCCGGCACGGCCAGCGCCTCGGCGAGCCCCGGTGGCACGCCCCGCCGCCGCAGCCCGTCCCGCCACCCGGGGGCGAGCAGCAGCAGGCCGGCGGTGGCCAGCACGGACAGCGCGAACCCGGGGTCGCCGGCCAGGTCCGGGTCGAGCAGCACCAGCCCGGCCACCGCCGCGGCGAGCGCCGGCAGGGCCGCCCGGGGCCGGCCGACGGCCAGCGCCGCGAGGCCGATCGCGCCCATGGTGGCGGCGCGCACCACGCTGGGCGAGGGGCGGACCAGGATGACGAAACCGACCAGGGCCAGCGCGCACAGCCCGGCGGCCACCCGGGGACCGGCCCGGGACCAGCGGGCCAGCAGCAGCACCGCGCCCACGACGATCGCGACGTTGGAACCGGACACCGCGTTCAGGTGCGTCATGCCGGTGTCCCGGAAGTCCTCCTCGACCGCCGACGGCAGCCGGCTGGTGTCGCCGACCACCAGGCCGGGCAGCAGCCCGCCCTGCTCGTCGGGCAGCGGCGCGCAGGCCCGTTGCAGGCCGGCGCGCAGCACGCCGGCGGCGCGCTGGGACCAGGGCGGCGGACCGTGCGGCACCGGCGGACCGGGCACGGTGAGCACGGCGGCGGTCAGGTCACCGCCGCGCGGTGCGCCCAACCGCCCCTCGGCCGTGAGCCGCTGCCCTGGTAACAGGCCCCGCCATGCCTGGTCGGTGGCGAGCACCAGCACCCGCACCGGGGCGGCGACCCGCGACCCGTCGGGGCCGGTCAGGGCCACGAGGTCGGCCCGCACCAGCAGGGTGGCGGGCCGACCGGGGACGCCCCGGACCGGGTGCGGATCCTCCCGGACGACCAGCTCGGCGTCGACCGTGGCCCGGTCGTCGACGAGGGACCGGACGGCGGGTGCGTCCCGGACGACGAGCCGGGCGGCGGTCGCCGCCGCGCCGCAGACCACACCGAGCAGCACGGCCACCGCGATCCACCCGTACCGGCGAACGAGGGGTGCCGGGCGGCCCAGCGCGCCGAGCAGGTGCGCCGAGGCGAGCGCCGCCAACCCGGCGGCACCGGCCGCGAGCAGCACCGTCGCACGGTGCCCCAGGTGCAGACCGGCCAGCGCGGCCAGCCAGGCGGCCACCGCCAGCCCGGCCAGCCGCAAGTCGGGGATGCCCCCGCCGTCGGCAGTGGGACCGGCGTCCGGCCCCGGCGGGCCGCTCACACCGTCACCAGTTCCTTGAGCTGCTCGTACCGGGCGTCGCCGATGCCCTCCACCTGACGCAGGTCGCCCACCGAGCGGAAGCCACCGTGCTGGTCACGGTGGGTCAGGATGCGCTGGGCGAGCACCGGCCCCACCCCAGGCAAGGCGTCCAGCTGCGCCAGGGTCGCCGTGTTCAGGTTGATCCGGCCTCCGGCGACCGCCGGGCCCCCGCCGGGCGCGACGGGCGCGGCACCGGGCTGGCCCGCCGGGGCAGGCACGCCGACCAGGATCAGCTCTCCGTCGGTCACCTTGCGGGCCGGATTCAGCAGCGCCACGTCCACCCCGGGGAGCGCACCGCCGGCCGCCTGCACCGCGTCGGCCACCCGGGAGCCCGCCGGCAGCCGGACGAGGCCCGGCCGACGCACCTTGCCGGCGACCGCCACCACCAGCTCACCGCCCGGCGTCGGCCCGCCGACCACCGGCTGGGCCTCTTCCGGCCCACCGGAACCCGGGGCGACGGACGGGGCGGCCCCGACCGGTTCGGCCTGCGGCCGGGACTGCCACGCCCAGAAGCCCGCGCCGAGCACCACCAGCACGGCGACCACCGCCAGCGCCCGCACTCCCCGCCGCCCGGGGTCGAACGCGCCGGGACCGGGCAGCCGGGACGGTCGCGGCGAGCGCGTCGGCTCGTCCTCGGGGCCGGGGTCGGCGCTGGGGGCGGGCTCGCCGGGATGCGCCGGAGCGTCGCCCCGGAACGGTCCGCCGACGGGGAATGACTCGGCGGCCCTTGCAGCACGCCGCCCCGAGCCGAGCCGCCCCTCGCCCGGCCAGGGAACTGGCCGCTCGTCCACCGGATCGCCGGCCGGGAGCCACCGGTCCTCCGGCGGCGCAACCGCAGGCCGCCCAGCCGCCGGCCCTTCCACCGAACCCCGCCCCAGCAGTGGCGCGGCCACCCCGGGCCGTTCGACCGCCGCCTCCGGTGGCGCGGCCGGCCCGACCGGCACGATCGGCGGCTCCGGGGCCTCGGCCGGCGCCGGGCCGGTCACCAACCACCGCAACCGCCGCACGACCGTCTCCTCGTCGTCTGACACGGCGCGAGATTAGGCTTGGACGCGGACGACCTGCCGCCCTCCGGCCGGTGCCTGTGGACGACAGAAGCCACTGTGGACAGGCACCCGATCATGTCCGCCGTGTGCTATGTCGACGGGGTCGGATGGAGGAGGCGACGATGGAGACGCTGATCGCGTATCCGCTGGTGGTGGGTGGCATCGGATGTACATCGCTGACCTGGGCACGGGACCGCCTCAGGGCCTACCGGGCAACTCCCCCGGCACACCCTGGGTGAACGACATCAGGCGAGGATCAGGCCGAGCCGGGGCGTCGGTGCACGACGACGCAGGCCAGCCCAGGGCCCGCGTGCGCGGCCACCACCGCGCCCGCCTCCGTCACGTACGACGAGCGCAGCCGGTCGCCGAGCCGCTCGGTGAGCGCGGCGAGGAGCTGCTCGGCGCGCTGCGGGGCGGCGAGGTGGTGCACGGCGAGGTCCACGTCGGCGTCGCCGGCCGCCCCGACCGCCAGGTCGACCAGGCGGGCCACCCCCCGGCTCGCGGTGCGTACCTTGTCCATCAGCACGATCGCCCCGTCCGGCATGTGCATGATCGGCTTCACCGACAGCGCGGTGCCGAACAGCGCCTCGGCGGCGCCGATCCGGCCGCCCCGGCGCAGGAACTCCAGCGTGTCGACGTAGAAGAAGATGCTGGTGCGGTCGATGGCGTCGACCGCCGCCCGGCGTACCCCGGCCAGGTCGGCACCCCCAGCGGCGGCCTCGGCCGCTGCGAGCGCCGGGAAGCCGAGGCCCATGCCGGTGGAGCGGCTGTCGACGACCACGATCCGGTCGCCGACCTCGGCGGCGGCCAGCCGGGCCGCCTCCACCGTCCCGGACAGCTCGGCCGACAGGTGCACCGACACCACGCCGTCCGCGCCCGCGTCGAGCAGCTCCCGGTACGTCCCGACGAACTGCTCCGGGGACGGCCGGGAGGTGCTGACGGAAACCCGGCGACCACCCAGCGCCCGGGTGGCGTCCTCGGGGAAGGTCTCGATGCCCTCCAGCCCCTCCGCGCCGTTGAGCACCACGGTCAGCGGGACGACGGTGAGCCGGTGTGACTGCGCCAGCTCGGGCGGAAGGTAGGCGGTGGAGTCGGTGACGACCGCGACGGGCATGCCGGCACGGTAGCCGATGTCGGCCCCGACCGCCCGGGACCGTGTGGTCAGACCGCCTCGGCGGGAGCCGGCAGGGTGACCGGGCCGACGTTGTGGGCCAGCAGCTGCCAACCCCGCGATTCGCTGTGCCGCAGCTCGGTCCAGTGACAGTTCTGCAGCGGGCCAATTGCCCGCAGCACCGTGTGGTCCCAGCCGAGCAGGTACCCGGAGCCCTGCCGGGCCCCAGCGCCATGGGTGGCGACCACGATCGTGCCGCCGGGCGCCACGTCGGCCGCGTCCTGCAGGGCGGTGCCGATCCGTTTGCCGAGGTCGTCGAGGCTCTCGATGCCCGCCCCCGGGTCCGGGTCGCCGGCCCGCCAACGGGAGTACTCGTCCGGGTACCGCTCGGCCGCCTCGGTGCGCGCGAGCCCCTGCCACTGGCCGAAGTGCCGCTCGCGCAGCCGGGCGTCGGCGCGAACCGCCAGCCCGGTGAGCGCGGCCAGGGCGGCGGCGGTGTCCGCGGCGCGGCTCAGGTCGCTGGCCACGATCGCGTCGGGACGCAGCGCCGCGAGCAGCTGTGCGGCGACGACGGCCTGCTCCCGGCCGAGGTCGTTGAGCGGTACGTCGGTCTGTCCCTGCACCCGGTCGGTGGCGTTCCAGTCGGTGTTGCCGTGCCGCCAGACGATCAGTCGGGTCATTCGCCGGCGGTGGGTCCAGCGGAGGCCTCGGCCTCGACCAGGTCCCGGTCGACGAACGGGATCTGCGGGCAGTCCTTCCACAGCCGGTCGAGGGCGTAGAACTCGCGCTCCTCGGTGTGCTGGACGTGCACCACGACGTCGACGTAGTCGAGCAGGACCCACCGGCCGCCCCGCTCGCCCTCGCGCCGGAGCGGCTTGGCCTTCTCCGGCAGCTCGAGCAGCCGCTCCTCGATGGCGTCGACGATGGCCATCACCTGACGCTCGTTGGGGGCGGCGGCGAGCAGGAACGCGTCGGTGATGGCGAGCTGCTCACCCACGTCGATGATGACGATGTCCTGCGCCTTCTTGTCGGCCGCAGCCTGGGCGGCGGCCATCGCCAGCTCGTGTGCGCGTTCGGAAACTGTCACCGTTCTCCTTCGATCAACCGTGCGACGCTCCAAGCGTCTCACACCCGCCGACGCGACGACCTGTCAGTTCTGGTCGATTTCCCGGACAATAACGCACGTATCCGGCGCGATCACCCGAGATAGAGCCGTCGTTTCGCGATGTACTGCACCACACCGTCGGGCACCAGGTACCACACCGGCTCCCCCCGGGCCACCCGGTCCCGGCAGTCGGTCGACGAGATCGCCATCGCGGGCACCTGCACCAGACTGACCGCGTCGGCGGGGAGGTGCTTGGCGGACAGCTCGAACCCGGGGCGGGTGACCCCGATGAAGTGGGCCAGTTCGAAGATCTCGCCCAGGTCCTTCCAGGACAGGATGCGATCCAGCGCGTCCGCCCCGGTGATGAAGTAGAGCTGCACCTTCGGGCCGTACTGGGCGTGCAGGTCGCGCAGCGTGTCGACGGTGTACGTCGGCCCACCCCGGTCGATGTCCACCCGGCTGACCTGGAACCGGGGGTTGGAGGCGGTGGCGATCACCGTCATCAGGTAGCGGTCCTCGGCCGGGGTGACCGACTGGTCCGCCTTCTGCCACGGCTGCCCGGTCGGCACGAAGACGACCTCGTCCAGCCCGAACCGGTCCGCCACCTCGCTGGCGGCCACCAGGTGACCGTGGTGGATCGGGTCGAAGGTGCCGCCCATGATCCCGACCCGGCGGGTGTCTTCCTCCATCCGGAGATCGTATGCCGGCCCCGCCCGGCCCGAACCGGGCCCTCGAACCGGGACGGGCGGAAGGGGTTCGGGTCAGGCAGCGGCGGCGGCCACGGCCGTGCGGGCCACCAGGGCCCGGCGCAGGTCGTCGTCCAGGTCGGTGACCACCCGCCGCAGGCCGGCGGGAAGGTCGTCGCGGGCCAGCAACGCCGCGGCCAGGTCCCGGGTGGGCAGCGCCACGGCGTACCGGGGGAAGGCCAGGTGCGCGACGGACTCGGCGGCCGAGGGGGTGCGCCGGGGCCACGCCGCCGGCATGTCGGCGAAGTACCGCGACACGTACGGCGCGGTCAGCTCGGCCTGCTCGGGCTGCCAGAAGCCCTCCGCGGCGGCCTCGACCAGCCGGACCGACAGCTCGGTGTTGCGCACCACGGCCTCCCACGCCGCCGCCTTGGCGGCCGGGTCGGGCAGCGCGGCCCGGCAGCCGGCGGCCCGCTCAGCGCCGGCGGCGCTCAGGTCGGCCGCCGCCTCGGCGGAGATCTCCGCCTCCCCGGCCGCGCCGAGCACCACCAGCCGGCCGAGCACCGACCAGCGCAGCTCGGTGTCCACGGCCAGCCCGTCGGGCACGCCCCGGCCGGCCAGCCAGCCGGTCAGCAGGTCGATGTCGGTGGTCGCGCCGATCAGGGCCCGCGCGGCGGCCAACTGCCGCGACCCGCCCGGGCCGGCGGCGGCGAGCATCCGCTCGCAGGCCCCGGCGAGCCGGAGCAGCGCCGCCTCCCGGGCCAGCGGGTCGAGGTAGCGGTCGACCAGCGGCCGGACCGCCAGCAGCACGTCCTCCACGACCCCCAGCTCGGTCTCGCCGGGCAGCGCGGCGTCGACCAGTCCCACCAGCCCGGCGACCGGCCGCTCGCCGTCGGTGGCGGCGTCCAGCGCCTCACCCCAGAGCAGGGCCCGGGCCAGCGGGTCGGTCAGGGTCGGCAGCACCAGCGGTACGGCGTCCGCCGAGGCGGGGTCGAGGCGGATCTTGGCGAAGGTGAGGTCCCCGGCGTTGGGCAGCAGCAGCCGGGCGGCCGGCTGCCCGACCAGCCCGGTGAGGACCGTCCGGCCCCCGTCGGCGTCCGGGTCGAGGTCGACCTCGTCCCGGGTGACCGTGCCGTCGGCGGCGTACCGGGCGACGCCGATCCGGTGCGGGCGCAGCACCGGATGGGTGGCCGGGGCCGTCTGCACGATCGCCGCCTGCGCGTACCGGCCGTCGGCGTCGACGGTGACCTCGGCCCGCAGGGTGTTCACCTGGGCCCGGCGCAGCCAGCGCGCGGCCCAGCCGGACAGGTCCCGGCCGCTGGCGGCGGAGAGGGCGCCGAGCAGGTCGGCGAGGGTGGCGTTGCCGAACCGGTGCGCCGCGAAGTGCGCGTTCAGCCCGGCCAGGAACGCCTCGTCGCCCACCCACGCCACGAGCTGACGCAGCACGCTCGCGCCCTTGGCGTACGAGATGCCGTCGAAGTTGAGCAGCGCCAGGGCCGAGTCGGCGACCTCCTCGGGAGCGACGGGATGGGTGGACGGGCGCTGGTCGGCCGCGTACCCCCAGCCCTTGCGGCGCAGCGCGAAGGTGGTCCACGCCTGGTCGAACCGGGTCGCCTCGGCGGTGACCCGGGTGCCCAGGTACTCGGCGAACGACTCGTTCAGCCACAGGTCGTCCCACCAGCGCATGGTGACCAGGTCACCGAACCACATGTGCGCCATCTCGTGGGCGATCGTGGTGGCCCGCTGCTCGCGCTGGCTGTCGGTGACCGCCGAGCGGAAGACGAGGTCGTCGCGGAAGGTCACCAGGCCGGGGTTCTCCATCGCGCCGACGTTGAACTCCGGCACGAACGCCTGGTCGTACTTGCCGAACGGGTAGCGCTCGGCGAACAACTCGTGGAACCGGTCCAGGCACTGCCTGGTGATGGTGAGGATCTCCTCGGCGTCGGCGTCCAGGTGCTCCGCCAGCGACCGCCGGCACCAGATGCCCAGCGGGACGCCATCGTGCTCGGTCCGGCGCACGTGCCACGGCCCGGCGATCAGCGTGACCAGGTACGGCGCCAGCGGGGCCGTCGGGGCGAACTCCCAACGCCCCGGCCGGGGGGTGGCGACCGGCTCGCCGTTGGCCGCGACCGTCCACTCCGCAGGGGCGGTGACGGCCAGGGTGACCGGGGCCTTCAGGTCGGGCTGGTCGAAGGCGGCGAAGATGCGCTGGGCGTTGTCCAGGAAGGACATGGCGTACAGGTACGTCTCGCCGTCGGCGGGGTCGACGAACCGGTGCAGCCCTTCGCCGGTGTTCGAGTACGCCATCTCGGCCTCGACGACGAGCGTGTTGGCCTCGGTCAGCCCGGCCAGCGGAAGCCGGTTGCCCGTGAGGACCCCGGGGTCGAGGTCCCGATCATTCAGGCGCACGGCCAGCAGCCTCGCGGGGTTGACCTCGACGAACGTGTCCGCCCCGGGGGTCGCCCGAAAGCGGATCGTGGTGTGCGAGCGGAACTGCCCGCCGCCACCGGTCAGGTCGAGGTCCACCTGGTAGGACTCGACGGTAATCAACGCGCCACGCGCGGTCGCCTCTACATGGCTCAGGCTCGGCATCCGCTTATCCTGCCCGATGGGAAACCACACTCGTTTCCCATCACGTTCTGCGATGGAGGAACCAACAATGGGTCAGCACCCCAAGGGCGACTTCGACCTGTCCCGGGCGATCTGGCAACGGGCCGAGGGCGACACCTCGGACAGCGCGGTCGAGGTGGCCTTCGTCGACGACCTGATCGGCATGCGCAACTCCGCCGAGCCGGAGGGCCCGGTGCTCGTCTTCACCCAGGCCGAGTGGGACGCCTTCGTCGCCGGCGCCCAGGACGGCGAGTTCGACCTGGACTGAGCCGGTCGACGCGACATCGGCCCTCGTCGGCGGCGGGGTGGCACACCCGATCGGGGTGCCGCACCTCCGCCGACGAGGGGCCCGCCCGCTCAGTCGCCGTCTCCCCAGCCAAGGCCGCCCGGGCCCGGCCCGTGGTGGAAGCCGGGATGGCCGGCCACGTCGACACACCGCTCGCTGTCCGGGCCGACCGCACCACAGAACAGCCGCTCGGCCCGGTGCCAGGCGTCGGCCGGGGACAACGCGGCGGCCCCGAGGGCCAGCTCGGGGCGGAGCAGGCTCAGCGCTTCGGCGTACGTGACGGCCAGCTCGCGGGCCAGGTCGGCGCCGTCGGCCGCGAACCCGAGGTGCACCGTGAAGTAGCGCGGCGGCGCCTGCCGCCGGGGCGGGGCGAGCAGCGGGCGATCGGGTCCACCGATCCTGCCACCCGCCGGGCCGGCACCCAGCCCTCTGACCGCCCGACGCTCCCGCCAGCGCCGCGACCCGTTCTCCCGCATGCGGTCCTCCCCGTCCTCGCCGACCGGCGGGCCGCCGGTCGGCCCGTGCGATCCAGCGAACCAGGTTTCCGCCGCCCGGGGAGGGGCCAGCCGGGCGCGGATCCGCCCGCCGACCCGGGCGAGCGTTTGACCAGGCGAAATGCGGGCATCCGCTGCGGCCCGGCCGATCGACACCACGGGAGGCACCGGTGCCCTTCGACGTCAATGCGGGTGCCCGGCCGGCCGCCGCCGTCCCCGACGCGGCGGGCCGGCCGGGGACGCTCGCGGACGCCGCCCCGGTCCGCCGCCGGCTCCCCGTCGAGTACGTCCTGCCGCTGCGCTGGTCCTGCGACGCCGGGCTGGCCGAGCTGACCGGCTACCTACGCGAACTGGGCCGCCTCGTCGACGTGACCGTGGTCGACGGCTCCGCCCCCGAGGTCTTCGCCCGGCACGCCGCCGCGTGGCGGGGCGTGGTACGCCACCTCGCCCCCGATCCGGCGGTGCGCGGCGGCAACGGCAAGGTCGTCGGGGTGCTGACCGGGGTGGCGGCGGCCCGACACGAGCACGTGGTGATCGCCGACGACGACGTCCGCTACGACGAGGCGGGGCTGCGCGCCACGCACCGGCTGCTCGGCGGCGTCGACCTGGTCCGCCCGCAGAACCACTTCGACCCGGTGCCCTGGCACGCCTGGTGGGACACCGGCCGGACCCTGCTCAACCGCGCCCTCGGCGCGGACTGGCCGGGCACCCTGGCCGTGCGCCGGAGCACCTTCGTCGCCATGGGCGGATACGACCCGGACGTGCTCTTCGAGAACCTGGAGCTGGTCCGCACCGTGCGGGCGTACGGGGGTACCGAGGCGACCCCGCCCGGGCTGTACGTCCGCCGGCTCCCACCGGACGGCGCGCACTTCCGCGGGCAGCGGGTCCGCCAGGCGTACGACGAGCTGGCCCAGCCGGCGCGGTTGGCGACCTCGCTGGCGGTGCTGCCCGCCGTGCTGGCCGCGTTGGCGGCCCGCCGCCCCGGCCTGGTGATCGGCGCGGCGGCGGCCGTGGTGGCGCTCGCGGAGGTGGGTCGCCGCCGGGCCGGTGGGGCACGGGTCTTCCCCCGCACGGCGGCGCTGGCCACCCCGCTGTGGCTGCTCGAGCGCGGCGTCTGCTCGTGGCTCGCCGTCGCCCATTGGGCGCTGGGCGGCGTGCCCTACGCCGGTGCCCGCATCGCCCGCGCCGCCAACTCACCCGGCGCCCTGCGGGCGAGGCGGAACGTCCGGTCGACACCCGAGGCGTAGCGGGCCCCCGACCGACGCAGCTCGCGGCCACCGCCCGGCCTGCGCCGGGAGTGACCGCGAGCTGCGAAGTACGGTGCCCTGATCAGTACCGGACCTGTTCGCGAGACTGCTGGGCCTGGTCCCGCACGTCGTGCGCGGCCGACTTGGTGTCGTCCCTGACCGCGTGCACGGCGTCCTGGGCGGTGGACCGCACGGACTCGGTGGCCTGCCGGGCCGGCTCGCGCAGCTCCTCCTTCAGCTCGTTGGCGACCTCGCCGAGCTTTTCCTTCACCGCACCGGCGTGCTCGCCGGCCCGGTCCTTGACCTGGGTCGCCACCTGCTGCTCGCGGCGGGTGGCCGGGATCAGGGAGGAGACCAGCATGCCGACGCCGAAGGCGATCAGGCCGGCGGCCAGCGGGTTGCCCTCCGACTTCTCCCGCAGCACCTGCGGTGCCCGCTGCGCGGCGTCGCCAACGGTCGAGGCCGCCGAGTGCGCCTTGTCGGAGACGGTGGAGGCCGCCGACGAGGCCCGGTCGGCCACCGAGTGCGCGGCGTTGCTGGAGCTGTGGCCGTAGTCGGAAGCGGTGCCCATGACCTTGTCCCTCACATTCTGCAGCGCGTTGCGCGCCCGCTGCTTACGGTCGTCGACGATGCGCCCCGGGCTGACCTTGTACGCCAGCGCGTCCACATCGGTGCTGAGGCTGTTGCGGGTGGCCTCGATCTCCCGGCGGATCTGGTCGGGATCGGTGCTCATCGGGTGACTCCCTCCGGGTTGGGCTTGAGCGCGTCGGGGATCCGCTGCACGCTGTCGCTGGTCTGCTTGAAGCCACGTACACGCTGGGCGTTCTTCTTGGCCATGGAGTAGAGGACGGCGGCGATCGCGCCCCAGATCACGGCGACGATCAGCGCCGCCCAGCCGGCGTCCATGACGTTGGACAGCCCGGCCCAGAGGGCGATCGACAGGAACAGCGCCACCATGTAGCCGCCGAAGCCGGCGCCGCCGAACAGGCCGGCGGCCTTGCCAGCTTTCTTGCCCTCCTGGCGGATCTCGGCCTTGGCCAGCTCGACCTCCTGGCGCATGAGCGTGGAGAGGTCGCTGGTCACCTGGCGCATCAGCTCGCCGATGGAGCTGCCCCTGACCTCGTCCGCGGTGTGCGGCGCACCTGCGGGGCGGTACCCGGAGTCCACTCCGGGGTCCTGCGTCGGCACGGTCATCCCGTCGTCTCCCTTCGGATGGCTCGCGCGGTCACGGACGGATGGTGCCGCTGGACGGCACACCCGGCAGCGGGTCGGTCTGGGTCACCGGGGGCAGCGGCTGGCCGGTGCTGCCGGCCGGGTCGGCGTACCCGGTGGTCGTGCCCGGGTCGGGGTAGGCCGCGCCCTGGCCGGAGTAGCCGGCGCCGGACCCGGCGTAGGTGCCCGGGGTCGGGTCGAGGTAGCCGCCCGGCGGGATCTGGTCCGGCACGGCGCGGGGGGCCGGCGGGGTCGGGATGACGGCGGTCCGCTCCGGGTCGTAGCCGTCGGTCGGGCCGTACGCCCCGCGGGTGCCACCGGTGCCGTCGGACGCGGCGGACAGGTTCCGGGTCAGCCGGCCGGCGAGCACGCCGAGCACCGCGGCGCCGACCAGGAAGGTGCCCGGGTTGCGGCGGGCGTAGCCCTTGACCTCGTTGACGATGTCGCCGGGCTGCCGCTCCTCCAGCCAGCCGGCCACGCCGTTGACCCGGTCGGCGGCCTGGTGGGCCAGCTCGGTCACCGGGCCGGCCTGGCCGCCCTGCTGCGCCATCGAGCGCATCTCGTCGGCCAGCGAGCGCAGCCCACCGGCGGCCCGGCGCTGCTGCTCACCGGTCTGGCCGGCGAGCTGGTCGCGTGCCTCGCCGTAGAGGTTGCGGGCCTGGCGCTTCGTCTCGCCGATTACCTCCCGGCCCTGCTCCTTGGCGGTCTGGGCGACCGCGTCGCCGGCGTGCGCGGCCTCGGAGCCCACCTGGCGGGCCTGCTCCCGGACGCCGTTGCTCGGCTCCGTCCCGTACGTGGAGGTCGTGGGTGACAGATCGTAGGTCATGATGCCCCTTCCGCTCGAAAAGTCGTCGCGGTATCACTTCGTTGGGATTCGCTGGCCTTCATACCGCCGGCGTCTTTTGACCTACCCTCGGTCCAGCCCGCCATACCTGATTCCTGATTTCTCTGCGGAATCTGTGAGCGCACACACAGAATGGAGGATCGTCGGGAGCTGCTGATCCACGGAGGTGACAGCGATGGCGCACGGAACCCCCAAGCCCCGGGTGCGGCAGGCCGCCGCCGTGGTGGCCGCGCTGTTCCTCCTGCTCGGCGTGCTCGGCTTCGTTCCCGGCATCACCACCGGGTACCACGACATGGCCTTCGCCGGGCACACCTCCGGCGCGAAGCTGTTCGGCCTGTTCCAGGTGTCGGTCCTGCACAACGCCCTGCACCTGCTCTTCGGCCTGGCGGGGCTGGTCCTCGCCCGCAGCGTCGGCGGCGCGCGGATCTTCCTGGCCGGCGGCGGCGCGATCTACCTCGGGCTCTGGCTCTACGGGTTCGCCATCGAGTTCTCCGCCGAGCACAGCGCGGTCAACTTCATCCCGCTCAACGGCGCGGACAACTGGCTGCACCTGGCGCTCGGCTTCGGCATGCTCGCCCTGGGTCTGCTGCTGTCCGAGCGGGCCGGCACGGGTGGCCGGCTCGACGACCCGATCGACCGCCCCTGACCCGTCGCCCCCGTCGTCACGCCCACCGGTGGCGCGGCGCCCCAGGCCCGGTGGCGGGCCGAACCAGCGGTGGGGGGCCGGGACCGCCGCAGCGTCGCCCCCGCACCGAGGGTGGCGGTGTCAGGCCGCGACCGGGAGGCGCTTGGCGAAGCAGCGGCTGTACGGGTTGGCGACGTACTCGCCGAACACCGGGATCGGGGCGTATCCGCAGGAGGTGTAGAGGCCGATGGCCGCCGGCAGGTAACTGCCCGTCTCCAGCCGGATCTCGGCGTACCCCTGTTGGAAGGCCAACTCCTCCAGCGCGGCCAACAGTTGCCGGGCGATCCCCCGCCCCCGGTACGCGGGCCGGACGTACATCCGCTTCAGCTCGCCGGTGCGCGGGTCGAGCTCCTGGATGCCGCCGCAGGCGACGGCCCGGCCGGTGGCCACGAAGGCGAGGTAGCGGATGTCGTCGTGGGTGACGGTCGCCTGCCCGTCCAGGCCGCCGTCGGCCTCCCGCAGCTCCCGCTGCTGTGCCGCGACCAGGGTGGCGATCTCCGGGTCGGTGGTGGGCCGCGATTCGATCAGCATCCCGAGAACGTAGGCCGCCCGGGTTTCCCCCAGGTTTCCGGCGGACGACCCGGCGGCGGCGCCCGGCGAGCGGTTCGTCGTAGGGCCGCCCGCCGGGCCGCCGGAGCTATTCGTCGAGGTCGGCGGCCGACTCGGCGTCCGTCCCGTCGGCACCCAGTTCGTCGTCCGAACGCACCCGGCGGGACTTGCGCGCGGCGAGCCGCTCGGCGGCCGAGGCCCGGGACGACTTCTCCTCCAACCGCACGTCGGTGCCCCGGTTGCCCGGGACGAAGTCGACGCCCGCGTAGAGGGTGGGCTGCCAGTCGAACTCACGCTCGCCGATCCGCACCAGGTCGCCGGGGTTCGCACCGGCCTTGGCCAGCTTGTCCTCGACGCCGAGGCGGGCCAGGCGGTCGGCCAGGTAGCCCACCGCCTCGTCGTTGTCGAAGGTCGTCTGCCGAACCCAGCGCTCCGGACGCACGCCCCGGACGGTGAACGACCCGTCCGACTCCGCCTCGACGGTGAAGCCGGTGTCGTCGACCGCCTTCGGGCGGATGATGATCCGGGTCTCCCCGGCCGGCGTGGCGGCGGTGCGGCCCTGCTCGACCAGCTCCGCCATGGCGAACATCAGCTCTTTGAGGCCCTCGCGGGTGGCCGCGGACACCTCGAAGACCCGCAGGCCACGGGCCTCCAGGTCGGGGCGGACGATCTCGGCGAGGTCCCGACCGTCCGGCACGTCGACCTTGTTCAGGGCGACGAGGCGGGGCCGGTCCACGAGCCCGCCGTACTCGGCGAGCTCGGCCTCGAGGGCGTCGATGTCGGCCAGCGGGTCCCGGTTGGGCTCCAGGGTGGTGGTGTCGATCACGTGCACCAGCACCGCGCAGCGCTCGATGTGCCGGAGGAACTGCAGCCCGAGGCCCTTGCCGGCGGCCGCACCCGGGATCAGGCCGGGCACGTCGGCGACCGTGAAGATGTGGTTGTCGGCCTGGACCACGCCCAGGTTGGGCACCAGCGTGGTGAACGGGTAGTCGGCGATCTTCGGCTTGGCCGCCGAGATGACCGAGATCAGCGACGACTTGCCGGCCGACGGGAAGCCGACCAGGCCGACGTCGGCGACGCTCTTGAGCTCCAGGACCACGTCGAGCTGGTCGCCGGGCTCACCCAACTCGGCGAAGCCGGGGGCCTTGCGCCGGGAGTTGGCCAAGGAGGCGTTGCCCCGGCCGCCCCGGCCGCCCCGGGCCACCTCGAACGTGGCGCCGGCACCGACCAGGTCGGCCAGCACCTCGCCGTCCGGGGTCTGCACGACGGTGCCGTTGGGCACCTTGAGCACCAGTTGGCGCCCGTTCGCGCCGTCCCGGTTCGAGCCCGCGCCGCCCTTGCCGTTCTCGGCCTTGACGTGCGGATGGTAGTGAAAGTCGAGCAGGGTGTGCACCTGCGGGTCGACGACCATGGTCACGCTGCCGCCGTGCCCGCCGTTGCCGCCGTCCGGGCCGCCGAAGGGCTTGAACTTCTCCCGGTGGATCGAGACACAGCCGTGCCCGCCGTCACCGGCCTGCAGGTGCAGGACGACCCGGTCCACGAACATCGTCACGTCGTCAATCCTTCCAGCGGGATGCGCCCCGCGCGTACGAGAAAAGGCGAAGCGGGCCGGGACCTACCGGTCCGCGGCCCGCAACGCCTTCGAACTACTGCTACGCCGGTACGATGCTGACGGTCTTGCGACCGCGCTTGGTACCGAACAGGACCGAGCCGGCGGCCAGCGCGAAGAGCGTGTCGTCGCCGCCACGGCCGACCAGGTCACCGGGGTGGAACTTGGTGCCACGCTGCCGGATGAGGATCTCACCCGCGCTGACGACCTGACCACCGAAGCGCTTCACGCCGAGCCGCTGGGCCGCAGAATCACGGCCGTTACGCGAGCTGGACGCACCCTTTTTGTGAGCCATTTGAGGACGACCTACTTCCCGCTGGAGATGCCGGTCACCTTGACCTGGGTCAGCGGCTGGCGGTGACCCTGGCGCTTGTGGTAGCCGGTCTTGTTCTTGAACTTGTGGATCTTGATCTTCGGGCCCTTGGTGTGTGCGGCGATCTCGCCGGACACTGCGACCTCGGCAAGCTTCGTCGCGTCGGTCACCAGGTCGTCACCGTCGACGAGGAGCACCGCGGTGAGCTTCACCGCGTCGCCGGGGGCACCGGCGAGCTTCTCGACCTCGATCACGTCGCCCTCGGCGACCTTGTACTGCTTGCCGCCGGTCTTGACGATCGCGTACATCGGAGGCGGACTCCCTGTCGTTGAGGCTGCTGGCGGTCGTTCCCTCGGCGGCTCACCGGGTAGCAGAGGCACGGCGGCGTGGGCACGCGGGAACACGGCACACCAAAGTGCGCCGCAAGATAGCCTACGCCATCGGTGGGCTGACGCCCAAACCGGGCTCCCCGCACCCGGCGTGGCCGCCGGGGCCGAGACGGGCTCGGCGGGTGCGGCCGGGGCCTCGCCCGTCAGCGGGCGCAGAGCTGGTCGAGGCGCTGCTGGAGCTCGTCCAGCTCCTCCTCGTCGATCGCGTCCACGTCGGTGCCCAGGGTGCCCACCTCGCTGGCCAGGTCGGCCAGCAGCGTCTTGAGCTGTGGGTCGGTGGCCCGGGCGGACTGCTGTCGCAGTTCGGTGCGCCAGCCGGCCAACGCGGCCTCGGCCCGCTTGCGGGCGACCTCCGCCGTCGTGCTGTCGTTGGCCCCGACCGCGCCGATCATGCGGCCCAGCTCCGCCACGTACGTGCGGACCGCCGCACCGCTGGCCTTCTGGGCTGCGGCGCAGACCTCCGGGCCGTTCCCCCCGGCCGGCGGCCCGAGCGACCCGCCGGCCGCGCCAGGGCCGGCTCCCCCCGCCCCCGAGGTGGCCCCGGCCGCCGCAGGCGGCGAACCGCTCGGTCCGGGCTCGGAACCGGAGCGCTCGGCGGAGCAGGCCGCCCCGGCGGACAGCACCGCCATGGCGGCGGCGAGGGCGAGCAGACGACGCATTCTTCTTCTCCTGACCGGGGTGGCCGATCCTAACCGGGGCCGGGATGGCCGACAGGGCCCCGCCCACCGGTGCTGTTGCCGGGGAAGGGGCCCTGCGGGAAGCGCGGAAGGTCAGCCGGTCACGGGCGGGTGCGCCGCCGGGTACCGCCCCGACGGGACCGGCGTCGGCCGGTGCCGCCCTCGGCGTCGCCGTCGGCCTCGTCGCCCAGGGCGTCCGGGTCGTCGGCCCCGGCAAGCCGGGCGGACTCGCCCTGCTGGCTGTCCGTCACGGCCGGTGCGGCAGCCGTGTCCGCCTCGTACCGGGACAGGTCGTAGCCCATGGTGTCGTGGTACTCGACGACCGCGCTCCCGGCCGGCGCCTCGGGTGCCTCGGCCACCTCGACCACCGCGCGCTCCGGCGCGGCGCTCTTGCGGGCCCGCCGCCGCGGCGATGCCCCACCGACCTGCTCGGCCGGGGCGGGGGCGGTGACGGCCGAGGCGACCGCCTTGACCTTCTCCCCCGCACCCGCGGCGCGCGGCTTCTCCGGCACCGGATCGGTGTGGATGACCACGCCGCGACCCTTGCAGCAGTCGCAGGTCTCGCTGAACGCCTCCAGCAGCCCCGCGCCGATCCGCTTGCGGGTCATCTGCACCAGGCCCAGCGAGGTGATCTCGGTGACCTGGTGCTTGGTGCGGTCCCGGCCCAGGCACTCGGTGAGCCGGCGCAGCACCAGCTCACGGTTCGACTCCAACACCATGTCGATGAAGTCGATCACCACGATGCCACCGATGTCACGCAGCCGGAGCTGGCGGACGATCTCCTCCGCCGCCTCCAGGTTGTTGCGGGTGACCGTCTCCTCCAGGTTGCCGCCCGCACCGGTGTACTTGCCGGTGTTGACGTCGACCACGGTCATCGCCTCGGTCCGGTCGATCACCAGATGACCGCCGGAGGGCAGGAAGACCTTCCGGTCGAGACCCTTGAGGATCTGCTCGTCGATCCGGTACTCGGCGAACACGTCGCTGGTGCCGACGTACCGGCGCACCCGGTCGACCAGGTCCGGCGAGACATGCGAGAGGTACGACTCGACCATCCCGTACGACTCGTCGCCCTCGATCACCAGTTCGCGGAAGTCCTCGTTGAACAGGTCCCGCACGACCCGGATGACCAGGTCCGGCTCCCCGTAGAGCAGCACCGGGGCACCGCCGGAGGCCACCTTGGCCTGAATGTCCTCCCACTGGGCCTGGAGCCGCTCGACGTCGCGGGCCAGGTCGTCCTCGCTCGCCCCCTCGGCGGCGGTCCGGACGATCACGCCCGCCCCGTCGGGGACCAGCTTCTTGAGCGCGTCACGCAGCCGCTTGCGCTCGGTGTCGGACAGCTTGCGGCTGATCCCGGAGGCGTTGCCGTTCGGCACGTACACCAGGTGCCGGCCGGACAGGGCGATGTGGCTGGTCAGCCGAGCGCCCTTGTGCCCGATCGGGTCCTTGGTGACCTGCACCAGCACCGAGTCGCCGGACTTGAGGGCGTGCTCGATCGAGCGGGCCCGGCCCTCCAGACCCGTGGTGTCCCAGTTCACCTCGCCGGCGTACAGCACGGCATTGCGACCCCGGCCCACGTCGACGAAGGCCGCCTCCATGCTCGGCAGGACGTTCTGCACCTTGCCGAGGTAGACGTTGCCGGCCATGGTGCCGGAGGAGTTGCGGGTCACGTAGTGCTCGACCAGCACACCGTCCTCCAGGACGGCGATCTGGGTGCGGTCGCCGCGCTGGCGTACCGCCATCACCCGGTCGACCGCCTCCCGGCGGGCCAGGAACTCCGACTCGCTGAGGATCGGCGGACGGGTCCGCCGCTGCTCCCGGCCGTCGCGGCGGCGCTGCCGCTTCGCCTCCAGTCGGGTCGACCCGGAGACGCCCTGCACCTCGTCGACGGCCTTGCGCGGCTCGCGGATCTTCACGACGGTGGGCACGCCGTCGTCGGCACCGCCGTCACTGTCCCCGGCGCCCCGACGACGACGACGACGGCGGCGGCGGGTCAGCCCGTCCCCGCTCTCCTCGCCCTCGTCCTCGTCACCCTCGGCCTCGGCAGTCTCCTCCTCGGCCTGGGCGGTCTCCTCGGCGTCCTCGTCGGCGTCGTCGTCCGCGCCGCCCTTGCCGCGCCCCCGACCCCGGCGGCCACGCCGACGCCGCCGGCGAGCCGCCGCGGTCTCGTCCTCGTCCTCGTCCTCATCCTCGTCGTCCTCGGCGGCCTCCTCGGCCTCCTCGATGACGGGCTCCTCGACGGGCTCCACCGCCTCGACGAGCTCGGCCTCGCGGCGACCGCGGCGACGTCGCCGGGTCGGCTCGGGCTGCTCCTCGGCCGGCTCCTCCTCGATCACGACGGGCACCACGACCCGGGCGACCGGCGCCTCCTCCGGCTGGGGTGCCATGAAGAGCACGGTGGGCGCGGAGAGCGCAGCCCGCCGCCGCCGGGTCTTCGGCTCGGCGGGCTCGGCCGCCTCGACGGGCACAGCCGGCGGCACGGCGGGCACGGCCGCGCCGGGCGGGACCTCCCCGGCGCGGTTCTCCGCGCCGCTGGGCCGGGTGCCGGCGGCAGCCTGCGCCTCGGCGGCCCGGGTGGCCTCCGCGGCCTGGTCGGTCTCCTCGTCCTCGGCCGCCGCGCCGTCGACCGGCTGGGCGGCGGCGGGCCCGGACGTGGTCTGGGTGGCGGCCGGCGCGGACGACGCCTCCGCCTGGGTGATGGTCGGTTCGGCGCCGGCCTCGGCCGGGGCCTCCACCGCGGGTGCGGTGGCCTTGCGGCGGCGGGTCCGGGTCACCTTCACCGGGGGTACGACCTCGGCGGACGCCTCCTCCACGCTGGCCGCGACGACCGGCTCCTCCGCCGCCTTCGCGGTGGTCGCCTTGCGGCGGCGGCGCGGCGTCTTCGGGGCTTCCTCCAGCTCACCGGCGATCGGGGCGAAGACCTCGGCCTGGGGGGACTCGCTGCTGGTCGAGCCGGCGGAGGTGGACGCCTCCGTCGGCGCGTCGGTCTGCTCCGGCTGGTTCAGCGGGGCAGCCCGCCGCCGGGTGGCCCGCTTGCGGGGCGGGGCGGGCGGCGCCTCGGCGGCCGGTTCCCCACCGGGCGCCTGCTGGGCGGCGGTGGACCCGCCGACCGGGGCGGTACCCCCGGCTGCTCCGGTGACGGTGCCGCCGGCGTCGGTGGTGCGGTCAGCGGTCTCGCCGGCCGGCTGTGAACCGGTCCGTTCGCCGCCCTCGGGCTCGTTCTCGAGCATGGAGGTTCTCCAGTTCTGGCTGCCCCGGGCGCGGTTGAGCGCTGCCACGCAGGGTTGCCGCAAAAGTGTTTCCGCCGGGCGCGCGAGGTGCGCGACCGCCGAAGTCTGCCTGCCAGAGCGTTGACCGACGGTCAACGCTCATACGATGGCTGCCCCGATGCGGTCCGCGTCCAACGGATCCACGATCGCGCCCTGCGCGGTCAACGTGCCCTGCGCCAGCCGGATCACCCTCGGGGCGACCGGCGGCTCCAGGTCGGCCACCGCGCGGAGGCCGGAAAGGACGTCATCGGGTCGTACGGACGGGGTGACCTGCCGGACGACCAGTTCGAGTATCGCACACGGTACGGCTGCGGCCCCGGAAGGCGTCTGCGGAGACGCAACCACATCGATGCTGATGACTGCCGCGCGAGCGTCGAAGGTGCGGCGACCCTGCTTGGTCATCCGCTCGACCTGAACCTCCTCGGCGGCGGTGAAGGCGGCCACCGCGCGATCCAGCACAGCCGGCTCGACCTCCGGCAACTCGATCCGCCAGTGTGACGCCTCGATCCGGTCGGCAAGACCACCACCGGAGGCGACGACAGCCTCCAGGATGTCGAGGCCGGGCGAGAGGGCGGCGTCCAGCGCGGCCCGCAACTGCTCCGGGTCGACCGGCTCGCGGAGCCCGATCTCGAGGTACTCCGCCTCGCTGGCCACCCCGGTCGGGGCGGCGCTGGCGTAGGAGATCTTGGGATGCGGGGTGAAGCCCTGCGAGAAGGCGATCGGCACACCCGCCCGACGCAACGCCCGCTCGAAGGCACGGGCGAAGTCTCGGTGCGAGGTGAACCGCAGCGGTCCCCGCTTGGCGTACCGGATCCGGACACGCTGGACGATCGGGGCCTGCCCGCCCTCCGGCTGTGGTTTCCTGCTGATCGTCGTGCTCCTCGGACTCAGAACCGGTTGGTCGTGCAGGTGCCGTCGCCGACATGCCGTGACCGTGACGACACCTACCTGATCAACGCAGCGGGCGGTGGTGGCCGGCCGTGGGTCAGGGGTGGGTGTGGGTGTGGGTGGGCACCTTCAGGCCGGCGCCGTTGAGCGGGGTGAGCGGGAGCAGCTTCTGGCCCGTCGGGCCGATCTGGATCTCGGTGTCCATGGACGGGCAGACCCCACAGTCGAAGCACGGGGTCCACCGGCAGTCGTCCTGCTCGTACTCGGACGTCGAGTCCTGCCAGTCCTTCCAGAGCCAGTCCTTGTCCAGGCCCGAGTCCAGGTGGTCCCAGGGCAGGACCTCCAGCTCGTCGCGCTCCCGGGTGGTGTACCAGTCCAGGTCCACGCCGAAGGCCGGCAGCGTCGCGGCGGCGGCGTCCACCCAGCGCTGGTACGAGAAGTGCTCGCTCCAGCCGTCGAACCGGCCGCCGTCCTCCCAGACCCGGCGGATCACCGCGCCGACCCGGCGGTCGCCGCGACTGAGCAGGCCCTCGATCAGCGACGGCTCGCCGTCGTGGTAGCGGAAGCCGATCGCGCGACCGAGCGACCGGTTCGAGTTGATCTCCTGCTTGAGCAGCCTGAGCCGGCCGTCGATGACCTCCGGCCGCTCCATCTTCGCCCACTGGAACGGGGTGTGCGGCTTCGGCACGAACCCGCCGATGGAGACCGTGCAGCGGATGTCCTTCGAGCCGGTGGCGGCCCGGCCCGCCTTGATGACCTCGTGGGCCATCCGGGCGATCTGGAGCACGTCGTCGTCGGTCTCGGTGGGCAGGCCGCACATGAAGTACAGCTTCACCTGCCGCCAGCCGTTGGTGTACGCGGTGACGACGGTGCGGATCAGGTCCTCCTCCGACACCATCTTGTTGATCACCTTGCGGATCCGCTCCGACCCGCCCTCGGGGGCGAAGGTCAGACCGGTGCGCCGGCCGTTGCGGGACAGCTCCTGGGCCAGGTCGATGTTGAACGCGTCCACCCGGGTCGACGGCAGCGACAGCGACACGTTGGTGCCCGCGTACTGCTCGGCCAGGCCGGAGCACATGTCGCCGATCTCGGAGTGGTCGGCCGACGACAGCGACAACAGGCCCACCTCGTGGAAGCCGGAGAACTCCAGCCCCTGCTGCACCATCTGTCCCACCGTGGTGATCGACCGCTCCCGGACCGGCCGGGTGATCATGCCGGCCTGGCAGAACCGGCAGCCCCGCGTGCAGCCCCGGAAGATCTCCACCGCGTACCGCTCGTGCACGGTCTCGGCGAGCGGGACCAGGGGCTTCTTCGGGTACGGCCAGGCGTCCAGGTCCATCGTCGTGCGCTTGTGCACCCGGAACGGCACGTCCGCCCGGTTCGGCACGACCCGCTGGATCCGCCCGTCGGGCAGGTAGTCCACGTCGTAGAAGCGCGGCACGTAGACGCTCTCGGTGCGGGCCAACCGCAGCAACAGCTCGTCCCGGCCGCCCGGGGAGCCCTCGGACTTCCACTCCCGGACGATCGTGGTGATCTCCAGGACCGCCTCTTCGCCGTCGCCGAGCACGGCGGCGTCGACGAAGTCGGCGATGGGCTCCGGGTTGAACGCGGCGTGCCCGCCGGCCACGATCACCGGGTCGGCGTCGGTGCGGTCCGCCGCGAGCATCGGGATGCCGGCCAGGTCGATCGCGGTGAGCAGGTTGGTGTAGCCCAGCTCGGTGGAGAACGAGATGCCGAACACGTCGAAGTCGCGCACCGCGCGGTGGGCGTCGACGGTGAACTGCGGCACGCCGTGCGTGCGCATGAGGCTCTCCAGGTCGGGCCAGACCGCGTACGTCCGCTCGGCGAGCACGTCAGGCAGCTCGTTGAGGACCTCGTACAGGATCTGCACGCCCTGGTTGGGCAGCCCGACCTCGTAGGCGTCCGGGTACATCAGCGCCCAGCGGACGGTCGCCGTGTCCCAGTCCTTGACCACCGCGCCCAGCTCGCCACCGACGTACTGGATGGGCTTGGTCACCTGGGGCAGCAGCGGCTCCAGCCGAGGCCAGACGGAGTTGGCCGCGGCGGGGCGCGGGGTGGTGGACGGGACGCTCATGATGCCCAAGGGTACGCGTCCGCCCGCCGGCCGCCGCGTCGCATCCGCCGCGCGTCCGGCCCCACCCCGGGGAGGACCGGTCGCGCCCACACTGATCAGCGCGGCGGTGCAACTGCGGGGTGGTGGCCATGTACCCGATGAACACGCCGCCGGGCAGGAGTTGCGCCGCTACGGTGATCCGGCGGCACTGCCGGGGAGGGCCGGCGGGAGGAGCGGGCCCGGTGGCCCGCGCCGGGGTCAGGTCTGCCCGACAACGAGAGGCACGGCCTCGCCGCCGTGTTCGACGCGGATCGGCAGGCCCGGGTAGCGGGCGGTGATCGTTGCCCAGTGGCGGGCCGGGTCGTCGATGGCGACGACGACGCAGAGGCCCGGTTCGGTGCTGATCCCGTTCAGGACGATGCCGCGGCGCTGCCAGTAGGGGCGGTCGGCGAAGATGCTGGCCTGCCAGGCGTAGAGCTGCCGCTCGGAGTGGACGGCGTCGACGAACCTGACGGTCACTGTCGGCACGAGGGCGCACATGGCCTGGTCGACGGCGGGACCAGAGGGGATGCGGCGCACCTGGAGCAGGTTCTGTTCGAGGTCGAGTTCGACCCCGGCGTACAGCTGCGGCCAGCGCTGCTCACCGGCTTCCTGCACGGTGGTGGCGGCGTCCATCAGGCTGTCCTGATGCGGCCAGTATGAGCGCCCCGGCGACGGTGCCACCGGCGACGGGACGGCGGTGCCGGCCTGGGCGCAGGAGGACCCGGCCGGTGGGGAAGCGGGCTGGTGCGGTGCGGCGGCGGAGCCTGGCTGGCCGCAGGCGGCGAGCCCGGCCAGGAGCGTGAGCAGGATGGGTACGCGCATGGTCGAACCTCCTCGGCGGCGAGCCGCCAAATTAGGACACTACCGATTTAACGGTCTGGTCAGGGATGAGGAACAAAAATTCCCGACCGGTTCCGCAGATCGACCCGGCCTCAGCCGATCCGGCTGCTGGCGCCGTCCACGCGCCACCCGGGACGTGGGCGAATCGCCGTCGGTGGCACGCCGGTACTAATCTCGGACCGGCGTGAGAGGAGATTGCCGCGATGCCGCACCCGCAGCCGGGAGCAGACCGACCGGCCGACGGAGGCACCCCGGCCAACGACCGGGACCAGGGTCCAGCCGTCGCCGGCGAGTCGACCCCCTCCCCCGAATCACCGCCCGCCGCACCCGGTTCGCGTGGCACCTCCGCGCCGCCCGCCGCCGCGGACGTGCCGGTCGCCGACCCGGAGGGCACGCCCGCCACCCCGGCGGATGACGCCCCCGACCCGGCCGGCTCCGCCGGCACCCCGGGTAGCGACGCTCCCGACGCGACCACCCCGGTCCGTGATCCCCGACCGGCGGCCGAGGCGTCGACTCCGCCGGAACCGACCCGGGTCGACCCCACGGCGTGGCCCGAGCCGGTCACCCCGGCCCCGGCGGCCGACACCGCACCGCAGCCGACCGCCCCGGACCCGACCGGCACGGACCCGACCGGCACGGACCCGACTGCGGCCGAGGCGACTCTCGAACAGAACGGCCCGGACCCCACCCGGGTCGAGGCCACCCCGGGACGAACCGGCCCGGACCCGGCTCGCGGCGGCGGTGGGCCGGTCCCGGTGGTTCCCGCCCCCGACCCGACGAAGGTCGACGCGCGGCCGGACCGGACCACCCTCGACCCCGCCGCTTCCGCGCCGCCGGCGCCCCGGTGGACCGGCTCCGCGCCGGTCCCACCGCCGCCGCAACGCAGGAGGAACTGGGGCGAGTCGGCGGAGCCCACCCCGCCGCCACCCGCCCCGATCGGGCACGGCCCGCTGCCGCCCCCCGAGAGCCAGGTGCCGGTGGACCCGTGGGCCGGCGTGGACACCGGCAGTTGGGACCTGCACTCCGCCGAGTTGCCCCCGCTGCCGCCGACGCTGTCGTACCCGACGCCGCCGGCAGCCCGGCGGCACCCGGGGCCGGGCGCCGGCTCGGCACCCGTCGTCGGGCCCCCGACCCCGCCGCCGCCGGTGGCCCATCCGGCCACCCCACCGCAGGGGGCCCGGCCGGTGTCGCCCGCGGCCCGGCCCGTCAGTTCGCCGCCGCCCACGGCCCGGCCACCGGCGCCGACCCGTCAGATGCCACCGCAGGCCCTGCCTCGTCAGGTGTCACCGCCCGCCCCGCCGCGCCACGTGCCGCCGCCGGCCCTGCCGGTCGCGCCGTCCCGGCCACCGCAGCAGCACCGGCCCGCCCCGCCGCCGGCGGCACCGACGCCGCCGCCCGCGCCGAGGGCCCCCCGCCGGCGCCGTCGGCGCTGGCCGTGGGTGCTGCTGCTCAGCATCGCCTGCTGCTGCGGCTGCCCGGCCTACTGGGTGAAGCCGATGTGGGAGCAGTACCCGGCGAGCGCCGCGCTGCCGCAGCAGATCTCCGACCTGTCGCTGCGCGAGGACGCCCGGAGCCAGGCCACCGCGAAGGAACTGGAGAAGGAGGTGCGCAAGGCGCACCTGCTGACCGAGGGCACCTTCGCCGGCGTGTACGCCTCGTCGGCGGGCAAGCCGGTGGCGGTGTTCGGCGGCACCGGTTTCCGGCTGACCCCGGAGAGCGACGCGGACGACGAGATGACCCGGCTGACGGAGTCGTACCGGCTCGGGGACAAGCAGGTGGTGGAGACCGGCGTCCGGGGCCGGTTCGAGCGCTGCGCCATCGGCGCCCTCGACGGCACCGACGTGGTGGTGTGCACCTCGGTCGACCATGGCAGCCTCACCACCGGCGTGTTCACCCAACTCTCCGTCGACGACAGCGCCCGGCTGCTGGAGACCATGCGCGAGCAGATCGTCACGCCCGACCAGGACCCGGGCACGACGGGCTGAGGCCCGGAGCGACGGGGGTGGGGTCGGCCGAGGCCGGCAGCCAGGGACCGGAGTGGGGAACCGGGGCGGGACGGCGGGCCGGTCAGGCCGGGGTCGGCGGCTCGCCCTCGGCCGCCGGACGCGCGCGGGGCGGGGCGTAACGCGGCACGTACTCCTGGCCGGTGAGCTTCTGGATCTCGCTCATCACCTCGTCGGTCATCTCCCGCAGCGAGGTCCGGTCGTCCGGGCGGCCGGTGAAGTCGAGCGGCTTGCCGAACCGTACGACGATGTCCGCCCGCCCGGGCCGGGGCACCCTGGTGCCGATCGGCTGCGCCTTGTCGGTGCCCGTCATACCGACCGGGATGATCGGGACGCCGGCCGCGACCGCCAGCCGGGCGGCCCCGGTGCGGCCCCGGTAGAGCCGCCCGTCGGGCGAGCGGGTCCCCTCCGGGTACACGGCAACGAAGTCACCGCCTCGCAGCGCCGGGATCGCCGCGTCGAACGCGGACAGCGCGGCCCGGCCGCCGGCCCGCTCGACCGGGATGGCCCCCAGCCCGGTGAGCACGAACTTCGACAACGCGCCCTTCGGGCCGGTCCCCTTGAAGTACTCCGACTTCGCCCAGAACGCCAGGTGCCGGGGCACGACCGTGCCGAGGAACAATTCGTCGGCGACGGAGAGGTGGTTGCCGGCGAAGATGGCGCCACCGGTCGCCGGGATGTGCTCCAAACCCTCCACGGTCGGTCGGAAGGCCAACCGGAGCGCGGGCGCCACGGTGAGCTTGCCGATGGTGTAGAGCAGCGGCACTGGTCCTCCGGCGGTCGTGCTGAACGGGGCGATGTCACGTTAGCCGACGCGGTCACGCCGGGCCGAACGGGTGGCCGGGCCGCCCGCTGCGTGGCGGAGGGCGGCCGGGTGGGGGCTCCTCCCGGAAGGGGCCCGTCGCTGGAGGCGGCCCGGGCTGCCTCCAGCGAGGCCTCGAAGGTCTGCCGGCGACGGCATGACCGGCGTCACACCCGCCGCCGTCACATCGACGCCCCCGCCACCCGTCGTCCTGTTGTACCGACGAGGACGGGAGAACACGATGAGTCGGATCGATCTGGAGGCGGTGGCGCCGGAGGCGTACCGGGCGGTGGCCGGGCTGGAGCGGTACACCCGCGCGAACCTCGACCACACGGTGCTGGAACTGGTGAAGCTGCGCGCGTCGATGCTGAACGGCTGCGCGTTCTGCGTGGACATGCACAGCCGGGACGCCCTCGCGGCGGGCGAGTCCAGCCGGCGGCTGTTCGCCGTGGCGGCCTGGCGGGAGGCGCCCTTCTTCGACGAACGGGAACGGGCCGCGCTCGCGCTCACCGACGCGCTCACCCGCCTCGGGGAGCACGGGGTGCCCGACG
This sequence comes from Micromonospora sp. CA-111912, assembly GCF_050948415.1. Lineage (NCBI taxonomy): Bacteria > Bacillati > Actinomycetota > Actinomycetes > Micromonosporales > Micromonosporaceae > Micromonospora > Micromonospora sp. CA-111912. Next base: position 5,782,573 of record NZ_CP192007.1, read on the forward strand.
AGGTCTGGGACGCCGCCGCGAAGGTCTGGTCGGAGAAGGAGCTGGCGGACCTGACGGTCGCGATTGCCACAATCAACGTGTGGAATCGGATCGTGGCAGCCACCCGGCGCCGGCCGCCGACGGACGGGTGACGACGGCCGGGACGACGCAGGCGGCCGGTGCGCTCGACGTGCACCGGCCGATGCTGCTCGGCCTGGCGTACCGGATGCTCGGCAGCCTGCACGACGCCGAGGACGTGCTCCAGGACGCGTACCTGCGGTGGCTGGGCGTCGACCGGGCAGCGGTGGCCGAGCCGCGTCGCTACCTGTCCCGGGTGGTCACCCGGCTCGCCATCGACCGGCTCCGGGCCCGGCAGGCCACCCGGGAGACGTACGTCGGGCCCTGGCTGCCGGAGCCGGTGCCCACCGCGCCCTCGCCGTTCGGGCCGCCGGAACACGCGGAGCTGCGCGACTCGCTCTCCCTGGCGCTGCTGCACCTACTGGAGCGCCTGACTCCGCCGGAGCGCGCGGTCTACGTGCTGCGCACCGCCTTCGACCTGCCGTACGCGCAGGTCGGCGAGATCCTGGACCGGTCCGCAGCGGACTGCCGGCAGTTGCACCACCGGGCGGCAGCCCGGGTCGCCGACGAACGCCAACGCTTCGCGGCCGACCCGGGCGAGCAGCGGCGGCTGCTGGACGCGTTCCTCGCCGCGGCCCGCGACGGCGACCTGGCCCGGCTGACGGACCTGGTGGCGACCGACGTCACCTTGTGGGCCGACGGGGGCGGCCGGGCCAGGGCGGCCCGTAACCCGGTACGCGGGGCGGACCGGGTGGCCCGTTTCTTCGCCGGGGTCCTCGGGACCCGGCAGCCGACCCCGCGCACGGTCCAGGTGGAGTTCAACGGCCGGCCCGGGTACGTCGTGCACTGGCCCGGCGGCCGGCGGTACGCGCTGACCGTGGCCGCCGCCGGCGGCCGGATCACCGGCCTGTACGTGGTCGCCAACCCGGAGAAGCTCACCCGGCTTTCGGGGTGAGCCGGCGGCCGGGCCGGGGTGCCCGGCGTCGGAAAGCCGTCAGCCCAGCTCGGGGAACCAGAGCGCGATCTCGCGCTTGGCGCTGTCGGTCGAGTCGGAGGCGTGCACCAGGTTCTCCCGGTTGGACAGGGAGTAGTCGCCCCGGATGGTGCCGGCGGCTGCCCGGCGGCCGTCGGTGCTGCCGATCATGCCGCGCACCACCTCGATGACCTGGTCGCCGGAGAGCACCAGGGCCACCAGCGGGCCGCTGGTCATGAACCCCTTCAGCGGCGGGTAGAACGCCTTGTCGACGTGCTCGGCGTAGTGCTGGTCGGCGAAGTCGCCGTCCATCGTCCGGAGAGCCATGGCGTCGATCCGCAGACCCTTGCGCTCGAAGCGGGAGAGGATCTCACCGACCAGGCCACGGCCGACCGCGTCGGGCTTGATCAGAACGAGAGAACGCTCGTCCGGGCTGCTGCTGGACACGCTGGGTTCCTCCTGTGCGCGGAAGACGGCTCGGCTGGGTACGGTCAGCCTAGCGACCCGGTGCCGGCACCGGCGCGGCGGCTGCGCTATTCCCTGGGTCGCCGATCCGGCCTAGCCTGGCCCTTGACCCATGGGAGGTCCACAGTGGCGAATGGCGGGAACCGACCCATCGCGCCGGTACGCAAGCTCATCGCGGCGGTGCTGGGCACCGTGGCGACCTTCGTGGTCCTGTTCGGGCTGGGCATGACCAGCTGGGCGATCGTGGCGCTCGGGGTGGCCCTGCTGGTGCTGGCGATCGCGCTGGCCACCGTGCGCGGCGGCGGCCGCACCTGGGTGGTCGGCGTCGGCCACGTGCACAGCGCCTCCGAGCCGCCCAGCGCGTACGCGTTCGGCCGCTGCGAGTTGCAGCTCGTCATCGACGCGCCCGGCCTGCCGCCCCGGTCGAAGAAGATCATCGAGCCGCGGGTCCCGGTGGCGAAGTGGCCCTCGATCGGGCAGGCCCTGCCGATCCGGGTGGCCCTGGACGACCAGCGGCACGTCCGCGTCCTCTGGGACGAGGTGCCCACCCACGCGGAGACCGCCGCGGCGGCGATGGCTGACCTCCCGCCCGAGTACGCGGGTGCCGACCCCGTCGACGAGGTGCTGATCCAGCAGGAGGCGCCGCCGTGGGCCGACCGCATCCCGGACGACGACTTCCGCGACGACCTGCGCGACCTGCCCGGTTTCCGCGACGACCTGCGTGGCTCGTCCGGTTTCCACGACGACCTGCGCGACCCGCCCGGGCCCGACCCGCTGCGCGACGACGACCTCGGCCCGCTGTCGGAGGGCCGGGAGCCGGTCGTGATGCACCAGCGGCCGGGCGGCCCGGTCGTGCTGGAGGGGACGCTGGTGGACCCGGCCTCTGGCCCGCTGCCCCGGCGGGCCACCCCGGCCCCCCGCCCACCGGCCGAGGAACGCTTCGACCCGACCGTCCCCGTCGAGACCATCGACGCGGGTGCCCCGGCCGACCCCATCGACGTGCCGCTGGACGACCCGGCCCCGGGCACCGGGCCGGCCCCCGACCAGCACGAGCTGGACGAGGCGATCTTCGGTTACGACCCGGAGACCGAGCCCGCCGACGCGGCGGCCCCGATCAGCGGGGTCGGCATCACCCTGCTGGTCACCGGCCTGGACCGGTCGTTGGAGTTCTACCGGGACACCCTCGGCTTCGAGGAGGTCGACCGGGGCGCCGGCAACGCCGTGCTCGCCTCCGGGACGACCCGGCTGGTGCTGCGCGAGGTCACTGGCGCGGCCCCGATGAGCCGCCGCCTGGTCCACGTGAACCTGGAGGTCGACGACATCCAGGGCGCGTACGAGCGGCTGCGCGACTCCGGCGTCCGCTTCACGTACGCCCCGAGGGTGGTGAACCGGGGCACCAAGCTGGAGGTCTGGGCGGCGGCCTTCCGCGACCCGGACGGCCACGGCATCGCCCTCACCCAGTGGCGCACCCGCGCCGACGCCTGAACGTGTGGGGACGGCCCTCCGGCACCGGGCCCGCACCGCGGAGGGCCTTCCCGCGGAGGGCCCCGTCCCGCAGGCGGCGGCTCAGCGGCCGAGGATCACCCGACGCACGTGCAGGGCGTACCCCCAGACCAGGGCGAAGATGATCCCCACCACCAGCAGCGACCAGTGCAGCAGCCCGGCGAGCATCAGCGCCCCCTGGAGCACCGTGCCGGCGTACCAGGCCCACCGCCGGCGCATCATCCCGGCGAGCACCACCGCCGCCACGGCCAACGCCACGATCACCGCGACGGCCGCGCCGCTGAGCTCCCCACCGACCACCCGGATCGGCTGGATCGCGAGCAGCAGCACCAGGGCCTCCAGGCCGAGCGTCCCGGCACCCAGGCCACGCACCGCCCCCTCGGGGTTGCGCAGCCCGGAGCGCCGTTGACCCGACCCGTCGCCGACGCCCTCCGCCGGGCGGTCGGGGTCCGGGGCGGTCATCGCTTGAACAGCCTGCGGGCGTCGGCCACGGTCACCACCGACCCGGTGATCAGCACGCCGACCCCGGACAGCTCGCCGGGGACGTCGGCCTCGGCCTCGGCCACCGCCGCCTCGATCGCCTCGGGCATCTCCTCGGCCACCTCCACCCGGTCCGCCCCGAAGACGTCCCGGGCCAACTCGGCCAGCTCGTCGACCGGCATCGCCCGCGGCGAGCTGTTGCGGGTGACCACCAGCGAGTCGAGCACCGGCTCCAGCAGCTCCAGCAGGCTCACCGCGTCCTTGTCGCCGAGCACGCCGAGCACGCCGACCAGCTTGCTGAACGCGAACTCCTCCTGCAGGGCGGTCACCGTGGCCGCCATCCCGTGCGGGTTGTGCGCCCCGTCGAGCAGGACCGTCGGCGCGCTACGCACCTTCTCCAGCCGGCCGGGCGAGCTGACGTCGGCGAAGCCCTCCCGGACTGCCTCCACGTCGAGCTGCCGATTCGCCCCCGCCCCGAGGAACGCCTCCACGGCGGCGAGCGCCACCGCCGCGTTCTGCGCCTGGTGTGCGCCGTGCAGCGGAACGAACATCTCCTCGTACACCCCGCCGAGGCCCTGGATGCTGAGCACCTGGCCGCCGACCGCCACCGAACGGCGCAGCACGCCGAACTCCGACCCCTCGCGGGCGACCGTCGCGCCGACCTCGGCGCACCGCTCCAGGATCGGCCGGGCGGCCTCCTCCTCCTGAGCCGCGCAGACGACCGTGGCCCCCTTGTGGATGATCCCGGCCTTGTGCAGGGCGATGTCCTGGAGGGTGTCGCCCAGCCACTCGGTGTGGTCCAGCCCGATCGGGGTGAGCACCGCGACGCCGGCCTGGATCACGTTGGTGGAGTCCTCCGCCCCGCCGAGCCCCACCTCGACCACCGCGACGTCGACCGGAGCGTCCGCGAAGGTGGCGAACGCCAGCGCGGTGGTCAGGTCGAAGTAGGTCAACGGCTCGGCGGAGCGCTGGTCGACCAGCTCGGCCAGCGGCACCACCTCGCGGTACGTGGCCACGAAGCGTTCCTCGCTGACCGGCTCCCCGTCCAGGCTGATCCGCTCCCGGACGGTCTCCAGGTGCGGGCTGGTGTACCGGCCGGTGTGCAGCCCGAACGCCCGCAGCAGCGAGTCGATCATCCGGGCGGTCGAGGTCTTGCCGTTGGTCCCGGTCAGGTGGATCGACGGGTACGCCCGCTGCGGGCTGCCGAGCAGGTCGAGCAGCGTCTCGATCCGGTCCAGCTCGAAGTGCATGCGGGTGAACCCGCGCGCGGCCAGCTCGGCGTCGACGGCGGCGAATTCGCCGTCGACGCCGCGAGCGGTGCGGTGGGTGCGATCGTTACGGTCGGTCACGAGGACAGCGCCTCCAGAGCGGCATCGATGCGGATCAGGTCGGCCTCGGCGGTGGCGAGCCGGTCGCGGATCTTGGCGACCACCGGCTCCGGGGCCTTCCCCACGAACGCCGGGTTGTCCAGCTTCGCGCGGGCCTGCGCGACCTCCTTCCCGGCGGCGGCGCGGTCCTTGGTCAGCCGGGCCCGCTCGGCGGCCACGTCGATCGAGCCCCGGGTGTCCAGCGCGACGCTCACCTCGCCGGGCATGGCCAGGGTCGCGCTGGCCTGGAAGTCGTCGCCGGCCGGGTCGAGCCGGACCAGCGAGCGGATCAGCCGCTCGTGGGAGGCGATGCCCGCGCCGGCCAGGCCGTCGAGCCGGGCGACCACCCGCTGGGTGGGCCGCAGGCCCTGGTCCGAGCGGAACCGCCGGATCTCGGTCACCACCCGCTGGACGGTGCCGACCTCGCCCTCCGCGGCGTCATCGATCCCGGTACGGTCGGCTGCCGGCCACGCGGCCGTCACCACCGTCTCCCCGCCGGTCAGCGCGATCCACAGCTCCTCCGTGACGAACGGGATCACCGGGTGCAGCAGCCGCAGGAGCTGGTCCAGCACGTGCCCGAGCACCCGCCGGGTGGCGTCGGCCGCCGCCCCGCCCTCGGCGAGCACCGGCTTGCTCAGCTCCACGTACCAGTCGCAGACGTCGTCCCAGGCGAAGTGGTAGAGCAGGTCACAGACCTTGGCGAACTCGTACGCCTCGAACTGCTCGTCGACCTCGGCGGTGACGTGCGCCAGCCGGGACAGGATCCACCGGTCGACGGTGGAGAGTTGCTCGGCCGGCGGCAGCGGGCCGCCGGTGTGGGCGCCGTTCATCAGCGCGAACCGGGTGGCGTTCCACAGCTTGTTGCAGAAGTTGCGGGAACCCTGGCACCAGTCCTCGCTGACCGGGACGTCCTGGCCGGGGTTGGCGCCCCGGGCGAGGGTGAACCGGGTGGCGTCCGCGCCGAACCGGTCGATCCAGTCCAGCGGGTCGACCACGTTGCCGAACGACTTCGACATCTTCTTGCCGTGCTCGTCGCGCACCATGCCGTGCAGGGCCACCACGTCGAACGGCGGCCGGCCGTCCATGGCGTAGAGGCCGAACATCATCATCCGGGCGACCCAGAAGAACAGGATGTCGTAACCGGTGACCAGGACGCTGGTCGGGTAGAACTTCGCCAGGTCCGGGGTCTGCTCCGGCCAGCCGAGGGTGGAGAACGGCCACAGCCCGCTGGAGAACCAGGTGTCCAGCACGTCCTCGTCCCGGTGCCAGCCATCGCCGGTCGGCGGCTCCTCGTCCGGGCCGACGCAGACGATCTCCCCGTCCGGGCCGTACCAGACCGGGATGCGGTGGCCCCACCAGAGCTGGCGGGAGATGCACCAGTCGTGCATGTTGTCGACCCAGGCGAAGTAGCGCTTGGCCAGCTCGGCCGGCTCGACCTTCACCCGGCCGTCGCGCACCGCGTCCCCGGCCGCCTTGGCCAACGGGGCGGTGTTGACGAACCACTGCAACGACAGCCGCGGCTCGACCGTGGTCTTGCACCGCGAGCAGTGGCCCACCGCGTGCACGTACGGCCGCTTCTCGGCCACGATCAGGCCCTGCTCGCGCAGCGCGGCGACGATCGCCGGCCGGGCCTCGTACCGGTCCAGGCCCTCGAACGGGCCCGGCGCCGTGATGATGCCGCGCTCGTCCATGATCGTCCGGGCGGGCAGGTCGTGCCGCTGGCCGATCTCGAAGTCGTTCGGGTCGTGCGCCGGGGTCACCTTCACCATGCCGGTGCCGAAGCTCGGGTCGACGTGCTCGTCGGCGACGATCGGGATGCGCCGGTCGGTCAGCGGCAGGGCGACCTCGGTGCCGATCAGGTGCCGGTACCGCTCGTCGTCGGGGTGCACCGCCACCGCGGTGTCGCCGAGCATCGTCTCGGCGCGGGTGGTGGCCACCACGACTTCGTCGCCGTACCGGATCGAGATCAGCTCGCCGTCGTCGTCGGTGTGCTCCACCTCGATGTCGGACAGCGCGGTCAGGCAGCGCGGGCACCAGTTGATGATCCGGTTGGCCCGGTAGATCAGCCCGTCGTCGAAGAGCTTCTTGAACATGGTCTGCACGGCCCGGGACAGCCCTGCGTCCATGGTGAAGCGCTCGCGTTCCCAGTCGACCGCGTCGCCGAGGCGGCGCATCTGGCCCAGGATCGCGCCGCCGGACTCGGCCTTCCACTGCCACACCCGCTCGACGAACTTCTCCCGGCCCAGGTCGTGCCGCGACAGGCCCTCGCCGGCGAGCTGCCGCTCGACCAGGTTCTGGGTGGCGATGCCGGCGTGGTCCATGCCCGGCAGCCAGAGCGCCTCGAAGCCCTGCATCCGCTTGCGCCGGGTCAGAGCGTCCATCAGCGTGTGCTCGAACGCGTGGCCCATGTGCAGCGAGCCGGTCACGTTGGGCGGCGGGATGACGATGGCGAAGGGCGGCTTGTCGCTCTGGGCCGACGCCCGGAAGTGCCCGGCGGCTACCCACTGCTCGTACCGTCGCTGCTCAACCTCGCCCGGCTGGTACTGGGCGGGCAGGGTCGGGGCGTCGGGGCGTCGGGCATCCAGTCTGTCGGTCACCCTGAAAGTCTACGGAGCGCTTCCGCGGACCCGACGTGCGCCACCTGCCCTTCGCGTACGGTGTCGGCTATGTCCGACGCACATCTCACCGAGCGTCCGCTCGCCGACGAGCCCGAGCCGATCGACCTCACCGAGGAACCGATCCGGCTCAGCAACCGGGACCCGCAGGACGGGGCCCGACGGCGCGGTCCCCGATCCCGGCGCGGGCGGATCGCCCTCGCCGTGCTCCTGGCGGCCGGCCTCGCCGGCGTCGGGGCGCTGGGCGTCGCCGGCTGGCGGGTGGCGCAGCAGAAGGACGCCCGGCTGGCCGCTCCGGCCACCGCCGCCGGCCTGCAACGCGACGACAGCGAGCGGGCCCGCAGCACCGCCGACTACCTGCGCGACGGGCTGTCCGCCGACATCGACCTGGATCGCAGCCTCGGCGTCGTGTACCGCGATCCGGCGGACGACAAGCGCTCGGTGTTGCTCTTCGGGGGCACCACCCTGCTGTGGCAGCCCGAACGCGACCTGGACACCCTCTTCGGCCTGATGGCCGACGAGACCGGGAAGGTCACCGGGCTGCGCAAGGTGCCGGCCGGCCGGTTCGGCGGGGTGATGAAGTGTGGCACCACCAGCGGCGACGGCGGTGACTTCGCCGTCTGCGGCTGGGCGGACCACGGCAGCGTCGCGCTGGCGATGATGCCGGGGCGCCCATCGGCCGCCGCCGGTGACCTCATGCGGCAGATCCGCGAGGATGTCCAGACCCGTTCCTGAGCCACGGCGCCCCCGAAGACCGCGTTCGGGCGGTCCATGCCCGGAGCGATCACGCCGAAGCGGCCCGATCCGGGTTCGGTAAATGGTCACGGAAACGCGTCAGGGCCACCCCCGAAGGGGTGGCCCTGACCGAAAGATGTCCGGCGGTGTCCTACTCTCCCACACCCTCACGAGTGCAGTACCATCGGCGCTGGAGGGCTTAGCTTCCGGGTTCGGAATGTAACCGGGCGTTTCCCCTCCGCCATGACCGCCGTAACTCTATCGACATATCAAACAACACCACAACAACTGGTCTGTTGTTCATTTGTCGAGAGTTGCACAGTGGACGCGTAGCAGCTTAGTAGTCAAGTCCTCGGCCTATTAGTACCGGTCAACTCAACCCGTTACCGAGCTTACATTTCCGGCCTATCAACCCAGTAGTCTAGCTGGGGGCCTTACCCCACCAAGGTGGGTGGGATACCTCATCTTGAAGCAGGCTTCCCGCTTAGATGCTTTCAGCGGTTATCCCTTCCGAACGTAGCTAACCAGCCGTGCCCCTGGCGGGACAACTGGCACACCAGAGGTTCGTCCGTCCCGGTCCTCTCGTACTAGGGACAGCCCTTCTCAAGTATCCTACGCGCACGGCGGATAGGGACCGAACTGTCTCACGACGTTCTAAACCCAGCTCGCGTGCCGCTTTAATGGGCGAACAGCCCAACCCTTGGGACCTGCTACAGCCCCAGGATGCGACGAGCCGACATCGAGGTGCCAAACCATCCCGTCGATATGGACTCTTGGGGAAGATCAGCCTGTTATCCCCGGGGTACCTTTTATCCGTTGAGCGACACCGCTTCCACTCGCAAGTGCCGGATCACTAGTCCCGACTTTCGTCCCTGCTCGACCTGTCAGTCTCACAGTCAAGCTCCCTTGTGTACTTGCACTCAACACCTGATTGCCAACCAGGCTGAGGGAACCTTTGGGCGCCTCCGTTACCTTTTAGGAGGCAACCGCCCCAGTTAAACTACCCACCAGACACTGTCCCTGAACCGGATAACGGCCCGAAGTTAGAAACCCAAATCAACCAGAGTGGTATTTCAAGATTGCCTCCACCCATACTGGCGTATGGACTTCACCGGCTCCCACCTATCCTACACAAGCTAATTCGGATACCAATGTCAAGCTATAGTAAAGGTCCCGGGGTCTTTCCGTCCTGCCGCGCGTAACGAGCATCTTTACTCGTAATGCAATTTCGCCGGGCCTGTGGTTGAGACAGTGGGGAAGTCGTTACGCCATTCGTGCAGGTCGGAACTTACCCGACAAGGAATTTCGCTACCTTAGGATGGTTATAGTTACCACCGCCGTTTACTGGCGCTTAAGTTCTCCGCCTCGCCCCGAAGAGCTAACAGGTCCCCTTAACGTTCCAGCACCGGGCAGGCGTCAGTCCATATACATCGAATTACTTCTTCGCATGGACCTGTGTTTTTAGTAAACAGTCGCTTCCCCCTGCTCTCTGCGGCCATACAACGCTCCACCCGCAAGGGGCTTCACGTCTCCGGCCCCCCTTCTCCCTAAGTTACGGGGGCAATTTGCCGAGTTCCTTAACCACAGTTCGCCCGATCGCCTCGGTATTCTCTACCTGACCACCTGTGTCGGTTTGGGGTACGGGCCGCTAAGAACTCGCTAGAGGCTTTTCTCGGCAGCATAGGATCACTGACTTCACCTGAATCGGCTCGGCATCACGTCTCAGCCTTAATGTGTTGCGGATTTGCCTACAACACGGCCTACACGCTTACCCCGGCACAACCACCGGCCGGGCTCAGCTACCTTCCTGCGTCACCCCATCGCTTGACTACTACCCGCCAGGTTCCCACACTCCCCAACATCCATCCGAAGACATCAGCCAGTTCACGCGGTTAGCACAACAAGGTTCATCATGGGCGCTCTTTCGCGGGTACGGGAATATCAACCCGTTGTCCATCGACTACGCCTCTCGGCCTCGCCTTAGGTCCCGACTCACCCAGGGCGGATTAGCCTGGCCCTGGAACCCTTGGTCATCCGGCGGAAGGGTTTCTCACCCTTCTTTCGCTACTCATGCCTGCATTCTCACTCGTGCCGCGTCCACAACTGGGTCACCCCGCTGCTTCACCCCCGGCACGACGCTCCCCTACCCATCCACACACCTGCACAAGGAATCAAGTCCAAGCGAGGATAAAATGTGAATGCCACAGCTTCGGCGGTGTGCTTGAGCCCCGCTACATTGTCGGCGCGGAACCACTTGACCAGTGAGCTATTACGCACTCTTTAAAGGGTGGCTGCTTCTAAGCCAACCTCCTGGTTGTCTATGCGACCCCACATCCTTTTCCACTTAGCACACGCTTAGGGGCCTTAGCTGGTGATCTGGGCTGTTTCCCTCTCGACTACGAAGCTTATCCCCCGCAGTCTCACTGCCGCGCTCTCACTTACCGGCATTCGGAGTTTGGCTGATTTCGGTAAGCTTGTGGGCCCCCTAGATCATCCAGTGCTCTACCTCCGGCAAGAAACACGCGACGCTGCACCTAAATGCATTTCGGGGAGAACCAGCTATCACGGAGTTTGATTGGCCTTTCACCCCTAACCACAGGTCATCCCCCAACTTTTCAACGTTGGTGGGTTCGGCCCTCCACGCGGTCTTACCCGCGCTTCAGCCTGCCCATGGCTAGATCACTCCGCTTCGGGTCTAGGACACGCGACTGAATCGCCCTATTCAGACTCGCTTTCGCTACGGCTCCCCCACACGGGTTAACCTCGCCACATGCCACTAACTCGCAGGCTCATTCTTCAAAAGGCACGCCGTCACCCCGCAAGGCTCCGACGGATTGTAGGCGAACGGTTTCAGGTACTATTTCACTCCCCTCCCGGGGTACTTTTCACCATTCCCTCACGGTACTTGTCCGCTATCGGTCACCAGGAAGTATTTAGGCTTACCAGGTGGTCCTGGCAGATTCACGGCAGATTACAGGGGTCCGCCGCTACTCGGGAACACCCACAGAAGACCAGCCACTTTCACCTACCGGACTTTCACCGCCTACGGTCAGCCATTCCAGACTGTTCGGCTAGCAACTGGTTTTATAACTTCTCGAACAAGTGTCAGCTCATTCAGCAGAGTCCCACAACCCCAACCACGCAACCCCTGACAGGTATCACACGCAGCCGGTTTAGCCTAGATCCGCTTTCGCTCGCCACTACTCACGGAATCACTCTTGTTTTCTCTTCCTACGGGTACTGAGATGTTTCACTTCCCCGCGTTCCCTCCACACACCCTATGTATTCAGGTGCGGGTGACATCACATGACTGATGCCAGGTTTCCCCATTCGGACACCCTGGGATCACAGCTTGGTTGACAGCTCCCCCAGGCCTATCGCGGCCTCCCACGTCCTTCATCGGCTCCTGGTGCCAAGGCATCCACCGTTCGCCCTTGACAACTTGACCACAAAGATGCTCGCGTCCACTGTGCAATTCTCAACAAACGACCAACCCACAACCCCAACAGCGCAACACCAGACCCGACAACCGCCGGCGGTATGCCACACCAGGCCATGCCTGGACAACCAACCCCACCCCAAAAGGGCAAGGAATCGGCTCCGAAGAAAACAACCAATGGTTGTTCCTTCAGGACCCAACAGGGTGCTCTCCGCCCTCCCCCAGCCGCACCAGAATTAACCATTCCCACCACCAAAAGTGGCTGTACTAGGCAATCCCGGCCGTTGCCAGGGCAAAACTCACCAGTGTCTCCGCCATCTGAGCACCCCGACCCGACATCCGCAGGCCGCGGGCTCCATACCGCCTTTCGGCGAATGGTGCTCCTTAGAAAGGAGGTGATCCAGCCGCACCTTCCGGTACGGCTACCTTGTTACGACTTCGTCCCAATCGCCAGCCCCACCTTCGACGGCTCCCTCCCACAAGGGGTTGGGCCACCGGCTTCGGGTGTTGCCGACTTTCGTGACGTGACGGGCGGTGTGTACAAGGCCCGGGAACGTATTCACCGCAGCGTTGCTGATCTGCGATTACTAGCGACTCCGACTTCACGGGGTCGAGTTGCAGACCCCGATCCGAACTGAGACCGGCTTTTTGGGATTCGCTCCACCTCACGGTATCGCAGCCCATTGTACCGGCCATTGTAGCATGCGTGAAGCCCTGGACATAAGGGGCATGATGACTTGACGTCATCCCCACCTTCCTCCGAGTTGACCCCGGCAGTCTTCGATGAGTCCCCGCCATAACGCGCTGGCAACATCGAACGAGGGTTGCGCTCGTTGCGGGACTTAACCCAACATCTCACGACACGAGCTGACGACAGCCATGCACCACCTGTGACCGCCCCCGAAGGACCTCACATCTCTGCGAGTTTTGCGGCCATGTCAAACCCAGGTAAGGTTCTTCGCGTTGCATCGAATTAATCCGCATGCTCCGCCGCTTGTGCGGGCCCCCGTCAATTCCTTTGAGTTTTAGCCTTGCGGCCGTACTCCCCAGGCGGGGCGCTTAATGCGTTAGCTGCGGCACAGGAAACCGGAGAGGTCCCCCACACCTAGCGCCCAACGTTTACAGCGTGGACTACCAGGGTATCTAATCCTGTTCGCTCCCCACGCTTTCGCTCCTCAGCGTCAGTATCGGCCCAGAGACCTGCCTTCGCCATCGGTGTTCCTCCTGATATCTGCGCATTTCACCGCTACACCAGGAATTCCAGTCTCCCCTACCGAACTCTAGCCTGCCCGTATCGACTGCAGGCCCGCAGTTGAGCTGCGGGTTTTCACAGTCGACGCGACAAGCCGCCTACGAGCTCTTTACGCCCAATAAATCCGGACAACGCTCGCACCCTACGTCTTACCGCGGCTGCTGGCACGTAGTTGGCCGGTGCTTCTTCTGCAGGTACCGTCACTCTCGCTTCGTCCCTGCTGAAAGAGGTTTACAACCCGAAGGCCGTCATCCCTCACGCGGCGTCGCTGCATCAGGCTTCCGCCCATTGTGCAATATTCCCCACTGCTGCCTCCCGTAGGAGTCTGGGCCGTGTCTCAGTCCCAGTGTGGCCGGTCGCCCTCTCAGGCCGGCTACCCGTCGTCGCCTTGGTAGGCCATTACCCCACCAACAAGCTGATAGGCCGCGAGCCCATCCCAGGCCGAAAAACTTTACACCACCAGCCATGCGGCCAGCAGTCATATTCGGTATTAGCCCCCGTTTCCGAGGGTTATCCCAAAGCCTAGGGCAGGTTGCTCACGTGTTACTCACCCGTTCGCCGCTCGAGTACCCCGAAGGGCCTTTCCGCTCGACTTGCATGTGTTAAGCACGCCGCCAGCGTTCGTCCTGAGCCAGGATCAAACTCTCCAACAAAAACTTGTTGAAAAACTGTCCCGGCAACAAAAGTGTTGCCAAAGGAATCCAAACCAGCCGAAGCCCTAAAGCCCCAACCAGCCCGGGTATAAATCATAATTGGCACTGGCTTATCAAGCACCCTGTTGAGTTCTCAAAGAACAACCACACACCATCCGGCGAATCCTACTCAGTAGGACCCCCATCCGGGGCAACCTCTCTAACTTACCCGATCGACTCTTCGCGGTCAACCTCGTTTCCGAGGTTTTCTTTGCCGATTCGATCGAAACCACGTTGACGCACGCCATGACTGGCGGTCGCTGCTGTCGTGGGAAGCCGCAGACCGGCCGATCGCCGCTTCGCGGCCACCCGCCCGGCTCCTGCCGGCTTCAGCACTCTACCCGGCCGGCTCCGCGATCGCAACTCCGTTTCACCGGCGTTGCTCGCACCACCCAGTTTTCCAGCCTCGCTCGGCGTGTCCGCCACGAGCCTGGTGCCCGCTCTCGGCCGGTTTGTCCGGCCTCCCGCTTGCAGAGAGAAAGTTACGCGTACGGCCAACAGAAGGCAAATCAGCCTCCGTCAATGCCGTCGCCGGCTCGCGCCCCGGGGACCGTCCGCATGGCTCACCCGCACACCATGCGCCGGCGTGCCAGAGTGTCTGGCATGGATGACGCTCCCGCCCTACCGGCGGCCACACTCGCCGAGGAAGCTCTGCTCGGCCTGCTGATGCCCTTCTGGCAGCTGGTCATCGGCGCCGTCGTACTGGTCGTCATCCTGGTGTCGGTCGGCCGGCTGGCCCGTCGAGGAAGGTCCCGGATGACCACCGCCCTTTTGGTCACCGCCGGCGCCATCGCCGGCCTCACCGTGATCGGCGTCCTGCTCCAGGGTTGACGACCGGCCACACGCGACGCCCTACGGGCTCGCCCTGGGCACCGGCCGCAGGTTCCCGAACAGCCTCCCGGTAGCGGCGCTCAGAGGCGGCGGTTCGCCAGGCTCGGCAGTTCGGCGCGGATCACCCGGAGCCGCTCCAGGTCGAGGTCGACGACAGTCAGGCCGGGGCCGTCCGGCACCTGGCCGAGGACCGTCCCCCACGGGTCGACCACCATGCTGCGGCCGAAACAGGTACGCCCCGGCTCGTGGTCGCCGGTCTGACCGGCCGCCGCCACGAAGCACTGGTTCTCGATGGCGCGGGCCCGCAGCAGGACCTCCCAGTGATCCCGCCCGGTGTGCAGCATGAACGCCGCCGGCAGCACCAGCAGTTGCGCGTCCCCGTCCGTGACCAGCTGCCGGTAGAGCTCGGGGAACCGCAGGTCGTAGCAGATCGACAGGCCGACCCGGACGCCCTCGACGTCGACCACCACGGGCTTCTCCCCTGGTGCGACCGTCGCCGACTCCAGGTAGGACACCCGCCCCGGGATCTCCACGTCGTACAGGTGGATCTTGCGGTAGCTGGTGACCAGCGTGCCGGACCGGTCGAAGACCAGCGACGTGTTGAAGGTGTGTTCCGGATCCGGACCGACCTCGTGGAAGGATCCCGCGACCAGCCAGATGCCGAGCCGGCGGGCCACGTCGGCGAAGAACCGGCCCACCGTGCCGTCGACGGACTCCGGCGCGGGCAGTCCGGCTGCGGGGCCCAGGTAGTCGACGTACTCCGGGAGGACGGCCAGGTCCGCTCCGGCCGCCGCGGCGCGGGACAGCAGGGCCTCCGCGGCCGCGAGGTTGGCCGCCCGGTCATCGCGGGCGTTGAGCTGGCAGACGGCGACGCGCATGGCCCTCAGCGTACGGCCGGAGAAACGCCCGCGACAGCCTCGGACTTCTCCGGGGCCGCCGCGGGAACACCGCTCCCCCGATCCGGGGGAGAACGGGTCAGGCGGACTTCTCCTCGCGGTCCCCACGGTCGCGACGGGCCCGGCGGCCGGTGAACTCCCGTGGCACGATCGTCGGGTTGACGTTCTCCAGGACCACCTCGCGGGTGATCAGCACCCGGGCGGCGTCGGGGTTGCTCGGCACCTCGTACATCGCGGAGAGCAGAACCTCCTCGATGATGGCACGCAGGCCACGGGCCCCGGTGCCGCGCAGCATCGCCTGGTCGGCGATCGCCTCCAGGGCCGGCTCGTCGAACTCCAGCTCGACGCCGTCCAGCTCGAAGAGGCGTTGGTACTGCTTGACCAGGGCGTTGCGCGGCTCGGTGAGGATCCGCACGAGGGCCGTCCGGTCGAGGCTGCGGACGTTGGTGATCACCGGAAGCCGGCCGACGAACTCGGGGATCAGCCCGAACTTCAGCATGTCCTCCGGCATCACCTGGCTGAAGACGTCGTCGGACGAACGGTCGGAGATCGACCGGAGCCGGGAGCCGAAGCCGGTGCCGCCGTGGCCGGTGCGAGCCTCGATGATCTGGTCGAGACCGGCGAAGGCACCACCGCAGATGAACAGCACGTTGGTGGTGTCGATCTGGATGAACTCCTGGTGCGGGTGCTTCCGGCCGCCCTGTGGCGGCACGTTGGACACCGTGCCCTCCAGCATCTTGAGCAGGGCCTGCTGGACGCCCTCGCCGGACACGTCCCGGGTGATCGACGGGTTCTCCGACTTGCGGGCGATCTTGTCGACCTCGTCGATGTAGATGATGCCGGTCTCGGCGCGCTTGATGTCGTAGTCCGCGGCCTGGATCAGCTTGAGGAGGATGTTCTCCACGTCCTCACCGACATAGCCGGCCTCGGTCAGCGCGGTGGCGTCGGCGATGGCGAAGGGGACGTTCAGCATCCGTGCGAGGGTCTGCGCCAGGTGCGTCTTGCCACAGCCGGTCGGCCCGAGCAGCAGGATGTTCGACTTGGCCAGCTCGACGGCGTCGCCACCGGAGCCCGGCGCGCCGGCCGCCTCGGCCTGGATCCGCTTGTAGTGGTTGTAGACCGCGACCGCTAGCGCCTTCTTGGCCTGATCCTGGCCGACCACGTAGTTGTCGAGGAACTGGCAGATCTCCATCGGCTTGGGAAGCTCTTCCCACTTCACCTCGCCGGACTCGGCCAACTCCTCCTCGATGATCTCGTTGCAGAGATCGATGCACTCGTCGCAGATGTAGACCCCTGGGCCCGCGATGAGCTTCTTGACCTGCTTCTGCGACTTGCCGCAGAAGGAGCATTTCAGTAGGTCGCCGCCGTCACCGATCCGTGCCACCTACGTTCTCCCTGCACTCATCGGCCGTGCACCGGCCATGACTTGCGGACGCTGCGCTCCGTCCGGCTCTGCTCGCTCGCCGGACCGTCCCGACGCAGCGGTACGAACCCGACGTTACCCGCTGGCGGGGGTTTCTCCGACCCCCAATTCGGGCGTGTCAGAGGCCGACCGGGAACCCGCCCGGCCGGCCTCTGATTCGATGCTCGCCTCAGCCGGCCGCGTTGGCGGCCAGCAGGCCCTTCTTGCGGCTGCTGAGGATCGTGTCGACCAGCCCGTACTCGCGGGACTCCTCGGCCGTCATGATCTTGTCACGGTCGATGTCCTTGCGGACCAGGTCGACCGCCCGGTTGCAGTGCCGGGAGAGCATGTCCTCCAGCTGCGTCCGCATCCGCAGGATCTCCCGGGCCTGGATCTCGATGTCCGAGCCCTGCCCGTAGCCGCCTTCGGTAGCCGGCTGGTGGATGATGATCCGCGAGTTCGGCAGCGCCATCCGCTTGCCCGGCGTGCCGGCGGCCAGCAGCACGGCGGCCGCGCTGGCGGCCTGGCCGAGGCAGACCGTCTGGATGTCCGGCCGGACGTACTGCATGGTGTCGTAGATCGCCGTCATGGCGGTGAACGAGCCGCCGGGCGAGTTGATGTACATGATGATGTCGCGGTCCGGGTCGGTGCCCTCGAGCGTCAGCAGCTGCGCCATCACGTCGTTGGCGGACGCGTCGTCCACCTGGACACCGAGGAAGATGATCCGGTCCTCGAAGAGCTTGTTGTACGGGTTGGACTCCTTCACCCCGTACGACGTGCGCTCGACGAACGACGGCAGGACGTAGCGGTTGTGCACGGCCGCGAACTGGGGCGGCAGGCTCAGGTCGGTCATCGTCAGCTCCTCGCTCAGCTCAGGGTCCCGGCGCCTTCCGGAACCTGGGTGGCTCCGGTGATCACCTTGTCGATGAAGCCGTAATCCCTGGCCTCCTGGGCGGTGAACCAGCGGTCGCGGTCCGAGTCCGCCTCGATCTGCGCCTGGGTCTGGCCGGTGTGGTGCGCGACCCGCTCCTGGAACATCCGCTTCGTGTAGAGCATCTGCTCCGCCTGGATGGCGATGTCGGAGGCGGTGCCGCCCATGCCGCCGGACGGCTGGTGCATCATGATCCGCGCGTGGGGCAGGGCGTACCGCTTGCCCTTGGTGCCCGCGCAGAGCAGCAGCTGGCCCATCGAGGCCGCCATGCCCATCGCCACGGTCGACACGTCGTTGTCGATGAACTGCATGGTGTCGTAGATCGCCATGCCGGAGTAGACCGAGCCACCCGGCGAGTTGATCCAGAGGTTGATGTCGCGGTCCGGGTCCTCCGCGGCGAGCAGCAGCAGCTGCGCGCAGATGCGGTTGGCGACCTGGTCGGTCACCTCGCTGCCCAGGAAGATGATGCGCTCCTTGAGCAACCGGTTGTAGACCGAGTCGTCGAGGTTGCCAATGTTGTCGCCACCGCGGGCCTCGATCGCCCGGAGCGGCTTCGCTGGGATGTGCATGTCGGTCATGGCAGCCCTTCGCTCTCCGTACCGTCTTCCACGACACTAACCGCTCGCCCGGGTGGCACAGTCCCGGTCGGGGCGCTTTTCGCTCTCAGCGCAGCCCCTCGCAGACGTACCCGGAAAAGGGTTTCGGCCGCCGTCCACCGGTCCCGGTGGACGGCGGCCTCAGCCGACGATCAGTGCTCGTGGTCGTGGTCGTGGGTCTCGCCGCTCTCCGCGCGGATCGCGTCGAGGCTGACCTCGTTGCCCGCCGAATCCTTGATCTTGATGCGCTCCATCACCGAGGCGAGCGCCTTGCCCCGCCGCACGTCGCCGAAGACGGCGGCCGCCGCGCCGGAGCGGACGAGCTGGTCGTAGTACTGCTGCGGGGCCATCCCGGCGCGCTGGGCGCGGTGGACGATCTCGTGGCCGAACTCGTCGTCGGAGACCTGGACGTCCTCGGCGTCGGCCAGGATGTCCAGCAGCAGCTGGATCTTGACCCCGTCGGTCGCCGCCTCGTTCAGCTCGGCGTCGATCTGCTCCTCGGTCTTGTCCTCGGCGGCGAGGTACTCCTCCAGCGAGGCGCCGATCCGCTCCAGCTGGTCGACCATGGCCTGCTTGCGGCTCTCGACCTCCTCGCGGACCACGCCCTCCGGCGCCGGCACCTCGGCGGCCTCGACGAGCTGCTCGAGGGCCTTGTCCCGGGCGGCGTAGATCTGCTCGACGCGCTTGCCCTGGGTGACCTTCTCGCGCAGGTCGCCGCGCAGCTCCTCGATCGTGTCGAACTCGCTCGCCAGCTGCGCGAAGTCGTCGTCGAGCTCGGGCAGCTCCTTCTCCTTGACCGTACGCACGGTCACCGCCACCTCGGCGTCCCGGCCGGCGAAGTCGCCGCCGACGAGCTGGGTGGTGAAGGTGGTGCTCTCGCCGGCGGCGAGGCCGACGACCGCCTCGTCCAGCCCCGGCAGGAGCTGCTTGCTGCCGACCTCGTGGGAGATGTTGGTCGCCTGCCCGCCGGGGACGTCCTCGCCGTCGACCGTGGCGTTCAGGTCGATCTGGACGAAGTCGCCCTCGGCTGCGGCCCGCTCGACGGTCTTCAGCGTGGCGAACCGGTCGCGCAGGCTCTTCACCTGCTCGTCGATCTCGCTGTCGTCGATCTGGAGCTCGTCGACGGTGACCTCGATGCTGTCCAGGTCCGGCAGGGTGATTTCGGGCCGGACGTCGACCTCGGCGGTGAAGTTCAGCGAGTCACCGTCGTTGAACTCGGTGATCTCGACCTCGGGGCGGCCGAGAGTCTTCAGGTCGTGCTCGCGGACCGCGGCGAGGATGTTCTGCGGGATGGCCTCCTGCACCGCCTCGTTGAGGACGGTGCCCCGACCCACCCGCTGGTCGATCACGGCGGTTGGCACCTTGCCCCGGCGGAAGCCGGGCACCTGTACCTGCGAACCGATCTCCCGGTACGCCTTCTTGAGGCTCGGCTCGAGCTCGACGAACGGCACCTCGATGGCGAGCCGCACGCGCGTCGGGCTCAGAGTCTCGACGGTGCTCTTCACAGGCGTACTCCTTGACGGATCTCAGTTGAGTCTGGGCGTAATTCGGCCCATCGAGTGTAGGTGAGCCGGCGCGGCCCTCCGGCAGCGCCCGGGGACCGAGCGGAAACGGCGGCTCCCGGGACGCCCCGGCCGCGGACGACAGTCGGGGTGGCGGGATTTGAACCCACGGCCCCTCGCTCCCAAAGCGAGTGCGCTACCAAGCTGCGCCACACCCCGTGGCGACGAGAAGTGTATGCCTTGGCCGCCCGCCGGGAGTGCCGGGGCGTCACCCGACACCCCGGAACCACCCCGACGGGACACGGACCCCAATCGGCGCACGCCCCGCACCCGCCCAGCGGCGGCACCCCGACGGGCCGGCGGCAGTCCATTCGGCGTCCCGCGGGCCGCCCGTGGGCTGCGCCCAAGCCCGGCGCCGGCCGCGACG
Source organism: Micromonospora sp. CA-111912 (assembly GCF_050948415.1). Taxonomy (NCBI): domain Bacteria; kingdom Bacillati; phylum Actinomycetota; class Actinomycetes; order Micromonosporales; family Micromonosporaceae; genus Micromonospora; species Micromonospora sp. CA-111912. The sequence goes on from NZ_CP192007.1 coordinate 5,802,736, forward strand.
CCGCCAGGCGCTCGAGCCCGGACCCGCCCGCGCTCTGGCCCGACCTCGGCGTGGCCAACTGCAGGGAAAGTGTGGCCATGCGGCGGGCTGGGAGGCCACACATTCCACGAGACTGCGCGGATCTTGGTACGGGAGGGGCCGGCCGGGCGGGGGGGTGGGGAGATACGGATGCGCGGTCGGGCCCGGGCACCGGGTAAGCTGTCGGCGCGCCCCGTGCTGCGGGGCGCACGCGGGCGTAGCTCAATGGTAGAGCTTCAGTCTTCCAAACTGACGGTGCGGGTTCGATTCCCGTCGCCCGCTCCATCAATACATGCAGGTCAGCATCATGATCAGCGATCTACGCCATCACGCTTGATCTATCCTCGACGGCCAATTTGTCACAGGTGTGTCACACGAGGGTTGTTGATCATGCCGGACGGCGGTCCTGCGTGTCCCCCTGATCGCCGGTGAGAGCCACCCTCGGAGTAGCGGGTGCAACGCCTGTGAGGGCCTGCATCAACGTCGCCCCGGCACTGTGCAACGCCTCGTCCTGGGAATGCACGTAGGTCTTCATCGTGAAGGCCGCGCTGGCGTGGCCCAGCCAAGCGGAGATGACCGCCGTGGGCACTCCCCTCAAGTGCATCAAGGTTCCGCAGGTGTGCCGGGCGTCATGCAGGCGGATGACGGGTAGCCCAGCCTTCGCGGTCAACCACTGGAACCTGTCGCCGTACCACTCCGGGCGCGGTGGTTGACCCAGCTCGTTGACGACGACCAGACCCGACCTCTCGTACGCGGCGCCGGCTTCAAGACGCTCGGCTGCCTGTCGGGCCTTGAGCGCCTTCAGCGCAGCCCCGAGAGTCGCGTCCAGCGGCAGCGTCCGCCGACCGCGCTCGCTCTTGGGGTCTTCCTCGATCACCTCGCCGGCGACCGACACCCGTGCCTTATAAACGGTGATGGTCGGCGTCCCCTTGCTTGCGCCCAACTCCTCGGCACGCTCGCCGGTGACGTCGACCCAGTCCCAGCGGAGCCCAACAACCTCGCCTCGCCGCAGCCCGTACAGGCTCAGGCACCACGCCGCATACAGACGGTCCTCGGCCACGTAGGACAGGAAGGCCATCGCCTGCTCGGCGGTCCAGGTCTTCATCTCCCGTCTGCGGTGAGTCGGACGCTCGACCAGCCTCACTACGTTGCGGACGATCAGTCCCTGCTTCTCGGCACTGTCCAGGGCTCCGGACAGGACCGTGAGCATCACGCAGACGGATCGCGGCGACAGGTTCTGCTTCTTGACGTTGCCGACCCTGCGCCCACTGGACAGCATCCAGTCAACGAGGCCGTCCAGGTCGGCCTTGCTGAGCTTCTGTACCTCGACGGCCCCGAGCCGCTCGATCACAGGCTTGAGTGCATCGGTGTACGCCCTGAGCGCCCCCGCCCGAAGGTTGCGCTTACCGGCCAGCCAGGTGGGGAGGTACTCCCCCAGGGTCAGCGTCGAGGGCGCGACGTAGGTCCCCGTCGACCTGCCCGCGATGATCTTCGCCCGCTCGGCCTTGGCCTCCCTGAGCGTGTCGTACGTGTAGGTCCGCTGGTCACGTCTGCCGTCCGACCGCCTGCCGACATCGATGACGAACCTGTAGCGGGTCCGACCGTCCTTCAGGATGACTTTCTTGATCGGGTCTTGCTTGCGTGGCATGGAAACGCCCCTCAGATGGACGTACGAGCCCCAACGCGGGCCGGGGGTGGTCTCGTACTGGGTGCGGATAAAGATAATCAGTGTGAATGGAAGTCCCAGGCGACCAACTCGCTTAGTCGACGGCGCGTCCGTATATCACCGAATGCTTGCGTTACGAGACTCCGACTGCTTACGCTACTCACAGCAATACACTCATCACGCCTCACGGAAGGGTGGCTAACCCTGTGCATCAACTCGCTATAGGGAGGGTTCTGTCGGCTGGTTAAGCTGACCAAGACCCGCTATAGCGCCGTTCCATCGGGGAATGGTGGAACGGCACGCCCCAATACTATTCAATACCCGGCATGACCGAAACCAACGGGCCAACACCAAACCCGGACTACGCCACCCTTCTTTCTCGCCCGACCATGTCCGTAACCGAAGCAGGGTTGATACTCGGCATCAACCGAGGAGGGGCATACGAGGCAGCAAAGAGGGGTGATATTCCGACCATCCGCATCGGCGTCCGACTGATCGTTCCGACTGCAAAGCTCCGAGCGATGCTGGGACTCGACGAGCAAGCAGCGTAGAGCTTTCCATTCGCGCCCAAGAGGCGGCCTACACGAATGCCCCCGGCGCATGATTGCGCGTGGCCCCCAACCATTCATACGGTAACTCGGCCAATGACCGGGTAGGTCCTTTGCGCCTAATAACCAGGGGAAGCTGTGACTACTCAAAGACTGATGAACGCACGTGACCTAGCCGCATACCTCGGACTCAGAGTTCAGACCGTATACAACTGGAAGGTTCGGGGAATCGGCCCCGCGCGGACGATGGTTGGCAGGTCCGTGCGATTCAAGGAATCCGACGTCCAGCACTGGCTGGCTGGACAAAAGCGAAAGGACAAGAAGTGAGTCTGATGAGCAAGAACTTCAAGCTACTTCCCGCAACCGCTGGGCTAGTGGTGGAAGCGCCTTGGCATGGCAGCGGCAGCGATAAGCCATCCACTCGCACTGTCAATCTTCCCGTCGTTGCTTGGCAGTGCTGCTGGGCGGAAGACGGCTTGGAGCTTACGCCGGTTGTGATCGATGACCACAGGGCAGATGCGGTTACGTTGCCGAACTACGCCTGGCGCCATCAGGAAGTGGACCTCAACGAGTGTCGGGTCAGGTCTGTCACCGCTGTTGCAGCGGAGCGCTCCTGACCGTCAAGCCGAAGGGCCGGTTGAGCTGTCACCTCAACCGGCCCTGGGACTCAGCAATTGCCAAGTAGCGACCCCTTCGCAAGGTCAAGGAACGGTAGCGCATGACACATGCAAGCGTCAACGAAGCCCGCAACGACAGTGAACCAGCAGCTGAATCCGAGGAGATCGAAACGCAGACTCTCCTTTGGCAGACCGCCCTGGAACTAGAGCGCGTCTTGGCGCGCGTTCAACTACTCCTCGGACGATAAACAAATGCGGGGCCAGGTCTGACCACCTGGCCCCGCACATCAACAACAAAGTAGAAAGAACATACAACAATGAACACCGACGCGTCAAATGGCGATCGGCATAACCCTGATATTTGGGCAGCCTCGACTCTCGGCAAGCACCCGGAGGAGCTGAGGCTACCGCATGAGTACATCCAGCAAGGCGTACCAGTATTCGTTGCAGCCCCATCAAGGCACTCTGATCGAGAGTTCGACTATCCCCGGAAGTGGCCGGAAATCTCGGCCGACCTGTGCCGTCTCGACAGGTGGCGTCCCGGCCTTGGCTTGGCGGTCTGCGCAGTAACTGGTGTCCGGTTCGATGTGATCGATATCGACCCCCGGAACGGGGGTGACGAGTCCTTTGCCGGCCTTCGGAATGCTGGGCTAATTCCGCCTGTCTATGGTGAGGTTCAGACGCCGAGCGGCGGTGTGCATCTTTACGTTGCTCGATCAAACCTTGGAAATTGTAAGCCAGTCCCTGGAATCGAGGTGCAAGCTGGGGACAACAATGGAAGGGGGCGCGGGATGGTCTTCATTCCTCCAACCATCCGCGCCAGTAAGAGCGACAACACGAAGAAGCCTTACACCGCAAGCCGCAATATTGACTGGATTGGCCTTCAGGAAGGAAGTGAGCACCCCGACTTTCAACCTTGGCTGGAATTCCTGCAGAGGATAAAGCCAGTGAGACGCCCGGTCAATAGAGCCACCGGGATCATCAAGAAGGCCGACGAGCCGATAACCGGTTTAGAAGACTTGACGAACTGCAGCCTCACGGAGGAGGAACGCAAGCAACGATACTTCGAGGTGGTCGCAATCGCGCTGGTCAAGGAAATGCTCGAAGCTCGCGAGGGTAGCCGCAACAACACACTCAACGCGCTGGCCTTCCGCCTTGGCTCTGTGGCGGGGCTAGGGATGCCTGTGGAGCAGGTTGCCGCAGCGCTAGCCGCGGCTGCGCTGAAGACGGGCCTACCTGCAGTCGAGGTTGCCGGGACAACCGAAAGCGGCCTCAAGGCTGGATTGAAGCATCCGATGGTCTGGAACCACTCGTGACGATCGACGCTGCATCTCTCCTGGCCGAAGCGACAAAGGCTATCGAAGCTGAAGCCACACTCAGCTCCGCAGAGGAGAGGAGCGTTGCCGGCTGGACACCGGTCGACATCGCGAGCCTGCTGGCCGAAGGGCTAGAAGATCTAGAAACAACTGTCCTGGCCCGGACGGATGGCTTCAAGCTGTTTTATCCCGGCAAGCTCAACGGCGTCTTCGGCGAATCTGGCTCGATGAAGAGCTGGTTGGCGCTGCTCGCAGCGGTGCAGGAGATCCAAGGAGGACGTCGAGTTATCTATATCGACTACGAGGATAGCCCTAGAGCGATACTCAGGCGCCTGGCGTTGTTCGGCCTCACCCATGCACAACTGAAAAGGCACTTCGTTTATCTAGGGCCTGATGCGCCAATCACCGATGCTGCCAAGGCATCGCTTAAGAAATTGATCGAGGATACACCAAAGGAGGAGCCCTTCTCTCTGGTCGTCATCGACGCGGTAACCGAGATCATGGCTGCCCATGGGTGGAGGGTCAACGACGCCGAAGACGGAGCGAAATTTTACGACCAGATCGGGAAGTGGTTCGCTCGCCTCGGCCCTGCCGTAGTGACGATCGACCACGTATCAAAGTCGAAGGAAGAAGGTGGGAACAGCCCATTGGGCAACCAACACAAGAAGTCTGGCATCGACGGTGCGATGTACCGGATTGAACCGAAGGAGTGGGGCGGTAAGGGCAGGCACGGCAAGTCGAACATCGTGAATTATAAGGACCGGCAAGGAACAGTAGACGGCGACACTGCACGCCACAAGGTCATTGGGAGTTTCAACGTGAAGAGCGATCCGACCACCTTTGCGGTTGAAGCTTGGATCGATAAGCCGGGCGGAACGGTGATGGCAGACGAGCCGGCCACGGGGGGCACTAAGGACAAGACCAGTGTCTCCGAGAGCCTTGTGAAGGCGATGTTCAATCACGCCAAAAACTTGCAGATGAAACTTCCGAACGGCTTCAGCAAGACGATGCTGGTTAACAGTTCCAACGAAGAGGTTGTCCCGAAGCGAAAGGCCGTGACGGGCGGCAACTCGGCCAAGCACGCTGCAGTAGACATCCTGATTGCGGGCGGCTATCTGGCCTCCCAAGGGGGGAAGCTCAAGATAGCCAAGGAATACAAAACAAGTACAGATAGGTGGGCGTCTGAGAACGGCTTAGGCTAGCAATCGCAGCCCGGGGGGGGCATCGAAGCATCCCAATTGCCGTACTAGTACGCGCCCCGAACTAGTTCCGTACTACCATTTTCGCAGGTCAGAGGTAGTACGGAACTAGTTCAGAACTACCTCCCGTACTACTACGCCCCCCTTTAAGGGGGCGTAGTACGGGAACTACCGGGGGCGAGCCAATCGGGGGGACCTTAAGTACCCCCACTGGCCAGTGAAATGGCATGACGCCCGCCGAGTAAGGATGACAGGGAGGAGGAAATGAACGCGCAGGAACCCCCTCCTGGAGGGCACTGATTGCTGGGTCCGCTGCTAACACCAGCTCGGGCTGCTAGCTGGACACGCCGTCGTGGCTAAGATTGAGCCAGTCCCTCGGTGGGCAGACCTCGATACCCTGTTCGAGATGAACAGCAATAACACTGGCAAGTCGCACCTCGTCTACCTGCAGGAGCGGCAATCTGGAAACTCACACCATCGCCGCCGAGTCGTGCAAGCACTAGGCCCCGGCTGGCCGTTCGAGCACTACCCCACGCATCGTCCGGGCACGGGCACGACATCACCGGAACCCCCCACTGGCACGCCCCATCTACGCCCACGGCGAAGAGGAACCGTCGCCCGCCTATCCGGACGGGTGGCGATAAAGGGAACCATCCGTTGCCCTACGTCCTGACCTTGGAGCGACAAGGCCTACGGCCCGAAACCACGATTACCAGTCAGACGATGCCCAAGTTTCCCAAAATTTGATGTGTGCGAAACGGGCTCAGAGGCGTTTCCAGGGACGGGGGGCCGGGATTTTTTCACTCCCATCTGCCCAAAGTCCAACTCAGTGCCACGACCAGACGAGCCGGCCCAGTCGCCCTGAGCTGCATAGTCGGCAACTCCTGGGAGAACGGTGAATTCAACCCGCCTGGCGCTGTCAGTGTGTGTGCCGCTTGGCCTCACCACCGACATCACCAACCCCGCAGCATCTCGCCGATACCCACAAGTGCGCTGGGCATCCAACATTCGGTCCGTCAAGAAGAGCACTTCCGAAGATTGATGTTGTATATCTAGGGCAGAGAAGCGTGCCCCCCGTTTGCCGCAAGCCGCCGGCACCATAGGCACCTGCACGCCCGGCACCTCGAAGTCGTGGCTGTCTGGCCCGGTCGTCATGTCCGGAAGGCAGAGAGCGTCGGTCACCGGCGTCCCCTCCCAAGGAAACTCGGTGCCAGGACCTCGCCGAGCCCACGTTGCTCCGCCTCCAGCCGCATGCAGCCGCGCCAACACCACGAGCGCCTCTCGCCCCTCCGCCCAAACCACTCCGCTGATCCCGTCCGCCTCGGCGGCGACCAACTGAACGTGACTCCATCGACGAGGCAACTGCGCCTCCAAGGGGTGTCGCGCAGCCGGCGCGGCCAAGGGGCGGCCTAGCGCGCGAGGCTGTGACCTTCATCTCGCAAGCTCTGTCCTCACTCGCGTTACCTATTTCTCCGTCGCGTCGCACAAACGCGTCAGTCGCGTCGCACAAGCGCGTCAGTCGCGTCGCACAAGCGCGTCAGTCGAGTCAGCTTCTGCCGAAATTCAGGGGGGCAAATCGTCAAAGAGCAGGGCATAACTGCTGCGATATGCAACTTGCATCCAGCAAAGACGACGGACATCTTGTCCGTCTGGTTCACCTAAAACGTGGCAAAAGGGGCGCGAATAGTCGCACTGAGAAGCCTCAAATCGGATCAACGAGACGTGTTTCCTTCGGACCGCCTGGGTCGTTTGTGAGGGTGCGGGCAACCGCGCGCATGGGAAGGGGCGGCACCGATGGCTTCGCGGGCCCGGGGTGCCGCCCCCAACCTGCACTGACACCTATGTAGGAGCGCAGGTTCAATGAGGGTAACGAGGGTTATGGCTAAGAGGCTTCGGTCAAATCGGCGCAAGGACGAACGTAAGAGCAGTTCGCGCGCGGGATCGCTTGCCATGTGGGCTGCTCTGATGAGCACCCTCGCCGCTTGTCTGGCCTCAACAACAGACGCCGCGATCGAGGTCTTGCGCTTCGTCGCCGGCTGAAGCAGCCCGTGTGGTGGAGGGCGACCGGCCGGTTGCCCTCCACCACAGTATTTGGATTCGCCTTCACACTGACGCGCTCGTCGCGCCCGACATGCTCGCAGCGGTGGTCAGCGTCGGCGATCAGTCTCTGCGCCCTTCGTCCTCAGCGGCGGGCAGAGCACCATAGACCGTCAGGGCTGCCGTCGATCGACGTACCACTGGCGTCATGTTCCGTCTCCGTTGGTCGTTGACCGTGGCCGCCTGCTGGGCTGGACGCTTCTGCAAGGTGACCAGACCCGCCGGCTGAACGAAGATCTCGCGGTTGGCGACTGCGTGTCCCTTGTCGTCCAACTGGTAGCCCCGGAGCCAGACCCAGCCGTCGTAGGTGATGAACTCGGTCAGAACCTTGATCACCCTGAAGGTCATGGGCTTCACGAACTGGACCGATGCTTTGCTGGTCACCAGGATGACGTCCCCCGGGGAAGGGACCTGGCTCACGGCGACGTGAAGCCAGCTTGCGGCGTCCTTGGGGCGCAGGCATCCCGGTAGGTGGCGTACAGCTTCTCTGCCGACTGGCAGACCTCTTCGAGGCTGGCCGGGGACTTGATGAAGACCTTGAGGTCGGGAGTCTCGATCCGAACTTCAGTGGGCTGCTCTACCGAGAAAGAGACCGTACTGCTCTGGGCGACTGGCTCACTGGTCAGAACAGGGGGCGCTGCATCAACGGTCAGTATCCGCTCGGGCATCAGGCCGTAGTCCTGGGTATTCCTCATCTCCCTGCCTCCTGGTTGGCGCTCGTGCCGCCGTCGTCGACGGGCTTGATGTCCTGAACCACCCACATCTCCAGCGGCCTGCTGCACCACCCGACGAAGCGCTCGGTGATCTCAGCAGTGCTCATGCCCTCGATCTCCTGGTGGGCGTCCCGCAGGTACTCGCTCATGTAGTGCAGGAGCGTCCGGACGTTGCACTGACACAGTTCCTTGAGCTGGCGCTTGCGGGTCAGACACGGCCAGGGCTCGCCGCAGACGAGGCAGTCCCAGTCCGGCCTCGACGGGCCGTGGATCGCCGGATAGTCAGTCATCGCCGGAACTGCCTCCCTGCAACTGGTGGCCGCCCTCCTGGCGGCCTGAGTACGGCGGCCACATGGGCGAACGCCTGTACTCGCCGCGGCGCCGGGGTGCCCACTGCTCGCGTGGACGCCAGCACTCCGCTTGTAGCACCATCAAGGCGTCCCGGTAGTGGCAAGCCTCATCCCGAGCCGCGACGATCTCTCGATAGAGCGCGTCCAGGTCGGTCTCGACGCGATGGAGGAAGCTAGCGACTGCGTCCGGGGCAAGCCCTCGCCGGCCGAACCGAGTCATCGGGAAGCGCTGCCAGCGGACCTCGACTGGCGTCAGCAGGTGCTGCCTGGACCGATGAACCCCACCCCCCTCGGTGGTGCGGCTGTCGCTACCACCGAACCCCATAGAGAGGCCGTCACCGACCGGTTCGGCGGGCGTGTCCATGCTCCGCTCCATGTGCCTCCGTCCTGCGCTGTCGACAGCGATGCGCGGCCCGGCCGTCGGAACGGCCCGACTTGGCGTGACTGGTTGGCTGATCGGTCCGGTGCCTGCCGCAACTCGGCACGGGGGAACAAGTGAGCAGGCACCGGACTTGTGCCCCTCCTGGTGCGACCCGAGGACGAACACGACTCGGAGCTTAACGGACATAGTACGATAGGTATACACGACACGACATAGTTGATAGGGATATCTGGAAGTGATCTACTCGGGGATGCGACCCGAGGAGTACAGATGATCCCGAAGTACGAGCGAGTGGCAGAGTCCATCCGCGAACAGATCCGCAGCGGCAAGTTCGCCGTAGGCGACAAGTTGCCGTCGACGACCGAACTCAAGGCCGAACATGAGGTTTCTTACGCTTCTGTTCGCAGCGCCATGTTGATCCTTCGAACCGAAGGCCTCGTAGAGGGCCGCCAAGGCGAGGGCGTCTACGTCAAGGCCAAGCCGGCGGGCTGACTCTGCCCTGGATGCTGAACGTGAGGATCATGAACGCGCTCGGTGGCAGACGAGAGTACGGCGCGCATCCGCGTTATCTCGCTACCCCCGGCGAAGCTGTGCAGTCAAACTGACAGGATGACTGAAGAGGTGGCGACCACCCCCGAGCCTTGGTCGCCAGCGCATCACCCGGAGGCCATCGCCGTCTCCGAAGCTCAGTGGTGGGTCTGGACCCTCCGACTCTGCGCGCGCCGCCTCGACGAGCGGGAGCTTGGCATGTGGCTGCCAGACCCCCAGCAGATCGACGCCCGCCAGTTCGCGGTCGCCCTGCGGCAGGTTGAGTACGCCGCCAAAATGATGCTGGCAGGCACGCTGCTCGACTGCTGCCCAGCCGCTCGGGCGGACCTAAAGGCCGCCCGGCAGCGATTCCTGGACAAGGTCCCCGGAGCAATCGCAGCCCGCGACATCTTGATCCACTTCGATGACTACGCAGTTGGTGAAGGCGTCCGTCAGCGTAAACAGAAACGGCAGGAAGGTGCGGCAGCCGCAGCGCGCGACCACTGGGGAGGCGGGTACGACCCTGCCACCGGCGAGTTCACGCTCGGGCCGAACCGGATCAACATCAAGCTGGCGCTGGAGGAAGCCGAGGTTCTCTTTGACGCGATCTACAGCGCAGCCAAGGCCTTCGACGGTTACCAAGCCGCCCAGCAAGGATCGAGCGTTCAAGGGCCGAAAGTTCAGGGCAGGTCGGGTGACCATGGGAGCCGGAAGCCCTGACCTCGCACCTCGATGAACCAGCGCCGTCCTAGCCCGGAGCCAGCGACCAGTCTGCGTCACCGTCGGTCACCGTCGCGTCGTTGTAGATCGAGGAGTTGGCCGCCGGCCACTTCCCGCCCGGGAACGAGGTCGAGTCCACGGCCTCGCCGTGCAGGTTGACCATCGTCGTGGCCTGCGTCCCCAGGAAGACAGTCAGAGTGACAACGGCGGTGCCGATGGTCAGGGTGCTGATGCCGGCTTCGCCGAGAATGAGGGCCGCGCCCGCCGGCGAGAGGACCGCAGTGCTGAAAGCGTCTATGGCGAGCTTCGCTGCCGCGATCAGCCTGACCAGCACGACTGCCAGGGTTGCGTAGAAGGCGGCACCGGCCGCAGCGCAAGCCAGCAGGTGACCGGACGTACTCGAAGCGATAGAGGTGATCTGAGACGCCGCCTTCGCCTGGCCGTCCACATGGGCGACGTAGGCGTCACGGGCCTTGCCGGACCAGTCCGAGTCATCAACCACCAGGTGCTGGGTGGTCAACGCGCTGGCCACCCCTGAGGCCTCGCCGCGGATGTTCATCCACTCCCAGGCGTCCAGGAACATGAAGATTGGCGCTGTGGCGCCCTTCAGGAGGTCAAGGAACAGGTCGATCAGTTGCTTGCCGACCTTGACGCTCTCCCTGCCCAGCCGGACGACGGCCGCCGAGGCGCTATCCGTCATGTACCAGCGACTGGAGGCAGCCACCGAGGCCACCATGACCGCGTCCAGGTGCTTGGCGAAGTCATCCAGACCGGACCTGATGTCGGCGATCAACGACTCGTACTGCGCCTTACTGAAGGTCACTACCCTGCCCCCGGCTTAGTACAGCTTGTGGATCTTATGAGCGTTGTTCCGGTCTTCCTCGTCGTACGTGTCCGCGACCTTGCGCAAGGTCTGTGCCACCTCGGTCATAGCTTTCTTGCCTTCGTCGCATCGCTGGCTGACCTGCTGCACTACGTCGTTGTACGGAGACACGATGAGCTGGAACAGGCCAGCTTCGACGCGGCCCAGCTCCATCCCGGCGACCTTCGAGCCGAGCCCCCCGACGGTTGCGCTCTGGCCGTCCCACTCGGTTGCCTCGGAGCGCAGCGTGTTCGTGGCGACGGTGACCTGATTCCGGCTTGGGGGCTGCATCAGCGTTCCTCTCGCTGGTGGTTCGCAGTGGTCAGGCTCGCGAGTGTGGCCAGGGCCTCGCGGGCCAGGACGTCAAGGTTGACGGCCTCGCCCTCTCGCTGGGCTGCTTGATCGCGCAGTGCTGCGTGCGCCTGGGCGAGTGCCTCGCTCAAGCCGGAGTTGATACCGCCAACGCTCTCCCCTGCCGCCCAACGCGGCTCAATCTCGCACCCCTGCAGCCCGGTAGGGGCCAACGTGATAGAGAGGGACCGCTCTCGGTTCCGTCCTACGGCAGGCACCGACGGCTCGACCGCCCGCCCGCGTACGTTCTGCAGGGACTTGAGCACCTCCTCGGTCATCGCTAGGAGGTCGCGGGGCTGGCCGTACACGGGGACCTGAGGCATCGGGCTCGCAGAGTCGGCCTCGTTCTGCTGCTCGCCTCGCGTCTCGATGCGCTCAGCCTCGGCAAGCCACGAGTCACTGTCGAACCCCTCCGACCATGCACGCTGCCCGTCGGCTACGGCGTTCTCATGCGCCGCCAAGACGGCTTGCCCCAGTGCGTACGGCTGCAGCCGGCGCTGCCAGCCGAGCCCGACTCGGATGCGGGTGGGAAGTCCGTCTGCCCCGAGCGTGACCGTGATGGCACCGCTCGGGTCAGTTCCCGCCGCCTCCTCCGGGGGCGCCTGGGCCTGGACCGAGGCCGTCAGGGCAGTCAGGTCCGCCGTGCGTTGGTGCAGCCGGCGCAGCTTGTCGGTGATCTCGTCGCTCATGCTCACCGCCGCCCTGGGTGGCCGAGGGGCACGTTGCTGGCCGATCGGACGGCCAGCCAACCGAGGACACCAAGAGATGCGGCGGAGTGAGCGAGCAACACGCCAAAGACAACCCACTCCCCGCCAACGAGGAAGCCGAGCATGACCGCAGCCACGAGACCAGCCGCCGCCCAGGAGACAACCCCAGCCCCACACTGGACGGTCTTGGAAACCTGCTTCTCGGCCCACGACACACCGGCTGCCAGCAGAGCCATCACGAACGCAGCTGCGAGTACCACCTGTGTACCCGGAGAGCCGAACGCGGCATCAGCGGCGACCTCGGGGAAGGAAGATACAGCCATGACCGTTACAGGCAGCTCGAAGATCGGGCCGACTACCCAGAGGACGAGAAGTGTCGACAACGAACGTCTGCGACCAGCAGTTGAAGTTGGTTCCACCCGTGCTCCCCCGTCCGCACGACCACCAAGGCGAGCCGCCGTCCCTGCGCAACCGACCAGTAGCTGTCAGTGGCTAGCCAGCTTGCCGGAACACCTGGCTGCGACGCAACCCGGTCAGTCGCAACCCATCGCCCGATGGTGGATCTACCCCCGCCTCGTCGCGCTTCTCCGCCTCATCTGGTGTTGCCTCGTGACATACGGACGCCGCTGGCTCAACGGCCAGCCCTGCACAGGATGCCTCGAAGGACGGCACCCTCATCTCGGCGAACAGCGCCGCATCCGCTTCTGCCGAGTTGAGTGACCTAGGGTGGCTCTCGACGGGCAGCTGCGCTACCCGGTCGGTCGGTTGAGAGAGGCGGTTGGCGTTGGTGAGGGAGTCTGTGCAGTCCGAGGTGCAGGTCCTCGTGAGCCGCATCGCGGATCGGGATCGACTGCGTAGTGAGGCCACGCTTCAGGCGGATGTGCGGCAGTTGCTCCTTACAGGGGGACTGAACCTGTCCGAGCACGATATGACCGTCGATCTGGAGACGCAGGTTGGTGACGGCCGACGCATCGACGTCGAGGTCGGTTTTACCGTCATCGAGATCAAGAAGGACCTGAGCAGTACTGCGGCCTTACGGGACGCGATCCGCCAACTGACCGGGTACGTCAAGACTCGCACACAACAGACCGCGCAGCGCTATGTGGGTGTACTTACCGACGGCGCGGACTGGCGGGCCTACCACCTCAACGGCGACGTTCTGAAGGAAGTCAACTACTTCCGACTGACCAAGCGGACCCAGATAGCAGATCTACTGTTGTGGCTGGAGGAAGTTCTGGCCACAACCACCGACGTGAAGCCCACCCCAATGGAGATCCGACGACGGCTCGGCGCGGACAGCGTCTCGTACAGCATCGATATTGCGACGCTCACCGCTCTCTACGACGCCCACAAAGATCTGCCGACAGTGCAGATGAAGAGGCAGCTGTGGTCGGAACTGCTGCGAAGCGCGCTCGGGACGCAGTTCACCGACGACGACTCCTTGTTCGTCGAGCACACCCTGCTGGTGAACACCGCCGAGATCATCGCGCACCTGGTCCTCGGGCTGCCGGTACGCAACATGGAGCCTGCCAGTTTGCTAATCGGCGAGACTTTCAACCAGGCCCAACTTTACGGGGTAATCGAGGCCGACTTCTTCGATTGGGTCATTGAAGTTCCCGAGGGTGACGGCTTCGTCCGTGCTGTTGCGCGGCGTCTGGCTCGATTCGATTGGGCTGATGTCGATCATGACGTGCTCAAAGTGCTGTACGAGTCGATCATCAGTACCGCGACCCGCAAGGCTCAGGGCGAGTACTACACACCTGACTGGCTGGCCGAGAGTGTCGTCTCCGAAAGCGTCACTGACCCTCTCCAGCAGCGAGTGTTGGACCCTTCCTGCGGGTCGGGGACGTTCCTGTTTCACGCCGCTCGACGCTATCTGGCAGCTGCCGAGGCAGCTGGAACATCCCTCAAGGAGGCCCTCCATGGGCTTACTAACCACGTCGCTGGTATCGACCTGCACCCTGTCGCGGTAGCTCTCGCCCGCGTCACCTATCTTCTGGCAATCGGCCGCGACCGACTGAACGGCGAACGTGGCCCCATTCGGGTTCCGGTTTTCCTCGGCGATAGCGTCCAATGGGATCAACGCCTCGACCTAATCGATCACGGCCACCTTGTGGTCCGAACCGACTATGACGGCCGATTTTACAAGAGTGACTTGCGGTTCCCCGAGGACCTCCTTGCCGACGTTTACCGCTTCGACGACCTCGTCAACACGCTCGCCGACCTCGCCGCAGACCAGCGCCGTGTCAGGGGCACGGTGCCCTCGTTGGTCCACGTGTTCCGGCGTTTGGCGATCGAACCCGAACACCACGCCGCGATCACGCAGAACCTACAGCTGTTGTGTGAGTTGGTCGACCACGACCGCAACCACATCTGGTCCTACTATGTTCGCAACCTCGCACGCCCCATGTGGCTTTCCCGTCCAGAGAACCGCGTCGACGTTTTGGTTGGCAACCCACCCTGGCTGTCCTACCGGCATATGCCTGCGAAGATGCAGGAACGGTTCAAGGAAATGAGCCAAGAACGCGGGCTGTGGAAGGGCTTCGAGGTCGCCACCCACCAGGACCTGTCTGGGCTCTTCATCGCCCGCTCCGTGCAGCAGTACCTCACCGACAACGGTACATTCGGCTTCGTCGTCCCCAATCCCGTCCTCGACCGGCCTTACTGGACCGGGTTTCGCAGCGGCGCCTTCCACGACCCAAGCGAGATAATCGACGTCGCCTTCACCCACTCATGGGATCTTCGCCGGCTGCGCCCGCACTTCTTTCCCCGAGGCAGCGCCGTTATCTTCGGACACCGCACTACACACGGGAACAGCAAACCGCTCCCCAGAACCACCCAGCGGTGGACCGGGACCTTGCCCCGCGGAGCGGCCAGATGGGAGCACGTCGAGAGTGCGATCTCCCGCGCTGGCGCCGAGCTCGTCTACGCCAGCGAAGGGTTGAACGACTCCCCCTATCGTCCACGATTCGCTAACGGTGCCACGATCTATCCACGGCTGCTGTTCTTCGTCGAGCGCCAGGAGGCAGGCCCCCTCGGTCTCGGGGCAGGCCGGGTCAAGGTCCGGTCCGACCGGTCCACTAGCGAAAACCCACCGTGGAAAGCCCTGCCCGACCTTGACGGCGTGGTGGAGAGCGAGTTCGTCCGGCCCATCTACCTCAGCGAGTGCGTGCTGCCGTACCGGACCCTTCCGCCTCGCTACGCGATCCTTCCCCTTCAAGGAACCGAAATTCTGGACGGCCGGCACCGCGATCTCGATCGGTACCCTGACCTGGCCCGCTGGTGGCGGCATGCGGAGGAACTGTGGTTGCAGCACCGCAGCAGCGATCGTCTGACACTCACGGGACGCCTCAACTACCAGAACGACCTCATCGGACAGCTACCCGGCACCGCGCTCCGCGTCGTCTATGGCAAGTCCGGCATGCACGTGTCGGCCGCGCTTATCGACGCACCGAATGGGATCATCGAACACTCCCTGTATTGGGCCACCGTCACCAGCCGCAGCGAGGGCCTCTACCTCCTGGCCATCCTTAATGCTCCTGCGATCACGGAGCTCGTCCGCCCCCTGCTGCCTTACGCGAAAGACGAGCGCCACATCGACAGATACGTGTGGGAGCTTCCCATCCCCACCTACGACAACACCAACCCGCGGCACCTGCGCCTGGCAGAAATCGGCCAGTCCGAGATGAACCGGATCGCAGCACTCGACCTGGACACCAGCAAGCACTTCGTCGCCCTTCGCAAACTGGTCCGGCAACACCTACTCGACTCACCAGACGCCGACGAGCTTGATCTCCTTGTGCGGGAGCTCCTGGATTGACCGGTCTCCCCGGACCACCACGGGCCGCCGAGCCTCGCTGGGTGCCAGCACCCTCACACCCCTCGGTCTTGCACCATGACTTGCGGCGAGGCGCTACCTTTCGTACACGTGAACCTTGGGGACTGGGGCAACGTCGGCGACGTACGTTCACCGGATTGGTGACACGCCGAGTGTCGTTCCGTTCTGACGAGGCGGTAGGGGCTCACTGGCCACGGCGGTGATGGTGCTGCCGAGAGCGGTTCCGTGGGTACCTGGCTCGCTGCCAACCCGGCGTCGCTAGAAGGCGTCGCCACTCAGCCAGTTGCCTGGCAGGCCGAAGAGTTCGTTGATCGGCTGCGCTCGCGAAATGGTTGGCTCGGGCGTGTCAACTGAGACGGGTGCTAGCCATAGCGGCTGTAGGGGGATGTTGACTCCGGGCTCAAGGGTGGTCCACAAACTGGGTTGGACATTGGCGACGAGCCATGGCTTGAGGTTGCTTGTGGTGACCACTTGGGGGGCGTGTCCGCGTCTCCAACCTTTGCGGGTCAGCCAGTGCCCATCCTGGTGAAGATCGCTTGGGTCTTTGGACGCTTGTCGAGGGACTGCAGCAGATAGTCCGTATAGAGTTTCCTGAATTTGGTAGTCCCTCGTCGGGTACTCGGTGTTTGCCATGACTGCGATAACGAGGGGGGCGTCGAGTTTTCCGTATCGCTTGGCCTTTTCATCGACAGCCCGGGTGAGCCGGGTGACGTTGTCCACTCCCCCTGCTCGCCTGGGGCCGAACGTGACAACGAGCGGACCGCCCTTGCCGGATGCCTCGGACCGCAGCGGCAGAGCTGCGAATTCCAGGGACCAGCCTTCCTCCTCGAATTGGTACCGGGGGAGGGTACAGCGGCTTAGGTTCGCGGCATATGCGGCAGAGACTGCGCGGGGATTAAGGGACGCGAGCCATTCCGTCAGCTGACTACGCAGCATGGTGGTGGCCAGTGGCTGCGAGCCGATCGAGCTATAGAAAAAGCTGATCTTGAACGTGTCCGCAGGCAGTTTCTCCAGCACGGCATGCACCTCGTTTAACCGCCGTTTCTCTGCAAGCGTGCCCGCTGCGATATTCGCCTTTACTGCTTCCAGATAAAAACGGCTCTCACCGTTGTCCATAAAGAAGTCTGGGCGCTTTGAGGAGCCCGGCACTTCTGGGTGCACAGTGATAGAATAGCCGGAACGGCGGTACGCCTCGTGTAGGTAGAGTTCCCAGAACCCCGACTCAAACCCTTGATCGCCCCCAGCCTGCATGCTCTTGATCAGCGAGTTACGCTCCGAGGAGGGGTACTGGCCCACCCATTCGGTAAGCAGCCGGCGGACTTCGGCAAAAAACGGCCTGGCCGAACGGTTCAGGAAGTTATACTCGACCTCATTCGGCTTCCTCGGCATATGGTCTACACGAATAGAGTCATCAAATATCGGCATGAGGACCCCTATCAGCAACACACTCAATTGTCGAACACCTAAGTCCGTAAAACGAGCCAGTTACCGTCCCGGGGACACGCCTTCGTGCACCGGCGCGCTGGCCTGCTGCGAGCCTACGGCCCGAACGGAATCAACTCCGCTCTGCACGGGTGGCCGTACGTGCTACGAGTCGCCTGCACTTTCATGATCGACCTGCCCTCTGAGACGAAGCTGACCTGCGCACAGGCCGTCCGCACTAGCCTGCATTAGGTTTCTTCCGTCAAGCAGGCAACGGCCGTCAACAGTCGTCCGCGCACTCGTCGGGCATGTGACAGATCAGCGCCAGCCAGTCGGGCAAGCTCGCGGTGGTCAATGTCGCGCCCCTCCATGACGGCCTCAGCGAAGGCTGATTCCATGATCTGGACCTTCGTCAGGCGAGGCTCGCCCTCGGAGTCCGGGACCGCCGGACCCGACGCAACCGTCACTACCTGCGAGTCCTCTACGGGGTCCAGGACCCCAGGACCGTCGCTCTCTACGGGTCCTGGGTAGTCCGGGACCACGGGGGCCGGTTCGGTCACCACAGGACCGGAGGCCGGGACTACGGGCACGGTGTCCGGGATCGCCACCGTCCCGGAGTCCGGGACCACGGCGGCGGAGTCCAGGACCGGCGGGACGGGGTCCGGGACTACGGGGGTGGAGTCCAGGACTGCCTGACCGGAGTCCAGGACCGATATCAGCAAGTCCGGGACTCCGTCTGACTGGCCGGCAACCGCGGTGGCGAACAAAGCAGCCTCGGAGGCCGACTGGACGGCCAACGTGGCTGCTGGGCTCTCACTCATCCGGGCAAGGGCGATCTTCGCCATCATCAGGAACCCCGCAGCCGGCAGCGCAGCTGCCAGCCAACCGACCACTGACGGCTCTGCCTCGATCACCTGAGCACCGAGCGACAAGAACACCGCGACGACCAGGACGGTCACTGGGAACGCTTTCGACTTGCCGGTGCGCGTCCGGCGGCGCACCTCCAGACCGGCGGCGATCGACATCAGCTCCAGGGTCACTGCGTTGGCCCAGGCGAGCCACCCGCCCTGGCCGTGCGCTGCCGAGACGTCGTGAACGTGTCGGAAGCTGGCAGCGCCGGCTGCTCCTCCGATCGTGAGCATGATGACTACCTGGATGACCCCTTCGATCCGCTCGGATCGGCTCTGGGAACTCGCCTTGTGCTTCATTGGCCTCTTCTTCGTTGAGGCCCTCGAAGACAGATCAGCCGGGACGTGGTGGCCCCTCACGGGCTTCTCTACGCCGGGCGTTTCGTGTCACACGTCGTGTCACACACCGCCCGCTACCGACCCACACGAAGCGGCACGCTAGGCCGTTGATCATGCCATCTACCTGCATAAACCGATGCCCGACGATAGCCGGCGGCACCCGCTCCGGGTGTCTTCCAAACTGACGGTGCGGGTTCGATTCCCGTCGCCCGCTCCACACCCTCCGGCCCAGGTCAGCGGCACGATCACCGCACCTGCGCCGTTCTCGTCTCTGCCCGCTGCGCTCGGCCTGCTGGCGGCCGCCGACCGGCATCGGCCGGCGCAGCGGGCCACGTCCTGGCTCAGGTCGTCGCGCCCGAGGTTCGCTGATCGCGGCCTCGATGCGCAGCCCTGTCCCGGTCGCGACGAGGATGCCCGCCAAGATGTGCGGCTCGGTCGTCCCGGTGTCCGTCGACAGAGTGATGACCGAGACCAGGAAGCCGGCGACCAGGGCCACGTTTCGAGTGTGCGAAGGCTTGACGCGTGCCGCGACAGAGGGCTCACCTCGCGACGGTATCGGAGAGCTGGTGTCAGCGGTGTCGGGACCAAGACCCGATCAGGCCACGGTAGAGCCGTCCCCTTGTTTCTTAGGATCCGCAGTCACCCGCCCGCGAGACGCTTTGAAGCTGATGTCGTAAACGGATCAGCGGCCCGGCTGACGCCACCGCGGCCGACACGCCACCTGATGTCACAAACGACTCAGCTCCAAAGCATCGTCGTACGACCCCGCTCCCGCCTACTCGGCAGGCAGGTTGACAGCCGAGCGGACAGCCAGCAAGCCGAGAGCACCAAGGGCCGCGGCGCAGTGCGCGAGCAGTACGCCGAAGACGACCCACCCAGCACCGACGAAGAAGCCGAGCATGAGCGCCGCCAGGAGGCCCGCCGCCACCCAGCAGGTCACTGCGACCGCGCGACGGAGCGCCCTGGAAGTCTGCCGCGCGGGCCACGACACAACGGCTGCCAGCAGCGCCGTCACGAACGCGACCGCGAGCACCGCCTGCGTACCCGAAGAACCGAACGTTGCATCAGCGGCAACCTCCGGAAAAGTGGTGACGGCCATAGCCGTCACGGGCAGCTCGAAGACTGGCCCGAGCGCCCATAGCGTGATCAATGTCGATGTCTTGCTTCTGTGGCCAGCAGTCGGAGTCGAACCCACCCGTCTCCCCCGTATGCCCGACTGCAAGGGCACCCCCGCCACCCCTGTGCAATCGATCAGTAGCTGTCGGTTGCCAGCCACCTTGCCGCAACACCTGACCGCGATGCAACCCCGTCGGTCGGAGCCGAATGCCCGCACTATGCGGCCTATTCTTGCCCCGATTCAGGACCTCTTCGCCGACCGTCGGTTCGAAGTTGTCCACAATGCGTGTTTCGGCTAGCGTGCGCGTCTGTGAAGCGTTTTCGGGTTACTTCCACTCTGTTGATCTGTGCCTCCCTGATGGCTCTCACCGCGTGCGGTGGTGGGGAGGACACCACGACCACGGCCGGGTCCACGCCGTCCGCCTCCACGGCTCCCTCCTCGGCGGCCGCCTCTCCCTCCTCGGCCCCGCCGTCGACGGCTGCGACGGGCGCCACGGGTGGCACGAGCGACAAGAAGCTCTGCGAGTCGGCGAAGAAGGCCGGGGACGACATGAAGGCGCAGCTGGTCGCCGCCCTGCAGTCCGGCGAACCGTCGCCGGCCACGTTCAAGAAGATCCTCACCGATCTGGAGGGGAAGATGACCACGCTGGCGTCCACCGGGGGCGACAGCAAGGTGGCCACCGCTCTGAAGCAGTTCGGTGTGGAGGCAGCCAAGGCGGCAGCGGCCGCGGACCCGGCAAACTCCGCCGACAACCCCGCCTTCGAGAAGGCCGGCGCGGACATCACGGCGGCATGCAAGGCTGCCGGGGTCAGCGTCAACTTCTGACGACACCGCCCCTCAGCGGCCGATTCGCCACCATCGCGGCTGTGTCGCGGGCCATACAACTGGCCCGCGACACAGCCGCGGTCGGTTCTCACGGTCTCCAGCCCGAAACGGGCGGTCGGGGTACGACTCCTGTCTTCCGTTCCATACTCGACTCACCCGGTTGTCGGTCAGAGCGGGCACCGACGTGACGAGAGTCGTAGATCAGTCACTCGGCCCGGATCTCCCACGGCCTTCGGAACTGCCCCCGATGGTCGGCCTCGGCTAGCCTGGATCACACGCGGTCGAAGCCGGGAGGCGCAATGGAACTGTCGCTCAGAATCGACAACGATCCGGCGGGGACCGAGGCGACGACGCTCTACCGTTGGCTCGCCCGCGACCGGCAACTCACCCGGCACGCGCGGCTCTCGCCGGCCGCCGGAGGGCCGGTCGACGGGGAAATGAGCGGCGGCTCGCTGGAAACGATCAACGTCGTTCTCTCCAACAGCATCGCCCTGGCCAGCCTGATCACCTCGATCGTGGCGTTCCGGAAGGCGCAGAAGCAGCAGCGGGCCGGCTCCGGTGATCCGATCATCGTGCTGCTGGAACGGCCGGGCAGGTCCATCGCCATCGACGACGACTCCACGGCCGAGGGCGTGGTCGAACTGCTCGACGCGGCGGATCCCGCCCCCGCGGCTGGGGTGACCTCCGATGGCAACGCTCGCTGACCCGACCGCCTCCCGAGCGGTACTGGTGGGAGTGCCGGAGTACGACTCGCTGCCGCCCCTGCCGGCGGTGCGCGAGAACGTCGGCGCGCTGCGCCGGCTGCTCACCGACCCAGCGGTGTGGGGGTTGCCCACCGAGAACATCCTCGTGCCGGACCTGTCCGGCCCGGACCCGCTCGGCGCCGTGATGGGGGCGCTGCGCTCGGCCGCCCGGGAGGCCACCGACACCCTGCTCGTCTACTACGCCGGTCACGGTCTGACGAACATCCTGACCGGGGAGCTGACCCTCGCCCTGCCCGGCGTCGAGGATCTCGACCAGTGGTGGCGGGCGCTGTCCTTCGACCACATCCGTCGCGCACTCACGGACCCCACCCTGGCCGCCACCCGCCGGGTGGTCGTCCTGGACTGCTGCTACTCGGCACTGGCGCTGGCCGGTGACATGGGCCCGGCACCGGCCAGCATCGACGTGGCCGCGCTCACCGAGGTCAACGGGGCCTTCGTGCTGACCGCCTGCGCCGAGTCGGAGACGGCGAAGGCGCCGCCCGGCGCGCGGTACACCGCCTTCACCGGTGAGCTGATCACCGCGCTGGAGGAAGGTGTCGCCGACGGTCCGGAACTGCTCGACCTGCACACGCTCTACCGCCACCTGGCCGCGGTCCTGGCCGAGAAGCGCTGGCCGGTCCCTCAGCAGCGCAGCCGCAACTCGATCGGGGACCTGGCCCTGGCCCGCAACCGGGCCTGGTCGGCACCCGTCGCCGCCGCAGGCGGCGGCAACGACGCGGGGCGGGGCGGACCCGTCCTCCGGCGTGTCGCCGTGCCGGCGACCGAGCGCGCCCGACTGCTGCAGCGCGTGGGCAACTTCCCGGGTGCGACGGCGGCGCTTCGCGAGGCAGCGGTCGACCAGGAGCCCGAGGCGCTACGCCAACGCATCAGGCAACTGCGGCGCGCGAATCGGCACTCGGAGGCCGCCGCGCTGTGGCGGCTCACCGAAGGCGTGTAGGACGCCGAACGCACACAGGACGCCGAGGGCGACAGGACGCTGAGGGCACGCAGGGCACCGAGGATCCGACGTTCTCGCCGGCCGAAAGACCGGCCCGGTCAGGCCGGCGGTAGCCCGTCGAGGCTGTGTTCGGCCCGGCGGCGCAGGTCCGCGTCCAGCGGGCTGCCGCGATCGGCGGCCTGCCGGGCCTGCGTCACCGCTTCCGCACGTTCCTTCCAGGCGGCCGGGTCACCGCCGAGGTGGGGCTCGAACAGTTTCCAGTTCAGCAGCACGAGGTCGATGACTTCGGCGGTGTCCAGGCGGTCGAGCGGGTCGAGCCGCTCAGCCGGGACGAGCGGGACGCCCTCCGGCCCGCCGTACCAGCGCCCGGGGGCGGCCGCCGCGTCACCGACCCGCCGGCTCAGCTCCGCACCCCAGCCCTCACCCCACGAGCGGGTCAGCCGCTCGCGGACGCGGGCGCGCAGCGCCAGGTCCCGGTCGATCCACCAGCCGTGCAGCGCGTTGGTCAGCACCATGCGGCGTACCTGCTGGGCGAACTCCGGGGACAGCAGCGCCACCGTGGCCCCGTCGGGGCGGATGAGTCCCAGTCGGCGCAGCAGCGCGATGTCCTGCGAGTCGATCGTCAGGTAGGTCCGGGTGAGCACCTGGTACAGCAGGTCTCCCCCGCGCTCGCCGGTGTCCGCGTTGAGGTTCGCGATCGAACGGGTGAACTGGTCGCGGAACTGCGATTCCACCTGCTCCCAGGCCAGCTCCGCGTCGAGCCGGTCGGTCAGGTGCGTCTCCACGAGTTCGTGGCAGAACAACTCGATCAGGTACGGGTGGTTCCCGGCCCGCCGGACGATCTCGGGCCGCAGGTCGGTGAGGTCGACGTCGACGTCGACGGCCCGGGCCAGCATGGCGGCGACCTCGTCGTCCCGGAAGGGGCCCACCGGCCGTCTCATCCCCATGACCCCGTCGAGCGTCGAGTGGGCCACGGCGGCCAGCTCGATCGACTTGATCGACCGACGGGACAGGGTCACCAGCCCGGCGGAGTAGTTCTTCTCGCTGACCAGGTCCCGTAGGAGCTGGAACTCGACGCGCCGGAAGACCTCCGCCTGGTCGAACTCGTCGAGGATCACGCCGACGCCGACGCCGACGCGGTGCAGGGCGGTGAAGAACGCCTCGAAGCACTCCTTCAGGTCCAGCCACTCGATGCTGCTGTGCACCGACAGCTCGATGTCGTTGAGGCTGGCGAGCCAGTCGGGCGGCGCGCCGTCCCCCGGCTGGTTGAGCCGCTCGGCCTCCTGGCGCACCCGGGCGACGACGGCCCGGAACACGTCGGCGCCGCTCTCGTACCCGGCGACGCTGAGGTAGACCACGAGCAGGTCGGGACGGTCGACCGCGAACAGTTCCTGAGCCCGGCGTACGACGCTGGTCTTGCCCATCCGGTGGTTGCCCTGGAGACTCAGGTTGGCCGGGCGCGGGCCCCGCCAGGAGTTCCTCAGCAGGCGCAGCAGGCCCTGCCGGCCCACGAATCGTTCGGCGGTGGCCACCTGCCCGACGCCAAGGTACGGATTGACCGTCATGGCAGCCGACCCTAGCGCCCCAGTTCGATGGACGCCCCGACGTGGTGCATCAGCAGCCAGTCCTGGTAGAGGCGGACGACGATCCGGTACGCGCCCCCCTCCTTGCGGACGACGTCCCGGATCACCAGGTCGTTTAGCAGCTCGGTGAGGTCATCCCTGCCACGGTAGACGGCCTGCACCCGCTCGATGGTGGCCAGGCCCTGCCGGGAGGCGACCGCCACGGCCAGCAGGACGGGGCGGAAGTGCTCGGCGGTGGGGGCGTCCGGTTCGGTGTAGCCGGCGGTCTCCAGGTTGTCGAAGTCCTCCTCGCCGAGCGAGTCCAGCAGTTGTTCCCGGACGAGCTCCACGTCGGCCTCGGTGACCAGCGGGGCCCGGTTGAGGTTCATCTGCTCGACCAGGGAGAAGCAGAACTTCTGGATGTAGAAGGCGCTGCCGCCGGTCAGCTCGACGATCCGGTCCACCGCGTGCTGCCGGTACCGGCTGTGCCCGTCCCGGCCCCCGATGAGGATGGGTAGCTCGATCAGCTTCCGGGCGTTGATGTCGTCGAGGTAGGTGACCCGCTCCCGGGCGAACACCACGAAGACGTTGGCGTGCTCGCGGATCACCCGTTCCAGCGCGTCCTGGCCCACCACCACGAGGTGGAAGACGCGCCGCTCGATGATCGCCTTCAGCGCCTGCATGAACGACTGCGGCAGCAGGCGGTTGCGGATCCACTCGTCGAAGTACTGGAACTCGTCGATCAGGACGACGACGTGTGGTGGCCGGTCCAGCGTGGCGAAGTAGTCCTCGATGATGGAGATGAAGTCCACCACCGGCTGCGGGCTGGCGGCGAACTGTTCCCGGGTGACGTGCGCGGCCAGGCGGGGCCGGCCGGCGCCGGCCGGGTCCTCGAGCAGTTTGCGGCCCGTCCGGTTGAGGATCTCCCAGAGCAGCTCGCCGAGCAGGGCGTGCGGGCCGCGGCCGACGAGGCCGCCCTCGGGGCTGAAGCTGCCGATGTTGCCGAGGTCGACCACGATCAGGTTGTTGGACGCCCGCCGCTCGCTGAGCCGGTCGATCAGCCGGAACCGGATGGAGGACTTGCCGGCCCGCTTCTGGCCGAAGATCGCCACACCGGTGCCCGGCACCGGGGCGAGCCGGAGCCGGCGTTCGATGTTGTCGAGCAGTTCCTCCCGGCCGAAGAACATCTCCGGGTCCTGCACCGGGGCGCCCGTGGAGCCCTGGAAGAACGGGTTGTCGATCTCCTCGAACTTCGACGGGTCGGCGAGCTGGACGGCCAGGCTCGCCTCCACCTGGTCGTACTCGTCGTCGGAGCGGGACCGGTACAGCAGGGTCACCGGCAGCGAGAAGGCGCCGGCCCGGACCCCGCTGTCGCTGACCCGCAGCTTCACCACCAGCACCCGGTGCTGCCCGCCGCTCACCGCGCTGGTCAGCCGCAGCACCTCGTCCTGGGGGATGAACAGGTCCGGCTCGCTGCGGATCCGCAGTTCCCCGGACTCCAGCGGGGCCATGCCCTCCTTGTTGCGGATCTCGATCTGCACCGTCACCAGCCCGTGCTGGTCACGGTTGCTCTCGGCCAGCGCGAGCGCCAGGTCCGGCTTGGGGCGGCGCTCGGCCAGCAGGTGGTCCTGCGCCTGCTCCACCAGCGAGGCGATGCGGACGGCGATCGGATCGACGCCCTCGACCGCGAAGCTGGTGGGCGCCTTCGCCACCTCGCTGCGGACCCCCTTCATGGTGTCCGTCACCCGGCGCAGGGAGGCGTCGCGCTCCTCGAAGGACTCGGCGTAGATGAACTGGAGCAACTCGCGCAGGGCGTCATCGATCCGGCTGAGGCTCTCGCTGTCCGAGTCGACCTCCGGGCGCACCTCGGAGAGCCGGACCAGCGCGGTCTTGATGACGTCCTCGGTGATCGTCAGCTCGTGCAGGGGCGCCAGGGCGGCGACCTTTCGCCGCTGCTCCCGCCCCCAGGCCGCGCCGTACCGCTGCCACGCCTCGCGCATCACCTCGAAGGGCGGCCGACCCGACGGGTGCTCGTCGGGCCATTCGTCGAGCAGGTCGCCGTCGAGGTAGCCGCGGTCGGCGAGGTACCTGGCCGCGGCGGTACGCAGCTCCGGGTCCTCGTGGATGACCGCGGTGACCCGCTCGGCCGCCACGTCCGTCTGGGCGACGAGCTGCGCCACCAGCGGGAAGACGGCGAAGCCGTGCTGGTCGAGCTGTTTGCGCAGGATCGGCGCGACGACCTCGTCGATGGGCGCGCCGTCGGGGGTGGAGTCGCGCCGCCAGCTCAGTGCCGGCCGCCCGTCGAGGGAGAGGAAGAACCGGCCGATGGCCAGCCGGGCGTCGCCGCCCCGGGCCGGGTTGCGCAGCCGCTCGGAGGCGGCCAGCGCCTCACAGTACAGGTCCCGGGCGGCCTCGCTGGCCTGCCGGTCCAGCACCAGGTCGGCCAGCGCCGTCAGGCCGCTGCACAGCCAGCCGTGCAGCTGGTCCTCGTCGTCGTCGCGCCCGTTGGCGCCGTACTCCCGCAGGATGGCCGCGGCGGAGATGTAGCCGTCGGCGCTGTTCTCCCGCTGGTACCCCCGCGAGTGCCCGGCGTTGTCGGCGAGCCGCAACGCGTCGCGGAAGATGGGCTGCTTGTTCTCCCGCTTGCGCTGGTCCTTGATCCCGGCCGCCTGCTCGGAGTACCGGTCCATCACGTAGGCCACCAGGGCCGAGGTGAACAGGCGGTCGATGAACTTGGGCGTGCTGAGGGACAGCTCGTTGCCCTGACGGATCGCGACGACCTGGCGGCGGATGTCGTCCGCCCGGTCGGTGCTGTCGTCGCGGATCAGGTTCTCGGCCTCGTCCAGGCTCGCCGACGTCCGCTGCTGCACGTACGCCATGGCCAGGCCACGCCGGACGGCGGGGTTCGCCGGGGTGGCGTCGAGCAACGTCTTCCACTCGGGGATCGAGTCCTGCCCGGCGGAGAACTTCACGAACGCGATCTGGTGGAGCAGGTGCCGTCCCTTGGAGCTGGACGGGTCCCGGGAGGCGAGCTGGCGGTGCAACGCCTCCAGCGCGTCGCGGTACCTTCCGGCGGCGATGTAGAAGTCGATCAGGATGTTGTCCAGGGAGTCGCCGGGCGGCACCACCCCGGGGAACTCGACCTCCAGGACCCGCAGCGCGGCCTCCGCGCCGTCGAACCGTTTGATCAGCCAGGCGAGGTCCTTCACCGCGCTCTCGCGCTTCGGCCCGCCCGAACGGATCTCCTCCCGGTACGCGGCCTTCGCCCCCTCGTAGTCGCGCTTCTTCTTGTTCAGGTGGTCGGCGCGGGCGAAGTGGTCGCTGGCCGCCCGCGCGGGTGCGGCGGGCGGCCGGGGCGCGGGATCGGGCGGCTTCTCCACGGTGCGACGCGGGGTGGGCAGGAGCCGGCCGGGTGTGCCGGGGCGGCCCGGCGTGCCCGGCCGGACGGCCGGCGGGAAGCCCGCGGCCCGGAACCGGATCGGACGCGGCTGCGCCCCCTCGGGGCGGGCGCGGGGCTCCAGCGTCACGCCGCCGGGGCAGGCCTCCTCCACCGCCCGCCGGGTGATGGACGGCAGGTTGGGGGCGAGGATCAGGTCGCCCAGGGGCGCCCGGGAACCGGCCGCGTCCAGCACGCCCAGCAACGCGTGCCAGGCCGCCGAGTCGATCATGGGGGTGATGTTGCGGAAGTACCGGAGCAGGGCGTACACCACGGCGTCGCTGTCCGCGTTCTTCGCCGCGGCGACGGCCAGCATCCGCCAACTCTCCGGGTCGGCGGTGAGGTCCGCCGCGGTGGCGAAGTACTGCTGGGCGCTCGCCGGGGCGGCGTTGAGCAGCTCGATGACCCCGATCAGGTGGTAGAGGTCGCCGTTGACCGGGTCCGCGGTGAGGATCCGGCGCAGGCCCGTCGCGATCTGACCCAGCCGGCCGAACTTGGGTGCCAGCTCGTTGATGTTCGCGGCGTTGCGGTACCGCTGGTACTCGGAGTGCAGGCCGCTGTACTGGTCCTGCGGGACGTCGATGTCGAAGGACACCTCCACCGGCATCGAGGCCACGGCGCGCAGGGCCAGGTCCGAGGTGACCGCGGTGGAGGCGGCGGCCACCTCGACCGGCGCGAACGGCGGGCGGCCCTCGGCCACGGGCGTCGCCTGCCGCAGGGGTTGCTCGACGGCGGCCGGCGGAACGGGGTCGTCCGCCGCCGGTGCCGGTCGCGGGGCGGGCGCCGACGGGTCGGGCGTCGGCACCGCTGTCGGGGTGGGCTCGGCCGTCGGGGCGGGCACCGCCACCGGCACCGCCGCCGACGCGGGCTCGGCCGTCGGGGCGGGCTCGGCCGTCGGCACCGCCGCCGGGACGGACCCAGCCGGCTGAGTCGGCGGGACGGGACCGGCCGGCGGTGCCACCGGGGACGGCTCGGCCGGGGGCATCCCCACCAGGGTCCGCAGCCCGAGGATGCCCGCGAGGGCCAGGACGCTCCGCCCGCCGTCCGGCTGCTGGAGCACGAGCCGGTTGAGCGTCAGCTCCACGAGCTGGCCGACGAACAGGTCGCCGGTGATGAGACGGACCTCGACGTGGTCGCCGACCCGCGCGACCGACTGGACAAAGTCAGCGTCCATCACACTCCACAGTCGAACGTTGGTCGGACAGATGATCCGCCTACCAGCTAGCCCGGCGCACGGCAGCAGTGTCAAGCACAAAGCCGACAGTAACCGCCGCCGCCCGGGTCCTCGGCCGACGCGGGAGGCCGCCTCCCCGGGCTCGTCGAGCCGGCCCCGGCTCCCGTCGTGCCTGGTCGTCCCGCAGGCCCTGGCCGGGCGGGTGTTCCGCCTGCGTACGATGCGGGGCCGGACATCCCCTCGTCCCCGGCGGAGGTAGCGGCACATGGCAGGCCAGCACGAGGGCTTCGCCCTCGGCGTCGACCTCGGCACGTCCAACACCGTGGCCGTGCTCCGCTGGCCGGACGGGCGGACCCGGCCGCTGCTCGTCGACGGGCAGCCGGTCGTCCCCTCCGGGGTGTACGCCGACGCCGACGGACGCCTGCACGTCGGCCGGGACGCGCAGCGGCTGGCGCAGGCCGACCCGGGCCGCTACGAGCCGAACCCGAAGCGCCTGATCGACTCCCCCACCGTGCCGCTCGGCGACCGCGAGTACGCCCCAGCCGACCTGCTGGCCGCGATCCTGCACGCGGTGGGCCAGACCGCGGTCGCCACGGTCGGTTTCCTCCCCCCGGCGGTGCTGACCTGCCCCGCGTCCTGGAACGACGCCCGGCGTCAGGTCCTCGCCGACGCGCTGCTGCGGGCGGGCTGGCCGCAGGCTGCCGAACACACCCTCTCCGGCCCCACCCCGCTCGGCACCCGGCTGCTGCGTGAGCCCGTGGCCGCCGCCCGCTACTACGCCCAGGTGCTGCGCCGGCCGGTGCCGGTCGGCGGCTCCATCGCAGTGTTCGACCTGGGCGGTGGCACCCTGGACGTGGCGGTGCTGCGCAACGAGGGCGCCGACCCGTGGGGCGACTCCGGCTTCGCCGTGACCGCCACCGGGGGCGTGCCCGACCTCGGCGGGCTCGACCTGGACGCCGCCCTGACGAGCCGGCTCGGCGAGCTGGTGTCCGCGACCGACCCGGCGCGGTGGGCCCGGCTGACCCAGCCGGCTGACGCCGGGCAGTGGCGGGATCGGCACCGGCTCCGGGAGAGCGTCCGCGAGGCGCGGGAGATGCTGTCCCGGGCCCCGGTCGCGCCGGTGGTCGTGCCGGGATCGCAGGAGATCGTCCAGCTCACCCGGGAGGACCTGGAGCGGGTGGCCACCCCGCTGCTGGCCCGGGCGGTGGCCGAGACCGGGCGGGTGATCGCCGCCGCCGGCCTCACCCCCGACCGGCTCGTCGGCCTGTTCCTGGTGGGCGGTCCGACCCGGATGCCGCTGGTGGCCCGGATGCTGCACGCCGAGTTGGGCGTCGCGCCGACCGTGCTGGAGCAGCCGGAACTGCCGGTGGCCGAGGGAGCGCTGACGGACCTGCCGGCCCCCCGCCCGCCGCGACAGGCGGCACCGGCCGCGCCGGCGGGTGGCGCCGGGGGCGTACCGGCGGCCGCGCCTGCGGTGGCCGGGGCCGGCGGCCTGCCGCCCACCTGGGTCGACGCCGGGCCGGGGCTACCCCCGACCGCAGCCGCCGGACCGGGGCTGCCGCCGACCGCCGCCGGGCCGCCCGGGATGGGTGGAACGCCGGAAGCCCTGTGGGGCGTGCCCGTCTCCGGTACGCCGACGCCGCCGCCCGCCCTCCGGCGGCGGGCGCTGTGGATCACGGTCGCGGCCGTGCTCGCCCTCGCCGGGGTGGCCGGCGGCGTCGCGCTGTGGTACACCCGGGACCGCTACCCGGGCCTGGAGTTCCAGAAGACCCTGACCGAGGTCAAGCGCGTCCCCGCCGGCGCGGACCGGCCGACGGCAACCTTCACCGCGCTGCTCGGGAACGCCGGCTACGCCGCCTACCCGCTGCCGGACGACCGGCTGGAGATCGTGGCGGTCGACGCGGAGACCGGCAGGGAGCGGTGGCGCAAGCAGACGACGCAGGTGGCGCAGCGGTGGGACGAGATCCGTGCCGTGCCCGGCGCGGTGGCGGCCCTCTCCGACGCGACCGGCGCCGAGGCGCCCCGCGAGCTGGTGGTGCGCGACGCCGCGTCCGGCGAACAGCGGTGGGCCCGGACGATCCGGAACGACGACCGGTTGATCTTCGGCACGGACGTGGTGGTGCTGGTCGACCGGGCCGGGCACCGGCTCGTCGGCCTGCGGATGAGCGACGGCACGGAGGCCTGGGTCAAGGACAACGCACGCGATGAGTCGGGCAACAGCCGCAGCACCGTGCTGCCGGTGGGCACGGACGAGGGCGCCGGGGGCCCGGCGTACGCCGGCGGCACCCCCCGCGACCCGTGGCGCGGGAAGGTCGACCGGCTCGTGCAGATCGGCGCGGACCGTTCGGTCCGGCTGATCGACCTGGACAGCGGGTCTTTGCAGCGGAGCTGGACGGGCGTCGCCGACTGGGACGACCTCGTGGTCGCCCACGAGGACCGGCTGTACGTGGTCGACGACAGCGGCGCCGGCCGGTACCGGCTGCTCGGGTACGACCTGACCCAGGTCACCGAGCCGACGATCCTGCACAGCTCGGACGAGGGGCGGCGGGCGGAGGCGCTGGTGGCCTGCGGCGAGCACCGGGCGTGCCTGCTGGAGACGCCGTCCGGCGACGCGGACCGCTCCGAGGTGGTGGCGGCCACCGAGGGCGCCGCGACGCGACACTGGGTGGCGCCGAGGGCGGAGGAACTGGTGCCCGTGGGCGAGCACCTGATCGTCCGGCGGCAGTACCCCGAGTCGACGTCGACCATCTTCGACCCGAAGGGCAAGGCGGTGCTGCGGGACCGGGACGGGGTGGCGGTCCGGCTGGACGCCGGCAACATCCTGGTCTTCGCCGACAGGCTGAGCAGCAGCGAGTCGGACCCCAGCGTCGCCGGGATGGCGGTCGGTTCCCCCGACCCGGCCGAGCTGGGCCGGGCCAAGGACGTGCGCGGCGAGTCCTGCTCGTGGAACACCAGCGTGCTGCTCTGCGGCGCGGCGAAGGACTTCGTGCTGTACCGCTTCGCCCCCACCCCCTGACCAGTCACTCTCTGACCGGCCCGGACACCTGACCCAGCCCGCCGGCCGGCGAAGCACCGCCCAGCCCCGACCGTCGGTGCGGTGCGGTGCGGTCGGGGCCGGGCGGGCGTCAGTCGGCGGCGGCCAGGTTCCGGAAGAAGCCGAGCGTGGCCGGGTCGTCGATGGTGGCCGGGACCGGCTCGTCGCGCCCCTCCACCAGGCCCCGCATCGTCCGACGCAGGATCTTGCCGGAGCGGGTCTTCGGCAGGGCCGGCACGACGGTGACCCGACGGAACGCGGCGACCGGGCCGATCCGCTCCCGCATCCGGGCGACCAGCTCGGCGGCGAGGACGCCCGGGTCCACCTCGACGCCGGCCTTGAGCACCACGTACCCGCTGGGCACCTGGCCCTTGAGCTGGTCCGCCACGCCGATGACGGCGCACTCGGCCACCGCCGGGTGGCCGGCCAGCACCTCCTCCATCGCCCCGGTGGAGAGCCGGTGCCCGGCCACGTTGATCACGTCGTCGGTGCGGCCCATCACGTACAGGTAGCCGTCGTCGTCGAACCGGCCGCCGTCGCCGGTCAGGTAGTAGCCGGGGAAGGTGCTCAGGTACGACCGGACGTAGCGCTCGTCGTCGCCCCAGAGGGTGGGCAGGCAGCCCGGGGGCAGCGGCAGCCTGATCACGATCGAGCCGTCGACGCCCGCCGGCACCAGCGCGCCCCGCGGGTCCACCACCCGCACGTCGTACCCGGGGACGGGCACCGACGGCGAGCCGGCCTTGATCGGCAGCGGCTCCAGCCCGCGCGGGTTCGCCGCCACCGGCCAGCCGGTCTCGGTCTGCCACCAGTTGTCCACCACGGGCACCCCGAGCCGCGCGCCGGCCCAGGCGAAGGTGTCCGGGTCGAGGCGCTCGCCGGCCAGGAACAGCGTCCGGAGGCTGGACAGGTCGTACCGGCCGATCCGTGTGCCGTCCGGGTCCTGCCGGCGGATCGCCCGGATCGCGGTGGGGGCGGTGAACAGGGCGGCGACCCGGTGCTGCGACACGACCCGCCAGAACGCGCCCGCGTCCGGGGTGCCGACCGGCTTGCCCTCGTAGAGCACCGTCGTCGCCCCGGCGAGCAGCGGGCCGTACACGATGTAGGAGTGGCCGACCACCCAGCCGACGTCGGAGGCGGCCCAGAACACGTCGCCGGGCCCGATGCCGAAGACGTTGGCCATCGACCAGCGCAGCGCCACCGCGTGGCCGCCGTTGTCCCGGACCACGCCCTTCGGCCGACCCGTCGTGCCGGACGTGTAGAGGACGTAGAGCGGGTCGGTGGCGGCGACCGGGACGCAGTCGGCCGGCTCGGCACCGTCGAGGGCCTCGTCCCAGGTCAGGTCCCGGCCGGGGGTGAGCGGCGCGGGATGCTGGGGGCGCTGCACGATGACGCAGCGCTCCGGGGCGTGCTCGGCCTCCGCCAGCGCCGCCTCGAGAATCGGGTGGTAGGGCACGATCCGGTCCACCTCGATCCCGCACGAGGTGGCGACCACCACCTTCGGCCGGGCGTCGTCGACGCGGACCGCCAGCTCGTGGGCGGCGAAGCCGCCGAACACCACGGAGTGCACCGCGCCGATCCGGGCGCAGGCCAGCATGGCGACCACCGCCTCGGGGACCATCGCCAGGTAGAGCAGCACCCGGTCGCCCCGGCCGACCCCGAGCCGGCGCAGGGCCCCGGCGAACCGGGCGGTCGCGTCGCACAGCTCGGCGTACGTGTACGTGCGGGTGGTGCCGGTGACCGGGCTGTCGTGGATCAGCGCAGGCTGGTCGCCGCGTCCCGCCGCCACGTGCCGGTCCAGTGCGTTGTGGCAGGTGTTCAGCTCCCCGTCGGGGAACCAGCGGTACAGCGGGGCCCGGCCGTCGTCGAGGATCCGCTCCGGCGGCCGGTGCCAGTCGATGTCCGCCGCCGCGTCCCGCCAGAAGGCGGTCGGGTCGGCGATGCTCCGCTCGTACGCTGCTCGATACGCACCCATCCCGCCATGGTGGTGCGTGCCACCCGGCCGGCACGACGGCCGGCCCGCTCCGGTGCGCCGGACGCACCTGCCGGGTCGCCGAACGGCGGACCGGACGGCCGACCCGGCGTTGTCAGCCGTCGGCGCCCGCCGCGGATTAAGGCGCTTGTGGCGGGTAAGCAGCGCCGCCTGGTGAGGAACGGCCGGCGTCGCGGCGGACCGCGACTCCGGCGCCCGGGCGGGCGGCTCCGCGCCGGCCCGCCCGGGCGCAGGACCACCGCACCGGTGCCGCCCCAGCCCGGCCGGGGTCAGTTGCCGGTGACCCAGTTCCAGGCGGAGACCACCCACTCGGTCTGCTGGAGGTAGGCGACCCCCAGGCCCACCAGGAAGACCGCCGTCACGATGTGGGCGCCCCGCGCGCTGCGCCGGACCCGCCCGAGCTGCCGCTCCCAGATCACCCGGCCGAGCAGCCGGGACAGCCCGAAGAGGCCGGCCGCGACCAGCAGGCTCAGCAGGAAGGTGAGCAGCGGCGCGCCGAGGTCGCCCCGCCCGGAGATGGCCCAGATGCCCCAGCAGACGAAGGCGAAGAGGCCCCCTGCGGCGCTCCACTCGCCGCCGACCCGCAACCGGGCCAGGTGCCAGCTCAACGGGCGGCGCGGCGCCGGCACGTCGCCGGACCAGAGCCCGTCGTGCCCGTCGTGCCCGCCCTGGTCGATCGTGGGGAAGGGTTCGGTACGTGGAGGGCGCGGCTGCCCCACGGAGGCCACCCCCCGGCGGAAGGCGTCGCGCTGTGGCGGCACCCCGACACCCGGTTGCGGCGACACCTCCACGGTCCGCTCCGCCCACGGCTGTGTCTGGTCTGCCATCTCGTGTCCTCCCCTGACGTCGGTGCCGGCACCGGCCGGCCCCACCTCCGAGGGTAACGAGCCGGCAAATCGGTCGCCTGCCCCGTGTGGCGTCCGATAGACACGGACGATGACGAACCCTCCACCGCCGATCCGGGTCGGCCGGCCCGACGACTTCGACGACCTGGCCCGCATGATCGAGATCACGTTCCACACCACCCTCGGCGAGGAGACCCGCGAGGCCGAACGGGGCATCTGGGAGCCACACCGGAGCCTGCTGATCCGGGACGGCGCGGAACTCGTGGCGCACGTCTCGGCGTTCACCCGGGAGCTGACCGTCCCGGGCGCCACGCTGCCGGCGGCCCACGTGACCATGGTCGGGGTGCTGCCGACCCACCGCCGCCGCGGCCTGCTCACCCGGCTCGTGCGCCAACAGTTGCGCGACATCCGGGACGCCGGCCGGGAGCCGGTGGCCGTGCTCTGGGCCAGCGAGGGCCGGATCTACCCCCGGTTCGGTTACGGCCTCGCCGCCCAGGAACTCTCCGTCGAGTGCTCCACCACCGAACTGCGGCTGCCCGCCCCGGCCGCCGCCGAGGGCCGGCTGCGCCTGGGCCGGCCGGTGGCACAGCAGGCCGACCTGGCCCGGCTGTACGACCGGCTGCGCGCCGACCGCCCTGGCTGGTCCGACCGGGACGACCAGTGGTGGCGGTACGTGCTGACGGACCCGGCCGACGAGCGTGCGGGCGCGACCGAGCGCCGGGTGATGCTGCACGAGGGCCCGGGCGGTGAGGTCGACGGGTACGCGCTGTGGCGCTCGCGCCGGGACTCCGACGCCGCCGGCCCGCGCGGCGTGACGATCGTCGAGGAGATGGTGGCCGCGAACCCGGCGGCCCGGCTGGCGCTGTGGCGGCTGCTGCTCTCGCTCGACCTGACCCGCCGGCTCTCCTACCGGGGGCCGGTGGACGACCCGTTGCTGCGCCTGGTCGACGAGCCGCGCCGGTTGGTGGCCCGGCTCTCCGACGCGCTCTGGGTGCGGGTGGTGGATGTGCCGGCCGCGCTGGCCGCCCGCCGGTACGCCGCCGACGTGGACGTCGTCGTCGAGGTCACCGACGAGTTGCTGCCGGAGAACTCGGGGCGCTGGCGGCTGACCGGCGGGCCGGACGACGCCCGGTGCGGGCCCACCGAACGGCCGGCCGACCTCGCCTGCGACGTGCGGGCGCTCGGCGAGCTGTACCTGGGCGGGACGGGGCTGGCGGCGCTGGCCGACGCCGGGCGGGTCCACGAGCGGCGTCCCGGCGCGCTGGCCGCCGCCGGGCCCGCCTTCGCCTGGCACCGGGCCCCGGCGGGAATGGGCATCTTCTGACCGCCCCCGCCACCGCCCCGCCGGCCGGGCCTTGACGTGGGGCGGGCGCGGCGGCGGCGCGGGCGGTACGGTCGGCTGATGGTTGACGGGGATCGACGGCGACGCCGGCTGAGGCACCACTCCGACGCCGAGGTTCCCACGGCGCCCACTGCCGGGGTGCAGGACGTGGTCGAGCCGCCCCGCCGCCGGGGCGGCCCGGCCGGCGAGGAACGCGACGGCGAGCGGGGCCTGCGCAGCCTGGTCGGGCCCGGTGCCTCCCAGGTGGGGCCCCTGGCGGCGCTACGGGCCCGGGACGCGGCCCGACCGACCGAGGAGGACCTGGCCGAGGCGGAGGCCCGGATGGTCGTCGTCCGGCGCAACTGGATGCCCCGCGAGGACCTGCCCCGCCCCGGGCCGCTGACCCGGCCGGGCCGCTGACGGGTCAGGGCAGGTCGGGCAGCTCCCGGCTCTGCTCGTACGCGGCGACCTGGTCGATCCGGCGGGCGTGGCGGGGGTTGCCGGAGAACGAGGTGGTGAGGAACGCCTCGACGATGGCGGTGGCCTCGTCCAGGGTGTGCTGACGGGCGCCGACGGCCACCACGTTGGCGTCGTTGTGCTCCCGGCCGAGCTGGGCGGTGTCGATGTTCCAGGCCAACGCCGCCCGGACGCCCGCGACCTTGTTGGCGGCGATCTGCTCGCCGTTGCCCGAGCCGCCGATGACCACGCCGAGGCTGCCGGGGTCGGCGACCACCCGGGCACCGGTGTGCAGGCAGAACGCCGGGTAGTCGTCGTCCGGATCGAAGGCGTGCGGGCCGACGTCGACCAGCTCGTACCCCTGCTTGGCGAGGTGGCCGGCCAGGTGCACCTTCAGCTCGAAACCGGCGTGGTCGGATCCCAGATAGACGCGCATACCGCGCAGTCTGTCAGGCCGTCGTCCGCGCCGCCGAGCGGGCGGCGGCGCGGAGCCGGCTTCGTCACAGAAGGGCTGGTCAACCGGGTCGTCGACCGGCGTGTCGCGCGCTCAGCGGGACAGTTCGGCCACCACCAGGCCGCCGCGGGCCTTCGGGGTGAACCAGGTGCTCTTGCGCGGCATCTTCTCCCGGGCCAGGTTGACCGCGACGAAGTCGTCCACGGTCACCGGGGCGATCAGCACCGCCAGCTCGGCCCGGCCCGCCTCGACCTCGCCGGTCAGCCAGCTCGCCGGGTAGTCCCCGCCGACGTAGGTGATCCGCTTGTCGCCCGGGTCGAGGCCGAGCGCGTCGCGCATCAGCACCCGCTCCACCAGCGCGTGGTCGAGGTTCTCCAGCCGGCCGCCGTCGACGTGCGGCAGTCGCACCGCGTACCCCTGGTCGGCCAGCCGGAGCGCGACGGTGCCGCCGGCCGTCGGAACCTCGACCGGACCGTCGATTCCGGTGACCTCGGCGCCCGCCGCGCGGAGCCGGTCGACCAGCTCCGCCGGGGTGACGGTCAGCTCGCTGACCAGCCGGTTGTACGGCTGGATCGCGACCGACGCGGGGGTGGTCACCACGGCCAGGAAGCGGGGCAGGCCGCCGGTCTGGGCGGCGAGGCTGCGGTGGTTGCCGTCGGCGACCACCAGCTCGCCGCCGCCGGCCAGGGCGGCCAGCGCGTCCTGCTCGGGGCCGGGGCCGAGCAGCCACACGGCGTGCGTGCGCCCGGACTGGTCGGTGTCGGTCGCGGCGGGCGCCCCGGCCGAATCGGTCGCCGCCGCGAGCGCGGCGTGCAGCTCGTCGCCCCGGCCGGTCTGGAGCAGCAGTACGGGCGAGAGCAGGTGCCCGAGCGCCTCGGCGAGGGCGACCCGCTCGCGGACCTTGGCGATGAAGACGTCCTCGTTGCGGATGACCAGGCCCGGCTCGTCGGCGCTCGTGGAGATCTGGTCGGTGTCGACCATGGCGAACAGCCCGTAGGCGGTCTCCTCCCCCGGCGCGCTGATCCGGTAGAGGACCACCACCTGCTCGGCCGGGGTGTAGCTGCCGTCGGCCTTGGCCTCGGCGAGGCGGGCCGCCGCGTCGGGAAGCGCGTCGAGGAAGGACTTCCCCAGGGTTTCCGGTGCCCGGTGCGGCATCTCGATGCCGAGGGCACTGTGCGGGTTCGCCTCGATGATCGCGGTGATCTCCGCGTCGTCGGCGAACTCGTCGTAGTTCTGCGCGCCGGTGCCGCCAGTGGTGATCCAGGCCCGGGCGATCGGATGTACGACCGTCATGTCCGCTGACGCTACCGCCGGCCGGTCACGCCCCGCAGCGGGCCCCGCACCTCGTCCACCAGTTGAAAGGAGGTGGCCGGTGCGACGGACCGGCCCGGCGTGCCGGGGGGCGGGGTCAGCCGGGAGGTGGCCGCCACCCGGGCGACGCCGACCACGATCGGCGGGGCCAGCAGGTCGACCATCTCGGCCGGCAGCGTCGGCCGGACCGCCGGCCAGCCGGCGTCCGCCACGGACCAGTACGCCGCACCGGGATCCCCGGTCGCGTCGTCGGACGTACAGCGGTGCTTACCCATCGGATGCCTCCACGAGCTGCCGGGCGCGGCCCTGCGGGCCGTTGGCGGGACATCCGGTGGAACGACCCCCGCACCACCCGGTGACGCCCCCACGGCGCGCCGCCCACCGGCCCCGTCCATCGCAGGCCCTCGCCCACCGCCCGGCCCGTCTCGCCCATCGCCCGGCCACCGCAGGCCCCGCCCGCCGCCGGCCCTGTCGGAGCCCGGGCCGACGGCGGGCGGAGCGGCGTAAGAAGGGAACCTTCGCTAACCCTGAGCCGTTGAGCAGGTGCCCCTTTTCACTCGAAGGTCGGGGCGGCGTCGCGGAAGCGCTTCAGCTCATAGAAGCCGGGCGTCCCGGCGACCAGCAGGACGCCGTCCCAGAGCCGGCCGGCGGCCTCGCCCTTGGGCCGTGGGGTGACCACCGGGCCGAAGAAGGCCACCGGGTCGCCGTCCGGGCCGGGGGCGTGGATGACCGGGGTGCCCACGTCGGCGCCGACCGGCCGCATCCCAGCCTCGTGGCTGGCCCGCAGGGCCTCGTCGTACGCGGTGCTCTCGGCCGCCGCGGCCAGCTCCGGGTCCAGCCCGGCATCGGTCAGCGCCGCCGCGAACAGCTCCCGGCCCAGCTCCTCCTTGCCGAGGTGGATCCGGGTGCCCATGGCGGTGTACAGAGCACTGACGGCGTCCGGGCCGTGCTGCTGCTCGACCGCGATGCAGACCCGCACCGGGCCCCAGCCGCTCTGCAACATCTGCTGGTACCGCTCGGGCACGTCGCGCCCCTCGTTGAGCACCGACAGGCTCATCACGTGGAAGCGGACGTCCACGTCACGGACCTGCTCCACCTCCAGCAGCCAACGGGAGGTGATCCACGCCCACGGACACATCGGGTCGAACCACATGCCGACAGTGACTCGATCGGTCACGGTGAGGTTCCCTTCGCAACGGCAGGGCCGGGGGGCCGACCCTTTGTCCCTTGATCCTCCACCCTGGCCGGCGTTGACCGGTACCGGAATGAGAGCGTGACGTCGCCCACCGCGATGCGCCCGCCCATGGAAGACTCGGTTCCGACCGACTGTCACGAACGGGCGGTGGGCTGGCGCCGCAGCGGCGCACGCGAGAGCGGGATGGAGACGAACAGTGCCGGGAGTGCGCAACCTGACCCAGGTCGAGGCCACCGAGCGGGCCCGCCTGCTCGAGGTCACCGGGTACGACATCAGTCTGGACCTGTCGACCGCCGTCCAGGCCGCCGACGCCCGGACCTTCCGGTCGGTGACCGAGGTCCGGTTCCGCTGCGCCGAACCGGGCACATCCACCTTCATCGAGGCGGCCGCCGAGGCGGTGCGCTCGGCGACGCTCAACGGCGTCCCGGTCGACGTCTCCGGCTGGTCGGCGGACAGCGGGCTGGCGCTGACCGGGCTGGCCGAGGAGAACACCCTCGTGGTGGAGGCCGACTTCGCGTACTCGAACAGCGGGCAGGGGCTGCACCGCACGGTCGACCCGGTCGACGGGGAGACCTACCTCTACAGCCAGTTCGAGACGGCGGACGCCCAGAAGGTCTTCGCCTGCTTCGACCAGCCCGATCTGAAGAGCGTCTACACCTGGCACGCCACCGTCCCGGAGCACTGGCGGGTGGTGTCCAACATGCCGGTCGAGCGCGAGGTGCCGGCCGGCGAGGGGCTCAAGACCGTCCACTTCGTTCCGTCGGCCCGGATGAGCACCTACATCACCGCGCTCTGCGCCGGCCCGTACCACGAGGTGCGGGACAGCCACGACGGCATCGACCTGGGGGTCTACTGCCGGGCCTCGATGGCGCAGTACCTCGACTCGGACGATCTGTTCCTCGTCACCAAGCAGGGCTTCGACTTCTTCCACCAGCAGTTCGGCGTGCGCTACCCGCTGCCGAAGTACGACCAGCTCTGGGTGCCGGACTTCAACGCCGGCGCGATGGAGAACTTCGGCTGCGTCACCCACGCCGAGGGGCACTACCTCTTCCGCTCCCAGGTCACCGACTTCGAGTACGAGCAGCGGGCCAACACGATCCTGCACGAGCTGGCCCACATGTGGTTCGGCGACCTGGTCACCATGCGCTGGTGGAACGACCTGTGGCTGAACGAGTCGTTCGCCGAGTGGGCCAGCCACTGGTGCAACGCCAACGCCACCCGCTTCTCCGACGCCTGGACGACCTTCCTGTCCATCCGGAAGAACTGGGGTTACCGGCAGGACCAGCTCTCCTCCACCCACCCGGTGTACTGCGAGATGCCGGACCTGGAGGCGGTCGAGGTCAACTTCGACGGCATCACGTACGCCAAGGGCGCGAGCGTGCTCAAGCAGCTCGTCGCGTACGTCGGCGAGGAGCCGTTCCTGGCCGGGCTGCGGGCGTACTTCGGCAAGCACGCCTGGGGCAACGCCACCTTCGACGACCTGCTGTCGGAGCTTGAGGCGGCCTCCGGCCGGGAGCTGCGCAAGTTCGCCGCGCAGTGGCTGGAGACCGCACAGGTCAACACCCTGCGTCCCGAGGTGACGATCGACGCCGACGGCAGCTATCAGCGGGTGGTGGTGCGGCAGGAGGCGCCGGCCGGGTACCCGACGCTGCGCACCCACCGCATCGGCGTGGGCCTGTACGACCTGACCGACGGCCGGCTCGTCCGCCGGGAGCGGATCGAGATCGACGTGACCGGCGAGCTGACCGAGCTGACCGACCTGCACGGCGTGCCGGCGGCGGACGTGCTGCTGCTCAACGACGACGACCTGACGTACGCGAAGCTGCGGCTGGACGAGCGGTCGATGGCCACGGTGGTGCAGCACATCGCCGGCTTCGAGTCGTCGCTGTCGCGCGCCCTGTGCTGGATGGCCGCGTGGGACATGGTCCGCGACGCCGAGCTGTCGGCCCGCGACTACGTGGCGCTGGTGCTGGCCGGGCTGCCCGCGGAGACCGACATCAACCTGGTCACCGCCACCCTCCGCCAGGCGACCTCCGCGCTGGTCTACTACGCCGACCCGGCTTGGGCGCCGACCGGCTGGGCCGAGCTGCACCGGACGGCGAAGGCCACGCTGGCCGCCGCCGAGCCGGGCAGCGGGTTCCAGCTCGCCTGGGCCCGCGCCGTCGCCTCGGCGACCCGCTCCGACGAGGGCCTGGCGACGCTGCGGGGCTGGCTGGCCGGCAACGACGTGCCGGCCGGGCTGGCCGTCGACACCGAGCTGCGCTGGACGATCCTCCAGCAGCTGGTGGCCAACGGGGCCGCCGGCGCCGAGGAGATCGAAACCGAGCTGGCCGGCGACCGGACCGCCAGCGGCGAGCGGGAGGCCGCGCAGGCGCACGCGCTGGTGCCGACGGAGAAGAACAAGGCCGCCGTCTGGGCCCAGCTCACCGGCCCCGACGCGCTGCCGAACTGGCGCAACCGGGCGCTGTTGCAGGGCTTCGCCCCGTCCGTGCAGGCGGAGCTGGTCGCCCCGTACCGGGACAAGTACTTCGCCGTGGTGGACCAGGTCTGGGCGCAGCGGGACAGCGAGCCGGCGCAGGAGTTCGTCCAGCTGGCGTACCCGGACCAGCCGGTCTCGGAGGATACCGTCGCGGCCA
Source organism: Micromonospora sp. CA-111912 (assembly GCF_050948415.1). Taxonomy (NCBI): domain Bacteria; kingdom Bacillati; phylum Actinomycetota; class Actinomycetes; order Micromonosporales; family Micromonosporaceae; genus Micromonospora; species Micromonospora sp. CA-111912. The sequence continues at coordinate 5,844,374 of NZ_CP192007.1, forward strand.
CCGACGCGTGGCTGGCCGCCGCCGACGGGCAGCCGGCGTCGCTGCGCCGGTTGGTCGCCGAGGGCCGCGACGCCGTCGTCCGCGCGCTGAGGGCCCGCGACCGGGACGCCCGCAGCGCCTGAGGCGAGTGGCACCCGGCCCGGGGCCGGCGCGGGCGAACGGCCCCGCCGGCCCCGGGCCGTTATGGTTTCGCGGAAAGGTGGGGTCGCCCGGCAGCCGACGGCACGACCGGTTCACGAGGGTCGGCTCACCCCTCGAACGCACTGACACCCGGCCCGCAGTCGCGGACCGGGTGTCGTCGTCGTGCGGGCGGGTCGCTCCGGCGCAGGCGTCGTCCCTGCCGCTCGGGCCCTTGCGGCCCCTGGGGGCTGGTCTCAGCCCTTGCCGGCGTGGCTGGCGAGCTGGTCGAGGCCGTTGATGATGCCGCCGGCCAGGTCGCCGCCGCCGAAGGCCGCCACCATGGAGAGGGCGGCCAGCTTGGCGTACGTGTCGGGGATGCGCTTGCGGGCGTGCCGGCCGGTGACGACCTCCAGCTTGCGCTGGTTGGGCGACACCGCGATCAGGACCGACCGGTCGGGGTCGGCGAGCTGCCGGTGCAGCCGCTGGGCGTGCTCGCGGATCGGCTCGTCGAGGCCGCCGACGTAGACCGAGAAGACCAGCCCGGTCCCCTGGTCGGCCAGGCGGAGCGCCTCGTCGATGCGCAGCAGCTGACGGGTCGAGAACGGCCCGTCGAGCACCTCGGGCGGTGTTTCCGTGCCGGCCTGGATCTCACCAACGGTCACTTGCGCCTCCGGTTCCCCCGGCCGGCGCCTCGATGCCGGCCTTCTCAAGCTTGTGGCTGGTCAGCGCCGGTGCCTGCGCACCTGCGGCCAGCACGGTGCCGGCCGAGTCGGCCAGCTGCTCCGGGCGGCCCAGGAACCAGACCGGAGTGAAGTCGAAGGGCCGGCCCGGCCGGTAGCGCTTGACGGCGGCGCCCTTGCCCGGGCCGCCGGCGAATGCCAGCGCGGCGATCACCAGCACCACGGCCGCCGGGATGCCGACGAAGATCAGCAACGTCTCGGTAACAGACAATCCCAACGCCCCCAGGCGGAAAGAGAGACCAGGACTTCCGGGTCGGTTGGACGATCATGACATCGGCCGCCCGACTCCGCTCGTATTCACGTTAGCGGAGTCGACGGCCCGCCAGATTGCGGGGTGGCGATCCCACCCGCAACTGGCGTGCTCAAGCTGCCCGGCAGTCCCAATCAGGGTGCCGTCGGCACCGTACCGGCCGGGGAGCGGGACACCCACCGGCAGGCCCTCGGCGGTGCGGCCGGGCGGCAGGAAGACCGACGGTTCGCCCGTGACGTTCGACACGGCGCAGTACGGCAGCTCAGCCACTCCGCCATCCTGCCCTGTCCGGTGCCCGGCCGCCCGTCGCCGCCCCGACACGGCAGGCGGCGGGTCACCTCAGGGTGGCCTTATATACCCGACATGCCGAGGAAGCGCAGGGCGTTGGCGGAGAGCAGTTTGTCGCGCTGGGCCGCGGTGAGGAACTCCGCCGCGCGGACCACCTGCCCGGCCGGGCGCTCCCCCAGCGGGTACGGGTAGTCGCTGCCGACCAGCACCCGGTCCTCGCCCATGGTGTCCACCAGCAGCCGCAGCGCCGCCGGTTCGAACACCACCGAGTCCACGCAGAACCGGTCGACGTACGCGCTGGGCGGTGCGGCGGACGCGCCCCGGACCAGGTCGCCCCGGCGGTGCCAGGCGTTGTCGGCGCGGCCCAGCCAGAACGGGAAGCTCCCGCCGCCGTGCGCGAAGCAGAGCCGCAGCGACTCCGGCACCCGGTCGAACACGCCGCCGAGGATCAGCGCCAGCACCGACAGGTGCGTCTCGGCGGGCATCCCGGTCAGCCAGCGGGCCATCCACCGGTCCAGCCGGGGCCCGCCCGGCATGTCCCACGGGTGCACGAACACCGGCGCGCCGACCTCCGCGCAGTGCTGGAGGAAGGTGACCACTCCCTCGTCGTCGAGGTCCCGGTCGCCGACGTGGTTGCCGATCTCCACCCCGACGTGCCCGGCCGCGAGGCAGCGGTCCAGCTCGGCGCAGGCCGCGTCCGGGTCCTGCAACGGCACCTGGCAGAACGGCACCAGCCGGTCGCCGCCAGCGGCGGTGACCTCCAGGGTGAGGTCGTTGAAGATCCGGGCCACCTTCACCGCCTGGTCGGCGGGGCGGTCGTAGCTGAAGAAGACCGGGGTCGGGGACACCACCTGAACGTCGACCCCGTCGGCGGCCATGTCGGCCAGCCGGGTCGGCGCGTCCCAGCACTGCGCGCCGACCGGCCGGAACTCCGTCTCCCCCACCATGATCATGGCGGCCCGCTCGGAGTCGATCCGCAGCCAGGGCCAGCCGGACCCGCCGCACGCCGCGCCGAGGTCCGGCCACCCCTTCGGTACGACGTGTGTGTGCACGTCGACCACCGGGAGCCGCCCGGCGGGCACCCCCATCAGCCCTTGCCCGGGTGCAGCGCGCCGCACTCGCCGCAGGTGCGGGCGGCCTCGTCGGCGTAGAACGCGCCGAACACCGGGGGCAGGTCGGCGGCGATGTCGCGGACCTGCAACTCCACCTCGTGCACCTTGTGCCCGCACTCCGGGCAGTACCACTGGAACTTCTCCAGCGTGCCCTTCTCGCGGACCCGCTCCACCACCACGCCGATCGAGCCGACCTCGGGGCGCTGCGGCGAGTGCGGGGTGTCACGCGGCAGCATCCACATCTGGCCCTCGCGCACGTGCACCGTACGCGGCCCCTGCGGGGTCATGAGGTTGACGTGCATGTTGCCCTTGACCTGGTAGAAGAACTCCTCGTACGGGTCGACGTGGAAATCGGTGCGTTGGTTCGGCCCGCCCACCACCATCACGATGAAGTCGTCGGAGCCGGGGAACATCTCCCGGTTGCCCACCGGCGGCTTCAGCAGGTGCTGGTTCTCGGCGACCCACCCGGGGAAGCTGAACGGCTCAGCGATCTCACTCACGACTGACCTCCCGACGGAAGAAGCGCCACGGCTTGCATCTCGATGAGCAGGTGCGGGTGCGGAAGCTGGTGCACGGCCACGGTCGTCCGGGTCGGCCCCGTGGCGTCGAAGAACTCCGCCCACACCTCGTTGTAGCCACCGAAGTCGTTCATGTTGACCAGGTACGACGTCACCTGCACGAGATCGGGCAGGTCCGCGCCGACCGACCGCAGCAGGTCCCGGACGTTCCCGATCACGGCCCGGGTCTGCGCCCGGACGTCGAGGTCGGTCGTGCCGAACTCGTCCACCGACACGCCCGCGAAGGTGTTGTCCGGCCGCCGGGACGACGTACCGGACACGAAGACGAATCCGCCGGCGACCTTGACGTGCGGAAACGCCCCGCGCGGCACGGCCTTGCCGGCGACCACGCGCGCCTCGCCGCTCACGACGACGCCCGCAGCGACGCGGCGCCGAGCTTCTCCACGACGGCGCGGACGTGCGCGCCGGGGCGCAGGGGCACGGCGGCGGTGGCGGCCCCGGCGAGGAAGACCCAGCCCGACCGCAGTCGCACCCCGTGCCGCCCGGCGAGGCGGAGTCCCTCGTCCAGGGTCCGGCGGGGGTCGCCGAGGATCGCGGCGGTCGAGCCGACCTGGACGACGCGTCCGTCGATCTCGAGGAGCACGCCGAGGTTGTCCAGCCCGTCCGGCACCGGTGACCAGGCTCCGATGGCGAACGCGGCGGCGGAGGCGTTGTCGGCGATGACGTCGGGCAGGGAGAAGGTGAAGTTGGCGTACCGGGAGTCGATCAGTTCGATCGCCGGGGCGACCGCCCGCACCGCGTCGGCGAACGCCCCGACCGGCTCGCCCGGCTCGGGCAGCCGGTCCAGCAGGAACGCCACCTCCGGCTCGACCCGGGGGTGGATGAACGTGGCCGGGTCGACCGTGCCGCCGTCGGGGACCCGCATCGCATCGGTGAGCCGGCCCCAGATCACCTCGTCCACGCCGACCTGGGCCATCTTCGCCCGGCTGGTCAGCCCCATCTTCAGCCCGACGAGGCGCTCGCCCCGGTCCAGCCGGCGCTGCACCAGCGCGGTCTGCACCGCGTACGCGCCGTCGGAGTCCAGGCCGGTCTCGGCGGCGAGCTGCGCGATCGCGGTGGCCGTGTCGGCCGCCGCCCCCAGCCTGCCGGCGACGCCCGCGGTGTCCACCCCGATCACGCGATCTCCTCCTGTCCACGCCGACCCGCGAGGTCCAACGCCACATCCACGATCATGTCCTCCTGACCACCGACCATCCGCCGCCGCCCCAGCTCCACCAGGATCGAGCGCACGTCCACCCCGTACTTCGCCGAGGCGCGCTCGGCGTGCCGCAGGAAGCTCGAGTACACCCCGGCGTAGCCGAGGGACAGCGTCTCCCGGTCCACCCGCACCGGCCGGTCCTGCATCGGCCGGACCAGGTCGTCGGCGGCGTCCATCAGGGCGAACACGTCACAGCCGTGCTTCCAACCGTGCAGCTCGGCGACCGCGACGAACACCTCCAACGGGGCGTTGCCGGCCCCCGCGCCCATCCCCGCCAGCGACGCGTCCACCCGCACCGTGCGCCCGTGCGGGGCGTCCGGCCCGGCCGGAGCGCCGCCGGCGACCCGGCCGTGTTCCACGGCGACCACGCTGTTGGCCACCCCGAGCGACAGGTTGTGATGCGCGTGGATACCGATCTGCGTCTGCGCCGACAGCACCTGCCGGTATGCGTCGACCCGCTGCGCCACGTCCGACATCAACAACCGGCCACCCGAGTCGGTGACGTAGACGCAGTGCGCCCCGTACGACTCCATCAGCGCGGCCTGCGCGGCCAACCCGGCCGGGTCGGTCATGTGCGACATCATCAGGAAGCCGGACACGTCCATGTCGTTCTCCCGTGCCCAGGAGATGTGCTGGGCGGAGATGTCCGCCTCGGTGCAGTGGGTGGCGATCCGGACGCTGGTCACCCCGAGCGCCTTCGCCGCCCTCAGGTCGGCGATGGTGCCGATCCCCGGCAGCAGCAGGGTGGTCAGCCGCGCGGTGGTCAGCACCTCGGCCGCGGCGGAGATCCAGTCGGCGTCGCTGGCCGCGCCGTGGCCGTAGTTGACGCTGGACCCGGCCAGCCCGTCGCCGTGCGCCACCTCGATCGCCGCCACCCCGGCCGCGTCCAACGCCGCCGCGATCGCGCGCACCTGGTCGACGGTGTACCGGTGGGCGACGGCGTGCATCCCGTCGCGCAACGTCACGTCCTGCACGTACAGGTCGGTCATGCGGTCACCGCCTTCCGGAGGGCGATCAGCCGCTCGGCGGTGCGCAGCGCGGCCGAGGTCATGATGTCCAGGTTCCCGGCGTACGCGGGCAGGTGGTGCCCGGCACCGGACACCTCCAGGAACACCGACACCTGCAATCCGGTGAGGTGCCGCCCGAGAGCCGGCACGTACGTGTCGACCGGGTCGAACTGCACGTCCTGCTTGAGCCGGTAGCCGGGGACGTACTCCTGCACGGTCGCCACCATTTCCGCCACCGATCCGGCGATCGCGGCCCGGTCGGCGTCGGCGTCCGGGCACAGGCAGTAGACGGTGTCCCGCATCATCAGCGGCGGATCGGCCGGGTTCAGCACGATGATCGCCTTACCGCGCCCCGCGCCACCGACCACCTCGATCGCCCGCGCGGTCGTCTCGGTGAACTCGTCGATGTTCGCCCGGGTCCCCGGCCCCGCCGACTTCGAGGCGATCGAGGCGACGATCTCCCCGTACGCCACCGGCGTGACCCGGCCGACGGCGGCCACGATCGGCACGGTCGCCTGCCCACCGCAGGTCACCATGTTCACGTTCGGTTCGTGCAGGTGCTCGTCCAGGTTGACCGGCGGCACCACGTACGGGCCGATCGCCGCCGGGGTCAGGTCGACCACGGTCCGGCCGAGAGCGCGGAGCACCTCGTCGTGCCGCTGGTGCGCGCCGGCCGACGTCGCGTCGAAGACCAACTCCACGTCCGCGAACTCGGGCAGCGCGACGAGCCCGTCGACGCCCTCGGCCGTGGTGGCCACGCCGAGTCGGCGGGCCCGGGCCAGCCCGTCGGAGTCCGGGTCGATGCCGGCCATCGCCACCATCCGCAGGCTCCCCGGGGAGGCCGAGGAACGCGACCCGTCGGGACCGCCGCCGCGCCGCAGCACCTTGATCATCAGGTCGGTGCCGATGTTGCCCGACCCGAGCACCGCCACGCCGGTACTCATGAGGGTTCCCTTCCGAAACTGGTACGAACCGAGCCGAGCCCGGAGATCCGCGCCTCGTAGGCCGCGCCGGGCGTCACCGGCACCACCGGGCCGAGCGACCCGGAGAGCACCAGGTCCCCCGCCCGCAGCGGGTCACCGGCGCGCACGAGCGTGCCGACGAGCCACTCGAGGGCGTTCAGCGGGTTGCCCATGCAGGCCGCCCCGGCGCCGACCGAGACCGGCTCCCCGGCGTGTTCGAGGACCATCCCGCACAGCCGCAGGTCCACGTCGGCCAGCCGGCGGGGCGTGGTGCCGAGCACGAACAGGCCGCTGGAGGCGTTGTCGGCGACGGTGTCCACGATGGAGATGTCCCAGCCGGCGATCCGGGAGTCGACGATCTCGATCGCCGGCAGCACGTGGTCGACCGCGCGGATCAGGTCGACGGCGGTGATCCGCTCGTCGGTCAGGTCCCGGCCGAGCACGAAGGCGACCTCGGCCTCCACCTTCGGCTGGAGCAGCCGGCCGAACGGCACCTCGACGCCGTCCCCGACCGCCATCGTGTCGGTCAGCAGCCCGAAGTCCGGCTGGTGCACGCCGAGGCTCTCCCGGGCCGCCCGGGAGGTCAGCCCGATCTTCGCGCCCACCCGGCGCTCGCCGCGGCCCTGCCAGGCCCGCGTCTGGAGCTGCTGCACCCGGTACGCGGACTCGACGTCCCCCTCCGGCAGCAGCCGGCCCCGCAGTGGTGGGCAGGGCTTCCCGCTGCTGCGGGCCTCGGCCAGCTCACGGTTGGCCGCCTCGATGTCGACACTCATGCCCGCTCCTCGGTGCGCTCGCTCACGACGCCGTGCATTCTGCCCGCCGCGCCGCTCAAGAGAGGTCCACGCAGACGTTGGTCAGTTCGGAGTAGAAGCCCAGGGAGTGCACGCCGCCCTCCCGGCCGATGCCGGACGCCTTCACCCCGCCGAACGGGGTGCGCAGGTCCCGCAGGAACCACGTGTTGACCCAGACGATCCCGGCGTCCAGCCGTGCCCCCGACCGGTGCGCCCGGCCCACGTCGCGGGTCCACACCGTCGCGGCGAGCCCGTACTCGGTGCCGTTGGCCAGCGCGTACGCCTCCTCCTCGACGTCGAACGGGGCGACGTGCACCACCGGGCCGAAGATCTCCTCCCGGTTGGTCCGGGCGTCCGGGCCGAGCCCGGTGAGCACGGTGGGCCGCACGTACGCGCCACCGTCGCGGGCGTCACCGAACGTGGGCCGGCCGCCCCCGGCACGTACCTGCGCGCCCTCGGCGCGGGCCAGGTCGTGGTAGCCGAGCACCTTCCTGCGGTGCTGCTGCGAGATCAACGGCATGTTCACCGTCGCCTCGTCCGCCGGCCACCCGTACGGCAGCGCGTCGGCCGCCTTCGCCAACCGCTCGACGAACTCGTCGAAGACCGGCCGCTGCACATAGATCCGCTCCGTGCACAGGCACACCTGGCCGCCGTTGGTGAAACTCGACCGCACCGAGCCCGCGACCGCCGCGTCCAGATCGGCGTCTGCGAAGACCAGGCCCGCGTTCTTCCCACCCAGCTCGAACGAGACCGCCTTCACCCCGTCCGCCGCCGCCCGCATGATCGCCCCACCGGTCGACGACTCGCCGGTGAACGTGATCGCGTCCACCCCCGGATGCCGGGTCAGGAACTCCCCCGCCGAGTCCGGGCCGAACCCGTGCACCAGGTTGAACACCCCGTCGGGCACCCCGGCGGCGGCCATCACCTCGGCCAGCACCGTCGCCGACGCCGGCGTCTCCTCACTCGGCTTCACCACCACCGCGTTGCCGCACGCCAGCGCCGGCGCGACCTTCCACGTCAGCAACAGCAACGGCAGGTTCCACGGCACCACCACCGCGACCACACCCACCGGCTTGCGGACGGCGTAGTTCAACGCCCGCCCGCCGGACGGGGTGACCGTGGTGAACGACTCCGTCGGCGCGGTCGCCACGATCTCCGCGAACGCCCGGAAGTTCGCCGCCCCGCGCGGGATGTCCAGGGTTCGGGCCTGCGAGACGGACTTGCCGGTGTCGGCCACCTCGGCGGTGACCAGGTCGTCGAAGCGGCGCTCCAACTCGTCGGCGACCCGGCGCAGCACCTCGGCGCGCTCCCGCTCACCCATCCGGCCCCACGGCCCGCGCAGCGCCGCCCGAGCGGCGGCCACCGCGTCGTCCACCGTCGAACGGCCCGCCTCCACCACCTCGAACACCGGCTCCCCGGTCACCGGGCTGCGCTTGGTGAACCGCCGCCCGGCGTCGACGAACTCGCCGCCGACGAAGTGGCGCAGCAGCCCCGGCTCCCGGTTCGCCCGCCCAGCCATCAGGCCGGGATCCCAGTTCACGCTCATCGCCGCCGCCCCCGGGCCAGTGCCGCGCCGACCGCGCCGACCAGCAGCGTCGCCGCCGTGGCGGCCACCGCCCCGAGCACCGCCTGCTGGCGGCGGACCCGCCGTCGCACCTGCCCGTACGGGGTGGTGGAGAAGGAGACCAGCTCGTACTGCGAGACGTACCGGCCGGGCAGGGCGCGCTCCAGCGCGTGGTCCAGCTCGCGCCGGGCCTGGAACACCGGGGAGGCCACCTTGTCGCGCATCTCCACGAAGTTGGTCAGCGCCATCCGGGCGATCGCCTCCGCGTCGTCCTGCCGCCGCGCCTGGAACAGCGGCAGCGCCGCCGCCCAGTCGTCGTCGCACTCGTCGAGGCAGCGGTCGAGCACGACCACGTCCTCGAAGGCGCAGTTCGCGCCCTGGCCGTAGAACGGCACGATGGCGTGCGCGGCGTCGCCGATCAGCCCGACCCTCCCGTTCGCCTGCCACGGGGCGCAGCGGACCGTGCCGAGCACCCCGACCGGGTTGTGCTGGTAGTCGTCGACCAGGTTGGGCGCGAGCGGGACCAGGTCCGGGTAGTGGGTGGCGAAGTGCCGTTCGATCGCCGCCGGGCTGCTCAGCGAGGCGAAGCTCGCGGTGCCGTGGGTGGGCCAGAACAGCGTGCAGGTGAAGGAGCGGTCCGGGTTGGGCAGGGCGATCATCATCGAGGTGCCGCGCGGCCAGATGTGCAGCGCCGCCGGGTCGAGGGCGAACTCGCCGCCGACCGCCGGGATGGTCAGCTCCTTGTAGCCGTAGTCGAGGAAGTCGAGGCTCTCGCCCAGCACCCCGTACGCGAGGAGCTGCCCGCGCACCGCGGAGCCGGCCCCGTCGGCGCCGAGGACGACCGGCGCGGCTGCCGTGACCTTGCCCTGGGACGTCTCGAAGGTCATCTCCCCCGTGATCGGGTCGAGCCCGACGAGCCGGTGATCGAACGCGACCCGCACCCCGGGCAGCGCGGTGGCGGCGGTGAGCAGGGCGTTGTTCAGCGCGCCCCGGCTGATCGAGTTGATCGCCAGGTCCCCGGCGGCGCTGTACGACTGGAACTGCGGCTCGCCCGCGACCGGGTGGATCATCCGGCCGCGCATCGGCAGCGCGTCCGCCATGACCTGACCGTCCAGGCCGATCCGGCGCAGCGCATCGAGCCCGCGCTCGGACAGCGCCAGGTTGATCGAGCGGCCCCGCTCGGCCGTCCCGGTGCGCGGGTCGGGCCGCCGCTCGTAGAGCGCCACCCGGTACCCGCGCCGGGCCAGGAAGCAGGCCAGCAGGCAGCCGGCGAGGCCGGCCCCGACGACGGCGATCTCGTCCCGTTCCACGTTCATGAGTGCATCTCCACCGTCGCGGCCAGCGCGTCGGCGACCCGCCAGCAGTCGTGGTACGTCGAGTACAGCGGCACCGGGGCGAACCGGACGACGTCCGGCTCCCGGGCGTCGGCGATCACGCCGTGCTCGTGCCGCAGCCGCTTGGTCAGCTCGCCCGCGCTGCCCCCGCCGATGCGCACCGAGAGCTGGCAGCCCCGGCGCTCCGGCTCGCGCGGGGTGACCACCCGCAGCGGCCGGCCGGCCGTGACCTCGTCGAGCAGCCGCTCCAGGTATCCGGTGAGCCGCACACTGCGCTCCCGCAGCGCCGGCATGCCGACCGAGTCGAACAGCTCCAGCGAGGTCCGGACCGGGCCCATCGCGAAGATCGGCGGGTTGGAGACCTGCCACGCCTCCGCGGTGGCCGGCGGCCGGGACACCGGGGTCATCTCGAACCGGGTGGCCGCCTCGGTGCTCCACCAGCCCTCGAAGCGGATCAGGTCGGCCCGGCCGAGGTGGCGCTCGTGGACGAAGACGCCGGCCAGCGCGCCCGGGCCCGAGTTGAGGTACTTGTAGGAGCACCAGGCGGCGAAGTCGACGTCCCAGTCGTGCAGCGCCAGCGGCACGTTCCCGGCCGCATGCGCCAGGTCCCAGCCGACCACCGCCCCGGCGGCCCGGCCGGCGGCGGTGATCGCGGGGATGTCCATCAGCTCGCCGGTGAGGTAGTTGACCCCGCCGAGCAGCACCAGCGCGACCGAGTCGCCCTCGGCGGCCAGGAAATCCAGCACGTCGGCGGTGCGCAGGGTGTCCTCGCCGTCGCGCGGGCGCAGCCGGACCACGGTGGCGTCGGGGTCGAGGCCGTGCAGGCGGGCCTGGCTGCGCACCGCGTAGCTGTCCGAGGGGAAGGCGCTGTCCTCGATGACGATCCGGGTGCGCCTCCCCGCCGGCCGGTAGAAGCCGACCATCAGCAGGTGCAGGTTGACCGTGAGGGAGTTCATCACCACGGCCTCCGCGGGCCGGGCGCCGACCAGTCGCGCGACCGGCCCGGTCAACAGCTCGTGGTACGGCAGCCAGGGCCGGTCCGCCTCCAGGTGCCCCTCGACGCCGAGCCGGCCCCACGCGTCCAGGTCGGCGAGCAGCTCGTCCCGGGTGGCCCGGGGTTGCAGGCCGAGGGAGTTGCCGGCCAGGTACGCGGCCTGCGGGTAGCGCCCGCCGTCGGCCGGCGGCACGTGGAACAGGTGCCGGTGCCCGGGGTCTGCCTGGTCGAGGCGGTGCGCCTCCTGCTCCGAGGGGCGCGTCGCGTCCCGCTCCGGGGTGTCCATGTCGTGTTCCTCGCTCACATTGCCGTCCGGGCCGACCACAGCTCGGGGAAGACCACCCGGGCCATGCTGCGCTGCAACCAGGCGAGGCCGGCCGAGCCGCCGCTGCCGACCTTGGCGCCCATGGTCCGCTGCACCGCCTTGACATGGTTCCACCGCCAGTCGCCGAACTGCTCGGCCACCTCGGCCAGCGCCTCGCCGAGCAGCCGCAGGTGGTTGTCCGGGCCGCTGTCGGCGTACACGGCCACCCAGGCGGCCTCCAGGGCCGGGTGCGGCTGGTGCTCCTCGGCGACGTCCCGCTCCAGCACCTCGGCGGGCACGTCGAAGCCGCGCCGGGCCAGCAGGGCCACCACGTCGTCCCAGAGGCTCGGGGCGGCCAGCGTGGCGCACAGTTCGTCGTACACCTCGGTCTGCCGGCGGAACGGCCGGATCAGGGCCGGGTCGCGCAGGCCGAGCACGAACTCCAGGTGCCGGTACATCGCCGACTGGAAGCCGGAGCCCTCGCCGAGCAGGTTGCGGAACCGGTTGAAGTCCGCCGGGGTCATCCAGCGCAGCCCCTTCCAGGCCGCGTTGAGCCCCTCCAGGTGCAGGGCCGCGCGGCGCAGCGGGGCCAGCGCATCCCCGACCCGGTCGGCGCGCAGGCAGCGCTGCGCCTCGCGCAGCTCGTGGCAGGTCAGCCCGAAGTACAGCTCCATGATCTGGCTGACCATCAGGAAGGACATCTCGCCCGGGTCGTCGCTGAGCGGCTGCTGCAACCGGTGCAGGGTGCTGGCGTGCACGTACGCGTCGTAGGGCACCCGCTCGGCGAACTCCAGCGTGGGTTCGCCGCCGTTGCGGGCAGCCCGGGCCGCCCGCTGCTGCGGGGTCGCCGGACGGACCGCCGCGGCCAGCGCGGGGGCCCGCAGGTCCGTCTGCTTCACCTGTCGTCTCCATCCACTCGGCCGGGTAGCGTCATGGTGCCCTGGTGGAAGGCCCGAATGGAATGCCGATTCGACGGCACTATCAGCCTCTGGCCTGCCACGACAAAGGCGAACGCCCCTTCGGGGTTTCGGGAAGGAAGGTCAGGCGTGGACCACATGGACTGGGCGCTGCTGCGCGAGCTCCAGGCCGACGCCCGGTTGTCGTTCAGCGAGCTGTCCCGCCGGGTGCACCTGTCACCGCCGGCGGTGGCTGAACGGGTCCGCCGGTTGGAGGAGTCGGGGGTGATCACCGGCTACCGCGCCCACGTCGACCTGGCCCGGGCCGGCCGCGCCGTGGTCGCCCTGATCCGGATGTCCTGCTACGGGTCCCGGTGCATCCTGCACGACCCGGAGGTGCCGCACTGGCCGGAGATCCTGGAGATCCACCGGATCACCGGCGACGCGTGCAGCATGCTCAAGGTCGCGACCGGGTCGATCGGCGAGTTCGAGCGGGTGATCGACCGGCTCGCCCCGTACGGCCAGCCGTCGAGCACCATGGTCCTGTCCACTCCCCTCGACTGGCACCCCGTCACCCCGCTGGACGGCGGGCCGCCCGCCTAGCGCCCCACGCACCGGAGAGCCCCTGTCGGTGCCCCCGGCCCGCCGCGCCGCCGACCGACGGGTTTGCCCCGACGCCAGGGGGAATGCAGGGCGGACTACCCGGGGGAGGATTCCGGTGCCCGGCACCGGGAGGGGGGAATCATGCGGGGGCTCACCGCGTCACATCGCGTCCTGTCGGCCGTGCTGACCGTGTTCGGCCTGGTCGGGGCGTTCGTCCTGGCCACGGTCGCGCCGGCCCGGGCCGGGGAGAACACCTTCGTCGAGGTCACGCCGAACAGCGCGCAGGCCGGTACCCGGGTCAACATCCGGGCCAGCTGCGACAACGACAACAAGCAGCAGGCGGACGTGCGGTCCGACGCGTTCGGGCGGGTCGTGCTCCGGCCCGACAACGGCTTCCTGACCGGGGCGGTCACCATCCCGGAGAACAAGCAGCCCGGCGAGTACTCCGTCGAACTGCACTGCAAGAACGGCGGCACCGCGACCACCACGCTTACCGTGCTGAACATGGCCCAGCCGAGCAAGGGGCCCAACACCGGGGGCGGCGGCACGGCCGGCGACGACCGGGGCACCGGCCCGCTGCTGCTCGTGGGCGGCCTCGCGGCGGCGGCCGTGGCGGCCGGGTTCGGGGCGTTCGGCGCGCGCCGGCGTACCGGGACGCGTTCCTGACGAGGTCGCCGTGGCCCGCCGACGTACGCGACGAGTCGACCCGGCCCGGGACCCGCGCTGCGGCGCCGGCCGGTTCCGGGCGGCGGCCCGGCTGGTGGCCCGAGGGTGCGGTCGGGTCGTCCGGGTCACCGGGCAGGTCTTCTCGGCCAGCGTCGCCACGGTCGACCCGGCCGCCCGCCCGGTGGCCGTCGCCCCGGGCCGGGGCGGGCCGGGCGCGGGCCGGTGGCGGCTGGCCCGCCGGGGCCCCGGCGCCCCGGCGCTGGTCATCGCCGCCCTGATGGTGCTGATCGTGGCCATGCTCGGCGTCGAGCGGGTGACCGGGCACAGCGTGCTGCCGGACCGGTTCATCGCCGGCCTGCGGCCCCCGCCGAAGAAGTTCCCGGTGCTGCCGGCCAGCCGGCCGGTCGCCATCAGCAGCGACCCGATCGACCTGGACGCCCCGGTGCACGACGTCGGCATCGCGGCGGACGGCAGCATCGGGGTGCCCGACGCCGCCCGCGCACAGGAGGCAGCCTGGTACGACCAGGGGCCGACCCCCGGCCAGTACGGGCCGGCGGTGATCGTCGGCCACGTCGACACCCGGACCGGGCCGGCGGTCTTCCACGGGCTGAAGGAGCTGCGCTCCGGCGACCGGGTCGAGATCCGCCGGGAGGACCGCTCGGTGGCGGTGTTCGAGGTCGACTCGGTGCACCGCTACGACAAGGACCAACTGCCGGTGAGCGAGGTCTACGGCGACTTCACCCGGCCGAGGCTGCGCCTGATCACCTGCGGCGGCCGGTGGGTCGGCGGGGAGACCGGGTACGCCGACAACGTGGTGGTCTACGCGTCCCTGGTGAAGGCCCGCCACGAGTGAGGCCCCCACCCCGTACCGGTCCCGGCGCCGCTCAGGCCGCCGCCTCGGTCTCGGGCTCGCGCAGGTCGAGCCAGTTGGCCCAGCGCGGGTCGGGGGTGCGGTGGCCGAGCACCCGCCAGGCCGTCCCCATCGGGACGACGGGCGGCGCGTGCAGCCGCCAGCCGAGCTCCGCCGGTGTCTTGTCGCCCTTGGTGTGGTTGCACCGGGCGCACGCGGCCACCACGTTCTCCCAGGCGTGCCGGCCGCCCCGGCTGCGCGGGAACACGTGGTCGATGGTCTCCGCCGGGCCCCGGCAGTACCCGCACCGCCAGCCGTCCCGGGCGAATATCGCCCGCCGGGAGAGCCCGACGTGGGTGCGGTAGGGAACCCGGACGAACCGGGTGAGCCGGACCACCGAGGGCACCGGGAGCGCGTTGCGGGCGCTGTGCAGCACGCCCTCACCGTCGGCCACGCAGATGGCCTTGGCGGAGAGGACGAGGATCGCGGCGCGACGCACCGACACGACACACAGCGGCTCGTAGGTGGCGTTGAGAACCAGCGCGCCGGAGCCCACCGCGGGTCGTATGTCAGGCATCGAAACTCACCTTCCCGGTCCAGCCGCTCCCACCGCTGGCCGCGCCGGGCACGCCCGCGCACGGCGGAACCACGCCCGACGCCGGCAGGATCACCGACGTCCGTTGCGCCAATCGTCCCTGATAAGACCCAGGATTGCACGTACTAATCCGGGGTCCCTCGTGAAGCTCTTTCGGGCCGTGGAAGGATGACCGGTTCGCCACAGCCCGCCGCCGACGGCGGACCGGATGGGGTCCGCCGGCCGGTGCCCGACGGCCGTGGGGTACGAAGACAGGGTGAGTGCCGCCAGCCTGATGATGATCGCCGCCCTGTCCGTGGCTGCCCCGAGTCCCGCCCCGGACGTCACCCCGAGCGCCGACTGCAAGAGCAGCACCTCCTGCGAGTGGTTGTACGAGACGACCGGGTCGTCGTGGTTCGCCGAGGGCAGCTACTGGATCCTGCTGAAGCCGCTGCGGGTGCTCGTGATCCTCGTGCTGGCGTTCATCGCCCGCTGGGCGCTGCACCGGATGATCAAACGGCTGGTCCGCACCACCGCCGACGGGGTGCCGACCATGTTGCGCCCGCTGCGGGAGCGGGTGCCGACCGCCACGCACCAGCCCGGCGAGTTCGTCCCCGAGCGCCGCCGGCAGCGGGCGGAGGCCATCGGCTCGGTGCTGCGCAGCATGGTCACCGCGTTCGTCTTCGGCATAGCGCTGCTGATGATCCTGCGCGAGTTCAGCTTCGACCTGGCACCGCTGCTGGCCAGCGCGGGCATCGCCGGCGTGGCGCTCGGCTTCGGCGCGCAGAGCCTGGTCAAGGACCTGATCGCCGGCCTGTTCATGCTGGTGGAGGACCAGTACGGCGTCGGCGACACGGTCGACCTCGGCGAGGCCACCGGCGTGGTGGAGTCGGTGGGGCTGCGGGTCACCACGGTCCGGGACGGCCGGGGCGTGCTCTGGTACATCCGCAATGGCGAGATCATCCGGGTGGGCAACAAGAGCCAGGGCTGGGCGTTGGTCGTGGTCGACCTGCCGATCGGGTTCGCCGGCACCGAGGAGGCGACGGCGGTGCTGCGGACCGCTGCGGCCTCGGTGGCGATGGACCCCGATCTGGCCCCGGAGATCGTGGAGGCCCCCGAGGTGCTGGGCGTCGAGCAGATGACGATGGACGGCGCGGTGATCCGTACCGTCGTCAAGACCACCGCCGACGGGCAGTTCGCGGTCGGCCGGGAGCTGCGCCGGCGGCTCGCCGAAGCGCTGGAGAACTCCGGCATCAC
Source organism: Micromonospora sp. CA-111912 (assembly GCF_050948415.1). NCBI lineage: Bacteria > Bacillati > Actinomycetota > Actinomycetes > Micromonosporales > Micromonosporaceae > Micromonospora > Micromonospora sp. CA-111912. Next base: position 5,860,462 of record NZ_CP192007.1, read on the forward strand.
GGCGAAGATCGCCGCCGCCCGTCTCTACCCGGGTTTCCCGCTGCGCACCGTCGAGGGCGGGGCAACCGGCCAGGGCGGGCCCACCTGAACCGCGAAGAACGTCGATGACCTGCGACTTTGCCTGACCATGGATCTGAGGGGTCGCGGACCGCGCGGCCCCTCGGGTATCGTCCGTTCGTTCAGTCGGAGATGCGACGATCAAACCGTTCGCCCTAGTCAGCTCTCAGACGATCGGGCAGAATCCGGTACGCACGCCATCTGCCGGAGCGTGATCACGTCTCGCTGATCCGTAGATCTGACGACGGTTTCCCGGGCAGGCCATCACGAGTGGCCGCCGTGGGGACGATGGAGGCCACGGTGTCCGACGAGCGACCCTCCCAGGAAGGGCCAGCCACCTTCCGCGAGGTGTTCGCCCAGCGGGAGTACAGGGCGGTCTTCGCCGCGAGCGGGCTCTCCTGGATCGGCGATTTCATCGCGAAGGCCGCAGTCACCGTGCTGGTCTACCGCGAGACAGAGTCCGTGGCCTACTCGGCCGCCGCGTTCGCGGTCAGCTTCCTGCCCTGGCTGATCGGCGGCCCGCTGCTGGCCACGCTGGCGGAACGGCACCGCTACCGGTCGGTGATGGTGGCCTGCGACCTGATCCGGATGGCCCTGATGGTGCTGGTCGCCATCCCGTGGAATCCGCCGTGGCTGATCCTCTGCCTGCTCTTCGCGACCACCCTGGCCAACCCGCCGAGCCAGGCCGCCCGGTCCGCGCTGATGCCACTCATCCTGACCGGCGACCGGTTGGTGGTCGGGCTCTCGCTGAACAGCAGCACCGGCCAGGCCGCCCAGGTGATCGGCTATCTGATCGGCGCGGCGATCGCCGCGGTCAACCCGACCGCCGCCCTGCTGATCAACGCGGGCACCTTCGCCCTCTCGGCGACCCTGGTCCGCTTCGGCGTCCGGGACCGGCCACCGGCGATGAGCGCGGCGCACCGGAGCCACCTGCTGCGGGAAACCGCCGAGGGCTTCCGGATCGTCTTCGGCACCCCGGTGCTGCGGGCGGTCGCCCTGCTGGTGTTCAGCTCCATGCTCTTCTCGATCGTGCCCGAAGGGCTGGCCGCCGCATGGGCCCGGGAGGGCGCCGGCGGCGGCTTGGACACCGGCGCGTCCCAGGCCGCCATCATGGCCGCGAACCCGATCGGCTTCATCGTCGGCGGGCTGCTGGTCGGGCGGGCGGTCGCCCCGGCCCGCCGGCTGCTCCTGATCCGGCCGCTGGCGGTGCTCGCGCCGCTGGCCCTGGTGCCGGCGCTGCTCGACCCGCCGCCGCTGGTGGTGGCCCTGCTCGCCGCCCTCTGCGGCTTCGCGGTCGCCGGCCTGCTCCCGGTCGCCAACGGGCTCTTCGTCCGGGCGCTGCCGAACGGCTTCCGGGCCCGCGCGTTCGGGGTGATGGCCACCGGGGTTCAGGTGATCCAGGGCGCCGCCGTGCTGATCACCGGCCTGCTCGCCGAGCGGTTCTCGATCCCACTGGTGGTGGGCGTGTGGAGCGCCGCCGGGGTCCTGCTGATGCTGCTCACCGCCGCGCGCTGGCCCAGCCGGGCCGCGATCGACGCGGCGGTCGAGGCCGCTGGGAACGACGCCGGCCCCGGCCGGCCCTCACCGGCGGGCAAGGGTGACGGCAAGGGCGAGGGGCAGCTCGACAACCTGCCGGGCGAGCACAGCCGACCCAGCCACGCGGTGGGCTGACCCTCCGGTGTGACGAGGACGGCAGCGGCCCCGGCCGGTACGCCCCCGCCGGCCGCGGACGCACCTGGCAGGATGGAACGGTGAATCCCGCAGGTGAGTCCGAGCGTGCCGTGACCCTCTTCGAGGCGGTCGGCGGCGAACCCACCTTCCGCAAGCTGGTGGACGAGTTCTACGTCGGCGTCGCCACCGATCCGCTGCTACGGCCGATGTACCCGGAGGAGGACCTCGGCCCCGCGGCGGACCGGCTGACGCTGTTCCTGATCCAGTACTGGGGCGGCCCCAACACCTACTCCGCCCAGCGGGGGCATCCCCGGCTGCGGATGCGGCACGCCCCGTTCCGGATCGGCGCGGCCGAGCGGGACGCCTGGCTGCACCACATGCGCCGGGCCGTCGACCGACTGGACCTGCCGCCGGAGATCGCCACCGCGCTGTGGGACTACCTGGAACGGGCCGCCTACTTCATGGTGAACGCGATGGACGACCCGGCGGCCGGCCCGGCCTGACCGGCGGGTCAGAGCAGCGCGCCCTCGTCGTGCAGCCAGTCCACGAAGGTGGTGGCCACCGCCGCGCCACAGTCGAGCATCTCGACCAGGAGCGCGTCGTGCGCCCCCGCACCGAGGGGCACCTGGAGCTCCGCGTAGATCGGCAGTTGACCCCGCTCGGTGGGGTCGCCGATGTATGCCTTGCAGAACCGACGGGTGTGGTTCCACTCGTTGACCACCCGGTAGGCCCGGTCGAGCCAGTCGGGCGGGACCGTCGCGTGTGGACGGGCCCGCATCACCAGGATCTCGTCCTCCGGGCCCTCCAGAGTGACCAGCACCGCGTGCCGCTCCCACATGGCCAGCAGGTTGCCGTCGCCGTCGGCCAGGTAGCGCACGTCCAGCAGGTCGAGCGCGTCGCAGACCCGGCGGAGGGTGACCGGCCCGATGGTTGCCGACATGTCCGTGATCACGGCACGGTCGGCGGCCGGGCAGTCGTCGCCCGGTTGACGTGGGGCCGGTGGTCCGACCCGGACGGTGCTGTCCACTGTGATCCCGCTTCGAGTTTCCGGTTCGCCGTCACCGGCGGGACCGGGGCGCCATGACCACCACGGCATCGCTCGCGCACCTCACTCCCCAGCGGATCCACTCGCCTACGGTGCGTTGGATCCGAGGATGGACGGTACCCGGACAGCCGGGTTGAAGCATCCCCCCAACGGCAGCACCGATCCAGAAGAATGAACAGGGGTCATACTTTCGGCTGAGCCCCGAGCGGCGTGACGGCAAGATCAGCAACCTTCTGCGACCATACGGCTCCGCATGGTCCCACCAGGCTGACCCATCGCCCAGCCACGCGCACCTGAACGTCGCCACGGGCGGCCCCGACAGCGAAAGGTAGGGGGGTCCCCACCGGGGTACCGGCACCGTCGCCGGGGCGGCCCAGGAAGCCCATCCGGAGCAGTCCCTGGACCAGCCGCTGGGCGATCTCGACCGGCGGGCCGGGCGGGCCGTCCGGGGTGACCACCACGGCGACGTGGTCGAGCAGGGCGTCCCGCAGCACCCGCTGCCCCACCGCCCGGCCGTTCAAGCCATGGGCCGTGGCCTCGCGCAGCGTCTCCGCCGCCGCATCGGCGATCCGCCACAGCTCCCCGGCCGGCAGCACCTCCACGGGGTGGCTCGTCGAGGGCGGCAGCGGCCAGCGCCACTGCGCGTCCCGCCGGGGCGGCAGGGCGTCCTCGCCGGCCGCCAGCGCGGCCAGCAGTTCCCGGGCGGCGACCGTGGCGTCGCCGCAACCGGCCCCGGCCACCGTCCGGACGGCCAGCACACCCCACGGCAGCCGGGCCCAGAGGACCGTCCGGCCGACCGGCGCCGTCCCGGCCGCCGACACGGAGGGCGCCGCCGGCACGCCGGGCAGGGTCGACGGGACGCCGGGCGGGGTCGACGGGATGCCGGGCGGGGTCGACAGGGCGGAGGACGTCGCCGCCGGCACGCCGGGCGGGGCCGACGGGACGGCTTCCGGCGGGTCCGCCGGGCCGGCCGGACGCAGCCGGACCAGCGCCGCCGGGTCGAGCCGGACCAGCCGGGCCAGGAACGCGCCCGCGTCGGCCACCCCGACCAGCCCGTGCCCGCCCCCGGCCAGGTCGGACCCGGGCCGGCGGGCCGGGGCGCCGCTCACGCCCGGGCCCCGGCCACGCCGACGCCCGGGGCGTACGCGAGCAGGAAGGCCCGCTCCTCCTCGGTGATCCGCCGGGGCCGCTTGGCGACCAGGTCGAACGGGACCAGCACCGAGCGGGCGGTGCTGGCCAGCACGTCACCGTCGTACAGCTCGTAGCCGACGGTGAACCGGGAGACCCTGATCTCCTCGATCCACAGCTCGATCCGCACGGTGGGGGCGGCCTCCGCGGTGGCCCGGCCCAGCGCGTAGTCGACCGGGCGCAGGTAGTCGACCTCGTGCCGGCGGATGACCACCCCGTCGGCGAACGAGCCCACCCCCCACGCCCGGCCTCCGGCGAACATCAACGCCACCCGCGCCTCCTCGTACAGGGTGAGGAAGCGCGAGTTGTTGACGTGCCCGTACGCGTCCAGGTCGGACCAGCGCAGCGTGCAGTGGTAGACGAACCGGTCAGTCACGGGTGAGCTTGCGGTAGGTCACCCGGTGCGGGCGGGCCGCGTCGGCGCCGAGCCGATCGATCTTGTTCTTCTCGTACGCCTCGAAGTTGCCCTCGAACCAGAACCACTTCGCCGGGTTCTGGTCGTCGCCCTCCCAGGCCAGGATGTGCGTGGCGACCCGGTCGAGGAACATCCGGTCGTGGGAGATGACCACGGCGCAGCCGGGGAACTCCAGCAGCGCGTTCTCCAGGCTGGAGAGGGTCTCCACGTCCAGGTCGTTGGTCGGCTCGTCGAGCAGGATGACGTTGCCGCCGATCTTCAGCGTCAGCGCCAGGTTGAGCCGGTTGCGCTCGCCGCCGGAGAGCACCTTGGTCGGCTTCTGCTGGTCCGGCCCCTTGAACCCGAACGCGGCGATGTACGCCCGCGACGGCATCTCGACCTTGCCCACCATGAGGTAGTCCAGGCCGTCGGAGACGACCTCCCAGACGCTCTTGTCGCCGTCGAGGCCCTCCCGGTTCTGGTCGACGTACGACAGCAAGACGGTGGGGCCGACCCGGACCGCGCCGTCGGTCGGCTGCTCCAGCCCGACGATGGTCTTGAACAGCGTGGTCTTGCCGACACCGTTCGGGCCGATGATGCCGACGATGCCGTTGCGCGGCAGCGAGAACGACAGGTCGTCGATCAGCAGCCGGTCGCCGAAGCCCTTGCTCAGGCTCTGCGCCTCGATCACCGTGCTGCCCAGGCGCGGGCCCGGCGGGATCTGGATCTCCTCGAAGTCGAGTTTGCGGGTCTTCTCCGCCTCGGTGGCCATCTCGTCGTACCGGTCCAGCCGGGCCTTGGACTTGGTCTGCCGCGCCTTGGCGTTGGAGCGGACCCACTCCAGCTCCTCGGTGAGCCGCTTCTTCATCTTGGCGTCGCGGCGCCCCTCGACGGCGAGCCGGGCGGCCTTCTTCTCCAGGTAGGTGGAGTAGTTGCCCTCGTAGCCGATGGCCCGGCCGCGGTCCAGCTCCAGGATCCAGCCGGCCACCTTGTCCAGGAAGTACCGGTCGTGGGTGATCGCCATGACGGTGCCGGCGTACTTGGCCAGGTGCTGCTCCAGCCAGGAGACGCTCTCCGCGTCCAGGTGGTTGGTGGGCTCGTCGAGCAGCAGCAGGTCCGGCGCCTCCAGCAGCAGCTTGCAGAGCGCGACCCGGCGGCGCTCGCCACCGGAGAGCTCGGTGACGTCGGCGTCCGGCGGCGGGCAGCGCAGCGCGTCCATGGCCAGTTCGAGCTTGGAGTCGATGTCCCACGCGTCGAGGTGGTCCAGCTCCTCCTGGAGCTTGCCCATCTCCTCCATCAGCTCGTCGGAGTAGTCCGTCGCCATCTGCTCGGCGATGGAGTTGAACCGCTCCAGCTTGGCCTTGGTCTCCGCGACCGCCTCCTCGACGTTGCCGAGGACGGTCTTGGCTTCGTTGAGCGGGGGCTCCTGGGCGAGCATGCCGACGGTGTAGCCGGGCATCAGCCGGGCCTCGCCGTTGCTCGGCTTGTCCAGCCCTGCCATGATCTTGAGGAGGCTGGACTTACCGGCGCCGTTCGGGCCGAGCACACCGATCTTGGCCCCCGGCAGGAAGCTCAACGTCACGTTGTCGAGCACGACCTTGTCGCCGTGCGCCTTGCGCGCCTTCTCCAGGACGTAGATGTACTGGGCCACGGTGCGGGCTACCTCCATAGGTTGCGATCTGGAAGCTTGCGGGGTGCGGGCGCGGCGCGGCTCCGGGTGCCGCTCGCCGCCGCCGGCCGGGGGCCGGCCACCACGCAGGCCATCCTCAATCCTGACAGGTACGACCCGCTCCGCCCACATCACCCCGCCCCAGCAGTACGCCGGCGAGCCGCATTGCCTGCAACGGTGGTCGCCACGTCGGTCGAGCACGACCTCTGACCGGCCCTGACCTGCGTGATCACCTTCACGGTTCGGCGGTCGTGGGACGGGTAGGTAACTCCGGCACGAGGCGCCAGACGCCGCAGCTACGCTCAGTACGCTCATCGCGGTGGACCCGCCAGCACCCGGAGGTGGCCGAACGTGACCGTCCGTAGTTCCTTTGTCGTAGTAGCGAACCGACTACCGGTCGACGAGGTGAACACCCCGGAGGGGCGGCAGTGGCGCCGCAGCCCCGGCGGTCTGGTCACCGCGTTGCACCCCGTCCTCGCGGAGCACCAGGGCACGTGGGTGGGCTGGGCCGGCGGCACGGGCGCCGCCCCGGAGCCGTTCGACCTGGAGGGGATCCGGCTGCACCCGGTGCCACTGAGCGCCGACGAGCTCGAACGCTACTACGAGGGCCAGTCGAACGCGACGATCTGGCCGCTCTACCACGACGCCGTGGAGACCCCGGCGTACAAGCGCCGCTGGCGCGAGGCGTACCGGCTGGTCAACGCGCGGTTCGCGGAGGCCGCGGCGGAGGTCGCGGCCGAGGGCGCGACGGTCTGGGTGCAGGACTACCAGCTCCAGCTGGTGCCGGCGATGCTCCGCGAGCTGCGCCCCGACCTGCGGATCGGCTTCTTCCTGCACATCCCGTTCCCGCCGATCGAGCTGTTCATGCAGATGCCGTTCCGCGCCGAGATCCTGCGCGGGCTGCTCGGGGCGGACCTGGTCGGCTTCCAGCAGCGGCTGGCCGCGCAGAACTTCGTCCGGCTGGCCCGGCACCTGCTCGGGCTGCGCTACGAGGGGCAGATGATCCAGGTCGACGGTCGGCAGGTGAAGGCGGGTGCCTTCCCCATCTCCATCGAGACGAAGGAGATGGAGCGGCTGGCCGAGGACCCGGCGATCCAGGCCCGGGCCAAGCAGATCCGCGAGGAGTTGGGCAACCCGAAGACGATCATCCTGGGAGTCGACCGTCTGGACTACACGAAGGGCATCGAGCTTCGACTCAAGGCCTTCCGCGAACTTCTTGCTGACGGAAAGTTGACAGTTCCGGAGGCGGTTATGGTGCAGGTCGCCACCCCGAGCCGCGAGCGGGTGGAGCACTACCAGGCGCTACGGGTCAAGGTCGAACGTGAAGTTGGCCGAATTAATGGCGAATTTGGCAGGGTCGGCGTGCCTGCGGTGCATTACCTGCACCAGTCGTACAGTCGCAGTGAACTGGCAGCCATGTATGTGGCCGCCGACGTGATGATGGTGACCCCCCTTCGAGACGGAATGAATCTGGTGGCTAAGGAGTACGTCGCATCGCGCGCCGACCAGGGCGGCGCGCTCGTGCTCAGTGAGTTCGCCGGCGCCGCCACCGAGCTGCGCCAGGCGTTTTTGTGTAACCCGCACGACCCCGACGCGGTCAAGGACGCGTTGCTCAAGGCCGTGCACGTGGAGAAGCCCGAGGCCCGCCGCCGCATGCGTGTCATGCAGCGTCACCTGCGTACCCACGACGTGGGGCACTGGGCGAAGTCGTTCCTCACCGAGCTCGGTGTGCCTGATTCGGAGGCTGCGTGAACACGTCCGTCCACGACGGAGCGGCCGCGGCCGCGGAAGTGCTGGATCCGGAGCTTAGGGCCGCAATCGGCCGGATAGCCCGGGTCCCCCAGCTCCTGGTCGCCTGCGACTACGACGGCACCCTCGCGCCGATCGTGGAGGACCCGAGCAAGGCCGTGCCACTGCCCGAGTCCGTCGCCGCCGTCCGGGCGCTCGCCGCCCTGCCGCAGACCACCGTCGCGGTGGTCTCCGGCCGGGCGCTGCGCGACCTGGCCGCGCTGTCCCGGCTGCCCAGCGAGGTGCACCTCGTCGGCAGCCACGGCTCCGAGTTCGACATCGGCTTCGTCGAGCGGCTCTCCCCCGAGCTGGTCGCCGTGCGCACCCGGTTGCGCGACACGCTGCGTGAGATCGCCAACGCCCACCCCGGGATCCGGCTGGAGCGCAAGCCGGCCAGCGTCGCGGTGCACACCCGAGGGCTCGACCCGCAGGTGGCCGCCGCCGCCGTCGAGGCCGTCCGCAAGGGCCCCGCCACCTGGGACGGCGTCACCGTCACCCAGGGCAAGGAGGTCATCGAGCTGTCCGTGGTGGCGACCCACAAGGGCACCGCCGTCGACCAGCTCCGCACCCAGCTCTCGGCCAGCGCGGTGCTGTTCATCGGCGACGACGTCACCGATGAGAACGCCTTCGGCAACCTGCACGGGCCTGACATGGGCATCAAGATCGGTATCGGGGATACGAAGGCCGACTACCGGGTCGCCGAGCCGATCGAGGCCGCCCGCGCGCTCGGCCTGCTGCTGGAGACCCGGCGGCACTGGCTCTTCGGCGAGCGGGCCGTGCCGATCGAGCGGCACTCGATGCTCGCCAACGGGCGGACCGTCGCCCTGCTCACCCCCGAGGCCAAGGTCACCTGGCTCTGCCACCCCAAGCCGGACTCGGCGGCGATCTTCGCCGACCTGGTCGGCGGCGGCCCCGCCGGGCACTTCAGCGTCGCCCCCGAGCGCGGCGGCATCCCCCTCGGCCAGCGCTACCGCTCCGGCACGATGACCGTGGAGACCCGCTGGTCGGGCCTCACGGTCACCGACTGGCTGGACAAGCCGGCCAGGGAGACCACCCCGGACGGCCCGGCGGTCGTCACCGGCGACTCGACCCTGGTCCGGGTGCTCACCGGCTCCGGGCGGGTCCGGGTGGAGTTCGCCCCCCGACCCGAGTTCGGCCAGGTGGCCACCCAGCTCCAGCCGGTCGGCGACGGCCTGCTGGTGCTCGGCTCCAACGAGCCGGTCGCGCTCTACTCCCCCGGGGTGCAGTGGCAGGTCAGCAACGACGGCGGGTACGAGACGGCCAAGGCCGTCGTGGATCTCTCCGCCGCCGGCGGGCAGGTCGTGCTGGAGCTGCGCTTCGCCACGCACAGCCTGGAGCACCACCGGCTGCCGGTCCACGAGCGGCAGGCCATGGCCGAGCAGCCGTGGAAGGACTGGGTGGCCTCGCTGCGGCTGCCCACCACGGCCCGGGACCTGGTCGCCCGTAGCGCGCTGACCCTGCGCGGGCTCTGCCACGAGGCCACCGGCTCCATCCTCGCCGCGGCGACCACCTCGCTGCCGGAGGAGCTGGGCGGCGTCCGGAACTGGGACTACCGGTACTGCTGGCTGCGCGACGCCTCGATGACCGCGCGGGCGCTGGTCGACCTCGGCTCCATCGAGGAGGCCGAGGCGCTGCTGCGCTGGGTGGACGGCTGCATCGAGCGCACCGGCGGCCACCCCGAGCGGCTGCACCCGCTCTACACGGTCGACGGGTACGAGCTGGGCGCCGAGGCGGTCATCGACACCCTGCCCGGGTACGCCGGCTCCCGGCCGGTGCGGGTCGGCAACCTGGCCAACCACCAGCTCCAGCTCGACGTGTTCGGCCCGATCGCCGACCTGATCGCCGCCGTCGCCGACACCCGGGGCTCGGTCCGCGAGGACGAGTGGCGGGTGCTGGAGAACATGGTCGAGGCGGTCCGCCGCCGCTGGCACGAGCCCGACCACGGCATCTGGGAGGCCCGCCTCCCCCCGCGGCACCACATCTTCTCCAAGGTGATGTGCTGGATGACCGTCGACCGGGCGCTGCACGTGGTGCGCCAGCACGGCGGCGAGGACCGGGCGGAGTGGGTGGACCTGCGCGACCGGATCGGCGCCAACGTGCTGGAGCACGGCTGGCACGCCGACGTGGAGGCGTACAGCGTCGCGTACGGCGACGAGGACATGGACGCCTCGTCCCTGTGGATCGGCCTGTCCGGGCTACTCCCGGGCGACGACCCGCGCTTCCTGTCCACCGTGCTCAAGATCGAGGCGGACCTGCGCAGCGGCCCGGTCGTCTACCGGTACCACTGGGACGACGGCCTGCCGGGGCGCGAGGGCGGCTTCCACATCTGCACGGCGTGGCTGATCGAGGCGTACCTGCGCACCGGCCGGCGCACCGACGCGGAGGAGCTGTTCACCCAGATGGTCGACACGGCGGGCCCGACGGGGCTGCTCCCCGAGCAGTACGACCCGCTGGCCGAGCGCGGGCTGGGCAACCACCCGCAGGCGTACAGCCACCTCGGCCTGATCCGCTGCGCCCTGCTGCTGGACAACATGCTCAAGCAGTGACCTGACCGCGACGGCGGCCGGAGACCACCCGTCTCCGGCCGCCGTCGCGTGTACGGGGACAGCGCCGCCCGGCCACCGCCCGGTCCTGACGACGCGGGGACAGCGCCGCCCGGCTCAGCCGTCGAGCGTGCCCACCACGTCGCCGACGACCACCACGGCCGGCGGCCGGAGACCCGCCGCGACCACGTCGGCGGCCACCGCGCCGAGCGTCGACCGGAGCACCCGCTGCCCGCCGGTCGTCCCCTCCTGCACCACGGCGGCCGGGGTCTGCGCGGGCCGGCCGTGGGCGATCAGGGTCTCGGTGATCGCGGCCAGGTTCTTCAGGCCCATCAGGATCACCAGCGTGCCGCGCAGCCCGGCGAGGGCGTCCCAGCGCACCAGGGAGGCCGGCGAGTCGGGCGGGACGTGCCCGGAGACCACCGTGAACTCGTGCGCCACCGCGCGGTGGGTGACCGGGATGCCGGCCGCCGCGGGGGCGGCGATCGAGCTGGTCACCCCGGGGACCACGGTCACCGGCACCCCGGCCGCCGCGCAGGCCAGCAACTCCTCGCCGCCCCGGCCGAAGACGTACGGGTCGCCGCCCTTGAGCCGGACCACGAAGGCACCGGCCAGGGCCCGGTCGACGAGGATGCGGTTGATCTCCTCCTGGGCCCGGGACGGCCCGTACGGGATCTTCGAGGCGTCCACCAGCTCGACGCCCGCGCGCAGCTCGTCCAGGAGCAGCCCGGGCACCAGCCGGTCGGCGACCACCACGTCGGCCTCGGTGAGCAGCCGCCAGCCCTTCACGGTGATCAGCTCCGGGTCGCCCGGCCCGGCCCCGACCAGCGCCACCCGCCCGACGGCCGGCTCCCGCCCCCCGGGGGTGTCAACGGGGGACCGCTGCCCCACCGACTCCACACCCTTCCCCGCGCTCAGCAGGGCGCGGACGGCGTCGCGGACCGACATGGCCCGACGGGGGTCGCCGCCCCCGAGGACGGCGACGGTGACCGGGCCGTGCCGGGTGACGGCGGGGGTCCAGGCGGTGGCAGCGGCCCGGTCGTCGGCGCGGACGCAGAAGATCCGGCGCTCGGCGGCGGCGTCGCTGACCACCGCCGCGGCGGCCGGGTCGTCGATTGCGGCCTGGACCAGCCAGGCGCCGTCCAGGTCGTCGGGGGCGAAGCGGCGCGGCTCCCAGCGCAGCCGGCCGGCGTCGACATGGGCGCGCAGGGCCGGGGTCAGCTCCGGCGAGACCAGCAGGACGTCCGCGCCCGCGTCGAGTAGCGCCGGCACCCGCCGGGTGGCCACCGCTCCCCCGCCCACCACGACCACCCGCAGGCCGGCCAGCCGCAGCCCGAGCGGGTACGGGCTGCTCACTTCTCGGCCACCCCGGCAGAGTCGAAGGTGGCCACCTCGTGCAGCACCCGGACCGCGCCGGTGACCACCGGCAGGGCGAGCAGGGCGCCGGTGCCCTCGCCGAGGCGCAGCCCGAGGTCGATCAGCGGATCGAGCCCGAGGTGGCGCAGCGCGGCCGTGGCGCCCGGCTCGGCCGAGCGGTGCCCGGCGACCATCGCGCCCACCGCGTCCGGGGCGAACGCGGCGGCGACGAGCGCGGCGCTGACCGCGATCACCCCGTCGAGCAGCACCGGCACCCGGCGGGCGGCGGCACCGAGGATCAGCCCGGCCAGGGCTGCGTGCTCCAGGCCTCCGACGGCGGCGAGCACGCCGAGCGGGTCGGCCGGGTCGGGGGCGTGCCGGGCCAGCGCCGCCCGGACCACGTCGATCTTCCGGGCGTACGTCGGGTCGTCCACCCCGGTGCCCCGGCCGGTCGCCTCGGCCGGGTCGACGCCGGTGAACGCGGCGACCAACGCGGCGGCCGGGGTGGTGTTGCCGATGCCCATGTCCCCGGTGATCAGGATGCCCGCCCCGGCATCGATCAGCTCACGGGCGATCCGGATGCCGGTCTCCACGGCGGCGCGGGCCTCGTCGCGGGTGAGGGCGGCGGTGACGGTGAGATCCCGGGTTCCGGGGCGCACGTTCGCCGCCACGAACCGGGGCGCGGCGGAGTTCGCCCCGCCGAGGGGGGGCGCGGCACCGGCCGACGGGGCGGGCGGCAGCGGGGTGGCGACGCCGACGTCGATCACGGTGACCGAGGCGCCGGCCTGCCGGGCGAACGCGTTGACCACCGCCCCGCCGGCCAGGAAGTTGGCGATCATCTGCGCGGTGACCTCCTGCGGCCAGGGGGTCACCCCCTGGGCGTGCACACCGTGGTCGCCCGCGAAGATCGCCACGGCAGCCGGCTCAGGCAGCGGCGGGGGGCAGGCGGCGGCCAGGCCGGCTAGCCGGACGGAAAGTTCCTCCAGGGCACCGAGCGAGCCGGCCGGCTTGGTCAGCCGGCCGTGCAGCTCTCCGGCGGCGACCATCGCCGGCTCGTCGAGCGGCCGGATCGCCGCGATCGTGGACTCGAGCATCATGCCTCCAGGGTCTCCGCCAGTACCTCGGTGAACGCGTCGATGGTGGCCCGGTCGCGCACGGCCACCCGCAGCCAGTCGGGGCCGAGGCCGGGGAAGGTGTCGCCCCGGCGTACCGCCCAGCCGCGCTCGCGCAGGCGCTGCCGCACCTCGGCCGCGCCGGGCAGGTGGACCAGCACGAACGCGCTGGCCGGGCGGCCCGCGACGCGTACCCCGGGCAGGGCCGACAGGCGGGCGGCCAGGTGCTCGCGGTCGGCGGCCAGCCCGGCGGCGATCGCGCGCTCGGCCGCGACGGCGGCCGGGGACGCGCAGGCGGTGGCGGCGGCGAGCGCCGGGGTGGAGACCGCCCAGAGCGGCTGCGCCGCGGCCAGCCGGGCCAGCAGGGCGGCGTCGCCGAGCAGGTAGCCGATCCGCAGCCCGGCGAGCCCCCAGGTCTTGGTGAGGCTGCGCACCACGATCAGGCCGGGCAGGTCCCGGCGGGCGGCCAGGGACTCCGGCTCCCCCGGCACGCCGGGGGCGGCGGTGGTGTCGGCGAACGCCTCGTCGACGACGAGGACGCGGCCGGGACGGGCCAGCGCGGCGAGCTCGGCGGCCGGGTGCAGCACGGAGGTCGGGTTGGTCGGGTTGCCGATCATGACGAGGTCGGCGTCGTCCGGCACCCGGGCGGGGTCGAGCCGGAAGTCCTCGGCCGGATCGAGCAGCACCCGTTCGACGTCGTGCCCGGCGGCCCGCAGCGCGGCCTCCGGCTCGGTGAACTGGGGGTGCACGACCACCGGCCGGCGCACCCCGGTCAGGGCCCTGGCGAGCAGCACGAACCCCTCGGCCGCCCCGGCGGTGAGCAGTACCTCCTCCGGGGGACGCCCGTGCCGGCCGGCGACGGCCGCGCGGGCCACCCGGTTGTCCGGGTACGCGGCCAGGTCGCCCAGCGCGGCGATGATCGGCTCGGCCAGCCAGTCCGGCATCGGGGCCCGCCGCACGTTGACGGCGAGGTCGACCAGGCCGTCGCCGACCTCGGCGTCCCCGTGGTGGCCGAGGTCCGGCTCATCCCGGGTGGGGGTCGTCGAAGCCGGCTGAGCACGCATGTCCGCGATCCTGCCGGGAAGCCGCCGTGCGGGACAGCGCATCCCGGGGTGGGCCGCGTCACCACCCGCCGACCCGCCTTCCTGTTTATGAGTTTTTCTCATTTCTGAATCGGAAATGTCATAGCTTGACCCTGTGAGCAACCGACCCCTTGCTGGCGCTGGTCGTCTCGTCCCTCTCCTCCGTGCCGGGCTGATCGCGGGCATCGTGATCGCCGGGGCCCTCTACCCGCTGGCCGCCGTCACCGGGCTCGGCGCCAAGGCCACCGCGCACGCCGTGGAACAGAAGACGGACGTCCTGCGCACCGCGCTGCCCGCCGAGACCTCCTACCTGTACGCGCCCGACGGCAGGACCGTGCTGACGATGTTCTACGAGGAGTACCGGCGCTACACCAAGCTGTCGGACATGTCCCCGAACATCCAGCAGGCCATCGTGGCCGCCGAGGACAGCCGCTTCTACCAGCACCACGGCGTCGACCCGAAGGGCGTGGCCCGGGCCTTCGTGGCCAACTCCCGCTCCGGCGGGGTGTCCCAGGGCGCGTCGACCCTGACCATGCAGTTCGTCCGGATGGCCCTGCGCGACAGCGCCCGAACCCCGAAGGAGGTCCAGGAGGCCACCCAGCAGACGAGCCTGCGCAAGGTCAAGGAGATGCGGATGGCCCTGGACGTGGAGAAGGAGCTGAGCAAGGAGGAGATCCTGGAGCGCTACCTGAACTCCGCGTACTTCGGCCACCGGGCGTACGGCATCTACGCCGCCGCGCAGATCTTCTTCTCCAAGACGCCGGCCACCCTCACCCAGGCCGAGGCGGCCACCCTCGCCGGACTGGTCAAGTCCCCGTCGGAGTACGACCCCGTCACCTCCGACCAGAAGGACGCCACCGGGCGGCGCAACTACGTGCTCGACCGGATGACCCAGCTCGGCTACCTCTCGTCGGACGCCGCGACGGCGGCGAAGGCCGAGCCGATCCGGCTACAGCTGACCGACCCGCCGAACGACTGCGCCTCGCTGCCCGAGAAGTACAACAGCTGGGGCTTCGCCTGCGACTACCTCAAGAACTGGTGGAGCGCGCAGCCGGCGTTCGGCGAGAACCGGCTGGAACGGATGGACAAGCTGCGCCGGGGCGGCTACCGGATCGTGCTCAGCATCGACCCGAAGATCCAGGAGGCGGCCGAGAACAACGTCGGGGCCAAGGACAGCACCGGCAGCCCGTTCGCCAACGGCATCGTGGTTGCCGAGCCGGGCACCGGGCGGGTGAAGGCGATGGCGGTGAACCGGAACTACTCGCTGGACGTCAGCGAGAACGGGCTCAGCTCGAACCCGGAGGCCGGCCCGAAGGTGAAGGCGAACTACCCGAACACGGTGGCCCCGCTGCTCGGCGGCGGCGACCTGCCCGGGTACCAGGCCGGGTCGACGTTCAAGATGTTCCCGATGCTGGCCGCGCTCAACGCCGGGATGCCGCTGTCCACCGCGTACGACTCGCCGCACAGGTACCAGTCGGCGATCTACGACGGCTGGGCGCCGTCCAACGCCAGCGGCGCGATGACCGGTCGGCAGACCATGTGGTCCGGCTTCGGCAAGTCGGTGAACACGTACTTCGTCCAACTTGAGGAGAAGGTCGGGGCGGACGCGGCGGTCCGGCTCGCCGAGCAGCTCGGGCTGCGCTGGCGCACCGACGTCGACCGGGAGCAGGCGTCACCCGGCAAGGCGAAGAAGTGGGGCGCGTTCACCCTGGGCGTCTCCGACGCCACGCCGCTGGAGATGTCGAACGCCTACGCCGCGATCGCCGCCGACGGCCGGTACTGCGAGTCGATGCCGGTGCAGTCGATCAGCAACCGGGACGGCAACCCGACGACGTACACCACGGTCGGCGGGATCACTCGGGAGGTCGCCAAGCCGCGCTGCCGGCAGGTGGTCAACGCGGACGCCGCCCGGGCCGCCACCGACGCCGCCCGCTGCCCGACCGGGGACACCCCGGCGAAGGGCAGCTGCGGGGGCTGGTCGACGGCGGACAGCGTGCGGGGCACCGTGGGGCGGCCGGTGGCCGGCAAGACGGGCACCACGGACAGCACCAGGTCGGCCTGGTTCGTCGGATACACCCCGGAACTGGCGGCGGCGAGCTTCATCGCCGACCCGGACAACCCGTTCAACGCGGTGGGCGACGGCCAGTCCCAGATCCCGGTCAACGCGGTCGCCCAGACCCTCCGCGACGCCCTCAAGGGCCAACCCACCCGCCAGTTCACCCCACCCTCCGACGCAATAGTCGGCTGACCCGGCGGGCCGGCGGGCCGCGCCCGGGTGGGCAGCCGGCGGCCGTGGTGGGCTGCCGCGGGCCAGTGGTGGCCGTCATACGGGTAGCCTCGACCCGTGTACCGGTTCCTCCTGACGCCACGCTGGCTGGGCATCCTCGCACTGACCATGGTCGCTGCGGCCGTGATGGTGCTGCTCGGCAACTGGCAGCTGGACCGGTACGAGGGCCGGACGGCGATCAACGAGCGGATCGACGCCGGCGAGCGGATGGCCCCGGCGCCGCTGCGGGACGCCGTGCCCGCGCCGAGCGGGGGCGCCGGCACCGCCGGCCCGGCCCCCGCCGACGAGGCCACCTGGACCCGGGTCACTGCGACCGGCCGGTACGACACTGCGAACATCGTGCTGGTGCGCGGCCGGACGGTCGACAACCGGGTCGGCTTCGAGGTGGTCACCCCGCTGGTCCTCGCCGACGGCACGGCCGTGCTCGTCGACCAGGGCTGGGTGCCGCCGGCGCCCGGCGGTGCCATGGCCCAGCCGCAGCTTCCGCCGGTGCCCCAGGGCGAGGTGACCGTGGTGGGTCGGGTGCACCCGACCGAGAGCGGCGGCGGGGCCGTCGACCGGCGCGCGGGCCGGCTGGAGACCCGCCGGATCGCCGTCTCCCGGCTGGCCGGCAAGCTGCCGTACCCGGTGCACGGCGCGTACGTCCTGCTGGACGAGCAGACGCCGGCCGCCGACCCGCTGTTCCGGGCGGTGCCGATCGGGCACACCAACAACTGGCAGAACCTCGGGTACGTGGTGCAGTGGTGGCTGTTCGCCGCCATGACGCTCTTCGGCTACGGCTGGGTGGCCCGGCGGGAGGCCCGCCGGATGGCCGGGCTGGACGAGCCGCGCAAGCCGCTCGACCGAGCCGCCGAGCCCACGCCCACGACGCCCACCACCCCGGCCTGACACCTGCGGGAGCCGGCCGCCGTGATCGACCCGGTGTCGTCGACATCGCCGGTCCACGAGCGCGGGACGACGCGATGTCGACGATTCGGAGCGATGTCCGACCAGCTACCGGACGGTCGGCGGACCCGCGACCCGGCGGAACGTTGTAGTGTCCGCGGGTGATCAACTCCCGTGGGGGGTCACGGTGACCCCTGATCCCACGCCACCGCCGCACCCGGAGCCGTCGCCCCCGGGACACCCGCCGGAGCCGATGACGGCACACCCGTCGGAGCCGATGACGGCGACACACCCGTCGACCGATCCCTGGGCGGTCACGCCCCGGGCGACGACGTACTCGACCCCGCCGGCAGGGTTCCCGGCCGCAGCCGACCCGTTCGCCGCTGCCCCGCCCGCCGCGCTGCCCGCCACGCGACCGTTCCCCGCCGCGTCGGGCGACCCGGTCCCGGCAGCCCCGCACTCGCCGCCGCCCGCCCAGCACTCCGCACCGCCGAGCCCGTACTCCGCGCCGCCGGCTCAGTACTCCACACCGCCGGCTCAGTACTCGGCACCGCCGAGCCCGTACTCAGCACCGCCTAGCCCGTACTCGGCACCGCCGGACCCGTACTCCGCACCACCGAACCCGTACTCGACATCACCGGACCCGTACTCGGCACCGCCAGACCCCTACTCCGCGCCGCTGGCCGCCGGTCGGCCCGGGCCGCATCCGCCCGTGATGGCGCTGCCGACCTCGGCCCCGGGCGGTCCGCAGTACGGGACGCCGTCCGCCGTGGCGGTGCAGATCGGCGAGATCATGGTCACGCCGCCGGAGATCCGTACGCCCGCGGGCGTGCTGCCCCTGGCCGGGGCGCAGTGGCACGTCGCCGACTACTGGCAGAAGGAGGAGAAGATCGCCCCCTGGGCGATCGTCTGCGCCGTCCTCGGGTTCTTCTGCCTCACCATCTTCAGCCTGCTCTTCCTGCTGATCAAGGAGACCCGGCACCACGGCACCGTGCAGGTCACGGTCACCAGCGGCCCCCGGCAGTACGTGGCCCGCATCCCCGTCACCGACCAGGGTCAGGTCATGCACGTCAACAACCAGGTCAACTACGCCCGGTCCCTGTCGATGCGCTGAACCCCGACGCGTTGCCGCCCCGACGCGTTGCCGCCCCGACGCCGCCGCCCCGGGGGCCTCCGTCGCCCGACAGCGCCCCGTCGCCGGGGTGGCCCCGGGGCCGGTCAGGGGCGGCGGCCGGCGTGGATGGCCCGGACCGAGTCGATCGTGTCCGCCTCGGCGGCAGTCTTGTCGCTGCGGTAGCGGACCACGCGGGCGAAGCGCAGCGCCATCCCGCCCGGGTAGCGGGAGCTGGCCTGCACGCCGTCGAAGGCGATCTCCACGACCTGCTCGGGGCGGACCCGGACCACCCAGTCGCCCCGCTCCACGGCGAGGGCGAGGAACCGCTCGGTCTGCCAGCGCAGCACCTCGTCGGTGAGCCCTTTGAACGTCTTGCCGAGCATGACGAACTCGCCGCTGCCCGGGTCCCGCGCGCCGAGGTGCAGGTTCGACAGCCACCCGCTGCGCCGGCCGCTGCCCCACTCCACCGCGAGCACCACCAGGTCGAGGGTGTGCCGGGGTTTCACCTTCACCCAGGCCGCGCCGCGCCGCCCGGCGTCGTAGGGGGCGTCGAGGGACTTGACCACCACCCCCTCCTGGCCGGCGTCCAAAGCGGCGGCGAAGGCCTCCCCGGCCGGCTCCGGGCCGTCGACCTCCACCCGCCCGACCAGCAACGTCGGGTCGACGGCCCCGGCCAGCGCCGCCCACCGCTCCCGGCCGGGCCGGTCGACCAGGTCCTCCCCGTCGAGGTGCAGCAGGTCGAAGAAGTACGGCGTCAGCACCGCCTCGCCGGTGGTCCCCTCGGCGGCGAGGACCGCCGGTGCGACCGGGGCGGGGCCGGTGTTGCTCGGCGTGGTGCGGCGGGCGGCCCGGCTGGACGTCTGCTGGAACGGCAGCGGCCGGCCGGTGGCGTCCAGCCCGATCGCCTCGCCGTCGAGCACCAACTGCCGGGCGGGCAACGCCCGGACGGCGGCGACCACCTCGGGCACCCGGGCGGTGATCTCGTCCAGGCTCCGGGTGAAGACGGCGATGTCGGAGCCGGCGCGGTGCACCTGGATGCGGATGCCGTCGAGCTTCACGTCGACCACGGCGGGGACGCCGGTCGCGGCCAGCGCCTCGTCGACCGAGGGGGCGCTCTGCGCCAGCATCGGGGCGAGCGGGCGGCCGACCTGGAGCCCGAAGTCGGCCAGCGCGACGGCACCGCCGCTCAGGGCGGCCACCGCGACCGCGCGCAGGTCACCAGCGAGCAGCAGGGCCCGGCGGACAGTGCCGATCGGCACGTCGGCGGACCGGGCGACCGCGTCGGCGAGCAGCCCGGCCTGTGCGCCCTGGCGCAGCTCGCCGCTGAACAACCCGCGCAGCATGCGCTGCTCGTCGGCGGTGGCCGCGGCGAAGAGTGCGTCGAGCAGCGCCCGGCGCCGGGCCTGGGAGCCGGGGCCGCGCACCGCCGCGATCTCGTCGACTGCGGCGTCGACCGCGGCGACGGTCAGGGTCGGCTCGGCGGCCGGTGGAGGCAGGTCGCGCAGGCCGGCCCAGCCGACACCGGTCTGACGTTGTCGCAGTTCGCCGGCGAGCCAGCCCGCCCCCGCCGGAACCTCGGCCGGGTCGAGCGCCTTCAGGGCGGCGACGAGCAACTCCACCTTGGCCCGCCGGCCGCTGGTGGCACCCACGGCGGCGGAGGTGGCCGCCAGGTCGAGGAACCGCACGCTCCCATCCTGCCAGCCACCCCCGACACCGCTGGGGATACGCGGCGGCGGCCGGAAGTTGCCGCTTCCGGCCGCCCAGCCGCCCCCCGACGCCGGGCCACTCCCCCCAGACCAGCCCGGCGACGACCTTGATCAGGCCGGAACGGGCTCCTCGATGCGCAGGCCGCGGGCGCGCACCTCGTCGGCGACCCGGGAGAGCACCGCGTCGAGCGCGACCAGGGCGGTGGAGAGATCACCGATCCGTTCCTTGAGCGTGTCCTCGGGCCACGCGGAGACGTCGATGTCCCCCAGAGCGCTGACGGCGGCCTCAAGCCGGGCCATCACCTCGTTCGTACTCATGTTCGAAACGCTATAACAGGCCAGCTCCCGACACGCCGAAAA
The DNA here is from genome assembly GCF_050948415.1 of Micromonospora sp. CA-111912. Taxonomy (NCBI): domain Bacteria; kingdom Bacillati; phylum Actinomycetota; class Actinomycetes; order Micromonosporales; family Micromonosporaceae; genus Micromonospora; species Micromonospora sp. CA-111912. Next base: position 5,880,740 of record NZ_CP192007.1, read on the forward strand.
CGCCCGCCCGAACCGGGGCGTTACCGTTTCGTCACCTAACTCCGGTTCGTGCCGGCGGCGGCCACCTTGGCCAGCAGCAACGCCTCGGCCCCGCAGACCCGGGCGAACTCGCCGAGGTGCAGGCTCTCGTTCGGCCCGTGCGCCCGGGAGTGCGGGTCCTCGACGCCGGTCACCAGGATCGTGGCCTGCGGGAACATCTCCTGGAAGGTGGCGATGAACGGGATCGAGCCACCGATGCCGACGTCCACCGGCTCGGTGCCGTCCCAGGCGGTACGGAAGGCGTCCCGCGCCGCGTCGAACATCGGCCCGGACGCGTCGATGACGCACGGATCGCCATCGTGCTCGAACGTCACCGTCACCTGGGCGCCCCACGGCGCGTGCTCGGCGAGGTGCTCCTGGAGCGCCGCGTACGCCCGCTTCGGTTCGTCGCCCGGCGCCAGCCGCAGGCTCAGCTTGGCCTTGGCAGCCGGTACCAGCGCGTTCGGGGCCTCACCGGTGGCCGGGGCGTCGATGCCCAGCACCGCGAGCGCCGGCTTGGTCCAGATGCGGTCGGTGATCCGGCCCGTGCCGATGAACGACACCCCCTCGGCCAGCCCGGCCTCGACCCGGAACCGGTCCTCCGGGTAGTCGACGGAGGCGCCCTCCCGGGCGGCCAGCCCGGCCACGGCCACGTCCCCGGCGTCGTCGTGCAGGGTGGCCAGCAGCCGCACCAGCGCGGTCAGCGCGTCCGGCACCGCGCCGCCGTACATGCCGCTGTGCACGGCGTGGTCCAGGGTGCGGACCTCGACGAAGCAGTTCACGATGCCGCGCAGCGAGGTGGTCAGCGCCGGCACGCCGACGTCCCAGTTCATCGAGTCGGCGATCACGATGACGTCGGAGGCGAGCTCGTTGCGGTGCTCGGCGAGCAGCCGTTCCAGCGAGTCCGAGCCGTACTCCTCCTCGCCCTCGATGAAGAGGACCACGCCGACCGGGAGCCGGTCGCCGAACGCGCGCAGCGCCGCGACGTGCGCCATGATCCCGGCCTTGTCGTCGGCGGCACCCCGGCCGTAGAGGCGGCCGTCTCGCTCGACCGGCTCGAACGGGTCGGACTCCCACAGCGACAGGTCGCCGACCGGCTGCACGTCGTGATGGGCGTAGAGCAGCACGGTCGGCGCGCCGGGCGGGGCGGCCCTCGTCCCGATCACCGCGGGCTGCCCGCCCGAGCGCACGATCCGCACGTCGAGGCCGCAGCCGCGCAGCAGCTCCGCCACGGCCTCGGCCGAGCGTTCCACGTGCGAGTGGTCGAAGCCCTCGAAGGCGATGCCGGGAATACGGACGAGTCGTTCCAGGTCGGCGCGGACGCCGGGCAGTTCCCGCTCGACGGCGGCCCGCACCTCGGCGTCGGACATGATCGGTGATGTCATGACCGGCATCGTATGCCGGCCTTACCTCCACCGGCCGCCCCCGGCCGGGAGGCGGACGTACTCCCGGGCGGGATCGTGCGGCACCGCCGGGGCGCCGTCGACGATCAGGTCCACCGCGTCGGCCGTGGCGTCGGCGGCGAAGTGCGCCCGCTCGCCGGCGTGCCAGCGGCGCAGCTCCGGCAGGATCCCCGGCCCGTCCCGGGCCACCGCCCGGGTCAGCCGCAGCTCGTCGGGCGCGGCGACCAGGACCGACAGCGTCAGCTCGGGCCGGACCGCGGCCCGCGCCGAGCTGACCCCCTCGACGAGCACCACGGGGGCGGGCGGCACCGGCACCTCGCGGGGCAGGAAGGACCTGCGTACCCAGCTGTACCGCTGGTACCCGCCCGGCCGGCCGGCGCGCAGCGGCGCGAGCACCCGCGCCTCCAGCCGGGGCCAGAAGGTGAGCTGGTCGTCCCAGCCGTCGAGCAGGTCGTCGGTGTGCACCACCGGCGGTCGCCCGCCGCCGGGCAGCGCGGCGAGGGCGTCCGCGAGGCGCGCGGCGAAGAGGCTCTTCCCCGCGCCGCTGCGCCCGTCGACCGCCACCAGTCGGGTACGCCCCAACCGCGCCGGCCCGGCCAGCACCCGCCGGCCCAGTTCGGCGTACGTCTCGACGACCGGAACCACCACGGGCCCGACGCTAGCGGTCCGGGGCCCTCCGCCCACGGCGGGTACGTCGTCCGGTCGAACCGAGGCCGTTTCACCGCACGGACCACCCGGGCGGCGGGCATGCTCGTGCCGTGCGCCACAACGTGATGAGCCCGGGCGTCGACGCCCTGCTGGAACAGGCCCGCTCAGGGGTCCGCCGGCTGACCCCGCACGAGACCGTCGAGGCGGTACGCCTCGGCGCGCTGCTCGTCGACACCCGAACCGAGGCGCAGCGCCGGGAACAGGGTGAGCTGCCCAGCGCGGTCGTCATCGACCGGACGGTGCTGGAGTGGCGGCTGGACCCGGCCAGCGACTGGCACGTCCCCGAGGCCACCGGGTACGACCGGGAGATCGTGCTGGTGTGCCGGCAGGGCTACAGCTCCAGCCTGGCCGTGGCCAGCCTGCGGACGCTCGGCCTGCACCGCGCCACCGACATGGTCGGCGGGGTGCAGGCGTGGCGGGAGGCGGGACTGCCGATGTCCGACCGCCCCGCCGACGTCCGTTACTGATCCGGCCCTCGAAAGCCGATGGTCAGGCGGGCTCGGCCACCCGGGTCAGCCAGTCGGCCGCCTCGGTCGGAGCGAGCGTCTCCTCCACGGTCAGCGCCGCGGACATCAGCGGGAACCGCCGGATGTTGTTCCAGCTCCGCTGGTACGGCGGCGGGTCCAGGACTACGACGCGGGCGTCGTCGAAGAGCGGGATGTCCGCCGGCGCGCCCTCGTTCCAGATCCACTTGCCGTGCCCGTCGACCAGGTTGAAGCTGCCGACGACCGTGCCGCCGAACCGGTCCTCGGGGGCGTCGGTGGCCACCTCGACCCAGGACGGGTCGACGGTCAACCCTTCGATCAGCCCCCGCTCGGCCGGCCCGGCGAGCGCTCCCGCCAGCAGGGTGTGCAGCTGGAAGTTGTCGGCGACGCCGTCGATGGTGACCCGCCATCCCCGGCCCGTCGCCCGGTGCAGCACGAGCAGCCGCTCGCCGTCGAGCACCCGCAGCAGCCCGAGGACGCACTCCAGGTCGGGCCGCTCGCCGGCCAGCTCCGCCCCGACCGCGCGCAGCCGCTCCCGGTGCGGGAACGTGGCCCGCACGGCGGCGGACTGCTGCAACAGGGTGATCGCGGGCATGGCCCAGGTGCCGGCCGCGTACCAGCCCTGGACCGCGTCGGAGGCGGCCTGCTCGTCGCCGTACGCCTCGGTCAGCACGCCGATCGCCGTGTCCGTGGTGCCGGGGTCCTCGGGGTCGGGCAGCGCGTCGTCGCCGCGTACCCGCTGCCAGCCGGACCGGAACCGGTGCGCGGCGGCGAGGGCGGCGGCGAACCCGTCGGCCACCGGGGTGACCAGCGGGTCGGGGCGGGCGCCCAGCTCGACCAGCGCACCGCAGAGGACGGAGAACTGACCCCCGGCCCTCGGGCCGAGCTGCGGCAGCAGCGCCACGCAGCGGGGCAGGACCGCGTCCAGTTCCGCGACGGACGCCTGCTGCGCCACCTCCCAGACCCTCGGCACGGCCCTGGTCATGGCGGTGCCGTCGCGCCCCCGTACGGCCGCCTCGACGGCGGCGATCCGGTCCGCCAGCTTCCCCCTGCGATTGAAGATCATCGGCGCAGCCTAGCGAGCGCGCCCGCCCGTCACGGCGCTCCGCCGAGCCCGTGATCGACGCGGGGTGGCCGGCCTGCAACTGTCCGGAAATGTGCGACACGTCACTGTCGACGGGCGGGGTCGGTCAGCCGGGCGCGCCGGGCGGGATGAACGGCAGCCCGGCGGGCGGGCCGGACTCGATCAGCCGCCACAGGGCGTCGGTGTCCAGGTGCTCCTCGACCAGGTCGCCGAGCAGGTCCAGGGACCGCTCGCGGGCGGCGGCGAACGCGTTGTCCGGGGCGACCCGGAAGCCGGTACGGCCGGCGAGCCGGGCCGCCTCGGTGAGGAACCGTCGGCGGAACGCGTCGGACTCGAAGGCCCCGTGCCAGTGGGTGCCGCACACCGCGCCGAGCACCGCCCCCTCGCCGGCACCGTCCGCGTACGTCAGCAGGGGCGGCAGCGCCGGGTCGGCCGACGAGACGTACCCGTGGTGGATCTCGTACCCCCGGACCGGGACGCCCGGGTCGGCGGCGGCGGTGCCGGCCGAAGCCCGGACGGTCTTGCGCTTCTCGAAGGTGACCTCGACGGGCAGCAGACCCAGCCCCGGGACGCTGCCAGCGCGGCTCTCCACCGCGTCGTGCACGGCCCGGCCGAGCATCTGGAAGCCGCCGCAGATGCCCAGCAGCGGCTTGCCGGCCGCCGCGTGGGCGAGCACGGCGTCGGCCAGCCCGGTCTCACGCAGCCAGGCCAGGTCGGCCACGGTGGACTTGGAGCCGGGCAGCACGACCAGGTCGGCGGCGGCCAGCTCGGCGGGCTCCACGGTCAGCCGGACCCGGACGCCGGGCTCGGTGGCCAGCGCCTCGACGTCGGTGGCGTTGCTGATCCGGGGCAGCCGGACCACGGCCACGTCCAGCCAGTCGGTGCCGCGCGGGGCCGCCGGCCGGCCGAGCACCCGGCCGTACGCGAGGGAGTCCTCGGCGTCGAGCCACAGGTCGAGGTGCCAGGGCAGCACCCCGTACGCGGGGCGGCCGGTGACCCGGTGCAGCATGTCCAGCCCCGGCTGGAGCAGGCCGAGGTCGCCCCGGAACTTGTTGATCACGAAGCCGGCGATCAGCGCCTGGTCGGCCGGGTCGAGCAGGGCGACCGTGCCGAACATGGAGGCGAACACCCCACCCCGGTCGATGTCCCCGACCACGATCGTGGGCAGGTCGGCGTGCCGGGCCAGCCCCATGTTCACGTAGTCGCCGGCCCGCAGGTTGATCTCCGCCGGGCTGCCGGCCCCCTCGCAGACCACCACCTCGTACGCCTCGCGCAGCTCGGCGAGCGCGGCGAACGCCGCCTCGGCGAGCCGGGGCCGCAGGGCGTGGTAATTGCCGGCGGTGACCGTGTCGACGGCCTCGCCGAGCAGCACCACCTGGCTGGACCGGTCGCTGCCCGGCTTGAGCAGCACCGGATTGAACCGCAGGTCGGGGGCGATCCCGCTGGCTGCCGCCTGCATCGCCTGGGCCCGGCCGATCTCGCCACCCCGGCCGTCCGGGCCGACCACCACCGCCGAGTTGTTCGACATGTTCTGCGCCTTGAACGGCGCGACCCGGACCCCGCGCCGGTGCAGCCAGCGGCAGATGCCGGCGGTGAGCACGCTCTTGCCCGCGTCGGAGGTGGTCCCCGCGACCAGCAGCCCCCCGCTCACCGGCCCGCCCCCGTCCCGCGCGCCCGGGCGGCCACGGCCCGCCGGGCCGCCCGCGCCAACACGCCGGCCAGCCGGCCGGCGGTGACCGGGTACGCGGCGGCCACGCCGAGCGCGACCAGCCCTACCGCGCCCGAGATCCGCGCCGCCCGCTTCAGGTGCCGCGCCTCCGGGCGGGGCCCGTCGCCCAGGTACGGGCGCACCTCCGACCGCCCGAAGTAGATGTTGCGCCCGCCGAGCCGCACGCCGAGCGCCCCGGCCATCGCCGCCTCGCACTGCCCGGCGTTCGGGCTGGGATGGCCGTTGCGGTCCCGCAGCCAGACCCGCCACGCCCGGCCCCGGTCGCCGTGCGCGGTCGGGGCGACCGCGATCGTGAGCAGCCCGGTCAGCCTGGCCGGGGCGAGATTGAGCACGTCGTCGAGGCGGGCCGCCGGGGTGCCGAACCGGGCGTACCGGGGCGACCGGTGGCCGACCATCGCGTCGAGCGTGTTGGCCGCGCGGTAGCCGAGCAGGCCGGGCAGGCCGGCGACCGCCCCCCACAGCAGCGGCGCCACCACCGCGTCGGAGGTGTTCTCGGCGACCGACTCGACGGTGGCGCGGGCCAGCTCCGGCTCGTCGAGCGTCGACGGGTCCCGCCCGCACAGGTGCCCCAGGCGGCGGCGGGCCTTCGGCAGATCCCCGCCGCGCAATGCCCGGCCCATCACCTTCGCCTCGTGGCGCAGCGTGCGCCCGCCGAGCACGGTCCAGGTCGCGGCGGCCATCAGCACGGCCCGGCCGACCGGCCGGTGCCGGGTGGCCACCGTCGCCGCCGCGCCGACCAGCACCGGCACCCCGACGGCGAGCGCGGTGAACACCACCCCGGCGGTACGGTCCGGCCGGTACACGCGCTGTTCCAGCGCCCCGGCGGCCCGGCCGAAGCCGGCCACGGGATGCCACCGCCGGGGATCGCCGAGGAGGGAGTCCAGGGCGTACCCCGCCACCAGACCTGCCGCGTTAGCCACGGCGACCGACTGCCGCACCTGCCACCACCTCCGGCCGGCCAGCCTAGCCGCGGTGCTTGACGGGAACCCGGCACTGGTCGGATTTCCCACGCGCAGCGCCTCCCCCGGGGCGGGGCCACGTCCGCTTTGCCGACCTCACGTTTGTCGACCTCACGCCCGCGTCCAGGTCGGGTCACCTGATCGACCGCCACGGCCGGCCGTCACGGGTAACTGATCAGCTCCAGCAACGATCCGTCGGGATCGCGGAAGTAGACGCTCCTGCCGTGGCCGCGCCCGCCGTCGCGGTCGACCGGCCCAGCCGTCACGTCGACGCCGTGCCGCCGGAGATGGTCGAGAATCTCGTCCACCGTCCCGGGCCAGGAGAAACAGAGGTCGCTGCCGCCGGGCGCGACAGGAAGACGGGCGACCAGCGCCCCGACGTCCAGGCCGGGGCCGTGGACATTGAGCTGCTGGTCGCCGAACCGGTACGCGACCCGGCCGCCGGGATGCCCGACGACCTCGGCACCGAGCACGTCCCGGTAGAAGGCCGCCGACCTGTCCCAGTCACTCACCGCGAGCACACAATGATCGAGCCTGATTTCCCCACGCACAGCCCGAACGCTAACAACGCGGCAGGTCCCGTGCGCTCGGTCGCCGGTACGGCGGGGGTCGAGTTTCCGCCGGTCAGGCCCGCTCGGCGACCCGGGCGACGAAGGCTCCCCAGGATTCGCGGGAGAACGCCAGGACCGGCCCGCCTCCGTTGTCCTTCGTGTCGCGGACGTAGACCGCCGCCACGAGGTTGTCGGCGACCTCCACGCAAGCCCCCTGGTTGGTGCCACTTCGAGTGCTCTTGCGCCAACGTGCACCGGTCAGGTCCATGACTTCGCCACTTCCAGTATCAGTTCGGTGGACTGTTGAAGGGTAAGCGCTTCGGCGAGCGTGGCTTCCCACTGTTCGCGGACAACCGCGATCTCGGAACTCCGCTCGATCACCTGGCCCTGAAGCCGGTTGTCCAAGTAACAGACGTCGACCAGGCCAGGAAGGGTCGCGATGACGAACGGCCCGTCCAAGCCAGCGTACGCGCCGACCCCGGACGGTACGACGTGGATTCTGACGCGCCGACTGTCCTGGTTGAGGTGCGCCAAGTGGAAGAGTTGCTCCCGCATGACCGCCGCACCGCCGACAGGGCGGCGAAGGACGGCATCGTCCACGATCGCTATGAGCTGCGGCGGGTCTTCACCTGCGAGGATCCCCTGCCTCGCGAGTCGCTTGGCCACTCGGTTTTCCACCTCTTGGGCGCTCAGCCTGCCGTCGCTGGTGAAGACCCCGCGGGCGTACCCCTCGGTCTGGAGGAGTCCCGGAACCCATGCCACCTCGTACCAACGCAGGGCCCGTGCCTGCTGCTCGAAAGTGATCCACTCGCGCAGCCAGAGGGGTGCGGCATCAAGCTCCGACAACCGCTCAAGCAGCCGGGCGAACATGCCACCGGTCTTCAGAGCCTTGTCCACTGCCGCGACATAGTCGTCTGTCGGTGGGCGGGTGCCGGTCTCCACCGCGCTGATGTGAGTGCCTGAGTAGCTGATTGTTTTGCCAAATTCGTCCTGGTTCATGCCGCGCGATGTTCTGGCGTGGCGCAGCTCGTCCAGCAGGATCTCCGCAGCGGTCATGCCCACGTCCCCACGCCTCCCCCAACCTTCCGGCTTCATCCCTCACACGCCCCCACCAGTCGAAACGACCTCCGTCGAAGCCTCTCCAAGGCGGCCGATCACCTTCCGAGATTAGGCGGTCACAGCGCAGAGTTCCATCAGCGGGCCGCTGGCGGAGCGATGGCTATGGCGGCCCTTGACCAGGGCTGCCCCGTCTCCTTCCAGGAACGGGCAACGCTTCCAAACTCGACGGACAGGGAGAGTCATGTCGCACCGAGGAGGACGTCATCGGAACCGGCGGGGCCGGCACTGCGCGTGCCGGGCGTTCCGGGCGCATCGCGCGGCGAAGCCCGAGCGGAAGCCTGGCCAACAGCCGAAGCCGGACCAGCAGCCGAAGCCGGAGCAGCAGCCGAAGCCGGCGCGGTACGACCCTCCCCTTGTGGGGCCGATGATCCCGCCGCTGCGGGTGCCGCGTAACGGCGTGGCGACCCGGGTCCTCCGGGAGCGGGTCGGCGAGTTCCGGACGCTGGGCGAGGGGCTGCGTGGGAACGACGGGTGGCGGTGATGGACGTACGCGAACCGGACCTGGCCGACCACTGCGCTGCCGGGCCCGGCTGGCGGTGCGAGGCGTGCGGCGAGGAGTTCCCGTGTTCGACCTGGCGGGGACTGCCGCTGGACCGGCACCTGCGCGGCGCGCTGCTGTCGTGCTTCACGTTGCTACTCGGCCAGGCGGTCCGGGACCTGCGCGGCCATCCGCACGGCCCGACGCCGCCGCAGATCGTACGACGCTTCCTCTGGTTCATGCCCCTCTCCGACGACGAGGCGCGAGCCGTCGCCCTGCGGGTGCGCTGATGACTCGCGCCACCCGCCCACACCTGCCCGTCCGCCCGGTCTGGCTGTGCCGCCGCTGCGGCCACCCCTGGCCCTGCGGCGACGCCCGGCTCTCTCTGCTGGTCGAGTACCGGGGCAACCGCCTCGGCCTGCTGATCTACCTCGCCGCGCTGAAGCTGGAGGCGGCCGAACACCTGACCCGGCTCAACCCCGACTCACCCCCGGGCAACCTCACCGACCGCTTCCTGTCCTGGGCGCGGGCACGCGGGTAGCCCACCGTCGGCCGCCCGCCCCGGTACCGTCTCCTTCCCCCGTGGGAGAACCGGAACCGGGGCGGGCCTCTCCTCGGCGGCGAATCGGGACGGACGACGCTCGACGGGCTGCCCCGTGCCAGCCCGTCGCGCGGGTCGGCCGATCGTCAGGCGGACGCCGGGACCCGTCCACGGCCCCGCCGGCCCCGGCGGTCGGGTGTCACCCCGTCCGGCTCGCCGCCGGGCGGTTCCGGGTCGTCGTGACCGCCCTGGGCCGACAGGCCGACCTCACCGGCCCCGACGGGTGCCTCGCCGTCAGGCAGCGGGGACAGGTCGTCCCCGCCGTCTACGCCCAGCTCCGTCAACTCGTCGGCGGCGGCGGGGTCGGCCCGGTCGTCGAAGGGATCTCCCGCCAGGTCCTCGAAGCCGGGGCCGCCGGCCAGGTCCCGCCCCATGTGTGGGGCGTCGAACGAGCCCCGGGCCTGGTCGAAGCCGCCCGGCTCGAAGTCCTCGTCGAAGGGACGGTCGGCCGGCGAGGCGGGCGCCTGCCCCCGCGGGACCCGCTCGGTCGGCTCCCCGTGCACCCGGGTCTCCGCCTCGGCGTCCTCGACGGTGCTGGTGGCCATGGTCGGCCGGTTGCGCAGGAACCGCCCCCGCCCCCGGGCCAGGTCGTGCCCGACCGCGACCGCCTCCAGCTCGTAGAGGGTGCGGTGGTTGCCGGCCTCGTCGGTCCAGTCCCGGGTGTAGAGGCGGCCGGCGACCACGACCGGGTCGCCGACCATCACCGAGGAGGCGACCCCCTCGGCCAGCTTGCGCCAGCAGTTGACGCGGACCCGAAGGCTGTTGCCGTCGACCCACCGGCCGCTGTCCCGGTCGAGCCGGCGGGCGGTGGAGGCGACCTTGAAGTTGGCCACCAACGTGTTGCTCTGGGCGGTGCGCCGCCATTCCGGCGCGGTCAGAACATTACCGACAATTGTGACGTACGTGTCGAACATCGCCCCTCCAGGGAGATCCGGGCTTGCGGTGGTGAGTCGACTCGCCGCCGAGCCTGGCCGCCCCGACACTCCCCCCGCCACCAACAGGGCCCCGACCTGTGGACAACGGAGGGTCCTGTGGACAACAACCTGATCAAGGCCCCGGTGTGCTAGGCCCCGGGGTCAGGCGGTCACCCTGGCGACGAAGGCGGCGATGTTCGCCACGGTCCGCTGGATCTTCTCCTCCACCGTGAGCGACTCCTGGAGCCGCCCACCGACGCCCGCGTCCTTCTTGCCCCGCACGTACAGCGAGCAGGCGAGGTCGCCACAGATGTAGGTGCCCACGGTGTTGCCCTGCTGCCCGGCCTTGCCCGCCTTCGGCGCAACCATCAGCGGGACGCCGCCGCCGTGGGTGGTCAGGCACATGGAGCACATGCCGCGCCGCAACCGCCCGGGGCCGGGGCTGGAGCAGCGCAGCGCGAGGGCCCTCGGGTGGCCGTCCAGCTCGGCGACGAGGTAGCCACGGTCGGGGGCCTGCGGGTCCCGCCAGCCGAGGTAGTCCAGGTCGCCCCAGGGGCGGTCGGCCAGGTCACGCGGGACGTACAGGCTCTTGGTCTGGCCCTTGGTGCAGTTCACGAACGCGCTACGGATCTCTCGCTCGGTCAGGGGCTTCATATAAGACACGCTAATTTGCCTAAATGTATTAGGCAAATGCATGATGGGTGACGGCTACCTGGAGGAGGAGGGGTATGGCACGCGCAGGACTGACCACGGAACGCCTGACCCGGGCGGGGGCGGAGCTGGCAGACGAGGTCGGCTTCGACCACGTGACCGTCTCGGCGCTCGCCCGACGCTTCGAGGTCCGGGTCGCGAGCCTCTACTCGCACCTGAGGAACTCCCAGGACCTGAAGACCCGGATCGCCCTGCTCGCCCTTGAGGAACTCGCCACCCGGGCCGCCGACGCCCTGGCCGGACGGGCCGGCAAGGACGCCCTGACCGCGCTGGCGAACGTCTACCGCGACTACGCCCGGGAGCATCCCGGCCGCTACGCCGCAGCCCAGCTCCGGCTCGACGCGGAAACGGCGGCGGCCAGCGCCGGCGGCCGGCACGCCCAGATGACCCGGGCGATCCTGCGCGGCTACCACCTGACGGAGCCGGACCAGACGCACGCGGTCCGGCTGCTGGGCAGCGTCTTCCACGGGTACGTCAGCCTGGAGATGGGGGGAGGGTTCAGCCACAGCGCCCCCGACACCCAGGAGACCTGGTCACGGGTCTTGGACGCGCTCGACGCCCTGCTGCGCAACTGGCCCGCACCCGCACCGGCCCCGCACTCGAAGGAGACCATAACGGGGGCGTTTCCGGACGGACCGTGACTGGGTACAGCAGTGATCAAGCGAGCACCACCGACGGCACACCCGCCCACAACAGGCGGCATGTCGTCCGATCAGAAGGGCTAGGAAGATGACTTTCTGCCGACTCCGTCCGACCGGTTCCGTCCGCACCGAGGGCGAGGCCCGCCGATGAGCGCCGTGGCGAACCCCGCGACCGTGGATGAGTGTCTGCGGGTCGGTGCCGGGTTCTCCCAGGGCGACCGGAACTGGATCGCCACGCAGTTCGCCACCCTGGACGCCCGGCTGGCCGGCTTCCACGCCGACGCCACCGAGCTGGAGGTGTCGGTGAAGGATCGGGAGGCCCGGGGGCAGAAGGTCACCCTGGAGTGCTGGATCGCCGGTCGACAGAAGATCGTCACCACCTCGTCGGAGGAGGACCTGCACGCCGCGCTCAACGACGTGCGGGACGACCTGCGTCGCCGGCTGAACGATTCCAAGACCAAGCAGGAGCCCCGGCACAACAAGCACCTGCGCGACACCGGTCAGGTTGGGGCGAGCTCGGACGAGTTGGACCTCGACGCCGACGCGCTCCGGGTGAACGCCGAAACGGCCTGATCAGGACCTGAGCAGGACCGGCGGGAGGGTGGGCTTCGCCCCACCTTCCCGCTTCGGGGCTACCGCCGGGTAGGTTCCCGGCGTACCGTCGCGGTCGTGGAACCGGACGTGCTGGGGCCGCCGTACGAGCGGCAGACGATCGACCTGGGCACCGACGACGAGGGACCGGTCGTCGCGACCCTGGTCCGCCGACGGGCCGACCGCCCCACCGGCCGGGCCGTGCTGTACGTGCACGGCTACGTCGACTACTTCTTCCAGACCCACGTGGCCGACTTCTACGCCGAGCGGGGCTGGGACTTCTACGCCCTCGACCTGCGCAAATATGGTCGCAGCCTGCTGCCGCACCAGACGCCGAACTTCTGCCGCGACCTCGGCGACTACTTCCCCGAGCTGGACGCCGCCGCGAAGATCATCCGTGACGACGACGGCCACGACACCCTGCTCACCATGGGCCATTCCACCGGCGGCCTGATCATCTCGCTCTGGGCGCACGCCCGCCGCGACGCCGGCATCATCGACGGGCTCGTCCTCAACAGCCCCTTCTTCGACATCAACGCCCCCTGGTTGGTGCGCAGACCCCTCGCGGCCGCCGTCTCCCGCCTGGCCCGCCGGGCGCCGCACCGCGTCGTCCCCGCCGGCGTCGGCAACGTGTACGGCGAGAGCCTGCACACCGAGCGACGCGGCGAGTGGACGTACGACCTGGCGTGGAAGCCGCTCGCCGGGTTCCCGGTCCGGGCTGGCTGGCTGGCTGCCGTCCGCGCTGGCCAACGGCAGCTCCGCGCCGGCCTCGACATCCAGGTGCCGGTGCTGCTGGCCTGCTCCACCCGCAGCTTCCGGGGCACGAAGTGGCACGACTCGGCGGCGCTCGCCGACGCCGTCCTGGACGTGGAGCACATGGTCCGCTGGGCACCCCGCCTCGGCCGGCACGTGACCCTGGCCCGTTTCGACGGCGGCATGCACGATTTGACCCTCTCCGGCCCCGCCGTACGCGAGAAGGTCTTCGCCGAGGTGGGCCGGTGGGCGGGGGCGTTCCTCGGCGCCGGCCCGACCCCCTCGGTGCCCGCCAGCCGTGAGCCGGCCGAGCAGGGGGCGGGCACGGCGGCCGAGCAACGATCGGGCAGGGCCGGGCAGGGTACGGAGACGACCGCGCCGAGCTGAACTCGTTGGCCGGCGGGTCGCTGGCCGGGAACGACTCGGCGCTGACCGGGGCCAAACTGGGGTGCCCCCCGCAGGCGGATCATGCGACGCTGGGCGGGCGCCGACGGCCCGCCCCGTCGCACCAGCCCCGGCAGGTGCGGCGGTACCCTCTTGGCGCGACACCCACGACGCGCGCCCGTAGCTCAGCGGATAGAGCAGGGGACTTCTAATCCCAAGGCCGCAGGTTCGAATCCTGCCGGGCGCACAGCACTTTCTCTCAGCCGATCAAGCCGCGTGGGGCTACGCGTGGTGCGAACGAGCTAGGTTTGCCGCGTGGTGACGTCGAACAGCCGCAGGAAGCGGCAACGCGGAGAGATCGAAGCCCTACCCAGTGGGTCACTCCGCGTGAAGGTGTACGCGGGCGAAGATCCGATCAGCGGCAAGCGGCACTACCTCACCGAGACCATCCCGGCGGGCCGCACCGCAGCGAAGGACGCCGAGAAGGCGCGTACCCGCCTGCTGGCCCAGGTGGACGAGCGGCGCAACCCTCGTACTCGCGCCACGCTGAACCAACTCCTTGACCGGTGGCTTGAGATGGCGGACATCGAGCCGACCACCCGCATGGGTTACGTGAACAAACTCAACAAGCACGTCCGGCCGGTGCTCGGCAAGCTGCCGGTTGGTCGGCTTGATGCCGAGACGTTGGAGTCGTTCTACGCGAGCCTGCGCCGCTGCCGCGACTGGTGCGGCGGCAAGGCGTACGTGAAGCACCGCGTGGAGGGTGAGCACACCTGCACGGCGAAGTGCCAGCCTCACGTCTGCAAGCCGCTCAGCGCCTCGTCGGTGCGGCAGATCCACTGGATCCTGAGTGGCGCACTGAGCCGCGCCGTCCGGTGGCGCTGGATCGCCGTCAACCCCGCCGGGCAGGCCGAGCCACCCGCGCCGCCGCACCCCGACCCGCATCCGCCAAACCCGACCGACGCCGCGCGCATCATCAACGAGGCGTGGCGCGACCCGGACTGGGGCGCGCTGGTCTGGCTCGCCATGACCACCGGCGCCCGGCGCGGCGAGCTGTGCGCGCTGCGCTGGCAGCATCTCGACCTGGCCGCTGGCGTGCTGACGCTGCGGCACAGCTCCTACCTGGATGAACACGGCGCACTGCGCGAGAAGGACACCAAGACGCACCAGCAGCGGCGGGTAGCGCTCGACGCGGAGACGATCGAAGTGCTGCGCGAGCTGCACGGCCGGTACCTCGACCGCCTGGCGCAGCTCGACGTTGAGGCCGACCCCACCGATTACGTCTTCTCCCCCGAGCCGGACAACAGCCGTGGCTACCGACCCGACACCATCACCCAGCGGTACGGCCGACTTGCCACCCGACTCAGCATCGGCAGTCACATCCACGCACTGCGCCACTACTCGGCCACTGAGCTGATCAACGCGGGTGTTGACGTGCGGACCGTAGCTGGCCGGCTCGGTCACGGCGGTGGAGGGACAACCACGCTCCGCGTCTACGCCGCCTGGCTGTCAGAGTCGGATCAGCGGGCCGCCGGGACGCTGGCCGCTCGAATGCCGCCGCGCCCGGTCGCGCCGACGCAGCACAGGGTGGCGAGTAGTCCGTACCAGAGGATCGCCGCCGAGCTGCGCGAGCAGATCGTGGCCGGTCGGCTGCGGCCTGGCGACCAGCTCCCCACGGTTGCTGAGCTGGCTGCGGCGCATGGCGTCTCGGTCGGTACCGCTCACCGCGCCCTGGCTGTACTGACCGCGGAGGGGATGGTGAACGTCGTCCGAGGTCGCCGGGCGACCGTCGCAGACGCTTGCGACGAAAACTCGCCGGATGACCTCAGCGGCAATCCGGCTTAGCATGCCGCACAGGCTTTGACTGCAGCCGGACACTGTCGGCAATATCGACTATCTCTCGACGCCTCCTCGCCGCCCTACGGAATTCCCCAATGACCCTTAATCATCTCGGGTATCTTGCGCTATTTCTGAGCAGGCTGGCCAGATCTTTACCGGTAGCCTTAGCGACGCATGCGAGCAGGATCTTATAATTAGCTCGATCAGTTTCATCGACAGAGAGGTCATTTCGGTATCTCCTGACGCTCTGAACGAAGCGATCAGTCACCGCAAGAATTTTTGAATGCTCGGGAATTTCTGGATTAAGATGGTCAGTTGCGGCTCGCAGGGCGCAAACCAAGAAAATTCGTCGCGGGACACTGTCGTCGGGCGTGTCCTCAAATGCGAAGTGGCGCATCTCTGGAATGAATGCGGCATCTGCGTCGAACTCATTCACATCCATTTCTTCTGCAAGGTCATCGACTTCAGTATCCACCGACCAGGCCATACCGAAGGGTTCGAAAATATCCCCTACCCGATCTTCTATCTTCAGTACCGCCTGGAGGCACTCGTTGAAAATAAAGCTAGCATCAGCCTCTGAGATGTGCGACTTCGCATCATGAAAAAGTGGCGGCCCATCCGTCGGAATGGTCCGCATTTCACCTACCGTGGCCCGAATGCGGACGTGAGTCCCTAAGTCTAGGCCCATCGCGACCACCTCAAGGGTCTCCTGCATGCGCACAAGAGACTCCCCCAACATCTTCGCTGCTACCCCATCTGGGTCTTCGGATTTGAGAGTGACAGGAGAGAGTGAGAAGGAGTGCGAAAGACTCCCAACGAGCGGCTCGGTAGCCTCGTTCAGGGCCTCGAAATATGCCGAAGCGGCCCATACTGCCGCTAAATGCCAATGACCGAGGTTTAGTTCCATCTCGGCCCTAGCAAGGCTCCGCTGCAGCCTGTCGCCTTGGATCAGCGACACCAAGCTATAGGAAGAGAAATCGACCCTCCATCCGCGATCGAAGAGTTCAGCCAACGCTTCGTAAGCATTCCTTTTGGCCTCGGCAAGCTCTGAGCGGTTCGGATACCTTGCTCCATGCTGAGCCGCGTTTCGGATATCCCGAAGCTGAAGGATTTGCAGGCGGGCTTGGAGTGACGGCTGATTCGAGTCGGCTAATACTTGATCCAACTGGGATAGCAATCCAGGAAAATCTTTCGCCAACCTTGTTCCACCGAGTGTAGAAATAGTCGCCTTCATTGTCGCCTCAATTGCGAAGTCGTACATTACAACTCCGGCTATTCGTGCAGCCCTATTGTTCAGGTCGGCAGCGTGCCGTTCGGCCGTCAATAAGGCGCGCTTAGCCATTGAGAGCCGCTGAGCGTCGATTGCATTCGGCATAGCCATGGCGGTAATACTCGCAGACGAATAAGCGGTTTGCTAACTCCTGTCATCCGTCTGCCGTCAGCCCACACCCCGGTGGAGCGGGCCAGGGCCAGGGCGGCAAGGTGGAGTTGCCCACCGAAGTACGACCTTGTCACCCTGACCCTGGTCCGCCCGGCTGTGCTGGATCGGTGGCGAACGGGATGGCATCCCACCTCCGCCGGCCGACTACCACCTCTGCTAGGCATGATGGACCTATGCGTTTGCTAGTGCTCGGCGGAACCTGGTTCGTAGGCCACGCGATCGTCACGACCGCCATCGACGCTGGCTGGGAGGTCACCACGTTCAACCGGGGCACCTCCGACCCCTTCCTAGAGGCTGTACGGCCCATCCGGGGTGACCGGACCCGGCCGGAGGACGTCACTGCCCTCGCCGCCGCCGGCCCTTGGGATGCCGTAGTCGACACCTCGGGATACGTGCCGACGAACACCCTCGACGTGGCCCGCACGCTCGCTCCCGTCGCCGGTCGCTACGTCTTCATGTCCACGGTCAGCGTCTACCGAGACTGGCCGTTGAAGCCGCTCAGCGAACGCTCCGAGGTGCTCTACTGCCCGCCGGACGCCGGCCCCGACTACGGCACCGACACCGAGGACGGGCCAACGCAGTACGGCTACCAGAAATCCGGCTGCGAGGCAGCGGCAGTCGCCGCATTCGGAGCTGACCGGACAACGATCCTGCGCCCCGGTGTCGTGCTCGGCCCGCGTGAGTACGTCGGCCGCCTGCCGTGGTGGCTGCGTCGCGTAGCTGCGGGTGGAGAAGTCCTGACCCCCGGCTCCCCTGACCGCACCATCCAGCCAATCGACGTACGCGACCTGGCCGCGTTTGCACTCCACACCATCACCCAGGGCACCTCCGGCGCGTTCAACGTCTGCGCCCCGATGGACAGCGCCACCTTCGGCGAACTACTGGCGGACTGCGCTCACGCAACCCGGGGTGATGCCTCCTTCGAGTGGGTGCCCGATGAGGTGTTGCTAAGCCAGGGCGTCCGGCAGTGGTCCGAGCTGCCTCTCTGGCGCACCTTCGACGGCGTGTGGCGCGTCGACACGGCCAGGGCGCAGGCTGCCGGCCTTCGCTGCCGGCCGCTCTCCCTGACCGTCCGCGACACCTGGCGGTGGATGGTGGAGAGCGGCGAGGTCAGCAACCACGACCGGGCCGCCGAGATCGGCATTAGCCCAGAGAGAGAACAGCAGGTGTTGACCGCCTGGCGGCAGTCAGACGAGCGGGCGAGCTGAGGTTTCCGACAGCCAGACCGAGATGCGTTCGGCGAGCTGGCGCGCGTCCGCGTCGCGGTTCCACGGCGACTCGCTCAGCAGGCGCTCGATCCGCGACAGCCGGCCAGTCAACGAGACGTTGCGCTTCTGCGGCGGCAACTCCAAGACGGTACGCAGCGCTTCGGCCGCACCGTCCTTGTCTCGCATGTGGAGGTGAGCAGCGGCCACGTCGATCTGTGTGCCGTTGATCTGCGAGTACGGCCGCCTGGGCGACGGCAACGCCTCGTACACCTGCAACGCCTCCCGGGCGTACCTCGCGGCCTGCTCACCGTTGCGCAGGTCAAGCCATGCCGCCGCAGCGCACGCCGCTGCCCGTGCTTCGCCGAATGCGAACTCCCCACCGGTAGAGCTGGCGAGTTCATCGGGTCGGTCCGCGGCCGATTCTCTGTCTCGCTGGGCTGCTTCCAAGACAGCAGCGACCGAGGCAGGATCGGCGAGCAGAGCATGAGAGCGGGAAGCGATATAGCGAAGCCTCAGTTTCGGCTCTCCGTCCGGTGCCGCTCGCATAGCACGAGCGAAGTAGCTCAGGGCCGCATCAGGCTCGTTGCGCCAGTTGGCGAGCGTCATTTGAAGGCCGTACGTCCACGCCTTCAACGATGCGTCCCCTGCCAGGTCGGCGTACTGCGTTGACGCCCTGGCCAGTACCGCCGACTCGTTCCAGTGCCCGAGATCGAAGGCAGTGGAGGCCATCAGCGAAGCACTTTGGCCGATGACCACATAAAGATCAGCCAGTTCACCCGGCCGGCGGGTGCGCTCGACCAGTGCTCTCGCCTCGTCCCGCAGCCGGCGGGCGCCGCTGAACATGTCGAAGGCCGCCATGCCTCCCGACCGAGCAAGCAACGTCACGTCTTCCTGCAAGGACTCGATGGAGTCGTGCGGCAGGGCAAGGCTCATCAGCAAGGGATCATTAGCGATCGAGTCGGCAGCAGCGCTCACAGCATCAACAACAGTTCCACCGCTGCCAGCATTTCCCTCCGGCTGCACTTCTCTGAGCATCCCGAAGAACCGGGAGCGAGCCGAATCCGATACCCGGTCCAACGCGGCATTCAGCACGTCTTGATTGGCATTTCCGGGAACACTGTCGGGCCGACTGTGCCAATACGCGACAGTCCTTGTCGCGATCCCGAGCCACCCCGCGAATCCCTCGTTCGTCATCCCGGCGGCAGCTTGCAGCGAGCAGGCAAGGTTTCCTGTCCACCGCTCTACCGTCGCCACCGTGGTCTCCCGAGCTTGCAAATTGCATCGCATTGCCGCGCGTTGCACTGGGTTTGCATGGGCGCTCCGCTCGTTTTCGACTTCACTGAGTCTCAGCAAGCCGAACGGAACGCCAACCACAGACTACTGAGGAGACTCCCGTGGCTAAACCCCTCGCCGCCAAGAACGATCGCCCTCGGTTCCGGTCGGTCGCCGACACCGCAGCGATCCTCGGTATGTCGGAGGTGACCCTCTACCGGGCGATCCACGCCGGCCAGTTCCCCGCCATCAAGGTCCGTGGTCGCTTCGTGATCCCGGCGCGCGCCATCGACGACATGGAGGCGTCCGCACTGACGTACGGCCTGGTGGACGCCAGCAACTACACGCTGCGGCCCGCTGGATGACCGCTAGGAAGCGACCCGCTTCGGCCCCGGCGGAGCAGGCGGGACGCTGTGCTCCCGAGCGAGCTTCCGGACGTAGGCACCGCTGAACGGCGACAGCCGCTCGACCTCAGTCGGGCCGACGCCACCTCGGAGCGCCGCAACCACCGCCGCAACCACCGCTTCGCGTGCGGCCTCATGAGCGGCTTCGGTACGCCGGTACCGCTTCGTAGCTGCTGACAGCTCATCTCGCGCATCACTCATCGGACCAACATACCGCTACCCCCTTGCGCAACAGACCCGCGTATCGCTACCTTGTTGCGCAACAGAGGCGCACATTTAAGAGCGCCGGAACAGTCAGAAGGGACACGAAGTGACTGAGTCGAACCACTCCCCCGAGATCGAGCCAAACGGGGCTGACCTCGCCCAGATCGAGCAGGAGTTGCCGCTGATCGAGGCCGAGGTTCTGTTGCTCGACGCGCAGATCATCGTGCTGACCGGCGACGCCGGCCCGACCGAGTTGGACTGGCAGCGGCTTCGTCGGGCGCAGCGTCGGGTGCTGCGGGAAGCGCGTGCCCTGCTCGCCGTTCGCTCGGCCGCCGGCCGGGCCGCGTAGGCGGTGGCCACCGTGAGCCGTCGATTCCCGATCCCCCGCCCCGTCGCGGACTCCCGCTTCACGTTCGGCCTGGCGCTGGACGTGGCTGAGGTCCTCGCCGCGCACGGCTACCCGTCGATGACCGAGCCGTACGACGGATGCGGCCCGGACCTACTTGCCCTGCAACAAGCCCTGTTCTCGCTCATCTACGGCACCGACGAATCGGAGGGACACCTTTCATGACCGCCCCCACGCTGTCGGCCTTCCCCCGGCCGGTCGAAGACCTGATCCCCGCCGCCCGCGACCTGGCCGACCGGATCGGCGAGATCCCATCGCGCAACCGCCTCAAGAAGGAGCTTCGGGTGGGCGGTCCGAAGGCAGACGCGATTCTCGCCGCCCTCACCCACACCGACACCCCGCCGCCCGCTACCGAGCCCGCCACCGACCCGGCCGACACCACCCCAGACCCGGACCCGCTGCCGGACCTGCCGTCGGCCACCGACGACACCCCGCCGGTCGTGTCGGAGCAGGCAGCACCCTTCGTAGACCTGGGCACCAACATCACCACCGAGGCGATCCCGACCGACTCGAGGGACAACGGGCGGGCGGTGGCGTGGCCGGTGGTGCTGCTGGCACTGCCCGCGTTCGTGGCGATCTGGTCCGGGTGGGTCGGCCTCGGCGGACTCACCGGGTTCGGCCAGGTCCACCCGCTGCCAGGAATTTGGGACAGCTTCTCCATCAACTCGGCCATCACCCTGCCGATCGGCGTCGAGACCTACGGCGCGTACGCCCTCTACATCTGGCTGTCCGGCCCCGTGCCGGACCTGGCCCGCCGATTCGCCAAGTGGTCAGCCATCGCCTCGCTGCTGGTCGGCGCGCTCGGCCAGGTCGCCTACCACCTGCTCGTCGCCGCCGGCATCACGTCGGCCCCGTGGTGGATCACCACCGCCGTCGCCTGCCTCCCGGTCGCCGTGCTCGGCATGGGCGCCGCTCTGGCGCACCTGGTGCGCACCCACGACTAGCTATGCCCGGCGGCGCGGCCTCACGGCCTGGAAACCTGCGCCGCGCCGCCGGCCCTCACCCCTCGACCCTCACGGAATCTCAGGAGAGACACCCATGTTCGCAGATCCGACCGGCACCCGCGCCGCCGCGTTCGCTGCCGTGTTCGTCGCCCTCTACGTCGCCCACCAGGTCGCCGACCACTGGGTGCAGACCCAGCACCAGGCCGACTGCAAGGGCCAGCCCGGATGGGCCGGCCGTATCGCCTGCGCCGCCCACGTCACCACCTACACCGCCACCGCCGGCCTGGCCCTGCTGTTCCTGATCGCCGGCACCGGCCTACGCCTCGACCCGTCCGGCGTCACGGTCGGGCTGGCTGTCTCGGCGGTCACGCACTACATCGCCGACCGGCGCACCCCGCTCAAGCGCATCGCCGCCGCCCTCGGCTCGGCCCGCTTCTACGCCCTCGGCGCGCCCCGGCCCGGCCACGACGACAACCCGAGCTTGGGTACCGGGGCCTACGCCCTCGATCAGTCCTGGCACTACGCCTGGTTGTTCGTCGCCGCCCTGTTCTGCGCGGTCTGACCGCCCCCGTGGGGCATCCGCCCATCACCGGATGCCCACGCGGAGGCCGCCAGACCGACTGGACGGCACAACCCGAGAGGACCGACGACATGGCGAGCTGCGCACACCCCGCCTTCCACTACACCTACGCGAACGGCAAGAAGTACATGGTCTGCACCCAGTGCGGGGCCATGTGGGAGGTCTGACCGCCCCCGTCCACCGAGGTAAGACGTGCCGCTGCTGCGGCGCAACCGACACGTAGCCCTGCCCGGCGGCGCGGCCCATGGCCTAGGAACCGTGCCGCGCCGCCGGCCCCCCACCGATCCCGTGAGACCTGTTGGAGGAACCCCCATCATGACCTCCCCCCGAGATGAGTTCGACTGGCAAGCCGCCGAAGCCGACGAAGCCGACGTGACCGGCGGCCCGGCCGCCGAGGTGGTCGACCTGGACGACGCCCGCGCCCGCCGACACGCTTCGATCACCCCGCCCGGTGACAGAAGCGACCTGAACGACGACACCGACGCCGAGAGCGTCGACGACGGACCGGGCCGGCTCGGCGGGCCGGTCGACATGGCCGAGGACATCCCCGCCGAGGTGGTGGCCCGGCAGCGGGAACGGCGGCCGATCCTGGCCGAATGGGCGCGCTCCGGCCGTGCGCTCCGGGCCGCCGTCAAGCATCAGAGCAAGGACGTCGGCTACGTGACCGCCTACCACGGCGTTCGGTTGCCGAAGTACGCGGTGAAGGCCCTCGCGTGGGCACCGATCGGCATGGTGCGCGGGATCGGGCAGGCGTTGCGGTGGGCGTCCGCGGAGGAAGGGAACTGGCACCTGCGGCAGGCCGCCGCGTCCCGTGGTGACGCCGACACCTGGCTCAAGCTCGACGCCCGCCGGCAGCGCCAGTCCGTGTGGCGGTGGTGGGTGCTCGCCGCCGGCACGGCCGGCACCGGAACCGGCGTCATCGTCCTCGCCGCCGGGCCGTCCTGGTGGCGGTGGGCGGCGGCAGCCGTGGTCGTGCCGTTCCTGGCCACCCGGGGACGGCCGGCAGACAAGCCGCTCACCGACCGGGTCAGTGAGGGCACCCGGTACCGCAAGCTCACCGCCGACCTGGTGCGGCGGGCGCTCACCTCCCTGCAACTGGCCGCCATCAACTCAGCGGTTGCCAAGGACCCGAAGGCGATCAGCTTCCCGATGGACATCCACCGCGACGGCCCCGGCCACCTCGCGGTAGTCGACCTGCCGTACGGGGTGGAAGCCGCCGAGGTGGTCGCCCGGCGGGGCAAACTCGCATCGGCGATGCGGCTGCCGCTGGATCAGGTGTGGCCCGAACCCGCCCCGGGACACACCGGCCGCCTGGCCCTGTGGGTCGGCTACGAACCGGCGTCGCAGATGAAGCAACCCGCCTGGCCGCTGCTGTCCCCCTCGGCCAAGGTGGACGTGTTCAAGGCGTTCCCGTTCGCCACCACCCCCCGCCTGGACACCGTGACCGTTGACCTGATGTTCCGCAACTTCCTGTTCGGCGGTCAACCCGGCAGCGGGAAGACGTTCGCGCTACGCGATCTGATCCTGGCTGCCGCCCTCGACGCGCGTACCGAGATCCGGGGCTACGAACTCAAGGGCGTCGGGGACTTCGCCGTGTTGGAGCCGGTCATGGCCGAGTACGGCAACGGCTTCGACGACGACACCTTGGCCCGGTGCTTCGGGTTCGTGGAGTGGCTGTACGAGGAATGCCGCCGCCGCTCTAAGCGCATCGAGCACTACGCCCGGATGGGCAAGGCACCCGAGAACAAGGTCACCCCGGAACTGGCCAGCCTCAAAGGGTCCGGCCTTCACCCGCTGGTGGCGTGGTTCGATGAGTTGCAAGAGCTGATGACCAGCAAGTACGGCAAGGACGCCGGGGAGATCCTGGAGAAGGTCATCAAGCTCGGCCGCGCCCTGGGCGTGATCATCATGATCGGCACTCAGATCCCCGACAAGGACAGCCTGCCGACCGGCATCACCCGCAACGTCAACTCCCGGTTCTGCCTCAGCGTCGCCGACCAGACGGCCAACGACATGATCCTTGGCACCTCGGCCTACAAGAACGGCCACCGGGCCACCGTGTTTCAGCCGGTCGACGAAGCCGGGTGGGGCATCCTGCGCGGCTTCGGCCCGAAAGCGTCGGCGGTCCGCTCGTTCTACGTCGACACCACCGCCGCCGCCCGCATCGTCGCCCGCGCCGTCACCCTACGCACCACCGCCGGGACGCTACCCAAGCCCGACGAGCAGACCCGCGACATCGCCCCAATGGCGGACGTGCTCGGCGACCTGGCCCGCGTGTGGCCCGGCGACGACAAGGCCGCCTGGAACGAGACGCTGTGCGCGCTGCTGACCGAGCTACGACCCGAGGTCTACGACAGGTGGGAAGCCGCGCAGCTCACCACCGCACTCAAGCCCCACCCCCTGATCAAGGTCGGCGACGTGGGCCGGCGCATCGACGGCAAGCCGACCACCCGGCGCGGCATCAAACACACCGACCTTCTCAAGGCGATCGCGGAGCGTGACCGGAAGCGGTCCGCCGGCTAACCGCCCGGAGGGTGCTAGCGCTAGCGGCCCCACCTGCTAGCGCTAGCACCCCCGCTAGCACCCCAACCGAATCATGAGCTGCCCTCTAGCGGATAGCAGCTCACGGCCGCTCACGCCCAAAAACCGGCCCCGGAGGCACTTGTGGACCCCCTGCTCACCCTCGCTATCGCCATCATCACCGCCGCCGCACTGGTCACGCTCGGTTACGCCGGGCTGTGCTGGGTCAGCCCCTTCCTTCGGTGCCGGCGGTGCTCCGGAACCGGCCACACCACTACCCGTATCCTCCACCGCCCGCGTAGCTGCCGCCGCTGCGACCGAGGCCACCGGCTCCGCACCGGACGACGCATCTACAACTACTTCCACCGCTTGCGTACCGAGGCGACCCGATGAACCGGCGGACCACCGGCCACACCGCGTGGTGCGGCCGGGACCACCGCTGCAACCTCGGCGAACACCGCTCCGAAGGAATCTTGGTCGACCTGCCCGGCCACGCACGGGCCGTCCTCGTCCGCGTTCGGGCAAGCGACGGCCGCGAACACGCGGAGATCCGCGTACGGGTCGCCCTGGCCGACGTCGACCCGGCCGCCCGCCGCCAGCTCGGCACCCTGCTCGCCGGCCTGCGCGACCTGGTGACCCGCGCCGCAGCGATCCGCCGGCCGCGCCCCGGCCGCGCCGCCGCCTGACTTGCCTTTCCCGACTCACGACAGGAGCACGTCATCGTGACCCGACCGCCCGCACACGACCACGCCGCCGAGCAGGCCGTGATCGGCGCTGCGCTGCTCAACCCGTCCGTCGTCGCCGACCTCGCCTCGATGCTCGCCCCGGCCGACTTCCACCGGCCCGCTCACTCCCGGCTGTGGGAAACGCTCTGCGCGATGCACGCCGCCGGCGAACCGGTCGACCCGATCGCCCTGGCCGCCCGCCTCGCTGCAACCGGGGACCTGGCCAAGGTCGGCGGTGCCCCGTACCTGCACACCCTGATCGCCGCCGTGCCCACCACCGCAAACGCAGGCCACTACGCCCGGATCGTCGCCGACCACGCCCGCCGCCGCCAGGTCGCCGACCTCGGCGTCTACTTCGCCGAGAAAGCCGACCAAGGCACGGATGTCGCCGACATCCTCGCCACCGGCCGCGCGATGCTCGACCACGCCGCCACCGGCACCCAGTGGACGCCGCTGATCCCGCTCGGCGACCGCCGACACCTCCCCGAATTCCCCGCCTACGTGCTGCCCGAGTGGGTCGCCGAGCACGTCTACGCCGTCGCCGAGTTCACCCAAACCCCCGTAGACCTCGCCGGTTGCATCGCCCTGGCCGCCCTGTCGACCGCTGCCGGGGGCCGCGCCGAAGTGGAGGTACGCGGTTCCTGGCGCGAACCGACAAACCTGTTCACCGTCGTCGTGTTGCCGCCCGGCTCCCGCAAGTCAGCCGTCTTCGCCGCCATGACCGGACCACTGCTCGCCGCGGAGAAGGCCCTTGTCGAGCGGACCAAACCGGCGATCGTGGAAGCCGAGCTTGCCGCGCGCGTCGCCGGAAAAACGGCGGAGAAAGCCGCCATTGCCGCCGCGAACGCCGACACCTCCGGCCGGGACACCCTGCTCGCCGAAGCGACCGCCGCCGCGATGAACGCCGACGCCGTCACCGTCCCCGTCCTGCCGCAACTGGTCGCCGACGATGTCACCAGCGAGGAAGCCGCATCCCTGCTCGCCGAGCAGGGCGGACGCCTCGCCGTCCTGTCCCCGGAAGGCGGCGTCTTCGCCACCATCGCCGGCCGCTACTCCGGCACCCCCAACCTGGAGGTCTTCCTCAAGGGTCACGCTGGGGACATGCTGCGCGTCAACCGACGCTCCCGTGCCCCCGAGCACGTGGAACACCCCGCGCTCACCCTCGGCCTGGCCGTACAACCCGACGTGCTGCGCGACATCGCCGACATGCCCGGCTTCCGAGGCAAAGGACTGCTGGCCCGGATCCTGTTCAGCCTGCCCGAAAACACCGTCGGCCGCCGGAAGATCGGTGCCGACCCGGTACCCGAACCCATCGCCACGGCCTACGCCGCCAACCTCGGCACCCTGGTCGCCACTCTCGCCGAATGGACCGACCCCGCCGTACTCCCGCTCACCCCCGACGCCAACGAACGGGTACTGGACATCGAACGCGTTGTTGAGCCACGCCTCGCCCCGGGTGGCGCGTGGGGGCATGTCGTGGACTGGGGCAGCAAGTACACCGGGGCCGTAGTGCGCCTCGCCGGGCTGATCCACCTCGCCGAACACCTGCGCGACGGCTGGGGCAAACCCGTCACGGCTGAGACCATCGAGCGGGCCGCCCTGCTCGGCGAGTACTTCGCCGCTCACGCCCTGGCCGCCTTCGATGACATGGGCACCGACAAGAGCACCCGGTTTGCCCGCCTCGTACTCGCCTGGATCGAACGCACCGGATCGGCGACCTTCGCCAAGAAGGAGCTGTACCGGGCCGTCCGCAGCCAGATCCCCACCGCCGCCGACCTCGACCCCGTCCTGTCCCTACTGGAAATCCACGGGTACGTGCGCCGACTCGACCCACCAGCCCGCACCGGAGCCGGACGGCCACCGTCGCCCGCGTTCCTCGTCCACCCCGACGTACACCAGACCACCGGCACCGTCCATGCCCTACCCGCAACAGCAGGCCGCAGACCCGCGTAACCCGCTGGTCCAAATGGCCGCAATGGCAGAAACCTCGCCTGGTCGGGGTTTCTGCCATTCTCACCATTTAGACCAGCACCCGGCCGTCGGCTGGCTGTGGCTACCTGCTCGCCGGCTACGACTCTTTGACCCCAGAGATCGGCAACGCGGTCTCGTTCGGCTGCCGCTGATCGCCGGGCTGGTGGTGGTCACTGTGGTTCGGCATAGTGTCGTGGGTTGCTGTACTTCGCTGCTGCACTGCTCGGCACCGTCGGCAGCGCCGGGCTACTTAAAGACACCGATGACACCGGTGACGGTACCGATGACGAAGCTCAGGGTTGCTAGCTTCGCCTGGGCTCCAGTCCAGATTCCCCTGGTCTTCTCGCTCTACCCCAGAGACCACCAGTCGCGTCCGAACTTCTGCCACTTGTGCTGGCGGAGATGGCAGCCCAGCACCAGACCAGCCGAGTTGTTGCGGCAGAACTCAACTACGCCGCCACGCTTCCGGTTGATCGCACCGTAGTAAACCGGCGCCTGGAACAGGACGAAGAAGAGTAAGAGTCCGACGAGAACGGCGTAGATGCCGGGTCCGAATGAGCTGCTACCGAGAGACAGGAGGAGCACAGCCGGGACGCCGTAGCCCCAGTACCGCCACAGCTTTGACTTGCCGCGAGATGCCATGAGCGCGAAGAGTGCCGACGCAAACACAGAACGTGAAGATCTCCTGCCTGTCGGATGACTGCCACTTCCAGCGGTATTGATCTAGCCCGGGGGCGTAGTCGACCAAACCGGACGAGACCGCCGCCGACCTGGCGGCACGTCTGCCATAGGTGGTCGACGATGGCCACCATTAGCTCCCCTTCGACGGCCTGGATACGGCCTGATCTTGGGCCAGGGGTAGGGCTTCGGTGTTCCCGGTCCCGGTTGGGGGTGCCGTATGGACCAGAGCTTTATCCTTCGTCGCCCATTAGACACAGTTCCGGCAGTGGCAAAGCTGCCCAAACCGCCCTGAAGGGCAATCTATCGATCACATTGACAGCTGCGCCGTGCGCCATACCTCCGCATTGCCGTACTATCATCTGCAGCCTTCAGGGCTGCTAAGAGATACGAGAGGCGCAAGCGTGGCAAACGAAAGAAAGACTTCACGCTCAAGATCTTGGCGCTGCTGGTCGGGGGATATGAACTCCCTCCAAGCGCTTGGGAAGGTCGTCCTACAAGTCGTGGACGAGCGCCGAAAGGAATTGCTTGAAAGCGCTCGAGAAGCACGGGATGCGGCGGAGGCGGCAGTTCCACCAGAAGTCTTTCAGTCGGCACGAGAGGCCGATCGGCTTACGCAGGAAGTCCAGTCGGGCAAGCTTCCGGAGGGACCGGAGGCGCAACTCGAGGCTCTCCGCTTGCTACAACGCAATACTCTCGTACGCGGCGTTCTGAATGACTCTAGATTTTACGACTTTCAGCGCGCCGCCCAGGAGGTCGAGCGTTTGACCAACCTTAACGTCAAGGATTGCGTTGAGGTGACCGTATTTGACCGTTACGAAGAGGTGTTCGGAAATGTTGACGAGGTGTTAGCCGAGCTGGACCGGCGCAGCACGCTGGGCATCGTCTTTCGTAGCGACGGCATGCGGGGCCCTGACTCCTTGTATCGCTCTCTATCCGATGAGGTCCGCGACGGCGTTTACATTCGGTTGGGCAAAGGACGTTACCACCGGTCAACCGGGGCCGAAGTCTCGGTCACATCAACGTCCACCGGCTGGGCTCGATCCTCGTTCGCTCGCATCTGCGACGAAATGGAGAAGGGTGTCCCCACATGGGCTCTTGCCTCCAGGCTGGCACCAGCTATATTCGTTCTGCTTGTCGCAGCGCCTTTCGCTGCGATTGCGATCGCGTTGGGAGGTGGTAATTACGCCTGGTGGAGCGTCGTTGCGTGTTGTGGCGTTCTCTTCGCGGCGACAGTTTCCAGACTCTCGGAGAGATTCATGGGTTGGCTTCTTCCTCCCTTCGAGATCTCCGCCGAAGGCTCTGAATCATCAGGTACAAGAAGGCTCGTAACCATCTTGGCGACCGTCTCGACCATTCCGATCGGCGTATTCGTTAACCTGATCTCTTGATGCTCTCACCGTCCCGTCTGCCGTCGACCCACACCCCGTGGAGCGGGCCAGGGCCAGGGTGCCAAGGTGGAGCGCCCTACGTGACGAACGACCTTGGCACCCTGGCCCTGGCCCGCTCGGCTCCGCCTGAGTCGTCGGTAGGCGGGACCCCTCCCGAAGCCGGAGCGCCTGCTCTTTGCACTTGTCCCGATGCGGAGGAACCGCGGTCGCCACACATTCGGTCCCCTGCTAGCGCTACCAGATGCCAAAGCCCCGGAACCTGCCGTCATCAGCGGACCGGGGCTTCGTCAGGTTCGGCGTCGCCGGCAGGCTGCAACCGACACGCTGGCGGCCGAAGGCCAGAGGCGCGGCGGCGGGCCATCGGCCCGGCCCGCGTTCGGCGGCGCGAGCGTTCGGCGGCGCGGGCCGCCTTGAAGACGTACAGAAAGTTTGACGGCATCGACACCCGACATCGCGTGTCCCGACATCGCGGACACCCAGCCGACACCAAGCAGCCCGAACCAGCACCAACCAACGGCCAGTTCACAGAGCGTTACTGCGCCTCGAACCCGTCAACCAGGCCAGCCGTGGAGCTATTTGTGGTGCGAAATGCCGGCCACCATGGAAAGTCAGGCGCGCCAGGGAAGCAGTCTGCGCAGCTAGAGCAACCACTGAAACTAGAGACCGATACGTGAATACCACTTCTAATCCCAAGGCCGCAGGTTCGAATCCTGCCAGGCGCACAGCACTTTCTCTCAGCCGGGCGGCTCCCGTGGAGCTATTCGTGGAGCCATCGAGCTACTGTCGGCCCCCTGGCACGCGTCAAGCGGCAACTTGGCGAGATCATGAAGCTCCCCAGCGGATCACTCCGCGTAAAGGTCTACGCGGGCGTCGACCCACTCACCGGCAAGCGGCACTACCTCACCGAATACGGTCCCGGCCGGTCGGACTGCCGAGCGAGAAGCGGAGAAGGTACGGAACCTGCTTCCTCAACCAGGTCGATGAGAAGCGCAGCCCGCGCACCCGCGCCACCCTGAACCAGCTACTCCACCGGTGGCTTGAAGTCGCCGGGATCGAGCCGACCACCCGCATGGGCTACGAAGAACAAGCTGAACAGGCCGTACGGCCGGTGCTCGGCAGGCTGCCGGTCGGCAGGCTCGACGCCGAAACCTTCGAGTCGTTCTACGCGAGCCTGCACCGCTGCCGCGAAAGCGCTCCGACCATTGCTCCTCGTCCTCTCGGCCACGCTGGACCGCGCCCACGGACGCCACCCCGTCGGCACCTTGGGACACGACTCCCGCATCTCCGTATTTATTTGCCCAGCTCACGGCCATGCTCGCGGAGATACGGGGGATGGTTCAGCCCTCTACCTAATGATCGACTCCATCGCTAAGCTTAGGTCAAATCCGAAGGGTGTTGCTCCGCAACGCTGGGCCGCCTATTATTACTCAGCGATATTTGTCAGAGTACGCGAATGGATTCCTGAGGATGCAATGGAAGTTTTTATCAGCTGGTCGGGATCGAGGAGCAACCAGTTAGCCCGAGCTCTTCGTGATTGGCTGCCGGAAGTTATCCAGCAGGTGAACCCGTGGATGTCCACGGAAGACATAGCCAAAGGTCAGCGCTGGCTCGCCGAAATCGGAACCAGGCTACAGAAAGGCAGCCAAGGAATAATTTGCGTTACCGCCGAGAACATGGCCTCTCCGTGGCTCAACTTCGAGGCGGGCGCATTGGCTAAATCCCTCACCGAGGCCCGGGTCCGTCCGATACTCCTCAACATCGAACCGGCCGACGTAACCGGACCCATAGCCCAATTTCAGGCCACAATTTCCACAGATAGTGAAGACATGCTCAGACTTATATCGTCCATAAACGAGACATGCGCCACACCGCTTAGTGCCGGTCGACTACAGAAGGCGTTCCATCGAAGTTGGGTCGAGTTTTCGGCTGCCGTAGACGCAATATCCAAGAGTCCAGAATCAAGTATCGCCCCGGAGATACGCGACACCGATGATGTGCTACGAGAAGTTCTTGAAGGAGTACGGGAACTACTAAGAGTTCGCCCTCAGGACGCGTACTCTGTTGTCCTAGAGAGCTATGCAAAGAATAAGATCCAGGCAATCAGAATAGCCCGCCAGGTGACTGGAATTGGCCTTAAAGAAGCTAAAGATCTGGTTGAATCAGCCCCGGCAGCTGTCCTAGACAACGTCAGCCGCGAAGAAGCGGAACGCATAGCAGCGGCCTTTGAAGCCGAAGGTTGCATAGCTGGAATTCGGTTGACGTAGTGCCATATCTCCCAAAAACCCCGTAATGGCTATTGCGCTACCAGACATGAAGAGGTTATGCCGTCCGACGCAGGAGACGCGCCTGTTCGTCTTTGAGGGCGAGGAACGTGAGGCGAACATAGGAGACGTAGGCATCGCCGGGGTGGCCGACGAGGGACCGCTCCCGAGTACCTTCGCCTTCCGCAGCGCGTACAATCTCCTGAGCTGCCACATGCGCGCAGAAGTCCCGCAGGGGCTGCGGGACTTCGACCTCCACCACCAGGTCGGCATGAGCGAAGATGAGGTCGCGCATGCGCCGATTGGCCGGCTGCAGCACTTCGTCCCGCCACCGACGCCAGCCTGCGGTGCCGGCGTAAGGGCCTCGGTCGGCCGCCCCCGGCAGCTCAGTCTCGCGCAACGCCTCCCAGATTCGCTCGTTCGCATCCACCATGGCGTTCAACGGTCCGTAAAGCTCCCGGAGCTGACTGTTGACTCGCGCCAGGCGAGCCTGGCGCCGCTCCTGCCGAGCCTGCCCATACTGATTGAGGACGAAGGCAAGCACTGCGACGACAATGCTCGCGCTCGCAGCGATGATTGCGACGGCCATCGGAACAGTTTGCCCGATCCACGTCCCGAGATCACGACCGGGGGGCGGCGTAGGCAGGGACTACCGCGACGATGGCTCGCACGACGGCGATGGTGCCGCCGCGTCCCGGCCAGCCAGCCACCGGCCATTGCTCCCGACCAACAATGCCACTATGCGGTGATCATGATGACCGTCGTCAGGATTGTGTGTTGCATGCCCAGTGAACGGCCTCGGTCGGTCACGACCGGGGGCGCTCCACATCTCGCCCAGCCACCTGCCCATGGCCCGCAGACCCGCTTGCGACGACCCGGCACCCAAACGCCACGCCTTCCCCAAAGGCCATAGACCGTTCTAAATAGACTCAATCCCGGGAAAACCACTGCCATTCAGTCGTCAAGCGACAACGTGGCGAGACCATGAGACTCCCCAGCGGATCACTCCGCGTACCGACAGCGAGGGGCTAGGGGCCGCACCCTTGCCCCGGCCCCGGCCTGCTGGCGACCCTTCGGCCGGCATCGGCCGGGGCCGGCCGACCACGCCGACGGAGCACAAGACCGCGAAGACCGCGGGGCTCCGCCCCGAAGAACCCCGGCCATCCTCAGAGATCAGCCGGGCGGATCACCTCGCCAGGCACCACAAGGGCTACCAGCTCCCTCGGACGAGGAGATCCTCTGATACGTCCTCACTTGGTGCGAAGCTCGCCTTCCAGTAGCCCCATCATGACCATGTCGTGCCACCTGCCATCGCGGCGGAACGATTCACGAGCCCTACCTCTTCGACGAAGCCGACCTTCTTGTATAAGTGGATGGCCCGAGCGTTCTCGTCCGCGACCCATAGCGTGATGCGGTGCAGGCGCATCTTGTCGAATCCGTATCGACAGATCAAACGAGTAGCTTCGGTGCCGTAACCGCGTCCCCAGCAGTCCTTCTCGCCGATGTAGATGTCCAACTCGGCCTCGCCCGTCTCGGGCGTCGCATCGCCGAGCTTCACAAGGCCAATCAGCCGCTTCTCCGTCAGCGTCTCGATTCCGAAGAGCACCTGATCGTACGAGTTCCGCTCACGCTGCTCGCACCGTGCAGTCACCTGAGCCAGGGACTCGGGGTATCCATCGTCCAGCCAGCGCATGACCTCTGGGTCGTTGTTCCAGCGCCACAAGGCTTCTGCGTCGTCCGGCTCCATCGGCCGCAACCACACAAGATTTCCAGGGAGCATGTGTTGCTCCATTCGATGTTGGAAGCGTGCCAGCACTCCAGCAGAGCTGCGGTCAAGAGCACAACGAGTTTTCCCGAGCCTGCGGCGCTCCCGCCGGATCGCCCATCCATGGGCAAGTAGCCGTGGCTCGCGGTCCAGGCCACGCGGTGGCGAGCACGCGCCGAGCACCGCGTTCGACATCGCCGCGCTCCCGCTCGGCATGCTCAACGGGTCGAACTGGACGGGCCTCGCGCAGGTGATCAGGGGTCTGAATGACCTGCTCAACGCACTGCATCCACGCACCGGACACGAGTGGGCAACGAATGTCTCACAACAGCTTGGGAAGCACGGCCGGCTACTCACCTACGAGGGTTGGGGACACGGTTCGTACCAGCGAACCCCGTGCACCATCAGCGCGGTCGACAGGTATCTGATCGATCTCGTCGCGCCCGCTGCCCCACCGCATAAGAGGGCTCTCCGCGCCTGCCCCGGGCATCAGATGTGACGGCCGCAGCGCCAGGTGGGCTCAGTCGCCGTGCGGGCCGAACGGTTCGCCCCCGGCGATCGCCGCGAGCGCCTCTCGGCACGCCCCGGCCACCGCCTGGGAGACGGCGGCGCAGTCCCGGGGCGCGCACCGCTCGGCGATGCGGCGGGCCAGCACGTCGAGGTACGGGGCGAGCGCCCCGGCCGTCGAGTCACGCTCGATCTCCGAGGCCGGTACGACGACGTTGACGGTGAGCCGCCGCCGGACGGCCGAGTACCGGAGATTGTGCACCCCGCCGTCGCCCTCGGCGCTCGTGATCGATCCGCCCAGGGTGAGGAAGATGTCGACCTCGTCGAGGCCGTCGATCACGATCCGCCCGAACGACTCCTTCAGCGCCCGGCGCAGCACGACCGCCTCCGCCAGTCCCCGTTCGGGACCGCCGTGACGGAATCTGATCGCGACTCTCACGGCACCATCATCCTGTACAGGGCGGCCACACCGTCGTCCGGCCGGCGGGACAACGGGATGAGAAGCCCTGCCCGATCCACGCCGGGCCGGAGCCGCCCGACCATCAGGTGACGGCGAGGAACGCGGCCAGGTCCAGTTCGCCGACGGTCTGTCCGCCGCTGTGCTCTCCGTTCGCCCGGAACCCGAGCCGCAGGTAGAACTCCTCCGGCCCGTCGTCGCCCGGTTCCCACGTCGTGTAAACCCGGGTTTCCCCGCGCCGCCGTGCCTCCTCGGCCACGGACCGGACGGCGAAGCGCCCG
The DNA here is from genome assembly GCF_050948415.1 of Micromonospora sp. CA-111912. Taxonomy (NCBI): domain Bacteria; kingdom Bacillati; phylum Actinomycetota; class Actinomycetes; order Micromonosporales; family Micromonosporaceae; genus Micromonospora; species Micromonospora sp. CA-111912. The sequence continues at coordinate 5,914,723 of NZ_CP192007.1, forward strand.
TACCCGCGCCCCTGCTTCTCGGCGGCGATGTTCAGCCGCCACAGCCCGGACCGCAGGTCGGTCGGGGTGTCCTCCCGCCACGGGATGCGGAAGAAGCCCATCAGGAAGCCGACCAGCTCGTCGCCGTCGTAGACGAGCCGGGGCCAGGCGACATCCGGCCAGGCGTACGCCTCGGCCAACGACCGGGCGACCGGCTCGACCAGGTGTTCCTGGTCCGGCCGTACCCTCAGGTCGCACGCGGCATCGACGTTGCCCGGCGTGATCTTCTCCAGGTGCAGGGACGACATGCCGGCACCCTACCGACCGCGTTCTTAGGCGGCGGGGGTACGCCGGGCGGGCCGGTCCAGCGCGGCGGCCTCCTCCAGGCTCGGCGCGGTGCCGCCGAGGTGCGCCGGCTGCCACCAGGTGTCGTCGGGGCCGGCCGGCGAGTCCGGGTACTCCCGCTGGGCCCGGTCGACCAGGGCGGTCAGCCGGGTCTTCAGCTCGGCGCTCATCGCATTCGCGTCGGGGTACGCGGCCGGGTCGATCGGCTCGCCGACGAGGATGGTGATGGGGGTGTGCCGGCGGGTGAGGGTGCGCGGCCGGCCCTTCGTCCAGAGCCGCTGGGTGCCCCAGAGCGCGACCGGCAGCAGCGGCACGCCGGCCTCCTGCGCCATCCGGGCCGCCCCGTTCTTGAGGTCCTTCACCGTGAACGACCGGCTGATCGTGGCCTCCGGGAAGACGCCCACGATCTCGCCGCGGCGCAGCGCGTCCACCGCCGCGCTGTACGAGCCGGCGCCGGCCCGCCGGTTCACCGGGATGTGCTTCATGCCGCGCATCAGCGGGCCGGAGATCTTGTGCGCGAACACCTCGTGCTTGGCCATGAACCGGACCAGGCGGCGGGACTCGTGCGCCCCGTACCCGCAGAAGATGAAGTCCAGGTAACTCACGTGGTTGCTGGCCATGACCGCGCCGCCGGTGCGCGGCACGTGCTGCTTGCCCTCGACGGTCAGGCGCAGGTCGAGAACCCGGAACATCGTCTTGGCGGCGGTGATCACGGGCGGGTACACGAGTTCCGGCATCCGGCGACTTTACCCTGCTGGGGGCCGGAGTATGTCAGGGCCGCGCGCCGCCTCCCACGGCGGACGGCTGGCCAGTTCTGCCCTCGGCCGAGCGCTCTGGCGCCCCGGGGCGCGGCGACCGCACCATAGCGGCATGACGGAACGCGGGGTGCTTCTTTGGATCCACGGCGGTGGTTGGCGAGCCCGGTCGAGCGAGGACGGCGCGGCGCTGACCGGGCACGGGCTGCGGGTGCTCCCGGCCACCTACCGGTTCGTCGCCGAGGCGCGCTGGCCGGCCCAACTCGACGACGTACGGGCGGCAGCGCGGGCGGCCCAGGACCGGGCGGGCGGCCTACCGCTGCTGGTCGGGGGCGACTCGGCCGGCGCGATGCTGGCCCTGCACCTCGCCCTTCGCGGAGTGGATCGGCCCGACGACGTGGCCGGCGCGCTGGCGTACTGGCCGCCGGTGGACCCGCTCGCCACGGACTGGCGGCGACTGCGCGGCGGCGACGACCCGTGGGCGGGGCTGCTCGGGCGCCGGCCCGCCCCGGATGACCCGGCCACCCTGGACGTCACCGTCGCCACCCACGTCGGCAATGGGGTCCCGGTGCTGTTGGTGCAGGGGACGGCCGACGCGGCCGTGCCGGCGAGCCAGTCGGTCGGCCTGGCCGCCGCACTGCTGGCCGCCGGGCACCCGGTACACGGCTGGCTGACCCACGGCGGCCACTCCCTGGACCTGGACCGCCCCGACATCCACGCCACGACGGCGACCTTCCTCGACACCGTCCTGCCGCCGCCCGCCACCGCAGAAACACGGAATTAGTGCCCTCGGTCATCGTCCAAGGGCACTAATTCCGTGTTTCTGCGCGGCGGAAGCGGTTTGTGGGCGGGCGCTGGGAGGGCGGGTCAGCCGGAGAGTTGGTGCAGGTCCAGGCGGCCGCGGGCGAAGGCGTCGACCCGGCCCCAGCGGCCCGGGATGTCCAGCACCTCGATCCGCCCCATGCCGATCGGGAGGCGCGGCTCGACCGACAGGTGTCCCCCGTGCGGCTCGATGCCCAGCATGGTGCGCAGCAGCAGCATCGGGGTGCCGGTCGACCAGGCCTGCGGGCTGCACGCCGTCGGATACTCGACGGGGAACTTGGTCAGCTCCCGGTGGTACCCGCCGAATGCCTCGGGCAGCCGCCCGTCGAAGTAGCTGGCGGCGGCGAGGATACCGTCGGCGATGGTCGCGGCCTCCTCCGCGAAGCCGTACCGGCGCAGCCCCCAAGCGATAAACGAGTTGTCGAACGGCCAGATCGTGCCGTTGTGGTAGCCGATCGGGTTGTACCGGGCCTCCCCCTCGGCCAGCGTCCGCACGCCCCAGCCGGAGAACAGCCGCGGCCCGACCAGGTGCTCGGCGAGCTTCTCGGCCCGGTCATGGTCGACGATGCCGCTCCACAGCAGGTGGCCGATGTTCGAGCTGAGCACATCCGCCGGTCGGCCGTCGGGGTCCAGGGCGAGGGCGAAGTACTCCCCGTCCTCCACCCACCAGTCGCGGTTGAAGCGCTCCTTGAGCTGCGCCGCCTCCCGCTCCAACTGCTCGGCGAACGCCGGGTCGTCCCAGAACTCGCGCGCCATCCGGGCTGCCCGGACCTTCGCGTCGTACGCGTACCCCTGCACCTCGCAGGTGGCCCGGGGGAACGGCGGCAGCGTGCCGTCACGGTACGAGATGGAGTCCCAGGAGTCCTTCCAGCACTGGTTCTCCAGGCCGGTGTCGGTGTTGCGCCGCTCGTACCAGATGTAGCCGTTGCCGACCAGGTCGGCGTAGTTGTCGATCCACCTCAGCGCCGCCCGGCACTCCTGCTCCAACTCCTTGACCAGCGCGACGTCGCCGCTCCACCGCTCGTACTCGTCGAGCAGCACCACGAACAGCGGCGTCGCGTCCACCGAGCCGTAGTACGGCGAGTGTGGCTGCTCCTCGAAGGCGGCCGTCTCGCCGTAGCGCAGCTCGTGCAGGATCCGCCCCGGGTCCTCGTCCCGGAAGTCGTCGAACCGGGTGCCCTGCAACGATCCGAGAAGGCGCAGCGTGGTCCGGGACAGCTCCGGGGCGAACGGCATGGCCTGTAGGCAGGTCAGGATGCTGTCCCGACCGAACATCGTCATGAACCAGGGCAGCCCGGCCGCGGGCAGCGTCTGCCCGCCGAGCGACAGCGGCGAGAAGCGCAGCGCCGCCAGATCGATCAGGCTCCGCCGGTACGTGCGGGCCAGGTGCTCGCATTCGGAGTTCACCTTCGGCGCGGCGGCGATCCACTCCTCCAGGTCGCGCTGGGGGGTCAGCCGCTCGCGGCTGGGCACCCGCAGCTCCGTCCGCAGGTTCTGGCCGGCCGACCCGAGCACGGCCGCCTGCACGTCGATGTCCGTGCTCCACTGCGCGTTCGGCTCCAGGTGGACGCTGTACGCGAAGCCGTTGCGGTCGTACCGGGCGGTCTGCGACGAGGAGATCACCGTCTCCCGCCGGAAGTTGCCCCGTCGGTATCCCAGCCGCAGCCGGTCCGCCTCGGCCTCCGCGTAGGTCTCGCCCTTCTTGTTGAGGATCTCGTCCTTGACCTGGAACAGGTCGGCGAAGTCGGCGCCGGCGTCCATCCTGATCTCCAGGTCGACGGCCTTCTCGTCGTGGTTGAGGATGGTCAACTGCTCGTGAAAGCTGCCGCCGACCGTCCGCTCGCGGATGATCGACAACTTGGCGTCGACGTAGTGCGTCGGCATCCCCGGCACCAGGAAGAACCGCGCCTCGTAGTACTGGAGGTCGTCGTAGGAGAGCGCGTTGAGCCGCTCGCCGTTGATTGTCAGCACCCAGCGGGACAGGAACCGGGTGTCGAGGGAGAACAGCCCGGTCGGCTCGGAGGGCGTCGCCTCGATGTCGCCGGTGTCCTCCGACACCACGAAGGTGCTGCCGTCGAGGATCCGGACCGTGTTGGCCTGCGCCATCAGTACACCTCCCGGTGGAAGACCCGATGCGGCTCCCGACTTCCCGGGGGGTCGGGGAAGAGCCGCTCCACCTGCACCACCAGCCGGACGTCACCGGTCACCGTCATGTCACCGCGGATCAGCGCCGCGAGGCCGTTCTCCCGGCCGGTGGCGAGATCCTCGAACAGCTCCGGGGTGGTCCCGACGACCGCGTCGGCCTCCCGGGCCTCCTGGCTCACCCGGAGCCGCCCCCGGTCGATCACCAGCAGCCAGTGCCTGGTCTGCGGCCCCTCGTTCAGGTCGAAACGCAGGGTTCCGGAAGTCTTGGTCAGCAGGGGCTCGTAACCCCGCCGGTCCAGGTTCTCGAAGAACCTGGTGGTCGCGTCCAGCATCGGGCCCTCTCCTCCCGTCGATCCGCGTTCGACGTCGCAGGAGGGTCCCCGGCCGGTGCGGGGCCAACCTCGCCCGGATCGGGTGAGGTGGGTGGGCGCGGGCGCACGACGCGACGCCGGCCCCCGGGCGGGGGCCGGCGTCGCCACGGCGGACGGTCAGTTGTTGGGCTCGTCGGCGCTGATGTCCGCCAGCACCGACTGCGGCTCGCGCTCGACCGCGAGGTCGCCCATCGAGATCAGGCCGACCAGCCGCCCGTCGTCGATCACCGGCAGCCGGCGTACGGCGTAGGTGCGCATCAGGTCGGCGGCGGCCACCGTGTCGTCGTACTGGCTCACCGTGATCACGTCCCGGCTGGTGATCTGGTTGAGCCGGGTCGAGTTCGGGTCCAACTGCTCGGCGACGCCCCGGACCGTGATGTCCCGGTCCGTGACGATGCCGGCCACGTCGGCGCCGTTGGTCACCACCACGTCGCCGATGGCGCTGTCGCGCATCTCCCGCGCCGCGGCCGTGAGTGTCTCGTTGCCGTCCATCGTCACCAACCGGGTCGTCATGAACTCTCCGACCGTTGTCATGGTGCTCCCCTCTCGGTGTCGGCACCTGCGGTCTACCCGCCGGCCCGGCCGGGTAACGCGGTCCGACCGGCGGCCACGCGGGGCCGCGCTCAGCGGGGGCGGATCACCAGGGCACCACCCCGGCGTCCTCGAAGAAGCCGCCGGTGGGGCCGTCGTCGGGCAGGGTCGCGAGCCGGATCGCGGTCGCCGCGCCCTGTTCCGGGGTACGGACGCCACGGAATCCGTTGAGGTCGGTGGCGACGAAGCCGGGGCAGGCAAGATTGATCTTGATGTTGGTGCCCCGCAACTCCTTGGCGTACTGGATCGTGACGGCGTTGAGGAACGTCTTCGACGGCGTGTACGCCACGGAGAGCGGGCCCGTCATCGCCGGGTCGTCGGAGGCGACCTGCCGGGCGAGGGAGCCGACGCCGCTGGACATGTTCACGATCCGCGGGGACGCCGAGCGGCGCAGCAGCGGCAGCATCGCGTTCGTGACCCGGATGACGCCGATCACGTTGGTCTCCACGGCCGTGCGCACGGTCTCGACCACGCCGTCCACGGTGGGGTTCTGCGGCATGTCGCCGGTCACGCCCGCGTTGTTGACCAGGGCGTCGAGGCGGCCGGCGCGTTCGTCGACCAGCCGGGCGGCGGCGGCCACGCTCGCCTCGTCGGTCACGTCCAGCGGCACGCCGAACGCGTCGACCCCGGCCGCGCGCAGCTTCTCCACGGAGGCCTCCCGCCGCCGGGCGTCCCTCGCGCCCACGCCCACGCTCCAGCCGAGAGCGCCCAGCCCCGCCGCGATCTCGTAGCCGATCCCCTTGTTCGCGCCGGTGACCAGCGCAATCTTCTTTTCGCTCATGAAGTGATGCTGTCCGGCCCCGGGCCGGCCGCCAACACCGTCCGGGTGGGCGTCGATGCCCGCCGGGTATCGATGCGGCTCGGGCCTGCCCGACGGTATCGTCGGGGTGTGGAGACGCGGGAGCTGCGGTACTTCGTCGCCGTCGCCGAGGAGCTGCACTTCGGGCGGGCGGCCCAGCGGCTCGGGATGACGCAGCCGCCGCTGTCCCGGGCCATCCAGCAGCTCGAACGGCGGCTCGACGTGGCGCTGCTGGAACGCACGAGCCGCGCCGTGACGCTGACCGAGGCGGGGTCGGTGCTGCTGCGCGAGGGCCGGGCGGCCCTCGACGCAGTCGACGCCGCCGACCGCCGCACCCGCCGCGCCGCCCGCGCCGCGACCGGCGACCCCGGTCTGGTCCTCGTCACGAAGGCCGGAGCAACCACCGAACTGCTGTCCAAGCTCCTCGACGCGTACGCCGCCGAGCCCGGCGCGGTCGCCGTCGACGTGCTCCTGTGCGGCCCCGGCGAGCAGGAACGGCTGCTCCGCGACGGGCGCGCCGACGTGGCGCTGCTGCACCGGCCGTTCGACTCGACGGCCGGGTTCGACACCGAGGAGCTGCGCACCGAGGGCCAGGTCGTGATCCTGCCGGCCGGGCACCCCCTCACCGCCCGGACCCACCTGCGCCTGGCCGACATCATCGAGCTGCCCGGCCTGCCGATGCCGTACCGGCTCCACCCCGACGGCACGTACGTGGACGGCTCGGGCCCGCCGTTCCGGTCCCACGAGCAGCTCTACCAGCTCATCGCGCTCCACCGGGCCTCGGCGGTCCTCCCCGACTCGTGCCGGGCCCACCTGCCGCGCGACGTCGCCGCCGTGCCCGTGCTGGACGCGCCGACGGTGACCACGGTGATCGCCTGGCCACCCCACAGCCGGTCCCGCGCCCTCGCCGGGCTGATCTGGGCGGCGACCCGCCTGTAGGGCTCCACCGCGCCGGCCGGGCCGGCGGTCAGGGCCGGGCGTCCGCGGTCCCCGGGCGGTCCCGGTCGCTGTCCAGCGGCTCGCCGTCCCCGTGCCGGCCCGCTGGCCGGAACGTGTGGCAGGAGCCGGAGATACCCGCTGGCGCGGGGCTCAGCCGCGCGGTGGCATGCCGTAGACCCGCTCGACGTGCAGGCGCAGCACCAGCCGCCCCTCGGTGACCATCGCGGCGCGGAAGTCGTCCCAGTCGGGGTGCTCGCCCTGCACGGCCCGGTAGAGCCCGACCAGTTCCTCCACCGTCGCGTCGTCCGGCCGCCGCGCCACCGGGGTCAGCTCGGCCCGTGCCTCGGCCACCGCGTACGCCCAGCCGTCGTCGCTGCCGACGTGGAAGCTGGCCCGGGGGTCCCGGCGCAGGTTGGCGGTCTTGGCCCGCCCGTCGGTGACCGAGACCCGGATCAGCCCGGCCGCCCGGTCGAAGGAGTAGACCACGTTCGACAGCTGCGGGCGCCCGTCCCGCTTGATGGTCGCCAGCACGCCCATCCACCGGCCCGCGATGAGCTCGGTGAGGGCGCTCCGGGTCTTCTCGTCCGCCACGGCAGCCTCCAGGTCGGGTCGTCGTACCTGGGTCCATCCAACCCGACGCGCGGCCCGCCGGCCGGCCGATGCGACAGCCCGGCCGGCGGGAGCGGGGTCAGCGACCCTCGGCGGCGACCATCTCGGCGAGCTGCACCGCGTTCAGCGCGGCGCCCTTGCGCAGGTTGTCGTTGGAGCAAAACAGGGCGAGGCCGTGCTCCGCCGTCTCGTCGGCGCGGATCCGACCCACGAACGTCGGGTCCTGACCGGCGGCCAGCAGCGGGGTCGGCACGTCGGACAGGGCCACCCCGGGCGCGCCGTCGAGCAGCTCGCGGGCCCGCTGCGGGGTGATCGGCCGGGCGAACCGGGCGTTGATCTGGAGCGAGTGGCCGGTGAAGACCGGGACCCGGACGCAGGTGCCGGAGACCCTCAGCCCGGGGATCTCCAGGATCTTGCGGCTCTCGTCGCGCAGCTTCTGCTCCTCGTCGGTCTCCCCGGAGCCGTCGTCGACGATCGAGCCGGCGAGCGGGAGCACGTTGAACGCGATGGGCCGGGCGAAGACCTGGGGGGCCGGGAACTCCACGGCCGTGCCGTCGAAGGCCAGCCCGGCGGCCTGCTCGGCCACCTTTCGGACCTGCTCGTCCAGCTCGGCCACGCCGGCCAGGCCGGCACCGGAGACCGCCTGGTACGTCGAGACGACCAGGCTGACCAGCTCCGCCTCGGCGTGCAGCGGGCGCAGCACCGGCATCGCGGCCATCGTGGTGCAGTTCGGGTTGGCGATGATGCCCTTCGGGCGGTTCGCGGCGGCGTGCGGGTTGACCTCGGCGACCACCAGCGGCACGTCCGGGTCGGTCCGGAACGCCGACGAGTTGTCGATCACGACCGCGCCGGACTCGGCGACCCGGGGGGCCAACTCCTTCGCCGTGCCCTTTCCGGCGGAGAAGAGCACGATGTCCAGCCCGGAGTAGTCGGCCGTCGCCGCGTCCTCGACGGTCACCTCGCCGTCCCGCCACGACAGGGCACGCCCCGCCGAGCGGGCGGAGGCGAACAACCGCACCTGCTCCGCCGGGAACTCGCGCTCCGCCAACACCTGCCGCATCACGCCACCGACCTGGCCGGTGGCCCCCACAATGCCGATCCTCATGCCCGCGAGGCTACCCAGGTCGACGCCCCGGCCGGGCACGCTTTCCCACCGCCCGGACCCGTCCCGGCAGTGACCCGGCCCACCTCGACCAGCCCCGGAACCGCAACGACGACCCCGGCGCGGAGCGTCGCCCGGAAGATCGCAGGCGACCCGGCCGCCGGGCCGCAACATCCGCGCCCGGCAGCCGCACGCCCGGCGCCGCGGGCCCGGCAGCCGCCACGGCCCGAGCGACGGAGATCACATCCCCTTCGCCGCGCGGGCCGGTCGGCGGGCCGCCGTCGGGCGGGTCAGCGGGGGGCGTCGACGATTTCGCCGAGGTTGGTGGCGACGAGGTCGTCGCGGATCAGCGCGGCGTCGCCCTCCACCACCAGGGTGAGCGACTCCGGGTGCAGGTGGCCCGCGGCGGCGGCCGATACCTCGTCGACGTCGGCGGCGAGCAGCGACTCACGCAGCCGGGCGTGGTAGTCGTCCGGCAGGTCGTGCACGACCAGGGTGGTCAGCGCCGACGCGATCGCCCGGGGGCTCTGCAGCTCGACCGAGAGCTGCCCGGCCCGCCAGGACCGGGCCACCGCAAGCTCGTCCTCGGTGACCCCGCCGACCTGGGTACGGCTGATCTCGCCGACCGCCTCCACCAGCGCAGGCGCGGTCACCGCCGTCTGCACGCCCGAGCCGACCGCGAACCGGCCGAACCTGCGGGACGAGGCGAACTCGCCCCGGATCCCGTACGTGTAGCCGCGCACTTCGCGGATCAGGTGGTTGAGCCGGGAGGTGAACGCCCCGCCGAGCACCGTGCCGGCCAGCAGCGCCGGCACGTGGTCGGGGTGCGCCCGGTGCGGCGACGGGTGGCCCAGCCGCAGCGTGGACTGCACCGACCCGGGCCGGTCGACCAGGATGATCCGCCGCCCGGCGCGCAGCGACACGTCGATCGGACCGCCCTGGGAGACCGGGCCGCCGCCGGTGCCGGCGAACGCCGCCGCGCCGAGCGCGTCCAGGTCGAGGCGATCCAGGTCGCCGACGACGATCAGGGTGCCGGGACGGAGGAACCACTCGGAGTGGAAGACGGTGATGTCCTCGGGGTCCAGGCCGGCCACCGAGTCCGGGTCGCCGTACATCGGGCGGCCCCACCGGTTCTCCGCGCCGAACAGGTCGGCGCGCAGCGCCGCCTCGGCCCGGGGGCCCGGGTTCGCCCAGTCCATCCGCAGGGCGGTGGCCTCGTCGTCGCGGACCCGCCGCACGTCGTCCGGGTCCAGCCGGGGCGTCCGGACGGCCTCGGCGAGCAGCTCCACGGCGGCGGGCAGCCGGTCCACCGGCACCTGGACGCTGACCTGGAACGAATCCCAGTCCAGCCCGGTCACCAGCTCGGTGCCGAGCCCCTCCACGGCCAGCGCGTACGTGGTGGCGTCCCGCTGCGCGGTGCCCTCCTCCAGGGCCTTGGCCAGCACCGCACCGAGCCCTTCCCGGCCGGCCGGCTCCCGACCGGCACCGGCGTCGAGCAGCAGCAGCGCCACGGCCAGGTTCTGCCCGGGCAGGTGCGCGGCGACGACCTGGCCGCCGGCCACTGAGCGGCGCACCACCTGCGGGAACCGGTACGGCCGGGCCAGCCCCGGCCCGGGACGGTCGGCGATCAGGCTCATCGGGGTTTCCTTCCGTTCACGACTGCGGGGCCGGCGGACAGCGGGTCGCGGCGGCCCACCGGGCGGCGCCGCTCGGTCGTCGCCCTCACGCGCTCTCCTCAGGCAGGTAGGTCAGGGTCAACCGGTCCTCGGGGCGCAGCATCTCGGCGGCGAGCTCGGCGATCTGGTCGGCGGTCACCGCGAGCCAGGCGGGCAGCCGCTCGGCGGCGACGGCCGGATCGCCGAACTGGGTGGCGTACCGGCCGAGAGCGTCGGCGCGTCCGTCCACCGTGGACATCTGCCGCCACCACCCGGTGCTCAGCAGCGCCTTGGCCCGGTCCAGCTCGGCGGCGGTGACCGGCACGGTGGCCAACTCGTCGACCACCTCGGCCACCCCGGCGGCCAGCCGCTCGCCGCTCACCCCGGGACGGGCGGTGGCGGTGGCGATCAGCGGGGCGGGGGCGTGCGCGAGGTCCACCCCGTAGGAGCCGACCAGGTCGGGCTGGGCGATCCGCTCGCCGTCGGCGAGGCGCTGGTAGAGCCGGCTGCCCCGGCCGCTGCCCAGCACGGTGGCGAGGACGGTGAGCACGTCGTACCCGGGGGTGCCGAAGGCGTGGGTGCGGTGCGCGACGTAGACGCGGGGCGCGGGCACCGCGGCCGTGACGGTCTCCGCCACCGGCCCGCCGCCGCCCGGCACGTGCCGGCCGTCCGGCGCGGCCGGGATCGACTCCCGGGCCGGGAGGGCGCCGAAGTACTTGTCGGCCAGCGCGAACACCTCGGCCGCAGTGGCGTCGCCGACCACGGTCAGCACCGCGTTGTTCGGCGCGTAGTAGGTGCGGTGGAAGTCCTGGAAGGTGGCCAGGTCGGCGGCGTTCAGGTCGGCCATCGACCCGATCGTCGCGTGGTGGTACGGGTGCCCCGGCGGGTAGAGCAGCGGCAGCAGCCGCAGCCACGCGTCGCCGTACGGCACGTTCTCGTAGCGCTGGCGGCGCTCGTTCTTGACCACGTCCCGCTGGTTGTCCAGCGTCTCCTGGGTCAGCGCCGGCACCAGGCCGCCCATCCGGTCGGCCTCCAGCCAGAGCGCCAGCTCCAGATGCTCGGCCGGGACGGTCTCGAAGTAGTTCGTCCGGTCCGGGTTGGTGGTGGCGTTCAGGGAGCCGCCGGCGCCCTGGACGAGCTTCATGTGCTCGGTCTTCGCCACGTTGACCGAGCCCTCGAACATCAGGTGCTCGAAGAGGTGGGCGAACCCGGTCTGCCCGTCCGGCTCGTGCCGGGAGCCCACGTCGTACCAGAGGTTCACGGCGACCGCAGGGGCGGCGCGGTCCTCGCTCACCACCACGCGTAGACCGTTGTCCAGTCGGGTCGTTTCGATCGGCCAGGGGTAACCGCTGTCGGGCATGGCCCGACGCTATCCGATCGGGGGGACTGAAAGGTGACGCGCGCGTGGTCGGCGCGGCGGCGGACCCGCCTGCCGCAGCCCGTCGGGTGCGCCGGGCGCGATGACGATCCGGGGTACGCCCGGACCGCCGGCCAGGGTCCCGCCGGGAGCGCGGCGCGCCGGCCGCGCGCCCGGCGCGCGCCCGCTCAGTCCGGGGGCTCGATCGGGGGCACCGTCTCCTCCGAGGTGCGCTGCTCCAGCACCGTGTCGGGGGCGGCGTTCTGGTCCTCCTCCCGCAGGTCCGACTCGGTGAGGATGGCGGCGGCCTGGGCCCGCGGGTCGTCGCTGCCGGCGGCGGCCTCCTCGGGCAGCAGGTGGGCCCGGGACTCGATCCGGTCCTGATCGCTGTGAGCATTCGTCATGCCGGCCTCTGTACCCCGTGCGCGGCTCGGCGGAACGGGCCGTACACCTCGTAGGTGATCCCGCCGCATCGGGTATCCTGGTCTCCGTGACGTGGTGCTATCGATGGTTTAGGCAGCCGGCTGGAGGAGCCGGTGACTTCACCATGATCTGACGTCACTCCTCTTCGAGCCGGCTGGGCAGGGACATTGGTTCCTGCCCTTTTTGCGTACGAGCAGCCGGCTCGACCCTGGGCGCCGGCCCCGGGGCACGGTCGGCGGAAGGAACACCACCGTGACCACCCCGGACAACCATCGCGTCATCGATCAACGGATCGATCGCATCGTGCCGTTGACCACCCCTGCCCTGCTGCACCACCACCTGCCCCTGGACGCGCCGCTCACCGAGGCCGTGCTCGACGGCCGGCGCGCGGTCAGCCGGGTGCTCGACCGCGCCGACGACCGACTGCTGGTGGTGGTCGGCCCGTGCTCGGTGCACGACCCGGCCGCCGCGCTGGACTACGCGGCCAGGCTGCGGACCGTCGCGGACCGGCTCGCCGACGACCTGCTGATCGTGATGCGGGTGTACTTCGAGAAGCCGCGCTCGACGGTCGGCTGGAAGGGCCTGATCAACGACCCCGGGCTGGACGGCTCGGGCGACGTGAACACCGGCCTGCGCACCGCCCGCGCGCTGCTGCTGGACGTGCTGCGGCTGGGCCTGCCGGTGGGCTGCGAGTTCCTCGACCCGATCACCCCGCAGTACATCGCCGACACGGTGGCCTGGGGTGCGATCGGCGCCCGCACCGTGGAGAGCCAGGTGCACCGGCAGCTCGCCTCCGGCCTGTCCATGCCGATCGGCATGAAGAACCGCCCCGACGGCAGCGTCGGCACCGCCGTGGACGCCATCCGGGCGGCCGGCGTTCCGCACGTCTTCCCCGGGATCGACGTCTCCGGCACCCCGGCGATCATGCACACCCGGGGCAACATCGACGGCCACCTGGTGCTGCGCGGCGGCAACGACGGCCCGAACTACGACGCCGCCTCGGTGGCCGGGGCGCTGGACCTGCTCCGGGCGGCCGGCCTGCCGGAGCGGGTGGTGATCGACGCGAGTCACGCCAACAGCGGCAAGGACCACCGCCGCCAGCCGCTGGTCGCCGCCGACGTCGCGGACCAGCTCGCCGCCGGCCAGCGCGGCATCGTCGGCATCATGCTGGAGAGCTTCCTGCTCCCCGGCCGGCAGGACCTCGACCCCACCCGCGAGCTGGAGTACGGCCGCTCCGTCACCGACGCCTGCCTCGGCTGGGACACCACGCAGGAGGTCCTCGACACCCTGGCCGCCGCCGTCCACACCCGCCGCACCACGACGGCCCCCGTCACCCCTCCGGCCTGACCCCACCCACCGCCGCCCCCGCCCCGGCCGCCTCCGCCCTGGTGATCAAGAGCTTCGCGTCAGAAATCGCCCCGCCGGACCTGACGCAGAGCTCTTGATCGACGCGGGGTGGGGGTGGGGGTCGGTCGCGGGGTTGGATGGGGTGGAGTGGGGTTTGACCGTTTCCGGCTCGGGTAGCCGACCGTCGTGACCGACGACGCACCCGTGACGGACGCAGCTGTGGACGACGCCGAGCTGGCCGCCGACACCGACCTGCCCGCCGACACCGACCCGACCGGGGACGCCGGGGCGGCGGAGGAGCCGGACACCGGGCTGCTCGACGAGCTGCTCGACGAGATCTACCACGGCCAGGAGCGGATCAGCCAGGCGGACATCTACCGCCGGGCGGTCGCCGCCGAGCTTCCCGCGGTGCTGCTCACCCGGATCGCCGCGCTGCCCCAGGGCGAGTACGCGGTGGACGAGGCCGCCGATCTGCTGGGCGGGTCGGCTGCCTGACGCCTCGGGTTCGGCCGGCACGAGCAGGCCCACGGCGGCCGGCGCCGGCACCCGGGCCGACCGCGGCACCGACCCCGCCCCGACCACGGAGAGGACAGCGAGATGACCGATCGCGAGGAACAGCGGGAGGAGCACGTCCCGGCGCTCGGCCAGCCGCCGGAGGGCCTGGACACCACGCCCGAGCCGGACTTCGCCGACGAGCACGACATCACCGCCGTCGACCCCGACATCATCACCGGCGACGAGGACGACGAGGAACGCGAGACGGAGTCGCCGCACGGCTGGTCCGGCATGCAACGCTGACGCCCGACGAGACGGCATGCAGCGCTGAGGCAACGCCGGACGGGTACGGGGAGGCGGCCGGCGGCCCCTCCCCGTACCCGGGTCAGTCCTTGTCGTGACCGCCGTCGGCGGCCCGCTGGGCGACGGCGTAGCCCATCTGGAGGAAGTCGGAGGCCGCCACCGCGGTCAGCGCGGTGGCCACCAGCCGGGTCAGCCGGGGGGCCAGCACCAGTCCGCCGGTGAGCCCGGTGGCCACCCAGACCGCCAGGCAGAACGGGCAGCTCAGCAGCTCGCCGATGGCGTGCCGGGTGGGGCTGCCCGAGTCCCGGACCTGCTCCATCACCTCGCCGGAGCCGCTCGGGCGGTCGTAGCGGGTGAACGGGGCGCGCAGCGGGCTGGTGACCGCGTCCTTGGACAGCAGTCGGCTGAGCTTGTGGGTGGCGATGGAGAGCAGCACCACGTCCGACGGGCTGGGCCGCTCCGGCACCGGCCGGCCGGTCGCCCTGACCAGTCCGGCGAGCGTCGCGGTCACCCCGGCGTAGGTGCCCATCGCCACCAGGTAGCCACCGAGCGGCCGGTGCTCGTGCGGCGCGTACGCCTGGCGCAGCCGCGCCACCTTCTGCTTCAGGCTGCTGTCGCTCAACCGCGTCTCCTCGTTCTCTGCGCGTGCTGGCGCGCGGCGCGCCAGCAGCGGGTCCGGCTGCCGGCTCAACCGGCGGTCAGGTTGTCGGCCACCTCGCGGGCGAGGCTGGCCAGGGTCTCCTCGGCCAGTCCCGGATCCGCCTGGCCGTCCAGGTCGAGCTGGACCCGGGCGCCCCCGGCGTCCGCGGGCTCCACCCGGATCTCGGCCGACCAGCCGGGGGCGGAGGCACTGGCCCACCGGGCCCGCATCTGCCCGGGGCTGACGTCGGGGCGGCTGCGGCCGTCGGACCGCAGCGGCTGGGGCAGCCACGCGGCGGCCCGGTCCGGGTCGGTCGCCGTGTTGAACACCACCTCTGGTGGCGCGGACATCCCGCGCTCCGCGTGCTCCGCCATCACTCGTCCCGCAGCCGGGCCGGGTCGACCTCGCGTCCCGGGTGCCGGGCCAGGTACTCGGTCTCCAGCTCCGCCGTGCGACGCAGGTGGTTCGCGAGCGCCGAGTCCGCCGCGTGCCGCAGCGTGTCGAGCCGGGTGCGGTGCAGGCTGTGTATCTCGCGGATCAGGTCGTCGTCGGCGAGCTCGGTGGGGTCGATCCCCAGTTCGCCGTCCACAACCCCGTCGTCGGTGGACATGTCGTGGACGTGGTCGCCGTCCCACTCGGGCATCCGCTGCTCCGGGCTGGCTTCCGTCGGGCCGCCGGTCTGCCGCACTGATTCGGTCATCGTCGCCCCCTCGTCTTGTCTGGCTGGCGTCTAGACGGATGCCCACACCGGCCACCACCAAACCCCCGAGCTACGACGCCACGTCGGAGAGCGTCCCGACTCCCGGTACCCTCGATCCCATGAAACGGCTCTGGACACCGGCGTGGATCGCCCGCCACGTGGCCATGGTCGTGCTGGTCGTCAGCTTCCTCGGGCTGGGCTGGTGGCAGATCACCCGGGCCGCCGACGGCAACTCCATCAGCTGGGGTTACGCCATCGAGTGGCCGGTCTTCGCCGCGTTCGTCGTCTTCGTCTGGTGGCGTGAGCTGCGGCACACCCTGCGCTCCGACACGGACGGGCCGTCGGCGGGCCGCGAGCAGGCGGGCGGCGACATCATGGCCGGCGCGGCCCTGTCGTCGTCCGGCACTCCGACGGGGGTACGCCGACCCGTGCGGGTCGCCCGGGTGCCGGCGGTGCCGGCCGGCGGCCCCGAGGACGCCGACCTGGCCGCGTACAACCGCTACCTGGCGTGGTTGAACGCCAATCCGGGCGCCCGGCCCGGTGACTACCCCGGCTGACGCCGGTTCGCGACTACCCGGCCGAGGCCGGTTCGGAAGGACGGACGAAGGTGGGCGGAGCCCTTACCCGGTACCGCGTGATCGCCTGGATCGTGGGCGTGGCGCTGGCCGTGCTGGTCCTGATCGGCATGCCGCTGAAGTACGGGTTCGACGAGCCGACGGTGGTCGCCATCGTCGGGACGGCGCACGGCTGGCTGTACATGCTCTACCTGGCGGCGACGTTCGACCTGTCCCGCCGGGCGGACTGGCCGCTGAAGCGGATGCTGCTGGTGATGCTCGCCGGCACGGTGCCATTCGTGTCCTTCTACGCCGAGCGGCGGGTGAGCCGCTGGCTGGCTCCCGAGCGCGCCCGCACCCCGGAGCCGGTCGCCGGCTGACGCTGACCCGGCCGGGTCAGCGGTCCGGGCGCCAGAACTCCTCCGCGGTGGCCGGCGCGGCGCCCCAGCCGCCGTACCGCACGCCCTCGCGGGCCCGGTGCACGGCGCGGCTGACCTGCCCGAACTGCCGCTGGTCGTCGCTGCTGAACAGCAGCACCCGGACGCCCCGGTGCCAGCCCCACAGCTCGTACGGCGGCGGGCGCCAGCGGGCGCCGACCGCCGCGAGCAGCACGGGTAGCAGGGCCATTGCCCCGAGAGTCAGGTACGCCCCGGCGGTCAGCCGTTGCAGGCCACCGGTGAAGCCGAGCAGCAGCCCCACCCCGGCGATCATGACGGCGGTCACCGCCACCGCCCGGACGGCGAGCCGGTCGTGTGGGCCCCGGGCGGTGTGCAGGTGGGTCAGGTCGGTGATCGCGAAGCTGCGGTGGCCGACGGTGAACCGGTCCGTCGTGACGACGATCCCGGGCTGGGCGTAGAGCAGGGTAGGGGGCGCGGGGGTCACCCTCGGTGACCGGCGCGGGCGGGTAGCGGAGCCATCTCGGATCACGGCTGTCTCCCACGGCTGAGGGGCCGGGAGCGGTCCCTGCGGCGTCGGTCGACGCCTGACGGGATTCCCGGCTCCGCCCCATTGTCTGGCCGTCTGTCCAGCCCAGACCCCGGTTTTCCGGGCCCGGGCCCGGGCCAGCGCTTCCCTCCGCGCCGGCAAGAGGCCACCAATTCCGGCTTGTCCGGCTATTGATCGTCCCGTCCGGCGGCATCCGCCCAGAACGACGAAAGCCATGGAACGCCCGTTCGGCACATCCGGCCCCGCCGGTCGCGCCGGAGCGCCTCCCCGACGACTACCGAACGTGACTGTATCTCGCGACACATCTGGCCGTTTCGCCACTTTCGCCCCTGCTTCACCTGCGGGTAACTTCCGTCCCGGGTTAGGTTGGGCGGGTCGGACCGGTCGACGGCCGTCCACCCGGACAGCCCCGGGCCGACATCGCCGCGGCGTCCCGCGACGCCCGGCGACTGGTGGGAGAGGAGCCCTCCGCTCTTGTCGTACCTCAGGAATTCGCTGCGCGCACTGGTGGCGGCCGGCCTCGCGGCCGCGCTGATCGCCCCGGCGTCGGCGGCCCAGGCCGAGCCGTCGCCCGCCGAACTGACCCAGCGAATCGAGAAGTCCTCGACCGAGTTGGAACGGGTCGTCGAGTCCTACAACGAGCTCACCGAGGACATGAAGGCGAACGAGGCCGCCGCGGCGAAGCTGACGGCCCGGATCGGGCCACTGGAGGCGCAGACCGCGCAGAGCCGGGCGGACGTCGGCGAGATCGCCGTCACCGCGTACAAGACGGGCCGGATGGACACCGCCAACGCGCTGCTGAGCGCGGGCGGCCCGAGCAACCTGCTGGACCGGCTGGACACCCTCGACCAGCTCACCCGGCAGCGCCAGCAGCGGATCTCCGGCTTCACCGAGAGCCAGCGCCGGCTGCTCGACCAGAAGGCCCGGCTCGACGCGACGCTGGCGAAGCAGGCCGCGCAGGCCAAGCAGCTCGCCGCCGGCAAGAAGAAGATCGAGAGAGACCTGGCCGAGCTCTACGAGATGCGCCGCCAGGCGTACGGGCGGGCCACCGAGCCGCCGGCACCGAGGACGAAGTCGAAGTCGAAGTCGGGCGGGAGTTCCGCCGAGCAGGCACCCGCCGTCTCCGGCCGGGCGGGCACTGCGGTCCGGTACGCGTACGGCGCCCTCGGCAAGCCCTACGTCTGGGCCGCCGACGGCCCGAACGGGTACGACTGCTCCGGCCTCACCTCCGCCGCCTGGCGGGCGGCCGGCAAGTCGCTGCCACACAACACGAAGATGCAGTGGCGCGTGGTCAGCCACATCAGTCGCAGCGAGCTCCGCCCGGGCGACCTGGTCTTCTACAACAACCTCGGGCACGTGTCCCTCTACGTCGGCGGGGGCCAGGTGATCCACGCGC
Source organism: Micromonospora sp. CA-111912 (assembly GCF_050948415.1). Taxonomy (NCBI): domain Bacteria; kingdom Bacillati; phylum Actinomycetota; class Actinomycetes; order Micromonosporales; family Micromonosporaceae; genus Micromonospora; species Micromonospora sp. CA-111912. Next base: position 5,932,995 of record NZ_CP192007.1, read on the forward strand.
CGACCTTCGGCCGCAACGTGGAGAAGCGGGGCGTCGACCTGATGAAGCCCTACGGGTACGGCCGGGTCCGCTGACGGCACCGACCCGAACGGCGAACGGCCGGCGTCCCACTGTCGGACGCCGGCCGTTCGCCGTTCTTGCTAACAGGTCAGGCGGCCTGCAGCCCCTCCGCCCGGGCGAGTTCGCGCAGCCGGCCCAGGGCCTGGATCTCCAACTGCCGGATCCGCTCCCGGGAGAGGGAGAACCGCGAGGCGACCTCGGTAAGCGAGTGCTCCCGCCCGTCCTCCAGGCCGTAGCGGGCCCGCATGATGCCGGCCGACCGGTCGTCGAGGTGGTTGAGCAGACCCTCGATGCGCTGCCGCTCCAGCCCGGTCAGGACGATGTCCTCCGGCGACGGGGCGTCGCTGTCGGCGACCAGGTCGCCGAGTTTGGTGTCGCCGTCGTCGCCGATCGGGGTGTCCAACGACACCGTGTCCTGCGACCAGCGGACCAGCTCGTTGACCCGCGCGACGGTGACGCCGAGGGACGCCGCGATCTGCTCCGGCTCCGGGTCGCCGCCCAACTCGCGGGTGAGCTGCCGGACCACGTTCCGCATCCGGTTGACGTCCTCGACCAGGTGCACCGGCAGCCGCACGGTGCGCTCCTGCTGGGCGATGGCCCGGCTGATCGCCTGGCGGATCCACCAGGTCGCGTAGGTGGAGAACTTGTAGCCCCGCTCGTAGTCGAACTTCTCGACCGCCCGGACCAGTCCGGTGTTGCCCTCCTGGATCAGGTCGAGCATGGGCATGCCCGAGCGCACGTAGCGGCGGGCGATGGAGACGACCAGCCGCAGGTTGGCGCGGATGAAGAGGTCCTTCGCCCGTTCCCCCTCGGCGACCACGCGCTCCAGGTCGTCCCGGTCGACACCGGCGGGAACGCGGTCCTCGTTGAGCAGGTGCTCGGCGTAGAGGCCGGCCTCGATCGCCTTGGAGAGATCGACCTCTGCGGCGGCGTCCAGCAGTGGCGTCCGGGAGATCTCGTGAAGGTAGACTCCGACGAGGTCGCGCTCCTCGGCCACCTCGTCGGTTCGCTTGCCGATGTTCTTGTCCACGTTGTCCACGGTCCCCTCGCTCGCGCCGGTTGCCCGGTTCCTTGCCATCCCCACGTCCATCAGCCCTCCCCCGTAACTTCCGCTGTGCCCACCGCTGCTGACCTGACACCTGCACAACAGTTGAGACGGGTCCGGGATTCCGTGTCGTGAGTCGAAAGTGTCACGAATGCCTGAGTGGTAGCTGAGAGCCGGATCCATGTTTGCTGTCAGCACCCCGTCGGGCGGCTCGCCGCTGACGCCACGGCCGGCCCGGCGGATCGGCGCACGCTGCCACCCCTGGGCATGGCACCATTGCCGACCCCGGGCGCACAGCGATCCGCATCACCGCCGCGCTGCGATCCCGGTCACCACCTGACACGCGCCGACGGACCGCTCGGTCATTCACGGATACGGAATACCCTCGCCCCGGTTGAACAATCCGGGGCGTGCGCGGAGTCCCACTCCGGGCAGGGTCGTGACCAACGTCACCGGCGCGGCGCGACGCAGCACCCAGGGACGGAACCGCAGCTCAGGTGGCGAGCAGGGCGAGGGCGCCGCGGACCTGGTGGGCGGAGCGGGCCAGGGCGGCCCGGGCGGCGGACACCTCGGCCCCGGAGACCAGCGACACCAGGGCGGTCTTCAGGTCGCCGTCGGCCTCGTGCAGGGCCCGCCGGCAGACCTCCTCGGCGCAGCCGGTGGCCTCCATCAGGATCGAGATCATCCGGCCCCGCAGCTTGGCGTTGGTGGCCACCATGTCGATCATCAGATTCGAGTAGACCCGACCCAGCCGCACCATCACGGCGGTGGAGAAGGTGTTGAGCACCAACTTCTGCGCGGTGCCCGCCTTCATCCGGGTCGACCCGGTCACCACCTCGGGGCCGGTGTCCACGCCGATGAAGACGTCGACCGCCGAGGCGGCCTTCGCCTCCGGGTTGGCGCAGAGCAGCACGGTCGAGGCCCCCTGCGCCCTGGACGCGGCGAGCGCCCCGAGAACGTACGGGGTGCGCCCGCTGGCGGCCAGGCCGACGACCAGGTCGCCGGCGCCGACGCAGTCCGCCGCCGCGGCCGCTCCGCCGCCGTGGTCGTCCTCGGCGTCCTCGACGGCCCGCCACATCGCGTCGGAGCCGCCGGCGATGTGGGAGCAGAACCAGTGCCGGGGCGAATTGAAGGTGGGAGCCAACTCGGCGGCGTCGAGCACCCCGAGCCGGCCGGAGGTGCCGGCGCCGAAGTAGTGCACCCGGTGCCCACCGCGCAGCGCGGCGACCCCGAGGTCGACGGTGGCGGCGATCTCGTCGAGGACCGCCGCGACGGCGGCCGGCACCCGGCGGTCCGCCTCATTGATCACGGTGAGCACGTCCCGGGTGGACATCAGGTCGAGGTCGAGGCTGAGCGGGTTGCGTCGCTCGGTCGGCGCCCCCACCCGGACCACCGGGCGGGCCGGGGCCTTGGCCACCTCGTCGGGCTGGATCCGGCGGGCGGTCATCCCCGCCTCCGGTTGGAGCCGACCCGGTGGGTCTGCACCGCCTCGGCGGTGACCTCCAGCGCCTTGCGGGCCCGCGTCCGGTTGCGGGCGGCCACGCCGACGAAGAGGCAGTCGACCACGGTGAGCTGGGCCAGCCGGCTGGCCATCGCGCCGGAGCGGTAGGTGGTCTCCCGGGCCGCCGTGGTGAGCACGAAGTCGGCGACGTCCGTGATCGGCGAGCGGGGAAAGTTGGTCAGCGCGGCCGTGGCCGCACCCCGGGACCGGGCCTGCTCCAGCACCTCGATCACGTCGGCGGTGGTGCCGGTGTGCGAGATGCCCAACGCGATGTCGCCCTTGCCGAGCAGGGCCGCCGAGGTGAGCGCTGTGTGCACGTCGGGGAAGTAGAACGCTGTTCGGCCGATGCGGTGCAGCTTCTGCTGGAAATCGGAGGCGACGAAGCCGCTGGCGCCCGCGCCGTACACCTCGATCCGGCTGGCGCCCACGATCGCCTCGACGACCTGCTCGCAGACGGCCGGGTCGAGCTGCTCGGCCGTCTCCTCGACGGCCCGCGCGTCGTTGAACGCGATGGTGGCGATGATCTGGGCCAGGTCGGCACCGGGCGGGATGTCGCCGCCGACCACCCGGGCATCCGGGGGCTCGATCCGGCGGGCCGCCTCGGCGGCGAGTCGGATGCGCAGCTGCGGGTAGCCGTTCATGCCGACCGAGCGGCAGAACCGGATCACGGTCGCCTCGGAGGTCTCGGCGGTGGTGGCGAGGTCGGTGATGGTGCGCCGGGCTGCGTCCGCCGGGTCGGCGACCACCAGCCGCGCCACCCGCTGCTCGGCGGGCGACAGCGAGGGCAGCAAACCGCTGATGTGGACGATCAGTCCACCCGGCTCGTGACTCGCAGAAATCTTCGTACTCTTCACCACGGATGAAACTTACTTTCATGAAGCGTAAGCGTCAACCATCTCCCCGCGTATCGGGAAAAAGTACTCCGGACGTTCATCAGTGTTGCGCCGAACACTGCCATTTCCGCAGCTTCCGGCGCTTCCCCCGGCAGGGTCCTGCCCCATGCCGGTCGGCGGCCGACGTCCCGCCGTTCCGACGGCCCGGCCTGCCGGGCCCGGGACAGCCGGCAACCCGGGCGGGGCGGCGCGAGCGGTCGAGGCCCCGGCCCGGCGCGAGCGGTCCGGCCTACGGGCGGCCCTGAGCCGCCAGTCGCCGGCCCGCGCCCCGGTCTGCCGCGTCGACCCGACCCGGGCCGGACGGTGCCGGCTCCCCGACCGGCACGGGTTGCCCGACCTGCGAAGGCTCCCCGACCTGCACGGACTCCCCGGCCGGGGGAGGCTCCTCGACCTGCGTGGACTGCCCGGTTGGCGCGGACTCCCCGGCCGGCGCGGACTGCCCGGCCGGCGCGGGCGGTTCGGTCGGCAGCCAGGCGGCCAGGTGGGCCCGGATCTGCCGGGAGACCTCCTCCTGCGGACGACCGGCATCGACCACCACGAAGGTCGGGAACTCGGGCAGCGTCCGGTAGGCGGTGTCGGCGGCGGTCAGCCAGCCGATGGTCTCGTGGTCGGTGCCGCGCCGCTCGATCCGCCGGTACGCCTCGGCCGGCTCGACGGTGAGCAGGAAGGTGACCTGCGGCGGCGGGAACATCCGGTAGCCGGCGCGGGCCAGCCGCTCCCAGCGCTGCCCGCCATGTGCCCGGATGCTGGCGTACTGGCAGGCGGAGTAGCGGTCCATCACGGCCGTACGGCCGGTGACCAGGCAGCTCAGCAGGGCCGCCGCGATGGCGAGCCAGCGCAGCAGGGACTCGACGGCGAGCAGGCCGCGCCGGCCGACCAGCCGCTCGGCGTCCGGGCGGCCGAGCCGTTGGGCGAGGCGCCCGAGCCAGCGGCGCCCGCCGGCGTTGCGGTGGTATGTCGCCGGACGCCCGGCGGCGGTCAGCGCCTCGGCGAGGTGGTGGGCCTGAGTGGTCTTGCCCGAGCCGTCGATGCCGATCAGGGCCACGGCGCGCAGTCGGGCCTTGCCGCGCCGCTCCCGCAGTGATCTGGCCACTCTCCCCAGCCTATCGGACCCGTGCCCACTACGGCGATTTGTCCGCCCGCATCCCATTGCCGCCCCGTCGGGCCAGGCTCAGGTGTGGGCGACCTCTGTGCCGGGTACGCAATTCGAATCCGCCTGTCCACCTCACGACCGACGGGAGAGCCAGATGGCCGAGCGCGGGGACGAGACCCTGGTGCACACGCTGAAGAAGGTCGCCGCCGTGCTCAAACAGTCCGAGATCCCGTTCGCCCTCGGCGGCAGCTTCGCGGTGTACGCCCACGGCGGGCACTCCAGCGACCACGACGTCGACTTCCTGATCCGGGGGCAGGACGTCGACCGGGCGATGGAGGCCCTGGTCGAGGCGGGCTTCACCGCCGAGCGCCCGCCCGAGGACTGGCTGGTGAAGGTCTACGACGACGGCCGGATGGTGGACCTGATCCACCGGCCGATCGAGACCCCGGTGACCGAGGAGACCTTCGCCGACACGATCGTCCGGCCGGTGGACGCGATCCACATGCCGGTGCTCTCGGCGAGTCAGCTCATGGTGCACAAGCTGCTCAGCTTCTCCCAGCACTACTGCGACTTCGCCCGGGCGCTGCCGCTGGCCCGGTCGCTGCGGGAGCAGATCGACTGGGAACGGGTACGGAAGGAGACGCAGCACTCGCCGTACGCCGAGGCGTTCCTGGTGCTGCTCGACCGGCTGGACGTGGTGCCGCACTCCGGCGCCACCGAGGAGAAGGAGATCGTGTGAGCGCGTACCGCGACCATGCCGCCGGGACGCCCGCCGTCGCCACCGGCCCGCCCGACGAGTACGTGGAGGCCGAGATCCAGCGGCTGCTCGCCGAGGACCCGGCCGTCGCCGAGCAGGGAATCACCGTGGTCCGCCGGGAGCGGGGCCTGGTGCTCTACGGCGAGGTGGAGAGCCCGCACCGGCGGGAGGAGATCCTGCGCCGGGTGGCCGAGCGTTTTCCCGACGTGCCGGTCACCAGCGACATCGGGGTGATCCGCGCGCAGGCACCCACGGAAGTCGAGCAGTTGCCGTGAGGGAGGTCGAAAGGTGATCCGGATCGCCGCCGTGGGCGATGTGCACGTGGACCAGGACGTGGTGGGCCGGTTCCGGCCCGCCCTCGACGAGCTGGCCGACTGCGCCGACGTGCTGCTGCTCGCCGGCGACCTGACCCGGCACGGCACCGAGGCCGAGGCCCGCTGCGTGGCCGAGGAGTTCGGCGGGCTGGGGGTGCCGGTGGTGACCGTGCTCGGCAACCACGATCACCAGTGTGACCAGGTGCCACAGGTGGTCAAGGTGCTTGAGGACGTGGGCATCCGGGTGCTGGAGGGCGAGGGGATCGTGCTGGAGTTCGCCGGCGGGCGACTCGGCGTGGCCGGGGTGAAGGGCTTCGGCGGTGGCTTCGCCGGCCGGTGCGCCAGTGACTTCGGCGAGCCGGAGATGAAGTCGTTCGTCCGGACCACGAACGAGAGCGCGGAGGCGCTGGGCACGGCGCTGCGAGGGCTGGACTGCGACCTGCTGGTCGCGCTCACCCACTACTCCCCCGTGCCGGACACCCTGGCGGGCGAGCCGCTGGAGATCTACCCGTTCCTCGGCTCGTACCAGCTCGGGCAGGCCATCGACTCGGCGCCGACCGCGCTGGCCCTGCACGGGCACGCGCACGCCGGCAGCGAGCGGGGCACCACCCCGGGCGGGGTCCGGGTCCGCAACGTCGCCCACCCGGTGATCAAGCAGGCGTACAGCATTTTCCACCTGGGAGATCATCTGGATGCCGGGGAGGTTTCCCGGATCGGTCACTCGGGTATTCAGCAGCCATGGAGCTGATTCTCTGGATTCTCGCAGTCATTCTCGTGGTCGCCGGCATCCTGGCGCTGTTCCGCCGGCAGATCCTGTGGGGCGTCGTCCTCATCGTGGTCGGGCTGTTGGTCGGCCCGGGTGGCGTCAGCATCTTCAGTAATTGACGCCTGGTTTCGCGTATCCACCACCGACCCGCCGGGGTCGTCGTGACCGGAGCTCCGTCCTCCCAGACAGGAGCAACGGTCAGGGCGGCCCCGGCGTTCTGCCGTCCGTAGGCCGGGTGGGCGCGGGCGGAGTTTGGGTGCCCGGATCGCCGGGCACCACTTCGAGATGACAGTTTCGGACGGCGTCCGGCGGTCGACCGGGGCGCGGAAGTGGTGGGCGCTGCTCGGCTTCGGCGCGGCGGTGACGGTGGCCGCCGCCGTGGGCGGGCTCGGCGTGCGGGGCACCTCCGAGGAGTACGCGAGCCTGAACCAGCCGGACTGGGCACCCCCGTCCTGGCTGTTCGGCCCGGTCTGGACCCTCCTGTACGCGCTGATCGCCATCGCGGGGTGGCTGGTCTGGCGGCGGGTCGGCTTCGGCCCGGCGCTGTGGGCCTGGACCGCCCAGCTGGTGCTGAACGCGATCTGGACCCCGCTGTTCTTCGGCACCGGCCGGTACGGCCTCGCCTTCGCCGAGATCGTGCTGATGTGGCTGGCCATCGGGGTGACCGTGGCGCTCTTCGCGAAGCTCTCCCGCCCGGCAGCGGCGCTGCTGCTGCCGTACTGGGCCTGGGTCACCTTCGCCGCCGCCCTGAACTGGTCCGTCTGGCAGCTGAACTGAGAGCAGGACCCCCTGTCGACGCGGGGCGTCGACAGGGGGAACCCCTATCCGCGCCTCAGCAGCGCGGGACGTTGGGGATGTAGCCGTCGTAGCCCGTGTAGACGTAGGCGTCGGCGATGTACCGGCCGCTGCCGATCCGGTCCCAGATCGAGCTGGTGCCGTACGTGCCGGTGACCGTGGTGCCGCTGGTCTGGCACTGGATCGTCACCTTTGTTCCGTCGGCGACGGTTCCGACCGAGCCGTATCCGGTGCCCGGGCCGGAGCGGACCGTCAGCGGGGTGCCCGCGGTGTCCACCGTGCCGGAGCCGGCACCCGAGGAGCAGTTGTTGTTGCTGGTGTAGGTCTTCGTGCCCCAGTACAGCGCCACCGTGCCGTTGAACCGGACCTGGACGTCGTTGCCGTTGAGCCGCTGCTCGTAGTGCAGGTGCGGCCCGGTGGAGCCCCCGGTGCTGCCCACCCAGCCGATCACCTTGCCGTAGCCGACGCTCTGCCCGACCGACACGTTGAAGCCGTTGAGGTGGGCGTAGTAGGTGGCGTACCCGCCGCCGTGGTCGATCCGGACGTACTTGCCGTAGCTGGTGCCGCCGAGGTCGGTCACCCGGTCGACGGTGCCGGGGGCGCTGGCCACCACCGGGTCGCCCAGGTCGTCCGTGCGGTTGAAGTCGACCGCGTAGGCCGGGCTGTGGCCGGTCCGGGTCTGGCCGGACCAGGACTGGCCGCAGGGGAACGGCACCTTGAAGCTCGGGGCGGCCATGGCCGGGGCCGCCGGCACCAGGGTCGCCGCCACCAGCAGGCCGACCGCCGTGAGGCTGAACCACCGCTTACGCATCCAGCACCTCCGATGTAGACAATCTTCGATTGAAGCTCTCATCGTGACAGAAACTTCCACCCCCCGGAAGGCCCTCGAACGGCCCTTCAGGTGGCCCCCGGGCGGCCACGACCCCTATGCGTGGGAGCGCGCCCACTAGGGGTGAGCGGGTTTCGGGATTGTTACTCGTCCGTGTCCGGCTGGGGCTGGACTCGCCCCAATGCAAGCGCTTGCATGTGTTGACGCCCATCGGACCGGCGCTGCGTCGAGCACGACCGCGCCGGCAAGGAAGGAGAACGGCATGGCGGTATCTGCCAGACCACGCCAGGCTCTCGCGGTCGCCGGCGCACTGGGGCTGGCGCTCAGCGTCACTGCCTGCGGCACCGGCGACGACAAGAAGAGCGAGAACGCGGGCTCCGCGGAGTGCGCGGCATATGAGAAGTACAAGGGTCAGGACGGCAAGAAGGTCACGATCTACTCGTCGATCCGGGACATCGAGGCCGACCGCCTCGACCAGTCCTGGAAGCAGTTCGAGGACTGCACCGGCATCGAGATCGACCACGAGGGCAGCGGCGAGTTCGAGGCCCAGCTCGGTATCCGGGTCGACGGCGGCAACGCGCCCGACCTGGCCTTCATCCCGCAGCCCGGCCTGATCAAGCGGTTCGTCGACTCCGGCAAGCTCAAGCCGGCCGGCGCCGAGACCAAGGCGATGGCCGAGCAGAACTACTCGGCCGACTGGCTGAAGTACAGCACCGTGAACAGCCAGTTCTACGGCGCTCCGCTCGGCTCGAACGTCAAGTCCTTCGTGTGGTACTCGCCGAAGACGTTCAAGGAGAAGGGCTGGACCGTCCCCACCACGTGGGACGAGCTGACGGCCCTCAGCGACAAGATCGCGACGAGCGGCACCAAGCCGTGGTGCGCTGGCATCGAGTCCGGTGACGCCACCGGCTGGCCGGCCACCGACTGGATCGAAGACATGATGCTGCGGACGCAGACCCCCGAGGTCTACGACCAGTGGACCACCCACGGCATCCCGTTCAACGACCCGAAGGTCGCCGAGGCCCTCGACAAGGCCGGCACCATCCTCAAGAACGAGAAGTACGTCAACGGCGGCTTCGGCGGCGTGAAGAGCATCGCCACCACCTCCTTCCAGGAGGCGGGCACGCCGATCACCGCCGGCAAGTGCGCCCTGCACCGGCAGGCGTCCTTCTACGCCAACCAGTGGCCGAAGGGCACCAAGGTGGCCGAGGACGGCGACGTCTTCGCGTTCTACTTCCCGGCGATCGACCCCGCCAAGGGCAAGCCGGTCCTCGGCGGCGGCGAGTTCGTCGCGGCCTTCGCCGACCGTCCCGAGGTCCAGGCGGTGCAGACCTACCTGGCCTCCGGCGAGTACGCCAACAGCCGCGCCAAGATCGGTGACTGGGTGTCGGCGAACAACAAGCTCGACCTGGCCAACGTGCCGAACCCGGTCGACAAGCTCTCCGTCCAGATCCTCCAGGACCAGAAGACCGTGTTCCGCTTCGACGGCTCGGACCTGATGCCGGCCGCCGTCGGCGCCGGGACCTTCTGGAAGGGCATGGTCGACTGGATCAACGGCAAGGACACTGCCACGGTGCTCAAGGGCATCGAAAGCAGCTGGCCGAAGTGATCCCGGCGGTGGGCCGGCCCGTTGAAGAGGGCCGGCCCACCGGCCGCGTCGAAACCCCGAAGGAGGGTTGATGGAGTTCGACTTCGCCGAAGAGCAGCCGAAGCTCCTCATGCTGATGTACGGGCTGATCGCGTTCGTCGCGGTCGTCGGGAGTCTGCTGCTGCTTCTCGACGCCGTGCCGTCCTGGTTCGCCCGACGCCGCGAGGCGCAACTGGTAGCCGCCTCGGCGAGCGGGGCGCCGCTACCCCGGCGCCCGAAGCAGCGCGAGGGCATGTTCGCGTTCTTCTTCCTGCTGCCCGCGGTGCTGCTGCTCCTCATCGGCCTGGTCGTCCCGGCCATCCGCACCACGCTGCTCTCCTTCATGGACGGCAGCAGCGACAACTGGGTCGGTCTGCGCAACTACACCTGGATGTTCTCCGAGGACTCGATCGTCCGGGTGCTGATCAACACGCTCGTCTGGGTGCTGCTGGTGCCGTTGGTGGCCACCGCGTTCGGGCTGCTCTACGCCGTCATGGTGGACAAGGCCCGGTTCGAGTCGGTGGCCAAGTCACTGATCTTCATGCCGATGGCGATCTCGTTCGTCGGCGCCGCGATCATCTGGAAGTTCGTCTACGCTTTCCGCGGCGACGGGCAGGAGCAGATCGGTCTGCTCAACCAGATCGTGGTGAGCCTCGGCGGCGAGCCGAAGCAGTGGCTGCTGGACTCTCCGCTGAACACCCTGCTGCTGATCGTGATCATGGTCTGGATCCAGGCCGGCTTCGCCATGGTGGTGCTCTCCGCCGCGATCAAGGCCATCCCGGGCGACATCGTCGAGGCCGCCCGGCTGGACGGGGTCAGCCCGTGGCAGATGTTCTGGCAGATCACCATGCCGAGCATCCGGCCGGCGCTGATCGTCGTGGTGGTGACGCTGTCGATCGCCACGCTCAAGGTCTTCGACATCGTCCGGACCGCGACCAACGGCAACTACGACACCAGCGTCATCGCGAACGAGATGTACAACCAGGCGTTCCGGTACGGCCAGAACGGGCAGGGCTCGGCGCTGGCGGTGTTCCTCTTCGTCCTGGTGATCCCGCTCGTGATCTACCAGATCCGCAACCTGCGTCAACAGCGGGAGGGCTGAGATGACCACCACAACGCCCACGCTTCCCGCCGGGACCCAGGCCACCGGAAAGACCGCCACGACCGCCGGACGGGTCCGCAAGCGGCTGAACAGCCGCACCGCGACGCTGGTCTCGATCGTCATCGCGTTGCTCTGGACGATCCCGACCTTCGGCCTGCTCGTCTCCTCCGTCCGGCCCGAGGACCAGATCAAGTCCAACGGCTGGTGGACGTTCTTCACCGACCCGCAGTTCACCCTGGACAACTACCAGGACGTGCTGTTCGGCAGCTCGTCCTCGTCGGGGCAGCTCGCCAGCTACTTCATCAACTCGCTGGCGATCACCATCCCGTCGGTGTTGTTCCCGCTCGCGTTCGCGTCCCTGGCCGCGTACGCACTGGCGTGGATCAACTTCAAGGGCCGGGACTGGATGTACATCGCGATCTTCGCGTTGCAGATCGTCCCGCTGCAGATGGCCCTCGTGCCGCTGCTGAAGTTCTTCTCCACCGGTGTCAGCCTGGGCGGGGTCACCATCATGCCCGCCTGGGACCTGGTCGACGAGCAGAAGTTCGCACAGGTGTGGTTCGCGCACACCTGCTTCGCACTTCCGTTCGCCGTCTTCCTGCTGCACAACTTCATCTCGCAGCTGCCCAAGGACCTGATGGAGGCGGCCCGGGTCGACGGGGCCACCCACCCGAAGATCTTCCGCACCATCGTCCTGCCGCTGATCACCCCGGCCATCGCGGCCTTCGGGATCTTCCAGTTCCTCTGGGTCTGGAACGACCTGCTGGTCGCGCTGATCTTCGCCGGAGGCGGCAACGAGACCGCGCCGCTCACCGTCCGGCTGGCCGAGATGGCCGGCACCCGGGGCAACGAGTGGCAACGGCTGACCGCCGGCGCGTTCGTCTCGATGGTCGTACCGCTGGTCGTGTTCCTGTCGCTCCAGCGGTACTTCGTGCGCGGCCTGCTCGCCGGCAGCGTCAAGGGCTGAACCGGACGACCGCCGCCGCCCGGTTCTTCTGGGCGGCGGCGGTCGGGTCACCGGGGCGGGATAACCATGACGAAGATCGATGATGTCGCCCGCCTGGCCGGGGTTTCCACGGCCACCGTCTCCCGCGCGCTTCGCGGCCTCCCGACCGTCTCCGCGGCCACCCGTCGCCGGGTGCTCGCCGCCGCCGAGCAGCTCCAGTACGCGGTCTCGCCGAGCGCGTCGCGGCTGGCCAGCGGCCGGACCGCCACCGTGGCGGTGGTGGTCCCCCGGATCACCCGCTGGTTCTTCGGCACCGTGGTCGAGGCCGTCGAGGAGACCCTGAACGAGTCCGGCTACGACCTCCTGCTCTACAACCTCGGCGGCCGGGAACGTACCCGGCAGCGGGTGCTGCGCGCCGCGAACCTGAACAAGCGGGTGGACGCGGTCATGCTGGTCGCCACCCCGCTGCGCCCGGCCGAACTGGCCGAGCTGACCACGTTGGACCTGCCCGGGGTGACCATCAGCTCCGGCAGCGGCGTGCCCGGCTGGCCCTGCGTACGCATCGACGACGTGGCGGCGGCGCGGACCGCCACCCGCCACCTGCTCGACCTGGGTCACCGCCGGATCGCCCACATTTCCGGCGACCCCGACGACGAGCTGGCCTTCACCGCCCACCTGGACCGCCGCCGGGGCTACCAGGACGCGCTGCGCGCCGCCGGCGTGCCCCTGGACCCGAGCCTCGACATCGAGTCGAAGTTGACCGTCGACGGCGGCAACCTGGCCGCCACCGAACTGCTCGCCCGGGGCGAACCGCCGACGGCGATCTTCGCCGCCTGCGACGAGATGGCGATGGGCGCGATACGCGCGCTGCGCGACGCGGGCCTACGGGTGCCGCAGGACGTCAGCGTCATCGGCATCGACGACCACGAGCTGTCCGGGGTGCTCGGGCTGAGCACGATCGCCCAGCCGGCGGCGGAACAGGGCCGGCTCGCAGCGCGCATCCTGCTCGACCCGCTCGGCGGCCGGGCCATCTCCGAACCGGTCCGGCGGATCGTCCCCGCCCCCGGCGACACGACACCGGCCGGCCCGGCGTCCGGACCGGTGATCCTGCCCACTCGGCTCGTCGTGCGGGACTCGACCGCGCCGCCCCGGCCAGACTGAACGGATTCACCCGCCCGCCGAGCGGGAACATGACGGGCGGGAACATGACCGGCGACGGCGTCGACACACGGGAGAAGGCCCTGAACACCAACGCGACCCAGCAGGAACCGTCCGCCGGCCCGGCCACCCGTTGGTGGACCGAGGCCGTCATCTACCAGATCTACCCGCGCTCGTTCGCCGACTCCGACGGCGACGGGATCGGCGACCTGCCGGGCATCACCGCCCGCCTCGACCACCTGGTCGAGCTGGGGGCGGACGCGATCTGGCTCTCGCCGTTCTATCCCTCGCCACAGGCGGACGCCGGCTACGACGTGGCCGACTACCGGGACGTGGACCCGCTGTTCGGCCGGCTCGCCGACGCCGACCGGCTGATCGCCGAGGCCCGCGCCCGCAGCCTGCGGGTGATCGTCGACCTGGTGCCCAACCACACCTCGTCGGCACACCGCTGGTTCTCCGCGGCCCTCCCCGCCGCGCCCGGCAGCCCGGAGCGCGCCCGGTACGTCTTCCGCGACGGCCTCGGCCCCGACGGCGACCGCCCGCCGAACGACTGGCGCAGCGTGTTCGGCGGTCCGGCGTGGAGCCGGGTCACCGAGCCGGACGGCCGCCCCGGCCAGTGGTACCTGCACCTGTTCGACCCCGGCCAGCCCGACCTCGACTGGGACAACCCGGAGGTCCGCGCCGAGTTCCTGGACGTGCTGCGGTTCTGGCTGGACCGCGGGGTGGACGGCTTCCGGGTCGACGTGGCGCACGGGCTGGTCAAGCAGGCCGACCTGGCGGACTGGCAGGAGCCGCAGGAGATCCTCTCCGGCAACGAGGTCGACAAGCCGCGCCCGCCCATGTGGGACCAGGACGGCGTACACGAGATCTACCGGGACTGGCGACGCCTGCTCGACGAGTACCCCGGGGAGCGGATCCTGGTCGCCGAGGCGTGGGTGGAGCCGGCCGAGCGGCTGGCCCGGTACGTCCGGCCCGACGAGATGCACCAGGCGTTCAACTTCGAGTACCTGCTCGCCGCCTGGACCGCCCCCGCCCAGTACGCCGTGGTCACCCGCTCGCTGGAGGCCACCGACACGGTGGGCGCTCCCACCACCTGGGTGCTGTCCAACCATGACGTCGTCCGGCACGCCTCCCGGCTCGGCCTGCCCGTCGGCACCCCCAAGCCGAACGGCATCGGCATCGGCGACCCGCAGCCGGACGCCGCGCTCGGCCTGCGCCGGGCCCGGGCGGCCAGCCTGCTGATGCTGGCCCTGCCCGGCTCCGCGTACCTGTTCCAGGGCGAGGAGTTGGGTCTGCCGGAGCACATGACGCTGCCCGACGAGGCCCGGCAGGACCCGACCTGGGAGCGCAGCGGGCACACCGAGCGGGGCCGGGACGGCTGCCGGGTGCCGATCCCGTGGGAGGCCGACGCCCCGTCGTACGGCTTCGGGCCGACCGATGCGAGCTGGCTGCCGCAGCCGCCGGTGTGGGCCGAGTACGCCCTGGACCGGCAGCGCGGGGTGCCCGGCTCGACGTACGAGCTGTACCGGACCGCGCTGCGGCTGCGCCGCGAGCACGGGCTGGGCCGGGGCACCCTGTTCTGGCTCTCCTCCGGCGACGAGGTGCTGGCCTTCCGCAACGGCGAGGTGACCGTGCTGACCAACTTCGGCGAGGCGGCGGTGCCGCTGCCGGCCGGGGCCGAGGTGCTGCACTCCAGCGCCCCGCTGACCGACGACGGCGCGGTCCCGACCGACGTGACGGTCTGGTTCCGCGCCGCCTGACAGGCATGGGCAGGGGTCCTTCCCGACGCCGGGCGCGCGGGGAGGGCCCCTGTCTCACAGGCGGTCGGCGCGGGCGTGCAGCAGGTCGTGCACGGCGTCGATGTCCCGGGGCGAGGTGCGGGAGGCGAGCCAGTACATGACCCCGGTGGGGATGAAGAAGAGCTGGAACGCGGCCAGCCCGACGGCGTAGTTCAGCGGCGGCGGGAAGGCCGCCCGCAGGGCGTGGAAGGCCACCCCGACCAGACCGTTGCCGGCCGCCCGGCCGACCCCGTTGACCAGGTTGCCGAGGCTGTAGACGGTGCCCCGGTGCTCCGGCGGATTGACGTCGGCGATCAGGGCGAACCAGTTGGGCGAGTTCGCCGAGGTGAGCGCCAGCGCCAGCACGGCGGTGAGCAGGCTCAGCCCGACCGTCGGCTCGGTGACGACGCTGGCCAGCACCGCGCCGACGATCGCGCCGGTGCTGCCGCCGTCGGGCACGTCGATGCGGATCGGCACGAAGAACAGGACCAGGTAGAACGGCAGGGCCGCGAGAATGCCCACCGCCGCGACCAGCGCCCTGCCCCGGGGGGTACGCCGCTGGAGCGCGTCGCCCACCAGGCCACCGACGATGGAGAACACCCCGCCGAGCTGGAACAGCGTGGCGAAGACGCTGCCCACCACGACGGCCGTGACCGCCGAGTAGCCCTGGTCCTCGGCCCGTTCGGCGAAGAGCACCGGCAGCCAGACCAGCGAGCCGAAGGCGGCCTGGGCGGTCAGGCCCTGGAGCACCAGCCACCGGTTGGTCCGGCGGTCCAGGATCCGGGGCAGGTCGGCCCGGGTGATCCGGTAGTCGTACTCGGCGCCGGTGGCGAGCGCCTCGGCCAGCTCCGGCTCGCTCTGCCCCCGCCGGATGTCGTACGTGAACAGGTACGCGCAGGTCGCGGCCAGCCCGACGATGGTGAGCAGCCAGAACGGCCGCCGCCACTCGGTGGCGCCGAGCAGCCCGCCGGCGAGCGTCCCGGCCAGGGTGCCGACGCCCTGGGACAGCCCCCAGAAGCTCATCACCAGCCCACGTCGGCGCGGCGAGATCAGGTCGGTGACCACCGAGAAGCCGACCGAGCCGACCGCGCCGAGGCCCACCGCCGCGACGAGCTGGGCGGCCAGGAACGTCGGGTAGCTCTGGGCCAGCGCGCTGCCGCCGGTGCCGGCCGCCCAGACCAGGGTGCCGACCATCAGCAGCGGCTTGCGGTCGGTCCGGTCGCCGACGTACGCCCAGCCGACCGCCGCGACGGCGCTGACCAGGAAACTGACCGCGGTGACCAGGCCGAGCAGCCGCTGGGACACGCCGAGCGCCCCGGAGATCGGCCCGTACAGCGGCGGGACGAGGCCGATCGCCACGTTGTCCAGCGAGGCGAGCAGCACGAAGACCACGACGCTGTAGAGCCGGTGCACCGGGCCGCCGCCCCGGGCCGCCCGGGGCCCGCTCCTGGTCGAGCTCATGTCGGGCAGCCAACCAGGCGCGGACTAGGGCCCGGTGACCGACCCCCCACCGGGGGCCCACCGGGGGCAGCCCGTCCGGTCAATCGACGCGGTCGAGCACCCGGTCGCGGGCGGCGGCGTAGCGCTCGCGGACGGCGGGGACGGGGTCGGCGGCGTGCTCCTCGGCGCCCACCGGGGACCAGTGGGGCGGGGCGTCGCCGCCCAGGGCGAGCCAGGCGGCCTGGCGGGCCGCTCCGTCGGCGACGTACTCCCCGGGCGGCGGGACGACGACCGGGCGGCCGAAGACCTGTGGCGCGATGCGGCGCACCGCCGCCGAGCGGGCACCGCCGCCGACCAGGATCACCCGCTCGACCCGGGCCCCCTGGGTTACCAGCGCGTCGAGGCCGTCGGCGAGCGCGCAGAGCAGCCCCTCGACGGCCGCCCGAGCCAGGTGGGCGGGCGTCGAGGTGGCCAGGGTCAGCCCGTGCACCGCGCCGGTGGCGAACGGCCGGTCCGGGGTCCGCTCGCCCTCCAGGTAGGGGACCACGACCAGCCCGTCCGCGCCGGGCGGCGCGGACAGCGCCAGGTCGGACAGCTCGTCCAGGCCCACCCGGAGCAGTCCGGCGGCGGCGTCGAGCACCCGGGCCGCGTTGAGCGTGCAGACCAGCGGCAGGTACCGGCCGGTGGCGTCGGCGAACCCGGCCACCGCACCGCTCGGGTCGGCGGCCGGGGCGTCCGCGACGCTGAACACCGTGCCGGAGGTGCCGATGGAGACGACCACGTCCCCGGGCCGGGCGCCGACGCCGAGCGCCGCGGCGGCGTTGTCCCCGGCCCCCGGTCCGAGCGGCACCCCGCCGGTCGCCGGGCCGGCCCCGGACCACGGGCCGGCCGACGACGACGGGCCGGCCAGGGCGGTCGGGTCCAGGGTCCCGGCCGCCTCGGCCGGGCCGAGCACGACGGGGACCGCCGGCCGGCGGCCGAAGGCGCGCTCCAGCAGGTCGAGGCGGTACTCCCCGGTGGCCGGGGACCAGTAGCCGGTGCCGCTGGCGTCGCTGCGGTCGGTGCGCAGGGCAGCCAGGCCGGGCGCGCCGGCCAGCCGCCAGGTCAGCCAGTCGTGCGGCAGGCAGACGGTGGCCACCCGGGCGGCGTTGGCCGGCTCGTGCCGGGCCAGCCAGCGCAGCTTGGCGACGGTGAAGCTGGCCACCGGGACGGACCCCACGGCGTCGGCCCAGAACCGCCGGCCGGCCTCGCCGCCGCCGGCCTCCTCGATCAGCTCGGCGGCGGCCCCGGCCGACCGGGTGTCGTTCCACAGCAGCGCCGGCCGGACGACCCGGCCCGCCTCGTCGAGACACACCATGCCGTGCTGCTGCCCGGCGACGGAGACCGCGGCGACGTCGCCCAGCCCGCCGGCCGCCTCGACCGCCGCCTCCAGGGCAGCCCACCAGGCCTGCGGGTCGACCTCGGTGCCGTCGGGGTGCCGGGCGCGGCCGGAGCGGACCGGCGCGCCGGTCTCCGCGTCGCGGATCACCAGCTTGCAGGACTGGGTGGACGAGTCGAACCCGGCGACCAGGGGCATGGCGGCGACCTCAGCGGGCGCCGAGCAGGTGCTCGACGGCGAGCTGGTTGAGCCGGACGAAGCCGAAACCCCGCGCGGCGGCGGCGTCCACGTCGTACTCCTCGAACGCGGTGCGGTCGGCGAGCAGGTCGGCGTAGCCCTCGCCGGGGGCGAGGGTCGGGGCGGCCAGGTCGGTGACCCGGCTGGCGGCCAGCGCCTCGGCCACCTCCGGATCGGCCCGGAACGCCGCGGCCCGCTCCTTGAGCAGCAGGTAGGTGCGCATGTTGGCCTCGGCCGAGGCCCATACCCCGGTGAAGTCCTCGGTGCGGGAGGGCTTGTAGTCGAAGTGCCGGGGGCCGTCGTAGGCCGGGCCGCCGTCGGGGCCGCCGTGCTCCAGCAGGTCGACCAGGGCGAACGCGTTGAGCAGGTCGCCGTGGCCGAAGACCAGGTCCTGGTCGTACTTGATGCCGCGCTGGCCGTTGAGGTCGAGGTGGAACAGCTTGCCCTGCCAGAGCGCCTGGGCGATGCCGTGGACGTAGTTCAGCCCGGCCATCTGCTCGTGGCCCACCTCGGGGTTGAGTCCGACCAGGTCCGGGCGGGCCAGGGTGGAGATGAACGCCAGCGCGTGCCCGATGGTCGGCAGCAGGATGTCGCCGCGCGGCTCGTTCGGCTTCGGCTCGATGGCGAAGCGCAGGTCGTATCCCTGGTCGACGACGTACTGGCAGAGCAGGTCGACGGCCTCGCGGTAGCGGTCCAGCGCGGAACGGACGTCCTTGGCCAGGTCGTACTCGGCGCCCTCCCGGCCGCCCCACATGACGAAGGTGCGCGCGCCCAGCTCGGCGGCGAGGTCGACGTTGCGCAGCACCTTGCGCAGCGCGTACCGCCGCACGTCGCGGTCGTTGCTGGTGAATCCGCCGTCCTTGAACACCGGATGGGTGAAGAGGTTGGTGGTGACCATCGGGACGACCAGCCCGGTCGCGTCGAGCGCCTTGCGGAACCGGGTGATGCGGCCGTCGCGGGTGGCCGGGTCCGCGCCGAAGGGGATCAGGTCGTCGTCGTGGAAGGTGATCCCGTACGCGCCCAGCTCGGCGAGCTTGTGTACGGCCTCGACGGCGTCCAGCTCCGGGCGGGTGGCGTCGCCGAACGGGTCGCGGGCCTGCCAGCCCACCGTCCAGAGGCCGAAGGAGAACTTGTCGGCGGGGGTGGGACGGGACGCCATGGCGGACCTCCGGCAGCTATTTGTTCAGTGGTTGAATTATTTGACGGGCGTGTGGCAGTGTCAAGGGGTGACCCGTCCCGCCGCTCCGGCCGCGGCGGTCCGCCAGGGCAGCCTGCGCGAGCTGAACCTCGCCGTGGTGCTCGGCCGGATCGCCGCCGCGCCCCGCCCACCGTCGCGGGCCGCGGTGGCCGCCGCGACCGGCCTGACCCGGGCCACCGTCTCCGCAGTTGTCGACGACCTCGTCGCCGGCCGGCTGGTGGGCGAGTCGGAGCCGGCCCCCCGCACCGGCGCCGGACGCCCGGCCCGGGGCCTGGTGCTGGCCGGCGACGGCCCGGCCGGGCTGGGCCTGGAGATCAACGTCGACTACCTGGCCGCCTGCGTGGTCGACCTGGCCGGCGAGGTCCGGCACCACACCGTGCGCCGGGCCGACCTGCGCCCGGTCTCCCCCGCCGACGCGCTGGCCCGGCTCGTCGGGCTGGCCGCCGCCGCCCGGGTCGACGCCGAGCGGCAGGGGCTCACCCTGGCCGGGGCCGCCCTCGCGGTGCCCGGGCTGGTCGACGCGGCCGGGCTGGTCCGGCTCGCCCCGAACCTGGGCTGGCGGGACGTGCCCGTCCCCGAACTGCTCTCCGACCATCCGCCGCTGGTCGAGCCGGTCCCCGGCATCCCGGCGCTGGTGGTGGAGAACGAGGCCAACCTGGCCGCGCTGGGCGAGCTGCACGCCGACCCGGACGGGCCGGTCAGCTTCCTGCACGTCTCCGGCGAGGTCGGCATCGGCGCCGGGATCGTCCTCGACGGCACCCTCTTCCGGGGCGTACGCGGCTGGAGCGGCGAGATCGGTCATATCCCCGTCCAGCCGGAGGGCCGGCCCTGCCGGTGCGGCGGCCGGGGCTGCCTCGAACGGTACGCCGGCCAGGAGGCCATCCTCGCCGCCGCCGGGCTGGACCGGGCGGACCTCCCGGCCGACACCGCCGCGACCCGGCTGGCCGACCTCGCGGCCGCCGACCACCCCGCGACCCGGGCGGCCCTGGCCGAGGCGGGGCAGGCGCTCGGGGTCGCGGTGGCCGGCGTGGTGAACCTGCTGGACCTCGACACCGTGGTGCTCGGCGGCGGATACGCCCTGCTCACGCCCTGGCTGCGGCCACCGGTGCTGGCCGAGGTGTCCCGGCGGGTGCTCACCGCCGGCTGGTCGCCGGTGACCGTGCGTTCCTCGGCGCTCGGCCCGGAGGCCGCCGTGGTCGGCGCGGCCGGCTCCGTCGTCCGGCGGATCGTCGCCGACCCGGTCGGATGGCTGAGCCGCACCGGCTGACCTGCTCTTCGTCGATGTACGGCGGGCACCCTCGCCGCAGGTGATCCGACCGCTGCGACCGGGGATGCGGACCAGGACGGCCTTGCTGAGCCCGACTGCGGCGGTCTGGGCCAGGTCCTGGTCAGGCCGTACGCGACCAGCCGCCCGCGGCGGCCTCGCGGGACCACCCGCTCGGGGCTTCGCCGGTCGACCGGCCGTGCGGTATTCCGCCGGGCCGGTTCCCGCTCGACCAGCCGGCCTGCGGCTCCCCCGAGGGCCAGTCACCCGGCCCGGTCGCCGTCGCCTGCTCCCCCGACCGGGTCTCGGCGTCCGGCTCCGCGATTGGCGGCTCCGGCGGGTGCCGGTGCCGGGCCACCTCGTCGAACTCCTGGAGGCCGGCGAGCAGCGCCTGCCGCCCCTCGGGGGTCATCCCGGCCAGGATCACGGCAAGCCGCTGCCGGCGGTCGGCCCGCAGCTCGGCGAGGAGCCATTCGGCCTCCGCGGTGAGGTGCAGGGAGATCTCCCGGCGGTCGGACCGGCCGGGCTCGCGCTCCAGCATGCCTGCGGCCACCAGCCGGTCGCAGAGCCTGCTGGCCGAGGAGAGCAGCATGTCGAGCAGCGTCGCCAGCCGACGCAGGTTGATCCCGTCGTGCTGCTCGACCACCATCACCGCGCGCAGTTGCGCCCCCGAGAGCCGGCTGGTGGTCCGCTCGCGCGCCGCCTCGAAGACCGTGAGCAGGGTGCCTGCGGCCGCATCGAGGGCGGCGGCCATACTCGCTTCTGGTCCGCGTGGACCGTTTTCTTCGGACATGGTGGGCACGAGACTACCCGGCGTCCCTGGTCGCCGGGCCTCCGAACAGAGGAGCGACGATGAGCGGTGCGGTAGACCGGGCCCGCCGGACGCTGACCGAGGCGCCGGCCGACCTGCTGGTCGACCGACTCGCCACGGACCTCGAACGGTCGTACGGGATCACGCACGTCGAACTGCTCCAGGTCGACTACCGGCTCTCGGCGCTGCTTCCGCTCACGGAAGGTGAGCCGGTGACCGGGCCGGGACATCCGGCCTGGCGGTGCTTCGACCACCAGGAGCCGATCGTGGCCGACCGGACCGGCTACTTCCCGGTGAGCATGCGGGGGGAACGGCGCGGGGTCCTGCGGGTCGCCCCGCTCCCCGGGGACCGGGACGCCCGAGACGAGCTGCTCGGGATCGCCACCGCCCTCGGCCACGAACTGATGGCGGTGAACGACGGCACCGACGTGTACCGGGCCACCCGCCGCAGCCGCCGGCTCACCCTGGCCGCCGAGATGCAGTGGGAGCTGCTGCCCGGCCGGAGCCGGATCCGCCCCTCGTTCAGCCTGGCCGGACAGCTCGAACCGGCGTACGCGGTGCGCGGCGACAGCTTCGACTGGTCCGACGACGGGCACCGGCTGTGGCTGTCGACGATCAACGGGATGGGTGAGGGGGTCACCGCGTCCGTGCTGACCGCGCTGGCCACCCACGCCCTGCGCAACGCCCGACGGGGCGGGCTCTGCCTGGCCGACCAGGCGGCGCTGGCCGACCAGGCGGTGTACGCCCTGCACCGGGGCGAGCAGCACGTCTCGGCGTTGCTGCTGGAGCTGGACCTCGCCGCCGGGTTGATGACGGTGGTCGACGCCGGCTCACCCCGACTGGTGCTGCTGCGCGACGGCGAGGTGGTCGAGCAGCCCCTGGAGGCGCAGTTCCCGCTGGGCATGTTCGACGGGACCGACTACCGGGAGCAGCAGTTCACGCTGCACCGCGGGGACCGGCTCTTCGTCCTCAGCGACGGCGTCATCGAGGCGACCGGCCAGGACGTCCGGTACGGCGGGACGGCGCTGGACCGGTTCCTGCGCCGGACCGGCGCGATGGAGCCGCTGGAGGCGGTCCGGTCGCTGCTCGGCGACCTGCGGGCGTTCGTCGCCGGTGACCTCGTCGACGACGCGGTGGTGGTCTGCCTGGACTGGACCGGCCCTCAGCCGTGACCGGGCCGGGCCCTGCCCGTGGCCGTGGCCGTGGCCGTGGCCGTGACCGTGACCGTGACCGTGACCGGCCCCTCAGCCGTTCCCGGGCCCTCGGCCGGGCCGGGGTCGCTGCCGGCGTCGCCCCGCCGCCGGGTGGTCAGTAGGCGCCCCGGCTGCGCATCACCGCGCCGAAGGTCTTCCACATGATGGTCAGGTCGGCGGCCAGCGACCAGTTCTCCACGTAGTAGAGGTCGAGCCGGATGCCGTCCTCCCAGCTCAGGTCGGACCGGCCGCTGACCTGCCAGAGCCCGGTCATGCCGGGCTTGACCAGCAACCGCCGGGCCACATCGCCGTCGTAGCGGGCCACCTCGGAGGGCAGCGGCGGGCGCGGGCCGACCAGGCTCATGTGGCCGAGCAGAACGTTCGCCAACTGGGGCAGCTCGTCCAGCGACCACTTGCGCAGCACCCGGCCGACCCGGGTCACCCGGGGGTCGTCGCGCATCTTGAACATCAGCCCGTCGGTCTCGTTGCGGGCGGCCAGCTCGGCGAGCAGGGCGTCGGCGTTGATCACCATGGTGCGGAACTTGAACACCCCGAACTCCCGGCCGCCCTGGCCGACCCGGGTCTGCCGGAACAGCACCGGCCCCCGGCTGTCGATCTTGATGGCCAGCGCGATCACCGCCACCAGCGGCAGGAGCAGCGCCAGCGCCACGGTGGCGGCGGACCTGTCGACGAAGCCCTTGACCAGCTTGCGGGCCCCCCGGAACTCGGGGGCCTCCACGTGGATCAGGGGGAGGCCGGCGACCGGCCGGGTATGGATGCGGGGACCGGCCACGTCGGTCAGCGCGGGCGCGACGACCAGGTCCACCCCGGTCCCCTCCAGCTGCCAGCCGAGCCGCCGCAGCCGGGTCGCGGTCAGCTCACCGGAGGCGGTGACCGCCACGGTGTCGGCGCCGATCGCGGTGGCCGCCTGCGGGATGCCCCGGAACGAGCCGACCACCGGGACGTCGCCGAGCCGCTGCGGCACCGGTGCCAGCAGCGCGTCCGGGATGCAGGCGCCGACCACCTGGTAGCCGGCGTACGGCTCCCGGCGCAGCTGGTGCACCAGCTCAAGCACGTGCGCGGTGTCGCCCACCACCAGCACCTTGCGCGACCAGCCCCGGCCCTGGGACCGGGCCCGGTGCAGCCGCTTGCGGGCGGCGAACCGGGCCGCCTCCAGGCCCAGCATGCCCACCGCGAACGAGATGGCCAGGAAGCCCCGGGATACGCCGACGTCGGCGATGTAGCCGGCGATCGCGGTGCCCCCGGCGAGCCGCAGGCTGGCCGTGCTCACCCGGCGGTACTCGTCGGCGCCGTAGCCCAGCACCCGGTCGTCGTAGCAGCGCAGCACCTTGAGCGAGACCAGCCAGGTGAGCACGAGCGCGGGCGCGACCACGACGTACGGGATCTTCGAGCCCACCGGCTCCTCGTCGCCGAATCGGGTGACGTAGCCGACCAGCACGGCGACGGCCAGCACGGCGGTGTCCAGCACCACCAGCATGCGGACGTACGCCCGCTCGTCGACGCGGGCCACCGGCCCGGCCCGGTGGTCACCAGGACGCGACGGCGTCCTGGTGGGGGTCAAAAGCGTCGTCGACGTCACCGGCCATCCCCACTTCTGCTGAGGCCGACCCCGGTCAACGGTCTGTCCTTTTCACGGGACCATCGACGCCGGAGCACCCCGACATCTTGCCTCAGAACCATGGCCACCGATCGCCTCGGACGTATTGCCGTCATTTGCTGGGAAGCAGCTTCCATGAAAAAACTTTCCGTCGCACCGGTTCCACCGGCGCGACGGTCCAATCTGCACTGATTGGTTACTCAGCGTGGAGCGTTCGGACGGAGCGCGATCGCCTTCAGGAAGATGTCACCGATCCTGGTCGGGTCCTCGGTGACGAAGTTCCCCCCACCGGTGACCTTGGTGATCGACTCCAGCTCGGCCTTGCTGACGTCGGCGCCGATGCCGATGACGACGACCTGGACCGGCCGCTCGGGGTCGGCGATCCGCTTCAGCTCGGAGAGCAGCTTCTGCTGGGAAATGCCGTCGTCGTCCTCGTTCTTGCCGTCGGTGAACAACACCACCGAGTTGACCCGGCCCGGTTCCCAGTCGTTCTGGACCTCCTGGTACGCGGCCAGCAACGTGTCGTACAGGCCGGTGTCGCCGTTCGAGGGCCGGATCGTGGTCAGCCCCTGCTCCAGCCGGGCGCGGTTGCCCGACAGCGGGTTGATCGGCACCAGCTCGCGGTAGTCCCGGGCGCCCACCAGCTTCGTGGAGAAGGTCCACAGCCCGATCGACCAGGAGTCGTCGAACAGGTTCAGGCCCCGGCTGGCCGCCGCCACCGTGACCTGCTCCCGGGTGGCGTTGTTGGCGCTCGGCACCGGCTGCTTCATCGAACCGGAGACGTCGATCACGCACAACATCCGGCCGGACTGGGTGGCGATCGACCAACTGGAGACGACGCGCTCCATCGCCGCCGGGTCCAGGCCGCCGGCACCGTTGCCGGCCGGAGTGGGCGGGACGCCCGCGCCGCCGCCCGGGCTCGGCGCGCCCCGCGGCGCCTTGAAGCCCTCGCCCCAGGCGCCGTCCGGCGCGCGCAGCGACCGCTCGGCCAGCCGGTCACGGAAGCCGGGGGTGGTGAGCGCCCCGAACAGGACCCGGGCTGCGGACTGCTTCGCCGGCTCGACACCGGGCAGCACCGCGTACGGGTAGTCCAGCGGCACCGGCGATGGTTCGAGGTAGAGCGCCGCCAGCGGGATCGGCGGCTTCCCCTCGTTGTACGCCATCACGGCCTCCTCCGACAGCGTTGCGGCACCGAGGCCGCCGGCAATCGCCGTCGGGTCGGACGAGCGCGGGAACCGGGCGAGCAGGTCCTGGCGCAACGCGGACCGGCCGGCGGCCAGCGCCCGCAGCGTGCCGGTGGTCGCCTCCTGCGCGTCGCCGCCGGAGGCGCTGGCCGTCGCAGTCAGCGACAGCAGCCCGGACAGGCCGGCCGCGTCCCGGGTCGGCTCCACGATCCCGGTCCGCAGCGGCTTGCTGCTGCTCACCTGCCGCAGCAGGTCGGACCAGGTCAGCTTCTTCTCCGGCCAGCCGAGCCGGGAGGAGGCCACCGGCTCGGGCACCGCCACCACGACGGGGCTACGGGCGATGGACCTGCCGTTGCTCGGGGTGAACGCGGTGGCCCCGGCGTTCTTCAGCCGCAGCAGCCAGGTCGAGGAGTCCGGCACCCACACGTCCGGGGTGACCGCGATGCCGCTGACCTGACCCACACCGGGAAGCTGCACGCCGTGTTTGCTGGCCACGGCCGCGGCGACGTGCACCGAGTCGACGGCCGAGACGTCGACCGTGATGCAGGTGCCACCGACCGCCGCGCCGTCGGCCATCCACCCGGCGGCCTCGGCCCGCACGGCGGGCGCGACCTCGGGGGAGGCCGCGACGGTGAGCTGGACCTGCCCCGAGCATGCCGGCTGCGCCAGGTGGCGGTACCCGAACCAGGCGCCCGCGACGACGACGACCAGCGCGGTCGCCGAGGCGACGGCACCTGCTCCGCGGAGACTTGGACGTATGCGATGGCGGCCTGGCACGGTGACCATCTTGCGTAACCGCTGCGGGCGCTGCCACGGCCGTTCGGACGAAAGTCACCCCGGCGGAAACAGTTCCCGGCCGCTTCGTGACAGTGAGTCGCCGGCTTGTGTCCCCGTGTTGCCGGACCGCCCCTGAACAGGGGTGGAGCGTGATGCCGGTCGCCGCCCGGTCAGGGCAGGACGCAGGTCGGGCTGGGCACCGGGACGGGCTCGCCGACCGGCGTCGGCACCCCCGTCGCCGGGTCCACCCGGAACACCCGGATCATGTCGGCGCGCTCGTCGGCGACGTAGAGGTGCCCGCCGGCCAACGCGAGGTGCCGGGGCCACTCCCCGCCGGTCTCCACCTCGGCGACCAGCTCGGGCAGCTCACCCGCCAGCGCGAAGACCGACACCGTGCCGACGCCCCGGTTGCCGACGTAGAGGAAGCGGCCGTCCGCGCCGACCGTGATCTCGGAGGGCTGGACGTGGCCGGCGCGGGTGCTGGCGTCCACCCGGCCGCGCTGGTGCAGCGCCCCGTCGGGGGTCAGCTCGTACGCGGTCACCGTGCCGTCCAGCTCCCCCGCCAGCCAGCAGCGCCGGCCGTCCGGGTGCCGGGCCAGGTGCCGGGGGCCCGTGCCGGCCGCCAGGTGCACCCGGGGGGCCCGGGGCACCAACCGGCCGGAGGCGGCGTCGAGGTCGTACCGGTAGACGGAGTCGGTGCCGAGGTCGACGGCGAGCAGCGGCCCAGCGTCCGGTGCGGGGGACACCATGTGGCAGTGCGCCTTCTCCTGGCGCTGCGGGTCCGGCCCGTGCCCGGAGTGCACCACCAGGTCGCTGCGCTCGCCGGGAACGCCCTGCGGGTCGAGCGGGAGGACTGCGACGCTGCCGCCGCCGTAGTTGGCGACGACCAGGTGCCCGCCGTCCGGGGTGACCGCCAGGTGACAGGGGTCCGCGCCGCCGGTGCCCCGCACACCCAGCGGGGTCAGGTCGCCGTCCGGGCCGGTGCGGAACGCGCTGACCTCCCCCTCGGCCAGCTCGTTCACGGCGTAGAGCACCGGCAGGACGGGATGCCGGACGAGAAAGGACGGCGACGGGGTGACCGCGACGGTGCCGAGCGGGGTCAGCGCGCCGGTTCCCGGGTCCCGCCGGGCGGCGACGATCCCGTCGCCCCGGCCGCCGCTGGCCGCCGTGTAACCACCGAGGTGGACGATCGTCTGCTGCCCGGTCACCCGATCCGCCTTCCGCCGCTGTCCGTGTCGATCCCACCAGAGCTTTCCCCGCCACCCACCGCGTCAGCCCTGATTTTCGCGAATCGACCAGATCGCCGTCTCGCCGGGAGCCGCCGCGGGCCGGGTCAGGCCACCGGCACCGGCTCGCCGCGCTGCCGGGCGACGTGCTCGACCAGCGAGATCAGCACCTCCTTGCCGGACTGCCGGTCCCGGGCGTCGCAGAACACCAGCGGCACCCCCGGGTCCAGGTCCAGGGCCTGCCGTACGGAGTCCAGGCTGAACCGGCGGCCGTCGTCGAAGCAGTTCACCCCGACCACGAACGGGATGTTCCGTTGCTCGAAGTAGTCGATCGAGGGGAAGCAGTCGGCCAGCCGTCGGGTGTCGGCGAGCACCACCGCGCCGAGGGCCCCGAAGGCCAACTCGTCCCAGAGGAACCAGAACCGGTCCTGCCCGGGCGTGCCGAACAGGTAGACCTGGAGGTCCTCGTTGATGGTGATCCGGCCGAAGTCCATCGCCACCGTGGTGGTCGACTTGCCCTCCACGCCGGAGACGTCGTCGACGCCGATCCCGGCCCCGGTGAGGACCTCCTCGGTCTGCAACGGCCGGACCTCGCTCAACGCGCTCACCAGCGTCGTCTTGCCGGCGCCGAAGCCGCCGGCGATGAGGATCTTCAGGGCCAGCGGGATCCGCACCCTTGTTCCGTCACGGTCATAGCGCACGGAGTCCATTGACCACCGCCTTGAGGATGTTGTCATCGGGTAGGAACGCGGTGCCGGCCGGCGCGTGCACGGAGACCAGGCCGCGGGCGAGCAGGTCGCCGACCAGCACCCGGACCACGACGACCGCGAGGTCCAGCTCGGCGGCCAGCTCGGCGACCGGCACCGGCCGGCGGGCCAGCTCGACCAGCCGCCGGTGCTCCGGGTGCAGTCGCGAGTGGGTGGCGGGGTCGACGGCCCGGGCGGTGAGCACGAAGGCCACCAGGTCGAGACCGGCCGGCGGCCGGACCCGGCCGCCGGTCAGGGTGTACGGGCGGACCACCGGACCGGCATCGGCGTCCAGCCACTCGTGCTGCGGCCCGGGAGACTCAGCCCGCATCGGCGGCACCCGATCCGGCCCGGGCCGGCGCGGTGAGGTTCTCGCCCACCCGGATCACCAGCATCGCCATCTCGTACGCCACCAGGCCGATGTCCGCGTCGGCCTCGGCGACCACCGCCAGACACGCGCCCTGGCCGGCGGCGGTGACGAAGAGATATGCCGACTCCATCTCCACCACGGTCTGCCGGACTCCCCCGGCGTCGAGGTGCCGGCTGGCGCCCTTGGCCAGGCTGGAGAAGCCGGAGGCCAGGGCGCAGAGGTGTTCGGCGTCGCTGCGGTCGGAGTCGGCCGAGGCGCCGAGCAGCAGCCCGTCCGCCGACAGCACCACCGCCTGGCGGCTGGCCGGCACCCGTTCCACCAGGTCGTCGAGCAACCAGTCGAGATCGACGTTCGGCCTCGTCGTGTGCACCACTAGGCATCCCTCTCAGTTGCGGTCGGGGGTTGCGCAGGCACCGCCGGGGTGTCCGGTTCCGGTGACGCGTCGGCGGCGGAGGTGGAGGTGGAGACGGGCGGCACGGGACCCCCGTCGGCGGCGCCGTCCCGGCGGCCCCGGGCGGTGCCGGCCTGCAGGGCGGACATCAGCCGGCGGGCCTCCTCCGGGGCGCGTGGGGCCGGCGCGTCCAGGGCGGCCGGCCGGGGGCGGGCGGCGGGGCCCCGCCGGCGCACCCGGCGGGGCAGGCCGTCGCCCTCACCGGACGGGTCGACCGGCACGGCGCGGCTGGGAACCAGCGGCACCACGGCGGTCGGCGAGTCCGCCCGTTCCCGGGTGATCCGGGCCGGACGCGTCCGGGGCAGGGTCTTGAGCCGGGTCACCTTGGCCATCCGCCGGTCGTCGAACGAGCCGTCCGGCGCGGCGGGCAGCGGATCGGGCGGCGGCTCGGTGGTCACCAGGTCCGGCGGGATCAGCACCACGGCGGTGACCCCGCCCTGGGCGGCCCGGCAAAGCCGTACCCGGATCCCGTGTCGGGAGGCGAGCCGGGCCACCACGAACAGCCCGAGCCGGGCGCTGTCGGCCGGATCGAACTCCGGTGGCGTCGCCAGCCGCCGGTTGGCCTCCTCCATCGCCGGGACGGACATGCCAAGCCCCTGGTCGGTGATCTCCAGCGCGTACCCGTTGGGCAGGCTCTGCCCGCGCACCGACACGTGGGTGCCCGGCGGGGAGTACGCGGTGGCGTTCTCCACCAACTCGGCGAGCAGGTGGGTGACGTCGCCGACCGCGCGGCCCACCGTGGCGGCGGGCTGCACGTCGACGATGTCGACCCGGTCGTACGACTCGACCTCGGAGATGGCCCCCCGGACCAGGTCGACCATCGCGACCGGGTTGCGCCAGCCCCGGCCGGGCGCGGCACCGGCAAGGATGACCAGGTCCTCGGCGTGCCGGCGGAGCCGGGTGGCCAGGTGGTCCACCCGGAACAGCTCGGCCAGCTCGTCCGGGTCCTCGACGCGGCGCTCCATCCGGTCCAGCAGGGCGAGCTGCCGGTGCACCAGGCCTTGGCTGCGCCGGGCGATGTTGAGGAAGACGTCGTTGAGCCCTCGGCGCAGGCTGACCTCGTCGACGGCGGCGCGCAGGGCTGTGCGGCCCACCTCGTTGAAGGCGTGCCCGACCTGGCCAATCTCGTCGCGGCCGTACTCCAGCACGGGCGCCTCCCGGGCCACGTCCACGTCCTCGCCGCGGCGCAGCCGGGCCACCACGTCCGGCAGCCGGTGTTCGGCCATCTCCAGCGCGGCGGTGCGCACCCCGGAGAGCCGCTGCGCCAGTGACCGGCCCACCCGCAGGGACACCAGCACCGACACCACCACGGCGACGAGCCCGAGCACGCCGGCCGCTCCGAGGCGGGCGAGGATGCCGACCGCCACCGGAATCGTCCGCTCGGCCAATCCGTCGGCCTGGGTCAGCTCGAAGTCGCGCAGGCTCTGCTGGACGGCGTCCTGGCTGGTCTGCCAGGCCCGGAGGTCCACGGCGGGCGCCCGGACGGGGTCGGCCCGGACCAGGGCGTCCTGGAGGGCCCGCAGCCGGGCGAAGGCGTCGCTCTCGGCCAGCCGCTGGTACGCGGCCCGGTCGTCGGCCGGCAGGTCGGCCACCGCGGACTCGATCAGGAAGCGCTGGTTGCCGATGGTCTGCACGAGCTGGGCGTGCTCGCCCTCGGCGAAGTGCCCGCTGACCAGCACCCCGGCGAGCAGCGCGTCGGCCTGCCCGAGCAGCTCCCGGGACCGGCCGAGTGCGGTCAGTGCCAGGGCCTGCCGGTTGAGGTCGTCGTCGGGCAGCGTGGCCAGCGCCGAGAACGCCTGGAACGCCGCGCCGACCATGCCGCTGTAGAGCCCGATCGCGCCGGTCCGGTCGACCTCGCGGCGGTCGATGAAGCCCCGCCCGGTGGGCAGCCCGTCCAGCGCGCCGAGCAGCCGGTCGACGCGGGCGTCGAGCAGGTCGTCGGCGGCGTCGCGCAGGCGTTCGCCGGTAACCCGCCCGCGCAGCTCGGCGACCGCGATGTCGGTGCGCCGCCGCTGTTCGGCCAGCGCCGGCAGCGCGGCGTCGCCGGCGAGCTGCACCACGCTGAGCCGGCGCTCCCGTTGCAGCTCGGCGACGACCGTCTCGCCCGGCCGGCCGAGGTCGGACAGGAGGGTGCTGACGGAGAGCAGGTCCCGGGCCGGGCCGAAGGTGAGGGTGGTCGCGAAGATCCAGAGCACCAGCAGCGCGCTCAGCGGCGCGACGACCAGCGCCGTCAGCTTCGAGCGGATCGGCCAGTCGCGGGTGTTCATCAGACCTCGCCCGGAGGGTGTGGCAGCGGGTGGCGCCGACGCCGACACGGGCTTCGCCCGCCGCGGCGCCGAGGCACCGGCACGGCGCCTTGGGCAGGATACGTAATCGCCGGCCGTTGCGATACCGGCCTATTGCCCCACGCTTCGACCCGGGCACGCTCCGCTGTGGTCGGTGCACACACGAGCGCCCCGCCCGGGATTGGGCGGGGCGCTCGGTCCGGTGCCTGCGCAGCCGGTGGGGTCGGGCGGTTGTCGGTGCCCACCCGGCCGGTTCGACCGGCGCGGGTCAGGCGTTGACGGAGATGCCGAGCCCCTCGGCGATCCGCCGGCCGTAGTTCTCGTCGCACTGGCTGAAGTGCCACACCATCTTCTCCTGGATGTGCTTGTCGCACTGGGCCAGCAGGTTGGTGAGGTTGAGGACCAGGTCGTCGCGCTCCCAGTCGGCCATCTCGCGGTAGCGGCGGCCGGCCTGGGAGTAGTTGTTCTGCCGCTCGAGCGGGGCCCGCATGATCTGGCCCGAGACGAACGGGCGGTACTCCCGGTAGGACTCGTCGGCCTCGTCGAGGCCCGCCACCGAGGACGGCTCGAAGTTGATGTGCGGGTTGCTGCCCCGGTTGTCCACCCCGTACGACATCTGGCCACCACCCTGGTTGGTGCTGACCTGAACGTCCTCGCGCGGCCGGTTGACCGGCAGCTGGAGGTAGTTCGGGCCGACCCGGTAGCGCTGGGTGTCCGAGTAGGAGAACGTCCGGCCGATCAGCATCTTGTCGTCGGAGAAGTCGATCCCGTCGACCAGTACGCCGGTGCCGAAGGCGATCTGCTCGTTCTCGTTGTGGTGGTCGGTGATGTTGCGGTTGAGCGTCATCATCCCGACCGGGAGGTACGGGAAGTCCTCCTCCGGCCAGATCTTGGTGTCGTCCAGCGGGTCGAAGTCCAGCTCAGGGTGCTCGTCGTCGCTCATGACCTGGACGTTGAGCTCCCACTGCGGGTACTCGCCGCGTTCGATGGCCTCGTAGAGGTCCTTCGAGGCGTGGCCCAGCTCGCCGGCCTGGATCTCGGCGGCCTGCGCCTCGGTCAGGTTGTGCTCGCCCTGCTGGGTCATCCAGTGGAACTTGACCAGCACGCCCTCGCCCTCGGCGTTGACGAAGCGGTACGTGTTGACCCCGGAGCCGCGCATCGTCCGGTAGTTCTTCGGGATGCCGTACGGCGAGAAGAGCCAGGTCAGCATGTGCATCGACTCGGGCGTGTTCGACATGAAGTCGAAGATCCGGTTCGGCTCCTGGCGGAAGGTCACCGGGTCCGGCTTCAGCGAGTGGATCACGTCGGGGAACTTGATCGCGTCCCGGATGAAGAAGACCTGCAGGTTGTTGCCCACCATGTCCCAGTTGCCGTCCTCGGTGCGGAACTTCACCGCGAAGCCGCGCGGGTCGCGGGCCGCCTCGGAGGAGTCCCGGCCGCCGATGACCGTGGAGAACCGAATGGTGAGCGGGGTCTTCTTGCCCTTGGTCTGGAACAGCTTGGCCCGGGTGTACTTCGACGCCGGCTCGTCACCGATCGTCCCGTACGCCTCGAACTCGCCGTGCGCGACGAATCCACGGGCGTGCACCACCCGCTCCGGGATGCGCTCCCGGTCGAAGTGGCTGATCTTTTCCAGGAAGTGGTAGTTCTCCAGCGTCGCCGGGCCGCGCGAGCCGACCGTCCGCTGCTGCTGGTTGTTGTGCACGGGGTGGCCCTGGCGGGTCGTCAGGATCGGCTTGCTGGCCTGCGAGTCGCTCATCGCTCTCCTCCGGATAGGTGTCGCTGCTGGCAGTCGGGGCAGCGCCCCCAGTACGTGACCTCGGCGAACTCCACCGCGAAGGTGGCCGCCGTCGAGGGGTCGAGGCAGGGCCCCGGTGCGGGGCTCCGGCCGGTGTCGCTGATCACGCCGCACTCCCGGCAGATCAGGTGGTCGTGGTCCGTCCCGCGCACCTCGTACCGCGCGGGACCACCGGCCGGGACGAACCGGCGCAGCAGGCCCACCCCGGTCAGGGCGTGCAGGACGTCGTAGACCGCCTGACCGGAGAGCCGCCCGAGGCGGCCCCGGGCGAGACGGGTGATCGTGTCGGCGTCCAGGTGGGGCCGACCGCGCACCGTCGCGAGCACCGCGAGGCGGGGCTGCGTGACGCGCAGCCCGGCCGCCCGGAGGCGCTCGACGTCTGACTCGACCGGCATCACCCCACCCTGGCTCGTTTTCTGGAACCAGTCAAGTTTTCGCCGGGAGCAGCCCTGTGGGCCGGGTCATCCCACTGCCCGGGAACCGGACGCCGAGGCGCAGCGCGCCCGGAACCGCCCGTGCCGCGTCCCGATACCCGTGATCACCCAGGAAATTCCCCCGGATCGGGATTGGCGATCAGTAGCCAGAGGGAATACCGGAGGGACGAAGGAGGAGCCATGTCGCCCACGCAGGTAATCGTCATAGTTCTCGTCGTGCTGGTGGTCGTCGCGGCGCTGGCCGTCGTACTCCGGCAGGTCGCCCGCCGCCGCGCGCTGCAATCCCGGTTCGGCCCCGAGTACGACCGGGTGGTCGCGGAGCAGGACAGCCGCTCGGCCGCCGAGCGGGAGCTGCGGGACCGGGAACGCCGGCACGCCGAGCTGACCCTCACCCCGCTGACCCCCGAGTCCCGGGCCCGCTACGCCGCCGCGTGGGAGGAACTCCAGGTCCGCTTCGTCGACTCCCCCGCCGAGACGGTGAGCGACGCCGACGAACTGGTCGGCCGGCTCGTCGCCGAGCGCGGCTACCCGACCGGCGAGTTCGACGACCAGGCCGCCCACCTGTCGGTCGAGCACGCCCGGACGCTGTCGCACTACCGGGACGCGCACGAGATCCGGCTGCGCAACGAGCGCGGCGAGGCGGGCACCGAGGAACTGCGGCAGGCCGTCGTCCACTACCGGGCGCTCTTCGCCGACCTGCTCGGCGAGGATCCGGTGGGCAGCCGGGCGCCGGAGCAGGGCCAGCCGGAACACGTGCCCGGGCACCAGCCGGTCGCCACGCCCGAGCAGCGGGCCGATGCCACGCCCGCCGACCGTCCGCACGACGCCACGAGCCGTTGAGGAGAGCCACGATGCGCCAGGAGCAGCAGACCAGCAGCGACCACCCGGAGGCCGTCCGATCCGCGCCGGTGCCGGTCCCGCCCCCGGGCGACCGGCCCGCCGAGGCCGGCCACCACCGGGACCGCGACGCCGACGGCCGGGTCGACCTGCCCGAGGACGTACTCGACGACCGGGGCACCTTCGACGACCCGGCCGTAACCGGGGAACGGGACGGCGAGCACGGGACGGACCGGCAGGGCGAGCGCCGCCGGGACGCCGACGACCTGGACGACACCCGCCCGTACGACGTGCGGGACGCCGACCCCGACCGGGCACCCGAGTTCCACGAGCCGGCACCCCTGCCCACCGCGTTCGGGGCGACCACGGTGGGCGACGCGGTGGCCGCCTCGGCCATGGCCAGCGGCCGTCCGGAAGACGAGCGGGACCCGCGCGGCGAGGACACCGCCCAGCCCGGCGACGGCGCACCGGGGCGCACCGACGCGTTCGACGCCGAGCGCGCCGACCCGACCGCCGGGGACAGGTTGCACGACCGGGACCGCTGGGAGGCCGCCGAGGCGGCCGGCGGGCCCGACGACGCGCGGCACCCGGGCGACCGGCACGCGGGCGACGCCGAGGCCGACCGGGCCGACGAGCGCCACGGGGCGGACCGCAGCCGCGAGGACGCGGTGGTCGCCGGCGCCGCCGGGTACGGCCGGCCCGAGCCGGGCATGACCGACCCGGACGCCGCCACCTCGGACGCCGCCGAGGCGGGCGCTCTCGGCGCGGCCACGGCCCGGCCGGCGGGCGGCGCGATGCACGAGGACGCCACCGACCTCTTCGAGCCGGAGGCCGCCCAGGCCTTCCGGGACCGCTGGCGCGACGTCCAGCTCCGCTTCGTCGACGACCCGAAGGCCGCCGCCGGTCAGGCCCAGTCACTGGTGGACGAGGCCATCCAGGCGCTCGCCGCCGCGCTCGCCGAGCAGAAGAACAGGCTGGGCGACTGGCAGCAGACCGGCGACGACACCGAGCAGCTCCGGATCGCGGTACGCCGGTACCGCGACTTCCTGGACCGGGTACTCGGCCGCTGACCGCCCTTTCGACGTAGCCCCTCCGCACGCCCCGGCCCACGACGGCCGGGGCGTGCGGCGCGTCCGCCTCTTGCGCTCGAACAGCTTCTCCGGGGCTCTCCGGCGGTGACGGCGTAGCGCGCCCGCCCGCGTTTGTTATTCAAAGCTCGGCTGCGATGCAACCCTGCCGGGAGTGCGCTCCGTCGTGCGAGTGGATGCGATGGGAAGGAGCAGCGTGAAGAAGTCCGAGGAGGACGACTTTCGGGCATTCGTCGGCGCTCGCATGGACCGCTGGCGGCGCGCGGCGTACCTGCTGTGTCATGACTGGCACGGCGCGGACGATCTGGTGTCAATCGTCGTGGGCAAGCTCTACCGGCACTGGCGCAGGGTGACCTCGGCCGACAACCCGGACGCGTACGCCCAGCGGGTGCTGACGAGGTCCTGGCTGGACGAGCGCCGCCGGCCCTGGCGGCGGGAACAGTCGGTGGAGGATCCCCCGGAGACCGGCTGGACGCACCCGGACCGGGCCGACGACCGGGATCAGCTGACGGGGTTGCTGGCGCACCTGGCGCCACGGCAGCGAGCAGTCGTTGTGCTGCGCTTTTACCTCGACCACTCGGTCGAGGACACCGCGGAACTGCTGGGCATCTCCGCGGGAACGGTCAAAAGTCAGTCGGCGCGGGGGCTCGAGACGCTGCGCACCCTGGCGTACTCATCTGGGAGCACTTCATGAATCAGCAGATCTTCGACGAGCACATCGGCACCGCACCGCCGTCGACGGTCGACGTCGACCGGATCATCCAACGCCAGCGGCGCGGAAGCCTGCTGCGCCGCATCGCGGGAGGCGGCTCCGCCTTGGCGGCGACCGGCCTCGCGATCTCGGTCGGCGTCGCCCTGAGCGGGGGCGCCCAGCTTCAGCCTGGGCCGTCGGCGGCGGCTCCCCCCGGATCGGCATCCGCCGCCCCCTCGGCGTCCCCGTCCGCGCCGACCTCGGGTCTACGGCTCGACGCCAGCGATCCGAAGGCGATCCAGCAGACCCTCAACCGGCTGCGGGTGGCACTCGAGACGGCAGTCGCCGGGGCCGCGCCCGACGCCCGATGGATCTACATGCCCGACGTACCAGGTGAGAAGCGCCTCCCGGACGGTCACCCGGCGATGTACGCCGAGCGGAATCCGGTCGGGTGGGCCGCCCGATCTGGTGTGGCCCGCCACGGCGAGAAAGCCGGCTTGTACATGTGGGTCCGGCCGGACAGCTGCGGCTCGCAGGGCGGTGCCGGCCTTGATCCGGGCGGTCAGCTCCCGCGCGGGAGCGGTCCACTGGCCGGCTCCGGCCCGCGCGTCTGCGCAAACGTGCTCGAGTGCGATCACGGCATGAAAGCCGGCACCTGCCAGGCGTCGACGACGGCCGAGGGCCTTGAGGTGGTGGAGACGACCGAGACCAGCCCGGCGAAGAACGGCAAGCAGTACCGCTTCTACCAGGTGCAGGTCAAGCTTCCGCAGGGCTACTACCTGCGCTTGTTGGCGGTAAACTACTTCGGGGGCGACGGCAGCGGGGTCACCAACAAGACTCCGCTGCTGACCAAGGCCGAACTACGCACGGCCGCGACGGCCATCGCCGCCCAAGTCGTCGGCTGACACCCACACAGATGATCCCGGATGGTGTCCTTTCCCTCGCGGGCCTGCGGACACCTTCCGGGATCATCCGCACCAACTGTGCGGACGGGACCGGGCGGTTATCCGAAGCGGTCAGCCAGCTTCGTCAGCTTGGTGACGTACGCCGGCCAGTCGTAGTCGTCGGGGATGTTGGTGCTCTCCCGTCGCAGGCCGATCGCCGTGTCGTGCTGCTCGCGCATGATGTCGGCGTGACCGGCGTGCCGAGCGAGGTCGCAGGTCACGTGGACGATGATCCTCTGCAGCGTCACGGCCTGTCCACCTGGCCGCCACCACGGCACTTGCCCCGGCGCGTCGAGCGGTAGCTGTTCGATCGTCTGATCCGCGAACACACCGACACGGCGATACAGGTCGATCAGCCCATCCTTCGTCTCCTCCTCCCGCGCATACCAGTCCGCCTGCGGATCCTCCTCGAATGCCTGCATGGGGACCAGTTCCTCAGGCGTCGGGAATTCGCGCCCGAAGGTAGGCCCGAAGTAGCCGGCTTCGACATTGAGGCAGTGCTTGACGATTCCCAGAAAGTTGTTGCCGGTCGCGGTGCGGGGCAGTCTGGCTTCGCGTTCGCTCAGCCCGTCGAGCTTCCAGACCAGGTTTTCGCGAATCGCCTGGAGGTAGTGGTGCAGCGCAGCCTTCGCATCGCCCAAGTCAGCCATGCCCGCCAGTCTTCCTCACGCGCCGAGCCATCATGGGGAGGGTCGTCTGCAAGATCAACGCCCGGCTGCACCGGTCGGCATTCTCAGCTCCGGGGCGCGCGTTCGGCCTTCGGCCGGTCAAGCCCTGGCGCGCACGGCGTACGGCGGCGTTAGCGCCGTTCGAGTGTGAGCAGCGCCTCGGACAGCGCGGGCGATGGCGCGCCGGGATCGGCGGATACGGCCTCCTCGATGCTGCGGAGGCCGGCCTCCGCCTCGTCGGGGCCGAGCCGGGCGAAGAACGAGAGAGTGCGCAAGCGCAGCCGTTCGAGCACGTCGGCGCGAGTGCCATCGGACGGAGGGGTGACCATGCCGAATCCGGCAACGCGCCAACCGGCCGCCGTGAACATCGCGATGACCTCGTGCAGCGGCTGGAACAGCGCGGTGTCCACCTCAAGACCGCGAGGGAAGTGGTCCAGCCACCACGGCTCGGGATGATGGTCGTTGAAATTTCCGCGCAGTAGCAGCCGGCCGGCCGGCCTGAGCACCCTGGCCAACTCCCGGGCCGCTCGGGGCTTGTCCTGGACATGGTGCCAGGACAAGAACATGAGCGCGTAGTCGGCGCTGCCGGACGGCACCGGCATGTCCTCGGCAGAGCCTGCCAGGTATTGCACGCCGGGATGCTGGGACTCCGCCTGCGCCACCTCGCGCATGCGGGCCGACGGCTCGATCCCGGTCACCGGCCCGAACACTCGCGCCAGCGCCGGGGTGAACCTGCCGGTTCCTGACCCGACGTCCAGCCCCACCAGCGGACGCCGCTCGGGTAGCGCGGCTGCGAAGGCGCTCATCCAGGCCCCCAACTGCTGCTCGGTGAGCGCGCGGCCGCGCGTGTAGTTCTGGTACTGCTCCCTGTCGTAATCGACCAGCTTCATCGCCGCTCCCTCGTCAGTGGGGCCTAACTGTCCGATGTATCGAGACGATACATCGAGGCGATACGCAGCGTCGCGCGCCGACCCATTGCCCTCCCTGTCGGGCGTGGGCGATCCGATTGACCGCGGATGAGGCTCGGGATCTGGAGCACGAACCGGGCCAAGGCGACCCGTACACCGGGCAGTCGGGCTGCGGGCTGACGAATTCCCCCCGGTCGGGGACCTGCCCTTCGGCCCCTACGGAGCTGCCCCGTCCACGCTCCCACTCCACCGACAGCACAAACGGGGCAGTTCCTGACCGGCTCCACGCTCGCATCGGCAGGAACGGTCCTGGCCACCGATGCAGCGGCAGTCCTGTGAACGTGAGGCGGCCACCGCGTGATCGTCTGTGCGTTGCCGACACAGCCTTCTGATCAGGCGCAACACCCTTACCGGGAAGTTGGCCTTCCATCGCTGCAGAACCCCCGCAGCCGGCCAGTCTCGCCCAACTCGTGCGGGTAGCCGGGATCCGCCGCGCCCCTCAACTGGCGCGGCGGCGGTCGGCCCTTCCAAGAGCACCGCCGGCGCTTCCAGGAGTAGGCAGGTGGGCGGTATGCGGAGCCGCTGATTTGCCGTTGCGGGCCCGGCGGGTGGGCGTGCTGTCGCTGGCGGTCAGCTCAGGGCGTCTTCCCGAACGCTCTGCACGAAGGTCGACCAAGAGGCGGGGGCGAAGGCAAGGGCAGGCCCCGCAACGTCCTTGCTGTCCCGCACGCCGACCACGCCGGGCAGGTTGTCGGCCACCTCCACGCAGGCACCCTCGTTGGCGCTGCGGCTGCTCTTGCGCCAGGAGGCGCCAGCCAGATCACTCATCGTAGCTCTCCTTGATCACCGTGCTTATCAAGTCCTCTGAGGCGCGCTCGTCAAGGGCAAGCCCTCGCAACGTCTGCCAGACGTCTGAGTATGCCTCGATTTCGTTCGGGCGGTCCAGATAGAGGCTTCCCGTCAATGATTCACAGTAGATTGTGGAGGGCTCCGCTGGGCGCGTCCCGACAGGAGGGAAATCTAGCATGATGAATGCTCCGGTGATGGACGCCAGGTGCGGCCCAGCGGCCAGTGGCAGCACTACGAAGCTCACGTTGGCTGCCTGCGATGCGTTCACCAAGTGGGCAAGCTGCCGCCTCCACGCTTCAAGATCCCCAATAGGCCGGCGGATGACCGCCTCATCGATGATCGCCTCGAAACCAGGTGCGGCCGGACTCCGGCGAGTAAGAAGCTTTTGCCGCTCCAGCCGCAGCGCCACCTTCTGTGCCACCTCCTGCGGCGTCCGGCTCTTCTTGGTGGCGAACACCCCCTCCATGTACTCGGGCGACTGCAACAAGCCGGGAATCAGGTTCGGCTCGTAGTGTCGTACCCGGCGGGCAGCCGCTTCGAGTCCTACGTACAGCTCGAACCAAGCGGGGATGACGTCCCCGTAGGCGTGCCACCAGCCCTTGCTCTTGCTCTCCCGGGAGAGGCAGACGAGGACTTCCGTCAGCTCGGTCGACGTGCCGTAGTGCTGGCACATCAGGTTCACGTCGTGGGTCCGTAGCGCGGTCTGGCCGCTCTCCAGTCGGTACATCTTGGCGCGGGACCACTCCAGAGCCTCAGCCGCAGCCTCCAGATTGATGCCCGCTTCCTCGCGCGCCTGTCGCAGCATTCTGCCGAGCTGCCGACGTGGCACAGAAGAAAGTCCAACGTCACTCACATTCAGCCTCGATCCCAGTTGAGCCCGTCTGCTCGTCTCATTCGGCACACCCTGCCGCGCTGGACGGCACGGCGTCAATCAATAGCGCCGAAGTGGGCCTTCAGATATTGCCGAGCGCCCTATCGTCCCCCGACTGTGAGCAGGAGCCATATCGGCACAAGATTTCGGGAGGTCGCGGGTGGGGAAGATCAAATGGTTTCAGCGACAGGGCGAACCGCTGGACGTGGTCGAACGATCGACCTTCTCCCGACGATCCGGCGCGTACCGCGAGCCAGATTCTCCTCCTGAAGACACCGGGCGTCCGGACGCCACGCGCGGGTCCCACCAGGCCGCCAAGGGTCAGCCCCAGGGCAAGGGCCGGCATGAGTAGCCGAAGCCGGCCGGGGACACCGTTCAGCGTCGTCATGGCCGGCTACGTCATCGACTTTCATCACCGCAACGTCTGCTCGAAGTGCGGCGACAATGGATGTCCAAGGCTCGTGCAGGCGCGCAAGACGCTTGAGGCTTGGCAGGAACGGAGGCGGAAATGAGCGACGATGCTCCCGTCGACGACAACAAGGGCGAGCAGATTCAGCAGGCGGAGCGAGAGGCCGCCAGGCGGCGCATCCTCGCGCAGGCCGAGGCGGATCGGATACCGGTCGAGGAGACCACCCGCGCGGTGCCGGACCGGCGGTGGCGTCGTGGAGAGCGGTGACCGGCTGCCGGTCGGCCGCCGAGTGGCGTACTGGCGGGGGCGGCGGAAGCTGTCCCAGCAGGTCTTCGCCGACCGGCTCGGCAAGTCGAAGAGCTGGGTCGACAAGGTCGAGCGCGGCGTCCGGGCCCTCGACAAGGTGTCCACCCTCCAGGCCATCGCCGGCGTCCTGCGGATCGACACCGCCGTGCTGCTCGGCCGGGACGCTCGGCCCGCCGACGTGACCCGGTGCGTCGAGGGCGTGGATCGGATCCGGGCGGCCCTGTCGACGTACGACATCGCCCTGGGCCGGCCGGCGGCACGCGGGCCCGGGTTGCCGGCGGATCGGGTGGCGGGGGACGTCGCGCACGCGTGGACCACCTTCCAGCACGCCCGGTATCCGCAGGTGATCGCGCTGGTGCCGGGCGTGTTGGCCGATGCGCAGCGCTGCCACGCCGACGACCCGATGGCGGGCCGCGCGCTGTTGGTCGAGGCATACCGGGTGACCGCGTCGCTGCTGGTGAAGCTCGGCGAGGCCGACCTGGCGTGGCTGGCCGCCGACCGGGCCATGGCCACTGCGGCCGGCGAGCCGGTGCTGGTGGCCGCCGCAGCCGTGCAACTCGGCCAGGTGCTGCGCGCCTCGGGGCGGGCGCGGGCGGCCATGTCGACGGCGCTCGCCGCCGCGTACCGGATCGCCCCTCCCGACCCGGACGACGCCCGGCCGGCGGAACTGTCGTTGTGCGGGACGCTGCTCGTGCAGGCCGCCCTGGCGGCGGCCCGGCACGGCGACGACCGCGCCACCACGGACCTGATCGGCGAGGCCGCCGAGATGGCGCTGCGGGTGGGCGATGGCCACGACCATCACCGGACCGCGTTCGGGCCGACGGCGGTCGAGCTGGCCCGGGTCGCCGCCGCCGTCGAGCTGGGCGCGGCCCGTGACGCGGTCGCCTGGCACGAGAGGGTCATCGGACGGGACGGCTGGCGGTGGCTGCCCGCCGAGCACCGCGCCGCGCACCTGCTCGACGCCGCCCGCGCCTACCTCCAGGCCGACGACCCGGCCAACGCCGGCCGGGTCCTGGTCGACGCCGAACGCACCGCGCCGGCCGAACTGCGGCACCGCCCGGCCGCCCGGGACGTGGTCGCCCGGGTGGCGCGCGACCCGCACGCCCCGGCCACGATCATTGCGCTCGCCGTCGCCCTCCAGGTGACCTGAGGATGACCGCCTGCCGGTCCCCCGGGTCCTGCGCCGTCGGCATGTCCGGGGCGCTGCGGGGTACGCCGCGGGGATCAGGCAACACCCGGGGACAGGAGGGCAGCAGGATGACCAAGCGCGACCGGAACGCCGGGCGACCGCTGGAGGAGAGCCCCGAGGTGGCAGCGGCGGTGGACGACGAGAGCACAGTGCGGCAGTTGGCGACCGGTGGCGGGGCCGACCGGGACACCCCGTCCTTCGGCGGGCCGGGGGACGTCCCGGAGGGCGCCGGCTCGACCGAGGACCTGCTCGGCGACCCGCACGGCGCGGGCACGGGGGCCGGCGGGGACAACATCCGCACCGGCGCGGAGCAGCCGTGGGAGCCGGAGGACCTGGTGCGGGCCCGGGGCCAGGACGTGACGCCGAAGAACGTCGAGCGGG
Organism: Micromonospora sp. CA-111912; assembly: GCF_050948415.1. Classification (NCBI taxonomy): domain Bacteria; kingdom Bacillati; phylum Actinomycetota; class Actinomycetes; order Micromonosporales; family Micromonosporaceae; genus Micromonospora; species Micromonospora sp. CA-111912. The sequence continues at coordinate 5,975,210 of NZ_CP192007.1, forward strand.
CCCGCCGCGACCTGGCCGAGCAGGGCCAGGCGGCGGTGGAGAAGACCGTGCCCTGACAGGCCGGGGGCCCCTGGCCCGACCGGTGAACGGTCGGACCAGGGGCCGGGGGAACCTGCCGCTGAGAGTGCCTCACTCCTCGCCAGCGGCGGGCAGGCGTGCCTGGTGGAGCGTCAGAGCGCCGGGTAGGCGTTCTGCATGAGCTGGGCGAACTGCGCCGAGAACCAGGCACCCGAGATCGGGGCGTCCGGCAGGGCGCCGCTCATGCTGTTGCCGTTGCGGGCGTTACCGGTGTAGGTCGGGTCGCACATCCGGTCGAAGCCCTTGCCCTCGTTGTTCGGGATCGCCTTGCTGGAGCCGTCCGACTCGCCCGGGGGCTTCACCCAGACGTAGGCGTCGATGCCGGACTCCGGAGCGGCCTTGGGACGCTCACCGAGGCCCGCGCCGGACTGGTTGCACCAGTTGCCGGCGTGGATCCGCCGGTCGACCCGGCCACCGTTGACGTAGGTGTCGACGCTGGTCAGGGCACCCGGGCCGGTCGGCCGGGCGGTGCCGCCCCAGCCGTTGCGGGAGGTGTCGATCAGCATGCCGATGTTGCTGTTGAAGCCGACCGAGACCAGCTTGGTGCGGAACGCCTGGGCGAACGAGAGCTCGTCGGTGTAGAAGTTCCAGTCGATCCACTTCGACTGCCGCACGGACGTGCCGTTCACGTTATCGGTGATCTTGACGTACGGCTCGTGCAGCGCCGAGTAGTTGGCCGTGTTGACGATGAAGCCGTGCACGTTGTTCACGTTGCTGCCCGAGGCGACGGCGGCGGCCTTGAGCTGGTCGGCGGTCGGGCCGAAGTTGCTGTCCCAGCCGATCCAGCCGTGGTGCGCGGCGTCGATGTAGTTGTAGACGTTGCCGAGCGCGCCCAGCTTCGCCAGGGCGTACCCGACGCCGTTGACGTAGGCGCCGTTGGCCTTGACGGTGTCGCACATGGCCGTGCCGCCCGGGTTGCCGGAGGTGTTGGTCACCAGGTTCGGCAGCGAGTCGATCTCGATGATGTTGATGATCCGCAGGCTGGCGTACTTCGCGTCGCCCTGGATCGCGGCGATCGGGTCGATGTACTCGGCCTTGTACCGGGGCAGGTCGTTCGGGCCCAGCTCACCGTTGGAGGCGAGCGCGGCGCAGTCCCGGCCGGGCAGGTTGTAGACCACGAACTGGATGTACTTGGCACCCTGCCTCAGCGCCTCGTCCAAGTGGGCACGGACGCCCATCGCACCGTTGGAGGTGCTGTCCGGCGTGCCGTTGATCGCGGCGATCCGGTCGATCCAGACGGCGGTCGGGTTGTTCGACACCCGGTTGCCGCCGGCCACCGATTCGGCCTTGGCCTTCCACTCCGGGTTCACGTACCCCTTGGCGTTCAGGTAGGGGTTGTCCACCTTCTCCCCCGGCGGGGGCGTCGTCGGCGGGGGCGTGGTCGGGGGCGGCGTGGTGGGGGGAGTGCTGCCGTTGCAGACCACGCCGTTCAGGGTGAACGAGGTGGGCTTCGGGTTGCTGCCGCTCCACGCGCCGTTGAAACCGATGCTCACGCTGCCGCCACTGGCGATTGAGCCGTTGTACGACTCGTTCGCGGCGGTCACGTTCTGCCCGGCCTGGCTCCACTTGGCCGACCAGCCCTGCTGCACCCGCTGGCTGCTGTTCGGGAAGGTGAACCCGAGGTTCCAGGAGCTGACCGCGTCACCCAGGTTCTTGATGGTGACGCTGGCGGTGAATCCGCCGGCCCAGTCGTTGGTGGTGTAGTCGACGCTGCACTGGGTCGCGGCCTGGGCCGCGGTGACCGGGAGGGTCACCAGGCCGGCGGCGACCAGGACACCCGCACCGGACAGTGCGAGCGCCCGGCGGTGGCCGGACAGTCTCTTCCTCATACTCATGGCACAGATCTCCTTGGGCGTGACCGGACTCGCGGCCCGGCGGAACGGCGCCCGACGTCCTGCAGGGACGATCGGCGGCGCCACGGGGGGATTTTCGGGGTGCCCGACCCGGACGGGCGGTTTTTGGTGGTGGTGCGCGACCGGCGCGAGAAACGGCCGGTCGGGGCGGCGGACGGCGTCCGGTGGGACCGGTGCCCTCGACGTCTGCCTTGTGCGGTGTGGCTCCCCGTACCGCGTGAGGGAAATTCTTGCATGGGAGCGCTTCCATGGCAATGGTTCGATGCTTGTTCGCCCGAGCCCAACAGGACACCCGGAGCAGTGCGGCGTGATGACACCGCTGGAGACAGCCCGGGGCGAGGCGCCCCCGTCCCCCGAAAGGGTGCGCCCCGCGCAGTCGGGCCGCAACCCTTCCCCGGGTCGGCAACGCCCGAGGGGAGCCGACGAAGTGCGCTTGTCGGACCTTCCACCCGAAGGCCGGGAAACTGCAAAAGATGAATCTTTCCTCTTATAGCTCGCGAACCGGTCTAACGTCTTGAGTAGCTCGGCTGACGTCGAGCTCAGGACGAACAGGGATGGAGTGACGCAGGTCATGGCAAACAAGATGCTCGGGAAGGTCGTTGCGGGTGCCGCCCTCGGGGGGGCCTCCCTGCTGGTATTCACGCCAGGGATCGCGTTCGCGGATGGCCACGACGGCGAGTCCCGCGACGGCAAGGTCTACGCCAAGCCGCACGTCGTCAAGGCGGGCGACAAGGTCGAGCTCCTGGAGATCTGCTCGGAGCCGCAGAGGAACGCTTTCGTCTGGTCCAAGGTCACCGGCAAGGTCAAGCTGCACGCGGCCGAGGACGACCGCGGCCAGCACGGCGAGGACGGGGGCAAGCCGGGCGAGGACCACGGCAAGGACGACGGCAAGGACAACGGGGAACACGGCAAGCCCGGCGACGAGCAGGGCAAGGACGACGGCAAGGACAACGGGGAGCACGGCAAGCCCGGCGGGGAGCACGGCAAGCCCGGCGGGGAGCAGGGCAAGCCCGGCGGGGAGCAGGGCAAGGACGACGGCAAGCCGGGCGAGGACCACGGCAAGGACAACGGCAAGCCGGGCGGGGAGCAGGGCAAGCCCGGCGATGAGCAGGGCGGCGAGCACGGCAAGCCCGGTGGGGAGCAGGGCAAGGACGACGGCAAGCCCGGCGAGGAGTCGGGTGGCAAGGGCGGCGGCACCGCCGACCCGTACGGCGAGCAGGACTGGGGCGGCTACGAGCAGGGCCAGAAGGCCGAGAAGGACCACGGCAAGGAGTCCGGGAAGGACCGGTCCGGCGAGGGCTCCAGCTGGGGCCGGGACGAGGAGTCGGGCCACGGCAAGGACTCCGGCCGCGGCAACGACTCGGAGCACGGCAAGGACTACGGCCGCGACAACGACTCCGAATACGGCAAGGACTCCGGCCGCGACAACGACTCCGAATACGGCAAGGACTCCGGCCGCGACAACGACTCGGAGCACGGCAAGGACTCCGGGCGCGGCGAGGACGAGCGGTCCTGGGAGCACAAGAAGGACTTCGTCTACTTCGGCGAGGCCAGGGTTTCCGAGGACGCCGAGCCGGGCCGCCACAAGCTGCACGGCTCCTGCGGCGAGGGCGAGCTGGTCGTGCTTCCGCGCGGCCACGTCGACGGCGGTGACGGCGGCGCGACCACCGGCACCGACCGCGGGATGGCCACCACCGGGGCGGGCATGCTGGGCGCCGCGGCGCTCGGCGGCATCGTGCTGATGCGGCGGCGTCGGGTCAATGGGTCCCTCGTCTGACGTGACGGCGACACCGGCCGGCGGCCGCCACGGGAGACCGTGGCGTGCCGCCGGCGCGGCCGTCGTCGTCACGCTCGCGATGGTCGGTGCCGGCCTGGTGGGCGCCTCGCTGCGCAGCACGCCCGAGCCCGCACCCCGCCCACCTCAGCCGCTGTCCCAGACCGGCGCGGACGGCCGCACCGCCGCCGGCCCCGGCGGGAACGGCGTCGACCAGCCCACCGATCCCGACATCGGGTCGGCCGCCGAGGGACAGCCGGTGGCCGGGCTGGGCCGGGCCACGCCGACCACCATCGCCATCCCCCGGATCGGGGTCGACGCCCCGATCATGACGCTGGGCACCAACCCCGACGGCACCGTCCAGGTCCCGCCGCTGGAGCAGGCCCTGAGCGCGGGCTGGTACTCCCCGGGGCCGAGCCCCGGCGAGACCGGCAACGCGGTGGTCGTCGGGCACGTCGACTCGGCGAAGGTCGGCGGTCCCGCCGTCTTCTTCTCACTCGGCGCGCTCCAGCCGGGCGACGCCATCACGGTGTCGCGGGACGACGGCAGCCAGGCCGCCTTCACCGTCGACGAGGTGAAGTCGTACCCGAAGAAGGCCTTTCCCACCGAGCTGGTGTACGGCCCGAACGACCGGGCCAGCCTGCGGGTCGTCACCTGCGGCGGGCAGTTCGACAAGAACGCGGGCAGCTACCTGGACAACGTCGTCGTCTTCGCGACGATGACCGGCTGAGAAGTGGGGACGGGCGGCCCCCGGAACGCACCACGGCCGGTCGGGGACACCGACCGGCCGCGGCGCGCTCCGGGCGACTCAGGCCGCCGAGGTCCGCACCAGGGTACGAATCTGACGCAGCAACACCGACAGGGCGGCGAGGTCCGCCCGGGACTCGTCGAACTCCCCCATCGCCCGCTGGGCGCGGTGGATCGAGGTGGCGTTCGACTGTTCCCACTGCAACACCCGCTCCAGCGGCGGCAGGTCGTTCGGGGTGGAGCCGAGGACCTCCGCGGTGAGCGCGGCCAGCGCGGCGTACAGGTCGTAGCGCAGCGCCATCCGGGCCAGCGTCTGCCAGCGGTCCTCCCGCGGCAGCAGCGAGATCTTCGATAGCAGGGAGTCGACCCGGAACCGGTCGGACAGGACGAAGTAGACCGAGGCCACCTCGCCGACGTCCGGACCGGTGCTCGCCGAGGTCTCCACCACGTCGAGCAGCCCGAAGCTGTACATCAGCCGGGTCGCCTGCTCGGCCAGGCCGCGCGGCAGCCCTCGGGAGGTCATCCCGTCGATGTGCGCGGCGATGGCCTCCCGCTCGCTGCCGTAGAAGAGGTTCTCCAGGCCGGGCAGCAGCCGGGCCACCCCGTCGCGCAGCCGGGCGGTCTCGGCCGGCACGTCGATCGGCGAGCGCCGGTTGGTGACCAGCCAGCGCACCGCCCGATCGAGCAGCCGCCGGGTGTCCAGGTAGACGGCGGTCTGCAGATCGGGGTCGACCTTGTTGTCGAGCGCCTCGACGGCGTCCCACAGCTCGCGCAGCCCGAACACCTCGCGGACCACCACGTACGCCCGGATCACGTCCGCCGCGGACGCCGCGGTCTCCTCGACCACCCGGAACACGAACGAGATGCCGCCCCGGTTGATCGCCTCGTTCACCAGCACGGTGGTCACGATGTCCCGGCGCAGCCGGTGCTGGCCCATCCGGCCGGCGAACCGCTCCCGCATCGGGGTCGGGAAGTAGTTGACCAGCACCTCGGTCGTCCACTCCTCGTCGGCGAGGCCCTCGGCGAGGATCTCCCGTTCCAGCACGATCTTCACGTACGCCAGCAGCACCGCGAACTCCGGCGCGGTCAGCCCGAACTCGGTGCGCACCGCCAGCTCGTCGTCCGGCGGCAGCCCCTCCAGCGCCCGGTCCAGCGCCCCCGAGCGCTCCAGCTCGCCGATCATCCGGCGGTGCACCGGCAGCAGCGAGGCGGCCTGGGCCTGCGAGTTGTTGATCGCCCGGGCCTGGTCGTAGTTGTCCCGCAGCACCAGCTCGCCGACCTCTTCGGTCATCCCGGCCAGCAGCTCGTCGCGCTCGGGCCGGGTCAGCGCCTCGTCCGCGACCGCCGTGTTGAGCAGGATCTTGATGTTCACCTCGTGGTCGGAGCAGTCCACCCCGGCCGCGTTGTCGATGAAGTCGGTGTAGATCCGCCCGCCCGCCCGGGCGTACTCGATCCGCCCGACCTGGGTGCAACCGAGGTTGCCGCCCTCGCCGACCACCCGGCAGCGCAACGCCTTGCCGTCCACCCGGATCGCATCGTTGGACTTGTCGCCCACCTCCGCGTTGGTCTGGCTGGACGCCTTGATGTACGTGCCGATGCCGCCGTTCCAGAACAGGTCCACCGGCGCGGTGAGGATCGCCTTCATCAGCTCCTGCGGGGAGAGCTGGCTGACGTCGTCGTCCAGCCCGAGGGCCGCCCGGACCTGCGGCGAGATCGGCACCGACTTCGCCGCGCGCGGGTACACCCCGCCCCCTTCGGAGATCAGCGACCGGTCGTAGTCCTCCCAGGACGACCGGGGCAGGTCGAACAGCCGCTTGCGCTCGGCGTACGAGGCGGCGGCGTCCGGGTCCGGGTCGAGGAAGAGGTGCCGGTGGTCGAACGCGGCCACCAGCCGGATGTGCTCGGACAGCAGCATCCCGTTGCCGAACACGTCGCCGGACATGTCGCCGACGCCGACCACGGTGAAGTCCTGGGTCTGGGTGTCGTGCCCCAGCTCCCGGAAGTGCCGCTTCACCGACTCCCAGGCGCCCCGGGCCGTGATGCCCATCTTCTTGTGGTCGTACCCGGCCGAGCCGCCGGAGGCGAACGCGTCACCGAGCCAGAAGTTGTGCGCCGCCGAGATCTCGTTGGCGATGTCGGAGAACGTGGCGGTGCCCTTGTCCGCCGCCACCACCAGGTACGGGTCGTCGCCGTCGTGGCGGACCACGTCGTCGGGCGGCACGATCTCACCGGCGGCGATGTTGTCGGTGATGTCGAGCATCGCGCCGACGAACTCCTGGTAGCAGGCGACCGCCTCGTCCCGGTCCCCCGGCTTCTGCTTGAGCACGAAGCCGCCCTTGGCGCCCACCGGCACGATCACGGCGTTCTTCACCATCTGCGCCTTGACCAGGCCGAGCACCTCGGTCCGGAAGTCCTCCCGCCGGTCGGACCAGCGCAGCCCGCCCCGGGCCACCGGCCCGTACCGCAGGTGCACGCCCTCGAACCGGGGCGAGTAGACGAAGATCTCGAACTTCGGCCGCGGGGCCGGCAGGTCCGGGATGGCCTGCGGGTCCAGCTTGAAGGCCACGTACGCCTTCGGCCGCCCGCCGACCGGCTTCTGGTAGAAGCTGGTGCGCAGGGTGGCCTGGATCAGCGTCAGGTACGACCGCAGGATCCGGTCCTGGTCGAGGCTGACCACGTCGTCCAGCGCGGCGCCGATCTCCGTCACCAGCTCGCCGCTGCGCTCGCGGCGCTGCTCGGCGGTCGGCTCCCCGGGCGCGAAGCGGGTCTCGAAGAGCTCCACGAGCAGCGCGGTGATCCGCGGGTACGCGATGAAGGTCTGCTCCATGTACTCCTGGGAGAAGACCGTCCCGGTCTGTCGCAGGTACTTCGCGTACGCCCGCAGCACCACCACCTGCCGCCAGGTGAGCCCGCCGCGCAGCACCAGCTCGTTGAAGCCGTCGACCTCGGCCTCGCCCCGCCACGCCGCCGCGAAGGCGTTCTCCACGTGCGGGCGCACCTCGGCCAGTTCCTGGTGGCCCTCGGGCAGTTGCAGCCCGAAGTCGTACAGGTAGACCCGACCGTCGATCCGGTCCACCTCGTACGGGTGCTCGTCGACCACCCGGACGCCGAGGGAGTGCAGCACCGGCAGCACCGCGGAGAGCATCATCGGCTCGCCGTACCGGTAGACCTTGAACCTGACGTCCATCGCCTCGTCGAGGTCCGCGCCCCGGCCCGCGCCGTTGCCGCGCGGGGCGAGCTGCTTGCGGAACAGGTGCATCTCAAGCTGGCCGGGCTCCTCCAGCAGCTCCAGCTTCGCCAGGTCCTTCATCGCCTCGTACGGCGTGTGCCCGTCCTTGTAGCCCTCCGGGAAGGCGTCGGCGTACCGGCTGAACAGGTGCTTGGCCTGCTCGTCGCCGAGCTTGCGCTCCAGCACCAGGCGGTAGTCGTCGTCCCACAGCCGGGTGGCGTCGGCCAGCTCCTCGGCGAGCAGGTCCGCGTCGATGTCCCCCGGTGGCCGGGTCGGATCGGTGCGGACGATGAAGTGCACCCGGGCCAGCATCGACTCGGTGACCCGGGTGGTGTAGTCCACCCCGACGCCGTTCAGCTCGCGCAGCAGGATGTCCTGCATGCGCAGCCGGTTCTGCGTGGTGAACCGGTCCCGGGGCAGGTAGATCAGGCAGGAGATGAACCGCCCGTACGCGTCCCGCCGCAGGAAGACCCGCAGCTGCCGGCGGCCGGCCATCCGCAGCACGCCGATCACCGCGTGGTACAGATCCTCGGTCTTGATCTGGAACAACTCGTCACGCGGGTACGTCTCCAGGATCTGGAGCAGGTCCTTGCCCGAGTGGCTGCGTCGGCTCAGGCCGGAGCGGTCCAGCACCTCGGCCACCTTGCGGCGGACCACCGGCAGCTCCCGGACGCTGGTCCGGTACGCCGCCGTGGAGAACAGCCCGAGGAAGCGCCGCTCGCCGATCACCTGACCGGCCTCGTCGAAGATCTTGAAGCCGATGTAGTCCAGGTACGCCGAGCGGTGCACGGTGGCCCGGGAGTTCGCCTTGGTGATGATCAGCAGGCGCTTCTCCAGCGCCCTCTCGTGCGCCTCGGACGTCATCGAGGACAGCGCCCGCACCTCCGGGGAGTCCGAGCGCAGGATGCCCAGGCCCGTGCCGAGCACCGCCTCCACCGCCGAGCCCTCACCGCCGGGGGCGTCCACCAGCCGGTACTCGCGGTAGCCGAGGAAGGTGAAGTGGTCGTGGGCCAGCCAGCGCAGCAGCTCCACCGAGTCGGTGATGTCCTTCTCCGGCACCGGCGGGCGGTTGTCTGCGGTACGGGCGGCGGCCAGCTCGTCGGCCAGGGCCAGGGCGCGCTGGCGCATCTTCGGCCAGTCCTCGACCGCCTCCCGCACGTCGGTCAGCACCCGTTGCAGCTCGCGGCGCAGCTTCTCCCGCTCGCCGGCGTCGCGGACCGGGTCGATCTCGATCCGCATCCAGCTCTCGACCAGGTCCCCGTCGATCGCGTCGTCGGGCTCCACGTCCGCGGAGACCTCGGTCAACCGGCCCAGCGGCTCCCGGCGCACCACCACCAGCGGGTGCACCAGCAGATGCACGTCGAGGTGGTGGGCGTTGAGCAGGGCGGTCACCGAGTCGACCAGGAACGGCATGTCGTCGGTGACGATCTCGATCACCGTGTGGTGCTGGTCGGCGTCCGGTTCGTGGATGCGCAGCTTCAGCTCGCCCGGCACCCGCTGCTGCGCCAGGTCCCAGTGCGCCCGGGCGGCGTCGAGCATCTCCTCGGCCGTGAACCCGATCAGTTCCTCGTCCGGGGCGAACCGCCAGAAGCGCCCGACCAGTGTCGCCGCGTCGTGGTCGTCGCCGGCGAGGGCGACCGCCTGGGCGACCAGGCGCTCCACGTTCGGCACCGGCTCGTCGAGCTCGGCGTCCTCCACGTCGTCGGCCAGCGCATCCACCGGCAGCCCGAGATCATAGATGGTGTCGATGCTCGAACCGGTCATCCCGGTCACTCCCGTGTCGAGCCGGCCGAAGCCGTCCCCGTCGGTCGCCGAATCGAAGTCGTCCCGGCCGCTGTCATCCTGCCGGAGGTCGGGTCCCGGTTTGATCGCCGGACGCCGGTCCATCGGTGCCACTCCCCTCGACCCACCGCATTGTGGGTCACTCTGCCGCCCAGCCTAGGCCCTGCCGCTCCGTGCCTTCGTCGGCGGACCACCGGCCGGACGTCCGGTTCGGGACTCTGTCCTTTCACCCGTTGCAGATATGCGGTCAGCCGGCTGGGGAGTACCCCGGTCGGGATGTTCATCACACCTTCGCGGGCCCTCTTTGCGCACGTGGCGGGCCGGGCGGGGCAGTGTGCCCGGCGGGGCCGTACTACCGTGGCGGAAGCCCGAGATTCGGAAGGACGGCTCCATGCGTCTGTCGTACCCCCTTGGTGGGCCCCGCCGATCGCGCTCCCGCCGGCTGGTCGCGGCGCTCGCCGCCACCACGCTGGCCGCTGCCGCGCTGACCGGCTGCTCAGCCGAGGACGGTCCGGAACGCGCCGTGGACGCCTTCCTGTCCGGTTGGGGCAAGGGCGACCTCCAGGCGGTCGGCTTCGTCGACCCGACCGGGAGGAAGGTGCCCGCCGCCGACGTGACGCGGGAGATCCGGGAGCTCTCCGGAGAGCTGGCGGCCACCCCACCGGCGCTGCGCCGCACCGGGGACCCGAAGATCGACGCGAACATCGCGACCGCCGGCATCCGGGTGGACTGGACCCTGCCCCCGGCCGGCACCCGCTGGGGGTACGACCGGCAGGTACGGCTCACCCGGGGCGGCGACGACCAGTGGCAGGTGATCTGGGAACCGCAGGTGGTGCACGAGCAGCTCACCACGGGCGACCGGCTCGCGGTACGCCGGGACGTGGCGCCCAGGTCCGGGGTGCTCGACAGCGCGGGCGCGCCGGTCGTGGCGCCCCGCCCGGTGGTCCGGATCGGGCTGCAACCGAGCGAGGTCACCGACGCGAAGGCGGTGTCCCGGAAGCTCGACGCCGCGTTCCGGGCGATCCGGCCGGCGCTCAACCCGCCGGTCGACCTCGCCGACCTGCCCAAACGCCTCGCCGAGGCCGACCCGGGCGCGTTCGTCGAGGTCGTGACGCTGCGCGATGAGGCGTACCGGCAGATCCGCTCGCGGGTCTACGACCTGCCCGGCACCAAGTTCCGGGCCGAGAAGCTCGACCTCGCCCCCACCCGCGAGTTCGCCCGGGCGCTGCTCGGCTCGGTCGACCAGGCCCAGGCCGACGACCTGGCCGCCCACCCCGACCGGTACCGGCGGGGCGACCTGGTCGGCCACGGCGGCCTCCAGGGCCGGTACGACGAACGGCTACGCGGCGCGCCCGGGCTCACCGTGATCAGCGAGCGGACGGAGCCAGACGGCACCGTCGTGCCGACCGGCACGACGCTGTTCCGCGAGGAGCCGAAGGCCGGGCAGTCGGTGAAGACCACCCTCGACGTGGCCACCCAGAACGCCGCCGACACCGCGCTGCGCGGGGAGAAGCGCCGCGCCGCCCTGGTGGCGGTGCGGATCAGCGACGGCGCGGTGCTGGCCGCCGCGAACGGGCCGGGGGCCGCCGGGGAGAACCTGGCCTTCACCGCCCAGGTGCCGCCCGGCTCGACGTTCAAGATGGTCAGCGCCCTCGGCCTGCTGGACCGGGGTGCGGTCACTTTGGACGGCCCGGTCGCCTGCCCGAAGACGTTCACCGTGGACGGCCGGTCGTTCAAGAACTCCGACAACTTCGTCCTCGGCTCGGTGCCGTTCCGCACCGACTTCGCGAAGTCCTGCAACACCGCTTTCGCCGCGCTCGCCCCGAAGCTGGGCGCGGACGGCCTCGCCCAGACCGGGCGGGCGCTCGGCCTGGAGGCCGGGTGGGACCTGGGCGTCGACGCGTTCACCGGCAAGGTCTCCGCGAACGGCTCCCCGGCCGAACAGGCCGCCGCCTCGTTCGGGCAGGGCACCACCGTGGTCAGCCCGCTGGCCATGGCCGCCGCCACCGCCGCCGTCGCCCGGGGCCGCTGGGAGCAGCCGAAACTGGTCCTCGACCCGGCCCCGGCCAAGGCCGCGCCCGCCGGGCCGGAGCTGAAGCCGGAGTCGGTGCAGCCGCTGCGGACCATGATGCGCGAGGTCGTCACCGCCGGCACCGCCGGCGCGCTCAAGGACGTCCCCGGCGGCCCGGTGCACGGCAAGACCGGCACCGCCGAGTACGACGACAACCCCGCGCACACCCACGCCTGGTTCGTCGGCTGGCAGGGCGACGTGGCGTTCGCGGTCTTCGTGGAGCGGGGCGGGTCCAGCACGGCCAGCGCGGTGCCGATCAGCGAACGCTTCCTACGCGCCCTCGCCGCCTCCTGACCGCCCCACCGCCTGCCGCCCGCCGCCTGCCGCCCGCCGCCCCACCGCCGCCCGCCCGCCGCCCCACCGCCGGCCGTCTGCCGCCTGCCCGCGCCGTACCGCCATACCGTTCCCACCGGGCCACCGGCGGCCCACACGGCCACCGGTCCGTGGAGACGGTGCTCGCCGACCGGGCTCCGGTACGCCGGGCGATTTTCCCGGCGCGGGCCTGTACCGGATTGCCGTTGAAGCTGCAAGGTCGCCCTCGACATGCTGCGGGGTCTCGGCGTTGCCGGCACCGGCTTGTGCCGAAGCGCCTTTGAAGCTGCCCGCACAGACGGGGCACCTGTCGCCCTGAACACCTCTACGGGCGCTCGATCGTCACCCGTTTGCGCCCCCACCCTTAGCCCTACGGGCAGGCGCCCCGGCGTCCAGGTGGGCGCACCAACGGGGCAGCTCCAAAGGCACTATGCGGATGCCGCCGGCCCGCGTCGCGACCCGGCGACCGGCGACCCGGCGACCGGCCACGCCCCAGGTAACGCCTCGACGGACCGGCGGGGCAGCACCGAACAGATCAGCAGGCGGCGACGGACGGACTGCGGCGGTCGGCCTGCGGCAGACCGACCGCGGCGGACCGACGCGTCAGGCGATCCCAGCTGCGGAATGCGACGTGTCGCCGCCCGTGCCGGGGCGGCTGGTGCCTGGAGAGGGTGCGGGAACACGGCGCAACAGGCCCGGGCCGGCCGAGGCGGGGGGCCCGACGGGTTCCAGGACCGGGTCCGGGGCACCCTCGATTGGGCTGCCCAGATCCGCCGACCTGTCCGGCTCCTCCGGCCCGCCGACGGAGGCGGGGGCGGGGGCGACGGGAAGAACGGAGGCGACGGAGGCGGCGGGGAGGGCAGCATCGGTGGAGGAGGCGGCATCGACCGGATCCCCCGCCGCGTCCCGGTGCGGCGCATCAGCCGGGAAGGCCCCGGAGACGGCGGGGCGACCGGTCGAGGGAGGGTGCCGGCCGGGGCCCGCCGAAAACAGCCGGGGCGGCACCGCGCTCGGGGCGGTGACCGGGGCCAGCCCGGCCACCACCGTGTTGACGATCTCGGCGGCGTACGCCCCGTCCTGGTCGTAGTCGGGGTCGAAGACGGTCAGCTCGACGCCGAGGCAGTGCGGGGTGTCCACCAGCCCGGCGAGCAGGATCTCCAGCTCGGCGAAGGCGATCCCGCCCGCGTCCGGGGCGTCCACCGCCGGCATCACCGCCGGGTCGAGCACATCCACGTCGACGTGCACCCAGTACCCGGCGCAGTCGGCCAGTTCCTCGTGCGCCCACTGGGCGGTGCGGGCCGCACCTTCGGCGCGCAGCGCCGGCACCGGCCGGGTGGTGATCCCGGCGGCCTGGAGGTCGAGGCGGTACTCGTCCTGCGCCCGGATGCCGAGCACCACCACGTCGATGTCCCGGAAGTACGGCCGGCGCCCCTCGATGGCCGCCAGGTCGGCCTGCCCGCGCCCGGTGACCAGGGCCAGGTCCTCCCCCGCCGCGGCCCCGACGTAGGAGGCGTTGCCGGGGTGCCGGAAGTCGGAGTGGCCGTCGACGAAGACGAGCCCGATCCGGCCGCCGACCGCCTCGCCGAGCCGGTGCATGGCCAGCGCCGAGCCGAGCAGGATCGAGCAGTCCCCGCCGAGCACGAGCGGGAACTCCCCCCGGTCGATGATCGAGCCGATCCGGTCGGCCAGCGCGGCCGAGTACGCGGCGATCTCCGGGGCGTGGCAGACGCCGTCACCGGGACGCCAGTCGCCCGGGTCGTACCGGGGCGGGGTGAGGCAGCCGGCGTCGCGGGCCCGCAGCCGGGCCAGCAGGCCCTGGTCGCGCAGCGCGCCGGGGGCTTTGCCGCAGCCGGGGACGGCGGTGGGGGTGGGTGGGCGCAGCCCGAGGTTGGACGGCGCATCGAGGACGGCGATTCGGCGCATATGGGCTCCCGTCCTCGTGGGTCGGGCGGGCCGGCGAACGCCGGCCCGCGCTGGCGTGCGGCGAACTCAGAACAGGGCGCTGGCCAGGGACCGGCGGGCGGAGGCGACGGCGGGATCGTCCGGCCCGGCGACGGTGAACAGGCCGACCAGGTGCTGGCGTACCTTCTCCCGGTCCTCGCCGGCGCTGCGACGGACCAGGCCGACCAGGCGCTGGTAGGCCTGGTCGGCCATGCCGCTGAGCACCTCGACGTCGGCGGCGAGGAGCTGGGCCTCGACGTCGTCGGGGTCGGCCTGGGCGGCGGCGAGCGCCGCGCCCGGGTCCGCCCCGGCGACCCGGCGGGCCAGCCCGACCTGGGCCAGGCCGGCCTCGGCCGCGGCGTCCCCCGGCGACTCGGCGAGGATCTTCCGGTACGCCTGCTCGGCGGCATCCAGGTCGCCGCCCATCAGGGCGTCGTCGGCCTCGTCGAGGCGTGGGTCCTCCGGCTCGGCGACGGTGGCCCCGCCGGCCTTGAGCACCGCGCCGATCCACTGGCGCAGCTGGGCCTCGGGGACCACCCCGGAGAACGCGTCGACGGGCCGCCCGCCGACGACCGCGTAGACGGTGGGGATCCCCTGGACCTGGAACATCTGGGCGATGCGGGGATTGTCCTGGACGTCGACCCGGGCCAGCACCCACGCGCCGCCGCCCTCGGCCGCCAGCCGCTCCAGCACCGGCGCGAACTGGTCGCTCTCCGGGTAGCCGGCCGCGCCGAAGAAGACCACGACGGGCAGGTCCACGGAACGTTCGAGCACCTCGGCCTGGAGGGTGGCCTCTGTCACGTCGATCACGGCGGCCCCGCCGCCGGTGGCGACGCCACCCGGCAGACCGGGGGGCGGGCCGGCCTGGGCCGGTGTGTTGGAACGGGTGGGGGCCGGTGCGGTGCCGCGCAGTGCGCTGAGGTCGACCGCGCCGCGGGTGAAGATCGACGAGGTGATCCGTGGGTCGCTCATGGTTACCTAGTCTCGCACGACCGCCGCCCAACTCCGATCAACCGCGACGGCGACAAATGTGACTCTCGCGGCTGGTCACCGGCCGTGTCGCCGCACCCCGTCGGGGGGTGCGGCGACACCCGGTCAGAAGCGTGCCGGTTCGCGGTAGACGCCCCATTCGGCGCGCAGCGCGTCGCAGATCTCGCCGAGGGTGGCCTCGGCGCGGACGGCGTCGAGCATCGCCGGGATCATGTTCTCCCCGGTGCGGCTCACC
Source organism: Micromonospora sp. CA-111912 (assembly GCF_050948415.1). Lineage (NCBI taxonomy): Bacteria > Bacillati > Actinomycetota > Actinomycetes > Micromonosporales > Micromonosporaceae > Micromonospora > Micromonospora sp. CA-111912. The sequence goes on from NZ_CP192007.1 coordinate 5,990,222, forward strand.
TCGACCATCCGGGTCACCGCGGCGGAGACCGCCGCGTCGTCCCGGACCGTCTTGCGCTCGGCCAGCATCCGGCGCTGCTCCAACTCCACCTCGTGCGAGATGCGCAGGATCTCCAGGTCCTTGGTGACCGTGCCGGTGTGGCAGTTGACCCCCACGATCCGCTTGTCGCCCTTCTCCAACGCCTGCTGGTAGACGAAGGCCGACTCGGCGATGTGGCCGGTGAACCAGCCGTCCTCGATGCCACGCAGGATGCCGGAGGTCATCGGGCCGATCTGGTGCGGCCCCTCGCCGCCGAGCTGCCGGATCCGGGCGAAGATCTCCTCCGCCTCGGCCTCGATCCGGTCGGTGAGCGCCTCGACGTACCAGGAGCCGCCGAGCGGGTCGGCCACGTTGGTCACCCCGATCTCCTCCATCAGCACCTGCTGAGTACGCAGGGCGATCTCGGCGGACTCGTCGGTCGGCAGGGCCAGGGTCTCGTCGAGGGCGTTGGTGTGCAGCGAGTTCGTCCCGCCGAGCACCGCGGCGAGCGCCTCCACGGCGGTACGGACGACGTTGTTGACCGGCTGCTGGGCGGTCAGCGACACCCCGGCGGTCTGGGTGTGGAACCGCAGCCACAGCGCCTTCTCACTGGTCGCGCCGTACACGTCGCGTAGCCAGCGGGCCCAGATCCGGCGGGCGGCGCGGAACTTGGCGATCTCCTCGAAGAAGTCGACGTGCGAGTCGAAGAAGAAGCTCAGCCCGGGGGCGAAGACGTTGACGTCCAGCCCGCGCGACAGCCCCAGCTCGACGTAGCCGAACCCGTCGGCGAGGGTGTACGCCAACTCCTGCGCGGCGGTCGAGCCGGCCTCGCGGATGTGGTACCCGGAGACCGACAGGGGCTTGTACCGGGGGATCTCGCGGGCGCAGTACTCCATCAGGTCGCCGATCAGGCGCAGGTGCGGCTCCGGGTCGAACAGCCACTCCTTCTGCGCGATGTACTCCTTGAAGATGTCCGTCTGCAGCGTGCCGTCCAGGGCGGACACGTCGGCGCCCTGCCGCTCGGCGGCCACCAGGTACATGCAGAACACCGGCACCGCCGGGCCGGAGATGGTCATCGACGTGGTGACCCCGGCCAGGTCGATGCCGTCGAAGAGCGTCTCCATGTCGGCGGCGGTGTCGATGGCCACCCCGCAGTGCCCGACCTCGCCGAGCGCCTGTGGGTCGTCGGAGTCGCGGCCCATCAGCGTCGGCATGTCGAACGCGACGGACAGGCCGCCGCCGCCCGCGCCGAGGATCATCTTGTAGCGCTCGTTGGTCTGCCGGGCGTTGCCGAAGCCGGCGAACTGCCGGATCGTCCAGGTGCGCCCCCGGTAGCCGGTCGGGTACAACCCCCGGGTGTACGGGAACTCGCCCGGCCAGCCGATCCGCTCGAAGCCCGGGTACGTGACACCCTCCGGCGGGCCGTAGACCGGGTCGACGGTCATCCCGGAGAGCGTGGTGAAGTCGGCGTCCCGCTTGCGGGCGGCGTCGTAGCGGGCCTGCCAGCGTGCCCGTCCGGCAGCGATCTCGTCGGCGTCCATGCGCGGGGCTCCTCCTCGGGTCCTCGTCAGAAGACCGAGTGTAGAACCCGTGCCTGAACGATCGCTAAGGGAGTTCGGTACCGGCTGGTAACCCGGCTCAGGCCGGAGGGCCGGCCGGCTCGCCCATCGCCACGTCGTCGACCCGAATGTTGATCTCGTCGACCCGCAGCCCGTACGCCTCGACGGCCTGGGTGACCGCCGCCCGCACCCCGTCGGTCACCTGCGGCACCGGCCGGCCGGCGTCGATCACGATGACCAGGTTGACCACCGCCGCGCCGTTCGTGACGTGCGCCGAGCAGCCGCGCCGGGCGTCGCCCACCCGGTCCAGCCCGACCTTGTCGAGCACCGCGTTGAAGAACCGGGCCACGTCGCCGCCCAGCTCCGACACCCCGGGAACCGACCGCGCGGCGGCCACCGCGATCTTCTCCACCACCTCGTCGGAGACCTGGGTGGTGCCGCCCGCCACCGCGTCCGGCGTCACCGACAGTTCCTGCGTCGCCTCGTCGCCCATGTTCTCCCCCAGTACGCTCGCACCGCCCCACGGTGCCGTGGAGCGGTGCGAGCGTACTAGTTCGTGCGGGTCCGCAGTGGACGTCTCAGGAGCCGAGCTGGGCCAGCAGTTCGTCGGCCGCGGCGTACGGGTCGAGGGCCCCCTCGGCCACCTTCGCGGCGAGCGTCGGCAGCTCCGTACCGTCGCGCAGCGAGCCGATCCGGGCGCGCAGCACGCCCAGCGCGATCGCCTCGATCTCGGCGGCGGCCCGCGTCTCCCGACGGCGGCGCAGCTCGTCGTGCTTGTCCAGCCAGTCACGGTGCTTGTCGATCGCGGCGGCGATGTCGTCGATCCCCTCGCCGCGCGAGGCGATCGCCCGGACCACCTGCGGCCGCCACTCGCCGGGCCCCCGCTCACCCAGGGCGATCATGCCCTGGATGTCGCGGACGGTGGCGTCGACCCCGTCCCGGTCGGCCTTGTTGACCACGAAGACGTCGGCGATCTCCAGGATGCCGGCCTTGACGGCCTGGATGGCGTCGCCCATGCCGGGGGCGAGCAGCACCAGCGTGGTGTCGGCCAGCGAGGCGACCTCCACCTCGGCCTGCCCGACGCCGACGGTCTCCACCAGCACCACGTCGCAACCGGCGCCCTCCAGCACCCGGACCGCCTGCGGGGTGGCCGCCGACAGCCCACCGAGGTGACCCCGGCTGGACATCGACCGGATGTAGACGCCCGGGTCGGTGGCGTGGTCCTGCATCCGCACCCGGTCGCCGAGGATCGCCCCGCCGGTGAACGGGCTGGACGGATCGATGGCGAGCACCCCGACCCGGTGCCCGCGCGCCCGAAGCGCGCGGACCAGCTCGTTGGTGGTGGTCGACTTGCCCACCCCGGGGGACCCGGTCAGCCCGACCACCTGGGCCTGACCGGCGTACGGGGCGAGAGCCGCCGCCACCTGGGGCAGCGCCTCGTCGCCGGACTCGACCAGGGTGATCAGCCGGGCCACCGCCCGGGGGTCACCGGCGCGGGCCCGCTCCACCAGCATCGGCACGTCCCGGCTGCGGCGCACCGACGGCACACCGGCGGCCGGCGCCTGCCCGACCGCTCCGCTCACCGAGCCACCTTCGTTCGCGACTGCGGGGCTCGCACACCCCGCTCACTCCTCGCGCTCACCGGGCCACCTTCGTTCGCGACTGCGGGGCTCGCACACCCCGCTCACTCCTCGCGCTCACCCTGCCACGCTGGGGCTGGGGACGTGGATGATCAGCGCGTCGCCCTGTCCGCCGCCGCCGCACAGCGCCGCCGCGCCGGTGCCGCCGCCACGCCGCTTCAGCTCCAGCGCGAGGCTGAGCACCAGCCGGGCGCCGGACATGCCGATCGGGTGGCCGAGCGCGATGGCCCCGCCGTTGACGTTCACCTTGTCCGGGCTGATCCCCAGGTCGCGGGTGGACTGGACGCCGACGGCGGCGAACGCCTCGTTGATCTCGACAAGGTCGAGGTCGGAGATGCCCAGGCCGCCCTTCTTCAGGGCGTGGCTGATCGCGTTCGAGGGCTGCGAGTGCAGCGAGTTGTCCGGGCCGGCGACGTTGCCGTGCGCGCCGATCTCGGCCAGCCAGGTCAGCCCGAGCTCCTGGGCCTTGGCTTTGCTCATCACCACCACGGCTGCGGCCCCGTCGGAGATCGGCGAGGAGCTGCCGGCGGTGATCGTGCCGTCCTTGGCGAACGCGGGACGCAGCTTGGCCAGGGACTCGACGGTGGTGTCCGGCCGGATGCCCTCGTCCTCGCCGATCACCAGCGGGTCGCCCTTGCGCTGCGGGATGATCACGGGGGTGATCTCCTCGGCGAAGTGGCCGTTCTTCTGCGCGGCGGCGGCCCGCTGGTGGCTGGCCGCGGCGAACGCGTCCTGCTCCTCGCGGGTGATGCCGTGCTTCGCGCCGTGCCGCTCGGTGGACTCACCCATCGAGCAGCAGTCCCAGGCGTCGGTGAGCCCGTCGAGCGCCATGTGGTCCTTGATCGTCACGTCGCCGTACTTGTAGCCGGCGCGCTGGCCGAGCATCAGGTGCGGGGCGTTGGTCATCGACTCCATGCCGCCGGCCACCACGATGTCGAACTCGCCGGCCCGGATGAGCTGGTCGGCCAGGGCGATCGCGTCCAGGCCGGAGAGGCAGACCTTGTTGATGTTCAGTGCCGGCACCGACATCGGGATGCCCGCCTCGACGGCTGCCTGCCGGGCCGGGATCTGGCCCGCGCCGGCCTGGAGCACCTGGCCCATGATCACGTACTGCACCTGCTCGGGGGCGACCCCGGCGCGCTCCAGCGCGGCCTTGATCGCGACACCGCCGAGCTTCGTCGCCGGGAGGTCCTTGAGGTTGCCGAGCAGGCGACCCATCGGGGTCCGCGCGCCGCTGACGATCACCGAAGCCACTTGCCTGCCTCCGAGGGGGATGCCGAGCCTTACACCTTAACGATTGTTTGGTTACCCGGGTGTTCGGTCAGACTAGCGCCATGGCTGAGAACTCCCCCGCCGAGCCCACTGCCGACTTTGTCACAGACATCGGCCTGCGCCGCATCGACCACGTCGGGATCGCCGTCGCCGACCTGGACGCCGCGATCGACTTCTACCAGCGGACCTTCGGGATGCGCTGCGTACACACCGAGACCAACACCGAGCAGGGCGTCCGCGAGGCGATGCTGGCCGTCGGCCCGAGCGCCGAGGGCGGCTGCGTGCAACTGCTCGCCCCCCTGACCCCGGAGTCGACCATCGCGAAGTTCCTCGGCCGCAACGGCCCGGGGGTGCAGCAGGTGGCGTACACCGTGGTCGACATCGACGCGGCCTGCGCGGCGCTGCGGGAACGCGGGATGCGGCTGCTCTTCGAGACCCCCCGCCGGGGCACCGCCGGCTCCCGGGTCAACTTCGTGCACCCCAAGGACGCCGGGGGCGTCCTCGTCGAGCTGGTCGAGCCCGCCGAGCACTGATCTGATCGCCGGCCGGGGGTGTGGCAGGGGCCCTGCCCACTCCCCCGCCGGCCCCTCCGGCACCGGCCCACCCCTGCTCGGCGAGCGCGACGATGCGCGGTTGAGCAGCCCGGCGGACAGCTCCACACATCGGCCGATGCAGTTTTTCACAGACCCTTCCCGCCCTAACTACCGTTCAGTAACGTCCTGCTCCGACAGGAGCGGCCGTTGCCGGAGTCGGATGCCGACATCGCGGTCGGTACGCACCGGTGCCGATGGCAGCACCCGGACCGAAGCGACGGCCACCAAGCGGATCCGCCGGGCCCCGACGCGGGTGCGGACGAACGGGAGGTCACCGTGCAGGACATCCTCGAAGCGATCATGGCGGTGGAGGGCTCCGACGAATCCGGGCGGCAGCTCGCCGGCCTCGCCGGCCTTCCCGTGCCGAAGAGCTACCGGGGCGTGGTGGTGCGCGCCGACCAGGCCCGGATGTTCGAAGGGCTGGCCACCCAGGACAAGGACCCGCGCAAGTCCCTGCACGTCCAGGAGGTGCCGACCCCCGAGCTGGCACCCGGCGAGGCGCTGGTCGCGGTGATGGCCAGCGCGATCAACTACAACACCGTCTGGACCAGCATCTTCGAGCCGCTGCCCACCTTCAAGTTCCTCGAGCGGTACGGCCGGATCTCCGCGCTGACCGCCCGGCACGACCTGCCGTACCACGTGGTGGGGTCGGACGCGGCGGGCGTGGTGCTGCGCACCGGGCCCGGGGTGACGAAGTGGGCCGCCGGCGACGAGGTGGTGGCGCACTGCCTGTCGGTGGAGCTGGAGGACGCCGCCGGACACGACGACACCATGCTCGACCCGCAGCAGCGGATCTGGGGCTTCGAGACCAACTTCGGCGGCCTGGCCGAGCTGGCCGTGGTCAAGGCCAACCAGCTCATGCCCAAGCCCCGCCACCTGACCTGGGAGGAGGCTGCCAGCCCGGGGCTGGTCAACTCCACCGCGTACCGGCAGCTCGTCTCACACCACGGGGCGAACATGAAGCAGGGCGACGTCGTGCTGATCTGGGGCGCCTCCGGCGGCCTCGGCGGGTACGCCACCCAGATGGCGCTCAACGGCGGCGCGATCCCGATCTGCGTGGTGTCCTCCCCGGACAAGGCCGAGCTGTGCCGGCGGATGGGCGCCGAGTTGGTGATCGACCGGGCGGCGGAGGGGTTCCGGTTCTGGTCCGACGAGCACACCCAGAACCCGGACGAGTGGCGGCGCCTCGGCGAACGGATCCGGGGGCTGACCGGCGGCGAGGACCCGGACATCGTCTTCGAGCACCCGGGCCGGGAGACCTTCGGCGCGAGCGTCTACGTCGCCAAGCGCGGCGGCACCGTCGTCACCTGCGCCTCGACCAGCGGCTACCAGCACCAGTTCGACAACCGCTACCTCTGGATGCACCTGAAGCGGATCGTCGGCAGCCACTTCGCCAACTACCACGAGGCCTGGCAGGCCAACCGGCTCGTGGCGCTCGGCCAGATCCATCCGACGGTGTCGAGGACGTACCCGCTGGAGCAGGCCGGCCGGGCCGCGTACGAGGTGCACCGCAACCAGCACCAGGGCAAGGTGGGGGTGCGCTGCCTCGCCCCGACCGACGGCCTCGGCGTGCGGGACCCGGAGCTGCGCTCCCGGCACGAGGACGCGATCAACCGGTTCCGCGGTCGCTGAGCCGTCCGGGGGATGCCCGGCCGGCCATTGCGGTGGTCGCGCATTGCCTTTCGACAGGGGTCATCGGCCCTCCTTTCGCGTGATAACGCCACGAGTCGACAAAGGGCCGCGGAGTGTTCGCGCGGCCCTTTGCCCGGCCGGCCGGCCGGCCGCCCGACCCGGCCGGGAGCTGCCAAGATCGCCGTCGACACGGGCCGGGTGACAGCGGCCAGTTGACCATGTAAAGAGGACACGAAAGCCCCGCACCGCTCTTGCGAAACACCCCGGGGCGTCTGCGAGTATGTCCCAATGCCCCAGCAGCAGTCCTCCCCTCTTGCGTTCTTCGATAACGCGAACTCGCAGCCAGATTTCACCGTTGGCCTGCGCGGATACAACGTTGGGCAGGTCGATGACTTCATCGGTCGACTCACCGCCGCGCTGACCCAGTCCGAGCAGGCCCGCGCCGAGGCCGAGCAGCGGATGAACGACGCCCAGCGTCGGCTCCGCCAGGCCGAGCAGCGGCAGAGCGCGCTGGAGCAGAAGCTCACCGAGACCAACAAGCAGCTCGAGGAGAACAGCCGGCCGACCCTCTCCGGCCTGGGCACCCGCGTCGAGCAGATCCTGCGGCTGGCCGAGGAGCAGGCCAACGACCACCGCAACGAGGCCAAGCGCGAGTCCGAGGGGATCCTCTCCGCGGCCCGCCTGGAGGCCCGCGAGATCACCGACAAGGCTCGCGCCGAGGCTGCCGCGATGAAGGCCACCGCCGAGCGCGAGGCCGGCAGCGCCCGCACCGCCGCCGAGCGGGAGGCCGCCGAGGTCCGCGTGCAGGCCCGCCGGGAGGCGGACACCCTGCGCGCCGACGCCGAGCGGGAGACCAAGCAGCTGCGCACCGTCACCGCGCACGAGGTCGCCGAGCTGAAGTCGACCGTCGAGCGGGAGGTCGCCACCCTGCGCGCCACCGCCGAGCGGGAGATCACCCAGCAGCGGGCGAAGGCGGCCCGGGAGGCCGAGGAGAAGCGCGCCGAGGCGACCAAGCTGCTCACCGACGCCCGCGACAAGCGCGACAAGGACCTGCAGGCCCTGGAGCTCCAGCTCGCCGAGCGGCGCGAGAAGTCCGAGCGCGAGGAGTCCGAGCGGCACGCCGCCCAGGTCACGCAGACCCAGAAGCTGGTCGGCGAGGCCGAGCAGCGGGCCCGGGCCGCCCAGGAGCGGGCCAAGGAGATCGAGCAGCGCGCCGAGGCCCGCCGGGTCGAGTCCGAGCGCACCGCCAACGAGACGGTCGAGAAGGCCAAGTCGCTCTCGGAGAAGACCCTCAACGAGGCGAAGTCCGAGGCGAAGCGGCTGCTCACCGAGGCCCGCACCGAGGCCGACCTGACGACCCAGGCCGCCCGCCGCGAGGTCGATGACCTCACCCGCCAGAAGGACGCCGTCACCTCGCAGCTCGGGCAGATGCTCTCCGGCCTCGCCGGCATCGTGCCGGGCATCCCGTCGGCGCCGGCGCCGGCCAAGCCGGCGGCCGCCAAGGTGGACGCCAAGGACGAGCGGGTGACTGCGGAGCCCGCCGGCTGACCGACCGTACGGCCGGGGCATGACACGGCGCGGGGTGACACCGGGTGACCGGTTCAACCCCGCGCCGTATGCGTTTCCCAGCCCTTGGCACCGGTGTCGGTGGCGTTTGTGAAGTACCTCCCATCCGGGCCGCCCGTATCGCCCCAGCCGAGCCTGATGCGTGTGAGGATGGGGGCATGTCGCGCGGCGAGGAACTGTTCGCCCTCGGCGGGGATGTGACCACGGAGCCCAGCTTCGAGTCCGCCCTGCGGGGGTACGAAAAACGACAGGTGGACCGGTACGTCGCTCGTGCGGAGCACGAGATCGCGACCCTGGCGGCCGAGCGGGAGCAGGCGTACACACAGATCCACAAGCTGGCCGGTCAGGTCGAGGTGCTGCAACGCGACCTCGCCCAGGTGCGCAAGCAGGTGGGGGTGGTGGACCGGGCCTCGTTCCGGCACCTCGGCCCCCGGGTCGAGCAGATCCTCGGCCTCGCCGAGGAACAGGCCGACGACATCCTGGCCGCCGCGAACGAGGAGATCGAGGCCCGGCGGGCCTCCGCCGAGCACATCGTCGCCGAGGCCAAGGAGCAGGCCGCCCAGGCGCTCAAGGACTTCGAGATCGCCCTCGCCGCCCGGCGGGCCGAGGAGGAGCGGCACAGCGCCGGCCGCCGCGCCGAGGCGGACGCCACGCTGAGGGCCGCCAAGGAGGAGTCCACCCGGCTCGGAAGGGTTGCCCAGGAGGCCCTCGCGAAGGCCCAGCAGGAGGCCACCCAGCTCCGGGACGCCGCCAAGGAGATCCACACCCGGGCCCAGCAGGAGGCGACCAAGCTCCGCGAGGCGGCCAAGGAGGCCCTGGCCAAGGCCCAGCAGGAGGCCACCCAGCTCCGCGAGGCGGCCAAGGAGGTGCACGCCAAGGCCCAGCAGGAGGCCAGGCGGCTCACCGATTCCGCCACCGAGGCCGGCCGGGCCACCCACGCGAAGGCGTTGCAGGAGGCCAAGCGGATCACCGACGACGCCGAGGCGGCGGCGAAGGGCAACCGCGACCGGGCCCGGCAGGAGGCCGAGCGGCTCACCGCCCAGGCCGCCGAGGCCACCCGGCACCAGCGCGCGGAGACCGAGGCGTACGTGCAGCGGATGCGCACCGAGACCGAGGCGTACGTGCAGCAGTCGCGCGCCCAGACCCAGCAGGAGCTGGGCGCCTGGCGGGCCGGGGTGGAGAAGGAGGTCAACGACCGGCGGGAGGTGGCTGACCGCGAGCTGGCCGAGCGTAAGGCGAGCGTCGAACAGGCGTACGCCGAGCGCCGGGACAAGCTCGACAAGCAGCACGCCACCCGGCAGGGCGAACTGGACGAGCAGCACGCCACCCGGCGCGCGGAGATCGAGGGCGGCGCCGCCGAGATCCGGCGCGCCGCCGAGCAGGACGCCCTGACGATGCGCCAGCAGGCCGAGGAGGAGGCCGCCACCCTGCTGAGCCGGGCCGAAACCGACTCGACCGACAAGCGCCGCAAGGCCGACGAGCACGTGGCCGCCTCCCGCCGCCAGTTCGAGGAGTACGCGGCCACCACCCAGCAGCACCTGGCCACCACTCAGCAGCACCTCGCGGCCACCCAGCAGGAGGTGGCCTCGGGGCGCCAGCAGCTGGCCCAGGTGATGCTCGAGATCGCCCAGGCCCAGCAGCAGCTCGCCGACCTGCGGCAGGAGACCTGGCAGTCCCGGCAGGAGTCCGACGAGCTCCAGCAGCAGATGCTCGACCTGCGCCACCGGTTGGCCGGCGCGCGGCTGTCGGGCGACGCCACCGGCCCAGCCCTGGTCACGCCGAGCCTGGACGGCGCGGGGCCGGTCAGGATTGGCGACGGCAAAGTGCCGGCGGCGGCCCACAACGGCACCGCCCCGGCGATGGCTGCCGGCGGCCCCGGTCCGGCCGCCAAGGCCACGCCCGGCCCCGCCCCCGCCGGCGGTGGGGCCGTCAAGGCGACCGCCGACGCGGGGACGGCGAAGGCCGCGCCGGCCGACGACGCGCCGGTCAGGGCCCGGCCGGTGGCCGAGCCGGTCACCACCGTGGACGGCGGGGCGGCCAGCGCGGGGGTCGACGGCGAGCCGACGGTGGCCGCGGTGCCCGGCGAGGGAGGCCGGAAGCCCACCCCCACGAAGATCACCAGCACCGGCGAAAACGGCAAGCGGCCGACCAAGCCGACCACCGACGAACGCAGCGCCAAGCCGAGCAAGGTGACCATCGAGGCCGAGTGAGCGGGCCCACCGGTGACTCCGGGCGACCTGGCCTGCGGGGCCTGGTGAGCGGGGGTTGGCCCTGGGATCATCGGGCACTACCCTCCCGGGCAGGAGCCCGCGTGCCCGGGAGAGGGTCTCCGGTCGGGGCACCGGAGCGCGCGGAGGAGGCCCGGTGACGCAGGACGCGCCGGTAGGCGGTAACCCACCGGACGACGAGACGACCGCAGCGACTCCGGCCGACGACCGCCCGCCCCGCAACACCCCGGCCGACAGGCGGGGCGGCCGGGAGCCGGCGGGCGACGCCCCGACCAACGACGCCGACGCGAGCGACGTCGACGCGAGCGACTTCGAGGTGCCCGGCGGGGTCGCGACCGGCTCCGGCCGGTTCGGGCCGCCGGGGCGTCCGTTGCGTCGCAACAGCTTCCTGGTCGGCTTCACCGGTGCGCTCGGCGTGCTGTTGGCGTACGCCGTCTTCCTCGGCGTGCGCAACGCGGCCGGCATCCTCGTGCTGGTGGTCATCGCGCTGTTCCTGGCCGTGGGGCTCAACCCGGCGGTGGTCCGGCTGCGCTCGTGGGGGCTGCCGAACGGCCTGGCGGTGGCGACGGTGGCGCTGACCCTGCTGCTGCTGATCGTCGGCGGCCTGGTGGCGCTGGTGCCGCCCGTGGTCACCCAGTCCGGCCAGTTCGTCGAGCAGCTCCCCAGCTACGTGGAGGCACTGCGCCGCAACGAGGCCGTGAACGACTTCGTCGTGCGGTTCGACGTGATGGAGAAGGTCCAGGCGGCGGCGAACGCCAACACCATCGGCCGGGCGCTGGGCGGGGTGCTCGGCGGCGCGCAGCTGATCGCCGGCACCCTCTTCCGGGCGCTCACCGTGCTGGTGCTGACGATCTACTTCCTCGCCTGGTTCGACCGGCTGCGCCGCGTCGGGTACTCGCTGGTGCCCCGCTCGCGTCGCCGTCGGGTACAGCTGATCGGCGACGAGATCCTCGCCAAGGTCGGCGCGTACATGGTCGGCGCGCTGAGCATCGCCGTGCTGGCCGGCGTGACCACCTTCGTGTTCGCGCTGGTCGTCGGGCTGCCGTACCCGTTCGCGCTGGCGGTGGTGATCGCGGTGACCGACCTGATCCCGCAGATCGGCGCGACGCTGGGTGCGGTGGTGGTGAGCCTGGTCGGCTTCGCCACCAGCCTGCCCGTCGGGATCGCCTGCGTCGTGTTCTTCGTGCTGTACCAGCAGGTGGAGAACTACCTGATCTACCCGAAGATCATGCGCCGATCGGTGGAGGTCAACGAGGTCGCCGCCCTGCTCGGGGCGCTGCTCGGGGTGGCCCTGCTGGGCGTGGTCGGCGCGCTGGTCGCGATCCCGCTGGTGGCCGCCCTCCAGTTGATCCTGCGCGAGGTGGTCCTCCCCCGCCAGGACGCCCGCTGACGGACGCCCCGAACACCGGGCACCCCGGGGCGCACCGGCGGGTCGCCCGGCTCCAACGCGGCCGGGTCAGTCCGCGCGCGGGCCGGGGACCGGGGTGTCGGCGAAGGACGCGACCGTCCGGTCGGCGTACGCGCTGACGTCGCCGGTCTGGATCGGGCCGTCCCAGGTGCGCGGCAGGGGCAGCGGGGCGGCCGGGTTGACCCGGCGGACGATCTCGTCGAGCACGGTCTCGGCGTCGCCGACCCACAGGTGCTTCGCGCCGGGCACCCCGACCAGCTCGGCCTGCGGCACCGCCGCGAAGCGCTCGCGGGCCTCGTCCGGGCGCAGGTAGTCGTCGAACTCGGGCACCAGGGCGGTCAGCGGCTTGCCGCTCTCGGCCCAGTGGGTGAGGTCGCCGGGGGCGGAGAAGCGCAGCGGCGGGGAAAGCAGGATCGCCCCGGCCACCGCAGGGTCGCAGCCGTACTTCAGCGCCAGGTCGGTGCCGAACGACCAGCCGACCAGCCAGATGTTCGGCAGCTCGGCGAACTCGGCGTACTCGATGGCGGCGGCCACGTCGAAGCGCTCGCCGGCCGCGTTGTCGAACGCGCCCTCGCTGGTGCCGCGCAGGCTGCTGGTCCCCCGGGTGTTGAACCGGAGCACGGCCAGGTCGGCCAGCGCCGGCAGCCGCCAGGCCGCCTTGCGGAACACGTGGCTGTCCATCATCCCGCCGTGGGTGGGTAGCGGGTGCAGGCAGACCAGCGTGCCGACCGCCTCCCGGTCCACCGGCCGGGCCAGTTCGCCGACGAGCCGCAGACCGTCTGCGGTGTGCAGCTCGATGTCCTCGCGGTGCCCGGGCAGGATCGACGACGCGCGGATCGGTGTGCTCACCGTCCCAGTCTCCCGCGCCGCCGCCGTCGGCGCCCGGCGGGGCGGAAACGGGGTGATCCAGATCGCTCAGCCGTACCGGGGGGCGCCCCGGCCGCGCTGGACCCCCGGGCCGCGCCGGTCCCGCGCCCGCCAGCAGCCGCTGTGCCAGTGCCTGCGGTCGGTCAGGTCGCCCCGGTCGTCCGCCGGCCAGGCCACCAGGTGCGCCACCCCCGGGCGGATCTCCTGGTCGCAACCCGGGCAGCGGTACGTCTTGGCCGACGCCCCGCCGCTGATGCCGCGCACCTGCCAGTCGCCGTCGCGCCACTGCTGCACGGTGGGCACGCCGTGTCGCGCCTGGTCGGCGTTCAGGTGGACGTGTTCGTCCCGGCGGGGGCGGTTGCGACGGGGGCTCACAGTCACCAAGCGTACGGTCCGCCGGCCGGACCGGCCCGGGTCGGGCGGCCCGGCCGGCGCACCCCCGCTCAGTCCCAGGTCTCCGGATCGCCCAGGTCCTCCGCCACCTGCACCCCGGCCAACACCGTCGTCGCGTCCGCCTCGGTGAAGCCCTTCCCCGACCAGCCGAAATCGGCGGTCAGGTGTGCCTTCGGGAACCCGAGCAGCTCCAGTCTCGTGCCATCCGGGTAGAGGTAGCCGGGTCGGCCACCCACCACACGGTTGCTCTCGGTAGTGCTCTCCCCGATCCCCACCCCGTACAGCAGTTTCACCCACATGGTCGCCGGCGGCTCCCGGTAGAGGGTGAGCTCGACCTTGAGACCCCTGGGAAAGGCGGCGACGTCAACGGAGCAGGCGCTCACCGCCGCGCCCTCCGGCAACGTGCTCAGCCGCAATGGCGCCACGCACCGTCTTGCCTCATCCCAGCGGATGGCATCCACGGCCTTGACCAGCACGCTCCGGTCGCCGACGAGCATGCTCGCCCGGGCGTACAGGCCGGGGGCGGGCTGCCAGGCCGTGACCAGACCGCCGCCCGTACGGCCGAACTGCCGGACGGCGCCGTCGAAGGTGAGCCGGACCACGGCCTCCTGTATGGGAACACCATCGATCAGGAGTTCGTTGATCATCTGCGCGGAGCGGCTCACCTCGACCAGGACCGGCTGTCCGCCGCCGACGTCGAACCGGATCGACTCGAGCTGGTTCGAGCGGTAGACGGCCCAGCCCAGGTAACGAGCCTGGCTGGTGTCTACGCCCAGGTGCAGCACCTGGGGGTCGGTGCCGACCAGGTCGGGCCGCTGGGCGGCACCCGGCACCCCGTCAGCCCGGGGCGGCACGGGCGCGGCGACGGCCGGTGTGGCCGCGGCCCACGGCAGCCGGCCGGAGAGCCCGGCGAAGTCCGTCCCGGTCACCCCGACGAAGCCAAGGACCCCGACCAGGGCCAGGGCGGTGCCGGTGGCGGCCCGACGGCGCAGTTTGCGGCGGCGGCCCTGGGCCTGCGAGGCCCGCAGCAGCCGGTGGGTATCGGTCTCCCCCTCGGCGCGCTCCCGCAGCGCCGAGGCGATTCGCTGGTCCAGATCGGTCACGACCGGCTCCTGTTGGTCGTCGGGGCACCGCAGCGCTCCCGGAGGTGGGCGAGCGCCCGCATCGCGTGGCTACGGACGGTGACCGGCGAGCAGTCAAGGATCTGGGCGATGGTGGCGTCGTCCAGGTCCTCGTAGTAGCGCAGCACCAGCACGGCGCGCTGGCGGTCGGGCAGCGCCCGGATCAGCCGCCACATCTCGTCCCGATCGGCCGCCTCCCTGCCGAGGTCGCCCCGCTGGGCCCGCTCGGCGAAGGTGTCCACGGCCAGCTCCCGGCTGGACCGCCGGCGCCACCACGAGTTGTTGGCGTTGACCAGCATCCGGCGCACGTACACGTCGGGCCGGTCGGCGCCGGCGATCTTCCGCCAGTGCACGTACGCGCGGGCCAGGACGTCCTGGGTCAGGTCCTCGGCGCGGTGCTCGTCGCCAGTCAGCAGCCGGGCCAGGCGCAACAGGGCCGGGCCACGGCTGCCGACGTACTCCTCGAAGGTCACACCCTCAAGACGCCGTCACCGACTCCCGGTGTTGACCCGGATCAGCGATTTGTGTGGTCGCGGAACCCGCGCCCGGTCTTGCGGCCCAGGTAGCCGGCGGTGACCAGGTGCTCCAGCAGTGGGGCCGGGGCGAAGCCGGGCTCGCGCAGTTCCAGATACAACTCGCGCTGGATGGCCAGCGAGACGTCGAGGCCGACCACGTCGAGCAGCTCGAACGGGCCCATCGGGTAGCCGCAGCCGAGCTTCATCGCGTGGTCGATGTCATCGGCGGTGGAGTAGCTGGCCTCCAGCATCTTCACCGCGTCGTTCAGGTACGGGAAGAGCAGCGCGTTGACGACGAAGCCGGACCGGTCGGCGCAGACCACGCCGGTCTTGCCCAGCGCCGCGCACACCGCGCGGGCCGTGGCGGTGGTCTCCTCGGAGGTGCGGATGGTCCGCACGATCTCCACCAGGGGCATGACCGGCGCCGGGTTGAAGAAGTGCAGCCCCACCACGTCGGCCGGCCGGTGGGTGGCCATCGCGACGTCGATCACCGGCAGCGAGGAGGTGGTCGTGGCGAGCACGACACCCGGCTTGCAGATCTCGTCGAGGCTGGCGAACAGGGCCTTCTTGACGCTCAGTTCCTCGATCACGGCCTCGACGACGAGGTCGACGTCGGCGAGGTGGTCCAGGGTCGCCGACCAGGTGACCCGGCCGAGGGCGGCGTCCCGGTCGGGCTCGCTGAGCTTACCCCGCACCACGCCCTTGTTCAGCGAGGTCTTGACCGCCTCGCAGACCTTCGCGGACTTCTCCGCACCCCGGGTCACCGAGACGACCTCGTAGCCGGCCTTCGCGAAGACCTCGATGATCCCGGTGGCCATCGTCCCGGAACCGACGATTCCTACTCTGGTCACGACTGCGGGGCTCGCAAGCTCACTCCTCGCGCTCCCGGCCCCGACCTTCGCGATGGCCCGCGCGCCGTCGGCCAGCGCCGGCCCCGTCGCCGCCGGGGTCCGCTCGTCCGGTACGACCTTCGGTGAGCCCGGCCGCTCGTAGGTGTAGAAGCCCCGGCCGGACTTCCGGCCGAGTAGCCCTGCGGTGACCATCTGCTTGAGCAACGGCACCGGCGCGTGCCGGCGGTCCCGCCCACCCCGCCGGTACATGGTGTCCAGGATCTCGTAGGCGGTGTCGAGGCCGATCAGGTCCATCAGCGCGAGGGGGCCCATCGGCAGGCCGCAGCCGAGCTTCATGGCGGCGTCGATGTCCTCGCGGGTGGCGTAGTGCGCCTCGTGCATCGCCACGGCGTGGTTGAGGTAGCCGAACAGCAGCGCGTTGGCGATGAAGCCGGCCCGGTCGTTGATGGTGACGTCGACCTTTCCGAGCCGGGCGCAGAGGGCCTCCACGTCGGCGACCACCTCGGCGGAGGTGACCACCGTGCGGACCACCTCGACCAGCTTCATGACCGGGGCGGGGTTGAAGAAGTGGATGCCGATGACCTGGTTCGGCCGCCCGGTGGCGACCGATATCTCGGTAACCGACAGCGAGGAGGTGTTGGTCGCCAGGATCGCCTCGGGCCGGCAGATCCGGTCCAGCTCCGCGAAGAGCCGCTGCTTCAGGTCGAGGTGCTCGGGAACGGCCTCGATCACCAGGTCCACCGAGTGCAGCGCGTCCAGGCCCACCCGGAAGTCCACCCGGGAGAGCAGGGCGTCCCGGTCGGCCTCGGCGAGCTTGCCCCGGGCGACCGCCCGGTCGGTAGATCCGGTGAGGTTGGCCCGGCCGCGCTCCAGGGCCCCGTCGGAGATCTCGACCGCGACCACGTCGATGCCGTTGCGCGCGAAGACCTCGACGATCCCCGCGCCCATGGTGCCCAGCCCCACGACACCCACGCTGGTGAACTCGCGCGCCACGACCGGCCTCCCAATGCTCCACGAGACCGCTGAACGGTCGCTAAGGGTTATGCGCGCGAGTCTGCCACGTGACGCTCAGTTGTCGAGTCACGGTGGGGTATTTCACGAGGTGGGCGCGGTCGGCACCGTGGGCGCGGTCGGCACCGTCGAGGGTGGCGGCCTCAGGTGCGGGCGGCGGGCGGGGCGGCGAGCGGCAGCGGGAGGGTGGGGCGGCGGTCACGGCTTCGGGCAACAGGGCTCAGCCGCAGCCCGACGGGGTCGGTCCGGGCCAGGCCCGGGTCGAAGAAGCGCAGCTCGGTGCGGCCCAGCCGGATCACGTCCCCGTCGGAGAGCTGCTCCGGCCCGTCGATCCGCCGGTCGTTGAGCCAGGTGCCGTTGGTGGATCCCAGGTCCACCAGCGTCACCCCGCCGACGGTCAACCGCACACTGGCGTGCCGACGGCTGAGGTGCGGATCGTCGACGGCGATGTCCACCGTCGACGCGCGGCCGATCACCTGCGGCTCCGTGCGGAGTCGGAAGCTCGCCCCGCGCATCGGTCCGCCCGCCACGGTCAGCAGCGGCATCAGTTCCGGAAGATCCTCCATGGACGGTCAGCCTCCAGCCACCGGTGTCCCGGCGTCAGCGTGCCATCACGTGGTAGCCGTCCCCACCACCGGCCGGTCATCTCCGCGACCCCGCCCGGCCATCTCCGGCTAGCCGGTTCGGCTCCCGCCAGAGCCATCCGGCCCGTCCCGCCAGTCGGGTTTCGGCGCTGTCGACGCCACCGGCCCTCGGGGCCGTCCGGGGGCGCGCTGCTCATATCCAACCGCTTGCCCGGGGTGGCTTCCGGGTGGCGCGACGCCGGCCTCCCGGGCCGCCGGCACCCGGCTCTTCGGCACCCGGTTCTCCGGCACCTGGCTCTCCGGGCCACCGGAGACCTACCAGCGGGTAGCTTCCGGGTCTAGACTTCCGCCATGACGGCTGTGCGTGTCCCGGGTGCCCCGGTCATCGAGGACGGTCGGCTGGTGTCGACCAGCCCCGCCACCGGCGCGGAGGTGGGACGGCTGCCGGTCGCGGCAGCGGCCGACGTCGCGACGGCGGTGGACCGGGCCCGGGAGGCGGCGGCCTGGTGGGCCGGGCTCGGCTTCACCGGCCGCCGGGAGCGGCTGCTGCGCTGGCGTGGCGTGCTGGCCCGGCGAATCGAGGAGCTGGCTGAGCTGGTGCACGCCGAGGGCGGCAAGCCCGTCCCCGACGCCATCGTCGAGGTGCTCACCGCGATCGAGCACATCGACTGGGCCGCCCGCAACGCCGGCCGGGTGCTCGGGCCGCGCCGGAAGCGCTCCCGGCTCATCCTCGCCGAGTTCTCCGCCCACCTGGAATACGTGCCGTACGGGGTGGTCGGGGTGATCGGCCCGTGGAACTACCCGGTCTTCACGCCGATCGGCTCCACGGCGTACGCGCTCGCCGCCGGCAACGCCGTCGTACTCAAGCCCAGCGAGTACACCCCGGCCGTCGGCCAGTGGCTGGCCGACGCCTTCGCCGAGGTGGTACCGGAGCATCCGGTGTTCACCGTGGTGCACGGCCTCGGCGACGTCGGGGCGGCGCTGTGCCGTTCCGGGGTCGACAAGCTGGCCTTCACCGGCTCGACGGCCACCGCCAAGAAGGTGATGGCGGCCTGCGCCGAGTCGCTGACCCCGGTGCTGCTGGAGGCCGGCGGCAAGGACGCCATGATCGTCGACAGCGACGCCGACCTGGACGCCGCAGCCGAGGCGTGCGTCTGGGGCGCACTCACCAACGCCGGCCAGACCTGCATCGGCATCGAGCGGGTGTACGCGGTGGAGACCGTCTTCGACGCCTTCGTCGGCAAGGTGGTGGAGAAGGCCGGCCGGCTGACCGTCGGCGCCGAGGGGGCCGACATCGGCCCGATCACCATGCCCGCCCAGCTCGACGTGATCCGCCGGCACATCGACGACGCGCTGGCCCGGGGCGGTCAGGCCGTGCTCGGCGGCGCGGACGCGGTACGGCCGCCGTACGTGCACCCGACCGTGCTGGTGCAGGTGCCGGAGGACTCCGTCGCCGTCCGCGAGGAGACCTTCGGCCCGACGCTGACCATCAACCGGGTCCGCGACGCCGACGAGGCGGTAGCCCGCGCCAACGCCCTCCCGTACGGCCTGGGTGGTTCGGTCTTCGGCCGGCGGCGGGCGGTGGCCATCGCCCGGCGGCTGCGCTCCGGGATGGCCGCGGTGAACTCCACCCTGACCTTCGCCGGGATGTCCACCCTGCCGTTCGGCGGGGTCGGCGACTCCGGCTTCGGCCGGATCCACGGCGAGGACGGGCTGCGCGAGTTCGGCCGGGCCAAGGCGGTCACCCGACGCCGGGCCCGGTCGCTGCTGCCGGCGATGACCTTCGAGCGCACCCCGGCCGACGTCGCCCGCCTGATCAAGGTCACCAAGCTGATGTACGGCCGCCGCCGCTGACCGGGGTGGGCCGGCGGCCGGTCAGAACAGGGTCAGCTCGTCGCGCTCGATACCGCGCAGCTTGTCGTAGTTGACCACCACGCATCGGATGCCCCGGTCCGTCGCCAGCACCCGGGCCTGCGGCTTGATCTCCTGGGCGACGAAGACGCCGCTGACCGGGGCGAGCAGCGGATCGCGGTTCATCAGTTCGAGATAGCGGGTGAGCTGCTCCACCCCGTCGATCTCGCCGCGCCGCTTCACCTCGACGGCCACCGCGCCCTGCGCCGCGTCCCGGCAGAGCAGGTCCACCGGCCCGATCGCCGTCATGTACTCCCGGCGGACCAGGGTGAACCCCTCGCCCAGGGCGGTCGGGTTGGCCGCCAGCAGTTCCTGCAGGTGCGCCTCGACGCCGTCCTTGCGCAGGCCCGGGTCGACGCCCAGCTCGTACGAGGTGTCCTGGAAAATCTCCTCCAGGGTGATCCGCAGCTCCTCGCCGGCCTTGTTCACCACCCGCCACACGCCGGGGGCCTCCTCCAGCCGACAGGGCGGGCTCATCCAGTTCAACGGCTTGTACGCACGGTCGTCAGCGTGGATCGACACCGACCCGTCCGCCTTCACCATCAACAAGCGAGTGGCCAACGGCAGGTGAGCCGAGAGCCGTCCGACATAGTCCACCGAGCACTTCGCAATCACCAGCCGCACCCGACGAGGGTAGCGGAGACCCCGACCCCCGCCGTCGAGCGGCACTGGCGTGGCGGTGCCATGCTGAGACGGTGTTCGAAGTGCTCACTGGTACCGGGCTCGCCGCATCGGCGGGCCTGAACGCCTACATACCCCTGCTCACCATGGGATTACTGGCCCGCTTCACCGACCTGATCGACCTTCCCAGCGGCTGGCAGTGGCTCGGCAACGGCTGGGTCATGGTGATCCTCGCGGTGCTGCTCACCGTCGAGGTCGTCGCCGACAAGGTGCCGGTCGTCGACCACGTCAACGACGTCGTCCAGACGGTGGTGCGGCCGACCGCCGGCGGGCTGGCCTTCGGTGCCGGCTCCAGCTCCGAGACGGTCACGGTCAGCGATCCCGACCAGTTCTTCTCGTCCAGCCAGTGGGTGCCGGTGGTGACCGGCGTGCTCATCGCCCTCGGCGTACACCTGCTCAAGTCCGCCGCCCGCCCGGTGATCAACGCGACCACCGCCGGTGTGGGCGCCCCGGTCGCGAGCACCGCCGAGGACGCCACGAGCATCGTGATGTCCCTGGTCGCGATCATCCTGCCGGTGCTGGTGCTGGCCTTCCTGGTCGGCTTCGTCCTCTTCCTCTTCTGGTTCCTTCGCCGCCGTAAGGGTCGCCGCCGCGAGCGCCAGGCCGCCCGCGCCGCCGGCTTCCGCGTCTGATCACCCGCCCACCTGAACTTCGTTCCCGCAGATGCCACTGGCCGGGCCCCCCTTTGTCGGGGGGCCCGGCCGGTCGGCTGTTCGGTGGGTCAGCTGTTCCAGTGCTCGGCGACGAGGTCGGCGGCCTGCTGCTCCCACTGGGCGTAGTGGTCGGGGTAGGCGGAGACCTGCACGGTCTGCGCGGCCTCGGTCAGGGGCATGTCCTGCCACCCGTCGACCTGCTTCAGACCCTTCAGGAACGCGAGGGTGGAGTATTCGGGGTCGGTGATCTGCTCCACCGTGCCCCAGCCGGAGGTGGGGCGTTGCTGGAACAGGCCCTGCGAGTCGTGGTCGTTGCGGTCACCGAGGTGACCCAGGTTCTCCAGCTTCGACTCCTGCAACGCGGTGCCGATGGAGACCACGGCGGCCCGCTCGTCCATGCCGGCCTTCTTCGTGGCGGCGATGATCGCCTTGACGTTGGCGGTCTGCTCGTCGTCAAGCTGGATGCGGGACTGGTCGCCCTGCACGCCGTGGGGGATCAGCTTGCCCTTGTCGAGGCCCGGCTTGTCGGCCTGTACGGCGACGGCGGTGGTCGGGGTGGATTCGGTGGTGGGGGTGGCGTGGGCGGTGGCGGGGCCGGCGAACACGCCGCCGGCGAAGGCGAGTCCAGCGATTCCGAGAACGCTCTTACGCATGATCGTGTTCATGGGGGTGTCTCCTAATCGGGGGTCGACACACGCCGCCCCTTGGGGAGGGGCGGGGGTGTGAGCACCACGTCGAGGCGCCCAACAGATCAAGGGGGGAAGTTGTCCTGCGGCTCATCCACGCCCGGGGGTGCTGGTGGCGGCGGGTCCATGTGTAACGACCGGCGGCCGACCCGCATTCCCCGAGGGGTCACGGGGGGTCGGGCGGTTCAGCAGCGGGGTGCGCTACTCGATCGTCTGCCATGTGTAACGACCCCGGGCCGGCCCATGTTCCGCCGGACGGATGCCCCCGGTCACACCCCCAAACCCCCCAAACACCCCAACCTCACCCAGGCCCCGCCCACTCCCGGCCCTGGCGCGGTGATCAAGAGGTTTGCGTCGGAGTCCGGGTGGGTGGGGGTCAGCGGATGGGGGTGGTCCGTTGAGATCATCTGCCGGTGCCTGTGAAGAACTCCCGCGTCCCCCTGGTGGCGACGCTCGCCGCCCTGGCCGGTGTCGCCGCGCTGCTGGCCGCGCCGATCCCCGTACGCGAAACCGGTCACACCGCCATTGTCTGGGCGCCGGCGCCCTCGGGGGCCGCAACCGGGTCCGGCAGCCCGCGTACCGCCCCGGCCGGGGACTCGGCGAAGCCGACCGGACAGCCGGCACCGTCGGCACCGCCACCCGCGCCGAGCGGCAGGCCCGACCCGGGGACGGCGACGGTGCCGGGTGCGAGCCGAACCGGGCGACGGCCGCCGGTGGTGGACCACGGACCGCGCACCGGCGACAAGGTGGCGCTCACCTTCGATGCGGACATGACCGACGCGATGCGGTACCAACTACGCAGCGGAGCGGTCCGGTCGTACGCGAACCTGGCGATCGTCGACCTGCTGGAGCGGGAACGGGTGCCGGCCACCTTCTTCCTGACCGGCAAGTGGGTCGAGGAGTACCCCGACGTCACCCGTCGCCTGGCCGCCAACCCGCGCTTCGAGCTGGCCAACCACACGTACGGCCATCTCGCCTTCACCGCGGACTGCTACCAACTGCCGACGATCCCCCGGCAGCGGATGGCGGCCGACGTGGCCCGGACCTTCGACGTGATCGCCCCGTACGGCGGACGGCAGACCCGGTACTTCCGCTTCCCCGGACTCTGCCACGATCGCGCGGCCCTGGCCGAGCTGGCACCGTTGGGCGTCACGGTGGTGGACGGTGACGTGGTCAGCGGCGACCCGTTCGCGCGGTCCTGGCGGCCGATCGTCGACGCGGTGCTGTCCCGGGTACGCCCCGGCTCCGTCGTGGTCCTGCACGTCACCGAGGCGAACGCCCCGATGACGGACGAGGCGCTGCCGCACATCCTGGCCGGGCTGGCCGACCGGGGGCTCACGCCGGCTCCGCTCTCCGAGGTGCTGGCGGCGACGCCGCCCGGCCCCGCCGGTTGACCACGGCCGGGCCCGATCGGGGTGGCTGCGCCGATCGACCAGGCCCTCGACGGCCGGGTGGCGCCGACCCGGCCGGGTGGCCGGGCTGGCCAATCATCAACATCAAATACGACAAAAGCCTAATGTCGGAGAGGAGTCGATGAGAGCCCAGAGGAGGTCGTCATGACTACGGCGATGGAGATGCCCCGCGTCCAGGAATGCGTGGTCGCGGCCTGTGCCTACAACAACACCGGCGACTGCCACGCGTTCGCCATCACGATCGGCAGCGCGGACCACGCCCACTGCCACACCTTCGTCGAGATGCCGGTCCGCGGTGGCATCGAGTCGCTTATCGCCCAGGTGGGCGCGTGTCAGCGGTCGGACTGCCGGCACAACTCCCAGTTGGAGTGCCACGCCCCTGCGATCCGGGTCGGCCCCGACAACGACATGGCCGACTGCATGACGTACGACGGCCGCTGACACCCGTACCGGGCACCCTGCTCACAGGCCGTTGGCGGCGCGGACGACGGTGACGAGGTCGTCGATGATGCCGGTGAGCGCGAAGTCCTTCGGCGTGAACACCCGGGCCACCCCGGCGGCGCGCAGCGCCTCGGCGTCGCCGGGCGGGATGATGCCGCCGACCACGACCGGCAGGTCGCCCCGGCCCGCGGCCCGTAGGCCGTTCAGCACCGCCGGCACGGCGTCAAGGTGCGAGCCGGAGAGCACGGACAGGCCGACCAGGTCGACGTCCTCCTCCACGGCGGCGGCGACGATCTGCCCGGCGGTCAGCCGGATGCCCTGGTAGATCACCTCGAAGCCGGCATCGCGGGCACGTACCGCGATCTGCTCGGCGCCGTTGGAGTGCCCGTCCAGGCCGGGCTTGCCGACCAGCAGCCGCAGCCGGCCGGCGCCCAGCTCGCGGGCGGTGGTGGCGACCCGCTCCCGGACGGCGGCCAGGCCGCTGTCGCCACCCACCCCGGTCGTCGCGCCGGCCAGCCCCGTCGGCGCCCGGTACTCGCCGAAGACCTGGCGCAGCGCGCCGGCCCACTCGCCGGTGGTCACCCCGGCCCGCACACACGCCAGGGTCGCCGGCATCAGGTTCGCGGTGGTCACGGCGTCCGCGCGCAGCCGGTCGAGCGCCGCGTCGACCGCCGCTCCGTCCCGGCCGGACCGCCACTCGCGTACGGAGGCCACGGCCGCCGCCTCGACCGCCGGGTCGACCTGCTCGATCGCCTCGGCCCCGGACGCGGTCAGCGGCGACGACTCGGTCTCGGTGAACCGGTTGACGCCGACCACCACGTCGGTGCCGACCTCCAGCCGGCGGCGGCGTTCGGCCAGCGAGCCGACCAGCGCGCTCTTGAGGTACCCGGTCTCGACGGCCGCCACCACGCCGCCCATCTCCAGCACCTTGTCCAGCTCCGCCCGGGCCCCGGTGACGATCCCGTCGACCAGCGCGGTCATCACGTGCGAGCCGGCGAACAGGTCCGGGTATTCGAGCAGGTCCGACTCGTACGCGAGGACCTGCTGCATGCGCAGCGACCACTGCTGGTCCCACGGCCGGGGCAGGCCGAGCGCCTCGTTCCAGGCCGGGAGCTGCACCGCCCGGGCGCGGGCGTCCCGGGACAGGGTGACGCCGAGCATCTCCAGCACGATCCGCTGAATGTTGTTCTCCGGCTGGGCCTCGGTCAGGCCGAGCGAGTTGACCTGCACGCCGTACCGGAACCGGCGCTGCTTCGGGTCGGTGACGCCGTACCGCTCGCGGGTGATCTCGTCCCAGAGCGCGCCGAACGCGCGCATCTTGGCGATCTCCTCGACGAAGCGCACCCCGGAGTTGACGAAGAACGAGATCCGGGCGACCACGTCGCCCATCCGCTCGGCCGGCACCTGGCCGGCGTCGCGCACCGCGTCGAGCACCGCGACGGCGGTGGCCAGGGCGAAGCCGACCTCCTGCACCGGCGTCGCGCCGGCCTCCTGAAGGTGGTACGAGCAGATGTTCACCGGGTTCCACCGGGGCATCTCCCGCAGCGTGTACGCGATGACGTCGGCGGTCAACCGCAGCGAGGCGGCCGGCGGGAAGATGTACGTCCCCCGGGACAGGTACTCCTTGATGATGTCGTTCTGCGTGGTCCCGGCGCAGCGGGCCAGTTCGGCGCCCTGCTCCGCGCCGACGGCGCCGTAGAGGGCGAGCAGCCACATCGCTGGCGCGTTGATGGTCATGGACGTGTTCATCTCGGCGAGCGGGATGCCGTCGAAGAGGGCCCGCATGTCGCCGAGGTGGGCCACCGGCACGCCGACCCGGCCGACCTCGCCGGCGGCCAACTCGTGGTCCGGGTCGTACCCGGTCTGTGTGGGCAGGTCGAAGGCGATCGACAGGCCGGTCTGCCCCTTCGCCAGGTTGCGGCGGAAGAGCGCATTGCTCGCGGTGGCCGAGGAGTGCCCGGCGTAGGTGCGCATCACCCACGGACGCTCGCGCTCGGGAAGCCGGCCGGGGGGAGCCTTCTCGTCCATGGCGGGAGTCTAAGTTACCGTTAAGTCACCTGGGTTGGTGAAAAACCGCACAGATCCATGGGACGCGGCGGGCCGAACAGCACCGGAACGCGCGGAACGGCCGGCACCCCGGGCGCCGCCGACCGGCCCGCACGACGCACACTTGACGGCATGGATGACGAGCTCGCAATCTCCGTCCGGGGGCTGCGCAAGGCGTACGGCGACAACGTCGCGGTGGCGGGCGTGGATCTCGCGGTCCACCGCGGCGAGGTGTTCGCCCTGCTCGGGCCGAACGGCGCGGGCAAGACCACCACGGTGGAGATCCTTGAGGGCTACCGGCAGCGCGACGCCGGCGAGGTCTCCGTGCTGGGCAGCGACCCCGCCCGCCCCGGGCCGCACTGGCGGTCCCGGGTGGGCATCGTGCTCCAGGGCACCGGCGAGTTCGACGAACTGACCGTCGCCGAGTTGGTCACGCACTTCTCCGGCTTCTACCCCGACGCCGACGACCCGGCGAAGGTCATCGAGCGGGTCGGCCTGGGAGCCAAGGCGAAGGCCCGCACGCACACCCTCTCCGGCGGGCAGAAGCGCCGCCTCGACGTCGCGCTCGGCATCATCGGCCGACCCGAGCTGCTGTTCCTGGACGAGCCGACCACCGGCTTCGACCCGGAGGCCCGGCGCGAGTTCTGGGAGCTGATCCGGGACCTGACCGCCGCCGGCACCACCATCGTGCTCACCACCCACTACCTGGACGAGGCCGAGGCGCTGGCCGACCGGGTCGGGGTGATCGCCGCCGGCCGGCTGGTCGAGGTGGCCCCGCCGAACCGGCTCGGCAACCGGCAGGAGGCCCTGGCGACGGTCTCCTGGCGTACCCCCGAGGGGGTCGTGGAGACCGCGGAGAGCGCGACGCCGACGCACCTGGTGGCGGAGCTGGCCGCGCGCTTCGGCGGCGAGGTCCCCGGGCTGACGGTGACCCGGCCGACCCTGGAAGACGTCTACCTGAAGATGATCGGACACTGATGACCACCACCACCAGGCCGGCGGCCCCGGTCGACCCCGCCGCACCGGCCCGCCGGCTCGGGGCGGGCGCGCTCGCCCTGCGCCAGGGCCGGCTGGAGATCACCCAGTTCATGCGCAGCCGGGAGTCCGTCGTGTTCACGATGGGCTTCCCGATCATCATGATCCTGATCTTCGCGGCCATCTTCAGCGATGAGATCGCCCCCGGTGTCAGTTACACGCAGTACTTCATCACCGGCATGATCGCCACCGGCCTGATGACGGGGAGCTTCCAGAACCTCGGCATCTGGATCCCGATCGAGCGGGACCGGGGGGTGCTCAAGCGCTACCGTGGCACCCCGATGCCGAAGTGGGTGTGGTTCGCCGGCAAGGTGCTCATGGTGGTGGCGATCAGCGTCGCCGAGACCGCCCTGCTGCTCGCCGTCTCGGTCGCCGTGTTCGACCTGGATCTGCCCGGCACGGCCGCCAAGTGGTTCACCTTCGGCTGGGTCTCCCTCCTCGGGGTCACCGCGTGCACCCTGTGCGGCATCGCGATCTCCTCGCTGGCCCGCACGGCACGCAGCGGCTCGGCCGTGGTCACCCCCATCGCCCTCGTGCTCCAGTTCACCTCCGGGGTCTTCTTCGTCTTCACCAACCTGCCGAGCTGGATGCAGCAGGTGGCGGCCCTCTTCCCGCTCAAGTGGATGTGCCAGGGGCTGCGGGCGGTCTTCCTGCCCGAGAGCTTCGGCGCCCAGGAGCCGGGTGGGTCCTTCGAGCTGGGCCGGGTCGCCCTCGTCCTCGCCCTGTGGTGCGTGATCGGCCTCGTGCTCTGCCTCACCACCTTCCGCTGGACCACCAAGCGCGACGGCTGAGGGAGCCCCGCCCCCACCGGCCCGCCCCTCACCGCGTCCTCGGCCTCCGGGAGTCTCGAAGTCAGCGCTGAGCCGAGTCGACGCACTGGCCCAGGTGGCCCGGGACGCCCGCAAGCGGGGCTGGTGGCAGGCGTACGACGACGTGCTGCCGGACTGGTTCGAGGTCTACGTCGGGCTGGAGGCAGAAGCGTCGGAGATCCGCGCCTTCGAACCGCAACTGATACCGGGCCTGCTCCAGACAGCCGACTACGCCCGCGCCGTCATCCGCGCCGAGCATCCGGACGCCTCCGCCGAGCAGGTGGACCGCCGGGTCGAGCTGCGGATGCGCCGGCAGGCCACCGACAGTCCACCAAAGCTCTGGGTGGTGCTGGACGAGGCGGCCCTGCGGCTGCCCCGGCAAAGTCGTGAGGGTCTCCGGCTTGGCCGGCCCCAGGGGACGCGCGCGCTGCCGACACCATCGACCCCTGCCGGGTCGGCCTGCCCTGCGTTGGTCCCTATGGAGCTGCCCCGTTTGTGCTATCGGTGGAGCGGGAGCGTGGACGGGGCAGCTCCATAGGAGCCGAAGGGCAGGTCCCCGACCGGGTGGGGGGCGCATTCGTCAGGCCGCCACCCGACTGCCCGGTGTACGGGGCGGCATGGGGCGGCGTAGCGGCGACCTCCCGGGGCACGCACGGGAGAGGAGACATAGTTGAGGATCGGTGAGATTGAGGCCCTGGCCAGGATCTCGGGTGATCCGCAAGGAGCGGAACGGGATTCCCGGAAGGTAGCTGAACTTCGGGCGGGATCGTTCCCTCACACGCGGGGGTGACCCCACCACAGCGGGCGCGCCCCGTCCGGCGCAGGCATGCTCCCAGCACGCGGGGGTGCTCCGACGGTGTCGTCGATCCTGGCGGGGCTCGCATTCTGTTCGCCGCGCACCTTGGGGTGATCCCGGCTTCGCCAATCGCTACATACGGTCTGTTCCTGTTCCCCGCCGCACGCGGGGGTGATCCCGCGTCCAGCGGGGCGGCGGGCCGAGAACGGGGCTGGCAGACTGTGCCGGTGGTGGCGGGACTGACGCGGCGACGGCTGCTCCTGGCCGGGGCCGCCACAACGGCGCTGGCCGTGGCCGGCGGCGCGACGGCGCAGAAGCTGACCCGCCCGCGCCCGGGGCCGGCACCGGCGCTGCCCGACGCCCCGGCCGGCGACGAGCGGCTGATCCGACGGCAGTCGGCGGCCCGGGGCCGAGCCGTCGACTTCTGGACGGCCGTGCCGGCCGGGCACGGCGACGGGCGAGGGCTGCCGGTCTGCCTGGTGCTGCACGGCGCATCGGCCACCCCGCGCGACTTCGCGCGCTTCGGGCTCGCCCGGTTCCTCACGGACGCGGTGCAGCGGGGCGCTCCGCCGTTCGCACTCGCCGGAGCGACCGGCGGCCGGCTCTCCTGGCGGCGCTCCGGTGCGGACGACCCGCAGCGGATGGTGCGCGAGGAGCTGCCGGCCTGGTGCGCCGAGCGCGGCTTCGACACCAGCCGCGTCGCTGCCTGGGGCTGGTCGATGGGCGGCTTCGGATCGCTGCTGCTCGCCGAGACCTTCCCCGGTTGGCTGCGCGCGGTGGCCGCGTTCTCCCCCGCCGTACGCCCCGGGGACGCGGTGTTCACCGACGTGGATCGGCTGCGCGGCACGCCGGTCGGGCTCTGGTGCGGCCGGCAGGACGGCCTGCTGCGCGACGTGCGGGCGCTGGCCCGCGCCCTGCCCGAGCCGCCGGCCCGGGCCGAGTACGCCGACGGCCGACACAACTTCGTCTACTGGGGCACTGTCGTCCCGGCGGCCTTCTCGTTCCTGGCCGCCGCCCTCACGCCGCCGCGCCCCTGACCCAGCCCCGGGCGGGGAACGGATCAGGGGGCCGGTGCGGCGTCAGTACGTGTAGAAGCCCTTGCCGGTCTTGCGGCCCAGGTCGCCGGCGGTGACCATGCGCTGGAGCAGCTCCGGCGGGAAGAACTTCTCGTCGGCGGTGTCGGTGTAGATGTTCTTCGAGGCGTGCAGCAGCACGTCCACGCCGGTCAGGTCGGTGGTGGCCAGCGGGCCCATCGCGTGGCCGAAGCCGAGCTTGCAGGCCGTGTCCAGGTCCTCGGCCGACACCACGCCGGACTCGACCAGCTTGACCGCCTCGACGACCAGGGCTGCGATCAGCCGGGTGGTGACGAACCCGGCGATGTCCCGGTTGACCACGACGACGGTCTTGCCGATTTCCTCGGCGAACGCCTTCACGGTGGCCAGGGTCTCGTCGCTGGTCTTGTACCCGCGCACCAGCTCGCAGAGCTTCATCATCGGCACCGGGGAGAAGAAGTGCGTGCCGACGACCGCCTCCGGGCGCTCGGTCACGGCGGCGATCTGGGTGACCGGGATGGCCGAGGTGTTGGTGGCGAGCACCGCGTCGGCCTTGCAGATCTTGTCGAGCGCCCGGAAGACCTCGTGCTTGATCTCCAGCCGCTCGAACACCGCCTCGACGACGATGTCCGCGTCGGCGACCGCTTCCAGGTCGGTGGTCGGGGTGATCCGGCCGAGCGTCGCCTCGACCTCGGCGGCCTCGATCTTGCCCTTCTCGGCGAACTTCTCCAGCGACTTCCGGATGCCGGCCAGTCCGCGCCCGGTGGCCGCGTCGTCCAGGTCCCGCAGCGTCACCTGCCAGCCCGCCTGCGCCGCCACCTGGGCGATGCCCGAGCCCATCAGCCCGGCCCCGACGACCGCGAGTCGACCCGCCATCTGCTTCTCCCTCGCCTGATTGAGTGTCTGCCTCACCCTATCGGCGACCCTGAACGATGGCTAAGCCAGCCGGCAGGCGACCGCCGGCAGACAGGCGACCAGCGGCGGCCGGGACCGCGCCGCGGTCAGATCTGCCGCGGTCAGATCTCCAGCGCCGGCTCCTCCGGCACGCTGCCGCGTTCGACCTTCACGCCCAGCGCCCGCAGGTCGGCGACGAAGTCCGGGTAGCCGCGGTCGACGTGGTGCACGTGGGAGACCTCGGTGACCCCGTCGGCGCAGAGCCCGGCGATGATCAGCCCGGCGCCGGCCCGGATGTCGGTGGCCCGGACGGGTGCCCCGGAGAGCCGGTCCCGGCCGCGGACCACGGCGTGGTGGCCGTCGGTCTTGATGTCCGCGCCGAGCCGCATCATCTCGTTGGCGCACATGAACCGGCCGTCGAAGATGTTCTCGGTGATCAGGGACGCGCCGTCGCTGACTGCGGCGAGCCCGATCGCCATCGGCAGCAGGTCGGTGGCGAAGCCCGGGTAGGGCAGGGTGACCACGTCCACCGCCCGGGGGCGCTCGTCGACCCGTACCCGGAAGGCGTCGCTGCGGGTCTCCACCAGCCCACCGGCGCAGATCAGCTTGTCCAGCGCGACTTCCAGGAAGCCCGGGTCGATCCCCGTCACGGTGACGTCCCCCCGGGTCATCGCGGCGGCGAACGCCCAGGTCCCGGCGACGATCCGGTCGCCGACGGTCGCGTGCCGCACCGGCCGCAGCCCCGGCACCCCATCGATGTGCAGGGTGGAGGTGCCCTCCCCCTCGATCCGGGCACCCATCCGGATCAGCATCGAGCAGATGTCCACGATCTCCGGTTCCCGGGCCGCGTTGTCGATCACCGTCGTGCCCCGGGCCAGCACGGCGGCCATCACCAGATTCTCGGTGGCCCCGACGCTGGGGAAGTCGAGCACGATGTCCGCGCCGTGCAGGCCGCCCGGGGCGGCGGCGATGACGAAGCCGTGCTCGCCGGAGATGTCCGCGCCCATCCGGGTCAGCCCGGCGATGTGCATGTCCAGCCCTCGGGAGCCGATGGCGTCCCCGCCGGGGTGGGCCACCCGGACGTACCCCCGGCGGGCCAGCAGCGGGCCGAGCACGCAAATCGACGCGCGCAGCCGGCGAACCAGGTCGTAGTCGGCCTCCGCGCCGGGCCGGTCCGGCACGTCGATGGTGACCGACCGGGACCGGGCCACCCCGCCCCGGGCCACCATCGGGTCGACGGGCTCGTCCGCGTCGAACCGGACGCCGCACCCCAGCCGGCGCAGCACCTCGCCCATGATGGCGATGTCGGTGATCCGGGGGACGTTCGTGATGACGCTGCGCCCAGGGGCCAGCAGCGCGGCGGCCATCAGCTTGAGGGCCGAGTTCTTCGCCCCGACGACGTGCACCGTCCCGGCGAGCCGGGCGTTCCCGGAGACCCGGATGACGTCGACGTCGTTGACCGCCGGGTCCCCGGCGTCGCCGGGACCGACCCCGGTCGGCCGGGTCGGGGCCGGCCGATCGGGGATGGTCAGGTCGGGTATCCGTAGGCTGTGCGTCATGGCCGTCCACCTCACGCGCATCTACACCAGGGCCGGCGATGCCGGCATGACCAGGTTGAGCAACAACGAGCAGGTGCCGAAGACCGATCCGCGGATCGCCGCGTACGCGGACGTCGACGAGTGCAACGCCGCGATCGGCGTCGCGATCGCGCTGGGGCAGCTCGACGACGAGCTACGGGCGGTGCTGGGGTCGATCCAGAACGACATGTTCGACGTCGGCGCCGACCTGTCCACCCCGGTCGAGCCGGACCCGGAGTACCCGCCGCTGCGGGTCACCGAGGAGTACGTGGACCGTCTCGAGGGATGGTGCGACGAGTACAACGCACGCCTGAGCAAGCTCGACTCCTTCATCCTCCCCGGCGGCACCGCAGGAGCGGCGCTGCTGCACGTGGCACGGACGATCGCCCGGCGGGCCGAGCGTGCGGCATGGGCGCTGGTCGCGCAGGACCCCGACCGGACCAGCATCCTCCCGGCAAAGTATCTCAACCGGCTCTCCGATCTGCTCTTTATCCTGTCAAGAACGGCAAATCCGGCAGGAGACGTGCTGTGGGTGCCGGGCGGTAAGCGCTGAGCGTCGACACCGACCGCGCCCCGGTCGGGGCCCTGCACCACGTCGAGGTCTGGGTACCCGACCTGGCCGGCGCGGTGCACGGCTGGAGCTGGCTGCTGGGCGAGCTGGGCTGGACGCCGTTCCAGGAGTGGCCGGCGGGCCGGTCCTGGCGGCTCGGCCCGACGTACCTGGTGCTGGAGGAGTCCCCCGCGCTGTCCGGGCGAAACCACGACCGGCTCGCCCCGGGCCTGAACCACCTGGCCTTCCACACCGGGCCACCGGCCGCCGTGGACCGGCTGGTCGAGGCCGCGCCGGCCCACGGCTGGACGCTGCTCTTCCCGGACCGCCACCCGCACGCCGGTGGCCCAAACACCTACGCGGCCTACCTCACGAATCCCCAGGGCTACGAGATCGAACTGACCGCTTCCCCAACCTGACCCCACACAGCACCCCAGGGTGCCCGCACCCCCAGGCCCCCGGCGATCTTGCAGTTAGGGCCCCGATAGCGCGCCCTTTGTCCGTTACGCCCGGGCCCTAAGTGCAAGATCGCCGGGGCAGGGCAGGGCGGGGACACCGGCCGGGGTGTGGCACGGGGTGGGGTGGGTCAGGCGGCGGGCCAGTCCTGGGATGCCAGGCGGGGCGAGGCCGCTCCGGGTGCGGCGGCCTCGATCCAGGAGAGGAAGCCGGTGACGGTGGATCGGGCCATGGCGATCTCCACCGGGGCGTGCTCACTGGTGCACCGCAGAATCACCCAGTCGGCGGGCATGGAGAGGCGTTCCTGCCCCTCGGGCAGCCGCCGGCGCTCCACCACCAGGGTCTTGCGGGACAGCGCCAGCTTGGGGCGCAGGGCGAAGGAGAACATCCGGTACCACCGGAGTTCATCGCCCGCGAACCGGCCGAAACCGGGCGACCAGCCCCGGCCGTCGAGCATCGTGGAGACCCGGACGCTGAGCCGGATGATCCCGCCGGTACGGGTGACCAGCGCCCGTCGGACGAAGAGAATCAGCAGAGCGGCGATCACGGCGGCGAAGCCGATCCCGATCCCCTCCACGATCTCCATCGGGGGGTCGGCTCAGCGACTCTGCGAGGCGGAGACCGGGGTGGCGCTCTCGGCGAGAACGGTGACACCCTCGCTGCTCACGGAAAGGAAGCCACCGGCCACCTCGTACGAGACCTGCTCGCCGCCGGCCAGCTTGATCCGGACCTGGCCGGGCTCGGCGAGCTGGCCCAGCAGGGGCGCGTGCCCCGGCAGCACACCCAGCTCACCCTCGGTCGTCCGGGCGACGACCATCTCGGCCTCGCCGGACCAGACCTTCTCCTCGACGGCTACGAGCTCGACGTGAAGCTGCTTTGCCACGCTGTCTCCTTGCTGCGGCGGCGGATTGTGGAAAGTCTAGTCGCGCCCCCCGCGGACGCCGAACGCGGGTGGCGTAAGCTGCGCCACCCGCGCCCGGACCACGCCACCGGGCGCTACTTCGTCTTGTTGCGGAAGTCCGGATGCTCCAGCAGGAACGCGTCCAGTTGGTCCTTCTTCAGGGCGGTGAAGAAGTCCTCGGCCTCGGGCAGCAGCCGCTCCCCCCGGTACGCCGACCCGGTGCCGATGTTCTCCGCCGGCAGCTTGATCAGCTCGACGTTGTCGGCGCGCGTGGACTTGAGGGCGATCGCGAAGTCGATCACGCTGCTGCCCCGGCCGTTGAAGATCAGCGACTGCCCGGCGGCCCGGATCACCTTGTCCAGCTTGATCGGGTTGGTCACCACGTCGGCGCTGAACGCCTGGTTGACCATCGCCTTGATGAACTGCTGCTGGTGCCGCTGCCGGCCGTAGTCGGCGTCCGGGACGCCGTTCTTCGGGTACCGCTGCCGGACGTAGTCCAGCGCCTGCCAGCCGTTGAGGTGCTGGTTGCCCTTCTTGTAGACCGCCTGGGGGCCGATGTAGCCATCGCCGTAGGGATTGCCCTTGCGGTGCACCCCGCTCGGCTCGCGGTGCTCGGAGCGCACCTCGCGCTCGATGTACATGTCGACGCCGCCCATCGCGTCGACGATCTTCTGGAAGCCGGTGAAGTTGATGATCGCGCCGCCGTCGAAGCGCTCGATCCCGGTCACCTGCTGCACGGTCTTGGCCAACAACTCGAAGCCGCGGGCGGCGTCGGGGTTCTGCCCAGGCACCCGACTGCCGTACGACATCGCGGCGTTGAGCTTGTCGGTGCCGCCGTGGAAATCCGCCTTGCTGAACTTCGGGATCTCGACCCGCAGGTCGCGGGGGAGCGAGAAGAGGTACGCCCGGTCCAGCTCGGTCGACACGTGCAGCACCATGACCGAGTCCGCCAGCGGCGGGGTCTCCGCATCGCGCGGGTCGATGCCCACCAGCAGGATGTTGAGCGGGCCCTTGATGTTGCTCTTGCGCTCCTGGGCGCCCGCGGCCTGGTCGCCGAACAGGTCGCCCTTGCCGACCGCGCCCTCGTACCGGGACACCAGCGCCTCGTAGCCCACCAGCACCGCGCCGCTGAGCAGCATGAGCGCGGCGCCGAACACCGTGCACATCCGCGCCCACCTTGGCACGCCAGACCACACCGACGGCTTCTTCCCGCCGCCCTTACCGGCCTTACCCACGAGCATCTCCGTTCGTCACGCCCACGAAGAGGAGACGGGCGCACGCAGCCGAAAGGTTGCAGTATTTGTCACTCGCCGGGGGACGGCGTGGATCGACGGTACCCCGCCCACGTCATAACCACCGGCTCGGCAACCGGACAGCGGAGATCATAGGGCCTGTAGATGAGCGAAGACCGCCCCGGTGGCTACCGGGGCGGTCTTCGATGGTGTGACGGCCGTCTACTTCATCAGCTCCGCGGCCTTCTGCTCCAGGTCCTGCAGACCACCGCACATGAAGAAGGCCTGCTCGGGGAAGTGGTCGTACTCGCCCTCGCTGATCTTCTTGAACGCCTCAATGGTCTCGGCGATCGGGACCGTCGAACCCGGCACGCCGGTGAACTGCTCGGCGGCGTAGGTGTTCTGCGACAGGAAGCGCTCGATCCGCCGCGCGCGCTGCACGGTGATCTTGTCTTCCTCGGAGAGCTCCTCGATGCCGAGGATGGCGATGATGTCCTGCAGGTCCTTGTACTTCTGCAGGATCCGCTTCACCTCGGTGGCGACCGCGAAGTGCTCGGCGCCGACGAACTCCGGGGCGAGGATCCGGGACGAGGACGCCAGCGGGTCCACGGCCGGGTAGATGCCCTTGTCGGAGATCGACCGCTCCAGGTTGGTGGTCGCGTCGAGGTGGGCGAACGTGGTGGCCGGGGCGGGGTCGGTGTAGTCGTCCGCCGGCACGTAGATCGCCTGCAGCGAGGTGATGGCCTGGCCCCGGACGGAGGTGATCCGCTCCTGGAGCTCGCCCATCTCGTCGGCCAGGGTCGGCTGGTAACCCACGGCGCTCGGCATGCGGCCGAGCAGGGTGGAGACCTCGGAGCCGGCCTGGGTGAAGCGGAAGATGTTGTCGATGAAGAGCAGCACCTCCTGCTTCTTCACATCGCGGAAGTACTCCGCCATGGTCAGCGCGGAGAGGGCGACGCGCAGCCGGGTGCCCGGCGGCTCGTCCATCTGACCGAAGACCAACGCGGTCTTGTCGATGACACCGGACTCGGTCATCTCGGCGATGAGGTCGTTGCCCTCACGGGTGCGCTCACCCACGCCGGCGAAGACCGACGTGCCACCGAAGTTGTTCGCCACGCGGGTGATCATTTCCTGGATGAGCACCGTCTTGCCCACGCCCGCGCCGCCGAACAGGCCGATCTTGCCGCCCTTGACGTACGGGGCGAGCAGGTCGATGACCTTGATGCCGGTCTCCAGCATCTCGGTCTTCGGCTCCAGGTCCGCGAAGGCCGGGGCCTTGCGGTGGATGCCCCACCGGTCGTCGGCGTTCAGCGTCTCGCCCTCGGTGAGGTTGAGACACTCGCCGAGGGCGTTGAAGACGTGGCCCTTGACCGCGTCGCCCACCGGCACGGTGATCGGCGAGCCGGTGTCGCGCACCTCGGTGCCGCGGACCAGGCCGTCGGTCGGCTGCATCGAGATCGCGCGGACCAGGTTGTCACCCAGGTGCTGGGCGACCTCCAGGGTCAGCGTCTTCTCACCGCCGGAGAGCATCACGGTGACGTGCAGGGCGTTGAACAGGGCCGGCATGGCGTCGCGCGGGAACTCGGCGTCGACGACCGGGCCGATGACCCGGACCACGCGACCCGTGGCCGTCTTGGTCTCAGCTGGTCCACCAGCAACTGCGGATACAGTCATCACACTTCACTTCCCGACGCGGCGAGCGCGTTCGCGCCGCCGACGATCTCGCTGATCTCCTGGGTGATCCCGGCCTGGCGGGCCGAGTTCATCTCACGCGTGTACTTCTCGATCATCTCTTCGGCGTTGTCGGTGGCGCTCTTCATCGCCCGCCGTCGGGCCGCCGACTCGCTCGCCGCCGACTCCAGCAACGCCGCGTAGATCCGCGTGTTGATGTACTTCGGCAGCAGCGCGTCGAGCAGCACCTCCGCCTCCGGCTCGAACTCGTACGCCGGGAGCAGGCCCTCCGACCTCGGCCGGTCCTCGACCTGCATCGGGCCGATGATTTTCGCGACCGGGTTCTGGGTCATCAGGGAGTGGAACTCGGTGTAGACGATGTGCAGCTCGTCGACCCCCAGCACCCCGTCCGCCCCGGCGTCGCCGTCGGTGTCGTCCGCGCCGGCGGTGAACGCCTTGATCAGCGTCTCACCCACCTCGCGGGCGTCGGCGAACGTCGGCTGCTCCGAGAAGCCCGTCCAGTTCGCCTCGATCGGCCATTCCCGGAACCGGTAGAACGCGACGCCCTTGCGGCCGATGACGTAGAGCACGGGCTCCTTGCCCTCGGCGCGCAGCCGGGCGATCAGCGACTGCGCCGTCTTGATCGCGTTGGAGCTGTAACCGCCGGCCAGGCCCCGGTCGCTGGTGACCAGCAGGACGCCCGCCCGCCGCACCTGCTCACGCGCGGTGAGCAGCGGGTGGTCGATCCGGGCGTTGGACGCCAGCGCGGTGAGCACGCCGGTGATGGCCTGGGAGTACGGCAGGGACGCCTGCACCCGGGCCTGGGCCTTGGCGATCCGGCTCGTCGCCACGAGCTCCATCGCCTTGGTGATCTTCTTCATCCCCTTCGCCGACCGGATCCGTTGACGAAGAACGCGTACCTGGGCCGCCATGAGTCAGCCCTACTGCTTCTCGGCGTTGCCGCGGTAGCGGGTCACCGTCTCGCGGTTCTGCTCGCCCTCCAGCGGGGCGGCCGGGGCCTCGTTGATCCGGGCCTCGTCCTCCTTGCCCAGGAACGTCTGCTTGAAGCTGACGATTGCCTGGTCGAGGGTGGAGATCACCTCGTCGTTCCACGTGTTGTCGGCGATCGCCACGAGGGCACCCTCGTGCTTGTGCCGCAGGTACTGGAGGAACTCCGACTCGAAGCGGCGGACCTCGCCGACCGGGATGTCGTCGAGCTTGCCCTCGGTGCCGGCCCAGACCGTGACGACCTGCTCCTGCACCGGGTACGGCGAGTAGTTGGGCTGCTTGAGCAGCTCGACCAGGCGGGAACCGCGGTCCAACTGGGCCCGGGAGGTCTTGTCCAGGTCGGAGGCGAAGGCGGCGAACGCCTCCAGCTCACGGAACTGGGCCAGGTTCAGCCGCAGCGAACCGGCGACCTTGCGCATCGGCTTCACCTGCGCGGCGCCACCGACCCGGGAGACCGAGGTGCCGACGTTGATGGCCGGCCGGACGCCCTGGTTGAACAGGTCGGTCTCGAGGAAGATCTGGCCGTCGGTGATGGAAATGACGTTGGTCGGGATGAAGGCCGAGATGTCGTTGGCCTTCGTCTCGATGATCGGCAGACCGGTCATCGAGCCGCCGCCCAGCTCGTCGGAGAGCTTCGCGCAGCGCTCCAGCAGCCGGGAGTGCAGGTAGAAGACGTCACCCGGGTACGCCTCGCGGCCCGGCGGGCGGCGCAGCAGCAGCGACACGGCGCGGTACGCCTCGGCCTGCTTGCTCAGGTCGTCGAAGACGATCAGGACGTGCTTGCCGCCGTACATCCAGTGCTGTCCGATGGACGAGCCGGTGTACGGGGCCAGGTACTTGAAGCCAGCCGGGTCGGAGGCCGGGGAGGCGACGATGGTGGTGTACTCCAGCGCGCCCGCCTCCTCCAGGACGCCCTTGATCGAGGCGACCGTGGAGGCCTTCTGGCCGATGGCGACGTAGATGCAGCGGACCTGCTTCTTCGGGTCGCCGGAGCGCCAGTTGTCCCGCTGGTTGAGGATGGTGTCCAGCGCGACCGTGGTCTTGCCGGTCTTGCGGTCACCGATGATCAGCTGCCGCTGGCCCCGGCCGATCGGGGTCATGGCGTCGATCGCCTTGATCCCGGTCTGCAGCGGCTCGTCGACGGACTGCCGGGACATCACGTTCGGAGCCTGGAGCTCCAGCTCGCGGAAGCCCTCGTTGGCGATGTCGCCGAGACCGTCGATCGGCTGGCCGAGCGCGTTGACCACGCGGCCGAGGAAGGCGTCGCCGACCGGCACGGAGAGCACCCGGCCGGTGCGCTTGACGCGCTGGCCCTCTTCGAGCTTCGCGGAGTCGCCGAGGACGACGACACCGATCTCCCGGACGTCGAGGTTCAGTGCGACGCCGAGCGTGCCGTCCTCGAACTCCAGGAGCTCGTTGGTCATGGTCGAGGGCAGGCCCTCGACGTGGGCGATGCCGTCGCCGGTGTCGGCAACGGTGCCGACCTCCTCGCGGGAGACATCGGGCGAGTAGGAGGAGACGTAGCGCTCCAGGGCGCCGCGGATCTCCTCCGTCGAGATGGTCAGCTCGGCCATCCTCTGCTTCCTTAAATTTCAGGGGCCCGGGATACCTAGTACCGACCGGTCCGAATGGCGTCTGTCAATCCGGGCGCTTCGCGGGGTGTGCCAGCGGGCGCCGGTCAGCGCTTAGCGAGCGCGTTGCGGGTCTCGTTGAGGCGGCGCAGGACGGTGCCGTCGTACAGGTCGGAGCCGACCCGGACGCTGACGCCACCGAGGATCGTGGGGTCCACCGCCTGCTTGACGGAAACCTCTCGACCGTACATCGCGGAGAGACGGGCACCGAGCCGGCGCTCGTCCTCGTCACTCAACGGGGCCGCCACGGTCACGTACGCGACCTGCCGGTCCCGCCGGTCGGCGGTGAGCTCGACCAGCCGGGTGACCGAACCGGTGAAGGACCGCCCGCCGAACCCGCCCAGCGCCACCTCGACGAGGCGGACGGTGATCGGGCTGGCCTTGCCGGTCAGCAGCTCGCGGGCCAGCGCGGCCCGCCGCTCGACCGGGGCGACCGGGTCGGACAGCGCCGCGGAGAGCGCGGGCTGGCCGGCGACCACCTGACCGAAGCGGAACAGCTCGTCCTCGACCTCGCCCAGGTCGCCGGACGCGTCGGCGCTGGCCAGCAGCGCCTCCACGCCCAGTCGCTCGGTGCCGTCGAGCAGTTCCGACGGCGCCGACCACCGGCCGGACGCCAGCCCGGTGAGCAGGTCGAGCGCGCCCGCGCCGACCTTCCCCCGGAGCATGTCGCCGAGCAGCCCGGCGCGGTCCGCGCCCGGCCGGGCCGGGTCGGACAGCGCCCGGCGCAGCCGCGGCTCGCGCCGCAGCAGGCCGGCGACGGCGAGCAGGTCGTCGGCGGTGGCGGCCACCGCCGACGGCTCCGCACCCCGTGCGTACGCCGCCAGGCGCTCGGTCGCGGCCCGGTACGACTCCCGGCTGGCGGCCTGCATCAGCGGGCCCCCGTGCTCTCGAGGCCGCTGAGGAACCGGTCGACGGTGCCCTTGCGGCGGGCCTCGTCGGCCAACGACTCGCCGACGATCTTGCTGGCCAGGTCGACCGCGATCGTGCCGACCTCCGTGCGCAGCTCGCGC
This sequence comes from Micromonospora sp. CA-111912, assembly GCF_050948415.1. Lineage (NCBI taxonomy): Bacteria > Bacillati > Actinomycetota > Actinomycetes > Micromonosporales > Micromonosporaceae > Micromonospora > Micromonospora sp. CA-111912. The sequence goes on from NZ_CP192007.1 coordinate 6,029,932, forward strand.
ACGATGGTGGCCCGCTCGGCGGCGAGCTGCTCCTTGCCGGCCGCGATGACCCGGTCGGACTCCTCCCGCGCCTTGGCGAGGATGTCCTGGCGGATGCCCTCGGCGTCGGCCCGGGCGTCGTCCCGGATCCGGGCGGCGTCGTTACGCGCCTCGGCGAGCTGCGCGCGGTACTGCTCGAGGAGCTGGTTGGCCTCGGCCTGGGCGGCCTCGGCGCGCTTGATGCCGCCCTCGATCGCGTCCACCCGGGCCTGGAACGTCTGCTCCATGCGGGGGAAGACGAACTTCATCAGCACGAAGCAGAGCACGGCGAAGGCCACGGACCCAACCACGATCTCCTGCCAGATCGGGATGATCGGGTTGTGCGACTCACCACCCTCAGCGGCGAGGAAGAACATGGGTGACCTCCCGGTCGAAGGGGGGCGGGATTAGGAGAGCGTGCCCTGCCAGATGAAGCCGAACGCGATGCCCAGCAGCGCGAGCGCCTCGATGACGGCGAAGCCGATCCAGACGTACGGCAGGGTCATCTTCGACGACTCCGGCTGACGGGCCGTCGACTGGATGTAGGCGGCGAAGACCAGGCCGACACCGATGCCCGGGCCGATGGCCGCGAGACCGTAGCCGATGGCGGCGGTGCTGCCCTCTACCGCGGCGTAGATGTCCATTAGTGGGTTCCTCCTGGTTATCACGCGTGACGGTCACGCGGGACGACAACTGGTTGGTGCAAGGTGGATCAGTGCTCGTCGGCGAGCGCGCCCTGTACGTAGCTGGCGCTGAGCACCGTGAAGACGTAGGCCTGGAGGCAGATCACCAGGAACTCGAGGAAGGTGAGCGCGATGGTCATCACCCAGGACAGCACCGAGACCGGGGCCAGCCAGGCGTTGGCGCTCAGCATCGCGAAGCCGCCGAGCGTGAAGACCAGCAGGAGCATGTGGCCGGCGAACATGTTCGCGAAGAGACGGACGGCCAGCGAGAACGGCCGGACCAGGAAGGTCGAGAAGAGCTCGATCGGGATCAGCAGCGGCAGGATGTACCACGGTGCCGGCGGGATCAGGGAGTTCTTGAAGTACTTCACGAAGCCGTGCTTGCGGATGCCGATGTAGTTGAACAGCACGTAGCTGATCGCGGCCAGGACGGCCGGGAACGCGATGTGCGAGTTCGGCGAGATCTGGAAGAACGGCAGGATCGCGAAGAAGTTCGTCAGCAGGACGAAGCAGAAGAGCGTGGTGAAGTACGGCGCGAACCGCACCCCCGCGTGCCCGATCATGTCGACGGCGATGTTGTTCCGCACGAAGCCGTAGATCGACTCGGCGAGCCACTGCTTCTTCGTCGGCACGAGCTGCGGCTTCCGGTACGTGACCAGGAAGAAGATGATCAGGATGCCGACGGCGATCCAGACCATGGCCGTGATCTTGGTGAACCAGTACGAGTCGTGCGCACCCCAGGGGAGGATGCTGGGCAGGTAGAAATCGTCCACGCTGGGTGGGAATGCTGCCTCGCCCTGTGCCAGGACGTTCGCCTGTCCGAACACCGCGTCCCTTCCTAAGTAGGCGTGCCGAGCCGGCGGATGACCAGGATGATCCCCCCGGCCATGCCGAGCACGACGCCGATCCCGGTGGCGATGCCGCCGGTGTCGAGCCACTGGTCGACCAGCCAGCCGATGAAGCCCCAGACGAGCATGCCCCCGATGAGGTACGAGAGCGCGGTCCAACCCTGGCCGGCACCGGTCGGTATGTCGTCCGGGCCGCCGCTGGGTCGGGGGGTTTGGTCACCAGCCATGACGGGGCGAACGATATCAGTCGGGAAAACGAGGCTGTGCCTCACCCCCCGCACAACTGTCGTTGTGTGGGCCTCGGGCGGGCAGTTCGTCTGGGGGCACGCTACTCCCCTTCCGCCACCCAGAGAATGACCGGCATCGGACACATTCGCGCGTCGTGCCGAGCAGTGGGACGCCGGCGGCGTCAGGCCCTGGTCCGGCGCGTGTGGACCGTGCTGATCCACCAGACGTGCGCGCCGGTCCAGACCGCCACGCCGACGGCGATGCCGAGGCAGAGCGGGAGCAGCCCGGCCCACCCGGTCGACGCGACCGCCACCATCACGCCACCCAGAAGGGTGAACTTGGCGGCGTAGAGGCCGAGGCCGAACGGCAGCACGAGCTGCGGGTTCCGCGCGTCCGCCCAGGCCAGCACCACCGTGGTGAGGGTGTAGCTGACCACCGTGACCGCCACCCCGGCGGCCACGCCGAGCGCCGCGTCGGCACCGCCGAGGACGCCGCCGGCCACCGCGCCGATGGCCGCCACCACGGCGGATACGACCAGCAGCACCGGCAGGTGGCGCAGCCGCCAGCCGCGGTCGTCGGCCACGTGCGCCGCGTCCACCCCGCGCTCAGCCACGGTGGTACGCCCCGAAGGCGGCAACCAGCTCGGCGATCGCCGGACCGGCGGCGGCGAGCTGCTCGAAGTCCGGCCCCCAGAAGGTGCTCGTCGCGTTCTTCACAACGAGGAAGTCTATGGGCCGCACACTGGTGGCTGTGAGATGCCTCGTCACGGGTGCGACCGGGTACATCGGCGGGCGGCTCGCGCCCAGGCTGCTGGCGGACGGGCACCAGGTGCGCTGTCTGGCCCGCAGGGCCGGCCGGCTGCGCGACGTGCCGTGGGCGTCGCGGGCCGAGATCGCCGAGGGCGACCTGCGCAGACCGGAGACCCTGCCGGCCGCGTTCGCGGGCGTGGACGTCGCGTACTACCTGGTGCACTCACTCGGTCAGGCCGGCTTCGAGGCGGCCGACCGGGAGGCCGCGGCCAACTTCGCCGCCGCGGCCCGCGCCGCGGGTGTACGCCGGATCGTCTACCTCGGTGGGCCGGAGCCGAACGCCGACGGCGAGGTCTCGTCGCCGCACCTGCGGTCCCGGGCGGAGGTGGCGCGGATCCTGCTGGCCAGCGGTGTGCCGACGGCCGTGCTCCGGGCAGCGGTGATCATCGGGTCCGGCTCGGCCTCGTTCGAGATGCTGCGCCACCTCACCGAGCGGCTGCCCGTGATGGTCACCCCGCGCTGGGTCCGCAACCGGATCCAGCCGATCGCCGTCCGGGACGTGCTGCGCTACCTGACGGGCTGCGTCGCGCTGCCGCCGGAGGTGAACCGGGCCTTCGACATCGGCGGCCCGGACGTGCTCACCTTCCAGGACATGATGCGGCGCTACGCCCGGGTGGCCGGGCTGCCCCGGCGGATCATCGTCCCGGTGCGGCCGCTGACCCCGGCGCTCTCCTCGCACTGGGTCGGGCTGATCACCCCGGTGCCGAACGCCATCGCCCGGCCGCTGGTGGAGAGCCTGGTGCAGGAGGCGGTCGCCCACGAGCACGACATCGCCCGGTACGTCCCCGACCCGCCGGGCGGGCTGACCCGCTTCGACGAGGCCGTCGCGCTGGCGCTGGCGAAGGTCCGCGACGCCGAGGTGGAGACCCGCTGGTCCACCGCGAGCGGGCCGGACGCCCCGGCCGAGCCGCTGCCCAGCGACCCGGCGTGGTCCGGCGGCACCGTCTACACCGATGAGCGGGAACGGGCCGTGGCCGCCCCGGCGGACGCGCTGTGGCGGGTGATCGAGGGGGTCGGTGGGGAGCACGGCTGGTACTCGTTCCCGCTGGCCTGGTCGGTGCGCGGGTGGCTGGACCGGCTGATCGGTGGGGTGGGGCTGCGCCGGGGCAGGCGCGACCCGCACCGCCTCCAGGTCGGTGAGGCGCTGGACTTCTGGCGGGTCGAGGAGATCGTCCCGGGCGAGCTGCTGCGGCTGCGCGCCGAGATGCGGCTGCCCGGCCGGGCCTGGCTGGAGATGCGCGTCGAGCCCGGCGAGGCCGGCGCGAGCCGCTACGTGCAGCGCGCGGTCTTTCTCCCGCATGGCCTGGCCGGTCACGCCTACTGGGGCTCGGTCTTCCCGTTCCACGCGGTCGTCTTCGGCGGCATGGCCCGCAACATCGCCCGCAACGCCGAACGCCCCGCCCCTGACTGACCCACGTCAACCCACGTCGATCCTGAGGTCAGTCGCCGGTGCGGGCGCCCGTGACACGGAAGGCGACCGACTCGCCGGGCGGGACGAAGTCGCGGACCGGCTCGTCCCGGAGGGTGTCGTACAGGACCCTGCCGACTACGTCGACCAGGCGGGCCTGGACCGCCTTGCCGACCGCGTCACGCGGGTCGTCGGGGTTCGCCGCGATCGAGGCGACGGCGAGCTGCGGGGTGAAGGCCACGACGGTCTCCGTCCCGTTCCCGTCCGAGCTGCCGGTCTTGCCCGCCACCGGCCGGCCGAGCCGGGAGCGCAGGTCGGCGGCGGTGCCGCCGGCGCAGCGGCGGTACATCGACTGGTCGCCGACCGGGCAGCGGGCGGCGTCCGCCGCGCCCCGGGCCACGTCGACGTCGAGCACCTGCCGGCAGTCCGGGCGACCGGCGGCGGCCGCCCGGCCACCGCCGTCGGTGATCGACAACACCGGCGTGGGCGCGCACCACCTGCCCTCCGCGGCAACCGCGGCGTACGCACCGGCCAGGTCGAGCGGGGTGGTGGCGGTGACCCCCAAGGTGAACGGCCCCCACTCCCGCGCGCCGTACCGGGCCATCCGGGCGTCGGACTCGGCGCGGAACCGGATGCCGAGCCGCTCGGCCATCTCCACCACCCGGTCCGCGCCCACCCGCTCGGTCAGCCAGGCGAAGTAGGTGTTCACCGAGCGGCCGAAGGCGTCCCACATGGTGCGGTAACCGTTCATCCCGACGGGGTCGGCGTTGACCGGGCACCACCGGCCGTCACATTCGGCGGAGCCGCCGGTGACCGGGAACCGGGTGACGATGCGGGACGGGGAGTCGAACCCGGTGTCCAGCGGCAGGCCGGCCTCCAGCGCGGCGAGCACGGCGAAGATCTTGAACGTCGAGCCGGCCTGGTAGCCGGTGATCGCCCCGCCCCCGGCGACGAGCTGGTTGACCGTGTTCGGGCGGTTCTTCCAGCCCGGCGGGTTCTCGGCCACGCCGTAGTTCCGGTTCACCGCCAGGGCGAGGACCCGCCCGGTGCCGGGCTGCACCACCGCGGTCGGCGCGGCTCGGCGGTCGTCGACGTCGTACACCTTCCGCACCTGCTCGGTGGCGGTCCGCTGCACGGCCGGGTCGAGGGAGGCGACGATCCGGAAGCCGCCCCGGCGCAGGGTGCGCTGCCGCTCGTCGGCCGTGGCGCCGAAGGCCGGCTGCTCGCTCCACCAACGGGTGAACCAGTCGCAGAAGAATCCCCAGTCCTCGTGCCCCTTCGGGACGGCCGCGCAGTCGTTCGGCGTCGTGCTGGTCTTCAGCGTCAGCGGCTCGGCCTGCGCCGCCGCGGCCACGTCGGGCGCGACCTTGCCGGTCTCGACCAGCCGGTCCAGCACGTACGCCCGACGCAGCAGCGCCGCGTCGGCGTCGCCGTTGATCGGGTCGTCGGTGTTCGGCGAGCGGACCAGCCCGGCGAGCATGGCCGCCTCGGCCAGGGTGAGCTTCGCCGGCGGCTTCGAGAAGTACCGCTTGCTGGCGGCGGCCACCCCGTACGCCCCGGCGCCGAAGTAGGCGATGTTGAGGTAGCCGGCGAGGATCTGCTCCTTGCTCAGCTCTTGTTCCAGCGCCAGGGCGTACCGCATCTCCTTGAGCTTGCGGGCGACGGTGATCTCGGTGGCCTTGGCCCGCTCCTCCTCGGTGAGCGCCGGGTCGCTGGCCAGCACGTTGCGCACGTACTGCATGGTCAGCGTGGAAGCGCCCTGCCGGGTGCCGTCGCGCTGGTTGGCGGTGAACGCCCGGACCACGCCCCGCGCGTCGACGCCCCGGTGCTGGTGGAAGCGGACGTCCTCGGCGGCGACGATGGCCTGGCGCATCACCGGCGCCACCTCGCTGAGCGGCACGTCCACCCGGTCCTCGGTGTAGAACGAGGTGATCAGGGTGGTGCCGTCGTTGGCGTAGAGGTTGGAACGCTGGGCCGTGGGCGGCGTGCGCAGCGAATCGGGCAACTCGGACCAGGGCTCGGTGAGCCCCCGCACGCCGATCCCGAAGACCAGGGCGGCCGGCAGGGCCGCCACGGCCAGTGCCAGCCCGGCGAGCACCCCGGCGATCACGATGGTCATCAGCTTGTCGAGACGGCGGACCCGGATCATCAGCTCTCCCCGCAGGAGCCAGCGTGCGAACCCGTTCAGAATGACCCGGAAGCCACCAGGCGCCCCCGGTTTTCCCCAAAGGGGGACAAGTTTCGCGAGAAAAGCACGCGACGCGCCGCGGGACGCGCGGGACGACCGACTTGACGCGCGGGACGACTGTCCCGGCCAGGTCGGACGGCGGGCGGGTGGCGGTAGGACCGGGCGGTGGTAGGCGGGGGCGGGTGTCAGGGCAGCAGGGCGACGGCCAACGGGTGGACGGTCTCCTCGATCTCGTCGGCCACCCGGCTGAAGCACTGGTCGCCCCGCCCCCACGGGTCGTCGAGGTCGTCGGTGCGCAGCGAGGACGTGCCCTGCCGGGCTGCGTGCGCGGCGGCGACCAGGGCCACCCCACGCGCGTACACCGCGTCGGGGACGGGCTCGGCGGCCGGCAGCGCGGCGGCGTCCACCGCCGCCAGCAGCCGACCGAACTCGCCCAGCACGAAGGTGCGGGCGGCGGCGTCGGGGCGCAGCGCCACCACGTACTCCTGCTGGTCGGCGGTGGCGGTGAGGACCAGGTCGGCGGCGTCGATCTGGTCGGAGCGCAGCTTGCGGGCGGCGAAGCCGTCCACGTCGCCGCCCCGGGAGAGCACCTGCCGGGCGGCCGGCGGGTTCATCTCCTCCCCCGCGTGCCAGCCGCCGGTGCCGGCGCTGTGGCTGTGCAGCAGCCCGTCCGCGCCGGTCGGGTCGACGCCGCGCCGGGTCAGCCGCTCGCGGACGGCCAGCGCCAACAGCCGCTCCGCCATCGGCGAGCGGCAGATGTTGCCCATGCAGACGTGCAGGACGGTGAACGGCGGCACTCAGCCCACCCGGCTCTCAACGATGTCGGGCACGACGTCCCGCAGCTTCTCGAACGGGATCCCCCCGGCGCGCAGCACCCGGGGCACCTCGCCGGTGAGGTCGACGATGGTGCTCGGCACCGGGTCCGGGCAGGGCCCGGCCTCCAGGTACGCCCGGACGGCGTAGCTGAGCTGCTCACGGGCCTCCTCGGCGGTGACCGTCGCCGGCTGGCCGAGCTTGTTGGCCGACGCCACCGCCATCGGGCCGGTCTCCCGCAGCACCTCCAGGGCCACCGGGTGCAGCGGCATCCGCACGGCGACCGTGCCGCCGTCGCCCAGGTCCCACGACAGGCTCGGCGAGTGCTCCACCACGATGGTGAGCGCGCCCGGCCAGAACGCCTCGACCAGGTCGCGGGCCGCCCGGGGCAGCGTGAAGACCAGCCCGTCGAGGGTGTGCCGGGAGCCGATCAGCACCGACGACGTCTGCCGGGTGCCACCCTTGGCGTCCGAGAGGGCCTTGACGGCATACGGCGTGAAGGCGTCGGCGCCGATCCCGTAGACCGTGTCCGTCGGCAGGACGACCAGCTCGCCGTTCTTGACAGCCTCGATGGCAGCGGCGATGCCGCGGTCCCGGTCGGCAGGCGACCGGCAGTCGTAGAGCATCACGAGGAGCCAGTCTGCCACGTGCGGGGCCCGTCGGTGTCCTCGGCGTGACCAGGTGCCACGGGCGCGGACTCCCGGCGGCGGCGGGCGGTGGCGAACCGGGGCCGTCCGGCCAGGTCCCGGTGCTCCTCGACCGCCTCGTACCGGCCGTCAGCGGCGAGCAGCGCCGGCAGCACCGCGCCGTGCGTGTCGTCGTGCTCGACCCCGAGCACCCCGCCGGGGCGCAGCAGCTCGGCGGCCCGGGCGAGCACCGGCCGGATCACGTCCAGCCCGTCCGCCCCGCCGAACACCGCCTCGTCCGGGTCGTGCACCGCCACCTCGGGCGGAACGAGCACCGCGCGCGGCACGTACGGCGGGTTGCACAGCAGCACATCCACCCGCCCGGTCAGCCCGGCCAGCAGCTCCGGGTCGGTGACGTCGGCGGCCACCACCTCGATCGGCCGGTCCCCGGCGGCGGCCCGGTCGGCGGCGTTGCGGCGCAGCCAGGCCAGCGCGGCCGGCGACCGTTCCACCGCCACCACCCGGGCGGCGGGCGCCTCCTGGGCGACCGCGAGGGCGATCGCGCCCGACCCGCTGCACAGGTCGACCACCAGCGGCCCGTCGCCCACCCCGGGCGTCTCGCCCGCCCCGGGCCGCAGCCGGGCCCGGTCGACGCCCCAGCCGGCGAGCAGCTCCGTCTCCGGCCGGGGCACGAAGACGCCCGGCCCGACCGCCAGCTCCAGGTGCCGGAAGCCGGCGCTGCCGGTGAGGTGCTGCAACGGCTCCCTGGACGCCCGGCGGGCGACCAGGGCGTCGTACCGGTCGAGCTGGCCGGCCGTGAGGCCGTCGGCCAGCGCCAGCCGCCCCCGGGGTACGCCCAGCACGTGCGCGGCGAGCAGCTCGGCCTCGGCGCGGGACGCCTCGACGCCGGCCGCGGCGAGGGTCCGCGCGGCGCGGGCAACCGCCACCGAGGGCCGAAGCCGTTCTGACCCTTCGGACGGGTGTTGCGGAAGGGAGGTCACGACATAATCATGAAGCGTCGCCGGAGCGCGCCACGAGCTGGTGCGTCGGCGCACACCGACAGGGAGGTCGCGGGTGGGCTGGCTCGACCGGGTCAACGACCAGGTTGACGCCCTCACGCGGGCCCGCACCCTGCAGGAGGTGGACCGCTCCGCCGAGGCGTGCCTCCTGCTCGACGGGGTGATCCACAGCACCGCCGACCCGTACGTCCGGGCGGACGCGCTGGTCCAGCGCCTCTCCGCGTTGATCAATCTCGGTCGCACCGCCGAGTTCACCCGGGCCATCGAGGACGCGTCCGCCGCCGTGCGGGACCTCGCCGAGCCGTACCTGCACGGGCACCTCAACGCACTGGCCGCGCTCGCCGCCCACCACCAGGGGGCGCTCGACCGATGCGTCACCCACCTGGTCAAGGCCGCGCGGGCGCTCGGCGCGGTGGACGACCCGGACCGGGAGACCGCGTGGGGCTGGCACGACCTGGCGATGGCCTACTCGTACCTCAGCTTCCACGGGTACGCCCTCGGCGCGATCGAGCGCGCCCGCCAGCTCGGCGTCGCCGCCGGCATCCCCGAGGAGACCTTCGCCGCCCCCGGGATCCGGCTGCGCAACGCGGTGGCCCTCGACCACAACGGCGACAGTGACGGCTGCCTACGGGTGCTCCGGGACGTCGCCTCCGACCTGAGCCGGTTCCTGCGCGGCGAGCGGGCCGGCCAGCTGCGGCCGAGCAGCCTCGTCGCGTACGGCTACGCCGCCGCCCGGCGGGCGGCGCTGGGCGACCTGGTGGAGACCGGCACCGACGCGGACCCGACGCGGCTGCTCGCGCACGGCGGGGACAGCGCGCGGGCCCGGGACATGCGCCAGCTCGGCCAGGTGTGCCTGGCCATCGCCACCGGCAACCCGATCGAGGCGGTCACCCGGCTGGACACCGCCCGGGTCTCCCACGAGACCCTCGGCGCCGCCGAGTCGGCGCGGCTGCGCAGCATCGCGTACGGGCGGGCCGGCGACCACCCGGCGGCGCACCGGGCCGACCGGCACGCGTTCCGGCTCGCCGCCCAGCGCAGCGACCGGCTGCGGGACGTCTACATCGACGGCATCGCCGCCCGGATCGACCACGAGGAGATGCGCCGCGAGGCAGCCCGGTACGAGGGCGAGGCGCTCACCGACCCGCTGACCGGGCTGCCCAACCGGCGCCGGCTGGAGCGCTACATCGCGGCGGTGGTGGCCCGCGGCGAGCGGGTGGTGATCGGCGTCTGTGACCTGGACAACTTCAAGGCGGTCAACACCCGGCACGGCCACCACTCCGGCGACCTGGTCCTCCAGCGCGTCGCCGGGGTGATCAACCGGGTGATGCGCCGGGGTGACTTCGTGGCCCGCTACGGCGGCGACGAGTTCGTGGTGGTGCTGTCGGGCGCCGGGATGTCCGAGGCGGCCGAGGTGGCCCGCCGGATCAAGGCGGCGGTGGGCACGGAGGACTGGGAGTCGCTGGTGCCCGGCACCCCGGTCGGGGTCAGCATCGGCTTCGCCGAGGTGAGCGGCTCCGGCGCGGGCCTGCGCGACGCGCTCGGCACGGCGTTCGAGACCGCCGACCGGGAGATGCTCGCCGCCAAGACCCGCTCTCGCGCCTCCTGACCCGGGGGCGGCTCAGGGGCCGGTCAGCGGCGGGTCAGCTCGGTGTCGCCGGCCAGTCGGGCAGCGCGGTCGGCCTCGGCGAGGGCGTCCAGCACGCCGTCCAGCTCACCGGCGAGGGCCAGGTCGAGGTTGTACGCCGTGTAGCCGATCCGGTGGTCGGTGATCCGGTTCTGCGGGTAGTTGTACGTGCGGATCCGCTCCGAGCGGTCCATCGTGCGCACCTGCGCCTTGCGGGCGTCCGAGGCGGCGGCGTCGGCCTGCTCCTGGGCGGCGGCCAGGAGCCGGGCCCGCATGATGCGCATCGCCTGCTCCCGGTTCTGGAGCTGGGACTTCTCGTTCTGGCAGGAGACCACGATCCCGGTCGGCACGTGGGTGATCCGCACCGCCGAGTCGGTGGTGTTCACCGACTGCCCGCCGGGCCCGGACGAGCGGAACACGTCGATCCGAAGGTCGTTCGGGTCGATGGTGACGTCCACGTCCTCCGCCTCGGGCAGCACCAGAACCCCGGCGGCACTGGTGTGGATGCGGCCCTGCGACTCGGTGACCGGGACGCGCTGCACCCGGTGCACCCCGCCCTCCCACTTGAGCCGGGACCAGACCCCGTTGCCGCCCTCCGGGACACCCTTGGTCTTGACCGCCAGCGAGACGTCCTTCACCCCGCCGAGGTCGGAGTCCTGCGCGTCGATCACCTCGGTGAGCCACCCGTGCCGCTCGGCGTACCGGATGTACATCCGCAGCAGGTCGCCGGCGAACAGGGCGGATTCCTCGCCGCCCTCGCCGGCCTTGATCTCGACGATCACGTCCTTGGCGTCGTGCGGGTCGCGCGGGATCAGCAACTCGGCGAGGCGTTGCTCCAGCGCCGGCAGTCCGGCGGCGATCGACTCCGCCTCGGCCGCGAAGGACGGCTCCTCGGCGGCCAGTTCCCTCGCCGCGACCAGGTCGGCGCGGGCCTGCTCCAGCTCGCCGGCCGCCTTGTTCAGCGGCACCAGTTCGGCGTACCGGCGGCCGACCCGGCGGGCGGTGCCCTGGTCGGCGTGGATGGCCGGGTCCGCGAGGCGCTTCTCCAGCTCGGCGTACTCGTCGAGGAGGCCGGCCAGCCGCTCACTGCTCATGCTCGGGGTGCTCCTTCGACGACGAGGACCGGCCGGGGATGGTGGACCGGACGGGGGGGCAATACGGACAGCGCCCGCGCCCGGCAGGAAGCCGGACGCGGGCGCCGAACGTGGAGCTACTTGGCCTTCTTGGCCTGAACCTTGGCGTACTTCTGCTGGAACTTGGCGACCCGGCCGGCCGTGTCGAGAACGCGCTGCTTACCGGTGTAGAACGGGTGGCAGGCGCTGCAGGTCTCGACGTGGATGGAACCGCCCTTGGCGGTGCTGCGGGTCGTGAAGGTGCTACCGCAGGAGCAGCTGACCTCGGTGGTCGTGTACTCCGGGTGGATGTTTGACTTCATGTCGCCTCGGTCCTTTCGTGGGTGGTCGCCGGGTCGCCCGTGCGGCGCCGGCGCGTGGTGCGCGCCGGGCTCGGGCGTGAACCGGAACCGGTGGCCGATTGACCAGTGTGCCATGGGCGTGGGCCGACCCGTCAGGCGGGCCGCACAGCAGGTCCGGCTTCGTCAACGTGCCGGTCCCCTCCCGCATTCCCGCCCCGCCGCCCCGCATTCCGGTGCGAGCCGGCCCCCTCTCGGTGGAGGGAACGCCGCGCGGCGGCCGGGGAGGGCGCGGCGGCCGGGGAGGGCGCGGCGGCCGGGGACGGCGGGCACGCCGTGGGCTTATGTTCGGTTCACTCCCATTACACCCGAATCGTGGCACGGGAAGGGCCCCGGTCGCCGCGTTCCGCGACGGCCGGGGCCCTCCCGCACCTCTCAGGCGGCGGGTGTCCGGGCGGCTGCGGCGGCCGCCCGGGTGAGGGTGACGGTGGCCTCGGCGCGAACGCCGTTGACCGTCACCGCGAGCTGGACCGTCGCGCCCGGACGCAGCGCCGTCAGCACACCGGTCGCCGGGTCGAACCGGGCCACGTGCCAGGGCCTCAGCCCGATGATCGGTCCGACGAGGACGCTCGGCGAGGCGGACCAGTCCGCGCTGACCGGAGCGGCCACCGGCACGACTCGCCCGCCCGGCTGGGTCAGCGCCGCGGTCACCCGGGCCGGGGTGCCGACCGCCACCGTCGACGGCGCGGTCAGGGCGAGTTGGTCGACGTGGGCGTGCAACTCGGCGTCCACCCAGCGGGGGCCCTCGGCGAGCGGGTCGCGGCGGGCCCGCTCGGCCTCGGCCGGGGTGACCGGGTCGACGCCGAACTCCGTCCAGCCGGTGAAGCCGCCGAGCTGCGCCGGGGTGGACGGATTCTTGCCCGAGTTGCCGTTGATCACGTACGGCACCCCGTCGACCCGGTCGGCGTGGAACGCGCCGACGTGGCCGTTGACGACGAGCGCGCCCTTGCCGGTGCGGTGCTGGAAGTCGGCGAGCCACTGCTCGACCAGCGCCGCCTCCTTGCGGTCGCCGAGCTGGCTGGCCTTGGCCGGGCTCGGGTCGCGCGGCGGGTGGTGGAACAGCACGGCCACCGAGCCGACGCTCCGGTCGGCGGCGGCCCGGTCGAGGGTGTCGCGCAGCAGCTCGACCTGGTCGAAGCCGCTGCCACGCAGCGACCCGGCGGACGTGTTCAGCGTGACGAACCGGGTGCCTTCGTGGTCGAAGACCCGCGAGGTGGCCCCGAACGCGGCGGTGAAGTTGCCGATCGGGGCACCCATGATCTCGTGGTTGCCGGGGACGTAGTAGTAGGGCAGCTCGCCGCCCAACTCCTCGTCGAGGATCCGCCTCGCCAGGGCGAAGTCCGCCGGGTACGCGGTGTCCACGAAGTCCCCGTTGATCACCAGGAAGTCCGGCTTGGCGGCCCGGACCTCGCGCAGCGTGCGGCGGGCCTGGGCGACCAGGTCACTGTCCGGGGCGGCGGCGACGAACTGGGCGTCGGACATGACCGCGAAGCGCCAGGGCGCCCCGTCGACGGTGCCGTCGCGCAGCACCACCCGGTCGGTGCGCGGCTCCTCGGCCGGCGCGTCGACCGTCGGGGGAACCTTCGCCACCAGGTCGTCGATGACGATCTCGCTGGTGTACTGGGCTGCGGCGTTGGTCTCCGCGACGTAGAACCGGCGCACCCGCACCGGGTACTGCACCCCGGCCGGGACGGCGAGCTCGACGTACTTCCAGCCGGTCCAGGTGATCAGCGGGCCGCGCAGCACGTGCTGGGTGTCCTGGGCGTCGTGCAGGTGCAGGCTGGGCCACTCTCCCCGGCCGCTGCCGTTGATCCACATGCCGAACGCCTGCGGCTGGCCGGGCACCTCGATCCAGGCCGGCGGGTCGGCGTACGCGGCGCGGGTGCCGGTGGACTGGCTGAAGTCGTACGACATCTTCAGGCCGGTGCCGGTGTGGCCCGGCGCCGGGGCGACGGAGCCGCTGGCGCGGGCCTGGCTGAACTTCCAGGACGCCGCGTCGTCGAAGGCGGCCACCGGGACGTCGGTGAGCCCGACGGTGACCGGCAGCACGGTGGTCCGAGCCCCGACGCGCACGGTGATCAGGGCGGAGCCGCTGTCGGTGAGCGCCTTCACCGAGAGGTTGCCGTCCTCGGTGGGGGTGACGTCGAGCAGGCTCCGGTCGTAGTCGAGCCGCAGGTCGGCGGGCTCGATCGGGGCGGTGTTGCCCTCGGCGTCGTAGCCGACGACGCCGAACAGGGCGGCGTCGCCGGCCCGGTTCAGCCCGACCCGGTCGGTCGTGGCGTCGATCCGGGCCAACGGGCCGAGCACGGTGAGGTCGAGCGTCCCGCTGGCCCCGCCCCGCGACGCGGTGACGGTGCTGCGGCCGGGCAGGAGGGCCCGGAAGACGCCGTCGCGGCCGACCAGCCCGTGGACCGCGGGATTCGCCCGCCAGGCCGGGGTGCCGGCCGCCGGGCCGTACGTCTCGTCGTGGCCGGCGGCGGTGAGCCTGCGGGTCAGGCCGGGGAAGACCCGGTCGGGCCGGCCGCCCCGGACCGGGGCGACGCCCGGCGCGGTGGTGGGGTCGCTGGTGGTGCGCAGCCAGTAGCCGGTGAGCCGGCCACTGCCCTTCGGCGCGTAGATGGCCAGGCCGTTGGGCACGGCGCGCTCGGCGCCGTCGGACGGGCTGTTCGCCACCTCGACGGTCGCCTCGCCGGGGCGGCGGGCCAGCAGGGTCGAGGAGCCGCCGCCGTCGAGGTTGAGCGCGGTCCACGCGCCCAACTCGGCCATCATCCGGCCCATCTCGGTCTGGGTGACGCCCCGGCTGTCCACCTGCCGGCCGTCCACGGTGAGCATGATCATGCGTTTGCCGTCGGCGGTGAAGCCGACCGCGGTGCGCGGCGCCAGGGAGGCGTCGGCGATGCTCTGCACCGCTCCGTCGCGGACCAGTACGCTGCTGCCGCCGACCGCCGCGCGCAGGGTGCCACCGTCGGATGCCTTCGGCTGGTACGCCACGCTCACCGCATCGCCCGGCCGCAGGCCGGCGAGGGCGTCCGCGCCGGCGTCCCGCCCGAGCAGCACGGTGGTGCCGGCGGGGATCGGGCCGGTGCCGGCCGCCGTGGTCACCGTTGCGACGCGACCGTCGACCACGGTCACCTCGGCGACGCGCTGCGCACCCTCCACCGCACGTTCCCGGGGGTACGCGCCCCAGAGCGGGGTGAACAGGCCGATCCCGTTCGCCTGCACCATGTTGTTGAACTGGGTCAGCGACACCGGGCCGGTGGGCAGGGTGGCGGTGCCGTCGAAGTTCACCTGGATCACCCGGCCGAGGCCGTCGGCGCTGATCGCGGCGGCGTTGTTGTGCCCGGCGATGGGCGACTGGACCAGTTCCCCGGCGCGTACCCCGATCCCCTGGGCCGCCCCGGAGTTGTTGATGTCGAAGAAGTCGCCGTTGACGGCGGCGACGGCCCGGGACCGGTCCACCGCGCCGCGCAGCGGCTCGGCCTTCGCCACCTCGCCGGAGTTGACGTAGTCCACGGTGACCCCGCCGGTGAGGTCGGCGGTCAACGCGTCGGCGCGTAGCCAGCCATTGGCGTCGTAGCGGTCGAAGGAGGTCAGGTCGAGGCCGGGGGCGACCGGCCGGACGGTCTTCGCGGTCTCCAGGCCACCGGCCGGTTCGACGCCGGAGGCTGCGCGGGTGGCGGCGCTGGCCGCGGCCGGGTCACCGGCGAGGGCGACCGCGTCGGCGGGGGCGGACGAGGCGCGGGGGGCGTCCTCGGCGGCGGTCCCGCCGGCCGGGGCAGGGGGTGGGCCGGCCGTGGCCGGCACGGGGCCCGTCAGGGTGAGCAGCGGCGTCAGCAGCAGGACGCCGGCGAGATGAACGGATCGACTGCGGGTGCGCATGACCGTCAGTCAACCCGACGGTGAACAGAAGTTTCAATACCTAGCGGCTTAACCGAAGGAAAACTTCACGTCGGCCGACCCGTCCGGCCTGCCCCGGGACGCGGAAGGGCACGGCCGCGAGCGGCCGTGCCCTTCCGTCAGTCCCTCCGGGTCAGTCCCCCGGTGTGGACTTCGCGATCTGCATCAGGAACTCGATGTTGGTGCGGGTCTGCTTGAGCTTGTCGAGCAGCAGGTCCATCGCCGCCTGCGAGTCCAGCGAGTGCAGGACCTTGCGGAGCTTGTGGAGGATGGCCAGCTCCTCAGGTGCGAGCAGGACCTCCTCCTTACGGGTACCGGACGGGTTGATGTCGATGGCCGGGAAGGTGCGCTTGTCGGCGATCTTCCGGTCCAGCTTCAGCTCCGCGTTGCCGGTGCCCTTGAACTCCTCGAAGATGACCGTGTCCGCCATGGACCCGGTCTCCACCAGCGCCGTGGCGATGATGGTCAGCGAGCCGCCGTTCTCGATGTTGCGAGCCGCACCGAGGAAGCGCTTCGGCGGGTAGAGCGCGGTGGAGTCGATACCACCCGACATGATCCGGCCGCTGGCCGGCGCCGCCAGGTTGTACGACCGACCGAGCCGGGTCACCGAGTCGAGCAGCACGACGACGTCGTGCCCGAGCTCGACCAGGCGCTTCGCCCGCTCGATCGCCAGCTCCGCCACCGTCGTGTGGTCCTGCGGCGGACGGTCGAACGTGGCCGCGACGACCTCGCCCTTGATCGACCGCTGCATGTCGGTGACCTCTTCGGGCCGCTCGTCCACCAGCACCACCATCAGGTGGCATTCCGGGTTGTTGTGCGTGATCGCGTTCGCGATCGCCTGGAGCACCATCGTCTTACCCGCCTTGGGCGGCGACTGGATGAGTGCCCGCTGGCCCTTGCCGATCGGCATGACCAGGTCGATGACCCGGGTCGTCAGGATGTGCGGCTCGGTCTCCAACCGCAGGCGCTCCTGCGGATACAGCGGAGTGAGCTTGTAGAACTCCGGCCGACGCTTCGCCTCGTCCGGCTCCATCCCGTTGATGGTGTCCAGCCGCATCAGCGGGTTGTACTTGTCCCGCCGCTGCTCACCGTCCCGCGCCGCACGTACCGCACCCGTGATCGCGTCACCGCGCCGCAGGCCGTACTTCTTGATCTGGGACATCGAGACGTACACGTCGTTCGGGCCGGCCAGGTAACCGGTGGTCCGGACAAAGGCGTAGTTGTCGAGCACGTCGATGATGCCGGCGACCGGAACGAGGACGTCGTCCTCGTTCACCTGCGGCTCGCGGCCACCGCCGCCACCGCCAGGACCGCCGCCGCCAGGACCGCCACCGTCCTCACCACGCTCGCCGCGGCCCCGACGACGGTCCCGGAAGCGACTGCGCCGGCCCCGCCGGCCACCCGCCTCGTCGTCGTCGTCGTTGTCGACGCGCGGACCCCTGTCGTTGCGGTCGTTGCGGTCGTTGCGCTCACCGCGCTCGGTCCGGTCGGTCCGCTCGCCACGCTCGGTCCGGTCGGTCCGCTCGCCACGCTCGGCACGGTCGGTCCGCTCGCCACGCTCGGCACGGTCGGTCCGCTCGCCACGCTCGGCACGGTCGGTCCGCTCGCCACGCTCGGCACGGTCGGTCCGCTCGCCACGCTCGGCACGGTCGGCACGGTCGGCACGGTCGGTCCGGTCGGTCCGGTCGGTCCGGTCGGTCCGGTCGGTCCGCTCGGCACGGTCGGTCCGGTCGGCACGCTCGGCCTGGTCCCGGCCGCCCCGGCCCTCGCCGCGCTCCCGGCGGCCCTCGCCGCGCTCGGCGGGTTCGGTCACGGTCGCGGCCGGCGGCTCCTCGGCGCGCGGCTCTACCGGCCGGGTCTCAGCCGGCTTGGCCTCGACCGGCCGGGCCTCGGCCTTGGTGGCCCGGGACTCGGCAGTGGCGGTGGCCCGGCTGCGCCGGGCCCTGGTCCGGCCCTCGGCCGGCGCGGCGACGGCCGGCTCCTGGGCCCGGTTCTGGTCGGCGCCGGACGGGGTCTGGGAGACCTCCACGTGCACCTCCTCACGGGCGGGGGCAGCGGCTGCGACCTCGGCCCGCGGTCGAGGGGTCCCGGCAGCGGCGCCGCCCTGCCGCTCGGTGATCGCGCTGATCAGCTCGCCCTTGCGCATGCGAGCCGTGCCGGAGATGCCGAGCGACGCGGCCAGGCTCTGCAGCTCCGGCAGCAGCATCGCTGACAGGCCGGTTCCGCTACGCCGACGGCGGACGGGGGCGGCAGCGGCGGCATCGCCAGCGACGTTGGAAACATCCGACGTCACGTCGGTGGTGTCGCTCAATGGATTCCTTCCCTCGATAGGCCGGGACTGCCCGGAGTCGACAAGCAGGTGGCCGGGCGGCCTCGGTGCACCCGCCTCGCATGACGCGTCGCGGGAGACTGTGACACAGCAGCCGGTCGGGTTTCCCAGCTCACCAACATCGGTGAGCAGGTCTCGCCGTCTGCGGCGACCTGCGGAAACTGCGGTGCGGCGTGGGCCTTAAGCAGAAGTGACGGGCTGACCGCCGAGAGCTTCGGGGGTGCGCCGACCCGCAGGAAGATCGCATGCTTCGCGGCTGTGCTAAGTCTAGAGCGTAATCAACTCTTCCGACCTGCGGCAACAGGGTCCCGCTCGGCGTGTCCAAGTCTACCCCGTGCGACCCGTGCTCCGTGCACATCTATTGCCAACCGCAGAGTCCGCCAACCTGTTCCCACGGAAAAGCCCGGGTCAGGCTCGCTCAGCGCCAGCACCGTCGGCCCGGCCCCACTGACCACGGCAGCCACATCGGCCGCACGCAGCGCGCCGACCAGGGCAGACGTGCCGGGCATCCCCTCGGCGCGGTAGTCCTGGTGCAGCCGGTCGACCGTGGCGGGCAGCAGCAGGGCCGGCTCGGCGGTCAGGGCGTGCACCAGCAGCGCGGCCCGGCCGGCGGTGAGCGCGGCGTCGGCATGCGGGACGGTGCCGGGCAGTGCGGCCCGGGCCACGGCGGTCAGGCCGCGTTCCTCGGGCACGAAGACCGTCGGCCGCACCCGATCGTCGACGGCCAGCGAGACCGCGCGGGCGCCGGACGGCTCCGTCCAGGC
Source organism: Micromonospora sp. CA-111912 (assembly GCF_050948415.1). NCBI lineage: Bacteria > Bacillati > Actinomycetota > Actinomycetes > Micromonosporales > Micromonosporaceae > Micromonospora > Micromonospora sp. CA-111912. The sequence goes on from NZ_CP192007.1 coordinate 6,048,657, forward strand.
GATCGTGAAGCCGCCGAGCAGACAGGGGGCGACATTGTCCGGATGTCCCTCGATCTCCGCCGCCAACCGCAGCGCGCCCGCGTCGTCCAGCCGGGTGTCGCCGTCGACGACCAGCGCCCGGGCGAGCTGCACGCCGGCCACGATGGCGGCCGACGAGGATCCCAGGCCGCGAGCCTGCGGGATCCGGTTGACGCACTCCACGGCGAAGCCCGACGGCTGTCCGCCCAGCGCGTCGAAGGTGGCCCGCATCGCCCGGGCGACGAGGTGCGCGTCGTCGTCGGGCAGCTCACCCACGCCCTGGCCGGTCACCGTCACCCGGACGCCATCGGGCACCACCTCGGCGGCCACGTCGTCGTACAGGCCGAGCGCCAGCCCCAGCGCGTCGAACCCCGGGCCGAGGTTGGCGCTGGTGGCGGGGACCCGGACCTTGACCGGCCCGGACACGAATGTGGTCGGCACGCGCTCATGCTAGGCCGCCGGGGCGGTCCGGCGGCGGTCCGCCCGGCCCGTGGGATTTCGTCCGCCTCCGCTAGCCTGGCCGGGACGATCACGAGGCGGGAGCAGTTGGCATGGAGTTCCTGACCTACTCGGCCGCCCAGGTGGCCGCGCAGCTCCCGACCCTGCTGGTGCTGGTGGCCGGCCTGACGCTGGCGATGGTCTCCCGCGACCGGCTCGGCCGGCTCTCCCGGCTGCTGCTGGTGTCGGGCGTGGTGGTGCTGCTGGTCGGCATGCTGGTCAGCCTCGCCTGGCTGCTCGTGCTGCCCCGGCTCTACACGTCCGGGGGCGCCTCGCTGTCCGCCGGCACGGTGTCCTCGCTCAACACCGGCGTCAGCCTGGTGCTCGCCCTGCTCCACCCCGCCGGGCTGGGTCTGGTGATCGCCGCAGCTCTGACGGGCCGGCGGCCGACCGGCGACGCGTGACCCCACTGCCCCGCCGGGCGGTCAGCGGGCCGGTGCGGGCTCGGCCACCGGATCGGTCAGCGAGAGCCGCCGGGTGGCGATCCGCCAGCCGGCCGCGTAGACCAGCGTGACCAGGCCGCAGCCGGCCAGCACCACCCGCTCGTCCACGATGTCGACAACTCCGGCCACCACCAGCTGGCTGACCGAGACGGCGAGCGTCGCCAGCATCATGTCGGTGGCGAAGACCCGGCCGCGCAGCCGGTCCGGCACCTCGCCCTGAAGGGCGAAGTTCGACATCACCCAGTTGCTCCCACCGGCGAAGTGCGCCACGAAGACCAGCGCCAGCACCAGCGGGAACCAGTCGACCACCGAGGTGCCCACGTAGGCCAGGCCGTAGAGGGACATCGACAGGGCCAGGCCGGGCAGCAGCCAGGCCCGGTTGGTCAGCACCCGGCGCATCAGGATCGGACCGACCAGCGCGCCGGCGCCGCGCACCGCGAAGAGCAGGCCGGTGCCGATCGCACCCACCCCGTAGACGCCGGCGAGCAGCGGGAAGACGGTGAGCACGCCGTTGCCCAGGCCCACCGCGGACTTCACGGTGACCAGCCCGAGGACCCGGGGGCGGTGACCGATGTAGCCCAGCGCCTCCCGGATCGCCGCCCAGGTGCGCTGGGCGGGCACGGCGGCGTCCCGGGGGGCCTGCAACGGACGGCGGATCAGCGCCGCCAGCCCCGCCGCCAGCGTCAGGCCGACCGCGGCCACCCAGAAGCAGACGTACGGGCCGGCGGCGGCGCTGAGCACGCCGCCCAGCGAGGCGCCGACGACGGTCATGGTGCCCCAGGCGGAGCCGGCGACCGCGTTGCCGGCGGCCAGCTCCTCCGGGTCGAGGACGTTGGGCAGGGCGGCCTGGGCGGCCGGGGAGTAGAACGCCTTCGCCACCGCCACCACGGCGATCCCCGCCATCGCCAGCCACGCCGTGTCCGCGCTGCGGACGCCGAGCAGCAGCAGCACGCCGAACAGCGACGCCACGTTGGCCGCCATCATGATCTTCTTGCGGTCGAACCGGTCGGCGATCGTCCCGGTGTACGGCAGCAGCAGCGCCACCACGCCGGTGTCCACGGCCAGCACGAGCGCGCCCCAGACACCGCTGCCGGTCAGCGTCGGCAGCAGCACGAGCAGCGGCACCATGACGAACCAGTCGGCGCCGAAGACGACCAGCTCGGCCAGGAAGAGGTTGCGGAAGTTCCGGTTGCGGACCAGAACCGAGGTGGTGGGCGGCACGGACGGGAACCCTACTCGCCGGGGCTCGGTGGGGTCGCCTGGCGCAGCAGCTCGGAGACGGTGACGAAGGTGAAGCCACGGTCCCGCAGCCCGGTGATCATGGCGGGCAGGCCGCGCAGCGCGATCAGCCGGTTGGCGGGCCCCACGTCGTGGGCGAGCAGGATGGCGCCCGGCTGCACCTCGGCCACGATCCGGCGGGCGTGCCCGGCGGGGTCGTCCGGGAACCGCCCCTCGAGCATCTGCACCGACCAGAGCACAAGCCTGTAGTGCAGCCGGACAGCGGCGTGCAGCACCGCGCCGCCGAGGTGCCCGTACGGGGGGCGGAGCAGTTGGGGAGCCACCCCGACCGCCTCGGTGATCGCGTCGTGCGAGCGCCGCAGGTCGTCGTAGACCTCGGTGGCGTCGCGCCGGGCCAGGTCGTGGTGCGCCCAGCTGTGGTTGCCCACCTCGTGCCGGCCGAGTCGGTCGCGCAGGATGCCGCCGTGCTGGCGGGCCCGCTCCCCCACCAGGAAGAACGTGGCCGGCACGGCGTACTGGTCGAGGGTGTCCAGCACCATCGGCGTCCACTTCGGGCTCGGGCCGTCGTCGAAGGTGAGCGCGACCAGCCGCCGCTCGGTCCGGACCCCCCAGACGACCGACAGCTCGCCCGCGCCGACCTCCTGGCGATCGTTGCCCAGGGTGGCGCTGGCCGGGCCGCCGGCCAGCGGCAGCCGACGGTCGGCGATCCAGGTGCTCTCGGCGGTCACCCCGGCCCCGAGCACTCCGCCACCGGCGACCAGCCCGACCCGGCGCAGCACAGCCCGCCGCCCCCACCGGCTGACGCCGTCCGTCACTACCCGCTCCCGACCCGAGCGAATCGCCGCCGAGGACGATTCGAGACCGTCATTATGCACCTGCCGACCAGGCGGATCGAGTCGGGTGTGCGGCGGACCTCGTACGCGACGCGCCCCCGCCGGGAGAACCCGGCGGGGGCGCGTCGCGGCTGCGACCGGCTACTCGGTCGGGGGCAACGGCGACTGCCGGCTCCGCGGCAGCCGCAGCACCTCGAACTGGTCGGTGCCGTCCACCAGCGCCGCCGACGGCGCGGGCCGGGCCCCGGACGCACCGGACGGCGCACCCGCCGGCACCGGATCGGTCACCGGGGCGTCATCCGCGCCGGACACACCGGACTCCGGCACCGACCCACCGGTACGCCGCTGACGGCGGGCCCGTAGCGACTCCTTGGTGTTCTCCACCATCGTGTACAGCGTCGGGACCAGGATCAGGGTGAGCAGGGTGGAACTGAGCAGGCCGCCGATCACCACGACCGCCAGCGGCTTGGAGATGAAGCCGCCCTCCCCGGTCAGCCCGAACGCCATCGGCAGCAGGGCGAAGATCGTCGCGACCGCGGTCATCAGGATCGGGCGCAGCCGGCGCCGGCCGCCCTCGACCACCGCCTCCCGGACCCCCATGCCCTGCGACCGGTACTGGTTGATCAGGTCCAGCAGCACGATCGCGTTCGTCACCACGATGCCGACGAGCATCAGCACGCCGATCAGCGCCGGCACGCCCAGCGGGGTGCCGGTGGCCAGCAGCAGGCCGATCGCCCCGGTCGACGCGAACGGAATCGAGATCAGCAGGATCAGCGCCTGGGTGAGGCTGCGGAACGTCGCCACCATGATCAGGAAGACGATCGCGATGGCGGCCAGCACGGCCAGCCCCAGGTCGGCGAACGCCTCCTCCTGGTCGGCGCTGACGCCGCCGATGCTGACGCTCGCCCCGGGCACGTCGATCGCGTCCAGCTTCTTCTGCAACTCCTGGCTGGTCGCGCCGAGGTTCGCGCCGGTCGCCGTGCCGGTGACCGTGACGCTGCGCTCGCCGTCGATCCGGGTCACCTGCTGCGGCCCCTCGGCCTGGGTGACGTCGGCGATGTCGTCCAGCTTCACCGGGCCGACCGGAAGGGCGCGCAGCTCCTCCACGGTCGTCGGCGGCTTACCGCCGCCGCGCAGCACCACGTCCTGCTGTCCGCCGTCGAGGGTCACCTGTCCCAGCGGAACACCCCGGTACACCTGGGCCACGAGCTGGCCGACGGCCGCCTCGCTGAGCCCGACCCGGGCCGCAGCCAGCCGGTCGACGGTCACGTCCACCCGTGGCACCCGCTCGGCCAGGGTGGTGGAGATGTCCTCGACGTCGGCCGTGCCGGCCATCGCCGCCCGCGCCTCCTCGGTTGCCCGGGACAGCACCTCCGGGTCGGCCGCCTGGACGACGACCGCCAGCTGGTTGGTCGCGCCCTGGGCCCCGCCGAAGCTCAGCTCGCCCGCCTCGGCGCCGAGGGCGTCGAACTCCCGACGCAGCGTCCGCTTCACCTCGGCCGCGTCGGTGTCGCCGTCCAGTGCCACCGAGAAGGTGGCGGCGTTGTTGCCCCCGCCGCCCGCCCAGGGCTGGTCGCTGCCGCCGATGCTGACCTGGTACGTCTCGACGCCATCGGTGCGCTCCAGCACCGCCTCGACCCGGCGGGCCGCCTCGTCGGTGGCCGCCAGGCCGGTGCCGGCCGGCAACTGCTGGCTGACGGTCAGGGTGTCCTGGCCGGAGTCGTCCAGGAAGTTGGTCTTGAGCGCGCTGGACAGGCCGAAGGTGCCGAGCAGCACCAGCAGCCCCAGACCCAGGGTGATCCAGCGGGTGCCCCGGCCCCGGGTGGCGAACCCGATCACGGGCAGGTACGCCCGCTGCAACGGGCTGCGCAGCTCCTTCTCCTCGGCCGCGCGGCGTGCGGCGTCGTCCGTTCCGCCCCGCTTCGGCTTCAGGAACCAGTACGCCAGCACCGGGATCACCGTCAGCGAGACCAGCAGCGAGGCGAGCAGGGCCACCGTCACGGTGATCGCGAAGGGCGCGAAGAGCTGCCCCACGAAGCCGCCGACCAGCGCGATCGGGGCGAAGACGGCCACCGTGGTCAGCGTCGACGCGGTAACCGCGCCGGCCACCTCACGGACCGCCGTGAGGATCGCCTCCCGCTTCGGCTCGCCGTACTCCAGATGTCGTTTGATGTTCTCCAACACCACGATCGAGTCGTCCACCACCCGCCCGACGGCGATGGTCAACGCGCCGAGGGTGAGCAGGTTGAGCGAGTAGTCGCCGATCCAGAGCGCGATCAGCGCCACCAGCACCGACAGCGGGATGGAGACCGCCGTGACGACGGTGGAACGCACCGACAGCAGGAAGACCAGGATGACCACGACCGCCATGACCAGGCCGAGCAGGCCCTCGGTGGTGAGGCTCTCGATGGACTTCTCCACGAACGGCGCCTGGTCGAACACCACGGTCAGGTCCGTGCCGGAGGCCGAACGCAGGTCGGCGAGCCGGTCCCGGATCTCGTGGGAGATCTCGACGGCGTTGCCGTCCGGCGACGCGGTGACCGCGATACCGAGGCTGTCCCGGCCGTTGGTGCGGGTGAGCGAGGTGGCCGGTGCGAGCTGCTGCTCCACGGCCGCCACGTCGCCGAGCCGGACCGGGGCCGCCTTCGGCGCGGTCGGGGCCAGCACGATGCCCTTGAGGTCGTCGACGGAACGGACCGGCGTACCCACCTGGACGGTGAGCGACCGCGAGCCGTCGGAGACCGCGCCGGCCGGCACGGCGACGCCGTTGGTCTTCAGGGCCGTGCCGATCGCGGTCGGCGAGAGCTTCGCGGCGGCCAGCTTGGCCGGGTCCGGGGTGACGGTTACGACCTGGTCGCGGGTGCCGGTCACGGTGACCGTGCGGACCCCCTCGATCGACTCCAGCTCCGGCACCACGGTGTCGCGCAGCTTGTCGGCCAGCGCCCGCTCGTCACCGCCGCCCGCCGCGGCGAGCACCACGGCCGGAAGGTCGTCGGTGCTGCCCGTGAGGACCTGCGGGTCGACGCCCTCGGGGAGCTGGGCGTCGATCCGGCTCAGCGCGGTCTGCATCTTGTTGACCACGCCGTCCAGGTCGGTGCCGAACGCGAACTGCACCTGGACGGTGGCGGAGCCCTCGCGGGATGTCGAGGTGACCCCCTCCAGCCCGGGGATGCCCTGGAGGCTGTTCTCGATCGGCTCGGTGACCTGGGACTCGACGATCTCGGGCCCGGCGCCGGGGTAGACCGCCACGACGAAGGCACCGGGGAACTCCAGCGAAGGCAGGAGTTGCTGCTTCAACGACGGCACGGCGAACAGGCCGAACATCGTCGTGACCACCGCGATGAGGGCGACCAGCCCCCGGTTGGCGAGGCTGAATCTGGCAAGCAACGACATCGGCGTGGCTCACTCCTGAGGAAGAGGGTGGAACAGCTCGGTGAGGGAGAGTCTGCCGCACCAGATCTCTTCTCCGGCGCGGGGGCCTCGCCCGGCGAGCCCACCCCGGGGGTGGCCTGGGGAGCTTCGCCGGGTCGTCAGGCCAGGTCGAGAGACCGCGCTGCGGCGAGCGGGTCGTTGGCGATGGTGACCGGGGCGGGAGCGGTGGAGATCGCCCACTCCGGGTCCTTGAGGCCGTGGCCGGTGACCGTGCAGACGACCGTGGCGCCGGCCGGGACCTTGCCGGCGGCGGCCTGCTGGAGCAGCCCGGCGACGCTGGCCGCGCTGCCCAGCTCGACGAAGACCCCGACCTCGCGGGCGAGCAGCCGGTACGCGGCCAGGATCTCCCGGTCGGAGACGGCGGCGATCAGCCCTCCGGAGGCATCCCGGGCGTCGATGGCCTTGGTCCAGCTCGCCGGGTTGCCGATCCGGATGGCGGTGGCGATCGTGGACGGCTCGTGCACCACCTGGCCGTTGACGATCGGCGCCGCCCCGGCGGCCTGGAAGCCGTACATCTTCGGGGCCTTCGTGGCGTTGCCGTCCCGCAGGTCCTCCGAGTACCCCATCCAGTACGCGGAGATGTTGCCGGCGTTGCCGACCGGCAGGCAGTGGATGTCGGGGGCGTCGCCGAGCGCCTCGACGATCTCGAACGCGGCGGTCTTCTGCCCGTGCAGCCGGTCGGGGTTGACCGAGTTGACCAGCGCGACCGGGTAGTCCTGGGCGAGCTTGGCGGCCAGCGCGAGGCAGTCGTCGAAGTTGCCGTGGACCTGGAGCAGCTTCGCGCCGTGCACCAGCGCCTGGGCCAGCTTGCCGAGGGCGATCTTGCCCTGCGGCACCAGCACGGCGCAGGTGATCCCGGCGCGGGCCGCGTACGCGGCGGCCGACGCGCTGGTGTTGCCGGTCGAGGCGCAGATGATCGCCTTGTCGCCGTGCTCCACGGCCTTGGAGACCGCGAGCGTCATCCCCCGGTCCTTGAACGAGCCGGTCGGGTTGGCCCCCTCGACCTTGAGGTGGACGTCACAGCCGAGCCGGGCGGAGAGCACCGGCGCGGGCAGCAGCGGGGTGTTCCCCTCGTGCAGGGTGACGACGGGGGTGGCGTCGGTGACCGGAAGCCGGTCCCGGTACGTCTCGATCAGGCCCCGCCACATGTCGCTCTCCTCGCCTCTGATCCCGCCCCGCCACGCCGGAGGCACCTCCAGCGTGGCCCAGCTTCCCCGACCCGTGCCTGCCGCACCCGCGCATAACCACCAGGCGAGACGCGAACGCGGCTCGGGCTCCTCAGGCCTCGCCCTCGACCCGCAGCACGCTCGTCACCGACCCGACGATGTCCAGCCCGCGCAGCTCCCCCACGGTGGCGGCGAGCGCGGCGTCCGGCGCCACGTGGGTGACGATGACCAGCTCGGCGTCGTCGCCGGAGCCGGGACGTCCGCCGCCCGTCGAGCCCTGCCGGACGGTGGCGATGGACACCTCGTGCCGGGCGAACACCCCGGCCACGGAGGCCAGCACGCCGGGACGGTCGGCCACGTCGAGGCTGATGTGGTAGCGGGTCAGTGCCTCCCCCATCGGCCGCACCGCAAGGTCGGCGTACGCGGACTCGCTGGCCGCGCGCACCCCGGCCAGCCGGTTGCGGGCCACCGCCACCACGTCGCCGAGCACGGCGCTGGCCGTCGGCGCGCCGCCCGCGCCCCGGCCGTAGAACATGAGCTGCCCGGCCGCCTCGGCCTCGACGAAGACGGCGTTGAACGCGTCGCCGACGCTGGCCAGCGGATGGGTCAGCGGGATCATCGCGGGGTGCACCCGGACGCTGACCGTCTCGGCCTCGGCGGTGTCCCGGCCCCGGGCGGCGATGCACAACAGCTTGATCGTGCAGCCCATCGCCTTGGCGCTGGCCACGTCGGCGGCGGTGACCTCGGTGATCCCCTCGCGGTGCACGTCCGCGGCGGTGATCCGGGTGTGGAACGCCAGCGAGGCGAGGATGGCCGCCTTGGCCGCCGCGTCGAAGCCCTCCACGTCGGCCGTCGGGTCGGCCTCCGCGTAGCCCAGCGCGGTGGCCTCCTCCAGCGCCTCGGCGAAGCCGGCCCCGGTGGCGTCCATCGCGGAGAGGATGAAGTTGGTGGTGCCGTTGACGATGCCGGTGACCCGGTTGACCCGGTCGCCGTGCAGCGAGTCGCGTAGCGGGCGCAGCAGCGGGATCGCCCCGGCCACCGACGCCTCGTAGTAGAGGTCCGCCCTGCCCTCGGCCGCCGCGTCGTGCAGCGCCGCGCCGTCCTCGGCGAGCAGCGCCTTGTTGGCGGTGACCACGCTCTTGCCGGCCCGCAGCGCCTCGACCAGCCAGCCCCGCGCCGGCTCGATCCCGCCGACCACCTCGATCACCACGTCGACGTCGTCGCGCTTGATCAGGCCGAGCGCGTCGGTGGTGAACAGCGCCTCGTCGACCGGCAGGGCGCCGCGGTCCCGGCCGAGCCGGCGGACGGCGATCCCCGCCAGCTCCAGAGGGGCGCCGATCCGGGCGGCGAGGTCGGCCGACTGCGCGTGCAGCAGCCGTACCACCTCGCTGCCGACCGTTCCGCAGCCGAGCAGCGCCAACCGAACAGGTGAGGTCATCCGACATCCAATGCGAGCAGGTCTTCTTCCGTCTCCCGCCGGACGATCAGGCGGGCCCGGCCGTCGCGCACCGCGACCACCGGGGGCCGGGGCACGTGGTTGTAGTTGCTGGCCATGCTCCGGCAGTAGGCGCCCGTGCCGGGCACCGCGACAAGATCTCCGGGCTGCACGTCGGCGGGCAGGAATTCATCCTTCACCACGATGTCCCCGGACTCACAGTGCTTTCCCACCACGCGGGCGAGCAGCGGCTGCGCGGTGGAGGCCCGGGAGGCCAGTGTGGCCGAGTACGACGCGTCGTAGAGGGCCGTGCGGATGTTGTCGCTCATCCCCCCGTCCACGCTCACGTACGTCCGGATCCCGTCGACGTCCTTGACCGTGCCGACCTCGTAGAGCGTGAACACGGCGGGGCCGACGATCGCCCGGCCCGGCTCGATGGACAGGTGCGGCACGGCCAGCCGCTCGGCCGCGCACTCGCCGTCGACGATCTTGCGAAGCCGCTTGGCCAACTCCTGCGGGGCGGACGGGTCGTCCTGGGTGGTGTACGCGATGCCGAAGCCGCCGCCCAGGTCCAGCTCGGGCAGCTCGACGCCCCGGGCGTCGCGGATCTGCGCCTGGAGGGCGAGCACCCGCCGGGCGGAGACCTCGAAGCCGTTGGCGTCGAAGATCTGCGAGCCGATGTGCGAGTGCAGGCCGCGCAGGTCGAGCACGCCCTCGTCGAGGACCTTGAACGCGGCCGCGGCGGCGGCCCCGCCCGCGAGGGAGAAGCCGAACTTCTGGTCCTCGTGGGCGGTGGCGATGAACTCGTGGGTGTGCGCCTCCACGCCGACGGTGACCCGGATCAGCACGCCGGGGCGGACCCCGCGCTCCCGGGCCAGCGCGGTGAGCCGGTCGATCTCGGTGAACGAGTCGAGGACGATCCGCCCCACGCCCGCGTCCAGGGCCCGGGTCAGCTCGGCCACGGACTTGTTGTTGCCGTGGAAGCCGATCCGCTCCGGGGGCATCCCGGCGGACAGCGCGGTGGCCAGCTCGCCGCCGGTGCAGACGTCGAGGTGCAGGCCCTCCTCGGCGATCATCCGCACCACGGCCCGGCAGAGGAACGCCTTGCCTGCGTAGTAGACGTCGGCGGCGGCGAAGGCGGCCCGGAAGTCCCGGCAGCGCGAGCGCAGGTCGTCCTCGTCGAGGACGTACACCGGGGTGCCGAACTCGGCCGCGATCTCGCGGACGCCGAGCCCGCCGACGGCGAGCGCGCCGTCGGCGGCCCGGGTCGCGGTACGCGGCCAGAGCTGCGGCACCAGGGCGTTGACGTCGACCGGGGTACGCAGCCAGGCCGGCCCCCGGTTGCCGATGTCGCTGTGCAGCGCACCGGCCTCGTGAGCCCGCACTACCGGTCTCCGCTTCTCGACTGCGGGGCTCGCAAGCTCACTCCTCGCGCTCGCATGTCACATCCTCTCCGGGGCGGAGACGCCGAGCAGGTGCAGGCCGTTGGCGATCACCGTGCGGGTGGCGTCGTTGAGCCAGAGCCGGGCCCGGTGCAGGTCGGTGATCTCCTCGTCGCCGCGCGGCAGGATCCGGCAGTTGTCGTAGAACCGGTGGTACGCCCCGGCCAGCCCCTCCAGGTACCGGGCCACCCGGTGCGGCTCGCGCAGCTCGGCGGCCGAGGCGACCACGGCGGGGAACTCGGCGAGCGCCTTGAGCAGGGCGTTCTCCTTGTCGTGGGCGAGCAGCTCGGGGCGGAACGCGTCGGCGTCGCCCCGGGTCAGCCCCACCTCGGCGGCGTTGCGGCCCACGCTGGCCGTGCGGGCCGCCACGTACTGCACGTAGTAGACCGGGTTGTCCCGGGTGGCCCGGGTCCACAGCTCGACGTCGATGTCGATCGGCGAGTCGCTGGAGTAGCGGGCCAGCGCGTACCGGGAGGCGTCGACGCCGATCGCGTCGACCAGGTCCTCCAGGGTGACCACGGTGCCGGCGCGCTTGCTCATCCGCATCGGCGCGCCGTCGCGGACCAGATTGACGAGCTGGCCGATCAGGATCTCCAGGTTGGTGTCCGGGTCGTCGCCGAAGCAGGCGGCCATCGCCCTCATCCGGCCGAGGTAGCCGTGGTGGTCGGCACCCAGCATGATCACGACGCGGTCGAAGCCGCGCTCGCGCTTGTCCAGGTAGTACGCGCAGTCGGCGGCGAAGTACGTCCACTCGCCGTTGGACTTGCGCAGCACCCGGTCCTTGTCGTCGCCGAAGTCCGTGGTGCGCAGCCAGACGGCCCCGTCGGTCTCGAAGACGTGACCCTGCTCGCGCAGCCGGGCGAGGGCCTGGTCCAGCTCACCCCGGTCGTGCAGGTCCTTCTCGTTGAAGTAGGTGTCGAACTCCACCCCGAAGTCACGCAGCGAGGACTTGATCTCGACGAACATGAGCTGCACGCCCTCGACCCGGAACACCTCCTGGGCGGCGGCGTCGTCCAGGGTCAGCACGTCGGGCCTGCGGTTGCGCACCTCGGTGGCGATCTCCGCGATGTACTCGCCGCCGTAGCCGTCCTCCGGGGCGGGTTCGCCCTTCGCCGCGGCGAGCAGGGACCGGGCGAACCGGTCGATCTGGGAGCCGGCGTCGTTGAAGTAGTACTCCGTGCCGACCTCGGCGCCGGCGGCGCGCAGCAGCCGGCTGAGCGCGTCGCCGACGGCGGCCCAGCGGACCCCGCCGATGTGCACCGGGCCGGTCGGGTTGGACGAGACGAACTCCAGGTTGAGCCGCTGGCCGGCGAGCGCGTCGCCGCGCCCGTACGCCGGGCCGGCCTCGACGATCGACCGGGCGAGCTGACCGGCGGCGGCCGCGTCGAGCCGGATGTTGAGGAAGCCCGGTCCGGCGATCTCCACCGACTTGACTCCGGGGGCCCGGCCGAGCTGCTCGGCCAGCTCGGCGGCCAGCTCCCGCGGGGGCACGCCCACCTTCTTGCTCAGCTGGAGGGCGAGCGTCGAGGCGTAGTCGCCGTGCTCGGGATTGCGCGGTCGCTCGACGGCGGTGCGCTCCGGAAGCGCCGCGCGGTCCAGGCCTCGGTCGGCGAGGACGGCGTGGGCTGCGGAGAGGACGGCGGCGGCGAGTTCTGCGGGAGTCACCGAACCATGTTATCGGGGGTAGACTCGGGCACTCGGCGGCGACCCTGTGCGTGATATTCGGCCCGCCACCCACCCTGACCGACCGACCTGACGAGGCACGATGAGCATCAGCACCCCGGGCGGCCCAGAGCGCCGTCCGACCGTGGTCACCACCGGCAAGAAGCCGGCGGCGGGCCGGCCCGCGTCCGGCGCCAAGCCCGGGGCCGGCAAGTCGACGGGCGACAGCCCACGCCCCACGGCGGGCGGCAAGGGCAAGGGCCCCCGCAAGCCGATCGCCCCGGTGAAGGTCAGCCAGGGCCGGTCCTGGGGGCCGATCGCGCTGTTCGTCGCGGTCGGCGTGCTCGCCGCGGCGATCATCGGCTACGGCGCGTGGGCCTCGTTCCAGGGCTCGAAGCCGTGGGAGAAGCGGGCCGCCGACATCAACGGCATCGTCGACTTCCGGAAGAAGGACCCGGAGCTGGTCAAGGGCAGCAACCACCAGCAGGGCGCGGTCAAGTACGCGCAGGCCCCGCCGGTGGCCGGCCCGCACAACGCCACCCCGCAGAACTGCATGGGCGACGTCTACGACGCGCCGATCGCCAACGAGCACGCGGTGCACAGCCTGGAGCACGGCGCGGTGTGGATCACCTACCGCCCCGACCTGCCCGCCGACCAGGTGGCGAAGCTCAAGGACAAGGTCCAGGGCCAGGAGAAGATGATGATCAGCCCGTACGAGGGGCAGGACAAGCCGATCTCGCTGCAGGCCTGGGGGTACCAGCTCAAGGTCGACAACCCCGACGACAGCCGGATCGACGAGTTCATCAAGACGCTGCGGGTGAACGCCTCGATCGAGGGCCCGACGGCGGCGTGCAGCGGGGGCATCACGGCGACCGGCACCGCGCCGCGTGACGGCACCCCGATGCCCACCCAGTGATCCGGACAGCGAGGACGGGGACCCGATGACCGCACCCACGACGACAGACCGCGACCTGACGGGTGGCCCGGTTGACAACGGCGGCCGTCCGGCCGTGCGCCGGTTCGGCGTCCTGGTGGTCGCCGCCGCCGCCGTGGTCGGTCTCCTCCTCGGGTACGCGGGCGGCCTGCTCACGCCGAGGCTCACCCACCCGGGCGACGCCTCGGCGGAGGCGGGCTTCGTCCGGGACATGACCAGCCACCACGCCCAGGCGGTGGAGATGGGGATGATCGCGTTCCAGCGCGGCACCGACCCCGAGGTGGTCAGCATCGGCAGCGACATCGCCACCGGCCAGCAGGGCGAGATCGGCACCATGCAGGCGTGGCTGCGCTCCTGGGGCCTCGACCCGACCGGGTCGCAGCCCCGGATGGCGTGGATGCCGGACGGCGAGAAGGCCGTCCGCGACGGGCTGATGCCGGGGATGGCCACCCCGGAGGAGCTGGCGAGGCTGCGCGCCGCCCAGGGCCGGGAGTTGGACGTCCTCTTCCTGGAGCTGATGATCGACCATCACACCGGCGGTGTCCACATGATCGACGGCATCCTCGACGTGAGCGACGAGTCCGACGTGGTGCGCACCGCCCAGACCATGAAGAACACCCAGCAGACGGACCTCACCAACCTCAGGGCCGCCCTCGCCCGGCTCAAGGGCTGAGGGTCCCGACGGCCCGGAAGGCCCGCGCCCCCGTCCACCCGGCGGTCGGCGCGGGCCTTCCGTCTGCCATCGGCACCCGCACCTCGACGGCCGCATGTCCGATTGGCCGGTTTGGCGGCTGGACGCCCCATTGCTGCACTTGATGGACTTTTCTACCCACATATCGTGACCAGTAGCGATTCGGGCTCGTTGCGCAGGACGTGGGGGTTGCACTCAGAGACGCAGGGCGCTCGGTCACCAGCTGGTGCCGGCGCCACACCATCGGCGGTGACGGAACGGTGGCAGCCGTCCGTCGCGGACAGCGGCAGGGCGAGCCGGGAACGCTCAGCCGCGAACAGGAGCTGGAACTCATCGACGTCCTGCGGGGCGTCCACCCCGACGAGTTCGGCTTGGACGAGGAGCTGTGGACGCGGCAGAGCCTCACCACGCTCATCCAGCGCCGCTTCGACCCGGCGATGGACGTCGGCGCCGTCGGGGCGTACCTGCGGGCCTGGGGGTTGGGGCCGCGCGAGCCGCGCGAGCGCGCCTGCGGCCTCTGCGTCAGCGCGGTCGAGCGCTGGGTGCGCCTGGAGTACCCGGCGATCACCCGGGCCGCCCAGGAGCACCTGGCCGAGGTCTACTGGCTCGGCCGGGTACGGCTGCGCGGGACGATGCCGGCGGCCGACGTGGTCTCCGCCGTCTCGTCCCGGGGCCGGGTCCGGTTCATGGTGACCACCCCGTCGGTCGACCCGCCGCTGCCCCGGGACTTCGTCCTGCGGCTCAGCGGGGCCGAGGAGCGGCCCGTGCACCTCATCGTCGACGGCTCCTGGCCGAGGAACGAGTGGCCGCGCCGGCTGCCCCGGCGGATCGCGCTGCGCCCGCTGCCGAGCTGCGGGCGCGCGGCCGCAGCCTGACGGCCGGGCGGCCCGGCACCGCCACGTCGGCGACACGAAGTCGATCACCGGATACCAATTCGGCGATCGTCGGGGACGTTTGCTAGTCTTCTCCAGTCGCCGAGCCCCCGTAGCTCAGGGGATAGAGCACCGCCCTCCGGAGGCGGTGGCGCAGGTTCGAATCCTGCCGGGGGCACACTTGCTAAGGAAGCTCTGACCAGCACGAAAAGGCCCCTGACCAGGGAAAACCCGGTCAGGGGCCTTAATCGTGTGTCCGGCTGTGTCCGGCCGTCAGCGGCCCGTGGCGGATGTCTGTGCCAGATGCGTGCCAAAGTTCGGGCGGGCGTCGGGGTCATGGCCAAGCGCTCGCTCGATGCGCTGCCTGATGGCGGCGTCACCGCCGTCGAGGCACTTGGCGTAGATCCTCAGCGGCACCTCTACCGACTGCCCAGCCCACTCGGCTACCTGGGTTGGTGGGACTCCCCCGTTGAGCCAGGTCGACACGGCGGCGTGCCGCAGGTCATACGGGGTGCGTGCTAGCGGTGAGGCTTGCACCTCGGGCGTGAACGTCGCCGACCGTGCCCACCGCCACACGCGGTTGATTGTCCCCTTGGGACGCTCTTCCTTTAAACGTATTTCCACAAAGCAAGATCCATCGCCGGCGGCGCAGACGGCGATGGGGATGGGGATGGGGATGGGGCTGGCGAAGGCGACGAAGTTGCTCCCGGGCACGTTTTCAGGATGACGATCGCCCCGGCGGACGGGCTCTCCCCGTAGATAGTGAGACACCAAGGGCCGCCAGTCAAGCTGCTCAAAAGCCTTCCGTCGTTGGTAAGGGTCCATTGTTGATTCGTCAAACCGTGGCACCCCCAATTGACCACGGAAGTTCCGTCGGCGGCTGTACCGCCGTAGACGTCGACGCACCTAGTAGTGTCGGCTTGGCTCACAATAATGCTATCTTCACCGGCAAGTGTCCACAAGTTATTTTCGACCGCAGGGTCGCATGGCATAACGACCAACGGGGCGCCATCGTACGCGTTACCGTTATAGAGTGTCAGGCACATATTGGTGTCTGGGTTCTGCAGCTGATGGTAGCTAGCCTGGTTCGCTGCCTTGCCGTTCGGATCGGCGATGTCCGGCTGTGCCGTCGCTCCGGCGGATGGCCACACCAGCAGGCTCAGGGAAAGAACAACCGCCCCGAACCCTGCTACGAAGGCGCGGCTGCCACGGTGGGGGTGAATCATGCACTCATCCATTCGTAGAGGTAAATATACTCCACAAGTATCCAAGCAGGAAAGAGAGTTTGCAATAGCTGATCGAACATCGTCGTCCTCGATGCTGCGTAATCGGGCACGATCAAACGCTCGCGTGCGCGCTCAGCACCCCGGGTGCGAAAAGGATCAATACTCAAACGAGGACGCGGACGCCGGGCTCGATCCACTGGTACGGCAGTGAGGTGATCTCAACACGGCCTGGTGCAGGCGTTCATGCACCAGCCGGATCTGCTGATCCTCGACGAGCCGACCTCCGGCCTGGATCCGCTGGTGCAGCAGACGTTCCTCGACCTGGTTCGCGATGCCAAGGCCGCCGGGCAGACCGTGTTCATGTCCTCGCACATCATGACCGAGGTCGAAGCGGTCTCCGACCGGGTCGGGATCATCCGCGAGGGCCACCCCGTTGCCCTCGACATCGTCGCCCTGCTGCGCAGTCAGGCCGTCCACCGCTTCGAGAGCCACTCAAGAACGGCTTCCAGTGGGCCGATGTGGGCATCCTCGCCGCAGCCATCACACTCCTGGTGTCCGTCGTCGTCACCGCGTTCAACCGACGCGACCTCACCAGTTGGTCGCCCCGCCGGCCCCTCCACCGTCTCCAGGTTGGGCGGGGCCGGCACCGCCGGGTAGCCGCTGCTCGGCGGTATCGCCTTCCCGGCCGCCGGCCGGAACCCCCACGTCGGTCAAGGGCCCACGCCAACGAGGCAACGATTGCAAGGAACCCACCACGCGTCCAGCAAGCTTGACGGTTCCCTGCGGAATCGCATGGAATCTGCCGGAGAACCGTTGGTCAGGCGGTTGGGCCCGTGCCAAACTCCCCGGCATTCCAAGCGAGCCCGCCGGAAGGAACAGACCATGCCATCGCTGCCAGCTCAGGACCATGCCCGTCTCTCGATGGACCGACGCCGGTTGCTCGGCCTGGGCGTCGGCGCGGTCACCGCGGCGGCCACCGGCGCGGTGGTCGGCGGTTCGCCCGCGACGGCCGGCTCGCCCGTGCAGGGCAAGCCGGGCGGGCCGTGGTCGTCGGGGTTCGCCCTGCTGGGCGACACGCAGATCGACGTGGACCTTCCGGAGCGGACCGAGGGGGTGCGCTGGGTGTACCAGCAGATCGCCGCGGCGAACGCGCCGATCGTCTGCCACGTCGGAGACCTCGTCGAACACGGCTCGGTAGCCGAGTACGACACCTATCTGGGCACCATCCCAGCGGCGTTGCGGCCCCGGATCCGGCACGTGCCGGGCAACCACGACTGGCGGTGGGACAGCACCGCCGGTAAACGGTACGGATCGCTGTTCGGGCCGACCCGGTACTCGTTCGACTTCGACGGCCTGCACTTCGTGGCGCTGGACCCGAGCCACCTGCTCCAGGAGCCGGGCGGGTTCGGCGAGTCCGGCATCCAGTGGCTGACCCGCGACCTGGACAAGGTCGCGGCCGGGGTGCCGATCGTGCTGCTGTGCCACTTCCCGTTCGGTGGCGACAACTACTACGTCTCCGACCAGGAGCGGCTGCTGAAGCTGCTCGACCGCTACAACGTGCGGGCCATGTTCGCCGGGCACGTGCACGACGAGCAGGTACAACGGTTCAACGGGGTGACCCAGCTGGCGGTCGACGACACCCGTGGCGCGCCGATCTACTACTGGGTGCAGCGCACGGTCGGGTCCGACGGCCCGGTGCTGAAGGTGACGGCCGTGCAGCGGGCCGCCGACGGCAGTCCCGTGTCCCGGCCGGTGCTGGACATTCCGCTCGCCGGCCCGCGGATCGCCGCGGAGCAGCGACCCCAGGCGGTCTCGCTCGACCCGGCCGGCGCCGCGCTCGCCGTGTCGGTACGACTCTCCCCGCACGCCCGGGCCGCCAACGTGCAGGCCAAGCTCTACCCGCAGCACACCTACGGGCTCAAGGACGCCGGCCAGTGGCGGAACCTGGCCGCCGACGGCGCCGGCCGCCGCTACACCGGTGGCCTGGACATCACCACGCTGCCGCCCGGCGAGCACCGGATGACCGTACGGGTCACCGACGCCGACGGCGCCTGGCACGAGCAGACCCGCACCTTCGCCCTCCCCGACGCCGGTCGGCGACTGCGCTGGAGCGAACAGCTCGGCGCACCGGTGCAGGCCGGCCTCGCCGCCCGGGACGATCTGCTGGTCGCCGCGACCACCGGCGGGACCGTCATCGGCGCCCGACCCACCCGCCGTGGGCTGCAGCGGCGCTGGCAGACCCGGATCGGCCCGGTGCACGGCCGGCCGGCGTTCGCCCCCGACGGCGGGACCGTCTACGTCCCCTCCGACGACCACCGCCTCTACGCCCTCGACCCGGCCACCGGCCGGCGCCGGTTCGCCCACGACGCCGGTGCCCCGGTGCTCGGCAGCCCGCTGGTGACCACGGTCGACGGCCGCACCCTGGTCGTCCTCTCCGCCGGCCAGACCCGGCAGGCCCTCGACGCGCGCTCGGGCGAGACGGTGTGGAACGTGGCCGGACGAGGCATGTTCGCCGGGCGCGCGGCCAGCGACGGTGCCCGCGTCTACGCCGGCGCCGGGGACGGAAACGTCTACGCCCACGACGCCCGAACCGGTGCCGCGCTGTGGTCGTTCTCGACCACCACCCGCGCCACCGCCTACAGCCGCCTCATCTACGGACCCTGGGCGGACACCCTGGAGGTGCTCTCCAACGGCCTGCTCCTGGTGTCCACCGTGACCAACGCGTTCGCGCTCGACCCCGCCACCGGCGAGCCCCGCTGGTCGATGGCCGGCTCCTACATCTACGCACCCAAGCTGCTGCTCGACAACGGCGACGTGCTCATGTTCGACGACGGCGGTCGCACCGCCTCCCGGGTGGACCCGGCCACCGGCCAGGCCCGGTGGACCACCGGCCTCGGCGCCCGCCCGGTCAACACCGGCGCGGCGATCCACGGCAACGTCGCGTGGACCCCGACCACCACCGGCCTGCTTGTCGGCCTCGACCTCACCACCGGGTCGGTCCGGACCCGGCTCCAGCTCACCACCACCGCGTACTGCTACAGCCCGCCGGTCGTCATCGGCGACATGCTCCTCGTCGGCGACCAGGACGGCCTGCTGCACGGCATCGCCGTGGGCTGACCATCCGGTGGCGCGCCGCTCGCCCCGCCGGTCAACGGGGGCGGGCGGCGGGGCCGGGACCGGCTCCCTGTTCCTCGGCGCGCCGGGCGCGGGCGCGGCGCTTACCCTCGTGCATGGCCTGCACCCTGGCGATCGGGATGCCCCGCCCCTGCTCCACCAGGTCGGCGGGAAGGCGCTGGGGTGGCGGCATCGACCCGGCCCACGGGTCACCGTCGGCGACCAGGGCGGGGACGGTCCGCACGGTGAAGTCGGCCGGGGCGACCGCGTCGAGGTCGTCCCAGCCGACCGGGAAGGACACCGGCAGTCCCGGGCGCAGCCGAGGGCTGTACGCGGCCACCACGGTCGCCCCGCCCGCCCTGGTGGAGTCGACGAAGACCCGGCCGCCCCGGTCCTCGCGGATGAAGGCGGTGGTGGCGAGCGCCGGGTCCAGCCGTTCGGCCCGGACGGCCAGGGCGCGGGTGGCTGCGGCCAGCTCCTCGGCGCCCGTGCCCGGCTCCACCGGAACGAACACGTGCAGCCCTTTCGCCCCGCTGGTCTTGACCGCCCCGGAGAGCCTGGCGTCGGCCAGCGCCTGCCGGACCAGCCGGGCGACGGCCACGACCGCGCCGAAGGCGGCCCCCTCCGGCGGGTCGAGGTCCAGCACGAGGTGGGTCGGGTGGCCCGGGCGCTCGACGGTGGCCAGGGTCGGGTGGTACTCCACGGCCCGCTGGTTGGCGAACCACAGCAGCGTCCGCCGGTCGTCGCAGAGGGCGTACGACACCTCGCGGTGCGACGCCTCGGCCCAGACCGTTGCCCGACGCACCCAGGCCGGGGTGTACTTCGGCAGGTTTTTCTGCATGAACGGGGGCTGACCGCGCAGCACCCGCACCACCGACAGCGGCCGGTCCCGCAGGTGCGGGACCAGCCGCCCGTGCACCGCGTCGAGGTAGTCCACCAGGTCCCGCTTGGTCGCCCCGATCTCCGGGGCCAGCGGCTGGTCGAGGTTGGTCAGCGACACCCCGTCCCGGGTCTGCTCCGCGCTGCTCATCACCCCACCCTCCCGGCCCGGCCGCCCGGGGGCAACCGGAACCGGGACGCGGGCGTCGACAAGGTGCCCCTACGCCGAAGGCGGGGCGTACGGGTTCTTGCCGGCCCGGACCGCGTCGAGCAGCGCGGCGGTCCGCGCCTTGATCGCCGCGTACGGGCCAGCGCCGTAGCTGACCCGGGCCGCGCCGAGCCGGGCCAACTCCGCCAGACTCGGGGCGTCGGGCCTGAAGACCAGGTTCACCGGGGCGTCCGCGCCGGCCACGAACTCCGCGATCTGCTCCGGGTCGGTCAGGAAGATCGGGTAGACGCAGTCCGCCCCGGCGGCGCGATAGCGCCGGGCCCGGCGGACCGCCTCGGCGGTACGCCCCGCCGGATCGCCGGCCTCACGCAGGTACAGGTCGATCCGGGCGTTGAGCACCAGCGGCACCCCGGCCGCGTCGGCCGCGGCCCGGACGGCGGCAAGCAGGTCGGCCTGCTCCTCGGCGTCGTACAGCGCCCCGGTGCGCGGGTCGGAGTCCTCCAGGTTGCAGCCGACCACGCCTGCGGCGATCATCCGCTCGACCAGCTCAGCCGGGCTCAGACCGTACCCCCGCTCCAGGTCGGCGGTGACCGGGACCGGCACGGCGCGGGCGATCCGGGAGACGGCGGCGAACATCTCGTCGACCGGGGTGGCCTCGCCGTCGGCGTATCCGAGGGACTCGGCGACCGCAGCGCTGCTGGTGGCGACGACGGGGAAGCCGGCCGCGGCGACGGCCCGGGCGGACCCGGCGTCCCAGGCGTTGGGCAGGACCAGCGGGTCGCCGGTCTTGTGCAGGGCGCGCAGCGCGTCAGCGCGCTCGGCGAGAGTCGATGAGTTTTCGGTCATCACCGCATCATGGCAGCCGTCGGGGCGACGGCTGTACTTCGAAAGAGCCGTGTCTTCTCGCCCGACGTGCCCGGATCCGATCCGGCATCGGTGTCGGATGGTGACGAACGGGTACAGGGAACCCTGGAACGGCTGGTTGTGGCGAACGTTACCCGACTTCTCTGACCGATCGGTCAGGGCCTGACCGATCGGTCAGGCATGCTGGTGGGCGGGAGGTGGCCGACATGGCTCGGGTGGTACCGGAGACGCACGCCGAGATTCTCGCCGCGGCGGCGCGGCGGTTCGCCGTGACCGGATACAAGGGCACCTCGTTGCAGGACATCGCCCGCGAGGTGGGCGTCTCCAAGGCCACCGTGCTCTACCACTTCGCCAACAAGGAGGCCCTGC
Organism: Micromonospora sp. CA-111912; assembly: GCF_050948415.1. Classification (NCBI taxonomy): domain Bacteria; kingdom Bacillati; phylum Actinomycetota; class Actinomycetes; order Micromonosporales; family Micromonosporaceae; genus Micromonospora; species Micromonospora sp. CA-111912. The sequence goes on from NZ_CP192007.1 coordinate 6,069,943, forward strand.
TCAGCGAGCTGATGGCCCCGGCGATCACGGCGCTGCACGAGCTGGACGACCGGTACGCCGGGCTGACCGGCCCGGATGCCCAGCGGGTCGCCGGCGAGGGCTTCGTGAACCTCGCGGTGAACTTCCGGCGGGAGATCGCGCTGCTCCGCGGGGAGTTCCCCGAGCTGCTCCAGCAGCCGGAGTTCGCGCACATACACCAGCTCTCCGAGCGGCTGATCGCGGCCCTCGCCGGCCACTCGGCGCGCTCGGCGGCCCGGATCGCGGCGCTGGTCGTCCTCGCCGGGATCGCCGAGACGTGCGGCGAGTTCGGCGACGTCGCCGACGACGAGCTGCGCGACGCCCTGCTCGGCCTGGTCCGGCGGGCACTGGCACCTCCCGACTGACTCCACCACCGTCCAGTTCACCAACGATCGAGGACAAGAATCTGATGGCGACCCTGTTGTACCGGCTCGGCCGAGCCTCGCTGCGCCGCCGACGGCTCGTCGCCGTCGTCTGGCTCGTCGTGCTCGTCGGCCTCGGCCTCGCCGCGGCGACGCTGCGCGGCCCGACAACGAGCAACTTCACCATGCCCGGCACCGAGTCGCAGCAGGCGATCGACCTGCTCAGCGAGCGGTTCCCGGAGGCCAGCGGGGCCACCGGCACCATCGCCGTGAAGGCTCCGGCGGACGGCCAACTCGCCACGCCCCAGGGGCAGGCCCTGGTCAAGCAGGTGACCCAGGAGGCGGCCACCCTGCCCGGCGTGGTCGGGGCTGTCGACCCGTACCAGGCCCAGGCGATCACCCCGGACGGCCGGTACGCGCTGATCCAGGTGCAGTTCGCCGGCCGCGCCGACGACGTCACCGACGCCCAGCGCGACGCGTACGAGAAGGTGGGCGCGCAGGCCGAGGCGCAGGGCTGGCAGATCGCCCCGGGCGGCGAGGTGCTGGGCGGCGAGCCGGAGATCGGCTCGACCGAGGCGCTGGGCGTGCTGGTGGCGGCGGTCGTCCTGGTCATCACGTTCGGCTCACTGGTCGCGGCCGGGATGACCATGCTCAACGCGCTGATCGGCGTCGGCGTCGGCATGGCCGGCCTGTTCGCGCTCAGCAGCGTCATCGAGCTGACCAGCACCGCGCCGATCCTCGCCCTGATGCTCGGCCTGGCGGTCGGCATCGACTACTCGCTGTTCATCACCTCCCGGCACCGGCAGAACCTGCTGGAGGGGCTGTCCCCCGAGGAGGCCGTCGGCCGGGCGGTCGGCACCGCCGGCTCGGCGGTGGTCTTCGCCGGCGCCACCGTGGTCATCGCGCTGGCCGGCCTCGCGGTGGTGCGGATCCCGTTCCTGACCGTGATGGGCCTGGCCGCCGCCGGCACGGTGACCGTCGCCGTGCTGGTCGCGATCACCCTCGCCCCGGCCCTGCTCGGCTTCGCCGGCACCCGGGTGCTCCCCCGCAAGCTGCGCAAGACCGGGGTGGCGGCCAACGGCGCGGACCCGACCGAGACCCCCGAGGCGGCGGCTGCGGCGGAGGACCGGTCCGGCTTCGGGTTCCGCTGGGCACGCCTGGTCACCCGGCTGCGCGTACCGGTGATCCTGGTCGCCCTGCTCGGCCTGGGCCTGCTCGCGCTGCCCGCCCCCGACATGCGGCTGGCCCTGCCGGACGCCAGCACCGCCGCGGCCGGGTCGCCGGCCCGGGTGAACAGCGAGCTGGTCCGGGAGGGCTTCGGGCCGGGCTTCACCGGCCGGCTCGCGGTGCTCGTCACGTCCGACTCGCCGCAGGCCACGGCCGCCGCCGTACCGCAGGTCGCGCAGCTCGTCCAGCAGACAGACGGGGTGCTCGCGGTGGCCCCGCCGCAGACCGACCGGACCGGGCGCACCGTGCTGCTCGGGGTCATCCCCAAGAGTGGTCCGACCGACGAGGCCACCGAGAACCTGGTGCACGACATCCGCCAGCGGGTCTCCGGCGTCACCGGCGCGGACGTGCTGCTGACCGGCGCGACCGCGATCGGCATCGACGTGTCGGAGAAGCTCTCCGACGCGCTGCCGGTCTACCTGGTGCTCGTCGTCGGCCTGTCGATCCTGCTGCTGATGCTGGTGTTCCGGTCGATCCTGGTGCCGGTCAAGGCCGCCCTGGGCTTCCTGCTCACGGTCGCCGCGACGTTCGGCATCACCGTCGCGATCTTCCAACAGGGGCACCTGGCCGACCTGGTCGGCCTGGACACCCCGGGCCCGCTGGTCAGCTTCCTGCCGATCCTGCTCATCGGCATCCTGTTCGGCCTGGCCATGGACTACGAGGTCTTCCTGGTCTCCCGGATGCGGGAGGACTTCGTGCACGGCGACACCGCGCAGCAGGCCACCGTCAACGGCATGGGCCACGGCGCCCGGGTGGTCACGGCCGCCGCGCTGATCATGATGGCGGTGTTCGGCGGCTTCGTCTTCCTCGAAGACCCGATCATCAAGTCGATGGGCTTCGCGCTGGCCATCGGCGTGGCCATCGACGCCTTCGTGGTCCGGATGACCATCGTCCCGGCGGTGATGTCGCTGCTCGGCAAGGCGGCCTGGTGGATCCCCCGCTGGCTCGACCGGCTGCTGCCCAACGTGGACATCGAGGGCGAGGGGCTGCGAGCCCACCTCGCCGAGAAGAAGCCGGCCGACGCCTGACCGGTCCGGCCCGGGCCCCGCACCGCCGCTGACCCGGCGGTGCGGGGCCGTCCGGCTCAGACCCCCGCCGGGTACGTCTCCATCTCCCCGAACGAGGTGAGCGCGGGCAGCGGGTGCAGCGCGGTGGTGTCGTCGCACCAGACGAAGGCGTCGTAGCGCTCGCCCAGCCGGGTCGGCACGTAGTTGCCCCAGGACTCGAAGGTCGGGTCGTAGACCACGCCGATCGCCCGATGGTCGTGCTCCTCGGTGACCCAGCCGGGCTGGTCCGGGCCGCCGAAGACCAGCACCGCGCGCTCCGGCATCAGCTCGTGCAGCCGCCGCTCGACCGAACCGGGCCGGGCCGGCGGCACCACCATCGCCTCGGCGGGCGACCCCCACCGGGGAGCCGCCACCGCCGTCCCCCGGTAGCTGCCGAAGCCGACCAGCACCACGTCGTCCGCCCCGTGCCGCTCCCGGGCCAACTGGCCGATGTTGACCAGCCCGTCGGCGGCCATGTCGGTGGCCCGGGCGTCGCCGACGTGGGTGTTGTGCGCCCAGACGACACCCCGGGCGTCCGGGCCGTGGAAGTCCAGCAGCCGGTCCAGGGTGTCCGCCATGTGGATGTCCCGCACGTTCCACGACTCCGGGCCGCCCGCCACCATCGCCCGGTAGTAGCGCTCCGCGCCGGCCACCACCTCCGCGTTCTGCCAGGCCGAGAAGCGGTCCGGGCCGTCCGAGGCGGCCCGTTCCCGGGTACGCGCCAGCAGCTTGATCACCTCCTCCTCGCAGCGGGCCGAGACGAACCGGCTCGCCGCGCCGTACTCCTCGACCCGCCGCCCGTACGGCTCGAAGCACCGGTACGCCTCCTGCGCGGCCTCCAGCGAAGTCGGGTCCTCCTCGCCCAGGTAGTCGAAGATCGCCTGCATGGACTCCCAGAGGCTGTAGACGTCCAGGCCGTGGAAGCCGGCCCGCCGTTGGACCGGCTGCTCCAGGTTCCACGCCCGCAGCCAGCGGCAGAACCGGGCCACCTCGGCGTTGGCCCACATCCACGTCGGCCAGCGTTCGAAGCGCTCCAGGGCGGTCTGCGGGTCGGCGAGGCCGTTCGGGGCGGCCGTGACCGACCGGTGCACCCGCTCGCAGTCGGGCCAGTCCCCCTCCACCGCGACGAAGGAGAAGCCCCGCTCGGCGATGAGCCGCCGGGTGAGCTGCTCGCGTAGCCGGTAGTAGTCGTGGGTGCCGTGCGTCGCCTCGCCGATCATCACGATCCGGGCGTCCCGGATCCGCTCCAGCAACGGATCGAAGTCGCTCGGCGCGCCGAGCCGCTGTACCAGCATGTCCGCGGCTACCCGGCCCCGTTCGGGGCAAACCGACCGCCGCCGGGCCCCGCCCCCTGCGGACGACGCGGACCACCTACCCGCCCGCCCCGTCGGTCCCGAGTCGAGCGGGCATGTCCTGCGGTGCAGCGGGTAGTGGGCTGGTATGACGGTCAGCGGAACGGAGTTGCAGGAGTACCTGGCCGGGCTCGACTACCCGGCCTCCCGGGAGGACCTGGTCCGTTGGGGGCAGGAGAACGGCGCCAGCACGGAGGTGTTGCAGATGCTCCGCGCACTGCCGGCCGGGGAGTTCAGCTCTCCGACCGAGCTGAGTCAGGCGCTGAGCGGCCTCGCCTGACAAACGAGCCGCCACGGCCGAAACCGTCACGCCGGCACGGGCGGGTACGGCCTCCGGTCAGCCCGGGAGGGCGACGGTGCGGCCCTCGGCGCGGGCGGTCTCTGCGGCGGCCAGCACAGCCACCACCTCCCGGCCGAACCGGACGTCGCATCGGTGGTCCCGGGCACCGGCGTCGATCTCCTCGACGAGCTGGTCGATTGCGGTGGAGAGCGCGGTCAGCGCGTTGCCGTCCCCGGGCGGGACCTCCAGCACGCCGTTCTCCCCGAAGAAGACGAAGTCGCGGGTGGCGGCCTCGGGCGGCGCGTCGAGGGTGAGCGACACCGTGCTGGTCGCCCCGCCGTCGTGAGTGAGCAGCAGGTGGACCAGGCCGCTCGGGCCGTCGATGGCCGTGACCCGGGTCACCCGGCCGAGCACCGGCAGGATGATCGACAGGGCGTGCGGGCCGATGTCCCACAGCGCGCCCCGGTCCCGCCGCCACTGCGACGTGCCGTACGGGTTGCCGGGCTGGAAGATGGACGTGAACATCGTCGCCCGGGCGTGCTGCCAGCCCCCGGCCGCCGCGGTCGAGGCGAGGAAGCCGGTCACGTTCGGGTGGAACCGCTGGGTGAAGAACACCACGGAGGCGACGCCGGCCTGCCCGGCCGCGGCGACCACCCGGTCGGCGTCGGCGAGGGTGAGCGCCAGCGGCTTGTCCAGCAGCAGGTGCCGGCCGGCCGTGGCGGCTCGGACGGCGATGTCGGCCTGCACGTCCGGGGGCAGCGCCACGGCGACCGCGTCGCAGGCGTCGATCAGCGCGTCGACCTCGGTGAAGGCGGGCACCCCGTGCCGCCGCGCCAGCTCCGCCGCCTTGTCGGGGTTGCGGCCCCAGACCCCGGCCAGCTCGGCGCGGGGGTGCGCGCCGATCGCCGCCGCATGCGTCTCCGCGGCCCAGTGGCCAGTGCCGAACAAGCCGAACCGCAGCACGTGTACTCCCGGTGTCGTCGCCGACCACGGCGGTCCCGTGGCCGTGATCCACGCTAGTCGCCCGGCCGATCCGACGCAGCTGGCGGGGCCGGACCGGACCAGGTCAGGCCCACGGACCGGGACGGTCGGACCCGCCGGACCGGACCCGAACCGGACCCGGCCGGACCCACCGAACCGGGCGCGGCCGGACCACCGGACCCGGACGCGGACCCGGACCGGACCCACCGGACCGGGCGCGGCCGGACATCGGCGGGCGTGGCGGCGTACCGGGCCGGGGCGAGTACTACACCGGTTAGTAGGCTGTCCCGGTGACCGAGACTCCGACTCCGGTGCTGTCGATGACCAGCATGGCCGCGGCCGGCTCGCCGGTGGACGGGATCCTCGCGACGACGACGATCGTGCTGTCGCTCGTACTCGCGGTGTGGGCGCTGGTGGCGGCGATGCGCAACAGGTCGCCGGACCGGGTGCAGTTCGCCGGCCTGGCTGTGCTGGAACTGGGCCTGCTCGCGCTGACGGTGGCGGCGCTGGTCGCGCTCGGCGGCGGCGAGCGGCCGGGCGAGCCTGGCGCGTTCTTCGGCTACCTGGTGACGCTGGTCTTCCTGCCGCCACTGGCCTGGGTACTGGCCCGGATGGAGCCGACCCGGTGGGGGTCGGCGATCATCTGCGCGATCTGCCTGGTGACCCCGGTCGTGGTGGTCCGGCTCCAACAGACCTGGGAGGTACTCGGTGGTTGAGACGGAGACACCCCGGCTGGCCACCAATTCCGGGCCGGGCCGGTTGCTGATCGCCGTGTACCTGCTGTTCGCCATCGCCGCGACGTCCCGGGCGGGGTTGCAGATCGCCACGAAGTTCGACGAGGCGCCGGTGGCGTACCTGCTCTCGGCGCTGGCCGCGCTGATCTACATCGTGGCCGCGGTGGGGCTGGCCCGGGCCGGCCACGCGGGCCGGCGGGTCGCGCTGGCCTGCTGCTCCGTGGAGCTGGCCGGGGTGCTCGGCGTCGGCGTCCTCAGCCTGGTCGACGCCGAACTGTTCCCGGACGAGACCGTCTGGTCGCAGTTCGGCAGCGGCTACGGCTACATCCCGCTGGTCCTCCCGGTGCTCGGCCTGATCTGGCTCTGGCACACCCGCCCCCGCCCCCACTGACCCCACCCCACCCCCACCCGCGCTCTTTCACGGAAAGAGTGGGCATGGGATGCGAAATGGCCACTCTTTCCGTGAAAGAGCGGCCATTCGCGGGGTGGTGGTGGGGTCAGGACCTTGGGCCGCCCGCTACGTAGATGACCTGGCCGGAGACGAAGGACGCGCCCTCGCTGGCCAGGTACGAGATGGTGTGGGCCACGTCCTCCGGGCGGCCCACCCGGCGTACCGGGATCTCCGACTCGGTGTGCTTCTGGAGCGCCTCGAAGTCCACCTTCATCCGGGCGGCGGTCGCGGCGGTCATGTCGGTGACGATGAACCCGGGGGCGACCGCGTTGACGGTGATCCCGAACGGGCCCAGCTCGATGGCGAGGGTCTTGGTGAAGCCCTGCATGCCCGCCTTCGCAGCCGCGTAGTTGGCCTGGCCCCGGTTGCCCAGCGCCGAGGTGCTGGACAGGTTGACGATCCGGCCCCACTTACGCTCGACCATGTGCCTCTGGGCGGCCTGGCTGAACAGGAACGCGCCGCGCAGGTGCACGCCCAGGACGGTGTCCCAGTCGGCATCGGTCATCTTGAACAGCAGGTTGTCCCGGAGCACGCCGGCGTTGTTGACCAGCACGGTCGGCGCGCCCAACTCGGTGGCGACCCGCTCGACGGCCGCCTCGACCTGGTCCCGGACGGAGACGTCCGCGCCGACGCCGAGGGCCCGTCCGCCGGCCGCGACGATCGCGTCCACGGTGTCCTTGGTGGCCGACTCCTCGATGTCGACCACGGCGACGGCCAGGCCGTCGGCGGCCAGCCGGCGGGCGGTGGCCGCCCCGATCCCCCGCGCGGCTCCGGTGACGATCGCGACCCGTTGCTCCTCGGACATGCCTACCTCCCGGTAACTTACGGCGACCATCGGAGCCTAGCCCAACCCCGGGGTCAGTAGGCGGCCCCGCGACAGAGGCGGATCCAGCGGTAGCCGTACCCGGCGAGCTTCAGCGAGTCGAGCTTGCCCACCTCGTCGTAGTTGCGGTCGGCGAGGACATCTGTCGGCAGGTCCGCCTCGTCGGCGAGCGTTCCGAGGTCGACCTCGACGTCGTCGGTGCCGAGGTTGTGCAGGAAGACCATCGTCCCGGTCGGGCCGTCGGCGCGGTGGGCGAGCACCCCGTGCGGCATCGGCACGTCGATGTGGGTGGTCGAGCCGGAGCCGATCTCCGGCGCCTCGCGCAGCGTCCGGATCATCCGCTCGAACCAGGACAGCAGCGACTTGTGGTCGCCGCGCTGGGCGGTGACGTTGATCTTCTCGTACGAGAAGTCGCCCTTGTCGATCACCGGGCGGACCAGCTTCTCCGGGTCGGCCGTGGAGAAGCCGGCGTTCGGCTTGTACGACCACTGCATCGGGGTCCGGATCGCCTCCCGGCCGGGCAGCGAGAGGTCCTCGCCCATCCCGATCTCCTCGCCGTAGCGCAGCACCGGCGTGCCGCGCAGCGAGAACTGGAGCGCGTACGCCAGCTCGACGCGCCGCCGGTCGTTGCCGAGCATCGGGGCGAGCCTGCGGCGGATGCCCCGGTCGTAGATCCGCATGTCCTCGTCGGGGCCGAATTCGGCGTACACCTGGTTGCGCTGTTCGGTGGTGAGCCGGGACAGGTCGATCTCGTCGTGGTTGCGTAGGAAGGTGGCCCACTGCCCGCCGGTGGGCAGGATCGGGGTGTCCCGCAGCGCCTCGATCACCGGCTCCGGGTCCTGGCGGGCCAGGGCGAGCACGAGCCGGCCGTTGAGCATGAAGTCGAAGACCATGTGGATGCGGTTGCCGGAGCCACTGCCGTCGCCGAAGAAGGTGGGGAGCTGGTCGGGCTCCACGTTGGCCTCGGCGAGCAGGACGGCGTCGCCGCGCCGCCACTGGATGTGCTGGCGCAGCTCGGTGAGGTACTCGAAGTCCTTCGGCGAGTTCGGGTTCCCCGGCTCGGTCAGCTCGATGATGAACGGCACCGCGTCCATCCGGAACCCGGAGACGCCGAGCTGGAGCCAGAACGAGACGATCTTCTTGACCTCGGCGCGGACCTCGGGGTTGTTGAAGTTCAGGTCGGGTTGGTACTTGTAGAACCGGTGGTAGTACCAGGCCTTGGCGGTCCGGTCGTAGCTCCACGTCTCCTTCTGCTCGCCCGGGAAGACCATGCCCTGGTGCCGGTCGTCCGGCTCGTGGTCGGACCATACGAACCAGTCCCGGTACGGCGAGTCGGGCGAGGACCGGGCGGACTGGAACCACGGGTGCTCGTCCGAGGTGTGGTTGACCACCAGGTCGATGATCACCCGGATGCCCCGGTTCTGCGCCTGGTGCAGCAGCTCGGCGAAGTCGCCGAGGGTGCCGAAGCGGGGGTCCACGTTGTAGAAGTCGGTGACGTCGTAGCCGTCGTCCTTGTTCGGCGACGGGTGGATCGGGTGCAGCCACAGGCAGGTCACCCCCAGCCGGGCCAGATAGTCGAGCCGGCCGATGAGGCCACGGATGTCGCCGACCCCGTCACCGTCGGAGTCCGCGTACGTGTCGATGTCGAGGCAGTAGACGACCGCCTCGGAGTACCACCTGTCACCCATGCCGACGTACCTTCTCCGATTCCGGCTCCTGGCAAACGCAAACGGCTTCCGCGTCGAGGCGGGTCGGCGGGTCGGCGGGCGGTAGCGTGCCGGCCATGGGTGTGGAGTCGGAGGCCGGGGACCGGGACGTCGACTGGGCCGAGGGCCGGTGGCTGCACCAGCCGGTGCGCGCCGAGCCGACCCCGGACGGCGGGCTGGTCGTCGAGCCGGGCGCGGGCAGCGACTTCTGGCGGCACACCAGCTACGGCTTCGTGCACGACGACGGCCCGGCCCTGCTCGCCCCGCTGCCGGCCGGCACCGCCGTGGAGGTCACCTTCCAGCTCGACTTCACCGGGCAGTTCGACCAGGCCGGCGTGCTGGTCCGGGTGGACGAGCGGAACTGGGTCAAGGCCGGGGTGGAGTTCAGCGACGGGCAGCCACAGGTCGGCGCGGTGGTCACCCGCGACGTCTCGGACTGGTCGGTCGCGCCGGTGCCGGAGTGGGCGGGCCGGGAGGTGACGGTCCGAGTCAGCCGGGCCGGGGACGCGCTGACCGTCCGGGCCCGCGCGGGCGACGAGCCGTGGCGGCTGGTCCGGCTGGCCCCGCTCGCCCCGCTGGCCGAGACGTCGGCCGGGCCGTTCTGCTGCTCGCCGAGCCGGGGCGGGCTGGTGGTCCGGTTCCTCGGCTGGCGGCGGGGCCCGGCCGACGCGGTGCTGCACCCGGAGGGCTGAACGCGGGGCTCGCGGGGGCGGGCCCGGTCACCGGCAGGTGTGATCGCCCCGAACGCCGGCAGGTGTGATCGCCTCCGAACTGGGTATCACCTTCCGATCCCCCCGGCGGCCCGCGGAAGGACAACCATGGCCCACGCCCAGAACGTCGATCCGTCGCAGTTCACCGGGCTGACCGGGTGGGTGGCCAGCGTGATCGACTCGCTCGGCGCGGTCGGGGTGGCCGCGCTGGTCGCCCTGGAAAGCATCATCCCGCCGATCCCGAGCGAGATCGTGCTGGCCATGGCGGGCTACCTCGCGGCCGAGGGCCGGTTCAACCTCGTCCTCATCGTGGTCGCCGCGACGGTCGGCTCGGTGGTCGGCGCGCTGGTGCTCTACTGGCTCGGCGCGGCCGTCGGCGAGGACCGGCTCAAGCGGTGGCTGGACCACATCCCACTGGTCGACGGGGACGACCTGGAGAAGGCCGACCGTTGGTTCGAGCGGCACGGCCGGTGGGCCGTGCTGATCGGCCGGCTGGTGCCGGTGGTGCGCAGCCTGGTCTCCATCCCCGCCGGGGCGAACCGGATGCCGCTGGTCGAGTTCGTCCTGCTTACCACGCTGGGCAGCGGGGTGTGGAACGCGCTGATCGTCGGCGCCGGCTTCGCGCTCGGGTCGCGCTGGGAGGAAGTGGACCAGTACAGCAGCTGGTTCAACTACGCGATCTTCGCCGTCTTCGGCGTGATGATCCTGAGCTGGGTGGTGAAGAAGGTGCGCCGCCGCCGCGCGCGGCGCGACCGGCAGTCCATGACCACCGGCCGCTGACCGCACGCCCGCCCGGCGTACCGGGCGGTGCTGCTCAGTTGTACTGGGCGGTGATGCTGGTGAACTCCCAGGTGTTCTGGGCGATGCCGGAGCAGTGGGCCACCACTCCCCCGCCGGCGCACGGCCGGTCGCGGTTGACGGCCCAGAAGGTGAACCGGGACAGGCTGCGGGTCTTCGCCCAGTCGCGGATCTGCGTCCAGGTCGCCGGGGAGGTCAGCTCCTGCTGGTCGGACAGGCCGTTCATGCCGGAGATGCCCATGTGCGTGTACGCGACGGCGTCGGACCAGCCGAAGGCGCTCTTCAGCCCGTTCTTCAGCCCTTCGGCCGCGTTGACGGTGCTCTGGTACATGTTCGCGCCGCCGGCGAAGTCGAACGGCATGATCGTGAACGTGTCGATGTTCGCCCCGAGCGCGGCGGCCTGGTTGATCAGCCGGGTGCCGTAGTACGACGGCCCGGTGGTCGTGGTGCCGAAGGTGACGATCGTCTTGATCCCGGGGTTGTTCTGCTTGACGATCTTCAGCGCGCCCAGGATCCGGTCCTGCACCGCCTCGTTCTCGAACTCGTCGCTGTTCTCGATGTCGATGTCGATCGCCTTGAGCCCGTACGCGTTGATCACCTGCTGGTACGCCGCCGCCAGCGCGCTGGCGGACGAGCAGTTCGGGCCGAGCTTGTTGCCGCTCCACCCGCCGAAGGACGGGATGATGTCGCCCCCGGCGGCCCGGATCGCGGCGATGGTGTTGGCATGCACGCCGCCGGTGAGCGGGCCGCTGCCGTCCCAGGCCGGGGTGCAGCCGCCGCCGGAGAGGACGAACGCGATGGTGAACCACTTGATCCCGGTCGCACCCATCACCGTCGACGGCGCGGGCGGGTCGCCCCAGCCCGGGTAGAGGTACGGCGCGGCGGCCATCGGGGCGTTCCCGCCGCTGCAGCCGGTGGTGGTGGCGGAGACGGCCGGTGACTTCGCCGACTCGCCCGAGGAGTTGTACGCCGCCACGGTGTAGCTGTGCGCGGAGCAGGTGGCCAGCCCGGACACCGTCGTCGAGGTGCCGGTGACGGTGGCCTTCACGGTGCCGCCCTCGTACACCCGGTAGCCGGTGACCGTGCCGGAGACGGCGTTCCAGGCCAGCGAGACCGAGGCGGCCATGGTGCCGGTGACCCGCAGCCCGCCCGGGGTGGCCGGTCCGCCGGGGTTGCCGCCGCCGGTGCAGGAGCCGCCGTTGACGGTGCAGTTGGTCGGGTCGCCGGTGCCGGCGACGACGAACCCGAACGACGTGCTGGCGCCCGGGGAGAGGGCGCCGTTCCAGGACTTGTTGACGGCGGTCACGTGCTGGCCGGCGGTGGTCATGGTGGCGTCCCAGAAGGTGCCGAGGGAGCTGCCGGCGGGCAGGTCGAACTGGACGTTCCAGGAGCCGATGCTGGCCGAGGTGTTGTTGGTGACGGTGAACTTCGCCTCGTACCCACTGCTCCAGCTCGAGGTGCGGACGAAGGCGGCGGTGGCCGCCGACGCGGCCGGCGGGGCCACGAGGGTGGCCGCGACGACGGCGGCGGCGAGCGCGGCGGCGAACGTCGCCGCGCGGGGGGACCGGAGTTTCACGTGGCCTCCAGGGACCGGTGGTGGGGGTTCCGCCCGAGGGGGGTGGGCGGGGCCGTCGGCCCGCGCGGAGCGGGCCGGCGGCGTCACGGGGGTGGTGGTGGCGGTGCGGGGTGGTGCGGGCGGGTCAGGGCAGGGTGGACAGGTGCGGCTTGACGGTGCGGGCGAAGCCGTTGCCGTTGCTGACGTCCCAGTTGACCGACCAGGTCATCGCGCCCCGGATGCCCGGGTAGGTGCGCGGCGGGCGGAAGCTGCCGCAGTTGGTGCCCTTGGCCAGGCAGTCGAGGGCGGCGTTGACCACGCTCGGGGCGACGACGCCGCCACCGGCCGCGCCGGGGCCGGCGGGCAGGCCGAGCCCGACCTGGTCGGGGCGCAGCCCGGCCTCCAGCTGGATGCAGGCGAGCGCGACGATGAAGTTCACCGTGCCCTGGCCGTACGCGGCGTTCTGGTCGCAGCCGAGCATCGCCCCGGAGTTGTAGAACTGGGTGTTGACCACGGTGAGGATGTCCCGGATGTCCAGGGCGAGCTTGAAGTAGCCGCCGGCCGGGGACTGCATGTCGATGGTCTGCGGGGCCATCGCGATGATCAGGCCGGTACCGACCTTGGCCCGCAGGGCGCGCAGCGCCTGGGCCATGTACGTCGGGTTGAGCCCGTTCTCCAGGTCGATGTCGACGCCGTCGAAGCCGTACCGCTGGATGAGGGCGTAGGTGGTGTCGGCGAAGGCGGTGGCCGAGGCCGCGCTGTTGACCGCGACCCGCCCGGTCTCGCCGCCGACGGAGAGGATGACCTTCTTACCGCGCGAGTGCAGCGTCCGCACGTCGGCGGTGAAGTCGGCGTCGGTGTAGCCGCCGAGGGAGGCGGACAGGCCGGGATCGACGGCGAAGGTGACCGCCCCGGGGGTGCCGGTGGCCTCGGCGAAGGCGACCGCGACCAGGTCGTACTCGGCCGGGACGTCGCGCAGCCGCAGCTCGACGGCCGGGTTGTCGAAGTTGTGCCAGTAGCCGGTGAGCAGGTGCTTCGGCAGGCCGTCGGTGGGCGGGGCGGTGGTCGGGGGCGGGGTCGTCGGGGGCGGCGTGGTCGGCGGCGGGGTCGTCGGGGGCGGCGTGGTCGGGGGCGGCGTGGTCCGCGGCGGGGTCGTCGGGGTGGGGCCGCCGCCGCAGGGGGCGCCGTTGAGCTGGCAGTTGGTCGGGCTGCCGGAGCCGGTGGCGAGGAAGCCGAACGACACCGAGGCGCCGGGGGCGATGCCGCCGTTCCAGGAGCGGTTGGTGAAGGTGTACCGCTGGCCGGAGGTGGTCAGCAGGGCGTCCCAGTAGCTGCCGACGGTGGTGCCGGCCGGTAGGTCGAAGGTGACGGTCCACGCGGAGATGGCGGTGGCGCCGCCGTTGGTGATCGTGTACTTGCCCTCCCAGCCGGACCCCCAGTCGGAGGTCTTCACGAAGTTCGCGGTGGCCCCGGCAGCGAACGCCGGCAGCGCCACCCAGGCCGCCCCGATGGTCGCGGCCAGCGCCGTCACCAGGGCCAGGACAAGGGATCGGGAACGCTTCATGCAACCCTCCACGCCCGGACGGGCATCCACACTCATCAACGTTGGCGCTTATTATTAGGACTATTAACTGTTTCTGTCCAGAGGGAGATGCGACGTCGACCGGCCCCGCTCGTCCGCCGAGGTCCGATCGGCGGTCAACGAGCCTCGACGGGTTCCGCTCGGGGGCGGCGCAACACCGCCTGCTCTGCCGCCGTCCACGCCGTCGTGGTGACCAGGTAGAGCACCGCCGCCAACGGCACCACCAACGCAACCAGCACGGTCAGGTACGGCAGCAACGGGACCAGCCGGCCCAGGGTGGCCGCCCCCGGCCCCTCGGTAGGCGTACCGGCCACGGTGACCCCGGCAGCCGCCGCGCGTCGCGCCCGGCGCGACGACCACCAGGCCAGCGCCACCAGCGCCGCCAACAACGCCCCGAACAGCGGGCCGGCCGCGCCGGTCAGGCCGTCGGAGAGGTGCCAGCCCAGCGGCACCCCGGCGAGCCGCTCGTCGAGCAGGCCGGTGCCGCCCTCGTCCGTGCTGAACAGCCGGTACATGATCAGGAAGAACGGTGCCTGGAGCAGGGCCGGCAGGCAGCCGGCGACCGGGCTCGCCCCGGCCGACCGGTAGAGCCCGAACAGTTCGCTCTGCAACCGGGCCGGGTCGTCGGCGTACCGGCGTTGCAGGTCGCGGACCTGCGGGGCGAGGACCGCGCGGCGCCGCTCCCCGCGCACCTGGGCCAGGGTGAGCGGCGAGACCAGCAGGCGGACGGCGATGGTGAACAGAACGATGGCGACGGCCGTGGCGGCCCCGCCGGTCAGCGGGTGCAGCGTGTCGGCGAGCCAGGTGACGGCGGTGGCGGCGGTGCCGACCGCGCCGTGCAGAGGTGCGAAGGCGAGCATGGGTGACCCCTCGGTCCGGTTCCGGATGTCCCGACCGGCCCGGAAACGGGCGCGCGGCGGGACGGACGACGGCGGAGGCGACCTGATGGCAGGGGGCGACGCCGACGGGAATGCCCGTCCGTCACCCCGGGGGCCGACGCCGACGGAAGCCGGCACGGCCCGGGAAGCTACCCGGCCGCGGGGCCCAGTCCGGGCGCGCGGGGTCGGGGACGGCCGGCGGCGTCCGGGTCGACCTGCCGGGGAACACCCCGACGCCGGGCGCGTTCCCGCAGGCCGGTGCCGTACCTGGCGGCCCTGGCCGGTGGGCCGGCCGCCATCGGAGGGCGCCCGGCGAGCAACACGGCGAGCAGCACGGCGGCGGCCACGGCCGCCCCGGCCAGCAGCTCGGCCGGGCGGTCCGCGAACACGATCAGGTGGGTGAGCGCGTACGCCCACATCCCCGTCACCGTCAGCAGCAACCCGCCCACGCGACCACCCTAGGCCCCGCCGTCCACCCCGAAGGGCGCAACGTTCCTCCCCGCAATGCGGGTCCCGGCAACGGGGATGCGGAACGCGAGCGGCGTGCCGGCGGGCGACACGCGGGCGGCGGAGTTTCCCCGCACCGACACTGCGGGTAATGGCCGGTCACGTCGCGGCACAGCGCCGCGGCCGGCACGGAAACGGACGGTGAGGACGATGAGCGGTTCAGTGGTGCAGCGGGAACCGAACGTGGCCCCGGAGGGCACCGACCTGCTCACCGTCGGCGTCGAGGAGGAGTTCCTGCTCGTCGACCCGCACACCGGCACCGCCGTGCCGGCCGTCGACCTGGTGATGGAGCAGGTGCCGGCCGAGCTGCGCGGCCAGGTCGAGCGCGAGTTCCAGACGAGCCAGATCGAGATCGGCAGCCCGCCGGGGCTGGAGCTGTCGTCGATCCGGCACTCCCTGGGGGTGCTGCGCCGGGCGCTGTCCGAGGCGGCCGAGCGGGCCGGCGTACGGGTGCTGGCCATCGGTACCGGCCCGGTCGACGGCCCGGTCCCGCCGGTGGTCGACAAGCCCCGATTCGACCAGATGATCGAGCGGTTCCGGCTGCTGGTGCCCGGCCCCGGCAACAACGGCATGCACGTTCACGTCGGGGTGCCGGACCCCGAGACCGGCGTACAGGTGCTCAACCACGTCCGGCCCTGGCTGCCGATCCTGCACGCGGCCACGGTCAACTCCCCGTTCTCGGCCGGCGTGGACACCGGCTACGCGAGCTGGCGCTCCGTGGAGTGGGAGCGGTGGCCGTCGGTGGCGCCGACGCCGTACCTGGAGTCGCACGAGCACTACGAGCGGCTGATCCGGCAGCTCATCGCCAGCGGCGTGATGCTCGACGAGGGGATGCTCTACTGGTACGCCCGGCTGTCGGCCAAGTACCCGACGGTGGAGCTCCGCATCGGCGACGTCTGCCCGTCGGTGGACGATGCCGTGCTGGTCGCCGCCCTGGTCCGGGCCCTGGTGGCCAGCGCGATGACCGACATCGCCGAGGGCCGGCCGCCCGTGCGCACCGATCACCACCTGCTGGTCGCCGCGCACTGGCGGGCCGCCCACGACGGGCTGGAGGGCGACGGGGTGGACCTGACCGACGGCGAGCTGCGCCCGGCGTGGGAGCTGCTGGACCGGCTCGTCGAGCGGCTCCGCCCCGAGTTGGAGCGGCACGGCGACCTGGCCGAGGTGACCGACCTGCTCGGTGGGCTGCGCCGGCACGGCACCGGGGCGGCCCGGCAGCGGGCGGTCTTCGCCCGCACCGGAAACCTGGTCGACGTGGTGCGGGACGTGGCCCGCCAGACCCGTGGCTGAGCACCCGACCGCACGGCGGCCGGGCCCGGCGGGGTCGGGTGGGCGGCGCGGCGGGACGGGCTCCGCGGGGGCATGGCGTGACAGGATGGTCGGCGTGGCGCAACGACTGATCGTCATCGGCGGGGACGCCGCCGGCATGGCGGCGGCCTCCCAGGCGCGGCGTCGCCGCGACCGGTCGGACCTGGAGATCGTGGCCTTCGAGCGGGGGCACCACACCTCGTACTCGGCGTGCGGCATCCCGTACTGGATCAGCGGGCTGGTCACGGATCGGGACCAGCTCGTCGCCCGCGCCCCGGCCACCTTCCGCGACGAGTTCGACATCGACGTCCGGCTGCGACACGAGGTCACCGCGATCGACCTGGACCGCCGGGAGGTGGTCGCCCGTGACCTCGACCGCGGCGGCGAGGTCCGCGAACGGTTCGACGACCTGATGTACGCCGCCGGAGCGGTGCCGACGACACCCGGCTGGGCCGACACGGACATGCGCGGCGTCTTCGGCGTGCAGACCCTCGACGACGCCGGGGCCCTGCGCGACTGGCTGGACGGCGACCCGACACCCCGGCGGGCGGTGGTGGTCGGCGGCGGCTACATCGGGGTGGAGATGGCCGAGGCGCTGGTCCAGCGCGGGCTGTCGGTCACCCTGGTCGAGAAGGCCGACCAGCCGATGGCGACCGTCGACCCGGACATGGCCGCTCTCGTCGCGACGGCCATGCGCGGCATCGGCATCGACATCCGTACCGGCGTGGGGGTGACCGGGCTCGACCAGCGCGACGGCCGGGTGTCCGCGGTGGTCACCGACGACGGGCCGCTACCGGCCGATGTCGTGGTCCTGGGCCTGGGGGTACGCCCCAACACCGCCCTCGCCGAGGCCGCCGGCCTGCCGGTCGGCCCCTCCGGAGGGATCCGGGTGGACCGGCGGATGCGGGTGGTCGGGGCGCCGGGGGTGTGGGCGGCCGGCGACTGCGTGGAGAGCCTGCACCTGGTCAGCGGCCTGCCGGTGCACGTCCCGCTCGGCACCCACGCCAACAAGCAGGGCCGGGTCGCCGGGATCAACCTCGGCGGCGGGTACGCGACCTTCCCCGGGGTGATCGGCACGGCCGTGACGAAGGTCTGCGAGCTGGAGGTGGGGCGCACCGGCCTGCGCGAGCGGGACGCCACGGCCGCAGGCTTCGAGTTCGTCTCGGTGCTGGCCGAGTCGACGAACCGGGCCGGGTACTACCCGGGGGCGCGACCGATGACGGTGAAGCTGATCGCCGAGCGCCCCAGCGGGCGGCTGCTCGGCGCGCAGATCGTCGGCTGGTCGGAGGCCGCCAAGCGGATCGACACCCTGGCCGTGGCGCTGTGGAACGGCATGACGGTGGACGAGATGACCGCCCTCGACCTCGGCTATGCCCCGCCGTACGCGCCGGTCTGGGACCCGGTGCTGATCGCGGCCCGCAAGGCCGTCGACGCCCTCGACCGCAGCCGGGGATAGACCGGACCTGTCGGGGGGCGCGGTTAGCGTGTGCGCTGTCGCGGTGCCGGGTCCGGCGCTCTTCCCCCGAAAGGCGATCCCATGTCGCAGGAGACTACCTACCTCGAACTGTCCGAGTCGGACGGTGCGGCGCACAAGTTCTACGAGGTGGTGGTGGACGACACCACGATGACCGTTCGCTACGGCCGGATCGGCGACCAGGGCCAGGTGAAGACCACGGCCTTCCCGGACAACGCCCGCGCCCGCGCCACCGCCGCGAAGAAGATCGGGGAGAAGGTCCGCAAGGGGTACGCCCCGGCGGTGCTCGGCGCCCGCGAGAAGCGGCCCGTCTCCCGCCGGCAGATCGTCAGCACCCGCTCGACCGCCCGCACCGCCCCGGTGCTGTGGCGGTACGCCTCGGGGGCGCCCGCGTTCGGCATCTTCGTCGACGGGCGGCACTGCATGGTCGGCAACGAGCACGGGGTGATCACCACCCTCGACCACGACGCCCGGCTGCTCAACCAGGTCCGGCTCCCCGACGGGGTGAAGTGCATCGTCGCCGACGACGCCTGGATCTACGCGGGCTGCGACGACGGCAACGTCTACGATCTCTCCGGCAAGGTGCCCCGGGCGGCGTACGCGATCGCCCCCGACATCGACATCTACTGGCTGGACATCCACGACGGGGTGCTGGGCGTTTCCGACGCCGGCGGCGGGATCGCCGCGATCGACCACGAGGACGAGTTCCTCTGGCGGCGGCCGGGGCGCGGCCGGGGCGGGTGGATGGTCCGCTGCGACGCCGACGCGCTCTACCAAGGCCACTCCCAGGGGGTGACCGGCTACGACTGGCGCACCGGGCGGGAGCTGTGGCACACCCGCACCGGCTCGGTGCTCTTCGGCTGGCAGGAGCGCGACGCCGTGTTCGCCGGCACCGGCACCCGCGAGGTGGTGCGGCTGCGCAAGGACGGGCGCGCCGAGCAGACGTACCACTGCGACGCCGCGGTCTTCTCCTGCGCCACCGCCGAGGACGGCCGGTACGTCTTCGCCGGCGACAACCAGTCCTCCATCTACTGCTTCGACGCCGCCGGCAACCGGCTGTGGAAGCTCGGCACCGGCTGCGGCTCGGCGTACTCGATGCAGTACCACGACGAGCGGCTCTACGTGGTCACCACCGGGGGCTACCTGGCCTGCGTCGACGCGAGCGAGCCGGCGATCCGGGCCGCCGAGGCGGGCAGCGTGCCGGAGGTGGTGGACGTCAAGGCCCCGGCCCGGCTGCCCGAGCCGGCGGCCTGGACCACGGTGGAGGTCGCCACCGACGACCGGGGCGGCGTGGTGGTGCAGTGCGTCGACGAGGGCGGCCGGCTGCGCGTCCACGTCCTCTCCGACGGCTACCACCGCGACTGGTCGGTGCAGTTCCCCAAGGGCATCCGCGAGGCGGGGGCGCGCTACCTGATCACCGAGGTCCGCCCGGCGGGCCGGGGCGGCTTCTACCGGGCGTACGGCGACATCCGCCGGCTGCGCTGAACGGGGTTTTCCTGTTCCGGGCAATAACCGGTGGTGCCGACCGGCCGGCCGGTCGAGGATGGTCCGATGGGCGTGCGGCTGGAGATCCCCGAGGGGCTGCGCTGGACCGAACGCGTCCCGGCCGGCCGGGCCTGGCTCGCGGCGCTGCCGGACCGGGTGGCGGAGTGCGTCGACGGGTGGGGGCTGCGGCTGTCCGGCCCGCCGTTCCCGTCCGCGTTCGCCTCGCTGGCGATGCCGGCGGAGCTGCCCGACGGCACCCGGGCGGTGCTCAAGCTCCAGTACCCGGACCCGGACAGCGAGCACGAGGCCACGGCGCTGGCGCGCTGGGCCGGCGACGGGGCGGTCCGGCTGCTCGCGCACGACCCGGCCCGGCGGGCGCTGCTGGTGGAGCGCTGCGACCCCGGCACGCCGCTGCACGCCGTGGCGGCCGACGAGGCGCTGGGCGTGGTCGCCGGGCTGCTGCCCCGGCTCTGGCGACCGGCCGGCGCGCCGTTCACCCCGCTGGCCGAGGAGGCCGCGGGCTGGCGGGAACAACTGCCGGTCGCGTGGGCGCGGCTCAACCGCCCGTTCGAGCGCCGGCTGCTCGACACCGCGCTCGGCCGGCTCGCCGAACTCGTCGACACGCAGGGCGAGCAGGTGCTCGTCAACCAGGACCTGCACGCCGGAAACATCCTGCGGGCCGGCCGCGAGCCGTGGCTGGTGATCGACCCGAAGCCGCTGGCGGGTGAGCGCGAGTTCGGTGTGGTGGCGATCGTCCGTGGTCAGGAGCTGGGCCACTCCCCGGTGGCGGTGCGGCGCCGGCTGGACCGGCTCACCGCCGAACTGGACCTGGACCGGGAGCGGGTCCTGGGCTGGGCCGTCGGGCACACCCTGGCCTGGAGCATGGCCGAGGACGTCGTCTTCGCCAACCAGGTCGAGACGGCCCGCTGGCTCGCCGGGCTGGGCTGACTCGCGGACCTGGGCCGGTCAGCGCTGGCAGGTGGGGCACCAGTAGAGGTTGCGGCCGGTCAGGGTGCCGCGGCGCACCTCGTCGCCGCAGACGTGACAGGGCTGGCCGGGGCGGCGGTAGACGTACACCTCTCCGCCGTGCCGGTCCACCCGGGGCGCCCGGCCGGTCGCCTCCGGCAGGTGGGCGTCCCGGACGGTGTCGATCCGGCCCACCTCGACGGCCCGGGTCATCAGGTCCACCAGGTCCGCCCACAGCTCCCGCCAGAGCGCCGGGGTCAGCGCCCGGCCGGGCAGCAGCGGCGGCAGGCCGGCCCGGAACAGCGCCTCCGTGACGAAGATCAACCCCGTGCCGGCCACCACCGACTGGTCGAGCAGCAGCGCCGCGAGCGGGGTCGGGCTGCGGGAGATCCGGGCGTACGCGCGGGCCGGGTCGGCGTCGACGCGCAACGGGTCGGGGCCGAGCCGGTCGCGCAGCGCCGCCACCTCGGGCGGGGTGAGCAGCTCACAGGCGGTGGGGCCGCGCAGGTCCAGCCAGTACGTGTCGCTGGTCAGCCGCAGCCGCACCTGGCCGACAGGCGGCGGCGGCTCGCCCGGCCCGTCGGCGAACCTGCCGTACAGGCCGAGGTGCAC
This sequence comes from Micromonospora sp. CA-111912, assembly GCF_050948415.1. Taxonomy (NCBI): domain Bacteria; kingdom Bacillati; phylum Actinomycetota; class Actinomycetes; order Micromonosporales; family Micromonosporaceae; genus Micromonospora; species Micromonospora sp. CA-111912. The sequence continues at coordinate 6,090,798 of NZ_CP192007.1, forward strand.
GTGCAGGGTCAACTCGTGGGCGTAGTGGTGCAGCAGGTGCTTGCCGTACGCCTCGGTGTCGTCCAGGACGGTGCCGGACAGCCGGGCCGCGCCCTCGGCGAAGCGGCCCTGGGGGCTGGCGGCCTGCACCTTGTCGCCGGCGAACAACTCGGCGTGCCGGGCGGCGAGGCGGTGAATGGTGTGTCCCTCTGGCACGCCCGCAACGGTAGCTCCGGGCGCGGCGTCGACGGCGGGCCGGGCCACCCTTGCGGGTGACGGGGTGTCGGCGACTCGGCGGTTGGGTACCTCGGGGGCGTACCGCGTGGCTGCCGCTGGCGCTTCCCAGGCCTCCACGCACTGACCAGGAGGTGATGAGGTGAAGATTCCTTCGCTGTTGTCGCGCCGGAGCGAGCCGGCGACGACGACTGCCGACAGCAACGGCGACGGCCACGTCGACGAGTTCGAGAGGGCCGTCGCGACGGACACCGGCAGCCGCCCCGCCGGGCGGCCGGTGCTCACCGACCGCGGCGACGAGCAGGCGACGTACCGCAGCGGCACGACCGCCAGCGACGGCGAGAGGGCCTCGGACGCGGAGCGAGAGGCGGCGGAGCGGGGAGCCCGCGCCCGCGCCGCGACCGCCCGCGCGGCCACCGCCCGTACCCCGGACGGCGAGGCTCAGCGGCCGACCACCGGCCCGTCCACCGCGACGGCCGCCCCCACCACGACCGGCTCCCCCACCAGCAAGCCGGACCTCGACCTCGACCGGGACCGCACCGCCGCCCGGCCGCTGCCGGCCGACCCCACGGTCGGGCAGCCTGCGGGCCGGGACCGCACCGCCGAGCGGCCGACGCCGGTGGACCGCGCCGACGGCGAGACCCGGCCGGAGCCGGTGGCGGTCGGGCCGAAGCCGCGCGCGAGCCTGCTCGCCACCCTCGGCCTGGTCGTCGGCGTCGCCGGGGCGCTCGCCGTGCTGACCGGGACCCTCGCCGGGTACGGAATCGCGGTCGGCGTGCTCGGCGGGGTGCTGTCCGTGTTCGGCCTGCTCGCCACCCGGCGCCGGCACATCGCCGGCAAGACCGACGCCCTGCTCGGCATGTCCTTCGGCATCGCCGCCGTGGTCCTCGGCGTGCTGGCGATGACCGGCCAGTTCGACTGGCCGACCACGGACGGCGACTGGGTGCACCGGCTCCGTGAGTGGCTCGACTCACAGTTTGTCGACCGGTTCTGACGGGCAGTTTGATCTCCGCCGGCGGTTCGCCGGCCCAGCCCGACCAGTCTGGTGGTTCACCAGCCGGGCACATCCTCTTTCGGGGGGCGGCGGTTCGCCGCCCCCCGAAACACGTCCGGCCCCGACTCCCCCCGGCCGCGACCCCACCCCACCCCACCCCGCGATCTTGCACTTCCGGCCCTCGGTACGCCCGCTATGCCCCCTTCGCCCGGGCCGCAACTGCAAGATCGGCGCGGGAGGGTGGGGTGGGGCCGGGGTGGGGGTGGGGGGTGGGGGGTGGGGGTGGGGGGTGGGGCGGCGCAAGGAATCGTCGGGTGGGTCCTCGTATACGCAATGATCAGTCGGTCGACGCAAGGTCCACCGGTGGATGTCGTCGGTGCCGGGCGCATACCGTTGGGCCACGGCGCCAGCCCCGTGGGCCGAAGGTGGCCGGGGCGCGCCCGACCCCTGGGAGCAGGACAATGACGATGGACGCCACCAGCCAGCGCTTGCTGATGTGCCGGCCGACGTACTTCGCCGTCGACTACGCGATCAACCCGTGGATGGACCCCACCGCGCCGGTCGACGCCGACCTGGCGATCCGGCAGTGGGAGGAGCTGCGCGGGATCTACCGCGAGCTGGGCCACACGGTCGAGGAGATCACCCCGATGCCCGGCCTGCCCGACATGGTCTTCGCGGCCAACGGCGGCACCGTGATCGACGGCCGGGCGCTGGCCGTGCAGTTCCGCGACCCGCAGCGCGCCGACGAGGCCCCCGCCTACCGGGCCTGGTTCGAGGCCGCCGGCTTCGAGGTGTACGACCCGAAGCACGTCAACGAAGGCGAGGGCGACGTCCTGCTGGCCGGCGACGTCCTGCTGGCCGGCACCGGGTTCCGCACCGCGCACGCGTCGCACGCCGAGCTGCAGGAGGTGTTCGGCTATCCCGTGGTCACCATGCAGCTCGTCGACCCGCGCTTCTACCACCTGGACACCGCGCTCACGGTGCTGGACGAGCGCACCGTGGCATACCTGCCGGAGGCGTTCTCGCCCGGCAGCCAGGCCGCGCTGCGCCGGCTCTTCCCCGACGCGGTCCACGCCACCATGGCCGACGCCGAGGTGCTGGGCCTGAACGCGGTCGGCGACGGGCGGCACGTGGTGCTGCCCGCGCAGGCCACCGACCTGGCCGCGAAGCTGCGCGACCGGGGCTACGAGACCATCGGTGTCGACCTGTCCGAGCTGCGCAAGGCCGGCGGTGGACCGAAGTGCTGCACGTTGCGGCTCCGTCAGGGAAAGGCGAGCAATTGATCGTGGATGACAGGCTGCGGACGCCGGGCGCGGTCCGGGACGCGGAGCGTTACACCGCGCACAACTACCACCCGCTGCCGGTGGTGATCGCCTCCGCCGAGGGAGTTTGGCTCACCGACGTGGACGACCGGCGCTACCTGGACTGCCTCGCCGGCTACTCGGCCCTCAACTTCGGCCACCGGCACCCCCGGCTCATCGCCGCCGCGCACGCGCAGCTCGACAAGCTGACCCTGACCAGCAGGGCGTTCGTCCACGACCAGTTCGCCGACTTCTGCCGCGAGCTGGCCGAGCTGTGCGGCAAGGACCTGGTGCTGCCGATGAACACCGGGGCCGAGGCGGTGGAGACCGGGGTCAAGGTGGCCCGCAAGTGGGGCTACCAGGTCAAGGGCGTGCCGGCCGGGCAGGCGAACATCGTGGTGGCCGAGGGGAACTTCCACGGCCGCACCACCACCATCGTCAGCTTCTCCACCGACGAGGACGCGCGCGCGGACTTCGGGCCGTACACCCCGGGCTTCACGGTCGTCCCGTACGGCGACCTGGATGCGCTGGCCGCCGCCATCGACGAGAACACCGTCGCCGTGCTGCTGGAGCCGATCCAGGGCGAGCAGGGCGTGGTGGTGCCGCCGGAGGGCTACCTGCCGGGCGTGCGCCGGGTCTGCACCGAGCGCAACGTGCTCTTCGTCGCCGACGAGATCCAGTCCGGCCTGGGCCGGACGGGCACCACCTTCGCCTGCGAGCACGAGGGCGTGGTGCCCGACATGTACCTGCTGGGCAAGGCGCTCGGCGGCGGCATCGTGCCGGTCTCCGCGGTCGCCGCGAACGCCGACGTGCTGGGGGTGCTGAAGCCGGGCCAGCACGGCTCCACCTTCGGCGGCAACCCGCTGGCCTGCGCCGTCGCCACCGAGGTGGTCCGGCTGCTGGCCACCGGCGAGTTCCAGCGCCGCTCAACGGAGCTGGGCGAGCGGCTGCACGCCGGCCTCCAGTCGCTGGTCGGCAAGGGGCTGGTCGCCGTCCGGGGCCGGGGCCTGTGGGCCGGCCTGGACATCGACCCGACGCTGATGACCGGCCGGCAGGCCTGCGAGCGGCTGATGGAACGGGGCGTGCTGGCCAAGGACACCCACGGCTCGACGCTCCGGCTGGCCCCGCCGCTGGTGATCACCGTCGAGGAGATCGACCACGCCGTGGCCCAGCTCGCCGCCGTGCTGGCCGGCTGATCCTCTCGTACGACAGCGGCGGGCGTCGGGACCACGGTCCCGGCGCCCGCCGTCGTCCGCCCGCCCCGGCGGCCCGGGTCAGGGCCGGGGCAGGCGCATCGCCATGGTGGGGGCCTCGGCCATCACCGAGGTGGGGGTGAACGGGGCACCCGTCGGAAGCTCGTCGGCGCGGCCGATCTGCACCCCCGGGTACAGCTCGACCATGTCGTTGGCGGAGAGCACCCGGGACTGCTGCGGCTTCAGCGCAATCCGGTCCGGCTCGGCCATCGAGCCGGACGGGCGGATGCCCGAGCCGTTGGTGCTGACGTCGGTGACGATCACCTCGCCGACCCGCAGCTCGAACCGGACGTGGCCGCGGCTGATCCAGCGCCGGGCCTCGTCGTTGAGCCACTGGCCGAGCACGATCCCGCCCTGCTGCTCCGGCGCGCGCCCGACCAGCACCGACTGCCCCTCGGTGAGCACGAACCGACGGCGGATCAGCCCGCCGACGCGCACGGCCAGCACCTCGGTACGTGGGCGCGGCCCGGCGTCGCCGAGCCGGGCGCCGTGCCGTGGGCAGGTCGGCACCCCGCCGCGCAGGGTGGGCGGCGGCTGCCCGGCCGGGGCCCGATCCGCCCGGAGGTCGGCGAACGCGCCGCCCCCGCCGCCGAACAGGGCGCAGCCCGGCTCGGGGCAGCGCCACTGCCGGGCGAGCAGCTTCGCGCCGGTCGCCGAGCGGGTGCCGGGGACCGGCACGTTCCCGCCGCCGACGTGGGCGATGAACACCGGCCCGCCCGCGCCGGGCACCGGGGCCAGCACCCGGCCCGGCTGCTCGACCGCCCAGGGGAACCGGCCGCGCACCCCGTCGAACCGGGCCCGGCTGAGCACCGGCAGCCCGAGCAGGTCGGCGACCTCCAGCATCCGGTCGCCCGGGTTGTCGAGCACCTCCACCAGGCCGTCGTCGGCCCAGCGGCGGACCACCATCCGCTCGTTGGACGTCAGGTCGGCGTCGGAGAGCAGCGCCCGGTGCACGATCGCGTAGACCGGGACGCTGTCCTCCTCCAGGTCGCGGGCGAGCGCGTCGATCACCATGCCGAGCCGGAGCAGGTTCGCCGGCCGGCCGCCGTCGAGGTCCTGGTAGCGGATCACCTCGGCCAGGTCGAGGACGGCCCGGGCCAGCGAAGGGTCGGTGCAGACCCGCCCCTCGATGGCGTCGAGCACCTTGCTGATCTCGAATCTCATCGGGCACTCCGGACGATGTCGTCGATCCGCCGCGCCAACTCCAGGTCACGCTCGGTGACCCCACCCGCCGAGTGGGTGACGCAGCGGAAGGTGAGGGTCCGCCACCGGATGTCGATGTCGGGGTGATGGTCCAGCTCCTCGGCCACCTCGGCGACCCGGTCGACCACCGCGATCGCCGCCGGGAAGCTGCCCAGCTCGGTGGTACGACTGATCCCGGTCGGGTCCCCCGTCCAGTCCGCCAGGCCGCCCAGCCCGTCTCGCACCGCCTCTGCGGTGAGCACGTCTGCCATGGCCCCGACCCTACCGGCAGGGCCGGATGACCGGCTCTCCCACCACCTCGTCCACCCCCCGCCGACCTGCGCGGACAGGCTGGGCAGGGCACGGAGGCGGGCGAAGGTGGCCGCTGACGGACCAACGGCTGTCGCCCCGGCCCGCTACGCTGGCCCGCGGCCCGGCCGGGCAGCCACACACCGCCGCCCGGCCCACCCTTCACGAGGAGTGATCCACAATGAACACTCGACGGCTGGCAACCACGGGGGTTGCGCTCGTCGCCGCGTTCGGTCTCGGTCTCGGCCTCACCGGCTGCGGCAACCAGAACGAGGCGGACGCTCCAGCCGGCAACGGCAACGCCGGCGCGAGCGCGGCGCCCGCCAGCAGCGCCCCGGCCGACGCGCTCGCCGAGCTGACCGCCGCCGCACTGAAGCTGAACGAGCAGAGCGTCCGGGTGGACATCAAGTCCTCGGTCATGAACGGCGGCGGCCTGATGGACCCGCGGAGCAAGTCCGCCGACATGACGCTGGACCTGGGCGCCCAGGGCGGCAAGATCCGCATGGTCACCATCGGCGACGACATGTGGCTCAAGGCGAACAGCATCTCCAAGAAGTGGCTGCACATGGACGCCACCAAGCTCGGCGCCAACGGGCAGCTGAACCTGATGCCCGACGGCGACCCGGGCGGCGCCAAGAAGATGATCGATGGCGTGGTCGAGGTGAAGAAGACCGGCGAGGGCGCCTTCTCCGGCACTCTGGACTACACCAAGGCCAACCCCGACGACAAGGACATCAAGGCGCTCGGGGCGAAGGCCAAGGCTGTCCCCTTCACCGCGAAGACCGACGCCGAGGGCCGGCTCGTCGAGCTGGACGTGGACACCAGCGTGCTGCTTGCCTCGCTGGGCAAGATGACCACCACGTACTCGGACTTCGGGGCCACCGTGTCGCCGGAGAAGCCCGCGGCCGGCGAGACCGAAGAGGCGCCGGAGTCGCTGAAGAAGGCGTTCGGCGGCTGACCTGTACGGAGCACCGGGACGGGGCGGCGCCGATCGGCGCCGCCCCGTCGCGCGTCCGGGCTCAGCCGCGCAGCGGGCGCCCCACCTCGTGCAGGTGGGCGAGCGCCTGCCGGTACGACTCGACCAGCCCCGTCTCCGCGTACGGCAGGTCGAGCTCGGCGCAGTACGCCCGCACCAGGGGCTGGGCCCGGCGCAGGTTCCCCCGGGGCATGTTCGGGAACAGGTGGTGCTCGATCTGGTAGTTCAGCCCGCCGAGCGCGACGTCGATGAACCGGCCGCCCCGCACGTTGCGCGCGGTGAGCACCTGCTTGCGCAGGAAGTCGAGGTCGTCGTCGGCCGTCGGCATCGGCATGCCCTTGTGGTTCGGGGCGAACGCGCACCCCATGTAGAGCCCCCACAGGCCCTGGTGGACGGCGACGAACGCCAGCGCCTTCCCCGGCGACAGCACCGCGAACAGCAGGCCGAGGTAGCCGACGGCGTGCGCCGCGAGCAACACCCCCTCGACGGCCCGGTGCCGCATCGGCGTCGCGTACCGGCCGTCCGGCCCCCGGGCGACCAGCGCCCGCACGCTCGCCACGTGCAGGGCGAGCCCTTCCAGCAGCAGCATCGGGAAGAACAGCCAGGCCTGCCGGCGGGCCAGCCGGCGGCCGAACCCCCGGGTCGCGGCGGCCTGCTCGTACGTCCAGACCAGCGCCCCGGCCCCGACGTCCGGGTCCTCGTCCTCATGGTTGGGGTTGGCGTGGTGGCGGTTGTGCTTGTCGACCCACCAGCCGTAACTGAGCCCGACCGCCAGGTTGCCGGCGAGCAGCCCGGTCACCTCGCTGGGGCCCCGGCGGCGGAACATCTGCCGGTGCCCGGCGTCGTGCCCGAGGAACGCCACCTGGGTGGTGGCCACCGCCAGGCCGACCGCCACCGCGAGCTGCCACCACGAGTCGCCGACCAGCGGCACCGCCACCCAGCCGGCGACGAAGGCCGCCACGGTCAGCACGATCCGGGCCGCGTACCCGCCGGGCCGGCGGTCCAGCAGGCCGGCCCGGCTGATCCGCCGGGACAACTCCGCATAGTCGCTGCCCCGCCTGGCCGGCCGGTCCACTGTCGCTGCACGCACCATCTGGGCTCCCGCGTCTCCGCACCCAGGCACGCCGGACGGCGTGCCCCTACCGTCAAGTCTGCGGGCGAACGACTGCGCAGGGTAACCCGGGCCACCCCCGTCTCCGGGGTAGGGCGTGCCCTACCCCGACCCGCCCGGGCTCCCTACGCCCCGCCCTGCCGTATCCCGCTCCCTCCGGCTTCGTCCTGTTCAACGCGCGTGCCCGCACACGCGGAACGCCGACGGGTTCATCCCATCCGGCCGACCACCGTCCGGAGCCTGGCCAGATCGCGCCGGCGTCGCTCGTAGGTGGCGGCCAGGCCGATCAGGGCCAGCCCGCCGACGGCCAGGAATATCCAGCGGGGCAGCAGGTCCCAGCTACGCACCAGCTCATGCAGCGCGAGCAGGGCCAGGGTGATCCCGCCGAGCAGCACCGGCGCCTGCCAGCGGCGGGCCGACCCGGCCAGCACCACGGCCAGTGCGCCGGCCCCGAGCAGCAGCCGCCGCCAGGGCTGCGGCTCCGGCGCGAACAGCACCGACACCAGGCCGGGCAGCAGCGCGGCGGCCAGCCCCGGCCCGAGCGCGAGCCAGCTGTTAAGGCCCGGGCGGGTGCGCAGCGCCACCACCCCGGCGGCCAGCGCCACCCCGGCCGTCGGCAGGGTGTACGCCTCCAGCAGCACCACCCCGCCCGCGCCCAGCAGCAGCCAGGTGCCGAGCAGCTCGCTGCCCCCGGCGACGCCCGCGAACGCCCACCGCCGCCCGGTCGGCTCGCCGCGGCGCAGCAGCCGCAGCCCCACGGCGACCCCCCAGAGCACGCAGACCGCGGCGGCGTGCCGCGGCGACCCGCCGGCCAGCAGCACCGCGAGCAGGGCGACGGCCTGGGCGGCGACATCCAGCGCCGGGCCCCGGGCCGGGTCGCGCCCGGCCGGCAGCGCGGCGACGGCCAGGACCAGCACCGCGACCGCCAGCACCGGGAACGAGGCCGAGCGCAGCGGCAGGCTGGCCGCCAGCGCGGCGGTGACCGCGAACCCGGTCGCCGCGCCGACCGCCATCAGGGCCCCGCCCAGCCGGACCGGGCCCACCCGGCCCCCGACGGCGACCACCGTGGCGGCCACGACCAGCGCGCCGAGGCCGGTGAGGGTGCCGGCGCGGGTGGCGAGCAGCCCGGCCAGCCCGGACGCGGTGGCCACCAGCCCCACCGGCACGGTGACCGGGACGAGCAGCGGCCGGGGCCCGGCGAGCGCGGCGGCCAGCAGGGCGGCCAGCCCGGTGAGCAGGAGGACGGCCGGCACCAACGGCCACGGCGTGCCGGCGGCGGCCAGCAGCACCGGCAGCGCCGCCGCGGCGAACGGCACCGCCGACAGCCACGCACCGACTCCGCCCACCATCGCCCCGGATCGCTGCACGCCGACCGGCGGCCCGACCGGCGCCCGGCCCGCCAACGCCGCCGCCAGGGTGAGCACGAGCAGGGCCACGCCGGCCGGGGTGGCCCCCGGGATCGTTCCGCCGGCCGGCGCGCCGGACCAGGGCAGGGCCGGCCCGCCGTGCGGGGCGACCAGCGTCGCCACGACCGCCGGGGCGGCGGCGAGGAGCGCGACCACGAGCAGCCCCAGGCCGGCGACCCGGGGCGCGCCCGGCCCGGCGAGCACCGTCAGCAGCACCGCTAGCGCGGCGTAGAGCGCCACCGGCTCGTCGGCCCGTACGACCAGCGGCACCAGCCCGGCCAGCGCGGACCCGACGGCGAAGGCGGTCGAGGCGTAGCCGGTCAACTCGGGCCACCAGCGGCGAACGGCGAGCAGGCCGACCAGCGCCAGCCCGACGGCGGCCAGGGCGGCCCGCGCCTGCCACCAGGGTGCCGCCCCGGCCGCGAGGCACGCGACGGCCACCATGCCCTGGAAGGCCGGCAGCGCGGCGGCCAGGGCGGTCCCGGCGACGCCCCGGCCGACGCCGGTTGCCCGGCGGCCCCGGGCGGCGACCGCCGTCCCGACCAGCACGACCGCGCCGAGCAGCACCGCCTCCCCGGCCGGCGTGGCCAGCCCGACCAGGAGGGCGTGCCCGACCAGGGCCCCGCCGGCGACCGCCGCCACCAGCGCCTCCCACCAGGGCCGGGACCGGGTGACCGCGTACAGCAGCAGGGCCGCTCCGACGACCAGGTCGGCGGCGGGCACCGCGGGCCACGGCACCGGCCCGACGCCCGTGAGTGCGAGGGTGCCGAACGCGACCGCGACCACCCCGGTGACCGGCCTCGTCACCCGGGGCAGCAGTGCTGCCAGCGCCACCGCCGCCAGCACCACGGCGACCGGGACCTGCCACCCCCACGGCAGGTCCGGACCGGCGCCGACGCCCCGCCACGGCGGCAGCGCCCGACCCACCGCGACCGCGCCGAGCACGACCGCGAGCAGCGCGGCGACGTGGGCGGCCCCGGTGGCCACCACCAGGGCCCCGACCCGGGGGCCGGGCCCGACCAGGCGGGGCAGCGGCCGGACCGCGCCGACCAGCGCGAGGGCGATCAGCGCCGTCGCCACGGTCAGCAGGTTCGGCCGCAGCTCCGCCACCGGCCGGAGCAGCGCCAGGGCGAGCACCGGGACCACCGCCCCGGCCGTGATCGCCCGGAACAACCGCCCGCCGGCGACCAGCGCCGCGCCGAGCAGCGTCAGGGCCACCAGCAGCAGCGGCCCCCCGGCCAGCAGCGGCGTGCCGGCGACCCGGCCCAGGGCGAGCGGTACCAGCGCGCACCCCGCCGCGACGGCCAGCGCGACCCCGTGACCCAGCCAGGCCAGCACCCGCCCGGCAACGACGGCCGCCCCCCCGGCGGCCGTCGCCACCACCGCCGGCCCCCCGACCGCCGGCCCCGCACCCCCCGCCAACACCGGACCGGTCGCCGCACTCGGCACCCCCACCGGCCCGGGACCGGCCACCGCAACCTGGCCGCGGCCGCGCAGAGCGGCGACCACGGCCAGGTTCAGCGCCGCGACCCCGACGAACACCAACGTCCACCCGGCCGCCGAGGGGCGGGCCGGGGCGGCGAGCAGGGGCAGCACCGGCTGCACGGTGAGCAGCGCCGCGAACCACGGCACCGCGAGGCGGGTCAGCCGGCCGTAGCCGGCCGCCAGCGCCGCGCCGGTCCCCCCGACCAGCGCGGCGTAGCGGGCCGCCGACCAGCCGGTCACCCCGAACAGGTCCACCGACCAGGCGGCGTACCCGTCGAGCACCACCAGCAGCAGGCCCACCGCGGCGAAGGTCTCCGCGGTGCCGCGCAGCCCACGCCGCGCCAGCAGCGGCGGGACGGCCAGGGCGAGCACGGTGAAGGCGAGCAGGATCAGCGCCCGACCGACGATGCCCACGGCGGCCCATGCGACCGCCGTGAAGACCACCGCCGCAGTGCCGAGCAGCAAGCCGCCGAGGACGAAGAGCAGCCCCTGCACCGTCCGGGTGGATGCCTCCGCCCCGCCGACCGGCGCGGCCGGCACCGGCCGCTGCGGCGGCACCGGTCCGGGCGACCCGGCCGGCACCGGTCCGGCACCCCACACCGCCGGAACCGCCAAGGGCCCGGCGGGACCGACCGCAGGCGCGGGAACGGGCCGCGCGGGACCGACCGCAGGCGCGAGCACGGGCCCGGCAGGACCGACTGCGGGCGCGGGAACGGCGGGCGGCGGCGCGGCCTGGCGCGGGGCGCCGACCGGGGTCGCCGCCCGCACCCGGGCGGCCAGCTCCGCCCGGCGGGCCTGCGCCGAGCGCACCGCCCCGGTCAGTTCGAGGTACGCCCGGCGGGCCTGCTCCGCCCGCCCGGCGAGCAGGACGATCTCCCGGTCGAGCCGGATCACCTCGGAGGCGGCCGGGTCGGGCGCCCGGCCGCAGCGCCGGCAGCCGACGCGCAGGTCGGCGGGGGTCCCGCACCCCGGGCAGGGGTAGCCAGTGGTGTCCACGCGGCCATCATGCCGACCGTGATCCGCCCCGCCCAGAGTGCGGGTACTCAGGGACGGGTCTGCTCGTGCACCCAGGCCGCGTAGTCGGGGTTGCCGCTCTCCGTCCGGGTGACCAGGATCTCCGGCACCTCGTACGGGTGGGTAGCGCGGATCTGGTCGACCAGCGCGTTCACCCGGTCCGGCGCGGTCTTGAACAGCACCGACCACTCCGAACTTGTTTCCACCGCGGACCGCCACCAGTAGGTGCTGTCCACCTGGCCGCCCACCTGCGCACAGGCGGCGAGCCGGCCGGCCACCGCAGCTGCCGCCAGAACGTCCGCGACGGAGCGGCTGTCCACCACCGTCGTCACCACGCTGATCTGCTCCACGACCGCACCCTACGCGGCGTCGACCCCGTCGTGGTGCGCCGCGATCCATTCGTCGATCCGCGCCCACCAGTCGAAGAGCCAGTCGATGCGCTCCTGCTTGCCGACGGGGACCTCCTCGGGCGGCACGGACCAGAACCGCATCACGATCCGCTTGTCCATCGGCAGCTCCCGCCAGACGTCGGCGACGGTGAGCATCCGATCCAGCCCGGTGTGCGCGACGAAGATCACCCCGGCGTCCGGGGCGGCGTCCAGGGCGGCGAGCAACCCGCCGGGTTGCGGCGCGAGCACGTGCTGCATCCGTTCGGCGCGCAGCGCCATCCGCTCCAGCCCCAGGGACCGCAGCCGGGCGATGGCCCGCAGCCGGCGGCGCGGGGTGAAGTTGCCGCCCTCCGGGAAGATCACGAACGCGTCGTTGTCGTCCAGTCCGGTGGCGAGATGGCCAATCTGCTCGGCCACCGACCCGTCCCGGTTCCGGGCCGGGGCCAGGAACCGGTTCGGCAGCCGGTTGAGCAGCACGTCGATGGCCGGGTCCCACTGAAGGCTGTCCTTGAGCACGATCCGGGGCTCCCGGTGGAACCAGTTGACCAGCGCGTGGATCAGGATGAACGAGTCGCCGGGCCCCGCGTGCCGGCAGAGCACCAGCTCGGGTCGGCCGGGTAGCGCCGTGTCCGGGTCGGTGCCGACCACGTCGATGCTCAGCCGAAGCGTCCACCGGGCCTGCCAGAAGAGCACCCGGAGGAACCACCCGGCGAGCACGTAGTGCGCCCGCTGGAACGGCGGCGTGCGCTTCCACACCCCGAAGCCCGAGGCCAGCCAGAGCGCGAACAGGGCGAGCAGCGCCGCCGCGTCCCAGACCAGGTAGACGCAACCGATCCAGAGCAGCCGCAGCGGCCGGAGCCGACCCGGCACCAGCGGGGACAGCGCCAGCGCGGCGAACGCCCAGACCGGCAGGGTGGTCACGACCAGCACCGCGAGCAGCACCACACCGGGTGCCAGCAGCAGTCGGCGTACCCACCGGGGCGGCAGCGGCATCAGCGTTCCAGGTTGGTGGCCAGGTAGCGGCGGGAGGCGGTGTACGCGCGGCTGATCCGCCGCCCCACCGCCGCCATGTCCCGGTACGCCCACGGGCTGTCCTCGCGGGGGCCCGGGCCCCCGGTCGGCAGCACGTGCACCTGCACCCCCTCGGGCAGCGCCGCCATCTCCCGGGCGAACCGGTGCCGGCGGGCGATCTCGAACGCCACCTGGGCGATCTCCCAGGGCCGCCTGGGCGGGGTCAGCTCCCGCTCGATCCGGCCCACCTGGAGGACGAAGATCTGCCGCGCCCCGACGGCCACCGCCTCGCCGATCGGGATGGAGTTGACGATCCCCCCGTCGATGTAGTGCTGCCCGCCGATCTCGGTGGGCGGCAGCAGCCCCGGCACCGAGGCGGAGGCGAGCACGGCGGGCACCAGCGGCCCGCTGTCGAACCAGTGCTCGGCGGCCCGCTCGATGTTGGCCGCGCAGCACCGGAACGGCACCCGCAGGTCGGCGAAGGTGGTCTCCTCACCGAGTTCCGCCTCCAGCAGCCGCCGCAGCGGCCGGGGCGAGTGCAGGTGGGTGCGGGCGGCGAAGCGGCGAAGCTGCCGGGCCACCGAGTCGCCGTACACCTCGCTGGCCTCGGGGGAGGCCCAGAGCCGGACCAGCCGGTCGGTGACCGCCTCGGTCGGGTCGGCGGCGACCAGCGCGCCGTTCACCGCGCCGATCGAGGTGCCGAGCACCAGGTCGGGCCGGACGTCGGCGCGGAACAGGGCACGCAGCATGCCCACCTCGACCGCACCGAGGACTCCCCCGCCGCCGAGCACGAACGCCACCGGACCGCTGACCATGCCGTCCATCCTGGCACGGCCAGTCCGGTCGGCCATCCACCGCCCGAGCTGCCACCGGCCGCGGGCCGGACGGGTGGAACCGGACGGCCGTTGACACGCTGGACACATTCGCGCAACCTGATACCGCCCCGACACCAGGCAGGTGCGCTCCGTGATGGCAACACTGCACGCCGGAAGGCTGCTGGCCCGTAGGTACCGGCTCATCGACCAGATCGGTGCCGGTGGCATGTCGGTCATCTGGCGTGCCCGGGACGAGGTGCTGGACCGCACGGTGGCCCTGAAGGTGCTCGCCCCCTCGCTGGCGGCGGACGCCCGGTTCCGGGACATGGTCCGCGAGGAGGCGCGCAGCGCCGCCCAGCTCGTCCATCCGCACGTGACGGCGGTGCACGACTACGGCGAGACGCTCGCCCCGGACGGCAGCATCACCTCGTTCGTGGTGATGGAGCTGCTCGCCGGGGAGGAGCTGGAGTACCGGCTGACCGAGGGCCCGCTGCCCTGGCCGGGCGCGGTCGAGATCGGTGCCCAGGTGGCGGAGGCGCTGGCCGCGGCGCACCGGCTCGGCATCGTGCACCGGGACATCACCCCGGCCAACGTGATGATGACCCCGGTCGGCGCCAAGGTGCTGGACTTCGGCATCGCCACCCACATCGGCGCGCCGGACGAGGACGAGGACGGCGGCACCTTCGGCACCCCCGCGTACGTCGCCCCGGAGCGGCTGGACGGGGCGCCGGCGCAGCCCGCCACCGACATCTACTCCCTCGGGGTGCTGCTGTACGAGATGCTGACCGGGCGGGTGCCGTACCCGGCGGACACCTGGGAGCAGCTCGGCGCGGCGCTGGGGACCGGCGACGCCCCGCCCCCGCTGGAGGTGCCGGCGCTGCCGACCGAGGTTGCCCGTATCTGCCTGCGGTGCCTGTCCCGGGAGCCGCGGGACCGGCCCTCCGCGCACCAGGTCGCCCTCGCGCTACGCGATCAGCTCCTGCCGGCCGACCCGCAGGCCGCCACCATGCTCGCCCCGACCATGACCCTGCCGTCGATCGTCGGTCCGCCCGAGCCGCCGCCGGCCCCGGTCGCCGGGCCCGCCGGGCAGCCGGCCCCCGCCGTGCCGGCCGCGTCCACTCCGGACGTGGCACCGCCTGGCGAGGGCGGGCGGCGGCGCGCCCGGTCCGATCGTCGCCGCTGGCCGGTGCCGGTGATCGCCGTGGGGGTCGTGGTGGTAGCCGGGCTGGCACTGCTCCTGCCGACGGTGACCCGGGACGCGGACCCGCCGCCGCCCAGGGCCGCCCCGACGGGCGCCCCGACGGTGGCGGCATCGACACCCGCGCCGGATCCGTCCCGGAGCGCCCCGGCCGCCCCGACCCGGCCGCCCGGCCGGACGCGGCCCACCCCGTCGGCGGCGACCACGCCGGCGACACCGTCCGGCGGAAGCCTGGCCGATGCGGCCAGCCGGATCGACCAGCTCATCGAGGCGGGGGTGGCCGACGGTGGGATCCGCACCGACGTCGGCACGGACCTGCGCAACCTGCTCGGCCACGCCACCGCCGCAGGCGGCCGGGACGACCTGGCCGGCGCGGTGCGGCGGGCCCGCGACAAGGTCGCCGACCGGCGGCGCGAGGGCAGCATCACCCCGGCGTACGCCCGCCAGCTCGACACGGCCTTCCAGCAGCTCGGCGTGACCCGGGTCTGACCCGTCGGGGTCGGACCGAGGCGACCCGGACCGGCGGCGTGGGCCCGGGGTGACGCCGGTCAGCGGGCGGTGACGGGGACCGGCCGGCGGGTCGCGGCATGCCCGGACGTGCCGAGGAAGTCCCGGTACACCGCCTCGTAGCCCAGGGCCATCCGGGAGGTGGAGAAGTTCTCCGCCACGTGTGCCACGCACGCCACCGGGTCCAGCCGTCCGGCCTGCCGCAGCGCGCCCGGCAGGTCCTCGGGGCGGTCGCAGACCAGACCGGTCACGCCGGGGCGGACCAGCTCCGGCACCGCCCCCCGGCGCAGCGCCACCACCGGCGTGCCGGTCGCCATCGCCTCCAGGATCACCATGCCGAAGGGCTCATCCCACTGGATCGGCATGATCAGGCAGAGGGCGTCCACGAGCATCCGCAGGGTGGCGTTCCGGTCCGCGTTGAGCACCACGGTCACGTCCTCGTCGAGCATCGGCTCGACCACCTGCTCGAAGTACCGGCGCTCGGCGGGCTCGTTGCACTTGCCGGCGAGCACCAGCGGCAGGCCCGCCGACCGGCAGGCCCGGATCGCCACGTCGGGGCCCTTGTCCGGGCTGAACCGGGCCAGCCAGAGCACCGGGCCGCGGCCCGGGACGGCCTTGTGCGGCACGTCCCCGGTGTCGAGCGCGTTGTGCACGGTGCCGACCCACGGCAGCCCCGGGTTCAGCCGGCGCTGGGTGTGTGAGATGGCCACCAGCCCGACCCCGTGGTCGGTGTTGCCGAGCACCGTGCCGTACTCGCCGACCGGGTTGCCGTGCACGGTGGCCACGGTGGGCACCGCCCGGCGGCCGGCGACCAGCGGCCCGATGGTGGTGTGGTCGTGCACGAGGTCGAAGTCGTCCGACCCGACGAGGCGGTCGACGTGGGCCAGGTGGGCCAGCTCCGGCAGCGACTCGCCGAGCCGGTCGTACTGGAGGTCGTCGCAGGTGGAGACGTACCCGGCCCGGGTGCCGTGATCCGGGCCGGCCCCGAAGACCGTCAGCGCGTGCCCCAGCTGGGCCAGCGCGTCCACCAGCCCGGCGACCACCTGTTCCAGGCCGCCGTAGCCGGGGGGTGGCACGGGCAGCCACGGTGGGACCACCATCGCGATCCTCAGCGGGTGCTCCCCCGAGCGGTCGGATGGCAGGTCGTTCACGGCCACGAGTCCTCCCCGTTGGTCCCAGTGCGCGTGATCGGCGGCGCTTTCCCGCCTGGAACGGTGGTCAAACCGGGCGCACGGCGCCCCCGCCGGTCGCCCGGCCCGGTTGGTCCCACCAGCCGGTCGCCCGCGCCCCTAGCCGACCACCACGAGCCGGTCGTCGACGGCCCGCACCCCCGGGGCCGACCAGGCGATCCGTTCCGCCTCGTCCCGTTCCCACCAGGAGCGGACCACGCCGGTGAGGACCACGGTGTCGCCGCGCACCCGGGCCTGTACCCGCTCGGTGCCGAGGATCCGGGACACGGCCCGCTGCACGTCGTGCCGGGCGCGTTCGCCGGTCGGCCGCCGCGCGGGGCGGACCTCGACGAGGTTGGTCACCCCGCGCACGCCCCGCAGCCGGCGCAGCTCCCGTTCGGCGGTACGCCGCTGCCAGCCGAACTCCGCCTCGCCCCGCAGGATCAGCCACCCGTTGGCGGCGGTGACGTCCAGCCGTTCGGCCGGCACGAAGCTGTCCCATTCCAGGGCCCGCCCGGCCGCGAGGGCCAGCTCGGTGTCGGTCTGCCCGGGGACGTCCGACGGGCGTACCTCGATGTCGTCGGCGACCGCGCGGACGCCGCGGATCCGCTGGGCGCACCGTACGGCCGCCCAGCGGTGGGCGTAGCTGTCCACCGAGCCGGTGAGGGTGACCACGCCGTGCAGCACGGCCACCCCGACCACGGTCGGCGGGACCTGGGGATCCCAGTCCAGCTCCGCGAGGACGTCGCGGTGGATCTCCGGATCGGTCCGGGCGCTCGTCGCCGTGTCCATGGTTCCCCCTCCCGCGCCACCCCGCACCTGGTCACCGTGCCCGGCGAGGGGGTGAGACCGGCTCACCCGGATCGGGTGGGGGACGCGCCGGAACAGGGAGGGGGCGGTGGGTGACGGAGCCAACCCCCTTGGCTCCGCCACCCACCGCCCCGGAGGAGGTAGGTCTGCTGGTGTTACGACGTCTCGGAGAGCGTGACGGTTGCCGTCGCCGCCGATCCGTTTCGCTGGTACTGCACCTCGACCCGATCGCCGACCTTGCCGGCCTGGACGGCGCCCACCAGATCGTTGGAGTCGTTGACCACCGTGTCGCCGAACTTGGTGATCACGTCGCCCCGCTGGAGGCCGGCCTTCTCGGCAGCGCTGCCCGGGGTGACGGACGCGACCACCGCGCCGCCGTCCTCGGCCGAGTTCACGCCCACCCCGAGCGAGGGGTGGCTGACCTTCTCGCCGCGCTGGAGCTTCCCGGCGACGTCCTTGGCCTTGTTGCTCGGGATGGCGAAGCCGACGCCGATGTTGCCGGTGCTCTGCCCGGAGGTGGCGATGGCGGTGTTGATGCCGATCACCTCGCCCCGGGTGTTGACCAGCGCGCCGCCGGAGTTGCCCGGGTTGATCGGGGCGTCGGTCTGGAGCAGCCCGGCGATCGAGCTGACGCCCTGGCTCGGGTTCTGCTGCTGGTTCTCGCCGGCCTGGATGGTGCGGTCCCGGGCGCTGACGATGCCCGAGGTGACCGAGCCCTGCAGGCCCAGCGGGCTGCCCAGGGCCAGCACCTGGTCACCGACCTGCATGCCGTCGCTGTCGCCGAACTTGGCGGCCTTGAGGCCGCTGACCCCGTTGGCCTTCACCACGGCCAGGTCGGTCTTCGGGTCGGTGCCGACGATCTTCGCCTCGGCGTTCTTGCCGTCGGCGAAGATCACCCGCAGGGTGCCGCCGCTGGCGGAGGCCACCACGTGGTTGTTCGTGAGCACGTAGCCGTCGGCGCTGAGGATGACGCCGGAGCCCTCGCCGCTGCCGGTGGTGATCGAGACCACGCTGTCCTGCACGGCGGCGGCGATCTTCGGCAGGTCGGCGCCGTTGATCACCGGCGCGGCGGAGTAGGTGCGGGTGATCCCGCCCGAGTCGCCGTTCACGGCGAGCGCGAGTGCGCCACCGGCGACACCGGAGCCGAGCATCAGCGCGAACACGGCGACGCCCGCGCCGGCCAGCTTGGCGATCCGGCTCGGCTTGGGGGCCGGGCCCTGCGCCCACTGCGGGACCTGCTGGCCGGGGTGCTGCGGCGGCACCGGGCCGCCCGGGTACGTGGGGCTCCCGGCGTGCGGGGCGTACTCGGGGGTCGCCGGTCCGTGCTGGCCCCCCGCGGCCCAGCCGGACTGCTGCCCGGGCTGCCAGGGGCTCGTCGGGTACTGCCCGGCCGGCTGCTGCTGCCCGGCGACCGGGTACGGCGCGCCGGACGGGGTGGCGGCCGGCGGGGCGTAACCGCCGTACGGGTACGGGCCGGGTCCGGAGACCGGCGCCGGGCCGGGTCCGGAGACCGGGGCGGCGGAGCCGGGCCCGGTAGCCGGAGCGTGGGACACGACGGGCACGTCAGCCGTGGCGGTGGACGCGTCAGCCGTGGCGGTGGACGCGTCAGCCGTGGCGGTGGACGCGTCAACCGTGGCGGTGGAGGGGGTCGTGGGGGCGGTCGGCGCGGCCGGAGCGTGGGGCTGGACGGCCGGGGAGTCGGACTGCCCGGGCTCGCGGCGGGACAGCTCGGCGGTGGGGTACGACGGCTCGGCGTCGGAGGGTGCCGGCCGCCGCTGCGGGTCGGTCTCGTACTCGGTCATGTGTCCACCTTCTCCCCTGCCACTGCGATCAGCCTGGAACCAGCCTGGAAGTTGCCTGAAAGTCACTCGCCCGGATCGTCGATGTCCGGCAGCAGCGGCAGCCGGACCCGGAAGGTCGCGCCCCCGCCGGGGGTCTCGGCGACCTCGACTGCGCCGTGGTGGGCGGCCACCAGCGCCGCCACGATGGCCAGGCCCAGCCCGGTCCCGGTGGCCCCGCCGGCCCGGCGGGTGCGGGCGGCGTCGGCCCGGTAGAAGCGCTCGAAGACCCGCTCGGCCTGTTCCGGGGAGAGCCCGGGGCCGGTGTCCACGACCTCGACCACCGCCAGGTTTCCCGGCTCGGTACGCAGCCGCAGGGTCACCGAGGCGTCCGGCGGGGTGTGGGTGAGCGCGTTGGTCATCAGGTTGCCGATCACCTGGCGCAGCCGGGCGTCGTCGCCGAGCACCACCAGCGGCCCGGAGCCGGGCTCGATCTCCAGCCCGATCCGCCGGTCCGGGGCCACCACCCGGGCGGCCTGCACGGCGTCGCCGGCCAGCAGCGGCAGCTCCACCGGGGCCAGCGAGAGCGGGCGCTCCCGGTCCAGCCGGGCCAGCAGCAGCAGGTCCTCCACCAGCAGCCCCATCCGGGACGCCTCGTCCTCGATCCGGCGCAGCAGGCCAGCGGTCTCCTCGGGGGCCCGGGCGGCCCCCTGCCGGTACAGCTCGGCGAAGCCCCGGATGGTGGTCAGCGGCGTACGCAGCTCATGCGAGGCGTCGGCGACGAACTGCCGCATCCGTTCCTCGGAGCGCCGGGCCCTGGTCTCGGACGCCTGGGCTGCGGCTGCCGCGTCGCGGGCGCCCGCCTCGGCCGACCGGGCGGCGATCTCCGAGGCGGCGCGGGCGGTGAACGCCGCCTCGATCTGGGCCAGCATCGCGTTCAGCGCCCGGGACAGCCGCCCCAGCTCCGAGGTGGGGAAGGGCTGCCCCTCCTCCGGGTCGGGCACCCGCCGGGTCAGGTCGCCGCCGGCGATTGCCCCGGCGGTGCGTTCGATGTCCACCAGCGGTTTGAGGCTGGTCCGCACGATCGCCGCCCCGATGGAGGCGAGCAGGACCAGCACCGCCCCGCCGACCAGAAGGTCTATCCAGACCAACCGCTTGACCGCCTGGTCCACGTCGGTGAGGTTCTGCCCGATGGCCACCATCTGCCCGTTCGGCAGCTTGGCGTAGACGATCCGCCAGCGCACCCCGCTGTTGCGGGCCGGCACAGTCCTCGGCTCGCCGGCCCGGGCGGCGAAGCCGGCCGCGTCGCTCGGCCACTGCGGCACGTCGTCGACGCGGAATCGGGGGTCGTACTGGACGACCGTGACCTCGCCGGTCCGCCCGTCGGTGGCCACCACCAGGTAATCGGTGAGGACTAGCGAATCCCCGACCTGCGGGTTGAGCAGGGCGGACTCTATGTAGCTCACCGCGGACCGCAGCTCGCCGTCGACCTGGGCGACCAGGTAGTTGCGCAGGAAGTACGTGGTCAGCGAGCTGATCACCACCAGGGCGACGGCGACCAGCGTCAGCACGGCCGCCACCAGCTTCACCCGCAGCGGTACGCTCCGCAGCCGCCCCTTCGCCTGGGCGACGGCGTTCACGCCGCCGGCTTGCGCAGGACGTACCCCACTCCGCGCAGGGTGTGGATCAGACGGGGCTGGGTGTTGTCGACCTTGCGCCGCAGGTAGGAGATGTACGACTCGACGATGTTGTCGTCGCCCCGGAAGTCGTAGTTCCACACGTGGTCGAGGATCTGCGCCTTGGACAGCACCCGGTTGGCGTTGAGCATCAGGTACCGCAGCAGCTTGAACTCGGTCGGCGAGAGCTGCACCCGCTGCCCGGCCCGGTGCACCTCGTGGGTCTCCTCGTCCAACTCCAGGTCAGCGAAGGTGAGCCGGGACGGGGCCTGCTCGCCGCTGGCCGTCCGGCGCAGCACGGCCCGGATCCGGGCGGTCAGCTCCTCCAGGCTGAACGGCTTGGTGACGTAGTCGTCGCCGCCCAGGGTCAGCCCACGGATCTTGTCGTCGGTGGCGTCCCGGGCGGTCAGGAAGACCACCGGGGTGCGGGTGCCGCCCTCCCGGAGCATCCGGATGACCTCGAACCCGTCGAGGTCGGGCAGCATCACGTCGAGGACCACCAGGTCGGGGCGGTGGTCCTTGGCGGCGCTCAGCGCGGCGCTCCCGCTGGTCGCGGTGGCCACGTCGAAGCCGGCGAAGCGGAGGCTCGCGGAGAGCAGTTCCAGGATGTTGGGGTCATCCTCGACGACGAGCAGTCGCGCCTCGGTCTGGGTAGCGGCCATGCCGTCCATCATCCGTGACATCGCTGCGCTCACGCTGGGCGGTTGCTGGAAAAACCCTGAGAGCGCCGCCGGAGCCGTCAGCGCAGCAGGTGGCGCAGCCCGTCCAGGGCACCGTCGAGCGCCCGGATCGCCGTGCGGAGCTGAGCGTCGCTGAGCCGGCCGGCGCGGACCAGACCGCCGACCTCGACGGTGAACGCGGCCAGCCGCTGGTCGAACTCGGCCAGCAGGGGCGACTCCCCCGCCGGGTCGGCCGGCCGCGCCGGGTCCGGGGGCGGCGGCTCCCACCTGGTACGCCGGGTCTGCCGGGTGGCCTCACGCAGCTCCCGCTTGAGGTCGTGGATCGAGCCGCGCACCTCGGAGCGGATCTCGCCGGCCAGGGCGGAGAGGTCCGCCACCGAGGCGCTGATGTCGGACTCCAGGGTGGCCAGCTCTCCGGCCCGCTGGCGCAGCTCGGCCCGGCCCGCCTCGGTGATCTCGTAGACCTTGCGACCACCGGCGGCGGTGTGGGTCACCAGCCCTTCGACCTCCAGCCGCTGGAGCCGGGGATAGATGGTGCCGGCGCTGGGCGCGTACAGGCCGAGGAAACGGTCCTCCAGCAGGCGGATCAGCTCGTACCCGTGCTTGGGGCCGTCGTCGAGGAGCTTGAGCAGATAGAGCCGGAGCCGCCCGTGGCTGAACACGGCGGTCACGGAAGCTCCTCCTCCTTTTCGTCGCCGACCGGGCGGGCGAGCAGCGCGATGCTGCCGGAGGTCGCGGACGCCCAGAGCTTACCCGCGCCCGTGCCGATGATCCCCTCGCTCTCCCGCATGCCGCCCAGCCCGGCCCGGTCGCGCACCTCGGGGAAGCCGCTGGTGATCCGGCCGGCGGTGGTGTGCAGGTGCACGGAGAGGTCGCTGTCCCGGCGGACCCGGATGGTGATGGCGCCGGAGATGGTGCTGAGCTGGATCTCCCCGCCGCGCGGGTTGTCCAGGTCGCAGGTGATCTCGCCGGAGACGGTGTGCGCGCGGACCGTGCCGGCGGCGCTGTCGGCGAGGACCACCTCGCCGGAGACGGTCTCCAGGCTCAGGTCCCCGGCGACCCCCAACGCCTCCACCGACCCGGAAACGATCTTCGCGGTGGTCCGGCCGCGGACGCCCATCAGGGTGATCTGCCCCGTCGTGACCTTGGCCTGGGTCTGCCGGCGCAGGCCCGAGGCGACCAGTGGGCCGACGACCAGGGTCAGGTCGGCCGGCACGTCGGCGGGGACGGCGATCGAGACGTCGGCCCGGAAGCGCCGGCCGAACTGGCCGAGCCACCAGAGCCTCCCGGGCATCCTCGGGTGCCGTTCGTGCCGGACGGTCAGCACACCGTCCCGGTGCTCGACTATCACCGGCCGACGGCTGAGCCGGGTGACGTCCACCCGGGCCGGCCCGTCCGTGCCGACCACGTTGAGCCGCCCGGCGACCAGGTCGACCTTCAGCGAGGTGACCGGCTCGTCCAGGGTGAGTCGCTGCGGGCTGTCGACGGTCCAACTGGCCATGGTTTCCTCCCCGCCCGGACGTGCCCGAGCGGCGCGTCCACAAGGAGAGCGTAACGCGATACATCGCGACTGAACAAGACTGTCGCGTGTCGGGAAGGCGTCCGATGGACGCCACCGGGCGATCGGCCCGGACCGGGATGAGAGGGTGGTCCACGTCACCGGAGACGCCAGGAGGACCGTCCATGACAGTGATCATCCCGGCGCGGTTCAACGGTCCGCCCGGCTCGGGCAACGGCGGCTGGACCGCCGCCGCTCTCGCCGCCGCCACCGAGCACGACGGGCCGGTCGAGGTGACGCTGCGGCAGCCGCCGCCGCTGGAGACCCCGCTGACCGTGGCCGGCGGGGAGGTCCGCGACCCCGGTGGCCGGCTGATCGCCGAGGTGCGCCCGGCCGGGGACGCCCCGGAGGCGGTGCCGCCGGTGGACCTCGGCACGGCGCGGGCCGCCGCGGCGGCGTACCCCGGGCTGAGAGAACATCCCTTCCCCGGCTGCTACGTCTGCGGGCCGGACCGGGTCGACGGCCTGCGGATCTTCCCCGGCCGGCTGCCGGACGGGCGGACGGCCGCGCCGTTCACCGCCCCGGCCGAGGTCACCCCCGCGACGGTCTGGGCGGCGCTGGACTGCTCCGGGGGCTGGGCCGTGATCGGCCCCGGCCGCCCGTACGTGCTCGGCCGGATCGCCGCCGTGCTGGACGCGCTGCCGGTCCCGGGCGACGAGTGTGTGGTCACCGGCGTGGCGGACGACACCCGGGGGCGCAAGGCGCTGGTCCGCACCGCCCTGTACGGCCCCGACGGCCGCCTGCTGGGCCGCGCCCGGGCCACCTGGATCGCGCTGCCCGGGGCGTGACCGGCGGGGGCGGGGCGGGCGGCCTCGTCCCTGGGGAGGATGCCCTCCTGCCTGAGACGGAGTCGGGTGTAGGTGTCGCGCCTGATTGACCTGGTTGCGCCGTCTTGCCACGCTGTGCGACGGCGCATCCGCAACAGCGCCGCACACGTCGGCGCGTCCACGCGCCACGCACGGGAGGAGAACGATGTCTGACGGGCAGCGAAGCCCCACCATCGGCAGCGGTCAGATCGTGGTGTCCGGCCTTACGAAGCAGTACAAGAACGTCCGGGCGGTCGACAATCTGTCGTTCACGGTCGCATCGGGGCGGGTGACCGGCTTCCTCGGCCCGAACGGCGCCGGCAAGACCACGACGCTGCGCATGCTGCTGAACCTGGTCACCCCGAGCAGCGGCGGCGCGACCATCGGCGGCCAGCGGTACGTCGACCTGGCCGACCCGCTGCGCCACGTCGGCGCGGTGCTGGAGGCGTCCAGCGCGCACAAGGGCCGCACCGGGATCAACCACCTGCGGGTGATCTGCGCGGCGGCCGGGCTGCCGAAGCAGCGGGCCGACGAGGTCCTCGCCCTGGTCGGGTTGACCCCGGCGGCGAAGCGCAAGTTCAAGGGCTACTCACTGGGCATGAAGCAGCGCCTCGGCATCGCCGCCGCGATGCTCGGCGACCCCCGGGTGCTGATCCTCGACGAGCCGGCGAACGGGCTCGACCCCGAGGGCATCCGGTGGATGCGCGGTTTCCTCAAGGGCCTGGCCCACGAGGGCCGTACGGTGCTGGTCTCCAGTCACCTGCTGTCGGAGATGCAGCTGCTCGCCGACGACGTGGTGATCATCGCGGCCGGCAAGCTGATCCGGCAGGGGCCGGTCGAGCAGGTGCTCGGCTCGATGACCCAGGGCGGCCAGGTGCGGGTGCGTACCCCGCAGGCCGACGAGTTGGTCGCGGCGCTGCGCGAGCAGTCCGCGACGGTGGAGACCGGCGAGCACGGCGTGCTCCTGGTCGGCGGGTTGGACGCCCCGGCCATCGGCCGGGTCGCCCTGGCCGCGAAGGTGGAGCTGCACGAACTGACCCCGGAGCGACCCGACCTGGAGCGGGTCTTCCTGGAGCTGACGGCCGGAAAGGCGGGCATCCGATGAACCTCGTCCGATCCGAGCTGCTCAAGATCCGGACCACCAGCACCTGGTGGATCTTCGGGCTCATCTCGCTACCGCTGTGGGCCCTCGCCCTGCTGTTCAACTGGTTGCAGACCGACGCGCTGGCCAGCGGGGGCTTCGAAGACGTGCCGGCCGAGCAGGCCGACCAGATCCAGGCCGTGCAGTCGGTGGACAGCATGGCCGCCAACATCTACACCAACGGCCAGTTCTTCGGGCTGCTGATCGTGATGCTGCTCGGCATCATCGTGGTGACCAGCGAGTTCTTCCATCAGACGGTGACCACCACGTTCCTCACGGTGCCGCACCGCACGGCGGTCATGGTGGCCAAGCTGATCGCCGGGGCCGTGCTCGCGATGCTGTTCTGGCTGGTCACCACCGTGCTCAACCTGGTGTTCGGGGCGCTGGTCCTGAACAGCGTGGACGTCGGCGCCCAGTTCGGCAGCGGCGCGGTCTGGCGGGCGATCGGGCTGAACGCGCTGGCGTACCTGCTCTGGTCGGTGCTGGGGGTCGGGATCGGGGTGCTGATCCGCAGCCAGATCGGCGCGACGGTCACCGGCATCCTGCTCTACCTGGGCGGCTCGATCGGGGCCGTCGCCGTGCTGGCCCTCCTGGCCGACCGGTACGGCGAGTGGATCAACAAGCTCCAGGTGGTGGTGCCCTCGCTGGCGTCGTCGCTGATGGTCAGCGGGGTCGAGATCCCGGGCAACCCGCCCCGCTGGGCGGGGGCCGCAGTGCTGATCGGGTACGCCGTGCTGGCCGGCCTGATCGGCGCCCTCACCATCCGGCGGCGGGACATCTCCTGACGCCTACGGTCGACGCGGCGACCCGGCCCCGGGGCGTGATCACTGGATCACGCACCGGGGACCGGGCCCGTTCCAACCGGCGGTCAGCTGGACACGCGGCGTCGACCAAACTCTGCATCTTCTGTGAAACGGACCACGCGCCGGAGCCGGAAATGCCTAGCGTGTTCCTACGGCGTAGCCTGGGGGCCGTCTCCCGTCCACCCGCGTACCGGGCAACGGCTGACACCGCGTGACACACAAACCCGCGTGAAAGAGGCGATTACCGGCCGTGTCGACCCAGCAGACTTCGCAGGAGAACCCACTGGCGGGTTTCGGCCCGAACGAGTGGATCGTCGAGGAGATGTACCAGCGCTACCTCGCCGACCCAAGCAGCGTCGATTCGGCCTGGCATGACTTCTTCGCCGACTATCGGCCGGCCCCCGGCGCCGCCACACCCCGCCCCGACGGCAAGGCCGACAAGGCGGCTGCCGCCGCGCCGGAGCCCGCCGGGCAACAGGAGGCCGCCGCCGCCGTCGCCCAGCCGGTGGCGAAGGCCGAGCCGGCCGCGCCGAAGGCGGAGCCGGCCGCGAAGCCCGCCGCGCAGCCGGCCCCGGCGAAGGCCGCGCCCGCAAAGCCCGCCCCGGCCGCGAAGCCCGCCGCGCCCGCCAAGGCCGCCCCGGCGAAGCCGGCCGTCTCCGGCCCGCAGACCACTCCGCTGCGCGGCGTCGCCGCGAAGATCGTCCAGAACATGGACGCCTCGCTGAGCGTGCCGACCGCGACGAGCGTGCGGGCCGTCCCGGCCAAGCTGCTGGTGGACAACCGCATCGTGATCAACAACCACCTCGCCCGCGGGCGGGGTGGCAAGGCCAGCTTCACCCACCTGATCGGGTACGCGATGGTCCGGGCGCTCGTCGAGCACCCGGAGATGAACAACTCCTTCGCCGAGGTCAACGGCAAGCCGGCGATGGTCCGCCCCGAGCACGTCAACCTGGGCATCGCGATCGACCTGGCCAAGCCCGACGGCTCCCGCAACCTCGTGGTCCCGTCGATCAAGGGCTGCGAGCGGATGGACTTCCGGCAGTTCTGGCAGGCGTACGAGGACGTGGTCCGTCGCGCCCGCCGCAACGAGCTGACCATGGACGACTACTCCGGCACCACGATCTCGCTGACCAACCCGGGCGGCATCGGCACGGTGCACTCGATCCCGCGCCTGATGGCCGGGCAGAGCGCCATCATCGGCGTCGGCGCCATGGAGTACCCGGCGCCGTACCAGGGGATGAGCGAGGCCACCCTGGCCGAGCTGGCCGTCAGCAAGATCATCACCCTGACCAGCACGTACGACCACCGGATCATCCAGGGCGCGCAGTCCGGCGAGTTCCTCAAGGTCATGCACGAGCTGCTGCTCGGCGAGCACGCCTTCTACGACCAGATCTTCACCTCGCTGCGCATCCCGTACGAGCCGGTGCGCTGGATGCGGGACGTCGCGGTCGACTCCGAGGGCCAGATCAACAAGACCGCGCGGGTGCACGAGCTGATCCACGCGTACCGGGTGCGCGGCCACCTGATGGCCGACACCGACCCGCTGGAATTCAAGATCCGCAAGCACCCGGACCTGGACGTGCTCCAGCACGGGCTGACCCTGTGGGACCTCGACCGGGTCTTCCCGGTCAACGGCTTCGCCGGCAAGCAGCGGATGAAGCTGCGGAGCATCCTCGGCGTGCTGCGCGACTCGTACTGCCGCCGGGTCGGCGTGGAGTACATGCACATCCAGGACCCGGAGGAGCGGCGCTGGATCCAGGAGCGGATCGAGCGCAAGTACGAGAAGCCCAGCACCGACGAGCAGAAGCACGTGCTCAACCGGCTCAACGCCGCCGAGGCGTTCGAGACCTTCCTGCAGACCAAGTACGTCGGCCAGAAGCGCTTCTCGCTGGAGGGCGGCGAGTCGCTGATCCCGCTGCTCGGCGAGGTGCTGGAGTCCTCCGCCGAGGCGGGGCTCGACGAGGTCGTCATCGGCATGGCCCACCGCGGCCGGCTCAACGTGCTGGCCAACATCGTCGGCAAGCCGTACGAGAAGATCTTCTCGGAGTTCGAGGGGCACCTCGACCCGCGCTCCACCCAGGGCTCGGGCGACGTGAAGTACCACCTCGGCCAGAACGGCAAGTTCACCACCCCGGACGGCGAGCACGCCGTCAAGGTGTCGGTGGTGGCGAACCCGTCGCACCTGGAGGCCGTCGACCCGGTGCTGGAGGGCATCGTCCGGGCCAAGCAGGACCGGATCGACCTCAAGCTGGAGGGGTACACGGTGCTGCCGCTGGCGGTGCACGGTGACGCCGCCTTCGCCGGCCAGGGCGTGGTCGCCGAGACGCTCAACCTGTCACAGCTGCGCGGCTACCGCACCGGCGGCACGGTGCACGTGGTGGTCAACAACCAGGTCGGCTTCACCACCGCACCGGAGCACTCCCGGTCCAGCCTCTACAGCACCGACGTGGCCCGGATGATCGAGGCGCCGATCCTGCACGTCAACGGCGACGACCCCGAGGCCGTGGTCCGGGTCGCCCGGCTGGCGTTCGAGTACCGGCAGGCGTTCAACAAGGACGTCGTGATCGACATGGTCTGCTACCGCCGGCGCGGGCACAACGAGGGCGACGACCCGTCGATGTCCAACCCGCAGATGTACAAGATCATCGACTCGAAGCGGTCGGTCCGGAAGCTCTACACCGAGGAGCTGATCGGCCGGGGCGACATCACCGTGGAGGACGCGGAGGAGCTGCTGCGCGACTACCAGTCGCAGCTGGAGCGGGTCTTCAAGGCCACCCGGGACGCCGCCTCGGCGCCGAAGCAGCCGGCCCGGCAGCGCCGCGAGGACGAGCCGGAGCCGCAGGTGGAGACCGCCACCAGCGTCGACGTGGTCAAGGCGGTCGGCGACGCCCACGTCAACCTGCCGGAGGGCTTCACCCCGCACAAGCGGATCCAGCAGCTGCTCGACCGGCGGGCCAAGATGTCCGTCGAGGGCAACATCGACTGGGGCTTCGGCGAGATCATCGCCCTCGGCGCGCTGCTGCACGACGGGGTCACCGTCCGGCTCGCCGGGCAGGACTCGCGCCGTGGCACGTTCGTGCAGCGGCACGCGTCCGTGGTGGACGCCAAGACCGGCGCCGACCACCTGCCGCTGCAGTCGCTCACCGCCGACGGCGAGCGGTCCCGGTTCTTCGTGCACGACTCGCTGCTCAGCGAGTACGCGGCGATGGGCTTCGAGTACGGCTACTCGGTGGAGAACATCAACGCGCTGGTCGCCTGGGAGGCCCAGTTCGGCGACTTCGTCAACGGCGCCCAGTCGGTGATCGACGAGTTCATCTCCTCCGGCGAGGTGAAGTGGGGCCAGCGCTCCGCGGTCACCCTGCTGCTGCCGCACGGCCACGAGGGCCAGGGCCCGGACCACACCTCCGGCCGCCCGGAACGGTTCCTCCAGCTCTGCGCCGAGGACAACATGCGGGTGGCCATCCCGACCACCCCGGCGAGCTACTTCCACCTGCTGCGCCGCCAGGCGCTGTCGCCCAAGCGCAAGCCGCTGGTGGTGTTCACGCCGAAGTCGCTGCTGCGGCACAAGCTCTGCGTCTCCCCGGTCGAGGACTTCACCACCGGCACCTTCCAACCGGTGCTGCGCGACACCGCCGCTCCGGCACCGGAGCAGGTGAAGCGGGTGCTGCTCTGCTCGGGCAAGGTCTACTACGACCTGTTCCAGGCCCGGGCCGACCGGGGCGTCACCGACACCGCGATCATCCGGATGGAGCAGCTCTACCCGCTGCCCGTCGAGGAGATCCGGGCCGCCCTGGCGCAGTACCCGAACGCCGAGGACTACGCCTGGGTGCAGGAGGAGCCGGCCAACCAGGGCGCGTGGAGCTTCGTCGCGCTCAACCTGCTGGAGCACCTGAGCGAGATCCGGCTGCGCCGCATCTCCCGCCCGGCCGCCGCCGCCCCCGCGGTCGGCTCGGCCAAGATGCACGAGGTCGAGCAGAACGCGCTGATCGAGGCGGCCCTGCCCCGCCCGTGACCTGACCGCACCGCGCGCAGCGGGGCAGCGACCGTCACCACGACGGGCCGCTGCCCCGCTCGCGTCGGCGGACCACCCGACCCGGCCGCCGGCCGGGCCCAGGAATGAGGACGTACGGATGTACTTCACCGACCGCGGGATCGAGGAACTGGTCGAGCGCCGGGGCGAGGAGTCGGTCAGCATGGAGTGGCTCGGCGAGCGGCTGCGCGACTTCGTCGACCTGAACCCCGAGTTCGAGACGCCGATCGAGCGGTTCGCCACCTGGCTGGCCCGCCTGGACGACGAGGACGAGGACTGAGCCGCCGAAGGGCCGGGGCGGCGGCCGGCGTCACCCTGGCGCTGCTGCTCGCCGGCTGCGGCACCGACCCCGCGCCCCCGGCCGGGCCGGACGGCGACGGCGGGGCCGCGCCGGCGGCCCTGCCGCCCGTCTTCTACGTCGACCCGGCGAACCCGGCCGGCGCGCAGGCGGACCGCTGGGCGGCTCAGGGGCGCACCGCCGACGCCGAGGCGCTGCGCGCGATCGCCGGTCGGCCGAGCGCGAAGTGGCTCACCGGCAACCCGGCGGTCCGCGCCGAGGTGGACGCCTTCCTGACGGCGGCGGCCGTCGCCGGGCAGACGCCGGTGCTGGTGGTGCACAACGTGCCGGACCGCGACTGCGCCCGGCGCGGGGCCGGCGGCGCCGGGGACGCGGCGGACTACCAGCGCTGGATCCGGGACCTCGCGGCCGGGGTGGCCGGCCGGCCGGTCACCGTGATCCTAGAACCCGGCGCGGTCCCGGACGCCGTGGCCGGCTGCGTGCCCGACGTCGCCGGCCGGCTCGCGCTGCTGCGGGACGCGGTGGCCGTGCTGGCAGCACCGGCAACGCCCGGGTGTACCTCGACGCCGGGCATCCCGGCTGGATCACCGACGTCGACCGGCTCGCCGCGGCGCTGCGCCGGGCCGGGATCGCCGACGCGGCCGGCTTCGCCCTCAACGTGGCGAACTTCGTCGGCACCGAGGAGAACGTCCGCTACGGTCACCGGCTCTCCGACGCGCTCGGCGGGGCGACCCGGTTCGTCGTCGACACCAGCCGCAACGGCAACGGCCCGCACCCGGGCCGTACCGTGGGCGGCGCGCCGAGCTGGTGCAACCCACCGGGCCGGGCGCTCGGCGAGGAGCCCACGGCCGACCCCGGCCCGGACCGGGTGGACGCCCTGCTCTGGGTCAAGTTCCCGGGCGAGTCCGACGACGCCTGCCGGCCCGGCGAGCCGGACAGCGGCGTCTGGTGGCCCGAGTACGCCCTCGACCTGGCCCGCCGCGCCCGCTGACCGTCAGCCGTTCCCGGCGCGGACGGTCGGGCGCAGGCCGGTGCGGCGCAGCTTCTGCCAGCCCAGCCGGCCGCCGGTCAGCGCGGTGACCACCGACTGGATCATCACCAGGTACATCAGCTGCCGGTAGACGAACTGCTGTAACGGCAGCACCCAGAGCACGCCCAGCTTCTCCCGGTCCAGCCGGAACGCCACCACCGCGGTGAGGAACTGCACCGCCAGCATGGCCAGCCAGGCCACCACCGTCGCGGTCCGGTCGAGGAAGAACAGGCCGTACAGGGCGAGCAGGTCGATCACCGGCGCCAGCAGCGGCAGCAGCACCCCGAACAGGCTCAGGAACAGCAGGCAACGGCGGCTGAACCGGCCGGACGCGCCGTGGTCGAGCAGCGAGCGGCGGTGCTTCCACATCGCCTGCATGGTGCCGTAGCTCCACCGGTAGCGCTGCTTCCACAGCTGCCCCATCGTCGCCGGGGCCTCGGTCCACGCCCGGGCCCTCTCCTCGTACACCACCTTCCAGCCGGCCCGGCCCAGGGCCATGGTGATGTCGGTGTCCTCGGCCAGGGTGTCGTCGGTCATCCCGCCGGCGTACACGAGGGCCTGCCGGCGGAACCCGCCGATCGCGCCGGGCACCGTCGACATGCACCGCAGGGTCTCGTAGAGGCGGCGGTCGAGGTTGAACCCGATGACGTACTCGATGTGCTGCCACTTGGCGATCAGGCTGTCCCGGTTGCCCACCTTCACGTTGCCCGCGACCGCGCCCACCTGCGGGTCGGCGAACGGCTGGACCAGCCGGCGCACGGCGTCCGGCTCGAAGACGGTGTCGCCGTCGACCAGCACCAGCAACTCGTGGCGGGCCAGCGCCACGCCGGTGTTCAACGCGCTCGGCTTGCCGCCGTTCGGCTTGCGCACGACCCGGACGTTCGGCAGGCCGAGCCCCTCGGCGATGTCGGCGGTCCCGTCCGTCGAGCCGTCGTCGACCACGACGACCTCGATGCCCCCGGGGTGGTCGCCGGTGGCCAGCGACCGGACCGCCGCCGCGATCCCCTCCTTCTCGTTGTACGCGGGGACGATCACCGACACCGGCTCGGTCACCGGCGGTCCCCAGGTCCAGTCCCGGGCCCGGCGGCGCCGGGCGTGCCGCCCGGCGAGCAGGAGCAGCAGGACGGTTCGCCCGACGGTGAGCACGCCGACGAGCACGAAGAGCACGCCGAACAGGGTGAGCGTGCGGTCGGCGCCCTGCACCGCCCAGACCAGCATCCGGCCCTGCCACCGTTCCGCCCCGGACGCGACCGGGTTCCCGGTCACCTGGTGGTCGACCCCGGCCGCGGCCAGTGTCAGGTTCAGCCCCTCGGTCGCGGTGGTGAACCGGTAGCCGCGTTCCTTCATCAGCGGGATGAAACGGTCCAGGGCTGCGACGGTCTGGGCCCGGTCCCCGCCGGCGTCGTGCCACAGGCTGATCGCGCCCGAATAGCCGGCCGGCGTGGCGTTGGCGACCGTGGCGTCCACCCCGGGCAGCGCCCAGTCCCGACTGTCGGTGTCGTTGAGCACGGTGAGGTAGCCCAGCTCGCCGGCCTCGGTGACCAGCGGCCAGTCCCGGTCGTCGATCGCGTCGGCGTGCGAGGAGTACGGGAACCGCATCAGCGAGGATCGGACCCCGGCCGCGCCGGCGAGCGCGAGCTGGGTCTGGGCGTACTCCATCCGTCGACGCCAGCCGGGCAGCGTCGTCAGGTCGGGATGGGTGAAGGTGTGCACGCCGACCTCGTGCCCGCCGGCGACCAACTCCCGCACCAACTCGGGGTGCCGGGCGGCCTGCGACCCGACCACGAAGAAGGTGCCCTTCACCTGGTGGGCGTCGAGGACCCGCAGCACCTCGCGGGTCCACTTCGGGTCGGGACCGTCGTCGAAGGTGAGCGCGACGGTGCGTGCGGGCAGTCGGTAGGAGCGGTTCTGGCCGTCGGCGGCGTTGATGATCGGGCCGCCGTTGACCACTTCGGCGGGCACCCGGTCCTGGCCGTCGTCGTGCTGCGCGCGGTCGGGGACGAAGGCGGCGTTCGCGTACGCCCCGACGACGAGCACGCCGGCCAGGACGACGAACAGGACGCCCAGCAGGGCCCAGCTCGGCGGCGGCGCGGACCGGCGGGCCCGCCGGGTGCGGCGGGTGCGGCGGGCCGGCGGCGGGGGCCGACCGGTGGACGGGTTGGCGGCTGTCCGCACGCTACTCGCCCTGTTCCGGTAGGCCCGGTGGGTCGACGACCGGGGGCGGGACGGCCGTGGGCGGCGCGGTGCTGGGCGGCACGGTCGTCGGAGGCGCGGTGGTGCCCGGGGGCGACGCCGCGCTCCGGCTGGGACTCGGGCTGCCGGCCGACGGGGACGACGGCCGGGGCGAGGACGTGGCGGCGGGCGCGCTCCGGGTCGCCGTGGCACGGGTCGGGCCGGGGGTCGGCGTGGTGGGTTTCGCGGTCGTCGGGGTGGGGGCGGGGGCCGGGGCGGCTGGCGGCACGGGCGCTTTCCAGGGGCGCTGCGTCGACTCGACGAAGGGCAGCACGTTCTCCGGGCGCACCGGCCCACCGGCGAAGCTCACCCCGACCAGCGCGGTGTACGCGAGCCCGGCCAGCCCGGCGACGTACGCGATCCGCCGCAGCCGGGTCCCGCGCCGCCCGCTCGGGTCGACGAAGACCGGCGGCAGGTCGGGAACCGCGGCCAGGAGGGCCGTCGGACCGTCGGTGACGGCCGGCACCACGACCGTCGGACCGTCCGTCACGGAGAGTGGAACCGTCGGACCGTCGGTCACGGGCCGCACGACGGCCGGCTGCTCGGTCGGCTGCTCGGGCAGGGGCGAGGGCGGGACGATGGTCCGACGGTCGGTCACGAGTGGCGAGTCTAGGAGCGAGGAAAACTGAAGTGCCTGGTCAGAGGCCTGAGTGAGACGAGGATCCCCCAAGGTCGGAGAGGGGACGGCGGCACCGCAGGCAGCGATCTTGTAGCGTGGAGGCGTGGCCCGGAGCGTGTATCTGACCAGTGTGGGTTCCGGCGGGGGGAAGTCGACCATCGCGCTCGGCCTCGCCGAACTCCTTTCCCGACAGGTCGAGCGGATCGGCGCGTTCCGGCCCCTGGTCGCCGGGCGGGGCCCCGACCCGATCCTCACCCTGCTCACCGACCGCTACCGGATCGACCTGCCGATGGCCGACCTGCACGGCGCCACCTACGCGGAGGCCACCGAGCTGGTCGCCGACGGCCGACGCGAGGAGCTGATCTCCCGGCTCGTCGAGCGGTACCGGGACGTCGAACGGCGCTGCCCGGCGATGGTGGTGGTGGGCAGCGACTTCGCCGACGGCGGGGACGGCGCGGGCCCCCGCGAGCTGGCCTTCAACGCCCGGCTGGCCACCGAGTTCGGCAGCGTGGTGGTGCCGGTGATCGACGGCTTCGGGCAGGAGCCGGAGGCGATCGCGGCAGCCGCGCGCGGGGCGTACCACGACCTGGAGGACCTGGGCGCGACGGTGCTGGCGGTGATCGCCAACCGGGTGCCGGGGGCGATGACGATGCCCGAGCTGCCCGTCCCCGCGTACGCCATCCCGGAGGTGCCGACCGTGTCGGCGCCGACGGTGGCCGAGGTGGCAGCGGCGCTCGGTGCCACCCTGCTGGCCGGCGACGACGCCGCGCTCGGCCGCGACGTGTTGGACTACGTGGTCGGCGCGGCACACGTGCCGACGCTGCTCGACCACCTGACCGAGGGCGCGCTGGTGATCACCCCGGGTGACCGGGCGGATCTGCTGGTGGCGGCGTGCGCCGCGCACGTGGCCGGCCAGGTCTCCGTAGCCGGGGTGGTGCTCACCCTCGGGGAGCGGCCCGACCCCAGGGCGATGCGCCTGGTCGAGGGGCTGAACACCGGCCTCGCGGTGCTGTCGGTGCCCAGCGACAGCTACGACACGGTGGCCGCGTCCAGCCGGATCGAGGGGCGGCCAAGCGTCGCGAACCCGCGCAAGGTGGAGGCCGCGCTCGGCGCGTTCGAGGCCAACGTCGACACCGACGACCTGGCCCGCCGGCTGCGGGTCAGCCGCTCCGAGCGGGTCACCCCGCTGATGTTCGAGTACGACCTGATCGACCGGGCCCGGGCCACCCGCCGGCACCTGGTGCTGCCCGAGGGCACGGAGGAGCGGATCCTGCGCGCGGCGGAGATCCTGCTGCGCCGGGGCGTGGTCGACCTGACGCTGCTCGGCCGCACCGACGACGTCGCCCGGCGCACCCGGGAGCTCGGCATCGACATCACCGGGGCGACCGTGGTCGACCCGGCGGCCAGCGAGTGGCGCGACGAGTTCGCCGAGGCGTACGCGAAGCTGCGCGCCCACCGGGGCATGACCGCCGAGCTGGCGCACGACGTGGTCGCCCAGCCGAACTACTTCGGCACGATGATGGTGCACACCGGGCACGCCGACGGGATGGTCTCCGGGGCCACCCACACCACCGCCGCGACCATCCGCCCCGCCTTCGAGATCATCCGCACGGTGCCCGGGCTCTCGGTGGCCTCCAGCGTCTTCTTCATGCTGCTCGCCGACCGGGTGCTGGTGTACGGCGACTGCGCGGTGAACCCCGACCCGGACGCCGCCCAGCTCGCCGACATCGCCATCTCCTCGGCCGACACCGCCGCCCGGTTCGGCATCGAGCCGCGGGTGGCGATGCTGTCGTACTCGACCGGGGACTCCGGGGCGGGGGCGGACGTGGAGAAGGTCGCGGCGGCCACCCGGCTGGTCCGCGAGCGCCGCCCCGAGCTGCTGGTAGAGGGCCCGATCCAGTACGACGCGGCGATCGACCCGAAGGTCGCGGCCACCAAGCTGCCCGACAGCGCGGTCGCCGGGCGGTCCACGGTGTTCATCTTCCCGGACCTGAACACGGGCAACAACACGTACAAGGCGGTGCAGCGCTCGGCCGGAGCGGTGGCCGTCGGCCCGGTGATGCAGGGCCTGCGCCGGCCCGTCAACGACCTGTCCCGGGGCGCCACCGTTCCGGACATCGTCAACACCGTCGCGATCACCGCCATCCAGGCCGCCGCCGGGGAGTCGTCATGAGTCGGGTGCTCGTCCTCAACTGCGGCTCGTCGTCGGTCAAGTACCGGCTGTACGACGGCGACGAGGTGCGCGCCTCCGGGACGGTGGAGCGGGTCGGCGAGCCGGAGGGCGGCCCGGCCGACCACGAGACGGCGGTCCGGGAGATCCTCGGCCGGCTGGACCTGGCCGGGCTGGTCGCGGTCGGGCACCGGGTGGTGCACGGCGGGCGGCGCTTCGCCGA
Organism: Micromonospora sp. CA-111912; assembly: GCF_050948415.1. Lineage (NCBI taxonomy): Bacteria > Bacillati > Actinomycetota > Actinomycetes > Micromonosporales > Micromonosporaceae > Micromonospora > Micromonospora sp. CA-111912. Next base: position 6,126,985 of record NZ_CP192007.1, read on the forward strand.
GCCGGTGCTCATCGACGACGCGGTGTTCGCGGCGATCGAGGAACTCGTGCCGCTCGCCCCGCTGCACAACCCGGCGAACCTGGCCGGCATCCGGGTGGCCCGCGAGGCGCTGCCCGGCGTGCCACAGGTCGCCGTCTTCGACACCGCGTTCCACCACACCCTGCCCGAGGCCGCCGCGACCTACGCGATCGACCGGGACACCGCCCAGCGGTACGACATCCGCCGGTACGGCTTCCACGGCACCTCGCACGCGTACGTCTCCCGGCGCACCGCCGAGCTGCTGGGCCGGCCGTACGAGGAGCTGAACACGATCACCCTGCACCTGGGCAACGGGGCGAGCGCCTGCGCCGTGCAGGGCGGGCGCAGCGTGGCCACCTCGATGGGGATGTCCCCGCTGGAGGGCCTGGTGATGGGCACCCGCAGCGGCGACCTCGACCCGACGATCATCTTCCACCTGCGCCGGGAGGCCGGGATGGGGGTGGACGAGATCGACGACCTGCTCAACCACCGCAGCGGCCTGCTCGGCCTGACCGGGGTCAACGACATGCGCGAGGTGCTGTCCCGCCGCGACGCCGGGGACCCGGCCGCCGCGCTCGCCTTCGACGTCTACCGCCGCCGGATCACCGGGTACGTCGGGGCGTACTACGCCCTGCTCGGGCGGGTGGACGCGGTCACCTTCACCGCCGGGGTGGGCGAGCACGCCGCGGCGGTGCGGACCGCCGCGCTGGCCGGACTGGACCGGCTCGGCATCGCCGTCGACCCGGGGCGCAACGCCGGCAGCGGTGACCGGGTGATCTCCCCGGACGGCGCGGAGGTCGCCGTCTGCGTGATCGGCACCGACGAGGAGCGCGAGATCGCCCGGGAGACCCGCGCGGTGGTCGAAACGACCCACTGACCCCGACCGGCCAGGCCCAGCCTCCGCTGGACCGGCTCGCTTGAGATCGGCTCGCTCAAGGCCGCTCGAGGCCGGCTCGCTTGAGGCCGGCTCGTTTGAGGCCGCTTGAGGCCGGCTCGCTTCAGGCCGGTCAGGCCAGGGCAAGCCAGGCGACCAGGGCCACCAGCACCACTGCGACGGCTGCGGCGCCGACGGCCAGGGGCGCCCGGGACGCTGCCGTGGTGGTCGGGGCGCCGGCCTCCGGGGCATGGGCGAACGCCCGGAACTGCTCTGTGTTGCCGCTCGGGTCCAGGTACTTGTCAGACATGGGCCAGACCATAGCCAAGGTGGTCCGGCCGAACCGCCCCCACGCGGGCGAAACGCCGCAGGACCGCCCGATGGGGGGAGCCGCCCCTCCGGGTGGCTTCGCCGACCGATCCGGACGGCGGGGCCGCGCCGGTCCCGGGCCGCCTAACGTAGGTGGCGTGGGGGTTCGACGGCTGGTCGCCGTGCTGATGACGGCGCTGCTGGCCGGCTGCGGCCCGGCCACCGCCGCCGCTGGCGGCGGGGAACCGCCCGCCCGGTCCGCGCCCGCCGGGGCGTACCCGGTCGGGATGCGGACGTTCACGCTCGACCCGGCCGGCGCACGCCCACTGCCGGTGACCGTCTGGTATCCGGCCGGCCCCGGCGGGGTCGCCCGGGGCCGGTTCCCGGTCGTCGTGTTCAGTCACGGGCTGCACAGTCTCCCCGAGCTGCACGCCCCGCTGACCACCCGGTGGGCCGCCGCCGGGTTCGTGGTGGCCGCTCCGGCGTACCCGCACACCCGGCGCGGTGCGGTCCGGTTCACCCGGGCGGACGTGCGCAACCAGCCGGCCGACGGCTGGCGGCTGATCCGACACCTGGTCCGCCTCGACACCCGCCGGGGCGACCCGCTCGCCGGCCACCTGGACGTCGCCCGGTTCGCCGCGGCCGGGCACTCGGCGGGCGGTTTCACCACCGCCGGGATGCTCACCTCCGGGCACTCCCCCCGGCTGCGGGCGGGCGTCGTGATCGCCGGGGGCGGCCTGGCCGGCGCGTTCGCCGGTCCCGCCGCACCGGTGCTGTTCGTGCACGGCAGCGCCGACCCGGTGGTGCCGGTGACCGTCGGCCGGGCCGCGTACGCCCGGACGCCCGGCCCGGCCGCGTTCCTCACCGTCACCGGCCAGGGCCACGGCGCGTACCTGACCCCCGGCCACCCTGGATTCCCCCAGGCCCTCGCCGTCACCACGGACTTCCTCCGCTGGACCCTCTACGGCGACCCCACCGCCCTCCACCGCCTCCCCACCCTCGCCCGCTCCCCCGACACCACCTGGCTCTCCCGCCTCCCCACCCCCTGACCCACCCACCGCCCCACCCACCCGCAGCCCCGCCTCGCCCGCGATCTTGCAGTTGGGGCCCCGGCATTTAGGGCCGAGGGTGCATTTCCCGGGCCCTAAGTGCAAGATCGCGGCGAGCGGGAGCAGGGTGGGAGCGGGAGCGGGGGCAGGGTGGGAGCGGGAGCGGGGGCAGGGTGGGGTGGGGCGACGGGAGGGGTGGGTGTGGAGGGGCGGCAGGTGAGGGCTATCGGCGAGGTGCTGGAGGTGGCGCTGGAGGGTGGGATGGGGGTGTGGCTGCGGGGTGGGTGGGCGATGGACTTCCACCTCGGCGAGGTGACCCGGCCGCACCTCGACGTCGACTGGTACTGCTGGCGCGACGACGTCGACCGGCTGTCCGCCGCGCTGCTCGGGCGGGGCTGGCGGGTGGATCCCCGGGTGCCCGTCGACACGCAGCTCGACCTGCTGCGGAACGACGTCGAGCTGAGCTTCGCGTACCTGGCTCGGGACGCGTCGGGGCGGGTGGTCGTGGGCGGCGGGCCCTGGGCGGGGACGCCGCTGCCGGAAGGCATGCTCGACGGGCCGCCCGGCCGGATCGGCGACCTGACCGCGCCGATCATCTCCGTGGCCGCCCAGATCGAGTTCAAGGAGATGTACCCGATCTGGATGCCGCAGCGGCCCCGTCGCGCGAAGGACGTCGTCGACATCGCCCGCCTCCGCGCCGCCGCCACGCGCCCGGCGGGACCGACCGGCCCGGCGGCCCCGCCCCCGCACCCCGGGTGATCGTCCGCTCGCCTGCGTTGCGATGCCGGCCGACGGCCCCGCTCCGCGAGGCACAATCGGGTTCATGCCCCGCCGTCGCACCGCCGGCCTGCTGGCCGCCGCCCTGCTCGCCGCAGTCCTGAGCGGCTGCTCGGGCGACGCCGGGCCGGCCGGGCGCGGCGTTGATCCGGTGGTGCCGCCGAAGGCCACCACCCCGGCGCCGAGCGTGCCCGCCGGCACCGCGCCGAGCGGGTCCTTCGCGGTCGGCGTACGCCAGCTCAAGCTCAACCGCGGCGGCGACCGGCCGCTGCCGGTGACCATCTGGTACCCGGCCCGGGGCGCAGCCGGCGGGACGCCCGACCGGTCCACGCCCGCCGCCACCGGCCGGTTCCCCGTGGTGATGTTCAGCCACGGCCTCAACGGCCGGCCGGACGACTACGCCACCCTGCTCGCCCGGTGGGCGGCGGCCGGTCTCGTGGTGGCCGCGCCGGCCTTCCCGCACACCGCCCGGGGCGGCGACGGCAACGTGCTGGACGTGCTCAACCAGCCCGCCGACGTGTCGTACGCGCTGACCCGGGTGCTCGCCCTGGACGCGAAGGCGGGCGACCCGCTGCGCGGCCGGCTCGCCACCGACCGGGTGGCCGCGGCGGGGCACTCGGCCGGCGGGGTGACCACGATCGGCCTGTTCACCGCCGGGCGGGACGACCGGCTGGACGCCGGGGTGGTCTTCGCCGGCACCGCCCTGGGCGTGGGCACGGCGTTCGCCGGGGCCGCCGCGCCGCAGCTGTTCGTGCACGGCGAGGCCGACGAGGTGGTCGGCTACGCGTCGGGCCGGGCGGCGTACGACAGGGTGCCCTGGCCCAAGGCGATGCTGAGCCTGCCGAAGGGCGACCACGGCCGCGCCCTGCTCACCGACGGCGCGGCCCTGCGGGTGGTCTCGGACACCACCGTCGAGTTTCTCCGCTGGACCCTGTACGGCGACGCGGCGGCCAGGGGCCGGCTGCCGGCCGAGGCCGTCCGGGGTGGCCTCGCCACCCTCGACGACCGGCTGTGAGGCCCCTGCTGGCTGCGAGGCCAGTCGTTCGCCCCCGGGTGCCCGGGCCCGTCCCGGCCGGAGGGCCGATCAGGCCGTGTGGTCGATGACGATCTTGCCGAAGACGTCGCCCGAGTGCAGTCGGGCGAAGGCGTCCTCGACCCGGCTGAACGGCACCACGCTGTCCACCACCGGGCGCACGTCGTGCTCGGCACAGAAGGCCAGCAGCTCGGTCAGCTCGCCCGGGGTGCCCATCGAGGTGCCGAGGATCTCCAGTTGCATGGCGAAGACCCGGCGCAGGTTGACCTTCGGCTCGTGCCCGGCGGTCGCCCCGGAGACCACGATCCGGGCCATCGGCGCGGCCGACTTCAGCGAGTGGTCGAAGGTGGCCGCCCCGACCGTCTCGACCACCACGTCGACCCGCTCCGGGAGCCGGGCGCCGGGCTCCAGCGCGGTCGCCCCCAGTTCGGTGATCCGTTCCCGCTTGCCGGGGTGGCGGCTGGTCGCGTACACCCGCTTGCCGAGCGCGACGGCGAGCGCGACGGCCGCCGTGGCGACGCCGCCGCCCGCGCCCTGGACCAGCACCGACTCGGCGTCCTCCACCCGGCCCTTGGTGGTCAGCATCCGCCAGGCGGTGAGCCACGCGGTGGGCAGGCAGGCGGCGTCCGTCGCGGACACGCCGCCCGGCAGGGGCAGCAGGTTCATCCGGGGTACGGCCACCCGCTCGGCGAGGGTCCCCTGAAAGTGCTCGGAGAGGATGGAAATGCCGCGCGGGTCGTCCGGGTCGGCGACCAGCGGGTAGACCACGACCTCGTTGCCGTCCGGGTCGGTGCCGACGGCGTCGCAGCCGAGGATCATCGGCAGCCGGTCCGCGCCGAGCCCCACCCCGCGCAGCGACCACAGGTCGTGGTGGTTGAGCGAGCTGGCCCGCAGCTGCACGGTGACCCAGTCGTCCTCGGGGTGGATCGGCTCGGGACGCTCGCCGACGGTCAGCACGGAGAGCGGATTGTCGGCGTCGAAGCTCGACGCGAAGGCGGCACGCATGATCCGCACCGTAGCAAGGAGCGGGGGTGTCAAGAAGGGCCCCTTCTCAGACCGGACGGCGGCGAAGGGGCCCGTCGTCCCGTCTCAGGCGCGGGCGACGCCGTCGCGGCGGGCGGCCTCGGCGACGGCCTCGGCCACCGCGGGGGCGACCCGCGGGTCCAGCGGGGACGGCACGATCGCGTCGGCGGTCAGCGCCTCGGCGACCACGCCGGCGATCGCGTCGGCGGCGGCCACCTTCATCCCCTCGGTGATCCGGGTGGCCCGGGCGTCCAGCGCGCCCCGGAACACCCCGGGGAAGGCCAGCACGTTGTTGATCTGGTTGGGGTAGTCGCTGCGGCCGGTCGCGACCACCGCGACGTGCCGGGCGGCCACCTCGGGGTGCACCTCGGGGGTCGGGTTGGCCAGCGCGAAGACGATGCCGCCGGGCGCCATTGCGGCCACCGCCTCCTCCGGGATCTGCCCGCCGGAGACGCCGATCAGCACGTCCGCGCCGCGCAGGGCCTCGGTGACGTCGCCCCGGCGGCCCGCGGCGTTGGTGTCGGCCGCGAGGGCGGCCTTGGTGCCGGTGAGCTCGGTCCGGTGCCGGCCGATGATCCCCTTCGAGTCGCAGACCACCACCCGCGCCGGGTCCACTCCCCCGGCGATCAGCATCCGGGTCACCGCCACCCCGGCCGCGCCCGCGCCGCTGACCGTCACCCGAAGGTCGCCGAGCTTGCGGTTGAGCAGGGTCGCCGCGTTGCGCAGCGCGGCGAGAACGACGATCGCGGTGCCGTGCTGGTCGTCGTGGAAGACCGGGATGGGCAGCGCCTCGTCGAGCCGGCGCTCCACCTCGAAGCAACGCGGCGCGCTGATGTCCTCCAGGTTGATCCCGCCGAACGAGGGGGCCAGGGCCTTCACCACCGCGACGATCTCGTCCACGTCCTGGGTGTCCAGGCAGATGGGCACCGCGTCCACGCCGCCGAACTGCTTGAACAGCACCGCCTTGCCCTCCATCACCGGCAGCGCCGCGCGCGGGCCGATGTTGCCCAGCCCGAGCACGGCCGATCCGTCGGTGACGACCGCGACGGTGTGCCCCACCCAGGTGTAGTCGTCAACCAGGGCCGGGTCGGCGGCGATCGCCTCGCACACCCGGGCCACCCCGGGGGTGTACGCGAGGGAGAGGTCCTCCCGGCTGGTCAGCGGGACGGTGGAGGCGACGGCCATCTTGCCGCCGGCGTGCAGTCGGAAGACGGGATCGGCGGGATCCACGATGGACGAAGACATGGTGACTCCAGGATCTGTCGAGCAGATGGAGCGTCCGGCTCGGCGCGAGGTGAGGCGACAAGCGGCGGTACGCGGTGCGGGGGGTCACCCGGGCACCCGCCGAGCATAGTGTCGGCGATGTACCCCTGATGTGAGTAGGGTCATACTCAGGAGTAGCTCAGCGACGGCTCAGACGGCCCGGCCGGGGCCAGTACCGGGCCACCACCCGGCCCTGCACATCGGCCACGCCGTAGGCCCGGGAGTCGTCGGTGATCAGGTCGTTGTCGCCACGTACCCACCAGCCGCCGTCCTGCGGACGGACCGCGCGCTTGACCACCAGCAGCTCCGGGCGACTGCGGAAGACGGCGACCACGACGTCGCCGGCGCGGACCGGGCGGCCTCCCCGGCGGACCAGCACCGCGTCGCCGTGACGCAGGGTGGGGACCATCGACGGGCCGACCACCAGCACGGCGGCGAGCGGCCCGCGCAGGCGGTCCACGGCCCGGGGTTCGTCGGGGCGCACCCGGGTTTCACCTCCGCCCCGCTGGGGAGCATGTCCAGGAGTAATGTCGTCTTGGATCATCGCAAACTTCACATGGAGGATCCCGATGCGACTTCTGCGCATCTTCACGCCGAGCGTCACCGCCAGCGCCCACTGCGACCTGCCGTGCGGCATCTACGACCCGGCCCAGGCCCGGATCGAGGCCGAGTCGGTCAAGGCGATCGCCGAGAAGTACCAGGCGAACACCGACGCCGAGTTCCGCACCCGGGCGCTGATCATCAAGGAGCAGCGCGCCGAGCTGGTCAAGCACCACCTGTGGGTGCTGTGGACGGACTACTTCAAGCCGGCCCACTTCGAGAAGTACCCGAACCTGCACACCCTGTTCAACGAGGCAACCAAGCTGGCCGGTGCCAGCGGCGCCAAGGGCAGCGTGGACCCGGCCAAGGCCGACGAGCTGCTGACGAAGATCGACGAGATCTCGAAGATCTTCTGGGAGACCAAGCAGGCGTGACCGCCGGCCTCACCCCGACAGTACGGCCGGCACGTCCTCGGGACGTGCCGGCCGTCGTCGCAATGGTGCACGAGCTGGCCGAGTACGAGCGGGCGCCCGACCAGTGCCAGCTGAGCGCCGAGCAGCTCGACGCGGCCCTCTTCGGCCCGACACCGGCGCTGTTCGGTCACGTGGCGGTGGACGACGCCGACCGGCCGCTCGGCTTCACGCTCTGGTTCCTCAACTTCTCCACCTGGGCCGGCGTGCACGGCATCCACCTGGAGGACCTGTACGTCCGCCCGGAGGCTCGGGGCAGCGGCGCGGGCCGGCGGCTGCTGGCCACCCTGGCCGCGATCTGCGTGGAGCGGGGCTACCGGCGGCTCGACTGGTCGATGATCGACTGGAATCCGGCCGCCCGGTTCTACGCCGCGGTCGGCGCCGCGCCGCTGGCGCAGTGGGTGCCGTACCGGCTGACCGGGCCCGCCCTGCACGCGCTCGCGGCGCAGGCGGGCGGCGGGGCCCCGGACGCCACCGGCGGCGCGCCCACGCGCCCGTCGGCCTGACGGGGTAGAGTCCCCGCCGGGGGGATGAGGCGTGACTCAACTGACCGGCCAGCCAGCGACTGACGACGATGTGGTGCACCTGACCGTGCCCGCCGACGGCGGCTACCTCGGCGTGCTCCGTACTGCCACGGCCGGCCTCGCCGCCCGTCTCCAGTTCGCCCTCGACGAGATCGAGGACCTGCGGATCGCCGTGGACGAGGCGTGCGCCATGCTGCTCGCGATCGCCACCCGGGACGCCGATCTGGAGTGCCGGTTCGCGGTGACCGACGACGCGCTCACCGTCGAGGTGACCGTGCCGACGGTGCGCGGCGCGACACTGCCCTCCGAGTCGTCCTTCGCCTGGAAGGTGCTGACCGCGCTGACCACGGCTGCGGCGGCGAACGCGGCGAACGGCCGGGCCACCATCTCCCTGCTCACCCGGCGCGCGTCCCGCTACTGACCCGCCGCCGGCCGGCTAGAAGCCGAGGGCCCGCGTGGTGGGCGGGCTGACCAGCAGGGCGGACACCCCGAGGCCGAGCGCCATCAGCGGGAGGCCCAGCCACCCCAGGCCGCCCTGAATCATGTACCAACCGACCGGCAGCAGCATGAGCTCCAGGACGATCGCCGGGGCACGGGCCCCGGCCCGGCGCCGGCTCAGGGCGCCGCCGAGCATCCACAGCGCCGCCGTGCCGCCGAGGGCGAACGCGGTCACCAGCAGCGCCGACGGCAGGTCGGTGGTCTCGGCGGTGAGATCGGCCCAGACCAGCCAGGCGGCCACCAGGGCCAGCGCGACCGCCTCCGCCCGGAGCAGCCGGACCGCCCATTGCAGCGGGGTCGGATTCCGGTCCGAGTCGATGGTCACGCGCGACACGATACCCGTGGGGGATCGCGGTACAGTGCCGCCCATGCGGGCCGTCCTGGTCGTCAATCCGAAGGCCACCACCACCAGCGAGCGCAGCCGGGACGTCCTGGTCCGGGCGTTGCGCAGCGAAGTCGACCTGTCGGTGCGGTACACCCGCCGGCGGGGCCATGCCACCGACCTCGCCCGGGAGGCGGCCGAGGAGGGCGTCGACCTGGTGGTCACGCTCGGTGGTGACGGCACGGTCAACGAGGTGGTGAACGGCCTGATGACGGCCGACCCGCCGACCATCCGCACCGGGGAGACGCCCGCCGAGCGCCTACCGGCGCTGGCCACCGTCCCCGGCGGCTCGACGAACGTGTTCGCCCGGGCGCTGGGCCTGCCCCGGGAGTGGCCCGAGGGCACCAGCATGATCCTCGAAGGGCTGCGGCTGGGCCGGTCCCGGACGGTCGGGCTGGGGCGGGCCGACGACCGCTACTTCACCTTCTGCGCCGGCTTCGGCATCGACGCGGCGGTCATCCACCGCGTGGAGCAGGCCCGCCGGCGGGGCCGGGTCTCCACCCCGGCGCTCTACCTGCGGTCGACGGTGAACCAGTACTTCCTCCGCTCGGACCGGCGCCACCCCGCGATCACCCTGGAGCGGCCCGGGGAGGCCCCCGAGGGCGAGCTGGCCACCGTCATCATCCAGAACACCGCGCCGTGGACGTACCTGGGCGAGCGGGAGATCAACCCGAACCCGGAGGCGTCCTTCGATCTCGGGCTGGACGTGCTGGCGATGCGTCAGCTCCGCGTGGCGAGCACCGCACGCACAGTGACCCAGGCGTTCTCGCGGGCTCCGGATCCTCGGGGCCGCCAGGTGCTGCGGCTGCACGACGTGAATGAGTTCACCCTGTTCACGAGCCGCCCGCAGGCCTTCCAGCTGGACGGGGACTACCTCGGCGAACGAGAGAAAGTTAGATTTGCATCCGTTCCGGCCGCACTGAGAGTAATCTGTTAGGTCTCGGGTACAGCCCTTGGTCAAGCGGTCCCCCACACCGTGCCGACACGGTGGCCGCACACCGAGGGCGAGGTGCCGGAAATGTCAGCAATGTCACGCGGACTGTACTATATTGATCCTCGACTGTGGTACGGCGGGTATCTGGATCACCTCTAGAACCCGGACAAAAGGGTCGTGAGCTTGCTCACCCGCTCGGAGTTTTTCCGAGCGTCACCCTTGACATCGCGTAAGTTCGTGAAAGTATTCACAAGCGAACTTGAGCTATCGGAACATTGCCTGGATACGCTCGCCGTGTTGAGCTGTTCCAGCAGGTCCCAAGGGCAACAAGAGCCTGCTCACGCAGCGCCGAATTGATGGACGCGAACCGTAACCATTCGGCGTGCGGACGTTTATAGGAAAAGCACCAAAAGCAAATCTGCCACCCATCCAGAATGAGGAGTGTTGCCGCCATGGACTGGCGTCACCATGCTGTCTGCCGCGATGAGGACCCGGAGCTGTTCTTCCCGATCGGGACGTCCGGTCCGGCTCTCCTGCAGGTCGAGCAGGCCAAGGCCATCTGCCAGCGCTGCTCCGTGACCGACCAGTGCCTCCAGTGGGCGCTCGAGTCCGGTCAGGACGCTGGAGTCTGGGGCGGAATGAGCGAGGAGGAGCGGCGCGCCGTCAAGCGCCGCGGTGGCCTCCGGGTGCTGCGCGCTCACTCCGCCTGACCACACAGAACCAAAGGCTTCACGCCCCGGCAGGGCAACCCCTGCCGGGGCGTTCTGCCGTCCGGGCCGGGCCAGCCGAGGCCGAAAGCCAACGGGCCGCGCCGGTCAGGGCCGAAAGCCGACGGGCCGCGCCGGCGGTGGGCGTCGAGCCCCGGCCGGTCACCGCGCCGCGGCGTCCACCCGGCGCAGCACCAGCGCGGCCAGCTCCGGGGCGTCGGCGAGCGGCCCGGACACCGTCACGGCACCGGCCGACCGGGCCCCCGCCAGCACGGCGTCGTGGAAGAGGCCGGCGGCCAGGAAGTACGCCGACACGGCCACCCGGCGGGCGCCCGCCGCGCGCAGCCGGGCCACCGCCGCGCCCGTGAGCGGCGGGGCTGCCGAGGCGTACGACACCCGGCAGGGCACCCCGAGTTCGGCGCCGAGCGCTGCCGCGACCCGCCCCACCGACCCGCGCGCCCGGGGATCCCGGGTGCCCGCCGCCGCCAGCACCAGCGCGTCGAACCGCCCTGGCTCCGCCTCGGCCAGCCGGCGCCGCAGCCCGGCCAGCAGCGCGGCGTCGACCACGCCGTCGGCGGGGCCCAGCACGTCGGAGACGCGTACGTTGATCGGCGGGCCCGAGTCCCGGGCCGCCGCGACCGCCGCCGGGATGTCGACCCGCCGGTGGTAGGCGGCGGTGAGCAGCAGCGGCACCAGCACCGCCCGGGGATGACCGGCCGCCGCCAGCGACCGCAGCACGGCCGCCGGCCCCGGTTCGGTGTGGTCCAGCCAGCTTGTCGACACGGACAGGCCGGGACGGGCGGCGGCGACCGCCCGGGCCAGCGCCCGGGTCGCCGCTGCCGCCCGGGGATCCCGGCTGCCGTGCGCGACCAGGACGACCGGGGCCGGGGCCAGCGGTGCGGGGGCCAGCGGGGCCGGGGCCAGCGGGGCCAGGACCGGGACAGCCAGGGTCGGGGGCGCGGGCGACAGCCCCGCGATCCCGGCGACGGTCAGCCGTGCAGCCCGCACTCGGTCTTCTCGAACATCGCCCACCGGCCCGCCCGGGGGTCCTCCCCCGCCGTGGTCCGACGGGTGCAGGGCCAGCAGCCGACCGAGCCGTAGCCCCGCTTGAACAGCTCGTTGACCGGGATGTCGTGGCGGGCGACATAGGCGTCCACGTCCGCCTGGGTCCAGGCGGCGATCGGGTTGACCTTCACCTTGCCGCGCCGGGCGTCGAAGGTCACCACCGGCGTGTTGGCCCGGGTCGGCGACTCGTCGCGGCGCAGCCCGGCGGCCCAGGCGTCGTACCCGCTCAGCGCACGCTCCAGCGGCTCGACCTTGCGGAGCTGGCAGCAGTCGTCCGGGGACCGGTTGAACAGCCGGGGACCGTACTCGCCGTCCTGCTGGCCCACGGTGAGCCGCGGACGGATCGAGCGGACGTTGACGGGCAGCCGTCGGGCCACCTCGTCGCGGACCCGCAGCGTCTCCGGGAAGTGCAGGCCGGTGTCGAGGAAGACCACGTCGACCCCGGGGGCGACGCGGGAGACCAGGTGGGCCAGGACGGCGTCGGCCATCGAACTGGTGACGCAGAGCCGTTCACCGAACGTATCGGCCGCCCAGCGGGCGATCTCCAGCGCCGGCGCGCCCTCCAGCTCCCGCCCGGCCCGCCCGGCCAGGGCGCGCAGCTCCTCCGGGCCGCGCCGGGCCGGGTCGGCGGGTGCCGCGCCGCCGAGCCCGACCAGCCCGAGGCCCGCCGCCGACACGACGCTCACCGGGTCACCGCCCGGCCGAGCAGCCCGGTGAACTTCACCGCGAAGACCCGGGCGCAGGCGTGGCACTCCCAGGCGCCGTGGCCGGCCTCGCTCGGCCGCAGGTTCTCCTCGCCGCAGTACGGGCAGTACAGGGGTGCCGATCGGGTCTCGCTCATCGCGACACCTCGCCGCGCTCGGCATCGCGACGAGGCTCGACCGCACTGGGCCTGCCGGTTCGCTCGCTGTGCTCGCTCATCGCAGTTCCTCCTCGTCGGCCCTGATCACCCAGTTGGCGAACGTCTCGCCCTGGGTCCGGCCGGCCAGGTAGCGGCGGGCCAGTCGCTCCACGTACTCGGGAAGCTCGTCGGCGGTGGTCTTCAGGCCACGCAGCTTGCGGCCGAAGCCGGCGGTCTGCCCCTGAGCCATGCCCAGGCCACCGCCCAGGTGCACCTGGAAGCCCTCCACCTGGCGGCCGTCCGGGCCGACCACGAGCTGGCCCTTGAGCCCGATGTCGGCGACCTGGGTGCGGGCGCAGGCGTTCGGGCAGCCGTTGATGTGGATGGAGATGTCCGCGTCGAAGTCGCGCAGCCGCTCCTCCAGCCGGGCCACCAGCTCCTCGCCGCGCGCCTTGGTCTCGACGATGGCGAGCTTGCAGTACTCGATCCCGGTGCACGCCATGGTGCCGCGCCGCCAGGCCGACGGCCGGGCCGCCAGGCCGATCCCGCGCAGCTGCGCCACCAGCGAGTCGGTCCGCTCCGCCGCCACGTCCAGCACCAGCAGTTTCTGGTACGGCGTGAGCCGTACCCGGTCGCTGCCGTGCGCCTCGACCACGTCGGCCAGCCGGGCGAGCTGTGGACCGGAGACCCGGCCGACCACCGGGGCGGCCCCGACGTAGTAGCGGCCGTCGCGCTGCGGTTGCACCCCGATGTGGTCGACCGGCCGCTCGGGCAGCTCGGGGGCGGGACCGTCGAGCAGCGTACGACCCAGGTACTCCTTCTCCAGCACCTCGCGGAAGCGCTCCACGCCCCAGTCGGCGACCAGGAACTTCAGCCGGGCCCGGTTGCGCAGCCGGCGGTAGCCGTAGTCGCGGAAGATGCCCACCACGCCGGCCCAGACATCCGGGATCTCGGCCAGTGGCACCCAGACGCCGAGCCGCTTGGCCAGCATCGGGTTGGTGGACAGGCCGCCACCAACCCAGACGTCGAAGCCAGGGCCGTGCTCGGGGTGGTCGACGCCGAGCAACGCGAGGTCGTTCGTCTCGTACGGGGTGTCCACCAGCCAGGAGATCGACGTCTTGAACTTGCGCGGCAGGTTGGAGTACTGCTTGTCGCCGACGTACCGCCGGACGATCTCGTCGATCGCCGGGGTCGGGTCGAGCAGCTCGGCCTCGGCCACCCCGGCGACCGGGCTGCCGAGCACGATCCGCGGGCAGTCGCCACACGCCTCGGTGGTCTGCAGGCCGACAGCCTCCAGCCGACGCCAGATCTCCGGCATGTCCTCGACCCGGATCCAGTGGAACTGGATGTTCTGCCGGTCGGTGATGTCGGCGGTGTCCCGGGCGAACTCCCGGGAGATGTCGGCGATGACCCGCAGCTGGGCCAGGTTGAGCTGCCCGCCGTCGATCCGGACCCGGAGCATGAAGAACTCGTCCTCCAGCTCGTGCGGCTCCAGCACGGCGGTGCGCCCGCCGTCGATGCCCGCCTTGCGCTGGGTGTAGAGCCCCCACCAGCGGAACCGGCCGCGCAGGTCCAAGGGGTCGATCGAGGCGAAGCCCCGGTGGGCGTAGATGTTCTCGATCCGGGCCCGGACGTTCAGCGGGTCGTCGTCCTTCTTGATCCGCTCGTTGGGGTTGAGCGGCTCGCGGTGGCCGAGCGCCCACTGCCCCTCCCCACGCGGACGGCGGGGGGCCCGGGCGGCGGGTGCCGCGGGAGCGTCGGGCCGGGCGGGGGTGCTGCTGACCGCCATCGCGGCGTCCTCCGTTGTCTGCTGTGCCTCAGTGCGCGGGCGCGCGGCCGGCCCGTGGGACGGGGCCATGGACAGCGGTGTCGGACGGCCGGCGCGGGAACGCGCGCCCGAGACGAGTGGTCGGGCGTCGTCAGTAGGCCGGACAGATGGCGCTGCGCACGCGGCCGTAGTCGACGTGGCGACGGGCCACGAAGCGACGGACGACAGCGGCAAGCATGCAGCCATGCTCCCACATGCTCAGGGGCCCTACCAATGACAGCGTGGGTGATCCCACATCACGGGCCGCCGATGCGAGCGGAAGCCAAGATCGCCCTCGATCAGGGAAACTGTCCCCTCCCCGCACGCCGAGGCAACTATTTCCGTGTTCGAGCGTGCCCCTCCCAGCGGGCGGGCCGGGCCGGGGCAGGCCGAGCCGGGCGGGCCGAGCCGGGGCAGGCCGAGCCGAGCGGGCGGGTCGGGCGGGGCGGGCCCGGCTTCCGGGGCGGCCCGGGAGCGACCCTGACGCGTCCCCGGGGCGGCCGACGTGTGGAAGGCTCGACGGCGTGGACGAATTGCCCGGAAGGCGGCATTCACCGGGGTGGTTCGGTGCGGTCTGGGGGTGGCCGGCGCTGGTGGCCCTGGCGGTGACCGGCGCGGGGGTGGGCTCCGCCCAGCCGTGGCGGGACGAGTTGGCCACCTGGAGCGCGGCCACCCGCCCGCTCGGCGCCCTGGCCCGGATGGCCAGCGTCATCGACGCGGCGAGCTGGCCGTACTACCTGCTCATGCACGGCTGGGTGGCGGCGTTCGGCGACTCCCCCACGGCACTGCGGCTGCCGTCGGTGCTGGCCACGGCCGGGACAGCCGGGCTGACCGCCGCACTCGGGTGCCGGCTGTTCGGCCGGCGGGCGGGGCTGCTGGGCGGGCTGCTGTTCGCGGTCCTGCCCGGCACGTCCCGGTACGCCCAGGAGGCCCGCCCGTACGCGTTCGTCGCCCTTTTCGCCGTGCTGGCGACGCTGCTGCTGACCTGGGCCCTGGACCGGCCGGGGTGGCGTCGCTGGGCCGGGTACGCCGCTGCCGTCGCCGGGCTCGGCCTGGCCCACCTGGTCGCCCTCACCCTGCTCGCCGCCCACGCCGCGACCGCGCCGTACGCCCACCGGGCCGCCGCCGCCCCGCACCCGGTCGGGGCGCCACGGTCAGCCCCCGCGCGCGCCCGTCGACGCTGGCCGCCATGGGGCTGGCTGGTCGCGGTGCTGGCCGCGCTGGCCGCGCTGACCCCTCTGGTGCTGCTGGCCGTCGGCCAGCGTGGCAGGCAGCTCGACTGGGTCGACCGCGCCCGACCGGCCGACCTGGCCGCCCTGCCGGGCGCGCTGGCCCAGAGCGGCGAGGTGGGCGGGCTGCTGCTGGGGCTCGCCGCGCTCGGGGCCGCCCGGTTGGGGCGGCGCGCCCTGCTCCCGGCCGCGTGCGTGGTGCTGCCGGTGCTGCTGGTGTTCCTGGCCGGGCTGGCCGGGCCGCTCTGGGTGCCGCGCTACCTGTTCTTCACCGTCCCGTTCGCCTGCGTCCTGGCCGGCGCGGCACTGGGCGCAACGGACCCGGCGGCAAAATCGGGCCCGGCGGCGCGGACGCCGGAAAGGGGCGAGGCGGCGCGGACGCCGGAAAGGGGCGAGGCGGCGCGGACGCCGGAAAGGGGCGAGGCGGCGCTGCCAGCGGCGCTGGGCGTGGTGCTCCTCGCCGGCCTGCTCGGCCTGCCCGACCAGGCCGCGCTGCGGCGCAGCCACGAGTGGCCGCGCGGCGCGCTGGTCGACTACCGGGGCGCGGCCCAGGTCGTCGACGAGGGACGCCGCCCCGGGGACGTGATCGTCTTCTCCCCCCGGGACGGCTGGCTCTTCCTCGATCTCGGCGTCCGCTACCGCCTCGGCGACCGGCAGCCCCGGGACGCCCTGGTCGTCCGGGACCGGGACGCGCGCGGGGACTACTGGGCCGACGAATGCCCGCACCCGGCCGAGTGCCTGGCCGGCGTCGACCGGGTCTGGCTGGTGGTCGCCGGCCGGCGGACCGACCCGGTCGACGCCGTGTCCGGCGCAGCCGGGGACGCGCTGCGCGACGACTTCACCGTCGAGCGGGTCCACCCGCGACCGGGCCTGACCGTGGCGCTGCTCACCCGGTGACCCGGGAAAGACCCGGTCCCCGCGTCGTGGGCCTCCCAGGGCCGGTCGCGGTTACCCCGTGGCCGGCGAGCCGGCCGGTCAGGAGCGGGCCAGGGGGACCACCAAAACCGCCTCGGTGCCACCCTCGGCGCCGTTGCGCAGCTCGATGGTGCCGCGCAGCTCCCCGGTCACCAGCGCCCGGACGATCTGAAGGCCGAGCCGGCCGCCGCGCTCGGCGTCGAACTCGGCCGGTAGACCGCGCCCGTTGTCCGCGACGGTGACGTGCAGTTGCTTGCGGAACCGGTGCGCCGAGACGACCACCAGCGGCGCGGCCACGGGGCCGGGCCCCGAGACGGCCGGCAGGACACGGTCCGCCTCGGGCCGAGCGGTCCCGGCCGCCGACGGGGTACCGGCCGCCGACGGGGTACCGGCCGCCGACGGGGTACCGGCCGCCGACGGGGTACCGGCCAGCGGGGCGGGACCGGCCGAAGGGGCCTCCGTGGTCGGCGGAAAGCCGTGCTCGACCGCGTTGAGCAGCAGCTCGTTGAGGACCATCACCAGCGAGGTGGCGATCTCGGCGGGCAGCACCCCGAAGCTGCCCCGGCGGCGCATCCCGACGGTCTGCTCGGTCGCCGCGACCTCGGTCGCCGCGCTGGCCACCCGGTCGACGATGCCGTCGAACTCGACCGCCTCGTCGCTGGACATGGAGAGCGTCTCGTGCACCAGGGCGATGGAGGCGACCCGGCGTACCGACTCCTCCAGGGCGACCCGGGCCTCCGGCATCGCGACCCGGCGGGCCTGGAGTCGCAGCAGCGCGGCGACGGTCTGCAGGTTGTTCTTCACCCGGTGGTGGATCTCCCGGATGGTGGCGTCCTTGGTGATCAGGGCGCGGTCGCGGCGGCGTACCTCGGTGATGTCGCGGACCAGGACCAGCGCGCCGATCGGCACCCCGGCGGGCATCAGCGGCAGTGCCCGGGTGAGCATGGTCGCGCCCCGGGCGTCGATCTCCCGCCGGGGCGGCGCCTCGCCGCGCAGCGCGGCCAGGATGGCGTTTCCGGCGTCGGTGCCCTCCAGCGGGTCGCCGGCCAGCCGGCGGTGCAGCTCGGCCAGGTCCTCCCCGCCCAGGTGCGAGGCGTAGCCGAGGCGCCGGTACGCGGACTGGGCGTTCGGGCTGGCGTAGGTGACCTTGCCGCCCGCGTCCAGCCGGACCAGGCCGTCGCCGACCCGGGGCGCGGAGGTGGTCTCCCCCGGATGCCGGGGCGGCGGGAACGTGCCATCGGCGATCATCTGGGCCAGATCGTCGGCGGTGGTGAGGTAGTTCAGTTCGAGCTGGCTGGGCGTGCGGGCGGTGGAGAGGTTGGTGTCCCGGCCGACCACCGCGATCACCTCGCCGGACTCCCCGTCGGCGGTGCGCAGCCGGACCGGGATCGCCTCGTGCCGGGCCGGCACGTCGCCGTACCAGACCGGGTCGCCCTCCCGCCAGATCCGGCCCTGCACATACGCGACGTCCAGGTGGGACACCTCCGGCCCGCCGACGATCCGCCCCACCTGGTCGTCCTGGTACGCGGTGGGGGCGGTCGTCGGGCGGACCTGGGCCACGCAGAGGAAGCTGCCCTCGGCATCCACCGGCACCCAGAGCAGCAGGTCGGCGAAGGACAGGTCGGACAGCAGCTGCCAGTCTCCGGCGATCCGGTGCAGGTGGTCGATGTCGGCGGGGCGGAGCTGGGTGTGCTCCTCGGCGAGGTCGCGCAGCGTGGACACGCTGACCAGCCTGCCACGCCGGATCTCACATCGTCGCGGTGACCTTCTTCAGGCCGCGCGGGGCGTCCGGGTTTTCGCCCCGAGCCAGCGCCAGCGCCAGCGCGAGCCGCTGCAACGGCAGGATGTCCAGCAGCGGGGCGTACCGCTCGTCGACCTCGGGGACGGCCATCCGGGTGGCCCCCTCCACCTCGGCGGAGCCGACCACCACCACGTCGGCGCGGCGCTCGCCGAGCCGGGGCAGCACCTCCCCCATGGACCGACCGCCGGGGCCGGAGCCGACCACGGCCAGCACCGGGACGTCCGGGTCGGTCATGGCGAGCGGGCCGTGCAGCAGGTCCGCGCCGGAGAAGGCGAGCGCCGGCAGGTACGACGTCTCCATCAGCTTCAGCGCCGCCTCCCGGGCGGTCGGGTACGCGTACCCCCGGCCGGTGGTGACGAGCTGGGCGGCGAACCGGTAGCGCGGGGCGAGCTGGGCCGGGGTGGTGTCGTCCAGGGTGCGGGCGGCCAGCTCGGGCAGGGCGGCCAGCGCCGACCGCTCCTCGGCGGGCAGCACGCCGTCACCGGCCCGGATGCCCTCCACGAGCAGCAGCAGGGCGAGCAGCTCGGCGGTGTACGTCTTGGTGGCGGCCACCGCCCGCTCGTGCCCGGCGGCGATGTCGACGCTCAGCTCGGCCACCTCGGCCAGCGGGGAGTCCGGGTTGTTGGTGAGGGCGAGGGTCAGCGCGCCGGAGGCGCGGGCGCTGCGCAGCACCTCTGCCAGGTCGGGTGAGCCGCCGCTCTGGCTGACCCCGACGACGAGCGCGTCGGACAGGTCGGGCCGGGCGCCGAAGAGGGTGACCGCGCTGGGCGAGGCGAGCCCGGCGGGCAGGCCGAGCCGGATCTCGGTCAGGTACGCCGCGTAGAGGGCGGCGTGGTCGGAGGTGCCCCGGGCGGTGAAGACCACATGCCGGGGGCGGCGCTCGGCGACGGCGGCGGCCACCCGGGCGATCGCCCCGGTGTGCTCGGCGGAGAGCAGCCGCTCGTAGCCGGCCGGCTGCTCGTTGATGTCGGCGGCCATCCCGGCCCCTGAATGTGTCACGGACACCCCTTTCCCTGCGCGATAGCCGCGCATTTCCTGCTCAGTCTTGCACTCTTCTTCCACCACCAGCAATCTAGCGAGCAGGATTGCGCAGCGGATCACCATGTCGCCGCAACATCACCTACGCTTGCCCGGCCCGGCGCCGCACCGGCGAGCGGGGCCCGCCCGCCTCTGGCGAGCGCCCTTCGCGCGGACGATCCCGCCGGCGGGCGAGGCACCTACGAGCGGGAGGCCCACGTGTCCGAGGGAAGGGACGATCCCCCGCTGTCGGCGGAGGAGGAGCTGACCCTGGCCCGGCTCGCGCTGGACGAGGGCGACCTGTCGCACGCCGCCGGGCACGTCGCCGGCGCGCTGACCCGGGCGCCCACCCTGCCCGAGGTGCACGAGACGCTGGCCCGGCTCGCCGCCGCCAGCGGCGGGGGCGTCGACCTGTTCCCGCTGCACCAGCGCGCCTTCGTCGGCGTCGTGGTGGCCCGCGCGCACCTGCTCGCCGCGACCGGGCGGCCCGACGACGGGCTGGAGCTGCTGGCCGCCGCCACCGGGCACGACCCCCACGCCGACTGGGCCGGGGTGCCCTGGGTGACCTCCCCCGAGCTGCCCGAACGGCTCGACCCCGAGCGCATCGCCCGGGTGCTGATGCAGGTCTGCGCCACCGTGGGCGACCCGGTGCCGCGCGCCGACCGGGGGCCGCTGTCGCCGTACCTCGCGCTGGCCCGCAACGCGGTCACCGTCCACCCCGACCACGGCCTGCTGCTCGGGGCGGCGTCCGCGCTGGCCCGGCGCCTCGGCGAGGTCACGCTGGCGATCCACTGGGCCAGCCGGGGGGTACGCGTCGCGCCGTCGAAGCTCGGCGAGGTCTGGCTCGGGTACGCCTACCGCAGCGCCGGTCGGACCCGGGACGCCCTCGCGGCGCTCGGCCGGGCCGTCGAGCACGACCCGACGGATCTCGCCGTGTACGCCGACCTCGCCGGCACGCTGGCCGACAACGGCCGGCTCGACGAGGCCCTGGACTGGATCGACCGGGCCCTGGCCCGGGACCCCACCTTCGACTGCGCCGTGCACACCGCGCACCGGCTGCGCTTCCAGCGCGACGGCGACGTGGCGCACCTGGTGGCGCTCGCCGACTTCGTCCGCGACCACCCCGACGACTCGCACGAACACGGCGACCTCGCCGAGGGCTGCCGCAGCCGGCCCTGGCTCGGGCAGGTCACCCCGGCCGCCGGGGCGGCGGTGGCCGTGCTGCGCCACGCCCTGACCGAGGAGAACCGCGGCCGCGGCGCGACCGTACGGCTGGAGACGCTGGAGACGCCGAGCGCCATGCGTACCGTGGCGACGGCCGCGCCCGGGCTGCGGGTCGAGGTGGCCGCGGTCGGCGACCCGGACCCGCGCGAGCCCCGCTGGGCCAGCGACCGGCCGCTGTGGCGCTGGGAAGGCACTGTCCCCGCCCCGACGGTGCCGGCGCCCTCGGCCGAGGCCGCGGACCGGATCCGGCAGCTCGCCCACCCGGCCTGGCCGCACCCCCCGGCGGCGTACGACGCGGCGGTCGGCCTGGCCACCCTGAGCCTGACCGACCTGCTCGGGCTGCTGGTGCACCCGCCCGCGGCGCCCGCCACCGGGATGGGCCGGCTGCTGGCCGGCCAGGACCCGTCGCTGTGGGTGCGCTGCGTGCAGGTCTGGGCGTGCCTGGGCCTGCTGCACCACCGCACCGACGAGCCGTGGCCGGAGTCCACCCGCCGTCGGGTGCTGGTCGACCTGGTCTGGGGGGTGGAGGACTGGATCACCGAGGCGGCCCTGTTCGCCCTGGTGACCGCCGCCTGGGTGGACCCGCTCGTCCGGGCCGACGTGGCCCGGGTGGTGGCCGAGCGGCTCGCCGACGCGGCGGCGGTGGCCCGGGAGCGGCCGGTGCCGATCGCTGTGTCCCTGGCGTACCTGGCGCTGGCCACCCCGGCCCTCGACGCGGGCACGGCCACGCTCGCCGGGGAGCTGATCTCCGGGCCGGGACCGCGCCGGCCGGGACCGCTGCGCCGGCTCTGGGCCCGGCTCACCCGTTCCCGACGCCGCCCCTGACCGACCCGGCTCACCGCCGAACCAGCGCCCCCGGCACCGACCCGGAGCGCAGCGACCGCGACCGGCCGCGCCGCACCCCGGAAGGTGGGCGCGGCCGGCGGGGCTGGCGGCGGTCAGGCCGTGGGGGCCCGGCCGAGGGCGACCTCCGCCTGCTCCTCCCCGACGGCCCCGGCGGGCGGGGCGTCGTTGGTCGAGCGCAGCGGGACCTCCCGGATGAACCAGGCGAGCACCGGCACCAGGACGGTGAACAGCACCGCCCACCAGAAGACGTGCGAGATCGCGTCGGAGAGGCCACCGAGCACCAACTCCCGGGCCTGCGCCGGCAACTCCTGGAGCTTGTCCAGGTCGAGCTGGCCACCCTCGCCGCCCCCGCCACTGAACGCGGGCCCGGCGGACGAGTCGGCGAGCCGGTTGGCGAAGATCGCGCCGAACAGCGAGATGCCGAACGAGCCGCCGATGGAGCGGAAGAAGGTGGCCGCGCCGCTGGCCGCGCCGAGGTCCTTCTGCTCGACGCTGTTCTGCGCGACCAGCATCGAGGTCTGCATGAGGAAGCCCATGCCGACGCCGAGGACGATCATGTAGAGCGAGGACTCCACCTTGCCGGTGCCGACGTCCAGGCGGGTCAGCAGCGCCATGCCGGCGGTCATCACCACGCCGCCGACGATCGGGAACATCCGGTACCGGCCGGTCTTCGTGATCGCCCGGCCGACCACCAGCGAGACCACCAGCATGCCGAACATCAACGGGAGCAGCAGCAGGCCGCTGTTGGTGGCCGAGGCCCCCTGGACGGTCTGCTGGTACAGCGGCAGGAAGTTCATCGCGCCGAACATGGCGAAGCCGAGCAGGAAACCGATCGCCGAGATCAGCGCGAAGTTGCGGTTGGCGAAGAGCCTCAGGGGCAGGATCGGCTCGGGGGCGCGCCGCTCGACGAGGCCGAACACGACGAGGGTGACCAGGGCCAGCGCCGCCAGGCCGAGGATCTGCGGGGAGACCCAGTCGTAGGAGTTCCCGCCCCAGGTGGTGATCAACACGATCGCGGTGATGCCGACCGAGAGCAGCCCCGCGCCGAGCCAGTCGATCCGGTGCTCGGTGCGGTACTTCGGCAGGTGCATGGTGGTGGCGAGCAGCACCAGCGCGACGCCGCCGAGCGGCAGGTTGACGTAGAACGCCCAGCGCCAGGAGAGGTTGTCCGTGATGAACCCGCCGACCAGCGGGCCGGCGACCATGGCGATGGCCATGATGCCGGCGATCATGCCCTGGTAGCGGCCCCGCTCCCGGGGCGGGACCAGGTCGCCGATGATCGCCATCACGCCGACCATCAGCCCGCCCGCGCCGAGGCCCTGGACCGCCCGGAAGGCGATCAGCTCGACCATGCCGCTGTCCGCCCCGCCGAACAGCCCGGAGCCGGCCATGCCGCACAGCGCCGAGCCGACCAGGAAGACGACCACCGAGGTCAGGAAGACGACCTTGCGGCCGTAGATGTCGCCGAGCTTGCCCCAGATCGGGGTGGAGACCGTGGTGCCCAGCACGTACGCGGTGACCACCCAGGTGAAGTGGTCCACCCCGCCGAACTCGCCAACGATCCGCGGCAGCGCGGTGCTGACGATCATGTTGTCGAGCATCGCGAGCATCATCGCGATCATCAGGCCGAAGAGCACCACCCGGATGTTGGGTCGTCGCTCCACAGTCTGCTGTTGCGCCTGAGTCATCAGTAGGCTCCCCGAGGTTTGACTGGCTTACTTGCCGGCCGGTCAGCTTACTAGCCGCACGGTAGGTTGGACAGCAAGATGACGTCAAGCGAGTTGGGTGGCAAAACGGTGACAGAGAGCACAGGCGGCACGCGGGAGCGAATCAAGACCGTGGCCCTGGAACTCTTCACCGAACACGGGTACGAGAAGACGTCGCTGCGCGAGATCGCCGAACGACTCAACGTGACCAAGGCCGCGCTCTACTACCACTTCAAGAGCAAGGACGAGATCGTCAGCAGCTTCGCCCACGACCGGCTGGACCGGATGGACGCGCTGATCGCCTGGGCCGAGGGGCGGCCGACCACGCTGGCGACCCGGCGGGAGCTGATCACCCGGTACGCCGACACGATGTTCGCCACCGAGGAGCACTCGGTGATGCGCTTCTTCGAGCAGAACCAGACCGTGCTGAAGAGCCTCACCGCAGGGCAGCGGATGCGCGACCGGATGATGCGGCTGGCCCTGGCGCTGGCCCGGGGCGACGACTCACCGGGCGCCCAGCTACGCGCCGCGCTGGCCCTGTACGCCGTACACAGCAGTTGGTTCGGGATCCGCAGCCCGCAGGTCACCGACGCCGAGCGGCGCAAGCTCGCCCTGGAGGTGGCCGACGAGTTGCTCGCCAAGATCGGCGAGGGCTGAGCGCGCGGCCCCGGGCCTGCCGGGCGGACAGTCGCGGATCAACCCCCAGGGGTCGCCACGGGCAGTTCCCGGCGCATGCCGAGCAGTTCCACCCCGGGCAGCGGGGACCAGTCCCGCTCCGGCGTGCGGACGAAGCCCAGCCGCTCGTAGAGCCGCCGGCCGACCTCGGCGAACCCGTCGCGGACGCAGATCACCACCGCCGAGCAGCCCAGCTCGGCGGCCCGGGACAGGCAGGCCCGCGCCAGCGCCGCGCCGGCGCCCCGGCCCTGCGCGGCCGGGTCCACCGCGAGCATCCGGAACTCGGCCTCGCCGGGACCGCACAGCTCGGCGTACGGGGTGCCGGGCAGCACGAACGTGACCGACCCGAGCAGCTCGCCGGTAACCTCGTCCACGGCGACCAGCACCTCGCCGCTCATCGCCCGGCTCGCCACGTCGGCGAGCGCGACGGCGTAGCCGTTCTCCCCCTTGAGCTGCCCGTCGGCCTCGTACGCGGCCACGGTGATCCGGGCCACCGCCGCGAAGTCGACCGCGGCGGCCCGCCGGACCAGCAGGCCGCTCAACCGATCACCGCGATCAGGTCGCCATCCTGCACCACATCGCCCTCGTTGACCGCGAGCTGTTCGATGACGCCGTCGGACTCGGCGACGACCGGGATCTCCATCTTCATCGACTCAAGGATCACCAGCGTGTCCCCCTCGGAGACGGCGTCCCCGGCCGACACGACGATCTTCCACACGTTGGCCACCATCTCGGCGCGGATCTCCTCGGCCATGTCGGCCCTCCCTCTCCACCGGCGTCTCTGCGATCGGTATCCAATCATGCTCCGGCCCGTCCCGGGCCCGGAGCGGGCGTGAGCGTGCGACACGCGGCACGCCGAGTCGACGAAACAGGGGGCAGCCCGGGTGGGCGCGGCGCCAGCACCGCCCCGGCGGACCACGGCGGACGCCGCCCGCACTAGCATCAGCGGGTCGGCCCGCGTGCGCCCGAGGGCCGGTAGCCGACCACCGCCGCGCTCTCGCGCGGGCGGAAGTGACCAGCACCTGAGGAGGTCGACATGGCGAAGAAGTCCCGGAAGAAGAAGGCCCGGAAGAAGAACAAGGCGAACCACGGCAAGCGCCCCAACTCCTGACCGGCGCGGCGGCCTGCCCGCCGACCGTCCAGCGGCCCGGTCCACCCGCCCAGCGGGGGCCGGAGAACGACGGTGGCCCGGGTCGATCGACCCGGGCCACCGTCGTTTCGTTGCGGCGCGTAACCCCGCCGGGTCAGTCCGCCAGCTCGCGCGACTCCCTCGTCTCGAAGACGACCAGCTCGGTGAGGCGGACCCGCAGCCGTTCGCGCAGCTGCTCCGGCGCGGTCTCGTTGCCGCAGCACCGGGCCACCAGCGCCTTCACCTCCTGCTCGAGGCCGTACTCACGCAGGCAGGGCCCACACTCGTCGAGGTGGTGCCTGATCAGCAGGCGACGCTCCTCGGCACACTCCAGGTCGAGGTAGAGGTAGACCTCGGCGAGCACCTCGCGGCAATCCGTCCTGTGCGGCTTCCCACAGCTCACGTCACACCTCCCGGCCGGCGGCGGCGGTCGAACCCTTGGCCGGCTGCGCGGCGGAGAAGCCGCGCTCGGCGGCGTACCGTTCGAGCAGCTTGCGCAGATTACGTCGGCCGCGGTGCAACCGCGACATCACCGTGCCAATGGGGGTGCCCATTATGTCGGCCACCTCCTTGTAGGAGAAGCCCTCGACATCGGTGAGGTAGACGGCCATCCGGAACTCCTCCGGCAACTGCTGGAGGGCCTCCTTGACGTCGCTGTCGGGCAGTTTGTCCAGCGCCTCGGTCTCGGCCGAGCGGAGCCCGCTGGAGGTGTGCGACTCGACCGCGGCGAGCTGCCAGTCGGTGATCTCCTCAGTGGGCGCCTGAATCGGCTGGCGCTGCCGCTTGCGGTAGGAGTTGATGTAGGTGTTGGTCAGGATCCGATACAGCCAGGCCTTCAGGTTGGTGCCCTGTTCGAACTGGTGGAAGGCCGCGTACGCCTTCAGGTACGTCTCCTGGACCAGGTCCTCCGCGTCCGCCGGATTGCGCGTCATGCGCAGCCCGGCGGCGTAGAGCTGATCGACGAAGGGCATCGCGTCCCGCTCGAAACGGGCCCTGCGTTCGTCCGTCTTCTCGGTGGTCAACCGCACATCCCCTCGCGTCGGATGCTTTCCCGCCGAGGATACGCGCCAGAACCCCGGCGCAGATTCGGTTCCGGCCGGTGTGCTGGTCCTCACCGCCGCCGGCCCGTCCGGCCGCGCCCCGGCGGGCCAATCCGGTGCGTCGAGCAGCCGTCTGAGCTGCCCCGCCTCCCGTTCGTCCCGTTCCCGGCTCCGTGTCTCGGTCGGCACCGGTCACACCCCCCCTGAAGCAGAAATTTCGTCCATGGGGGGTAACGCGGACCGCCAGGCCCGGCATTCCGGCCGACCGGCCCCCGTTCCTGGCCCCGGCCCCGGCGGACGCCGGCGCTGGGACCAGGAAGGGCCTGGGCGGGACGGCGCCGGTCGCCCGGATCGGCACCCGACACCAACGGAGACAACGACGCGTGCCGTGCCCCGGTCACGGCCGCGCCGGCCCCGCCCGCCGCGACGGGGCGCGGGTCAGGGCGACGCCCAGCCCCGCCCGCGCAGCCAGTCGACCACCACGCCGGCCGTGCCGGCCGGATCGTCGCGCAGGTCGTGCCGCTCGCCGGGGCGGACCACCACCCGGACCGGCGGGCCCGCAGCGGGCACGCCGAAGGGATCGCGGTCGCCGTTGACAACCAGCGTCGGCAGCCCGGTGGCCAACTCCGCCGCCCGGGAGCGCTCCGGCCGACCCGGCGGGTGCAGCGGGAAGGCCAGCGCAAGCACCGCGTCGGCGCCGACGGCCACGGCGGTACGGCAGGCCACCCGGGCACCGCTGGACCGGCCGCCGACCACCAGCGCGGGCCCCGCGGGGTGCCGTCGGCGCACCTCGGCCACGACCGCCGTCCACGCCTCGTCGAGGTGCCCGGCGGGGGCCGGGGCGCGCCGGCCGGCGACCCGGTACGGCTGGGTCACCCGGACCACCGCCACCCCGGCGGCCACCGCCGCATCCCGGACCGCGACCAAATCGGGCGCGTCGACGTCGCCGCCCGCCCCGTGCCCGAGCACCAGCAGGGCGAACGGCGGACCGGCCGGCAGGTCGGTGTCGACCCGGGCCGGCCCGCGTGGTGTCCCGATCTCCTCGTCATGGCGCACGGGCCCATTCTGCGGGTCGGCCGAGCGCGGCCCGGGGACCGCCCCGGCCCGTACGCCGAGCGCGGCCGTCCTCCCGTCCGGACGGGAGGACGGCCGGCTGGGTCAGCTCAACGGGACCAGCGTGAGCAGCCGGTCCCGCACCGGAGGGCCGGCCTCGTCGGCCGCACCCGGGTCCGGGTCCACCTCGCTGCGCCAGGCCACCAGCATCGCCCGGCGTTCGCGCGGCGTGGTGCCGCCCCAGACGCCGTGGCAGTCGCCGACATCCAACGCCCAGGCCAGGCAGGGCCCCTGCACATCGCAACTGCGACAGAGAGCCACGGCCGCGTCGGCCGGTTCGTTGGGTGCCGGAAAGAATGTCTCCGGGTCCACGCTCTGGCAGGTCCCTCTGGTTCGCCAGGCTTCGTCCTGTTGCCGTTCACGCAGCGCCCGCAGCAGTCGCGGATCTCGTCGTGCGGCGGCCACCTCATGCGGGCGGGGCATACGCGCCCGTGTCATCCACCCACCTCCCCCGTGGGACCGGCATGATCGATGGACGTCGTTCGCACCGTGCGAATCGTCGTCCACTACCGGCGCTGTGTTGTATCGCACTTTGGGACACGGAGACAAGAGCCTCGCAAGAAGAATCCCTAAACAGCGGGCGACGATTCACCGCAACCCTGGCGAATCAGTGCGCGACAATGCGCTTCGTCGGCTGTCAGAAAAGCGTCATGTCTCCGGTCGGCGCGGCCTGTGCCGGCACCCGGGCGGTCAGTTCCGGCCCGTCATTGCGCACGTTGCCGACCGCCGCCCCGACCGGGCGGATCTCCAGGCCGGCCAGCCACCCGGCGGCGGGCGGGGCAAGCAGCGCGGCCGGGTCGTCCACCGGGCCCAGCCAGGACGCCCAGCGCTCCCGGGGCAGCAGCAGCGGCATCCGCTCGTGCACCTCGGCCAGTTCACCGACGGCTGCGGTGGTCAGCACGCTGAACGTCAGCACCGGACCGGCCGGGCCCTCCCAGGTCGTCCAGATGCCTGCCAGGGCGAGCACCGAGGCGTCGGCCGGGGTCATGTAGTAGGCCTGCCGGCCGCCCTCCGGCCGCCGGACCCACTCGTACCAGCCGTCGGCGGGGACCAGGCAGCGGCGGCGGGCGAACGCGGGCGCGTACGCCCGACTGGTGGCCACCGTCTCGGCCCGCGCATTGATCATCCGGGCCCCCTCGCCCGGCGAGCGCGACCAGGGCGGCAGGAACCCCCAGCGGCCGGCGGACAGGGCACGGTGCCCCTCGGCGGAGAGCCGGACCATCGGCACGGCGGAGGTGGGCGCCACGTTGTGGCTCGACCGGACGCGGTCGTCGGTCTCGTCGGACGACTCGAACAGCCCGCTCAGGTCACCCGCGCTCCGGGTCGTCGCGTACCTCCCGCACATGCGGCACACGCTAACGTCCCGCGGCGCGTTCGGCTGTCCCGCCAACCGGGAGCGGACCCGCCGGCCCGTCGCATCGGGGCCGGGAGGCGGCAGAATGTGAGCCGTGGGGATTCCGACCGCGACCCGGCCGCTGAGGCCGTGGACCGCTCCGACCGCGTCCGACCCGGTGGTGGCCACGCTGCGGCTGCCCGGCTCCAAGTCGATGACCGCCCGCGCGCTGGTGCTCAGCGCGCTGGCCAGCGGTCCATCCACGCTGGCCGGGCCACTGCGGGCGCGGGACACCGAGCTGATGGCCGGCGGGCTACGGGCACTCGGCGCGCACATGTCGATCGCGGACGACGACCGGTGGCTGGTCCGGCCGCACCCGCTCGCCGGCCCGGCGCACGTCGACGTCGGCCTGGCCGGCACCATCATGCGGTTCGTGCCGCCCGTCGCCGGTCTCGCCGACGGGCGGGTCACCTTCGACGGCGACCCGCACGCCCGCACCCGGCCGCTCGGCCCGCTGATCGGGGCGCTGCGCGCCCTCGGGGTGCGGGTCGACACCCCGGCCAGCGGCAGCCTGCCGCTGACCGTGTTCGGCGCCGGCCGGGTGACCGGCGGCGAGGTGGTGATCGACGCCTCCGCCTCCAGCCAGCTCGTCTCCGGCCTGCTGCTCGCCGCTCCCCGCTTCGACCGGGGTGTGGTGGTCCGGCACGTCGGCCCGCCGGTCCCGTCCGCGCCGCACCTGCGGATGACCGTGCAGATGCTCCGGGCCGCCGGGGCGGCCGTCGACGACAGCGTCGCAGACGTCTGGGCCGTCGAACCGGGACCGCTGACCGGGCGGGGCTGGGAGATCGAGCCGGACCTCTCGGGTGCGGTGCCGTTCTTCGCCGCCGCGCTGATCACCGGCGGTGAGGTGACGCTGCGGGGCTGGCCACGCAGCAGCGCCCAGCCGGTCGAGCAGCTCCGCGCCCTGCTGTCCCGGATGGGCGGCGAGGTGACCCTCACCACCACCGGCCTGACCGTACGCGGCACCGGCACGGTGCACGGGATCGACGCCGACCTCTCCGACGTCAGCGAGCTGACCCCGGCGCTGACCGCGCTCGCCATGCTCGCCGACTCGCCGTCCCGATTCACCGGCGTCGCGCACATCCGGGGGCACGAGACCGACCGCATCGCCGCGCTCGCCCGCGAGTTCGCCGGCCTCGGCGCGGACATCGCCGAGTCCGCCGACGGGCTGGAGATCCGCCCCCGCCCGTTGCACGGCGGAATGTTCCGCACGTACCACGACCACCGGATGGCGCACGCCGCCGCGGTGACCGGGCTCGCCGTCCCCGGCGTCGAACTTGACGACGTGTCGTGCACCTCGAAGACCATGCCGGAGTTCCCGGCGCTATGGTCGGCGATGGTGACCGGAAAGAGCTGACACGGCGGGGGGACGTCCTGACGACCAAACGGCGGGAGTACGACGAGGACGACGTGCGGGTCCGGCCCGGAAAGTCCTCGCGCCCACGCACCCGGACGAGGCCCCAACACGCCGACGCCGTCGACGGTTTCGTGATCGCCGTCGACCGGGGCCGTTACACCTGCGTGCTGCCCGACCCCGGCCCGGACGCCCCGCTCGTCACCGCGATGCGGGCCCGGGAGCTGGGCCGCAAGTCCGTGGTGGTGGGCGACCGGGTGGGCCTGGTCGGCGACACCTCCGGGGCGGCCGGGGCGCTGGCGCGGATCGTCCGGATCGCCGAGCGCAGCTCGGTGCTGCGGCGCACCGCCGACGACGACGAGACCACCGCCGAGGGGCGGCTGGAGCGGGTCGTGGTGGCCAACGCCGACCAACTCGTGATCGTCAGCGCGCTGGCCGACCCGCCGCCGCGCACCGGGTTCATCGACCGCTGCCTGGTGGCCGCGTACGACGCGGACATCGAGCCGCTGCTCTGCCTGACCAAGGCCGACCTGGCCGGCCCCGAGCAGGTGCTCGGGTACTACGCCGAGCTGGAGCTGCCGTACGTGCTGATCCGGCCCGACTCCGACCTCGACGCGCTGCGCGATTTGCTGGCCGGCCGGGTGTCGGTCATGGTCGGACACTCCGGGGTGGGCAAGTCGACGCTGGTCAACCGCCTCGTCCCGGACGCCGACCGGGCGGTGGGCGTGGTCAGCGCGATCGGCCGGGGCCGGCACACCTCGACCAGCGCGGTGGTCCTGCGGCTGCCGCCCCGCCCGGGCGCACTCCGGTCCGGCGCGGCCGGCGCCGACCCGGGCTGGATCGTCGACACCCCCGGGGTACGCAGCTTCGGGCTGGCGCACGTCTCGGCGAACAGCCTGCTGCACGGCTTCCCCGACCTGGTGGAGGGGACGGTCGACTGCCCGGTGAACTGCCAGCACACCGCCGACGAGGCCGACTGCGCGCTGGCCGCCTGGGTGGCCGCCGGCAAGGCCGACACCCGCCGACTGGCCTCGTACCGCAGGCTGTTGGCCTCCCGGTCCGGGGAGGGCGACGCGCGCGAGCCCGACCAGCGCAACCCCGGCGACCCGCTCGCCGGATCGTGAGCCGCGAGCCGGGCGCGACCCGCGCGACGGGGCACGACCCGGCCGCCGTTACCGTCTCCGGCATGACCGGGTACGCCGACGACCTCGCCCTCGCCCACCTGCTCGCCGACCGGGCGGACACCATCTCAGCGGCCCGGTTCCGCGCCCTCGACCTGCGGGTCGAGACGAAGCCGGACCTGACCCCGGTCTCCGACGCCGACACGGCCGTCGAGCGGGAGATCCGCGCGGTGCTGGCCGAGCGGCGCCCCGGCGACGGCCTGCTCGGCGAGGAGTACGGCGAGCAGCCCGCCGCCGGGCCCGACGGGCGGCGCTGGGTGCTCGACCCGATCGACGGGACCAAGAACTTCGTCCGGGGGGTGCCGATCTGGGCCACCCTGATCGCCCTGCTGGAGGGGGACCGGCCGGTGCTCGGGCTGGTCTCCGCCCCGGCCCTGGGCCGGCGCTGGTGGGGTGCGGTCGGCGAGGGCGCGTACGCCGGCCCAGACGCCGCGCACGGCACCCCGATCCGGGTCTCCGGGGTGGGCCGGCTCGCCGATGCCAGCTTCTGCTACTCGTCCCTGTCCGGCTGGGAGGACGCCGGCCTGCTGGAGCCGGTGCTCCAGCTCATGCGGGACACCTGGCGCAGCCGGGCGTACGGCGACTTCTACGGCTACATGCTGCTGGCCGAGGGGGCGCTGGACGTGATGGTCGAGCCGGAGCTGTCCCTGTGGGACGTCGCCGCGCTGGTGCCGATCGTCACCGAGGCGGGTGGGACGATCACCGACCTGACCGGCCGGCCCGCGCCCGGTGGCGAGGCATCCGGGGAGCACAGCGCGGTGGCCAGCAATGGGTCGCTGCACGCCGACGTCCTCGCGAGGCTGGGTCGGCCCCCCGCGCGCTGAGCGCCGTCAGCCTCTATCCTCGCCAGGTGGTGTCCTCCGGTTGGTGCTTCCTCGCGGCGATGATCGTCGCGTACGGCATCGCCAACCTCCTGCAGTCCGTCGCCGCGGCGCGGACCACCCTGCACCACAACTTCGATCCCGGGCTGCTGCTGCGGCTGGCCGGCCACCGCACGTACCTGATCGGCGTGGCCTGCCAGGTGGGCGGCTTCGTGCTGGCCTTCCTGGCCCGGCGGGACCTGCCGCTGTTCCTGGTCCAGGCGAGCGTGGCGGCCGGGCTGGGGGTGACCGCCATCCTCGGCGTGCTGGTGCTGAAGTGGCGGCTGCCCACCGCCGAGGTGGGGCTGCTGGTGTTGCTCTTCGCCGGGATCGCGGGGCTGGTCCTGTCGGCGCAGCCGGCCCAGTCCGGGCCGCTCGGCACCGCCGGCCTGGCCGCGCTGGCCGTGGCCCTGGCGGTGATCGCCGTGGTCAGCTTCTTCGCGGTACGGCTGCACGGCGCACCCGGGTCGGTGGCGCTCGGCTCGCTGGCCGGGCTGGCCTTCTCGGCCGCCGCGGTGGCCGCCCGCCCGCTGGCCGCCGTGACGAGCGTGGAGGGGTTCGTCCGCGACCCGCTGCTCTACCTGCTGGTGGCCCACTCGGTGGTCGGCCAACTGCTGCTCGGCCTGGCCATGCAGCGCGGCTCGACCACGGCGGCGGTCGCCGCGATGGACGCGGCCGGGGCGGTGCCCGCCGCGATCGTGGGGCTGCTGCTGCTCAACGACAAGATCTGGCCCGGCCGGGAGTGGCTGGCCGCGCTCGGCTTCCTGACCACGCTGGCCGCGGTGATCGGCCTGACCAGGTACGCCGAGCCACAGCACCACCACAAGGTGGTTCGGGAACGCGACCGGGCGATACTGCCCGCTGCCGCCCCGGTCCACCCCCGCCGCTGAGCAGCAGCGCCCCGGCCCGGCCCCCGCCGCTGAGCCAGCCACGCCCCGGCCCCCGCCGCTGAGCAGCCGCCCTGGCCGCTACGCCGCCTCGACCGGCCGGCGTCGGCCGACGACCCGCTCGTAGAGCCGCTCCAGCGCGCCGGCCGTCCGCTCCCAGGTGTAGCTGCACCGCACCCGGTCCACCGCGGCGTGCCCGTAGGCGAACCTGCCGGCGTTGTCGGCGAGCAGACGGCGCAGGGTCACCCCCAGGGCCCGGACGTCGCCGGGCGGCACCAGCTTCCCGGTGACCTCGTCGACCACGGCGTCGGCGATGCCGCCCATGGCGTACCCGACGACCGGCACGCCGCACGCCATCGCCTCCAGCGACACCCGGCCGGCCGAGGAGTAGCGCGGGGTGCAGGCCACCACGTCGGCCGAGCGGTACCAGGTGGCCATCTGGTCGTGCGGCACCGCGCCGACGAGCTTCACCTGGTCGGCCACGCCGGTGCGCTCGGCCAGCTCACGCAGGCGGCGGGCCTCGGCGTGGTGCGTGAGCTGGTCGACCGGCGGCCCACCGGCGATCACCAGCTCGGCGTCGCCGACCAGCCGCATCGCGCGGATCAGGTCCTCCTGCCCGTGCCCGGGCGACAGGCCGCCGACGGAGAGGATCCGGGGGCGCTGGTCGCGCGGGGCCGCCTCCCCGTCGGGGTGGAAGTGCTCGATGTCCACCCCGGCGGGCACCATCGCCACCGAGGTGCGTTGCAGCCCCATCCGGGTCAGCTCGTCGACCTCGTCGTTGCACTGGGCGACCGCGATGTCCACCGCCCGGGTCAGGGCCCGCTCCAGCGGGATCCGGGTGCCCGGGCCGTCGTACTGGGGGCCGAGGTGGCGAAGCTGCTCCACGCCGAGGGAGTGGAAGGTCTGCACGACCGGGATGTCGGTCTCCCGTACGGCCTGCGCGGCGGCCAGCCCGCCGACCCAGTAGTGCCCGTGCACCACGTCGGGGGCCCACTCGCCGGACCACCGGTCGGCCAGCCAGCGGCCGAACTCGGCCACGTGCGGAACCAACTCGGCGGTGGGCGTCAGGGCGGCCGGGCCGACGGCGGCCCGCTCCACCCGGTAGCCGTCCCGCTCCAGCGTCGCCGGCAGCGCCGGATCGTCGAGGCGCTCGTACACGTGCACGTCGTGGCCCCGGCCGGCCAGTTCGGCGGCGACCCGCGCGATGTGCTCGCGCGTGCCGACGACCGGACCGTCGACGGCCCGCGACGGTCCGGAATGCGCGCACACTAGGCCGACGCGCATGGGTCACCTCCACGCGTTTCCCGAGCTGGTGGGTCCTCCCGGTCAGAGGGTCCCATTAACCGCGACCCCCGGGTGCGAAACCTGGCAAGTCGGAAACGTACGACCGGTCGGGCCGGGGTCGGGCCAGGGCGTGGCCGCTATTCGACCAGGCTCGGCGGCATGAGCGGGCCCGCCGAGGGTACGGGCGAGGAATGCCTCTCACCCGCAGTCTCGATGACGCGAGCGTCGTGCTCACCGGCGCCTCCAGCGGCATCGGCACGGCGACCGCGTACGCGCTGGCCCGTCGCGGCGCGGCCGTGGTGCTGGCGGCCCGCAGCGAGGAGGCGCTGGAGCGGGTGGCGTCCCGCTGCCGCGCGTTGGGCGGCCGGGCGCTGGCCGTACCCACGGACGTCACGGACCCGGTGGCCGTCGAACGCCTCGCGGCCCGCGCGGCGGAGGAGTTCGGCCGCATCGACGCCTGGGTCAACAACGCGGCGGTCAGCGCGGTGGGCCTCTTCGACGAGATTCCCGTCCGGGAGTTCAGCCGGGTGCTGGAGGTGAACCTGCTCGGGGCCGTGTACGGGATGAAGGCCGCCCTGCCGTACCTCGATGCGGCCGGCGGCGGGGTGCTGGTCAACAACGCCTCCGTGCTGGCCGAGGTGGCGATGCCCTACCAGTCGGCGTACAACGCCACCAAGCACGGGATCCGAGGGCTGGCTGACACGGTCCGGCAGGAGCTCCGGGTCACCGGGCGGGGCAACATCTCGGTCTGTACGGTGCTGCCGGCCACCATCGACACCCCGTTCTTCCGGCACGCCGCCAACCACACCGGCCGGGAGCTGGTGCCGCCGCCACCGGTGTACCCACCCGAGGTGGTGGCCGAGACCATCGTGCGGGTGCTGCGCCGGCCCCGCCGGGAGGCGTACGCCGGGGGCGCCGCCCGGCTGATCGGCGCGCAGTGGCGGCTCGCCCCGGCGCTGGCCGAGCGGGTCCTCGGCTGGTACGCCCACCGCACCCAGTTCGGGCCCGCCGGCCGGCTGGACAGCACCGGCAACGTCTTCACCGCCGACGCGGCGGCCGAGCGGGACGGCGGGTGGCACGGCCGGCGGCGGCAACTCGTCCGGATGACCGCCGCGTTCGGGCTCGCCGCCGCCGGCACCGCGGTCGGCACGATGGCGGCGATGAACCGCCGGGCCCGGACGGATCGCTGATGAACCGCCCCGACCGACCGGATGCGCGCGACACCACCGACGTGCAGAATGGGGCGGTCATGCCGACCGACGTGCGCTGCCTGGTGGAGACGGACGAGTCGTCCGGCTTGCTCCGGCTGTCCGGCGTGCTCGATTCGGCCGCCACCGGCGCCGTGCGCGACGCGCTGCTCCTGCGGCTCTGCGAGCGGCCCGGCCCGGTGGTGGTCGACCTGTCCCGGCTGCGGGTGGCCGATCCCGCCGCCCGACGGGTCTTCGCCGAGGTACGCCGCGAGATCGCCGACTGGCCGGCGGCGGACGTGCTGGTCCTCGACCCCGGCGAGGCGACGGCCGGCGACGGGCTGGCGGTGTGCTCGACCCTCGACGAGGCGATGGCGGCGCTGGCCCGGGCCCCGATGACCGCGGCGGCCACCACGGAACTGGCCCCGGTCGTCGGGGCCGCGCGGCAGGTCCGGATGCTGGTGACCAACGGCTGCGCCCGATGGGGGATCGACGCCCTGGCCGAGGTGGGCTGCATCGCGGCGACCGAGATGGTCAACAACGTGGTCGCACACGCCCGCACCGGGATGACCGTCCGGCTGGCACCCCACGGCGACACGTTGCACATCGGCGTACGCGACCACTCCCGGCAGCAGCCGTCGTACCGCGGGTTCGCCCCGGTGGACACGGCGGGCGGCCGGGGCATGCTGCTGATCGACACCGTGGCCCAGCGCTGGGGCAGCACCCTCCTGCCCGACGGCAAGCTCGTCTGGGCCGTCCTGCATCCCCCCATCTACACCGTTTAGCGGCTTTTGCAGGGGCGATTCGACTCCGTGATCGACGGGTGCGGGGCGGGCCTGGCAGGGGAGATCGGGCGGGGGCGTCGGTTACGGGCGGTGGGCAGCGGGTAGTGATCAGCCATGCGCGACAACGAGTACCCGACCCCCGTTTCCGATCCCGAGGCCGAGGGCCTGCCCGACACCGCCGACGACGACTCGACGGCCAACGACGACGTCCTGACCGGCCGGGAGGCGGACGGCCCGGAGCCGGCCCAGCTGCCCGGGGACCGCACGCCGGTGGCGGTGGACCGGTTCGGCACCACCGCCGAGGAGCAGCTCGACGGCGAGTCGCTGGACTACAAGCTCCAGCGGGAGAGCTACGAGCGCCCCGCCGACGACCCGCTGGCGGCCCCGGTCGACCCGGGCATCGCGGCCGAGGCGGACAGCGAGGAGCAGGCCGCCCAGGCGCAGCTCGACGCCGACGTGCTCAACCCGGGGCCCACCTCGGACCCGCACTCCCCCGTCTCCCTGTACGACCACGGCCAGCTCGGCGCCGCCGACGCCCAGGTCGGCCGGCTGGTCGAACCGGACGAGGGGTCGCACACCGACCTGGAGCCCGACAACGTCGCGTACGACGCCGGGTCGGCCGGCGGCGGGGCGACGGCCGAGGAGCTGGCGGTCCACGAGACCCGCCCGCCCGACTCGCACTAGCGCGGACCGCCGGAACGCGCCGGCGGGACCGCACTGCCGCGGCCTCGGGCAGTCAGTCGTCCAGCCCCCGCTCGATGGCGTAGCGGGTCAGCTCGACGCGGTTGTGGAGTTGGAGCTTGCCGAGCGTGCTCTGCACGTGGTTCTGCACCGTCCGGTGGGAAAGCCGGAGCCGCTCGGCGATCTGCTTGTACGACATCCCCTTGGCGACCAGCCGCAGCACCTCGGTCTCCCGGTCGGTCAGCCGGGGCGCGGCGGCGTCCGGGGTCGCCGGTCCGACCGCCAGCCGCCGGTACTCCCCCAGCACCAGCCCCGCCAGGCCTGGCGTGAAGACCGGTTCGCCGGCCGCCGTCCGGCGCACCGCGTCCAGGAACTCGGCCGGGGCGGCCGACTTGACCAGGTAGCCGGTGGCGCCGGCCTTCACCGCGTCCAGCACGCTCTGCGGCTCGCCGCTGGCCGACAGCATCAGCACGCGCACCTCGGGCAGCACGGCGCGCAGGCCGCGGATCACCTCGACGCCGGAGATGTCCGGGAGTTGCAGGTCGAGCACGACCACGTCGGGCCGGGCCGCGGCGGCCACGCGGACGGCCTGCCGCCCCTCCCCGCTGGTCGCGACCACCAGGTGCCCGGCCTCGGTGAGGTCGCGGGCCACCCCCTCACGCCACATCGGGTGGTCGTCGACCACCATCACCCGGACGCCGGTGCTCATCGCCCACTCCTCGGCACGCTCAGTTCGATCTCGGTCCCCGCACCGGCGGTGGAGACGATCCGCGCCTCGCCCCCCAGGTCGGCTAGCCGTCCCCGGATGGACTGCGCCACTCCCAGCCGCCCCTGCGCCGCAGCCTCGGCCAGCCGGCCCGCCGAGATCCCCGGCCCCTCGTCGCGTACCGAGACGGTCACCTTCTCCCCCTCGTCCTCGATCAGCACCCAGGCCCGCCCGCCGGCGTGCCGGGTCACGTTGTCCAGCGCCGCGCCGACGGCGGCTGCCAGCTCGGCGGCCACCCACCCGGGCAGCGGCACCGGAGTGGCCGGCGCGGAGACCGCGACCGTCGCCGAGGCGTACCGGTCGAGCATGGCCCGCAGGTCGCGGGTGTTCCCGTCCCCGGCCGGACCGACGACGCCCGCCCGCCCGATCAGGGCACGCAGGGCGGCCTCCTGCTCCCCGGCCAGCCGGGCCAGCTCGCCGGCCTCCCCGTCGAGGTGCGCGCCGCGCCGCTGCACCAGCGCGAGCACCTGGAGCACCGAGTCGTGGATGTCCCGGGCCAGTCGCT
This sequence comes from Micromonospora sp. CA-111912, assembly GCF_050948415.1. NCBI lineage: Bacteria > Bacillati > Actinomycetota > Actinomycetes > Micromonosporales > Micromonosporaceae > Micromonospora > Micromonospora sp. CA-111912. The sequence goes on from NZ_CP192007.1 coordinate 6,164,677, forward strand.
CCCGTTCCCGGGTGGCCGCCTCCAGCTCCACCGCCCGGTGCAGCCGCTGCTCGGCCGTCACCGCGAGCCGGGCGACGTGGCCGACCACCGCGCCGGCCAGCAGCAGCAGGATCGCCCCGGTGAAGGTGGACTGGCCGATCCGGTCCCGGGTCGCCAGGTCGACCCCGCCGACCAGCAGCGCGGCCACCGTGCCCCGGCGCCGGCCGCCGGAGACCGCCCAGGCGAGCACCGGACCGGCCAGCCAGACCACCGCGAGGCTGGGCGCGCCGGTGGCGAGCGCCGACCGCCCCTGCACCCACGGGCTGACCAGCAGGACCCCGAGCACGACCGCGAGGTCGGCCACCAGCAGCGGCCAGCGCCGCCGGGCCGGGCGGGCGTAGCCGTACGCGGTGGTCACCGTCCAGCCGAGCATCGCGAGCAGGAGCACCCCGGCCGGCACCGGGTGCGCGTACCGGTCGGCGTCGCGCAGGGCCAGCAGGCCGACGTACGCCAGGGCCGCGAACCGGAACACCGCTACGGCCCGCCAGAGCGGGACCTCGAATCCACCGGGCGGCGACGGCACGCCCGTCACGATGCCACAGCCCGGCACGGGGCCCGCAGAGGTGGCGGATGCGCGACCACCAATCCTGGCGTACGGTGGAAAAGCCGCAAATCAGGTCCGCGACCCACCCCCGGACGGGGCCATGACGAACGTAGAACTGCCCGCACCGCGTACGGTTGTGCCCATCGACACTTCCCCCCTGATCGCCGAGGCCTTCGAGCAGGCACAGGTGACCGAGCTGCGTCACTCGGTCACCTCCTGCGCGCACGCGGCCGGCCTGGACGGGCAGCGCCTCGACGACTTCGTGCTGGCGGTCAACGAGCTGATCACCAACGCGGTACGCCACGGCGGCGGGCAGGGCTGGCTGCGGATGTGGCGCCACCCGGAGCGGCTGGTCTGCGAGGTCGCCGACCACGGGCGGGGAATCAGCGTCCGACGGCTCGACGACCGCGACCGCCCCGCGCCCGACACCGCCGGTGGCTGGGGCCTCTGGCTGGCCCGCGAGCTGAGCGACGCCATGGAGGTCGAGACCGGCACGGCCGGCACCACGGTCCGGATCAGCGCCACCCTCGGCGCCCTCCGGCGCGCCGGGGGCTGACCCGCGCCGGCACGCCACCGGGCCGGGCCGGGCCGGGCCGGGCGGACGCCGGGCCTGGCCCCGGGACCGGCGGACGCCGGGGCCGCGACGGGACGGCCCGGACGCCGCGCCGGCTCAGCCGAAGAGCGCGCTGACCGACTCCCCGTTGTGAATCCGACGCATCGCCTCGGCCAGCGCCGGCGCGACCGAGAGCACCTCCAGCTTGGGCACCCGCTTCTCCGCCGGGATCGGCACCGTGTTCGTGCAGACGATCTCCAGCACCCCGTCCTGCCCGCTGAGCCGGTCCAACGCGCCGCTGGAGAAGAGGCCGTGGGTGCAGGCCAGCCGGATCGAGCGGACCTTCAGCTCGCGCAGGTGGGCCATCAGCTCGATCACCGTGCTGCCCTTGGCGATCTCGTCGTCGAGCACGATCACGTCCCGGTCCGCCACCTCACCGATCACGGTGCTGATCTTGACCAGGTCGTCGCTGAACCGCTGCTTCGCGCCGGCCGCGACCGGGGTGCCGAGCATCCGGGCGAAGGCGGCGGCCTCCTTCGCGTTGCCCAGGTCGGGCGAGACCACCACGGTGTTGCTCAGGTCGTACCGCTGGAAGTGGCCGGCCAGCTCGCGCAGCGCGTGCAGGTGGTCCACCGGGACGCTGAAGAACCCGTGCACCTGCGGCGAGTGCAGGGTCATCGCCAGCACCCGGTTCGCGCCGGCCGAGGTGAGCAGGTCCGCGACCAGCCGACCGCCGATCGAGATGCGCGGCGCGTCCTTCTTGTCCGACCGGGCGTACGCGTAGTGCGGCAGCACCACCGTGATCCGGCCGGCCGACGCGCCCCGGGCCGCGTCGATCATGAGCAGCAGCTCGACCAGGTTCTCCTGCACCGGCGGCACCAGAGGCTGGATCAGGAAGACGTCCCGTTCCCGGCAGTTCGCCTGCAGCTGCACCTCCAGGCAGTCGTTGGCGAACCGGGACACCCGCACGGGGTGCAGCGGCACCCCGAGATGGGCACAGATCTCGGCGGCGAGGTCGGGATGGGCAGTTCCACTGAAAACGGCGATGTCGCGCACGTTGACTGATCGTACGGCCGGTGGTGGCCGGCGGACGCGCGGCCGGCCGGGTACGGTGCTGCCGTGACCGGAGAGTACGTCGCCGCCATCGACCAGGGCACCACCTCCTCGCGGTGCATCGTGTTCGACCGGGCCGGGGAGATCGTCGCCGTGGCCCAGCGCGAGCACCGGCAGATCTTCCCCCGGCCCGGCTGGGTGGAGCACGACGCCGAGGAGATCTGGGACAACGTCCAGCTCGTGGTGCAGGAGGCGCTGGACGCCGCCGGCATTGGCCCGGAGGGGCTGGCGGCGGTCGGCATCACCAACCAGCGGGAGACCACCGTGGTCTGGGACCGGGCCACCGGCCGCCCGGTCGCGCACGCCATCGTCTGGCAGGACACCCGCACCGGGCCGCAGCTGCGCGCGCTGGCCGACGCGTACGGCGAGGAGCGGCTGCGCGCCCGCACCGGGCTCACCCTGGCCACCTACTTCGCCGGCCCGAAGCTGCGCTGGCTGCTCGACCACGTCGACGGGCTGCGTGAGCGCGCCGAGCGGGGCGAGGTGCTGTTCGGCACCATGGACAGCTGGCTGATCTGGAAGCTGACCGGCCGGCACGTCACCGACGTGACCAACGCGAGCCGGACCATGCTGATGGACCTTGCGACCCTCGACTGGGATCCGGAGTTGCTCGACGCGCTCGGCGTGCCGGCGGCGATGCTGCCGGAGATCCGCTCCTCGGCCGAGGTGTACGGCACCGCCGACGGGCTGCTCGCCGGGGTGCCGGTGGCCAGCGCCCTCGGCGACCAGCAGGCCGCCCTGTTCGGGCAGACCTGCTTCCAGCCGGGCGAGGCGAAGTGCACCTACGGCACCGGCAGCTTCCTGCTGCTGAACACCGGGGCCAGCCCGGTCACCTCGACGCACGGCCTGCTGACCACGGTGGCGTACCGGATCGACGGCCAGCCGGCCGCGTACGCCCTGGAGGGGGCGATCGCGGTCACCGGCTCGCTGGTGCAGTGGCTGCGGGACAACCTCGGGCTGATCGCCACCGCCGCGGAGGTGGAGGACCTGGCCCGCACGGTCGACGACAACGGCGGCTGCTACGTGGTGCCGGCGTTCTCCGGGCTGTTCGCCCCGCACTGGCGCAGCGACGCGCGCGGGGTGATCGCCGGGCTGACCGGCTACATCACCAAGGGGCACCTGGCCCGGGCGGCGCTGGAGGCGTCCGCCTGGCAGACCCGCGAGGTGGTCGACGCGATGAACGCCGACTCGGACGTGGCGCTGCGCCGGCTGCGGGTGGACGGCGGCATGACCGCGAACGGCCTGCTGATGCAGTTCCTCGCCGACGTGCTGGACGTGCCGGTGGTCCGCTCCCGGATCACCGAGACCACCTGCCTCGGCGCCGCGTACGCGGCCGGGCTCGCCGTCGGCTTCTGGCCGGACCTGGCCACCCTGCGTGCCCAGTGGCGCTCCGACGCCCAGTGGACCTCCGCCATGGACGCGGAGCACCGCGAGCGGGAGCTGCGCCAGTGGCGCAAGGCCGTACAGCGCACCCTCGACTGGGAAGACTGACCGAGCAGGAGCGGCGGAACGGGCTCCGGGTCGCCGTCAGGCCCAGGTGCTACCGGTGAGCTTCTCGTAGACCTCGACGTAGCGGGCCCGGGTCGCCTCGATCACCTCGGCGGGCACCTCGGGGGCCGGCGGCTGCCTGTCCCAGCCGCCGCCGGTCGCCCAGTCCCGGACGTACTGCTTGTCGTAGGAGAACTGCGCCCGGCCCGGCTGGTACGACTCGGCCGGCCAGAACCGGGACGAGTCGGAGGTGAGCACCTCGTCGCCGAGGACCAGCGTGCCGTCCGCCGCCCAGCCCAGCTCGATCTTGGTGTCGGCGACCAGGATGCCCCGCTCGGCGGCGAGCTCGGCACCACGGCAGTAGACGTCGATGGTGATCTGCCGCAGCCGCCCGGCGGTCTCCGCGCCGACCTTGTCCGCCACCTGCTGGTAGGTGATCGGCTCGTCGTGCTCGCCCTTGGGCGCCTTCGTCGACGGGGTGAAGATCGGCTCGGGCAGGATCGACGCCTCGACCAGCCCGCGGGGCAGCTCGACGCCGGAGACCGCGCCGGTGCGCTCGTACTCGGTGAGGCCGCCGCCGGTCAGGTACCCCCGGGCGACGCACTCGACCGGGACCATCTCCAGCCGCCGGCAGCGGATCGCCCGGCCGGCGAACTCCGCCGGCACGTCGGTGGCGGAGACGACGTGGTTCGGCACCAGGTCGGCGAGCTGCTCGAACCACCACAGCGACAGCGCGGTCAGCAACCGGCCCTTGTCCGGTACGGGGGTCGGCAGCACCACGTCGTAGATCGAGATCCGGTCCGAGGCGACCAGGATCAGGTCGTCGCCGTCGGCGTAGACGTCCCGGACCTTGCCCGAGTGCAGAAGTTCCACGCGGCCTAGTACACCACGGCCCCCGAAACGGCCGGGCCGGCCACCCGGGAGGGTCCACCGGCCGCAGCCGGCCGGCCCGGGATCTCGGGCCGTCCGCGCGAGCCCTGGCCCTGGTCTCCCGGGCGATGCAACCGCACGCCGAGGGACGCCGGGCGGAACGGGCCGACGAGCCGCCCGGCGATGCCGGTCGATCTCCGGGTCGCCTCGGCCCGATCCCGGCCGGACGGCCGTTGACACCCGCCCGCGCCGGCTGTGTAAATGGTCCGACCGCCCGCCGGACGCCCAGGAGAATCCCCGTGCCCACCGCCCGTCCCCCGCTCCCCCACGCCGGCGCCGACCCGGGCCGCCGGCGACTGCTGGGGGCGCTGTTCGGGGCGCCGCTCGCGGCGACCGGCCTGACCGGGTGCGGCGACGCGGAGGAGACACCCGTCGACGACGGGCTGATCGAGCTCTCCGTCTTCTGGTACGGCAGCACGAAGCGGGCCGAGCTGACCGAGAAGGCGCTACGGCTCTACTCCGCGCGCAACCCCCGGGTCAGTTTCCGGGTCACCTGGCAGGGCCTCGACGGCTACTACGACCGGCTGGCCACCCAGGCGGCCGGCGGGAACGTGCCCGACCTGATCCAGGTCGACGACACCGTCCTCACCGAGTACGCCCGGCGGGGCATCCTGCTCGACCTCGGCGGGTACGTCGCCGACAACCGGCTCGACCTGCGCGGGCTCTCCCCGGGCCTGGTCCGCTACGGCGAGGTCGACGGCCGCACCGTGGGCGTGGCGGCGGCCCAGACCACCGCCGCCGTGGTCTACAACCGCGCCCTGCTGCGCCGGCTGAAGGTCCCGGAGCCCCGCACCGGGATGTCCTGGCAGGAGTACGTCGACTGGGCTGCGCGGGTCACCCGGGCGGCCGACGACCGGGTGGCCGGCACGATGGACCCGTCCGGGGACCACCGGGCGCTCTGGCTCTGGCTGCGGTCCCGGGGTGGCGAGCTGTACCAGGGCCGGCAGCTCGGCTTCACCGCGGCCGACCTGGTCGACTGGTTCGAGCTGTGGCAGACCGCCCGGACCCGTCGGGCCACCCCGAGCGCCGCCCTGGTCGACCAGGCCGACAGCGGCGAGCCGAGCCGCCAGTTGGTGGTGACCGGGCACACGGCCGCCTCGTTCGCGTGGGCCCACCAGCTTCCCGAGCTTCAGCGCTACACCGACGACGAGCTGGCCCTGGCCGCGTTCCCCGGCCCGCCTGGCGCGCAGTGGGCCCGGGCGTCGATGTACTGGGCGGCGTTCCGTGGCACGCGGCGACCCGACGTGGTGGCGGAAGTGATCAACTTCCTCACCACGAACATGGAGGCGGGCGTGGCCCTGGGCCAGGAGCGGGGGGTCAACCCGAACCTCGCCAACCGCCGGTACGTCAAGGAGAGCGTCACCGACGCCGGACAGCAGCGGGCCGCCGCCCTCGCCGAGTCCCTCGCCGACGCCCTCGGCCCCGCGCCCAGCCCACCCCCGAAGGGGCACGCCCGGGTGCGGGCCCTGCTCGTCGCCACGGCTGAAGGGGTCCTCTCCGGCCGCTCCGGCATCCGCACGGCAACGTCCCGGTTCATCGCCCAGGCCAACGCCGCGCTGGCCGAGTGACCCGACCCGCCGCCCCGAGCGTGACGGGTCGGCCCCACCCGATCAGCGCGAACCGGTCAGCGTGGCGGCCGGTTGCGCCGGTTGCGCATCAGCATCAGCACCAGTAACACGATTCCGCCGACGACGACGAGGCAGCAGAGCAGCCCCAGGAAGCCGCCACCGCCACGGCGTTTCCTGGCGGCCTCGACCACCAGCTCACCGGGACCGGTGGACGCCCAGGCCGCGACCGGGACGAAGACCGACAACACGACCGCACCGAGGACCGCGCTCAGCCGGCCCCACCACTTGTTCAATGAAGACATGCCCCCCATCCTCGCCGAGCGGCGCAACAGCGGCACCCGGACGGACCGGATTCACCGGCATCCTCCGGACGCGCCGCCCCAGGACGGGGGAGACCGGTCGCGAACAGGAACCGGAACCCGGGCGGGACCAGGAAGGCCGACCCGGACAGCGACGCCGGAAGCCGGCCGGCGGGCGGGAGAATGGGAAAAGCAGAAGGGCCCGGAGTTTCCTCCGGGCCCTTCTGGCTCGTAGCGGGGACAGGATTTGAACCTGCGACCTCTGGGTTATGAGCCCAGCGAGCTACCGAGCTGCTCCACCCCGCGTCGGCTTCTAAAGCTTAGCGCACCCCCTGGGCGGAGATCAGCCGGCCCCCCGGGTCGGGCGGATGAGACCACCCACGGGGGCGTCGCGTCACACCTCCGGGCGCCGGGCAGCCCTCCACATCCGGCACGGTGCCGAACAGCGCAGCCGCCGTGCCGGGCATCGCAGGCGGAGGAGCCCGGGTCGAGCGCCGAGGCCCGAACCCTCCCGGCAACGCGAAAGGCCCCGGAGTAACCTCCGGGGCCTTTCCGACGAGTAGCGGGGACAGGATTTGAACCTGCGACCTCTGGGTTATGAGCCCAGCGAGCTACCGAGCTGCTCCACCCCGCGTCGACTGGTTAACCCTAGCGCACCGCCCGGGCGGACCGCAAAACGGCCCCACCCGGGCGGCTCCGCGCAGGTCAGCCGCCCGCCGAGGGCGACGGGGCGGGACTGCCGCTCGGCGAGACGCCCGGCGCCGGCGAGGCCGGCGTGGCCGCCTGCTGCGCCCGCTGGAACGCGGTCATCGCGTCGTCCAGGGCCTTGAGCGCCCGGCCGTACCGCTCGAAGTCACCGGACGTCTGCGCGGCCTTGACCTCGGCGATGGCCGCCTGCACCTTGCCCGCGGCCTCGGCCAGCTCGCCCGTCAGCGGCGGCGCGTTGCTCCCGCCGCTGGGCGGCGGCGTGCCGCCGGACGGCGGGGTGCCACCCTGGGCGGCCTCCTTGCCCTGCTCGACGAGCTGCTTGATGCCGTCGGTGATGTTGTTGGCCAGCACCACGTACGAACCGCCGTCGCCGTACGACAGCAGCACCTTCTGCAGCAGCGGGTACGCGTCCTGCTGGTTGCTCTTCACGTACACCGGCTCGACGTAGAGCATCCCGTTGCCGAACGGCAGCGAGAGCAGGTTGCCGTACTGCACCTGGGCCTGGTTCGAGGAGAGCAGGTTGAGCTGCTGCCGGATGTTGGCGTTGTTGGTCATCTGCTGGTGCACCTGCACCGGGCCGGAGATCCGGGTCTGGTCCGGCAGCTCCAGCACCTCCAACTGCGGCTTGCCGTCCACGTACGAGCCGGAGATCAGCGCGGCGAGGTTCTGCCGGCCGTTCGGGGTGACCGCCGAGGTGAGCTGGAAGCGCGGCGCGTCCTGGCCGGGGAACTGGGTCCACAGGTAGAACGGCGGCTGCTTCTGCCCGCCGTCCGGGTTGTCCGGCACGTTCGGCACCTGCCAGAAGTCCTGCGCCGAGTAGAAGTCGCCCGGGGCGGTGACGTGGAACTTGGTCAGCAGGTTGCGCTGCACCTTGAACAGGTCGGCCGGGTAGCGGAGGTGCTCCCGCAGCTCGGCCGGGATCTTGTCGTTGGGCAGCACCAGGTCACCGCCGAACGCCTTGTTCCACGCCTTCAGCACCGGGTCCGTCTGGTCGAACTCGTACAGCCGGACCGTGCCGTCGTACGCGTCGACCGTGGCCTTGACCGAGTTGCGGATGTAGTTGACGTTCTCCCGGGCGAGCTGGAACGTGCCCCGTCCGGTCAGCTCGTCGGTCGTCTCGGCCTGGAGGTTCACCCGCTCGGCGTACGGGTAGGTCGCGGCCGTCGTGTAGCCGTCGACGATCCACTGCACCCGGCCACCGACCACCGCCGGGTACGGGTCGCCGTCGACGGTGAGGAACGGCGCGACCTTCTCCACCCGGTCCCGGGGGTTACGCACGTAGAGCAGCTTCGAGTTGTCGTTGACCGCCTCGGAGAGCAAGAAGTTCGACTCCTGCTGCTTGATCGCGTACAGCAGCCGGCGGGTGAACGAGCCGATCTCGACGCCACCCTCACCGGTGTAGGTGTAGTACTGCTCGCCGCCGGTCTGGGTCGGCCGGTCGAACTCCGCGTTCCGCTCCGGGTTCGCCTGCCCGACGATCGCGTAGTCGTCCGGGCCCATCCGCTCGCCGTAGTAGATGCGCGGCTGGCTGGCCGGGATCTGCTCGACCTGCGAGGAGCACGCCTCCTGGGTCTTCTCGCCGAGGAAGCCCGAGACGAAGTACGGCTGACCGCCGCAGACCACCTGGTTGGCCGGAGCGGCGACCAGGCCGTAGCCGTGGGTGTAGACGGTGTGCCGGTTGATCCAGGTGTTCTGCTGGTCGGTCAGCTCGTTGTAGTTGACCTCCCGGACCCCGACCACGTAGTCGGAGGTCTTGCCGGACACGGCGTACCGGTCGATGTCCAGTTTGGGGCCGAAGTCGTAGAAGCCCCGGACCTGCTGGAGCTGGGTGTACGTCTCGGAGACGAGCTGCGGGTCGAGCAGCCGCACGTTCGGCACCACGGAGGTGTCGGTGGCCAGGGTCCCCGGTGGAACGAGGTTGCTCGCCGCGTACGGCGAGTTCTTCGTGTCGGCCAGCCCGAACGCCGACCGGGTGGCCCCGATGGCGCGCTCGATGTACCGGGCCTCCTTGTCCTTGGCGCTCGGCTTGACCTCGAAGGTCTGCACCGCCCAGGGGTAGATGCCGCCGATGGCGACCGCGGAGACGCCGAGCAGGGCCAGCGAGATGCCCGGCCAGACCAGGTTCCGCATCACCGCGTTGGAGAACACGATGATCGCGATGGCCACCACGACCGAGATGTAGGCGAGGATCTCCTTGGCCGGCAGCAGGGCGTTGATGTCGGCGTACCCGGCGCCGTAGAGCTTCGCCCCCTCGTTGTAGTCCAGCAGCATGGAGCGCCGGTCCAGCACGTACGCGACGGCCTTGAGCAGGACGAAGACCGCCACGAGCGTGCTCAGGTGGGCCCGCGCGGCGTTGGTCATCCGGTCCCCGACGCCCTGCAGCCGCACGCCGCCGAAGATGTAGTGCACGGCCAGCGCGCCGAGCAGGGCGAGCACGACGGCGGTGAAGCCGACGCCGAGCACGTAGCGCCAGAACGGCAACTGGAAGACGTAGAAGCCGATGTCGATGCCGAACTCGGGGTCCTTGACGCCGAAGTCGCCGCCGTTGCGGAACAGCAGCCACTGGTTCCACCGGCTCTGCGCCGAGAGCCCGGCGAAGAGCCCGACCACCACGGCGACCAGGCTGATCCACAGGCCGAGCCGGGGGCCGAGCACCATCCGGTACCGCTCCAGGGTGGCCTGCTCCAGCGAGTGCGGGCGCAGCCGGGGCCGCAGCCGGTGGGCCAGCCACAGGTTGCCGCCGACGATCACCGCCATGGCGAGGCCGACGACGAGGAAGAGCAGCACCCGGGTGGTGAGCACCCCGGTGAACACCTGGGTGTAGCGGACCTCGTCGAACCAGAGCCAGTCGGTCCAGGCCTGCACCCCCCAGCCCAACAGGGTGAAGAGCACGAACACCCCGATCAGCACCCCGATCGTGACGCGTCCGCGTCGGCTCATCCTCGGCAGGGGGCTGCTACGCATGACCACTCTTGGCTCCGCACGCTCGATGTGATCGGCTCCGACCAGGCACCCAGCGTACGGGGTGTTCCTGAAAGCGGCGGCCCACGGTCACGCCGGGCAGCGGCGGATCGGTCAGCAGCGGGTCGGCTCACCGCCCTCGCGCAGCGCCGCCAGGGCCGTCAGCGCGTCGTCGATCGTGCCCACCTTGAGCAGCGGAAGGCCGGGCTGCGGGTTGCGGACCGCCTCGGCGCAGTTGGCCTCCGGCACCAGGAACACCTTGGCCCCGGCCTGCTTCGCGCCGACCAGCTTCTGGGCGATCCCGCCGATCGGGCCGACCCGCCCCTCGTCGTCGATCGTGCCGGTGCCGGCGATGATCTTCCCGCCGGTCAGGTCGGCCGGCTCCAGCTTGTCCACAATCCCCAGGGCGAACATCAGGCCGGCGCTCGGGCCGCCGATGTCGTTCAGGTCGATGGAGAGGGTGAACGGGTGCGGCTGCTGCTGGTCGATCTCGACCCCGATACGCGGCCGGCCGTCCTGCTCCCGGCTGGTGACCTGCGCCGTGGCGGCGGCGCCGTCGCGGGTGTAGCCGATGGTCAGCACGGTGCCCGCCGACTTGGCCCGGATCAGCTCGGTGAGCCGGCCGGCGCTGGTCACCGGCGTGCCGTCGACCGAGGTGACGACGTCGCCGACCCGCAGCGCCCCGGCCGACGGGCCGCCCGCCGTCACGGTCTTCACCTGCACCTGGACCGGGTACCCCAGCTCCCGCAGGGCCGCCGTCTCGGCGCTGGTCTGGGAGTTGCGGAAGTCCTCCTCGTTGCGCTGCTCCACCTCCTGCTGGCTCTCCCCCGGCGGGTAGACCAGCTCGCGCGGCACCACGGCCTCGTCGGAGGAGAACCAGCCGGACAGCGCCGAGCGCAGCCGGACGGTGGGCTGCACGCCGACCGTGGTCAGCCGGAGCTGGCCGGCGGAGGTGGACGTCGCCCGCCCGGACACCTGGATGACCTCCTTGCCGTCCGAGGTGCCCAGCGTGTTCACCGTCGGCCCGGGGCCGAGCACCACGTACGGGATGGGCGCGTTGAGCACACCGAAGCTCAGCAGGGTGGTCAGCAGGGCACCCAGGAGGACGGTCACGCCACGACGTCTCATGGCGCAGAGCGTACCGACCGGTCCGGCGAGGCCCCGGACGGTGACGACGACTTCGCCCTCAGCGCAACGCCGGTGGCGGCTACCTGGGGCGCAGCCCGCGTACCGTAGACGTCGTGCCTGATATTCCGTTCGGTTTCGCGCTCCCGGGTGGGCAACCACCAGATCCCAACGATCCCGCGCAGATGCAGCAGTTCATGTCGCAGCTGCAGCACCTGCTCTCCGCGCCGGGCAGCGGGCCGGTCAACTGGGACCTGGCCCGGCAGGTGGCCGCCAGCCAGCTCGCCGCAGCGGGCGACCCGGCGGTCTCGCCGCACGAGCGGCACTCGGTCGAGGAGGCGCTACGCCTCGCCGACCTCTGGCTCGAGCCGGTCACCGCCTGGCCGACGGGCATCCGCACCTCGCTGGCGTGGAACCGCAACGAGTGGATCTACAAGACCCTGGACGTCTGGCGCAAGCTCTGCGACCCGGTGGCCAGCCGGATGGTCGGCGCGATGGGTGACCTGGTGCCGCCGGAGGCGCGGGCCCAGCTCGGCCCGATGCAGTCGATGATGGCCACCCTCGGCGGCGCGCTGTTCGGCGGGCAGCTCGGGCAGGCCCTCGGCTCGCTCGCCGCGGAGGTGCTCTCCGCCGGCGACATCGGGCTCCCGCTCGGCCCGGCCGGCACCGCCGCGCTGATCCCGGCCAACATCCGGGCGTACGGGCAGGGCCTGGAGCTGCCCGAGGACGAGGTACGCCTCTACGTGGCCCTGCGCGAGGCGGCCCACCAGCGGCTCTTCGAGCACGTGCCGTGGCTGCGCGGGCACGTGTTCAACGCCGTTGAGACGTACGCGTCGGGCATCCGGGTCAACCGGGAGGCGATCGAGGAGGCCATGGGTCGGGTCGACCCGACCGACCCGGAGTCCATGCAGGCGATCGCCCTGGAGGGCATCTTCACCCCGGAGGACACTCCGGCGCAGAAGGCGTCGCTGGCCCGGCTGGAGACCGCGCTCGCCCTGGTGGAGGGCTGGGTCTGCCACGTGGTCGACAACGCCGCCGGCGAGCGGCTGCCCAACGTCGTCCGCCTCGGCGAGGCGTTCCGGCGGCGGCGGGCGGCCGGCGGGCCGGCCGAGCAGACGTTCGCGGCGCTGGTCGGGCTGGAGCTGCGCCCGCGCCGGCTTCGCGAGGCGGCGGCCCTGTGGGCGGCGCTGACCGAGCACCGGGGCATCTCCGGCCGGGACGCCGTCTGGGGCCACCCGGACCTGCTCCCCTCCGACGACGACTTCGCCGACCCGGCGGCGTTCGCCACGGCCCGGCTCGACCTCGACGACGAGCTGGCCAACTTCGACTTCAGCGCGCCGGGCGGCCCGGAGGAGCAGGCCCCGGGCTCCCCCCGTCCGCGCCCCGAGGGCACCGGGGACGACGCCGAGGAGTCCTGACCCCGTTCTCCTGAGCACACCCGAGGGCCGCCGGCGCACCGCGTCGGCGGCCCTCGGGTGTCAGCGGCGGCCGGAGAGCAGGGCGCGGGTCGTCTCCCAGCCCTCGACGGCGGGGTCGAGGGTGGCCAGGTCGGCTGGGCCGCGCAGCCGTCGCCAGGCGGCGGTGACAGCCACGTCCCCGGGTTGCGGGGCGACCCGCCGCACGTCTGCCGGGAGCGCGGTGTCCAGGTCGATCTCCGGCAGCCATCCCGGCACGGGCAGCCGGGACGCGACGCCGAGCAGGCCGGGGCCGACCCCCTCGGCGGGGGCCACCGCCACCGACCGGGTGGTCAGCGGGCGGAGCAGCTTGCCGACGGTCAGGCCGGGCAGGTCCGGGGCGTCGGCGGCGACGACGGCCGCCTGGTCGTAGCCGGTCAGCGCAGCCAGGACGGCGGTGACGGTGGCCTCGGGCACCTCGTACACGGCCATCCCCGGCCAGACGACGGCCTCGGCCAGCGACCTGTCCTGCGGGGTGGCCGCGATCGCCGTCTCCACCTCCTGGAGCGTGGCGAGCAGGTCCACCACGTCCTCGGCGAGCGCGGCCCGCCAAGCCACCGGGTCGATCCCCGGCGGCGCCCACGCCACCGGTCCGAGCAACGCCACCACCACACGTCGGGCCACGCCCCGACCCTAGGCCGTCGGCCACACCACCGCGCGCCCGGTGCCGGGCCGTGGCTGACCGACCCGGTCAGTCGGTCAGCGGGCCGCCGGAGGCGGCGGCGACGCCCTCCAGGTACCCACGGGCCCGCTCGGCCTTGGGATAACGCCCGACCAGCGCCCAGAACCGGGCGTTGTGGCTGGGCACGATGAGGTGGGCCAGCTCGTGCAGCAGGACGTAGTCGATCACCCAGTCGGGCATGTCCTGGATCCGGTGCGAGAGGCGGATGGTCCGGTCGGCCGGGGTGCAGGAGCCCCAGCGGCCGTTCTGGTTGGTCACCCAGCGGACGCTCGACGGCACCGCCCGGTCGCCGTACTCGGCGAGGTAGAGGCTGCGCAACCGGGTGGCGCGGTCGAAGAGCTCGTCGTCGGAGCGGGCGAGGCGCCCTTCCCGGGCCTCCAGCCGGGCCAGCATCCGGTCGACCCACTCGGTCTCCTCGGCCCGGGAGAACTGGTCGGGGATGAGCACCACGACCCGTTCACCGTCGCGGTAGGCGGACACCGTGCGTCGCCGGCGCTGGCTGCGCCGTACTTCGACGACGGGCTTCCGCACCCCTGCCATCAGTGGGCCGCGCAGCCTCGTTTTGCTGTCACGAAGGAAAGCTAATGGGTACTGACCAGGGGTCCGCAAGAGTCAACACCACGACACGCGCCTGGAAAGTCATGGTTGGTGGTCAGAAGTCCCGAAAAAAAACCTTGCAGACTGTCACGAAGACGCTCCGTCACGGTCCTGAGGACCGTGACGGGCAGCCCGAGGGCTCGATCCCCACCGTAGATGATCACCGTCCCGAACGCCTCCCCAGGGCCTCCTCGTGGGGCATCTGGGTGCTTTCACCCGGCGTGTCCCCGCCAAACTGACTTATCCGACCTAATTCGGCATGCACACTCTCGACGTCGACTTGCTCACAGTGTCGAAGCACAGCTGACATGGAACCGCCCGTACCTGGGTAGGGTCCGCGGACCAGCGGTCACGAGGGTGGCCGCGGAGAAAGACCCAGCGTCGGCGCCCCGCGTGGCCCGCCGCCGGGCAACCGCCGGAGCCAGATCGACCGGCGGACGAGACGAGGAGGGCACCCGTGGCCGACAAGGCCCAGACCTACAACGGTTACTGCGTCAAGTGCAAGGAGAAGCGGGACTTCGAGGGGCACGTCGAGGTCTCGAAGACCGGGATGAACATGGCCAAGGGCAAGTGTCCGGTATGCGGCACAACAGTGAACCGCATCCTGGGCAAGGCGAAGGTCTGACCCGTACGGGTCCGGTACGGGGGAGGGCGGCTGCGGCCGCCCTCCCCCGTACCGTTTCGGTGCCCGCCCGGGTGTCGGCTGACCGACACGGTTACCGGCCGGTTGTGGATAACCCGGCTTTTTCTGTGGAAAACCCCGGGCAGGGCGGTGCGCACCTGTGGACAACGATCGACGGACAGCGGGGACTCGGTGACGATTCGTCATCATGAGCCGTCCCGCGCTGCCCCGGCCCGTTCTGCTTCCCGGCCTGACCCGCCTGTGGCGGGACCGGCACACCCTCCAGCTCGGGCTGGGGTCGAGCCGCGCCGTCCTCGTCGAGGTGGCCAACCCCCGCGCCGTTCGGGTGCTCGACCTGCTCGACGGCTCCCGCAGCGAACGCCTCGTCCTGGCGCACGCCGCCGGCGTCGACGTGCGCCAGGACGAGGCGCGCGGGCTGCTCGACGCGCTGCGCGACGCCGGGCTGGTCGTACCAGCGCACACGCTGCTCCCCCGCGACCTCGCCGGCCCGGCGCGGCACCGCCTCGCCGCGGAGGCCGGGGCGCTGGCCCTGGCCGCGCCCGACCTGCCCGGCACGCCGGCCCAGGTGCTGCGGCGACGCCGGGCCGCGCGGGTGCTGGTGACCGGCGGTGGCCGGCTCGGCGCTCCCGTCGCCGTCGCGCTCGCCCAGGCCGGGGTGGGACACGTACACGCGAACCTCGCCGGGTCGGTGCGCCCGGCCGACCTGGTCGGCACGGGGCTGGCCGCCACCGACCTGGGGCACCCGCTCGCCCCGGCGGTACGCGCCGCGGTGGACCGGGCCGCCCCCGGCACCGCCACCCGCCCGCTGCCCCGTAACCGGCCCGACCTCGTGCTCCAGCTCGGCATCGACCGGCCGGCAGCCCTGCTCGCGGCCGGCTTCGCCCAGCGTCGCCAGCCGCACCTGCTGCTCACCCTGCGCGAGGGGGTGCCGACGATCGGCCCGCTCGTCCGGCCGCCCGTCGGGCCCTGCCTGCGCTGCGTCGACCTGTACCGCACCGAGCGGGACCCGGGCTGGCCGGCGCTCGCGGCCCAGCTCGCCGCCGATGCCTCGGACCAGTCCTGCGGCACGGCCACCCTGCTCTCGGCAGTCGGGTACGCCGTCGCCGAGGCGCTGGCCCACCTCGACGGCGGCACGCCGGAGACCCTGGGCTGCGCCGTGGAGGTGACCAGCCCCGGCCGACTACGCCGGCGCACCTGGCCGCCCCACCCGTCCTGCCGCTGTGCCGGACAGGGCCGCTGACAGGCCACGACGGCTCCCTGGGGGATCGGCGGGCAGGCACGGCGGCCGCCGATCCGGGGGTCGGGCGACCCGGCCCGGCCACGGAGCAGCCGCGAGGCCGCCGAGTCGGTCACAATGGCCGAGTGACCGACATCCCGCGCCGGGCCGTGTCCCGGACCGCCAAGCTCGCCGCTCTGCCGCTCGGCTTCGCCGGCCGGACCGTCCTCGGCATGGGTAAGCGCGTCACCGGGCTGGCCTCCGACGTGATCTCCGCCGAGATCCAGCAACGCACGGCCGAGCAGCTGTTCAGCGTCCTCGGGCAGCTCAAGGGCGGGGCGATGAAGTTCGGCCAGGCGCTGTCGGTGTTCGAGGCGGCCCTGCCCGAGGAGGTCGCCGCCCCCTACCGGCAGGCCCTCACCAAGCTCCAGGAGGCGGCGCCGCCGCTGCCCGCGGCCACCGTGCACAGGGTGCTCGCCGAGCAGCTCGGTCCGGCCTGGCGGGAGCGCTTCGACAGGTTCGACGACACCCCCGCCGCCGCGGCCAGCATCGGGCAGGTGCACCGGGCCGTGTGGCGGGACCCGGACGGTGGGGCGTCCCGCGACGCGGCCGTCAAGATCCAGTACCCGGGGGCCGGCGACGCGCTGCTCACCGATCTCAAGCAGCTCTCCCGCCTCGGCGGGATGTTCCGGGCGATCCAGCCGGGGCTGGACGTCAAGCCGCTGCTGGTCGAGCTGCGCGAGCGGATCACCGAGGAACTGGACTACGAGCTGGAGGCCGAGTCGCAGCGCGCCTTCGCCGCCGCGTACGCGGACGACAGGGAGATCTTCATCCCGGCGGTGCTCGCGGCCACCCCCCGGGTTCTGGTCACCGAGTGGATCGAGGGTACCCCGCTGGCCGAGATCATCCGGGCGGGCACCGAGGAGCAGCGCGACGAGGCCGGGCGGCTGATGGCCATCCTGCACCTGTCCGCGCCGGCCCGGGCCGGCCTGCTGCACGCCGACCCGCACCCGGGCAACTTCCGGCTACTGCCGGACGGCCGGCTCGGCGTGATCGACTTCGGGGCGGTGGCCCGGATGCCGGAGGGCACGCCCGAGCCGATCGGCCGGCTCGCCGGGCTGGCCCTACGCGGCGAGGCCGCCGGCGTGGTCGAGGGGCTGCGCGAGGAGGGCTTCGTCAGCCCCACCGAGCCGATCGACGCCCAGGCCGTACTGGACTTCATCCGGCCCATGCTGACCCCGGTCGCGGAGGAGGAGTTCCGGTTCACCCGGGCCTGGCTGCGGGCCGAGGCGACCCGGCTGGCCAGCCCCCGCTCACCGGCGTACCAGCTCAGCCGGCAGCTCAACCTGCCCCCGTCGTACCTGCTGATCCACCGGGTGACGCTCGGCTCGATCGGGGTGCTCTGCCAACTCGAGGCCAAGGCGCCGTACCGGTCGATCCTGGAACGCTGGCTGCCGGGCTTCGCCCCGGTGGCCTGAACCGGCCGCGCAAACGAGCGCCCGGAGCCGGCGACGCGAACCACAGGCCGGAATCCGCGGGCCGGGCCGGACCGGCCGACGACGCGGGGGCGTGTCGGCCGGTCGGCCGACACGCCCCCGCGTGTGTCGTGTTCGGTTACAGAACGCCCAGGTCGCGAGCCGACTGGCTGCGGCTGCTGATCGCGACGGTACGGGCGGATCGGGTTGCCTCAGTGCTCGTGGTGGTGCGACCGGCCTGAGGCCGGGGCATTCGGGCCCGGGACAACGCTTCGGGAAGTAGTTGCATCTCGACGGCTCCAATGGACAGGTGCATCATGCGTCTCAACTCTCTCGTGGCCGGTGTGGCACCGGCGGGGATGGTGCGGATCGGGTGTGTCAGGCAGCAAGCCGGACGGTGTTGCGCGACGAGGACAGCCCACTGGCCGCCAGGCGCGCCTCGGCCTCGACCTTCAACGCGGCGTCACGGGCGACATCCTCCTTGCGCGGGCGGCCCCGGGGCCGCTTGCGCGGAACGACCGCGCCACGCTCGAAGATCTCGCCGCCCCAGACGCCCCAGGGCTCGGCCCGCTCCACCGCCCCGGCGAGGCACTCGACGCGCAGCGGGCAGTCCCCGCAGAGCGACTTGGCCACCTCAAGCTCGGTGGGTGAGTCGGAAAACCACAGGTCGGGGTCGAACTTCCGGCAGGACAGGTTCGCCTCCACTTCGACGTTCACGTCGATGGGGGCCAACGCCAGACTCATCTCCCGGTCACCTCTCTCTCACATCGATCTCGTGGATCGGACTTCCGACGTACTACGGCAGGCAAAAAACTGAGGCCGCGGATCCCAGTAGCGGGTTCCGCGGCCTCGAGGTGAGCCGGTGTCTGAGGATCAGACCGGTCTACCTCGAGGTGGAACGCCGCGGACATCCGTGCGCTTCTTGGCGCCATCGATATCCATGCCCGTGAATCCACTGGCCCCCTCGACTCCGGTCAGCGGCACGACGGTCAGATTCAGCTCGGCCTGAACCCGGACCTGGTGCGCTTGCGGAGCCGACGGTCGAGCGGCAAGGGCCACCCGGACAGCCGACAGCGGGGCAACGGTTGCGGGCATCCCCGCCGGGGGCTCATAGGTGAAGATCTCCATTGGTGACACCTCCCTCACGTTCCTCGAAGCCGACTGGTCTCTACCCCCTGAGCAGCCGGAATGGCGCTGCTCGCGAGGTGTGTCCCGAGGCTATTCCTCGCCCGGGGGCGAGGGCAAACGATTTTACGGCTCGATTTCGAAAGTTTTCTCAGGGCAGACGTCGTCGACCGCCGCGCCCTCCACGAGGGCCAGCACCGGCTCGCCGTACAGGCCGAGTTTGCGGGGGCCGATGCCGGCGATCGCGATCAGCTCCTCGGGCCGGCCTGGTCGCCGTTCCGCCAGCGCGACGAGGGTGGCGTCGGTGAACACCACGTACGCCGGGACCTTCTGCGACCCGGCCACCCGCGCCCGCCAGTCGTGCAGCCGCTCGTACAGGCCCTGGTCGATGTCGGACGGGCAGGTCGGGCAGCGGCCGAGCTTGCGGTCCGGGCCGGCGAGCAGGGTCGCGCCGCAGATCCGGCAGGGGACCATCTGGGGACGGCGGCGCTCGACCCGCCGGGTCGCCGGGCCGGCCCCGGCCCCGGCCCGCTCGGTCCCGCCGCCGGAGCGGTCGAGCTGGGGCAGGAACCGCGACGGCCGCCGGGCCCGCCCACCGGGCGAGCGGGCCACCGCGTACGACAGCCAGAGCCACTCACGGGCCCGGGTGATCCCGACGTAGAGCAGGCGGCGCTCCTCCTCCACCTGCTCGGCGGTGCGGGCGTACGTGGTGGGCAGGGTGCCCTCGGAGAGCCCGACCAGGAAGACCGCGTCCCACTCCAGGCCCTTGGCCGAGTGCAGGGACGCCAGGGTCACCCCCTCCACCGTCGGCACGTGCTGCTGGGCGACCCGGCGGGCCAGCTCGTCGTTGAAGTCGGCCAGCGTCACCGGGCGCTCCACGGCGGCGGCCTCGCCGATCGGCAGCACCGGCGGGCTGGCCCCGTACTCCTCGGCGAGCTGGACCAGCGCGGCCAGGGCCTCCCACCGCTCCCGCGCCGCGCCGCCGGCCGGGGCGGCGTCCGGGGCCCAGCCGACCGCCGACAGGCCCTCCACCACGGCGTCACGCAACGGGGTATCGCCGGGAATCGAACGGGTCGCGGCCCGCAGCGCCACCATCGCCTGGCGCACCTCGGGCCGCTCGAAGAAGCGCTCGGCGCCCTGCACCACGTACGGCACCTCGGCGTCGGTGAGCGCCTTCTCGTACGCCTCGGACTGGGCGTTGGTGCGGAACAGCACGGCGATCTCCCGGGCCGGGGTGCCGGCGTCGACCAGCGCCCGACAGCGGGTCGCCACGGCGGCGGCCTCGGCCGGCTCGTCGGTGAAGATCCGCAGCTCCGGTTCGGGGCCGGTCGGGCGCTGCCCGCGCAGCTCCAACCGCAGCCGGGCCTCGGTGCCCCGGGCCTGGGAGATGACGGCGTTGGCCAGCCCGACCACCTGCGGGGTGGAACGGTAGTCCCGGACCAACCGGACCACGGTGGCACCGCGGTGCCGGCGGGGGAAATCGACCAGGTACGCCGAGGTGGCCCCGGTGAACGAGTAGATCGTCTGGCTGGCGTCGCCGACCACGGTCAGGTCGTCCCGGCCGCCGAGCCACGTCTCCAGCAGCCGCTGCTGCAACGGGTTGACGTCCTGGTACTCGTCGACCACGAAGTGCCGGTACTGGCCGCGAACCTGCTCGGCCACGTCTGGATGCTCCTCGATGCCCCACACGGCGGCGCGCAGCATGTCCTCGAAGTCGATCACCCCGTTGGACCGCTTGAGCCTCTCGTACGCGGCGAACACCTCGGCCACCTTCGCCGGCTCGTGCGGCGTGTCGCGCAGCGCCTTGGCCGCTGCGACGACGTACTCCCCTGGCTCGACCAGGGACGACTTGGCCCACTCGATCTCGCCGGCCAGGTCCCGGGCGGCGGCCCGGTCGGTCCGCAGGCCGACCCGGGCGGCGGCGAGCGTGACCACCCGGGCCTTGCTGTCCAGCAGCTCGGGCATCGCCCGGCCCGCCAGCAGCCGGGGGGCGAAGTAGCGCACCTGGCGCAGCGCGGCGGCGTGGAAGGTGCGCGCCTGCACGCCCTGCGCCCCGAGGGCGGTGAGCCGGGCCCGCATCTCGGCGGCGGCGCGGGCGGTGAAGGTGACCGCGAGCACGTGCCGGGGGGACACCTCGCCGGTCAGCGCCCGGTGGGCGATGCGCGAGGTGACCGCCCGGGTCTTGCCGGTGCCGGCGCCGGCCAGGACGCAGACCGGGCCGGCGGGGGCGGTCACCGCGGCGCGCTGCTCCGGGTCCAGCCCGGCGAGCACCAGTTCCGACGCTGAGTGAACCCCCACAGCGAGGAATCATCTCAGCTCCATCTGATGTTGCAACGGTTAGCCTGGCCTGACCGGACGGGCTGAACGGACCTTGGAGGACACCCGATCATGTTGACGATGTACTCGACCCCGTGGTGCGGCTACTGTCACCGGCTCAAGTCGCAGCTCGACCGGGAGGGCATCGCGTACCAGGTGGTCGACATCGAGCAGGACACGAAGGCCGCCGAGTTCGTGATGAAGGTCAACGGTGGCAACCAGACCGTCCCGACGCTGCACTTCGCCGACGGGAGCGCCCTCACGAACCCGTCCATCACCCAGGTGAAGCAGCACCTGGCCGCCCTACCCAGCTGACCATCACACCGCGCCCCTCCGATGGGACGCGCGCACTTTCCCGGCAAGAGTGGCCGTTCCTCCTGGAACGGCCACTCTTGCCGCATATTTGCCGGGTGGGTGGGGGTCAGGGAGTGAGGCGGCGGTCGGGGGTGGCTGGCGCGGGCGGGCGGCGTTGGAGCGGGATGCGGGCCATGGGGGCGGGAGTGGGGGTGGGGGTGGAGAGGCGACGGCCTCGCCACAGGAAGACGCCGGCTGCCGTGGTGGTCAGGCCGACCAGCGCGAACAGCAGCCGGTAGTCGAACACGCCGACGAGCAGTGCGCCGGTGCCGATGGAGACCGCCTGAGGGCCGCTGACCAGGGCCTCCGACGCCGCCGAGACCCGACCGAGCAGGCCCGTCGGGGTACGCCGTTGGATGAGCGTGTTCAGCCCCACCGTGATCAGCGGAAGCGCGGCTCCGGCCAGCAGCAGCGCCGCGCAGCCCAGCCAGAGGGTCGGGTACGCCAGGGCCAACGCGGCCGGGCCGAACAGGGTCACCCCGGCGGCCAGCGTGCCCACCTCGCCCGCGCGGCGTACCACGGCGGCGGAGAACAGGCCACCGACCAGCCCGCCGACGCCCTGCACGGTGACCAGCACGCCGACGAACGCGGCGTCGCGGCGCAGCCCGTGGTCGACGTACGCGAAGATCAGTGACTCGGTGAAGCCCATCACCAGCGAACCGAGGCCGTAGCCGAGCAGCGCCCGACGCAGCGCCGGCTCGCCGGCCAGGTGGCGCAGTCCGGCCCCCAGCTCGGCCGACCACCGCAGCTCGCCGCCGGCCGACGGCGTCTCGGGCACCCGGAGCAGGACGACCACGGCGGCGGCCACGACGAACCCGGTCATCGCCAGCGCGGTCAGCAGCCAGCCGCCGACGGCGGCGTAGAGCGCGGCCCCGGCGAGCGGCCCGATCAGCCGCAGCCCCTGGCGCACGGTCTGCAGCACGCCGTTGGCGTCGGCGAGCAGCTCGACGGGGACCAGTTGCCGGATCAGGCCGCTGACCAGCGCGCTCAGCGTCAGGTACGACAGCCCGTACAGGGCCGCCACCACGTAGATGATCCGGACGTCGGCGCTCTCGGAGACGGTGAACAGCGGGGTGAGCAGGGCGGCGGTGGCGAGGTTCGCGACGATGAAGAAGGGCCGCCGGGGGTACCGGTCCACCGCCCAGCCGACCAGCGGCGCGAGCACCATCGGCGCGATGATCGCGAAGATCGTCGCCCCGGCCAGCCCGTCGGAGCCGGTCAGGTCCTTCACCCAGATGGCGAGGGCGAGCAGCAGGATCGACTCGGCTGCCATGCTGGCCAGCAACCCGCCGAACAGCAGGCGGAACTCGGGGCGGCGCAGGACGGTGCGCATCGGGTTTCCTCTCGGAGGGTGGCCGGGGGCCACGGGGGTCGACGGCGACGTCGTCGGGATCGCTCGTCTGCGGTCCTCTTTTCTGCGAGACACGCCCCTGTCGGGGCGTCCGACTCCAGTCGCGCCGTCCATACTGACCGTGGGGGGCGAGTTTCATACAGTTACCGTCGCGTCTGCGGCGGTCGACGGAAAAGAGGACACCGTGCCTCCAGCCGGATTCAGCCCGATCATGCGTCGCCGCAGGTTGGGCAATGCGCTGCACCAACTGCGCGAAGCCACGGGCCTCACCGGGGACCAGGTCATCGCGCGAATCGGCTGGGCCTCCGCGTCCAAGCTGTCCCGCTTGGAGAACGGCCGCAGCCGTCCCGACCCCGACGACGTCCTCGCTCTGCTGGATCTCTACGGCGCCGACGGCGAGTCACGCGCGGAGCTGCTGGGCATCGCCCGGGAGGCCGGTGACATGCGGGGCTGGCTGAAGAAGTACCCGGTGATGACACCGCAGCAGCGCACCTTCGCCGAGTTGGAGGCGGGCTGCACCGAGATCCAGGAATACAACCCGGTGCTGGTCCCGGGTTTGTTGCAGACCCAGGGGTACGCCCGGCTGCGAATCGTCTCGGCCCAGCAGGTCGAGTCCGGTGCGGGGGCCCCGGAGCCCGGCGAGGCCCCGGAGACCGAGGTGGCCGCCCGGTTGGCCCGCCAGTCGCTGTTGGACCGCACCGACGCGCCGCGCTACACGGCGGTGTTGGAGGAGGCGGCGTTGGGCCTGCGGGCCGGACCGCCGGACGTGCTGTGGGAGCAGCTCCGGCAGCTCTGCGAGCTGGCCATGCAGCCGCACGTCACCCTGCACGTGCTGCCGCGGGACACCCCGATCGGCGACTGGTACCTCCCGCCGACCGCTTTCTCGATCTACCTGTTCGCCGACCCGCTCGACCCGGAGACGCTGGCCATAGAAGGTGGCTTCACCAACGTCATGTCCACCGAGGTAAACGTACTAAATCGCTATAAAGTGGTCTTCGAGTGGTTGCGCTCGGCCGCGCTCTCCGAATCGGACACCATCACCTGGCTCTTCGAGGCTGCGGGGCGGCTGGCCGAGGCGGTGGGCCCGTCCGCAGTCGGCCACGGGCCGGCAACGGCGCCGGCCCAGCGCCGCCGACACTCCGGACGACTGACGGAGCGGTGACCCACCGCGGGACCCGCCCCGTCCGGGCGTGCGGCGCCACTCGTCCCGTCGGAGCAGTTCCAGTCAGGAGCAGACCATGAACGACATCCGCAACACGCCGTCCGCACTCGCCGGGCAGCTGGCCGATCTGCCGTGGCGGACCAGCACCCGCAGCCAGACGTCGAACTGCGTCGAGGTGGCCCCGCTGAGCGTGGGCCCGGCCGCGGTCGCCCTGCGCGACAGCAAGGACCGCGGCGGCCCGGTGCTGCTGTTCGACCGCGCCGGCTGGCGGGGGTTCATCGCCGGGACAAGGGCCGGGCAGTTCGATCTGACCTGATCCGGTGATCTGTCGGGGCCGTCGGCGGTGTGCCGGCGGCCCCGACGCGTACCCGGCGTGCCCGGCGGCCCCGACGCGTATCCGGCATGCCACCCCTGCTGAGCAGGGTTCATCCGATCGGGCGACCCTGCGGACCGATCGGCGGGTTTCACTTGCTGGGACGCCGTCCGGGCGTAACATGTCGACAGAGTGACGTGGAACTTCCACGGAGTACCGTCCGTCACGGTCGCATCCGGAGTTACCCATGCGGTTCCTGATCGTTCGCACCGACATCCGCGCCGCCGCCGACATCGACATCGCCGCGGCCTGGGCCGGCGGGGGTCGGGTCCGGGACGAGACGACCAGCCCGGAGCCGCGCCGCCAAGTGGTACACGCCGAGGACCGGGACGCCGCCCTGATGCTGGCCCGGGCCCTGTCGACGGTGGGCGCGGTCCGCTACGGCAGGCAACGGGTGAAGGTGCTTCCCCTCAACGACTCCGCTCCCCGCCGCCGCCGGCTCGGCTCCGGCGGCTGACCCACCCGACGTCCGTCGTGGTCGGATCGGCTCCCCCGCCGTTTCCTTGCCTCACCCGACCAGGGCGGCCCGTGTTCCCGGCCCGAGACCCGTCGCGGCAACGGCGGTCCCGGGCCGGGACCGTGTCCGGCACCGGCCGGAGCCGGGCCGGGATGGTCAGCAGTGGCCGTCGAGCCAGCGGTGGATCAGGAAGAGCGCGATCGACGAGGGCGGGGGCAGCGCCAGCCGGTCGCCGCCGCCCACGCCCACCGGCCGCCCGGCCAGCGCCGCGCCGATCTCCCGCCGGGTGAACCAGCGGGCGTGCGCGATCTCGGCCGGGTCCAGGTGCACGGGGTGCTCCGGATCGGCCAGGGCGAGGAAGCCGAGCATCAGCGAGCCGGGGAACGGCCAGGACTGGCTGCCCGCGTACACGATCTCCTCGACCGCGACGCCGACCTCCTCGCCGACCTCACGCAGCACGGCGGCCTCGGCCGACTCGCCCGGCTCGACGTACCCGGCGAGGCAGGAGTACCGACGCTCGCCCGGGATACTCGCCCAGGCGGCGTTGCTGCCGAGCAGGCAGCGCCCCTGGAGCCCGGCGACCCCGTCGTGCACCAGGACGATCATCGCCGGGTCGGTACGCGGCCAGACCCGGTCGCCGTCCGGGTCGGTCCGGGACCAGCCGGCCTCGTCGACCCGGGTGGGGTGGCCGGTGGCCGAGGAGTAGCCGTGCCGGACATGCCAGTTGGTCAGCGCCAGCGCGGTGGTGAAGATGCCGGCGTCCCGGTCGAGCAGCAGGTGGCCGACGTCGTGCAGGCGCACCGCCCGGGTGCCCGGCAGCTCGGGCAGCGGGCTGTCCACGGCGAACACCGGCACCCCGTCCGGCTCGACGCCCAGGAACATCGGGACCGAGCGGGGCACCTCGGGCAGCTCGCCGGGGCCGAGCAGCACCAACTCCGGCGGGGAGGCGTCGGCCCGGACCAGGGTCCGCCCGTCGCTGGCCGAGTCGAGCACCAGCACCCGGGCCCGTTCCCAGGCCTCGGCCAGCCACGCCGGATCGGCCCGCCGGTGCGCGGCCCGGTCGAGGGTGGACCGGGCCAGCGGCGGGGCGGTCTCCCCGCTCGTGCCGGAGCCCCGGACCAGCCCTCGCCCGGCGGTCACGGCCTGGCCGGCTCGGTGCGCACCGGGGCGAGCGCGGACAGGGCGGGGGCGATCCGCTCGGCGTCGCCGAGCACCACGGTGACCGCCCGCGCCGGGGCCAGGTAGCGCCGGGCCGCCTCGGCCACGTCGGCGACGGTGGCCTTCGCCAGTCGGGCGGCGTGCTCGGTGAGGAAGTCCAGGCGCAGCCCGTTGGCCGCGAACACGCTGGTCAGCGACGCCAGCCCGGCCTGGGTGGACATGCCGAGCTGGAGGGTGCCGAGGGCGTACTGGCGGGCCTGCTCCAGCTCGTCCGGCTTCGGCGGCAGGGAGGCCAGCCGACCCAACTCGTACGTCGTCTCCAGCAACGCCGGACCGGTGACCTCGGTGGCCACCTCGGCGGCGGCGATCAGCACCGACCCGGCCACCGAGTGCTCGACCAGGGAGTGCGGGCCGTACGTGTAGCCCTTGTCCTCGCGGATGTTCTCCACCCAGCGGGAGGAGAAGTAGCCGCCGAAGATCAGGTTGGCCAGTTGCAGCGCGGCGTGGTCGGGGTGGGTGCGGGGCACCGCCGGCAGGGCGATACGCAGCGAGGACTGCACCGAGCCGGGCCGGTCGACCAGCAGCAGCGGGCCGGGCTCCAGCGGCGGGGCGGGCGGCAACTCGCCGTCGTGCCCGGCGCCGCTCCAGCCCGACAGGGCCTTGTCGGCGGCGTCCAGCGCCCGCTCCGGCTGCATGTCGCCGACCAGCACCAGCACCGCGTCGGCCGGGTGCACCCGCTCGGCGTGCAGCCGGCGCAGCGCCGCCGGCCGGACCGCGTGCACCTGCTCCGGCTCGGGCGTCTGCACGGCGTACGGGTGCTTGCCGTAGACCCGCCGGAGCAGGGCGTTGCGGGCCAGGTGGGCCGGCTGGCTCTGGGCCACCTGGATCCGGTCGACCAGCCGGTCCCGCTCGGTGCCGACCTCCTCGCCCGGGTACGTCGCCCCGGTCAGCACCTCGGCGAGGATCTCCAGCATCCGGTCCAGCCCGGTGACCAGGCCGGCGCCGGAGAGCATCAACCTGTCCGGGTCGATGCCGGCGGAGAGCCCGCCGCCGACCGCCTGGAGTTCGGCGGCGATCTGCACGCTGGTCATCGACGCCGTGCCGGAGAGCATGGTCTGCGCGAGCATCGCGCCCCGGGCCAGGGGTATCCGGCCGGCCGGCATCCACAGCCGCAGCTCGACCAGGGGGATGGTCGGCCGGCGGACCGCGATGACGGTCAGGCCGTTGCCGAGCCGGCGCTCGACCTGCTTGGGCACCTTGAACCTGCGGTTCGGGCCGAGCGGCGGCAGCACCCGCGCCCCGGCCTGGGCGGTTGCCGTCATCTGACCCTCCCTCGTTCGCGACTGCGGGCTCGCAGACCCGGCTCACTCCTCGCGCTCACATGTCCACCTTCGTTCGCGGACTGCGGGGCTCGCAAACCCGGCTCACTCCTCGCCCTCACAGGTCCACCTTCGTTCGCGACTGCGGGGCTCGCAAACCCGGCTCACTCCTCGCCCTCACCGAGCCCCTCCTGCAATGACCTCGACCGACGCCCGGCGCTCCGGCCGCAGGGTGGCGGCGGCGGCCCGGACCTGCTCGTCGGTGACCTCGCCGACCAGTCGGGGCAGCTCGTTGAGCAGGCCAGGCTCGCCGCGCTGCTGTTCCAGCACCGCCATCTGCAGCGCCCGGCCGAGCACCGCGTCGGTGTCGCGCAGCAGGTGGGTGGCCATCCGGGCCTGGGTACGGGCCAGCTCACCGTCGGTGGGACCGTCGGCGGCCAGCCGGTCCAACTCCTCGTCGACGGTGCGCAGCACCTTGTCCACGTCGCCGCCCGGTGGCAGGTGCGCCTGGAGCAGCAGCGCGGTGGGGCCACGCACGTCGAACGGGTCGCCCATGAAACCGACGTACCCGCCGAGGCTGGTCACCGCGCGGTCCCGCTGGACCAGCCGCTCGACCAGCCGGGACGCGTCGCCGTCGGTGAGCACCTCGGCGAGCACCACGTACGGCAGGTAGCCGGCGAAGTCGGTGATCGGGTCGGGCACCCGCCAGGCGGCGGCCACCGCGGGCAGCGGGGCCAGCGCGTCGGTGTACGACGAGCGCCGCTCGGCGGTCAGGTCGGGCTCGTCGAAGTCGGGGCGCTGCGGGGCGGGGCGGGCCGGCACGTCGCCGAAGTGCCGCTCGATCAGCGCGGTGGCCTCGGCCACGTCGACGTCCCCGCTGACCGCGAGCACGGCGTTGCCGCTGGCGTAGTAGCGGCGGAAGAAGTCCGCCGCGTCGGCGACGGTGGCCGACTCCAGGTCGTCGAAGGAGCCGTAGCCGTCGTGCGCGTTGGGGAAGGTGTCGAACATGACCGGCGGCAGGGTCAGCCACGGGAACCCGCCGTACGGGCGGTTGAGCACGTTGACCCGGATCTCCTCCTTGACCACGTCGACCTGGTTGCGCAGGTTCTCCTCGGTCAGCCGGGGGCCGCGCATCCGGTCGGCCTCCAGGAACAGCGCCCGTTCCAGGGCGTTGCTCGGCAGGGTCTCGTAGTAGTCGGTGTAGTCGTGATGGGTGGAGCCGTTGAAGGTGCCGCCCGCCCCCTGCACGTGCCGGAAGTGGGCCAACTTCTCCAGGTTCTCCGAGCCCTGGAACATCAGGTGCTCGAAGAGGTGGGCGAAGCCGGTACGCCCCTCGGGCTCGGACCGGATGCCGACGTCGTAGATCACCGCCACCCCGATCACGGGAGCGCTGCGGTCGGGGGTGAGCACCACCCGCAGGCCGTTGTCGAGGGTGAACCGCTCGACCGGATACTTCGTCGCTGGAATTCTCGATCTCCGCGCCGCCACGGAACCGACCCTAGCGCGTCGACGCCCCCGACGGCGGCGACCTCCCGCAGGGCGGCTCAGCCCACCGGGGCCGGGGCGACGGCGAGGGGCGCGGTCACCCGGGGCAGCACCTCCGCGCCGACCCGTTCCGCCTCCTCCCGGTGCGGCCAGCCGGAGAGGACGAACTCGTCGACGCCGTGCGCGGCGTACTCGTCGATCCGGGCCGCGACCTCGGCGTAGCTGCCGACGAGCGCGGTGCCGGCGCCCTCGCGGACCAGGCCGACCCCGGCCCAGAGATTCGGCGCGACGGTGAGCCCGTCGGCGCTCCCGCCGTGCAGGGCGGCCATCCGGGACTGGCCGACCGAGTCCATCCGGCGGTACCGCGCCTGCGCGGCGGCGATCCGCTCAGGACTCATCCCGGCCAGCAGGCGGTCCGCCTCCGCCCACGCCTGCGCGGCGGTCGGGCGGGCGATGACGTGCAGCCGGATCCCGGTGCGCAGGGTTCGCCCCTCCTCGGCGGCCCGGCCGCGGACGCGGTCCACCCGGGCGGCGATCGCGGCGGTCGGCTCGCCCCACATCAGGTACGTGTCGGCCTGTCGGGCGGCCACCGCCTCGGCGGCTGGGGACGCACCGCCGAAGTAGACCGGGGGCGGGGCCACGAGCGGGGCGGCCAGCCCGCCGCCGGTGACCTGGTAGTGCTCGCCGGCGAAGTCGAACGGGCTCCCGCGCCAGGCCCGGCGGAGCACCTCGACGAACTCGCCGGTCCGCGCGTAGCGGGCGTCGTGGTCCAGGAAGTCGCCGTACGCCCGCTGCTCGGCCGGGTCGCCGCCGGTGACGACGTTGAGCGCGAGGCGTCCCCCGGACACCGACTGGAACGCCTCGGCCTGCTGGGCGATCAGGGTGGGCAGCGCGAATCCGGCCCGCACGGCGACCAGCATGCCGATCCGGACGGTGTGCTGGGCGACGGCCGCGCAGACGATCCAGGGGTCGGGGCAGCCGGAGCCGACAGGGGTGAGCAGCGCGGCGAAGCCGGCCGCCTCGGCGACCCGGGCCACCTCGGTCAGGTAGCCGACGGTGGCCGCCCGGTCGTGCCGCGCCGCGCCGGCCGCGACGGTGGCGGCGCCGGCCTGATGTCCGTCGCCGGAGGTGGGAAGGAACCAGTGGAAGGTCATGCCGACCGCCTCTCCGCCGCCCCCGCCACCCGGCCGAGGGACGCCGGAGAACCTACCAAGAAGGTAGGAAAACCGGGAATAACTTCGAGCGCGAATCCCGCGATGTGGACGGGTCTTGACGCCGCCCGAACGCTGCCCCACTCTTCCTACCAACTCAGTAGGAATACTTCGGATTGGACAGACGATGAGACGGCTCCCCTTCCGTCGGATGCTCTCCCTGGCCACCCTCGCCGTGGTGGGCACGGCGACGCTGGGCGTCACCGCCGCGTGCGGCGAGGACGACGGCGCGGCCGGGGGCGACTCCGGCCCGGTGACGCTGCGGCTGGGCTACTTCCCCAACATCACCCATGCCCCGGCCGTGGTCGGGGTGGAGAAGGGCATCTTCGCCGAGAAGCTCGGCGGCGACGTCAAGCTGGACACCAAGACCTTCAACGCCGGCCCGGCGGCGATCGAGGCGATCTTCTCCGGCGCGCTCGACGCGACGTACATCGGTCCGAACCCGACGGTGAACGCCTTCTCCAAGTCCAAGGGCGAGGCGGTCCGGGTCATCTCGGGCGCGGCGTCCGGCGGCGTCGCGCTCGTCGTCAAGCCCGGGATCACCTCGGTCGAGCAGCTGCGCGGCAAGAAGATCGCCACCCCGCAGCTCGGCAACACCCAGGACGTCGCGCTGCGCTACTGGCTCAAGGAGAAGGGCCTGACCGCCACCAAGGAGGGCGGCGGCGACGTCAAGGTGGTCCCGCAGGAGAACGCCCAGACCGTGGAGACGTTCAACAGCGGGGCGATCGACGGCGCGTGGGTGCCCGAGCCGTTCGTCTCCCGGCTGGTCAACGCCGGCGGCAAGGTGCTCATCGACGAGCGCGACCTGTGGCCGGACAAGAAGTTCGTGATCACCAACCTGATCGTCTCCACCAAGTTCCTCAAGGCCCACCCCGATGTGGTGAAGAAGCTGGTCGAGGGTCAGGTCGCGGCGAACGAGTTCGTCAACACCAAGCCCGACGAGTCGCAGCAGGCCATCTCCGAGCACATCGGCAAGATCAGCGGTAAGCCGCTGGACGTGAAGCTGATCAAGCAGGCGTGGCCGACGTTGGAGTTCACCAACGACCCGATCGCCTCGTCGCTGAAGACCGGCCTGGACCACGCGGTCGCCGTCGAGCTGACCCAGCCGGTCAGCCTGGACGGCCTCTACGACCTGAAGTACCTCAACGAGGTGCTCAAGGCCCAGGGCAAGCCCGAGGTCGCCCAGCCATGACGTCGACCACGACGACGCCACGCAGCGCGACCGGCTCGGTCGCGCTGCACGGCGTCACCAAGGTGTACGGGCACGGCGAGAGCGCCGTCCTCGCCCTGGACGGGGTCTCCCTCGACGTCGCGCCCGGCGAATTCGTCTGCCTCGTCGGCGCCTCCGGCTGCGGCAAGAGCACCCTGCTCAACCTGGTCGCCGGCCTGGACCGGATCAGCGGCGGGCGGATCGAGCTCGGCGACGGGGTCAACCCGGGGCTGATGTTCCAGGAGTCCGCCCTGTTCCCCTGGCTCACCGTCGAGGGCAACGTGGAGGTGCCGCTGAAGCTGCGCGGCATGCCCCGGTCCGCGCGCCGGGAGCGGGTCGCCGAACTGCTGCGCACGGTGCACCTGGCCGACTTCGCCCGCAAGCGCCCGCACGAGCTGTCCGGTGGCATGCGGCAACGGGTGGCGCTGGCCCGCACCCTCGCGCTGGACACGCCGGTGCTGCTGATGGACGAGCCGTTCGGCGCGCTCGACGCGATGACCCGGGACCTCCTGCACGACGAGCTGGAGCGGATCTGGACCGAGCGCAAGCTCACCGTCCTCTTCGTGACCCACAACGTCCGGGAGGCCGCGCGGCTCGCCGACCGGATCATCCTGCTCTCCAGCCGGCCCGGCCGGATCATCTACTCCACCCGGGTCGACGTACCCCGGCCGCGACGCATCGACAGCCCGGAGATCGCGTCCATCGCCGCCGAGGTCACCGACAAGCTCCGTACGGAGGTGGGCCGCCATGGCCAGTGACACGATCGCCGGCACCCCGCGCGCCGACGCGGAGATCTCCGGGCTCGACGCGCTGGAGATCGCCGGCCGGCAGAAGACGACGACCCGGGCCGCGACGATCTGGGCGTCCACCTGGCCGAAGCTGGCGGCGCTCGCCATCGCCATCGGCACCTGGCAGGCCGTGGTGTGGGCCGGGTTCTGGCCACCGTACTCGCTGCCCGGGCCGGCCGCCGTCGGGCAGGAGCTGCTCCGACAGGTCAGCGGTCCGCAACTCTGGGAGGGGATGGCCACCACCCTGCGCCGGGCGGCCCTCGGCTACATCTTCTCCGTCGGAGTCGGCCTGCTGCTGGGGCTCGCCGTGGCCCGGTCCCGGGTGCTGCGGGCGGCCATCGGCTCGATGATCACCGCGTTGCAGACCATGCCGTCGATCGCCTGGTTCCCGCTGGCGATCCTGCTGTTCGAGCTGAGCGAGAAGGCCATCTTCTTCGTCGTGGTGCTCGGCGCGGCGCCGTCGATCGCCAACGGGGTGATCAGCGGCGTGGACTACGTCCCGCCGCTGCTGCTGCGCGCCGGGCGCAACCTCGGTGCCCGGGGGCTGAACCTCTACCGGTACGTGATCGCCCCGGCCGCCCTGCCCGCCATCGTCGCCGGGCTCAAGCAGGGCTGGGCCTTCTCCTGGCGCAGCCTGATGGCCGGCGAGCTGATCGTGGTGGGCATCTCGCAGACCTCGCTCGGCGCGCAGCTCACCTACTCGCGGGAGCTGTCCGACGCGCCCTGGCTGCTCGCCACGATGATCGTGATCCTGGTCGTCGGCCTGGTGGTCGACGCCGCGTTCGGGGTGGCGGACCGGACGATCCGCCGCCGCTGGGGCGTGCTGGACCAGGCCGGGCAGTGACGTGTACGTCTCCGCGCGCAGCGACTACGCGCTCCGGGCCATGCTCGCCGTCGCCGCCGCCGCGACCGACGGCGACCGGCGGGCCGACGGCTCGGGCGGCCCTCCCGAGCCGGGCGGCGAGCTGGTCAAGGCGGCGGCCCTGGCCGAGAGCCAGGCCATTCCTCTGAGCTTCCTCCAGGGCATCCTGCTGGACCTGCGCCGGGCCGGGCTGCTGCACAGCCACCGGGGCACCGAGGGCGGCTACGCCCTGGCCCGCCAGGCCGCCGAGATCAGCGTCGGGGACGTGCTCCGCGCGGCCGGCGGGTCACTCACCTCGGTACGGGGCCTACCGGCCGGGCACTCCGGCTACCACGGGGTGGCCACCGGGCTGCGCGACGTGTGGCTGGCGGTGGACGGGGCCATCGCCCTGGTGGTGGACCGGACCACCTTGGCCGACCTGCTCACCCGCGAAGGCCGCGCCGACGGGCCGAACCGGGACAGGCCGGACGCACTGAGGGCCCGCCCCGTCGGCGGCCCCTGACCGACCCTGGTTGGCCCGACAGAGTCCGCCGGCTGAGCGATGCGGGCTCAGCCGGCGGACTCGTCGGTCGTCTCAACGATGGAGGCGGTGAGGTCGCTGCCCGTTCCCCCCGGAACGTGCAGCCCCACCACCCCCGCCGGTGTCCGGCCGTTGCGGGTGGGATGCCACGGCGAGAACGCCGCGACCGTGGCGAGCGCCAGCCCCGCCCCCGCAACCGCCAGCACCACCGTCAGCTCCCGCAGCGCCCCCGACTCGGCGTTGCACGCCATGGTCAACCCCTCCCCCAGTGGGCCGACCCGCCGACCCGCGTTCCCCCCACGGGCAAGCATCGACTACATCGGGGCCGCCGAACAGTCACCGATCGGACCCCACCCTGCCTGATTCCCGACTCAGCGAAGGGCCGGCGCAGGTGCCGATCGGTGACCGTGGAGAGCCGTTCAGGCCATCCGGGGACGACGCGGCCGGCGCGACCGACCCGAGGCGCGGTGCCCGTCCTCGGACGGGCGGGCGGCGCGCGCACCCCCGGTCGCGGCGGTCCCCGCAGCGTGGGACTGGCCGGCGCCGCGGGACGAGCGCGGGCCCCGGCCACCGCCCGAGGCGGACCGCTCCGGAGCCGGGACGGCGATGGTCACCGGCACCCCGGACGGTTCCCGGGCCCCGGTGACCCGGGCCAACGCCCCGTCGCCCGGCCGGACCTGGGTGGACTGCGGCCGGATTCCGGCGGTCGCCATCAGCCGGGACACCTCGCGGCGCTGCTCGGGCAGGACCAGGGTGACCACGGTGCCCGACTCGCCGGCCCGTGCGGTACGCCCACCCCGGTGCAGGTAGTCCTTCGCCTCCGTCGGCGGGTCGACGTTGACCACCATGTCGAGGCCGTCCACGTGGATGCCCCGGGCCGCCACATCGGTGGCGACCAGCGCGGTCACCTGGCCGGTGCGGAACTGCTCCAGGATCCGGGTGCGCTGCGGCTGGGACTTGCCGCCGTGCAGCGCCGCAGCGCGCACCCCCTTGGACAGCAGCTGGCGGGCCAGCCGGTCGGCGCGGTGCTTGGTGCCCATGAACAGGATGGTGCGGCCCTCCCGGGCCGCGATCTGGGTCAGCGCGTTCGGCTTGTCCTCCGCGTCGACGTGCAGCACGTGGTGCGTCATCGCGGTCACCGTGGCGGTGCCGGGGTCGACGGAGTGCGAGACCGGGTTGGTGAGGAAGCGGCGGACCAGCTTGTCGACGCCGCCGTCCAGGGTCGCGGAGAAGAGCATCCGCTGGCCGTCGCCGGCCACCTGCTCCAGCAGCTTGGTGACCTGCGGCAGGAAGCCCATGTCGGCCATCTGGTCGGCCTCGTCGAGCACGGTCACGGCGACCTGGTCGAGCCGGGCGTCCCCGCGGTTGATCAGGTCGTGCAGCCGGCCGGGGGTGGCCACGACCACCTCGGCGCCGGCGCGCAGCGCGTCCGCCTGCCGCTGCAGGGACAGGCCGCCGACCACGGTGGTGACGCGCAGCCCGACCGCCCGGGCGTACGGGGCCAGTGCGGTGGTCACCTGCTGGGCCAGCTCCCGGGTCGGCACGAGCACCAGGGCCAGCGGACGCCCCGGGCGGGCCCGGCGGCCGACGGTGCGGTGCACCAGCGGCAGCCCGAACGCGAGGGTCTTGCCCGAGCCGGTGCGGCCCCGGCCGAGGACGTCCCGGCCGGCCAGCGAGTCCGGCAGCGTCGCCGACTGGATCGGGAACGGCTCGGTGATGCCCTGCGCGGTCAGCTCGGCGAGCAGCTCCGGCGCGAGGCCGGTGGTGGAGAACGAGGGAATGACAGTGGTCATGCGAAAGCCTTCCTCGACGCGGCACGTGTCGAGGAGGCGCCAGAGTGGCGCTGCACCGGCGGCAGGGCCGCGGTGGTCACAAGCACGAACCGAAGGTGGGGTGCGGCCGGCCCGCACGGGGCGGACCGGCCGCGACACCGCGCCTGAGGCGCGATGGGGTGTTCCGAAGAACGGTGGTGCCTGTTCAGATGAACAGTCGTGCCTGTTCCGAGGAACAGTGCTGCCGACGATCAGATCGGGCGGATGTTCTCCGCCTGCGGGCCCTTCTGGCCCTGGGTGATCTCGAACTCGACCCGCTGGTTCTCGTCCAGGCTCCGGTAGCCGGAGGACTGGATCGCCGAGAAGTGGGCGAAGACGTCAGCGCCGCCGCCGTCCGGGGTGATGAAGCCGAAACCCTTGTCAGCGTTGAACCACTTAACGGTGCCAATTGCCATGTGTTCTGTCTCCTTGACGGAACGTTCGGCCTCGCACTTGTTGCGAGCCGAAGAGGGAGGAGCGGACCGCGCCCGGTATGCGCGGACCACCTGTCGCTTCTGGTCGCCCCGCCCGGAGAGCCCCGGACACAACAAAGAGCGCCTGGGGCTACAATCCGCCAGGCGCACACAGAGTCTCTGGTAACCAAAACTGCAACCCGGTTACCGTACCACGGTTTCGGCCCGCGGGAACCCCAACGCCGGAAATTCTCATCGCCCGGGGCGCCGGACCGCAGGCGGCACCTCCGGCACTCCCGCGATCAACGCGGTGAGCCCGTCGGCGTCGAGCAGGTCCGCCGGGCGGACCGTCGCCCCGTCCCGCACGTAGTGGAAGGCCGCGCCGACCTGGTCGACCGGCACCCGGGCCAGTTCCGCCCAGGCCAGCCGGTAGACGGCAAGCTGCACCGCCGCCGCCTCGGCCTCCTCGCCGACGGGCTGCCGCCCGGTCTTCCAGTCGACCACGTCATACCGGCCGCCGGGCCGGGCGAAGACCGCGTCCATCCGGCCGCGCACCACCACCCCGGCGATAACTGTGGCGAACGGCACTTCCACCTCCACCGGCACCCGGTCGGCCCACTCCCCGGCCAGGAAGCGCGCCTGGAGTTCGGCCAGCGCCTCGTCGGGCGCCGCGTCGGCGTCGGCCGCGCCCGGCAACTCGTCGACGTCGAGCAGCCGGTCCGCGCCGAAGCGCCCCTCCAGCCAGGTGTGGAACGCGGTGCCGCGCCGGGCGTACGGGTTCGGCTCGATGGGCATCGGGCGGCGCAGGGCGCGGGCGAGCTCCTCCGGGTCGCGGCGCAGCGCCACGAGCTGGGTGACCGAGAGCTGGCCGGGCAGGGACACCTCGACCGCACCCGCCCCGGCGGCCAGCTCGGCCCGCTCGGCGAGCAGCAGGTCGGACTCCCGCCGCCAGCGTGTCACCTCCGGATCCTCGACCTCGGCCACCCCGACGGCCGAGGCCGGAGGATCCTCGGCGAGGAAGCGGCGAACCAGCGCGGCGGCCTCGGCCAGCGCCGGGCGGCGCCCGCCCAGCGGGTCGGCCGGCCACTCGGCGCGCAGCACCACCTCGGTGGTGGGGTTGGTGGCGTCACCGGCCGGCTCGGGGGTCCACCGGTCGACCAGGTGCCCGGCGTCGCCGTCCAGGCACACGTCGTGCACCTCGCGCAGGAACACCGACGGCCCGCGCGGGCGCTTCGTCCCCTCGCCCCACCAGTAGCCGGAGCAGAGCAGCAGCCGCCGGGGGCGGGTCACCGCCACGTACGCCAGCCGGCGCTCCTCCCGTTCGTCGTGCGCCCGCCAGTCGTCGACGAAGTCGGTCAGCGCCCGGGCCACCGCGCGCTGGTCGGCCGCCTCGGCCAGGCCCAGCTCCGGCAGCCCGTCGGCGTCCCCGCGCAGCGGGAAAGGCAGCACGCCCAGCCCGCCGAGCCAGTGGTCGGAGTTGCGCACCGGCCCCGGCCAGCCGCCCCGGCTCAGGCCGGCGACCGCGACCACGTCCCACTCCAGGCCCTTCGCGGCGTGCGCGGTGAGGATCTGCACCGCGCCGGAGACCACCTCCACCTCGCCCGGGGCGAGTCCGCGCTCCTCGTCCTCGGCCGCGGTGAGGTAGGCCAGGAACCCCGACAGGGTGGCCGCCGGGGACTCCCCGCTGAACCGGGCCGCCACGTCGCCGAGGGCGTCCAGGTGGCCCCGGGCGAGGCCGGCGTCGCCGGTGCCGTCCCGACCGGCCCGGACCGCCACCTCCACGTCCAGGCCGATGGTCCGCTCGACGTCCGCGATCAGCTCCGGCAGCGTCTGGTCCAGCCGGTAGCGGAGCAGGGCCAGCTCCTCGCCGTACGCGCGCAGCCGGGCATAGCCCTGGACCGAGTACGCCTGGGCGGGCCCCAGGTCCGCCAGCGCCTCCACCAGGGTGGCCTCGTCGAGCAGGTCGACGGCGATCTGCGGCTCCTCGTCGGCGGCGAGCCGGCGGCGGCCGGCGGCGATCGCCCGGGCCCGGCGGTGCAGGGCCACCAGGTCACGCGGCCCGATCCGCCAACGCGCCCCGGTGAGCAGCCGCAGCAACGCCGCCCCGTCGGTCGGGTCGGCGAGCACCCGCAGGGTGCACACCACGTCCCGCACCTCGGGGGTGTCCAGCAGGCCACCCAGGCCCACCACCTCTACCGGCAGTCCCCAGGCCCGCAGCGCGGTCGAGAGCGCCGGGATCTGGCTGCGCAGCCGGACCAGCACGGCGGTGGTGGGCCGCTGCGGCACCGGGATGTGCTCGGGCAGCGCCTCCGGCATCCGGGCCGCCCCGCGCCAGGCGGCCAGCACGCTGTCGGCGATCCAGTCCGCCTCGTCCGCGTACGTCGGCAGGAGCGCGCAGTGCACGGTGCCGGCTGCCAGGCCACCCGGGGTGCGGTGCGGGATCGGGTCGGCGACGCTCAGCGCGGCGCGCAGCTCGGGCACCCGGGCACCGGCCGCCCGCAGCGGGGTGGCCAGGGCGTTCGCCACGCCGAGGATCTCCGGCCGGTTGCGCCAGCTCGTGGTGAGGCCGAGCACCGCCGCCGGCTCGCCGTCGGGGCGGGCGAACTCGGCGGGGAAGCGGTCCAGGGTGCCGGCGCTGGCCCCGCGCCAGCCGTAGATGGACTGGCAGGGGTCGCCGACGGCGGCCACCGGATGGCCGCCCCCGAACAGCGCGTTGAGCAGCACCACCTGCGCGTGGCTGGTGTCCTGGTACTCGTCGAGCAGCACCACCCGGTAACGGTCCCGCTCGATCGCGCCGACCGCCGGGTGATCCCGGGCCACCCGGGCCGCCCGGGCGAGCTGGTCGGCGAAGTCCATCGCCTCGAAGTCCGCCTTGCGCCGGGCGTACGCGCGGACCAGCGGCAGCAGCTTCAGCCGGGTCTGCTGCAGGGCGAGGGACTTCCGCACGTCGGCGTAGACCCGGCCGGGGCGGGACTGCACGTCGGCGAAGAACCGGCCGGTCCAGGCGGCCAGGGCGTCCGGGGCGACCAGGTGCTCGTCCAGCTCGCCGGCCAGGGCCAGCACGGCGTCGGTGATGGTGCTGGGCATCCGGTCGACGCTGGTCATGTCGCCGTCGTAGTTGCGCACCAGCAGGTCGACGAGCTGCCAGCGGGACGCCTCGGTGAGCAGCCGGGTGGACGGCTCGTACCCGGCGCGCAGCCCGTGCTCGGTGACGATCCGCCCGGCGTACGAGTGGTAGGTGGACACGGTCGGCTCGCCCGCGAACGGGTCGTCGAGCGGGTCCCGCCCTCGCCGCCCGACCCGGCGCACGAGCTGGTCGAGCCGGGTACGCACCCGGTGGCCCAGCTCGCCGGCCGCCTTGCGGGTGAAGGTCAGCCCGAGGATCTGCTCCGGCCGGACGTACGCGTTGGCGACCAGCCAGACCACCCGGGCCGCCATCGTCTCGGTCTTGCCGGACCCGGCGCCCGCGACCACCAGCAGCGGCTCGACCGGCGCGGCGATGATCGCCGCCTGCTCCCGGGTGGGCGCGGGCAGCCGGAGCAGCTTCGCCAGCTCGACCGGCGTGTACCGGGGGCCGGAGTCGGCGGCCCGGGGCGCCGGGGTCGCGGCGCTGAACAGGGCGGGCTGCGTCACGGGTTCTCGTTCTCCGGGCGGCGGGGAATCGGCGGCTCGACGACCTGGCGCCCCTGCCCGGACACCGGGCAGCTCGTACGCACCGGGCAGACCCGGCACTTCGAGTTGGCGACCGCGGCGAAGGTGGCGGCGGCCATCGTATCGGCGGTGCGCCGCACCAGCGCGGTCGCCCAGCCCGCCTCCGGCCCCTGCCCCGCTGCCGACTGGCTCTGCTCCTTGGCGTCCTTCGCGCCGGTGCCGAGCTGTACCAGGGCCGCGCCCCCGGACTCGTCGCCGAACTCCGGGAACGCCCCCGACTCCACCGCCGCCTGGTACGCCCCGAGCTGCGGATGCTCGCCGATCTCCTGCTCGGTGACGGCGGTGGACTTGCCGGTCTTCAGGTCGACCACCACCAGCCGGCCGGCGTCGTCCACCTCCAGCCGGTCCACCCGGCCGGTCAACTCGACCGGCCGGTGCGGGTCGTCGAGCCGGACCGCGAACTCGTGCTCGATGGCGAGCAGCCGGCGCGGGTTGCCCGCCAACCAGCGCAGCAGCTTGTCCACCATGGCCTCGGCCCGCTCCCGCTCCGGACCGACCATCCACCGGGCGGCCAGCTCGATCGCGTCGAACCGGGCGGCCACGTACTCCAGCAGGGCGGAACGGTCCGCGCTGGCGTCCTCGGCGAGCATCGCGGCGGCGTGCACCAGGTTGCCCACCCCCTGCGCGGCGCTGGCCGGGCCGCTGCCGCCGTGCCGCTCCAGCAGCCAGCGCAGGCTGCACCGTAGGGCGCTCTCCATCGCCGACGGGGTGACCTTCACCGGCTGCCCCTCGTCGACCAGCGGCCGGTCGTCGGAGAGGCCGCGCAGCCCCCACCAGTCGTCGGGGTGCGCGCCGGGCACCCCGGCGGCGGACAGGCGGGCCAGCTCAGCCGCCGCCGCGCGCCGCCGGTGGTGCGGCGCCGCCGGGTCGGCCACGGCGGTACGCAGCTCCGCGACCAGGGCCGGCAGAGTCAGCGCCCGGGGCGGCCCAGCCACCGGCAGGGTGATGGGCCGGTACTCGCCCCCGCCCTCCGGGTCACCGCCCTCCGGGTCACCGCCCTCCGGGTCACCGCCCTCCGGGGCTGCCGGCCCGGCGTCGCCGGTCGGGCCGGCACCGGGACCGTCCACCGAGCCTCCACCGGGACCACCGGTCGGCTCGGCGGGGGCCGGGTCGACGTCGACCGGGCCGGGCGGCTCGGTCGGATCCAGCTCGTACAGGAACCGGCTGGGCTGCTCCTCGTGGTCGTCGCCGCCGACCGCGGCCGAGGCGACCGCGCTGACCAGCAGCCGGCGACGGGCCCGGGTCACCGCCACGTGGAAGAGCCGGCGCTCCTCGTCCAGCAGCGCGGACGTCTGCCCGATCAGGACCGCCCGCCCGCCGTCGCCCTGGCCGCGGCCGGCAAGCACATCGACCAGCCGCTCGGAGCCGAGCAGGCTGCCGCGCAGCCGCAGGTCCGGCCAGACGCCCTCCTGCACCCCGACGATCGCCACCAGGTCCCACTCCAGCCCCTTGGCTGCGTGCGCGGTGAGCAGCCGGACGGCCTCGCCCCGGTCGGCCGTCGCGGCCAGGGTGTCCGCCGGCAGGTCCTGGCCGAGCACGTGGTCGAGGAAGACCTCGGTACGGGCGCCGGGCAGCCGGTCGGCGAACCGGGCCGCCGCGTCGAAGAGCACCAGCACGGCGTCCAGGTCCCGGTCGGCGGCCTCGGCCCGCCAACGCCGTGCGGTCTCGTGCTCGCCGGTCGCCGCCTGCCCCCGGGTGATCGCCCCGGCCCAGCGCTCGGCCAGGCCGCTGGCGTTCCACACCTCCCAGAGCACGTCCTCGGCGGTCGCCCCGGGCCGATCGGCCGCCTCCCGGGCGATGGCGAGCAGGCCCGCCACCGCCTGCGCCGGCTCCGCCCAGCGCCGGTCGATGGCCGCCAGTTCCTCCGGGTCGCGCAGCGCGTCGACGATCAGCTCGCCGGAGGGACGGCGGTCCCCACCGGCCAGGGCGAGGGCGCGCAGCCCCTGGCGTAGCCGCCGCTCGGCTAGCGGATCGGCCCCGCCCAGCGGCGAGTGCAGCAGCGCCACCGCCGCCTCCTCGTCCAGCCGCTCCGGCTCGAGCGCGCAGCGCAGCAGGAGCAGCAGTGGGGCCACCGCCGGCTGCAGATGCAGCGGCAGGTCCTCGCCGTGCACCACGGTCGGCACCCCGGCGGTGTGCAGCGCCCGGCGTAGCACCGGAAGCTGCCGCGCGGTCGAGCGGACCAGCACCGCCATCGCCGACCAGGGCACGCCGCCGAGCAGGTGCGCCGCGCGCAGGGCCTGGGCCAACCAGGCGGCCTCGCTGGTGGCCGAGCGGAAGGTACGCACCTCGACCGAGCCGGCCGGGGCTGCCGGCATCGGATGCAGCCGGCGGTGGGCCGCCGGGCCGCGCAGCCGGCCGGTGAGCCGCCGGGTCGCGGTGAGCAGCCCCGCACCGGCCCGGTACGACGTACTCAGCACGACCTGCGCGGCCGGCGCCCCGGAGACGGTGCGGAACCGGTGCGGGAAGGCGCTCACCCCGGCCGGGTCCGTGCCCCGGAAGGCGTACGTGGCGGAGTCCGGGTCGGCGAAGGCGACGAGGGACTTTCCCCCGCCGGCCACCACGGCGAGCAGGTCGAGCTGGGCCGGGTCGGTGTCGGCCAGTTCGTCGACGTACACATGGGCGAGGCGGCGGCGCTCGGCCTCCAACAGCTCCGGGTCGTCGAGCAGCAGCCCGGTGGCGGCCCGGACCAGCTCCGCCGGGTCGTACGCGATCGAGCCGCGGTTGCTGACGTCACGCAGGGCGAGCACGGCGACGTACTCGCGGAGGAAGCGGGCGGCGGCCGGCCAGTCCGCGCGGCCCAGCCTCTCCCCCAGCCGGGCCAGCTCCACCGGACCCACCCCGCGCTCCGCGGCCCGCATCAGCAGGTCGCGGAGCTGGGCCGCGAACGCCCGGGTACGCAGGGCGGGGCGCAGGTC
Source organism: Micromonospora sp. CA-111912 (assembly GCF_050948415.1). NCBI lineage: Bacteria > Bacillati > Actinomycetota > Actinomycetes > Micromonosporales > Micromonosporaceae > Micromonospora > Micromonospora sp. CA-111912. Next base: position 6,206,613 of record NZ_CP192007.1, read on the forward strand.
CTCCGGCCAGCCGACCGGGTCGTCGTCGGGCTCCTCGCCGACGACGTCGAGCAACTCCCGAATGATCAGATCCTGCTCGGGGCCGGTGAGCAGCCGCGGGGACGGCTCCCCCCGCTCGGTGGCGGCCCGGCGCAGCAGCCCGTACGCGTACGCCGGGAAGGTGCGCACCAACGGCTCGCGCAGCACGCGGTGCCCGTCACCGGCCACCCGGGCCTCGATCTGGCGGCGCAGGTCGGTGGCCTGCCGGCGGCCGAAGGTGAGCACCAGGACCCGCTCGGGGTCGACGCCCTCGGCCACCCGCGCGGCGACCGCCTCGACCAGCGTGCTGGTCTTCCCGGTGCCCGGCCCGCCGACGACGAGCATCGGCCCACGGGTGTGCGCCACGACCTCGGCCTGGAGCGAGTCGTCCCGCCACCCCCGGCCCCGCCCGGTTCCCTCGGCAGGCCCAGCCCCTTCGGCGGGCTCAGCCCTCTCGGCCGGCTCAGCCCTCTCTGCCGGCTCCGCAGGCGGCTCCTCGGCGTGCGCCCGCCCGGCGGGAGGCTCCTCGGCGCGCGTCAGACCGCCGACAGGCTCGTCGGCGTACTTCTCATCGCCCCCGCGGCCCTCACCAGCCTGCGCGTCATCGCCGCCCGGCCCTCCGGCCCGATGATCCCGCCCGGTCGCGCCCTCGGGCCGACCGTCCCCCCGCGCCGCCCCACCCGACCCGCGGTCCCCCCGGACCGCCTCGGCAGGCCGACGCACCAGCCGGTACGCCTGCATCCCCCCATCCCACCACGCCCCTGCGACACCCCACCCACCCCACACCCCCGCCCTGGGGGTGGGGCGCGGGGTGTGGCTGGGGTGGGGGTCAGGGGAGGTTGGGGGTGAGGGCGTCCAGGGCGGCGGGGATGCTGTCGACGACCGTGAGGAGGCCCAGGCCGGCCGGCTTGAGGAAGTTGCGGTCGGCGAGGCCGGCCAGCCAGTCGATCAGGGGGCGGTAGAAGCCGTCCACGTCGACCAGCACCATCGGTTTGGTGTGCAGGGCGAGGGTGGCCGTGGTCCAGACCTCGAACAGCTCGTCCAGGGTGCCCAACCCGCCGGGCAGGGTGAGGAACGCGTCCGACTTGTCGATCATGAGAGTCTTGCGGTCGGCCATGCTGCCGGTGACCAGCAGCTCGTCCGAGGCGAGGTCGGCCACCTCCAGGTCGACCAGGGACTGCGGGATCACCCCCAGGGTGGTCCCGCCGGCGGACCGGGCCCCGTCCGCCACCGCACCCATCATCCCGACGCAGCCGCCGCCGCTGACCAGCGTGTGGCCGCGGCGGGCGATCTCCGCGCCCGCCTCGGCGGCGAGGTCGAGCCAACGCCGGTCGAGGGTACGGGACGACGCGCAGAACACGCAGATCGCCGCCACCGGCTCAGCGCTCCCGGCCCTGCTCGGCGGCGGCCTGCTGGTCCGCCGCAGTCTGGGCGACGGACTCCTCGCGGACCGCCTCCTGCTCGGCGGAGAGCGCGGCCTCGGCCTCAACGATGTGCCGGACCGCCGCGTCGACGTCGTCGGTGAGGCAGATCAGCTCCAGGTCGACCGGCCCGATCTTGCCCTCGACCGCCATCGTGTCGCGCAGCCAGTCGAGCAGCCCGTGCCAGTAGTCCGTCCCCATCAGCACCACCGGGAACCGGGTGACCTTGCCGGTCTGCACCAGGGTCAGCGCCTCGAACAGCTCGTCCATGGTGCCGAAGCCGCCGGGCAGCACCACGAACGCCTGGGCGTACTTGACGAACATGGTCTTGCGGGCGAAGAAGTACCGGAAGTCGATGGCCAGGTCGACCCAGTCGTTGAGGCCCTGCTCGAACGGCAGCTCGATGCCGAGCCCGACGGAAAGCCCGCCGGCGTCGCTGGCGCCCCGGTTGGCCGCCTCCATCACGCCGGGCCCGCCGCCGGTGATCACCGCGTACCCGGCCCGGGCCAGGGCGGCGCCCAGTTCCTCGGCCATCCGGCACTCCGGGCTGTCCGGCTTGCTCCGGGCCGAGCCGAAGACGCTGACCGCCGGCGGCAGGTCGGCCAGGGTGTCGAAACCCTCCACGAACTCCGACAGGATGCGCAGGGCCCGCCAGGCGTCCTTGGTCTTCCAGTCGCCGCGCCCCCGGGAGTCCAGCAGCCGCTGGTCGGCGGTGCTCGTCGGGATGGCCTGGCGGCGCAGCGTGACGGCGCCCCGGTGCCGTTCCCGCCCCCGCTCGCGGCCCGGGTCTCGTCCGTTGCTGTCGCTCATGGGAGCAACCGTAGTGGAGGGGCACCCCATCGGGTGTGGCACCTGTACCGGGTGGCGGCAGGACAGCGGCGGGGCGGACAGATTTTCCACGACCGGGGCAACTAATTCGGTCGCACGCACGTCTTACTATTCACATACCGGGTATGCCCCGGCACGCGCCTTCGGGGGAGGAGCCAGCGTGATCAGCAACAGCGAGATGATCCGGATCCGTCGGCAGATGCAGCGACGGATCCACGACGTGGTGGCCGAGCGCCGCCGCGCCCGGCAGGTGGAAGCCACCACCGCCGACCTCACGGGCGACCCGGCCGACACCCGCGCCGAGTCGTCCCTGTCCCCGACCGCCTGACCGACCGTTCGGCGGCCGGGCGGGCGGGCCGCCCGCCCCGGCCGCCGAACCAGGGTGGCGGGCCGCCGGGCCGGACCACACGCCCGGCCGAATCATGCCCCCGGCCAGACCATGCCCCGGCCAGACCGAGCCCCCGGCCAGGCCGTCAAGCCCTGGGCGCGGCGGGTTCAGGCGGGGGTGAGCCAGCGGTGCAGGGTGGCCGCCCCGTCGCGGATCTTGCTGATCTCGACGTGCTCGTCCGGGTGGTGGGCCAGGTTGGGATCCCCCGGGCCGAAGTTCAGCGCCGGGATGCCCATCGCGGCGAACCGGGCCACGTCCGTCCAGCCCAGCTTGCCGATCGGCGCGGCACCGACCGCCGCCAGGAACTCCTTCGCCGGGGGCGCGTCCAGCCCGGGTGCCGCCCCGGCCGCCATGTCGGTCACCCGCAGCTCGAAGCCCGCGAACACCTCACGCAGGTGCGCCTCGGCCTCGGCCGGCGTCCGGTCGGGCGCGAACCGGTAGTTCACCTCGATCTCGCAGTGGTCCGGCACCACGTTGCCGGCGACCCCCCCGCCGACCCGGACCGCGTTCATGCCCTCGCGGTAGTCGCAGCCGTCGATGGTGACCCGCCGCGCCTCGTACCCGGACAGGCGGCGCAGCACCTCGCCGGCGGCGTGGATGGCGTTCACCCCGTGCCAGGAGCGCGCCGAGTGGGCCCGGACGCCGGTGGTGGTCACCACCGCACGCATGGTGCCCTGGCAGCCGGCCTCCACGATCCCGTGCGTCGGCTCCAGCAGCAGCGCGAAGTCCGCCTGGAGCCACTCCGGGTACGCCTCGGCGACCAGGAAGAGGCCGTTGTACTTCGACTCGATCTCCTCGGCCTCGTAGAAGAAGTACGTCACGTCGTACTTCGGCTCGGGCAGGGTCACCGCCAGGTGCAGCGCGTACGCCACGCCGGACTTCATGTCCGAGGTGCCGCAGCCGTACATCAGGTCGCCGCGCGTGGTCGACGGGAAGTTGTTGTTCAGCGGAACGGTGTCCAGGTGCCCCGCGAGCACCACCCGGGAGTCCCTCCCGAGGTCGGTACGCGCCATCACGGTGTTGCCGTGCCGGAACGTGGTCAGGTGCGGCACCCGACGCAGCACCTCCTCGACGAAGTCGGCGATCACCTTCTCGTTGAGGGAGACGGACTCGATGTCGACCAGTACGCGGGTCAGCTCCACCGGATCGGCGAGGACCTCGGGGGTCAGCGGGTTCTCCATGGTTCGCACGGTACCGTCACAGAGGTGACGACTGCACAGCCTGCGTGGGGCATCGGCCTGGCCACCATCACCGCTGACGAGCAGGTGCTCGACACCTGGTACCCGACGGGCAAGCTGGGGCTCGGCGAGCTGCCGCTGGTCGCCGGCGAGGACGAGGCGGACGTGCTGGACCTGCCGCCGGGGGCGGTCGGCGAGCGGGCGCTGCCCGGCCTGCGTACGGTCCAGGTGGTCACCGTGCTCGGCTCGCTGGACGACCCGATCAAGGATGCGGCCGACGCGTACCTGAGGTTGCACCTGCTCTCCCACCGCCTGGTGCGCCCCAACGAGCTGAACCTCGACGGCATCTTCGGCCAGCTGGCGAACGTGGCCTGGACGTCGGCGGGGCCGTGCCCGCCGGAGCGGGTGGACGAGCTGCGGGTGATCGAGCGGGCCGCCGGCCGCCACCTGAGCGTGTACGGGGTGGACAAGTTCCCCCGGATGACCGACTACGTGGTCCCCGCCGGGGTGCGGATCGCCGACGCGGACCGGGTCCGGCTCGGTGCCCACCTCGCCGCCGGCACCACCGTGATGCACGAGGGCTTCGTCAACTTCAACGCCGGCACGCTCGGCACCTCGATGGTCGAGGGGCGCATCGTGCAGGGCGTACTGGTCGGCGACGGCTCCGACATCGGCGGCGGCGCGTCGATCATGGGCACCCTGTCCGGCGGCGGCACCGAGAAGATCAGCATCGGCGAGCGCAGCCTGATCGGCGCGAACGCCGGCGTCGGCATCTCCCTCGGCGACGACTGCGTGGTCGAGGCCGGCTGCTACGTCACCGCCGCCTCGAAGATCGCCCTCCCGGACGGCCGGGTGGTCAAGGCCCGCGACCTGTCCGGCGTCGACGGCCTGCTGTTCTGGCGCAACTCGGTCACCGGCGCGCTGGAGGCCCGCCCCCGCACCGGCCGGGGCATCGAGCTGAACGCCGCCCTGCACGCCAACGACTGACGACCGTCGGCGGTGCCGCGCGGCCCGGCCCCCGGGTCACGGAGGCCGGGCGACGGCACCGCCGACGGAGGACAACACGGGTCCGGGCCCGGCGGGACGTGCCGCCGGGCCCGGACGCCGGTTCAGCGCAGCCGGTACGCCTGGATGATCCGCGTGGTCACCGTGTTTCCGGCGGTGTCCTTCGCGGTGGCCCGCAGCGAGACGTGACCGGCGTCGGCCGGGTGTCTCAGCGTGGCCGCCCAGCCGGAGCCCTGGCGGCGCAGCTCCGCCTTGTGCCAGGTCTTCCCGCCGTCGTACGAGGCGTCGACGGTCAGCGCGGCGACCTTGGCCGCCGGTGCCCCGTCCTGCCGCTCCACCCGCACCGGAACGGTGAAGGACCGCCCGGCGGGGGCGCTGTTGTCGACGCGCAGCGCCGGGGCGAAGCGCACCGCCATCGCCGGCAGCGCCGCGAAGTCCTCGCCGGGTACGTGCCGGGACCGGAACGTCCAGGCGCTGGTGACCTCGGTGCTCAGGTCGGTGAAGCCGCGCTTCGCCGAGGTCTCAAGCCGGTAGTTTGCCGCGCCCGCCGGCACCTCGAACTCCCCGTACCCGGCGTACTCGCCCTCCCCGACCAGCTTGCCCTCGCGGTACAGCCTGGTCCACTGGGGGTCGTTGAGCGACCCGCCGGCGTGCCCGGCCGCGTCGCTGTGCACGGGCAGGTCGACCACGACGGTGTCGCCCGTGCGGGTGATCCCCTCGTGCGGCCAGCGCCGCGCCGGGAAGGACGGCGCGAACGGGGCCTCGCCCCAGGTCTCGTGGTGCGTCCGGCCGCCCCGGTACGCCGTCGTCGGCGTGCGCAGCATTGCCTGCGTCTCCAGCCAGCCCTCGGGGGTGCGGGCGCCGAAGTCCAGCTCGCTCCCCCACCGCACGTGGTTGGTGCTGTAGTGCTCGACCCGGCGGCCGGGCGTCGCGGTGCGCAGGATCAGGGCGGAGCCGCCCGTGTTGTACTCCACCTCGCCCATGACCATCCGCTCGGCCTCCAGCCCCGGGTAGGCGTCCCGGAAGGTGTGCACGACGGTGGCCAGGTCCCGGCTGCGGTAGTGCTTGACGAAGCCGGTCGGCATCCGGCCGGGGAACGCCTCCAGCAGCGCGTACAGGTACGGGCTGCTGGCCGCCTGCCTGTCGGCCCACTGGCTGCCGATCGTGGCGACGAACCGCTCGGGAGTGCTGGCCGGGCCGACCTGCCCGCTGGTCAGCCCCTCGAAGCCGTCGCTCCACAGGCCGAACGAGTACACGCTCGTGTCCTCTGCGAAGAAGATCGCGCTGACGTCCACCAGCAGCGGGGTCGCGCCGCGCTGCGGCACCGTGTTCAGCACCGGCTTCGCGGTGCGGGCGTCGAGGGTGAGCCGGAGCGCCCGGTCGACGACCAGCTCGGGCCGGGCGAGCATGGTGGCCCCGGCGGGCTCGCCGTTCGCATCCGTGGCGAACAGGTAGCTGGCCAGCCCGTACCGCCCCTTCGGGACGCGCACGGTCGCCGTGCCGTCGGCGTCGTAGACGTCCGTGGGAAACTCGAAGGTTTCCAGGTCGACCAGGCTGGTGCCGTACTCGGTGGCGGGCCTGCCGTCCCGGCCGACGTGGGCGATGGTGACCTCGTAGCTCTCCACCTCGCGGTGCACCGCGATCGGGGTGACCGCCACCGTCGCGCCGGACCGGGCGACGACCCGGCCGGTGTAGTAGCCGTCCGCGCCCTGCACCCGGGTGTCGGCGGTGACGGTGGCCTGCGCCTGGCCGCCGGCCGGCACGGTGACCTGGGTCGCGCCGAGCCGGAACAGGCCGGCCGGGGCCGGCACGCCACCGGGCCCGGTGGCCTCGACGGCGAGGTCGAGGGTGACCGGTGCGGACCCGGAGTTGCGCCAGGTCACCGTGCGGGCGAGCGTGGGGTCGTCGCCGTGCGGCCACTGCGCCCGGCCGAAGGACACGCTCGCCGGGTCACTGGTGACCTGCTGGCCGATCGCCCGGGCCACGTCGACCCGGCCCGCGCCCTGCTGGTAAGCGGTCTGCCCGGGATGCGGCTTGGCCGAGGCCATCAGGGTCGACTTGAGCGCGCCGGCCTGCCAGTCGGGGTGCCGCTGGGCGAGCAGTGCCGCCGAGCCGGCGACGTGCGGGGTGGCCATCGAGGTGCCGGAGAGCGTCATGTAGTTCTCGCCGACCGGCTCGCCGAGGTCGCTGCCGGCCGCCCGAGCCGCGACGATCTCCACGCCGGGGGCGGTGATGTCCGGCTTGAGGGCGTCGTCGCCGACCCGGGGGCCCCGGCTGGAGAAGTTGGCCAGTTCGTCGTCGCGGTCGACCGCGCCGACCGCCAGGGCGGCGTCCGCGCTGGCCGGGGAGCCGACCGAGCCGTCGGAGCCGTCGTTGCCGGCGGCGATGACGAAGAGGGTGCCGGTCTGCGCGGTGAGGGTCTGCACCGCCTGCTCCAGCGGATCCACCTCGGGGGTGTCCATTCCGCCGAGGCTCAGGTTGACCACGGTGGCGTGCTTCTCCGCCGCCGCCCACTGCATGCCGGCGAGGATCGCCGAGTCGGTGCAGCTGGAGCTCTCGCAGACCTTGCCGGAGAGCAGCGTGGCGTCCGGGGCCACCCCCCGGTACTTCCCGCCGGAGGCGGCGCCGCTGCCCGCTATGGTCGAGGCGACGTGGGTGCCGTGGCCGACCGTGTCGCCCGGCTCGGGCGCCTCGCTGAAGTTGCGCGACTCGGCGAGCCGGCCGGCGAAGTCGGGGTGGTCGGGGTCGACGCCGGTGTCCAGCACCGCGACGGTGACGCCCTTGCCGGTGATCCCGGCCGCGTGGGCGGCGGGCGCGCCGATCTGGGGCACGCTGTGGTCCAGGGTCACCTTGCGCTGGCCGTCCAGCCAGAGCCGGTCGACACCCTCCGCCGTGTCGACCCGGGCGGACGCCCGGCCGATGGTCATCGCGCCCCACACCGCGCCGGCGCGGGCCTTCTCGGCCGTCACCGCCGCGCCGCCGATCGCGGGCAGATCGCGGGTCACCCGGGTGCCGGCGATGCCGGCGACGGCCCGGCGGGCCTCACCCGAGCGGTACGAGACCAGCAGCGGGAGGCTGTCCCGGTGGGCGTCGTCGTAGCCGGCCTCGATCAGCCCGGTGACGTCGAAGAGCCGCCGGTCCACCTTGCCTGAGCGGAGCAGGGGCAGCGCGTCCTGGGGCAGCACGGTGACGTGGCCCCGGTCCCGCTGGACCAGGAACCGCAGGTCGTCGCGGCCGGAGCCGGGCCGGACGGACACCGCGCCGGAGGCCGCGACGGTGACCCGGTCACCGGTGACCAGCGTGACCGTGGCCGGGCGTCCGGCGGCCCGGCCGGCAGGCTCGGCCCCGGCGGTCGCGGAGGCGGGGGTGGCGGAGGCGGGGGACGTGGCCGGGGCGGCCCCGGCCGGGGCGGTCAGCGGCGCGGCGAGCACCAGACCGAGGGCCAGCGCCAGGCCGGCCGATTTTCTTCCTGTTCGATGCAACGGATTCCTCCTTGTGAGGCGTCATCACTGACAGAGGTCACACAGGCACAGAGAAGAATTGCATACTCGGTATGCGGAAGAGAAGTCAGTAAAGTGACAAACTTGGCACAAAGTGGAGGCCCGGCCGGGGGATGATCGGCCCATGACCTCCATGAAGGACCGCATGCTCGCCGGCGAGTTGTACCGCGCCGACACCCCGGAGATCCTGGCCGACCTGGACCGGGCGGCCCGCCTCAACGAGGCGTTCAACCGCAGCTCGGCGGCCGACCCCGAGGCCCGGCTGGCCGCGCTGCGCGAGCTGCTCGGCTCGGTCGGCGAGGGCGCCTGGGTCCGCCCGCCGTTCCACTGCGACTACGGCTGGAACATCCACCTGGGGCCGCGCGGATTCGTCAACTTCAACGCGGTCTTCCTCGACGTCGCCCGGATCACCGTCGGCGCGGACGTCCAGATGGGACCGAACGTGCAACTCCTGACGGCCACCCACCCGGTCGACCCGGAGCCCCGGCGGGAGAAGTGGGAGGCGGCGCAGCCGATCACGATCGGGGACAACGTCTGGCTCGGCGGTGGGGTGATCGTGCTGGCCGGGGTGAGCATCGGCGACAACACGGTGGTCGGTGCGGGCGCCGTGGTGAACCGCGATCTGCCGGCGAACGTCGTCGCGGTGGGCAACCCCGCGCGGGTCGTACGCGAGATCGCCTGACCCGTCGACCCGGGCCGTGGCTCGCGGTGCGGGACGCCGCCCACGGGGCACCGCCGCCGGCCCCGTGCCTCAGGCGGGCGGATCGGCCAGCCGGACCACCAGATCGGCGCGCACGGCGGTGCCTGCCACCAGAGCCGCGTTGGCCTCGTCGCTGCCCAGCGCCCAGGCCCGCGCCTGCTCCGGCGACCTCCCGTACGACTGGTGCCGGGCGGTCAGCCGGCGGTGCCGCAGCTCGGCGTCCAGGTCGAGGAACCACACCTCGTGCAGCAACTGCCGCACCTCGTCCCACAGGTCCCCGGACAGCAGCAGGTAGTTGCCCTCGGTCACCACCAACCGCACCTCGGGCGGCACCTCGACCGCACCGGCGACCGGCTCCTCCAGGTCCCGACGGAACCCCGGGGCCCAGACCGAGATCGGCTCCAGCCGGTGCAACCGGCGCAGCAGCGCGACGTACCCACCGACGTCGAAGGTGTCCACCGCGCCCTTGCGCGCGTCCCGGCCGAGCCGGCGCAGCTCCGCCTGGGCCAGGTGGAAGCCGTCCATCGGCACCAGCCGGGCGGTCGCACCCACCTCGGCGACGACCCGCTCGGCCAGGGTGGACTTGCCCGCCCCCGGCGCTCCGGCGATGCCGAGGAGCTGACGGGGCCCGGCCTCGGCCAGGGCCCGGGCGCGGGCCACCAGCTCTCCGAGGGAAAGGACCCGGGCGTCCGGCATCAGCCGAGGACCGGCGCGGTGATCGTGAACCGGGCCTCCACCGCCGCGTGCACGCTCTGCGGCTGCGGGTCCAGTTCCAGCTCCGGCGGGGCGTCCGCGAGCCCGCCGGACTTGAACGCGGCGCGGGTCATCATCGGCTGCGGGGCCAGCCCGTTGTCGGCCAGCTCCAGCAGCGCGGTCACCCGGGAGCCCAGCGCCTCGGCGTACTCCCGGGCGCGGGCCAGCGCGTCGGCGATGGCGGCGTGCCGCGCCTCCCGGTACGCCGGGCTGTCCGGCCGCAGCGACCACCACGGGCCGGCGACCTCGACCTGGTCCTGATCGGCCAGGCGGAGCATCAGCTCGCCCAGCGCGGTGAAGTCGGTGACGGTGACAGTCGTGGCGACGCTGCCGTGCCAGGCCACCACCCGCTCGCCGGAGCGCTTCGTCTCCGGCCAGACCCGCAGGTCGCCGGTCTCCCGGCGGTCCACGGCCGGGTCGGCGGCGTCGAGCAGCACCCGCACGGCGGCGGCCCGCTCGGCGAGCCGGGCCAGAACGGCCTCCCGGTCCCGGTCCCGCGCCGTCGCGGTCACCGTGAACCGGGCCAGCTCGGGAGCTACTTCCCGGTACGCCTCGCCGCGTACCGCAACGACCGGTCCGTCCACCATGCCCTCACCCTACGGGAGGTGGCCGGTGTAGGTCACCGTCCCCGCCGCCACCCGGCAGCCGGTCAGGTGCCCGCCGGCAGCGCCGAGCGACAGCAGGTACGCCAGTTCGCCGTCGACATCCCCACCGAGCGAGAAGTCACGGACGACCGGGGGCAGCTCGCGGTCGAGCAGGGCCAGCCTCAGCCCTCGCGCCCGCTCGTAGTGCCCCACGAGGGCCGCCGCGTCGCCGGACCGCAGCGCGGCGGCGAGTTGGTCGAGGTACCCGGTCACCCGGCCGAGCTGGGCGAGCACCTGGTCGCGGTTGTTCAGCAGCATGTCCGCCGTCCGGGCAGCCGGGGTGCCGGCGACCCGGGTGCCGTCCCGGAAGCTGCCGGCGGCCAGGCCCAGCACGGCGTCCCGCAGGTCGGCGTCCGCCACCGCGCCGGCCAGGCTGCCGGCCAGCAGGTGCGGAATGTGCGACGCGAGGGCCGCCGCCGCGTCGTGCGCGTCCGGCGCCATCGGGACGACCCGCGCGTCGAAGACGTCGATGATCAGGGCGGCGAGCGTACGGAACCGCTCGATGCCCTGCGCCGTGGGGCAGAGCACCCAGGCCGCGCCGTCGAACAACTCGGAGACGGCGGCGGTCAGCCCGGCGCGCTCCGCCCCGGCCATCGGGTGCCCCGGGACGAAGCGGTCGGTCAGGCCGTGCGCCGCGGCGAACCCGGCGATCCCGCCCTTGGTGCTGCCCACGTCGGTGAGCACGCAGTCGGGACCGGTTTGCCTGGCGACGATGAGGAGGGTCTCCGGCAGGCTGGACAGCGGGCCGCAGAGGAACACCACGTCCCGGTCGCGGACGGCGTCGGCCAGTTCGTCGGGGAAGGTAATGCCCCGGGTGCGTCCCTCCGCGCGGGTGGCGGCGTCCGGGTCCCAGCCGGTGACGTCGGTCCCGCGCTCGTGCAGGCGGAGCAGGACCGAGCCGCCGATGAGCCCGGTGCCCACCACCGCGGCCCGCGGGTTGCCACCGGGCCTGTCCACCATCACCCACCTCGGCGTCTCGGTCGGTACGCGTCGAGGTCACCTCGGCCCGTTCGGCCCCGAGGATATCGCCCGCCCGACCCCGGCCCCCTCGTGTGCCCGTCTCCCGGAACGAGCGCCCGGCGTCCTGGATCTCAGGCCGCCCGGCGCTGACCGGACGGGGGATGCTCAACGAAGATCGACGAAGTACGGTCCCTCCCGCCGGATACCACATCGGTGTCCGTACGGGGAAAGGGCAACATCATGTCCGCCGCGACGTACCGGGCTCTCGCCTCGGTGCTCATGCTGATCGGCTTCTACGTCGTCGCGCTGCTCCAGCTCGCCGCCGTCGTCGCATTCGGCTTCTGGATCCACCAGTGGGCCAGCGGTCTCGCCACCGCCAAGCTCATAATCCCGCTCTTGCTGGCGCTCGGCGCCGTACTGGTCGGGCTCTGGCGAGCCGTCCGCACCAAGAGCGAGCCCGCGCCGGGCCTGGTCCTCGACGAGCGGGCCGCCCCTGCGCTCTGGGCCGCCGTGCGTGAGCTGGCCGCCGAGGTCGGCACCCGCGCCCCGGACGAGATCCGGCTGGTGCCCGAGGTGAACGCGGCCGTCGCCGAACAGAGCAGCATGCTCGGACTGGTGGGCGGCCGGCGGACCATGTACGTCGGGTTGCCGCTGCTCCAGGCGATGCGGGTCGACCAGTTCCGCGCGGTGCTGGCACACGAGCTGGGCCACTACTCGGGCCGGCACACCCGGCTCGGCGCAGTGGCGTACCGGGGGCGGCTGGCGATCGCCGAGACCATCGGTCGGATCGGCGGGCGCAACCCGATCGGCTGGGTCTTCCGGGGGTACGCGAAGCTCTACCTGCTGGTGGACAACGCCGCGTCGCGCCGCCAGGAGCTGGAGGCCGACCGCTCCGCGGTGCGGCTGGCCGGCCGGGAGGCAGCCACGTCCGCGCTGCGCACCCTGCCGGCGCTGGGCGCCGCCTGGTCGTTCTACATGGGCCGGTACGTCGAGCCGGGCTGGTCGGCGGGGCTCGCCCCGGACGACCTGTTCGGCGGCTTCGGCCAGCTGCTCGCCGCCCGCCGGGACGAGATCACCGCGCTGCGGGAGAACGCGCCCGACGAGAAGCCGTCCCGCTGGGACACCCACCCGCCCGTCGGTATTCGGGTGGCCGCGATGGCCGACGCGCCGGCCGACGCGATGGCCGACGCGCCCGCGCCGGACGAGCGGCCGGCCGCCGGCCTGCTGGCCGATATCGGCGCGGCGGGTCTGGCGTTGCAGGCGGACGTGATCGCGCACGAGGGACGGCAGGTCCTGGCCTGGCCCGAGTTCATCGCGGCGACGATCGCCGCCGGCGGGCAGCGCGAGGCCGACGCCGTCTACCGGGCTGCGGGCCGGTTCACCGGCGCGGCGGAGCCCGGCCTGCCCACGGTGCTGGACCTGGTCCGCGCGGGTCGGCTCGGCGAGTTCGCCGAGCAGTTCTACCCGGACTCCTCCCACGAGGAGGCCGCCGCCCGCTTCGCCGGCCCGATGAATTCGCTGCTGGTCAACGCCGCGATTCGCGCCGGCCAGGCGCACTGGCAGCTGTCCTGGTCCGCCCCCGCCCGGCTGGTCGGCCCGGACGGCGAGCCGTGGGACCTGACCGAGGTCGCCAAGCTCGCGGTCGACCCCGAGACCCTGGACGAGGCGCTGGCCCGCCTCGCCGAGGCCGGCGTCGACCCGGCCGGCGCGACGGTGGTGCAGCGGCGGGTCTCCGGACGAGACGCCGACCTCGTCGGCGCGTTGGCCAACATCAAGGTCGACGGCGCCGAGCACGACGTGCTGGTCCTGGACCGTGGGCTGGTGCTGATCGCCGACCCGGGCAAGGCGAGCAAGGGCGAGGAGCGGCTGCGGGCGCTGCTCGGATCGGTGCCGGTGGCCGAGCTCGCGGCCCGACACACCTTCCTGCCGTACGAGGAGATGACCTCGGTCGCGGTGAAGCGGGAGGTGCCGCTGAAGGCCGAGCTCACCCTGCACGACGGGCGGACGATGGCGATGCAGGAGCTGTTCTCCAGCGAGCTGCTGGGGAAGCACAGCCGGGACGCGCTGCTGACGGTGTTCCGCCGGATCGGCGGGTGACCTCCGCCGGTGCCCCGGCCGGCCGGGGCACCGGCGCACCCGCTCGACTCAGGGCAGGGCGAGGCGCGCGGCGACCGCCGCGATGTGCTCGTCGGACTCGGTCAGCGCCGCCCGGACGTGCCGCGCGCCGCCCGGGCCGTAGAAGACGCCGGCAGCGACCAGGATCCCCCGGCGGGCCAGCCAGTCCACCGTCGCCCAGCAGTCCTCGCCCCGGGTCATCCACAGGTAGAGCCCGGCCTCGGAGTGCTCGACCGTGAACCCGGCCCCGGTGAACGCGGCCAGCAGCCGCTCCCGCCGGGCCCGGTAGCGCTCCCGCTGGGCGTCGGCGTGCTCCTGGTCGCCGAGCGCGGCGATCATCGCCGCCTGCACCGGGGCGGGCACGATCATGCCGGCGTGCTTGCGCACCTTCAGCAGCTCGGCGACCAGGGCGGGGTCGCCGGCGACGAGGCCCGCCCGGTACCCGGCGAGGTTGGAGCGCTTGGACAGCGAGTGCACCGCCAGCAGCCCGTCGTACGACCCGCCGCAGACCTCGGGCGCGAGCACGGAGACCGGCTCGGCGGCGGCCGACCAGCCCAGCGGCAGGTAGCACTCGTCGCTGGCCACCACGGCACCCCGCTCGCGGGCCCAGTCGACCACCTTGCGCAGGTGGTTGGCGGGTAGCACCCGGCCGGTCGGGTTGCCGGGCGAATTCACCCAGACCAGTCGGACCCGGGGGTCGGGGCCGAGCGCGGTCAGCGAGTCGGTGCGCACGGTGATGGCACCGGCGAGCCGCACCCCGTCCTCGTACGTCGGGTAGCAGACCGACGGCACCACGACGACGTCACCGGGGCCGAGGCCGAGCAGGGTGGGCAGCCACGCCACCAGCTCCTTGGAGCCGATGGTGGGCAGCACCCCGAGGCCGTCGACGCCCGCGCCGCAGACCCGGGCCACCCAGTCCGCGATGGCGGCCCGCAGGGCGGGCGTGCCGGCGGTCAGCGGGTAGCCGGGGGCGTCGGACGCGTCGACCAGGGCCTGCCGGATGACCGGGGGCACCGGGTCGACCGGGGTGCCGATCGAGAGGTTGATCAGGCCGTCCGGGTGGGCCGCGGCCACTGCGGCCGCGGCTTCCAGGGTGTCCCAGGTGAAGTCGGGCAGCCGTGACGAGATCGGCTCGGGCCGGTTCAGTGGCCTTCTCCGCGTGGCGGCTGGCCCGCGACGAAGGTCGCGTCCTTCTCCACCTTGCCGATCTTCGAGGCGCCACCGGGCGAGCCCAGGTCCTCGAAGAACTCGTAGTTCGCCCCGGTGAAGTCCTTCCACTGCTCCGGGACGTCGTCCTCGTAGAAGATCGCCTCGACCGGGCACACCGGCTCGCAGGCACCACAGTCGACGCACTCGTCGGGGTGGATGTAGAGCATCCGGTTTCCCTCGTAGATGCAGTCGACCGGGCATTCCTCGATGCATGCCTTGTCGAGCACATCCACGCATGGCTCGGCGATGATGTAGGTCACCGGTCTTCTCCTCCGCAAGACACGCCGCGATCACCCGCGACGGTTAGAGCCTAGTATCTCGCCGGGGAGGGGGTCGATCGTGCTCCGACAGCAGGATGTGGGACACCGGATCGTGGTTCGCCGGATTGTGGGGATTCGCGAAGGCCGGCCGCTCTTCTCGGACGCCCTCGGCGAGCTGGTCGAGCTGACCGAGACCCATCTCACCCTGACCACCGCGCAGGGTCGGCTCCAGGTTCCGGTGGGCGAGGTGCACCGGGCCAAGCGGGTGCCGCCGGCCCGCCGGCCGACGGCCGCCGCGGTGGTGGCGCTGGAGCTGGCCGCCGACGCGGCGTGGCCGGCCCCGACCCGGGGGCGGCTCGGCGACTGGCTGCTGCGCAGCGCCGAGGGCTGGACCGGCCGGGCGAACTCGGCCCTGCCGGTCGGCGACCCGGACCGGCCGCTGCCGGCCGCACTGAACGCCGTCGAGCGCTGGTACGCCGACCTCGGGCAGCCCGCCATGGTCAACACGCCGCTGCCGCTCGCCGCGCCCGTCGGCGCCGAGCTGGACGCGCGGGGCTGGGGCGCCCGACCGCCGGTGCTGGTGCAGACCGTGCCGCTGGCCACGCTGCGGGCGGACCACGCCGGACTGCCGCCGGTCGAGCTGACCGCCGCGCCGTCCGACGACTGGCTCGCCGTCGCCGCCGGGCGCAAAGGCAGCCTCCCGGACGCCGCCCGGCACGTGCTCACCGCCGTGGAGCAGGTCCGCTTCGCCCGGGTGTACGCCGACGGCGAACTACTCGCCGTCGGCCGCGGCACGGTCACCGGTGCGCGGCGGCTGCTCGGCCTGACCCTGATCGAGGTCGTCCCGCACGCCCACCGGCAGGGCCTGGCCACCCGGATCATCCGGGCCCTGGCCGACTGGGGCGCGGCCCTGGGCGGCACCGACGCCTTCCTCCAAGTGGAGCAGAGCAACGCCCCGGCGGTGGCCCTCTACCGCTCGCTGGGCTTCACCACCCACCACACCTACCTCACCCGCGTCGCCCCCTGACCAATCCGGCTCCGGGCCCGACAGGTCCGACCGGCGCGGGCCCTAGCCTGTGTCGAGGTCATCGACGCAGCCCCCTTGGGGGTGGCGACGATGTGCGCGGGTGGCGTCGGGTGCACGGCAGCCTGTCGCGGCGTGATCGTCTGCTGATTTGTGAGACGACACTCCGAGCGAGTTCTCCAGAATCAGCAGACGATCATGAATTCCCACCCCAGGGGGCGGGGGCGAAAACGCCGACGCTGACGTCGTCGCCGACCGGCGGGCAACCCCGCAGCGCCCCTTTTGCTCTGCTGCCCCCGGCGCAACGCTCGCGAAGCGTGACGATTCTGCCGACCTCTCGTGCCGGCACCGAGGCAACGCGGCTGCGCAACGCTGATGCTGGTGTTGCACGGCAGTGCTGGTGTTGCGGTGACGGCAGCAGAGCAAAGGGGCGAGGTGGCATTACCCGCCCGGCACCCCAGCCGCTCGGACGGCCGGCCCGCTGCCCGGGGCGGGGCCCGAGGGGGCGGGTGGTCAGCGGCGGACCGGGCGGTGCGGCTTCGCCGCCTTGATCTCGGCGTACCGCTTGAGCATCAGGGAGCGGTGGTCGCGGCCCAGCGTGGTGAGGGTCAGGTAGCCGATGAGCACGCCGGCGGCGGCGGCCAGCAGGTAGAGCCCGGCCTGGGCCAGCAGGGTGCCCACGTCGCCGTCGAACGGGTTCTGCCCGACCAGCAGCGGCCCGACCAGGACGGTCAGCAGCACCGCGATCCCCACGGCGGCGGCCATGTCGCCGGCCCAGCGGGCCACCGGGCGCTCCTGCCCCCAGCGGAACGCCAGCACCGCGAGGATCGCCCCGATCACCAGGAACATCGCCAGCGAGACCCGGTCGGCCGCCGCGTCGTCGGCGTCGAAGCCGAACTTGATGACCACCCGGGCGATCACGTTGACCACGAACAGCGCCGCCGCGAGCACCCCGACCGACAGCCATCGATTCTTCATCGCACGCCTCTCGCCGCACCGCCCGCCGCGACGGCGGGCCTCCTGGCAGGAATATCTACCACCGGAAGCTGAGCGCTGTCATCAACCGTCCCGGCGGACCGGCGGCGGAGCCAGGACCTGCCGGAACCCCATCACCGCGAAGGTCATCGCCCCCACCACGATCATCGCGAGCCCGACCCAGTTGTCCCCGGCGAGCAGCAGGTCCCCCTCGCTGGTCCGGACGGCCGCCGCGCCCATCAGCACGAACCACGGCGTCGCCGGCAGGACCACCGCCCACCGGCGGCCGACCGCCGCGTACGCGAACCAGCCCAGCGCGATGTTGGCGACGATGGCCACCAGCACGGACACCCCGATCAGCTGCCCGCCGACCCGGACGGTCGACAGCATCAGCTCCAGCAGGCCGGTCGCCACCGCACCGACCACGGCCACCAGGCCGCCGACGACCCGCAGGGCGACGTCGAGCAGCCGCCGCGCCCGGCGCGGCGGGGGCGGGGTGGGGGCCTGCGGCGGGAGGACCGACATCGGCGCGGCGGGCAGGGTCACCGGACGCCGGCCGCCGAGACCGGGGCGCGGCCGGACCCGCCGTCGTCGGGGCCGAGCCCGGCGAAGAGGTCGTCCTCCCAGCCGTACGGGCCGGCACCCGGCCCTTTCTCCCCCACCGCCAGGGTGAAGTACTCGACCCCCATGAACTCGGCGCCGAAGTTGCCGGCGATCGAGTAGAGCCAGGAGGTGTCCGGGATCTGGGTGGCGTGCGCCCGCATCGCCGCCTCCTTGGCGGCGTGCTGCTCGGTGGCGTCGATCCGGGCCGCGATCTCCGGATCGGGGGTGCCGAAGGGCAGGTCCTCGATGTTCTCGATGCCGTCGAAGGGGTTGTCCGACGACTCGGTGAAGTGGCTCAGGCCGGCCTCCAGCACGCTGCGCGGCATGGCCGTCCAGTAGACCTTGGCCGGGGCGATCCCCTCCGCGGCGGCCAGCTCCACCGCCCGCATCGCCACCCGGTGCGCCTGAATGTGGTCGGGGTGGCCGTAGAAGCCGTTCGGGTCGTACGTGATCAGCACCTGCGGGCGGATCTCCCGCATGATCTCCACCAGGTACCCGGCGGCGGTGTCGAGGTCGGCCTGCCAGAACGCCCGGGGGTGCTCGTTGGTGGCCAGGCCCATCATCCCGGAGTCGCGGTAGCGACCCGCGCCGCCGAGGAAGCGGTGATCGGCGACGCCGAGCGCGGCGCAGGCGGCGGCCAGCTCACCGATCCGGAACCCGCCGAGCTGGTCGGCCTCGGCGGCGGCGAGCTGGGCCAGCTCCGGCACGTGGATCTCGCCCTCCTCGCCGAGGGTGCAGGTCACCAGCGTGACGTGGGCGCCGGTGGCTGCGTAGTGGGCCATCGTCGAGCCGGTGCCGATGGACTCGTCGTCGGGGTGCGCGTGGACCAGCAGGAGGCGGTGGTCGGGCAGCGTCGTCACGACGGTCACTCTAACCGGCGGTGGATTCCCCGCCGTTCCCGACGCGTCCGTGCAGGTCGGCCACATCATCGCCGGCCCCGCTCTACGATCCGACGTGTGGACTTTCCGGAGCTGGCCGCCCGTACCCGCCGGTTCTCTCACGGGGCACCGCGTGCCGTCTCGGTGGCCGACGACGGCGCCCGGGTGATCTTCCTGCGCTCGGCCGGTCCGGAGGATCCCGCCGACGCGCTCTGGCTACTCGATCCGGCCAGCGGCGAGGAGCGGCTGGTCGCCGACCCGGCGAGGCTGCTCGGCGCCGGCGTCGACCCGTCGGCCCTCTCCCCCGGGGAGCGGGCGCTGCGCGAGCGGCTGCGGCTCAGCGCCGCCGGCATCGGCTCGTACGCCCTGGACGGGGCCGGCCGGGTGGCGGTGTTCGCGCTGGCCGGCCGGCTGTTCCGGGCCGACCTGGTGCACGGGGACGTGGTCGAGGTGGCCGTCGCCGGCCCGGTCATCGACCCGCGGCCGGACCCGACCGGCGAACGCCTGGCATACGTCACCGACGCCGCCGACGGGGTACGCCGGGGCGAGCTGCGGGTGGTGTCGCCCGACGGCACCGACACCCTGCTGGCCGGCGAGGACGCCGGGGTCACCTGGGGGCTGGCCGAGCACGTGGCGGCCGAGGAGTTCCACCGGTTCCGGGGCTACTGGTGGGCGCCGGACGGGCGTGCCGTGCTGGCCGCCCGGGTCGACGAGTCCCGGCTGCCCCGCTGGCACCTGCACGACCCGGCCGACCCGGCGAGCCCCCCGACCAGCATCGCGTACCCGCAGGCCGGCGGGCCGAACGCCGAGGTCAGCCTGCACCTGCTCGACCTCGACGGCGGCTGGGTCGACGTGCACTGGGACCGGGAGACCTACCCGTACCTGACGTCGGTCGACTGGGCCGACGGCAACCCGCTGATCACGGTGCTGCGCCGCTCCCAGCAGCACGGCCTGGTGCTCGCGGTGGACCCGCGCACCGGGGAGACCCAGGTGCACGCGGAGCTGGCCGATCCCCGCTGGGTGGAGCCGATCCCCGGCACCCCGGCGCACCTGCCGGACGGCCGGGTGCTGGTCGGCGGCGAGCTGGCCCACGACGGGTACGACGCCCGCTGCCTGTTCGCCGACGGCACCCTGCTCACCCCACCCTCGCTGTACGTGCGCCGGGTGGTGGGCCGGCTCCCCGCCGGCAACGGCCCGGCCGATCTGCTGGTCGAGGCGAGTGATGGGGAGCCGAGCCAGCGGCACCTGTACCGGGTCCGGACGCTGATCGGCGGCGGGGTGGACGCCCGTCGGATGAGCGGCACCCCCGGCTGGCACACCGGCGCGGTGGGCGGGGACACGCTGGTGGTCGGCACCGCCTCGCTGGACCAGCCGGGGACCACCTGGTCGGTGTGGCGCGGCGACCGGGAGGTGGCGCAGCTGCGCTCGTTGGCCGCGACCCCGCCGTACGCGCCCCGGCCGACGATGGTCCGGGTGACCGACCGGCGGCTGCCGAGCGCGGTGCTCTACCCGACCGACCACGTCAAGGGCACCCGGCTGCCGGTGCTGCTGGATGTCTACGGCGGCCCGGGGCACCAGGAAGTGGTGGCGGCCCGGTCGGCCTGGCTGGAGCGGCAGTGGTGGGCCGACTCCGGCTTCGCGGTGGTGACGGTCGACAACCGGGGCACCCCCGGGGTGGCCCCGTCCTTCGAGAAGGCGGTGCACCGGCGGGTGGCCGACGTGGTGCTGACCGACCAGATCGACGCGCTGACCGCGCTCGCCGGCAAGCACCCCGACCTGGACCTGGGACGGGTCGGCGTGCGGGGCTGGTCGTTCGGCGGCTGGCTGGCCGGGTTGGCGGTGCTGCGGCACCCGGAGCTGTTCCGGTGTGGGATCGTCGGCGCCCCGGTCACCGACTGGGCGCTGTACGACACCGCGTACAGCGAGCGCTACCTGGGGATGCCGGAGGACGGGGTGGACATCTACGCGCACCACTCGCTGCTGGAACTGGCCGCCGAGCGGCCGGTGTCCGGCGAGCCGGCCCGGCCGATGCTGCTGCTGCACGGCCTGGTCGACGACAACGTGGTGCCCGCGCACACGCTGCGGCTGTCGGCGGCGCTGCTGGGCGCGGGCCGGCCGCACTCGGTGCTGCCGCTGACCGGGGCCACCCACCTGGCCGCGGGCGGCCTGTCGGAGCGCCTGCTCCGCCTGGAGTTGGACTTCCTCCGCACCCACCTGGCATGAACGGCGCGGCCACGGGCCCGAGAACTTGTGGTGATGAACAATCTTCGATCACACTTCCCTGTCACCCCGCCGCCCCGACCTCCACCGGAGAGACGACATGCAGCCGTTGCATCCAGCGCCGACCGCACGGCGTCCGGTCTGGATGTGGGCCGGCGCTGCCGCCGGGCTCGCACTCGCCGTCAGCATGTTCCTGAACAGCAGTAAGCCCCGCACTCCTGCTGCAGCGGGCCGACCGCCAACGGAGACGTTCGTGGTCTCCGGCGCGGTGTTGCTGGGCGACGGCGCGTCCTTCATCAGGGACGACCACGGCGGCTGCGCCGGCACGGGCGACCACGCCGGCATCAAGGACGGCGCACCGGTGATCATCACGACCGGCGACTCGTTCGCTGGTGGGAAGCTGACCGACGCCCGCGCGCTCACCGATGGCACCTGCCAGTTCCGGTTCTCCGTGCCGGGGGTCCCGACCCGGCAGGACACCTACTTGCTCATGGTCGCCGACCGAGGCCCCCGTCAGTACATCGAACACGAGCTCAAGAGCGCCCTGCTGGCCTTGCGAGTCGATTGAACGTCGGCGAGCCGGCAGATCGCGGGCGACCTGGGCGACGGACGGCGGGGCCCGGACAGACAGGGGGCCGCGCGACCAGAAGGAGCCCCTCTCCACGCCGTTGTGGAGAGGGGCTCCTTCTCTAACCGCGGGCTGGGGCCCGCGGAGGCGTCACGGCTTGACGTGCGCGTTCACGAAGGACGGGTACCCGAAGACGCTGGAGACGAAGACCCCGCCGGCCTTCGAGCCGTGCACGAGGAAGGCCACGTCGACGTAGAGCGGCACCACCGGGGCCTGCTCCTTCATGATCCGCTCGTCGAGCTTGGCCCACTCCGGCCCCTGCTTGGCCGGCTCCAGGGCGAGGATCCGGTCGAACTCGGCGTTGATCGCCGGGTCGTTCAGGTACGACTGGTTGCTGTTGCCCGAGGCCTTGATGGTCCGGCCGTCGTAGAGCACCGGCAGGATCGACGCGCCGCTGGGCCAGTCCGCCGCCCAGTTACCGATGTACAGGTCCCAGGGGTTGTCCTTCTTCTTGATCTCGTCGAGCTTCGCGTCGTCCGGGATGTTCCGGACGGTGATCTTGAAGCCGGCCCGCTCCAGGTTGCCCTTGAGCTGGATCGCGATCTTCTGCTCGCCCGTGTTGTCGGCCACCCCGAGGACCAGCTCCGGGGTCTGGCCGCCCAGCAGTTCCTTGACCTTTTCGACGTTGCCGTTGGCCCCGGCCGGGTACGCGTCGAACGCCTTGAAGCCGATGGTGGACGACGGCATCAGCGTGGTCATCGGCTGGGCCGCGCTCTGCCCGCCGACCGCCTTGATCAGGCCCTCCCGGTCGATGGCGTAGTTCAGCGCCTGGCGGATCTTCAGGTCCTTGACCCGCTGATTGTTGATCACGAGCTGGTTGGCGCTCGGCGTCGGGGAGATGATCGTCCGCGACTTCAGCGCCGCGTCCTGGGCCACCTTGGCGACCAGCGAGGACGGCACGTAGTTGAAGGCGACCGCGCTCTGGTCGGCGCCGTTGTCGGCGATCACCCGGTTGTTCGCGGCGTCGGCGGTGGGGCCGAAGCTCCAGACGAACTGGTCCGGGTACTGGTGGCGCACCGGGTCGGTGTTGGCGTCCCAGTGGGGGTTGCGGTCCAGGGTGAGCTGCACGCCGGCCTGGTTCTTGGCGACCTTGTACGGGCCGGAGGAGAACGGCCGCTGGTCCAGGTTGACCCCGGTGTCCTTGTCGGCCTTCAGCGGCGCGCTGGTCGGCAGCGACACCGCGAACGGCAGGTCGCAGCGGGCCTTGGCGAACTCGAAGCGCAGGGTCTTCGCGTCCGGGGCGGTCAGCCCCGGCGGCAGCGAGGTCTTGTTCTTCTTGAAGTCCCACTTCGTGTCGAACTCCGGGCTGTCGGCCAGCCACTCCTGCACGTAGGTCGGGCCGCCGGCGAGGTCCGGGTCGAAGGACCGGGCGATGCCGTACGCGATCTCCTTGGAGGTGATCGGGGTGCCGTCCTCGAACTTCACCCCGTCCTTGATCTTGAACTCCCAGACCTTGCAGTCGGAGTTGACGTTGGTGCCCGGGGTCTCGGCCAGGTCGCCGACCAGGACCAGGCCACCCTTGCCGTCGTCCTTCCAGGTGGTCAGGTAGCGGGCGAAGAGCGGGTTGGCCATCAGGCCCGCGAACGAGTACGTCCGCTGCGGGTCCAGGTGGGAGATCGGGGTCTCCCGGATGATGGTGAAGGTGCCACCCTTCTGCGCCCCGCTCACCTCGGCCGCCGGGCCCTTCGAGTCCTTCGGGTCGGTGGCGATGACCCCGCTCTGCTGCCGGGTGGTGTCCACCGTGGTGCCCTCGCCCGTGTTCTCCGAGCACGCCCCCAACGTCACCACCAGTGCGATGGCGCCGCCTGCGGCGACCGCTGCGCGTGGTCTCATCTGCTATCCCCTCCACCCGGTGCCGCCGGGCGGAAACGCCGACGTCCCGAGGATCGTAAAGAAGAAAAACTTCGAATTGTGTAACGGTTTTCGATAAATTCCGTCGCCGGTCGGGGAAGCCGCCCGTCGGCGGGTCAGCGCAGCCGCACCCGGGGGTCGATCACGGCGTAGAGCAGGTCCACCAGGACGTTGGCCAGCACCACGAAGACCGCGGCGATGAGCACGGTGGCCATGATGGTGGGCAGGTCGCCGTCGCTGACCGCGTTCACCGCGGTACGCCCCAGCCCCTGGATGCCGAAGGTGGTCTCGGTGATCACGGTCCCGCCCAGCGCCCCACCGACGTCCAGCCCCGCGATGGTCACCACCGGGGTGATCGCCGCGCGCAGCGCGTGCCGCCCGTACACCTTGGGTTTGGTCAGGCCCTTGGCCCGCGCGGTGCGGACGTAGTCCTCGGAGAGCGTCTCCAGCATCTGCGCCCGGGACAGCCTCGCGTAGATGGCGGAGTAGAGGAAGGCCAGCGCGACCCAGGCGAGCACCAGCCCGCTGGCCCACTTCACTGGACTCTCGAACAACGATGTGTAGCTCGGCACCGGCAGCCACCGCAGGTTGTAGACGAAGACCAGCAGCAGCAGCGCGCCGACGAAGTAGAGCTGCAACGACGCGCCGGTCAGCGAGAAGCCGATGGCCACCCGGTCCAGCCAGGTGCCCCGGCGCAGCGCCGAGACCATGCCGAGGCCGACGCCGAGCAGCAGCCAGAGGATCGCCGCCGGGATCACGATGCTCAGGGTCACCGGCAGCACCCGGGCGATGGTGTCGCTGACCGCCTCGTTGTTCACGTACGACCAGCCCAGGCAGGGGGCGTCGCACCGGCCGCCCTGGGCGCTGCCCAGGTCCCGACCGGTCACGATGCCCTTCATGTAACCGGCGTACTGGCTGATCAACGGATCGCGCAGGCCCAGCTCCTGACGGACCCGCTCCAGTCGCTCCGGGTTGCAGTTCTTCGGGCACATGCCGGTGACCGGGTCCCGGGGCAGGGCGAAGAACATCAGGAAGCTGAGCACGCTCACCGCGAACAGCGTGACCACGGCGGAGAGCAGCCGCTTGACCAGGAATCGCGCCATGGTAAACCCCTACCGGGACGACTTCGGGTCGAGCGCGTCGCGCAGCGCGTCCCCGAAGAGGTTGAAGGCGAGCACCAGCGCGAAGATCGTGATGCCGGGAAAGAAGACGTACGCCGCGTCGGTCTGGAGGTAGTCCAGGCTGCGGTAGATCATCCGGCCGAAGCTCGGCGTCTCGTCGGTGAGGCCGACGCCGATGAACGACAGCGCCGCCTCGCTGGTGATGTACGAGGGCACCGCGAGGGAGAACGACACCAGGATCGGCGCCCAGATGTTCGGCAGGAGCTGGCGGAAGAGCATGTGTCCCAGCCCGGCCCCGCTGGCCCGGGCCGCCTCCACGAACTCCCGCTCGCGCAGCGCGATGACCTGCCCCCGGACCAGCCGGGCGGTGCTGGTCCAGCCGAACAGGGCGAAGATGGCGATCAGCACGCCGATCTGGAACGCGGGCGGCACCGCCTCGCGCTGGCCGTAGAAGCGCAGGGCGATGGTCGGGGTCAGGGCCAGCGCGATGATCAGGAACGGCATGGCCAGCGTCAGGTCGGTGACCCAGTTGATCACCGCGTCGATCCAGCCGCCCAGGTAGCCGGCGAGGGTGCCCAACAGGATGCCGAACGCGGCGGTGATCACGGCGGCGGAGAACGCGATGAACAGCGACGTCCGCAGGCCGTGCACCATCCGGATGAAGATGTCCCGGCCCAGGCCCGGCTCCAGCCCGAACCAGTGCTCACCGGTGATGCCCCCGGCGTAGCCCAGCGGCATGCCGAAGCCGTCGAGCCGGTCCTGGAACTGCTCGCGCGGGCCCACCCCGTACAGCGCCTCGATCAGCGGCACGGCGAATGCGAGCAACACGAAGAAGATCAGCATCGCGGCACTGATCATGGCCGTGCGGTCCCGCCGCAGCCGGGCCCAGGCGAGCTGGCCGGGCGATCGGCCGACGAAGCCCTTCGCCTTCGGCGCGTCGCCGTCGCCGGTGGACTCGATCTCCGCCAGCGCCACACCCTCGACCGGGGACAGGCTCACCTCGTCACCTCCGCACCACTCACGCCGGCCCGCTCGGACTCCGGGAAGTGGCAGGCCGTCGACTGGGCGCCGCCGTCCCGGGGCTTCAGGGCCGGCTCCTCGGTGGCGCAGACGTCCTGCGCCTTCCAGCAGCGGGTGCGGAACCGGCAGCCCGACGGCGGGTTCAGCGGGGTCGGCACGTCGCCGGTCAGCCGGATCCGGCCGCCCGGCCCGAGCGTCGTCACGTCCGGGATCGCCGACAGCAGGGCCCGGGTGTACGGGTGCTGCGGGCGCTCGTAGATGTCCGCCCGGTCGCCGATCTCGACGATCCGGCCCAGGTACATCACGGCGACCCGCTGGCAGAAGTGCCGCACCACGGCCAGGTCGTGGGCGATGAAGACGAACGCCAGCCCGAGGTCCCGTTGCAGGTCCCGCAGCAGGTTGACCACCTGCGCCTGGATCGAGACGTCCAGGGCGGAGACCGGCTCGTCGGCGACGATCAGCTTCGGTCGCAGGGCCAGCGCCCGGGCGATGCCGATGCGCTGCCGCTGCCCACCGGAGAACTCGTGCGGGTAGCGGTTGTAGTGCTCGGGATTGAGCCCGACCAGCTCCAGCAGCTCCTGGACCCGCTTACGCACCCCGCCCGGCGGGTTGATCCCGTTGACCTGCAACGGCATCGCCACGATCCGGCCCACGGTGTGCCGGGGGTTCAGCGAGGCGTACGGGTCCTGGAAGATGATCTGGAGGTCCTGCCGCAGCGGGCGCAGCTCGCGCCGCCCGGCGTGGGTGATGTCCCGCCCGGCGAACTCGATCTTCCCGGCGGTCGGCTCCAGCAGCCGCACCAGCATCCGGCCGGTGGTGGTCTTGCCGCAGCCGGACTCCCCCACCAGGCCCAGCGTCTCGCCGGGGCGCACCTCGAAGTCCAGGCCGTCGACCGCCTGGACCAGGCCGGTGCTCCGGAACCCGTCGCGCACCGGGAAGTGCTTGGTCAGCCCGCTGACCCGCAGCAACGGCTCAATCGCTGAGCCACCTTCGCTCGCGACTGCGGGACTCCGCTCCGCTACGTTCCTCGCGCTCACCGTGCCACCCCCACATGTGCGACGTCCTCGCGGTACAGCTGGGTGCGCTCCCGCGCGGACAGGTGGCAGGCGACCAGGTGACCTGCCTCGCCGGCCGGGCCCAGCGTCGGGACCTCGGTGCGGGAGCGGTCGCCGTTGCGGTCGGCGTACCGGCAGCGGGGGTGGAAGGCGCAGCCCGACGGGAGGTTGACCAGGCTGGGCGGGTTGCCCGGGATGGGGACCAGGTCCGCGTCCGAGTCGCCGTGCAGCGACGGCACGCTGGAGAGCAGACCCCAGGTGTACGGGTGCTGCGGGCGCCGGAGCACCT
Organism: Micromonospora sp. CA-111912; assembly: GCF_050948415.1. Taxonomy (NCBI): domain Bacteria; kingdom Bacillati; phylum Actinomycetota; class Actinomycetes; order Micromonosporales; family Micromonosporaceae; genus Micromonospora; species Micromonospora sp. CA-111912. Next base: position 6,233,256 of record NZ_CP192007.1, read on the forward strand.
GCTCCACGGCGCCGTGCTCGACGGCCCGTCCGCCGTACATCACCAGCACCTCGTCGGCGACCTGGCTGACCACGCCGAGGTCGTGGGTGATCAGGATGATCGCGGAGTGGAACTCGGCCTGGAGGTCGGCGAGCAGGTCGAGGATCTGCGCCTGCACGGTGACGTCGAGCGCGGTGGTCGGCTCGTCGGCGATCAGCAGGTCCGGGTCGTTGACCAGGGCCATGGCGATCATCGCCCGCTGCCTCATGCCGCCGGAAAACTCGTGCGGGTACTGGTCGTACCGCTTCGCCGGTTGCGGGATGCCGACCCGGCCGAGCATGTCCACGGCCCGCCGCCGGGCCTCCCGCCTGCCGGCCCCCGGATGGTGCACCCGGTACGCCTCGGCGATCTGCTTCCCCACGGTGTAGTACGGGTGCAGCGCGGACAGCGGGTCCTGGAAGATCATCGCCATGTCCCGGCCGCGCAGTTGGCGCACGTCCTCCTCCGGCAGGCCGATGAGCTGCCGGCCGCCGACGGAGATCCCACCGGTGATGGTGGCGCGCTTCGGATCGTGCAGGCCGAGGATCGCCAGCGAGGTGACGCTCTTGCCCGAGCCGGACTCGCCGACGATGCCGAGGGTGCGCCCGCGCTCGACGGCGAAGGAGACCCCGTCCACCGCGCGGACCGTGCCGTCGGAGGTGGCGAACCGCACCCGCAGGTCGCTCACCCTCAGGTACGGGCCGTCTCCGCGCTGCTCCGGCACGCCGGGACGGTCGCCCGGTTGCCCGGACGGCGCCGGTGCTGGCTTGTCCACGACCGCCTCCCTCAGTGACGAAGAGAACCTACAACAGATCACTGAGGCTGAAAATAAGCTACAAAACGGGAGCTGTCAGCGGGGGTCAGCGTAACGACTCGGCATCTACCTCCGGTACCCCCCACCAGGACATCGACACTACGCGCACCCCCGGTCGCACCTCGGGTGCGACCATGGTGGCGGCAACCGGGAGACGATCCGCGCCGGATCGAGGTGGAGGTGACCATGACCGCGGCGGTGTTCGACCACGACGGCCCGTGGACCGAGGAGGAGTACCTCGCCCTCGGCGAGACGTCCCAACGGGTCGAACTGTTCGACGGGAGCCTTCACGTGACCCCAGCCCCCACCCCCCGGCACCAGCGAATCTCACGCAAGCTGGGCAACATCCTCGAACCGGCCGCCGAGGCCGTCGGGCTGGAACTGCTGGAGGCGGTGAACGTCCGGCTCAGGCCCGGACGGGTCCCCATTCCCGATCTCGTCGTCACGAACCCGGTCGACCTCGACGATCCCAACGTGGAGGCGCACGAGGTCCGGCTGGTCTGCGAGATCATCTCGCCGAGCAACGCGGCCACCGACAAGGTGCTCAAAATGCACTACTACGCCGCCGCCGGCATCGACTGGTACCTGCTGATCGAGCAGGACACCGGCGCGCTGCGCCTGTACCACCGTCGACACGCCCACTACGTGGAGCACTCGGCGGTCAAACGGGGCGAGGTGCTGGAGCTGACCGAGCCCGTCGTGGCGACGGTCCGGCCGGAGGATCTCGTCCCCTGACGGATGTCGGTCCCGTCACCTAGGGTCGGGCCATGACCGGATTCGACGCGGCGTCCGCGGCCGTACAGGCCGCCCTGGACGCGGGGGCCCGGTACGCCGACGCCCGGGTGATGCACCGTCGGTACGAGTCGATGTCGGCCCGCAACGGCGACGTCGAGGAGCTGACCCAGGACGAGAGCCTCGGGCTGGGCGTCCGGGCGCTGGTCGGGTCGAGCTGGGGATTCCACGCCGTGCCCGACCTGTCCGACGCGGCGGCCCGCGACTCCGGCCGGCGGGCCGCGCGGATCGCCGCCGCGAGCGCGCGGGTCCCCGGCCCGCCGATCGACCTGGTGCCGGCCGAGCCGACCGTCGCGAGCTGGTCCTCGCAGTGCGAGGTGGACCCGCTCGGGGTGGCCCTGTCCGACAAGGGCGACCTGCTGGTCGGCGCGACCGCCACGATGGCCGCCCACGGCGCGGACGTGGCCGAGGGGCTCTACCAGGTCTGGGACACCACGAAGTGGTTCGTCTCCAGCGAGGGCCACCGCATCGACCAGCACATCCGAGAGTGCGGCGGTGGCATCTCGGCCACCTCGATCGGCGACGGCGAGACCCAGCGCCGGTCGTACCCGAGCTACCGGGGCCAGTACGGCACCACCGGTTGGGAGCTGGTCACCTCGCTCGACCTGGCCGCGCACGCCGCCCGGATCGCCGAGGAGAGCCGGGCGCTGCTCACCGCCCCGCGGTGCCCGGCCGGCGAGACCGACCTGATCCTCGGCGGCGAGCAGCTCGCGTTGCAGATCCACGAGTCGGTCGGGCACGCCATCGAGCTGGACCGCATCCTCGGCTGGGAGGCCGCCTTCGCCGGCACGTCCTGGCTGGACCTGGCCCAGCTCGGCTCGCTGCGCTACGGCTCCGAGCTGATGAACGTCACCATCGACCCGACCATCCCCGGCGCGCTGGGCAGCTTCGGCTTCGACGACGAGGGCTCCCCGGCGGTGCGGCGGGACGCGGTGCGCGAGGGCCGGTGGGTCGGGGTGCTCGCCGGCCGGGACTCGGCCGCCGTCGCCGGCCTGGACCACGGCGGCAGCGTACGGGCCGACGGCTGGGCCCGGCTGCCGATGGTGCGGATGACCAATGTGGGCCTGGAGCCCGGCCCGCACACCCTCGACGAGATCGTCGCGGCCACCGACGACGGCGTCCTGATGGACGTCAACCGCTCCTGGTCCATCGACGACAAGCGGCTCAACTTCCAGTTCGGCTGCGAGATCGGCTGGGAGGTGAAGCGGGGCCGGCGGGGCCGGATGCTGCGCAATCCCACCTACACCGGCATCGGGCCGCTGTTCTGGCGCTCGATGGACATGCTCTCCTCGGAGACCGTCGCGTGGGGCACGCCGAACTGCGGCAAGGGCCAGCCCGGCCAGACCGGCCACACCGGCCACCCGGCCGCGCCGGCCCGATTCCGCAACGTCCGAGTGGGGGTCCGCGCATGAGTGAGCGCAGCGGTGGTCGCACGAACCACGACGCCGAGCGGCACGCGCTCGACCTCGCCGGCCGGGTGGTCGACCTGGTCCGCCGGCTGGGCGGGCCGGGGGCCGAGGCCGAGGTGGTGGTCACCCGGTCCGAGCTGGCGCTGACCCGGTTCGCCAACTCCTTCATCCACCAGAACGTGGCCGAGTCGGGCGTCGAGGTGCGGCTGCGGCTGCACGCCGACGGGCGTACGGCCGCCGGCAGCGGCAGCGTGGTCACCCCGGACGGGCTGGCCGCCCTGGTCGAGCGGACCCTGACCGCGGCCCGACTCTGCCCGCCCGACCCGGCCTGGCCGGGGCTGGCCCCACCGATGTCGGTGCCGGCCGTCCCGGCATGGGACGAGGCCACCGCGTTCGCCGAGCCCGACGAGCGGGCCGAGCGGGTGCGCGCGTTCGTGGCCGCCGTCGGCGGGCTGGAGGCCGCCGGTTACTGCCGCACCGCGTACCGGGCGGCGGCGTTCGCCAACTCGGCCGGCCACTCGGCGCAGGGCAGCGCGGCCGAGGCGGCGATGGACGGCATCGCCCGGGCCGGCGCGGCGGACGGGGTGGCCCGGCTCTGCGCGGACCGGCTCGCCGACCTCGACGGGGCGGCGCTGGGGCTCCGGGCCGCCACGAAGGCCCGCGCCGCCGTGGACCCGGTCGAGCTGCCGCCGGGCCCGTACGAGGTGGTGCTGGAGCCGGCCGCCGTGGCCGACCTGCTGCACAACTTCGCCATGTGGGGCTTCAACGGCAAGCGGTTCGCCGAGCGGCAGTCGTTCGCCGAGCCGGGCATCGCCCAGTTCGATCCGGCGGTGACGCTCGTCGACGACCCGCTCGGCGGCTCCGGGCTGCCGTTCGACGCCGAGGGCACCGGCCGACGGGCACTGACCCTGGTGGACGCGGGCACCACGGTCGCCGTGGCGCACGACCGGCGCAGCGGCGCGCAGGCCGGCGCGGGCTCCACCGGGCACGCGGAGCCGGGGGCGACCACCTTCGGCCCGACCCCCGGCAACCTGCGGCTCACCGGCGCCGCAGGGGTGGCCGCCGCCGGGGCCACCCGGGAAACGGGCACCCCTGTGGCGGGTGTCACTGCGGCTGGCGGTGGGCCGGAGACGCCGGGCGGGCCGGTGGGCGGGGCGCTGGGCGGGGCGGAGACGCCGGGCGGGCCGGTGCTCGACGCCGAGACCGCCGCCCTGGTCGCCGGGATGGAACGTGGACTGCTGGTCAGCGACCTCTGGTACACCCGGGTGCTGGACACCAAGAGCCTGGTGATCACCGGGCTGACCCGCAACGGGGTCTGGCTGGTGGAGGGCGGTGTGCCGGTCCGGGCGGTACGGGACTTCCGCTTCACCGAGTCGTACCCAAGGGCGCTGAGGCCCGGCGCGGTGCTCGGGATCGGCCGCCGCCCGGTCCGGCAGCCGGACCGGGTCGACGGCGTCTGGTGGGACGCCCCGGCCCTGCGGCTGGCCGCCTGGAACTTCACCGGCGGCGCCTCCGGCTGAGCCCACGCCGCGACCGGTCAGTCCCCGGCCGGCCTGCGCGGGGAGGTTCTCGATACCCGGAAATCGAACGTGTTGCGAGGGCTTTTCGGGGGACCGGACACCCGGGACACTCCCTTGCGCGGACGGCCAGCGGAGATCGGCGTAACGTGTGTCACTTAGCTGCGCCGGCACACCGGTGCGGTCGTTGGCTTGCGCGTGACGTGGCAGCGGGTACGAGGTTCGCCGGTCCGCGTGCCGGCCGGAACATGATGCCGCCCGTCAGGGCCCCGTCAGGGAGACGACTCGAATGACATCAACGGCAACGAGGCCGCGGGGCGCGCGAGCACGCGCCGCCATAGCGGCGAAGACGTTGCGGACGGACCGCTGGTGGTTGGCTCCGCTGATCACCGTCGTCGGGCTCAGCGCCTGGATCGCGTACGCGACGGTCCGGGTCTTCATGCACGACAGGTACTGGGTGGAGCAGTACCACTACCTGACCCCGTTCTACTCCCCCTGCGTCACGGAGCGGTGTGTCGAGGGGGCCGCGCACTTCGGGCGCTTCCTGCCCGACTGGTGGATCATCCCGGACGCCGCGCTGACGCTGCCGTTCCTGCTGCTGTTCCGGCTCACCTGCTACTACTACCGCAAGGCGTACTACCGGTCGTTCTGGCTGTCGCCGCCGGCCTGCGCGGTCCCGGACGGGCACAAGACCTACTCCGGCGAGACCCGGTTCCCGCTGCTCGGCCAGAACCTGCACCGCTACTTCTTCTACGCCGCCGCGGTCATCTCGCTGATCAACACCTGGGACGCGATCCTGGCCTTCCACTCGCCCAAGGGCTTCGGCTTCGGGCTGGGCAACATCGTCCTGCTGGTCAACGTGATCATGCTGTGGGCGTACACGATCTCCTGCCACTCCTGCCGGCACATCATCGGCGGGCGGCTCAAGCACTTCTCCAAGCACCCGGTGCGGTACAAGGCCTGGACGTTCATCTCCACGCTGAACGCCAAGCACATGCAGCTCGCCTGGATCACCCTCGGCACCCTGGCGCTGACCGACTTCTACGTCATGGCGGTCGCGTCCAACTGGATCAACGACCTGCGGTTCATCAACTAGAGGGCCTGACATGACCACCACGAATCGCATCGAACGACACCACTACGACGTCGTCGTGATCGGGGCCGGTGGCGCCGGCCTGCGCGCGGCGATCGAGGCCCGGCTCGCCGGCAAGAAGACCGCGATCATCTCCAAGTCGCTGTTCGGCAAGGCGCACACGGTGATGGCCGAGGGCGGCGCCGCCGCCGCCATGGGCAACGTGAACAGCCGGGACAACTGGCAGGTGCACTTCCGCGACACCATGCGCGGCGGCAAGTTCCTCAACAACTTCCGGATGGCCGAGCTGCACGCGAAGGAGTCGCCGCAGCGGATCTGGGAGCTGGAGACGTACGGGGCGCTCTTCGACCGCACCAAGGACGGGAAGATCTCCCAGCGCAACTTCGGCGGCCACGAGTACCCGCGACTGGCGCACGTCGGCGACCGGACCGGCCTGGAGCTGATCCGCACCCTCCAGCAGAAGATCGTCTCCCTCCAGCAGGAGGACAAGGCGGAACTGGGCTCGTACGACGCCCGGATCAAGGTGTTCGACGAGACCACCATCACCGAGCTGCTGCTCGACGGCGAGAAGGTCGCCGGGGCGTTCGGCTACTACCGGGAGTCCGGCGAGTTCATCCTGTTCGAGGCTCCGGCGGTGGTGCTGGCCACCGGCGGCGTCGGCCGGTCGTACAAGGTCACCTCGAACTCCTGGGAGTACACCGGGGACGGGCACGCGTTGGCGCTGCGCGCCGGGGCGACGCTGATCAACATGGAGTTCCTCCAGTTCCACCCGACCGGCATGGTCTGGCCGCCCTCGGTGAAGGGCATCCTGGTCACCGAGTCGGTGCGCGGCGACGGCGGCGTGCTGAAGAACTCCGACGGCAAGCGGTTCATGTTCGACTACGTCCCCGACGTCTTCCGCAAGCAGTACGCGGAGACCGAGGAGGAGGCGGACCGCTGGTACACCGACCCGGACAACAACCGGCGCCCGCCGGAGCTGCTGCCCCGCGACGAGGTCGCCCGGGCGATCAACAGCGAGGTCAAGGCCGGTCGGGGTACGCCGGCCGGCGGCGTCTACCTGGACATCGCCTCCCGGCGCTCGGCCGAGGAGATCCGCCGTCGCCTGCCGTCGATGTACCACCAGTTCAAGGAGCTGGCTGACGTCGACATCACCAAGGAGCCGATGGAGGTCGGCCCGACCTGTCACTACGTGATGGGCGGCGTCGAGGTGGACCCGGACTCCGGAGCCGCGTTCGGCAGCGTGCGCGGGCTGTTCGCCGCGGGTGAGGTCTCCGGCGGCATGCACGGGTCGAACCGCCTCGGCGGCAACTCGTTGTCCGACCTGCTGGTCTTCGGCAAGCGGGCGGGCGGCCACGCCGCGTCGTACACCGATCAGCTCACCGCGCGCCCGAAGGTGGCGATCAGCGCGGTGGAGGCCGCGGTGGAGACGGCGCTCGCGCCGTTGCAGCGCGACACCGGGGAGAGCCCCTACCACCTCCAGCAGGACCTCCAGGCGGTGATGGGCGACCTGGTCGGCATCATCCGGCGTGAGGGCGAGCTGGCCGACGCGCTGGGGCGGCTGGCCGAGCTGCGCGAGCGGGTGGCGAAGGTCAGCGCGGTGGGCGGCCGGCGGTACAACCCGGGCTGGCACCTGGCGCTGGACCTGCGCAACATGCTGGTGGTCTCGGAGTGCACCGCGAAGGCGGCGCTGGAGCGGCAGGAGTCGCGCGGCGGGCACACCCGGGAGGACTTCCCGGCGATGGACCCGATGTGGCGGCGGGTGAACCTGGTCTGCTCGTTGAACGGCGACGCCGTGCGGCTGACCCACAAGCCGCTGCCGAAGATGCGGTCGGAGCTGATCGGCCTCTTCGACCGCGCGGAACTGGCCAAATACCTGACCGACGAGGAGCTGGCAGACTTCGACGCCCTCGTCTCGGACGCCGACGCCGAGGAGGCGGGGAACTGATGGGCACCAAGCGTCACTTCAGGGTCTGGCGCGGCGACGAGAGCGGCGGCGACCTGCAGGACTACCAGGTCGAGGTCAACGAGGGCGAGGTGGTCCTCGACATCATCCACCGGCTCCAGGCCACCGACGCGCCGGACCTGGCCTGCCGGTGGAACTGCAAGGCCGGCAAGTGCGGCTCCTGCTCCATGGAGATCAACGGGATGCCCAAGCTGGGCTGCATGACCCGGATGTCGACCTTCGAGGAGACCGAGACCGTCACGGTCACTCCGCTGCGCACCTTCCCGATCATCCGGGACCTGGTCACCGACGTCTCGTTCAACTACGAGAAGGCTCGGGAGACCCCGGCGTTCGCACCGCCGGCCGGGGTCGCCCCGGGCGACTACCGGATGCAGCAGGTGGACGTCGAGCGCTCGCAGGAGTTCCGCAAGTGCATCGAGTGCTTCCTGTGCCAGAACACCTGCCACGTGATCCGGGACCACGACGAGAACAAGCACGCCTTCGCCGGCCCCCGGTACTTCATCCGGGCCGCCGAGCTGGACATGCACCCGCTCGACGCGCGGACCGACCGCAGGGAGTACACGCAGGCGGAGCAGGGGCTCGGCTTCTGCAACATCACCAAGTGCTGCACCGAGGTCTGCCCCGAGCACATCAAGATCACGGACAACGGGATCATCCCCATGAAGGAGCGGGTCGTCGACCGCAGGTACGATCCCCTTGTGTGGCTCGGTAACAAGATCTTTCGGAGGGGTCAGGTGCCTCAGACCTTCGTGACCAGCGCGAAGCACGGCGACGCGGTGCACTCCCACGCCACGCAAGGCGGGGTGCACTCCCACGCGGGCGACTCGCACGACCCGGCAGCCGAGGCCCAGGCCCAGGCCGGCGTCAACTGGCACCGCGAGGTGCCGAGGCCGACCGCCCCGGCCGTGGACGACAACGGCAGGCTCCCGCTGACGGAGCTCACCTTCGACCGGGCCGCCGCGCCGTCGCCGTTCGGCGACGACGTGACGTTCCCACTGCCCCCGGAGCACCTGAACTTCGCCCACCCGGAGCAGGACAAGCACTGAGCACGGCGACGCGGACGGGGGCCACGGCACACGCCGGCGGCCCCCGTCCGCATTTCGCCCGTACGCCCGCTTCCGCCGGTCAGTCGGCGGTGAGCATCGGGCGCAGGGCGGCGACGATCGGGGCGTCGGCGGGGAGCCAGGTGACCGAGTCGAGCTCGTGGGCGGCCAGCCAGCGCAGGGCGGAGTGTTCCAGCGCCTGCGGCTGGTCGCCGTGCAGCAGGCTGGCGGCGTACACCTTGAGCACGGAGCGGCCGTGGGCCATCCGCACGTTGCGGCCCACCCGGTCGCCTACCGCCACGCGTACGGCCAGTTCCTCGGCGCACTCGCGGACCAGCGCGGCGGTCTCGCTCTCCCCCGGCTCCACCTTGCCGCCCGGGAACTCCCACATTCCGGCGACCTCGGGCGGGGCGGACCGGGCGCAGGCGAGCACCCGCCCGTCCGCGATGATCGCCGCGCCGACGATCACCTTTGGTTCCTGTCGTTCGGTCTGTCCGCTCTCGCTGGCCCGTTCGGTCTGCACGGGCGTCCAGGGTGCCAGATCAATCGGCGGTTTGGGTACCGTGACCGTCCGCCAGGCCAGTAGAAGTAGGAAGTGTGGGCGTGGACACACCCTCGGTCGGACGACAGACTTGAGCCACCGGCATAGACACGGGACGGCGACGATTTGGCCACAAGCCGGCAACGACGCCTGGGAGGTGCGGTGATGCGCGTGCTGTTCAGGGGACGGACGAAGCACGACTACCTAAGCGACGCACTGACTCTGTTGACCGGATGGACCCGGGAGGGTGAGGAACTCCGGCGCACGCTGGTGATGGACGACGCCCAGCACGCCGCGCTCACCGAGCGGGTCAAGGTGGTCGCCGACGCCCTGCACCTGCGCCCCGAGATCACCCGCCGGGACGACCGGACCCAGATCCGGGTCGGGCACGGCGACGACGAGCCGCTCACCGAGGGCGAGGTCTTGCTGGCGGCCCGCATCGAGGACGTGTACCGGGCCGTCACCAGCGTCTGAGAGCTTCCTGAGAATCTTTGTTTTGCCCGAAGGGTGCAGGGGTACTGAATCGGTGCGGGACGAGACAACTTTCCCGCAAAGGTTCAACCTGACGAATCGCATTTATTCGGGAGCTGACATGACTGCGCCGACCACCAGCACCAAGCACGTGACAGACCACGCCGACCGCCACCCGGGCCACGACGTCCACCACGTGGCCCGGCACGGCGACGAGACAAAGCCGTCGTGGAAGACCACCGAGCTGGCCGTCTACCTGCTGGCGGTCATCGGCGTGCTGATCGCCTCGCAGACCGTCGGTGACGGCGCGGCCAACAACGGCGCGGACTACTTCGCGGCCGACAAGGCCTGGTGGTACATCACCCTGCTGACCATCGGTTACCTGGTCAGCCGTGGCCTGGCGAAGTCCGGCAGCCGCACCCACGACAACGACCCGCGCACCAACCGGTAAGCGCATTCGCGACGGAGCCCCGCCGACGCATCGACGATGCCCGGCGGGGCTCCGTCGCGTCCAGGGCCCCACCATGCTGTGCCGCCTCGACCGGGTCCGACCGGCTGGGCGTTGGCGCGGCCGACCTACCGTGGGACGCATGGCCAACGCGACGTACGACCGCAAGGAGCAGTTCCAGCAGATCCAGAGCGGCCTCCTCGACGGTGAGCAGATCATCTCCGTCTACGACGCCGTGGGCACCGGCACCGGGTTCATCGGCCTCACCGACCGGCGCGTGATCATCCAGGACCGGTCCTTTGTCGGCAAGCGGTACGCGATCACCAGTATCCCGTACTCGAAGATCACCAGCGTGAGCGTGGTGAGCAACAAGTCGTGGGGCGGGTCGTTCTTCTCCACCGGCGCGATCGCGATCCACGTCGGCACCCACACGTACGAGGTCGAGTTCCGGGGCGCGGAGAAGAGCCACCACGTGCACAACGTGATCCTGCACTACATCTCCTGACGATGTCGCCCTAGGCCCAACGGGAGACGCACGGCCACGTCTTCGGCGGCAGGCAAGCGCGTGCGCCTCCCGGGAACCGCCGGCGTCGGCCAGGCGTACAAGATCGTGCTCGATCCCGGAAAGGGTGGCCTCCTCCCCGCAACGAGGCCACGCTTTCCCTGATCGAGCACGATTTTGTTTCCCGATCCAGCGCGATCGTGGGGCTCGTGTGCACTCATACGGACCCAGGCCCCGTCAGGGGTTCGCCGGCGCCCACCCGCGCAGGGAACAAGCCTGAACGCGATGCCTGTCGACGGTCGCGCTAGGCCTCGTCGGTGAGGCGTAGTTCCCGGCACACACGACACCTGCCGCCCCACTCATCCCGGTCCCAGTCGTGCTCGGTCCGGACCTGGGTGACCTCGTCACAGACCTCGCAGACCTGGGCGTAGTCGCAGGGCTCGGGAGAATGAAACCGTCGCTGAGGTGCGGGCAGGTCGGCCACCAGCACGGAACGAGTCCGGTTGTGCTGGCGCCACCTCGACTCGTGCCCGCACCGGACGCAGTCGGCAACCCGCTCGCAGGGATCCGTCGTCCTACGGCCCCGGCCGTACGTGTGGATGACCTTGGCGGAGAAGAACTGCCCGCAGTGCCGGCACCGCCGCTCGCAGCGGCACGGGTCGTCGGAGTCGGTGAACTCGGACGGGATGTGCAGCCTGAACCGGCAGAGGGCCCGTCGAATCTTGCCCGTCCGCTGCGGAACTGGCATCGCGCGTCCTAACCTCGGCTGCGACAGGTGTCGATGACACTACGCCCCGCCATTCCCCTCCGCTACCGAGCGCGACGCCCCGGCCACCGCCAAGCCGCGCACGGGTCGGCGGCCCTCGCCCGAGGGCCCTACCGTCGTGGACATGACGACAGTGATGGTTATCTTCGGATTGGCCCTGGTGCTGGGCGGGGCCGCGTTCATCGTGGTCGCCTGGCGGGACCGGCGGCGGCAGCCCACCCCGGAGGACTCGGCGGCGGCCCGCGAGGCGGCCAGCACCCAGGAGCGGTACGCGGCCGAGCGGCACGGCGTCCAGGGCGACGTGTGGCAGCGGGGGCAGAACTCCCAGGGCTGACCGGGCGCGGCCCGACCCGCCGCCGGCCGCCCGCCTGGTTGGCTGGCTGGCTGGCTGCTGCGCGCTGCCGGCGCACCGGTCCGCCGAGGGTCAGCGGCTCGGCCGACGGGTGCAGGATCCGTCGTGGTCGGCCCGGAGCAGGCAGCGCCGGCCGCCCGGCAGGCGCAGGTCGCAGAAGACCCGATGCCGTACGCCCTGCTCGTCCTCGGCCGACACGGTGGTCTCCCCCGGGTCCGCCGAGGAGAGCACGCCCGCCCAGCGCGCCACCACCCGGGCGAGCCGCACCGCGCCGACCAGGTCCGGGGCGAGGACGGGCAGGTGGATGACGAACCGCCCCCGGGCCGCCATCAGTGCCGGCCCGCGTTGGGTCGGCGAGCCTGCTCGGCCCGCAGTCGCCGCAACTCGGAGCCGAGCCGCGCCGTCTCCAGCCGGGCCGCCCGCAGCGCGTCGTAGTGCACGGCCAACTCGGTGGCCAGCCGGTCCAGGAACGCCTGCACCTCCCCCGGGTCCAGGCCACGTCGGCCGAACCGGGCCGACCGGAACCGCTGCGTCCGCACCTGCCAGGGCAGCAGCGACACGAATGCCGAGGAGCGCGGGCAGGAGGACGAAGCCCTGCGCCTCCACGACGCCCGCCCGGGCCCGCCGGACCACCTGAAGAAACCGCGCACCACCGATCACCCCTCCCCGCATCGGACCAGCCTCATTCGGTAGAACCCGGTGCACCTCAGCGTTTCCGCCCAGACACCGAATGCAACTGGGACTATAAGCATGAGGCCCCTAAGGCATCAAGCCCTTATGGCCACATAGCCACAAGCCACCCTGGCCACGAGGCCACCACGCTGATGCCATGACCATCGATCCGCGTTCTCATACGCCCGTCTACCTGCAGCTCGCCGACCTGCTGCGGGAGCGGATCGAATCCGGTGCCCTGCCGGCGGGTTCGGCCGTCGGCAGCGAAACCCGGCTGACGCAGGAGTACGGCATCGGCCGCGACGCCGTCCGCATGGCGATCTCGGTCCTTCGCTCCGAGGGACTCGTCACCACCAGTCGCGGCAGGGGCACCGTCGTCCGGGAGGCACCGGAGCGGCGGCGGGTGGAGCTGCCGCCGGGGGCTTCCGTGATCGCGCGGGTGCCCAGCGTGGACGAGCGCCGGGTCATGAAGCTCGACGAGGGCGTGCCGATCCTTGAGGTACGCGGCCCGGAGGGCGACGTGGAGGTCCTGCCAGGCGACGAGGTCGAGCTGACCCGCCCACAGTCCTGACCCGCCGGCGGCACCGCCGCCACAGGGAGAATCAGCGATCACCCTCGTCGGAGCCCGGAGGTCGGTAGCGGTCGAACACGGACGGCTCGGCGACCAACCGCTTGCCGTTGCGGTGGCTGAGGTAGTCCTCCGCGTCGACCCGGCGCGTGGGCGGTGCCCGGCAGCTTCGACCCGGGCGGCCTGCTCGGCGGCTGGCCGGGCACGATCGGCAGGCAAGATCAGTTGTTGGGCGACCCTGAGATACTTGCCCAATGCGGGGTCGACTCTCCACTCTGGTCCAAAGGCTGCGCCCGGCCGACGGCAGGCGTACGCGCTGGCTGCGCCGCGCCGTCGTCGCGGCCGTCGTCTTCGCGGCGCTCCTGGCCGGTGGCACCGTGGCCAGCGTGCAGTGGATCCGCGGCGGTGCGGAGGGGCACATCTTCGCCGAGCAGGACGTCCCCGACGCGCCGGTCGCCCTGGTGCTGGGCACCAAGGTCCACCCCGACGGGACCCCCTCGCCGTTCCTCACCGCCCGCCTGGAGATCGCGCGGCGGCTGCTCACCGCCGGCAAGGTGCGCGCCGTCCTGCTCTCCGGCGACAACATGAACCCGGACTACGACGAGCCGACCGCGATGCGGCGCTGGCTGCTCGACCACGGCGTGCCGGCGGAGCGGGTGGTGCTGGACTACGCCGGCTTCGACACGTACGACTCGTGTGCCCGCGCGAAGCGGATCTTCGGGGTGGATCGGGCGACGGTGGTGACCCAGGCCTTCCACCTGCCCCGCGCCGTGGCGGTGTGCCGGCAGCTGGGCGTCGACGCCAGCGGCGTGGGCGACGAGACCGCCCGCGAGTACGACCGGACGTGGCGGATCAGCTCCACCCGCGAGTACGGCGCCTGCGTGAAGGCCGCCGTGGACCTGCTGTCGGGCCGCGACCCGGCCCACCTCGGCAGCCGGGAGACCGGCGTCGAGGACGCGCTGCGCCGCGCGTGACCCCAGCCGCTGGAGCCTGTGTCGAAGTCGGCCCACCTCGGCTCGGCGCTGTCGGCGTGGTCTGGGTCCGTACGAGCGCACACGATCGCGCTGGATCGCGCTGGACCCGGAACAAGATCGTGCTCGATCAGGGAAAGCGTGGCCCCGTTACGGGTAGGAGACCACGCTTTCCGGGATCGAGCACGATCTTGCACGCCTCGCCGATCGCCGGCGGTTCCCCGGGAGGCCGCCCAGCCCCGGAGTGGTCCGGAACTGATAGATCTCCGCTCATCGTCAGGGCAGCGGTCGGTTTCGGTTGATGGTGATCGAGTTTGCATTCCGCTGGAGACATGGCCCTGCGTCTCCAGAGCTTTCGACACCCGCCCCAACCGCGGCGGACAGCAGGGCGTCGAGCCAGCTCAGCATCGTGGCGGCGTACTGCGGGCTGATGCTGTCGAGGTCCTCGCCCTCGCCGAGGGTGGGATAGTGGTCGCAGCCGTCGAGCCGGCAGACGGTGGGCGGGGTGGCGGCTCCGGCGGTGGCCCGCCGCCAGGCGGCGACGCTGGCGTCGATCGGGACCCACGCGTCAGTCGTACCGTAGAAGAGCAGCACCGGGCAGGTCACCCGGGCGAACAACGGAACCGGGTCGAAGTCCATGTCCCGCCAGGTGCCCGGCTCGTCGGGTAGCTCGCGCGGCAGGTAGACCAGCGGGAACCAGGGACGCTCGGCGGCCCGGTCGATGGCCGCCTGCGCGGTCGCGCGGTCGAGGTCGCCCCGCAGGTACGCCTCCATCGTGGCCCGCACCCGGCCCAGCTCGGTCAGGTCGACGTCGCCGTAGCCGTGCAGGCGGAGCTGCTCGGCGGTGCCGTAGCGCATCTGGGCGGCGGGGCTCACCCCGCTGGAGGAGACCAGCACCAGGAAGGCGACCAGGTCCGGACGGAGCGCGGCGGTCAGCGGCGCCGACCACGCGCCCTGGCTCAGCCCCCACAGCCCGACCGGCACGTCGCCGACCTGCCGACGCAGGACACCGATGGCCGCTGCCGCGTCGGCGGCCTGGTCTGCCAGGGGTACGTCGTGGTTATCCACCCGGGGCCGACGGTCGAAGCGCAGCACCGCGATCCCCGCGCCGGGCAGCACCCGGGCCAGGTGCTCGTAGCAGAAGTACGACCGGTACCCGGCCTCGGCGGCGTGCAGGACCACGATCCCGCCCCGGACCGGGCCGGCCGGCAGGTCCAGCGTGCCCGCCAACCGCACCCCGCCACCGTCGAACTCAAGCTCCACGCCGACACCCAACCACGCCCCGCCGCCCTCCGCCGCCCCCGGCCGCCCCCGCCGCCCCGCCACCTCCCGCCGCCCCGGCCGCTCCCGCCGCCTCCCGCCGCCTCTGCCGGAGACCTTGGACGGTTACCGTCGTCACGCGACGACAACTGTCCAACATCGCGACTCGGCGGGTGGGTGGGTGGGCTCAGGCGTCAGGAGACGTCGCTGAAGCGGCGCAGGGTCCACCGGGCCGGCGGCCAGCCGGTGGGGTCGTCGTCGGTGGTCCACTCAGTGGTCGAGGCCGGGGCCACCGCCACGTCGAACGCCCTGAACATCGGCTGGGCGGCGAGGGCGTGGAAGGAGCCCTCGACCGTCTCGGTGTGCCCGACCAGCACGACCGTGCCGCCCCGGTGCCGGTGCGCGATGTCCATGATCGCGCGGCTGACCCTCACGGTCAGCTCCGCCCAGGTCTCGTTGCCCTCCTCGAACGGCCGAAACACCCCACCGCCTGCCGTCGCGTGGTCGGTCTGGAATCGGGTCGTCGACAGCCCGTCGGCGTACGGCGGCGTGTGCCAGGCGCACAGCCCGCAGTCCGCCACCGGGCTGACGCCCAGCGCCGAGGCGATGGGCCAGGCGGTCTCGACCGCCCGGCGCAGCACGGAGGAGTAGACGGCCACGGGGCCGGAGACCGCGAGTTCGTCGGCGAGCCGCCCGGCCAGCCTGCGCGCCTGCTGGTGGCCCACCTCGGTCAGTCCCCGGCAGCCGTGCGGGCCGCCCACCACCCCCTCGACCTGGTGTACCGACTCACCGTGTCGGACGAAGAGCAGCCGAGTTCGCATCAGGTCATCATGCAGCGCGTTCGCTGACCTGTCGATCAACGAATGCGTATCGGTCGGAGTCGGACATCGAAGCGGACCGGGCCGGCGGCCCCGACGACGCCGAAGCCCGGGCTCGTCCGCTGAGTACGCCGACTCATGCCCTTGGGGACGCTCCGGTGCAGGCTGGGCACCATGGCGTCCTCCACCTCCGCCCCGACCGCGCGGCACGGCGGTCCCGTCGTCGGGCTCCTGACGCTGCTCTGGGTCGGGGGCCTGCTCGCGCTCGTCTGCCGGTGGTTCGCCATCGGCATGGAACACTGGGCCGCCTCGTACTCCGTCTCGAGCAGCGAGACGGAGTACCTGGGCCGCCAGGTGTCCCAGGTGGTGTTGGCCACGCTCCTCCTGGCGGCGGCCGGGCCGGCGGTGATCGCCGCAGTGGCGTACAGGATGCGGCTGGCCCGCACCGCGATCGTCTTCCTGGTGCTGGCCGTCGTCGGCGGCGTCCCGGCGCTGACGCTGGCCGCGTACGTCTACCGCGACCTGGACCCGCCGCCCCCACCGCCGGCACCGGTGTCCGGATGCCGCGAACACAGCGGGGGCGACAGCCGTTGCCCGGGCGGCTGAATCGCCGCCGGCCACCTCGCCACCGGCCGGCCCCGAAGGCCCCCACGCTCACCGGTAGGGACGCCAGCCGGCCCGGAGCCCGGCCCGAGTGCGGGCGCGAGGCGCAGGTCGGTGTCCAGGACCATGACCTCATGGATGAAGCTCAACGGCGGCGGTGGCACCAGCAGCACGTAGCGTCCTGGCTCCAGCTCGCCGCCACCCTGCGGACCGAGGGCTGGGAGGCACAGGTGACGTGTTCGGCAGCTCCAGTTCAGATAGAAGGGTCTCTGCTGAACGGCGACCGGTTCTACTTCCGCGCCCGGCATAGTGACGTGTCGTTGAGCATCGGAGGCGACGACCCAGCAGACATCCCCGAGTGGGAAGACAGCGAGTCACATCAAGAAGCCAGCTACCTGCCCGCCGCCGCCGGCGAGGCCATCATCAGACGGCTTGCTCGCCGCTACCTGAGCGATGTCTCGTAACTCGGTGCGGGCGTTGCCCACGGCAGGGTGAGCGCCCCCAGGGCCGGCCTGGTCGCTCCTCGTCCGGTGCGCTGCTCGTGTTATCGATCATCTTGGTGCTGTTGCGGGGCGAGACAGGCACCAGTGACCGGTAGAGCGAGCATGGACGGGCGAGCACCCTCAATTTGTACGGGCACCTGATGCCGGACTCGGAGGAGCGCACCCGCCGGCGGTCGACGAGGCGTAGGGTTGTGCCCCCGATGCGCCCCGGGCGAGGGCGCGACCTCCTGAGCTGCGCGAACGGCTTGGATTCAGATGTTGAAGCGGAACTCCACCCGGTTGGGTAACCATGCAACGTCACGGCGCATGACTAGCGGCTGCACGGCCAGTCCGGAGTTGGCGGTGGCGAGATGCTCATCGGTCCGTGCCGGTCACGGACGTAGGTGCCGTAGTCCGCGAAGTGGCGGCGCCGACTCAGGTAGTGAGAGTAGTGCTCGAAGTGCCACCGGCAGGCCTCGATGAACTCCGCGTGATCGCTCAATCCGAGACGGTCGCAGACCCTTGCGAACTCGTCCAGACCGTCCAGCAGTTCCGCGCACTGCTCTGCGGTCGCGCCATGCGGACCCCACAGCACCCCGGCCGGAAGTTCATGCAACGCATATCCGATCCAGTCACGGTCGCGCTGGTATCGGGCTCGATCGTCAGGCTGCTGTTCGGATCCCACACGGAATGGTGACCCGCCGGGCTTCGTCACGAAAGCGAATTGGATCAGGCAGACGTTGAACCGGAACTAGACATTAAACCTGAATTCGACGACGTCGCCGTCCTGCATGACGTACTCCTTGCCCTCGATGCGGACCTTGCCGGCCGCCTTCGCCGCCGCCATCGATCCGGCCGCGACCAGGTCGCCGTAGGAGACCACCTCGGCCTTGATGAAACCGCGCTGGAAGTCGGAGTGGATGGCCCCCGCGGCCTCCGGGGCGGTCGCGCCGACCGGGACGGTCCAGGCCCGCGCCTCCTTGGGCCCCGCCGTCAGGTACGTCTGGAGCCCGAGCGTGCGGAAGCCGATGCGGACGAGCTGGTTGAGGCCGGGCTCGGCCTGACCGATCGACTCCAGCAGCTCGCGGGCCTCCTCCTCGGGCAGGTCCACCAGCTCGGACTCGATCTTGGCATCCATGAAGATGGCCTCGGCCGGGGCGACCAGCGCACGCAGCTCGTCGAGGAACTCGGCGTTGGCCAGCTCGGCCTCGTCGACGTTGAAGACGTACAGGAAGGGCTTGGTGGTGAGCAGGTGCAGCTCGCGGAGGTGCTCCAGCTCGATCTTGGCGGCGGCGGCGCCCGCGTACAGCGTGGTGCCGCCGTCGAGGACCTGGACCGCCTGCTGCGCCGCGGCCACGGCGGCGGCCCGGTCCTTGCGGAGCTTGGCCTCCTTCTCCAGCCGGGGCAGCGCCTTCTCCAGGGTCTGGAGGTCGGCCAGGATCAGCTCGGTGTTGATCGTCTCGATGTCGTCGGCCGGGGAGACCTTGCCGTCGACGTGCACCACGTTCGGGTCGGAGAAGGCCCGCACCACCTGGCAGATCGCGGACGCGTCGCGGATGTTCGCCAGGAACGCGTTGCCCCGGCCCTGCCCCTTCGAGGCGCCCCGGACCAGGCCGGCGATGTCGACGAACGACACCGGCGCCGGCAGCACCTTCTGCGAGGAGAAGATCTCGGCCAGCTTGTTCAGCCGCTCGTCCGGCAGCCCGACGACGCCGACGTTGGGCTCGATCGTGGCGAACGGATAGTTCGCCGCGAGCACGTCGTTCTTGGTCAGCGCGTTGAACAGGGTGCTCTTGCCGACGTTGGGCAGGCCGACGATCCCGATGGTGAGGCTCACGGGCGGCCAGTCTACGCGGCCGGCACCGGCCGTCTGCGGTCAGCTCAGCAGACGCGGCTCGATCCGGGTCTCCCGGACCCCGCCGTCCCCGGACCGGGCGACCTCGTACGCCGCGACGCCCTCGCGGTCGGCGACCGCCTCGACCAGCCGGGTGCCCCGGTAGACCAGCCCGACCCCGTCGTCGGTGCAGTGGCTGGTCGGGAGCGTGCCGTCGGCGACCAGCCCGTGCATCAGCGGTCGCCGCTGGTCCTCGCTGTCGTAGTGCACCCCGTTGCCGTACGGCAGCCAGCCCAGGCCGTCGGTGAAGCCGCGCAGCCGGGGGCCGAAGCTGTCGGTGGCACCGCCGAGGTGCCAGCAGATCGAGCCGGCGGAGACCCCGGCCAGCACCACCCCGGCCTGCCAGCACTCGTGCAGGATCTCGTCGAGGCCGTGCACCCGCCACACCGCGCACAGGTTGACCACGCTGCCGCCGCCGACCCAGATCACGTCCTGGGCGAGCAGGTGGGCCCGGACGTCGTCGACGTTCGGCATGGGGAACAACGCCAGGTGCGACGCCCGGAACCGGGTGCCGGCGAACGCCGCGTGGACGGCGGCGATCGAGGCGTCCCGGTCGCCGACGGCCTGGCCGAGATAGCACAGCCGCGGCTCGGGGCCGGCCTGGGCCAGCTCGGCGGCCAGCGCGAAGACCGGCCCGGGGCGCAGGTCGTTCGGGCCGCGACGGCGGCTGAAGAAGCCCATGCTGGTGGCGATGATGGTCGGCTCGCTGGCGGGCACGGCGGTCCTCTCCTCGGGGTCCTGTCCCGGCATTGTGCCCCACCTCGCACCGACGCGGTTCCCTCAGCGCTCAGCCCTCAGCTACGCTCCCGATCGCGACACCCAGCGCCGCTCGCCGGCCCGCTCACCGCAGGCCGCCGGCGGCAGCTCGCGGGCCGCCGCGGCCGGCAGCGTGAACCGGTACGCCGCGGACGGGCCGGCCGCCGCTGACTCGCCGAGCATCCAACGCACCTCGTCGACCGTCCAGCCCAGCCCGGAGCGGCCGGCGATCTCCCGGACCAGGCGCAGCCCCACCCGCGTGTCGTCGTCGTAGAAGCGCATGCACCAGTGGTGCGCCCACATGCCAAGGGCACGCAGGCCCGCGGCGTCGAGCGACGCGGCGAGCCGGCCGCAGGCCGTGTCCCGGAACGCCCGCCCCGGGTCACCGGCCCGATCCCGCTCGATCGCGCCATACGCCGCCGGGGCGACCGCCCGCATCCGGTCGTAGAAGCCCTGAACCACCGTGCGGTCGAGCCGCGCCCGCCCCGACCGCATCAGCGGACACCTCGCCCGGCCACGCTCGCCATCGCCGCACCCTTCTTGAGTTGGTGGCGGAGACCGTACCGGCACCTACCGACACTTTCGGCCCGGATATCCGTTCCCGGTCGGACGGGCCGGCTGAGGTGGAGCGATGCCGCGAGGCCCCCTGCCCACCCCCCACGGCCAGGTCCGATTTCCGCGAGCCGGAGGGCCGGGCGGCGGGGCAGTATCGGTGTCGTGGAATTGGACTTCGAGCGGTGCTACCGGGCGGTCGACAGCCGTGACCAGCGATTCGACGGCTGGTTCTACACGGGCGTGACGTCGACCGGGATCTACTGCCGGCCGTCCTGCCCGGCAATGACGCCCATGCGGCGCAACGTCCGGTTCTTCCCGTCGGCCGCCGCCGCGCAGGGAGCCGGGCTGCGGGCCTGCCGCCGCTGCCACCCGGACGCCGCCCCGGGCTCGCCCCAGTGGGACGTCCGGGCGGACGTGGTGGGGCGGGCCATGCGGCTGATCGCCGACGGGGTGGTCGACCGGGACGGCGTGCCGGGGCTGGCCGCCCGGCTCGGCTACACCGAACGTCACCTGCACCGGATGCTGCGTGCCGAGCTGGGCGCCGGGCCCCTGGCGCTCGCCCGGGCACAGCGCGCGCAGACCGCCCGGATCCTGATCGAGACGACCGGGCTCGGGATGGCCGAGGTCGCGTTCGCGGCCGGGTTCGGCAGCGTCCGGCAGTTCAACGACACGGTCCGCGAGGTCTATGCCGCCGCCCCGTCGGAGCTGCGCGACGCCCGGGGGCGGGCACCGGTGGCCGGGGGGCCGGGCACGATCGCGCTGCGGTTGGCGTACCGGCCGCCGTTGCACGCGGCGGCGCTGCTGGACTTCCTCGCGCTGCGGGCCCTGCCCGGGGTGGAGGAGGTGCGCGACGGGACGTACCGCCGGGGGTTGCGGCTGCCGCACGGCGGCGCGGAGGTGGCCCTGACCCCGGGGGCCGGGCACGTGGCGGCCACGCTGCGGCTGGCCGACATGCGCGACCTGGCCCCGGCGGTGGCCCGCTGCCGCCGGCTGCTCGACCTCGACGCCGACCCGGCCGCCGTCGACGGCACACTCGCCGCCGACCCCGCCCTCGCCCCGCTGGTGGCGGCGGAGCCCGGGATCCGCGTCCCGCGTGCCGTCGACGGCTTCGAGATGCTCGTCCGCGCGATCGTCGGCCAACAGGTCTCGGTCACCTCGGCCCGAACCACCCTCACCCACCTCCTCCCCCTCACCCCGGCCCCCAGGTCGGTTGATCAAGAGGGCTGCGTCGCCGAACCCGCTCCGCCAGGACACGAACTTCTTGATCAACGTGGGGGGACCGGTTGGGTGGGGTGGGGGCGGGGGTTTCCTACGGCGGAGGAGGTGTTGGGGATCGCCGACGGCGGATTCCGGATGCCGGTGGGGCGGCGGGAGACGATCCGGGCGGCGGCGCGGGCCGTCGTCGACGGGGAGTTGGACCTCGACCCCGGCGGGGACCGAGAGGAGACCGTTCGGCGGCTGCTCGCCGTCCCCGGGATCGGCGCGTGGACGGCCGGCTACGTGGCCATGCGCGCCCTCGGTGACCCCGACGTTGCGCTCCACACCGACCTGGCCGTGCGGCGCGGTGCCGCCGCGCTCGGCCTCCCCGACGCCCCGTTGACCCTCGACGCGTACGCGGAACGCTGGCGCCCCTGGCGCTCGTACGCGGTGATCAGACTCTGGAGAGCAGCATGAACGTCACCCTCGACGGCACGGTCACGAACACCCCCGCCGGCCCGCTGAGCATCCTGACCGGTCCCGACGGCGCGGTCCGGGCCGCCGGTTTCACCCCCGAACCGGAGACGCTGCTGCCGCTGGTGCACTCCGGCCTGCGGGGGCCGGTCCGGCGGCGGACGGAGCTCGGCCCGGTCACCGCGGCGGTCGCCGCGTACCTGGACGGGGAGCTGACCGCGATCGACACGGTGCCGGTGGAGCAGCACACCGGCGGCGCGTTCATGGCGCACGCGTGGCAGGTGCTGCGCGAGGTCGGTCCCGGCCGGCCGGTCACCTACACCGGGTACGCCGGGCTGGCCGGCCGGCCGGCGGCGGTCCGTGCCGCGGCGGCTGCCTGCGCGCGCAACGCCGCCGCCCTGTTCGTCCCGTGTCACCGGGTGCTGCGCACCGACGGCGGCCTCGGCGGCTACCGCTGGGGGCTGGACGTGAAGCGGTGGCTGCTCGCCCACGAGGCACCCGCCGGGCGCTGAGCGCGCCGGGCACGACCGAACCGGCCGGGGCCGGGGGCGGGCAGGGTTCAGACGTGCCGAAGGACGTGCTGAAAGTTGACAGCGGCGACAGTCCCATTTGACGCTACCGTCGGGAAGTGCCTGCCGAGAGCGACGGCGACCCGGCCCAACCGGCCGACCGCGCTCGCCCGCTGCGCAACCTCTGGCGGTTACGCCCCTACCTGCGCCCGTACGCCGTCCAGTTCTGCTGGTTGCTGGCGGCGGCGCTGGCCGGCACCGGCGCGAGCCTCGCCGTGCCGCTCGTGGTGCAGCGGGTGGTCGACGGCCCGATCGCCCGGCACGACCCGGCCGGCCTGGTCCGGCTCGGCGGCCTGGCCCTGCTGCTCGGCCTGGCCGAGGCGCTGCTGATCTTCATCCGCCGGTGGACGCAGTCCTCGTCGTCGGTGGGCATGGAGGCGGCGATCCGCGCCGACGTCTACGCCCACCTGCAACGACTGCCGCCCGGCTTCCACGACCGGTGGCAGACCGGGCAGTTGCTCTCGCGGGTCACCAGCGACCTGTCGGTGATCCGCCGGTTCCTCTCCTTCGGCCTGCTGTTCCTGGTGCTCAACCTGGTGACGTACGCCGCCGTGGTGGTGCTGCTGATCCGGCTGCATCCCGCGCTGGGGGCGCTGGTCGCGGCCAGCGCCGTACCGCTGTTCCTGATCAGCCGCCGGTTCGGGCGGTACTACCACGACACGTCGCGCCGGATGCAGGACCAGCAGGGCGACGTGGCAACGCTGGTCGAGGAGACCGCGCAGGGGCTACGCACCATGAAGGCGTACGGCCGGGGGCCCGAGCTGGCCAGCCGGTTCGCGGCCGGCGCGCGGGCGTTGCACGACACCGGGGTCGCCAAGGGGCGGCTGCTGGCCCGTACCTCCGCGCTGTTCGACCTGGTGCCGAACCTGACCCTCGGCGTGGTACTGGTCGCCGGCGCGATGGCCGCCGCCCGGGGCGCGCTCACCATCGGCGAGCTGGTCGCCTTCGTCAGCCTGCAACTGATGCTGATCTGGCCGGTGCAGTCGCTCGGCTGGATCATCGCCAACGGCCAGGAGGCGGCGACCGCCGCCGACCGCATCCAGGAGGTGCTGGACACCCGCCCGTCCATCGTGGACGCGCCGGACGCGGTCGCCCTGGCCCGGCCTGCGGTGCACGGCCGGCTGGTCTTCGACCGGGTGTCGTTCCGCTACCCGGGCACCCCCGCGCCGGTGCTGCGGGAGATCGACCTGACCGTCGAGCCGGGCGAGACCCTGGCCCTGGTCGGCGCGACCGGCACCGGCAAGAGCACCCTGCTCTCCCTGGTCCCCCGGCTGCACGAGGTGACCGGCGGGCGGATCACCCTGGACGGCCACGACCTGCGCGAGCTGCGGCTGGCCTCGCTGCGCCGGCTCGTCGGGGTGGCCTTCGAGGAGCCGACGCTGTTCTCGATGTCGGTGTGGGAGAACCTCACCCTGGGCCGCCCGGACGCCGACGAGGACGACGTCCGGGCGGCGCTCGCGCTGGCCCAGGCCGACTTCGTGCACGAGTTGCCGTGGGGGTTGGCCACCCGGGTCGGCGAGCAGGGGCTCACCCTCTCCGGCGGGCAGCGGCAGCGGCTGGCGCTGGCCCGGGCGGTGCTCGGCCGGCCCGCGCTGCTGGTGCTCGACGACCCGCTGTCCGCCCTCGACGTGCACACCGAGGCACTGGTGGAGACGGCGCTGCGGCGGGTGCTGCGGAACACCACCGCGCTGCTCGTGGTGCACCGGCCGTCGACCGTGGCGCTGGCCGACCGGGTCGCGCTGCTGGAACGGGGCCGGATCACGGCGATCGGCACCCACTCGCGGCTGCTGGCCGAGGTGCCGGCGTACCGGGCGGTCCTCTCCGCCGCCCCGACCACTCCCTCCGGGGCCGCGACCGTCCCGACCGGCCCGGCGGTGTCGGCTGCGGGCCCGGCCGGGCCGGCGGCCGGACCGGACGAGCGGGGGCTGGTGCTGTCGTGACCGCCGTCGACCCCACGGTCCGCCATCCCGAGGACGAGCCCGCCGACGGGCCGGGCAGCCCGCCGGGCGCAACCGGCCGGCGCGGCCGGGGCGCAGCGGGCCGGCAGGCACGGGGCGCGCCGGACCGGCCGGCGCGGGGCGCGGCGGACCTGGACCGGTGGCGGGGGCGGGCCACCGACCCGGAGGCCGACCGCAGCCGGGCGGAGGAGGCCACGCCCGAGGCGCTCGCCCGGCTGCGCGTCCGCAGCCGGGCGCTGCTGCGGGACCTGCTGCGCCCGCACCGACGCCGGCTCGGGGCGTCCGTCGGGCTGCTGCTGGCGCAGAACGCCGCCGCCATGTCCGGGCCGTACCTGGTGATGCTCGGCATCGACCGGGCGATCGTTCCGCTGCGGTCCGGAAACAGCGGGCCACTCGTCGCGATCGCGGGGGCCTTCGCCGCCGCCGCGCTGACCGAGTACGCGGCCCGGCGCGGCTTCCTCGCCCTCTCCACCCGGATCGGCCAGGCCGTCCTGCTGGAGCTGCGGCAGCGGGTGTACGGCCACTTCCTGCGGCTGTCCGTCGGCTTCCACGAGCGCTACACCTCGGGCCGGATGATCTCCCGGCTCACCAGCGACCTGGACTCCATCGCCGAACTGGTCAACGGCGGCGTGGACAGCCTCCTCCTCGCCGCCCTGTCCATCCTCTCCGTGGCCGGCATCCTGCTCTGGCTGGACCCGCCGCTGGCCGCGGTGACCCTGCTGGCGTTCCCGTTCCTGTTCTGGCTGTCCCGCTGGTTCGCCCGCGCGTCGGCCGGGGCGTACCGGCGGACCCGGGAGGCGGTGGCGCTGCTGATCGTCCACTTCGTGGAGTCGCTGGGCGGCATCCGCGCGGTGCAGGCGTACCGGCGGGAGCCGCGCAACCAGCGGATCTTCGCCGCCGTCAACGACGACTACCGGCGGACCAGCCTGCACGCGTTCCGGCTGATCGCCACGTACTCGCCGGGGATCAAGATCATCGGCAACGTGACCGTGGCGGTGGTGCTCGGCTACGGCGGGACCCGGGTGCTCGGCGGCGGGATGGAGGTGGGGGTGCTCGCCGCGTTCCTGCTGTACCTGCGCCGGTTCTTCGAGCCGATGCAGGAGCTGAGCCAGTTCTACAACTCGCTCCAGTCGGCGACGGCGGCGCTGGAGAAGCTGGCCGGGGTACTCGACGAGCGGCCGGCGGTGGCCGAGCCGGCCCGCCCGACGCCGTTGCCCGACGGCCCGGGGCGGGGGGCGGTGGAGCTCCGGTCGGTCTCGTTCGGGTACCGGGCCGACGCGCCGATCCTGACCGGCCTGGACCTGGCGGTGCCGGCCGGACAGACCATCGCGCTGGTCGGCCCGACGGGCGCGGGCAAGTCGACGGTCGCCAAGCTGTTGGCCCGCTTCCACGACCCGGACGCCGGCACGGTCCACCTGGACGGGGTCGACCTGCGGGACCTGGCCGACGCCGAGCTGCGCCGGGCGGTCGTGCTGGTCACCCAGGAGAACCACCTGTTCAGCGGCTCGGTGGCGGAGAACATCCGGTTCGGCCGGCCGGGCGCGGACGACGAGGCGGTGCGGGCCGCGGCCCGGGCGATCGGCGCGCACGACTTCATCGCCGCCCTGCCCGACGGGTACGACACTCAGGTGCGCCGGCGCGGCGGCCGGCTCTCGGCCGGGCAACGCCAGCTCGTGGCGTTCGCCCGGGCGTTCCTCGCCGACCCCCGGGTGCTGGTCCTGGACGAGGCGACGTCATCGCTCGACGTGCCCACGGAGCGGATGGTGCAGCAGGCGCTCGCCACCGTGCTGCGGGACCGGACGGCGCTGGTGATCGCGCACCGGCTGTCCACCGTGGAGACCGCCGACCGGGTGCTGGTCCTCGACGGCGGCCGGATCGTGGAGGACGGCCCACCGGACCGACTGGCCGGCACCGACGGCCGGTACGCGGCGCTGCACCGGCAGTGGCGTGACTCCCTGGTCTGATGGCACGACTCGGCACCGCACCGGCTGGGTGGTCTGTGCGACGGGACCCGCGTACACCCCGAACGCCGACGGATCGCGGTGGCTTCCCGGCTCGGCCGGCCGGGCAGCCGGCCCGGACCGTCCGGCTGGGAGGATCGGGCCATGGTGGAGACCTGGACGTTCCACGGTGCGACGGTGCCGGTGACGGCCGACGACGCGGTCCGACAGCTCGGCGAGCGGGTCACCGCCGGCCGGCTCGAATCGTGGCTGAGTAGTTCGTCGGGGCGCTCGCTGGCGGTGGTGAGCAACACCGAGCGGGCGATGGTGCTGCTGCTCGACGGGCCGGGCGACCCGGGCGCGCACGCGACCGACCCCGGGGCGGGCGGCTGGAGCGACGGCTTCGTCCTCGGCAACGGGCAGGACGACGAGTATCCCGACGAGGACACCGTGCC
Source organism: Micromonospora sp. CA-111912 (assembly GCF_050948415.1). Lineage (NCBI taxonomy): Bacteria > Bacillati > Actinomycetota > Actinomycetes > Micromonosporales > Micromonosporaceae > Micromonospora > Micromonospora sp. CA-111912. Next base: position 6,260,157 of record NZ_CP192007.1, read on the forward strand.
GCTGGAGGAGGCGCTGCGGATCGTCCGGCACATCGTCGCCGAGGGCGGCCCGCCGCCCGACGCCGCGTGGCGGGTCGACCGCTGAGCGGCCGGCCCGCTTGAGGGAGGCGTGGACGGGTGCCCGTCAGGGCCGGCCGGGGGACGCCGCCTCGGCGCGCAGGTCCTGGCGGAGCCGGTCCACCGCGCGGCCGAACCCGAACAACAGTGCCAGCAGCAGGGCGGCCACCCCGGCGAAGACCGGGACGGTGAGCGAGGGGGCCTGGTAGGGGCCGTCGAACTGGGCCCGCGCCACGACCGGCGCGAGGGCCTGCCCGGAGAGCACCAGCGCGGCGGGCCCCAGCACCAGCAGCGCGACCCGCCCCCCGATGTCCGGGCGGGTGACCGACGGCCCGGCGGGTGGGGTGGGGGCGTCCGAGGCAGGCGCGGCCGGGGTGGGGGCAGGGGCGACCGGGGCGACCTTGGCCGGGGCGGAGCCGGTGGACGCGGTGGCGGCGAAGGCGAGGCCGAAACCGAGCGCGAGGCCGAGCCCGAGGACGGTCAGCAGCGGCCGGACGGTGTCCACCGAGGGCAGCTCGGAGCGCACCGCCGGGGCCGCCAGCGGCAACGCGACGGCGGCCACCAACAGGCCGAGCGCGTCCCACGGCAGCAGCCGGGCCGCGTGCCGGGCCAGCGCCGCGCCGGCCGCCAGCGCCGCGACGCCAACCGCCGTGACCAGGAACGCCCGTCCCGGCGCGGCGGTGAAGCTCAACGGGACCCCGTACAGGGCGATCGGCCCGACGGCGGCGCAGAGCACCACCCACCGCGCCCCGACCGCCCGGCCGACCCGATACGCGTACCAGAGCAGGGTCAGCGCGACGACGACGGCGAGCACGACGGTGGCGGCGTGGCCGAACGCCTCGACGGCCCGCTCCCGGCGCGGCCCGGCCAGCCCGTCGGGGCTGAGCTGGAACAGCCGCACGATCCACCAGCGCAGGGTCAGCCCGACCAGGGTGAGCAGCGCGGCGGCCCCGACGACCAGCAGCGGGCCGGGACGGAACCGGCCGGGCCGCGCGGGCCGTCCCGGGCGGGCCCGCCGCCGGGCGACCGCCGCCGCTGCGACGGTGAGCGCGACGGGAAGCCAGAGCTGCGCGTCCGGCCGGACCACGTCGGACTCGGTGGTGGGCAGCACGGCGTACGACAGTGCGCTGCCCACCGGGTGCAGCACCAGGCCCGTGGCCAGACCGGCGGCGACGAGTCGACGGCCCGGCCGGGACGCCTGCCCGACGGCCAGCAGGGCGGCGCCCAGCGCCAGCCCCATCCCCGCAGCGCCGGCGAGGGCGGCCAGCACCAGCCCCGGCGACGGCGTCGAGGTGGGCAGGAGGTGCACCCCGCCCTCGACCGCCAGCTCGGTCAGGAAGGTCAGCGCCAGCCCGCCGGCGGCGACCGGCCAGCCGGGCAGCGCCGGCAGCAGCGCCGCGAGGGCCACCGCCACGGCCACCACCACGCAGGCGAACGCGGCGGGGCGCAGCGGCTGACCGTCCCGGACGAGCTCGGTGAAGCCGGACTGGGCGACCAGCGGCAGCTCCCGCGCCGCGAAGACCGCCCCGACGGCGAGCGCCGCCGCCGCGTCGACCAGCGTCGTCCAGTCGCGCCCGGCCGGACGCGCTTCCGTCATCTCGCCCATGGATGGCCTCCCCCGCGTCCCGGACGCGGCGATGCTGTCACACGTTCCACCCGGCGGCTGCCCCGTCGAGGGCAGGTGAGCGGGACGGCAGCCGAACAAAGCCGTGGCTCGGCGCACCGCCGCTGCCTAGGATCGACGGATGACTGATACGGCGAGGACGGCCCGCGCCGGCGTCCCCGAGCGGCCCACGTTGGACGGGCTCGAGGAGACCTGGGCCCGCCGCTGGCAGGAGGACGGCACGTACGCGTTCGACCGTGCCGAGGCGACTGTTCCGGATCGCGGCGCGGCGTCGGACGCGCCGAACCGGAATGGTCGTAGGGCGGACGTGTTCTCCATCGACACCCCGCCGCCGACCGTATCGGGCGAGCTGCACATGGGGCACGTCTTCTCGTACACGCACACCGACACGGTGGCCCGCTTCCAGCGGATGCGCGGCCGGACGGTGTTCTACCCGATGGGCTGGGACGACAACGGCCTGCCCACCGAGCGCCGGGTGCAGAACGTGTACGGGGTGCGCTGCGACCCGACGCTGCCGTACGACCCGGACTGGCAGCCGCCGGCCGCCCCGGTCGACGAGGCGGCCCGCAAGGATCCGACGCCGATCTCCCGGCGCAACTTCGTCGAGCTGTGCGGGACGCTGACCGCCGACGACGAGAAGATCTTCGAGGCGCTGTGGCGGCGGCTCGGGCTGTCGGTGGACTGGTCGCTGACGTACACCACGATCGGGCGGGCAGCCCGGGCGACATCGCAGCGGGCGTTCCTGCGCAACTTGGCCCGGGGCGAGGCGTACCAGGCTGAGGCGCCGACGCTGTGGGACGTCGGGTTCGCCACCGCCGTGGCGCAGGCGGAGCTGGAGGACCGGGAGCGGCCGGGGGCGTACCACCGGCTGCGGTTCGCCGGGCCGGGCGGGCGGGAGGTGCTGATCGACACCACCCGGCCGGAGCTGCTGCCGGCCTGCGTAGCGCTGGTCTGCCACCCCGACGACGAGCGGTACCGGGACCTGGTCGGCTCGTCGGTGCGTACCCCCGTCTTCGGGGTCGAGGTGCCGGTGCGCGCGCACCCGCTGGCGGACCCGGCGAAGGGCACCGGCATCGCGATGGTCTGCACGTTCGGCGACCTGACCGACGTGACCTGGTGGCGGGAGTTGGCGCTCGACACCCGGGTGGTGGTCGGCCGGGACGGGCGGCTGCTGCCGGAGCCGCCGGCCGGCGTGCCTGCGGAGCCGTACGCGGCGCTGGCCGGGCAGACCGTGAACGGTGCCCGGCGGACGCTGGTGGGGCTGCTGGGCGACGCGGGCGACCTGGTCGGCGACCCGCGCCCGATCACGCACCCGGTGAAGTTCTACGAGCGGGGCGACCGGCCGCTGGAGATCGTCTCCACCCGGCAGTGGTACCTGCGCAACGGCGGGCGGGACACCGGCCTGCGCGCGGAACTGCTGGCCCGGGGCGGGGAGCTGCGCTGGGTGCCGGAGCACATGAAGCACCGCTACGACCACTGGGTGGGCGGCCTGACCGGTGACTGGCTGGTCAGCCGGCAGCGCTTCTTCGGCGTGCCGGTGCCGGTGTGGTACCGGCTCGACGGCACTGGCGAGCCGGACCTTTCCCACCCTCTCACACCCGACGAGGCGATGCTGCCGGTCGACCCGTCCAGCGAGCCGCCGCCCGGGTACGACGAGTCCCGGCGCGGCCGGCCCGGTGGTTTCGCCGGCGACCCGGACGTGCTGGACACCTGGGCCACCTCGTCACTGACCCCGCAGATCGTGGGCGGCTGGGAGACCGACCCGGAGCTGTTCCGGCAGGTCTTCCCGATGGACCTGCGCCCGCAGGGGCAGGAGATCATCCGCACCTGGCTGTTCGCCACGATCGTCCGCGCCCACCTGGAGCACGGCGTGCTGCCCTGGCGGGACGCGGTGCTCTCCGGCTGGATCCTCGACCCGGACCGCAAGAAAATGTCCAAGTCCAAGGGGAATGTCACCACCCCGATGGCGCTGCTTGAGCAGTACGGCTCCGACGCGGTCCGGTACTGGGCGGCCAGCGGCCGGCCCGGCATGGACCTGGCCTTCGACCCGGCGCAGATCAAGGTGGGCCGGCGGCTGGCCACCAAGCTGCTCAACGCGTCGAGGTTCGCCCTCGGGCTGGGCGCGGCCGACGCGTTGCGCGCCCCGTACGACAACTCCAGCTCGGCGCGTCTGACGCCGCGCCGCGACCTGGAGCTGTCGGCCACCGAGCCGCTGGACACCGCCATGCTCGCCGAACTGTCCGGCGTGGTCGCCGCCGCGACGGCCGCCTTCGACGGGTACGACCACACGGCCGCCCTGCAGGTGGCGGAGGCGTTCTTCTGGCGGTTCTGCGACGACTACATCGAGCTGGTGAAGGAGCGCGCCTACGGCACCGGGCCGGGGGCCGACTCGGCCCGCGCGGCGCTGGCGACCGCCCTGTCGGTGCAGTTGCGGCTGTTCGCGCCGGTGCTGCCGTTCGCCACCGAGGAGGTCTGGTCCTGGTGGCGGTACGGGTCGGTGCACCGCGCCACCTGGCCGACGACGCACGAGGTCGGGCGGGCGATCCAGGGCGACGGCGACCCGGAGCTGCTGCGGCTGGCCGGGAACGCCCTGAGCCAGGTGCGCCGGGCCAAGTCCGAGCGGAAGCTGTCGATGCGGGCGGAGGTGCCGCTGGCCGAGGCGCTCGGCCCGGCCGCCCTGCTCGACCGGCTGACGCTGGTCGCCGACGACCTGCGGGCCGCCGGCCGGATCGACAAGCTCGACCTGTTGCCGGGCCGCACCCCGGAGCTGGTCGTCGCCTGCGCCTTCTGAGCCCCGGCGGGCATCACCAGCCGCGCAGCATGCGGACGCCGAGCAGGGCGGCGACCACGGCGGGCCCGACCAGCAGGGTGACCGCCTGGAGCCGGTACGGCATCCGGTGCCGGGCCAGCTCGACGGCGTTGCCGCAGACCACCACCCCGGCGAGCAGCACGTACCCGCCCCACCAGTGGGTCTGCCCCGGGTCCACCAGCCGGGCGCGGATGAGGAACAGGGTCACCCCGACCAGGGCGCCGGCCAGGGCGAGCAGGGCGACCGTCCGGTGCAGCCCCCGGGCCAGCGGGTCGGCGGACCGCCACAGGTAGGTGCCGGCGACCGCCAGGCAGGGCAGCGTGACCAGGGCCGGCCAGCCCCGGCCGGTCGTGCCGGTCATCAGCAGCGCCCCGACCGTGAAGATCAGCAGGCCGACGCAGGCCACGACGTACCCGACGAACGCCCGCCCGCCCCCGCGGGCCAGCAGCACCCCGCCGCCCGCGGCGGTCAGCGCCCCGGGGACCAGGACGAAGCCGGCCCACCAGTGGTAGTCGCCGATCGACTGGGCCACCGTGGTGGTCGCCGCCGCGGCCGTCCCGGCGATCGCCAGGCTGGCCGCCCAGTGCCGGGTGCTCCTCGGGTACGACCGCCGGGGCGTCGCCCGGCCTGTGTCCGCCACCATGGCCCCAGCCTGCCGTAGCGGGCCCGGCCGGGTCCATCCGGCCAGCCCTACCATTCTGCGACCAGTCCTACCATTCCGACCGCCTTCGGGAATGCCGACGGACGGGGACGGCCCGGGTACGACGAGGGGCGGGGCCGGCGTGCTGCCTGCCGGACCCCGCCCCGCCGGGTTCAGCCGCGGGTGATCACCTCGTTGTCCCGGAGGCTCTCCGTCCGCTGCTTCACGAGGGTGCGCAGCCGGTCCGCGTCGGTGTCCACGGCCGTCGCGTCGGCCCCGTCCACCGTCTTGAGGACCGTGGTGATCGCGTCGAGCGAGCCGGCGGCCCGCCCGTCGGCGTACACCTGCTGGTAGAGCGCGCGGTACGCGTCCTCGTAGACGCCCTTGAAGGCGTCGCTGGCCAGGAAGCGCTCCTTGAGCTTGTGGCCCGGCATCATGCCGCCCGGCCGGCCGCGCTCGGCGGTTCCGCCCTCCCGCCCGGCGTCTGCGCCGCCCGGCGGCTGGACGCCATCGGGGAGCCCCACCCCACCGGGCGGCCCGGCCCCCTCAGGAGCCTGCGTGCCCTCAGGAGCCTGCGCCCCCTCAGGAGCCTGTGCGCCCTCAGGAGCCTGCGCGCCCTCGGGCATCCGCATCCCGCCCGGCATGCCGGGGCTGCCGCTGTCGTGCGGCCCCTGGGCGGCGTCGCCGCTGAAGGTGAGGTTGTGGTCCCAACTGATCACGCTGAACTTCTTCGTCTCCAGGTCGTACCAGAGGTAGTAGTTCTTCCCCGGTCCGGCCATGTCGTCGAAGTTGAGCAGCAGGTTCTGAAGTGCGACGTAGCGGGCGAACGACTCGACGTCGACCCGGTCGGCGAGCTGGGTGTCGAACTCCTCGTCGCTCGCCGAGTTCACCCACTTGATCAGGTTGATCACGGGTTGCAGGTCCTGGCTGCCCTGCATGGTGATCTGCTTGAAGTCGTCCTGGTAGTCGGTCTGGTCGTCACCCTGGTCGGTGAAGCTGCTGCTGGCCAGGGACTTGTAGAGCACCCCCGTGCCGTCCATCTGGTCGGCGAAGTGCTCGTCGGGGTGCTCGACCAGCAGCCGGGCCGTGGTCGGCCGGCCGTTCACCGTGAACGAGGAGTACGCGTACCGCTGGGCCGCCTCGCCGACGCCGGCGAGCAGGGACAGCGACAGCGCCTCGTTCAGCACGGTGGAGCCGCCGCCCATGCCGGAAACCCGGACGGCCACCTCGCGGTGCCCCTGGTACCGGCGGCCGTCGACGAACTCGTCGAAGCTGATCAGCCAGGGCAACGTCTCCGGCTCCTCGGCCTTCAGCGAGGTCCGGGCCATCCCCCCGCCGGGAAACCCACCCCGACCCGGCTGCTGCTGGCCCTGGCCCGGCTGGCCCTGGCCCGGCTGCTGGCCGACACCCGGGGCGGGGCGTCCGCCGCCGCCGGGGACGGCACCCCCGCCGGGGACGGCACCCCCGCCCTGTCGCGGCTTGCTCTCACCCTTCCAGGTCAGCGCGCTCAGCGTCGAGTTGCCCTTGAGCCGGATGCCGACGCTGGGGATCGTGGTGCCGTCGACGGTCAGGTCCGCCTCGACGTACTCCTTCTCCCCCTCCTTCCAGTAGGTGTCGAGCATCCGCTCGTAATCGGCGTCCCGGAAGGTGAGCCGGATCGAGTGGGCGGTGGTCGCGGCGAAGAGGTCCGTCGTGCCGGCGATGTCCGCGGTCACCGCGTCCGCCCCGGTGTCGCTGGCGCTGGTGACGTACGGGCGGATCCGCGCCGTGCCCAGCACCAGGGTCAGGACGGCGACGAACGCCACGCAGGTGGTCAGCAGCTTCCAGTTCTGCCGCACCCGCACCGGCAGGCGTCGCCGCAGGGCGCGGGGCAGCAGGGACCGGGTGCGCAGCGGCTCGGACATCACAGGTCCGTCTGGTCGTAGCCGGTCAGCACCGTCACCCGCTGGCCGGAGGTCCGCTCGCCGAGCGCCGAGATCAGTTCGCCCGGCTCGCTGCCCTTCTTGAGCCGGACCGTGTACATCAGTTCGGTGAGCGCGCCGGCCCGGATCGTCTCCAGGCTGACCAGCTCGAACTCCGTGGTGTAGCGGACCAGCACGTCCTGGATGTCGGCGGTGTGGTTGCCGCCGGCCGGGACCTGGACCTTGACCACCTGCCGCTGCACGTTCAGGGCGAACCAGTTGAACCGGTGCATCACCACGATGATCAGGCTGATCGCGACGGCGGCGACGACGGCCAGGGTGTAGAACCGGGTGCCGCAGGCCATCCCGACGCCCATCACCAGGAAGATGAACCCGACGTCCCGGGTCTCCTTGATCGCGTTGCGGAACCGCACCACCGACAGCGCCCCGACCAGGGCGAACGCCCGCGCGATGTTGGAGCCCACCACCAGCATGATCAGCGAGATCAGCATGCCGAGGATGATCAACGTCTGCACGTACGACTGGCTGTACGACACGTTGCGGTGGGTGGCCCGGTAGACCCAGCCGATCATGGCGCTCAACAGGAACGACAGCGACAACACGATGGCGATGTCGCCGACGCTGAACGTGCCGGACAGGTCCTGGAAGGTGATGTCCATCGGTGCTCAGGCCTCACTTCTCTTGGGGGTGACCGCCGCCAGGCCGGCGGCGGGGTCGTCGTCCTGGACGTGGAAGACCGAACGCGGCGCCCGACCGAACGCCTCGACGCTCTGGCAGTACTTGGAGACCCGCACCACCTGAAGCTCGGCGCGGGCGGCGAGGTCGGTGAGCCAGTACGGGACCCGCTCGTTGGCCTTGATCTCGACGATCGACAGCCCGGCCGGGACGATGAGCCGGTTCTCGGCGTCGGCCCCGAGGTGGAAGTCGCGGTCCCGGCCCCGGATCCGGTGGTCGAGGGTGACCCGCAGCCCGAGGTCGGCATCCTGGCCGACGAACGCCTCGCGCTGGTAGCCGGTCATCGCCACCGGGCGCAGATCGAGGCCGGCGACGAGTTCGAGCACCTCCTCGACGAACGCCCGCTGGGCGGGGTCGTGCTCGACCGCCACCCGCTCGTCGCAGAGCCGCCGGGCCAGCCGGTACGGCAGGGCGATCCGGCGCTTCTGGGTGACCCGGTTGACCCGCTGCTTGATCTCGACGTACACGGTGGTGTCGTCGTCGATGGTGGAGCGGTCGCCGTAGTGGCGTACCCGCAGCTTGCGGCGGAACCGCAGCCCCTCGATCTTCTCCCAGTAGAACCGCAGGTCGGTGGTGTCGTAGTAGACGCTCCACACCCCGTACCCGCCGTCGTCGCCGTGGCTGTCCGGGGCGAGCCGGCCGGCCAGTTCGCGCCGGAGCGCGGCCACCCTCGTGGTCGCGACCAGGTACTTGATCTCGTACCGGTTGAAGGCGTGCAGTTTGCTCGGCGCCCGCAGGGCGTGGCCCGCGTGGTCCGGTCCGGCCGTCGAGGGGCCGGGATCCGGTGCCGGGTCGCCTCGGTGGTCAGCAGCCGGGTCTGGGGGACGGGCTCGGCGGTTGAACCGTAGACGCATGGACACGCTTCCTCCGGTCGGGTTCCTCGGGTTGACGGAACGGCTGGAGGCCAAGGAAAGCGAACGGTCATGGAAACGGCGTATGAACAAGCTGTGGATGAGCTTTGGACCGCAGGTGAACGGCAGCGGAGAAACGCCGCCCCGCCCGCCTCGCGCCGCCCGTGGCCGACGACGCCTCGGCGCTTCGCCGGAGCCGCCGGCCGACCGGTCCCGGCAACTCCATCCCCGGTAGGGGGAATGGCGCTCTCGACCGATCGCCGGTCGACTGAGAAACTGTGTGCCGGCCAGTAGTGGGGGATGCGATGAGTAACGGGTGGGTGCTGCCCGAAGACGTGCTGCGGGACGCTCCGGCGTACACGCCGCGGCCCGGGGAACTGGCCGATCTGCAGTTGCTGCTGACCGGGGCGTACGCGCCGCTCGCTGGCTTCATGACCAGGGCTGACCTGGTCGGCGTCGGCCGGCGGGGTCGGCTCGCCGACGGCACGCCCTGGCAGGTGCCGGTGACCCTCCAGGTGCCCGCGGCGCTCGCCGACGGCCTGGACCCGGCCGACCCGCAGCGCCGGGCGCTGGTGCTGACCGACGGCGAGGGCGCCCCGATCGCCGCGCTGGAGGTCACCGACGTCTGGCCGGCCCGGGACGGCGTCGCCGGAATCGGCGGCCCGGTACGGCGGCTCGGCGACGGCGGCCACGGCCCGTTCCAGCGGCTGCGGCGCAGCCCGGAGGAGATCCGGGCGCTGCTGCCCCCGGGCCGGGTGCTCGGCGTCCTCGCCGACCGGCCCCTGCACCGCCCGCAGCTCGCCCAGATCGCCCACGCGGTCCGCACCCTGGGGGCGCACCTGCTGGTGATGATTCCGGTGGGCGAGGGAACGACCAACGGGCTGCCCTCCGAGGCGCTGGTCCGGGCGGTCTTCGCCGCCCGGGACCGGATGCCCCCGGCGACCCTGGTCGCGGTGCCGCTGTCCCGCCGCCGCGACGAGATCAGCGACGCGCTGCTCCAGGCCCGGGTGGCCGCCGCGTACGGGGTGACCCACCTGCTCTCCACCGGCGAGATGCTCTCCGGCGCCGGCCTGCGGGTGCTGGTCCCCCGCGATCTGGCCTACGACAACCGGGACGGACAGTGGCGCTGGCGGGAGGACATCCCGCCGCGCAACCGGCGGCTGGCGCTCAGCCAGGCGGAGCTCGAAGACCTGCTCGACCGGGGTTTCCCGCTGCCGGAGTGGCACACCCCCCCGGCGGTGGCCAAGGAACTCGCCCGGGCCCGCCCGGCCCGGCGGCACCGGGGGCTCGTGGTCTTCCTGACCGGCTTCTCCGGCTCCGGCAAGTCGACCATCGCCCGGGGCCTGACGGACGTGCTGCGCGAGGGCGGGGACCGGACGGTGACCCTGCTCGACGGCGACGTGGTGCGTCGGGAACTCTCCGCCGGGCTGACCTTCAGCAAGGCGGACCGGGATCTCAACATCCGGCGGATCGGCTGGGTGGCGGCCGAGATCGCCCGGCACCGTGGCGTCGGCGTCTGCTGCCCGATCGCCCCGTACGCGGCGGCGCGGGCGACCGCCCGGGAGATGGCCCACGCAGCCGGGGCGGGCTTCGTGCTGGTGCACGTGGCGACCCCGATCGAGGTCTGCGAGCAGCGCGACCGCAAGGGCCTGTACGCCCGGGCCCGAGCCGGCCTGCTCACCGGGATGACCGGCATCGACGACCCGTACGAGGTGCCGGCGGACGCCGACGTGGTGGTCGACACCACCGACCTGTCGATCGACGAGGCGGTGCACGCGGTGATGCATCACCTGACCGAGACCGGGTGGGTGGAGCCCCGCCTCCAGTCCACCTGACGCCGGCCGCGCCGACGAGAAGAGGAAACGGCGGAGTGAAGCGTACGGCGATCGAGCTGGCCGACGGTCGGGAGCTGATCTACTTCGACGAGCGGGACGACGCGGTCCGCGACCAGCCGGACCGGCGGGAACTGCCGCCGCCCCCGCCCGCGTCCCAGCTCCGGTACGACCCGCTGACCGACGAGTGGGTGACCGTCGCCGTGCACCGGCAGACCCGCACCTTCCTGCCCCCGGCCGACGAGTGCCCGCTCTGCCCGTCCCGGGGCGACCAGCTCAGCGAGATCCCGGCGCCGGACTACGACGTCGCCGTGTTCGAGAACCGGTTCCCGTCGCTGAGCCAGCGGATCGCCGAGGAACCTGCGGAGATCACCCCTTTCACCCCGGTCCGGCCCGGCCAGGGGCGGTGCGAGGTGGTGTGCTTCACCGACGACCACAACGCGTCGTTCGCCGGCCTCCCGCCGCACCGGGTCCGCACCGTGCTGGACGCCCTCGCCGACCGCACGGCGGCGCTGGCCGAGCTGCCCGGGGTGGAGCAGGTGTTCTGCTTCGAGAACCGGGGCGTGGAGATCGGGGTGACCCTGCACCACCCGCACGGCCAGATCTACGCGTACCCGTTCGTCACGCCACGCACCCGGGCGATGCTCGGCGCGGCCCGTCGGCACGCCGGGCGCACCGGCGGCGGCAACCTCTACGCCGACGTCCTCGCCGCCGAGCGCGCCGCCGGGACGCGCGTGGTCACGAGCAACGAGCACTGGACGGCGTACGTGCCGGCGGCGGCCCGATGGCCGTTCGAGGTGCACGTCGCCCCGCACCGGCCGGTGCCGGACATCCCCGCCCTGACCGACGAGGAGCGGGACGCCTTCGGCCCGCTCCACCTGGACGTGCTGCGCCGCTTCGACGGGCTGTTCGACCTGCCGATGCCCTACATCGCCGCCTGGCACCAGGCCCCGGTACGGATCGACCGCGAGCTGGGGCACCTGCACCTTGAGCTGTTCAGCATCCGGCGTGCCGCGGACAAGCTGAAGTACCTGGCCGGCTCGGAGTCGGGCATGGGGGTGTTCATCAACGACATCGCCCCGGAACGCGCCGCCGAGCTGCTCCGCGCCGCCTGACCCGGAGATCCGGCAGGGATACAGGGCGCGGGGGGCCCGGAACGGGCCCCCCGCAGGGAAGGGACGGCTGGCTGTGTGCGACAGCCGGGAAGGCTGGCTTATCGGCACTCGCGCCGCGAGGCGACCCGCGGTCAACCTTCCTGGACGCGACTGGCACCACGTCCACCAGACTCAACGAGCAATCTCACGCACGGTGACGGCAGACGCACAGGGAAGGCCACCGCCTGGACACCCCCGAGGCCGGACATGACGGAGCCCGCCGGCACGGGGCCGGCGGGCTCGGTCGGTGACGCACTCCCCGCGCGGGGACGGACCGACGGTCAGGCGGCGAGCCGACGCGCCAGGTTCTCGTCCAGCGCGTTCATGAACTCGTCGGTGGTCAGCCACGGGGCGTCCCGCGAGATGAGCAGCGAGAGGTCCTTGGTCATCTGGCCGCCCTCGACGGTGTCGACGATGACCTGCTCCAGGGTGTTGGCGAACTCGGTGACCGCCGGGGTGCCGTCCAGCTTGCCCCGGTGGGCCAGGCCCCGGGTCCAGGCGTAGATGGAGGCGATCGGGTTGGTCGAGGTCTTCTCGCCCTTCTGGTACTGCCGGTAGTGCCGGGTGACGGTGCCGTGCGCAGCCTCCGCCTCGACGGTGCGGCCGTCCGGGGAGAGCAGCACCGAGGTCATCAGGCCGAGCGAGCCGAAGCCCTGCGCGACGGTGTCGGACTGCACGTCACCGTCGTAGTTCTTGCAGGCCCAGACGTAACCGCCCTCCCACTTGAGGGCGGCGGCGACCATGTCGTCGATCAGCCGGTGCTCGTAGGTGATGCCGGCGGCCGCGAACTCCGACTTGAACTCGTTCTCGAACACCTCGGCGAAGAGGTCCTTGAAGCGGCCGTCGTACGCCTTGAGGATGGTGTTCTTGGTCGACAGGTAGACCGGGTAGTTGCGGTCCAGGCCGTACCGGAACGAGGCGCGGGCGAAGTCCCGGATCGACTCGTCGTAGTTGTACATGCCCATGGCGATGCCGCCGCCGGGGAAGTTGGCGACCTCCATCTCCACGGGCGCGGAGCCGTCGGCCGGGGTGTAGGTGATGGTCACCGTGCCCGGGCCGGGGACGACGAAGTCGGTGGCCTTGTACTGGTCACCGTGGGCGTGCCGGCCGATGATGATCGGCTTGGTCCAGCCCGGGACCAGCCGCGGCACGTTGGACATGATGATCGGCTCGCGGAAGACGACGCCGCCGAGGATGTTGCGGATGGTGCCGTTCGGCGAGCGCCACATCTTCTTCAGGCCGAACTCCTCCACCCGGGCCTCGTCCGGGGTGATGGTGGCGCACTTGACGCCGACGCCGTGCTCCTTGATGGCGTTGGCGGCGTCGATCGTGACCTGGTCGTCGGTCTCGTCGCGGTGCTGGATCGAGAGGTCGTAGTAGTGCAGGTCGACGTCGAGGTAGGGCAGGATCAGCTGCTCCCGGATCTGCTTCCAGATGATCCGGGTCATCTCGTCGCCGTCGATCTCCACGACCGGGTTGTTTACCTTGATCTTCGCCATCGACCGGCGCTCCTCTCAGGGGACACGTGCTCAAGCAGTACGAGCGTACTGGAAACTGGCCGGCAGTCCCCAGCCGGCCTCGGTGGGCCGGTGAAAATGGGGTGCACGACACGGGAGATCGCTGGCACCATCACCGGATGCCGCCGCGCCGCACCCTCGGGTCTATCACGGTCACCGCGCTGGCCGACGGGGAGGGCCCGTTCTTCCAGCCCCGCGAGGAGGCGTTCCCGAGCGCCACGGCCGAGCACTGGCGCGCGGCCGACGAGCGGGACCCGGCCGCGGTCACCGACGACGGGCGGTGGTGGCTGCAGTTCCGCTGCTTCGCCCTGCGCGCCGGGGACGGCCCGGTCACCCTGGTCGACGCCGGCATCGGCCCGGCCGGCTCCCCCGCCGCGAGCTGGGCCCCGGTGCCGGGGCGGCTACCGGCCGAGCTGGCCGCCGCCGGCATCGACCCCGCCGACGTCCGCACGGTGGTGCTGACCCATTTGCACACCGATCACGTCGGCTGGGCTGTCACCGGCACGGCCGGCACGCCTTGGTTCGGCAACGCCGACTACCTGGTGCAACGTGCCGAGCTGGACGCCCTGGGGTCGGTCAATCCGGGGCTGGGCGCCGGGCTGATCGCGCCGTTGCGCGCCGCCGGCCAGCTCCGGGTCCTCGACGGCGACACCCCACTGACCCCGGGGGTACGCGTGCTGAGCACGCCGGGGCACACCCCCGGTCACCAGTCGATGCTGGTGGACGCGGGCGACGAGCGGCTGCTGGTCACCGGCGACCTGCTGGTGCACGCGGTCCAGCTCGTCGACCCCGGCCTGGCTTACGCCCACGACGAGCAGCCGGCCACGGCCCGCGACAGCCGCACGGCCCTGCTGCACACCCTGCTCGCGCACCCCCCAGCCACCCTGGCCACCCCGCACCTGGGCGAGCCCTTCCTGGCGCTGCCCCACCGACAGCGTTGATCAAGAAGTTTCCGCGTGCCGCGAACTTCTTGATCAACAGGGAAAGGGGCTCCGGGTGGGTTACATGTCAGTTATGTCGGACTGTTTGGTGCGGACGGCTTCGGCGGCGGACTTGAGGCTGGCCAGTTCGTCGGGGTCCAGGTCGGTCTCGACGATTCGCCGGACGCCCCCGGCACCGATCTCGGCCTCGACGCCGAGGTAGACGCCGGAGATGCCGTACTCGCCATCGACCCAGGCGCAGACCGGCATCACCTCCCCGGAGTCCTCCGCGACGGCCCTGGCCATCCGGGCGGCGGCGGCCGACGGGGCGTAGTACGCCGAGCCGGTCTTCAGCAGCGCGACCACCTCGGCACCGCCGTTGCGGGTCTTGACGACCAACTCCTCGATCTGCTCGGCCGGCATCGCCTCGCGCAGCGGCCTGCCGTCGACGGTGCTCCTCGACGGGACCGGCACCATGGTGTCGCCGTGTGAGCCGAGGGTCAGGGTCTGCACCGACCGGACCGGCACGGCCAGGGCCTCGGCGACGAAGTTGGTGAACCGGGCGGAGTCGAGCATGCCGGCCTGGCCGAGCACCCGGTTCTTCGGGAACCCGGTGGCGAGCTGGGCCAGCGCGGTCATCTCGTCCAGCGGGTTGGACACGACGATGACCACGGCGTCCGGGGCGTGCCGGGCCACGTTCTCGGCGACCTGGCGGACGATCTTGGCGTTGGTCTCCAGGAGGTCCATCCGGCTCATGCCCGGCTTGCGCGGCAGGCCGGCGGTGACCACCACTACGTCCGAGCCCGCGATGGCCTCGTACCCCTCGCCGTCCGGGCCGGTGGTGACGCCGACGACCGTGGTCTCGAAGCCCTCGACGGGACGCGACTGGTTGAGGTCCAGGGCGAGGCCGGCCGGCTTGCCCTCCACGATGTCGGTGATCACCACGGTGTCGAAGACGTCGTACTCGGCCAGGCGCTGCGCGGTGGTCGAGCCGTAGAAGCCCGCCCCGACGACAGTGACCTTCTTACCCATGGTCGTCCCACTCCCTGATACCCGGCGGATTTACCGGCCCGTATCAGTCATCCTGGCACCGATCGGGGCATAACCGGCGAACTTTCGACAGGATGGGTCGAGGCCCCGCCGCCGGCCCCGGCCGGCAACCACAGACCGGACGGCAGCCACGGACCGGACGGTGGGTCAGTTGCCCTCGGCGCGCTCGACGACGTTGGTGAGCAGCATGGCGCGGGTCATCGGGCCGACGCCGCCGGGCATCGGGACCAGTTTCCCGGCCACCTCGGCCACCTCGGGGGCGACGTCGCCGGTGTAGCGGCCCTTGCCGTCCTCGCCGATCACCCGGGTGATGCCGACGTCGACCACCGTCGCGCCGGGGGTGACCATGTCCGCGGTGAGCAGCCCCGGCACCCCGGCCGCGACGATGACGACGTCCGCCCCCCGGGTGTGCGAGGCCAGGTCGAGGGTGCCGGTGTGGCACAGGGTCACCGTGGCGTTCTCGCTGCGCCGGGTGAGCAGCAGGCCGAGCGGGCGACCCACGGTGTTGCCCCGGCCGACGACGGCGACATTGGCGCCGCGCAGCGCCACGTCGTGCCGGCGGAGCAGCTCGACGATGCCGCGCGGGGTGCAGGGCAGCGGGCCGGGGTAGCCGAGGACCAGCCGACCGAGGTTGACCGGATGCAGCCCGTCGGCGTCCTTGTCCGGGTCGATCATCTCCAGCGCGCGCTGGGTGTCGAGGTGACCCGGCAGCGGGAGCTGGACGATGTACCCGTGGCAGGCCGGGTCGGCGTTCAGCTCGGCCAGCGCGTCGTCGACCTGCTGCTGGGTGGCGTCGGCGGGCAGCTCGCGACGAAGCGAGGCGACGCCCACCTCGGCGCAGTCGCGGTGCTTGCCGTTGACGTACGCCTGGGAGCCGGGGTCCGCCCCGACCAGGACGGTGCCCAGTCCCGGGGTGATGCCGCGTTCCGCCAGTGCCTTGACCCGCGTCCGCAGCTCGTCCTTGATCTCCGCCGCGGTCGCCTTGCCGTCCAGGATCGTCGCCGTCACGTTTAGATCGTCTCACGCCCCGGGCACGTCGATCCGGGGACCCGCGCCCGCCGCGACGGGCGGCCGGCCCGACCGGGGGCCGGGTCCACCCCACCACAGTCCGTGACTATCAGCCCACGTGGGCATTGTCACTGATTGTGACGATCTGTGGACCGCGTCACCGGCCGATCCGGGCGTCCGGCCCGCCGGGGCCGCAAACCGGACTCCCGGCGGTCGACGGACGCGGGTCGCGTATTGGTGCCATCTCGGCTCGATCCGCGCCCCCGAGGGCTGCTGAGAGCCCATTTCCCCGACAGGACGTAGCAGGGCGGGCGGCTGCGGGCAAGGCCGGAGACCCCGCTCCGTCACCGGTTCGCCACGGCCTCGTTGCCGATCACCACTCCCGCGACCTACCGTTACCGATCGTTGCGCAGCGTTACCCAGCGCCGGGCCTGACCGCGCAGCGTAATGGAGATGAGGAGACCGAATGCGTGTTCGTAGGCTTGCCGCCTGGACCGCCCTCCCGCTCGCGGTGACCCTGGGCCTGGTGGCCTGCGGCTCGGGCGGCGACGGCGGATCCGGCGAGAGCGACCCCAACGCGGCCGTGCGGATCGAGATCGCCGAGCCGCAGCACCTGGTGCCGACCAACACCAACGAGACCAGCGGCTCGCAGGTGCTCAGCGCCCTGTTCAGCCCGCTCGTCGACTACGACGAGGCGAACAAGCCGTACGAGGTGGCCGCCGAGTCCGTGACGTCGTCGGACAACAAGGTCTGGACGGTCAAGCTCAAGGACGGCTACACCTTCCACAACGGCGAGAAGGTCACGGCCGAGAACTACATCGACGCCTGGAACCACGGCGCGTACGCCCCCAACGGGCAGAACTCCAGCTACTTCTTCGAGAAGATCGCCGGCTACGACGCCCTCCAGGGCGAGCAGCCGAAGGCGAAGACGCTGACCGGTCTGGAGAAGGTCGACGACCTGACCTTCACCGTGACGCTGGCCCAGCCGTACAGCGAGTTCCGGACGATGCTCGGCTACACGGCGTTCTACCCGCTGCCGAAGGCCGCGTTCTCCGCCCCCGGCGTGCTCGCCGAGGGGTACGAGCAGTCCCCGATCGGCCAGGGCCCGTTCCGGATGAAGGGCTCGTGGCAGCACGACGCCAAGGTCGAGGTGGAGAAGTACGACGCCTTCCCCGGCCAGCAGCCGAAGGTGGCCGGCGTCGAGTTCCGGATCTACCAGCAGCCGACCGCCGCGTACGCGGACGTGCTGTCGGACAACCTCGACGTGATCAAGACGATCCCGACCGAGAACCTGTCGACCGCCGGCACCGACCTCGGCGACCGGTTCAAGCAGAGCCCGGCTTCGTCGCTCCAGGTGCTGGCCTTCCCGACGTTCCAGGAGGAGTTCAGCAAGCCCGAGGTGCGCAAGGCGATCTCCATGGCGATCGACCGGGACGAGATCACCAGGTCGATCTTCAAGGACTCGCAGCAGCCGGCCCGCTCGTTCGTCTCGCCGGTCGTCGCGGGCTACCGGGAGGACACCATCGGCGCCGCCGGCGAGTTCGACCCGGCCAAGGCCAAGGCGGCGTACGAGGCCGCGGGCGGCCCGAAGAAGATCGAGCTGTCGTACAACGGCGACGGCGGGCACAAGGACTGGATCGACGCGACCTGCAACCAGCTCAAGGCCAACCTGGGCGTGGATTGCGTGGGCAACGCCGAGCCGAAGTTCGCGGACCTGCTGACCAAGGTCAAGGCCAAGCAGCCGGTCGGCCTGTTCCGGATGGGCTGGGTCATGGACTACCCGTCGATGGAGAACTACCTGGGCCCGCTGTACAGCACCAACGGTTCGTCGAACTACTACGGCTACAGCAACCCCGAGTTCGACAAGCTGCTCGCCGAGGGCGCCACGGCCGCGAACGAGGAGGAGGCGGTCAAGAAGTACCAGGCCGCGGAGGACCTGCTGGCCGAGGACATGCCGGTGATCCCGCTCCGGTACGGCCAGAACAACTTCGGCCACTCGACCAAGGTCACGAACGTGGAGATGGACCTCTTCGACCGCATCGACCTGCTGAAGATCGAAGCCATCAAGTAGCTCCCCCCGGGAAGACGGGTCGGGTCACCGCGAGGTGACCCGACCCGCCACCGCTTTGCCCCTTTTCAGGAAGACTGCTCAGTATGCTCCGCTTCATTCTGCGGCGACTGCTCCAGATGGTCCTCGCCTTCTTCGGGACCACGCTGATCGTCTACGCGCTGATGTTCGCCGGTCAGGGCGACCCGATCCAGGCGCTCGCGGGGGAACGCCCGGTCACTGCCGCCCAGCGGGCATACCTGACGGAGAAGTTCCACCTCGACCGGACCGGTGTCGGCGGCTTCTTCTACCGCTACTTCGACTACCTGAAGAACCTGCTCCAGGGCGATCTGGGACAGTCGCTGACCGGCCGGCAGATCGGCGACATCCTCGCCGCCGCCTGGCCGGTCACCGTCAAGCTCGCCCTGATCGCCATGGCGGTGACGATCGTTTTCGGGGTCACCGCCGGGGTGATCGCCGGCATCCGGCGGGGCAGCGTCTTCGACAACGCGACGCTGGTGCTCACCCTGTTGGTGCTCGGCATCCCCACGATCGTGCTGGCCCCGCTCGCCCAGTACCTCCTCGGCGTCAAGTGGCAGCTCTTCCCGGCCACCGCCGGCGCCGATCCCGACCTGTACGCGCTGCTGCTGCCCGGCATCGTCCTCGGCTCGCTGTCGCTGGCCACCGCGCTGCGGCTGACCCGGACCTCGGTCGCGGAGAACCTGCGCGCCGACTACGTCCGCACCGCCCGGTCGAAAGGCCTGGTCAAGCGGCGGATCGTGGGCGTGCACGTGCTGCGCAACTCGCTCATCCCGGTGATCACCTTCCTCGGCGTCGAGCTGGGCAACCTGATGAGCGGCGCGATCATCACCGAGGGCGTGTTCAACATCCCCGGCGTCGGGTTCAACCTGTTCCGCGGCATCCGCACCGAGGACGGCCCGCTGGTGGTGGGCATCGTCAGCGTGCTCGTCGTGGTCTACCTCGTCTCCAACCTGGTGGTGGACGTCCTGTACGCCGTACTCGATCCGAGGATCCGCTATGAGTGAAGCAGCGTGCGCGAGTGAGCGCGGCGAGGTGGCGGCATGAGCGACTTCGAGACCGTGGCGGCCACCGAGAACCAGGCCGCACGACGGGGGCCGTCGGGCGAGCCCGGGGCACCCAACCAGGTCGGCGTGCCGCGGAAGCCGCGCAGCCTGGCCGGCGACGCCTGGCGGGACCTGCGCCGCAAACCGATCTTCTGGATCAGCCTGTTCCTGGTCGTCCTGATCGCCGCGATGGCGGTCGTCCCGGCGCTGTTCACCGCCAACGACCCGCGCGACTGCGTGCTCTCCCGCCAGCACGCCGGGCCGTCCGGCGGGGCCATCTTCGGGTACGACTTCCAGGGCTGCGACACGTACGCCCGGGCGGTCTACGGCGCACGCGCGTCGCTGCTGGTCGGCGCGCTCTCGGCGCTGTTCACCGGGCTGATCGCGGTGGTCGTCGGGATGCTCGCCGGGTACTTCGGCCGGTGGGTCGACGCGGTGCTCTCCCGGGTGATCGACATCGTGCTCGGCATTCCGCTGCTGCTCGCCGCGATCGTGCTGCTCAAGCGGGTGAGCGCCAGCAGCGACAACGTCCGGCTGCTCGCGGTGATCTTCGTGCTGGCGGTGCTCGGCTGGACCACGGCGGCCCGGGTGATCCGCTCCTCGGTGATCACCGCCAAGGAGCAGGACTACGTCGCCGCCGCCCGGATGCTCGGTGCCGGCAACGGCCGGATCATGTGGCGGCACATCCTGCCGAACGCGCTCGCCCCGGCGATCGTGGTGCTCACCATCGCGCTCGGCTCGTTCATCTCCGCCGAGGCGACGCTGAGCTTCCTCGGCATCGGCCTCAAGGCGCCGACCATCTCCTGGGGCATCGACATCGACGCCGGCCGGGTGCACATGCGGGAGTCCGCCACCCCGCTGGTGGTGCCCTCGACCTTCCTCGCGCTGACCGTGCTGGCCTTCATCATGCTCGGCGACGCGATCCGTGACGCCTTCGACCCGAAGCTGCGGTGATCCCCTCATGAGCCACTCCGCCGTCAGGCCGACGCCGGCCTCTCCGACGCCCGAGGGCGGCCACCTCCTGGAGGTCCGGGACCTGCACGTCGAGTTCCGTACCGGCGAGGGGGTGGCCCGGGTGATCAACGGCGTCTCGTACCACCTGGACGCCGGCGAGACCCTGGCCGTGCTCGGCGAGTCCGGGTCCGGCAAGTCCGTCACCGCGCAGGCGATCATGGGCATCCTGGACACTCCCCCGGCGCACGTCCGCTCCGGGCAGATCCTCTACCGGGGCCAGGACCTGCTCGGCCAGTCGGAGGAACAGCGTCGCCAGGTGCGCGGCAAGGAGATCGCGATGATCTTCCAGGACGCCCTGTCCGCGCTGAACCCGGTCTTCCCGGTCGGCTGGCAGATCGGCGAGACGCTGCGCCACCGGGAGGGGATGTCCCGGGGCGACGCCAAGGCCCGGACCGTCGAGCTGATGGACCTGGTACGGATCCCGGCGGCGGCCAGCCGGCTCGGCGACCACCCGCACCAGTTCTCCGGCGGGATGCGGCAGCGCGTCATGATCGCGATGGCGCTGGCGCTGAACCCGAAGGTGCTGATCGCCGACGAGCCGACCACCGCGCTGGACGTCACCGTGCAGGCCCAGATCATGGACCTGCTCGCCGACCTGCGGCGGGACCTGGACATGGCGATGATCCTGATCACCCACGACCTCGGCGTGGTGGCCGGCGTCGCGGACCGGATCGCCGTCATGTACGCGGGCCGGATCATCGAGCACGCCGACGTCCGCTCGCTGTACCGGGCGCCGGCCCACCCGTACACGAAGGGGTTGCTGGAGTCGATCCCGCGCCTGGACGTGCGCGGCCAGGCCCTGTCGACGATCAGGGGGCTGCCGCCGAACCTGATGCGGATCCCCTCCGGCTGCCCCTTCCACCCCCGGTGCCCGTACGTGCAGCAGGTCTGCGTCGACGTGGTGCCGCACGACCTGGTCCTCGGCGACGGCCGGACCAGCGCGTGCCACTTCGCGCAGGAGGTCCGTGATGACAGCGCCCGCTAGCCCGGCCAAGGTGCGGGGCGAGACCGTCCTCGCCGTCGACAACCTGGTCAAGCACTTCCCGATCACCAAGGGGGTGCTGTTCCAGCGCCAGGTCGGCGCGGTGCGTGCCGTCGACGGGGTCAGCTTCGAGCTGCGCCGGGGCGAGACCCTCGGCGTGGTCGGCGAGTCCGGCTGCGGCAAGTCCACCCTGGCCCGCCTGCTGATGCGGCTGGAGACGCCCACCTCCGGCCGGGCCACGCTGGAGGGGAATGACCTGTTCAGGGCGTCCGGGGCGGAGCTGCGCCGGCTGCGACGCAACATGCAGATGGTGATGCAGGACCCGTACACCTCGCTGAACCCGCGGATGACGGTCGGCGACATCATCGGGGAGCCGTTCGACATCCACCCGGACGCCGCGCCGAAGGGCAGCAAGCGCAAGCGGGTGCAGGAGTTGCTGGACGTGGTCGGGTTGAACCCGGAGCACGTCAACCGGTACCCGCACCAGTTCTCCGGGGGCCAGCGTCAGCGCATCGGCATCGCCCGGGCGCTCGCCCTGCGCCCGGAGATCATCGTCTGCGACGAGCCGGTGTCGGCCCTGGACGTCTCCATCCAGGCGCAGGTCATCAACCTGTTGGAACAGCTCCAGGACGAGTTCGGCCTGTCCTACATCTTCATCGCCCACGACCTGTCCGTGGTGCGGCACATCTCCGACCGGGTCGCCGTGATGTACCTCGGCAAGATCGTCGAGGTCGGCACCGAGGACGAGATCTACGAGCGGGCCACCCACCCGTACACCCAGGCGCTGCTGTCGGCGGTGCCGGTGCCCGACCCGGACGCCCGCGACGACCGGACCATGATCCGACTCGTCGGCGACGTGCCCAGCCCGGCGGATCCGCCGAGCGGCTGCCGCTTCCGCACCCGCTGCTGGAAGGCCCAGGAGGTCTGCGCCCGCGAGGAACCCCACTCGGTCCCCCGGGCCGCCGACCCCCACCCGTCGGCCTGCCACTTCGCCGAGCTCCGCCCCACCACCACCTGACCCGCCGCCGCCCGGCTGCGGGCGGACGGCGGGCGGGCGGGGGTCAGTGGAAGAAGTGGCGGGTGGCCGTCAGGTACATGGTGATCCCGGCCTCCTTGCAGGCGGCGATCACCTCCTCGTCGCGGATCGAGCCGCCCGGCTGGACGATCGCCTTCACCCCGGCCTCGATGAGGATCTTCGGGCCGTCGGCGAAGGGAAAGAACGCGTCCGAGGCGGCGACCGAGCCCCCGGCCCGCTCGGCGCCGGCCCGGGTGACCGCGAGCTGCGCCGAGTCGACCCGGTTGACCTGGCCCATGCCGACCCCGACGGTCGCGCCGTCCTTGGCCAGCAGGATCGCGTTGCTCTTCACGGCGCGCACCGCCCGCCAGGCGAACGCCAGGTCGCGCAGCGTCGCCTCGTCGGCCGCCTCGCCGGTGGCCAGCCGCCAGTTGGCCGGGTCGTCGCCGTCGGCGTCGATCCGGTCGGCCAGCTGGACCAGGATGCCGCCGGTGACCTGCCGCCACTGGGCCGGCAGCGGGGCGTACGCCGGGGCGCGCAGCAGCCGGATGTTCTTCTTGCCCTGAAGGACCTCCACCGCACCGGGCTCGAACTCCGGCGCGACCAGCACCTCGGTGAAGATGTCGGCGACCTGCCGGGCCAGCTCCACGGAGACGGGCCGGTTGACCGCGATCACCCCGCCGTACGCCGACACCGGGTCGCAGGCGTGCGCCCGGCGGTGCGCCTCGGCCACGTCGCCGCCGACCGCGATCCCGCACGGGTTGGCGTGCTTGATGATCGCCACGGCCGGCTGGTCGGCGAAATCGTTCGCCGCCCGCCACGCGGCGTCCGCGTCGACGTAGTTGTTGTACGACATCTCCTTGCCGTGCAGCTGCTCGGCCTGGGCCAGGCCCGCCGGGCTGCTCGGGTCGGCGTAGAGCGCGGCGGCCTGGTGCGGGTTCTCGCCGTAGCGCAGCACCGATCCGCGGCGCAGCGCCAGCCCGGCGAACTCCGGCCACCCGCCGGCGTCCGGGGCCAGGGTGACGGCGCACCACTCGGCCACGGCCACGTCGTACTCGGCGATGGCGGCGAACGCGCGGGCGGCCAACGCCCGGCGCTGGGCCAGGGTGAACCCGCCCTCGCCGAGGGCCGCCAGCACGGCCGGGTATCCGGCCGGGTCGGTGACCACTGCCACCGAGGCGTGGTTCTTGGCGGCGGCGCGGACCATCGCCGGGCCGCCGATGTCGATCTGCTCCACGCACTCCTCGACGCCGGCGCCCGAGGCGACCGTGGCCTGGAACGGGTAGAGGTTGGACACCAGCAGGTCGATCCCGGCGATGCCGTGCTCGTCGAGCTGGGCGGCGTGCGAGTCCTTGCGCAGGTCGGCCAGGAGGCCGCCGTGGATCGCCGGGTGCAGGGTCTTCACCCGGCCGTCGAGGATCTCGGGGAAGCCGGTCACCGACTCGACCGGGGTCACCGGCACCCCGGCGTCGGCGATCCTCGACGCGGTGCTGCCGGTCGAGACGAGCTCCACGCCGGCCGCGTGCAGGGCCCGGGCCAGCTCGACCAGGCCGCTCTTGTCGTAGACGCTGACCAGCGCCCGCCGGATCGGGCGGCGCTCGGCCTCAGTGGCACTCACGGAAAGGTGACCTTTCTTCCGGTGATCGTCCAACCTTCGCGGACCAGCCGACCGACCTGCTCGACGAGCTGGCGCCGCTCGGCGGACTTGATGCGCTCGGTGAGCGCGTCCTCGTCGTCGTCGTCGAGCACCGGCACGGCGACCTGGGCGACGATCGGGCCGGTGTCCATCCCGGCGTCGACGAAGAAGAGGGTGGCCCCGGTGATCTTCACGCCGTAGGCGAGGGCGTCCCGGGGGCCGTGGATGCCGGGGAACGCCGGCAGCAGGGTGTTGTGCGTGTTGAGGTAGCGGTCGCCGAACGCGGCGAGGAAGTCGGGGCCGACCAGCTTGAGGAAGCCGGCGGAGACCACCAGGTCGGGGCGGTGCGCGGCGACCTGCGCGGTGAGCGCGGCGTCCCAGTCCGCCCGGGTCGGGTGGTCGGAGACCCGCTCGACGAAGGTCGGCACCCCGGCGGCGGTGGCCCGGTCCAGGCCGGCGATGCCGTCCCGGTCCGCGCCGACGGCGACCACCCTGCCCCCGTACGCCGGGTCGGCGGTGGCGTCGAGCAACGCCTGGAGGTTGCTGCCGGAGCCGGAGACGAGGACGACGATGCGGGCGACGGGCGCGGGCTCGGTCACGCCGCCACCCTATCGGGCAGGTCGGGGCCGCTCTCGTGTGGGCGGGCAGGCCGGACCGGCCGTCGGCGTGGGCAATCAGGATCCGGACAACGACGAATTGGTGACCGCCGTTGTCGTCCCCACCCTGTACTCTGCCGGTCGCTCGGTGCCAGGCACAAGCCTGGCTCCGCACCCGTCAGTGACCCGACATGCGCGTTGTGTCGATGGATTAGAGGAGTAGGCCGCGATGCAGCCCGACTACAAGTCCCCCCAACCGCAACAGATCAATAACAACATGACGATGTCCATCGTGGCCATCTTCCTCTTCTGGCCGCTGGCCATCCCGGCGATCATCAACGCCTCGAAGGTCAACCCGCTCATCCAGCAGGGTGACTACGCGGGGGCCCAGGCGGCGGCCGCCGAGTCGAAGAAGTGGTCCAAGTGGGCCCTGATCGTCGGCATCGCCTGGTACGTGATCACCATCGTGTGCTGCGCGCTGGGCGGCATTGGGGCGATCATGGGTACGGAGACCAGCACCAGCAGCTACTGACAGCCTCAGCCAAGGAGCACCAGCGCATGCAGCCCGGTCACGACCCGTACGGTCAGCAGCCCAACGACCCGAACCAGCCGCAGTACCACGACCCGCACGCCCAGCCCCCGCAGGCGCCTTACGGGCAGCAGCCCACATCGGGGCAGCCGTACGGGCAGGACCCGTACGGCCAGCAGCCGCAGGCACCGTACGGCCAGCAGCCGGCCGCCGGTCAGCCGTACGGGCAGCCGACGTCGGGTCAGCCGTACGGGCAGCCGACGTCGGGCCAGCCCTACGGCCAGCCCGCCTCGGGCCAGCCCTACGGGCAGGACCCGTACGCCCAGCAGCCCTACGGAGCCGCGCCGGGCTACCCGAACGCCGGCTACCCGCAGACGCAGGGCCAGCAGAACACCCTCGGCCTGGTGTCGATGATCCTCGGCATCGCGTCGATCCCGCTGGTCTGCTGCCTGTACCTGGGCGTCCCGGTCGGCATCGCCGCGATCGTCACCGGCTACCTCGGGCGGCAGAAGGCGAACCAGGGCCTGGCCAGCAACGACAGCCAGGCCAAGACCGGTCTGATCTGCGGTGCGGTGGGTGCCGGGCTCGGCATCGTGCTGTTCATCCTCGGCATCGTGGCGAACGTCAACCTGCCGACCACCTGAGTCGACAGCACCACCGAGGGGCGCTCCGGGCAGTTTCCGGGGCGCCCCTCGGCGCGGGCGTCAGGAGGGCGTCCGGCCCTTCGACAAAGAGCGGGTGGCGGCGGCGCCGAGCAGGGCGCCGGCCGCGATCACCGCCGTGGCCGTCCCGGCCACCTGCCACGGGACCGAGCCGATCTCGGCCAGCCGCCCCCCGCCGAGCGGCCCGCCGGAGGCCCCCGCGAGCACCCCGAGCAGCAGCCCGGCGACCGGGCCGGCGAGGGCCGCCGGGACCAGCAGGGCCCGCCAGGCCACCTCCGTCCGATCCTCGGCGGCCCGCCGCAGCAGCCGCCGGGCGAGCAGGCAGCCGGCGGCCATGCCGGCCAGCACCGGGATCGCGAGCAGGGCCGCCCCGAAGTTGTCCACCGGCCCGCTGGGCAGGCCGGCCAGCAACGGTACGGCCGGCAGCGCGCCGAGCGAGACCTCGCTGGTGCGTACGGCGGTGTCGGCACCTACGGCGAACCCGGGGCCGAGCAGATAGCTGGTGGACCAGACCGTGGCGTTCGGTGCGTAGGCGAGGCTGACCAAGGTGATCCCGGCCTGCCCGGCCACCCCCGTGCGGTACGCCCCGATCATGTCGGCGGCGTCCCCGCCGCCGGTGGCGATCGCCAGCCCGGCTACTCCCGCCCCCGCCCCGAGCAGCAGCAACCCGGCGACCAGGCCGGTACGCACCCCGTCCCGCACCGGGGCGGGCGCCCGCTCGACGAGCAGGCCGGCCACGCCGGTGGTGCGGGCCGCCCCGGCCAGGGCCGCGAACGCGCCGAAGACCGCGAAGGTCCCGCCGGCGCGGATCGGGGACACCGCCGGCCCGCCGACGCCGGCCAGCACCGCGGCGAGGGTGCCGAGCAACGCGTACCCGACGCCGACCGCGCCTGCGGCGGTGAGCGCCTGGCGCGGCGAGCGCCCGCCCCGGGCCCCGATCGCCCGGCTGGTGTGCACGCCGGCCCGGAACAGCCGCCAGACCGCCAGCACCGTGAGCGCCACCGGGGCCAGTCCGACCGGGCCGGCGTCGGTGGTCAGCGGGACCCCGTGGCCGAGCAGCCAGCCGCCCAGGCCGGCGCGCAGCGCCCCGGCGACGGAGCCGGCGTCCTCGCTGAGCTGGGCGAGCCCGAGCACCAGCGCGACCGGTAGGTACGACGTGAGCGCGGCCCAGGTGGCGGCGACCCCGGCGGCGACCGCGAGCGGGGCCCGGCTGCGGCGGGCCTCCCCGGCCCGGGGCGCGGGCACCCGGGGACCCGGTGGGCGGCCGGCGAGCCGGTCGTCGGCGCCCACCCCGGTGGCCGGACGGCGGGGCTGATCAGGGGTGACGGAGGACATCGCGTCTACTCTGGCACGCCGCGCCGCCGGGGGCAGTCCGATACCGCGCCCGATCGGCCGCAAGTTCGTGATCCACCGACTTGTCGGCCGCGATCCGGTCTAGCCTCGGCCCAGGACACGAACTTTTCCTGTCGCGGCCTCTTCCGGGTGCCGGCCAGCGTCGGCCGGCTGGAGCAGACCGACGCAGACCGCTCGGAGGTAGTCGTGAACGCTCCGTATCCACCGCCGCCACCGGCCGGCGGCCGGGACCGCACCACGCTGTGGGGCGTGCTCGGCATCGTCCTGGGCCTGATCTGCTGCGGCGTCCTCGGCATCGTCTTCGGGTACCTGTCTGTCCGGGACGCCAAACGGTACGGCCAGTCGCCGGTGCTGGGCTACCTCGCCATCGCGTTCGGCGTGATCAACATCATCGGCAGTCTGATCCTGCGGGCGAGCGGCAACTACCCGTTCTGGAACAACGACTGATCTACATGACGCGAGGGGGCCGACCGCCCGGTCGACCCCCTCGGCGGCTCAGGCGGCTCAGCCTTCGGACATGATCTCCCGCATCAGCTTGGCGGTCTCGGTCGGGGTCTTGCCGACCTTCACGCCGACGGCCTCCAGCGCCTCCTTCTTCGCCTCGGCGGTGCCCGCCGAGCCGGAGATGATCGCGCCGGCGTGGCCCATGGTCTTGCCGGGCGGGGCGGTGAAGCCGGCGATGTAGCCGACCACCGGCTTGGTCACGTTCGCCTTGATGAAGTCGGCGGCCCGCTCCTCGGCGTCGCCGCCGATCTCGCCGATCATCACGATCGCGTCGGTCTCCGGGTCGGCCTCGAACGCGGCCAGGGCGTCGATGTGGGTGGTCCCGATGATCGGGTCGCCGCCGATGCCGACGCAGGTCGAGAAGCCGATGTCGCGCAGCTCGTACATCATCTGGTAGGTCAGCGTGCCGCTCTTGCTGACCAGGCCGATCCGGCCGGTGCCGGTGATGTCGGCCGGGATGATGCCGGCGTTGGAGGCGCCCGGCGAGGCGATGCCCGGGCAGTTCGGCCCGATGATCCGGGTCCGCTCCCCCTTGGCCACGTTGTACGCCCAGAACGCGGCGGTGTCGTGCACCGGGACGCCCTCGGTGATCACCACGGCCAGCGGGATCTCCGCGTCGATCGCCTCGATCACGGCGGCCTTGGTGAACTGCGGCGGGACGAAGATCACCGTGACGTCGGCACCGGTCTGGGCCATGGCCTCGGCGACGGTCGCGAAGACCGGCAGCGCGGTGCCGTCGAAGTCCACGCTCTGGCCCGCCTTGCGCGGGTTGGTGCCGCCGACGACGTTGGTGCCGGCGGCAAGCATCCGCCGGGTGTGCTTGGAACCCTCGGAACCGGTCATCCCCTGCACGATGACCTTCGAGTCCTTGGTCAGCCAGATAGCCATGATCAGACCCCCGCAGCTGCCAGCTCGGCGGCCCGCTCGGCCGCGCCATCCATGGTGTCGACCCGCTGTACCAGCGGGTTGTTCGCGCCGTCGAGGATCGCCCGACCGGCCTCGGCGTTGTTGCCGTCGAGGCGGACCACGAGCGGCTTGGTGACCTTCTCGCCGCGCTGCTCCAACAGGGCGAGCGCCTGCACGATGCCGTTGGCGACCTCGTCGCAGGCGGTGATGCCGCCGAAGACGTTGACGAACACGCTGCGCACCGACGGGTCGGACAGGACGATCTCCAGCCCGTTCGCCATCACCGCGGCGCTGGCGCCGCCGCCGATGTCGAGGAAGTTGGCCGGCTTGACGCCGCCGTGCCGCTCGCCCGCGTAGGCGACCACGTCGAGGGTCGACATGACCAGGCCCGCGCCGTTGCCGATGATTCCGACCTCGCCGTCGAGCTTGACGTAGTTGAGGTCCTTCTCCTTGGCGGCCTGCTCCAGCGGGTCCACCGCGGCCTGGTCGATCAGGGCCTCGTGGTCGGGGTGCCGGAACGCGGCGTTCTCGTCCAGGGTCACCTTGGCGTCGAGCAGCAGCAGCTTGCCGTCGCTCGTCGTCGCCAGCGGGTTCACCTCGACCAGCGTGGCGTCCTCGGCGACGAACGCCTGCCACAGCCGGACGGCGACGTCGACGACCTGGTCGGCCACCCCGGCGGGGAACTTGGCGGCGGTGACGATCTCGCGCGCCTTCGCCTCGTCGACGCCCTTGACGGCGTCGATCGGGGCCTTGACGACCTTGTCCGGGGTCTCGGTGGCGACCTGCTCGATGTCCATGCCGCCGGCGACGCTGGCGATGCAGAGGAAGGTGCGGTTCGCCCGGTCGAGCAGGTACGAGAAGTAGTACTCCTCGGCCACGTCCGCGGTCACCGTGATCATGACCTTGTGGACCGTGTGACCCTTGATGTCCATGCCGAGGATGTCGGTGGCGCGGGCCACCGTCTCATCCGCGCCCTCGGCCAGCTTGACGCCGCCGGCCTTTCCTCGGCCGCCGACCTTCACCTGTGCCTTGACGACCACGCGACCGCCGAGGCGTTCGGCGATCGCGCGGGCCTCCTCCGGGGTGTTGGCGACGCCGCCAGCGAGCACGGGCAAGCCGTGCCGCTCGAACAGGTCCCGCCCCTGGTACTCGTACAGGTCCACGATTGCGCGTCCCGTCCCGTCTCCGCGGCGCGCCGTCGCGCCGCCACCAGCGTGTGAAAACAGTTTGATGCCTGTCATCAGTTGAAACAGGCCTTTGGGCGCAGCCTAGCGAGGTCGGCACGGCCGGCAACCGAGCGGGTGCACGGTGTGCCCTAATCCACAACCAGCCCAGCGTTCCCCCGTGCGCCCCAGATCCGGGCAGCCCCGCGCGGTCGGCCGGGTGGTTTCGTTCAATGGCCGGCGGGGCCGACGGGCGGGTGGGGGCCGGCCGTGGGATTCCTGTCGACGATGTTCGGCGGGCCGCGTAACCCCCTGGCCAGGGCCTCGTTGAGTCAGATGTCGGAGCGCTGCTGGTCAGCGCGACGGCGGGAGACGGCCGATGCCCTGTCGGTCGAGGGGTGGCGGCGGGGCATCGTGCATAGAGGGGCCGGACGTGTGAGGGGTGCGTCCGGCCCCTCCCCCGTGTCTGGGGGAGGGTGGCGACCGCCGGGTCAGGCGACCGGCTGGGCGACGTTGGCCCGGACCCACTCCACGATCGACCGGGTGGTCGCGCCCGGGGTGAAGACCTTCGCTACGCCGAGCCGCTCCAACTCGGGGAGGTCGGCGTTCGGGATGATGCCGCCGCCGAAGACGACGATGTCGCGCGCGTCCCGCTCACCGAGCAGCTCGATGACCCGCCGGAACAGCGTCATGTGTGCCCCGGACAGCACGGAGAGCCCGACGGCGTCGGCGTCCTCCTGGATGGCGGTCTCCACGATCTGCTCCGGGGTCTGGTGCAGGCCGGTGTAGATGACCTCCATGCCGGCGTCCCGCAGGGCACGGGCGACCACCTTGGCCCCGCGGTCGTGGCCGTCGAGGCCCGGCTTCGCGACGACGACCCGGATACGAGAGCTCATCAGCGGACACCTTTCGAGGCGCTACGACTGTCACCTGAACGAACGGTAACCCGACGGGCCGAGACCGGGGAATCCGGGCGTCCGAACCAGGAGAAGCGTAGGGGTGCGGGCCATGTTCGGACATTCGGTGGGCGACGTCACCCTGAGCGACGAACGGGCAGCTACGAGGGCATACGCCGACCGTGACGAGACATGACAATAGTGGACACAAACGGACGGATCGACACGCCAATTACCCCGTCTGGCTTGTGACCGGCGTGGTGGTTGGCTAACGTGACCACGGTTGTCATCAGGTCCACCGACGGGTGACGACGCGGCCAGCCGACGTTCACCACCGCTTCACGGGGCGCCGGCCGATCGCTTCGGAACCCCGACAACGGAGGGTGTGCGTGCGCCAGCGCCTGTCGTCTGAGCCCGATCGATATCGCGGACGCCGCCGCGTACCCACCCCCCCGCGTAGCCGCTACGCAGCCGTCGTCACCACCGCGTTCGTCGGTGCGGGCATGGTCGCGCTCGGCGCGGCCGCGCTGCCGGACGCCAAGAGCGTCAGCCCGTCGGTCCTCGACGAGCTCAAGCAGGCGTCCATCACCAGCCAGGACGTCGCGGCCCGCGCCGACTCCGCCGAACCGGCCTCCCGGGACAGCCGTACGGAGACGAAGGTCTCCACCGAGCAGGACGTCTGGCTCCTGCCCCTGCAGGACTACGACTTCAACACGCCCTACGGCATGCGCTGGGGCAAGTTGCACACCGGCGTCGACCTGGTGGCCCCGGAGGGCACCCCCTACGTCGCCATCCACGGCGGCACCGTCACCAAGGCCGGCTGGTTCGGCGGCTACGGCTACGCGGTCATCGTCAAGCACACCGACGGCAGCGAGGCCATCTACGGCCACTCCTCAACGGTGACCGTCAAGGAGGGCCAGCAGGTCAAGGCCGGGGAGCAGCTCGGCCTGGTCGGCAACACCGGCCACTCCTACGGCGCGCACCTGCACCTGGAGATCCATGTCAACGGGGAGCCGCGGGACCCGGTGCCGTGGCTACAGAGCCGCGAAGTGGACATCAAGATGCAAATCCAGGCGCTCTACAGCGACGTAACCACGCCCTGACCCTGAGCATCGCCCGTTGACCGCCCGGATCAGTCGATCCGGGCGGTTTTTTCGTCGTCCGGCGGGCCAAATGTCTGCTACGCCACACCGGTAGATGTGACCGGCGATACGTTGGCCATGATCACTTATCGGGATTAAGCCTGCCGGTACGGGACGGAACGGGCGGGAGTCGTGCGGGCGAGCCGCCCGAACCCCGCCCCCTACCCGCCGGCCACCAGCGGAAACACCAAGATTTCGAGGTCCCTGCCCCTCGAAGACGTGAAGGTCCCCGCCGTGCAGGAAGAGAACATCCGCAACGAGAACACCCCCGACGCGCCGATCCGCCGCCGACTGCGCCCCCGACGCGGCGGACGGGCCCTGGTGATCGCCACGGCGGCCCTGGTCGGGCTCGGCCTCGCCGGCGTCGCCGTCGCCACCACGGGCGGCGGGGACGAGCCGACCCCGGCCGCCGTGGCGATCGACGCACAGGCCCGCGCCGAGGCCGCCGAGCGCGCCGACCGGGCCGTCCGCGAGTCGGTCGCCCCGGTCACCCCGTCCGCCAGCCCCACCACCCCGTCGCCGAGCCCGTCGAGCGCCAGCGCCAGCGCCAGCGCCAGCCCGACGAAGCAGGTCACCACGAAGCCCAAGCCGAAGCCCACACCGAAGAAGACCAGCAAGCCCGCGCCGGCCTGGGTCATCCCGATGGCGGGAGCCCAGATCACCTCCTGCTACGGCCAACGGTGGGGCACCCTGCACGCCGGCATCGACTTCGCCCTACCCTCGGGCACCCCGATCCACGCCGCCGCCGCGGGCACCGTGGTCAAGGCCGGTGACGTCGGCGACGGGTACGGCATCTCCGTCTTCGTCGACCACGGCAACGGCTACCTGACCCACTACGCCCACCAGAGCCGCACCGCCGTCGGCGTCGGCGCGAAGGTCAAGGCGGGGCAGGTCATCGGCTACGAGGGCTCCACCGGCGACTCCACCGGCCCGCACCTGCACTTCGAGGTGCACCAGGGCGCGATGTGGAACCAGATCGACCCCGCGCCGTTCCTGCGCGCCCGGGGCATCGACGTGGCCTGCTGACAGCCCGCCGCCCGGGTGCGCCCGGGCACCCGGCCCGGGCCGGCCCGGCAGCGCAACCCGCCCGCCGGCCGGCCCGGCAGCACGCCGGCCGGGCGGGCCTGCGGGTCAGAGCTTGTCGACCGGGGCGTGCCGCAGCACCAGCCACATCGTCTGGTCGCCGAAGTCGATCTGCGCCCGCGCCCCGGGGCCGTGCCCCTCGACGGCGAGCACCCGGCCCAGGCCGTACCGCTGGTGGTTGACCCGGTCCCCGGCCGCCACCTTGGGCCCCTGGGGCAACTCGCTGGCCGTGGTCAGCCGGCTGCCGTCCACGCCGAGCCGCTTGGCCAGCTGGGCCGCCTTGGGCGTCCCCCCGGCGAAGCCGCCGGGGCGGTCCGCGCGACCCCCGACGCCGCCGCCACCCCCGGCCCACGAGGTGTACGTCCCCTCGGTGCGCTCCCAACGGACCAGCTCCGGCGGCAACTCCTCCAGGAACCGCGACGGCGGGTTGTAGGCCGGCTGCCCCCACGCCGAGCGGGTCACCGAGCGGGACAGGTAGAGCCGCTGGCGGGCCCGGGTGATGCCCACGTACGCCAGCCGACGCTCCTCCTCCAGCTCCCGGGTGTCGCCCAGTGAGCGCAGGTGCGGGAAGACGCCGTCCTCCAGCCCGGTGAGGAACACCACCGGGAACTCCAGTCCCTTGGCGGTGTGCAGGGTCATCAGGGTGACGACGCCCTGGTGGTCCGGGTCGTCGGAGGGGATCTGGTCCGCGTCCGCGACCAGCGCGACCTGCTCCAGGAAACCGGCCACGGTGGCCCGCTCGCCCTCGGCGCCCAGCGCCTCGATCCGCTCGGTGTACTCCCGGGCGACGCTGACCAGTTCCTGGAGGTTGTCCACCCGGCCGGCGTCCTGCGGGTCGAGGCTCTCCTCCAGCTCGGTGAGGTAGCCCGAGCGGGTGAGTAGCGCCTCCAGCACCTCCTCCGGGGTGCCGGTCTCGGCCAGCTTGCGCGCCCCGTCGAGCAGCGCGATGAAGTCGCCGATGCCGTTGGCGGCCCGGGTGGAGATGCCCGGGGCGTCCTTGGCCCGGCGCAGCGCCGCGCCGAAGGAGACCCGGTCCCGGCCGGAGAGCGCCTCGACGCACGCCTCCGCGCGGTCGCCGATGCCCCGGCGGGGGGTGTTCAGGACGCGGCGCAGGCTGACCGTGTCGTCGTCGTTGACCACCGCGCGCAGGTAGGCCAGCGCGTCGCGGACCTCCTTGCGTTCGTAGAAGCGCACCCCGCCGACCACCTTGTAGGGCAGGCCGATCCGGATGAACACCTCCTCGAAGACCCGGGACTGGGCGTTGGTGCGGTAGAAGACCGCCACGTCGCCGGGGCGGGCGGCCCCGTCGTCGACCAGGCGGTCGACCTCCCGGCTCACCCAGTCCGCCTCGGCGTGCTCGGTGTCGGCGACGTACCCGACGATCTGCTCGCCCGCCCCCGCGTCGCTCCACAGCCGCTTGGGCTTGCGGGAGGTGTTCCGGTCGATCACCGCGTTGGCGGCGTTCAGGATGGTCTGGGTGGAGCGGTAGTTCTGCTCCAGCAGGATCGTCCGGGCGTCGGTGAAGTCCCGCTCGAACTCCAGGATGTTGCGGATCGTCGCGCCCCGGAACGCGTAGATCGACTGATCGGCGTCGCCGACCACGCACAACTCGGCCGGCTCGATCCCCTCGGTGCCGGAGACCAGCTCCTTGATCAGGGTGTACTGGGCGTGGTTGGTGTCCTGGTACTCGTCGACCAGGACGTGCCGGAACCGGCGGCGGTAGCTCTCCGCGACGTGCGGGTGCGACTGGAACAGGTGCACCGTGGTCATGATCAGGTCGTCGAAGTCCAGCGCGTGCGCCTCGCGCAGCCGCCGCTGGTAGAGCGTGTACGCCTCGGCGAGCGCCCGCTCGTTGGGGCCCTTGGCCCGCCCGGCGAACTCCTCCGGGTCGACCAGCTCGTTCTTCAGGTTGGAGACCTGGGCGGCCAGCCCGCGCGCCGGGTAGCGCTTCGGGTCGAGGTCCAGCTCGCGGGCGACCATCTGCATCAGCCGGCGGGAGTCGTCGGCGTCGTAGATCGAGAAGGTCGACTTCAGGCCGGCGTGCTCGTGCTCGGCCCGCAGGATCCGCACGCAGGCCGAGTGGAACGTCGACACCCACATCAGCCGGGCGCGCGGGCCGACCAGGTGGGTCACCCGTTCCTTCATCTCACCGGCGGCCTTGTTGGTGAAGGTGATCGCGATGATCTCGCCGGGGTGCACGTCCCGGGCGGCGAGCAGGTACGCGATCCGGTGGGTGAGCACCCGGGTCTTGCCCGAGCCGGCGCCGGCCACGATCAGCAACGGCGAGCCGGCGTGGGTGACGGCGTCACGCTGAGGCCCGTTCAGGCCCTCCACCAACTGCTGTGGGTCGAGCCGGACCGCCGGGCCGGCGCGGCGCGGCGGGGCCGGCGCGGGCTCGGGCTCGGGCTCGGGCGGGGACGCGGGGATGTCGAAGAGAGGCTGCATCGCAGGGCGAGTCTATGCCGCCCGCCGGACACTTCCCGACTCACCGCCCCGTCCGCCGCCGTCCCCGCGGCCCGGCGCGGAGCCCGAAGAGACCAACCCGTCACCCGACCGGCTCTGGCGCCTCCGTCCCCGATCCACGACGATGACCGGGAAACCCCGGATCCCTCCCCCGTACACGATTTGGGAGAAAAACCATGAGTCAACCGCGCTCGCGCGGTCGGGCGGTGCTGCGTAACCTCGCCGCGCCGGCCCTCGCACTGGCCGTCGTCGCCACCCTGCCGGCCGCCACGCGGCCCGCGCCGGCCCCGGCCGCCGACCCCTGGGCGGCTCTCGCCCCGGTCTCGGTCTCCTACGCCAAGCCGCTCGGCGGCGAGGTCAAGGGCAACTTCCTCAGCTACAACGACTTCCACGGCGCCATCGACCCGCCCGCGGGCAGCGGCGCCACCGTCAACGGCACCCCGGCCGGCGGCGTGGAGTTCCTCGCCACCTGGCTGAAGAAGCTCCGCGCCGAGGCGAAGGCCGAGGGGCGGACCAGCACCACCGTCGGCGCCGGCGACCTGGTCGGCGCCTCGCCGCTGGTCAGCGCCGCGTTCCACGACGAGCCGACGATCGAGCTGATGGACGAGATCGGCCTCCAGGTCAGCTCGGTCGGCAACCACGAGTTCGACGAGGGTGTCAACGAGCTGATCCGGCTCAACAAGGGCGGCTGCCACCCGGTCGACGGCTGCCAGGACGGCGACGGCTTCGCCGGCGCGAAGTTCACCTACCTCGCGGCCAACACGGTCAGCAAGAAGACCGGCCTGCCGATCCTGCCCCCGGTCGACATCAAGTTCGTCAACGGCGTGCCGGTCGGCTTCGTCGGGGTCACCCTGGAGGGCACCCCGGGCATCGTCAACCCCGCCGGCATCACCTCGGTCACGTTCAAGGACGAGGTGGAGACCGCCAACAAGTGGGGCGGGCTGCTCAAGCTCTTCGGCGTCAAGGCGATGGTGCTGCTGGTGCACGAGGGCGGCGCGCAGTCCCCGCCGCCGAGCACCCCGGGCGTCTCCGACTGCGCCAACTTCTCCGGCCCGATCGTGGACATCGTGCGCGGCCTGCGGCCGGAGTTCGGCCTGGTCGTCTCCGGCCACACCCACCGCTTCTACTCCTGCTCGCTGCCGAACTCGGCCGGCCAGCAGAGCGTGGTCACCAGCGCCGGCACCAACGGCCAGTTGATCACCGACGTGGACTACTCGCTGGACCGCCGCTCCGGCCGGTTCACCGGGATCTCCGCCCGCAACGTGGTCGTCGAGAACGGCGTCCGCAACGCCGACGGCACCTGGCAGCAGAGCGCCCCCGGCGTGTTCGCCCGCAACCCCGCGCTGGTCGACGCGCGCGCGAAGGCGCTGTCCGACAAGTACCGCACGGCGGTCGCCCCGATCGCCAACCGGGTGGTCGGGAGGATCAGCTCGGACATCGTCCGGGACGTCCGGCCCAACGGCGAGAGCCCGCTCGGCGACGTGATCGCCGACGCGCAGCTCGCGTACACGGCCGGCGACGGGGCGCAGATCGCCCTGATGAACCCGGGCGGCGTTCGGGCCTCCCTGTCGTACGGGGCGTCGGCCGGCGGCGAGGCACCGGGTGAGGTGACCTACGGCGAGGCGTTCAGCGTGCAGCCGTTCAACAACCTGGTGGTCACCCAGACGTTCACCGGGGCCCAGCTCAAGAACGTGCTGGAACAGCAGTTCCCGGGCTTCAACGGGCAGACCGCCCAGCGGATCCTCCAGGTCTCGGCCGGGCTGACCTACTCGTACGACAGCACCGCCCCGGCGGGCTCCCGGGTGAGCGCCCTGGCGCTGAACGGGACCCCGGTCGACCCGGCGGCCAGCTACCGGGTCACCACGAACGACTTCCTGGCCAACGGCGGCGACGGCTTCACCGAGCTGGCGGGCGGCGCCGGCCGTACCACCGCCCCAGGCTTCGACGTCGACGCCCTGGTGTCGTACGTGGGCGCGGGCGCCCCCGTGGCGCCTGGCCCCGCCGATCGGATCACCCGCCTCGGCTGAGGTACGCGCAGGGACCCCTTCTCCCCGCCTGACGCAGGCATGGAGAAGGGGTCCCCGCACCGCGGATCCCCGTGGACCCGGCGCGAATCCTTGCGGATCGGGTCGGCGGGTGGGCATACTCGACGACGTGTTCGGTCAGCGCTTCTACTTTTACTACGGCACCGGGAGTCCGGCAGCCGTGGGTCGCGCCTGATCAGATCAGACCTACGAAAAGCCCCGGGCTCTGGAGAGCCCGGGGCTTTTCCGTCCCGGGATCCGGGCACCGGGCCCGACGTCCGAGGGGTACGGCGATGATGGCAGACGTGGTGGAGCAGAGCGGCAGCGTGGCACAGTCCCGGCCGGACGACGAACACGAGGCCGGCGGGTCGGCCGGCGATGGCAGGGCGGAGCCCGCGTCGGCGGCCGGCGCGACACCCCGGACCGGGACCGACGACTCGGTGGCCGCGGCGCGGATCGTCGCCATCCGGGAGCGGATCGACGAGATCGACCGCACCCTGATCGAGCTGTGGCAGGAGCGGGCCGCCCTGTCCCAGGAGGTCGGGGCGACCCGGATGGCCTCCGGCGGCACCCGGCTCGTGCTCAGCCGGGAACGGGAGATCCTTGAGCGGTTCCGCCAAACCCTCGGTGCCGACGGCACCCAGCTCGCCCTGCTGCTGCTCCGCGCCGGCCGCGGCCCGCTGTAGCGGCCGTACCCCCGAGGCGCCCGCCCGCGACCACCGCCTGAATGGGCGGGACGAAAGACCGCCTGCCGGTGTCACTCGGACGCCGGCAGGCGGTCGGGGCGGAGGCGGTCAGCCCGGGAGGCTCAGGCCTCGTGGCTGGCGAGGATCTCGCGCTTCTCCGCGAAGTGGCAGGCGCTCGCGTGGTCCGAGCCGGAACGGATCTCCAGCAGCGGGACCTGCTCGGCGCAGACGTCCTGCGCCTTCCAGCACCGGGTGCGGAACCGGCAGCCCGAGGGCGGGCTGACCGGCGAGGGGACGTCACCGGTGAGCCGGATGATCGCCTTCTGGTCGCGCAGGGTCGGGTCCGGCACCGGCACCGCCGACAGCAGCGCCTGGGTGTACGGGTGGGTCGGCCGCTCGTAGATCTCGTCCTCGGTGCCGACCTCGACGATCTTGCCGAGGTACATCACGGCGACCCGGTCCGACAGGTGCCGGACCACTGACAGGTCGTGGGCGATGAAGACGTACGACAGGCCGAACTCGTTCTGGAGCTTCTCCAGCAGGTTCATCACCTGCGCCTGGATGGAGACGTCCAGGGCCGACACCGGCTCGTCGCAGACGATGATCTCCGGGCGCAGGGCGAGCGCCCGGGCGATGCCGATGCGCTGACGCTGGCCGCCGGAGAACTGGTGGGGGTACCGGTGGATGTGCTCCGGGTTCAACCCGACCAGGTCGAGAAGTTCCTTGACCTTCTGCCGCCGGCTGCCCTTCGGGGCCACCTCGGGGTGGATCTCGAACGGCTCACCGATCAGGTCGCCGACCGTCATCCGCGGGTTCAGCGAGGTGTACGGGTCCTGCATGACCAGCTGGATCTGCCGGCGAAGCCGGCGCAGCGCGCCACCGGACAGCTTGGAGATGTCCTGCCCCTTGTAGAGCACGCTGCCGGCGGTCGGCCGCTCCAGGTTCATCAGGACCCGGGCCAGCGTCGACTTGCCGCAGCCGGACTCGCCGACCAGGCCGAGCGTCTCGCCGGACTTCAGCTCGAACGAGACCCCGTCGACGGCCTTGACCTGACCGATGGTCTTCTTGAAGACGATGCCCTGGGTGACGGGGTAGTGCTTGACCAGGTCACGGACCTCGAGGATGTTCTCAGTCACGGTTAACCAGCTCCTCGGCGAAGTGGCAGGCGCTGGCCCGGTTGCTGCCGATCTGCAGCAGCGGCGGCACCTTCTCCCGGCAGACCGGCTGCGCCATGGGGCAGCGCGGGTTGAACGGGCAGCCCGGCGGGATGTTCATCAGGTTCGGCGGCAGGCCCTTGATGGTGCGGAGCTGCTGCCCCCGCTCGTCCATCCGCGGGATCGAGTCGATCAGGCCGATGGTGTACGGGTGCGCCGGCTTGCCGTACAGCTCGAAGACGTCGGCTTCCTCGACGATCCGCCCGGCGTACATGACGGCGATCCGGTCCGCGACGTCGGCGACCACGCCGAGGTCGTGGGTGATCAGGATCAGGCCCATCTGCCGCTCGCGCTGAAGCTCGGCGAGCAGGTCCATGATCTGGGCCTGCACGGTCACGTCGAGCGCGGTGGTCGGCTCGTCCGCGATCAGCACCTCCGGGTCGAGCGCCAGCGACATCGCGATCATCGCGCGCTGCCGCATGCCGCCGGAGAACTGGTGCGGATAGTTGCTGAACCGGCCCTTGGCGTTCGGGATCTTGACCTGGTCGAGCATCTCGATGGCACGCTTCTTGGCCTCGGCGCGGCCGAGGCCACGCCGGACCCGGAACTGCTCGGCGATCTGGAACCCGATGGTGAAGACCGGGTTCAGCGCGGAGAGCGCGTCCTGGAAGATCATCGCGATGCCCTCGCCGCGGATGCGGCGGCGCTGCTCGGGGGACATGGCGAGCATGTCCTTGCCGTGGAAGCGGACCTGGCCCCCGGTGACGAACCCGGGCGGCGTGTCGAGGATGCCCATGACGGCCTGAGCGGTGACGCTCTTGCCGGAGCCGGACTCGCCGAGCACGGCGAGGGTCTCCCCCGCGTCGACGTGGTAGGTGACCCCGTTGATGACCTTGGCGACGCCGTCCCGGGTGCGGAACTCCACCCGCAGGTCCTCGACCTCAAGGAGGCGGCCTGAGGGGCGGCCGGATCCGTCGGCGCCCGGCTGGAACTGCTCGGTCACGAGAATGTCGGACAACTCAATCTCCCCTAGCGCAGTTTCGGATCGAGGGCCTCGCGGACCGTCTCACCGAGCATCACGAAGCTGAGGACGGCGGTGACGAGGAACGCGGAGGGGAAGAAGAGCAGGAAGGGCGAGACCCGGATGTAGTTCTGCGCCTCGCTGATCATGATGCCCCACGAGACCACCGGGCTCTTCAGGCCGATGCCCAGGAAGGACAGCGTCGCCTCCGCGCCGATGAACGACCCGACCAGGATGGTGCCGTAGACCAGCAGCGGGGCCAGGCAGTTCGGCAGCAGGTGCTTGATGATGATCCGGCCGGTGCCGGCTCCCAGCGCCCGGGCCGCCACGATGTAGTCGGCCTCCCTGGTGGCCAGCACCGAGGAGCGCATCAGGCGCATCACGACCGGCCAGCTCAGCACGACCAGGGACATGATGACCAGACCCATGATGTACCACTCGTTGTTGCTCGACCCCGCCCCGTTGAAGGTGGTCAGGATGACGATCGCGCCGAGCACGAAAGGCAGGCCGAAGAAGATGTCGCCGAAGCGGGAGAGCAGGGAGTCCACCCAGCCGCCGCGGTAGCCCGCGATCATGCCGATCGTGCCGCCGATCAGCAGCGTGCCGATGGTGGAGACCAGGGCCACGATGATCGAGGCGCGGGCGCCGTAGATGACCCGGGCGAAGACGTCCCGGCCCTGCACGTCGTACCCGAACCAGGCGTCGCCCGACGGCTCGACCCGGCTGTTCGCCAGCGCGCCGTTGACCGCGTCGCCGTTGGTGAACAGCGACGGGAAGGCCGCCATCAGGATGAAGATCATGATGAACGTCGCCGAGATCCAGAACAGCGGCTTGCGGCGCAGGTCGCGCCAGGCGTCGCCGAGCAGGCCGCGGGGCTTCTCCCTGCGAACGTTCTC
This sequence comes from Micromonospora sp. CA-111912, assembly GCF_050948415.1. Classification (NCBI taxonomy): domain Bacteria; kingdom Bacillati; phylum Actinomycetota; class Actinomycetes; order Micromonosporales; family Micromonosporaceae; genus Micromonospora; species Micromonospora sp. CA-111912. Next base: position 6,301,133 of record NZ_CP192007.1, read on the forward strand.
CGGCGGGTTGGCGCCGACGGGGGCGCCGGCCTCGGCCTCGGTGGCCGTGGTCGCCGACGGGGTCGAGACGATCGATGCGGTACTGGGGTCACTCATGCCGCCACCTCGCTCCGCTGGATGCCGGGACGGTGGTCACGGCACGCTGCGTTCAGAATTCGTTCGCCGCGCTGCTCACTCATAGCGGATCCTCGGGTCCAGGGCGGCGTAGAGCAGGTCCACCACTAGGTTCATCAGGAGGTAGACGAGCACGAGGACCACCACGATGGAGACAACGGTAGCGCTCTCCTTGGTGACGATCGCCCGGAGGACGGAGCGGCCGATGCCGTTGATGCTGAAGATGCCCTCGGTGACGATGGCACCGCCCATCAGCGCGCCGAGGTCGGTGCCGAGCAGGGTGACCACCGGGATCAGCGAGTTGCGCAACAGGTGCACGCCGACGACGCGGCGCATCGGCAGGCCCTTGGCGATCGCGGTCCGGACGTAGTCGGCCCGGCGGTTCTCCGCGATGCTCGTCCGCGCTACCCGGGCGACGTACGCCATGGACGCGCTGCCCAGGACGAAGCCCGGCATGATCAGCTCCGACAGCCGCATCTCGCTGGAGACGGTCGGGTTGACGATGCCCCACTTCACGCCGAGCAGCCACTGCAGGATGAAGCCGACGACGAACACCGGCAGCGCGATCAGGAACAGGGTGGAGACGAGGACCAGATTGTCGAGGAAGCCGTTGCGCCGCAGGCCGGTCAGGACACCGGCGGACAGGCCGATGACCGCCTCGATCGTCAGGGCCACCACCGCGAGCTTCAGCGTGTTCGGGTAGGCGGCGGCGATGATGTCGCCGACAGCGATGTTGTTGTATGTGACGCCGAAGTCCCCCTGGAACAGGTTCTTCATGTAGGTGGCGTACTGCACCCAGATCGACTCGTCGAGCTGGTACTTCTCGGTCATGAAGTTGATGTACGTATCCGGACACCGGCGGTCGCCGCACTTGCCGGCGAACGGGTCGCCCGGCACGGACCAGACGAGCCAGTAGATCAGGAAAGTCGTACCGATGAAGACCGGGACGAGTTGCAGTAGCCGTCTCAACAAATAACGGCCCATGGGGTGGTCCTCCTGACAGGGGGCGCGTCGGGCGAGGGGGCCGACACGGATGGCGTCAACGTGGCGAGGGCTGTTGTACACCCCTCGCGAGACGGCCCCGGGCCGGACCCACCGGTAGGTGAGCCCGACCCGGGGTCAGACCGAACGGATCAGAGCTCGACCGAGGTGATGTCGAGCTCGCCGACGTTGGTCAGCTCCATCTTCTTGATCTTGTCCGAGCGGCCGGACTGCTGGCCCGAGAAGTAGACCGGGATCGACGGGGCGTCAGCGTCGATCAGTTTGACGGCCTCGGCGAACTTGGCGTGCGAGGCGTCCAGGCTCGGCGCGGCGCTGGCCTCCTTGGCCAGGGCGTCGACCTGCTTGTTGCTGTACAGGCCGTCGTTCGAGGAGCCGCCGGTCACGTAGAGCGGGTTGACCCAGTTCTCGACGTCCGGGTAGTCCTGCTGCCAACCGGCGCGGTACGGGCCCTTCATCTTGTGGGCGTTGATGTTCTGCCGGAAAACCGCGAAGGTCGGCACGCCCTCGGCGCGGGCGTTGATGCCGAGGTTGGTCTTGACCTGCTGCGCGACGGCCTCCATCCACTCCTTGTGGCTGGCGTCCGCGTTGTAGTAGAAGACCATCTCGCCGCTGAAGCCACCGGCCTCGGTGAGGAGCTTCTTGGCCTCGTCAACGTTGAACTGGCAGGCGGTGCAGTTGCCCGGCGCCGCACCCGGGGCCAACGGGTTGGCCCAGCTGTCGGCCGGCTTGCGGTTGCCGAAGAAGATCTTGTCGGTGACCTCCTGCCGGTTGATCGACAGGGAGACGGCGCGACGCAGCTTCGGGTCGGCGAAGCGCTTGTCGTAGATCGGGAAGGCGATGATGCCGGTGACCGGGGCAACCGACGAGATGGCCCGCTCGCCAAGGTCGGTCTTCCACTTGTCACCCGCGAGGGAGGAGACCGGAACCTGCTGCTGGAAGTCGATGTTGTTGGAGACCAGCTCGCTGTAGACGGCGTCGTCGTTCTGCGAGAGCTTGACGTTGACGTCCTTGATCTTCATCTTGTCGCGCAGCTGGTAGTCCTCGAACCGCGTGAGCTTGATGAGGACGTTGTTCTCCCACGACACGAACTTGACCGGGCCGTTGCCGATCGGCTTCTTGCCGAAGTCCTCCGCGGTGCCCGCGAAGAACGCGTCCGGCAGCGGCATGAAGGTGCTGTAGCCGAGCTTGGTCGGGAACACGGCGGTCGGCGCGGCGAGGGTGACCTCGAAGTTCCAGTCGTCGACGACCTTCAGGCCGGACATGACCTTGGCCTTCGGCTCCGGGGCCTTCTGCGGGCCGTCCGCGCCGTCGGGGTCGGCGGTGTTGACCTCGTCGAAGCCCTGGATGTCCGCGAAGAAGCTGGAGTTCTGCGCGCCGTTCGGCGAGTGGGCGCCCCAGTTCCAGGCGTCCACGAAGTTCTTGGCCTTGACGGCGGTGCCGTCGTGGAACTTCGTGTCCTGCTTGATCTTGATCTTGTAGACCTTCGAGTCGGTCGTCTCGATCGACTCGGCGAGGGCGTTCCGCGGGGCGCCACCGTCATTGGGGTACTCGACCAGACCGGTCCACAACCAGTCGATGAGCTTGCCACCGTTGGTCTCGGTGGTGTTCGACGGGACCAGCGGGTTCTCCGGCTCGCCACCGTCGATCGTGATAACACCGTCCGCGCTATTGCCGGCGTCGCCGCCGTCGTCGCTGCTGGAGCAGCCGGACACGACGAGCGCGAAAGCCGCACCCAACGCGATCGCGCCACTCGCCCGCTTCGAGACTCTCATTCCGAGGGGCCTCCTCTTTCTAGCCTGGTTCCGTCGTGAGTTCTCACGCACGTATTGGGGTGACACCGCCGGCGACCGCAACCGCTCACCGCCGGTTTAACGCAGAAAAATCGGGACACCCCTGATGCACCGATCCGCCGGGCCACCACACCGCACCGGGCTCGGCTCCGCGCAGGGCCGGGCGGCCACGAACCGTGACTGCTCAGCGGCTTCCGTGGTCGCGGGACCATGCGTGGGTGCCTCACGCCGGGGGTGAGGTGCTGCAACTGTGACACCTACCGGCCCGTTACGTGAAGGTGCCGTTATCAAGCCGTTAGTTGGTCGCAGCGTTGCCGATACTTGAGAAAAGATCATGATTCGACCCGACAGCATCGCCCTGACCAGGGAAAACGTGGTCGACTCTCCTCGCCCAGGTCGGCGCGTAGGCTCGGCTCTGTGAGCTTCCCCGCCTCCGCCCCGGCGCTCGCCGGCATCCACCGTGCGCTGGCCGTATTTGCCCATCCGGACGATGTCGACTTCGGCTGTGCGGGCACCATAGCCGGCTGGGTGGACGAGGGGACGGGAGCGGCCTACCTCATTGTCACCCAGGGTGACGCCGGCGGATTCGTCGACGGCACCCTCGCCCCGACGACCGCGCTGCGCCGGGACATCACCGCGGCCCCGGCCGGCGTCAGACGAGGCGGCGGTCCGCCGCCCAGCGGGACAGCTCGTACCGGTTGGACATCTGGAGCTTGCGCAGCACGTTCGACACGTGCGTCTCGACCGTCTTGATCGAGATGTAGAGCTCCTTGGCGATCTCCTTGTACGCGTACCCCCGGGCGAGCAACCGGAGCACCTCGCGCTCCCGGTTGGTGAGCAGGTCCAGCTCCGGGTCGGCCACCGGGGCGTCCGGTCGGGCGGCGAAGGCGTCCAGCACGAACCCGGCCAGCCGAGGGCTGAACACGGCGTCCCCGTCGGCCACCCGGCGCACCGCCGCGGCCAGATCGTCCGGGGAGATGGTCTTGGTGACGTAACCCCGGGCGCCGGCCCGGATGAGGCCGATCACGTCCTCCGCCGCGTCGGAGACGCTCAGCGCCAGGAACCGCACCTGCGGGTGGGTCCGGCGCATCGCCTCCAGCACCGCCCGGCCGCCGCCGTCGGGCATGTGCACGTCCAGCAGCACGACGTCGGGACCGGTTGCGGCGATCCGCGCGACCGCCTCGGCCACCGTGCTGGCCTCGCCCACCACCTCGACATGGGCGCCCAACTCGGCGCGGACCCCCGCGCGGAACATGGCGTGGTCGTCGACGAGGAAGACGCGCAGCCGCTCGGGGCGGCCCTGTGCCCCCTCGACCGGCCCGTGCTCGGCCATGGTCATTTCTCCCTCTCCGTCGTGGACTGGTCGCGGGAGATCGGCAGGATCAACCGGACCTCGGTCCCCTCACCCGGCTCGGAGCGGATCTCCGCCCGGCCGCCGTGCCGCCTCATCCGTCCGATGATCGACCCCCGGACCCCGTGCCGGTGGTCTCCCACGGTATCCGGGTCGAAGCCCTTGCCCCGGTCCCGGACGAAGGCGCTCACCTGGTCCGGCTCCACCTCCGCGTACAGCGAGACGGTCCGCACCCCGGCGTGCCGGGCCGCGTTCACCAGCGCCTCCCGGGCCGCCGCGACCAGCGCGCCGATCCGCTCGTCGGTGTCCCGGTCGCCCACCACCACCGCTTCCACGGTGATCGCGAAGGTGTCCTCGACCTCGGCCGCGGCCTGCTCCAGGGCCGCCGCGAACCGTTCCGTGGGCGAGGCGGCCGGCTTGTAGAGCCAGTTGCGCAGCGAACGCTCCTGGCCACGCGCCAGCCGCTGCACGGTCGTCACGTCGGCGGCGTTGCGCTGGATCAGCGCGAGGGTGTGCAGCACCTGGTCGTGCACCATGGCGGCCAGCTCCGCCCGTTCCTGCTCACGGATGCGCCCCTCGCGCTCCGAGCGGAGCTGGTTGTACGTCCGCCAGAGCACCGGTGCCGCCACCACCCCCACGCCGGCCAGCCCGACCAGCGCGAAGATGACGCCGTTGAGCACCGCGTCGAAGTTCTGCACCGGCGAGTAGACCGCCACGACGCCGATGATGCCCACCGCGACCAGCACCCCGCCGCCGATGAACCGCAGCACGAAGGCCCGCCGGTCGCTCTCCTCCACCACCGCGCCCAGCCAGGGCACCGGCATCGACTCGCCCCACTGCCTGCGGCGCTCCGGCGCGGCCTGGTGCCAGATCACCCCAGCGCCGACCGCGATGATCGCGACCAGCCAGCCGGCGGTGCCCGCCGCGCCGACCGAGTCGAAGACCATCACCTGCACCAGCAGCACCCCGAGCCCGATCGCCACGAACGGCAGCAACTGCCCGATGTCCCGCCGGGGCGGGACGGCGGTGTCACCCGGCCGAAGCGGGACGACCGCCCAGAAGGCGGCATAGAGCAGCATCCCGAGCCCGCTGAGGCCGAGCAGCACCGTGAAGGCGATCCGTACCCGCACCACCGAGATGCCCAGGTGGTCGGCGATGCCGGCGGCGACACCGGCGGCCATCCGGTGCTCGGGCACCCGGTAGAGCCGGGGCGGCTGGATCACGGTGCTGATCGGATACTCCCTGTTCAGGTGCGACGAGGCGGACGCCGGACCGGCGTGCCCTTTCGATCGTCACACGCGGGGACCCCAACGGACCACGGGGACGCCCCCGACATCCCGGCCGCCCGGATCTCAGGGTGGGGTCAGGGTCGGGTCCTGAGGCCACCCGGCCGGTCGGGGCAGCAGGATCGAGGCATGACCGAGGAAGCTGCCCCGCCGCCCCGTCCCGGGGCGGCATGGCCGGACGGGCCGCCACCGGCGGATCCGGCGCCCACCACGCCCACCAGCTGGACCGCACCGACCGTCTTCGGTCCGGCGAGACCCGCCGGGCCGGGGCCGGGTGCGACCGGCTCCCCCGCGACACCGGGTGCCGCCGCGACCGGAACCCCGGCGGGACCGGGCACTCCCGGCGCCGCCGACCCGAGGGCGTCCGCGCCGGGCGGCTGGCCGCCGCCGACCGCCGGGGGCGACCCGGCCTGGTCGCCGCCGGCCGGGGAGACCCCCGGGCCCCACGGCCCGGGACCGGGCGGCCCGCCACCACCACCCCCCGGGGGGTACGCGGCACCGCCCCCGCCGCCCGAGGGCGCCGGCTTCACCTCCCGGTACGGGCTGGTCCGGCCCCGCGAGGGCCGCTACCTGGCCGGCGTCTGCGCGGCGATCGGCCGGGCCACCAACACCGACCCGGTGCTGTGGCGGGTGCTGCTGGCCGTGCTCGGCTTCTTCGGCGGCATCGGCATCCTGGTGTACGTCACGGCCTGGCTGATCATCCCGGGCGAGGGCGACAGCGCCTCCCCGGTCGAGTCGATGCTGGGCCGGGGCCGGTCCAGCATGTCCCCGCTCACCGTGATCGTGCTGAGCATCCTGGTGGCGGTGAGCTTCGGGTACATCGTCACCGACGCGTTCCGGGCGGTGCTGCTGGGCGCGGCCATCCTGGTCGGCGGCGCGCTGCTGCTCAACCGCGAGCGCGGGACGTTCGGCCGGGGCGGCCCGGCCGACCTGGGTCCGGTGCCCGGCGCGCCGGCCGCCACCCCGCCGGGCCCGGTGCCGCCGGTCGCGTGGCCCGCGCCCGGCCTCTTCACCCCGCCCGCCGGCCCTGGGCTGCCGCCGGTCGGGCCGGTGGTCGCCGGTCAGCCCTCCTGGGCGCCGTTCGCCGGGCAGCGGTCCGGGACGTCGGCGCCCGAGCAGCCCGCCGCCGCTTGGCCGGCCGCCCCGGCCAGGCCGACCGTCGGGCTCCCCGCCTGGCCGCCGGCAGGCACGTCGACCGGCGCCCTCCCCCCGGTCGGCGTGCCCGCGACGGGTTACCCGCCGATCGCCCCGCCCCAGCCGCCGGCCGGCTACCGGCCGCCGTTCGCCCCGCACGGCCCGTACGCCAGGGGCCCGCAGCCGGCTCCCCCACCGCCCCGCCCGGTCAAGCCCCCGAAGCAGCCCCGGGAACGCTCCCCGCTGGGCGCCGTGACCTTCTCGCTGGTCTTCCTGGCGCTCGGGGTGGTCGCCGTGCTCGACCTGCTGGACGTGATCCACGTGGGCGCGTCGGCGTACTTCGCGGCGGCCCTGGCGACGGTCGGGCTCGGCCTGCTCGTCGGCGCCTGGTTCGGCCGCGCCCGCTGGCTGATCGCCCTCGGGCTGGTCACTGCGGCGGCGCTCGGCATCGCGACCGTCGCCGAGTCCTACGACCGGATCCGGGGCATCGACGGGAACGTCACCTGGGCCCCCACCGACCGTCGTGACCTGGCCGACCGGTACGAGAACAACTTCGGCGACGCCGTGCTCGACCTGCGTGGGATCGACTTCGACAAGCAGGACACCCAGATCACCGTCGCGATCAAATTCGGGACGGCGACCGTGGTGGTGCCGGCGAACGTCGACGTCACGACGATCGCCGAGGTCAACGCCGGGGACGCCAAGGTCTTCGGCAAACGCTCCGGTGGGCTGGACGGCCGGCTCCGGGAGAGCACCGACCTCGGCGCGGACGGCGCCGGGGGCGGGAAGCTGCGCCTGTACGTCCACATCAACGCCGGCAACCTGGAGGTGACCCGGTGAAGGCCCACCGCACCGATGTCGTGTCGCTGGGCTTCGGCCTGGTCTTCGTCGCCCTGGCCGGGTGGTGGCTGCTCGCCCAGCTACTCGGCCTGGACCTCCCGCCGGTCGGCTGGTTCCTGGCCGGCGGGCTGATCCTGATCGGCGCGCTGGGCCTGGTCGGCGCGCTGCGCTCCGGCCGGGGCGACCGGCGCGACGCTAAACGGCCGGCACCGGCGGACGCCGTGGACGTGGGCTCCGGCGACCAGCGCGACGCCGAACGGCCCGCACCGGCGGACGCCGTGGACGCCGGCTTCGGCGACCGGCCGGGCTCCGAACGGCCGTTCACCGAGGCCGGGTCGCCCTCGGCCGACGAGTGGCCCACCGCGGCGGTCACCGACGAATGGCCGGGGGCGGTCGAGGACCGGCCGGTCAGCGACGGCGGGCCGGCCCGCTGGTCGCCGGCGGACCCGCTGGACGCCGACCCCGCCGGCGGGCCACCGCCCGGCCCGGCCGCCGAGCGGGTCACCGAGCCGCTGCCCCGGCTGACGGCCGATCCGACCGTCGTGGGGCCGACGGCCGACCCGGACGACCCGGCCGCACCGGACGCGTCGCGCCGCGGGTCGCAGCGGGCGGACGGCTGACCACGACGGTGCGGTCGCCCGCGCCGGGCGCATATGCTGGCCGGTGGAGAGCTCGCCTCCGCCGGCCGGCACGGGCCGCGCCCACGGCCGCTTCGACAGGTCGCCGGCCCGTTCTGCGGCCGACCCGACCGGGTCGCCGTGGGGGTCCCGCCGCGATTCCGTCTCTACCCCGTCAGGAGCCCGTCCGACATGACCCAGTCCCCCGCCGTGCGAACCTCCGGCCAGCCTGGTCCGGTCCGCATCGGCGAGCGCGCCGCCCGTACCCTCGTCACCGAGCTCGCCCGGCGCAACGACCCGAAGGGCGCCCTGCTGGTCGGCGCGACCCCGAAGTCCGCGGTGCTGGCCGCGGCGATCGACGCCCTGTTGCCCGGCGACTCCCTCACCGTGGTGCCGTCCGCGACGGCCACGCCCGCCGCGTTGCGCGAGCACGTGACGGCCCAGGGCCGTTGGGTCGCCGACCGGGTTCGGGTGGCCGACACCCTCGCCGAGGCCGACACCGCCGAGGTGGTGATCGCCGCCGAGCCGCTCACCGGCACCGCCGAGGAGGCCCGCTCGACCATCGACGGCCTGACCAAGTACCTCGCCGACGGCGCGGTGCTCAGCCTCGCCGCGCCCGCAGCCCCGGGGCGCACCGCCGGCGCCGCCGCCGAGATCGAGCGGCAGGGCGCGCTGCACGGTGTCGGGGCGGACCTGGTGCTGCGCAACTCCCCGCCGGTACGGGTGCACCGGCTCCGCTTCACCCCGGCCGGCACGGCCGTCGCCGCCCGGCTCGCCCCGGCCCACCGGCCGTCCAGCGTCCCGATGACCCGGAGCATGCACATCGACTCCAACGGCGTGGCTGCGGCCGGGATCGCCCTCGGGCTCGCCGCGCTGACCCGGGTCGTCCGGCCGAAGTCGAAGCTGTGGCTGCTGCCGGCGCTGGCCGCCGTCCCGGTGGCCGCGTTCTTCCGGGACCCGGAGCGGGACGTCCCCGAGGACCCGTCGGCCGTCGTCGCGGCCGCCGACGGGCAGGTGCTCTCGGTGCAGCGGCTGCACGACGAGCGCTTCGGCGACGGCGAGTGGCTGCGGGTCGCGGTCTTCCTCTCGGTGCTGGACGTGCACGTCAACCGGTCCCCGGTGGCCGGCAAGGTGGTCGACTACTTCGTCGCCGACGGCGGCTTCGTCAACGCGATGAAGCCGGACGCCGAGCACAACGTGGCGGCGTACACGGTGCTGGACACCGAGCACGGCACGGTGGTCGTCGCGCAGCGCACCGGGCTGATCGCCCGGCGGATCGTGCAGCGCGCGCCGATCGGGTCGCTGCTGGCCAGGGGCGAGCGGTTCGGCCTGATCCGGTTCGGCTCGCGGACCGACATCTACCTGCCGGCCGACGCGGCCGACCCGCTCGTCGGGCCGGGCGACAAGGTCATCGGCGGGTCCACGGTCATCGCCCGCTGGCGCTGACCGCGAGGACGACGAAAGGGGCGCCGCGGACAGCGGCGCCCCTTTCGGGTAGATCGTCGGTCAGGCGGTGCGGCGCTGGTGCAGCCAGAGCAGCGGGCCGCTGACCAGGTAGCCCATCACGACCAGGGCGAAGGTCAGCCGGACGTCGACGAGCCCGCCGATCACCGGGGCCAGCCAGAGCCACGGTGGCAGCTTGACCAGCCGGGCCAGCTTCGCGTAGGGGAAACTGGAGACCATCGCGACGGCCAACAGCGCGACCCCCGCGATCTGCACCAGGCCGGGCAGCGGCAGCCCGATGGCGACGGTCAGGGCGAGCACGGCTGCGGCCATCGTCGTCGGCACGCCGCAGAAGAAGCGGCCGTCCTTCGGCGAGACGTTGAACCGGGCGAGCCGGATCGCCGCGCAGGCGGCGACGAGCGCTGCGGCCACCGCGGCGGCGGCGGGCGGGGCCTCGCCGGCCAGCGATGCGTAGACCACCACCGGGGCGGCGAGGCCGAACGAGCACATGTCGGCCAGCGAGTCCATCTGGGCGCCGAACGGGCTGGCCACCCCGAACTTGCGGGCGAGCGCGCCGTCGAGCCCGTCGAACACGACGCAGGCGATGAGGAGGAGCGCGGCGATGCGCACCTCACCCTGCATGGCCAGGAAGATGGCGTTGATCCCGAGCACCAGGCTGGCCAGGGTGCAGGCGTTGACCAGCGCGAACTTGGCCCGGCGGGCCGCCGTCCGGTCGCCCGGCAGCAGCGGGATCGACATCGACGCTTCGTCGTCGACCGGGGCGCTGGGGGCGAGGGCCGGGCTCACCGGCACGATCGCCTGGACCTCGGTGCGCTCGTACCGGTCGAGGCCGTACCGGCGACGCTGCCGGTCGAGGTAGCGGTGCTCGGGCGAGGCCAGGTCGGTGCCCGCGGCGGCGACGCCGTCGCGGCGACCCACCCGGACGAGCAGCACCTGGCGGGCGAACGTGCTGCTGCGGCGCAACGGGCCCGCCCAGCGACGCCCTGCGGGGCGCGGACTGTCAGTCGTACGACGCCGGCGCCATGGGGCTCTCGGCACGTTTCCTCCATCACCGGATCGACTGGCCGCCACGGGGGCGGGCGTCCGGCTGTCTCGTGCCGGACCGCTTCTGGCCCGGCAGCCGTTCAAGCGGAGTACACCATTGCACAGGGGAGTGGGGCTTGGCGATAGCTGCCGGCGGTACTTGCATCTCGGTCAAACCGCGCGAAACGCCTTGTTATTCCTGTCTCGGGCTTCATCGCCCGTTCCTCCATCAACCCTGCTTCACAGACTACCGGAGCCGGTCGATGACGGCTGAGCGGGCGGGCGCTATACGACGTGATGTCCGGTTGCCAGGGCCGCGACCTCGGTCATGGGCAGCCCTTCGAGCCGGTCGGGTGGGAACCAGGCCGCCGCGGCCGTCGATCCCCCGGCCAGCTCGGTGACCCGCGCCTCGGTCGGATTCTCGACCTGCACCCGGTAGACCACCCGCACCCCGTGCCAGTCCAGGGGCCGACCCTCCGGCCCCAGCGCGGCGGGATTGTGCAGGTTGTGCACCATCAGCAGCTCCATTACCCGGCCGAGCTGCCCGGCCTCCTCGACCAACTCGCGGAGCAGCCCGCCGGCCGGCTGCTCGCCATGGTCGGTGCCGCCGCCGGGCAGGTGCCACCGCCCGGCGCCCGGGTATCCGTCCGCGATCATGGTGAGCAGCACCCGGCCGGCCGGGTCGGTGACCAGGCCGTACGCCGCGAAGCGCTGGCGTCGGTCGGCCGCCGGCGGCGGGTACGGCGCGCGCGGCGCGGCACCGGGCGCGGGCCGCCGCAGCGGGGTGACCGGCAGGCCGAGCGCCTCGGCGGTGAACGGCATCAGCGGCAGCCCGGCCGCCTCCTCGATGCTCGACCAGCGCACCAGGTCGGAGGTGCCGTCGGCCTCGTCCCGGAGCGCACCGCCGCTCACCTGGACGGCGAAGACGATCCGGTCGGTGTGCAGCTCGATGCCCGCGCCGGGTAGCGGTGTGACGTCCGCGACAGCGGCGAGCAGACCGGTCACCTCGACGGCGAGCCCGGTCTCCTCGGCGAACTCCCGCAGCGCGCCGGCCTCGGGGTGTTCCCCGTGCTCCAGGCCACCCCCGGGGAGCTGCCACACCCCCGGGTATTCGGCCCGGTCGGACCCCCGCACGAGCAGCACCCGCCCGGTCCGGTCCCGACAGACCCCGTACGCCCCGACCCGCCGCCGCTGCTCCATGCGCCCTCCCCGTCCGCCCCGGATCGCGTACCCGGTCGATCATGAAGCTATCGCCTACCGCGAGGGCGGGTCGCGGCGACAACCCGACGAGTGACCGGCCCGGGCGGGCGCGGCCAGGCGGCTGACCTCCGTCAGCGGGCGCGCAGCAGACGGACCGGGCCCGTGCGGGCGGGGACGGGCGGAGGGGACGCTCAGGTGAGCCGGGCGGCCTGGACCGCCTCGGCCGTGACCTCGGTGAGCCGGTCGGTGGGCAGGGCGCCGAGCTCCTCGCGGGCGAACCAGCGGGCCTCGCAGGTGGAGCCGCCGACATCGGTCACGGTGGGCGGGGCGGGCTGGTCGACCGCCACCCGGTAGAAGGCGCGTACGCCGTGCCAGTCGATCGGGTAGCCCTCGGGGCCGAGCGAGGCCGCGTCGCGGTGGCTGGCCACGCCGAGCAGCTCGACGAGGCGGCCCCGCTGGCCGGTCTCCTCGACCAGTTCCCGGATCAGCGCCGCGCCCGGCTGCTCGCCGTAGTCGGTGCCGCCGCCGGGCAGGTGCCAACAGCCGGCGCCCGGGTACCCGTCGGAGACCCGGGTGAGCAGCACCCGACCCTCGGGATCGGTCGCCACCGCGTACGCGGCGAAGCGCTGGGCCCGGTGCAGCCCGTCCGGGCCCGGGACCGCGTAGAAGGAGGGGAACTCCGGCGGCTCGTCGGGCACCACGTCGGCCGAGGAGGCGGGCAGGCCGAGGGCGCGCGCGGTGAACGCGCGTAGCGGCAGCTCGCGGGCCTCGGTGCGGGTGAACCAGCGGGCCAGGTCGGTGGGGCGGTCGACCCGGTCGGTGAGCGTGCCGCCCCGCACCGAGACCTGGTAGATGAGCCGGTCGGTGTGGATGGTGATGCCCCGCTCGGGCAGGGCCCGCATGTCCGCGAGCACGTCGTCCAGCCCGGCGACGGCGACCGAGAGCCCGGTCTCGGCGGCGGTCTCCCGGACGACGGTGTGGTTCGGGTCCTCCCCGTGGTCGACCGCCCCGCCGGGGAGGGACCACGTTCCAGGGGTGCCGGAGCGCTGCGATGCGCGGACCAGCAACAATCGGCCGACTGAATCAGCACAAACTGCGTATGCCGCGATCCTGCGGAGCGGCTCCAGCATGGTGGTCACGGGGGGGAATTCTCCTCGGCCGGCGTTACCTGGATCGAAAAGAGTCAGATTCCTGACTAATGACTGGATCATCAGGGATCGGTCAGGGTAGCGATCCGGGCCCTCACCGAGGTCGCCACGCCGCCCGGCGCGGACCGTGGGGACATGACCTCGACACCGCCGCACCAGGCCCCGTACAAGCAGCTCCGCCGCCCCACCACCGACCGGATGGTGGCCGGGGTGGCCAGCGGCGTCGGCCGCTACTTCGCCGTCGACCCCACCCTCGTCCGGGTGGCGTTCGCCGTCGCGACCGTGCTCACCGGCGGGCTCGCCGCGCTGGCGTACCCGATCATGTGGTTCCTGATGCCGGAGGAGCCGGCCGGCGCCCCGGCCTGGCCGCACCCGGCGGGCCCCGCGACGCCCGGCCCGTCGCCCACCCCGGGGTACGGCCCGCAGCCGACCTGGCCGCCGGCCCCGGCGACCGCGCCCGGGGCGGGCGGGGCACCGGACGGGCCGGTGCCGCCGACGGCCGGCTGAGCCGGCGTCACTCCCACTCGATGGTGCCCGGCGGCTTGCTGGTGACGTCCAGGACCACCCGGTTCACCTCGGCCACCTCGTTGGTGATCCGGGTGGAGATCCTGGCGACCACCTCGTAGGGCAGCCGGGACCAGTCGGCGGTCATCGCGTCCTCGCTGGAGACCGGGCGCAGCACCACGGGATGCCCGTAGGTGCGCCCGTCGCCCTGCACGCCGACGCTGCGCACGTCGGCCAGCAGCACCACCGGGAACTGCCAGACGCCCCGGTCCAGGCCGGCCGCGGTCAACTCCTCGCGGGCGATCAGGTCGGCCTGGCGCAGCAGGTCGAGCCGCTCCCGGTCGACCGCGCCGATGATCCGGATGGCCAGCCCGGGACCCGGGAACGGGTGCCGCCAGACCATCGCCTCGGGCAGGCCCAGCTCCAGGCCGAGCGCCCGGACCTCGTCCTTGAACAGCGTGCGCAGCGGCTCGACCAGGGCGAACTTCAGGTCCTCCGGGAGGCCGCCGACGTTGTGGTGGCTCTTGATGTTGGCGGTGCCGGTGCCGCCGCCGGACTCCACCACGTCCGGGTAGAGGGTGCCCTGGACCAGGAACTCGACGTCGCCGTGCGAGGCGATCTCCCGGGCGGCAGCCTCGAAGACCCGGATGAACTCCCGGCCGATGATCTTCCGCTTCTGCTCCGGGTCGATCACCCCGGCAAGCGCGCCGAGGAACCGGTCCTGCGCGTCGACCACCTTGAGTTTGATGCCGATGGCGGCGACGTAGTCCTTCTCCACCTGCTCGGCCTCACCGGCCCGCAGCAGGCCGTGGTCGACGAAGACGCAGGTGAGCTGGTCGCCGACGGCCTTGTGCACCAGCGCGGCGGCGACCGCCGAGTCCACCCCGCCGGACAGGCCGCAGATGACCTCCTTGTCGCCCACCTGCGCGCGGATCCGGGCGACCTGCTCGTCGATGATGTTCGCGGAGGTCCAGGTGGGCTCGATGCCGGCGATGTCGTACAGGAACCGGGTGAGCATCTCCTGGCCGTGCGCGGTGTGCCCGACCTCCGGGTGGAACTGCACCCCGGCCCGGCGGCCGGCCAGGTCCTCGAACGCGGCGACCGGTGCCCCCTCCGACTCGGCGGTGACCGTGAAGCCGGCCGGGGCCTCGGTGACGCAGTCGCCGTGGCTCATCCACACCGGCAGGTCGGCCGGCAGGTCGCGGAGCAACACACCGGGTTCGAGGAGGCGGGGGCGCAGCGGGGTGCCGCCGTACTCCCGGTTGCCGGTGCGTGCCACGGTGCCGCCGAGCGCCTGGGCCATCGCCTGGAAGCCGTAGCAGATGCCGAACACCGGGACGCCGGCATCGAACATCCCGGCGTCGATCTGCGGGGCGTCGGGGGCGTAGACGCTGGCCGGGCCGCCGGACAGGATGATCGCGGCCGGGTTCTTCGCCAGCATCTCGGCCACCGGCATCGAGTGCGGCACGATCTCCGAATAGACCCGCGCCTCACGCACCCGGCGCGCGATGAGCTGGGCGTACTGGGCTCCGAAGTCCACGACGAGGACGGGACGAGGCGTGCTCATGTGCAGGAAGCCTACCGACAGTCACCCCCGCTCCGGTGCGCGGGCGGCCCTTCCCGCGCGGATGTTCCGGCGACAGGGGAGCCATTCCCCGCCGGGGGCGTCGAGAAGGTGTCCTTCCGCTCACGCCCGCAGGGCGCCGGGGGCGTCCGCCGGGACCGCCGGGTGGGCCGGCGGCACCGGGTCGAGACGCCGGTACGGCTCCCCGAGCGGCGGGCGCGGATCGGCCTCGCCCTTGTTGGGCCAGAGGGACATCGCCCGTTCCGCCTGGGCCGTGATGGTCAGCGAGGGGTTCACCCCGAGGTTCGCCGAGACGGCCGCGCCGTCCACCACGTGCAGCCCGGGATGGCCGTGCACCCGGTGGTACGGGTCGATCACCCCGTCGGCCGGGGTGACGCCGATCACCGCCCCGCCGAGGATGTGCGCGGTCATCGGGATGTTGAACGGCTCGGTGAGCGCCCCGCCGGGCGTGCCGCCGATCTCCTCGGCGAGCAGCCGGGCGGCGGCGTTGCCGGCCGGGATCCAGGTCGGGCTGGGCTCGCCGTGGCCCGCGACGGCGGCCAGCCGCCGGCCGAACAGGCCGCGCCGCCAGCGGGTGGTCAGCGAGTTGTCGGCTGACTGCATGACCAGCGCGATGACGGTCCGCTCCGACCAGTTGCGGACGGTGAGCATCCGGGCGGCGGTCCCGGGCTGCCGCAGCAGGGTGGCCACCCAGCGCCGGGCCCGGTGCGGGCCGCCGTCGACCAGCAGCGACTGGAGCAGCCCCATCGCGTTCGAGCCGCGCCCGTAGCGGACCGGCTCGATGTGGGTCTGCGGGTCGGGGTGGAACGAGCTGGTGATCGCCACCCCCTCGGTGAAGTCCAGCCCCTCGGCGCGGGCCCGCGCGGGGGGCACCGACGCGCCGAGGATCGCCTCGGAGTTCGTCCGGGTCAGCTCGCCGAGGCGGGGCGACAGGGCGGGCAGCGCCCCGGTGGCCTTCATCTCGTGCAGCAGCCGCTGGGTGCCAAGCGACCCGGCGGCGAGGACCACCTGGTCGGCGTGGAACACCTGACGACGCTTGTGCAGCCAGGCCCCGGTGCGGACGGTCTCCACCCGGTAGCCGCCGCCGTCGGCCGGGCGGACGGCGGTGACCGTGGTCAGCGGGTGCACCCGCGCGCCGAGCCGTTCGGCCAGCCACAGGTAGTTCTTGACCAGGGTGTTCTTCGCCCCGTGCCGGCAGCCGGTCATGCACGCCCCGCAGTGCGTGCAGCCGGTGCGCTCCGGGCCGGCCCCGCCGAAGTACGGGTCGGCGACCCGCTCCCCCGGCCGGCCGATGTGCACCCCGACGGGGGTGGAGTGGTAGGTGTGGCCCACGCCCATCCGGTCGGCCACCGCCCGCATCGCCCGGTCCGCCGGGGTCTGCACCGGGTACGTGGTGACGCCGAGCATCCGCTTCGCCTGGTCGTAGTGGCGGGCCAGCTCGGCACGCCAGTCGGTGACGTCCCGCCACTGCGGGTCGGCGTAGAACGCGTCGAGCGGCTCGTAGAGGGTGTTCGCGTAGACCAGCGAACCGCCGCCCACCCCTGCCCCGGACAGCACCAGCACCCCGCCGCCGGCCCCGCGCCCGGCGGACCGGAGCAGGGTGATCCGTTGCAGCCCGTAGCAGCCGAGGCGCGGGGCCCAGAGGAACCGGCGCAGCCGCCACGAGGTCTCCGGGAACTCGTCGTCGGCGAAGCGCCGCCCGGCCTCCAGCACGCCGACCGAGTAGCCCTTCTCGGCCAGCCGGAGCGCGGTGACGCTGCCGCCGAAGCCGGACCCGATGACGAGCACGTCGTACCGCATGGACGCATCATTACCGACGGGTAGCTATCGCGCCAGCGCCCGTTTTCGCGGCATCATGCACCCCGCCGCCGGCGATCCGTCGCTCAGCGGCCGCAACCCGGCGACTCGGTCGGAGCGTTGTACGAACGGGGGTGTGACATGGCCGGACAGGCGGGAACCGGACGCCGGCGGTGGCGGGTGGTGCTGGCGGTCCTCGCGGCCCTGGTCCTGGTGGCGGGCGGCGCGACGGTGGCCGTCCGGCTGGTCGCGGACCGGCAGCCCGAGCGCGGGGCGGGTCGGGTCACCGCCGCGCCCACGCCGTCGGAGGCCACGCCGAGCCCCACCCCACCGCCGGGGGCCGACGTGACCGGGCCGTTGAACCTGCTCATGGTCGGTGTGGACACCCGGGTCAGCGTGCCCGGCTGGGAGCCGCACGGCGACGCCGTGCTGGTGGCGCACGTGACGAAGGAGCTGGACCGGGCGTACGTCTTCTCGCTCCCCCGCGACCTGCTGGTCGACATACCCGCCTTCCCGAAGGCCGGGTACAAGGGCGGAAAGACCAAGCTCACCCACGCGATGAGCTACGGCAGCCGGGTGCCCGGCAAGCCGAAGGAGCCGAGCGCCGCCCAGGGGTACGAGCTGCTGCGCAGCACCGTCAGCGGGTACACCGGGTTGCGCCTCGACGCCGGGGCGGTGGTCACCTTCCAGGGCTTCGAGAAGCTGGTGAACGCGGTCGGCGGCATCGACGTCTACATCGACCAGCGCACCGTCTCGCTGCACCGGCGGCCCGACGGTCGGCACCGCGAGCCGGCGCCGGGCGGCGGCGGCTACGTCGGCCCGCAGATGGTCTACGAGAAGGGCGAACGGCACCTGAACGGCTGGCAGGCGCTGGACTACTCCCGGCAGCGCTACGGCCTGGACGGCGGGGACTACGCCCGGCAGCGCCACCAGCAGCAGCTGATCCGGGCGCTGGTCCGCAAGATCCAGGGCGAGGACCTGGCCCGGCAGCCCGACCGGGTCGAGCAGGTCGTCGGCGCGCTCGGCGACACCCTGATCTACGCGGGCGGGCCGAGGATCGTCGACCTCGCGTACGCCCTCGGCGGGCTGCCCGCCGACCGGGTCGTCCTGGTCAGCCTGCCCGGCGAGGGAGTGGGCAAGGGCAGCGCCTACCGCGGCGAGCAGCTCAAGCCGGTCGGCCGGAAGTTCCTCACCGAGCTGAAGGCGGGCCGCGCCGAGCAGTACCTGGCCGCCCACCCCGAGCTGGTGGTGAAGAAGTGACCGGCGCCGGGACGGCCGGTGCAGCAGGAAGCCGAGCGGGCGACCCGGGTCAGCGGGCCGTGGGTCGCGCCGGCCGCTCCGTTCCGTAGAGCCACGCGTCGAAGAGCGCGTCGAGCTGCTTGCCGGAGACCTGCTCGGCGAGGGCGACGAACTCCGCGGTGGTGGCGTTGCCGTCGCGCTTGTCCGCCGCCCAGGTCTTCAGCAGCGCGAAGAACGCCCGGTCGCCGACGGCGACGCGCAGCGCGTGCACGGTCATCCCCCCGCGCTGGTACACCGACTCGCTGAACAGGTTCGCCGCCCCCGGCTTCCCCGGCGGGGTCCGCCAGACCTGACCGGACGCGCCGAGGTACGCCGCGTCGAACGACTGCCGCGCCGTCCGCCCGCCGCGGTGGTCCTCCCACAGCCACTCCGCGTACGTGGCGAGCCCCTCGTTGAGCCAGATGTCCTGCCACCTGGCCAGCGCCACACTGTTGCCGAACCACTGGTGGGCCAGCTCGTGCGCGACCACCCCGGTGTTCTCGCCCCCGCGGAAGAAGCTGGCCGAGTAGACCGGCCGGCTCTGCGTCTCCAGCGCGTACCCGATGCCCGGCTCCGAGACGACCACCCCGCCGTACGCGCCGAACGGGTACGGCCCGAAGACGCCCTCCAGATAGTCGGCCACCTCGACGGTGCGGGCGATCGACGCGTCCGCGGCCCCCTTCGGCAGCTTCGTGGTGACCGCGCTGAACACCGGCCGGCCCTTGTGCTCGGCGCGGGTCACCCGGAACTCGCCGATCGCCAGGGTGCTCAGGTAGCTGGCCATGGGCGAGCGCTCCGCCCACTTCCAGGTGGTCCAGCCGGCCCGGGTGGTCTTCCCCAGCGGCACCCCGTTGCTGACCGCGGTCAGCCCGTCCGGCACGGTGATCTCGAAGTCGTACGTGGCCTTGTCCAGGGGGTGGTCGTTGACCGGGTACCAGGTGCTCGCCGACTCGGGCTGGCCGAGGGCCACCGCGCCGTCGGAGGTGGCCCGGAACCCGCCCTCGCCGAGGGCCTCGTTGCGCAGCAGCTTCGGCTCGCCGTCGTAGCCGATCTCGGCGGTGAAGCCGTTGCCCGAGGTCAGCCCGACGGTGGGGGTGATCACCAGCTCGTCGCCGGTGCGGGCGTGCCGGGCGGGGACGCCGTCCACGGTCACCTTCCGCACGGTCAGCCCGGCGAGGTCCAGGTTGAACGAGGACAGGTCGGCGGTGGCCGTGGCCTGCACGACGGTGGTGCCGGTCAGCCGGTCCTTCGCCGGGTCGTAGCGGACCCGCACGGTGTACCGGGTCACGTCGTACCCGGCGTTGCCGTACCCGGGGAAGTAGTCGTCGCCCACCCCGGCCGCGCCGGGCCTGAACTGCCGGGCCGAGGTCGCCGACGCGGCTGCCTCCGGCGCGGACGGCTCGGTCGGCGTCGAGGAGCAGCCGGCCAGCCCGAGCGCAACGGCCAGCAGCAGCCCGGTGCCGGGGCGCAGGCCCCGCAGGGTCAGGGTCATCACGTCGTCCCTCCCGGCGGAGGTCCCCGGACCGCCCGACCCCGGCCGGCCGCTCCGCCCGCGGCAGCCTACCGAGCGCCGGCCACGGTGCGGTCACGCCGGGTGGGATCAGGGCAGGGCGGGTGGATCAGGGCGGGGCGGGAGCAGTGCCGCCGACGAGCCAGGCGTCGAAGAACGCGCCGAGCCGCCGGCCGGAGACCCGCTCGGCGAGGGCGACGAAGTCCGCGGTGGTGGCGTTGCCGCCGCGCCGCTCGGCGGTCCAGGTGCGCAGGGTCCGGAAGAACACCTCGTCGCCGACGGTACGCCGCAGCGCGTGCACCGCGAGCGCGCCCCGCTGGTAGACGGCGGCACCGAACATGTCCGCCCGGCCCGGGTCCACCGACGGTCGCGACCAGTCGGTCGCGGCGTGACGCAGCTCGAAGGTGCGCTGCGCGGTCCGGCCGCCGCCGTGCTCCGTCCAGAGCCACTCGGCGTACGTCGCGAAGCCCTCGTTGAGCCAGATGTCGCCCCACCGGTCCAGCGAGACGCTGTCGCCGAACCACTGGTGGGCCAGCTCGTGTGCGACCACCTCGGTGTTCGGGCCGGCGAGGAAGAACCCCGGCCCGTAGACCGGGCGGGACTGGGTCTCCAGCGCGTACGAGATCCGCCCGTCGGCGAGCGCGATCCCGCCGTACGAGTCGAACGGGTACGGCCCGAAGCGGTCGGCCAGGAAGTCGGCGATCTCCCCGGTGCGGGCGATCGAGGTGGCGGCCGGACCGTCCGCCGGCAGGCCCACCGCGACGGCGGTGACCATCGGCTTGCCGGCGTGGGTGCTCGTGGTCACCCGGTAGTCGCCGATCACCAGCGTGCACAGGTAGCTGGCCATCGGCGCCCGCTCGGCCCAGCGCCAGGTGGTCCAGCCGCCGCTGCTGCTCCGCCCCGCCGGCACCCCGTTGCTCAGCGCGGCGAGCCCGTCCGGCACGGTCACCTCGACGTCGTAGGTGGCCTTGTCGGACGGGTGGTCGTTGACCGGGAACCAGGTGGCCGCCGAGTCGGGCTGGCCGAGGGCCACCGCGCCGTCCGGGGTGGCCAGGAAGCCGCCGACGCCCAGCTCGCTCTCGACCGGCGTGGGCACCCCGGCGTACTCCACGTCGACGGCGAACCGGGCGCCCCTCGCCAGGCCACGCGCCGGGGTGACCACCAGCTCGCGCCCGTCCCGGGCGTGCCGGGCGGGAGTCCCGTCGACGCGGACCGCGGTGACGGTCAGACCGGCGAGGTCCAGGTTGAACCGGGACAGGACGGCGTCCGCCGTGGCGGTGACCGTGGCGTGGCCGGTGAGCCGGTCGTCGGCCGGGTCGTAGCGGACCCGCAGCCGGTACGCGGCCACGTCGTAGCCGCCGTTGCCATGGCCGGGGACGTACGGGTCGCCGACGTCGACCTGGCCGGGGCGGGGGCGGTCGGGATCCGGGGGCGCCCCGGTGCAGCCGGCGAGGGCTGCCACGGCGAGACACCCGGCCAACAGCCCCCGCCCCGGCCACCCGGTGTGGACGCCCCGACGGGAAACTCCCAGGCCCGGTCGCCCTCCTGTTCGGGACATCGCTCACCTCGCCACGCTCCGGAGAAAGCGTACCCGCCCCAAAGCCCCCCCACCCCACCAAAACCACCCAACACTCACCGTCCCACCCACCGGCCCTCGCCCGCCCCCACCCGCCCCCACCGCCCCAGGGCTCCGGCATGGTCGCGGAGGGTCCGGCGCTGCGCAGATGGAAGCCAAGTGTGTGAATGTCGCCGGTGCGGGCGGTCACCGTGCAGCGGCCACCCTGCTCCGCCGCCGGTCTCGCCTCCCGGAAGTCTGTCCCGCACCCGGATAGCCCGATGGCGGCCTGGCCGATGCCCGCCCTCCTCACGAGGTACATGCCCTTTGGCTCCTATGGAGCTGCCCCGTCTACGCTCCCGCATCCCCGGTAGCACAGACGGGGCAGCTCCATAGGAGCCAAAGGAGGCTAGGCCGACCCGGCGGAGACCGATTCGGCAGAGAAGCTGCCCTACGCCGATGGCGATGGCGATGGCGTCTTCACCCACCCCCCCACCGCCCTAATTCGCGGAAAGAGTGGCCATCCCGGCCGGAATGACCACTCTTTCCGCGAAGATGCGTGCGGGTGCGGGTGCGGGGGTCAGCGGTCTAGGACGAGGCCCACCTTTTGGAATTCCTTGAGGTCGCGGTAGCCGCACTTGGCCATCGCGCGGCGTAGGCCGCCGAACAGGTTGAGCTGGCCGTCCGGTTCGTCGGCCGGGCCGAACAGCAGTCGCTCCATCTCGCCGAGCGGCTCGCCAGCCACCTCGAACGCCCCGCGCGGCAGGGACGGGTGGCTGGCCGCCGAGTGCCACCACGCGCCGCCGGCCGGGGCCTCCTCGCACAGCGTCAGTGGCTCGCCGAGCATCACCGCGTCCGCGCCGCAGCCCAGCGCCTTGGCGATGTCGCCGGAGGTCTGGATGTCGCCGTCGGCGATGAGGTGCACGTACCGGCCGCCGGTCTCGTCCAGGTAGTCGCGGCGGGCCGCGGCGGCGTCGGCGATCGCGGTGGCCATCGGCACCCGGATGCCGAGCACCGACTCGGTGGTCGACCAGTCGTCGCCGCCGATGCCGACGATCACGCCGGCCGCGCCGGTGCGCATGAGGTGCAGCGCGGTCTTGTAGTCGGTGCAACCGCCGACGATGACCGGGAGGTCGAGGTCGGCGATGAACTCCTTGAGGTTCAACGGCTCGTCGGTGGTGGAGACGTGCTCGGCCGACACGATGGTCCCCTGGATCACCAGGATGTCCACGCCCGCGTCGAGGATCACCGGGGCCAGCGCCAGGGTGTGCTGCGGGGAGACCCGGACCGCCACGGTGCCGCCGCCGGCCCGCAGCTCGCGGACCCGCTCGGCGATCAGGTCCGGGCGGATCGGCTCGGCGTACACCTCCTGGAGCCGCTTGGTGGCGCGGGCGTCCTCGCCCAGCGCGGCCAGCTCCTCCAGGATCTTGGTCGGGTTCTCGTACCGGGTCCACAGGCCCTCGACGTTGAGCACGCCGAGCCCACCGAGCTGGCCGAGCCGCACGGCCGACTGCGGGCTCATCGTCGCGTCCGAGGGGTGCCCCACGCACGGGATGTCGAACGGGTACGCGTCGAGCTGCCAGGCGGTGGAGACGTCGTCGACGTCCCGGGTGCGGCGGCTCGGCACGATGGCGATGTCGTCCAGGTGGTAACCGCGCTGCGCGGTCTTACCCAGGCCGATCTCGACCACGTCACGCATGGGGGCTCCAGGTGTCTCGGGGGGTGGTGGTCAGCGGGAGTGGTAGTTCGGCGCCTCGACGGTCATCTGGATGTCGTGCGGGTGGCTCTCCTTGAGCCCGGCCGCGGTGATCCGGATGAGCTGGCCGCGCCGGTGCAGCTCGGGGATGCTCTCCGCGCCGACGTACCCCATGGCGGCCCGCAGCCCGCCGGTGAGCTGGTGGGCGACGGCGGAAAGCAGGCCCCGGTAGGGCACCTGACCCTCCACGCCCTCCGGGACCAGTTTGTCCTCGGCGAGCACGTCCTGCTGGAAGTAGCGGTCCTTGCTGTAGGACTTGGCCTGGCCCCGGGACTGCATCGCGCCGAGCGAGCCCATCCCCCGGTACGCCTTGTACTGCTTGCCGTTGATGAAGATCAACTCGCCGGGGCTCTCCTCGCAGCCGGCCAGCAGGCTGCCGAGCATCACCGTGTCGGCACCGGCCACCAACGCCTTGGCGATGTCGCCGGAGTACTGGATGCCGCCGTCGCCGATCACCGGGACGCCGGCCGGGCGGGCGGCCCGGGCCGCCTCCATGATCGCGGTGATCTGCGGGACGCCGACGCCGGCCACGATCCGGGTGGTGCAGATCGCGCCCGGCCCCACTCCGACCTTCACCCCGTCGGCGCCGGCCTCGACCAGGGCCTTCGCCCCGGCGTACGTGGCCACGTTTCCGCCGACAATGTCGATCTTGACGTCCTTCTTGAGCTGGCGCACCATGTCCAGCACCGCCCGCTGGTGGCCGTGCGCGGTGTCCACGATGATCACGTCCACGCCCGCGTCGACCAGGGTCCGGGCCCGCTTGTACGAGTCCTCGCCCACCCCGACGGCGGCGGCCACCCGGAGCCGGCCGGCGTCGTCCTTGGTGGCGTTCGGGTACTGCTCGCTCTTGGTGAAGTCCTTGACGGTGATCAGCCCGCGCAGCCGGCCCGAGTCGTCGACGATCGGCAGCTTCTCCACCTTGTGCTGACGCAGCAGCGCCAGCGCCTCGTCCTTGCTCACCCCGACGGGCGCGGTGACCAGCGGCGGGCGGGTCATGATCTCGTGGACCGGGGTGGCCGGCTCGGAGACGAAGCGCATGTCCCGGTTGGTGACGATGCCGACGAGCTGGCCGTCGCCGTCGACCACGGGCACCCCGGAGATCCGGTACCGGCCGCAGAGCGCGTCGACGTCGCGCAGGGTGTCCTGCGGGCTGGCCGTCACCGGATTGGTGATCATGCCGGACTCGGAGCGCTTGACCAGGTCGACCTGGAGCGCCTGGTCCTCCAGGGAGAGGTTGCGGTGCAGCACGCCGATGCCGCCCTGGCGGGCCATCGCGATCGCCATCCGCGCCTCGGTGACCGTGTCCATCGCGCTGGACAGCAGCGGGACGGCCAGCTCGACGTTGCGGGTCAGCCGGGTGCGGGTGTTGACCCGGCTGGGCACCACGTCCGACTCGCCCGGCTGGAGCAGCACGTCGTCGAAGGTGAGGCCGAGCGGGACCACGCGGGCCGAGCCGGCGGGCAGCTCCGGCAGGTGGCCGCCCAGCTCGCCGCGGTCGGCGTCGGTCGGAAGATCGATGCTGGGCGAATTGTCCACGAAAGGCTCTCCTGAGCTGGTCGGGCGCGGGGCTTCAGCGAGGCGGCGCGCGCGGGCATCCGGCGCACGCCGGGTAGCTGACACGTCGGTGCCATCGTACCCATCGGCCCGGGCCGACCCCGCCCGAGCCGGCCCGGTCGTCGACGCTGCGTGACGGCCGCCCCCGTCAGCCCCGACGCCGGGTGACCGGGCGGACGGGGGCGGGCGGCACGTGGTCGCGGGGTCTACGGTGAGGGGGTGCACGACGAGCCCATCGACCCGTTCAACGGCGACCCGGCCGATCCGGCGGCGGAGCTGCACGACCCGGACGGCGACGCCGCACTCGACCCCCTGACCGAGGTCGAGCGGCAGGACGTGCTTGAGGACCTCGCCGACCTGGAGATCTACCAGGCCCTGCTGGCCCCCGTCGGGGTGCGTGGGCTGGTGATCGAGTGCGAGGACTGCCGGGAGCCGCACTACTTCGACTGGGACCTGCTCCGGGGCAACCTGCGTCACCTGCTCAGCTCCGGCCGGCCCCGGGTGCACGAGCCGGCCTACGACCCGGACCCGGACCACTACGTCACCTGGGATTACGCGCGCGGCTACGCCGACGGCGTGCACGACACCCTGACCGAGGGCACCGAGGACGACACCGAGCCGGGCAACTGAGCTGCCCCGCGGGTCCTGCGCGTTGTTGACGTACGGGTAGCGGCTCGCGGCGCTTGTCCGGACAGCACGGCGTCGCACCAGGCCGGGTCGCACCGGGCGTGACCTGCGGGACCGAGCCCGGCCGGGCAGCGGGCCCGACGGCGCGCTCAGGCGACCAGGCCGGCGCGGAAGCCGGCGGCCACCGCGTGCGCGCGGTCGCGGGCGCCGAGCTTGCGGAACAGCCGGCGGGCGTGCGTCTTGACGGTGTCCTCCGAGACGAACAACTCCCGGCCGATCTCGGCGTTGCTCTTGCCCTCGGCCATCCCGAGCAGCACCTGGAGCTCCCGCTCGGTCAGGCCGACCGCCCCCCGGGCGCCCCTGGCCGGGGCGGCCCGCCGGGGGTTCGCCGGCTCCTCGGTCTCGCCGCCGGCCGGCTCCGGCTCGTCGTCGCCCCGCTGCACGGGCACCACCGACGGCACACCGCCCGGCCCATCCTGGGCCGCCGACCAGGCCGGGCCTGGATTGTTCGGGGCGCGGCCGGCCGGGGCGGGGCGCTTCTGGCCGCCGACGGCCGCGGCGTCCCGGGCCGGGTCGGCCACCCGGTGCCGGGTCGCCCGGCCCGGCGCGGAGAGCAGCAGCAGGGCCTTGGCCACCGCGCTGGTCAGGTCGTGGTCGGTGCCCTGGATCAGGCCCCGGGCCCCGGCGCCGATGCTGGCCGCAGCCGCGTCGGACTCCTCGGCCCCGAGCAGCAGCACCGCGGCCTGCGGGGCGCGGGCCAGCACCCGACGCACGAAGCCGGCGCTGTCCGGCCGGGTGAGCGTCGTGTCGGCGAGCACCACGTCGGGCGGGCCCTCCGCCAGCCGCAACATCACCTCGGGATCGGAGACGGCGGTACGGACGGCGGCGGACAGTCCGAGCCGAGCCGCCGCGGAGTTCAGCTGCTGCGCGGCGAGCGGCGTCCGAACGCACACGAGAACAGTACGCACTGTGGTCTCCTCTCCGACCCGAAGCAGACCACGGCGGGGTGTGGTCGGGTGGGCGTTCCCAGCAATCCTCCGAACTTTTCCGACAGATGGGGCATAAGCCGCGCAATGTCCGAGGTTTTCGATCACAGAAGTGTGAGCCCGCGCGAGCCGGGGTACCGGAAGCCCGAGCCGGAAATCGGTGCGCCAGCGCGGCCGCCGCCCGGACATCCGGTCAACTGAGAGTCTCCGCGGTGCCGCGGGAGGAGGGGTGCTGATGTCGAACGTACGCAGGCTGCCCGGACCCATCGTCGACCTCTGGGACTGGCAGCGGCTCGGTGCCTGCCGGGGCCGCGACAGCGCCCAGTTCTTCCACCCGGACGGGGAGCGCGGCTCCTCCCGTCTGCGCCGCGAGTCCGGCGCCAAGGCGGTCTGCCGGGCCTGCCCCGTACGCGCCGAGTGCGCCGCGCACGCGCTGTCCGTCCGTGAGCCGTACGGCGTCTGGGGCGGCTTCAGCGAGGCGGAGCGGCTGCGGCTGCTCGCGGTCGGCTGGGAGGACCTGGCCGACCGCCGGCACAGCCGCGTCGACGTGGCCCGCCTGGAGTCCCGCCTCGGCCGCCCGCACAAGTCCGCGATGTCCGCCCAGCGCAGCGTCGCCTGACGACCGCGCCCACCGCACGCCGACGCCGCGCCCCGGCCGCCCGGGGCGCGGCGTCGTTGTCACGTCCCGGCCAGGCGGATGTCCCACCGTTCTGCCAGGATCCTCGGATGCTGATCGACATCGCGGATCCGGACACGCTCTGGGCGCGGTGGGGCGCGCTCGCCTCGGCGCTCGCCACCCTCGGCCACGACGACGTCTACTGGTGCGACGCGGGCGGCGCCCACCACGACGACCACGGGGGCAACTGGGCGCGGCTGGTGCGTGTCGAGGGCGGTCGGGCGGTGCTCTTCGGCTACGACCACGAGTACAGCGACACCGTCGACGTCAGCCCGCCGCTCGACCTGCTCGCCGGGGCCCCCGCCTGGCTGCCCTGGCCGGAGCTGATCCGGCATGCCGAGGCCGACCAACTCGGCTACGCCTACTGGTACGACGGCGGCTGGTCCCGGGTGCCGTACCCGGAGCCGCTGCTGCCCGACGGGCTGCGGGCGACTGCCGGGGCGGTGCTTGACGACGACCGGGCCCGGCGGGAGCTGGGCGAGGTGGTCTTCGAGTGGGGCGGATACCAGCCTGCGGACGAGGCGACGGAGCGGGCCGAGGTGGCGGAGGCCGCCGGCCGGTTGCTCGCCGCCGCTGCCGACCGCGCCCTCGACGCGGGCGCGCTGGACGGGCTGCTCGGCCGGCTCCGGCCCGGCCCGGTCGACGTACCCGCCGGCCTGGCGGTGGCGGCCCGGGCCGGGCTGGCCCCGGGCGGGAGACCACCGGCGGTGGCGGCGGCGGCAGGGGCTCCGCCCCGGCGGGTCCGGGTGCTCAGCGACGACCAGCACGACCGGCTGGTCTGGACGGCGATGCGGCGGGCCACGGAGGCGCCCCGCCCGGCCCCGGCACCCACCCCCGAGCTGACCGAGCTCGTCGACTGGGCACGCGGCCGGGCCCCGGCCGGCGACGGCCGCTGCTCGCTGCTCATGCAGGTCACCGACACCGCGCTCAGCCAGCACCCGGGCGAGTCTCCCCCGGCCAACCGCCCGGGCGAGGACGGCTGGGCGGCCTTCCGCCAGGCTGGTGACCTGGTCCGCCGGCTCCGGGCGGCCGAGGCCGACCCGGCGCACGGGCAGTGGATCTTCCTACGGCTGGAGACGACCGCCGGCGGTTTCACCCTCGAACGACGCTACGACTCGTGGCCCGGTTGGCTGCCCGACGGGCACGGGCCCTGGCGCAGCCACCTCCAGCCGGAGCTGGACCGCCGGGCACCGGCGTTCCGGCCCGCGTGGGCGGTGCTGCTGGCGCCGGAGGTCGCCTACCTCGGCCCGCCGCCACCCTTCGACACGCCCACGATCGGGTAACGGGCCTCCCGGCGCGCGCCCGCCACCATCAGGGGGCAGGAAGGGCGGCAGGGCACGCCGTCGGGGTGAAGGCGTGCCCTGCGCGGTGTCGTACGGCGTCGGTCAGAAGCCCGGGCCGTGCTGGTGGCCGTGGCCGTGCGAGTGGCCGTGGCCCCCGGCGGCCGGCTCGGCCTTCTCCGGCTTCTCCACCACCAGGCTCTCGGTGGTGAGCAGCAGGCCGGCGATCGAAGCGGCGTTGGAGACCGCGCTGCGGGTCACCTTCACCGGGTCGATGATGCCGGCCTTCACCATGTCGACGTACTCGCCGGTGGCGGCGTTGAGGCCGGTGCCCCACTCCTGGTCGGCGACCTTCTGCACCACGACGTAGCCGTCGTGGCCGGCGTTCTGCGCGATCCAGCGCAGCGGCTCGACCAGCGCCTTGCGCACGATCGAGACGCCGATCTTCTCCTCGCCGGTCAGGCCGAGGCCGTCGTCGAGAACCGACCGGATCTGCGCGAGGGCGGCACCACCACCGGGCACCGTGCCCTCCTCGACAGCGGCCTTGGTCGCGGCGATCGCGTCCTCGATGCGGTGCTTGCGCTCCTTCATCTCGACCTCGGTCGCCGCGCCCACCTTGATGACCGCGATGCCGCCGGAGAGCTTCGCCAGCCGCTCCGCCAGCTTCTCCCGGTCCCACTCGGAGTCCGAGGCCTCGATCTCCTTGCGGATCTGGGCGACCCGGTCGGCGACCTCGCTGGACTGCCCGCCACCGTCGACGACGGTGGTGTTCTCCTTGTCGACCACGACGCGCCGGGCGGTGCCGAGCACCTCCAGGCCGACCTGGTCCAGCTTGTAGCCCAGCTCCGGGGCGACCAGCTCGGCGCCGGTGAGGATCGCCATGTCCTGAAGCATCGCCTTGCGGCGGTCGCCGAATCCGGGGGCCTTCACCGCGCAGACCTTGAGGGTCTTGCGGATCGAGTTGACCACCAGGGTGGACAGGGCCTGGCCCTCGACGTCCTCGGCGATGATCAGCAGCGGCTTGCTGTTCTGGAGGACCTTCTCCAGCAGCGGCAGCAGCTCCTCGATCGCCGAGATCTTCTGCGTGGTGATCAGGATGTACGGGTCCTCCAGGACCGCCTCCTGCCCCTCCACGTCGGTGACGAAGTTCGGCGAGATGAAGCCCTTGTCGAACTGGAGACCCTCGGTCACGTCCAGCTCGGTGGCGAGGGTGGAGCCCTCCTCGACGGTGATGACACCGTCGCGGCCGACCCGCTCCATCGCCTCGGCGATCAGCTCGCCGATCGTGGCGTCCTGCGCGGAGATCGTCGCCACGTGCGCGATCGACTCCTTGCTGGCGACCTCGACGGCCCGTTCGAGCAGGGCCTCGGAGACCTTGTTGGCGGCCACGTCGATGCCGCGCTTGAGGCCGGCCGGGTTGGTGCCGGCGGTCACGTTGCGCAGGCCCTCGCGGACCATCGCCTGGGCCAGCACGGTCGCGGTGGTGGTCCCGTCGCCGGCGACGTCGTTGGTCTTGGTCGCCACCTCCTTGACCAACTGCGCGCCGAGGTTCTCGTACGGGTTGGTGAGCTCGATCTCCTTGGCGATGGTCACGCCGTCGTTGGTGATCGTGGGCACACCGAACTTCTTGTCCAGGACGACGTTGCGCCCGCGCGGGCCGAGAGTGACCTTGACCACGTCCGCGAGGGCGTTGACACCGTGTTCCAGCAGGTGCCGGGCGTCATCCGAAAAGCTAAGGATCTTCGCCATTAATGTCCCTTCGAAGCGGCACTGCCCCGGCCCGGCGAACCGGACCGGGGCAGTGACACTGATCGGTTGCCTACTTCTCGATGACCGCGAGAACGTCGCGGGCGGAGAGCACCAGGTACTCCTCGCCGGCGTACTTGATCTCGGTGCCGCCGTACTTCGAGTAGATGACGGTGTCGCCGACGGCGACGTCAACCGGGATCCGGTTGCCCTTGTCGTCGATCCGGCCCGGGCCGACAGCGAGGACAGTGCCCTCCTGCGGCTTCTCCTTGGCGGTGTCGGGGATCACGATGCCCGACGCCGTGGTGGTCTCAGCCTCGTTCGCCTGGACCAGGATCCGGTCCTCGAGCGGCTTGATCGCAACCTTGGTCGCGGTAGTCACGGGCATACCCTCCTGGGGTATTGGTTTCGTTGCTGGCCGACGGGGCCGACCAGCGTCAATCTGCCACATGCCACCGGGCGGGGCCGTCGTCGCGGGTGCCGGTCCGCCTGGCGTTCAGCGCCCGGGCACGGGCCCGGAAGCTGGCACCCTCGATGGGAGAGTGCTAATCGCAGGTTAGGCCGTGGCTAGCACTCCGTCAAGGAGAGTGCCAGCGCGCCACCCGTCGTGTCGCCACAAGTTCCGCCACTCGTAACCGCGACACGCCGACGACACCTCGCCACACCGTGCTCGGCTCCCAACCGTCGGTGGTCCCCATCGCCGCCGCTCCCGCCCGCTGACACCACCGTCCGGCCGCCGGGCGGACCCCTGATGGCCCGCAGCCGAACAGCCCGGCCGGGGCCCGGGACAATGGGCGGGTGGATCTCGACCAGTTCGCCGCCCTGCGTACCCCCGAGGGGTCGGCCGCGCTCGACGCGGCGACCGAGAGGGCCGGCGGCGACCCGCTGGCCGCGGCGGGCGCGCTCCGCTCTGCCGGAATCCCGGCCGGGCTCGCGGCGGCGGCGCTGACCCAGGCGGAGCTGCGCCGCCGGGCGGTCGGCAAGTTCGGGCCGGAGGCCGCCGGCATGTTCCTCACCCGCCCCGGGCTGGAGCAGGCCACCCGCCGGGTGGTTGCCGACCGACGGGCCGACCGGCTGCGCGCGGCCGGGGTGCGCACCCTCGCCGACCTGGGCTGCGGCCTCGGGGCCGACGCGCTCGCCGCCGCCCGCGCCGGCATCCGGGTGTACGGGGTGGAGGCCGACCCGGTGACCGCCGAGATGGCCGCCGCGAACGCCGAGGCCGCCGGGCTGGCCGACGCGTTCACCGTGGAGTGCGGCGACGCCACGGCGTTCGACGTGGACCGGGTCGACGCGGTTTTCTGCGACCCGGCACGGCGCAGGGCCGGCACCGGGCGGCGGATCTTCGACCCGAACGCCTACTCGCCGCCGTGGGACTTCGTCACCGGCCTGGCCGAACGGGTGCCGCACACCGTGGTCAAGGTGGCCCCCGGCCTCGACCACGCGCTGATCCCGGCCGGAGCCGAGGCCGAGTGGGTGAGCGTGGCCGGTGACCTGGTCGAGGCCGCCCTGTGGTGCGGCCGGCTCGCCGAGGTCCCCCGCCGCGCCACCCTGCTGCGGGAGCCGGCCCCCACCGTCGCCGCCGCGCCGGTCGCCCACCACCAGCTCACCGGCTCCGGCGCGGTCGAGGCCACGGTCGGCCCGGTCCGCCGGTACGTCCACGACCCCGACCCGGCGGTGGTCCGCGCCCACCTGGTCGCGGAGCTGGCCGACGTCCTGGGCGCCACGCTCGCCGACCCGAGCATCGCCTACCTGTACGCCGACGCGCCGGGTGCGACGCCGTTCGCCCGCTGCCTGGAGATCACCGACGTGCTGCCGTTCTCGTTGAAGCGGCTGCGCGCCCTGCTGCGCGAGCGCCGGGTGGGCCGGGTCGAGATCCTCAAGCGCGGCTCGGCGCTGGAGCCGGAGAAGCTGCGGCGGGACCTGCGGCTGGCCGGCCCGGAGGCGGCGAGCCTGGTGCTGACCCGGGTCGCCGGCGCACCCACCGTGCTGCTGTGTCGGCCGGTGGGCTGACCCGGATCGCCTGCCGCGGCGCCGATCCGCCGTTTCCGGTGGCCCGCCGGGCAACGCCGGGTTAGCTTGTCGGGCATGGCGGGACAGGGCACTCCGGCGACGGCGCTGCTGAACAGGCGGAAGATCCGGCACAGCACCCACCCGTACGACGTCTCGCCGGACGCGCCGGACTACGGCGCGCTCGTCGCGGCGGCCCTGGGCGTACCCCCGGAGCGGGTGTTCAAGTCGCTGGTCACCGAGGTCGACGGCGCGCTCGCCGTGGCGGTGGTGCCGGTGACCGGCGAGCTGGACCTCAAGGCGCTGGCCGCCGCGCTCGGCGGCAAGCGGGCGACGATGGCGGACCGGGCGGTCGCCGAGCGGGCCACCGGCTACGTGCGCGGCGGGATCAGCCCGATCGGCCAGCGCAAGCGCCTGCCCACGGTGCTGGACGCCTCCGCCCTCGGCCACGAGACCGTCTACGTCTCGGCCGGCCGGCGCGGCCTCCAGGTCGAGCTGGCCCCGGCCGACCTGATCGCCCTCACCGATGCCGCGACGGCCCCGATCGCCGCCCACTGACCCCACCGCCCACGCGCCGGCAGTGGGCCGTCGGCCCGCCGCGGAAAACGGGAACCGCCGGGTGGGCCGACGTCGGCCCACCCGGCGGCCGTCTGGTCAGCGGCGGGTGCTGACCCGCTGGATGTTGACCACACCCTCCTCGTCGAAGACCTCAAGGATCTGCGTGGAGAAGCTGCGGTGACCGCGTCGGGTCAACGCCACGCCCTCCTGGATGCTCACCCGGCCGGCCCGGGTGTGCGTGGCGAAGACCTCGACGGGCTCACCGTTGCGGACGTCCGCGCAGATGTGGACGGTCTGCGTGCCGTCGGCCTCGTCGTCCACGACGACGAGGCCGCGGTCGATGGGTAGTTTCACTACAGGACCCCTTTCCTCTTAGCGGTAGCAGTTTGCGGGGTTACCGATGGGTGCGACGGCCCAGCCGCGACGGGCGAGGCCGGGGCCCGTCAGCCGTACTGGCAGGAGGCGGCCGACCCCACGGTCGTGTTGCCGGACTTCTTCTCGCAGCACTGGCACCAGAGGAAGCCGCCGGAGGTGGTGCACGACCAGGTGTAGTTCGTGGCCGCGCGGCAGTTGCTGAAACTGACGTTCGGCGGGACGAAGACCAGGCTGCAGCACTGGTAGTTGGCCGCCATCGCGGGAGTCGACCGGGCGAAGACGGCGCCCGAGGTGACCAGGCCCACCGCGCCCAGCTTGGCGAGGAACCCCCGCCGGGACCCGCCGCCGCGGGACCGGGGTGCCTCGCGTTCGTCGTCGCTCATACAGCCTCCTTAGCTGCCTGTACCGCGGCACGGACTGCCACGACATCGGTGAACAACAATGCGGAAACCAGCCGTCCCTCTTTGATCACCAGAGCGGAAGGGCTGATCTTGACGCCGAATTGGGTGGCGACCCAGTCGCCGCCTTCGTCTATGTGGTGGGGCAGTCGGCCGATTCCATGGCGGTCGATGAACTCCATTGCTTCGTCGCGGTGGGCGGTCGTCACGATGACGCCGAGGTCGTCTGGATCGGGCTGGCCGGCGAGCTGCGCGGCCACGTCGTCGCAGCTCGCGCAGCGCGTGCTGAGGACCAGCACCAGGCGTGGCCCGCCGCTGCCGAAGCCGGCCAGCGGAGCGGGCCAACCGCTCGGGCGCTCGCCGAACCGGGCCTGTTCGAGCGGCCGGACCCCGGTGCCGCCAGCGGCGGAGTCCGGCGAGCCTTCCAAGCCGCCGCTCCGCGCGTACAGCTCGCCGGCCATGGCGAAGAGAAGAACGATCACTCCCGCGAGCAGCACGGTCACGAACATGGTCAGATAGCTCATTCCGGCCCTTTCCTCATCCCGTCGTGGCGGCGGTCCGTCGCGCCGCCGGATCGACGACTGGGGTGGCTGGGTGCAGCGGCGACTCGGCCCTGGCCGCTCCGCCGAACATGACCCGCGTCCACCCGCCGGCGTAGCAGAAGACGCCGCAGGTGGTGGTGATGCCGAACCTGCCCGGCGCCCGGGAGGCCCCGACGTGCCGCGGGATCCCGCCCATCGAGTAGACGCTGTCCAGGTCCCGCCACAGCGAGATGCTCAGCACCACCCGCTGCCGCCAGTCGACCAACACCTTGATGCCGAGGTAGCCCTTCGCCTGCCGGCGGACGTGCCGCTTGAGCCGCAGGTGCATCAGCAGGATGAGCAGGACCTTGGGCAGGGTGCGGCAGGTGAACCGGGTGACCACCACCTGCCCCTTGGTCGGGTCCGGCTCCAGCATCGGCGTCATGCCTGGACCACCGCCACGACGAGGGACAGCGCCACGGCCAGGATCGTCGCGCCCGAGGCCCGTCTCGCCCGAACCACCCATTTCCGACTCCTCCTTTCCGGTAGGTCGGCGTGCTTGGACATGCTCCAGAGCGAGACCAGCAGGCTCGCGACGAGCACGACGCAGAAGAGGAGGAGCGGCGCCGAGGCCGGATCGACCAGCAGGACGGCCGCCAGCGCGAGCCAGATCAGGGACACGGTCTTCTGCGTGGTGAAGAGCAGCCCCAGGTCGATGCCCCAGACCACGCCGAGCGTCCCGCCGGGGAGCGTGCGGACCAGCCGCTGGGGCACCTGCCGCCAGATGTGCGGCGTACGGTCACGCAGATCGGCGACGCCGAGCCAGCCGGCGACCGCGGCCAACAGCGCCAGCCGCAGCGGTTCGGGCAGCAACTGCTGGAGCAGTGTGCCCGCGAGAAACACCGGGATCGCGAGGACGACGCCGGCGATCACCCCGCCGACCGCGAGGCCGACCAGGAACCGGACGCCCTCGAACGGGTTCCGACGCAACATGGGACCGGCGACCCCGGCCATGGACACGCCTCAAGGGCTGAGGGCCTGCAGCATGGCTCCTGTTATGCCGAGAACGATCCAGACGATCATGGCGGCGCTCCTTCTCGACGTGCGGACGGTCGATTGCGCGGCGGGGCGCCTGTCGCTCAGACCCGCTGCCGGGTGGGGGACACGGTGGCCCGCAACATGGCGAAGTCGGTGAACGCCAGGGCGGAGATGAGTGTCCCGTCGCGGAAGACGAGCGCGACGGGGCTCATGGCGATGCCGAACTCCCCCCGCACCCAGTCACCGCCCTCGTCGACGTGGTGGGGAAGCCGGGCCAGCCCGTTGTCCGCGACGAACTCCGCGCCGACGATGGCGTCGCCCGTGGAGATGACCACCGCGACGTCGGCCACGTCGGACCCGCCGATGAGCTGAGCGGCGACCGTCCGGCAACTGGAGCAGGCCGTGCTCAACACGAGGACGATCCGCAGCGGCCCCTCGCCGGCCCCGGACAGGCCGGCCGGCCAACTGGACGGAGTGGTGCCGATCCGGGCCTCCTCCAACAGGCGTACCCCGCTGGTCCCGGCGGCGGCCCCGCCGCCGGATCGGGTCGAGAGCTGGCCCAGCATCGCGAAGAGCACCACCACTGCCCCGGCCAGGACCAGGAGGGCGAACCCGAACACGTAACCCATCGATGTACTCCTCAGTCGCGGGTGGCCGGGGTCGGCCGGGCGCGGATCAGGTCGCGGGCCAGGTCCCGCCAGGTCCAGAGGACAATGGCCACCGCGAGGCCGGCGGTGCCGACCGGCAGCAGGTCGGGGTGCGGGACGCCGCGCGGCCCGTACCGCAGGACGATGATCGCGGCGGCGACGAGCGCGAGCCCGCTGAGCACGGAGCCGGCCCCCAGCGGGCGGCTCTCCGGCCGGCCGAAGCAGCCGCACGGCGCACGCAGGCCCCGGGCCCGACCGAGCAGACCCGCCCCGGCGAAGGCCAGGCCGAGAACGCCGGCGAGCAGGGCACCGGTCGGGCGCAGGACCGGGACGAGCAGGGCGACCGCGACGAACGTCTCCACCAGGGCCAGCAGGCGGACGACCCGTCGCGCCACCGGGTCGGCCAGCCGCAGCAGCCCCGCGACCGCCTCGCGGGCGTGCTCGGGGGCGACGAGCTTGCCGAGCCCGGCGCAGAGGTGGACGGCGGCGGTGGTGCAGGCGACGACGCCCACGACAAGGGTGGCCGTCGTCATGACGGCGGGATCGTGCTCAGGGCGCAGTTCATCGACATCTGATGACCCCCGTTCGCTGCCCGGCGTCCCGTGCCGGCACCGGCGACAATGTCCACCATGGACAGTTACTGCAAGTGGCAACAGTCTTACGCATCGAATTGCACGTGGTCAACATTCCATCGATGGATATTAATTAAATTTCGCGCACCTTCCACGGCGGCGACCGCCCGGGTCGCGCCGATTACGGAGCGTGCCGAGCGTGTTCCCGAATCGTTACCGTCCGCGATGAACTCTCCACCTCTGCGGCCTTGTGCGACGGATCGACCGAACAATAGGTTGCCGGAGACAACAAAGGTCGTCGTCGGCAACCACCACCCGGTCCTGTCGCGCGCGTCACCACCAGGCACCCTCGAGTTCCGTCCCCCTCGAAAGGACCCGTGCACATGCGCAGAGGGATCCTCACCATCGCCGCGGTCGGCCTGCTGACCGCCGGAAACCTCACCGCCTGCGGCGGCAACTCCGACGACACCGTCAGGCGGCCGAAGCCGAAGATCGGCGTGATCCTGCCGGACAGCGCCTCGTCGAACCGCTGGGAGGCCGCGGATCGCAAGTACCTGGCGGCCGCCTTCGAGGCCGCCGGGGTGGAGTACGACATCCAGAACGCGCAGAACGACAAGGCACGCTTCGTCACCATCGCCGAGCAGATGATCACCAACGGGGTCACCGCCCTGATGATCACCAACCTCGACTCGGGCACCGGCAAGGCGGTCCTGGACAAGGCCACCCAGCGGGGTGTCGCCACGATCGACTACGACCGGCCGACCCTGGGCGGCTCCGCGCAGTACTACGTCAGCTTCGACAACGTCTCCGTGGGCAGACTCCAGGGCGAGGGCCTGGTCAGGTGCCTGGCGGAGAAGGGCGGGCGGAAGCCGGTGGTGGTCGAGCTGAACGGCGCGCCGACCGACAACAACGCGGCCCAGCTCAAGGCGGGCTACGACTCCGTCCTCAAGCCGAGATACGACGCGCAGGAGTACGTCAAGGGGCCGGACCAGTCGGTGCCCGAGTGGAACAACACCACCGGCGGCACCATCTTCGAGCAGATGCTGACCCAGACCGGTGGCAAGATCGACGGCGTGCTCGCCGCCAACGACGGGCTGGCCAACGCGGTCATCGCCGTTCTGACCAAGAACAAGCTCAACGGCAGGGTTCCGGTCACCGGCCAGGACGCCGACGCGCAGGCCCTCCAGCACATCCTGGCCGGGGACCAGTGCATGACCGTGTACAAGCCGATCAAGGCGGAGGCCGAGGCCGCAGCCGCGCTGGCCATCGCGCTGGCCAGGGGCGAGAAGAGGAAGACCGACCAGAGCTTCCGGGACACCGAGGGCAACCGGGACGTCCCGGCCGTGCTGCTCGCGGCCCAGCCGATAACCAGGGAGACGGTGAAGAACGTCATCGCGGACGGCTTCGTCGACAGAAGCGCCGTCTGCACCGAAAAGTACGCCGCGCTCTGCGCCGCGAACGGCTTGAGTTGACCGGTCGAACCCGGCCCGGGCCGGATGTGACACCCTCTTGCCGGCCGTCGGACACCTCCGTCGTGTCGGACGGCCCGGCCGGTGACATCCGACAGTCGGACACCTACGCGAAGGAGACCACCGTGTCCGGGACCCCCCTGCTGGAACTGCGTGGAGTCGACAAGAGCTTCGGCCCCGTGCAGGTCCTTCGCGACGTCGCCCTCTCGGTTCATCCGGGCGAGGTGACCGCCCTCGTCGGCGACAACGGCGCCGGAAAGTCGACGCTGGTCAAGTGCATCAGCGGCATCCACGGCACCGACGCCGGCGAGTACCTGTTCGAGGGCCGGCCGGTGACCATCAACGGCCCCCGGGACGCCGCAGCCCTGGGCATCGAGGTCGTCTACCAGGACCTCGCTCTCTGCGACAACCTCGACATCGTGCAGAACATGTTCCTCGGCCGGGAGCGACGCTCGGGCCTGGTGCTCGACGAGGCAGCCATGGAGGAAGAGGCGGCCCGGACCCTCGCCTTGCTGTCGGTGAAGACGATCAGCTCGCTGCGGCAGCACGTCTCCAGCCTTTCCGGCGGCCAGCGCCAGACGGTGGCGATCACCAAGGCGGTGCTCTGGAACAGCAGGCTGGTCATCCTCGACGAGCCGACGGCTGCGCTCGGCCTGGCCCAGACCGCCCAGGTGCTCGAACTGCTCCGGCGGCTGGCCGACAACGGGCTGGCCGTCGTCCTCATCTCGCACAACATGAACGACGTCTTCGCGGTGTCGGACCGGATCGCGACGCTCTACCTCGGCCAGATGGTCGCCCAGATCAGGACGACCGACGTCACACACGCCCAGGTGGTCGAGCTGATCACCTCGGGGCGTAGTGGGAGGCTCGGCACGGCCACCGAGACCGACAACGCCTACCCCAGCACCAGAATGGCGGGAGCTGCGGAATGACCACCCGGACGAAGACGATCCACACCGAACCGGTGGCCGCCGTCGGGCAGCCCACCCTCCGCGGTCACGTCCAGAGCTACCTGGCCCGCCTGCGCGGGGGCGACATGGGCGCTCTGCCGGCCATCCTCGGCCTGGTCGTGCTCTACGCGTTCTTCTCGGTCCTGCGGCCCAACTTCCTCACCGCCGGCAACTTCGCCAACCTGTTCACCCAGGGAGCGGCCGTCGTGCTGATCGCGATGGGCCTGGTATTCGTCCTGCTGCTGGGCGAAATCGACTTGTCCGCCGGCTTCGCCAGCGGGGTCTGCGCGGCGGTGCTGGCCAACCTGCTGACCATCCAGGGTTACCCCTGGTACGTGGCCACCCTCGCCGCCCTCGGCACGGGCGCGCTGATCGGGCTGGCGCTCGGCTTCCTCGTGACGAAAGTCGGCATCCCGTCCTTCGTGGTCACGCTGGCGGGCTTCCTCGCCTTCCAGGGCCTCATGCTGATGCTGATCAAGGGTGGCACGAGCGTCCCGGTCCAGGCCGAACCCCTCGTCGCCATCGAGAACAACAACCTTCCGCCGCTGGTCGGCTGGCTGCTGGCCGCCGTGGCGGTCACCGGGTACGCCGCCGCGCAGCTACTGCGGTACCGCGACCGTTCCGTCCGTGGGCTCGTCACGGACCCCCTGCCGGTGGTGCTGGTCCGAATCGGCACGCTCGGCGTCGGCGTCGGCCTCACCGTTCACGTGCTCAACCTCGAACGCAGCCTCAACAGCGTGATCAGCTCGAACCGGGGGATGCCGGTGGTCGTACCGTTGATCGCCGTGCTGTTCGTCGCGCTGACCTTCGTCCTGTCCCGCACCGCCTACGGACGGCACGTGTACGCGGTCGGCGGCAACCGGGAGGCCGCCCGCCGCGCCGGCATCAGCGTCGACCGCATCCGCATCTCGGTCTTCGTGGTCTGCTCGTCCATGGCGGCGGTCGGCGGCGTCGTGGCCGCCAGCCGGTTCAGCTCAGTGGACGCCAACACCGGCGGCAGCGACGTGCTGCTGTACGCCGTCGGCGCGGCCGTGATCGGCGGCACCAGCCTCTTCGGCGGCAAGGGCCGCGTGGTGGACGCGATACTCGGCGGCGCGGTGGTCGCGGTGATCGACAACGGCATGGGCCTGATGAACGCGAGCTCCGGAGTGAAGTACCTGTTCACCGGGCTGGTGCTGCTGCTGGCCGCCGGCGTCGACGCGCTCTCCCGCCGCCGGGCCGTCGCTACCGGGAACCGCTGAACAGCCGATGCGTGCGGGCCCGAGCCAGGAGGAGATTCGCCGGCAGAATCTCGGTGCGCTGCTGCGCCACGTCCACGTCCACGGGGCGACGTCGCGCGCCACGCTCACCACCGCGTTGGGGCTCAACCGCAGCACCATCGGCGCGCTGACCACCGACCTCGTCAACGCGGGCCTGGTCAGCGAGGAGACGCCGAGGGAGACCCGGCGGGCGGGACGACCGTCGCTGGTCGTCCGGCCCGAGTCGGCCCGGGTCTACGCCTGGGCGTTCAGCATCGAGGTGGACCGGCTGCGGATCGCCCGGATCGGGCTCGGCGGCGTCGTGCTCGACCGTCACGCGCTGGAGCGTCCGCGCGGCCTGATGGCCGCGGAGACCGCGCCGCTGCTGGCCGGGGAGCTCAAGAGGATGCAGCAGGT
Organism: Micromonospora sp. CA-111912; assembly: GCF_050948415.1. Lineage (NCBI taxonomy): Bacteria > Bacillati > Actinomycetota > Actinomycetes > Micromonosporales > Micromonosporaceae > Micromonospora > Micromonospora sp. CA-111912. The sequence continues at coordinate 6,341,146 of NZ_CP192007.1, forward strand.
GGTACAGCCCGGAACGGTCTGTATCGGCGCGGGCATCGCGGTCTCCGGCATGGTCCGCCGCGACGACGGCATGGTCCGACTGGGCCCGCACACCGGCTGGGTGGACGAGCCGATCGCGGATGCCCTGGCCGCCGAGCTCGGCACCGGCACGCCGCCCAGGGTGGGCAACGTGGCCGACGTCTGCGCCTTCGCCGAGTACACCCGCGGCGCCGCCGCCGGCTGCAACAACGTCATCTACCTGTACGGCGACGTGGGAGTGGGCGCCGGCATCATCGCGGGCGGCCGCCGGCTGACCGGACACGGCGGCTACGGCGGCGAGGTGGGCCACATGGTCGTCAACCGGGACGGCGTCCGCTGCGCGTGCGGATCGCGCGGCTGCTGGGAATCCGAGATCGGCGAGTACGCCCTCCTGCGCGCCGCGGGCCGGTCGGAGGACCAGGGCAGGGAGGCGGTGCTCGCGGTCTTCGACGCCGCCGACCGCGGCGACGCGCGGGCCCAGGCGGCGGTCCGGCAGATCGGCGACTGGCTCGGCTTCGGCGTGGGCAACCTGGTCAACATCTTCAACCCCGAGATGGTGATCTTCGGGGGGACGATGCGGGACCTGTACCTCGCGGCGGCGGCCCAGATACGCAGCCGGCTCAACTCGATCGGGCTGTCGGCCTGCCTCGAACACGTCCGGCTCCGTACGCCGAAGCTGGGCGACGACGCCGCCCTGATCGGCGCGGCCGAGCTGGCCTTCGAGCGGTTGCTGGCCGACCCGCTCGACGCCGCCTGACAGCCACCTCCGGCGGGGCGGACCCGGCGAGCGCGGCTGCGTACCCTGTCCTCCGTGGACGTCGAGCTGCGCGCCTCTGACGACGACCGGCACCGGGTGGTCGCCGAGCTGCAACGGCACACCTCGGCGGGCCGGCTCAGCCTGGACGAGTTCTCCGAGCGGGTCGGGGTGGTCTGGTCCGCCCGTACCCTCAACGACCTGGCCGCGGTGACCCGGGACCTGCCGGTCGAGTCGACCCCCGCCGGGCCGGCCGCCGACCACGGCCGGCGGGACCTGCTGGTCGTCTTCGCCGTCGCCGTCGCCACCCTGGTCCTGCTCGGCCTGCTGATGGCCCTCACCCGCTGACCCGGCCGCCGGCCCCCACCCCCGGACTCAGCCGTGCCAGGAACGCCACAGTGCGGCGTAGGGGCCGCCGGCCGCGACCAGCTCGTCGTGCGAGCCCAGCTCGGTGATCCGGCCGTCCTCCACCACGGCCACCCGGTCGGCGTCGTGCGCGGAGAAGAGCCGGTGCGCGATGGCGATCACCGTCCGGCCCGCCAGCACGGCGGCCAGCGAGCGCTCCAGGTGCCGGGCCGCCCGGGGGTCGATCAGCGAGGTCGCCTCGTCCAGGACCAGGGTGTGCGGGTCGGCCAGCACCAGCCGGGCCAGCGCGAGCTGCTGGGCCTGCGCCGGGGAGAGCGCGTGCCCGCCCGCGCCGACCACCGTGTCGAGGCCCTGCGGCAGCGCGTCCGCCCAGTCCAGGGCGTCCACCGCCCCCAGCGCCGACCGGACCCGGGCCGGGTCGGCGTCGGGGCGGACCATCGCCACGTTGTCGGCGAGCGTGCCGATGAAGACGTGGTGCTCCTGGGTGACCAGCGCGACGTGGGTGCGCAGCTCCGCCAGGGGCAGCCCGTCCAGCGGCCGGCCGTCCACGGTCACCGACCCGGTGCGCGGGGAGTGCACCCCGGCCAGCAGCCGGCCCAGGGTGGACTTGCCCGCCCCGGACGGCCCGACCATGGCCAGCTTCTCCCCCGGCTCGGGCACCAGGGTCACGCCGTGCAGCACGTCCCGGCCCTTGCGGTAGGCGTACCGGACGTCGCGGGCGGCGAGCCGGGGAGCGGCCGGGCCGCCGCCCGCCGAAGGCCGCGGGGACCCGACGGCCGGGGCAGGGCCCGCGTCGTCGGCGGCGGCCACCCCGAGCAGCCGGGCCATCGAGGCGCCACCCACCTGCAACTCGTCCAGCCAGGAGAGCAGCCGGTTGACCGGGTCCACGAGCTGCTGGGCGTAGAGGGTGGCCGCGGTGACCTGACCGAGGCTGACCCAGCCCTTTAGGTAGAACCAGCCGCCGACGACCAGGGTGGCGACGACCGGCACCACGTATCCGAGCTCGGCGACCGGGAAGAAGACGGTGCGCAGCCCGAGGGTGTACCGCTCGGCCGCGTACGACCGGCGGATGTCGGCGGCACTGCGGGCCTGGCGGCGGGCCTGCTGGCGCAGCGCCTCCGTGGTTCGCGCCCCCTCGACGGTCTCGCTGATCCCGTCGGTGATGTCGGAGTACGCGGCGTTCTCCCGCAGGTAGCCGTCCGGGGCGCGACGCAGGTACCACCGGGTGCCGGCCCACAGGATCGGCACCGCGAGCAGGCTCGGCAGCACGAGCAGCGGCCCGGTGAGCAGCAACGCGACGACGACGAACACGACGGTGACCAGCGCGATCAGGGTCTCCGGCACCGCGAACCGGACCGTCCTGGACAGCGCGGAGACGTCCCGGGACGCCCGGGTGAGCAGGTCGCCGGTGCCGGCCCGCTCCACCGTGGACAACGGCAGGGCGAGCAGCCGGTCGACGAACTCCTCGCGCAGCTCGGCGAGCACCCCCTCGCCGAGCCGGGCCGACGCCAGGTGGGCGAACCGCACCAGCACCGACTGGGCCGCCACGAAACCGCCGATGGCCAGCGCAATCCGGTCCACCGAGAGGGTCGAGGTGCCCCGGGAGATGCCCTCCACCAGGTCCCCGAGCAGCCGCGGCGCGACCAGCCCGGCCGCCGCGGCCAGCGCGTGCAGGCCGAGCGCGACGGCCAGGGCGCGGGGGTGACGGCGGACCAGAGCGCGGGCGTACCGGCGGACCTGGCCGGCGTCGGCGATCGGCAGCGCGGTGGTCATCAGCTCTCCCCCCGGCTCACCGTGGCCGCGTAGCGCGGCTCGGTGCGCAGCAGTTCCTCGTGCGGCCCCTCGGCCACCACCTTGCCGTCCTCGACGAAGACCACGTGCTCGGCGCGGCCCAGCACCAGCGGGCTGGTGGTGCAGACCAGGGTGGTCCGGCCCCGCCGGGCCGGGCCGAGCCGCGCGGCGATCCGCGCCTCGGTGTGCGCGTCCACCGCGCTCGTCGGCTCGACCAGCACCAGTGTCTCCGGGTCGGCGACCAGCGCCCGGGCCAGCCGCAGTCGCTGCTGCTGGCCGCCGGAGAACTCCCGGCCCTGCTCGGCGACCCGGCCGTCCAGCCCGTCGGACAGGGCGTCGACGATGTCGGTCGCGCTCGCCGCGTCCAGCGCCGCGAGGATCGTCGCCGGCTCGGCCGCGTCGTGCGGGTCCAGCTCCGCCCGCAGCGGGCCGGTGAACAGGTGCGCGTCGTTGTCGGCCACCAGGATCCGCCCGCGCACCGCCGCCAGCGCCACCTCCCGCAGCGGTACGCCGTGCAGCGTCACCTCCGCGTCGACGTACCGGCCGAGCCGGTCGGCGATCGCGGTGGCGTCCTCGGGTACGGCGGCGACCAGCGCGGTGAGCCGGCCGGCCGGCACGACCAGCCCCGACTCGGCGTCCACCAGCTCGCCGGGGCCGGCCGGCAGGGTCACCGGGCGGGCCGGGTCGACCAGCTCGGGGGTGAGCCGGAGCAGCCGGACCACCCGGCGGGCCGCCACGTGCCCCCGGATCAGCCGGTCCACCGCCTCGGTGAGGTTACGCAGCGGGCTGACCAGGAACGCGGTGTAGCCGTAGAAGGCGACGAACTGGCCGGCGGTGATCTCGCCGCGCAGCGCGAACCGGGCGCCCAGCCAGGTGACCAGCACCAGGAACGCGCCGGGCAGCAGGATCTGGGTCGCCTCCAGCAGCGACTCCACCCGGGCCACCCGCAGCCCGTCGCCGCGCAACGCCTGGGACCGAGCCCGGTACCGGGCCGACAGCATCGGCTCGCCGCCGACGCCGCGCACCACCCGCAGCCCGGAGACGATGTCGCCGGCCCGGGCGGTCAGCTCCCCCTCCGAGTCCCGGTACGCCTGCTGCCGGTGGTGCAGCGGCCGGATGAGCAGCCCCACCACGGCCATCAGCAGCGGCACCCCGAGCACCACGACGAGGCCGAGCGGCACCGACGCGGAGAGCAGGATCACCGCCACCGTGGCGATGGCGACCAGCGATCCGGTGCCCCGGGCGGTGATGTCGATCGCGTGGCCGATCTGGCCGATGTCGGCCGTACCGATGCTGACCACCTCGCCCCCCGCGACCCGGCGGGACAGCGCGGCCCCCAGCCGGTTCGCCGCGCCGACGGTGACCTGCACCGTCCGGTAGGCGCCGCCCAGCCAGTTGTGCACCGCGCACCGGTGCCGCAGCAGACCCGCGCCGGCCTGGAGCACGCCCAGCCCGAGCAGGGCCAGCCCCCAGGCGACCAGGGCGCCCTGGTCACGGTGGGTGAGGCCGGCGTCCACGGCCCGGCCGACGGTGGCCGGCATCAGGGCCTGGGCGACCATCGAGACCACGCCGAGGCCAATGGCGGCGGAGAAGAGCACCGGTTGCCGACCGGCCAGCCAAACCAGGTAGCGGGTCGCCGAGCGGTCGTCGGGTACGCCGGGATCGCCGGCCGGTTCGAATCGCATGACCCGCCGACGCTAGGCGGTGGAAAACCGATTGCGCCACCGCATTGCCGCTGCTCAGACTCGCCCCAGCCGAAGGGTCGGACTCGCGCCCGCCCCTCCGCAGGAACGAGGCAGGCCTTCCGGACCGGAAGTACAGCCCGTCACCGGTCTCGCCCGATTGCGGCGAGGAAGTCCCGTGCGACGGTGCCCACCGGGCAACGCGGAATTCGGCAGACCCGGCAGCAGCCGTCCGGGCCAGGCCTGTGGTGACGCAGGACCGTGCGAGCGGTCAGGACGAGGCGGTTACGGATCTGGGCCAGGGACAGGAACGGCGCGGTCACCGGGTCAGCCCGACCAACGAGGCCAGGCGCGCCACCCCGGCCGGGACCGGGCCAGCAGAAGCCACGGCCTCGATCACGGTACGGGCCGTCGGACGGTGACGAATCTCGGCCGGCGCGGTCCGTTCGGCGTCGACCAGGGCACGCCCCGCCCGAAGCAGGTCACCGACGTGCAGGTACGCCCGTGCGGCGTCCACCAGGTGAGCGGCCCGGTCCTCGACCGGCAGCAGCGCCCATCCGCTCGCGCTGACGGCCTTCTCGTGCCCGGTGACCGCCGCACCGCCGTCGCCCAGATCGACCGCCGCTGCCACCCGCGCCAACTCGACGCTCGTGGGTCCGAAGCTCGTCCGGTGATGGTCCTGGCCGTCGCCGACCCACTCGGCGATGTCGCCGGCCTGGTCGAGCAACTCCCCCACGCTGCGCGCGTCACCACAGCTCGCAGCGGCGAGGGCAGCCCCGACCAAAAGCGTCCCGCACAGCGCCAGCTCCTGCGGCGGACCGTCATGGGGCACCGCTGGTGCGATCCGGTGTGCGGCGGCGATCGTCGCCGCCATAGCCAAACGGCCCCGCCCGGCGGCGCGCAGCGCCTGCCCCAGGGGGATCGCGGCGACCGCTGCCAGTGGCGGGTCACCGGCGGCCACCGCCATCGCCCGGTCGGCGGCCAACCAGGCCAGGTCAGCTTCCCCCAGCTTCACCAGCATCGACGCCGTGATCCGGTACACCTGGACCAGCGGGCCCCCCGCATCCGCCGCCTCGCCCTCGGTCGCGTGGGCGCGCTGGGCGTCGCCGAGCAGGCCCGGCAGCATCCGCACCAACTGCGGGTAGTGCGCGTGCTGGTAGCTCAGCCAGGCGTGCGCCGCCTGTCGACCCAGATCGGCGACCGGCGGCGCCGGCCGAGCATCCGGTCCGGTCAGGAGGGTGTCGTAACGGGCGAGCGCACTCCGCACCCTGTCCACGCCCTCGTCGAGCGCACCGACCGCCGCTGCGGGCCGGGCGTCTCCACCGGCCAGCACCGACGCGTCCACCCGCAGCACCCCGGCGACGTCCTGGATGACGGAGAACCGGTCCAGTGCGCGGACGCCCCGCTCTATCTTGTCCACCCAGCTCTTCGACTTGCCGAGCCGGTCGGCCAACATCTGCTGCGTCATCCGCCGTCGCACCCGCCACCGTGCCACCCGCCGGCCTATCGGCTCATCATCCGGTCGCAGATCACTCATCGTGCCCAGCCCAAAAACGGCGGCACAGCGCACCGATGGGTGCCCACATCGGCAGGGTCGTCACAAAGCATCACCGACGATCTGTGCGTAGTAACCACGTCTCTCGACTCCCTGCCGGCGCTCGTCACACGGGTGCGGTCGACCGCAGCGACACAGGCCCAGCTCCGCAGCCTCGTGGGCCGCCAGCAGCACATCAGCCGTCTCGACCTGCTCGCGGGCGTACTCGGTCAGCGCCTTGAGGTCACGAATCGCGCCCATGGTCATGCGGCCGGGGGGAGCCACACCGGCAGGTGACGACGCCAGCAGAGTGCGTCGGACGGCAGATTCTCGAAGGCGGAAAGCATGCCCGCAGAATTGCGCCAGCGCCCCCTCGGCAGCCATGTCGACGGCTCATGTCACGGCGACATGAACCGGCTCGACCTGCGCCGTTCCCCGCCCTAAGCTGCGGGTCGAGCACAATGAGTAGTTGGATCACCACGTTGGGAGCTCGCCGTTGCTCGATCCGCTTCATATTCCGGGCCACCTGTGGGCGGACAGGACGGTGCGGGCAGCTCTCGATGCCCGAGACATCGGAGCGTTGTTCCGACACGTCAGCCGCTTGACCCACGCGAGTCAGACCCGCATCGGCGCCGCCGTCGGACTTGAGCAGGGCTACATCAGCCGCATCATGGCCGGACGGAAGGTGACATCCATCGACGTGCTGGAACGCATCGCCGATGGTTGCCGAATGCCCGACGAGGCACGCATGGCATTGGGACTGGCACCCCGCCAACGCTCGCTTCCCCAAGACATGGCCAGTTTTATCCACCAGCAGCAGAGTGATCCGCCGGTCAACCCGTCCTGGCGCGCGGACGTCAGCGCAGCCGCACAGCTCTGGGAAGGCGAAGTGAACCGTCGAGACGTAATCCGCCAGGTGGCCTTCGGCTCCGCCGGCTACACGCTGCCAGCGCTCCGGTGGTTCACCGTGCCCCCACCGCAGGATGTGGGCCAATCTGGTCGCCGCAGCGTCGGTCAGCCCGACATCGACACCATCCGGGAGATGACCGCGACCTACCGGCGACTGGACAACCAGTACGGAGGCGGCCACGCGCGCAAGACAGTGACCCGCTACCTGCACCAGGAGATCACTCCGCTGCTGACCGAGGGCAACTACGATCCCCCCACAGGTCGGCGGCTGCTCAGCGCCGTCGCGGAGTTGACCCAGCTCGCCGGCTGGCAGGCGTACGACACGGCCGATCACGGGGCCGCCCAGCGACACCTCACCCTCGCGCTGAATCTCGCCCACGCGGCGGGTGATTCGGTTCTCGGAGCGGAGATCCTCGCCGCCATGAGTCACCAGGCGACCTACCTCGGTCACACCGGGGCCGGCGTCGATCTCGCCCGTGCGGCGGGACAGACCGCAAACCTCGCCGGCGTCACGGTCCTGACCGCCGAGGCATTCGTCATGGAGGCACACGCCCACGCGTCCGCGCACAACGAAAGCGCCTGCGCCCACGCACTGCACCAGGCGGAACGAACCCTCGACCGGGCTGACCGCAGCAGCGCCCCTCGGTGGTTGGGCTACTTCGACGAGGCATACCTGTCGGCCAAGTTCGGCCACTGCTTCACTGCGCTCGGCAAGCCCACCCAGGCAGAGCGCTTCGCCGTCCGGTCGCTGAGGATGGACGAGAGCTACGTACGCGGCAAAGCCTTCAACCTCGCCCTGCTCGCCACCGTTCAGGTACAGCGAAACGAACCGGACCGTGCCTGCGCCATCGGCGCGGAAGCACTGACCTTGACCTCGCAGCTCCGGTCGGCCCGCGCCGCCGGTTATCTGTACGACCTACGAACCCAACTCGCGCCCCATCGCTGCAGGCCCGCCGTACGCCACTTCATCCACCAGGTCGACGCCACCCTCGGACCTCGGCGGGACGGCTACAACTCACCCCGCGCCTGACGTGCCGTCAACTCCAGCACGGCGATCACGGTGCCGGCTCCGACAATCTCCCCCTGCTCCACGAGCACCCGGGCCTCGACCAGCGGCATCCAGGCGACCCGTTCCGCTTCGTTCACATCCACCGGAGCTCCCGTGTACTCCGCCCCTCGGGCGAGGAACAGCAGGTTCTTCGCATCCGCCGTGGCGACCCAAGGCTGGAACGACAGCAGCGGCTCGACCTCATGCGGCCGCCAGCCGGTCTCCTCCTCGACCTCGCGCACCGCGCACCGCGCCGGCTCCTCCTCGCCGTCGACATACCCGCCGGGAAGCTCCCACACCCACTGGTCGAACACGAACCGGTGCCGCCGCATCAACAACAGCCGCTGCTGGTCGTCCAGGACGGCGACCATCGCAGACAGGGGAGCCCGGATCACGTACTGCTCGAACCGGACACCGTCCGGCAGTTCCACGTCGGCGATGCTCAGCCGAGCACGCCGGCTGTCATCCAAAATCCGCTCGCCATGGATCGTCCACCGGGTCAGCCCGTTTGTCTCCTGGTCCGCCATCCCGCCAGTATCAGCCGTCCCCACGCGGACTCAGGTGGGGCCTTGATCCATGGACGCCGCCTGACGAGGTGGGGTCCACAGGGTAGCCCCACGGTTGCTCGACGGTCAGCGGTCGACCTGGGTGAAGTCCCACGAGTGCGGCGGGCGGGCGACCAGCGTCGCGGGCGGGTCGGGCAGCGGCCGGGGGCTGCTGCGCCACTTCGAGATCACCACCACCCGATGGTCGGTCGAGCTGAACACCTCGCTGGACAGGTGCAGCGGGTCGTGCTCGAACTCGGGCAGGGCGGTGTCGCAGACCCAGGTGATCAGGTCGGCGAAGCCGTAGGACTCCGCCCGCGCCTCCCACATCCGTACGATCACGTCGTCGTTCCCCTCGCCGTCACGTCGAGTCGTCACACGCTCACCGTGGTCAGCGGCAGGGCCGAGTCGGCCGGCAGGTCGAGCCGGCTCGGCGCGACCCCGGCGGCGACCAGGTGGGAGCCGAGCGCGGCCACCATCGCCCCGTTGTCGGTGCACAGTTGCGGCCGGGGCACCCGCACCCGGATGCCCAGCTTGGCCGCCCGGTCCTCCGCGAGCACCCGCAGCCGGGAGTTCGCCGCCACGCCCCCGCCGATCACCAGCGTGTCGATCCCGTGGGCCCGGCAGGCGGCCAGCGCCTTCGTGGTGAGCACGTCGCAGACCGCCTCCTGGAACGACGCGGCCACGTCGGCCACCGGCACCGGCTCGCCGGCCCGCTGCCGGGCCTCCACCCAGCGGGCCACCGCCGTCTTCAACCCGGAAAACGAGAAGTCGTACCGGTGCGCGGCGAGGTCCTTCGCGGCGGTGAGCCCGCGCGGGAAGCCGATGGCGGCGGCGTCGCCCGCCCGGGCCTCCCGGTCGATGTACGGCCCGCCGGGGAACGGCAGGCCGAGCAGCCGGGCCACCTTGTCGAACGCCTCCCCGGCGGCGTCGTCGATCGTCGCCCCGAGCGGAGTCACCCCCCGGGCCAGATCGTCGACGAGCAGCAGGGATGAGTGCCCGCCGGAGACCAGCAGGGCGATTGCCGGCTCGGGCAGCGGCCCGTGTTCGAGGGTGTCCACGGCGACATGCGCGGCGAGGTGATTGACTCCGTACACGGGCTTCTCGGCCGCCAGCGCGTACCCCTTGGCTGCGGCGACGCCGACCAGCAGCGCGCCGGCCAGCCCCGGGCCGCAGGTCACCGCGATGGCGTCGATGTCGCCGATGGTCACCCCCGCCTCCCTGAGCGCCCGCTCCATGGTCGGCACGATGGCCTCCAGGTGGGCCCGGCTGGCCACCTCGGGCACCACGCCGCCGAACCGGGCGTGCTCCTCGACGCTGGAGGCCAGCGCGTCGGCGAGCAGGGTGTGCCCGCGTACGATGCCGACCCCGGTCTCGTCGCAGGAGGTCTCGATCCCGAGGATCAGCGGTTCGTCAGCCATGTCTCCTCAGTCCTGCTCGCGCCGCATGACCAGCGCGTCGGTGTTGCTCGGTTGGTAGTAGCCGCGGCGCACCCCGATCGGCTCGAAGCCGTATGTAGCGTAGAGCCGCTGGGCGGGGGCGTTGTCCGCCGCGACCTCCAGCAGCGTGCTGCGCGCGCCACGGCGGGCCGCCTCGGCGAGCAGCGCCTCCAGCAGGGCCCGGCCCACGCCGCGCCGCTGGGCTTCCCGGCGGACGGCGATGTTCTGCACCCACGCCTCGTCCGGAGCCGCCACGGCCAGCCCGGCGTAGCCGAGCAGGGAGCCGTCGTCGTCGGTGGCGACCAGGTAGAAGTGGCCGTTGGCCAGCTCGCTCCAGAACATCGCCGGCGACCACTGCTCGGCGCCGAACAGGTCCGCCTCGATCGTCAGCACCTCGTCGATGTGCCACCAGCGGAACGGTTCCAGCCGTACCCCGGCGGGGTTCACGGCGTTGTCTCAGTTCGCGACTGCGGGGCTCGCAGACCCGGCTCACTCCTCGCGCTCACGGTTGCCACCTCAGTTCGCGACTGCGGGGCTCGCAAACCCCGCTCACTCCTCGCGCTCACGGTTGCCACCTCAGTTCGCGACTGCGGGGCTCGCAAACCCGGCTCACTCCTCGCGCTCACGGTTGCCACCTCAGTTCGCGACTGCGGGGCTCGCAAACCCGGCTCACTCCTCGCGCTCACGGTAGAACCGGTTTGCGGGCCGTGGCCGCCACGGCGTCGGGGCGGCGCAGGTACAGCGGGGTGAGCGGATCACCGGGGGCGCCGGAGCGGATCCGCTCGGCCGCCAGCGCGGCCAGCACGACCGGGTCCGGGTAGCGGGGCTCGGCCCGCAGCGGCAGGTCGAACACCTCGGCGTACCGGTGCGCGCCGTCGCCGACGGCGGTGGTGACACCGAGGTCGCGGGCGCGCCGCGCGGCCACCACCGGGGTGTCCACGTCCGGGCCGGCGATCCGCTGGCCCGCGCCGTCGTACACCGCCCAGTAGACCTCCCGGCGGCGGGCGTCGCTGGCCGCCAGGACCGGCTCGCCGGCCGCTGCCGGGTGGCCGATCCCGTCGAGCGAGCAGACGCCGTACGCGGGAACGCCGAGCACCTGGGCCATGGTGGCGGCGGTGACCAGCCCCACCCGCAGCCCGGTGAACGGGCCGGGGCCCAGCCCTGCCACGATCGCGGCCAAGTCGGCCGGGCGGGCGCCGACCTCGGCGAGGACCGCGTCGACCTGCGGCGCGAGCAGCTCGCCATGCGCGCGGGCGTCGACGGTGCGGCGCTGCGCCCGTGCCGTCACACCCTCGGCGGTGACCTCCACCAGCGCCGCGGTCACCGCGGGGGTCGAGGAGTCCAGCACCAGTACGAGCACGAACGCCACCCTAACCGCCCCGCCACTTCCCCCAGCGACCCCCCGCCGCCCGCCGGTGTGGGTGGGTGGGTCGGTCAGCTTGGGGCTCGTAGGACTCGGAGGAAGGGGAAGAGGAGCCAGGGGCGGGGGCCCCGGAGGGCGAGCTTGCCGGCGAGCACCGTGCGGACCCGGCTGACCCGGCCGAACAGCATCAGGTTGAGCGCCGCCGGGTCGAACCGGACCCGGACGTCCGGCGGGGTGCCCGGGGCGGCGACCGTCACCACCCCCCGGTGCAGGACGAGGGTGATGTCGGCGCAGTACGCGGACCGGAACTCGACGATGATCGGGCGTTCCCGGGGCGGCTCATCGTTGTCGAGCAGGTGTCCGTAGCCGGCGCGGAGCACGTTGACCAGGAAGACCTCGAAGAAGAGCACGGCCTCCGAGCCGGGCATCTTCCACGGCCGGCCGGTCGCGCGGGCGATGTCCCAGCCGTGCACGAGCAGCTCGTTGACCAGGTGGCCGAAGAGGCCGGCGAGGGGCGCGCGGGCGTCGCCGAACCAGCTGAGCAGCTCGTCCGGGTGGCGGTCGGCGGTGATCCGGAGGATCTTGTCCACGTCGGCCTGGAACCGCTCCAGCAGCGGCCGGGGCGACCGGTCGGTCAGGTGCCGCATGATCAGGTCGTTGACGTCGGCGATGGTGTCCACGGTGACGGTCGGGAGCCGGTCGCCGAGGCCGGGGACCGGCAGCGGCGGGTGGTCGGGGTCGAGTTTGGTCGCGTACCACCAGGCGACCGAGACCAGGTGGACGACAGTGTCCGCCACGGACCAGTGCGCGGTCACCATGGTGTCCGGCCGGTCGACCGTCTCGACCAGCCGGACGAACCGGGCGGTGGCCTGCTCCAGCGCCTCCCTGGCCGTCTGCCACTGCCGGGGGCTGATGGTCGCCGTCGTCGCCATGGGACGCCTCCGATCGCAGTCAGCGGGTCCCGGGAAGTCTACAGCGAACAGTGATCACCACGTCACTTCACCCGTGCCCTCGTTGGGGACGGCAGGTCGACCGGCCGAGCCCCACCCGGAGGCTGACGAGCGATCCGGTGCGGTGCGGGTCAGCTGGCGGACCGCTCCCAGTCGATGGTCGGCAGGCCGGCGTCGGCGAGGGCCTTGTTGGTCGCGCTGAACGGGCGGCTGCCGAGGAAGCCGCGCGGGTTCATCGGGCTGGGGTGGCCGGCCTCCAGCACCACGTGCTGCGGGTTGGTGACCAGGGCGGCCTTCTTGCGGGCGTACCCGCCCCAGAGCAGGAAGACCACCCGCTGGTCGAGGGCGTCCAGGGCCCGGATCGTGGCGTCGGTGAACTCCTCCCACCCCTTGTTGGCGTGCGAGCCGGGGGTGGCCTGCCGGACGGTCAGCACCGAGTTGAGCAGCAGCACGCCCTGGGCGGCCCAGCCGTCGAGGTTGCCGCTGCGCGGCTTCGCCACGCCCAGGTCCTCACCCAGTTCCTTGAAGACGTTGCGCAGCGACGGCGGCACACTCACGCCCTCCCGCACGCTGAAGCTCAGCCCGTGCGCCTGCCCCGCCTTGTGGTACGGGTCCTGCCCGAGGATCAGCACCCGGCAGTCGGCCGGCGCGCAGAGCCGGTAGGCCGAGAAGAGGTCCTCGACCGGCGGGAAGACGGTCTGGGTGGCGTACTCCCCGGCGACGAACTCGGCCAGCGCCGCCGTGCGGGCCGGGTCGAGGTGGGGGGTGAGCACGGCACGCCAGCCCTCCGGCAGCAGCGCCGGCAGGTCCAGGGTGGGGGCGTCGTCGGGCATCGGCAACCTTTCGCAGTCGGTCGGCCCTCTTCCTATCAGCCCCGTCCGACACCCCGACACCGGAGTACGGCCTCCCGCCGCTGCCCGTCGACGGGCAGCGGGAGCAGTTTCCGGGAAAGAGTGGCCTGACAACGGACGGTAGCCACTCGGTCCCGGAAACTGCACGATCTTGGGGGGCGGGCCGGGGAACCGGGCCGGGAGCGGGTGGGCGGGTGGGTCAGCGGAGGGTGGCGAGCCGGGCGGGCCAGTCGCCGCCGACCGGGTCAAGCTCGACGGTGCGGGTGTCGTCGTCGCGCCGGTCGATGCGGACCCGCAGGTGGGCGTCGACGAGCTGCTCGACCAGCCCCTCCCCCCACTCGACCACGGTGACCGAGTCGTCGACGGAGGCGTCCAGGTCGAGGTCGTCGATCTCCGCGCGCGGATCTGCGGCGTCCCCGAGCCGGTACGCGTCCGCGTGCACCAGCGCCACCGCACCACCGCGCGCCGGGTCGGGGCGGTGCACCCGGGCGATCACGAAGGTCGGTGAGGTGATGTCGCCCCGTACCCCGAGGCCCGCCCCGATGCCCTTGGTCAGCGCGGTCTTGCCGGCGCCGAGCGGGCCGGTGAGCAGCAGCAGGTCGCCGGCGCGCAGCACCCCGGCCAGCCGCCGGCCGAACGCGTGGGTGTCCTCGACCGTCGACAACGCGACGACGACGCTCACCGCGCCACCCCGAGGACGCCCGGCGGCGCGGCCGTCCCCGGCGGCGCTCACAGCGCCGCCAGGAAGTGTTCCAGGGCGGCGTCGACCTCGTCGGCGTGCTCCAGCATCACCACGTGCCCACTGTCGTGGATCTTGAGAAACTCGGCGTGCGGCAGCCGCCGGACGATCTCCTCCGAGTGCGTCACGGGCGTGATCATGTCCTTGTCGCCGACCACCACCAGCACCGGGGTGCCGCCCAGCGCGGCCAGTGCCGGGTACCGGGAGTGGGTGGCCAGGGTACGCAGGTAGCGGGTGACCGTGTCGGCGGAGGTGCGCGAGTTCATCTCCTCGACGTACGACACCAGGGCCGGGCTCGGCTTCGGGGTGCCGAAGCCGTACTGGCGGGTGAGCAGCCAGGCGATGTTCGAGGCCGACTTGCGGGCCTTGTCGATGGCCGTGCCGCCGTACCGGGTGGCGTTGTTCATCATGTAGAGCACCGGCGAGCTGACCCGCCCGAGCAGGGCCGGGGCCACCAGCTTCGTCTCGGCCAGCAGCCCGCCGGAGGTGGCCATCAGCACCGTGCCGACCACCCGGTCGCCGAACAGCTCCGGGTACAGCTCGGCGAACGCCATGATGGTCATCCCGCCCATCGAGTGGCCGACCAGCACCAGTGGCCCCTCCGGGGTGGTCCGGTCGATCACCCGGCGCAGGGTGCGGCCGAGCGCGGCGAGGTCGTACTCGCCGGTCTCCAGCCGCCCCGACCGGCCGTGGCCCGGCTGGTCGTACGCGACGATGCGGTGCTCGCCGCGCTCGGCGAGCATCTTGCGCTGGAAGTGGAAGGTGCCCATGTCCAGGCAGAAGCCGTGCACCAGCACCACCGTCGGGTGCCCGGCGACGGGGCGGGTCGGCTCGACCACCTCGACGTGGATGTCGGTGCCGTCGGCCAGCTCCAGCCGGAACGCCTCGTCGTACGGCTGCGCGCCGAAGACCTCGTCGGCGTACGGATCGGTGGGGTCGGTCTTGAGCCGGCGGACCAGGGCACGTTCGCTCACCACGCCCGCCGCGAGCCCGGCGGCGGCCACGCCGACCGCGGCCCCGAGCACGCCGGCGACCCGGCCGGCGGCGGTGCGCGGCCGGGGGATGCGGAACCTGGTCACGCCGCCACCCCGGTCACGGCCGCTCACCGTCGTAGACGCGGGGCACCCGGACCCCGCCGAACCGGGTGACGATCTCGTAGTTGATGGTGCCGGCCGCGGCGGCCCAGTCGTCGGCGGTGGGCTCGCCGTCGGTGCCGGGGCCGAACAGGGTCACCACGTCGCCGGCAACCACCGGGTCGTCGCCGCAGTCGACCACGAACTGGTCCATGCAGATCCGGCCGGAGATGGTCCGCCGCCGGCCGGCGAGCTGCACCGGGCCGGCGTTCGAGGCGTGCCGGGGCACCCCGTCGGCGTAGCCGAGCGGCACCACGGCCAGGTTGGCGTCGGCCTCGGTGAGGTAGGTGTGGCCGTACGACACGCCGCTGCCGGCCGGGACCCGCTTGGTGTGCATGACCCGGGCCCGGGCGGTCATCGCCGGGCGCAGCCCGAACCGCTCGCCGGCCACCGGGGAGAGCCCGTAGATCGCGACCCCCGGCCGGACCAGGTCGAAGTGGGTGTCGGGGCGGGTCAGGGTGGCGGCGGAGTTGGCCAGGTGCCGGTAGCGCGGGCGCAGCCCGGCCCGCTCGACCATGTCCAGCCCCTCGTGGAAGACGGCGAGCTGGCGATCTGTGGTGGGGTGGCCGGGCAGGTCCGCGTACACGAAGTGGCTCCACACGCCGGCCACCTCGACCAGACCCTCGGCCTGGGCCTTCGCGGCGGCCTCCAGCAGCACCGGCCAGTCGGCGACGGTTGCCCCACCGCGCGCCAGACCGGTGTCGATCTTCAGGTGCAGCCGGGCCGGGCTGCCGGCCTGCCGGCTCGCCTCGATCATCTCGTCGAGCTGGGTCAGGCTGGCGGCGGCCAGGTCCACCCCGACCGCGACGCCCTCGTGCAGCGGCAGCCCCGGGGCGAGCAGCCAGGCCAGCACGGGCGCGGTCACGCCGGCCCGGCGCAGGGTCAGCGCCTCGTCCAGGGTGCAGACGCCGAGCCAGTCGGCCCCCGCATCGAGCGCCGCGCGGGCCGAGGGAAGCATGCCGTGGCCGTACCCGTCGGCCTTGACCACCGCCATCAGCTCGCCGCTGGTTCCGGCCCGCAGCCGCGTCACGTTCTCCCGGATCGCGTCAAGATCGACCCGTACCTCGGACTGCCACATGCCCCCAGCCTACTGACCACGGTGATCAACCCGGGCCGGAGCCGCCCCGAACGGCGCGGCGGCGGCCCCCGAGGTCAGGGCAGCCGGGCGACGACCGGGCGGAGGGCGGCGGCCACGTCGGGTGCGGTCACCGGCCCGCCGCGGGCCGCCTCCCGGCCGGCCAGCCCGTGCAGGTACGCCGCCGCGGCGGCCGCCCGCTCCGGGGCCAACCCGGCGGCCAGCAGCGAGCCGAGCAGCCCGGCGAGCACGTCGCCCGTGCCCCCGGTGGCCAGCGCGGAGGTTCCGGTCGGGTTGACGTACGCCCGGCCGTCGGGGGTGGCGACGATCGTCCGGTCCCCCTTGAGCAGCACCACCGCGTTCATCCAGGCGGCCAGCCGCAGCGCCGCCGCGGCCCGGTCGGCTCCGGGATCCTCGCCGCAGAGCCGGCCGAACTCCCGGTCGTGCGGGGTGACCACGATCGGGGCGTCCCGGCTGCGCAGCCGATCCGCCATCGACCCGTCGACCAGCAGGGTCAACGCGTCGGCGTCGAGCACCACCGGCACCGGGGCGGCGAGCACCGCGCGCAGCTCGGCCACCGCGTCCTCGCCGGTGCCGAGGCCGGAGCCGCAGACCCACGCCTGCACCCGGCCGGCGTCGGCGACCCGCCCGCTGGCGATCACCGAGGGATGCTGGCGCAGCACGTCGTCGCGGGCGCTCCCGGCGTACCGGACCAGGCCGGTCGGCCCGGCGAGCGCGCCACCGACGGAGAGCACCGCCGCCCCCGGGTACGCCGCCGAGCCGGTCGCCAGGCCGACCACGCCCCGGGTGTACTTCTCCGAGGCCGGGCCCAGCTCCGGCCACCACTGCTCGACGTCGGACCACTCGGTGACCCGTAGCGCGGGGGTGCCGCGCAGCCAGGGCCCCAGCCCGATGTCGACCAACTCGACCTGGCCGGCCAGCGCCACGGCCGGGCCGACCACCAGCGCCGGCTTCAGCGCGCCGAACGCCACCGTCACGTCGGCGCGGACCGCGTTGGGCCGGCCGGAGGCGGTCGGGGGCACATGACCGGTGTCGACGGCGACCCCGCTCGGCACGTCCACGGCGACCACGGCGGCCCGCACGCCGTCCCGGCCGCGCAGCCCGGGCAGCTCGGCGGCGAGCCGGGCGGCCGCCTCGCGCAGCCCGCCGGTGCCGCCGATCCCGACGATCCCGTCCAGCACCAGGTCCACCTGCGCGGGCGGGCGGTCCACCAGCCGGCCCCCGGCGGCGCGCAGCGCGGCCAGCCCCTCGGCGTGCGCCCGCCCGGGGGTGAGCAGCAGGACCGACACGGCGGCACCCCGGCGGGCCAGCCGCTGCCCGGCGTACAGGGCGTCGCCGCCGTTGTCACCGGTGCCGACCAGCAGCAGCACCCGGGAGCCGTACACCCCGCCCCGCTCGGCGAGCAGCAGCGCGCAGCGGCGGGCCAGCCCCGCGGCGGCCCGCTGCATCAGCGTCCCGGCGGGGAGGGTGGCCATCAGCCCGGCCTCCGCCGCCCGTACGTCCGCGACCCGCCACACCGGTTTCATGCCACCCCGCCGATCACCGCCTCACCCTACCGGCGGAGGACGCCGCAGATTAGCTACCGGGTCGGCTGTGGGCAACGCCTGTGGACAACCGGGGGTACGGGCCGGTGCCCGTTGTCCACAGGGCGTGCCGGCCCGCACCGGGGCCACCTAACGTCGTCGCCATCGTCCGTCGTGGTGGCGGCCTCACCCGCCGCCCTTCGCGGTCGAGTGGTCCCCCCGTCGCCTGTCGACGGCACCGAGCCGGAGGAGTGCGCCGATGCGCGAGGAGCCGTTCACCGTCCGCCCCGAACTGCTGCGGGAAGTGGCCCGGGCGCTCGACGCCGACGCGTACCGGCTGGGGCACGGGCTGGCCGGGGTGCCCGGCCTGGTGGTGCGGGCGCCCGGGTGGCGGTCGGCACCCGCCCTGGCCGCCCTGGAGTCGGCGGTGCACGCGTGGTGCGGCGGGCTCGGCGGGCGGGTGGCCGCCGCCGGACATGCGTTGTCCTCCGCCGCCGAAGGATACGAGGCGGCCGACGAGCGGGCGGCCCGCCGGCTGACGGTCCTGCCCCGATGAGCACGTCGGCGGGGCCCGGCGGCGCGGTGGGCGGCCCCGCCGGGGAGGGCGGCTACGCCCGGCTGTGGGCGGCCGACCCGGTCGGCTGGGCGGCGGCCGGGACTGCCTGGCGAGGGCTGACCGGGCTGGTCGACCGGCGGTCGGCGGAGCTGGCCGGGGCTGCCGGGACGCTGCGCGCCGGGTGGACGGGTGCCGCCGCCGGGGCTGCCGGCGGGCGGATCGCCGCCTTTCGGGCCGACCTGGCCGCCCTCACGCCGGCGCTGATCGAGACCGACCAGGTGCTCGCCGAGCTGGCCGGGCGGCTGCGCCGGGCCAGGGCCGGGCTGGCCGAGGCGGTCGCCCTGGCCGAGGCCGGTGGGGTGCTCATCGACCGGCGGGGGCGGGTGAGTGCGGGCCCAACGGGTGCCCGGTCGGGCGCGCCCGACCCGCCGGTGGCGCGGGTGGCCGCCGCCGTGACCGCCGCCCTCACGCTGGCCGACGCGGCCGACCGGGAGACGGCCGGCCGGCTCGACGAGCTGGTTGCGGCGGCCCGGGCGGGCTGGGTCGCCCCGCCCCCACCCTGGCGGCCGGCGCCCGGCGCCGACCCGTCGACCGTCCGGGCCTGGTGGGCCGGGCTCACCCCAACGCAGCGCCGCTGGCTGGTGGCCCGGGAGCCGAAGCTGGTCGGCCGGCTCGACGGGGTGCCGGCGGCGGCGCGGGACCAGGCGAACCGGCTGTTGGTCGGCCGGTGGCGGGAGGTGCTGCTGGCCGAGCGACGGCGGCTGCTGGCCCGGTGGCCGCACGGGCCGCTGGAGACTGCCGGGCTGGCCCGGGTGGGGGCGACCCTGACCGGCCTGGACGCGCTGACCGCCCGGCTGACCGGCGGCGGGCAGCCGCGCGCGTATCTGCTGGGGCTCGCCCCGGGCGGCGAGGGCCGGGCGATCGTGGCGCTGGGCGACCCGGACCGGGCCGACCGGGTGCTGACGTACGTCCCGGGAATGACCGCCGGCCTCGCGGACGCCGCCGGGGAGCTGGGCCGGGCGGGCCGGGTGCAGGCCCGGTGCGCGGCGCTGGACCCGACGGGGGCGACGGCGGCGGTGCTCTGGCTGGACTACGACGCGCCGGACTTCCTGCACGAAGCCGTCCTGCCCGGCCAGGCGCGGGACGCCGGCCCGGCGCTGCACCGGTTCCAGGAGGGCCTGCGGGCCACCCACGACGGCCCGCCGGCCCGGCAGACGGTGCTCGGGCACAGCTACGGCTCGCTGGTCGTGGGCACCGCCGCCCGGGACCACGGTCTCGCCGCCGACGCGCTGGTGTTCGTGGGCTCCCCCGGGGTGGGCGTGGACCGGGCCGACGGGCTGCGCCTGCCCTCGGGCGAGGTCTGGGCGAGCACCGCGCCGGACGACGCGATCCGGCTGGCCCCTGCCCCCGACGAGCTGCCCCGCCGCGTGCTGCGTGGGCTCAGCCCGCTGGCGGCGGTGCTGACCGCCCGGGAGGACCACGCGCTGTGGTTCGGGCACGACCCGGCCGACCCGGGCTTCGGCGGCCGCACCTTCCCCAGCGGCCGGTACGGCCACACCGGCTACTGGGACCAGGGCAATCCCGCCCTTGACGGCATGGCCCGCGTCGTCCTGGGCCGGTGACGTGCCGACGTGTGCCCCGGAAGCCGCAGCGGCCCCCTGCCGCCGGCGGGCGGAGGGGGCCGGTTCCGGCGGGCGGCTACTCGACGGTGACGGACTTGGCCAGGTTGCGGGGCTGGTCGACGTCGTGGCCCCGGGCTGCGGCGATCTCCGCCGCGAGCACCTGCAACGGCACGGTGGTCACCAGCGGGGCGAGCA
Source organism: Micromonospora sp. CA-111912 (assembly GCF_050948415.1). Taxonomy (NCBI): domain Bacteria; kingdom Bacillati; phylum Actinomycetota; class Actinomycetes; order Micromonosporales; family Micromonosporaceae; genus Micromonospora; species Micromonospora sp. CA-111912. Next base: position 6,361,260 of record NZ_CP192007.1, read on the forward strand.
GCGTCGGCGTGCGCGGCACGCGGATCAGGTGGTCGGCGTAGCGCACCACGGCCTCGTCGCCCTCCTCGGCGATCACGATCGTCCGGGCGCCCCGGGCCCGGACCTCCTGGATGTTGGAGACGACCTTGTCGTGCAACATGCCCCGGCCGACCGGCGACGGCACGATGCAGATCACCGGGGTGCCCTCATCGATCAGGGCGATCGGGCCGTGCTTGAGCTCTCCGGCGGCGAAGCCCTCGGCGTGCATGTACGCCAGCTCCTTGAGCTTGAGCGCGCCCTCCAGGGCCACCGGGTAGCCGACGTGCCGGCCGATGAAGAGCACCGTCGGCTCGTTGCGGATCTCCCGGGCCAGCTCGCGCACCGGGTCGATCCGGTCCAGCAGCTCGCGCAGCTTGGCGGGCATCTGGTGGAGCTGGTCCACCACGGCGGCCACCTCGTCGGCGAACTTGATCCCGCGCACCTGGGCCAGGTGCAGCCCGATCAGGTAGCAGGCCACGAGCTGGGTGAGGAACGCCTTGGTGGAGGCGACGGCGATCTCCGGCCCGCCGTGGGTGTAGAGGACGGCGTCGGACTCGCGCGGGATGGTCGAGCCGTTGGTGTTGCAGATGGCCAGCACCCGGGCCTTCTGCTCCTTGGCGTGCCGCAGCGCCATCAGGGTGTCCATGGTCTCGCCGGACTGCGAGATCACCACGATCAGCGTGGACCGGTCGAGGACCGGGTCGCGGTAGCGGAACTCGCTGGCAAGTTCCACCTCGCAGGGAATCCGGGTCCAGTGCTCGATGGCGTACTTGGCGACCAGGCCGGAGTGGTAGGCGGTCCCGCAGGCGACGATGAAGATCTTGTCCACGTCGCGCAGGTCCTGGTCGCTGAGGCGGACCTCGTCGAGCATGATCTCGCCGCTTGCGGTGAGCCGGCCGAGCAGGGTGTCGGCGACGGCCTGCGGCTGCTCCTCGATCTCCTTGAGCATGAACCAGTCGTAGCCGCCCTTCTCGGCGGCCGAGGAGTCCCAGTCGACATGGAAGTCCTTGCCGGTCGCCGGACGGCCGGCGAAGTCGGTGATCTCGACGGCGTCGGGAGTGATCAGGACGATCTGGTCCTGGCCCAGCTCGATCGCGTCGCGGGTGTGCTCGATGAACGCGGCGACGTCGCTGGCGAGGTAGTTCTCCCCGTCGCCCCGGCCCACCACCAGGGGGGAATTGCGCCGGGCGCCGACCACCGCGCCGGGCACGGCGGCATCGACGGCCAGCAGCGTGAACGCTCCTTCGAGCCGCTGGCAGACCGCGCGCATCGCGGCGGCGAGCAGCCCCGGCCCGTCCGGCTCGCCGGCGGCGCGCAGCTCGGCCAGCGCGGCGGAGAGCAGGTGTGCGGCGCACTCGGTGTCGGTGTCGCTGCTGAACTGGACGCCGGCGTCCTCCAGCTCGGTGCGGAGCTTGGCGAAGTTCTCGATGATGCCGTTGTGGATCACGGCGACCCGGCCGTCGGGGGCGACGTGCGGGTGGGCGTTGCGGTCGGTGGGGCCACCGTGGGTGGCCCAGCGGGTGTGGCCGATGCCGGTGGTGCCGTCGCCGATGCCGATCGGGCTGGCGGCGCAGCCCTCGGGGTCGATGGCGGCGCGCTCGGCCAGCACCTTCTCGAGGTTGGCCAGCTTGCCCGCCTTCTTCTCGGTCAGCAGCTCGCCATCGCACACGACGGCCACGCCGGCCGAGTCGTAGCCGCGGTATTCCAGGCGCCGCAAGCCGTCGAGCACGATACCGAGCGCCGGGCGCGCGCCGGCGTAACCCACGATTCCACACATGACCCGCAGCCTAACCCAGTTTCGCTCATCTCGTGTGCGCGGAAGTCGGGTAAACAAGCACTGGATTTGAGCGAACGAGTGGCTGTGGTGCTCTCGGGGACGAACGCGTCGACCGGACACCGACGCCCCGCAGGGGATCCTGGCGGGCGGCTCGACGACGTACATTGCGGGTCTGTGTTTCCCTCGGGAGAAGGCCGCGCCAGCGGTCTCGACGTCCCCCATCCCCCTCGCGGCCGTGTCCGTGCCCCTCCCCGGAGCCCCTTATGTCCGAGACGTCGTCGCCAGGTCACGATCCGATCCCGTCCAGCAGGGCCGACCCCGCCGGCCCGTCAACGCCCCGGCCGCCCACGGACGCCCCGGCGAGTGGCACGACGTGGTCGCCGCCCGCCCCGATGGCCCCACCGCAGCCATGGGCCGCCCCCGAGCCATGGGCTCCGTCGGCGACGCCGAACGGGCCGGGCGACCCCACGTCCACACCGAGCCCTGCCACGTCGCACTCAGCCGGGCAGCACCCCGCCGGGCGGCCCTGGCCCGGGTACGGCCCGGCCGGTTGGCCACCAGGACATCCGGGCCAGCCGGGCCAGCCGAGTTGGTCCGGGCACCCCGACGGGCCGGGGCCGGTTGGGCAAGGCGGGTGGCCGGGGCAGAGCGGGCAGGGCGGGTGGCCCCCGGCGGGCTACCCGCCGCCGTTCGCGTACCCCGGGCAGCCGGTGGTCCGGCCCGACAACACCGCGAAGGTGATCGGCCTGGTCATCGGGCTCGTGATCGTCCTGGTCGTCGGGCTCTGCGGGTGCGCCTGCCTGGCCGGCATCCTCACCAGTCCTGAGGACCAAACGAGCGCCACCGACCCCTGGTACGGCGACCCGTCCGCCCCCGACGAGGACGGGGAACCGGTCGAGGCGTCCCCCTACCCGGAGCCCACCCGGAGCCCGGCCACCCGCCCGTCGAACGGGGCCGGCCGGGTCACCGTGGTCTACGAGGTGACCGGTCAGGGCCCGGCCTACCTCCAGTACTACGACGCCGCCGGTGACCTGATCCAGACCGAGAACGTGAAACTGCCCTGGCGCAAGAGCTTCCGGATGGTCGACGCCAGTCGCGTGATGGTGTTGGCCAGTAACAGCGACGACCGGTACGGGGTCGACTGCCGGATCACCGTCGACGGTCGCACCGTCGCCAGGGACGGCAGCCAGTCCTGGGTCAACTGCACCGGCTGAACGTGGGGTTGAACCCGCACGGCCCGCCCGTAGGCTGGCCGACGTGACGACGACCGCGAATGTCGACCCGCTGGTGGCCCGGATGCGACCGTTCGGGACGACGATCTTCGCCGAGATGTCCGCCCTGGCCGTGCGCACCGGCGCGGTCAACCTGGGCCAGGGCTTCCCGGACACCGACGGCCCGCCGGAGATGCTCGCCGCTGCCGCCGAGGCGCTGCGCGGCGGGCAGAACCAGTATCCGCCCGGTCCGGGCATCCCCGCGCTGCGCGCCGCCGTAGCCGGTCACCAGCGCCGGTTCTGGGGCCTGGAGTACGACCCGGACGGCGAGATCGTGATCACCGCCGGGGCCACCGAGGCGATCGCCGCGAGCATCCTCGCCCTCTGCGAGCCGGGCGACGAGGTGGTCTGCTTCGAGCCGTACTACGACTCGTACGCGGCCTCGATCGCCCTCGCCGGGGCGGTCCGGCGGCCGGTGACCCTGCGTCCGGGCCCGGACGGCCGGTACGCCTTCGACCCGGACGCCCTGCGCGCCGCGTTCGGGCCCCGGACCCGGCTGGTGCTGCTGAACTCGCCGCACAACCCGACCGGCAAGGTCTTCACCCCCGACGAACTGGCCCTGGTGGCCGCGCTGTGCCGCGAACACGACGCGTACGCGGTGACCGACGAGGTGTACGAGCACCTGGTCTTCGCCGACGCCGCCGCGCCCCACGTGCCGCTGGCCACCCTGCCCGGCATGCGCGAGCGCACCCTGCGGATCTCCTCGGCCGGCAAGACGTTCTCCTGCACCGGCTGGAAGGTCGGCTGGGTCAGCGGCCCCGCCCCGCTGGTGTCGGCGGTGCTGCGGGTCAAGCAGTTCCTCACCTTCGTCAACGCCGCCCCGTTGCAGCCGGCGGTGGCGGTGGCCCTCGCCCTGCCGGACGGGTACTTCGCCGACTTCGCGGCCGGCATGCGGGCCCGGCGGGACCAGCTCGTCGCCGGGCTCACCGACGCGGGCTTCGACGTGCTCACTCCCGAGGGGACGTACTTCGTCACTGCCGACGTCACCGGGCTCGGCGGGCGGGACGGGGTGGAGTTCTGCCGTTCGCTGCCGGAGCGCTGCGGGGTGGTCGCCGTGCCGACCCAGGTGTTCTACGACGACGCCGAGGCTGGCCGGCGGCTGGTCCGGTTCGCCTTCTGCAAGCGGCCCGAGGTGCTCACCGAGGCGGTGGCCCGGCTACGTGGGATGAGGGCCGCCGGATGACCGACGCGTACGCCGACCGGGTCCGCCGGATGGCGGCCATGCGCGGCTGTGACCGGCTGCTCTCCGGCGTCCGGCCGGTGTCGATGGCCGAGCATCTCGACGCCGTACGGGCCACGCTCACGCCGGACGCCCTGCCCGACTTCTACGGCGAGGGCGGCCCCCTCGAGGCCCTGGAGCTGCGGGTCGCCGAGCTGCTCGGCACGGAGGCCGCCGTCTTCTTCCCCACCGGCACGATGGCCCAGCAGGTCGCCATCCGGTACGGCGCGGAGCTGACCGGCAGCACCACCGTCGGCCTGCACCCGCTCAGCCACCTCGTGCTGCACGAGCAGGACGCGTACGCGGTGCTCGGCGGGCTGCGGGCGGTGCGCACCACGACCGCGCCGCGCAACCCGACCGCCGAGGAGGTGGCGGAGCTCGCCGAGCCGATCGGCACCCTGCTGCTGGAGCTGCCGCTGCGCGACGCGGGTTTCGTGCTGCCCACCTGGGACGAGCTGGTCGACGTGGTCGCCGCGGCTCGGGACGCCGGAGCCCGGGTGCACCTCGACGGCGCCCGGCTGTGGGAGTCGACCCCGCACCTGGGGCACCCGGCCGCCGCGATCGCCGCCCTCGCCGACAGCACGTACGTCTCGTTCTACAAGTCCCTCGACGGCATCTCCGGGGCGGCTCTCGCCGGGGACGCCGGGCTGGTCCGGTACGCCCGGGACTGGCGGCACCGGTACGGGGGCACCCTGTTCCAGCAGTGGCCGGCGGCGGCGGCCGCGCTGGTCGGGCTGGACCGGGAGCTCCCCCGCCTGCCCGGGTACGTGGCACACGCGACGGCGGTGGCCGCCGCCCTGGCCGGGTTGCCCGGCGCCCGGGTGTATCCGACGCCTCCACACACCCACCAGTTCCGGCTCTGGCTGCCGCATTCGGCGGACCGGCTCAACGCGGCCAACCTCGCCCTCGCCGAGGAGGAGAGGGCGTGGTTCGTCGGCGGCTGGCAGGACACCGAGGTCCCGGACCTGGCGATGGCCGAGGTCACCGTGGCGGCCCCGGCCCTCGACCTCGACGCCGCCCAGGTCGCCGACCTGGGCGCCCGCTTCCTGCGTCGGCTGCCGCCGACCTGACGCCCTTCCACCAGCCGGCCTGACGCCCCTGCACCAGCCGGGGGCGAGAGCTTGGAAGATGGCGGCCTCCGGAGAGTCCGTTTCCCTTCCAGGTCTCAGCGCGCGGGCCTCCCGAGGCGCTGTGGCCGACCGGCGGCGCGGCGTCAGCCGGCCGCGCGGGTCGAGGTGGGACCGGACACGGGCGGCACCGCCCCCGAACCGCTCCCGTCGAGCCCCGGAGGACTTCCCGCGAGCGTGGCGAGCAGCGCGCCACCGTCGGCGAGCAGCGCCGTCTCGGCGTCGTCGACGAACGCGAGATCGGCCTCGACGTGCCGGCTGGCGGCGGAGAGCAGCAGGGCCACCACCGGGTCGTCGGCCCGGCGGCGGAGCCCGTCGAGGTTGCGCAGCTCGCGCATGAGGTGCCCGCGCTGGTTACCGAGCACCGTCCGCACCGTGTCCGACGCGCCGGAGCGGGCCGCCGCGGTGACCTTGAGGAAGAAGTCGTCCCGGAATCCGCCGCTGCGCGGGCTGGGCTCGTTGAGCCATCCCTGTAGCGCGGCGCGGCCGTCGGGGCTGATCTCGTAGACCACCCGGTCGGGTTTGACCGGCTGGGCCTGCCGCTCGGCGACGACCAGGCCGTCGCGGGAGAGGCGATCGAGGATCTGGTAGAGGTGCCCGATGTTCAGCGGCCCCCACTGCGGGCCCACCGCCTCCTCGAACGCGCCCTTCAGTTGGTAGCCGTAGCTGGGCCCCCGGGCGAGCAGGGCCAGGACCGCGTGCTGGATCGCCACCGTCTCCTCCGTTCCGTTCGTTTCGCTTCGCCCGATCGGTATCGTTCCGGACCCGGCCTTGCATTGTCACAATGTATCCCGCAGAGTGTGCAGCAGCACACGGGGAGGCGCGACATGTTCAACTTCATCTGGAGTCAGCTACGCGGCCGTGCGGGACGGTCGGTGGCACTGTTGGCCGGCGTGCTGGTGGCGACCACCGGCTTCGTCGTCCTGACCGGTGCCACCACCACCTCCCGGCTCGAGGTCACCGGCACCGTCGAGCGGGGCACCGACGTCGCCTACGACATCCTGGTCCGCCCGAAGGGCGCGCGCACCCCACTGGAGGCCGAACGCCGGCTGGTCCAGCCCAACTACCTCTCCGGCCTCTTCGGCGGCATCACCACCGCGCAGTACGACCAGGTGAAGGCGGTCGCCGGGGTGGACGTGGCAGCACCCATCGCCATGCTCGGCTACTCCACCGCCCCGGTGCCGACCCCGCTGGACCTGACCGCCGCGGTGGACCGGTCGCTCGACCGGCAGGTCATCCGCGTCGACCCCCGGTTCGTCGCCGAGCGCGGGCTCTCCAGCGCGCCGGGCCGGCCCCGCTACGTGTACGTCACCACCCACCCGCTGATCTACCCCCGCATCGGCCTGTCGTCTCAGCACAGCGACGCCACGCCGTACACCGACGGGCGAAGCTATCCGTGGGGCTCGTGCGGGTGGGCTGCGCCCCGCGAGGTGCTGCCCGACGGCCGCACCCGGGCCGTCTGCGACCCCCAGCCCACCCTGGGCAGTCCGGGCGCGCACTCCGAGCGCGAGGAGTGGTCGCTGGAGGCCGTACGGATGCTCCCCGACGGCCGGTTCGAGGCCGGCGGGCGCGTCTTCGCCGACGCGGGGTCGGGCCCCTCGTCCACCTCGGACCGGCTACGGATCACGGTCAGCCTGACGGTGCCGCTCCTGCTCGCCGCCGTGGACCCGGCCGCCGAGAACCGCCTCGTGGGCCTCGGTGGCGCGGTGGTCGACGGGCGGGCACTGGGCCCGGACGACACGACGACCGTCAAGCACATCGACTCGGACGAGATGCACACCGTGCCGGTGCTCGTAACCAGCAGCCCCTTCGTCGACGAGGAGCTGCGCGCCAGCTTCACCCGGCTGCCCGCGGCCCGCCCGGCCGGTGTCAACCTCGACGAGCTGGAGCGGTCCCTGCAGCGCGGCCCCGAGCTCCCCGCCGGCGAAACCCGCCACGACGTGGCCGCCAGCTGGCGCACCCGGATCTCCGCGGGCATCTCCCCGGACGGCTGCTGCCTCGGCCAGCTCCAGGCGATGGTCCAGGCCGGGCCGACGCGGTACGACCGGCTGCCCGACGGCACGCTGCGGGTGGGCGCGCTCCCGGCAGCCGATCCGGAGGTGTACGGCGACCAGATCACGTTCAACCCCTTCCCGCGTCCCTGGCTGGCCGAGGACACCGGGGCGCGGGCGCTGCGCAAGCTCCCGCTGAAGAAGGGGAATCCACGCAACCTGCTGTACCGGGGCTGGCGGGCCGTGGGGGTCTTCGACCCGGAGAAGCTGACCGGCTTCAGCGACCTCGGGCGGGTGCCGCTGGAGACGTACGAGCCGCCGTCGGCGCAGGGCGCGGACGCCCGCAGCCGGGACGCCCTGGGCGGCCGTCCGCTGGAGCCGGGCGGCAACCCGGCCGGCCACCTCTCCGCCCCGCCGCTGCTGCTGACCAGCCTGGCCGCCGTACCGAAGCTGCTGGACGGCGGCGGCAGTCCGCAGGTGAAGGCCCCGATCAGTGCGATCCGGGTCCGGGTCGCCGACGTGGGCGGCTACAACGAGCGCGCCGCCGAACAGGTCCGGTTGGTCGCCGAGCGGATCGCCCAGGTCACCGGGCTCGACGTCGACATCACGCTCGGCTCGTCCCCCGCCCCGCAGGCCGTGGAGCTGCCCGCCGGGTCGTTCGGCCGGCCGGCGCTGCGGCTGACCGAGAACTGGTCGGCCCTCGGGGTCGCCTCGGTGATCACAAAGGCGGTGGACCGCAAGAGCGTCGTGCTCTTCGTGCTGGTGCTGGTCGTCTGCGCGCTCTTCCTCGGCAACGCGGTCGCCGCCGCCGTCCGGGACCGCCGGTCCGAGCTGGCGGTGCTCGCCTGCCTGGGCTGGCCGGCCCGGCGGATCGGCGCGCTGATCCTCGGCGAGGTCGGCGCGCTCGGGCTGGCCGCCGGGCTGCTCGCGCTGGCGCTCGCAGTCCCGCTCGGGGCCGCGCTCGGCATCGACGTGGGATGGCGGCGGGCGCTGCTGGCCGTACCGGTGGCCCTGCTGCTGGCGCTGGTCGCGGGCCTGACGCCAGCCCTGCGGGCCGCGCGCGCCCACCCGGCCGCCGCGCTGCGACCGCCGGTGGCGACGGCCCGCTGGGTACGCCGGCCGCGCACCCTGGCCGGCCTGGCCCTGGCCAACCTGGCCCGCACCCCCGGGCGCACCCTGCTCGGCTCCGGCGCGCTGGCCATCGGGGTGGCCGCGCTGACCCTGGTCACCGCCGCCGGCTACGCGTTCCAGGGTGCCGTCGTCGGCAGCCTGCTCGGCGACACGGTGTCGCTGAGCGTACGGGGCGCGGACACCATGGCCGCCATCGCGACGGTGCTGCTCGGTGCCGCCGCGGTCACCGACGTGCTCTACCTGAACATCCGGGACCGGGCCGCCGAGCTGGCCACCCTGCGGGCGGTCGGCTGGACCGACGCCGCGCTGACCCGCCTGATCGGGTACGAGGGGCTCCTCCTCGGCGCGCTCGGCGCCCTCGCCGGGGCGGCGCTCGGCCTGGGCGGGGCGGCCTGGCTGGTGGGCGACCTGCCGGCGGCGCTGGTGCTGGTGGCCGCCGCGGTCGCCGCCGCCGGGGTGCTGATCACCTGCGCGGCGGCGCTGGTCCCCGCCGCGCTGCTGCACCGCCTCCCGACCGCACGACTACTCGCAGAGGAGTGACGATGGACGCGACCACGGGCAGCACCGTCCGGACGGCCGAGCTGATCCGGCAGTTCCGCGCCGGCACCGAGCGACTCACCGCCGTCGACGGGGTGTCGCTGGAGATCGCCGCCGGGTCGGTGGTGGCGCTGACCGGGCCGAGTGGCTCCGGCAAGTCGACGCTACTGCACCTCGTCGGGGCGATCGAGCAGGCCGACAGCGGCACCGTGACGGTCGACGACGTGGAGATCACCGGCTTGCGGCGGGCAGCCCTCGCCCGGTACCGGCAGCGGGTCGGCTTCGTCTTCCAGCGCTACCACCTGCTGCCGGCGCTGACCGTGCTGGACAACGTGATCGCCCCGGTGCTGCCCCGGCGCGGCCGGTCCGACCAGGTGACCCGCGCCCGGGAACTGCTCGACGCGGTCGGCCTGGCCGGCCGGGAGCGGTCGCTGCCGGCGCAGCTCTCCGGCGGCCAGCAGCAGCGGGTCGCCATCGCCCGGGCGTTGATGGGCGAACCCCGGCTGTTGCTCGCCGACGAGCCGACCGGCAACCTCGACTCGACCACCGGCGGGCAGATCCTCGACCTGCTGCTGAACCTGCGCGACCGGCATGGGATGACGATCCTGCTGGCCACCCACGAGCGCGCCATCGCCGCCCGGTGCGACCGGCTGATCCGGCTCACCGACGGACGGGTCGTCGAGGACGTGGACCTCACCGACGGCGAGGACCCGGCCGAAACCTACGACCGGGTCGCCCGCCTGCGCCTGTGAGGTTCGCCAGCCCCCAAGGGCCGGCTCGGGTCAGGCGGTGGGGCTGGCGGTGCGGACCCGCTCGGCGATGCGCTCGGCGACCTCGCGGGCGGTCTGCTCGGTGGCGGCCTCGACCATGACCCGCACCAGGGGCTCGGTGCCCGAGGGGCGCAGCAGCACCCGACCGGTCTCGCCCAGCTCCGCCTCGGCCCGTTCCACCTCGGCCCGGACGGCCGGCGCGGCGGCACCCACCGAACGGTCCCCGACCGGCACGTTGATCAGCACCTGCGGCAGCTTGGTCACCACGGCGGCCAGCTCCGCGAGGGACTTCCCGGTGGCCGCCATCCGGGCCATCAGGTGCAGCCCGGTGAGCACGCCGTCGCCGGTGGTGGCGTAGGCCGGCATGACGATGTGCCCGCTCTGCTCGCCGCCGAGGGCAAGGTCGGAGGCGCGCAGCTCTTCCAGGACGTACCGGTCGCCGACCTTGGTCTCGATCAGCCGGATGCCCTGCGCGGACATGGCCAGCCGCAGTCCGAGGTTGCTCATCACGGTGGCGACCAGGGTGTCCCCGGTGAGCGTGCCGGCATCCCGCATGGCGAGGGCGAGGATCGCCATCACCTCGTCGCCGTCGACCTCGACCCCGTCGGCGGTGACCGCGATGCACCGGTCGGCGTCGCCGTCGTGGGCGATGCCCAGGTGCGCGCCGTGCTCGACCACGGCCTCGCGCAGCCCGTCGATGTGGTTGGAACCGCAGTCGTCGTTGATGTTGAGCCCGTCCGGCTCGGCGTGGATGGCGACGACCTCGGCACCGGCCTCCCGGTACACCACGGGGGCGACGTCGGCCGCGGCGCCGTTGGCGCAGTCGACCACGACCTTGAGCCCGTCGAGCCGGTGCGACACGGTGCCGGCCAGGTGCTTAACGTAGTGGTCGGCGCCGTCGAGCAGGTCGTGCACCCGCCCCACCCCGGCGCCGGTCGGCCGGTCCCACGCGGTGGCCGCGTTCGCCTCGACGGCCGCCTCGATCCGCTCCTCGATCTCGTCGGGCAGCTTGTGCCCGCCTGCGGCGAACAGCTTGATGCCGTTGTCCGGCATCGGGTTGTGCGACGCCGAGAGCATCACGCCCAGGTCGGCCTTGGTTTCGGCGGTGAGGAACGCCACGGCCGGGGTGGGCAGCACGCCGACCCGGACCACGTTGGCGCCGGCACTGGTGAGACCGGCCACCACGGCGGCCTCCAGCATCTCGCCGCTGGCCCGGGTGTCCCGGCCGACCACCGCCAGCGGCGGATGGCTCCGGTCCGTCTCGGCGAGTGTGTGGGCGGCGGCAACCGCCACCGCGAGCGCCAACTCGGGAGTGAGATCCGCGTTCGCCCGCCCGCGTATGCCGTCCGTGCCGAACAACCGGCCCATACCCGCCAACCTCCGAGGAAATGGTGCACAACAGGAAAGCGAAACGGCCGGGCCACCTCCCGTCGGGGGGAGGCGGACCCGGCCGTCCGTCAGAAGTACAACGTGCCGCTGATGATCAGCGCTTCGAGTACTGGGGAGCCTTACGGGCCTTCTTGAGGCCGTACTTCTTGCTCTCCTTGACCCGGGCGTCACGGGTCAGGAAGCCGGCCTTCTTCAGGGCCGGGCGGTCGTCCGGCTCGTTGATGATCAGCGCCCGGGCGATGGCGAGCCGCAGCGCACCGGCCTGGCCGGTGGTGCCGCCGCCGCGCAGGTTGGCGATGACGTCGAACGCCTCGGGCTTCTCGGCGGTGACCAGCGGGTCCTTGATGAGCTGCTGGTGCACCTTGCTCGGGAAGTACGCCTCAAGGTCGCGGCCGTTGCAGGTGATCTTGCCGCTGCCCGGGACGATGCGCACCCGGACGATGGCCTCCTTGCGGCGGCCGACGGTCTGGATCGGCCGGTCGCCACGAGGCGCGCGGGCGACGGGCGCCGGCGCCTCGGTGGCCTCAGGGGCCTCGGGGGCAACCTCGGTCTCGGTGATGTCGGTCATGCTGCTTCCTTCGCCCGCGCTCACTGCGCGATCTGCTTGATCTCGAACGGCACCGGCTGCTGCGCGCCGTGCGGGTGCTCGGCACCGGCGTAGACCTTCAGCTTATTGATCAGCTGACGGCCGAGCTTGTTGTGCGGGAGCATCCCCTTCACAGCCAGCTCGACGGCCCGCTCGGGACGCTTGCTGAGCAGCTCCTCGTAGCCGATCTGCTTCAGGCCGCCCGGGTAACCCGAGTGGCGATAGGCGATCTTGGTCTGGCGCTTGTTGCCGGTCAGCGCGACCTTGCCCGCGTTCACGATGACGACAAAGTCGCCCGTGTCGACGTGCGGCGCGAAAGTCGGCTTGTGCTTACCACGCAGAAGCGTGGCGGCGTGGGTCGCCAGGCGGCCCAGCACGACATCAGAGGCGTCGATGACGTGCCACTGACGCTCGATCTCACCCGGCTTCGGGCTGTACGTACGCACAGGTCTACCTTGTCTCGTCGTCGGTCTGGGGTCGCGCGCCGAGGTGACCAGGCGCGCACGAACGACCAAGCGTACCTGATGCGGCACGCCTCTGGCTGTCGTACAACAGCAGGCAACGATACCCGGGGGCACCTCCGCTGGTCAAAACGGGGGGCGTTCCCGCCCACCCCGCACCACTATCATGATCTAGGTCACATTCCGGCGGGCCCCACCGGCGGAGTTCCTGGCGGCTGCGGAGTTCCGGTCAGAGTTCCTGGAGGATGCGCAGCGCGCGCCCGACCCGGAGCATCGTGTCGGTGTCGGCCACCTCCACGCACTCGGTGAACCACTTCTTCATCGGCGAGGAGAGCCGGTCGGGCATCACCACGTACCCGCCCATCGGCACGGCCAGCGGGGAGTCGCGCAGCAGTACCGTCTCGACCACCTCGGCCACCATCACGATCGGCACGTCGGTGGAGTTGTAGACGTCGGAACTGATCACCAGACCGAGCCGCTCCCGGGCGCCCTCGATGCGCCAGACCTCTCCCCTACGCAGCACGCGGACGCCCGCCGAACATCGCGTCGTCGACCATCTCCACCTCGCGGGCGTCGGCCAGGGCGGCCGTCTCCAGGTCCAGCCCGGCGCGGCCGACGGCGACGGCGTGCGCGGTGAACACCTCGCGCAGCGCCTTTTCCCGGGCGGCCTGGTTCATCCAGGCGGAGAGCGACAGCCCCTCCCGCTTGGCGAACCGGCGCGCCTCCTCGATCGTCTCGTCGGAGAACGACAGCGTCACCTTGGCAGTCATGCCACCCAAACTACCTGCGGTATGACCACCGGTCATCCCACCTGGCGTCCATCGCTGAACCACCCAAAAACCTCGGAGGTCGGTCGGCCGGGATCCGCCTGTGCCAGGGCTTGGAGTTCGGGGTCACCCCCCGTCGTGTGGGGCGCTCTTGACAGGGCCGAAACAAACGGGACCCGGGGCCGAAACTGCCCGGCGGCACGCTTTTCTGACATGACAGACGGTGCACGTACGGCGACTCGACCGGGGCGTCGACCCCCGGAGGCGGCCAGGCACTGCCCGTGCTGCGTCATCCAGTGGGAGGGGTGATGCCCCACGAACTGGCCGGCTTCACCATCGGGGTGACCGCCGACCGGCGGCGCGACGAGCTGGCCGCGCTGCTGCAACGGCGCGGGGCCCGGGTGGTGGTCGCGCCAGCCCTGCGGATCGTGCCGCTGACCGACGACACCGAACTGCGCGAGGCGACCCACGCCTGCCTGAACCGCCCGCCGGACGTGCTGATGGCCAACACCGGCATCGGGATGCGCGGCTGGCTGGAGGCGGCCGAGGGCTGGGGGCTGAACGGGCCGCTGCGTGGCGTGCTGTCGCGGGCGTACGTGGTGGCCCGGGGGCCGGAGGCGCGGGGCGCGATCCGCGCCGCCGGCCTACGCGACCTGTGGTCACCGGACTCGGAGAGCTGTGAAGAGGTCGTCGAGCACCTCATCCGGCGCGGGGTGGCCGGGCAGGTGGTCGCCATGCAGTTGCACGGTGACCGGCAGCCCGAGTACACCACCGCGCTGGAGGAGGCCGGCGCCGAGGTCATCGAGGTGCCGGTCTACCGATGGGCGCCACCCACCGACCCGGCGCCGCTGCACCGGCTGATCGACCTGGTCGCCGGGCGGCTGGTCGACGCGGTCACCTTCACCTCCGCCCCGGCCGCCGAGGCGCTGCTGCACGCCGCCGGGGACCGCACCGAGACGGTGCTGGAGGCGCTGCGGAGCCACGTGCTGGCCAGTTGCGTCGGCCCGGTCACCGCCGAGCCGCTGGTCCGCCGAGGGGTGCCGGTCAGCGCGCCGAGCCAGGCGCGGCTCGGCGCGCTGGTGCGGACGATCGTGGACGAGCTGCCCCGGCGCACGGTCACCATCAGGGCGGCCGAGCACCTGCTGACCCTGCGGGGGCACGCGGCTGTGATCGACGGGGAGCTGCGTCCGCTGGCCCCCGCCCCGATGGCGGTGCTGCGGGCGCTCGCCACGTCACCTGGGCGGGTGCTCTCCCGTACCGCCCTGCTGCGGACGCTGCCGCGCGGCGCGGACGAGCACGCGGTGGAGATGGCGGTGGCCCGCCTCCGGGCCGGCCTGCGGGCCCCCCGGGTGGTGCAGACGGTGATCAAGCGCGGCTACCGGCTCCGGGTGGACTGACCCCTCGCCGCCGGTGACCGGGATGCGTTGAGGGGTGGAACGCCCGCCCCCGCACAAGCTTCCGGTAACAGTGGCCTCCTGTTTCCAGGACGGCCGCTGCTTCCGGGATCGGGCGCGATCCTGCGGGCCCAGCGCGCCCACGGGGCGTGGTCGGCAGCCGGGCCGTGGACGACCGCGGCGGCGGCGGCGGCGGCCCTGACGACCCCGGGCCACCGCCGATGTACGTCAGCCGACCGGGGTCGGGTAGCCGCGGCCGTGCTCGGCCTGGAGTCGCAGCATCGCGTGCTCGACGACCGTGACCAGTACCTGCTTCACCGAATCCCGGTGCCGGGCATCGGTCATTATCAACGGCACGTGGGGCGAGATGGCGAGGGCCTCGCGGACCTCCTCCAGCTCGTACTGGGGCGCGTTGTCGAACCGGTTCAACGCCACCACGTAAGGCAGGCGGCGGTTCTCGAAGTAGTCCAGCGGGGCGAACGCGTCGGCGATCCGGCGGGTGTCGACCAGCACCGCCGCGCCCACCGCGCCTTTGATGATCTCGTCCCACATGAACCAGAACCGGGTCTGGCCGGGTGTGCCGAAGAGATAGAGGATCAGGTCCTCGGCCATGGTGATTCGGCCGAAGTCCATGGCGACCGTGGTGGTCTGCTTCTCCGGCACCTTCGACGGGTCGTCGATCCCGACACCGGCCGCGGTCATCACCGCCTCGGTGGTCAGCGGAGTGATCTCCGAGACCGCGCCGACCAGGGTCGTCTTGCCCACGCCGAAGCCGCCCGCAACCACGATCTTCGCGGAGGTGATCCCGCGGTTGCGGCGTGCCCCGGCGGGGTCATAGCCTGCGAAGTCCACTTAGCACCCTTCCAAGAATTTCCATCCGCTCCTCGTACCCTTCGGGCGGAGCGGCAGCGTGTAGCGTCAACAGGCCCTCGGCCACCATGTCGGCGATGATCACCCGGGCGACGCCCAGCGGCATCCGGGTGTACGCGGCGACCTCGGCCAGCGACTGGGGCCGGCCCTCGCAGATCGTGGCGATCCGGTGCTTGTCGTGGCCGGCGAACCGGGACTCGGCGACCGCCGTGGGGCTGGCCGTCAGCACCGCCTCCAGTGCGATGGCCTGCCGCGGCTCAGTACGGCCACGGGTGACCGCGTACGGACGCACCAACGCGCCGCGCGGGTCTTCCCGTCGTTGGTCCATCCGCGATCACCTCCTCCGGTGGGTGCCGTCCCTCGACACCCGGTCAGTCCGTCCGCGTGGCCAGGTGCGCTAGGAGCGCACCGCGTCCCGGCGCAGCGGCACCAGTGCGGCGCCCACCCGTTCGACCAGCAATGCCATCTCGTACCCGACCTGGCCGACGTCGCAGCTGCGGGCGGCGAGCACCGCCATCGACGAGCCGTCGCTGATCGACATGAGGAACAGGTAGCCGCTGTCCATCTCGATGACTGTCTGGAGCACCCCGCCGGCGCTGAACATGCGGGCCGCGCCCTCGGTCAGGCTCACCACACCGGAGGTGATCGCCGCGAGCTGGTCGGCCCGGTCCGTGGGGAGGTCCCGCGACGAGGCAAGAAGCAGCCCGTCCGCGGAAACCGCCACCACGTGAGCGATGCCCGCCACGCTGTCGGCGAAGTTGGTGAGCAGCCAACCCATGTCCTGCATGGCCGCTGGCCTGTTCATCGGGTCGTCTCCTTGGTCGAGGTGCTGTTCTGGTCCGCGCCGACCGTCCGTCCGCGCTGCACGCCGCGGTGGTATGCCGACAGCAGGCCGCGTACTTCGTCCGGGGTGCGCCGGCTGCGGTCCTTGCCGCTCTTCTGTTCGATCCCGCCGGGAACGAGCTGTGCCTGCGGGACCCGCTTCGGCAGACCGGAGCGGGTGGTCCCGGACGCGGTCGGTTCGGCCGCCCGGCTGGCCCGCGACCAGCCATCGTCCGCGGCCGTCCGCCAGGCCTCGGGGTCGGTCGCCGGCGGGGTGGCTGCCGCCGACCCGCCCGGTCCGGTCGCGGCCGGTGCCGCGGGCGGGGCCACCGGCGGGGTGTACGCCGGCGGCGGGGTCGCCGCGGTCGTGCCGTCCGCCGGGGTGGCTCCCGGCGTACGGGTGGGCAGCGGTGGCCGGGGCGCGGCGGGGACCTTGGCCGGGGGCGGCTCGTCGTCGAACTTGGGCCGCTGGAAGATCGCGGTCACGTCGTCGCCGTGCGACCGGAACCAGACCGCCTCCATCTCCCGGAAGATCGGCGCCTCGGCCGGCAGGCCCGGACGGGCGACCACCGGTGCGGCCGGGGCGGCCGGCACGGTGGGAGCGGTCGGCGTCATCCCCGCGACCGGACCGCCGGGCAGCGCCGGCGGGGCGGGGGTCGAGGTGGCGGGGGTGGCCGGCTGGGCGGCCTCCCCGCCGGGTGTCCGCCGGGGCAGCGGATCGATCGTCGGGATCGCCACGGTCGGGCTGCCCACCGAGAACCCGCCGCCGGGCGTGAACGCCGGCTGGGTCGGGGCGGGTGGCTGCCCCAGGGGTGCCGGCGCGACGGCCGGAGCGGCCGGCTGGGCGGCCGGAAGGCCGAACGAAGTGGCCGGAGCGCCGAACGGACTGGATGGCGCACCGAACGGACTGGCCGGTGCGGCCTCCCGGGAATCGCCGGGAACCTGCCAGCGGGCCGGCGTCGGGGCGGAGGTCCGCCACTGGTCGGTCAGCGTGGCGGCGCGACCGGCGCCGGTGAGCGGCGAGTCGAGGCCCATCGGAGTGAGCGGCGTCTGCTCGATCTGGGCGGGCTGGCGCGACGGGGTCAACGGCGCCGGGGCCGGCTCGCGACCGCGCAGCGACGGCAGCACCACGGTCGAGCTGGGCAGCGTCACCTGGGCGACGGTGCCGCCCTCCACGTTGCGCCGCAGCTCCACCCGGATGCCGTACCGGGACGCGAGGCGGCTCACCACGGCCAGACCCATCAGCCGGAACGCGGCCACGTCGACCGTGGACGGGCCGGCGAGCCGGTGGTTGAGCGAGTCGAGCTGCTCGTCGGTGAGCCCGAGGCCCCGGTCCTCGACCTGGATCAGCACGTAGTCGCGGATCCGCCGGCCGTCGGCAACCACCACCGTGTTCGGTGGCGAGAAGCGGGTGGCGTTGTCGAGCAGCTCGGCGACCAGCCGGACGACGTCGTTGACGGCGTGCGCGGCCACCGAGATGTCGGTGTCGACGGTGCCGAACTCGATGCGGTTGTACTGCTCGACCTCGGACTGGGAGGCCCGCAGGACGTCGATCAACAGGGCGTCGTCGCGGCGCGGCACCGCCGAGTCCGCACCGGCGAGCACCAGCAGGTTCTCGTCGTTGCGGCGCATTCGGGTGGCCAGGTGGTCGAGTTCGAAGAGCTGGGCGAGGCGCTTCGGGTCCTCCTCGCCGCGCTCGATCGCGTCCAGCTCACCGATCATCCGGTCGACCAGGGTCTGACTGCGTCGGGCCAGGTTGAGGAACATCGCCGAGACGCTGGTCCGCAGCGCGGCCTGCTCGGCGGCGACCCGGACCGCCTCCCGGTGGACGACGTTGAACGCCAGCGCGACCTGGCCGACCTCGTCACGGCTGTTGAGCTTGATCGGGTCGCGGACCTGCCGGACGATCTCTTCCACGCCGCCGTCGCCGACGCTGCCGATGTTCTGCAGCCGGGCGACCGCGTCGGGCAGGTCGTGGTTGGCCACCGACAGGGCGCCCTCGCGCAGCCGGCGCAGCGAGTGGTTGAGCGACCGGGCCAGCACCACGGCGAGCGTGACGGCGACGACCAGGGTCAGCAGCACCAGCACCGACTCGATGATCGCCTGCTGGATGACGTTGGAGCGGGCCTCCTCGGTCTGGGCGAGCAGGCGGTCCTGGAGCCGGATCTCGGCCCACCGCATCAGGTCGTTGACCGCGCCGATGGAGGCGGTGGCGTCGGCGGCGGAGACCAGCGGGGCCTGCCCGACCGACCGGGTCAGGTCGGCGGCCACCCGGTCGGCGAGCGTCACCGCGTCGCCGGAGACCGTGCTGTCGACGAGGGCCCGCTGAGTCGGGTCCGCGGCCAGCGAGAAGGAGAGCAGCGCCTCCTGCTGGCTGGTCAGGGTGGCCACGAACGAGGAGAACTGCTCCTCGTCGAGGCTGCCGGCGGTGAGCGCGGTGAAGGCGACCGCCTCCTCCTCGGCGACCGCCGCCTTGGCGTGGGCGAACGCGGCCAACGCCCGGCGGGTGTCCGCCAGGCTCTCCTGACCGGGGAGCTGGGCCAGCGTGTCCCCGTAGGAGACCAGGTCGGTGAGGATGACCCCGTAGCGCAGCGCGGCCTCGGACACCGCCATCTGCTTGCGGTCGAGGACCTCCTGCCGGGTGCTGTTCAGCGTCGTCAGGTGGTCCTCGATGACCTTGAGCCGGTCCCGCACCGCAGCCGGGACGTCGCCGATCCGCCCGCGCTCGGCCTTGTACTCCTCGATCCGGGCGTCCGTGCCGCGCACCCGAAGGTTGTACGCGTCGGGCCCCTGCCCCGGCGTGGCCAGGTAGCGGGCCGCGGCCATCCGTTCCTTGTGCAGATCCTGGGTGAGTGCGGAGACGTCGATCGACAGCTCGGTCAGCGACCGCAGCCGGGTCGCCTCGATCGCGCCCTCACCGGTTGAGATCAGCCGGACGGTGGCGAGCGCGATCACCGCCGCGACCGGCACCACCAGGATCAGCGCCAGTTTCGAGCGGATCCGGGCGTCGCGCAGGCGCGGCAGCCGACGACGCCGACTCCGCTCGTCCGACTCGCCACTCTCGGGCAGGGTCGTAGGTCCGGTGCTCACGACATCGCCTCCGTCGTTTCTTCCACGCCTGAACCGCCGACCCTTGGCCGGTGCAGCGGACAGCGCCGCGCGCGGCACGGCCGCGATTTCATCAGAGATGATCGTGTTTGGGAAGCCGCGGTGAGGTTGGAAACGGTCGCACGGCACTCATCGCGTGATCCGGTCAACTAATACCTTCATTTTCTCAAGCCCCTGATCAGGGCATGTAACTCCAAGGTGGTCACGCGCTTATGCAAAGTAAGCGTTTGCAAAGATTGGGTTACCCCAGCATGTGGGACGCTCGTCCCGAAACGCTTCGACGCATCCTCGCTTGACCACAGGGCCCGGCATTGGCAAGGTTTTGCAGGCTTCGCGCACACCGTACGGCAGACCAATCCCGTTTCTCCACTGAGGACGGAACAAGCGGCGGTGACCGGGCAGCCGCCCGCGCCGCACCTGGAGGACTGAGTTGATCACCATCCGCTCCGTGACCATCACGGCGCTCGCCTCGGCCGTCCTGGCCACCACGCTCACCGGCTGCCAGTTCGGCACGGCGGAACAGGACACGAGCCCCATCGTGATCGCCGTGGACCTGGAGCTGTCCGGCTCGGCGGCCCCTGTCGGCAAGGCGTACCAGCGCGCTCTGGAACTGAAGAGAGACCAGCTGAACGCCTCGGGCGCCCTGGGCGCCCGGAAGATCGAACTCAAGGTGAAGGACAACCGCTCCGACGCGAGCGAGTCGCTACGCAACGTGGAGGACTTCAGCAACGATTCTCAGGTCAGCGCGCTCATCATGGGCGGCTGCAACGAGTGCGCCGTCGGCGCCGTCCGCACGATCAACGAGAAGAGGCTCCCGACCGTCGCGCTCGCCCCGGCCAGCGCCGTCGCCAGCCCGGTGGCCGACCGCCGGTATGTGTTCAAGCTGGCCCCGAACGCGGTGGACAGCGCCGCCGCCCTCACCAATGAGCTGCACCGACGCGGCATCAAGAAGGCCGCGGTGCTCAACAGCGAGGACAGCTATGGCCAGGAGGGGCTCGCCGCCCTGCGCAGCGAGTTCATCAAGGCCGGCATCCGGCTGGTCCGCGAGCAGGGGATCAAGGCCACCGAAACCGACGTCAAGCAGCCGGTCCGCACGCTGACCGAGCGCAAGCCGGAGGCGCTGGTCGTCTGGACCCCGCCGGGGCAGGCGTTGCTCGCCGCCGACGCCGCTCAGGAGGCCAAGTTCAAGGGCTCGCTCTTCTTCGACGCGGTGGCGGCCGGGGATCTCTTCCTGGGCGCGTCGGCCGGGTCGACCGAGGAGGCAACCCTGATCTTCACCCAGACCATGGTGATCGACGACGTCATCGCCACCACCCCCGCCAAGGCGGCCCGCCGCCAGTGGTTCCAGAACTACACGGCGCGGTTCGGCGGCTACAACGGTTTCTCCTCGTTCGCCGCGGACGCCGTGCAGCTCATCGCCGACGCCGAACTGCGGGCCGGCGGCGAGCCCGGCAAGGCCGGCCGGGACGGGCTGCGCGACGTGCTCGAGACGTCCCAGATGGACGGCCTGTCGGGCCCGATCCGAATGACCCCGGACAACCACTCCGGGCTGATGCCGCAGGCCCTCACCACCCTGGTCGCCCGGGGTGGCCGCTGGCGGCTCGCCAGCTGACGAACGGCCCGCCGTGACCGGCGTCGTCGGGCCCGCGCCGGTCACGGCGGCGCCCGGTCACGGCGGCGCCCGGGCGGCCGGCCGGGCTCACCTGGTCGAGGTGGTCTCCCGAACCCACGGCAGGGCCAGTCGCTCCAGGAAGACCAGCGCCGAGTAGAGCACGATGCTGACCAGCGCCACCAGCATGATGGCCGCCCACGCGGTGGCGGTGTCGCCGATGCCGGCATACTGGGTGACGACGTATCCGAGCCCACTCTCGCCGGCCTGGAACTCGCCGATCACCGCGCCGATCGCGGCCAGCGGCATGGCCACCTTCAGGCCGACGAAGATCTGCGGCAGCGCGGCCGGGAAGCGCACCTTGCGGAACGCCTGCCACCAGGACGCGTTCCAGGAACGGACCAGCTCGGCGAGGTCCGCCGGGGTGGTGGTCAGGCCGGTCGCCGTGGACAGCACGATCGGGAAGAAGCACAGCAGGAAGACCATGGTCAGGATCGGCTTCTGACCCCAGCCGAGCGCCACCACCAGCAGCGGCCCGAGGGTGATCTTCGGGACCGCGTTGACCGCGACGAGCAACGGGGTGAACATCCGCTCCACCGTCCGCGAGGAGGCCAGCGAGAGCCCCAGCAGGATCCCGGCCGCGGCGGAGAGCGCGAAACCGATCAGGATCTCCAGCAGGGTGCGGCCGGTGTGTTCGAGCATCCTGGCCGGCTTGTCGGTGAACGCCGACAGCACCGAGCCGGGGGTGGGCAGGGCGGCGGGGTGTACCAGCTCCAGCCGGGCGGCAAGCCACCACACCGCGAATGCGATCAGCAGGCCCGAGGCGGGCAGCAGCGCCCCGCTGAGTCGTCCGAACCGCACCCCGGCGTTGAGGCCGGAGCGACCGGGTGTGGGTGTGCGGGCGGGGGCGGGCCGGTGCGCGACCGCCGACTCCGGTGACCGGAGGTCGGTCATATTCTCCTCCTCTCCTACCGGCGCGGTGGCCGGGGGATGGGATGGAACGGGGGTACGCCCCGCCGGAGGCCGGCGGGGCGTACCCCCGAGGACGGTCTGACGGGTCAGGCCTTCGGCGCGAGGTCGAAGTCGATGATCTGGTCGGGGGTGATGTTCTGCTTGAGCTGGCCCGCGCCCTGGAGAATCGCGATGCTCTTGGCGACCCGGCCGCTGTCCAGCGTGCCGATCTGGGTGCCCGAGTTGCTGGACCGGACGTACCCGGCCATGAGCCGGAGCTCCGCGGCGGCGGCCGCGGGGTTGCCGGCGTCGACGTTCTTCTTCAGGATGTCGCCCGCCTCCTGCGGGTTGGTCAGCGCGTACTCCAGGCCCTTGATCAGGGCGGCGGAGAATCGCTTGACCATGTCCGGCTTCTCCTTGGCGATCCTGCTGGAGGTGATCAGCACGTTGCCGTAGAGGTCCTGCATCACGTTGCTGTACGGCAGCATGACGGCCTTCTTCTTGGTCACCGCCTCGATGGTCGGCTGACCGACGACGAACTGGCCGATGCCGTCGACCTTGCCGCCGGCGAGCGTGCCCATCAGGTCCTGCGCCTGGCCGTTCACCCAGGTCACCTTGCTGGCGTCCACGCCGGCCAGCCGGGCGTACGTCGGGAAGAGGTTGCGGACCACGGAGCCGGGGGTGTCGGCGAGCTTCTTGCCCTCCAGGTCCTTCGGAGAGGCGATGCCGGTGCCCTCGACGGTCGCGATGCCCGCCATCGTGCGCTGCTGGATGGCGGCCACGGCGACGAAGTCCTTGGCCTGGCCGCTACCGAGCTGGAGCAGACCACCGGTGAGGTCGATGGGGCCGAAGTCGGCCTGGCCGCCGACGATCGTCTGGATCACGGTACCGGTGCCCTGACCGGGCTTGATCTCGACGTCGAAGCCGGCCTCCTTGAAGAAGCCCTTCTCCTTCGCCACCCAGGCGTAGGAGTCCCGGCCGAAGTTGCCGAAAGAAGTGAGGTACGTCACCTTTTCCAGCGCCTTGCCGTCGCCGCCCTTGGCGCCGGACGAGTCCGCGTCACTGCTGCACGCGGACACCAGGGTGAGTGCGGTGGCCAGTGCGGCCGCGGCGACCGTGCGGGTCAGCCTTTTCATCTGTGCACCATGTCCTTTCCGACCAGGGGCGATGCGCCTCCGGAGGGGTTGTCGAGAGGGACGGCGTCGACAGAGGGGGGAGCCGACGCCACCGTCGTGAGGGGACTTCTCGCCGGCACAGACTACGCAAGGGACCTGCCGGTGTAGCAAGGAGTGTCGGTTGCGGAACGGAAACGAACTGATGTCCAACCCAGACCCCCCGGGCTGCGCCGCGGCGGGCTACCCTAGCTGCGCTCCTGACCGCTTACTCAGGGAGGACACCCGCGATGATTCGACTGTCCGGGGTGTCCCGCACCTTCGACGGCCGCTCCGGTCGGGTCGAGGCGCTGCGGGGCATCGACCTCGACGTGACCGAGGGCGAGTTCGTCGCCGTGCTCGGCCGCTCGGGCTGCGGCAAGTCCACCCTGCTGCGCATGATCGCCGGTCTGCTGCCGGTCACCGCCGGGCAGATCACCGTCGCCGGCACGCCGATCACCCGTCCCCGCCGGGACATCGCGATGCTGTTCCAGCGGCCCGCCCTGCTGCCGTGGCGCTCGGTGCTGGACAACGTCCTGCTGCCGGTGGAGATCTTCGGCTGGAAGCGGGCCAGACACCGCGACCGCGCCCGGGAGCTGCTCGAACTCGCCGGGCTGGCCGGGTTCGAGAAGCGGCTGCCGCACGAGCTGTCCGGCGGCATGCAGCAGCGGGTGTCGCTGTGCCGGTCGCTCATCGGCGACCCCCGGGTGATGCTGATGGACGAGCCGTTCTCCGCCCTCGACGCGCTCACCCGCGAGGAGCTCTCCGGCGAGCTCCAGCGGGTGCACATGACCAGCGGAGCCACCATCGTCTTCGTCACCCACTCGATCGACGAGGCGGTGCTGCTCGCCGACCGGGTGGTCGTGCTGAGCCCCCGCCCCGGCCGGATCCGCTCGGTCGTCGAGGTGGACATCCCGCGTCCCCGCACCCTCGGCCGCAACGCCCACCTGGCCGACGTGGCCCGGGTCAGCGCCGAGCTGCACGAACTGCTGATGGAACGTGACGCACCGGCCGGGCCCGCCCCGGCGCCGCTCGGCCCCGGCGCCCACCGGCAGCCCCCGGTACGGGCCGGCGCGGAGGCACGCTGACCGTGCGGGTGGCCGTCTTCACCGAGCCGCACCGGGGCGCCAGCTACGACGACCAACTCCGCTTCACCCGGACGCTCGAGGCAGGCGGCTTCGAGGGCTTCCTGCGGGCCGACCACTACCAGGCCATGGGTGCCGACCCCGGGCTACCCGGCCCCACCGACGCCTGGCTCACCCTCGCCGCGCTGGCCCGGGAGACCTCCCGGATCCGGCTCGGCACCCTGGTCACCTCGGCCACCTTCCGGCTGCCCGGGCCGCTCGCGGTGATGGTCGCCCAGGTCGACCAGATGAGCGGCGGCCGGGTGGAACTGGGCATCGGCGCCGGCTGGTACGAGCGGGAGCACACCTCGTACGGCATCCCGTTCCCCGCCGTCGGGGAGCGTTTCGACCGGCTCGCCGAGCAGCTCGAAGTGATCACCGGCCTGTGGCGCACCCCGGTCGGCGAGGCCTACAGCTTCCTCGGCGACCACTACCGGCTGGTCGACGCGCCCGCCCTGCCCAAGCCTGTGCAGCAGCCCGGCCCGCCGGTGATCGTCGGCGGGCGCGGCCCCCAGCGCACCCCGGAGCTGGCCGCCCGGTACGCCGACGAGTTCAACATGCCGTTCAAGAGCGTCGCCGAGACGGCTGCCTCGTACGACAGGGTGGTCGAGGCGTGCGACCGCCACGGCCGTACGGACTCGGGGCGGGCGCCGCTGGTGCTCTCCGCCGGGATCGTCGTGGCCATCGGGGGCACCGACGCCGAGGTACGGGAGCGGGCCGCGCCGCTGCACCGCATGAGCGCCCTGCCGCCGGAGGACCCGGTGATCGGCTCCCCCGCCCAACTCGTCGACCGGATCGGCG
The DNA here is from genome assembly GCF_050948415.1 of Micromonospora sp. CA-111912. NCBI lineage: Bacteria > Bacillati > Actinomycetota > Actinomycetes > Micromonosporales > Micromonosporaceae > Micromonospora > Micromonospora sp. CA-111912. The sequence goes on from NZ_CP192007.1 coordinate 6,386,134, forward strand.
AGTTCGCCGCGGTCGGGGCCACCCGGGTGCACCTGCGACTGATCGACCTGGCCGACCTGGACCACCTGGAGCTCATCGCCGCCGAGGTGCTCCCGCAGCTCTAGGCGCACCGGCGTGATCGACGGGACCGAGCCGGGTGGCCCGACGCCCGGCGCCGACGGGCCGGCCGGTGAGGTGGTCCACCACGGCCCCTGGGCCCGTCCACCCGACTCACCGCTGTCGGAGACACGACGTACCTGGCCCGGCCGGCCGAGCTGAAGTAGTCGCAGGTCGGGCGCGTCGCCGCGCCGCGCTGCGCCAAGGTGGCGATCGGGGGCACCGGGCCGTAACGTGCCCGACATGGCCTTTCGGACGTGGGGCAAGCTGCTGCTCACCGCGCTCGGGGTGAGCGTGCTGGCCGGGGCCGGTCAGCTCGGCGTCGCGTACGGGTTCGGCATCGTCCGGCTCGTCGGCGACTTCACCGACGCCACCGTCAACCGGTGGCCTGCCCAGCTGGTCTGGGTGAGCTGGTTCGCGACGGTCGCCGCCGTGGTCGGGGCCGTGGTGGTCGAGCGTATCGCCCGTGCCGAACCCCTCATGGCCACCACGACGGGGCAACTCGGGGTGGCCGGCGCGGCGGCACTGGGCGCGACCGTCGTCGCCCTGCTGTGCATGCAGCCGGCCCGCGCCACCGAACTGAGCGGCGTCGACCCGGTCTGGGCGGTCGGCATCTGCGCCGTCCTCGGCGCGGTGGCCGGCGCCGGGGCGGCGTTCGCCGTGCTGCTCCGCCCGCCGCTGGGCTGGAACCTGGCGATGATGGCCGGCGCGGTGTGGCTGGTCGCCCTGTTCTCGTCCCTGCCGGCCCTGGTCGGCACCGGTCCGCTGCCGACCGTGCGGCTGGGGGTGTTCGAGCCGGGCTGGCTCGACGCCGCCGCGGCACAGCGGCTGGCCATGTTGCTGCTGCCGCTGGTGGCCCTGCTCGCCGGCGCGGCCTCGGGCGCGCTAGCCCGCTGGCGGGGCCACCCGCCGCTGATCGGCGGCGCGTCCGGCGCGGCGGGCCCCGTGCTGGTCGCCTTCGCCTACCTGGCCGCCGGCCCGGGCAACTCCGTCGACCGGTACCAGCTCGCCCCCTACCACGGCGCCCTGATCGCGGTCGCCACTGGCGCGCTCGGCTCCGCCGCCGCGACCCTGGCCCGCTGGCCGCTCGTCACCTCCGGCCGCCCCGCCGACCAGCGAGGCGACCGGCCCGCGACGCCCGGCGAGGCCGTCGGCGACCCGGCGATCGAGCCCACGGACATCCTCCGGCCGCTGCCGATCGGCCCGGCCGTGCCGATGACCGGCGACGCGGACGGCGCCGACCCCGTCGGCCCGCCCGCCTCGGACACGGCCTCGGCCCGTCGGGTCCCCGCGACCGTCGGCGATCCGCTGCCGGAAGACCGCTCCGGCGGCACCCGGGACCGTGCCGCGACGGGCACGCCGGCCGGGAGCACCCCGGCGCACTGGGAGTGGCCGACGGCCGCCGAGGCCGCCCGCGCGACGCCTGCCGCGCAGGGTGTCCCGTCCCGCCCCGCCGACCCACACGCCCCCGCCGAAGCCTCCCGCGCTGCCGACGCCACGCCCCCCGCCGCCGAAGCCTCCCGCCCCGTCGACGTCCCCCGCCCCACCGACGCCTCCCCCATCGCCGGCGCTCTCCCCGCCGACGCGTCTCCCGCCGCCGACGCGTCCCGCCCCGCCGACGAGGACGCCGGGGTGCCGGCCGCCGAGACGCCCCGGCCGAAGCGGGTCCGCAGACCGAGGGCCGGCGCCGGGCTGCAGGTGCCGGCCGCCGGGACGCCCCCACCGGCCGACATCCCCGGCCCGACCGACACCGAACCGGCCGCCGTGACGGATCGGAGCGCCGCCGACGCTGCGGACGCGAGCCGCCCCGACACGGGCGTCACCGCCACGCCGGCGGCCACCCCGGTCCGGCGGCGAGCCGAGCCCACGTTCTTCGAGGCACCCACGTTCGACGACGTGGTGCAGCCCGCTCCGCCGGAGCCGACCCGGGCGGGCGACGACGGCCCGCGCGACCCGTCGCCCCCGGCCGCGCCGGACAGCCGGCCGGACCCCGTCGACCCCGACCCGCGTCCCCGGCCTCGGCGGGCCCTTCCCGATCTGGGCCGGGTGACGAGCTGGGACGCGTTCGGCAACGCCGTCCGGCGGACCGGCCCCACGGCGACCGACAGCCGTGGCGCGGCCGGGCAGCAGCCCCCGGACCCCCGGCCGGCCGAGCCCGGACCGAGCGAACTGGGCCGGGCCGACGGCGGCGACCGGACCGGCCCCGGACAGACCGCCCACCCCGGACCGGTCGACGGCGTCCGGACGGACCCGGGACCGGACGAGTCCGGGTCGGTCCACGTTGGGTCGGTCGACGTTGGGTCGGTCCACGCCGGGTCGGTCCACGCCGGGTCGGTCGACGTTGGGCCGGGCAGCGCGAGCCCGGTGGCGGCCGGTGCGGTACCCGAGGACCCGGCCACCAGCCGGTCCCGCCTCCGGCGCGCCCTGTTCCGGCGCAACCGGGCCCGGACCGCCGAGGACGCGGCACCCACGGCCGAGCGGGACGACCGCCGGGAACAGCAGCCGCTGCCGGCGCAGGACGAGGAGTACGTCGACTGGGTCACCGGCCTGGCCCGCCCCGTGCCGGACCAGGACGGCGGGCCGGAGAGCACCGGCCAGCGGTCGCTGCGTTCCTCCGGCCGCCACCACCGGGACTGACGGCGAGATCGACGACGGACCTCCGGCGCGGCGGGGTCTCGCCCACCGGCCCCGCCGCGTCGCCCGTCCGCCCCGCCCCGACGTCTGCCGGGGCGGGACGGATCAGGCCAGCGGCAGGTAGACCCGGCCGCCGGAGGAGACGAACTGCTCGGACTTGTCCCTCATGCCGCGCGCCGCGTACTCCTTCAATTCCTGGGTGATCTTCATCGAGCAGAACTTCGGGCCGCACATCGAGCAGAAGTGGGCGGTCTTCGCCGGCGCGGCCGGCAGCGTCGCGTCGTGGTACGACCGCGCGGTCTCCGGGTCCAGCGAGAGGTTGAACTGATCGGACCAGCGGAACTCGAACCGCGCCTTCGACAGCGCGTCGTCCCAGGCCTGCGCCCCGGGATGCCCCTTGGCCAGGTCCGCCGCGTGCGCCGCGATCTTGTACGCGATCACGCCCGCCTTCACGTCGTCCCGGTCCGGCAGCCCAAGGTGTTCCTTCGGGGTCACGTAGCAGAGCATGGCGGTGCCGTACATGCCGATCATCGCCGCGCCGATCGCCGAGGTGATGTGGTCGTACGCGGGCGCAATGTCCGTGGTCAGCGGACCGAGGGTGTAGAACGGAGCTTCGTGGCACCACTCCTGCTGGAGGTCCACGTTCTCCTTGATCTTGTGCATCGGCACGTGCCCTGGGCCCTCGATCATCACCTGGACGTCGTACTCCCAGGCCACCCTCGTCAGCTCGCCGAGGGTGCGTAGCTCGGCGAACTGGGCCTCGTCGTTGGCGTCCGCGATGGACCCCGGCCGCAGCCCGTCGCCGAGCGAGAACGTCACGTCGTACCTGGCCAGCAGCGCGCACAGCTCGGCGAAGTTGGTGTACAGGAAGTTCTCCTCGTGGTGCGCCAGGCACCAGGCGGCCATGATCGAGCCGCCCCGGGAGACGATCCCGGTCACCCGGTCCACGGCCAGCGGCACGTACGGCAGCAGCACCCCGGCGTGCACGGTCATGTAGTCCACGCCCTGCTCGGCCTGCTCGACCACCGTCTCCCGGAAGACCTCCCAGCTCAGCTTGACCGGGTCCCCACCGACCTTCTCCAGGGCCTGGTAGATCGGCACCGTCCCGATCGGCACCGGCGAGTTGCGCACGATCGCCTCGCGGGTCTCGTGGATCCGGCTGCCGGTGGACAGGTCCATCACGGTGTCCGCGCCCCAGCGGGTGGCCCAGGTCAGCTTCTCCACCTCCTCGGCGACCGAGGAGGTCACCGCCGAGGTGCCGATGTTGGCGTTCACCTTCACCAGGAACGCCCTGCCGATGATCGTCGGCTCGCACTCCGGGTGGTTGACGTTGAGCGGCAGCACCGCCCGGCCGGCCGCGATCTCGTCCCGCACCAGTTCCGGGGCCACGTTCTCCCGGATCGCCACGAACTCCATCTCCGGGGTGACGAGGCCGGCCCGGGCGTACGCGAGCTGCGTCGGCCGCTTCCCGTCCGCGCCCGCCAGCGGGGTTCCGGCGCCCCGGACCGGCGCGACATCCCCCCGCTCGGCGATCCACGGCCCGCGCAGCGGAGGCAGCCCCACCTCCGGGTCCGAGCCGGGACCGGAGGTGTCGTAGAGCCGGACCGGCGGGTTGTCGCCGGTCAGCTCGACCTCGGCGAACGGCACCCGGATGTCCGGCCGGGCCCCCTCGACGTAGACCTTGCGTCGTGCCTGCATGACAGCCTCCCTGGTGGTCATCCGGACCAGCCGAAGTGGTCCAGCGGGCCGCGTCCCGCGCCCAGTTCCCAGTCCCGCGCGCCGGTCAGCGCGCGGGTGACGTACTTCTTGGCGGCCGCGACGGCCACCGGCACCGGATCGCCCAGCGCCAGCCGGACGGCGATCGCCGCCGAGAACGAGCAGCCGGTGCCGTGGCTGTGCCGGGTCGGCACCCGGGGCGCGCGCAGCAGGACGGTCGCCCCGCCCCCGTGCAGCACGTCGACCGCGTCGCCGCCGGCGTCCGCATCGCCCCCGGTGACCACCACGTACGCCGGGCCGCCGGCGACGAGCGCCCGGGCGGCGGCGACCATCTCCTCGACCGTGGTCACCGGGCGTCCGGTGAGGGCTGCGGCCTCCGCGCAGTTCGGCGTCGCCACCTCCGCGTACGGCAGCAGCCGCTCGACCGCCCCGACCACGCCGAGCCGGTGCCCGCTGGTGGCGACCAGCACCGGGTCGACGACGAGGTGCGGCAGCCGACCCGCCCGCGCCGCCCCGGCGACCGCGTCGGCGACGGCCTGGGTGCCGAGCATCCCGGTCTTCACCGCCCGGACGCGGAAGTCGCCGAGCACGCTGTCGAGCTGCTCGGTGACGGTGCGCGGCGGCAGCGGCAGGACGGCGTCCACGCCCCGGGTGTTCTGCGCGGTGACGGCGGTGAGCACGCTGGTGCCGTACGCGCCGAGGGCCGCGAAGACCTTGAGGTCGGCCTGGATGCCGGCACCCCCACCGGAGTCGGAGCCGGCGATGGTCAGCACGGTCGTCGGCGTCACGCCGGTCACCCGCGCCTTCCGGCGGTCGCCGCGTGGTCGTGCCGGGTTTGCGGCGTCTCGAAGGGAATGGCCAGCGCGGCGGCTGCCTCGCCGGGGTCGTCGGCCCGCATGATCGCGCCGAGGACCGCCACCCCGACGGCGCCCGCCTCGACGCAGGCGCGGACCTGGCCCGGGGTCTCGATGCCGCCGAGGGCGAGGACCGGCACGGGGCTGAGCCGGATCAGCCCGCCGAGCCGGGCGGGGCGCAGCGGTGGGCCGTACCCCGGCTTCGACCTGCTCGGATACACGGGCGAGACGGTGGCGTAGTCCTCGGTGGTCAGTCTCGCCAGCTCGGCCGCGTCGTGGCAGGAGCGGCCGACGAGGCCGAGGCGCGGCGGCGGGTACGGGCCGGCGGCCGGCAGGTGGGCGGCGTCCCCACCGAGGGGGTCGGGGCCGGCGACGACCAGGGTGCCGCCCGCACCGGCGAGGATCGGGCGCAGGTCGGCGGCGAGGGCGGCCCGCTCGGCGCGGGGCAGGTCCTTCTCCCGCAGCACCACCCACCGCACTCCCCCGGCCACGGCAGCGCCCACGACGTCGACCAGCCCCCGCCGCGCCTGCCACCGATCGGTGAGCACGACAACGCCCGCCGGGACCCGGGCGGTTCTGGTGGAAGGTGGACCCGCCGTTGGCCGCCTGCGACCAGGATCGGCGGTACCGGTGCGGGTCACAGGTCCGGCCTTCCCTCGTCGGGGGTGGAGGCCAGGGCGTGGAAGCGGCGGGGGATGCGGCCCGCACCGGCGGCGAGGCGGCCGGCGCGGACCGCGTACCGCATGGCGGTGGCCATCGCCACCGGGTCGGCGGCCCGGGTGACGGCGCTGGCCAGCAGCACCGCGTCGCAGCCCAACTCCATGGCCAGCGCCGCGTCGGAGGCGGTGCCGATCCCGGCGTCGAGGATCACCGGCACGTCGACGCCCTGCCGGATCAGCCGGATGTGGTGCGGGTTGTTGATGCCCAGGCCGGAGCCGATCGGTGCGCCGGCCGGCATCACCGCGGCGCAGCCGACGTCGGCCAGCCGCCGGGCCAGGATCGGGTCGTCCGACGTGTACGGCAGCACGGTGAACCCGTCGGACACCAACTCCTCGGCGGCGCGCAGCAGTTCCACCCCGTCGGGCAGCAGGGTGCGCTCGTCGCCGATCACCTCCAGCTTCACCCAGTCGGTGCCGAACGCCTCGCGGGCCAGGTGGGCGACCTTGACCGCCTCGCCGGCCGTGTGGCAGCCGGCCGTGTTCGGCAGCAGCTTCACCCCGCACCGCTCCAGCAGGTCGAGCAGCCCGCCGGCGGTGCCGGGGGCGGTGTCGACGCGGCGCAGGGCGAGGGTGACCAGCTCGGTGCCGGAGGCCCGGATCGCCTGCTCCAACGCGTGCAGGCTGGCTGCGCCGCCGGTGCCGAGGATCAGCCGCGACCCGAACGTCTCGCCGCCCAGGGCGAGGGGCGCCGGCTCGGGGGCGGCCCGGTCGGGGTACGCCGGTGCGACGGGCATCCCGCTCACCCGCCCTGGGCGGCGCTGAGCACCTCGACCCGGTCGCCGTCGCGCAGCGCGGTCGCCGGCCAGCCGGCGCGCGGCACCACCTCGCCGTTGACGGCGACGGCGAGGCCGCCGCGCTGCTCGGTGACCAGCCCGATCAGGTCCGCCACGGTCGCACCGGGGGGCAGCGTCCGCCCGGTGCCGTTCACCGTCAGTTCCATGTGCGTGCTCCTCCTCGAAGACCCGGCAGCGGATCGGTCGTGCCGGACGTGGTCAGTGGCGTCGGACGCGTCGGGACGCGGTTAGTCACGTCGGGACGTGATCGGTCGTGCCGGACGTGGTCAGTCGCGTCGGGACGTGGTCAGCCGTGCCGGCGGTGGCCGGCGAACCGCTCGGGGGTGAAGGGGGCGAGCAGCGGGTCCGCCTCCCCGGTGACGACCAGCTCGGCGACGAGGTCGGCGGTGACCGGGGTGAGCACGATGCCGTGCCGGTGGTGCCCGGTGGCGGCGAGCACCCCGGGCCGGTCGGGCAGCGGCCCGATGATCGGCGCGTTGTCCGGGGTGCCGGGGCGCAGCCCGGCGCACGCCTCCGCCAGGTCGTACTCGGCCAGTTCGGGAACCAGGTCGACGGCGGCGCGCAGCAGCCGCAGCGCCGCCCCGGCGGTGACCCGGGTGTCGGCGCGCTCCTCGACGGTCGCGCCGACCACCACCTCGCCGCCGTCCCGGGGCACCAGGTAGACGGACTCGCCGTCGGCGTACCCCCGGATCACGTGCCGGAAGCCCGGCGGGCCGCCGCCGGGCGCGCGGAGCCGCAGGATCTGCCCCTTCACCGGCCGGACCGGCAGCCCGGTGAGGGCGGCGGCGCCGCAGCCGGCGGCGACGACGGTCACCCGGGCGTCCAGCTCGGACAGCTCCCGCACCGGGCCGGCCACCAGGGTCGCGCCGGCCCGCTCGGCCGCGACCCGCAACGCGACGACCAGCCGCCGGGGGTCGACCTGGTGATCGCCGGGGGCGACCGCGCCGCCTCGCACCCGCGGGGCGAGCGCCGGCTCGCGGTCGCGCAGCTCCGAGGGCCGCAGTGGGGTGATCGGCAACCCCAGCCCCCGCTGGTACGACCACAACCGCCGCGCCTCGGCCAGGTCGTCGCTGGTCAACCCGACGACGAGGGTGCCCTCGGTGCGGTACCCGAACCCGGTCCCGGCGGCCTCGGCCAGCTCGGCGGCGAACCCGGGCCAGCGGGCGGCGGAGGCGGCGAGCAGCCCGGTCAGCTCGTGCTCGCCGAAGTACGCCTCGGCGACCGGCGACAGCATCCCGGCCGCGACGTACGACGCGCCCGACCCGGGGGCCGGGTCGTGCACCACGACCCGCAGCCCGCGCGCCGCGCACCGCCAGGCGACCGCCAGCCCGACCGGCCCGGCACCCACCACCGCCACGTCGACGGGCCCCTGCCTGGTGGCCGTCAGCACGTCAGCGCCCCGAGCAGCTCGGCGGTGGCCCGGCCCGGGTCGGCGGCGGCGGAGAGCGCCCCGACCACCGCCACCCCGTACGCCCCGGCGGCGCGCAACGCCGGGACCGTCGCGGCGGTCACCCCGCCGATGGCGATCACCGGCACGGCCACGGCGGCGGCGACCGCACGCACCCCGGCGGGGCCGATCGGGTCCGGCAGGCCGGTCTTGGTGTCGGTGGCGTGGCACGGGCCGACGCCCAGGTAGCTGGCCCCGGCGGCCACCGCGTCGGCGGCGGCGCCCGGGGACCGGGCGGTCGCGCCGAGCGTCGCGGCCGGGCCGAGGACCCGGCGGGCCGCCGCCACGGGCAGATCGTCCGCGCCGACGTGCCCACCGGCCGCGCCGACCGCGAGCGCCACGTGCAGCCGGTCGTTGACCAGGCACGTCGCCCCGTACGGCACGCACGCCGCGACCACCCGCCGGGCCAGGTCGTACGCCACGCGGTCGGTGGCGTCGTCGGTGACACGGACCTGGACGACCAGCTCGGCGCGGGCCACCGCGAGGGCGGCGTGCAGCACGGCGAGCGGGTCCCGGCCCGGCCGGGTGTCGGTGATCAGATGCAGTCGCCCGAGGGACGGCACGGCAATTCTCCTCCCTGCGCCGGCATTACCCGGATCAGGTTCGACGGTCGGGGGCTCTGAGCCCCCCTCTCAGCCCGGTACACCGGGCTCCCGTGGGTTATTGCGTGTCACCGTACGACGGATGGGCTGCTCCGCCAAGGGGGTGGGCCAGTGGGCTGGACCACGGCCGCCCGGCTCAGAGGATGGCGTCGAGCGCGTCGAGGTCTGCGTCGGTGGGCTGCCAGACGCCGGCCTCCGCGTTGGCCCGCACCTGCTCGGGCGTGGTGGCGCCGGCGATCACCGAGGTCACCGCCGGCCGGGCGGCCAGCCCGCCGATGGCCACCTGGAGCAGGGACAGCCCCCGCTCGGCGGCGTACGCCTCCAGCGCCTCGATGACGTCCCACCGCGCGCCGGCCAGGCGCTCGGCGTACCGGCCGCCCCCGGAGAGCCGGCTGCCGGCGGGTGCCGCCTCGCCGCGCTTGTACTTGCCGGTGAGCAGCCCGTTGGCCAGCGGGAAGAACGGCAGCATGCCCAGGCCGAACCGCTCGCAGGCTCCGATGACCTCAGCTTCGACGCCCCGCTCCAGCAGCGAGTAGTGGTTCTGCGCGCTGATGAACCGGGCCCGTCCGCTGGAGGAGGCGACCCAGTCGGCGTCGGCGATCTGCCAGCCGGCGAAGTTGGAGTTGCCGAGGTAGCGCACCTTGCCGGCTCGGACCAGGTCGTCCAGGGCGGCGAGGGTCTCGTCGATCGGGGTGCCCGGGTCCGGCTCGTGCATCTGGTACAGGTCGATATGGTCGGTGTCGAGCCGGCGCAGCGACGCCTCCACCGCCCGGGCGATGTACCGCCGGGCGCCCCGGGCGCCGTGGTCCGGGCCGTTGCGCCCCTGCATGTCCATGCCGAACTTGGTGGCCACCACCACGTCGTCCCGGCGGCCCTTGAGCACTTGGCCGAGCAGCTCCTCGGAGCCGCCCGGCTCATCGCCGTAGATGTCGGCGGTGTCGAAGAGGTTGATGCCGGCGTCGAGGGCGGCATCGACCACCGCCCGGGTGCCGTCGAGGTCGAGCTTACGGCCGAAGTTGTTGCAGCCGACGCCGACCACGGACACCACGAGCCCGGAGTCGCCCAGCCGTCGATAGGTCATCTCAGTCACGAGATCCACCCTATGCCTGCCCCGACGCGGTCACCGGACGGACGCCGGTCGACCAGCTCGTCGCCGATCACCCGACGTCCCAGACCGGCTCCGACGTCTGTACCACCTCGCCGTCGCTACGGAACAGCACGAACCTGTCGAAGGACCGGGTGAACCACCGGTCGTGGGTCACCGCGACCACCGTCCCGGCGAACGCGGTCAGGCCCGCCTCCAGCGCCTCCGCGCTGGCCAGGTCCAGGTTGTCGGTGGGCTCGTCGAGCAGCAGCAGCGTCGCCCCGGACAGTTCCAGCAGCAGCACCAGGAAGCGGGCCTGCTGGCCGCCGGAGAGGGTGCCGAACCGTTGGTCGCCCTGCCCGGCCAGCTCGTACCGGCTCAGCGCCGCCATCGCCGCGTGCCGGTCCATCCCGGCCCGGTGCTCGTCGCCGCGCCAGAGGATGTCGACGAGCGGGCGGTCCACCAGCTCGGGACGGTCGTGGGTCTGCGAGAAGTGGCCGGGGCGGACCCGGGCGCCGAGCCGGACCGTCCCGTCGTGCGCCACCGGGGCGAGCGCGGCGGCCCCGTCGACCGGCCCGTTGGCCGGCTCCGGGTCGGTGCCGCCCCGCGCCAGCAGCCGCAGGAAGTGCGACTTGCCGGTGCCGTTCGCGCCGAGGACCGCGACCCGGTCGCCGTACCAGATCTCCAGGTCGAAGGGGTAGGTCAGGCCGTCCAGCTCAAGCTGCTCGGCGACCACCGCGCGCTTGCCGGTCCGCCCGCCGGTCAGCTTCATCCGGATGTCCTGGTCCTTCGGGGGCACGGGCGGCGGCCCGGCCTCCTCGAACTTGCGCAGCCGGGTCTGCGCGGCCTGGTACCGCGAGGCCAGCCCGTCGTTGTACGCCGCCTTCTGCTTGTACATCAGCATCAGCTCGCGCAGCTTCTGGTGCTCCTCGTCCCAGCGGCGGCGCAGCTCGTCGAGGCGGGCGTGGCGGGCCACCCTGGCCTCGTGCCAGCTCGCGAAGCCGCCCGGGTGCACCCAGGCGCTGCCGCCCTCCACGGCGACCACCCGGTCGGCGGTGCGGGCCAGCAACTCCCGGTCGTGCGAGACGTAGAGCACCGACTTCGACGACTCACGGAGCCGGTCCTCCAGCCACCGCTTGCCGGGCACGTCGAGGAAGTTGTCGGGCTCGTCGAGCAGCAGCACCTCGTCGGGGCCGCGCAGCAGCAGTTCGAGGGCGAAGCGTTTCTGCTGGCCGCCGGAGAGGGTCCGCACCGGACGGTCCCGGGCGGTGTCCCAGGGCAGGTCGAGCACGATGATGGCGACGGTGTCGAACAGCACCTCGGCGTCGTACCCGCCGGTCTCGCCCCAGGCGGCGAGCGCGTCCGCGTACGCGAGCTGGACCCTGCCCGCGGCGGTGCTGAACTTGCCGCGGGCCTCGGCCGCCCGCATGGCCGCCTCGGTCTCGGCGAGCCGGCGGCCGGCGTCGCGCAGCCCCGGCGGGGCGAGCGACAGAGCCAGGTCGGCGAGGGTGGAGTCGTCGCCGATCATGCCGATGAACTGGCGCATCACGCCGAGGCCCCCGGAGCGGGAGACAGCACCGGACCGCACCGGCAGGTCGCCGGCGACCATCCGCAGCAACGTCGTCTTGCCGGCCCCGTTCGGCCCGACGAGGGCGACCTTGGCCCCCTCACCGACCCGGAACGACACGTCGGTGAAGAGTTCCCGGCCGTCGGGCAGGATGTGCCCGACCATCGCCACGTCCACATATCCCACGTCGGCATCCTGCCCGAGCGGGTGGGCCGGGCGACACTCGATTACCGGGTGACCCGCAGCACCCGGAAGCCCTTCTGGCTGGCGTGCCGCCCCACCTGCCAGCCCTGGTCGACCAGCCAGCGGTGCAAGGAGTCGCCGCCGAGGTGACGGGCGACCACCAGCCAGGCCACGCCGTCCGGGGCGAGCCGGGGCAGCCAGCGCAGCAGCAGCTCGTGCAGACCCTCCTTGCCGATCCGGATGGGCGGGTTGGACCAGATCTGGGCGAAGGCCAACTCGGTCGGCACGTCGTCCGGGGCGACGACCCGGACCCGGTCCGCGGCGCCGACCCGCTCGGCGTTGGCGGTGGTGAGCGCCCGGGCCCGTTCGTTGACGTCGACCGCCCAGACGGTGGCCGCCGGAGCGCTGTCGGCCAGCACGCAGGTGATCGGGCCGAAGCCGCAGCCGAGGTCGAGCAGCGGGCCGGCGACGGCAGGCGACGGCAGGTCCGCCTTGCGGAGCAGCACCGCCGTGCCCGGGTCGAGGCGGGCGGCGGAGAAGACCCCACCGGCCGACGTCAGGGTGTATTCGCGCCCGACGGCGGTGAACTCGACCTCCCGGGGACGGGCGTCGGTTCCGGGTTCAGCGCTGAAGTAGTGGTCGCCGGTCACGTGCGGCATTCTCGCACCGCCGGGTGGACCGCCGGTGGCGCGGTGGGCGGTGGCGACGACCCGGCATCGCGATATCCCGTTATTACCACCTAAAGGGACAATAAGCCCTACTCTGGGCGGCATGGTGTACCGGTACGAATCCGATGAGGACGCATTCGAGGGACGCCCTCGGCCCGGCTCGGAACTGTCGACGATCGGCGACGCCGGCCCCGCCCATGCCGGCCCTTCCCCGTCCCGCTTCCCGACGCCGTCTCTGCCCCGGACCGCCCGGACCGCCCGGGTCGCGCCGCCCGCCCCGCCGGCCCCGGTCCCGCCCCGCGGCGCACCCCCGTTCCCCCCGCCGGCCACCCCGGCTCCCGCCACCACCCAGCCGCTGAACCTGCCCCGGAACCGGCGGGCCCCGGAACCCGGCCGAAACGGCGGCCGACTCTGGCAGGTGTTGGTCGGCGGCGCGGCGGTCCTGGTGCTCCTCGCCCTCTGCGGACTGGCCGGCGCCGCCCTGTTGCCCGACGGGATCTCGCAACCGAAGGTCACCCCGAGCCTGCCGGCCGCCGCCCCGTCGCCGTCACACACCGAACGGCAGGACATCGACTCCCGGGACACCGACCCGGCGCCGCTGACCGCCAAAGAGGTCTTCGCCGGCCGGAAGCTGACCATCGGCGACGGCGAGGAGCCGTACGCGGTGCTCAAGACCCAGTCGAGCGCCAACTGCCCGACCGCCGCCACCGACGAGGTGGCCGACCTGCTCGTCCGGCTCGGCTGCAACCAGGTGATCCGGGCCACCCTGCGCTCCCCCGACGAGGAGTACCTGCTCACCGCAGGGCTGTTCAACCTGACCGACCTGGCCACCGCCCAGCGCGTCCGGGACCGCCTGCGGGAGCTGCTCGACGGGCGGGAGGGCCGGTTCCGCGGCATGCCGGCCGGCGACGACACCGAGGCGCTCACCGAGGCGCCCTCCCGGGTCGGCTGGCAGGTACGCGGCCACTACCTCGCGTACTGCCTGGTGGTCCGGGCCGACGGCAAGCCCGTGAAGGCCGGCGACCCGAAGGTCCGCGAGGTCCTGTACGACCTGATCGAGCTGCACCTGGACAAGAAGGTGCTGGAGCGCCGCGCGACCGGCGGCTCGACCGGCCAGGCCACAGCCGCCCCCGGCGGAACCAACTGACCGGCCGCCCGGGAACCCGCGGCCCTCAGGCCTGCGAGGGGACGCGAAGCCGGCGGGTGAGGTCGGAGCGGCGGGCGTACTCGGCCGGGTCGTCGGGGTAGCCGACGGCGACCAGGGTCAACCCGTGCGCCGGGGCCACCGTCACCTCGCTGGACCGGTCCCGCCGGGTCAGCAGGCCGCCCGGCCAGTCCACCGGGCGCCGGCCGTCCCCGGCGACCAGCATCGCCCCGACCAGGCTGCGGACCATCGCCTGGCAGAACGCGTCGGCCTGGACGGTGGCGACCAGGATGCCGTCCGGGTCGCGCCGCCAGTCCAGCCGGGTCACCTCCCGCAGCGTGGTGGCGTTCTCCTTGCGCCGGCAGTACGCGGCGAAGTCGTGCTCCCCCACCAGGCCCGCCGCTGCGGCGTTGAGCAGGCCAGGGTCGAGCGACCGCGGCCAGGCCAGCACCTCGTGCCGACGCAGCGGCTCGGCCCCGAACGGCGCGTCGGTCACCCGGTACTCGTAGCGGCGGAAGGTCGCCGAGAACCGGGCGTCGAAGTCGGCCGGCACCTCGGTCATCGCCCGCACCCGCACGTCGGTGGGGAGCAGCCGGGCCAGCCGGCGCAGCAACGAGCCCTCCCACTCGCGCCACGCGGCGGCGGGCAGATCGAGGTGGCACACCTGGCCGGCGGCGTGCACCCCGGCGTCCGTCCGCCCGGCCACGGTCAGCCCGGTCGCCACGCCCGCCCCGAGGACCAGGTCCAGGGTCTGCACGAGTACGCCGGCCACCGTCCGCCGGGTCGGCTGGGCCGCCCAGCCGGAGAAGTCCGTGCCGTCGTACGAGACGTCCAGCCGCAGCCGGGTCCGCTCGTCCACCTCGTGTACCTCCTCATGGGTCGGGCCCGGCATCCCCGTGGGGGTGCCGGGCCCGAAGGTGCCGTTGATCAGGCCTTGTTCTCGGTGGCCTCGTCGCTGTCCTCGCGGGCGGCGTCGGTGTCGCCGGACGCCGACACCGGCGCCTCGGCGTCCTGGTCGCCGGACTTCGCCTGCGGGGTCTCCTCCGCGGGGGCGAGCGCCTCGACCTTGTCCTGCTGTGCGGCCTTGCGAGCGGCGGTCTTCTTGTTCGCCTTGGGCTCGGCGACCTGAAGCTCCTCGACCAGCTCGATGACCGCCATCGGAGCGTTGTCACCCTTGCGCGGGCCAGTCTTCACGATCCGGGTGTAGCCACCGTTGCGGTTGGCGTACCGGGGCGCGATCTGGTCGAACAGGGAGTAGACCACGTCCTTGTCCTTGACGACGCCCAGCACCCGCCGCCGCGCGGCGAGGTCGCCCCGCTTGGCCTTGGTGATGAGCTGCTCGGCCAGCGGACGCAGCCGCCGGGCCTTCGTCTCGGTGGTCTTGATCTTGCCGTGCTGGAACAGCGCGGTGGCCAGGTTGGCCAGCATCAGGCGCTCGTGCGCGGGGCTGCCGCCGAGGCGGGGGCCCTTGGTGGGCGTGGGCATGCTTGGTGCTCCTCAGGTGTGGCGGCAGCGGGGACTAGAGCTGCTCGGTCTCGCGGTAGTCGTCGGTGTCGTAGTCGGCCTCACCGAAGGCGTCCACGACGTTCGCCGGGTCGAAGTTCGGGGCCGAGTCCTTCAGCCCCAGACCCATCCCGGCCAGCTTCATCTTGACCTCGTCGATCGACTTCTGGCCGAAGTTGCGGATGTCGAGGAGATCGGCCTCGGTGCGCCCGATGAGCTCACCGACGGAGTTGATGCCCTCGCGCTTGAGGCAGTTGTAGGAGCGGACGGTGAGGTCCAGCTCCTCGATCGGCAGGGCCAGATCCGCCGCCAGCTGCGCGTCCTGCGGGGACGGCCCGATGTCGATGCCCTCGGCGGTCTCGTCCAGCTCCCGGGCCAGCCCGAAGAGCTCCACCAGCGTCGAACCGGCGGAGGCCAGCGCAGTACGCGGGCCCATCGACGGCTTGGTCTCGACGTCGATGATCAGCCGGTCGAAGTCGGTCCGCTGCTCGACCCGGGTCGCCTCGACGCGGTACGTCACCTTCAGCACCGGCGAGTAGATCGAGTCGACCGGGATGCGGCCGATCTCGGCGCCGGACTGCTTGTTCTGCGCCGCGGTCACGTAGCCGCGACCCCGCTCGACGGTCAGCTCCATGTCGAGCCGGCCCTTGCCGTTGAGGGTGGCGAGCTTCAGGTCCGGGTTGTGCACCGAGACGCCGGCCGGGGGCTGGATGTCGCCCGCCGTCACGTCGCCCGGGCCCTGCTTACGCAGGTACATGCTGACCGGCTCGTCGTGCTCGGAGCTGACGCACAGCTCCTTGATGTTCATGACGAGTTCGACCACGTCCTCTTTGACGCCGGGGATCGTGGTGAACTCGTGCAGCACGCCGTCGATCTTGATGGAGGTGATCGCCGCACCCGGGATGGACGACAGCAGCGTACGCCGCAGCGAGTTGCCCAGGGTGTAGCCGAAGCCCGGCTCCAGCGGCTCGATGGTGAACCGGGACCGGGTCTCGTTGATCGACTCTTCGGAAAGAGACGGTCGCTGGCTGATGAGCATGTCTTCTCTTCTCTTCCGGGACGCCCGCTATTTGACGTCCGCGACACAAACTGTTCCGGTGGTCCGCCCCGCAGGGCGGACCACCGCAACGAGCCCGACTACTTGGAGTAGAGCTCGACGATCAGCTGCTCCTGGACCTGGGTGTCGATCACCTGGCGGGCCGGGAGCGAGTGCACGAGAACCTTCATCTGGCTCGGGATGGCCTCCAGCCACGCCGGGACCGTCTTCGAGCCGGCCTGAGCCTGCGCCACGATGAACGGGGTGAGCTCCTTGCTCTTGGCCCGAACCTCGATGATGTCGTGCTCCTTCACCCGGAACGACGGGATGTCGACCTTCTTGCCGTTCACCGTGAAGTGGCCGTGCTTGACCAGCTGACGGGCCATGTCACGCGAGTGCGCGAAGCCGGCCCGGTAAACGACGTTGTCCAGCCGCGACTCGAGGATCTGCAGGAGGACCTCACCGGTCTTGGCCTGCTTGCCCACGGCCTCCTCGTAGTAACCGCGGAACTGCTTCTCCAGCACGCCGTAGACACGGCGGGCCTTCTGCTTCTCGCGGAGCTGGAGCAGGTACTCCGTCTCCTTGGTGCGGCCGCGGCCGTGCTGCCCGGGCGGGAACGGCCGGGACTCGAACGGGCACTTCGGGCCATCGCACTTGCTGCCCTTGAGGAACAGCTTCATCTTCTCCCGCCGGCAACGGCGGCAGTCAGCACCGGTGTAACGAGCCATCTCTCTCTACCTCTCAGACCCGGCGACGCTTCGGCTGACGGCATCCGTTGTGCGGCTGCGGGGTGACGTCGGCGATCTGCCCGACCTCCAGCCCGACGGCCTGCAGCGAACGGATCGCGGTCTCCCGGCCGGAGCCGGGGCCCTTGACGAACACGTCGACCTTGCGCATGCCGTGCTCCATCGCCCGACGCGCGGCGGCCTCGGCGGCCAGCTGCGCGGCGAACGGGGTCGACTTGCGCGAGCCCTTGAAACCGACCTGGCCGGCGGAGGCCCAGGAGATGACCGCACCGGTCGGGTCCGTGATGGACACGATGGTGTTGTTGAAGGTGCTCTTGATGTGCGCCTGCCCGTGGGCGACGTTCTTGCGTTCCTTGCGCCGGACCTTCTTGACAGCGGCTCCGGCACGAGCCTTCGGTGGCATAAGTCTGTGCGCTCCTAGTTACTTCTTGCCGGGCTTCTTCTTGCCGGCGACGGTCCGCTTCGGGCCCTTGCGGGTCCGCGCATTGGTCTTGGTCCGCTGGCCACGCACGGGCAGACCCCGGCGGTGCCGGATGCCGGCGTAGCAGCCGATCTCGACCTTGCGGCGGATGTCAGCGGCGACCTCGCGGCGCAGGTCGCCTTCAACCTTGTAGTTGCCCTCGATGTGGTTCCGGAGCTGGACCAGCTCCTCGTCCGTGAGGTCCCGAGCGCGCTTGTCCGGCGAGATGCCGGTGGCGGCGAGCGTCTCCAGGGCGCGGGTACGACCCACGCCGAAGATGTAGGTGAGCGCGATCTCCATCCGCTTTTCGCGGGGGAGATCCACGCCGGCTAGACGTGCCATGTGCGGGCGTACTCCTTGTGGTGTTCTGCGGAGGTCTGCACCCGCCCCACCCCGCTCCGGTCGGCCCGGCGCCGTGGCGCCGGGAGGATCGACCGCTGCCCGAACGGGCCCCGGCCTCCGACCGGGGGTCAACCACGCAGGGGTACGCGCTACGCGTACCGCTCGCGGCTGGGACGAGCTGATGATGTGTTTGCTGGACCTGCGGCCCGGGCCGGTTCGACTGGCCGTGATCAGTAGATCACGGTCGATCGGACTGGTTCAGCCCTGGCGCTGCTTGTGGCGCGGGTCGCTACAGATGACCATGACCCGGCCGTGCCGACGGATCACCCGGCACTTGTTGCAGATCCTCTTGACGCTCGGCTTGACCTTCACGGTTGCCTTACTTCCCATCTGGCCCGGAGACGCGACACGCGCGACGCCGGACGTCGAAGACGGACACGGGGACTACCCGGCCGCCGTCAGGTCGCTTACTTGTAGCGGTAGACGATGCGCCCGCGGGTCAGGTCGTACGGCGAGAGCTCGACGACGACCCGGTCCTCCGGCAGGATGCGGATGTAGTGCTGCCGCATCTTGCCGCTGATGTGAGCCAGGACCTTGTGACCGTTCGCGAGCTCCACCCGGAACATTGCGTTCGGCAGGGGCTCGATGACGCGCCCCTCGATCTCGATGGCTCCGTCTTTTTTCGGCATGTCCTCCGCTGTCCTGACGTCGGTTGCTCCGGACGGCCCACAACGTCTTACACGAGCCCCGGAACGCTGTTTCGGGGCCCGCGCCAGCCGCGGCTCCGACTCCCACCGAAGCGCAGGATGGGCATGCCGGAGTGGACGCTGTGCGCCGATCAGAAAGTCTACGCCCGCCTGCAGGTCGCCGCCAAACCGGGCGCGAATCGGTGCGTCGGACCGGACAGACAAGGCCATTCAGACCTCGGCATCGGCCTCGCCCCGCCGGCGTTCCCGCTCGTCGGCCGGCAGCTCCCCCATCGGCCCCCGAGGGTCCTCCCCGTCCGGCGGGACCAGGTCCGGGCGTTCCCGCTCTTCGGCGGCCGGCAGCGCCCGCCGCTCGGGCTCCTCGGCGGCGGCAGCCAACTTCCGCGCCCGCTTGCGCGCCCGCTTCGCGAGCCGGTGTTCACGCCGCCGCTCCTGCTCCGCCGCCCACCGCCGCGGCTCCCCGGAGGTGAGACCGGCGACCGTGCGCACCAGGAGCACCGCCCCCCACGGCCCGGCCACCCAGGCGGGCCAGAAGTAGAGCAGGTCGGTGGCGAGGAGCGAGGTCACCGCCCAGACGGTCACCACGATCGCGACCACCCGCAGGTACGGAAGCCAGACCTCGGCCAGCCACCGGGCGGTCGCCGACGACCGGGCGCGTTCCACCGCTGGCGGGACCGCGTCCGGCACCGTTGCGAGTTCCGACGCTGCCGGGGCCGCCGGCACCGGCAGATCGGTCACCAGCGCGTCCAGTTCGCCGTACGTGCGCGAGGCGTACGCCCGCTGCAACCGCTCGTCGTACTCGTGCAGGTCGAGCCGGCCCTCGTCCACGGCCATCCGCAGTTGGTCCGCCACTACCTGCCGGTCCGCGTCGGCGGCCCGCATCCCGTCGCGTCCCTCCATGCCAGCAAGCATGCCACCGTCCGGCCACCACCGGCTCCTCACGTCGGCTGGAGCCGGGCCGGCACCGCGTGCCGGTGTCCGTGCACCTCGCGGGACCTCAGGAGGCCACAGCGCGGGCCTCAGGCGGGGCGGTGGTAGCCGCAGCGGTCCGGGGCGCCCCGGACACCCCCGCACAGACGCCAGCGGGACGCGGCGGAGGGCTCAGCGGGTCGGTGAGTCCGCAGGCTGGCGGGCGGTGACCAGATCGCCGAGGCGGCCCCGGCCCCCGTCGAACGCTGTGAGCACCCACACCCCGTCGGGCAGCAGCGCCATCGTGTGCTCGACGTGCACCGCCATCGAGCCGTCCCGGGTGACGACCGTCCAGCCGTCGGCCAGTTCGGCCGTGCGCGGCGAGCCCCTGGTGATCATCGGCTCGATGGCCAGCGCCATACCCGGCACCAGCCGGGGGCCCTTGCCGGGCCGGCCGTGGTTGAGCACGTGCGGGTCCTGGTGCATCTCGGTGCCGATGCCGTGCCCGCCGTACCCGTCGACGATGCCGTACCGGCCGCCCTTGCGGACCGCGCTCTCCACCGCGTGCGAGATGTCGGTCAGGCGGCCCTTGCCGCTGGCCGCCCCCCGCGCCGCAGCGGCGATCCCGGCCCACATCGAGTCCTCGGCCACCGCGGCCATCTTCAGCAGTGCCGGGTCGACCTCCCCCACGCCGGCGGTGATCGCCGCGTCGCCGTGCCAGCCGTTCAGCACCGCGCCGCAGTCGATCGAGATCACGTCGCCGTCCCGGAGCACCTGGGCGGGCGACGGGATGGCATGCACCACCTGCTCGTTGACCGACGAGCAGATCGAGGCGGGGAAGCCGTGGTAGCCCTTGAACGAGGGAACCGCGCCGGCCTCCCGGATCGTCGACTCGGCGATCGCGTCCAGGTCGGCGGTGCTGACCCCGGGAGCGACCGCCTCTCGCATCCGACGCAGCGCCTCGGCGACCACCAGCCCGGCGGCGCGCATCATCTCGATCTGGTCGGGGGTCTTCAGCTGGATGTCCAGCTGGGGACGACGCATGGAGCCGTTACCTTTCGTCGCGCGGATCAGCGGGGCACGTCGCACGTACCCCGCTGTTCGCACTCTATCCGCCGGAGCCCCGGCGGTCGTCAGCCGCCGTATGAGCGGAGGGCGTCGATGGCGCGGACGGTGACGTCCTCCACCGGGCCGGTGGCGTCGATGCCCACCAGCTTGCCCTGGGCGCCGTAGTAGTCCACCAGCGGCGCGGTCTTCTCGGCGTACTCCCGCAGCCGGGCGGCGATGGTCTCCGGCTTGTCGTCGTCGCGCTGGAACAGCTCCGCGCCGCAGCGGTCGCAGATGTCGTCCCGGGTCGTCGCGTCGAACTCGACGTGCCAGATCTTCCCGCAGCCCCGGCAGGTACGCCGGCCGGAGAGCCGCCGGATCACCTCGTCGTCGTCGACGACCAGCTCCAGCACCAGGTCCAGCGCGGTGCCGAGGTCGGCGAGCAGCTTGTCCAGCGCGGCGGCCTGCGGCGTGGTGCGCGGGAAGCCGTCGAGCAGGAAGCCCTCGCTGGCGTCCGGCTCGGCGAGCCGGTCCCGGACCATGTTGATGGTCACCTCGTCCGGGACCAGCTTGCCGGCGTCCATGTACCGCTTGGCCTCGATGCCCAGGGGTGTGCCCTGGGAGACGTTCGCCCGGAAGATGTCACCGGTCGAGATCTTGGGCACCGAGAGGTGAGCGGCGATGAACTCCGCCTGTGTGCCCTTACCCGCGCCCGGCGGGCCAACCAGAACGAGTCGCATCTACCGCAGGAACCCTTCGTAGTTCCGCTGCATGAGTTGGCTCTCGATCTGCTTCACGGTCTCCAGACCGACGCCGACCATGATGAGCACAGCGGTGCCGCCGAACGGGAAGTTCTGGAACTGCTGGTTGTTCAGCCAGATGAAGAAGAAGTTCGGCAGGACCGCGACGATACCCAGGTAGAGCGCGCCCGGCAGGGTGATCCGGCTGAGGATGAAGTCGAGGTAGTCGGCGGTCGGCTTGCCGGGGCGGATGCCCGGCACGAAGCCGCCGTACTTCTTCATGTTGTCCGCGACCTCGGTCGGGTTGAACGTGATCGAGACGTAGAAGTACGTGAAGAAGATGATCAACATGAAGTAGATCACGATGTGCGCCGGGCTCGACGGGTTGACCACGTTGTTCTGGATCCAGGCCTGGGTCTTGCCCGGGTTGTTCGGGTCGAAGAACTGGAGCGCCAGCTGCGGCAGGTAGAGCAGCGACGAGGCGAAGATGACCGGGATGACACCCGCCTGGTTGACCTTCAGCGGGATGTAGGTCGAGGTGCCGCCGTACATCCGCCGGCCGATCATCCGCTTGGCGTACTGCACCGGGATCCGGCGCTGTGCCTGCTCGATGAAGGTGACGGCGGTGATGACCACCAGGACCAGCGCGAGCACCAGGAAGAACTTGCCCCAGCCCTGCTGGGTCTTGATCTTCCAACCCTCGGCGGGAAGACGCGCCGCGATCGAGGTGAAGATCAGCACCGACATGCCGTTGCCGACGCCCCGGTCGGTGATCAGCTCGCCGAGCCACATCACCATGCCCGTGCCGGCGGTCATCGTCATGACCAGGATGGTCAGCGTCAGCCAGTTCGGGATGCCGGTGCCCTCGGGGACGATCGGGAACTGGTCGCACTTGTTCTGGAAGAGCTGCCCGGAGCGGGCCAGCGCCACGAACGCCGACGACTGGAGGATGCCCAGGCCGAGGGTGAGGTAGCGGGTGTACTGGGTGATCTTCGCCTGGCCGGCCTGACCCTCCTTGCGGAGCTGCTCCAACCGCGGGATGACCACGGTGAGCAGCTGCAGGATGATCGACGCTGTGATGTAGGGCATGATCCCCAGCGCGAAGACCGAGAGCTGAAGCAGCGCCCCGCCGGAGAAGAGGTCGAGCAGGTTCAGCACCCCGGTGGTGTCCCCCTGGATGCTGTCGAGACACTTCTGCACGTTGCCGTACGAGACACCCGGGCTGGGCAGGGTTGCGCCGAGCCGGTAGACCGCAATGATGCCTACCGTAAACAGCAGCTTCTTGCGCAGGTCAGGCGTACGGAACGCACTGAGAAAGGCGGACAGCAACTTTCTTCCTCCTGCGCGAGGCGGGCCGCCGGTGGTGGTCCCTGGCGGGTCGGGTGGGTGCCGGGCGAGCGCCCGATATCCATAGCTGGGATGGGACTCTAACAGCCCGATCCCGGTCCGGGCAGGTGTGCCCGGCTACATAAACCGAATCCGATATTACCCGGTGCACACGTTCGGGGTAGACCGTGGCGCCCGCCCAGTCACAGACAACTGAGCGGGCGCCACGGGTTCTGCCCTACAGCTCGGTGACGGAGCCACCGGCGGCGGTGATCTTCTCCTTGGCCGACGCGCTGAACGCGTGCGCCGACACCTGGATGGACACGCCGCTCAGGTCGCCGGTGCCGAGGACCTTGACCGGCTGGCCCTTGCGGACCGCGCCGGCCTCGACCAGCTCCAGCGGGCCGACCTGGCCGCCGTTCGGGAACAGCTCGGCGAGCCTGTCCAGGTTGACCACCTGGAAGACCACCTTGAACTTGTTCTTGAAGCCCTTCATCTTCGGCAGGCGCATGTGGATGGGCATCTGCCCACCCTCGAACGCAGCCGAGATGTTCTTGCGGGCCTTGGAGCCCTTGGTACCGCGACCGGCGGTCTTGCCCTTGGAGCCCTCGCCGCGACCCACGCGGGTCTTGGCGGTCTTGGCACCGGGCGCCGGGCGCAGGTGGTGGACCTTGATCGTCATTACTCGACCTCCTCGACCTTCACGAGGTGGTTGACCGCGAAGATCATGCCCCGGATCTCCGGCCGGTCCTCCTTGACCACCACGTCGTTGATCCGCTTGAGACCGAGCGAACGCAGCGACTCACGCTGGTTGCGCTTGGTCCCGATCACGGACCGGAGCTGGGTGACCTTCAGGCGAGCCATCAGGATGCCACCCCCGCCCGCGACGCCAGCATGGCGGCCGGCGCGACGTCCTCGACCGGCAGGCCACGACGGGCCGCGACAGCCTCCGGGGACTCCAGCCCCTTCAGCGCCGCCACCGTGGCGTGCACGATGTTGATCGGGTTCGACGACCCGAGGCTCTTGGAGAGCACGTCGTGGATGCCGGCACACTCCAGCACGGCACGCACCGGGCCACCGGCGATGACGCCCGTACCGGCCGAGGCCGGCTTGAGCAGCACCACGCCGGCGGCGGCCTCACCCGTGATCGGGTGCGGGATCGACTTACCGATCCGCGGCACCTTGAAGAAGTGCTTCTTGGCCTCCTCGACGCCCTTGGCGATCGCCGCGGGCACCTCCTTGGCCTTTCCATACCCCACGCCGACGTTGCCGTCGCCATCGCCCACGATCACCAGGGCGGTGAAGCTGAAGCGACGACCACCCTTCACGACCTTGGCGACGCGGTTGATCGCGACGACCCGCTCGAGGTGCGGGGTCTTTTCGACGGGCGCGTTTCCGCGGCCGCCCTCACGGCGGTTGTCGCGGCGACCACCCTCGTTGCCACCGGACCCGCCGCCACGGCGCTGTTGACCTGGCATCAGCAGCCTTCCTTCTCTCTCGTGACGGGGTTTCTAGAACTCGAGCCCGGCTTCGCGGGCGGCGTCGGCAAGCGCGGCGACCCGCCCCGCGTACCGGTTGCCACCGCGGTCGAAGACGACCTTCGAGATGCCGGCAGCCTTGGCCCGCTCGGCGAGCAGCGTGCCGACCTTGCCGGCCAGGGCGCTCTTGTCGCCCTCGGTGCCGCGCAGCGAGGCGTCCAGGGTCGAGGCCGACGCCAGGGTGTGACCCTTGGTGTCGTCCACGATCTGGGCCACGACGTGGCGCAGCGACCGGGTGACGACCAGACGGGGACGCTCGGTGGTGCCGCTGACGTTCTTGCGGACCCGGAAGTGTCGACGCGCACGGCCGACGGCGCGCTTGGCGGCAACGCCGCGGCGGCGCTTGAGCAGCGTGGCGCTCACTTCTTACCTGCCTTTCCAGCCTTGCGGCGGATGACCTCGCCCTGGTACTTCACGCCCTTGCCCTTGTAGGGCTCCGGCGGGCGGATCTTCCGGATGTTGGCGGCAACCTCGCCGACCTGCTGCTTGTCGATGCCGGCCACGTGGAACACCGTCGGCTTCTCCACCGTGAAGGTGATGCCGTTCGGCGCGGGGACCAGCACCGCGTGCGAGAACCCGAGCGCGAACTCCAGGTCCTTGCCCTTGGCCGTGACCCGGTAACCGGTGCCGGCGATCTCCAGGCTCTTGCGGTGGCCCTCGGTCACGCCGACGATCATGTTGGCGACCAGCGTACGGCTCAGGCCGTGCAGCTCCTTGGCCTTGCGCTCGTCGTTGGGCCGGTTGACCTGCAACTGGCCGTCCTCGGCGTGCTCCGCCGTGATGGGCTCGGCGAGCGTGTGCGACAGCTCGCCCTTCGGGCCCTTGACCTTGACGGTCTGGCCGTCGATCGTGATGTCGACGCCGGCAGGCACCGGGATCGACTTACGTCCAATACGCGACATTTCTACCTGTCTCCCGTTACCAGACGAAGGCGAGGACTTCCCCGCCAACGCTCCGCTTGCGGGCCTGCCGGTCGGTGAGCAGCCCCTGGGACGTCGAAATGATCGCCACGCCCAGCCCGCCGAGCACCCGCGGGAGCCCGTCCGACTTGGCGTACACCCGGAGACCGGGCTTGGACACGCGCTTGATGCCGGCCAGGCTCCGCTCGCGGCTCTGGCCGTACTTCAGCTCGACGACCAGTCGCTTGCCGACGGCGCCCTCCTCGGGCTCCTCGACCGACCAGGTGGCGATGTAACCCTCGGCCTTCAGGACCTCGGCGATGTTCGCCTTGATCTTGGAGTAGGGCATCGTCACCCGGTCGTGGTACGCCTGGTTGGCGTTACGCAGACGCGTGAGCATGTCTGCGATCGGGTCGGTCATCGTCATGGATTTCGTCAGCCTTTCTCGCCGGGGTTCCCGGGGCGGTGAGCCCCGGGCCTACGGCGAAGAGCAATACATGATCGGTGCAAGGGGCCCCGGCCGGCAGCCGGGGCGCGGTCGCCCTTACCAGGAAGCCTTGGACACGCCCGGCAGCTCACCGCGGTGGGCCATCTCCCGGATGCAGATCCGGCAGAGCCCGAACTTGCGGTAGACCGCCTTGGGACGCCCACACCGCTGGCAGCGGGTGTACGCGCGAACCGAGAACTTCGGCTTCGCGGCCGCCTTGAGGATCAGCGCCTTCTTGGCCATCTCAGTTCTCCTTGAACGGGAAGCCCAGGAGCTTGAGCAGCGCCCGGCCCTCGTCGTCGGTCGTGGCGGTCGTGACCACCGTGATGTCCATGCCCCGCTGGCGATCGATCTTGTCCTGGTCGATCTCGTGGAACACCGACTGCTCGGTCAGACCGAACGTGTAGTTGCCGTGCCCGTCGAGCTTGCGCCCGTCCAGACCGCGGAAGTCGCGGATACGAGGCAGCGCGATGGACAGCAGACGGTCCAGGAACTCCCACATCCGGTCGCCGCGCAGGGTGACCTTCGCGCCGATCGGCATGCCCTCGCGGAGCTTGAACTGCGCGATGGACTTGGTCGCCCGCCGCACCTGCGGCTTCTGGCCGGTGATGGTGGCCAGGTCCCGGACGGCGCCATCGATCAGCTTGGCGTCCCGGGCGGCCTCGCCGACACCCATGTTGACGACGATCTTGACCAGCCGCGGCACCTGCATGGGGTTGCCGAAGCTGTGCTGCTCCTGCAGCTTGGCCACGATCTCGTTGCGGTACCGCTCCTTGAGGCGCGGCATGGTCTTGGCTTCGGTAGCCGTGGTCATCACAGGTCCTTACCGGTGCTACGCGCGATGCGGACCTTCTGGCCGTTGTCGTCGAAGCGGTACCCGACGCGGGTCGGGTTCCCCTCGGAATCCAGGACCTGCACGTTGGAGACGTGGATCGGGGCTTCCTGGGTGACGATGCCACCGGTCTTGGCGCCACGCTGGGTGGTGCTGATACGGGTGTGCTTCTTGACCCGGTTCACGCCCTCGACCAGGATCTTGTCCTGCCGCGGGTAGGACGCGATGACCTTGCCCTTGGCACCCTTGTCCTTGCCGGCGATGACGACGACCGTGTCGCCCTTCTTGACCTTCACGGTCACAACACCTCCGGCGCGAGGGAAATAATCTTCATGAACCGCTTGTCCCGCAGCTCCCGGCCCACCGGGCCGAAGATACGGGTGCCGCGCGGGTCCCCACCGTCCTTGATGATGACGGCGGCGTTCTCGTCGAAGCGAATGTACGAGCCGTCCGGCCGCCGCCGCTCCTTGGCGGTGCGGACGATGACGGCCTTGACGACGTCGCCCTTCTTCACACCGGCACCCGGGATCGCGTCCTTGACCGTGGCCACGATGACGTCGCCGATGCTCGCGTAGCGCCGACCGGAGCCCCCGAGAACCCGGATGCACAGGATCTCCCGGGCACCCGTGTTGTCGGCGACGCGCAGTCGCGACTCCTGCTGAATCACGTCTATCTCCTATGTCTGCCGGTTCTCCGGCCGCCTGCCGCGGCCGGAGCCTGGCGGAACCCGCGCCCGACTGAAGCCGGGCGAGATCGAGCCTTCGCTACTTGGCCTTTTCCTGGATCTCCACGATCCGCCAACGCTTCGTGGCGGACAGCGGCCGGGTCTCCATGATCAGAACCCGATCGCCGATGCCGGCGGCGTTCTGCTCGTCGTGCACCTTCAGCTTGCTGGTACGGCGCATGATCTTGCCGTACAGCGCGTGCCTGACCCGGTCCTCGACCTCGACCACGACGGTCTTGTCCATCTTGTCGCTGACCACGAGGCCCTCGCGCACCTTGCGGCGGGCCCGCGCTTCGGCGGTGGTGGTGTTCTCGCTCATGATGCAGTCACCTCAGTCGGCGCGGCGGAGAGACCCAACTCGCGCTCACGCATGATCGTGTAGATCCGGGCGATCTCCCGACGGATGACCTGCAACCGCCGGTTGTTGTCCAGCTGCCCGGTTGCGCCCTGCACGCGGAGGTTGAACAGCTCCGCCTTAGCCTCGCGCAGCTTCGTGACCAGCTCCTCGTCGGAGTGCTCACGCAGCTCGGAGGCCTTAACGCCCGCTGCCATCAGGATTCACCCACTTCGCGCGTAACAATGCGGCACTTCATCGGGAGCTTGTGGATCGCGCGACGCATCGCTTCTCGCGCGATCTGCTCGTTGGGGAAGGACATCTCGAAGAGGATCCGCCCCGGCTTCACGTTGGCGACCCACCACTCGGGCGAGCCCTTACCGGAACCCATCCGGGTCTCGGCCGGCTTCTTGGTCAGGGCCTGGTCCGGGAAGATCGAGATCCAGACCTTACCGCCACGCTTGATGTGGCGGGTCATCGCGATACGCGCCGACTCGATCTGCCGGTTGGTCACGTACGCCGGCTCGAGAGCCTGGATCCCGAACTCGCCGAACACCACGCGGTTGCCACCCTTGGACGCGCCACTGCGGTCCGGGTGGTGCGGCTTGCGGAAGCCCTTCGGGGGCTTGCGCGGCATCAGCATCTGTCAGCCCTCCTGCTGCGTTTCTGCCGGAGCCGAAGCGACCGAGGCGACAGCAGCGCTGTCGATCGGCTCGCCGCTCGGCGTCTCAGCCTGCTGCGCGATGGTGGTCGCAGCAGCCCGGCCGGCCTCGGTGCCACCGGCGGTCGTGCCGGACGAACCGGACCGACCACGGCGCGGACGCTCGGGGCGGTCGGCACGCTCACGACGCGGGCGCGACGGCGCCTCGGCCGGGGTCTCCCGACCCGGCACCGCGTCACCCTTGTAGATCCAGACCTTCACGCCGATGCGGCCGAAGGTGGTACGGGCCTCGAAGAAGCCGTACTCGATGTTGGCCCGCAGCGTGTGCAGCGGGACGCGACCCTCGCGGTAGAACTCGGTCCGGCTCATCTCGGCGCCGCCGAGGCGACCCGAGACCTGGACCCGGATGCCCTTGCACACCGGGTTCTTCATCGCCGACTGCATCGCCTTGCGCATCGCCCGACGGAAGCTGACCCGGCTGGAGAGCTGCTCGGCGACGCCCTGGGCAACCAGCTGCGCGTCCGACTCGGGGTTCTTCACCTCGATGATGTTCAGCTGTACCTGCTTGCCGGTGAGCTTCTCCAGCTCGCCGCGGATCCGGTCGGCCTCCGCACCCTTCCGGCCGATGACGATGCCCGGCCGGGCGGTGTGGATGTCGACGCGGACCCGGTCCCGGGTGCGCTCGATGTCGACCTTGGAAATGCCGGCACGCTCGAGGCCCTTGGACATCATCCGGCGAATCTTGACATCTTCGCCGATGTAGTCCTTGTAGAGCTTGTCCGCGAACCAGCGGGACTTCCAGTCGGTCGAGATGCCGAGCCGGAACCCAGTGGGGTGAACCTTCTGACCCATTACTCGGCGCCCTCCGTCTTGCTCTCCGTCTCAGCGGCCTCAGCCTGCTTCGCCGGGGCGACCTTCTTCGCCGCGGACTTCTTCGGCGCAGCCGGCGCGACCGCCTCGACCGCCACAGTGATGTGGCAGGTCCGCTTGCGGATCCGGTACGCCCGGCCCTGCGCGCGCGGCCGGAACCGCTTCATCGTCGGGCCCTCGTCGACGAACGCCTCGCTGACGAGCAGCGCATCGGGGTCCAGCCGCTCGTTGTTCTCCGCGTTCGCGATCGCGCTCGCGAGCACCTTGTACACCTGCTCGCTCGCAGCCTGCGGCGCGAACTGCAGCACCGTAAGCGCCTCCTTCGCGGGCAGGCCGCGGACGAGGTTGACCACCCGGCGCGCCTTCATCGGCGAGATGCGCACGTGCCGCGCAATCGCCCGCGCGCCCGGAAGCACCGGAGCGTCGCCCTTTCCTGGCATCGCTGTAACCCCTTGTTCCTCTATCCGTATGCCCGCGGCGTCAGCGCCGGCGGCTCTTCCGGTCGTCCTTCTCGTGACCCTTGAACGTGCGGGTCAGCGCGAACTCGCCGAGCTTGTGCCCGACCATCGCCTCGGTAACGAACACCGGGACGTGCTTGCGTCCGTCATGCACGGCGATCGTGTGGCCGAGCATCTCGGGGATGATCGTCGAGCGCCGCGACCAGGTCTTGATGACGTTCTTCGAGCCCTTGTCGTTCTGCGTCTCCACCTTCTTGAGCAGGTGGTCGTCGACGAACGGGCCCTTCTTCAGGCTGCGAGGCATGTCTTATCTCCCTCAGCCGCGCTTACGCGTGGCGTAGCGGCGGCGAACGATCAGCCGGTCACTCGGCTGGCCCTTGCGACGGGTGCGGCCCTCGGGCTTACCCTGCGGGTTGACCGGGTGACGGCCACCTGAGGTCTTACCCTCACCACCACCGTGCGGGTGGTCGACCGGGTTCATGGCGACGCCTCGGACGGTCGGGCGCCTGCCCTTCCACCGCATGCGGCCGGCCTTGCCCCAGTTGATGTTCGACTGGTCGGCGTTGCCGATCTCGCCGACGCTGGCGCGGCACCGCACGTCGACCCGCCGGATCTCACCGGACGGCAGACGCAGGGTGGCGTACACGCCCTCCCGGCCGAGCAGCTGGACGCCGACGCCGGCCGAGCGGGCCAGCTTGGCGCCGCCGCCCGGACGCAGCTCCACGTTGTGGATGGTGGTACCGACCGGGATGTTGCGCAGCGGCAGGTTGTTACCCGGCTTGATGTCGGCGCCCGGTCCGGACTCCACCGCGTCGCCCTGCTTCAGGTCCTTCGGCGCGAGGATGTAGCGCTTCTCGCCGTCGGCGTAGTGCAGCAGCGCGATGCGCGCGGTGCGGTTCGGGTCGTACTCGATGTGCGCGACCTTCGCCGGGATGCCGTCCTTGTCGACCCGCTTGAAGTCGATCAGACGGTACTGGCGCTTGTGGCCGCCACCGTGGTGCCGGGTGGTGATCCGGCCGTGGACGTTACGCCCACCCTTCTTCGGCAGCGGTGCCAGCAGCGACTTCTCGGGCTTCGACCGGGTGATCTCGGCGAAGTCGGCGACGCTCGAGCCACGCCGGCCCGGCGTCGTCGGCTTGTATTTACGGATAGCCATTGTCTACACCCCTCAGCTGACCGGGCCGCCGAAGGCCTCGATACGGTCACCGTCAGCCAGCTTCACGATCGCCCGCTTGGTGGCCTTGCGCTGACCGAAACCGGTCTTCGTGCGCTTGCGCTTGCCCTCACGGTTGAGCGTGTTGACCGTCAGGACGCGGACGTTGAAGATCTGCTGGATAGCGATCTTGATCTCGGTCTTGTTCGCGTCCGGGCGCACCAGGAAGGTGTACCAGTTCCGGTTCAGCTCGCTGTAGCTCTTCTCCGAGACGACCGGCGCGACGATGATGTCCCGCGGATCGGCGATCGTGCTCACTTGCCACCCTCCTCGGTGGTCTCGGCGGGAACGCCCAGGAACTCGTCCAAGGCGTCCTTGGTGAAGACCACGTCGTCGGCCACCAGCACGTCGTACGTGTTGAGCTGGCCGGCCTCGATCAGGTGCACCCGCGGCTCATTGCGCAGCGACACCCAGTTCAGCTCGTCGGTGCTGCTCAGCACGACCAGGACCCGGGTGGCCTCGGTCAGCTTGACCAGCGTGGCCAGGGCGGCCTTGGTCGACGGCTTCTCGCCCGAGACGAACGCCTCGACGACGTGCACCTGGCCAGCGCGGGCCCGGTCGGAGAGAGCGCCACGCAGGGCGGCGGCCTTCATCTTCTTCGGGGTCCGCTGGCTGTAGTCACGCGGCACCGGGCCGTGGACCACGCCACCGCCGGCGAACTGCGGCGCGCGGATCGAACCCTGACGGGCCCGACCGGTGCCCTTCTGCTTGTACGGCTTCTTGCCGCCGCCGGCGACCTCGCCGCGGGTCTTGGCCTTGTGCGTGCCCTGGCGGGCTGCCGCGAGCTGGGCCACCACGACCTGGTGCATCAGCGCGAGGTTGGCCTGGACGTCGAAGATGTCGCCGGGCAGCTCGACGGAGCTGCTCTTGGCGCCTTCGACGTTGAGGACGTCAACGGTGGTCACTTGGCCACACCGCCCTTCTTCACCTTGGCCTTGGCCGCGTTGCGGACCAGGACCAGCGCGCCCTTGGGACCGGGAATGGCCCCACGAACGAGCAGGAGGTTGTTCTCGGTGTCGACCGCCTGGACGGTCAGGTTCTGGACGGTGTAGCGCACGCCACCCATCCGGCCGGCCATCCGGGTGCCCTTGAAGACGCGACCCGGGGTGGCGCACGCGCCGATCGAGCCCGGTGAGCGGTGCTTGCGCTCGACACCGTGGCTCGCGCGCAGACCGTGGAAGCCGTGCCGCTTCATCGGGCCGGCGTAGCCCTTGCCCTTGGTCCGGCCGGTGACGTCGATGCTGACGCCGACCGGGAACTCCTCGACCGTGACCTCCTGGCCCAGCGAGTAGTCCGCGGCGTCCGCGGTGCGCAGCTCGACGATGTGTCGGCGCGGCGCCACGTCCGCCTTCGCGTAGTGCCCGCTGACCGGCTTCTTCACCTTGCGCGGGTCGATCGTGCCGTAGGCGAGCTGGACTGCGGAGTAACCGTCCTTCTCGGCGCTACGAACCTGGCTGATGACGCACGGGCCGGCCTGAACCACGGTCACCGGGACAACACGGTTGTTGTCCCAGACCTGGGTCATGCCGAGCTTTGCGCCCAGGATCCCCTTGACTTGCCTGTCCATTTGTCCGGTCCCTACAGCTTGATCTCGATGTCGACGCCAGCCGGCAGGTCGAGGCGCATGAGCGAGTCGACCGTCTTCGGAGTCGGGTCGATGATGTCGATCAGCCGCTTGTGAGTGCGCATCTCGAAGTGCTCGCGCGAGTCCTTGTACTTGTGCGGCGAGCGGATGACGCAGAAACGGTTGATCTCCGTGGGCAGCGGCACCGGGCCAGCGACCTGCGCCCCGGTACGCGTCACCGTCTCGACGATCTTCCGCGCCGAGGAGTCGACGACCTCGTGGTCATAGGCCTTGAGCCGGATGCGGATCTTCTGTCCCGCCATGGTGGCTTCTGTTCCTTCTCTCGATGCCGCAGTGTTGCGGGCACCTGCACCGGCTGGCACAGGCCCACTTCCGCCGACCCCCGCGGTCGGGCGTGTCGCGCCCTCGGACCAGGCTCCGCCCCGGGTCTCCGGAGCTCTGCTGACCGCGCGGTGGGTCATGGCGCCGATCGCGTCACCGCGACCTGAACGCCGTGCGAGGGTGGTTGGCCGCCAGGGACAGGCCAACCACCCTACGCGCGACTGTTCAACGACCCGGAGGTCCAGCGGATGCCGGACGCGGGCGACGAACTGTCGTTACGCAACCTGACTAGTATGCCGCAATACCGGCGGCAACGCTAATCGGGGTTACCCAGGTCACTTGATGATCTTGGTGACCCGACCCGCGCCGACCGTACGGCCACCCTCCCGGATCGCGAACTTGAGGTTGTCCTCCATCGCGATGGGCTGGATCAGGTTCACGGTCATCGTGGTGTTGTCGCCCGGCATGACCATCTCGGTGCCCTCGGGCAGCGTGACGACGCCGGTGACGTCCGTGGTCCGGAAGTAGAACTGCGGACGGTAGTTCTGGAAGAACGGGGTGTGCCGGCCGCCCTCCTCCTTGGAGAGGATGTAGACCGTCGCCTCGAACTCCGTGTGCGGGGTGTTCGAGCCCGGCTTCACCACGACCATGCCGCGCTCGACCTCGTCGCGCTTGGTGCCACGCAGCAGCAGGCCGACGTTCTCGCCTGCGCGGGCGTCGTCCAGGGTCTTCCGGAACATCTCGATCGCGGTGACCTTGGTCTTGAAGCCCTTCTCCTTGATACCGACGAGCTCGACATCCTCGTTCGGCAGGAGAACGCCGCGCTCCACGCGACCGGTGACGACGGTGCCACGACCGGTGATCGTGAAGACGTCCTCGACCGGCATCAGGAACGGCTTGTCGATCTCGCGCTCAGGCTGCGGGATCGCGGTGTCGACCGCGTTCATCAGCTCGAGCAGCTTCTCGGTCCAGACCGGGTCGCCCTCGAGCGCCTTCAGCGCGGAGACCTGGACGACCGGCAGGTCGTCACCCGGGTACTCCTGCGACGAGAGCAGCTCGCGGACCTCGAGCTCGACGAGCTCCAGGAGCTCCTCGTCGTCGACCATGTCGCTCTTGTTGAGCGCCACGACGATGTACGGCACGCCGACCTGACGGGCCAGCAGCACGTGCTCGCGGGTCTGCGGCATCGGGCCGTCGGTCGCCGCGACCACCAGGATCGCGCCGTCCATCTGCGCGGCACCGGTGATCATGTTCTTGATGTAGTCGGCGTGCCCGGGGCAGTCGACGTGCGCGTAGTGCCGAGACTCGGTCTGGTACTCGACGTGCGCGATCGAGATCGTGATGCCGCGGGCCTTCTCCTCCGGCGCCTTGTCGATCTGGTCGAACGGCGTGTAGGGGTTCAGGTCGGGATACTGGTCGTGCAGGACCTTGGTGATGGCCGCCGTCAGCGTCGTCTTACCGTGGTCGATGTGACCAATGGTGCCGATGTTGACGTGCGGCTTAGTCCGCTCGAACTTCGCCTTCGCCACTGGTGTCCTCCTGTGGACTTCTTGGTTCGTTCGCCCCGGCGCGCCAGGTCGGCGCTTAGGACTCTGTCGACAGCCTTTCCGACCTCGCGGTCGGAGAGCTTTGGTGGGTTCTGCGGCGATGAAGCCTACAGACCCGGTCTCATGCAACCCGACCGAGGTGGCCGCCGGCGGGGATACCCTCCCGCGACCAGCCCCGGTTCATCCGATCAGCTCAGGTGAGCGTCACTCACCCGTAGCCTTGGCGATGATCTCCTTCGCCACGTTCTGCGGAACCTCGGCGTAGGAGTCGAACTGCATGCTGTAGCTGGCCCGGCCCTGGGTCTTCGACCGCAGGTCGCCGACGTAGCCGAACATCTCCGACAACGGCACCAGGGCCCTCACGATGCGGGTGCCGCTGCGCTCCTCCATCGCCTGGATGATGCCGCGGCGGGAGTTGAGGTCGCCGATGACGTCACCCATGTTCTCCTCAGGAGTGGTGACCTCAACGGCCATCATCGGCTCGAGCAGTGCGGGGTCGGCCTTGCGGGCCGCCTCCTTCATCACCATCGAGCCGGCGATCTTGAACGCCATTTCCGAGGAGTCGACCTCGTGGTACTGGCCGTCCAGCAGCGTCAGCTTGACACCGACCAGCGGGAAGCCGGCCAGGATGCCGTACTGCAGCGCGTCCTGGGCGCCAGCGTCCACCGACGGGATGAACTCCCGGGGGATACGGCCACCGGTGACGGCGTTGGCGAACTCGTACGTCGGGGAGTCGTTGCCCATCGGCAGCGGCTCCACGCTGACGATGACCCGGGCGTACTGGCCGGAGCCACCGGTCTGCTTCTTGTGGGTGTACTCGATCTTGTCCACCTTGCGGCGGATGGTCTCGCGGTACGCCACCTGCGGCTTGCCGATGTTCGCCTCGACGTTGAACTCGCGGCGCATCCGGTCGACCAGGATGTCCAGGTGCAGCTCGCCCATGCCGGCGATGACCGTCTGACCGGTCTCCTCGTCCAGCTTGACGCGGAAGGTCGGGTCCTCCTCCGCCAGCCGCTGGATGGCGGTGCTGAGCTTCTCCTGGTCGGCCTTGGTCTTCGGCTCGATGGCGACCTCGATGACCGGCTCCGGGAAGGTCATCGACTCCAGGATGACCGGGTTCGCCGGGTCGCACAGCGTGTCGCCGGTGGTGGTCTGCTTCAGACCCTGCACCGCGATGATGTCGCCAGCCTGGGCCGAGCCGCGCTCTTCCCGCTTGTTGGCGTGCATCTGGTAGATCTTGCCGATCCGCTCCTTGCGGTCCTTGGTGGAGTTGACCACCTGGTTGCCGGTCTCGACCGTGCCGGAGTAGACCCGGACGTAGGTGAGCTTGCCGAGGTGCTTGTCGGTCTGGATCTTGAAGGCCAGGCCGGCGAACGGCTCCGACTTCGACGGCTTCCGCTGCAGCGGCGTCTCGCCGTCGGCCGCGGTGCCCTCGATCGCCGGGACGTCCAGCGGCGACGGCAGGAAGTCGACCACGGCGTCGAGCATCGGCTGGACGCCCTTGTTCTTGAACGCCGAGCCGCAGAGCACCGGGTTGGCCTTGCTGGCGATGGTGGCGCGCCGGATGGCGGCCTTGATCTCCTCGACGGAGATCTCCTCGCCCTCCAGGTACTTCTCCATCACCGAGTCGTCGACGTCGGCCAGGGTCTCAATCAGCTTCTCGCGCCACTCGGCGGCGGAGTCGGCGAGGTCGGCGGGGACCTCCTCGATCGCGTAGTCCTCACCCTTCTGGGTCTCCCCGCGCCAGGTGAGGGCGCGCATGCCGATCAGGTCGACGACGCCGATGTGGTTGCCCTCGAGCCCGATCGGGATCTGGAGCACCAGCGGGGTGGCGTTGAGCCGGTCGATCATCATCTGCACGCAGCGGAAGAAGTCCGCGCCGGTCCGGTCGAGCTTGTTGACGAAGCACATCCGCGGGACGTCGTACTTGTCGGCCTGACGCCAGACGTTCTCCGTCTGCGGCTCCACGCCGGCCACACCGTCGTAGACCGCGACCGCACCGTCCAGCACCCGCAGCGACCGCTCGACCTCGACCGTGAAGTCGACGTGGCCGGGCGTGTCGATGATCTGGATCGTGTGGCCCTTCCACTCACACTTGGTAGCAGCGGAGGTGATGGTGATCCCACGCTCCTGCTCCTGCTCCATCCAGTCCATGACGGCACCGCCATCGTGGACCTCACCGATCTTGTACGTGATACCGGTGTAGAAGAGGATCCGCTCGGTGGTGGTGGTCTTACCGGCATCGATGTGAGCCATGATGCCGATGTTGCGTACGTTGGCGAGCGCGTCTGCGGCGGCCACTTCAATCCCTACTTATCGTCGTCTCGACACAACTGGTGGCGGTTCCGGCGCCCCGAGAGGCGCCGGAACCAAGTGTGTTACCAGCGGTAGTGCGCGAAGGCCTTGTTCGACTCGGCCATCTTGTGCGTGTCCTCGCGCCGCTTCACGGCAGCACCCAGGCCGTTGCTCGCGTCCAGCAGCTCGTTCATGAGCCGCTCGATCATGGTCTTCTCGCGCCGGGCCTTGGAGTACGTCACCAGCCAGCGCAGACCGAGGGTGGTCGCGCGGGTCGGACGGACCTCGACCGGCACCTGGTAGGTGGCGCCACCGACGCGGCGGCTGCGCACCTCGAGGGTCGGCTTGACGTTGTCCATCGCCCGCTTGAGGGTGACGACCGGGTCGGTGCCGGACTTCTCGCGGCAGCCCTCCAGAGCGGCGTACACGATACGCTCGGCGAGCTGACGCTTACCGCGCATGAGGATCTTGTTCACCAACTGGGTGACCAACGGCGAGTTGTACACCGGGTCAGCGACCAGCGGCTTCCGCGGAGCGGGTCCCTTACGCGGCATCTCAGCTCTTCTCCTTCTTCGCGCCGTAACGGCTGCGCGCCTGCTTGCGGTTGCGGACACCCTGGGTGTCCAGCGAACCGCGAACGATCTTGTAACGCACGCCGGGGAGGTCCTTCACCCGGCCGCCGCGGACGAGCACGATCGAGTGCTCCTGCAGGTTGTGACCCACGCCCGGGATGTAGGCGGTCACCTCGATCTGGCTGCTGAGCTTGACGCGAGCGACCTTACGGAGCGCCGAGTTCGGCTTCTTGGGGGTGGT
Source organism: Micromonospora sp. CA-111912 (assembly GCF_050948415.1). Classification (NCBI taxonomy): domain Bacteria; kingdom Bacillati; phylum Actinomycetota; class Actinomycetes; order Micromonosporales; family Micromonosporaceae; genus Micromonospora; species Micromonospora sp. CA-111912. The sequence goes on from NZ_CP192007.1 coordinate 6,423,035, forward strand.
GGTGTACACGCGGGTGCACACACCGCGCCGCTGAGGGGAACCCTTCAGCGCCGGGGTCTTGGTCTTGGTCGTCTTGGCCTTGCGGCCCTTTCGGACCAGCTGCTGAATCGTGGGCACCGGGTTTCTCCGCTCCCTTCGGCCGCCATCCGGCGGCCGCGCCGTCTACTCGTAACCGTCCCTGGTGGGAAGGCTCTCCTACATTCCGGCCAGGGCCATCTTGCGAAGGTCCCGGCACCCGCGGTCGGGCGTGTCGCCCAGCTCACGGTCCCGGTGCCGCCGCTCGCGCGCGCACCGGATTTCTGTCACCGGCCCGCGATCACCCGCGCCGGGTCTTTGGCTATGTCGTGTCGCCGCATGCTCACCAGGTCGCCCGGGTCCAGCGCACGCACGAGTCGCCCGGGCAGGCCCGGGCGCAAGGGGAAAGAGTACCTATCACAGCCGCACAGGTCAAAACGGAGAGGTCCCGGAGATCAGCGTCACCGCACTGCCGGCCGAACCGTCGTGCCTGCCCATCCGCGATGGGCACCTACGGAAACAAGTGTAACGGCTTCCGCCGGAGACGACCCGGTCGCCCCCGCCGGACCCCGGCCGGCCCGCGCCGTCCGCCCCCGCCACCTCGACGGCCCGGGAGGAACCGAACACCTCGGGCCGGCCGCCTGACGCCGTCGATCACCGGGCCCGGCGGACCACCGGCTCAGCCGAGGCCGGAGAGCAGCGCCAGGCCCAGACCGAGCAGGCTGAGCACCAGGCCCGAAGCGCCGCAACTGATCCCGGCCAGGGCCAGGCCCCGGCCGGTGAACCGCACTGCGGGCGGCGGCGCGGGTCGCCGGATCTGTCGCGTGCTGAGCAGACCGGCCACCACGGCCGCCGCCCCGGCCAGCACCCCGAGGAACGCGAACACGCCGGCGGCCCAGACCCCCTGCGAGGCCGCGGTCGCCCCCAGACAGATCACCAGGAGCGAAACCAGGGCCGAGGCGATCCCGGCCACCAACGAGCCGACCGCGAGCCCGGAGGTGACCGGGGGGACGTCGAGGTGCACCACGCCGAACGGGGTGCCGGGCACCGGGTCGACCCGCTTCGGCGGCCGGGGGGCCTCCCGCGGCGGCGGGGGCACCCGCCCCCAGCCGGTGCCCGGCCCGCCCCAGCCGGGGCCCGCGTGCTGGCCCGGATACCCCACCGGTCCCGCTACGGGGTGAGCCCCTGCCGGTTGCCCGGACCAGGGCGCCAGCGTCGGATACGGGCCGGCCGGCCGCTCACCGCCGGACGGACCCGCCGGCGACGACCAGCCGACCTGCGGCGCGGGGCCCGGGTGCGCCGCGGGGCCGGCCGGCGGGAACGGACCCGGAGGAGATCCCGCGTTCCCGGCCGGCGGGGGCGGCGGGGAGACCGGCGGCGGCGCGTACTCCACGGGGGCGACCTCCGGGGCGATGCGGGGCCCGGCGTCCGCGTCGGCAGCCGGCCTGGCCCACGGGTTCGCCCCCTGCGAGGCGGGAGGCCCGGCCGGATCCGGGGGCGCGACGGGTCGCTCCGCCGGATCGCCCGAGGGCCGCGCCGGTTCCGTCACGAGGGCCTCCAGTCGCCGGTCGCTGTCCACCGCCGCGCGACGGACACCGGTCAGGCTACCGCCGCCGCCCCAGCCCTCGTGGGTGGGCGGGGACGCATCCCCCGGGACGGTCAGTCCACGTTCGGCGCGTAGTCGTGCCCGAACGGCTGCCCGGCCAGTCGGACCAGCCCGATCACCACCGCCACCACGACGGTCGTCGCGACCAGGACCAACCCCGCCCAGGCCAGCCGCTCCCCCCGCCGCAGCCAGGCCCCGCCGGTGAGGAAACCCCCCGAGGCGTACGCCTCCCGCCGGGCCTGACGGGCCAGCACGAGGGCGAGGGTGGCCGGCACCACCCCACCGACGAAGAGCCCGGTGAGCGCGCCCATCAGGCCGAGAGCGAAGACCGCGCGGGCCTTGCTGGACCGGACCGGGTCGGGATCGAGCGGATGGCGCGGCCCCGGCTGCGCGACGGGCACCTGCCCGGGTGCGGTCGTCATGCCCACCATCATGCCCCTCCGGCCCGGTCGGGCGACCCGGCCCCGCCGCCCTCTTCCCCGCCGGAGCCACCCCGCCGCCCGGACGGGGGTTCGGCACGCACGGCACCGAGCCGGGAGACCTCTTCATCCGTTCTGTCCGAACCGAGATGCGACGAGGCCCCCGGCGGCTGCCGGGGGCCTCGTCGTTCCTACTGCTTAGCGGTACGACCCGAAGTCGAAGTCGTCCAGCGGCACGGCCTGCCCGCTGGCCGGCCCGAAGCCGTAGTCGGTCTCCGGGTAGCCGGTCATCGAGTAGACCTTGGCCTTGGCCTCCTCGGTCGGCTCGACCCGGACGTTGCGGTACTTGCTGATGCCCGTACCGGCCGGGATGAGCTTACCGATGATCACGTTCTCCTTGAGGCCGACCAGCGAGTCGCTGCGCGAGTTGATCGCCGCGTCGGTCAGCACCCGGGTGGTCTCCTGGAAGGAGGCCGCCGACAGCCAGGAGTCCGTGGCCAGCGAGGCCTTGGTGATACCCATCAGCACCGGGCGACCGGCGGCGGGTTCGCCGCCCTCGGAGACGAGCCGGCGGTTCTCCGACTCGAACAGCGCCCGGTCGACCAGCACGCCCGGCAGGAACTCGGTCGAGCCGGAGTCGATGACCGTCACCCGCTTCAGCATCTGGCGGATGATGATCTCGATGTGCTTGTCGTGGATGAGCACACCCTGCGAGCGGTAGACCTGCTGGACCTCCTGGGTCAGGTGGACCTGGACCGCGCGCGGGCCGAGGATGCGCAGCAGCTCGTGCGGGTCGATGGTGCCCTCGGTGAGCTTCTCGCCGACCTCGACGTGGTCGCCGTCGTGGGCCCGCAGCCGGACCCGCTTGGAGATCTTGTCGTAGACGATCTCCTCGCTGCCGTCGTCCGGCACAACGATGATCTTCCGCGACCGCTCGCCGTCCTCGATCCGGATCCGGCCCGGGGTGTCGGCGATCGGCGCCTTGCCCTTCGGGACCCGGGCCTCGAAGATCTCCTGGACGCGGGGCAGACCCTGGGTGATGTCCTCACCCGCGACACCACCGGTGTGGAACGTACGCATCGTCAGCTGCGTACCGGGCTCACCGATCGACTGGGCGGCGATGATGCCGACCGCCTCGCCGACGTCCACGGTCTTGCCGGTCGGCAGCGAGCGGCCGTAGCACGCACCGCAGACGCCCAGCTTCGACTCGCAGGTGAGCACACTGCGCACCCGCACCGTCTCCACCCCGGCGGCGACGATCAGGTCGACCCCGATGGAGTTGACGTCCTGGCCGCGCTCGGCGACGACGTTGCCGTCCGGCCCCTTGATGTCGTCCGCCAGGGTCCGGGCGTGCACGCTGGTCTCGGCGTGCTCGTGGACGTACAGCTTGCCGTCGCGCCGCTCGCCGATCTGCATCGGGATGGCCCGGTCGGTGCCGCAGTCCTCCTCGCGGATGATGACGTCCTGCGACACGTCCACCAGACGGCGGGTCAGGTAACCCGAGTCGGCGGTCCGCAGCGCGGTGTCGGCGAGACCCTTGCGGGCACCGTGCGTGGAGATGAAGTACTCCAGCACGGACAGACCCTCCCGGTAGCTGGCCTTGATCGGCCGGGGGATGATCTCGCCCTTCGGGTTGGCCACCAGACCACGGATCGCGGCGATCTGACGGAGCTGGAGCAGGTTACCGCGGGCACCCGAGTGGATCATCTTCCACAGGGGGTTCTCCTGCGGCAACGCGGTGTCCATCTCCTTGGCGACCTCGTTGGTCGCCTTGGTCCAGATCTCGATGAGCTCGCCGCGACGCTCCTCGGCGGTCATCAGACCCCGCTGGTACTGCTTGTCGATCCGGTCGGCTTCCTTCTCGTACTTCTCCAGGATCTCCCGCTTGCGCGGCGGAGCGATGACGTCCTCCATGCCGATCGTCACACCGGACCAGGTGGCCCAGTGGAAACCGGCCTCCTTGAGGCCGTCCAGGGTGGCGGCCAGCGCCACCTTCGGGAAGCGCTCGGCCAGGTCGTTGACGATCGCGGAGAGCTGTCCCTTGCGGATCTCGTAGTTCACGAAGCGGTAGCCCTGCGGCAGCGTCTCGTTGAACAGCACCCGGCCCAGGGTGGTCTCGACGGTGAGCGGGTCACCCTCGACCCAGCCCTCCGGCGCGACCCACGGCTCGGCGCCGACGCCGTTGTCGACCCCGACCAGCCCGCGCAGCCGGATCTTCACCGGCGCCTGCAGGTGCAGCTCGCTGGCGTCGAAGGCCATCCGGGCCTCGGCGTCCGAGCTGAACGGCCGGCCCTCGCCCTTCTCACCGGCCCTGAGGTGGGTGAGGTGGTACAGGCCGATGACCATGTCCTGGGTGGGCATCGTGACCGGCTTGCCGTCGGCCGGCTTGAGGATGTTGTTCGACGACAGCATCAGGATCCGCGCCTCGGCCTGAGCCTCGGCGGACAGCGGCACGTGCACCGCCATCTGGTCACCGTCGAAGTCGGCGTTGAACGCGGTGCAGACCAGCGGGTGGATCTGGATCGCCTTGCCCTCGACGAGCTGCGGCTCGAAGGCCTGGATGCCCAGTCGGTGCAGGGTCGGCGCGCGGTTCAGCAGCACCGGGTGCTCGCCGATGACCTCTTCCAGCACGTCCCACACGACCGGCCGCTGCCGCTCGACCATCCGCTTGGCGGACTTGATGTTCTGCGCGTGGTTGAGGTCCACGAGCCGCTTCATCACGAACGGCTTGAACAGCTCCAGCGCCATCTGCTTGGGCAGGCCGCACTGGTGCAGCTTCAGCTTCGGGCCGACCACGATGACCGAACGGCCGGAGTAGTCGACGCGCTTGCCGAGCAGGTTCTGCCGGAACCGGCCCTGCTTGCCCTTGAGCATGTCGGACAGCGACTTGAGCGGGCGGTTGCCCGGGCCGGTGACCGGCCGGCCGCGGCGGCCGTTGTCGAACAGCGCGTCGACGGCCTCCTGGAGCATCCGCTTCTCGTTGTTGACGATGATCTCGGGCGCGCCGAGGTCGATCAGCCGCTTGAGGCGGTTGTTCCGGTTGATCACGCGGCGGTACAGGTCGTTCAGGTCGGAGGTCGCGAAGCGGCCACCGTCGAGCTGCACCATCGGGCGCAGGTCCGGCGGGATGACCGGGACGCAGTCCAGCACCATGCCGAGCGGCGAGTTGCGGGTGTTCAGGAATGCCGCCACGACCTTGAGCCGCTTGAGCGCCCGGATCTTCCGCTGACCCTTGCCGGAGCGGATGGTCTCGCGCAGGCTCTCGGCCTCGGTGGAGAGGTCCATGTTCTGGACCAGCGCCTTGATGGCCTCGGCACCCATCGCGCCGGTGAAGTACTCGCCGAACCGATCGCGCAGCTCCCGGTAGAGCAGCTCGTCGGTGACCAGCTGCTTCGAGTCCAGCTTGCGGAAGGTGTCGAGCACCTCGTCCAGGCGGTCGATCTCGCGCTGGGCCCGGTCGCGGATCTGGCGCATCTCGCGCTCTCCGCCCTCCTTGACCTTGCGCCGGACGTCCGCCTTCGCGCCCTCGGCCTCCAGCTCGGCCAGGTCGGCCTCGAGCTTGGCGGCCCGCTTCTCGATCTCCGAGTCGCGGCTGTTCTCGGCCTGCCGCTTCTCGGCCAGGATCTCGTTCTCGATGGTCGAGAGGTCGCGGTGACGCGACTCGGCGTCCACGCTCGTGATCACGTACGAGGCGAAGTAGATGATCTTTTCGAGGTCCTTCGGGGCGAGGTCCAGCAGGTAACCCAGCCGGCTCGGCACGCCCTTGAAGTACCAGATGTGGGTCACCGGAGCGGCCAGCTCGATGTGACCCATCCGCTCCCGGCGGACCTTGGAGCGGGTCACCTCGACGCCGCAGCGCTCGCAGATGATGCCCTTGAACCGGACCCGCTTGTACTTACCGCAGTAGCACTCCCAGTCCCGCTGCGGGCCGAAGATCTTCTCGCAGAAGAGCCCGTCCTTTTCCGGCTTGAGGGTGCGGTAGTTGATCGTCTCAGGCTTCTTGACCTCGCCGTGCGACCACTGACGGATGTCGTCGGCGGTGGCGAGACCGATGCGCAGCTCGTCGAAGAAGTTGACGTCGAGCACTATGTCCCCTATGTCGTCGTCTGTACTGCTTAGCTAATGGGCGGGGTCGGGAGCCGGCGAACCGGCTCCCGACCGCTCACCTCAGACCTCTTCGACCGAGCTCGGCTCGCGCCGGGACAGGTCGATGCCCAGCTCCTCCGCGGCCCGGAACACCTCGTCGTCGGTCTCGCGCATCTCCAGGGCCACACCGTCGCTGGAGAGCACCTCAACGTTGAGGCACAGCGACTGCAGCTCCTTGAGCAACACCTTGAACGACTCCGGAATGCCCGGCTCCGGGATGTTCTCGCCCTTGACGATCGCCTCGTAGACCTTGACCCGGCCCAGGACGTCGTCGGACTTGATCGTGAGCAGCTCCTGCAGGGCGTACGCGGCGCCGTACGCCTGCATCGCCCAGCACTCCATCTCACCGAAGCGCTGGCCACCGAACTGCGCCTTACCACCCAGCGGCTGCTGCGTGATCATCGAGTACGGGCCGGTCGACCGGGCGTGGATCTTGTCGTCGACCAGGTGGTTGAGCTTCAGGATGTAGATGTAACCGACCGCGATCGGGTCCGGCAGCGGCTCGCCCGAGCGGCCGTCGAACAGCTGCGCCTTGCCGGTGGAGCCGATCAGCTGCTTGCCGTCCCGGTTGGGCAGGGTCGACGAGAGCAGACCGGAGATCTCCTCCTCGCGGGCGCCGTCGAAGACCGGCGTGGCCACGTTGGTGTCCGGCTCGGACTCGTGCGCCTCGATGGAGCGCAGCTGGCGCTTCCAGTCGGTGTCGTCGCCGTCCACGCTCCAACCCGTCTTGGCCACCCAGCCGAGGTGCGTCTCCAGCACCTGGCCGATGTTCATCCGGGACGGAACACCCAGCGGGTTCAGCACGATGTCGACCGGGGTGCCGTCCTCCAGGAACGGCATGTCCTCGATCGGCAGGATCTTCGAGATGACGCCCTTGTTGCCGTGCCGGCCGGCGAGCTTGTCGCCGTCCTGGATCTTCCGCTTCTGGGCGACGTAGACCCGGACCAGCTCGTTGACGCCCGGCGGCAGCTCGTCGCCGTCCTCGCGGGAGAAGGTACGCACGCCGATGACCGTGCCGGTCTCGCCGTGCGGCACCTTCAGCGAGGTGTCCCGGACCTCGCGCGCCTTCTCGCCGAAGATCGCGCGGAGCAGCCGCTCCTCCGGGGTCAGCTCGGTCTCGCCCTTGGGCGTGACCTTGCCGACCAGGATGTCGCCGGGGACGACCTCGGCGCCGATCCGGATGATGCCGCGCTCGTCGAGGTCGGCGAGCATCTCCTCGCTGACGTTCGGGATATCGCGGGTGATCTCCTCCGGGCCGAGCTTGGTGTCCCGGGCGTCGACCTCGTGCTCCTCGATGTGGATCGAGGTGAGCACGTCCTGCTGCACGAGGCGCTGCGACAGGATGATCGCGTCCTCGTAGTTGTGGCCCTCCCAGCACATGAACGCCACCAGCAGGTTGCGCCCGAGCGCCATCTCGCCCTCGTCGGTGCACGGACCGTCGGCGATGACCTGACCGGCCTCGACGCGGTCGCCCTCGAAGACGACCGGCTTCTGGTTGACGCAGGAGCCGGCGTTGGAGCGGCGGAACTTGTGCAGCAGGTACGTCCGGCGGTGGCCGTCGTCCTGGTGGATGGTGATGTAGTCGGCGCAGAGGTCCTCGATGACACCGCCGACCTCGGCCACGACCACGTCACCGGCGTCGACGGCGGCGCGGTACTCCATGCCGGTGCCGACCAACGGCGACTCCGCCTTGACCAGCGGCACCGCCTGGCGCTGCATGTTCGCGCCCATCAGTGCCCGGTTGGCGTCGTCGTGCTCGAGGAACGGGATCATCGCGGTCGCGACCGAGGTCATCTGCCGCGGCGACACGTCCATGTAGTCGACGGCGCCGGGAACCACGTCCTCGGTCTCGCCACCCTTACGGCGACACAGGACCCGGTCCTCGGCGAACGTGCCGTCGGCCTTCAGCCGCGCGTTGGCCTGCGCCTTGACGAACCGGTCCTCCTCGTCCGCGGTCAGGTAGTCGATCTGGTCGGTGACCCGACCTTCGACGACCTTCCGGTACGGCGTCTCGATGAAGCCGAACGGGTTGACCCGGGCGAAGGTGGAGAGCGCGCCGATCAGGCCGATGTTCGGGCCTTCCGGCGTCTCGATCGGGCACATCCGGCCGTAGTGGGACGGGTGTACGTCGCGGACCTCGAAGCCGGCCCGCTCCCGGGACAGACCACCCGGGCCGAGCGCGCTCAGCCGGCGCCGGTGGGTCAGACCCGCCAGCGGGTTGGTCTGGTCCATGAACTGGGACAGCTGCGACGTGCCGAAGAACTCCTTGATCGCCGCCACGACGGGACGGATGTTGATCAGGGTCTGCGGCGTGATCGCCTCGACGTCCTGGGTGGTCATCCGCTCGCGGACGACCCGCTCCATCCGGGACAGGCCGACCCGGACCTGGTTCTGGATCAGCTCGCCCACGGTACGCAGGCGCCGGTTGCCGAAGTGGTCGATGTCGTCGGCCTCGTAGCCGTCCTCGCCGGCGTGCAGCCGGCAGAGGTACTCCACGGTGGCGACGATGTCGTCCTCGGTCAGGGTGCCGGTGGTGATCGGCACGCCCACTTCGAGCTTCTTGTTGAACTTGTACCGACCGACCTTGGCGACGTCGTACCGCTTCGGGTTGAAGAAGAGGTTGTCGAGCAGGGTCTGGGCGTTCTCACGGGTCGGCGGCTCGCCAGGGCGGAGCTTCCGGTAGATGTCGAGCAACGCCTCGTCGGCGCCGGCGATGTGGTCCTTCTCGAGCGTGGTCATCAGCAGCTCGGACCAGCCGAACTTCTCGCGGATCCGCTCGGCGGACCAACCGATGGCCTTGAGCAGGACCGTGACGGCCTGCCGGCGCTTGCGGTCGATGCGGACGCCGACCGTGTCGCGCTTGTCGATGTCGAACTCCAGCCAGGCACCCCGACTCGGGATGACCTTGACGCTGGAGAGGTCGCGGTCGGAGGTCTTGTCCGGCTCTTTCGAGAAGTACACGCCCGGCGAGCGGACGAGCTGGCTGACCACGACGCGTTCGGTGCCGTTGATGATGAAGGTGCCCTTCGGCGTCATCATCGGGAAGTCACCCATGAACACCGTCTGGCTCTTGATCTCGCCGGTGGTGTTGTTGGTGAACTCCGCGGTCACGAACAGCGGGGCGCAGTAGGTCAGGTCCTTCTCCTTGCACTCCTCGATCGAGGCCTTGACCTCGTCGAAGCGCGGTGCCGAGAAGGAGAGCGACATGGTGCCGGAGAAGTCCTCAATAGGACTGATCTCTTCGAGGATTTCCGCGAGACCCGAGCGTGCGTGCGGGTCGTCCGCCGACCGGCCCTGCCAACCCTCGTTGCCGACGAGCCAGTCGAAGGACTCGTTCTGAATGGCGAGGAGGTTGGGGACCTCGAGGTGTTCGGTGATCCTGCCGAAAGAGACTCGGCGGGGAGCGAAAGCGCTCGACGTACGACTGGTCTTCGCAGGGCGGGAAGCTGCCAAGATGCGTCCTTCCGAGGACCGGTGCTGCAGAACGGCTGGTACGCGTGCACTCCAATATCCCCACCAGAAATACCCGCAATCGGACATTTCTGCGCAGGGGTCAAGTCGGAAGGCAGCGCAAACTAGCAGTGTAGCCGAGAGGCTAACCGCTGTCCAGCCCAGCCCGCAGGTCGTCGCGGAACGCGCCTCGGAGTCCCCCGAAAGAGGGACGACCGGGCCGCTCGGAACGCGGCGGACCTACGGATCCGCTCGGGTGCGGCGGCCGATGGTGCCGCCGCTGCCAATACCCAAGAGGTGGCCGTTGCAAGCGCGGAAGGTCTTGCAGGTGTCAGCGTGCCTGGCGGCCCGGGGCCGCGTCAAGGGCCGGTCTCGCCGGCGACACCTGTTTCCCCCCGACGGACGACCTCCGCTCCGGCCGTACCGCCGGGTGCCGGGCGTCCGCGCCCTGCTCAGAACGTTGCTGGCGGTCCCAACACGAACACGGCGGGCGACGATCCAAATTCGAGATCGTCGCCCGCCGTGTCGGAGTACGCCCCGGCTCACGTGAACCTGAGCCGGGCCCGCGCCCGGTCAGCCCCAATTACTTGAGGATGACCGTGGCGCCCTCGCCCTCGAGCTTGGCCTTGGCCTTGTCGGCGGCCTCCTTGTTGACCTTCTCCAGGACCGCCTTCGGCGCGGCCTCGACAAGGTCCTTGGCCTCCTTCAGGCCCAGGCCGGTCAGCTCACGCACGACCTTGATGACCTGGATCTTCTTGCCACCGGCAGCCTCGAGGACGACGTCGAACTCGTCCTTCTCCGGCTCGGCCTCGGCGGCGGTCGGGGCAGCGCCCCCGGCGGCGACGGCGACCGGAGCCGCGGCGGTGACCTCGAAGGTCGTCTCGAACTGCTTCACGAACTCGGAGAGCTCGATCAGCGTCATCTCCTTGAACGCGTCAAGCAGCTCGTCGGTGCTGAGCTTCGCCATATCTGGCGTCCTTTCCTAATGTTTGACTAAGAACGTGGGTGCGCCGCGGGGGCCTCAGGCCGCCTCGGCGCCCTCCTTCTCGCGCTTGTCCTGCAGGGCTGCCGCGACACGAACGGTCTTCGACAGCGGGGCCTGGAACAGGGCCGCGGCCTTGCTCAGGTTGCCCTTCATCGCGCCGGCCAGCTTGGCCAGCAGCACCTCGCGGGACTCCAGGTCGGCAAGCTTCGTGACCTCGGCCGCGGAAATGGCCTTGCCCTCGAAGACGCCGCCCTTGATGACAAGCTTCGGGTTGGCCTTCGCGAAGTCGCGAAGCCCCTTCGCCGCCTCGACGACGTCGCCCGAAACGAAAGTCAGCGCGGTAGGACCGGTGAACAGCTCGTCGAGCCCGGAGATGCCCGCGTCGGTCGCGGCACGCTTCGCCAGCGTGTTCTTCGCGACCGTGTAGGTGGTCTCCTTGCCGAGCGAGCGCCGCAGCTGGGTGAGCTGGGAAACCGTCAGACCACGGTACTCGGTCAGCACCGTAGCGCCCGCGTTGCGGAAGTTCTCGGTCAGCTCGACGACGGCCGTGGCCTTGTCGGCCCGGATCGGCTTGTCCGCCATGTCCCTCCTCTCTCGTTGCTCCAGGCTGGTCCACCGGGAAGCCGGCAGGCTTCCGCGGTACCGGAGGGCCACGACAACGAGAAACGCCCCGGCGCAGGGCGCACGGGGCGAGGGTCGGCCGGTCGCACCGCAGTCGGCGGACCACGGGAACACGGCCAAGTTTCGCTTGCCGCCCTGCGCGGGTCGCCCGTCGAAGCGGGACCTTCGACCGTGCCGGGGCACGGTGACCAGCGGTCTCTGGGTGTTACTTCGCCTCAGGCTACGCGACACGCCCGTGACCGCCAAATCGCCCCCGGGTGCGCCCGGTCACTCCCCCGCCGGTGATCGACCCCGTTCACCGTGCACCGGGGCCCTCAGCGGCCCGGGAGGGCGCAGCGGGCGGCGCCCCGGACGGTCGCGATCAGACGCGGACCCGCCGGCGCCAGGCGTACGCGGCCAGGGCCGTCGCGCTCCAGGCGATCCCCCAACCGCTGAGCAGGGCCAGGGTGGCACCGGACGGTCCGGCGGCGGCAGCCCGGGCGGTGGACATCACCGGCGGCGCCAACCACGGGACCACCGAGTCGGAGAGACCCAGGACCAGCGTGCCGACCACGCCGAGCGCCAGCACCGCGACGCCGTACCCGGCGCTGCCCGTGACGGCCCGGCTCGCCAGCGCGCCGAGCGCCACGGCTGACGGCAGGGCGAGCAGGTGCGCCCAGACGCCGAGGGCGACACCGGCGGCCAGCGACCGGCCGCCCGGCGGCACCTGGCTGGTCACCCCGCCCACCAGCCACGGGTAGACCAGCCCGGCGGCGACCGTACCGAGCCCGGCCACGACCGCCGCGAGCAGCCCGGCGGCCCGTTCCCTGGCCGCCCCGGCGAGCACCAGTGCCAGCCGGCGCTGCACGTCCGGCTCGACGTCGAGCAGGATCTTGGTCTGCCAGGCCAGTACCGGGAACAGCACCACCGCCGAGACGCCGTACGCCTCGCCAGGCTGGGCCCGCCCGCCGCCGTAGAGGACGCCGAGGGCGAGCAGGCCGGCCAGCAGGGGCGCGACCGCCCGTCCGGTACGCAGGAAGCCGGCCAGCCTCAGCCGGACCAGCGCGTTCACCGGCTCGCCCGCCCTGTCGGCCCGGAGGCCGGCACGTCCCCGCCCGCCCCGTCGGCAGGGCCCGGCGGACCGCTGATCGGGGGCGCGGCGGGAGCGGTCGGTTCCCCAGCAACCGTTGCCGCCAGTTCCCCGGCGACGAGGGCGGTCGGCTTCCTGGCGAGGGCGTCGGGCGGGGCGGCGTCGGAGCGTACCCGTAGGACGTGGTGGCCGTCGGCGCGCAACCGGGCGACGGTGCCGGCCACCCGCGCGGCCGGCACCGCGACCTCGACCACGACGAGCGCGTCGGCCGACGCGTCGGCCGGCCCCTGCGCGGTGACGGTGCCGTCGGCGACGGCCCAGCGGGCGGCGCCCGGCAGCCGTGCCGTCTCGCCCCGATGGTCGCTGACGAGCACCGACCCGCCGGCCGCCAGCACCTCGCCGATCAGCCCGGGGACCAGTTCCCGGGCGGCGGCATCGAGGCCTTCCCACGGCTCGTCGAGGATGAGCAGATCGGGCCGGTGCAGCATCGCCTGGGCCAGGCCCACCTTCTGGGCCGTGCCCTTGGACAGCTCGGGAAGGCGCACGCCGCGAAACCGCGTCAGGCCCAGCCGTTCGGTCCACCGGTCGACCGCCAGGTCCGCCTCGCCCCCACCCAGTCCGGCCACCCGGGCCATCCCGGTCAGGTAACGCCGCACGGTGAACGGCTGGTCGACAGGGAACCGCTCCGGCACCCAGCCGACGTGCCGCGGGCGGTCGACGACCCGGCCCCGGGTCGGCCGGAGCACCCCGGCCGCCAACTGGAGCAGCGTGGACTTGCCGACGCCGTTGCGGCCGAGCACCACGGCGGCCTCGCCCGGGTCGAGCCGCAGGCTGGTCTCCCGCAGCACCCACGGGCCGCGCCGGTGGTACCGCAGCCACACACCCTCCCACCGCATGCCGCGAGCCTGCCACACCGGAGAGACGGAAAGGGCCCCGCCACGACTCGTGGCGGGGCCCCGTCGAGGCAGCGGTGCTCAGGCCTCGGTCACGCCCTCCTGGAGGTTCTTGACCAGGTTCGGGTCGACCGGAACGCCCGGGCCCATCGTGGTGGTGAGGGTGACCTTCTTGAGGTACTTGCCCTTCGACGCCGACGGCTTGGCCCGCAGCACCTCGTCGAGGACGGCGGCGTAGTTGTCGACCAGCTGGGACTCGGAGAACGAGGCCTTACCGATGATCAGGTGGAGGTTGGAGTGCTTGTCCACCCGGAAGGTGATCTTGCCGCCCTTGATGTCCGAGACGGCCTTGGTGACGTCCATGGTCACCGTGCCGGTCTTCGGGTTCGGCATGAGGCCGCGCGGGCCCAGGATCCGCGCGATCCGGCCGATCTTGGCCATCTGGTCCGGGGTGGCGATCGCCGCGTCGAAGTCGAGCCAACCACCCTGGATCCGGGCGACGAGCTCGTCGGTGCCCACCTCGTCCGCACCGGCGGCGGCGGCCTCCTCGGCCTTCGCGCCGGAGGCGAAGACGATCACGCGGGCGGTCTTGCCGGTGCCGTGCGGCAGGTTGACCACGCCACGGACCATCTGGTCCGCCTTGCGGGGGTCGACGCCGAGGCGCATGGCGACCTCGACCGTGGCGTCGAACTTGGCGTTGGTGGTGTCCTTGGCGATCTTGACAGCCTCGGCCGGGGTGTAGAGCTTCGACCGGTCGATGACCTCGGCGGCCTTGCGGTAGGTCTTGCTGCGCTGCATTTCTTGCTACTCCTGTGGTCTATGGCGGGCCGCGGTGACCGCGCACCCTCCCACGAAATGACGGGGAAGCGGTGACCGAGGTCAGTCGGAGACGGTGATGCCCATCGACCGGGCGGTGCCGGCGATGATCTTCTGAGCCTGGTCGATGTCGTTGGCGTTGAGGTCGGCCATCTTCTTCTCGGCGATCTCCCGCAGCTGGGCGCGGGTGACGGAGCCGACCTTCTGGCTCTGCGGCACGCCGGAACCCTTCTCGGCGCCGGCGGCCTTGATCAGCAGCCGGGCGGCGGGCGGGGTCTTCAGCACGAAGGTGAAGGAACGGTCCTCGTAGACGCTGATCTCGGCGGGGACGATGTCGCCCCGCTGGGACTCGGTCTGCGCGTTGTAGGTCTTGCAGAACTCCATGATGTTCACGCCGTGCTGGCCGAGCGCGGGGCCGACCGGCGGCGCCGGCGTGGCCTGGCCCGCCTTCAGCTGAAGCGTGAACGTCTTGACGAGCTTCTTCTTCTTCGGAGGCATGTCACTTCCTGGGGCTTGGAACTGGGAAAGGTGCCGGCCGGGGGCGCGCACGGTCAGCGCGATGCGACGGCCGACGTTCTAGAGTAGCGCAATGCTCCGCCGCCCCTCCGCCGAGGTCCGGCGAGGGGGCGGAACGGATACGCCGGCGGCGGGCTGCTGCCCCACCGCCGGCGACCGGAACGTCAGATCTTGGTGACCTGGTTGAAGTTCAGCTCGACCGGGGTCTCCCGGCCGAAGATCGACACCAGCACCTTGAGCTTCTGCTGGTCGGCGTTGATCTCGCTGATCGTCGCCGGCAGCGAGGCGAACGCGCCGTCGGTGACGGTGACCGAGTCGCCCACCTCGAAGTCCAGCACCCTGACCTCGGGCTTGGCCTTCTTCTGCCCAGTCTCGACCGCCGGGGCGAGCCACTTGAGCACCTCGTCGAGGCTCAGCGGCGCCGGCCGGTCGGCCCGGTCGGTCGCCCCCACGAACCCGGTGACCCCGGGGGTGTTACGCACGCAGGAGTAGGACTCCGCGGTCAGCTCCATCCGGACCAGGATGTAGCCGGGGAACACCTTGGCCTGGATCTGGGACCGCTTGCCGTTCTTGACCTCGATCTCTTCCCGGGTCGGCACCTCGACCTGGTAGATGTAGTCCTCCATGTCGAGGGAGGTGATCCGGGTCTCGAGGTTGGTCTTGACCTTGTTCTCGTAGCCGGCGTACGAGTGCACCACGTACCAGTCGCCCGGCGCGTAGCGCAGCTTCTGACGCAGCTCCGCGACCGGGTCGAAGTCCTCTTCCGGTGCGGGCTCGGTGGTCGGAAAGTCCGGCTCGCTGGCGGCCTCGACCGACTCATCGTTGGCCGCCGTCGCCACCGCGGACTGCTCGTCCGTGGTCTCGGCGGTCTCGTCGTACTCAGGCACGCTCGCTCACTTCCGTCACTATCGGCTTGAGTCAGCCGGTCAGCTGGGGTTGCCGAAGACCCACAGCACGCCCTTCGCGAAGGCGTAGTCCAAGCCGGCCACGATCGTCAGCATCACCGCGACGAAGGTGACGACCACGGCGGTGTAGGTCAGCAGCTCCTTGCGGGTAGGCCAGATGACCTTACGCAGCTCGGCCACGACCTCGCGGAAGAACCGCGCGATGCGGGCGAACGGCCCCACCCGCTCGGTGTCCTTGCGGGTCTTCCTCTCGTCGGCCGACTCAGCCTTGGCCCGCGCCCGAGTCGCCGTGCCGCCACGGGAGACCGGCTCGTCCGCGTCGGTGGCGTCGTCGGCGACCACGTCGTCGGCGGCCACGTCGTCGACGACATCGTCGTTCAGACGGTCGTCGTCGCCGGCGTCCTCGCTACGGCGCTTGTTCTCGGCCACTTCGCCCTCCGTCGCGGGAATCGGGGTCGCACGCCGGTGCGGCGTACGCGGCGCTGGTCACGCCGGCCGGACCAACCGTCCCGCGACGGGCCGCGGCCGGCGGATCGACGGATGGGCCCGATGCCTCGGAACCACCCCGCCGATGCCACCACCACGGGCCGGACGCCGCCGGTTGGCGACGCGACCCACGGGAACGGTCAGGCCTGAGGCGCAGGGGTGACAGGACTTGAACCTGCAGCCTGCGGTTTTGGAGACCGCTGCTCTGCCAATTGAGCTACACCCCTGTGCGGCAACGCTCCCCCGACCCGGTCGTGCAGCACCGGGCGGGGTCACTTGCCCCACGGCGGACCAGTGTACGGGTAGCGAGGCCACTTTCCCAACTGGTCCACCTCCTCGCGTGGCGGAGCCCCCTCAGCGGGGTGTCCGGATCACCGCCCGGGCCTGCGAGAGCACCTTCTGTCCGCTGCACGTCGCGATGATGTCGAGCCTGGTCAGGCCCTCTTCGGTGGTGTCCTTGACCTTGGCGGTCACCTCGACCTCGGTGCCGTCGTCATCGTCGGGAACGACCACCGGACGGGTGAACCGGACCCCGTAGTCGACCACCGCGTCGGGCGCGCCGGCCCACTCGGTCACCGCCCGGCCGACCAGCGCCATGGTGAACATCCCGTGCGCGATCACCCCGGGCAGGCCGACGCCGGTGGCGAACCGGTCGCTCCAGTGGATCGGGTTGAAGTCGCCCGAGGCGCCCGCGTAGCGGACCAGGTCGGCCCGGGTGACCCGAAAGGTCTTGGTGGGCAGTTCCACGTCAGGCCTCCCCGCGTACGACGAGCTTGGACCAGACGGCGACCACCGGCTCGCCGGCGGCCGTGGTGACGTCGGTGCGGGTGGTCAGGAAGTCGTGCCCGCCCCGGCTGCTGATGTCCTCGATCGTGTTCGCACAGACCAGCTCGTCACCGGCCACCACCGGACGGGTGTAGGCGAACCGCTGGTCGCCGTGGACCACCCGGCTGTAGTCGACACCGATCGCCGGGTCGTCGATGATCTGCCGACTGGCGGCCATCGTCAGGACCACGGGGAAGGTCGGCGGGGCGACCACGTCCGGGTGGCCGAGCGCCCGGGCGGCCTCGGGATCGTGGTACGCGGGGTCGGTGGCGCCGATCGCCGTGGCGAACTCGCGGATCTTCTCTCGGCCCACCTGGTAGGGGGCGGTCGGCGGATAGGTCCGGCCGACGAAGGACTGGTCCAAGGGCATGCCGAGAACCTACACGGAAAGCACGAAAGCCGACCCGGGGGCGGACGCGCGGAAGAAGCCGCGCATCCGTTCCGGATCGGCGATCGGGTGTCGTGCGGCCGGCTCGCGCCGGCGGCGGGTCAGCGGGTCTCGCGGTGGGCCGTGTGCCGGCCGTCCCGGGGGCAGAACTTCTTCAGCTCGATGCGGTCCGGGTTGTTGCGGCGGTTCTTGCGCGTGATGTAGTTGCGCTCCTTGCACTCCACACACGCCAAAGTGATCTTCGGCCGGACATCGGTAGCCTTCGCCACGGCGGAGTGCCTTCCTCGCTAACGGTCAACAACTACAACGCCTCAGCCTATGTGCTGGAGGCGCGGACATGCAAAGTGGGCGCCTGTAGCGCCCATCCCAACGACCACCGGGAACCAGCCCGAGGGACGAGAGTAGCGGTGGCCGGAATTGAACCGGCGACACAGCGATTATGAGCCGCTTGCTCTGCCATCTGAGCTACACCGCCGCGGCGGGTCCAGCCGGACCCTTTGAGCCCCCTTACGGAATCGAACCGTAGACCTTCTCCTTACCATGGAGACGCTCTGCCGACTGAGCTAAGGGGGCCTGCACGATCACCCGGTGGCCGCGCAGGAGTAAGAGTACACGGCCCCACCCCGGAGGTGAAATCGGATCCCCCCGCCGTCGGACGGGTGAACGTCCGCCCAGGTGAGCGGCCTTCGGGGGCAGCGCCTCAGGGGACGACGCGCAGCCGGCGGACGTCCGGGCCGACGAGCGCCTCGGACTCCAACTGGGCCCCGAACCACGCCTCCAGCCGCTCGTACGGCAGCGGGCGGCTGAACAGGAAACCCTGGCCGATCTCGCAGCCGATGTCCTGGAGCAACTCCAGGGTCAGCTCGCTCTCCACACCCTCGGCCACCACCGCCAGGCCGAACTGCTGGGAGAGGGTCACCACCGCGTTGACGATGGCCAGATCACTCGGGTCCGTCGCCATGCCCTGCACAAACGACCGGTCGACCTTCACCTCGTGCACCGGCAGCCGGCGCAGGTAGGCCAGCGAGGACGATCCGGTGCCGAAGTCGTCCACCGACAGCCGGACGCCGAGGTCGCGCAGCCGGCGCAGGGTCGGAATCGGGCGGTCGGTGCCGTCCAGCACCCCGGCCTCGCGGATCTCGAAGGTGAGCCGCTGCGGTGGGACGTCGTACTCGGCCAGCAGCTCGCGCACCTGGTCGGGGAAGTGCCGGTCGGTGAGCGTACGGGCGGAGAGGTTGACCGCGACGGCGAGCGGCTGCTCGGTGTGCGTCCAGTCCCGGCTGCGCCGCAGCCCCTCCCGCAGCACCACCTCGGTGAGGCGGCCGAGCTGGCCGGTGTGCTCGGCCACCGCCACGAAGTCCTCAGGGGCGACCTCGCCGTGCGCGGGGTGTTCCCAGCGGGCCAGGCACTCCACCCCGACGAGCCGGCGGTCCCGCAGCGTCACCTTGGGCTGGAAATAGACCTCCAGCTCGCCGTCGTCGAGGGCCTTGCGCAGGTCGCCGGCCAGGCCGAGCCGGCGCAGCGACCGGGACTCCAGGGCCGGGTTGAACAGCTGGATGCTGCCAGGCATGGACTTCGCCGCCGATGCGGCCAGGTCGACCCGCTGCAACAGGGTCGCCGCGTCGCTGCCGTGATCGGGGTGCACGGCCACCCCGACCGCGGTGTCCACGTCGAGGGTGAACGCGTCGAAGACCATCTCGGCACGGATCTCCTCGCGCAGCCGCGCGGCCAACTCCAGCGCCACGTCGGCGTTCTCCAGCCGCAGCGTCACCAGGAACTCGTCGCCGCCGGCCCGACCGACCAGGGCCGACGACGGCGCGGAGGCGCGCAGCCGGACGGCGACCTCGGCGAGGACCTGGTCCCCGGCGGCGTGGCCGAGCGACTCGTTGACCTGACGCAGCCCGTCCACGTCGAACAGCAGCACGGCGACCACCTCGCCCGGGGCTCGGATCTTCACGGCCTCGTCGAGCGCGCCGCTGATCCTCCGCCGGTTGGGCAGCTTGGTCAGCGTGTCGTGGTAAGCGTCGTGCCGCAGCCGGTCGACCAGCCGGGAGTTTTCCAGGGCCACCGCCGCGTGCGCGGCCACCGTCTCGATCACCGGCACGTCGGCCGGGGTGAAGTGACCGAGGCTGCTGAGCCGGTTGACCACCTCCAGGGTGCCGATCACCGCCTCCCCCGAGCGCAGCGGCACGATGATCGCGTCCTTCGCGGGCGCGGTCCGCAGCATTTCCAGCTGCTCCCGGTCGCCGCCGAGCCGGGCGCCGAGCGCGGCGGTCTGCCGCTGCTGCACGACCCGCTCCCGGACCGCCCCCGGGATCTTGGAGAAGTCGAGCAGGCCGCGCCCGTCGACCCGGGCGGTCAGCAGCACCTCCGGGTGTCGGCCCTGGGCGGGCAGCCACAGGGTGGCGTACTCGGCCTGCATGAGGGCGCGGACCCGGCCGAGCAGCGCGTCCGGCAACGTGCCGTCCTGGCCACTGCCGGTCATGGCCCGGGTCAGCTCGTAGATGTCGGCGAGGGTGCGGTGCTGGCGGAGGAAGTGGGCGTAGGCCCGGTAGACCACGGCCACCGTCACCGCGAGCGCCCCGAGCACCAGCAGCGACCAGTAGGTGGCGGTCAACGCGAGCAGGATGATCAGGCCGACGGTGGCGTTCACTCCGGCGACCAGCAGCGGCACGGTGGACGTGCGGACCACCTCGAGCCCGGCCTGCGAGCCCTGGAGCAGGGTGATCACGCCGACCACGGCGGCGAGGGTGACCAGGGTGATGGTGCTGACCGCCGCGAAGAGGATGCCCCAGGTGCCGGGCCCCACGCCCCTGATCGGGGGGAGCGCCAGCAGGACCAGGGCGGCAAGGGAGGTCGCCGCGGCGGAGCGGGCGACGTTGAAGGCGAACTTGGCCGGGCCGAGTCGGCGCCGGAGCTGGGCGATCAGCGCGGCAAGGGTGGCAACCAGCACCAGGGTCAGCGGCGGCAGGTAGTACAGCGCCAGGACCAGCGGGATCTCGGTGATCGTGGCCGAGAACGTCTGCCGCCTGACGACGAAACTCAGGACCGGCAGGTGGGCGGCGAACAGGGCGGTGAGCAGCAGCAGACCAAGGCCCCACTCGCCGTACGGCTCCCGCTCGACCAGCGCGATCAGCAGGCAGCAGATGACAGCCAGGAACGCCAGCGGCCCGGTTATCAACCAGGCCAGGTCAGTCCCGCGTCGTCGCCCGGCTGCCGCACGGCTCGTCATCCTGCTCCCTTGTCGTCACTGAGAGTGAACTCCGCGCCGATGCCCGGTCGCTACCGCCGTCGCCCGGTGACCCGAGCGACGGCGGGTGTCAAACGAACCGCGAAGAACCTAGCTCCACTCGAACTCGAGGGTCGCCACGCCGGCGTCCGGAAAACCGGCAACCGAGGCGACGCCGGAGGCGAGCGCGAAGAGCATCAGGGTCATGCCGAGCAGCCGACCCAGCTTTTGAGTAGGCATCTGTGGGGCTCCTGTCACGAAACGGGCAGCACGGGGGGCGTGAAGATTCCATGATGGTGCCACACGCACTGAGGGCAACAAAGCCCTCGGTGGCCTGGCTCCGCCTGGACGGCAACAAGTCCGACCGATCGGCAGGACGCCCTGCCTGGCGGGGTGATACCCCCACGTTCCCGGGTTCCACGCCCTGCTTCATTTGGCGAACACTCGGACCAAGCGCGCCAATCACGGAAACTCATTGAGTGCGTCTAAAGTCGCATGGCGCTTTATCCGGGCGGCACGGCACAGTGGAGCGGATATCGAAAGGGACCTTCATTTCCGGACCCCCACCCGGCCGTTCCCCACCCCGCGTCGGCGGTCCGCCCCCTTGAAGGCGCCGACGGGCCGTCGACGCGATCGCCCCCGGCCGCCCGGCCGGCCCTCCCCCTTCACCGGCCGAGGCGTACGACGTGGTCCAGCTCCTCGTGCAGCTCGCCCAGGTGAAGAACGGCTGACCGGGTACGTCGGTGGCACGTACCCGCTGCGGGATCAGCCCTCGGGCAGGGGCCATGCCCGGGGCGGGTCGCCACAAGCGCCCCCGCAGACCAGATCAGGTCTGTGGACTCAATCGGAGGGCGCGACGCCGCGCCCGTGGAGGTAGCGGCGTTCGGCGGCGTTGCCGGTGAGCGAGGCTGCGCGCTCGTAAGCCGCCGCGGCCTCCTCGGCATGGCCGAGTCGGCGCAGCAGGTCGGCGCGCACCGCATGGAACACGTGGTGGCGGTCGATGCCTTCGAGGGCGTCAACTAGCGGCAGGGCGGCAGCCGGGCCGCGCACCTCGGCGAGCGCGACCGCGCGGTGCAGCGCGACGACAGGGCCGGGTGTCAGCGCTGTCAGGTGGTCGTACAGGGCGAGGATCTGCGGCCAGTCGGTTTCGGTGGCCGCTGGGGCCTCGCTGTGCACGGCGTTGATGGCGGCCTGCACCTGGTAGGGGCCGGGCCGGTCGTGGCGCAGGCACCGTCTGACCAGGTCCTGGCCCTCCGCGATCAGCGCGCGGTCCCAGAGTGTGCGGTCCTGGTCGTCAAGCCGCACGAGGTCGCCGCCGGGGCCGATGCGCGCCGGTCGCCGCGACTCGATCAGCAGCATCAGCGCAAGCAGGCCGAGCACCTCCGGCTCGTCGGGCATCAGCGCCGCGAGCAGGCGGCAGAGCCGTACGGCCTCGGCACTCAGGTCGTCGCGGGTGAGGTCGTCGCCGGAGCTTGCGGTGTAGCCCTCATTGAAGATCAGGTAGACGACGGCGAGGACCCCGCGGAGGCGGTCGGGAAGGTCGGCTTCGCGGGGCACGCGGTACGGGATGCCGGCGTCGCGAATCTTGCCCTTGGCGCGGACAAGCCGCTGGGCCATGGTCGGCTCGGGCACGAGGAACGCGCGCGCGATCTCGGCGGTGGTGAGTCCGCCGAGCAGCCGCAGGGTGAGCGCGACGCGGGCGGCGGGCGCGAGCGCCGGGTGGCAGCAGGTGAAGATCAGGCGGAGCCGGTCGTCGCGCACGGGACTCTCCTGTCCAGGAGCGGATGCGTCGTCGGGCGCCCGCAACAACAGCGCCGCAGCGTGTCGATCGGCCCGCGTCGACTCGCGGCGCAGGCGGTCGATCGCCCGGTTGCGGGCAGTTGTGATGATCCAACCGGCCGGACTGGTCGGCACCCCGTCAACCGGCCAGCGCTGCACGGCCGTGGCGAACGCGTCTTGGACCGCCTCCTCGGCGACGTCGATGTCGCCGAAGACGCGGACCAGGACTGCGACCGCGCGGCCGTACTCCTCCCGGAAGACTCGGCCGATGTCGCCCCTCATGCGACGGGCCGCACCTCGACCGGAAGGGTGGAGGCGTGGGCCATCCTGGCGCCCCACACCAGGGCGGCGTCGAGATCGGGCGCGTTGATGATCGTGAAACCGCCGAGGTGCTCCTTGCCCTCGGTGAACGGGCCATCGGTGAACAGCGTTTCGCCGTCGCGGTCGCGGACGACCGTGGCGGTGCTGGCCGGGTGGAGGCCTGCGGAGAAAACCCAGACTCCGGCGGCGCGCATCTCCTCGGCCAGGGCACCCAGATCGGCCATGATCGGGGCGAGAACCTCGGGCGCCGGCGGGTCGCCGTCGGGCTGGAAGACGCTGAGCAGGTACTGCCTCATCTCGGGTCTCTCAGGTGGTAGGTCGGTAGGTCGCGATGATCACGCCCGTCGTCGTCGGCACGGTCTCGACCAGTTCCATCGTGCCGTAGGCGTCCTCGCCCTCGGCGAACAACTTCATCCCCGTGCCGAGCGTGAGCGGGTGAATTAACAGCGTGTAGACGTCGATCAGGCCGACCTTGGCTAGCGACCGCACCAGCCCGCCGCTGCCGAGCACCACGAGATCGCCCACGACAACGCGCTTGAGCCCGGCCACGGCCTCAACCGCATTGCCCTCCAGCAGCGACGAGTTCTCCCACGGCAGTGGCCCGGCCAGGGTGCGCGAGGCGACGTACTTGTGCTTCCGGTTGAGGACCCCGGTGTACGGGTTGCCATCGGTCTGCTTCGACCAGAAGCCGTAGAACTGCTCGTAGGTGCGGCGGCCGAAGAGCATCCCGCCGTCCTCACTCATGCCCTTGCCCATCGTTTCGGCCAAGACCTGGTCGGCATACGGGTGGGCCCAGCCGCCGTGCGGGAAACCTCCCCGCACGTCCTCGTCGGCGCCGCCTGGTGCCTGCATGACCCCGTCGAGCGTCACGTTCTCAACTACGACGACCTTGCCCATCAACGGTCTCCCCGGGTAAGCGGCCGGCCCTTCACCGGCCTTTCACCAGCTACACGAACGGCCCACCCCCCGATCGACAACACGCCAGAAACTCACCCAACCCGTACCTGTCCGGGGGCGAAACCCGCAGCCGATCAGGCTCACAGCGAGGGCTACCAGGCCCCAGGCGAACCCCGAGCTGAAGGCCGGCACAAGGAACCTGCTCACAGCTTCCGGCGCGAGGTCGGCAGCGAACGCCGCCATTCCCAGGCCCACACCCGCAAGCACCGAGAGAAGCACCTCAGGCCGCAGGATCGACCGTCTGCTGTGGACCCTTTCTCCCCGTCACCCGGGCACCACGAGCTTCACGATGTCCCGCTCTCTCATTCGTCCGTCGGCATCGTCCAGACATCCCGAGCGTCGTCGCGAGCGGCCCCGGGTGAAGGCTCGACCATGACTGATCTGGCCCCACGTCTCATCCATCGCCAGAGCCAAGCCGCCAGGTACACCACGGCGCCCCCTGGACGCCCAACTACCCGTAGGCCAATCTTCCTCTAGTGCCGGGGGGTCGCACCTGCCGTCCCCCCGGCACGCCCGTTCAGTCGCCTGCCGGCGCTACGAACATCTTGACCGATCCACACGTCTCGGATGGGTTCTTGAACTGCTCGCCGTCGATGACGTACACAAGCTTCCCCCACCTTGTCTCGGAAGAGGGAGAGGGGGAGGCGCTACTTCTCGGAGAAGGGATCGCCTCGATACGTTGCACACAGGCATACAGGTGGACTGGTGCCTTGACACCAAAGATCCGGCTCCACGACCTCCGGCATGCATCGACCGGAGTCTCGCCAACTCTCGCCACCGTTTCCCCCATCCGGTGCATACCGGTTGTGGCGCACACAAAGGCCATATCATTTTCAGGCATTGCCTCCGGTGGCGCAGTCGGCGCATGGTAACCACCGATCGCGGCGGTCGCGCCACCAGCGGCCAGAACCCCGGCGGCAGCCGCTACAGCGATGCCCAAACGCCTCTTCCGGGACCTCTTCTCGGGCTGCTGCGGCATTTCGAGGATGCGAGCGAGCATCGCCTGTCCCTGAGGGCTTGTCGTGAACATGACCCGGGCGCTGGGCCGGGTGCGATTGATCAGGCCTTCGGTTGCTGCGTCGTAGCGCTTCACTCCAGCCCCCTCGTGTACGCGGTCAGACCGCCGATCGGAGACGATTTCGGCTCTACCCGCCGACGTCCGTATGCGTCCTCGAAGCGGCGACGAGCCCGGTGCAACCGCACGGCAAACGTCGCCGCGGTGCACCCCAGCACCTTCGCTGATTCTCTGCCGTTGAAGTCGTACCAGTACCGCAGCAGCAACACCTCGCGGTCGATCTCTGGCAGTTCCGCCAATGCCGCCATCACGTCAGCTCGTTGGGAGGCGGACGGACCGTACCCAGTCTCGTCGGCCTGGGCCTGCAAGTGCAGGCGCACCTGCAACGCCGCGTGACCCGCGCGACTGCGCCGATGCTGCAACACCAGCCGTCGCGCGACCCCGAACAACCAGGGCCGTTCCTGGCCTTCCTTGATGGTTGCCAAACGGCGCCACGCCACGGCGAACACCTCGCTCACGAGGTCCCGCGCATCCTCGCCGCCCAGTCGATGATTGGCGTACGCGAAGACCGCGTCGCCGTGTCGACAGAACAAGTCAGTCAGGCGCTGACGGTCTGCGGCCGTCCTCCGCACATCCGGCACCGATCCTCCAGGTGGTGGTCTCACACCCCTACTTGTCGCTGCGAACACGTTTCCTTACCACCATCCGGCAAGGTTCTGGCCTCCGGTTCCTCCACCTTGAGCCGTGCGTGTCCGTTCCCGGGTGGAGGAGCGCCGTCGACCTGACCGCGCTCGCCGATGCCGCGCTGGTCCGCGCTGCGTCCCGAGGGGATGCTTCACCTGCGCGAAAATGAGTACAAGCGGACTGCCAAGTCCGGCGGGTGGGGGCGTGCTGCGCCTAAACGGCTCGACGGTCGCCATGGCCGGTACTGGAGCGACGGTGACGACACGGCCGAAGATCGAGGGCTCAAGCACCACGCCAGGGCTGCTACCCGGGACGTTCCAACGCTACCCGCGCTGGCGCGGCTGCTCGATCGCCACATCAAGGAGTGCCCGCCGAGGGCGAGGCCGACTGTTCGTCACCCAGCACGGCCCGGGGCGCTGGCACGGATACGTGCTGCTCGGCCTCTACGTCGCCTACTGGGTCGTCAGCTACGCCGGCTCGACGGGCAGCCAGAGTTCACGGGTCGCGGCGCTGAGGTTGTTCGTCGGCTCGGGCACCGCGACGATCTCCGGGCCCGGCCGCAGCCGCCACGGGTGGAAGGGAAACCACTCGGCGGCGGCCGTGGCCCAGGTCTCCTGCAGGGTCTGCGGATGCGGACCCGCGGCCCGGATGACCACCCATCGGCCGGCCGGGACCTCGATGACGTCGAGGTCGTCCGGGATCGGCGTACGCGGGGACACGGCGACCCCGTGCAGGTAGGTCAGCTCGCTGCCCTCGTCGTAGTCCGCGTCGACGTCGTCACAGACGGCGAGCAGCCCGCTTGGGTCGGTGTCGCCGAGCGCCTTCAACCGCAGGTGCTCCTCCGCCGGCAGCGCGGCGATGTGCCGCTCGATGTACGGGTTGACGCCTCGGTGGATCAGCGGAACCCGGGCAGCGTGTCCCACGAGCCGGAACGCGGGACGGTCGACGATGCGCGTCTCCATGGGTTCGCTCCCTTCGACAGTTGGGCGGAACCTGAGCTGTGCTGCGGTGCGACAGGGCCTGCGTATCGTGTCCGGGCGCTGTTGCGGCACACCCGACAGAAGCGGCGCGGAAAGTGTCGGGTGATCGGGATCGGTGTCGCCGCAGGATGGGGCCATGGATGACACGACCCTGGTATCCCGGTTCCTTCGCGACGGCTTCGTGAAGTTGGCGGGTGCCGTCGCACCGCGCGTGGCCGCGGATTGCGCGCGGCTGCTGTGGCAGGAGACGGGCTGCGACCCGGACGACCCCGCCACGTGGACGCAGCCCGTGCACTGGGTGCCCGGCATGGCGCAGGGGCCGTTCGCCGCCGCACCCAACTCCCCGTTCCTCCATCACGCGTACGACCTGCTCGTCGGCGCGGGACGCTGGGAGCCGCGCTACTCGCTGGGCACGTTCCCGTTGCGCTTCCCGCACCAGGAGGAGCCGAACGACGCGGGCTGGCACATCGAGGGCAGCTACCTGCCGGAGGGTGCGACCTGGTACTTCACGAATCTGCACTCCCGGGGCCGGGCGCTGCTGATGCTGTTCCTGTTCAGCGCGGTCGGCGAGGAGGACGCCCCGACCCGGATCCGCGTCGGCTCACACCTCGACGTGCCGAAGGTGCTGGAGAAGTACGGGGAGGACGGGGCGAGCGGGCTGGACCTAGCGCCCGAGTTGGTGGCGGCGTCCGACCACCGGCCACTCGCCCTGGCCACCGGGTCCCCGGGCGATGTCTTCCTGTGCCATCCGTTCCTGGTGCACGCGGCGCAACCGCACCACGGGACGCGGCCGCGCTTCATGGCCCAGCCGCCGCTGATGCCGGCCGCGCCGTACGAGCTGGAACGGGCCGACGGCGCGTACTCGCCCGTGGAAATCGCGATCCGCCGAGGACTCGGGCAGGACACCCCCGGCCCTGACGTGCAAGGGAGGCGGTGAAGGTGCGGGTGAGTGGCCGCAACGCGCGATTCCAGCAGTGGGAGGCTCTGCTGCGCAATCGGACCAAGCGCCAGCGCCGCGGCGAGTTCCTCGTGCAGGGCGTACGCCCGATCGCCATGGCCATCGAACACGGCTGGCAAATCCGGGAGCTGCTCTACGACACCGACGTTCAGCTGTCCGGCTGGGCACGTGAGGCCCTGGACACGGTCCGGGCCGAGAAGTTCGCCGTCTCCCGTGAACTGATGCACGAGCTGGGAGGCAAGGCGGACGCGGTTCCGGAGCTGCTGGCCGTGGTCGGGCTGCCGGAGGACGACCTGCGCCGCATCCCGGCCGGGCCGACCATGCTCACCGTCGTGTTCGACCGGCCCACCAGCCCCGGCAACATCGGGACCCTCATCCGGTCCGCGGACGCCTTCGGCGCGTCCGGCGTGATCGTCACAGGCCATGCCGCCGACGTGTACGACCCGAAGGTGGTGCGGGCGAGTACCGGCTCGCTGTTCGCTCTGCCCGTGGTCCGGGCGCCCGTACCCCAGGCCGTGCTGTCCTGGGTCGCCGACCTTCGCGCCAACGGCATCGGCATCGGCGTCGTGGGCGCCGACGAGCACGGCACGCTGGATGCCGCCGAGTACGACCTCACGCAGCCCACGCTGCTCCTGATCGGCAACGAGACCACCGGTCTCAGCGTCGGCTGGCGGGAGTCCTGCGACCAGCTCGTCCGGATCCCGATGTCCGGGGCCGCCAGCTCCCTGAACGCGGCGGCCGCCGCGACCGTAGTGCTCTACGAGTCGGCACGCCAGCGGAGCACCAGCCGCCCGGCGGTAGCGCAGACATCGCCTACGAGGCTGACGGCGCGCCGAGAAGCCGCTCGATGAGACGGGTCTCGCCCGGCCAGGCGGCCAGCAGGACGTCCCGGGGCACCTGCCGGCCGGCGTAGCGCAGGGCGAGCACCACCACGACGATGTCGTCGAGGGGGCCGATGACGGGCAGGAACTCGGGGATCAGGTCGACAGGGCTGGCCACCCACAGGCCGGCGAGCAGGACGGCGAGCTTCGCCCGGCGGGGCACCCGGGGATCCCGGCGCAGCCGCCGGACCATGGTGACGCAGTCCGGGATGAAGGCGGCAAGGTCCCGCAGCAGGCCGGGTGGGAGCCGGCGGGCCAGCAGGATCAGCAGCGCCCACGAGGCGAGCAGCAGCGCGACCGAGCCGGCCAGGGCAACGGCCCAGTCGCGCAAGGCCAGGTCGTGATCGAGTACGACGTGCACGACCGGCTAACGTGTCCGCGCCCCCGGGGACGCGGACACGCGGTGCCGGTCGGTTTGAATCCGGCCTCGAAGCGGACTCAGGAACAGCGACACGTCCCCAGCAACGACGGGACCACCCAGGGCGATTGCATAGTCGGCCAGCGGTCCGTTGACCAGGAGTCTCGAGACGAGTTCGGCCTCTATGGAGGCGCAAGAAGCGGGTGAGGCCGCATCGGTGATCATGGAGTTGCGACGCTTCACGACTCCGAGGAAGACCCCACCCGCCGATGGCATCATCTCTCATCCCTGCACTGCCGTAGCAGCACCGCCTCCATCACCGAGGCAGGGCCAGTCACCGACGGTGAACCCGGCGGATTGCTGCATGCGCTCGCCGCTGTTCCTGATCCACACGACCCACGAGGCGCACAACCAGTCGTCAAAAAACGGCTGGACTCAGCCGGACTTCCCTAGATCAACGGAAACGGCCCCCGATCAGCATTCCTGCTGGTCAGGGGCCGTTCTCGCACCTGGTGGCGGGTAGAGGATTCGAACCTCTGAAGCTTTCGCGACGGATTTACAGGGCGTCCGCGATCTTGCCTCGCTCTACGCCGTTGAGCTGCTGTTTATCCCCCATACGCCAACACCGTTCGGTCAACGGCCCACCATTTGCCCACGCTCACCCTCTGGCAGGGACAGACCATGCGGAGGAATTCCGTTCGGCCAAGTATCGAAGGTGGGCGGCACTTTGAACGCCGCTCCTTCGAGGCTCACCTCTCCGCCATCGAACCTCGCCCTGCGGAAGGACACTCGCCCACCAATAAACGTCGCCTCGTCTCCGGACGTTTCGCCACCAAAGTAGACCAGTCCGCCACTGAACCACGCCCGGTTGAAGGACACCTCCCCAGCGCTGAACGTAGCCCCGCCGAAGAACACTTCGCCGTCACTAAACCTCGCTCCGATGAAAGACACCCGCCCGCCACTGAACCCAGCCCTTTCGAAGGACACGTCTCCGCCACTGAACTGCGCGTGGGAAAAGGACACCTCCCCGTCAGTGAAGGTCGCCCTGTTGAAGGACACGTCCCCGCCAGTGAACCTCGCCGCGAGGAAGGACACCCGCCCGCCACTGAACCTAACCCCATCGAAGGACACCCGTCCGCCACTGAACGTCACACGCGAGAAGTCGCCACCGTCGAGAACCGCGCCGGTGAAGTCGAAGTCAAAGCCGCCCCATGATGCCGCATCTTCAATCCCGAGACGTAAATGCCTACCGATGAGACGAATGACGGTATGACGTACCTCGCGCTCCTCGCGAGCACGCCGGTCACTCTCCACGTCCACCGTTAAGATTTGTTCATTAGCCGGGGTTGGCGCTTCGCTCCGAGCTTCCGGTGGGTCGTAGGGCATGCGAAGGTAGGCGCAGAGGACGTCGATGCAGGTTTGTCGCCCTTCCCGCCAGTCATCTGCAAGGCCTGCCATGGCGTAGACACCGGCCAGACGTACCGCAGCCTTCTCCGACCCAAGTTGCTCCGATGCCTTGGCGAAGCGTTCGTTGAACAGGCGAATGCCATTGCGGTCCGTCTCGATCTTCGCCCGTTCGTCAGCAGCCTCAGCGAGGGCCTTGGTGACTTCGGCTCGCAAGTCAGCCGTGTGCGCCAACTGGTGGGCGAACTCGGCGAGCGCGTTCGTGTGCTCCGCAACCCGCTGCCGACGGTAGGCGACCACCAGGGCCGCGACGCCTCCGATGCCCGCTACTACGGCGAAGACGAGCTTCAGAAGCTCGAAAATCGTCGCGACTGTGACGGTTCCATCCCGCTGGATGCCAGGCCAGCCCCCGTACCACAGCGCCGCAGCAACCAACGCGCCGACAAGCGCCAACACGGCTACAACCGCCGAAGTCATTGACCGGCGGATGCCCCAGAGCCTCAGCGCCGGTACCGGGCTTGCAGTAGGCGGGGTCGAACCGACTGATATACGGACACTAGGCTTGGAAGATCCGTTCGCTGCGGGCAACTCCATCCCCCAACTTCTAGCCCATCTCGTCCACCTCAACGATCAGCAAGACGGACACAGAATCGCCACTGTCAGCGGCGCTACATCCGTCCGTCGGCCAGACCGCCCTGATCTTCCGCCGCCGGTTGATCGGCTACGTCATCCGAGGGCGTCGCCGATCTTGTCGTTCATGGTGTCGTCTCCCCCGTCGATGCAGTTGGCGTATACGCGGAGCAGGACGGCGACGCCGTGGCCCAGGCGCCGGGCGACCTCGGTCGGCGGGACGCCAGCATTCAGCCAGAGCGAGGCCGCCGCGTGCCGCAGGTCGTAGGGCCGGCGGACGAGCGGCGAGGCAACCTGCGATTCGGTCAGCGCCTTCTCGCGGGCGAGCTTCCACCACCGGTCGTACACCGACTCGGAGAGCGGCCCGCCGTGCAGGCCCCGGAAGAACCGGCCGTCCGGGCCGATCCCGTGGTTGTCGACGTGCGCGCACAGCAGCTCGACGAGCCGGGGCGGGATCGGGACCGTCCGAGTTTCCTGCCGGCCCCGGTGCTTGAGGCCGCGCCGCTCGTGCGATCCACCGTCGTCGGTCCAATGTGAGCCGGCGCGCGGGGAAGTACCGGCGAGCACCAGGCGGCCCCAGCGGTATTCGATCTTCTCGTGGTCGCAGGACGCGGAGGGCTTGACCGCCGCCAGGTCGTCGAAGTCGGTGCCGCAGTCGAGGCAGTGGCCGGGCAGGTCGCAGTCATCGCGCCGCAGGTCGGCCGCTTCGGAGGGGCGCATTCCCGCGTAGTAGAGACAGCCGAAGAACGCGGTGACCTTGTCGGCCCGTTTGCCGAGAGATTTCACCGCCTCCAGCAGCGTGGCGACCTGGGCCGGGTTCGCCACCACCCGCCGGTCGATGGACTGCGCGACCTCGGGGGCGGTCCACTGGACCCGGTCGACCGGGTTGGAGTCGATCAGCTCCAGCTCGACGGCGTACCCGAGCGCGTTGTACAAGGTGGCCCGCTTCCGCTGGACGGTCGAGGCAGCCGCAGGCTTGCCGTCGAGGCGTACGCAGAGGCTGTCGAGGACGCGGCGCACCATCGCGGGCGAGTCCAGCTCGACGACCGGCAGCGACGCGGTTTCCAGCCAGGCGAGCGCCGCCGCGTGATCGGCCGGGATTTCGTCGGACCAGCGGCGCGGGTTGAGGCCGTAGAGGTACAGCGCTTCGCGGAGCAGGGCGGTATCCGGTCGGCCCCGCTTCGCTGGCCGGGTCAGGGTCACCGTGATAGAGGTCAGCGCCTCGACGATCGACCGCCGGGTCTTGGCCGCCGCCCGGGGCCACTTCATCTCGACGTACGCGCGGCTGTGCGCGTACCAGGTGGTGGGGTTCTTGGTTCTGGCCTCGGAGACCGGGCGGCCGGTGGCCGGGTCGAAGGGCTCCCCCGCGTTGGCCGCCTGGACCAGCTCGGCGCGGAACGAGTGCGCCAGCGCCTTGGTACGGAACATCTCCTCGAAGCGCTGGCTGCTCACCGCCCAGCGGACCCGCCAGGGCCGAGCCTTCCGGTCGGCGCGCTTGCCGATCTCCCAGATCTGAACCTCGTAGCTCTTCACGCGGCGTCCTGCTCCAGCTCACCGAGCCACCGGCCCAGCGCCGACCGACGGACCCGCAGTTGCCCGTTCGGGAGCTTGATGACCCGTGGCCCCTTGCCGGTCTGCCGCCAGTAGAACCAGGTCGAGCGCGGCACCCGCAGCTCGGCGAGCACCTCCGGCACGGTCAACAGCTCCTCGTTCAACGTGATCCCTCCCCGTGGTGCTGTGCGCTGTGCTGAGTTGCCGAAAGATCTGGCGGCCCCTGGGCGGCCCGGTCCTTGGCGGCGAGCAGTTCGGACCGCCAGCGGGCGCGTTCGCTGATCGACCGCATGAGCCGGTACGACAGGGGTCCCACGTCGGGGTCGTCGGGTCGGGCGAGTTCCCAGGCGTGCCGGACCCGCTCGGCGGTGTCGGCCTGGTCGTCGACGAGTTGGGCGCCGTCGGTGGTCGTGCCGAGCAGTGCCCGGACCCAGGCGCGGGCGTCGTGTTTGTGGTCGGCGAGGGTCTTGCCGGACCAGTCGCGGGAGACGAGGATGCGCCGGCCACCGATGCCGAGGGTGTCGCGCTGGTGGACCTTGCCCTTGCAGCGGCCCGGCTTGAGCTTGGCGTTGGCCTTGCGGGGTTGGACGCCGTAGAGCAGCCAGTTGGCGCACCGGTCGGTGCACGGGGTGACCCGCAGTTGGCGCCAGAGCCGGTCGAGGTGCTTGCGTTGCCGGTCGGTGGTTGCCTTGTGGCAGTCGCCGGTGTGCTTGGTGATGTACTTCGTGACGTACCGGATGGTCCGTTCGGCGTCGGTGGTGCCGGGCATGACGCCGCGGGCGTCGACCTGGGCGCCGAAGCGGGCGACGTGCACCGGTTCGGCGTCCGGGTTGTCGTCGAGGGCGTCGAGGGCTTCCGTCCAGGTGGTCAGCGGGTGGTGGGTGTCCGGGTCGACCCACGCGGAGGCGTCTACGTCCCAGACCGGGGGTCGGTCGGCGGTGTACCGCTGGACGTCGACGCTCGGCCACCACACCTGGTGGTAGGTGGCCGCCGCCACGGTGCGCAGGGTGTCGCGGGGGATGGTGCCCCGGATGGCGAAGTGGGCGTGTGGGGCGAGTCGGCGTTGGGGCTCGACGCAGCCGGCGTACTGGACGTTCCAGCCCTCGCACCGTCGGAGGTTCTGCCAGAACCGGTCGAGCAGTCGGGGGAAGTGGATGGCGTCCCAGGCGGCGCGGCGGTAGTCGTACCGGTCGGGGTTGACCGGGGTGCCGTCGGGACGGACCGGGCCGTACGAGTCGAGCGTCAGCGTGAGCCACATCGACGGCCGGTAGGTCGAGCCGTCCGAGGCGGTGTAGGTCTTGCCGACGGTGCGCCGCTCGACCTTGCGCCGGGGCAGGTCGGGTGCGTCCTGGCGGCGCTTGGTGGAGCGTTTGCGCCGGCGGCCGGTGTCCTCGTCGCTCTGGTCCTCGTCGACGTCCGCGTGGGGTGGTCCGACGCGTCCGCGTAGACCCTCGGTGGCGATGGCTTCTTCTACCTCGCGGATGGCCTCGTCGAGGTCGGCGACCTGGTTCCATTGGCTCGCGCGTACCGCTTCGTCGCGGGAGAACTCCAGGTGTGCGCGGAACAGGATCAGCGACTTCTGCGTCTCGGTGGCGGGTTCGGGGCCGGGTAGTGGTTCGTCGTCGCGGTGCCAGCCTTCGCGGATCTGGGCCTGCCGCAGCCGGCGGTTCTTCTTGGCGCACGGGGCGCACTTGTCCTCGCGGGTTGCCCCGCAGGGTAGGTCGATGACCTCGGTCAGGCCGGTGTCGAGGTCGGTGCGGCGCATCGCGAGGGGACGGACGCAGACGCCGTACTCGGTGGCAATCTGCTTGAGCACGTCGACGGAACGGGGCAGCGCCATGCGGGCCGCCCGCGACCCCGGCCGAGGTGCAGCAGCCGGGGTCGGGGCGGGTTCGAGTCCGGGCAGGGTCGGTGCGGTCATCGGATGATCCCGACGACGTGCGGCCGGTTCGAGTGGATGACGCCACGCGGAGGCAGCACCGCCGCCGGGGCGGAGACGACAGCCGGAGCCGGGACAGCCGGCGGCGCGGGGTCGGCCGGACGCTCGGGGTCGATGGTGACCTGCTCGGGCCTCTCGTGCCGGTCGGTCGGGGGTTGGTCTGGTTCGGGAGCCGGCGGGGTGGCCGGGGTGTTGGACAGGACGACCTTGACCAGGGCGAGGAACGCCAGGGAGGGCACGGCTGCCACGGTCCAGCCCCATACCGAGGGTTCGGCTTCGGCGACCTGGGCGGCGAGGGAGAGCAGCGCGAACGCGACGAGCAGCGAGGCGACCAGGCCGACCGGGCGACGAGCACGCCGACGAGCGCGCAGTTCCAGGCCGAGGTAGATCGCCATCAGTTCGACGGCAACGGCGTTGGCCCAGCCGATCCAGTTCGGTTGGCCGTGGGCTACGGACAGGTCGTGGACGTGGGTGAAGGCGGCGGCGCCGGCCATGGTGCCGATGGCGAGCAGGATCACCAGGCGTACGGCGGATTCGGTGCGCTCGGTCATCGCCACTCCTGCAACGGCTTCTCGCGGATGGTCAGGTCGATGCGGATGCGGCGGTCGCTCATGTCGGGTCGGCGGTTGACCATGTGCGCCAGTCCGTGCAGGGCGGCGGCGGTCTGGTCGGCCGGGCCGACGAGCCGGATGCGCAGCGGACGCCGGAGCCGGTTGATGAGGCGGGTGAGGGGGTTCATGGCGGTTACCTCCGGGCCGGTCGGATGTCGGTGCGGATGTAGTCGGGAGGGGTGCCGAGCGCGGCGACGGCTTCGGAGAGGCAGCGCCACAGCGCCCACGCCTCGTCGGGGGTCAGGGACATGCGGCGCCGGCCACCGCCGACCGCGAGATAGACCGGGTACGGGTCCGGCCGGTCGGGGTCGACGCGCACTGAGACAGCCGTACTGCTCGCTCCGTCGGCGGCGGGGGCGCGGAGCCGGTAGAAGGTCGAGGTGGTCACCGCGGCTCGCCCCCGTCGGCGTCGAGGATGTCGCGAAGCGCGTCAGGCAGCAGTGGCCCGCGACGCGGCCGGGGCAGTGGCCGGCGAACCGGTTCGGGGGTCGACTCGCGGCCGACCTGGGCGAGGATGTCCGCCGCGTCGGCCGGGGCCGGGTACTGGCGGGCGAGGTCGCGGATGTGGTCGTCGGTGACGTACGAGAAGCGGACCCGCAGGGGTTCCGGGGTGCCGTCGAGGATCACGTAGCCGACGCCCTTGGCCCATCGGGGCATCTGGTCGGCCAGGGCACCCCGGTTGCGGGCGCCGTCGCCAAGCACCAAGTCGACCTGCGACGCCTCGGTCAGCCCGAGCGCGATGCGGGTCGGGAACAGGTCCCGGAACGGCAACACCTCCTTGCGCGGGTCCTGCAACGCGGCCACCACCAGGACGCCGACACCGGTACCCTGCGACAGCAGCAGCCCGAGCGAGCCGGCGATGCGCTTGCGCAGGTCGACGTCTTGCAGGTACGCGGTGAGCGCGGCCATCTCGTCGATGACGACCACGACCAGGGGGTCAGCCTCGGTCGGGGTGTGCACCCGGACGGTTCCGGCGAGCCGTGCCTGACGTTCCCGCATGACCGTCACGGCCTCGTCGAGGAGGTCGGCCATGGCCTCGAACGACTTGCAGGCGAACCGGGCGAACAGCGGCCGGCCCATGGCGAACTCCATCCCGCCCTTGGGGTCGATCACCCAGAGCCGGACCAGACCGGAAGTGACGCCGCCGGCCAGCGAACGAACCAGGGACCAGAGCACCGAGCCCTTGCCGGAGCGGGTGGCCCCGCCGATGAGGACGTGCGTGGCGAGCAGGTGCAGGGACCAGGTGCCCAGGTCTTCCCGCCGGGCCAGGGGCAGGGCGGTGAGGTCGGGGACGGTTGGGGCGTCGAACGGTGCCACGACCGGCCGCAGGGCGTCGGTGCGGACGAGCACCAGGTAGACGACGGTCGGCCGGTCGCGGAATCGGATCCGGTCCACCAGCCCCAGCAGCAACGCCCAGTAGCCGGTACGGGTCGGCGGGTCGTCGGGCCGCTCGGAGTAGACGCGGGCGTGCCGCCGGCCGAAGGCGTACGCGAGGTTCGCCGTCACTCTTTGGAAGTCGGCCGGGGTCTGCCCCCGGACCATGCGGACGGTCAGCACGTCGAGTGCCTGATCCGAGCGCACCCGCAGCAGCTCGGGCAGGACGCCCCGATGGTCGTACGTCTCGGCCAGGCCGCACAGGGTCATGGCCTCGTGCCACGCCCGGCGGTACACGAAGACCTGACGGAACCGGCCGAGCAGCGGCCCGGCGCACCACCGCCACCATGACGTTTCATCGCGCCACCGCCACACGGCCGACACCGCCGAGGTCAGGACCAGCGGCACGACCAGGCCCGGCCAGCCGTGGTCGGCGTAGAGGACGACGGCGAGCACGGCCAGGGCGACGGTGATCGGATGGCGCAGGCACCACCAGCAGCCACGGGCGAGCCAGCGCAGCACCAGGCCGAGCACGACCGCCCACATCGGCAGCGCGAACCGCTTCGGCCGGATCACCATCAGATCCCCGGCGGTCGTCATGATCACCTCGCCGCGAGGCCGGCGCATCATCGCGCACCCCCCAGCGACACGAACCGGCCCGACGCGTCGCGGACCGGGGGAAACGGAAGGACGAGCTGCCCGACACAGCCGCCACACCGGCCGTCGACGCCGGTGGCCGGGTCGAACCGGGACTGACACACGCCGCACCGAGGCTGAGCCGGGGCAGCCGAACGCCTACGCTTGGACACGTCACTACCTCTCTCGACAGAGCAGGGGGAAGAGACAGAGGGCGGGGCTGCCGTCCGCCAAGACCTGACAGCCCCGCCCCCACCTGATGCGGCTACGCCGCCGCCTTGTTTGCCACGCCCGCCGGGGCACGCATCCCGGTCGCCCGCAGCGAGTACGCCATGCGGTTGTTGTTCGACACGTACGGGGTGACCGTCATGCCCTCGAACTCGACGCCCTCGAACGGGGCGCCCGTCGGCGGGACCGGCTGGTAGTCAGCCGAGATCTTCACCGTCGTCTCCCGCGATCGCTTCCCCAGCTCGGGGTCCAGGTCCATCACGCGGACCTGCCACACCCGCTGGCCGGTCAGCTTGTCCTTCGCCGGGCTACGCCGGCCCGTCTTTTCGTCGTAGTCCTCGACCTCACCCAGGGACTCGGGGACCAGGGCGCACCCCGCCGGGAACACGTCCTCACAACGCACGGCGAACCTCGTACCGCCACGCAGAGCCATTGCTCAACCTCCAGGTTGTTGGCATGTCTGCCAAGTTGAGACCCCAAGGTAGACGGCACTTGGCAGACAAGTCAACAAGTCGCAGCCCACTTCGCCCCGCAACCCCGTCGCGAGCGGCCCGAGAACCAGGAAGCCAAGGCACCAAGAATTGACGTAAATTAATTAATCCCGAGTGATTCCGATGGGGAAAAGTTTTCTAAACTAAATTAATCCCGACGTTTGACACAAAAGCGCTTAACCGTCTATGGTTCCCACATCAAGGCCGGCGGATGCGGCCACAATCCATCGAGGCAAGGGGATCGCTTGTTCGAGTGCGAACCGAAGTTCAAAGTCAAGATAACCTCGAATGGCTTAATAGCCATTTTAGTTATACTACTTGCATTCCGGAACCACCTACCCATCTGACAGAATTAGGCAGCAGAAAGGCGGGGGCTTCCAAACCGTTGCGAAGTCCCCGCCAGGTAGACGCAAGGCAGTGTGACTAGGGCCTGCTGCGGGTACGAGATACACGTGAGCAGCGAAAATGCAAGATCATCGGACAGTCGGCACACGCGCCCAGTTAGCGTCGACGACAAGACAGTTGAGGCCCTCGGCGAACTCAGCAAGGCGCTAGAAACGATCCACCGCGTACGCGGACACCTGTACTCGGCGCACCAGCTCGTCGGTGGCGCGGATCTGACCCTTGACCGGGTGGTGAAGTTGCTTCGCGAGGCCGGGCACGACAAGGTGGCCGACCGGGTCGAGCGCGATCTGTTGGGGCGCAACGTGCTACCTGGGCGCTGGACGTTCCAAATTATGGAGGAGTTCGACGACGGCTACTACGCCGCGTTCCAGGAGATCGAGCGGGAAGCGCGCGAGAAGCTGGCCGGCGGACGACGGCACATCTACGAGGCAGAGATGAAGGAGCGGCGGCGTACCCACGGGATGCCGGGGCACGAGGCTACGCCGTAGCGCCGCCGCCGAAGCCGTTCGGAACCATCGAGGTCAGGGCCTGGGCTCTGGCCTCGATGATCCTCATCCGCGCCTGATACTCGGCCGGTTCTCGGTGCGCGGCCTGGCTGGTCACCTGGCCGGGCCACTTGCGGTAGAGCAGGCCGTACTCTCGGGTGAAGTAGCCCTCGTTGACCGCGTTCGCGGCGAGCAGAAGGCCGGTGTCCTCGGAGGCCGGCAGCGCCATCCAGCCGCCCAGCGCGAAGACGAGATCCCGGCGCAGGCACAGAGTCGCCGGATGTACCGACGCCCGGTAGCCGTTGGCCTGCCAGAAGGACAGGACGGCACCGCGGTCGATGAGCCCGCCAGCGGGGTCCTTGTCCCAGCCGGAGGTGGACCCGTCAGGCAGTAGGTCGAGTACCCGCGAGGTGGCCCAGCCTATCTGCGGGTGCGCGTCGAACGCGGTGATGTCCCGGGCGAGCGCGCCGGGGGTCAACTGGTCGTCGGCGTCCAGGACCTTGATGAGTTCCCCGGACACCCGGGAAAGGGCGAGGGTGCGGGCGACACCAGGCCCACCGGCGCGGCCGGTGCCGAGACTGATCCGGGGATCGTGGGGCAGCGCGTCGGCCAGGGCGCCGGTCTGCCCGTCCTCCTGGACGAGCCATTGCCAGTCCCACCCGGCGGGCATTTCCTGCTTGACCAGGGACGCGTACGCGCCAGCGAGGTACTCGATGCTGGGCGCGTGGACCGGGGTGATGACCGAGACGAGCTGCGTCAAGTTTTCCACCGCTGGAGTTTGTGGGAGTAGACAAGCTCGGTGCGGTCACCCGGCATCACCACGTCGGCGACCTCGACGACCCGGCCAGTGGTGTCGACCGAGGTCTTCCGCACGGTGAGCACGGAGACGCCTGGGTCGATGTCCAGCAACTCGGCCTCATCGGGCGATGGCGGACGCGCGCGGATCTCGTCGTCGATCCGGTCCAGCTCGATGCCGAGCGTGTAGAGCTGGTGTTGCGTCCCGCCCGGCCACGGTTCCTTCGCCTCGTCGAGCAGGTCCGGGTTCGCGGCGACCAGGTCGTACGGCAGGTACGAGTACGACACGGTCAGCGGCGCGTTCTCGTGCCGGGAGGACGTCCAGTAGACCCGGCGCAGCAGCTGCGTGCCCGGCTCGACCTGTAGGGCCGCCGACATCTCCGCGTCCGCCTCCACGCGGGTGTACTCGGCGTGGAACTTGAGGTCGTCGACGGTCAGGCCGGTGTCGTGTTCGGTGGCGCCGGTCTTCAACCGCTCGCCCTCGTCGAGCAGGACCCGATCCTTCTCCCACTGGTACCGCTCGGTGTTGCGGCGGCGTACCCGTTGGCGGGGTGCGCGCACGTAGGTGCCGCGCCCCTGCTCGGCCCGGACCAGGCCCCATTCCCGCAGCTGCCGGATGGCGTTACGCACGCTCGTGCGGGACAGGCCGGACGACTCGGCCAACTCGGTCTCGCTCGGCATCAGGGTGCCGGGCGCCATCTCCCCGCCCATGATCTTCACCCGCAACTCTTCGGCGAGTTGCAGGTAGCGAGGGCGCCAGTCCCGGCCATGCACACCGGCCACCGTACCGCCTAGACGTTCCAACGTCTGCCAGGCGGTCCCCCCGGCCGGCCGCTCAGGAACCGGAGGAACCGTCACGGCCGCTCGCGGTGACTGCGCACGGCGCGGGCCAGGAGTACGAGGGGCCGCTACGCCCCGACGGCTGCTCGCGTTCACCGCGTCTCCCCCGCCTGTCCGCGCCGACTGGCCGGCGCCCGCATCACCTGCCGCGCGTGCGTCAACTCCTCGATGAGCCGATCGACCTGCGCCGCCGACAGGAGCACGGCTTGGCTTGCGCCGTAGCGGGTCGCATCGAGCTTGACGGCCAGGTCCCGGCGCGCGAACCGGTCGACGAGCAGTTGCACGCTGATCCACCCGGTCCGCTCCCGCCCGATGGTGGCGAGGAGCCCTCGGTGCATCGGGTCGTTCGGCCCGCAGCCCCGGCACCATACGGGGCACATGGCCGACGCGATCGACGACAGCGGCCGACCCTCCGTCATGGGTTCACTCTCACTCATCGTCGGCCCCCTGGTCCCCGGCGACTTGCGCCAACAACCCGCCAAGCTGCTCGACCAGTTCGGTCGCCTGCGGCAAGGACAGCTCCGCCCACGCGTTCCCGCCCCGGCACGCCGCGTGAACCCCAACCATCGGACCCAGAGCATCAGCACCGATCAGGTAGGTGACGACGAGTCCGCCTGCCCGTTTGTCGCCGACCCGGTGCATCGGGCCGCGATGACGGCGGGCCATGTGCGCCATCACTGGCGGCACCAGGTAGCCGCAGCGATCCGGGGTGCACCAGTCAGGGTGGCTCGTGACTTCGGCCGGCTTGCTCGTGCGCCTCATTGCGGCCACCGTCCACCGTTGCCCCGTTCAGCCTGCGCCAACGTCATCAGCGGCGCGTACCGCAGCACGGGCAGCTCCCTCGTCGGACCCACGGACCACCACGGCGAGGGCAGGACAGAAGCACTGCGCGGACTCGGCGGAGCGTTGCTGCTGACGACGTGAGTCGACGGGCGTCTCCGAGGCCACCAGGACAAGAACCAGCCGCGCCGACGATGAGAGCCGGACATCGCACCTCCACAGGTAGGGGGGCCGGTGGCCAGTCACGGGGGAGGCGGCCGGCCACCGGCCCAGATGAAGGCGCGGCGCACCGTCCGACGCAGACGCGTCGGGTATCGCCGAGCCAACTTGTACGCGCGGCTACCGCAACCGGTCCGACAGGACGCCGCGCATCAGGTGCGACCAGGGCCAGCCCGAGACCACCCCTGACACGAGCCGTCACCCTGGCCGCACACAAGGAAACGTACCTACAACCAGATGAGTTGTCCATACGTCGAAACGGGCCGCTTGGTTGGCACTTGGTAAGACAAGTGCCAGGTACGGTGAGCGGGTGCCCACCCCGCACTACGGACAGCCCCGCTACCGCACGATTGCTGGCGAGTTGAGAAGCCGGATCGAAGAAGGCGCGATTTCCATCGGAGCGCTCCTGCCGACCGAGGGCGCCCTTATGGCCGAGTTCAAGGCAAGTCGAGGCACGGTCCGTCAAGCGCTCGCAGCGCTGAGAGAGGACGGACTAGTAGCCACAGCGCCCGGAAGGGGAACATTCGTCAGAACGGCGGCAAGCGAACGGGACGAACTTAACGAGAAGCACCGACGAATTCGCGCCGATGCTTCGTTAGCGGCTGCCTTCTCCATAGAGATCGGCACCCTACTGGTTGAACGTGAGCGCATCAAACGGAAAGGCGGCCAGACAGAGGAAGTCATCCGATCATATCGGCTCGTCGAGCCTGACCTACCACCGAAACGTGAAACGCATCTATAGCTGCTAGGCGAAAGCGCAGAGGCCGCCGAGCACTTATCAGCGAAAGCAAAGAAGCCCAGGCAGCGCCCCTAATGATCTTGTCAGAACAAGCCCCTCACGAGACCCATGCCCCTTCGCGATTCGATGACACCGCCAGGTCCTCCACTTTAAGGTTTTCGCTAAACAGCATAAACTCGCGGCCAACCTTCTGGGTCTGAGCGGTGTGCGAGATGCTATACCTGAGGCACCTATGCGACGGGTAAAGATTTCGTACACGCTCGTCAACATCGTAGGTCAAAATCCAGGGATGCCGAATCCGCGCAAGCGCTACCGCCAGCTTCTTGTGATCCTCCCACGAGTGAGCGCTCATGTAGAGCTCCTCGCCTTTCACAAGATATGGCGGATCGACGTACAGGAGCGTCGACTTAGAGCGACGCGAGACGGCCGAAATAAATTCGAGGGCGGGCTTCTGCGTGACAGCTATTCGTTTTGCCAACTTCTGAATGTGGCGAATCCGTGATGCCAGCCCCTCCCGGTTGAACCGCGCATCTATCTTCCAATTTCCGGCCTGAGAAAGGCCGCCAATAGGTCGAGCCGTAAGAATTCCCGACCTATTGCAGCGATTTAGGAAGAACGTAGAGAAACCGAGATCGAAATCTTCCTTTCCCGTTGGGTCAAGGTAGGTAGCCCGGTGCAAATGCCAAGATTCGAGGCTAACTTCTTCCATCATGATCCGGTCGACGAACTCGTCTGCTTGACCGAGGACTGCGCGCCAGAACGCCGCTATCCCCGGGTTTAAGTCGTTGATGAGAAGCCGATCGATGTAGCCTTCAGAAAGAAGAAAGAGGCCAGCACCAGCACCGCCAGCATATGGCTCAGCGTAAGTAGTTGTCGAGCCCTGCTGGCTCGCAAGGACTCTCGCGAAGAAGGGACCTAACTTGGCCTTCCCACCCGGGTACCTAAGCGGAGAGATGAAAGCGGTTTTCACAAAGCACCGTCCACGCGTTCGAGGAACGGACGGAAAGTCGCGCTATATCGGCGAGCCAAGTGAGGATCCGGATTTACATCCGGGTTATGCACGAATCCATTCAGATACTCCATCCCAAGGCCAGACGCATCTAGGTAAGCCTGCTCTAGCGACTTGTCCCTCTTAAAGTGATCCTCAATCTTGGGATCCAAGAAACGAAGCATCGCCATAATCTTCTTTTTGAGACTCTCGCGCTCTTGTGCTCCTGATAACGCAAGGGCCTCAGAGTTGGAAACTGAAAGCTCAACAAGTATTCGCATCATAATGCAGGCAACGCCCGGAACTTCCTCGACTTCAAGCGTCCGGCATTCCTTTAGGAGCTTCTGCACCCGGTAGGGATGATTGGGAAGTTTTAATCCCTGAAGTAAGTACTTTTCAGGCTTGGCCTCAGCCTTCCCTCTCGGCTGCGCACTGGACGGGCTGGCGTCAGTGCTAGAGGACTTGGCGCTTTGAGGCGGGTTGCCCTCGTCTCCCCTGCCGCTTGCTGCATCGCCGCTGGCCCAGCCCCCGCCTGGGCCACTATGGCTGGCGTTGCCGCCACCCGCGCCGCTGTTGCCGCTCTCAGCCTCTTGTGGAGGAGATTGATGCGTTGAACCTCGGTCCCCGTCTCCCGATGGCGGATCAGCGAGTCTGAAAGGATGAGGGGCTGCGTCAGAATCGCGCGGCAAAAGGTCACCGACAGACCTAAGAGCAGCTGCTCGTATTTCCTTGTTCTTATAGGCATCGACTGATTTATCGAGTATGAAGGAGAACGCCCACCAAAGAAAGGGGCGCAGCGCTTCACGACTGTGATGCACGAGGAGCCTCCGCCCGCGTGGATCGTCGCCGCCATCCGCCTGTATCGCAAAATGTAGTCTATCTAGCACATCGGGCGAGAAGAAACGCCCAATGTTGGTCAGCTTATCGCGGCTAGCTTGGCCGATGATTTCGATCATATCCGTGTCTGCCGCGTACGCCTCTCGAAGCTCGTCCGCAATAGTCATCGCCCGAGTAGTCCCGGAGTCGACTGACTTGTTGTTACGTCTGCGATGGTTCGCAGACTGGCCTGCGCTCCAACGCTTTACGCCTCGACCGTTATTCTCGCCCGTATGCCGTAGCACAATCCAGTAATCTGCTTCCTCTCGACTAGAAGCAACGAGGGTGAAGACGGTTTTTGGAGGGATGCCCAAGGCTGCGGCTCGCCGAAACGATTTCTGATGGGCTTCATCATCAGCTAAAACCGGGTCAGACATTAGTTTAAGCGCAGCGAAACGCCGGTTACCCTCCAGGACCAAGTACTTCGGGCCGATCTTGATGGCGATTGGCAGTTCAGCCGGATTCGTCTGACCGGACCGGGCCATGTCGCGCGCCAGAGCAACCAGATCTTCTGCGTCGTCGTCGAGGAGAAGGTTGATCGCCTCCCGATCGCTGGTCGTGCCGTCTGGGAGCCGGGGGTTCTCCCGGTCAAGAATGACCTGCGATGGACGCAAATACAGATACTTGTGGGCCACCGGTTGCTCCTCGTCAGCGTTTCGCCGATAGTATCGGCAAACATCGACTTTTGCACAGTGGACAGACGGCGGCTGCTCGACTAGGACTGACCGATGGCCGAGCGGT
Organism: Micromonospora sp. CA-111912; assembly: GCF_050948415.1. Taxonomy (NCBI): domain Bacteria; kingdom Bacillati; phylum Actinomycetota; class Actinomycetes; order Micromonosporales; family Micromonosporaceae; genus Micromonospora; species Micromonospora sp. CA-111912. The sequence continues at coordinate 6,467,069 of NZ_CP192007.1, forward strand.
GACGATACCAATCAGGAGTACGGTTGACCAAGGCCCTAAGCGGTAGAACTCGACAACCAGGCGACGAAGCTGGACTAGCGTCAACTGAGCTTGACCAGCAGCCCCGCACAAGTGGTGAACCCGTCCGCCAGTAAGAGCACCGGATCCGCAGCAATAGGTACGTCTTACAGGCTATATGCGAGATCCCCGATGCCGCAGAGCCACATTCGACGACGACGACTGCCGACTTACTCTGTTCTGGATCAAGGCGCCGCGCTCCGCGCGGCGCGGGCGGGAAGCCGGCCGGCGGCAATCCGCCCCGGCCGCCTCCGGCGCCGGGGCGGTGAGCCACCGACACCCGCCGGCCGCCGCCCCTACGGCAACTCAGACGCCTCGACGACCACCAGGCGGTACGGAAGCCGAACAAGTCGACCAGATCGCGCCTCAGGGCTTCCGACTGCCGCGCCAGTCCAACCCCGGGACTGACTTGCCACCGGCCCGCCCATCGCAGCCAAGTCACACCCGACGCGTCCCCTCAGCCGCCCACAGCCCGCCCGGCTGAGTCGACCCCGCCGCTCCCACCAGTCCCAGCCCAAGAAGGCTCAGCGACAAGATCGACCTGCCCACCATCTGCCCACAACCAGTCGTGATCGGCTGGACCGAGCCGGACTCGGCCGGACAAACGAAAACAACCCCCGATCAGCATCTCTGCTGGTCAGGGGCTGTAACCGCACCTGGTGGCGGGTGAAGGATTCGAACCTTCGAAGCTTTCGCGACGGATTTACAGTCCGCTCCCATTGGCCGCTCGGGCAACCCGCCAGGGCGTCGCCACCGCGCCGTGCGCGGCAGCGGAGCCAAGGATAGCGGTTACTCCCGGGTCCGGCGCAACCGGGTACCGTCAGGGGGTCGTGCCGCTGGTCGGCGGGCGACGCGTACGAGCACTGACCGCCCGGACAGCAGGAGCATGAGCATGGCAGCGAATCCGTCGTTCGACATCGTGAGCAAGGTCGACCGGCAGGAGGTCGACAACGCGCTCCGCCAGACGGAGAAGGAGCTCGCGACGCGGTTTGACTTCCGGGGCACCGGCGCGGAGATCTCCTGGTCGGGCGAGGAGGCGATCAGCCTCCAGGCGGAGACCGAGGAGCGGGTCCGGGCGGCCCTGGACGTCTTCAAGGAGAAGCTGGTCAAGCGGAACATCTCGCTGAAGTCCCTCGACGCCGGCGATCCGCGTCCCTCCGGCAAGATCTTCAAGATCGACGCCAAGGTGATCCAGGGCATCGACTCGGACAAGGCCAAGGTGATCAGCAAGAAGATCCGGGACGAGGGCCCCAAGGGCATCCAGGCGCAGATCCAGGGCGACCAGCTCCGGGTCACCGGCAAGAAGAAGGACGACCTCCAGGCCATCATCGCCCTGCTCAAGGGTGATGAATTCGGCGTCGCCCTTCAGTTCACCAACTACCGCTGACGCGGTGGCGACCGGCCGCCGTCCTGGGGGGCCGGCCGCCGCCCTCGGTACGCGGCGGCAACTGCGCGCCCGGCACTCACCGAAGGCTCTGCTAGCGAGTACCGCATTCCCGCCGATCCAGCTTCTGAGCCAAATCGACACGGGTCGGGACGGAGGCTGTAGCCCGTGTCGCCGGTCGGGGCCTCGGGGGCCTTTGGTCCGGTGCCGACAGGCTCGCCGCGCACGAAACTCACGCCGTGGACAGCCGTCCTTGACACCTGGATGGGGCAGCCGAGGCGATTTGGTGGCAGAAGGTCACCTTTTTCCATCTAGCGGGGGATTTCACCTTCCCCTGCGTGACGCGCATCTTTTACTACTCGTTGCCCCCCTTGTCAACAGTCCACGACACGGGGGAACACATGAGCAAGACCTCTTCGCCGCGCATACGGGCCGGCATCCGCGTACGACTGGCCGCCTTCACGATGCTGGCCGGCGGCCTGATGCTCGCGGCGGGTTCGCCGGCCGTTGCGGCACCGCCGATCAGCATCGACCCGGGCAACGTGCCGACTACGGCAGCCCAGTTCGCCCAGAACTGCGACCCCAAGCTCGGCGGTGGGCCCTTCCCGAACGAGGACGCGTGGGTTTTCAACCTGCCGGGCAACCCGCACACCAGCGGCGCATTCCAGTCGGTCACGGCGACGTTCAGCACGCCGAGCGGCACCGTCACGAGGACGATCCCCACCGCTCCCAACAGCGCCATCGTCAATGACATGGGCACCAGCAAGGCGTGGATCCGGCTCCCGGCCGGCGGGACGCTCACCGGCGCCAGCGCGGTGCTGGGCTCCGGAAGCGCACGCTCCTTCGAGCTCGCCAACACCTGTGGGGCGAGGCGACCGGCGGAACTGAAGCTGGGGCTGACCAAGACCGGCACCCCGGCCACCGGCGTACAGGCCGGTGACGAGGTCACCTACACCTACACGGTGACGAACCAGAACACGCACACGACCTACCCGATCACCGTCACCGACATCACCGTCACCGACGATACGGTCACCGGCATCACCTGCCAGGCCACGTCGCTCCCGCCGGGGGCGAGCACCACCTGCACCGGCACGTACACCGTCACGAAGACTGACGTGACCAAGGGCAAGATCGTCAACACCGCCCAGGCTGCCGGGTTGTTCCACAGGCAGAAGGTGCTGTCCGACTACGCGACGTTCACCGTTACCACCGAGCCGGTCCCGCCGAAGCAGGTCAGCCTGTCGATCGACAAGAAGGCCCGGGTCGAGTCGGACTGCCGCAAGAAGTGTGAGAACGACGGTTTCGCGGCCAAGGGCGACAAGATCTTCTACACCTACCGGGTGACCAACACCGGCACGGTCGCCATCACCGACGTATCCGTCCGCGACCGGATCGCCGGTCGGGTGGTCTGCAACAGCGCCACGCTGGCACCGGGCACGAGCACCGACTGCCACGCCGTCAAGCCGCATGTGGTGACGTCGGCCGACGTCAAGGCCGGAAAGGTGGTCAACACGGCCCGCGCCACCGGCAAGTTCTACCGCAGGACCGTGGTCTCCGATCCCGCGACCGTCACCGTCTGCATCCGGGACGGCAAGTACGACCACCGGCACGACGGCAAGGACGACGAGCACGGCAAGGACCACGAGCACGGCAAGGACGGCAAGGACGACGAGCACGGCAAGGGCGACAAGGGCGACAAGGGCAAGGACGAGCAGGAGCTGCCGGTCACCGGCGACAGCTCCGCCGGTGTCCTCTCCCTGGGTGGCGGCCTGCTGGCCGCCGGTGCGCTCCTGCTCGGGGCCAGCCGGATCCGCCGCAAGGTGGGCATCCAGGCCTGATCGGCACGACAGGCGCTCCGGGCACCGCATGCGGTGCCCGGAGCGCCTGCTGGGGAACGAGCCGCCCGGCGGGGCTCAGGCGGCGAGGGTCTGCTCGGCGCGTACCGCCGTGGCCTCGGCCCGGGCGATCGGGCCGGCGGGGAGCGCGGCGACCGTGGCCCCGACGGCGACCGCGGCCCCGGCGAAGAGGAACGCCCAGGACACGCCGCCGCTGTGGTCGACGATCAGCCCGGCCACCGCGCCGCCGGCGGCGCTGGCCGCCACCGACATGGTGACCACCCAGGTGTACGCCTCGTTCAGCATGCCGACGGGGGCGATCCGCCCGACCAGGGTGTTCTCCAGGGTCAACGCGGGTGCGATGGTGGCCCCGCCGACGATCAGGGCGACGCCCAGCGGCAGCGGTCCGGGCATCACCGCGAACACGGCGAAACTGCCGGCGACGGCGGCGAGCAGCCAGGCGAACTGGCGGGTCATGTTCGCCGCCGGCTTGCGGACGCCGAACCAGAACCCGCCGGCTGCGCTGCCGATCCCCCAGACCGCGAGCAACAGCCCGGCCAGGCTCTCCGGGTCGCCGGTCGGCTGGCTCCCGGCGAAGGCCGGCACGATCACCCCGGCGGCGCCGAACGCGATGCCGAGGCTGGCGACGCAGAGCAGCAGTGCGGGGAAGCCGCCGACCCGCAGCGGGCCGAGCCCCTTGGCCTGGTGCTCGTGCGCGTGCGGACGCCAGCCGCGCATCACCCGGCCGAACGCCACGGCGGTGGTACCGACCAGGGTGACCACCGCCGAGCCGATCAGGGCGGCCGTCGCGTCGGCGAACAGGACGAACGCGGCCACCAGCAGCGGACCGAGCACGAAGACCACCTCGAAGAGCGTGGTCTCCGCGGCCAGGGCGGTGTTGCGTAGGTGGTACCGGCCGGAGGCGGGGCCGGTCAGGTCGTTCCAGGCCCCCCGGAGCGCGGCGGTCAGCGGCGGGTACGTGGCGCCGGCAACCCCGGAGGCCACGTAGATCAGGGCCAGGTTGCCGGCGTCGGAGCGGCTCGCCATGAGCAGGCCGGACAGCGCGAGGGGGTGGGCGACGGCGGTGGCCAGCAGCACCGGCGTCGGGCCGACCCGGTCGGCTACCCGGCCGGCGATCGGGCTCAGCGCGGCGCTGGAGAGGGCGTAGATGCCGCCGGCGACCGCGGCGAGGGAGTACCGCCCGGTCACCTGTTCCACGACGAGCAGCAGCGCCAGCGGCGTCATGCCGATCCCGAGCCGGCCGATGACGCCGAGGACGAGCAGCATCGGCGCGCCCGGGATCCGCCAGACGCCCAGGTACTGGCGCAGTCCGGCCACGGGGAACCTCCAAAGGTGTAATGAGCGGAAGACGTTGCGACCCTAACGCCGCGACTGCCGGGAGTGCACCGGGTATGGCCGGCGTCTCTTCGCGTACACGACGATCCGCCCGGGCCCGGTGGGACCGGGCGCGGGCGGATCGGGTGGTACGGGCGTCAGCGCTGGAACTGCACCGGGCCGGCGCTGGCGGCCATCTGCTCCAGCCGGGCGACCCGCTCCTCCATCCGGGGGTGGGTGGAGAAGAGCGCGGCGATACCGCCGCCCCGCTTGAACGGATTGTCGATCATCAGGTGGGCGGTGCTGGTGAGCTGTCCCTGGGCCGGCAGCGGCCGGGCCTGGGTGCCCATGTGGATCTTCTTCAGGGCGCTGGCCAGGGCCAGTGGGTCCCCGGTGAGGCGGGCACCGGACGCGTCGGCCTGGAACTCCCGGCTGCGGCTGATCGCCAACTGGATCACGGTGGCCGCGATCGGGCCGAGGATCAGGGTGAGCAGCAGCACGGCCGGGTTGGGGCGGTCCTCGTCGTCGGAGGAGCCGAGCGGGATGAACCACGCCAGGTTGGCCAGCATGGTGATGATGCCGGCGAGACCGGCCGCCACGCTGGAGATGAGAATGTCCCGGTTGTAGACGTGTGACAGCTCGTGCCCGATCACCCCACGCAGCTCGCGGTAGTCGAGGACCTCGGTGATGCCCTGGGTGACGCAGACCGCCGCGTTGGCCGGGTTGCGGCCCGTGGCGAACGCGTTGGGCTGTGAGGTGGGGCTGACGTACAGGCGGGGCATCGGCTGCCGGGCCTCGGTGGCCAGCTCGCGGACCATCCGGTACAGCTCGGGGAACTGTGCCTCGGTGACCGGTTGCGCCTTCATCGAGCGCAGCGCGAGCTTGTCGGAGTAGAAGTAGGTCACGCCGTTCATCACCAACGAGATGACGACGGCGATGACGAGCCCGCCGCTCCCGCCGAACCAGTAGCCGACCGCGAGGATCAGCGAGGTCAACAGGCCGAGCAGCGCTGCGGTCTTCAGACGGTTGTGATGCACGATCGCTCCTTCGGTGCGCGGATCACGCGGGACCCGCTGACCGGTCCAACAAAACCGGTACCCACCAACCATCCGCCTAATGACTGTGAGTTACCTGTAAAGACTGAGCGACTACTGAGCCCCAGGTCAGGAGCGAACCGCCCAGGCCGCGCCCGGGGGCGTGATCTACGCAGGGTCAGCGGGCCGCGAGGTCCAGCACGAGCTGCGGGGCGAAGCCGACGACCAGCGCGACGCCGGTGGCGGCGGCGAGCGCGACGGCGACCGCTCCGGCCGGGCGGGCGGGGACGGGCGTGACGTCGGCCGACGGGGCGTACAGCAGGGCGGCGACGCGGAGGTAGTACGCGAGGCCGATCACCGCGTTCACCGCCACGACCAACGCCAGCCAGGCCGCGCCCCCGTCCAGCAGGGCCCGGACCACCGTCACCTTCGCGAAGAGGCCGGCCAGCCCCGGCGGGAGACCGGCCAGCCCGACCAGGGCCAACGCGAACGCGGCCCCCACCCAGGGCCGCCGCCGGGCCGCGCCGCGCAGCTCGACGAGGGTGCCGCCGTCGGCGTCGGCCGGCCGCAGCGCCACCAGCGCCGCGAACGCGGCCAGCTCCAGCACCACGAAGAAGACCGCGTACGCGACGGCGGCGGCGTACGCGGCGGCACGCACGTCGGCGGTGCGGCCGGCGGCCAGCGCGAGCGCGCCGAGCGGGGCGAGAATGTAGCCGGCCTGGGCCACCGACGACCAGGCGAGCAGCCGGACCGCCCGGCGCTGGCGCAGCGCCACCAGGTTACCCACGGTCATGGTGAGCACGGCGAGCCCGGCGAGCACCGGGCCGGTCACCTCCGCCGGCAGGGCCCGCTGGACCACCGCGAGCAGGGCCACCACCCCGCCGAGCTTCGAGGCGGTCGACAGGTACGCCGCCACCGGCAGCGGCGCGCCGTCGTAGGTGGCCGGGGCCCAGGCGTGGAACGGCACGGCGGCCACCTTGAACGCCAGCCCGAGCAGGACCAGCGCCACGGCCGCCGTGGTCAGCGGCACGTCCAGCAGGTCGGGGCGCTCGGCGAACAGCGTGCCGACCCGGCCCAGGTGCAGTCCGCCGGTGACCGCGTAGAGCAGGGCCGCGCCAAGCAGGGTGAGGGTGGTGGCGACCACGCTCACCACGAAGAACGTCACCGCCGCCTCGGCGCTGGCGAGGCTCCCCCGGCGCAGGCCGACGAGCACGTACAGCGGCAGGGTCAGCGTCTCCAGCGCGACGATCAGGGTGATCAGGTCGCCGGCCGCGCCGAGCACCACGCCGCCGGTCATCGAGCAGGCGAGGAGGAAGCAGTACTCGCCCACCGGCGACCGGCCGGCGCGCAGCAGCGGCCCGGACAGCGCCAACACCCCGAGGGTGAGCAGGGCGAACAGTGCCCCGACCAGGGCGGCCCGGCCACCGAAGACGTACGAACAGTCGGTGCCGACGCAGAACGTCGAACGCTCGCCGCCCGCCCCGACGACGGCGCAGCCGACCACGGTGGCGACCGACCCGGTGGCGGCCACCGCCACCGTCGCGGCGGCCCGCGCCACCAGCAGATCGATCAGCAGCACCAGGACGGCCGTGCCGGCCGCGAGGTACGCCGGGAGCAGCGCCACGCTGTCGACGCTCTGCACCACACTCATCTGAGCCCGCTCTCGTTCACGACTGCGAGGCTCCGCTCCGCCGCACTCCTCGCGCTCACGCGCACCTCCGCCACGGGGCTCATGGCAGGACCGCCACCAGGGCGGCCACCGGGTCGGCGGCGACGCCGAGGACCAGTGCGGGGGCCAGGCCGACGGCGAGGGCGAGCAGCACCAGCGGGGCCCACGCGGTCAGTTCGGCGGCGGCGAGGCCGGGGGCGACCCGGCCGACCGCGGGGCTGGGCCGGCCGTGGGTGACCCGGCGCAGCAGCCGCAGCAGGTACGCGGCGGTCAGCGCGCCGCCGACCGCCGCCAGCACGCCCAGGACGGTCCAGAACACCCCGCCCCGCCCAATCGCGGCGACCACGGCGAACGCCTCGCCCCAGAACCCGGCCAGGCCGGGCAGGCCCAGCGAGGCGACGGCGGCGAAGCCAAGCAGCCCGGCTAGCCGGGGCGCGGTCTCCCGCAACCCGGACAGCTCTGCGAGCTCCCCGGTGCCCGACCGGTCCTTGACCGCCCCGGCCAGGAAGAAGAGCAGTCCGGTGATCACCCCGTGCGCGATGTTGCCGATCAGCGCGGCCTGAATGCCGGTGGCGGTCAGGGTGGCCACCCCGAGCAGCACGAACCCCATGTGCCCGACGCTGGAGTACGCGATCAGCCGCTTCAGCTCGCTCTGCGCGAGGCAGACCAGGGAGCCGATCAGGATCGCCGCGACGGCGAGCACCCCGAGCACCGGGGCGGCCCAGCGGGCCCCCTCCGGCGCCACCCCGACGGCGACCCGGACCAGCCCGTACGTGCCCATCTTGAGCAGCACCCCGGCGAGCACGACGCTGCCGACGGTGGGCGCCTGGGTGTGCGCGTCGGGCAGCCAGGAGTGCAGCGGCCAGAGCGGGCTCTTCACCGCAAACGCCAGCCCGAACAGGGTGAACGCGGCGAGCTGGGTGCCCCGGGGAAGCCCGGCCCCGCCGGTCAGCGCGACGAGGTCGGCGGTGCCGGCGGCGGCCACCACGACGTACACGCCGACCAGCAGCAGCACCGAGCCGAGCAGGGTGTAGAGGGCGAACTTGCGCGCCGCCCGCCGCCGGTCCGGGCCGCCCCAGCCGGCGATGATCGCGTACATGGGGAGCAGGACGACCTCGAAGAAGCAGAAGAACAGCACCAGGTCGAAGGCGAGGAAGGTGCCGAGGATGCCGACCTCGACCACCAGCAGCAGCGCCACGAGGGCCCGGCCGCTGCCGCCGCCGGCGGGCACCTTCCACACCGTGTACGAGCAGCAGAGCAGGGTGAGCAGCGCGGTCAGCACCACCAGGGGGTACGAGATGCCGTCCACGCCCAGGTGGAAGCGCAGGTCGAGGCCGGGCACCCAGGGCAGGTCGAGCTGGTGCCAGGGCCGCACGGCCGGCGCCGGCCCGTAGCCGGTCCACAGGTGATCGCCGGCCACCAGCCACACCGTGGCGAGCAGGGTCAGCCCGGCCGCCGCCGTGCCGACCAGGCGGGCCGCCCGGTCCCCGGGGACGACGGCGACCACGGCCGCGCCGACCGCCGGCACGGCCAGCGCCGCGACGAGCAGGACCTGTCCGAGCGTCATGCGGCCCCTCCGATCAGCACGGCGGCCAGCCCGATCAGCAGCGCGCCGGCCAGCACCCCCGCCACCGCCCGGGGCAGCGCGGCGCGGTGCAGCCCGGCCAGTGCCCCGCCGAGGCCGCGCGCGCCTCGGGCGGTGCCCTCCACCGCGCCGTCGACCACCGACTCGTCGACCGCGCGGGCGGCCCGGGCCAGGGCGACCACCGGGCGTACGACGAGGGCACGCTGGACGTCGTCGAGCCGGAAGCCGGCGGCGAACAGCGGCCCCAGCGGGCCCAGCGCGCGGGCCGGGTCGGCGGCCCGGTCCCGCCGCCAGCCGGCCCAGGCCAGCCCCGCGCCGAGGGCCAGCAGGGCCAGTGGCAGCAGCAGCGCCGGGCCGAGGTGCACCAGCTCCCCCTCGTCGACGGCGAGCCGGTCGGTGAACGGGGGCAGGAACGCGGCCAGCCCGAGCAGGGCGGCCGGGACGGCGAGCAGCAGCACCGGCCAGCGCATCAGCGCGGGCGGGTCGTGCGGATGGACCAGCGGCATCCGGGTCTCGCCGAGGAACGCGCGCAGCAGCAGCCGGGTGGCGTACCAGGCGGTGACCGCGACGCCGGCCAACCCGGCCAGCCAGACCAGCCAGCCCACCCAGGCGGGGGCCGGGCCGGCCCCGTCCAGCGCGGCGGCCTCGGCGGCGGCGAGCACGCCGTCCTTGCTCCAGAAGCCGGACAGCGGGGGGACGCCGGCCAGCGCGCCGAGGCCGACCGCCGTGCACCAGAAGGTCACCGGCATGGTGGCGCGCAGGCCGCCCATCCGGGACATCAGGGTGGTGCCGACGGCGTGGATCACCGCCCCGGCGGCGAGGAACAGCAGCGCCTTGAACGCGGCGTGGCTGAGCAGGTGGAACAGCGCGGCGGTGGGTGAGCCGACGGCGAGCGCACCGGTCATGTAGCCGATCTGGGAGACCGTGGACCAGGCCAGCACCCGCTTGAGATCGTCCTGGGCGGTGGCGGCGAGCGCGCCGAGCAGCAGGGTGACCGCGGCCATCACCCCGAGCACGGCGAGCGCGGTCGGGGCCCGCTCGAACAGCGGATAGAGCCGGGTGACCGCGTACACGCCGGCCGCGACCATGGTGGCTGCGTGGATCAGCGCGGAGACCGGGGTCGGGCCGGCCATCGCGTCGGGCAGCCAGGTGTGCAGCGGGAACTGGGCGCTCTTGCCGGCCACCCCGGCGAGCAGCAGCAGGCAGGCGGTGGTCAGCAGGCCGGCGGAGTGATCGTGGGCGAGCACGTCGGCGATCCGGAAGCTGCCCGCCGAGACGCCGAGCACCGCGATGCCGAGCAGGAAACCGACGTCGCCCACCCGGGTGACCAGGAACGCCTTCATCGCGGCGGCCGGCGCCTCGGGCAACCGGCGGTCGTGGGCGATGAGCAGGTAGGAACAGAGGCCCATCACCTCCCAGCCGACCAGCAGCATGATCAGGTCGCCGGCGACCACCACCAGCAGCATCGCGGCGGTGAAGAGGCTGATCTGCGCCGCGTACGGCGGGTAGCGGTGGTCGACCTCGACGTCGTCGTGCGGGCCCCGTTTCAGGTAGCCGACGGAGTAGACCTGCACCGCGAGGGCCACCGCCGCGACGGCGACCGCGACCAGGGCGGCGGCCCCGTCGAGCCGGACCCCGAGGGTGACCCGCAGCCCGCCCAGGTCGACCCAGGTGGTCGAGGTCTCCACCGGCTGTCCGACGCGGACCAGCAGGACGACCGCGATCAGCAGCGCCCCGGCCGCCCCGGCCACGCCCAGCCCGATCGCGGCCCGCCGGGCCGAATCCTGCCCGGTGGTCGCGCCGCGCGGCGAGGGCGGCAGCAGCAGCCCCACCAGGCCCGCCACCAGGGGTACGGCCGGCAGCAGCGCGCCGAGCAGGCCGGTCACCGGATCACCCCGCCGGCCGACGCGCCCGGGGTCGCCGCCGCACCCGCCCCGGGAGTCGGCTCGACCAGCGGCGGCTCGGTCAGCGGCACCTCGTCGACGGCTACGCTGGCCCGCATGCGGTAGAGCTGGAGCACGATCGCCAGGCCCACGCCGATCTCGGCGGCGGCCAGGACGATCACGAAGAGGGCGAAGACCTGGCCGGCGTGCGGGAGCTGCGCCCGGACCGTGGTGTCGGCGGTGACCAGGACCAGGTTGACCGCGTTGAGCATCAACTCCACCGCCATCAGCACCAGCACCGCGTTGCGACGGCGCAGCACGCCGTACACGCCCAGGCCGAACAGCAGGGCGGCGGTGACGTACGGGATGACGGGCCTCACCGGCGGCCCCCCGCCGTCGGCGCCGGCCGGTCGGCCGCTGGGCGGCCGATGTCGGGGCGGGAGAGCACGATCGCGCCGACCAGGGCGGCCAGCAGCAGCACGGAGAGCACCTCGAACGGCAGCACCCAGGAGCCGAACACCTGCTCGCCGAGGCGCTCGGCAGTGCCCGGCTCGGGCAGGTCGACCTGCGTCCAGCGGAACGCGTCGACCAGCAGGGCGGCCAGCCCGAGGCCGGCACCGCCGCCGATCAGGGCGGCCGGCCAGCCGGGCCGGTCCAGGTCGTCGGAGGCGCCGATCGGGGCGCGGGTCAGCATCACCGCGAACAGCAGCAGCACCACCACGGCACCCACGTAGATCAGCACCTGCACCCAGGCCACCAGCTCGGCGGTGAGCACCAGGAAGAGGCCGGCCACGGCGCCCAGGCAGACCACCAGGTAGAGCCCGGCCCGGACCAGGTGCCGGGTGGTCACCACCAGCGCCCCCGCGCCGACCGCCACCGCGCCGAGGGCGAGCAGCAGCGCGTCCACACCGGTCACGAGGCTGCCCCCGGCTCGGCGGCACCCGGCTCGGCGGCACCCGGGCCGGGGGCGGTGCCGGGCTCGGGGCGTACCCGCGTGGGGGCCGGACGGGCAGCGGGGGCGGCCGGGGCGGCGGCCTTGCGCGCGGCGGTGGTCTCCTCCTTCGCCGGCTCGCCGTTGCGGTCGTGCGCGGGCGGCGGCGGGACGGTGCCCATCCACTCGCCGAGGTGGTCCTTGTCGTGCAGCAGGGTCTTGATGTCGTACTCGGCGTACTCGAACTCCGGCGACCAGTAGAGCGCGTCGAACGGGCAGACCTCGACGCAGATGCCGCAGTACATGCAGAGCGAGAAGTCGATGTCGAACTTGTCGAGCACGTTGCGCTGGCGGGGACGGGCGGCGCCGGGCACCGCCACCTCCTCCTTGTGCGAGTCGATGTAGATGCACCAGTCCGGGCACTCGCGGGCGCAGAGCATGCAGACGGTGCAGTTCTCCGCCAGCAGGGCGATCACGCCCCGGGACCGGGGCGGCAGCTCGGGGGCCACGTCCGGGTACTGCTGGGTGGTCGAGCGGCGGGTCATCGTCTTCAGCGTGACGGCCAGCCCCTTCGCCAGTCCCTCGCCGGGCACGCTCCGCTCGCTCATGCCGTCCATCCTGCCCTGTGCCCCCGGCGCGCGCGACCACCACCCGGCGCGTTGCGGCGGTACGGTGAAGGCGGGGAGAACGACACACCGGGAAGGACCTTTCCGTTGACCGCCGCGCTGCGGGCCGACCAGCCGCCCGAGGGCGGGTGGACGACCGACGACCTCGACGCGCTGCCCGAGGACGGTCGCCGCCGCGAACTGCTCGATGGAGTGCTCCTCGTGCCCCCCTCCCCCACCCGCGTGCACCAGACCATCGCCGGCCGGCTCGGCGTCGCGCTCGAAGAAGACTGCCCCGACGAGTACGACGTCACCCAGGGCGTCGAGGTGCGCATCAACCGCACCCGCTCCTTCATCCCGGACGTGCTGGTCACCACGTCGGTCGCGGCGCGGTGCCACCCGTCGCGGTACGAGGCGCACGAGGTCGTGCTCGCGGTCGAGATCGTCTCCCCCAGCACCCGTTCCATCGACCGGGTGCTCAAGCCCGCCCTCTACGCGCAGGCCGGCATCCCGTACTTCTGGCGGATCGAGGTGGAGGACGACGGGCTGGCCGTCCACACGCACCGGATCGACCCGGTGGACGAGGTCTACGCCGAGACCGGGCGCTGGACGAAGTTCGTGGACACCGGCGAGCCGTTCCCGGTCAACCTGCCGGTCAGCCGGATCACGCCCCGGCACCTGTGACCGGCGGGAGCACCTCGACGCCGAGCTGCTGGAGGAGCTGGAACAGCTCGGTGCAGTGCCACACGTCGGCGATCCGGCCCGCCGGGTCGAAGCGCAGGAACGACGCCCCCGAGAAGCTGACCACCTGACCGGTGGGCGGCACCGGCCCGAACGCGCCGGCCTGGGTGCCGGCGGCCCGCCAGTGCACGGCCACCCGTTCCTCGGACGCCACCACGTCCACGGTCTTGTAGCGCAGGTCCGGGAAGGCCGCCCGCCGCTCCCGGTGCCAGGCCAGCGCGGCCTCCGGGCCGGTCCCGCCCAGCCCCGGGCACTCCGCCGCGACCAGCTCGTACACGGACTCCTCGCGCCGGCCGTTCCACACGTCGGCGATGAAGCGTCGGGCCGCCGCCTCCACATCGTTCACCTGGGCAGCCTAGCCACCAGGGGTAGCGCGGACCCGGGCACGCGGGCGGGCGTCCGGGGGGCCGCGCGGACCCAGGCCCCGCCCCCAGGCCGGAAATCGGCCAAGATGGTACGGACGGGAACGACCGGCGGACACCAGGAGGCGACGTGGGCGACGAGGCAGCGGCGACGACCGACGGGAAGTACGTCGAGCCCGGCAGGGAGTTCACCCGCGACCAGCGGTACATCGCCACCCGGATCACCGCCGACGGGCGGGACGGCTGGCCGGTCGAGCCGGGCCGGTACCGGCTGGCGGTCAGTCGCGCCTGCCCCTGGGCCAACCGGCTGATCATCGTGCGTCGGCTGCTGGGCCTGGAGGACGCCATCTCGATGGCCGTGGCCGGGCCGACCCATGACGCCCGGAGCTGGACGTTCGACCTGGACCCGGGCGGGCGGGACCCGGTGCTCGGCATCGAGCGGCTGGCCGACGCGTACTTCGCCCGGTTCCCCGGGTACGAGCGGGGCATCACCGTGCCGGCGATCGTGGACGAGCCGACCGGGCAGGTGGTCACCAACGACTACGCCCGGATGAGCCTGGACCTGTCGACCGAGTGGACGGCGTACCACCGCGAGGGCGCGCCGGAGCTGTACCCGGAGCGGCTGCGCGACGAGATCGACGAGGTCAACGCGGTCGTCTTCGCCGACGTCAACAACGGCGTGTACCGGTGCGGCTTCGCCGGCAGCCAGAAGGCGTACGAGAAGGCGTACCACCGGCTGTTCGACCGGCTGGACTGGCTGGCCGAGCGGCTGGCCGGGCAGCGGTACCTGGTCGGCGACACGATCACCGAGGCGGACGTGCGGCTGTTCACCACGCTGGTCCGGTTCGACCCGGTCTACCACGGCCACTTCAAGTGCAACCGCCAGAAGCTCACCGAGATGCCGGTGCTGTGGGCGTACGCCCGGGACCTGTTCGCCACGCCCGGGTTCGGCGACACGATCGACTTCGACCACATCAAGCGGCACTACTACGAGGTGCACCGGGACATCAACCCGACCGGGATCGTTCCGCTCGGCCCCGACCTGTCCAACTGGCTCACCCCGCACGGCCGCGAGCAGCTCGGCGGCCGTCCCTTCGGCGACGGCACCCCACCCCCACCCCCGCCCCCCACCGAGCAGGTCCCCCCACCCCACCCCCCACAGCCCTAACCCACCCACCCTCCCTCTCCCCCCGCTCCCGCTCCCGCCCCTGCCCCCTCGCTCCCCCGCGATCTTGCACTTTGGGCCCTCGTGATGCGTCTTTCGCACCTTGTGTCGGGGCCGTAACTGCAAGATCACGGGAAGGAGGGGGTGGGGTGAGGGGGGAGGGGGTGGGGTGGGGGGTTAGAGGGCGAGGCGGACGGCGGCCGTCAGGACGAGTTGGGCCAGGGAGGCCGGGACCAGGACCAGCCAGCAGAGGCGCTGGAGCTGGTCCTCGCGCAGCCGGGGGTACGACACCCGGAGCCAGATGATCACGAACGCGACGGCGAAGACCTTGAGCAGCGTCCACAGCCAGCCGAGGTGCTCGTCGGCGAACGGGCCCTGCCAGCCACCGAGGAAGAGCACGGTGGTCAGCGCGGCGATCACCACGATACCGACGTACTCGGCGAGCAGGAAGAACGCGAAGCGCAGACCGGTGTACTCCGTCATGTACCCGAAGACCAGCTCGGAGTCGGCGATCGGCATGTCGAACGGGGGCCGCCGGATCTCGGCCAGCCCGGCGACAAAGAAGACGATCATCGCGGGCGCCTGCCAGAGCAGCCACCAGGGCCGCCACGCCTCGACGATCCCGGGCAGGCTCAGGGTGCCGGCCGCCATGGCTACCGACGCTGCGGCCAGCACCAGCGGCAGTTCGTAGCCGAGCAGCTGGGCCGCCCCGCGCAGCCCGCCGAGCAGGCTGTACTTGTTGGCCGACGCCCACGCCGACATCAGCACCGCCAGCACGCCCACCCCGACCACGGCCAGCACGAAGAACAGGCCGATGTCCAGCGGCTGCCCGACCAGGTCGCCGGGCCCGAGCGGGATCACCAGCAGGGCGAGCAGGTACGGCACCAGGGCCACCACCGGGGCCAGCCGGAACACCGCCCGGTCCGCCTCGCGCGGGGTGACGTCCTCCTTCTGCACGAACTTGACCCCGTCGGCGACGAGCTGGGCCCAGCCGTGGAAGCCGCCCGCGTACATCGGGCCGAGCCGGCCCTGCATGTGCGCCATCACCTTGTGCTCGGCCTGCCCCACGACCAGCGGCAGGATGAGGAAGGCGGCCAGCACGCCGACCACCCGCAGGACGGCCTCCAACCAGTCGGGCATCAGGCCGTACCTCCGTTCCCGCCGGCGTCGTCGCCCGCCGGACCCGAACCCGAACCCGGGTGGGCCGGTGGCTCGGCCGGGGTGGGGCGCTCGGCGGGGGCGGGGCGGGGCGGGCTTTCCCGGACCGGTCGGGCGGGCGTACCGCCGCGCGGCCCCTCGCCGACCCCGGCCGCGCCGGCGGGCGTCGGCGTCGGCCCCCACTCCCCCGGAGCCGGTACGCCCGGCGGGCGGATCGGGCGCCGGCCACCGCCGGCCCCGGACTCGCCGGGCTCCTTCGCGCCCGGCCAGGGCTTCGCCACCCGGGAGGCGAGCACGAACTCCTTGCGCAGCGGGTGCCCCTCGAACTCCGGCGGCAGCAGCAGCGGCCTCAGCTCGCCGTGCCCGGGGAAGTCGACGCCGAACATCTCGTACGTCTCCCGCTCGTGCCAGGCCGCGCCCGGGTAGAGGTCGACGACCGAGGCCACCCGTGGCTCGTCCCACGGGACCCGGGTGCGCAGCAGCAGGCCGTGCCGGTGACCGGTCGACCAGAGGTGGGACACCACCTCGCAGCCGTCGGCCAGCTGGTCGACGGCGGAGAGCCAGTCGAAGAAGTCGCAGGCCAGGTCCACGTCGTCCCGGGCGGCGGCCAGCGCGTCCCGCCAGCTCGCCGGGGGTACGTCGACGGTGGCCCGGGCGTACGCCTGGCCGCCGGATACCGACGCGGTGGCCTCGACGGGGGCGAGCAGCGCCACCAGCCGCCGGCCGACCTCTTCCGGAGTCATGCCGCTGATCCTATTTCACCGGCGGTGACCGGCCCGGCGGGGAAGGATGAGGTCGTGCGCGCCGTGACTGTCACCCCCGGGGTCCCGAACTCACTGCGCCTGGTGCACGACCATCCCGAGCCGCCCGCCGAGGAAGGCGCGATCCTGGTCGAGGCGCTCGCGGTGGGGATCTGCGGCACCGACCACGAGATCGTCGCCGGGGGCTACGGCGAGGCCCCGCCCGGCGCGTCGACCCTGGTGCTCGGGCACGAGTCGCTGGGCCGGGTGCTGGAGGACCCGGGCGGCACGCTGCAACCCGGCGACCTGGTGGCCGGCATCGTCCGACACCCGGACCCGGTGCCCTGCCCCAACTGCGCAATCGGCGAGTGGGACATGTGCCGCAACGGCAGGTACACCGAGCACGGGATCAAGGCGCTGCCCGGCTTCGCCCGGGACCGGTGGCGGGTGCAGCCGAGGTTCGCCGTCGGCCTGGACCCCGCCCTGGCCCCGGTCGGGGTGCTGCTGGAACCGACCGCGGTGGTGGCGAAGGCGTGGGACCACATCGAACGGATCGGTGCCCGCGCCGAGTGGCAGCCGCAGACGGTGCTGGTCACGGGGGCCGGGCCGATCGGCCTGCTGGCGGCGCTGCTGGCCACCCAGCGCGGGTTCTCCGTGCACGTGCTCGACCGGGCTACCACCGGGCCGAAGCCGAGCCTGGTCAGGGCGCTCGGCGCGACGTACCACACGGAGTCGGTGGCGCAGCTCGACTTCGACCCGGACGTGATCGTCGAGTGCACCGGCGCTCCGGTGGTCGTGCTGGACGCGATGTGCAAGGCCGGGCCGACCGGGATCATCTGCCTGACCGGAATGTCCAGCGGCGGCCGGCGCATCGAATTCGACGCCGGGGCGCTCAACCGGGAACTGGTGCTGGAGAACCACGTGGTGTTCGGCTCGGTGAACGCCAACCGCCGACACTGGGGCCTGGCTGCCGAGGCCCTCGCCCGAGCCGACCCGGCCTGGCTGAATTCGCTGATCACCCGACGGGTGCCGGTGGAGGCGTACACCGAGGCGTACACCTCCACCCCCGACGACATCAAGGTGGTGCTCGACTTCACCGCCTGAGCGGCGGCCGACCGGGCTTCAGATGCCGGGCAGGCGGCCGTTGCGGAACAGGTCGACGAAGAGCTGGTGGTCCTCGCGGGCCCGCAGCCCGTACGCGTGCGAGAACTCGACCAGCCCGGTGGCGAACCCGTCGGGGTCGGCGTCCACGGCGGCGACGATCGCCTCCTCGGTGGAGTAGTCGACCAGGTCGTGGCTGGACTCGTCGTCGGCCACCGAGTGCATCCGGGCCACCGCCCGGCCCAGGTCGGCCAGCACCCCGGCCAGCTCCTCCGGCTCGTTGACGTCCGCCCAGTCCAGGTCGGCCGCGTACGGGGAGACCTCGGCGACGAGCTGGCCGGCCCCGTCCAGCTCGGTGAAGCCCAGCCACGGGTCGGCGTGTGCCTGGAGCGCCCGCTGCGACTCGGCCGTACGGTGCCCCTGGTGCCGGAAGTAGCCGCGCACCCGCTCGTCGTCGATGTGCCGGGCCACCGCGGGCACCTGGGCCTGCTTCATGTAGATGACCACGTCGTTCTCCAGCGCCTGGGTGTGCCCCTCCAGCAGCAGGTTGTACGACGGCAGGCCGGCCGAGCCGATGCCCACTCCCTTGCGCAGCACGACGTCCTTGATGTGCGCGGCGACCGGGCGCAGCCGGGCGGACGACTCGGGCAGGGTGCCCAGGTAGTCCTGGAAGGCGGCGCAGACCTTCGCCCGGGTGTCGTCGTCGATCTCGAAGACCCCGTCGCCGAGGGAGAACCGGCGCTCGTAGTTGTCGACGGTGGTCTGTGCGGAGAGCAGGTCGACCCGGGTGTTGAGCCGGGCCTGCTGGAGCACCCGGCGCAGCACCCCGTCGGCGTTGTCCAGGGTGATCGAGCCGATGGCGTCGTCCCCGCCGGCGGCGATCGCCCCCAGCTCGGTCAGGTACGACCGGGCAAAGCCGGTGACCAGGTCGCTGATCGCCCGGTCGGAGAGCGCCTTGGCGTACCCGAGCAGGGCCACGCTGGCGGCGAGCCGCCTCAGGTCCCAGGAGAACGGCCCGACGTACGCCTCGTCGAAGTCGTTGACGTTGAACACGAGCTGCCCGGAGGCGTTCATGTAGGTGCCGAAGTTCTCGGCGTGCAGGTCCCCGTGGATCCACACTCGGCTGGTCTGCTCGTCCAGGAACGCGTCGTCGGCGAAGTCGCCGCGCTGGTCGGCGTAGAAGAGCGAGGCGCTGCCCCGGTAGAAGGCGAACGGCGAGGCGGCCATCTTGCGGAACTTACGGCGGAACGCTGCGGGATCGAGCGCCATCGAAGCGCCGAACTCCTCGGTGAGCACGTCGACGATGAAGGCGGAACGCTGCTCCGCAGACTGGGTCATGGACCGCAGGCTAGCCCCCGATCGCCACGGGTGGCCTACCCCCGGGCGCGTGCCCAGCCGGTGAAGCGTTCGGCCAGCCTGCCGGGCGGGACGACCTCAGCCAACTCCCGGGCCGCCTCTGTTTGCAGGGTGGCGAGGTGGCTCAGCAGGCCGGCGCGATCCTCCCGGTACTCGCCGAGCAGGCGCAGCTTGGCGGGCGAGCAGGGCCAGGCGATCCCGCACGCCCGGCAGCGCCAGGCGGGACGGCCCGGGACGTGTTCGCGGCACCTCATGCCGGCACCCGCGCACCGCGTCCGCCCCGGGCCGGGCGACGGGTCGCCGGGTGGGCAGACCGGGGGTCAGCCAGCGCAGACCGGCGCGCAGGACGAACAGCTCGCGCTTGGCGACCGCCTCCCCTCGGGTGTCCAACTCGTACGCCTCGATCCAGGTCCAGCCGTGGTACGTGTGCCGGTCTGCCAGTTCCCGAATCACCCGCACGACGATCGGGCGGACGAACTGCGGGCTCGCGGCGCGGGTCAGGTGCAGCAGATCGCCCGCCCTGATCGCGCGGGCCGTCACCAGCGGCCCCCGTTCCTAGGCCGGCACGGCGTGGACCCGTGCAGCGTGCACCCATGCGGCGTGGACCGGCGCTGGGTCGGCCGGCGCTGGGTCGGCCGGTGCGAGGTGGACCCGGTCGGTACGGACACGAAGCGAGCTGGCACGGACGCGAAGCGATCCGGGCAGGGTGCCGGCAGGCCGCATGAACAGCGACGCCAGAACGAGCGCCACGTACGGCGGTGGCGTGGGGCGAGGGGCACAGGTTTGGGTACACGCAGCGTGGGCATACAGCAACCCTGACACCTGATTGACAGGTCGTCAACCCCCCCGATGACAAGTTGCCTACCCGCGTCGTCGGAGGGTCCGCCCGTGCGAGTCATGGCGCTATCCGAGGTTGCTGCCCATCTGGGCGTCTCGCGCCAGCGCGCCGCGATCCTGGTCGACCGACCGGACTTCCCCGCCCCCATCGACACGCTCACCGTCGGCCGCATCTGGGATGCCGCCGAGGTCCGGGCGTACACCGAACGGCGCAGCCGGCGACTGGCGGACGAAGAGCCCACCTGACGCGCGACCACTCCCACTCCCACACGCCGTCGTCGCACTCCGATGTGCCGATCTTGCACTTACGGCCCCCGACAAGGGCGTTTCGCCCTCTTTACCCGGGCCATCACTGCAAGATCGCGCAAAATAGGGTGGGTGCACGGCAGGCTGTCGTGGCGTGATCGTCTGCTGATTTGTGAGACGACACGCCGGGCGAGTTCTCCAGAATCAGCAGACGATCGTGAAGTCCCCACCCCAGGGGCGGGGGCGGGAACGCCGACGCTGACCGGCCGGCAACACCGCAGCGCCCCCTTTGCGCTGCTGCCCCTGGTGCAACGCTCGCGGAGCGTGACGGTTCTGCCGACCTCTCGTGTCGGCACCCGACGCGAATCGGCTGCGCAATGCCGGTGCTGGTGCTGCGCGGCGGTGCTGGTGTTGCGGTGGCGGCAGCAGAGCAAAGGGACGGGGTGGCGTTACCCGTCTGGCATCCCGGGCGCTTGGGCGGCTGGCCCGCTGTCCCACCGCACACGCCCACCCACATCGGCCGGGGCCTGCAACAGGGTCAGGGCCTTCGCCGCAATCTGTCGATCAAGCCGCAGCTACCGCACTCACAGCCACGGCGATGGATGTCGGTACAGGCCCTAGCTGTAGTGACCATGAGCGTTGTTGACGGCGTGGCGGCTTGATATGAGGTGAGACCTCCGGCGAGGTGTGAGGTGCTGACGCCCACAACCGGACCGGAGGTCTCATGCCCCACCGTAATGCCCGTCTGACAGTGCACGGCCGGCGGCTGTTGATCGCGCGTGTCGTCGGCGAGGGCCGACCCGTGGCCCACGTCGTGAAAGAGCTGGGTTGTTCCCGCGCCACCGGCTACAAGTGGTTGGCCCGGTGGCGTGCTGAGGGAGATCAAGGACTACGGGACCGACCCAGCACCGCTCACCATCTGCCCCACAAGACTCCAGCCACGGTCGAGACAGCGATTTGTCAACTACGTCAGGACCGCAAACTCGGACCTCGCCGGATCGCGCCGCTACTCGGCATACCGGCCTCCACGGTGCACGCGGTATTGACCCGCCACGGCCTACACCGTCTGGCCTGGCTGGACCGGCCCACCGGCGAGCCGATCCGCCGCTACGAACGGGACCGGCCGGGCGAACTGATCCACGTCGACGTGAAGAAGCTCGGCCGCCTGCGCGACGGCGGCGGCTGGCGCGTCCACGGCCGCGACAGCATCGAAAGCCGCCGCGCCCGCTACGCCACCCGCGTCGGCTTCGACTACGTCCACTGCGCCATCGACGACCACAGCCGCCTCGCCTACGCCGAAATCCACCCGGACGAAAAAGCCGACACCTGCGCCAGCTTCCTCCGCCGCGCCGCCGAGCACTTCACCACCCACGGCATCACCCACATCGAACGAGTCATGACCGACAACGCCATGGCCTACCGCCGCTCACGAGCCTGGCGCGACGCCCTGGCCGACCTCAACGCCCAAGCCCGCTTCACCCGCCGCTACCGCCCACAGACCAACGGCAAAGCCGAACGCTTCAATCGCACCCTCCTCGACGAATGGGCCTACCAACAGCCCTACACCAGCAACCAACACCGCACCGACGCCCTACCAACCTGGATCCACACCTACAACCACCACCGCAACCACACCTCACTCGGCGGCAAACCACCCATCACCCGCGTCAACAACGGTGCTGGGCATTACACCTAGCCGGCCGGCGGGCGGACCGGGGGGGCGGTCAGGGACTCCACCGGGCGCGGGGGGTGCCCGCCGGTCGGTGGGGCGGGCGCGTCGGCCGGGGACGCGAGCGGGTCGGGGCGGGGGACGCCGCCGATGCCCGATTGCTCGGCGGCGATCTTCTCCTGGAGGCGCAGGATGCCGTGCAGCAGCGCCTCCGGGCGGGGCGGGCAGCCGGGCACGTAGACGTCGACGGGGATGAGCTGGTCGACGCCTTTGGTCACCGAGTACGAGTCCCAGTACGGACCGCCGCAGTTGGAGCAGGCGCCGAACGAGATGACGTACTTCGGCTCGGGCATCTGGTCGTAGAGCCGCTTGATCGCCGGGGCCATCTTGTCGGTGACCGTGCCGGAGACCACCATCAGGTCGGCCTGGCGCGGGCCGTGGGCGAACGGGATCACCCCGAGCCGCATGAAGTCGTGCCGGCCCATGCTGGTGGCGATGAACTCGATGGCGCAGCAAGCCAGGCCGAAGTTGAACACCCAGAGCGAGTAGCGGCGGCCCCAGTTCAGCACGAACCGGATCGGCTCTCCCAGCACTCCCGGCAGTTGCACGACCGCCCCCTCTCTCTTCCGCTCCAGTCAATCACAGCGGCCCGGCCGGGCCCGCTCAGTAGGTGGGGCGTTGCAGCAGGCCCACGAACTCGACCAGCAGCCGCTCCCGCAGGGCCAGCGGGGCGGCGTTGAGCAGGGCGTTCACGGTGGCATCCGGCCCGGAGCCGCCGGGGCCGGACGGCGTACCGCCGAGGCCGAGGCCGGCGGCCAGGCCGGCGACCAACTCCGGGGTCAGGGCGTCCGGGGTCAGGGTCGCGGCGAGCGCGGTCAGCTCGGCGGGCAGCTCGACCGGCCCGGCAGCCCGGGCCGCCGCGACCGCGTCGGCCAGGTCGGGGCCGAACTCCGCCACCCTGGGCGCCACCGAGGCGGTCACCGTGAGGTGCACGCTGGCCGGCAGCTCGCCGTACGTGAGCTGGGGCTGGGTGTGCCAGCCGCGCGCGGTCAGCTCGTCGACCAGCACGAACAGGTCCAACCCGGGGTCGACGGAGGTGAAGCAGACCACCGTCGACTCGGGCTCGGCCATCAGCCGCAGCCCGTCGACGCCCCGCACCGCGTCGGCGAGCCCGGCCACCGCGTCCCGGGTCGCCCCGGCCAGCCGCAGGTAGCCGTCCTCGCCGAGGTGGCGCAGGGTGGCGTACGCGGCGGCGATCGGGCCGCCCGAGCGGGTGGAGGCGATCACCGGATTGACCATGGTGTACCCGGGCCAGTCGGCGTACGCGAAGTACTGCGGGGCGCGCAGCGCCGGGTCGCGGTGCAGCAGCACCGAGACGCCCTTCGGGGCGTACGCGTACTTGTGCAGGTCGACCGAGATCGAGGTGACCCCGTCGACGGTGAAGTCGAACGGTGGCACCGGTGCGCCGAGGCGGCGCAGCCAGGGCAGGGTCCAGCCGCCGAAGCAGGCGTCCACGTGGCAGCGCACCCCGGCCGCCGCTGCCACCTCGGCGATCCCGGCGACCGGGTCGACGACGCCGTGCGCGTACGAGGGGGCGGAGCAGGCCACCAGCACGGTGTCGGGGCGGATCGCGGCGGCCACGTCGGCGGCCGACGGGCGCAGCGTGTCCGGGTCGACGGGCACCGGGTCGAGGGCCACCCGCAGGTAGTGGGCCGCCTTGGCGAACGCCGCGTGCGCGGTCGTCGGCACCGCGATCCGGGGCGAGGCGGCGTCGGGGCGGGCGTCGCGGGCCGCCTTGACGGCGAGGATCAGCGACTCGGTGCCGCCGCTGGTGACGCTGCCGACGACGTCCGGGGCGGTCGTGCCGGGGCCGCCGCCGAGCAGCCGGGCCGCCGCCCCGACCAGCGCGTTCTCCATCGCCAGCAGGGACGGGAAGGCGGTCGGGTCGAGCCCGTTGACGTGGGCGCTGCCGGCGTGGGCGGCGGCGGCCAGGTCGTCCAGCCCCGGCACGGCGGGGTCGTACACGTACGCGAACAACCGCCCCCCGTGCGTCGGCCGGTCGGCCTCGCGCAGCCCCCGGATCTCCCGGAGCACCCGCTCGGCCGGCACCCCGCGCTCCGGCAGCGCCCGGCCGGTGTCCTGGTCGTCGGTCATGGAGTGATGGTGCCCTTCTCGTGGAGGGTGGGCGTGGCGAGGAGGTCGGCCCGGGTGAGGGTGTAGTGGCGCAGGAGGAGCAGGGGCGGGGCCACCAGGAGGGCCGGCAGCAGGGTGAAGCCCAGGAGGACGCCAAGGCGGGCGGTGTCGGACTGGGCCGCCGCCGTGCCCGTGTCCGACGAGACGTAGCCGCTGAGCTGGAGGACCAGGCCGTAGATGCCCGGGCCGAGGGCGAGGCCGAAGGTCTCCCCCGCCGTCCACAGGCCGGTGAACACGCCGGCCTGCCTCCGGCCGGTGCGGGCGGTGTCGTACGCGATGCAGTCGGGCAGCATGGCCAGCGCGAAGACCTGCTGGCCGGCGTACCCGACGCCGATCACCGCGACCACCAGATAGACCGCGACGGTCGGCAGCACCGACGCGGCGACCAAGGCGGTCGCGCCGGCCGCGAGCAGCACCGACGCGGCGACCAGGGCGGCCCGCTTGCCGACCCGGGCACCGACCCGGGTCCACAGCGGCATCACCAGCAGCGCCGGGCCGACGAAGCAGGCGAACAGCACGGTCGGGCCGGTGTCCGGGTCGCGCAGCACCTGGCCGGCGAAGTAGCTGACCCCGGCCAGGATGGTGGCCACCCCGGCGGACTGGATCACGAAGCAGACCAGCAGCGCCCGGAACGGCCGGTTCCGGCCGGCGACGGCGAGCTGGGCGCGCAGGGTCGGCTCGCTCTCGCCGACCGTGCCGGTGGGCGCGCCCCGGGTACCGAGGAACGCCCCGACCGCGCCGAGCACGATCAGCCCGGCCACGAACAGGCCCATCCAGCGGTGCCCGGCGACGCCGTCGCCACCGGCGGACACCACGGCCGGGGCGACCGCGCCGGAGACCAGGATGGCCACCGCCAGCACCGCGATCCGCCAGCTCATCAGCCGGGTACGTTCCGCGTAGTCGTCGGTCAGCTCGGCCGGCATCGCCACGTACGGGACCTGGAAGAAGGCGAACGCGGTCGCGGCGGCCAGGAACGCGACGGCGACGTACCCGGCGGCGGCCGGGCCCGACCCGAACGGGCCGGCGAAGATCGCGGCGAACAGCACGCCGAGGGCGAGCCCGCCGAGGAGCAGGTACGGCCGGCGGGCGCCCCAGCGCGACCTGGTCCGGTCGGAGATCCGCCCGACGACCGGGTTGACCAGCACGTCCCACGCCTTCGGCAGGAGCACCAGCAGGGCCGCCACCCCGGCGGCGACGCCCAGGGTGTCGGTCAGGTACGGCAGGAGCAGCAGCCCGGGCACCGTGCCGAAGGCCCCGGTCGCCAGGGAGCCGAGCGCGTAGCCGAGGTGCACCCGGCGGGGCAGCCCGCCGTTCGCCCCACGAGTCGGTGCCCCGGGCGGCGTGCCAGGTTCGGCCGGCGACAGCGTCATGACGCCGAATGTTACTCACGTTATGGCCTGGGTCACATCCCCTCTTCCGGCGACCAACCCGCCGCCATGTCCACGCCCGACGGGCGCAGCGGGGCGCCCTCGGCGCGCAACCGGGCCCGCGCCTCGACCTCGTGGCCGGGCGGCAGCCGGCCGGCGGAGTTCACCACCCGATGCCACGGCACCCCGCCCCCGTGCCTGGCCATGATCGAGCCGACCAGCCGCGCCGACGCCCGCCCCGAGCGCTCGGCGAGCGCGTCGGCGACCGCGCCGTACGACATCACCCGGCCCGGCGGGATGCGCTCGACCAGCTCCAGCACCGCCTCGACGTACTCCTCCGGTGTCACGCGCGCCACTCCTCAGATGTCCCGACCGGCCAGAGTATGGGAACGGCCGCGGGGGCGGCGGGACCGACCACGCAGAATGGGCGGGTGCGCGAAGCAGTCACCTCGGCCCGGCGGATCGTCGTCAAGATCGGTTCGTCCTCGCTGACCACGGCGTCCGGCGGCCTCGACGACGCCCGGGTCGACGCGCTGGTCGACACCCTCGCCGCGCTCGCCGCCGCCGGCCGCGAGGTGGTGCTGGTCTCCTCCGGCGCGATCGCGGCCGGGCTCGCCCCGCTCGGCCTCACCCGACGCCCCCGCGACCTGGCCACCCAGCAGGCCGCGGCCAGCGTCGGCCAGGGCCTGCTGATCGGCCGGTACGCGGCCGGCTTCGCCCGGCACGGCCTGACCGTCGGGCAGGTGCTGCTCACCGTCGACGACGTGACCCGGCGGGCGCACTACCGCAACGCGTACCGGACCCTGCGCAAGCTGCTCGACCTGCGGGCCGTGCCGATCGTCAACGAGAACGACACGGTCGCCACCGAGGAGATCCGGTTCGGCGACAACGACCGGCTGGCCGCCCTGGTCGCCGCGCTGGTCCACGCCGAGCTGCTGGTGCTCCTCTCCGACGTCGACGCGCTGTGGACCGGCGACCCGGCCCGGCCGGGGTCGACCCGGATCAGCGAGGTCCGCGACGAGCGGGACCTGGCCGGCGTGCAGGTCGGCGGGGCCGGCCGGGCCGGGGTCGGCACCGGTGGCATGGTCACCAAGGTCGAGGCGGCCCGGATCGCCACCGGCTTCGGCATCCCCGTGGTGCTCACCGCCGCGCCGCTGGCCGCCGGGGCGCTGGCCGGCGAGGAGGTCGGCACCCTGTTCCACGCCGGGCGGCGGCGCCCCACCGCCCGGCTGTTCTGGCTGGCCCACGCCACCACCCCGCGCGGCCGGCTGCACCTCGACGAGGGTGCGGTCGCGGCCGTGGTGGGCCGGCGCAAGTCACTGCTGCCGGCCGGGATCACGGCCGTCGACGGGGCGTTCACCGCGGGCGACCCGGTCGACCTGGTCGACGCCGGGGGCGCACCGGTCGCCCGAGGGCTGGTCAACTACGACGCCGTCGAGCTGCCTGGCCTGCTCGGCCGGTCCACCGGCGAGCTGGCCGCGGCGCTCGGCCCGGCGTACGAACGTGAGGTCGTCCACCGCGACGATCTGGTGCTGCTGTAGGCAGGGGTCTTCCCCTACACGTGAGGAGTGCAGGATGAGCGTCGACGAGCAGGCCCGGCGGGCCCGGGGCGCGGCGGAGGCGCTGGCCGTCGCCACCCGTACCGTCAAGGACGGCGCGCTGGTCGCGATGGCCGACGCGCTGGTGGCGCGTACCCCCGAGATCCTGACCGCGAACGCGGCGGACCTGGCGGCCGGGCGCGAGGCCGGGCTGAGCGCGGCCGTGCTGGACCGGCTCGCCCTCGACGCGGGCCGGGTGGCCGGCATCGCCGACGCGCTGCGCGAGATGGCCGCGCTGCCCGACCCGGTGGGCGAGGTGGTCCGCGGCTCGACCCTGCCCAACGGCTTGGAGCTGCGCCAGGTCCGGGTGCCGTTCGGCGTGGTCGGCATCATCTACGAGGCCCGGCCCAACGTGACGGTCGACGCCGCCGGGATCTGCCTGAAGTCCGGCAACGCGGCGCTGCTGCGTGGCTCCTCCTCGGCGGCGAACTCCAACGCCGCACTGGTCGCGGTGCTCCGCGACGCCGTCGCCGACGCGGGCCTCCCCGCGGACGCGGTGCAACTGCTCGACGCCACCTCCCGCGACTCGGTCAAGGAGCTGATGCGCGCCCGGGGCCTGGTCGATGTGCTGATCCCGCGCGGGGGCGCGTCGCTGATCCGCACCGTGGTGGAGGAGTCGACGGTCCCGGTGATCGAGACGGGGGTGGGCAACTGCCACGTGTACGTCGATGCCGCCGCCGACCTGGCCAAGGCCGTCGCGATCACCCTCAACGCCAAGACCCAGCGCCTGTCCACCTGCAACACCGCCGAGTCACTGCTGGTGCACGCCGGGATCGCGGACGCGTTCCTGCCGGCGGTGCTGGCCGCGTTCGCCGAGGCCGGGGTGACCGTGCACGGCTCCCCCGAGGTGGCCGCGCACTCCGACGCGGTGGTGCCCGCCACCGACGAGGACTACGCCACCGAGTACCTGTCGGCCGACATCTCGGTCGCCGTCGTCGATTCCCTCGACGCGGCGGTCGCGCACATCCGCCGGTACGGCAGCGGCCACACCGAGGCGATCGTCACCGACTCGCAGTCGGCGGCCCGGGAGTTCGTGGCCCGGGTGGACGCGGCGGCGGTGATGGTGAACGCCTCGACCCGGTTCACCGACGGCGGCGAGTTCGGCTTCGGCGCGGAGATCGGCATCTCGACGCAGAAGCTGCACGCCCGGGGCCCGATGGGCCTGCCCGAGCTGACCAGCACCAAGTACGTCGTCACCGGCGACGGCCACCTGCGGGGGTAGGCACGGGCACCGGGGCAACGCCCACGGTTCCCCTCCCACCCCGCCAGTCAGCGACGGCGGCGACCCGACCGGCGGGGCTTCTCGCGCTGGCCGCGGGGGCGTCGCCGGCCCGGCGTGCCCCCGGCCGGCGGCAGCGCCCCCTCGCCCCAGAACCGCAGCGCCACCAGCGGGGCGGCGACCACCAGGAAAACCAGTAGCTGGAACCAGGCGTACTCCAGCAGCTCCACGTCCCAGGTCTGCCAGACCACCAGCAGGACGACGGCGAGCACCGCGAACACCACGAACATGAACAGGCCGCCGTACCGGCCGACGAACCGCCGGAAGCTCCCGCCGGGGGCGGCGGGCGGGTCAGCGGCAGGCACGGAGGGCCGCCGGGGTGGTGTGCACGTCGCCACGCTACCGACGTAAACGCGATTCCACCTCGGACAGCCGGCCGGGCGACAGGAACGGGCAGGGGCCCCTTCCGTCGGGAAGGGGCCCTGCGTCAGGCTCAGTACGCGGGGAGCGAGGGATCGATCTGCTTGATCCAGGACAGCACGCCGCCCTGGACGTGCACCGCGTCGCGGAAGCCGGCCGACTTGAGCGCGGCGAGCGCCTCGGCGGACCGGACGCCGGACTTGCAGTGCAGCACGATCTGCTTGTCCTGCGGCAGCTTCACCAGCGCCTCGCCGGAGATGATCTCGCCCTTGGGGATCAGCGTCGAGCCGGGGATCCGGACGATCTCGTACTCGGCGGGCTCGCGGACGTCGACCAGGAAGATGTCCTTGCCGGCGTCCTGCCACTCCTTGAGCTCGGCGGCGGTGATGGTGGCGTCGACGATCGCCTCCTGGGCCTCCTCGGAGACCGCGCCGCAGAAGTCCTCGTAGTCCTCCAGCAGGTCGGTGACCGTCGGGTTGTCGCCGCAGAGCACGCAGTTCGGGTCCTTCCGGACCTTGATCTTGCGGTACTCCATCTCCAGGGCGTCGTAGACCATCAGCCGGCCGACCAGCGGCTCCCCGATGCCGGCGAGCAGCTTGATCGCCTCGTTGACCTGGATCGAGCCGATCGACGCGCAGAGCACGCCGAGGACGCCGCCCTCGGCGCAGGACGGGACCATGCCGGGCGGCGGGGGCTCCGGGTAGAGGCACCGGTAGCAGGGCCCGTGCTCGGCCCAGAACACCGACGCCTGGCCGTCGAAGCGGTAGATCGAGCCCCAGACGTACGGCTTGCCGAGCAGCACCGCCGCGTCGTTGACCAGGTACCGGGTGGCGAAGTTGTCGGTGCCGTCCACGATCAGGTCGTAAGCGGAGAAGATCTCGCGGACGTTGTCCCGGTCCAGCGCGGTGTTGTGGATCTCCACGTTGACCAGCGGGTTGATCTCGCGGATCGACGCGGCGGCGGACTCGGCCTTGGACCGGCCGATGTCTGAGACGCCGTGGATGATCTGCCGCTGGAGGTTCGACTCGTCGACGGTGTCGAAGTCGATGATGCCGAGCGTCCCGACGCCTGCGGCAGCCAGGTACATCAGGGCCGGCGAGCCGAGGCCGCCGGCGCCCACGCAGAGCACCCGGGCGTTCTTCAGTCGCTTCTGCCCCTCCACCCCGACGTCGGGAATGATCAGGTGGCGGGAGTAGCGACGGATCTCGTCAACGGTCAGCTCGGCGGCGGGCTCGACGAGCGGGGGCAACGGCACGGTGGACTCCCCGGGATCGGCGGTGGGAACCGCGCCATTGTTGCTCGCCGCGACCGGCTTCGGCCATGAGCAGGGCCACGTCGCCCGACATGCGGGAGCGGGAATATCTTCAGACGCCCGGAATCAGCTCCCCGGCGTACCGGTTTCCGTCGAGGTAGGGCCAGGCGTTGGCGACGCAGCCGTCCAGGCCGTACGTCTGCTGCTGCATCACCGGCGCGGCCTCGCCGGGCCCGGGGCAGGCCTCGTGCAGCTCGCCGAACTCGTGCCCGACCTCGTGGTTGACCACGTAGCTGCGGTAGACCGCCAGCGGCGCGCCGTAGTCCGGGACCGCCTCCATCCAGCGGGCCAGATTGATGATCACCTGGCCCGGGAGCCGGCAGGAGGTGTACCGCTCGGTGCTCAACCCGCCGAGCGCGCACATCCGCTCGGAGGTGACCGGGGTGGCCAGGTAGACGGTGAAGTCGGCGTCGGCTGCCTCGGCCACCCGCTGCACCCGCAGTTCCCCGGAGGCGATCCAGCTCCGCGGGTCGCCGAGCGTCTCGTCGACGGTGGCCGCGAAGGCATCCGCGTCCTGGCCGGTGCCCTGCTCGACGAGCACCTGGTAGCGGCGCACCGGGCCGTCCACGCCCCGGACCGGAGTCTGGCCCGCCGCCGGGGCGAACCGGCCGGGGCCGCTGCTCGGCCAGCCGACCGGCGCGGCCGGGCCGTCCGGAGCGCCCTGGTCGGCCGCGCCGCCGCCGGGCAGGGCCCACCTTTCGCCGGTGCCGGCGGGGTCGGCCGGCGATCCGCCGCTGAGGACCAGGGTCGCCGCCGCGACGAGCACCACCAGTCCGGCGAGGCCGCCGAGCAGCGTACGTGGGCGGAGCCGCCGCGCCCGGCGCCCGTCAGGACACGGACGGGAGGGGCGGAGCGGCCCGGAAGGGGACGCCGATGTCATGCCACCAGCCTGCCAGACCAGTCGGGCATTCCCGGGCATTTGCCACAGCCGCCATGAAAGGCCCTCGCATTGCGAGCCTCACGTGCCGCCCCGGGAGCCGGCCCGCGCCGCCCGGTCGACGGCCGCCCGGGTCAGAGCGAGGGGCGGGGTCAGAGCGAGGGGCGGGGTCAGAGCGAGGGGCGGGGTCAGAGCGAGGGGCGGGGTCAGAGCGAGGGGCGGGGTCAGAGCGAGGGGCGGGGTCAGAGCGAGGGGCGGGGTCAGAGCGAGGGGCGGGGTCAGAGCGAGGGGCGGGGTCAGAGCGAGGGGCGGGGTCAGAGCGAGGGGCGGGGTCAGAGCGAGGGGCGGGTCAGAGCGGCGGGCCGGTCAGAGCGGCGGGCCGGAATGCCGGCGGCCGGCCAGGTACGGCCACGGGTTGGCCACGCACCCCCGCAGGAACAGGGTCTGCTGCATCATCACCGGCGCGGGCCGGCCCTGCTTCGGGCAGCGCTCGTGGTGGTGCCCGAGCTCGTGCCCGACCTCGTGGTTCACCACGTACGTCCGGTAGACCGACAGCGGCACGCCGGCCGACACGAAGTGCGGCACCGAACTCCGCCACCGGTCCAGGTTGATGATCACCTTTCCGGACGCCCGGCAGGAGGTGTACGGCCGGCCGCCCACCCGGATGTCGACGCCGCCCGCCGCGCACATCCGTCCCGCGGTGCGCGCCGTGGCCAGGTGGACCGTGAAGTCGTGCCGGGCCCCGCCCGGCACCCGCTGCAACCGCAGCCGGCCGCCGTCCACCCAGCTCCCCGGCCCGGCCAGCGCCTCCTGCACCGCCGTGCCGAACGCCCGCGCGTCCTCGTCCGTCTCCGGCTCCACCGCCACCCGGTAGCGGCGCAGCCGGCCGGACGTGCCGAGCACCTCGCCGGCCCGGTCGTCGTACCGGAAACCGCCCCGGCCGGCCGACGGCACCGGGCCGGGCAGCCGCAGCACCGGCGACGCGGAAACGTCGGAGGGCGGCGCGGCCGGGTGGGGGGACACCTGCCCGGAAGAAGCGACGGCCGGGCCGAACAGGCCGGCCGGGCCGGAGGGGTTGGCCGAGCGGAAGGGGTCGGCCGAGCGGAAGGGGTCGGCCGGGGCTGCCGTCAGGGGCGGCGCTGGCTGGCCCAGGGCCGCCTCCGCCACCCCCGCCGCGGACCGCCCCACCTGGCCGGTCGACGGCCGGCCGGCCAGCCCAGCCAGCCCGGCCAACACGCACACGGTGAGCGTGACCAGCGAAAGAGCCGTCCGCCACCGGCGACCGGCGGGGCGTGTGAGGAGAGCCGCCGGGAGGCTCGCGCGAGGAGCCCGGCGGGAGAGGAATCGGGGCATCCCGGTCAGCCTGCCACGTCGCGGCGGGCCGCGGTGTCCTCCGTTTCGGTGAGGAGCCCGAGCACCGCCCGGGCCACCGTGCGGGGCACCTCCATCTGGGCCACGTGCCCCACCCCGTCGAGCATCAGCAGCCGGCTGTCCGGGATCACCCGGGCAGCCTGCGGCGCAACCCGCACGTCGACCAGCCGGTCGTGGGAACCGCCGATCACCAGCGTCGGCGCGGGCACCGCCGCGGCCATCCGCCACAGCGACTCCGACCCCCGCAGGTACGAGCGCAGGAAGCTGGACACCAGCCCCCGGAAGGTGCGCACGTACGCGGCGGCGTGGTGCTCGACGTGGTGACGCGCCCGGATCTCCTCCAGCGCCTCCCGCCGACGCTGCTCGCTGATCCGGGTCAGGTCGGCCACGGAGGACTCCATCATCTGCCGCTCCATCGCCTCGGGGGCCACCCGGGCCAACTGCCAGCCGACGAGGCGTTCCCCCCGGGGAACGGCCAGCACCGGCAGCATCCGGCCCTGCAACGACCGGCGGAAGTCGAGGAAGGGCAACGCCGGGGAGACCAGCGTCAGGGTGCGCACCAGATCGGGGCGCAGCGCCGCGACCCGCACCGAGATCGCCCCGCCCAGCGAGTTGCCGAGCAGGTGCACCGGCCCTCGGTCGGCGTGCTCGATCAGGCGGACCAACCGGTCGGCGAAGGCGGGGATCGTGTACTGACGCCCCGGCTCGCTGCGCCCGAACCCGGGCAGGTCGATCGCCTGGCCGTCGAGGCGGTCGGCGAGCAGCCCGGCCAGGTCGGTCCAGTTCTGCGACGAACCGCCGAGACCGTGCACGTAGAGCGCCGGCTCCGCGCCGGGGGCGGTGGGCGGGGTGTCCCGGACGTAGGTGACCGAGCCGTCGAGGCGCACCTCCCGGCCGGGCCACGGCGGCGGGGCCTCATGCCCGGGTAGGAGGTGGTCCGGCCCGAGGGTGGCGCGTTTCATGGCTCAATTCTGCCCGGCCCAGCACCCGGCGGCAGCGGGCCGGGGTGTGCGCCACAACCCAGCCCTGGTGCCGCCGCAGCCCTGGTGCCGCCGCAGCCTTCGTGCCGCCGCAACCGCCGGCCGGCAGCCGGGTGACCGGTCAGGCCAGCAGCGCCTCGAGCCGCCGGTTGACCGCCGCCAGGGTCGCCCGGACCACGGCCTGCCGTGGATCGCCGGCGACCAGCGCCGACCCGGCGAGCTGCTCGACCCAGCCGTCGCAGACCAGCAGCACCACGACCGTGGCCACCTCGCAGTTGCCGAACGGCACCACCGCCGCGTGCTCGACGAAGCACCGCCCCTGGTCGGCGTCCTGCTCCCCGCCGCGCAGCAACTTGTCGACCGCCGCCGCGGCGGCGACCGCGCAGAGCCGCAGCACATAGCCGTCCACGGCGGGCCCGGTGGCGTGCCCCGCCGCGCTCTCCGTACCGGCGAGAAGCCGGACCTCGACGGTGGCGTCGAGGCCGAACGTGCTGACCTGGACGTGGTCGATCACCACCCGGGGGCCCGGCACGCCGCCGGTGTCCAGCGGTCGCGACGGCGCGGTCTCCGTCGTGGTCATCTGACCGCCCGAGTACGAGGCACCGAGCGTCGCCGGGCTGCCGGTCGCGGCACCGGCCGTCGCCACCTGGCCCGGCTCCTCCACGACGGCCCGGCCACGATGCCCGGCCGGCTGGCGGCGACGGCGCGGCGGCTCACCCGCCGGCTCGGGTCGACGGTCGACCCGGTACGGCGGGGCCTCGGCCGGCGCGCGGCCCTCGGGCACTCGCGACCCGGTGCCCCGGGCGTCGGGGACCCGGGCGTCGGGCAGCGGATCCGCCGAGCGGCGCCGCACCGGCGGGGGCGGCGGGGTGTTGGGGATCCCGGGGACGTTCTGCGGCGCGGCGGCCAGCCCCATCCGCTCCTGGAGCAGGCGGGCGACGTGCCGGCTCACCTCGGCCGGGTCCGCGCCGTCGGCGAGGTCGAGGCGGAGGCTGTGCGCCCCGGCCGGGGTATGGCGTAGCGCGGCGTCCCGCACCCCGGCGACCCCCCGGACGGCGTCGAGGATCGCGTTGACGTCAAACCCCTCGGGCCGTTCCT
The DNA here is from genome assembly GCF_050948415.1 of Micromonospora sp. CA-111912. NCBI lineage: Bacteria > Bacillati > Actinomycetota > Actinomycetes > Micromonosporales > Micromonosporaceae > Micromonospora > Micromonospora sp. CA-111912. The sequence goes on from NZ_CP192007.1 coordinate 6,501,200, forward strand.
GCGGCGGCGCGGGCTCGTCGTCCCTGCGCAGATGGGTGGCGATGCGGGCGAGTTCCGGGGTTTCGGCAGGTGGCTCCACGGCTGGCGGCTCCGGCACGATGGGCACGTCCGGCTCGGCGGGGACGCGCTGCGGCAGCACCGCCGAGGTGCGGTCCGGCTGCCGGTCCTCGTCGACCGGGGTGGCCGGGGATCCCGGGTCGGGTGCGGATCGGCGGGCCGCGTACGGGGGTGCGCTCGTCGGGACGGGCGCGGCTGGGGTCCGGATGAGCCGTCCGATCCCGCTCGTGGCGGGCACGGCGGCGGGTCCGGCGCTGGTGGGGGCCGGCGGTTGGCCGGGGGCCTCGGCGGGCAGGGTGTCATCGGGGACAGGACGTAGCCGGAACGGCCGGGCCGCGCGCAACTCGGCGGATTCGACGGCCGCGGCCTCGTGACCGGGTGCGGACGGCCCGGGTGGGGCTGGGGGGGCGGAGGCGGGACGCCCACCGGCCCAGGCGGGGCGCTCGACCTGGTCAGGTGCCGGCCGGACGGACGGCTCGTACCCGGGACCAGGCTCGGGCCGGGGGAACTCGTACGACGGGCCGGCCTCGGGGCGCGGCGGCTGGTAGGGCCGGGCGGGTTCGGCCCGAGCCGGCTCGTACGGCCGGGCCGGCGCGGCCGGGTAGGGGCGACCCGGCTCAGCCAGGTACGGGCGATCCGGCTCCGCAACGTGGGGGCGACCCGGCTCCGCAACGTAAGGTCGGCCCACCTCTGGCTGGTGGCCGCGGCTCTGGTCCGGGGCCCAGTCGACGGCCCGGTCCTCTCGGGACCGGTGACCGGCCGGTTCGCTCTCCTCCTCGCGGGATCGGCGGGCGGCCGGGTCCTCGTCCCCATGGGACCGACGACCGGCGGCATCCTCCTCCCCACGGGCACGGCGGGCGGCCGGGTCCTCCTCCTCGCGGGACCGACGGCCGGGGCCACCGCCCTGTTCGCGGGACCACGGCGGCGCCCAACTGCCGCCCCAGCTCGGCCGGTTCCAGTCGGGGCCGGCCCAACCCGGCTCGGGGGTCGCCGCGCGCTCGCCGGCTCGCTCCCACGCGGCTCGGCGGTCGTCGACACCCGGGCGGTCACCCAGGGCCGGGCGGTCGTCGACACCCGGGCGGTCGTGCAGGGCCGGGCGGTCGTCGACACCCGGGTGGTCAACGGCGGCCGGCAAGTAGCCGGCACGGTCGGCGGGGGGCGGCAGGGCGGGGTGGCCGGCGGCGGGCGGGCCGCCCCCGCCGGGCGGATCGGCGACCTGCGCCGGCCCCTGCTCGGCCGCCGGACGACCGCCCTGTGCCGCCCCGGACAGGCGGATGGCCCGGTCACCGCCGGACGGGTCTGCCTGCGGGTGGCCGCGCGGGTCGACGTCGGGCGGGAAGCGGTCGGCCCAGTCGGACGGACGGTCGGCCCAGTCGGACGGCGCTCCGGCAGACGCGCTCGGCTCGGGGACGGAGCGGTCGGGAACGGGGCGGTCGGGAACGGGGCGGTCGGGAACGGAGCGATCCGGGACGGAGCGGTCGGGGACGGAGCGGTCGGGGACGGAGCGGTCCGGGATGGGGGCGTGCAGCCCGGATGGCACCTCGAAGCCGGAGGCGGCCGTACCGGGCGGCGGCACCTGCACGGCGGGCGGTGCGGACGACGGGGCGCTCGCGTCCGACCAGCGGCCGGCAGGGGCCGCCGGAGCGTCCTCGGAGGCGTGCCGGGATGCGGCGTCCGCCTCACCCCCGTGCTGCGGGCCGGCCAACCGTTCCAGCGCCGGGGCGGGACGCTGCGCGGGGACGGCCAGCCGGTCGCCGCCGCTCCGGCCGGGCTCCCCGCCCAGCGGCGGCGCGCTGACCGGCGCCTGGCGGCCCACCGGCGACTCCTCCCCGGCGTGGGTCGCCCCGTTGACGTGTGAATGGCCGTTGACCCGGGCCTGCGGCCCCGGCTCGGGGGGCAGGCCGGGCAGCGGTGCCGGAAGGTCGCCGTAACGCGGTGACGAGGCGCCCCAGCCGGAGACGGGCTCGGATCGGCGCCAAGGGCTCGGCGACTCCTCGCCGCCGGTGGACCAGCCGGTCACCGGGGGCGCCCATCCGCTGGAGGAACGGGCCAGGTCATCCTGCTGACCCGTCCCGTCGCCGTGCTCTCCCGGGGTGGCGGCACCGGGTTGCCCTGTTTCAGTCACCGCGCGCTCCTTGGTCGCCCCTGCTGAGGCTACCGTGTGGTGACAGTGGCGATAAGTTACAGCGGCGGGCCAATTCCGCGAGGGGTTCACGAACCCCGACCGGTTCGGGCGATAAGTGCCGGCTCGTACGAACAGTTTCGGAGGTTCCCATGACGGCTGTGGGGAACGGTGCCCAGACCGCCGGCCGGCCCACGCGCCTGCCCCGCTCGGCGCGGCGCAAGCAGCTGCTCGCGGCGGCGCAGGAGGTGTTCGTCGCGCAGGGCTACCACGCCGCCGCGATGGACGACATCGCCGAGCGGGCGGGGGTTTCGAAGCCGGTGCTCTACCAGCACTTCCCAGGCAAGATGGAGCTCTACCTGGCGCTGCTGGACACGCACTGCGACGCGATCTTGGCCAAGGTGCACGACGCCATGCGCGGCACCAACGACAACAAGGAGCGGGTCAGCGCGTCGGTGCGCGCCTACTTCGACTTCATCGACCACGAGAGCGAGGCGTTCCGTCTGGTCTTCGAGTCCGACCTGCGCAACGACCCGGCCGTGCGGCAACGGGTGGAACGGGTGGAGCAGGGCTGCATCGCGGCGATAACCGACACGATCATCTCCGACACCGGGGTCAGTCGGGCGCACGCCAAACTGCTCGCCTCGGGGCTGGTCGGCGCGGCAGAGACGGCGGCGCAGTTCTGGCTCGCCGATGGCCGGCAGGTGCCCAAGGCGGAGGCCGAGGCGCTCGTGGCCGCGCTGTCCTGGCGGGGCATCGCCAGCTTCCCGCTGCAGGGTGAGTCAGCCTGAACATCCGGCCGCGAGATCGGATAGCCTTCCCACGGCGGCTTTTTCGCCCCAGTTGAGGAGGCACCGTGGAGGTCAAGATCGGCGTGCAGTACGCGCCGCGCGAGCTGGTTCTGGAGAGCGCGCAGTCGCCGGCCGAGATCGAGCAGATCGTGACCGACGCCATGGCCAAGAGCGAGGGGACGCTCTCCCTGACCGACGAGAAGGGCCGGCGGGTCATCGTGCCGATCGGCAAGGTGGCCTACGTCGAGATCGCCGAGGCGTCGCCGCGGTCGGTCGGCTTCACCGTCCGCTGATCCGTCCGGCGTCCGTGGCGGGGTGCGGCATGCGTGCACCGTCCGCCACGGACGCCGTCGTGCGGTCCGCCACGGACGCCGTCGTGCGGTCCACTGGTGGCAGCGCCCCTGCCTCCCCCGCGCGACCAGCGTGGTGAGCGCGCCCCGGTCCGCCGCGGCGACCCCGCCCGACCGGGAAGAGCCGGGATCCCCGGAGGATTCGTCGCTGACCGCGTCGCCCGCCCGCGTACGCCTTCTTGGTCACCGCCTCCAGCCAGCCCTTCGGCTCGCGACCGCCCCCTTCCGAGGCTGCGGGTGCCCGAAATCGCCCCGGGTGACCGGGCGGGCGGACCAGATTCTGTGGCCCACGTCACACTCGGCACCCCCGACTGCCGGGCCACACCCCTGAACAGGGACGACGCAGCGGCGGCTCAGGTAGTATTGAGCAGTTGCCGAGGGCGCCGATCTGACCGATGTCCGGTCTGACCCGTAGTACTGCCCACGGCGCGCGTGCGGCCCGGTCCGGCTCGGCGATTTTCCGCCCCCGACCGTGTGGCCCGCGCAACTACCGACCGCGCCCTGAGGACATGAGGGGCGCACCACGAGAGGGCACCCCCAAATCCATATGAGCGAGCAGATTCTCGATCTCACAGGCGGCCACGAGCTGGCCCCGACCGCCCCGGTCCGCCCGGAGGCCCCCACGTTCGCCGAGCTCGGCGCTCGGCCGGAAACCGTCGAGGCGCTGGCCGCGGCCGGCATCATCCGCGCCTTCGCCATCCAGGAGTACGCGATCCCGATCGCGTTGCGCGGCATCGACATGATCGGCCAGGCGCCGACGGGCACCGGCAAGACCCTCGGCTTCGGCGTGCCACTGCTGGAGCGGGTCTTCGCCCCCGCTGAGGGTAGCGACGGCGTGCCGCAGGCGCTGGTCGTCGTCCCCACCCGCGAGCTGGGCATCCAGGTCGCCAAGGACCTCGCCGCCGCCGGCCGGACCCGGGGCGTCCGGGTGCTGCCGATCTACGGCGGGGTGGCGTACGAGCCGCAGATCGACGCCCTGCGCAAGGGCGTGGAGATCCTGGTCGGCACCCCCGGCCGCCTGATGGACCTGCAGAAGCAGAAGCACCTGCGGCTCGACCGGGTGCGCGCGCTGGTCCTCGACGAGGCCGACCGCATGCTCGACCTGGGCTTCCTCGACGACGTCGAGAAGATCCTCGCGATGCTGCCGGAGGACCGGCAGACGATGCTCTTCTCGGCCACCATGCCGGACCCGATCGTCACCCTGTCCCGGCGGTTCCTGCGCCGCCCGATGACGATCCACGCCGGGCACACCGCCGAGACCGGCCCGTCGCCGCAGACCGAGCAGCTGGTCTACCGCACCCACTCGATGAACAAGGTCGAGATCGTGGCTCGGATCCTCCAGGCGGAGGGGCGCGGTCTCACCATGATCTTCACCCGCACCAAGCGGGCCGCCGACCGGGTCGCCGAGGACCTCGACTTCCGCGGCTTCGCCGTGGCCGCCGTACACGGTGACCTGGGCCAGGGAGCCCGGGAGCGGGCGCTGCGCGCGTTCCGGGCCGGCAAGATCGACATCCTGGTCGCGACCGACGTGGCCGCCCGAGGGCTGGACGTCAGCGGCGTCACCCACGTCATCAACTACGACTGCCCCGAAGACCAGGACACCTACACCCACCGGATCGGTCGTACCGGACGGGCCGGCGCCACCGGCGTCGCGGTGACCTTCGTCGACTGGGATGACATGCCCCGCTGGCGGATCATCGACAAGACGCTCGGGCTGGACATGCCGGAACCGCCGGAGACGTACCACACCTCGGCGCACCTCTACACCGACCTGGACATCTCCCCCGACATCACCGGCACGCTGCCGACGGCGGAGCGGACCCGGGCCGGGCTGTCGGCCGAGGTCGAGGAGGACCTCGGCGGCCGGCCCCGGCGCGGTGAAAGCGCCGGTGGCCGTGGCTCCCGACGGGGCGAGGGCCGCGGGCGGGACGAGACACGCGGCCGCGACGAGGGCCGCGGGCGTGGCGAGCGCCGCCAGGGCCGCTCCGGTCCGGCCGCCGAGCCGGACGCCGCCGAGGCCCCGGTCGACCAGGCCACCGAGGAGAGCACCCGGACCGCGCGCCGTCGGCGTCGCCGCCGGGCCGGCGAGGTGGTGGCCGGCGAGCCGACCGCGGTGATCTTCGTCGAGCCGGCCGGCACCGAGCCGGCCACGGCCACGGCCGCCGCCGACGGGGAGCCGGGCAAGCCGCGCCGCCGCCGGCGCCGTCGGGGTGGCTCCGGCACGGGTACGCCTGCCGAGGCGACCGCCGACTGACCCACGTCCCAGACGTCGACATCCCCCGCACCGGCCCGACCGGAGCGGGGGATGTCCCGTTCCGGCCAGCCCACCCTTCGACGGGGCCGGCCGCTCGACGGGACAGGTAGTGCCACGAGGAAGATGGAGAGATGCCCGAACCGCTGGACGCCGCCCTGACCGAGGTCCGGGCGCTGCTGCTCGACCCCTCGCTGACCCGGGCGGTCGCCGCCGGCCGCCGTCGCGGGCACCGCCCCTCGATGGTCCGCGCCGAACTGCGCCCGGTCGCCCTCAAGGCCGGCCCCCGGTTGCAGATCGCCACCTCCGACGGGGCCCGCCCCTACACCCGCAACGTCGCGCCCGGGACGGAGGCCGACGCGGCGGTGGACGCCCTGCTGGCCGAGCCGTTCGGCAACTGGCACGTGGAGACCGCCGACGTGACGCTCCAGCTCCGGGTGACCAAGTCCGGTGAGGCGCAGGTGCACCGGGTCGCCGCCGCACGTCCCGCGCCGGAGCCGGGCGGCCATGACCGGGCCAAGGAGTGGCTGCTCGACCCGGGCGACGAGATCTTCGCCGAGATCGGCGGCTCGGCGGCGAAGCGCCGACAGGTGGACGCGTTCCTGCGGGCGCTGGCCGCCACCCTGCCGGACGATCTCACCGGCCCGCTGCGGGTGGTCGACCTGGGGTGCGGCAACGCGTACCTGACCTTCGCCGCGTACCGCTACCTCTCCCAGCGAGGGCTGGACGTGCGGCTGGTCGGCGTCGACGTGCGGGAGGACCAGCGGCGGCGTAACACCGAGCTGGCCGAGCGGCTGGGCTGGGCCGACCGGGTGAGCTTCGTGGCCGGCACGATCGCCGACGCGGTCGTCGAGCCCGCACCCGACCTGGTGCTGGCGCTGCACGCCTGCGACACCGCCACCGACGAGGCGCTGGCCCGCGCCGTGCGGTGGGACGCCCGGTGGGTGCTCGCCGCGCCGTGCTGCCACCACGACCTCGCCGCGCAGCTACGCGGCCGGCCGGCTCCGCCCCCGTACGAGCTGCTGACCCGGCAGGGAATCCTGCGCGAGCGCTTCGCGGACGTGCTGACCGACTCGCTGCGGGCCGCGCTGTTGCGGCTGCACGGGTACCGGACCGAGGTGGTGGAGTTCGTCGACTCCCGGCACACCCCCCGCAACCTGCTGATCCGGGCCCGCCGGGTCGGTGCCGCGGCCGACCCCGGGCAGCGGGCGGAGTACCGCGCCCTGCTCGACCAGTGGCAGGTCACCCCGCGCCTGGAGACGCTGCTCGCGGCCCGGGAGGGGTGACCCCGCCCGGGGAGTGGCGCCGAGGTCCGTCAGCGGCGACGTTCGCCGTTGCCGTCCCGGTCCGGCGTCCGTTCGTTGGTGGAGCTGCGGTCGAACACCGACACCCGGTGCCCGGTTCCCCGGCCGAGGCGCCCGCCGTCGGCCGACACCGTCGGGAAGGGCACCACCTTGCCCGGGGTCTCGGCGTTACCGGCGGCGGCGAACGCGTTCCAGGAGATGTCGACCAGCAGCCGCTTGAGCTCGGCGTGCCGCACGGCCGCGTTGCGTTGCAGCGCCATCCGGGCGCCGAGCACCACGCCGACGAGCGTCGTGGTGACCGCGCCGGCGGCGGCCAGGACGTGGGCTCCGTCGGCCTGGTCGCCGCCGAGCACGAGGAGCAGGAGCCAGACCCAGAAGCCTGCGGCGAAGACGCCTGCCTTGGCCACGAAGAAGAGGCTGACCGCACCCGGACGGTAGGGCGGGGGACGGCTCGGATCGGCCATGTTGCTCCTCATCGACGCGGCCGGTGGGGGACGGGCAACCGCGGACGGTAGGTGGACGAGCATCGAGCTTAGTTGACGTTCGACAAGCACCGACAGTCGCGATCGCGACGGTCGAGAACCAGCTCCGGCACGTCCCTCAAGAGGACATGAGCGATCTTCGCAGGTCATCCGGGGGCGGCGGCGCGGACGACGATCAAGGGGCGGGCGGCGGCTTGCTTCCCCCGTCGGGGGTACTACGCTCGAAGGGCACCGTCCGGTGCTCCAGCCGGGAAGGAAGACCCCGCAGGGATGGCCGCGTCAGAGGTTTCGCCGCAGATGGCCTTCGCACGATTCGTGCGGCGGGCCATCGACGACGCTCGGGAAGAGCGCGGCTGGACCGTCAGCGATCTCGCGGGACACACCGGCGTCGGCCGTTCCACCGTCTTCCGCTGGCTGGCCGGCGACTGGCACGACTATCCCGAGCTGGCGAAGGTACGCGGCTTCTGCGGCGCCCTCGACCTGCCCGTGGCGGCGGCCTTCCGGGCCCTCGGCCTGCCCGACGCGGGCCCCGCCCCGCGCCGGCGCGGGGACGAGGGGCCGGTCGACGCCGACGTGCGGGTCATCCTCCAGCGGCTGGCCGACCCGGCGGTGCCGTCCGAGGAGAAGCACCACATCCGCGACCTGCTGCGTTACCTGGCCCGCCGCCCCGTCCGCCGCGCCGGTTGATCGGCACCGCCGAGGCGGTCATCGGTCGAGCGGCACCGCTCACCGCCCGTGACCGACATCCGGCCCATCGGCCGGCGAAGGCGGTCCGTCGGTCGCGCCGGCTGCCCGAGGTGATGGTTCGGGCCGATGAAGTAGCCGCCGGCAATCGGGAACGCGCCGACGGTCAGGGCGCCGTGAGGGTGAACTCGGCGGTCCGCACCTCGCCGGCCACCTGGAAGTCGAAGTACAGGCGGTAACGCCCCGGCCCCGGCACGGCCAGTTGGAAGGTGACCCCGTCCGCGGCCGGCCCCGACTCCGGGTGCACGTGCAGGTAGCCCAGGTCCCCCTCGCGCAGGGCCACCAGATGCCCGTACGCGCCCAGGTAGCGCTCCAGCGTCGGGGTGGCGTCACCGGCGCGGACCACGAACCGGAGCGGCCTGGTCGCGCCGATCCGGGGCTCACCGGACCAGCTCACCGTGAACCCGTCCACGGTGGCGGTGCGGGTCGGCTCGGGCAGCGGCCGGGGCGTGTGGTCGCCGGGGACGGCGAGGTCGACGCCGAGGACGCGGGCGCTCTGCCCGCCGTCGTCGGTGACGAGGGTGAAGTCCGCGTACACCCGCCACGCCCCGGCCTGCGGCAGGGTCAGCGGGATCGACCAGGTGCCGTCGGCACCCATCGTCGGGTGCAGGTGCTGGTAGCCGCTGAGGTCCCGGCGTACCACGATCAGGTGCATCGGCTTGTCGTGCACGACCGCGAAACGGGTCACCGGCCGGCCCTGGACGTCCCGCACCTGGAACCGGAACTCGCCCGGCCGCCCGGCGGCGAGGCCGGTGGACAGCGGGGTCAGGGTCCAGCCACCGGAGCCGACCGCGAGGCCGCCGACCTCGGTCGCTCCGTCGGTGTCGGTGTCGGTGCCGTGTTCGTGCGCCCCGGTGCCAGGCGAGTGGGGGTGGTCCGTGGCGGCCGTCGAGGTCCGCCCGGTCGCGTCGGCGGGCGCCGGATTGAGCCGCCCGAGTCCGAAGCCGAGCAGCACCGCGAGGATCAGCCCGCCCACCACCAGCGCGAGCCGCAGCGTGCCCCGGTCCACCAGCGCCCCGGCCGCCTCCGGCACGCCGCCCTCGGGCGCGGATGACGGCGACGCGGGCACCTCAGCCGCGCCGGGTCGCTGATCGGTCATGGCCCCACGGTACCGGCGGGTTCCCCACCGGCCGGCCAACGACCGCGCGGCGTGGCACCGGTCGCAATCCGCCCCGCCCGGGAACTTTCCGTCCCGATCGCATCCGGGTCGCCGCCCTGGCTGCCTCCCGACGCGGGAACCCCGCCGCCTCCGCCCGAGGTCCGCCAGCCGGCGCCGGCCGTCAGCCGGCGACCGCCAGGGCGAGGGGGAGCACGTCGGGGGCGCCGGCCCGGCGTAGCAGCCGGGTCACCATGGTCAGGGTCCAGCCCGTGTCCACCAGGTCGTCGACGAGCAGCACCGGGCCGTCCAGCCCGGCGAGCACGCCGGCCAGTTCGTCCGGCACTGCGAAGGCGTCGTGCAGGACGCGTACCCGCTGGGCGCTGTTGCCGCGCGGCCCGTCCGGGCCGGCGGACCCGGCGGGGACCACCTGGCCGAGCAGCGGCAGCCGGCCCACCGCGGCGATCCGCTCGGCGAGCGAGCCGACCAGCGCGGGCCGCCGCCGGGAGCCGACCGCGACCACGCCGACCGGGCGGCGCGGCCACGGGTCGTCGCCGTGCGCCCACACCTTCAACACCTCGACCACCGCGCCGGCCACGTCGTCGGGGACCGGCCCGTCCGCCGCGTCGGGCCCGACCAGCTCGCGCAGCCGACCACCCCAGCCCAGGTCGGACAGCCGCCCCACGGCCCGCCCCGGCAGCGCCTGCTCCGCCGGGGGAATCCGGCCCTTCAGCGGTACGCCCACCGCGTCCAGCCCGGTCGGCCACAGCTTCTTCGGCGCGATCTCCACCCCGGGCCGCCCGAGGTACGCCTGCGCGGCACCCTGCGCCGGCCCGGACACCTCGGGCGTGAACAGCGGCCCCGCGCACCGGTCGCACCGGCCGCAGTCGCCCGCCCCGACGTCGTCCAGGCACTCGCGCAGGTACCGCATCCGGCAGCCGGGTGTGGTCGCGTACTCGCGCATGGCCTGCTGCTCGGCGGTGCGGGCCTGGGCGACGCGGCGCAACCGGGCCTCGTCGTAGGCCCAGGGCTTTCCCGTGGCGAGCCAGCCGCCGCGCACCCGGCGCACCGCGCCGTCCACGTCGAGCACCTTGAGCATCAGCTCCAGCCGGGCCCGGCGCAGGTCGACGACCGGCTCCAGGGCCTGCGTGGACAACGGGCGGTCGGTGTGCAGGGCGGCCAGCACGGCCCGGACCTGCTCCTCCGGCGGGAACGCGAGCGAGGCGAAGTACCGCCAGATGGCGGCGTCCTCGACGCCGGGCAGCAGCAGCACCTCGGCGTGCTCGACGGCGCGGCCGGCGCGGCCGACCTGCTGGTAGTAGGCGATCGGCGACGGCGGGGCGCCGAGGTGCACCACGAAGCCGAGGTCGGGCTTGTCGAAGCCCATGCCCAGCGCACTCGTGGCGACGAGCGCTTTGATCTTGTTGTCGAGCAGGTCCTGTTCGGCGGCCCGCCGGTCGGCGTCCTCGGTCTGCCCCGTGTACGAGGCCACCGGGTATCCCCGCGAGCGGAGGAACTCCGCCGTCTCGCCGGCCGCCGCCACGGTCAGCGTGTAGATGATCCCCGACCCGGGGAGCCGGTCCAGGTGGTCGGCGAGCCAGCCGATCCGGTGCGCCGGGCTGGGCAGGTCCAGCACCCCCAGCCGCAGCGACTCCCGGTCCAGGGTGCCGCGCAGCACCAGCACGTCGGGGCGCTCGACGGACGGGGTGGCCAGCTCGGTGCCGAGCTGCTCGGCTACGTCGGCGGTGACCCGGGCGTTGGCGGTGGCCGTGGTGGCGAGCACCGGCGTGCGCTCGGGCAGGTTGCTGAGGAACGTGCGCAGCCGCCGGTAGTCGGGACGGAAGTCGTGCCCCCAGTCGGAGACGCAGTGCGCCTCGTCGACCACCAGCAGGCCGGTCGTCGCCGCCAGCTTCGGCAGCACGGTGTCCCGGAAGTCCGGGTTGTTGAGCCGCTCGGGGCTGATCAGCAGGACGTCGACCGTGCCGTCGTGGATCTCGGCGGTGATCTGGCCCCACTCTTCGAGGTTCGCCGAGTTGATGGTGCGGGCCCGGATGCCGGCCCGGGCCGCCGCCTCCACCTGGTTGCGCATGAGCGCCAGCAGCGGCGACACGATCACCGTCGGCCCGGCGTGGGCCTCGGCATCGGTGCTGGCACGGGCCTCGGCGTCGGCGGGGCGCTCCCGCAACAGGGCGGTGGCCACGAAGTAGACCGCCGACTTGCCCCACCCGGTGCGCTGCACGCAGAGCACCCGACGCCGGTCGATCACCAGCGCCTCGATGGCCCGCCACTGGTCCTCCCGCAGCCGGGCGTGCTCCCCGGCCAGCCGGCGCAGCACCGCCTCGGCCCGCTCCCGTACCCCCGCCCGTTCCTGACTCATCCGACATGTCTACCAGCGCCACCCCTCCCACCCCCGCACCCCTGCCCCACCCCGCCGAGTTGATCAAGAGGCCTCGGTCACGGACCGGGGGCCCGACAGGTGGGGAAGGGGCAATCAGGCCCGGTCACGATCCCGGGCCGAGCCTGGCGCAAGGTTCTTTGATCACCGGCGCGGGCATCACCCGGCACCGTCGGCCGGTCGGCACTCGCCGTCGTGGTGGGCCCGCAGCGGGCAGCGCCGGCGGCCGTCGAGCAGCCGGTCGCAGAAGACCCGGTGGCGTACGTGCTGGGCGTCCTCCTCGGAGACCGTCGTCTCCGCCCGGTCCACGTCGGCCAGGAAGGCGAGCGCCCGGGTGATCACGCGGGCGAACCCGCGGGCGGCATCGAGGTCGGTGGCGAGCACCGGCAGGTGCACCACGAAGCGCTCCCGGCTCACCACCGGCCACCCTCCCGGCGCGGGCCGGACCCGGCCGGCGGCGCGAAGCGCGAGTGCCAACTGCGCAGCGCCCGCTTGATCCGGGCGTTCTCCTCGGTCGTGTGAGCCAACTCGCGGCGGGTGGCGGCCAGCTCGCCGGCCACCAGGTCGAGGAACGCGTGCACCTCCGCCGGGTCCAGGCCGCGCCACACCGTGGCGAACCGCCGGTCCCGGACCTGCCCGGCGGTCAACGGTCGGGTCGCCTCCGGCCGGTACCAGCCGGCGTTCGGCGACCGGGTCTGCCGGCCCCGCCGGCTCACGTCTCCTCTCCTGGTGGCGGACCGGACCAGATTCAGCAGATTGCGCACGGTCACTCCTCTCGTCGAGCCGCACGGTGGAAGGCGGTCCGGTCCGCAGACAGGGGATGCGGACCGGACCGCCGGCCCCGCGACCGCAGCCCTCCTCGGCGGTACGGCCCCGGAGCCAACCTGGGCGTCCGCCCCCGAGGTCTGCCGAACCAACCGGAGCCGGACAGCCAGAAACCTACTACAGCAGCTACAGCAAGTCGACCCCGAAGAGTCGTGTCACCAGCACTTATTGCAGTTGCTAGAGCAGGTCAGGCATGATCGGACTGCCGAACCGACCGGAGTCCTCACCATGCCCACAGCACAGCCGTCATTCCGCCGCATCGTCGACGAGATCGCCAACAAGATCCGCACCGGCGAACTCAAGCCGGGCGACAAGCTGCCCTCGACCAGCGAGCTGGCAAAGATCCACGACGTCAGCACCGGCACGGTCTACCGTGCGCTCTCATTGCTGCACGACCGCAACCTGATCATCGGGCAGTCCGGTCGCGGGACCTACGTCGCCGACCGTCCCGGCCAGCCCACGTAGCAGCTCGCCCTCGCGACTCCCCCGGCCGACGTCGCTACGCCGCCACGAGTGAGCACGTCCCCCGCCGCCCGACGACGACCACACCGAACCCGTCCGTGACAAGCCCTCGGGTGACGGCCGCCCCGACCCTGTCCCACCGCCACTGACAACCGCCACCCGCCCCGCCTCCCCCATCCCGCGCCTCCCATGTCGATCCTTATCGATCATGAAGTTATTGACGCCCCGCCCGGAGTGTCATGGCGATAACTTCATGATCAACGAGGTCAGGGGGAGGGAAGATTGGCTGGTGCGCCGGTTTTTCCGTCATCCCGTCCGGCTGGTGCCGTTCGGGTTCCTGGCGGTGATCCTGCTCGGCACCGGGTTGCTGATGCTGCCGGCCGCGACCAGCGAAGCCCGCTACACCCCGTTCACCACGGCGCTCTTCACCGCCGCCTCGGCGGTCTCCGTCACCGGCCTGACCGTGGTCGACACCCCGGACTACTGGAACGGGTTCGGGTTGGTGATGATCACCGTGCTGACCCAGGTCGGCGGGCTCGGCATCCTGACCGGCGCGACCCTGGTGATCCTGGTGGTCGCCCGGCAGCTCGGGCTGCGCAACCGGCTGCTGGTGCAGGCCGAGACCGCGGAGTTCGGCGTCGGCGACGTACGCCGGCTGCTGTTGCGCATCGCCGCCACCGTCGGCGCCTGCGAGGCGGTGATGACCGCCGTCCTCGCCGGCCGGTTCTGGCTCGGCTACGACTACCCGCCCGGCCGGGCGCTCTGGTACGGCCTCTTCCACGCCGTGCAGGGGTTCAACAACGGCGGGTTCGCGCTCTTCTCCGACAGCCTGATCGGTTTCGCCCGGGACCCGTGGATCTGCCTGCCGATCGCGCTCGGCACGATCGTCGGCGGGCTGGGCTTCCCCGCGCTGTTCGAGGCGACCCGGGAGTGGCGCCGCCCGGGCCACTGGGCGGTCGCCACCAAGCTCACGGTCTGGGGCAGCGCGGCGCTGCTGGCGGTCGGCTTCGTCGGCCTGCTGGCGGCCGAGTGGTCCGACCCGCGCACCATCGGCACGTACGACGTGCCCGGCAAGGTGCTGGCCGTCTTCACCCAGGACGCGGTGCTCCGCACCGGCGGGTTCGCCACCCTCGACACCGCAGGGCTGGACGAGGAGAGCGTTCCGCTGCTGATCGCCCTCATGTTCATCGGCGGCGGCAGCGCCAGCACCGCCGGCGGGATCAAGGTCTCCACGTTCTTCCTGCTCGGCTTCGCCATCTGGGCCGAGCTGCGCGGCGAGCCGGACGTCACGGTGGGCCACCGCCGGGTGTCCACCGCGAGCCTGCGGCAGGCGCTGACCGTGGCGCTGCTCAGCGTCGCGCTCGTGGTCGGCGGCACGGTCGTCCTGCTGCTGCTGACCGAGGGGCTGCCCTACCACCGGGCGCTGCTGGAGGTGACGTCGGCGTTCAGCACCACCGGCCTGTCCACGGGCGTCGCATCGACCGTCGCCGACCCGGGGCAGCTCGTCCTGACCCTGCTGATGTACGTCGGCCGGGTCGGCCCGCTCACCCTCGGGTCCGCGATCGCGTTGAACACCCGACGACGCCTGTACCGCTACCCGGAGGAGCAACCCATTGTCGGTTAGGAACACGGACGACAGAGGTATCGCGGTGATCGGTCTCGGGCGGTTCGGCTGCCACCTGGCCACGTCGCTGACCCAGCTCGACCACGACGTGCTCGCCATCGACCGGGGTGCCGGCCAGGTGCAGAGGTGGTCCCAGTACCTGGACCGGGTGGTGGAGGCGGACGCCACCGAGGAGGGAGCGCTGCGCCAGCTCGGGGTGACCGGCTTCCGGCGGGTGGTGGTGGCGATCGGCGCCTCGGTGGAGGCCAGCGTGCTGACCGTCCTCGCGCTGACCGAGCTGGGCGTACCGCAGATCTGGGCCCGGGCGACCTCGGACAAGCACGCCAAGATCCTCGCCTCGGTCGGCGCCCATCACGTGATCTTCCCGGAGGCGGAGACCGGCGAGCGGGTGGCGCACCTCATCGTCAGCAAGATGCTGGACTTCATCGAGTTCGGCGACGACTTCGCCATCGCCAAGGTCCGGGTGCCGGACACCCTGGTCGGGCGGCCACTGCGCGAGCTGGCCCCGGCGGACCGCTACGGGGTGATGGTGGTCGGCGCGAAGCTGCCCGGTGAGCGGTTCCGGTACGCGGACCCGGCCACCGTGCTCACCGCAGGCAGCGTGCTGGTCGTGGAGGGGAGCATCGCCCAGGTGCAGCGCTTCGCCTCGCTGACCTGACCGAACGGAACGGAACGGAACGGACCGGACCGGACCGGTCACTTGCCCTTGGCCTTGCCCTTTCCGGCCCCCTTCCCCTTGGTCACTGTCCTTTTCCCTTGTCAGCCCCCTTGGCCTTGCCGGGCTTCTCGGCCTTCGCGGGCTTAGCGGGCTTAGCGGGCTTCTCGGCCTTCGTCTTGGACCCGCCACCGGAGCCGCCACCGGCCGAGGAGCCCGAAGACCCGGAACCGGCCTTCGCGACCGTCGCCTTCTGCTTGGTGAGCTTCGCCGGGGCCTTGGTGGTCGGCACGGTGGTCGGCAGCGACCCGGCCACCCCGGAGACCTGCACCCGGCAGGCGGTGTCGCCGAGGCGGAACTCCACCGGCAGGGGGTTCGAGCCGGTGTACCGCCCGGTGAGGGCGACCTTGCGGGCCGCGCCGGGGGCCAGCGCGGCCTGGGTCGCGGCGGGCCGGACCTCGACGGTGCGACCCTGCTGCCGGACGGCGGGGTCGGCCTTCGTCACCGTCTGCTGGCCGGGGAAGGTGAAGCTCATCGTCCAGTCGCGAAGCTCGTGGTCGCCGCTGTTGGTCAGGATCAGCTCGGCCGAGAAGTCCTTGCCGGAGTCCTTGCGCAGCGCGTACTCGACGGCGCAGGGGGGCGGCCCGGTCAGCCCAATCCGGGCCTCGGTGGGCTGGTCCACGCCGCCGCTGGCCGGGCTACGGGAGGTCACCCCCCATATCGTCGCGGTCACCGCGACCAGGCCCGCCGCCGCCACCCCCGCCTCGACCCTGCGCCGCCGGGTGGCGGCCCGGCGGCTGCGGGTACGCCCGGAGAACGGCAGCGCGTCGGTGTCGGTCGACCAGGGCAGGATCGTGGTGCCGGCGTTGGCCAGCACGGCCGGGTCGAGCTGCCTCCCGTCGGCCGACCCGGGGGCCGGCGACACGGGCACCGCGGCCAGCATCCCGGCCGCCTCGGCGAGCGTGCGGGCCACCTCGGCGGTGGCCGGGCGGTCCGCGGGGCTCTTGGCCAGGCAGCGGCGCACCAGCTCGGCCACCTCGTCGGGCAGGCCGGGCACCTCGGGCATCGGCTCCGGTTCGGCGTACAGGTGCGCGCGGAGCATCTGGGTGGTGGTGCTCGCCTGCCAGGGCAGCCGGCCGGTGAGCATCCGGTACAGCAGCAGGCCGACGGCGTACACGTCGGTGGCCGGGGAGACCTGGCCGTTGTCCAGCCGCTCCGGCGCCAGGTACGCGGGGGTGCCGAGCAGGGTGCCGTCCGGCCCCTTCTCGCTCTCCCCGGCCAGCGCCGAGATGCCGAAGTCGACCACCTTCACCCCGGTCGGGGTGAGCATGACGTTGCCCGGGGTGACGTCCCGGTGCACCACGCCCCGGGCGTGCGCGGCGGCCAGCGCCGAGGAGACCTCCGCGCCGATCGTCACCGCCTCCCGCCAGGGCAGCGTCCCGCCCCGGCCGAGCCGGGCGCTCAGCGAGCCGCCGTCGATCAGCTCCATGACGACGTACGGCACGGTCAGCCCGACCTGCTCGGACTCGCCGTAGTCGTAGACTCCCGTGATGTTGGGATGGCAGAGCCGCGCGGCGGCCTGCGCCTCGATCCGGATCCGGTGCCGGAACGCCCGGTCGCTGGCCAGCCGGGAGGCGAGCACCTTCACCGCCACCTGCCGGCCCAACACCTCGTCGTACCCCCGCCACACGACGGACATGCCGCCCGCGCCGAGCTGCTCGATCAGCCGGTATCGCTCACCGAGCAGCTGTGCGCCGTTACGGACCGCTCCACCCATGGTCGGAGTTTTTGCCCGACCTGGGCATTCCTAACCCTCGGCGGTCAGAATCGGTCGACCAATCACCCGATCAGGCGGTCGCGAGCAGTTGGTCCACCGGGGCGTAGTCGTCTGTGAGTACCAGTGCGTCGCCGACGAACGCGTCCAGCACCTCGCCGGAGAGCACGCCCGCCGGCTCGGGCAGCCCCGACACCCGCTGTTGCAGCGGGGCCAGCGGCAGCGGCGCGTCGGAGGCGACGATGAGGAAGTTGGACCCCACCAGCCCGGCGACCGCGTCGGGCGGGGCGACCAGGGCGACGTGCCGGAATGCGGCGGCGACGGTGGCCAGCTCGCTGCGGACGAACCGGCCGGGCGGGTAGTCGATGACGTTCTGCACGTAGATCCCACCCGGGCGCAGCACCCGGGCGACCTCGTCGGCCATCTCCCGGGTGGCCAGGTGCCAGGGCACCACGAGGTGCCCGAAGGCGTCGCCGACGACCAGGTCACGGCTGTCGGCGGCCTCCCGGCCGACCAGCACCCGGGCGTCGCCGACCTCGGTGCGCAGGTCCGGGCCGGAGCGTACGCCGAGCTTCTCGCGGTCCAGCTCGACCAGGCCGCCGTCGATCTCGAAGACCAGGTTGCCGGTGCCGGGCCGGGTGGCGCTCAGGTAGCGCGGCACGGTGAACCCGCCGCCGCCCAGGTGCAGGGCGTCCAGCCGCTGCCCGGCCGGCGCGGCCACGTCGGCCGCCGCGCCGATCCACTGCGTGTACGCGTACTTCAGGTGGGTCGGGTCGTTCAAATCGACGTACGAGTGCTGGGCGGAGTTGAGCAGCAGCGTCCGCCCGGACGGGCGATCCGGATCGGTCTCCACCGACGCGCAGTGGTACGCCGTCTCCACGTCGCACGGGTTCGGGGCGACCGTGGTCAGCCCCGCCCCGACCAGCCCCAGCACCGCCGCCGCGACCTTCGCCCGGCCGGGACCGGGCAGCCCGGCACGCCCCAGCCGGTGCAGGTACGCCCCCAGGCCCAGCCCGGTGACGCCGAGCAGCACCGCCAGGGCGAGCACGATCGCGGTGCTGGGCAGCGCGGCCACCAGCACGAACCCGGTCGACAGGGTGGCCGTGATGCCGCCGAGGGTGCCGATGCCGGAGAGCCGGCCGACCACCTGGCCGGTGCGCCGCAGGTCGGCGAGCTGGAGCTTGACCACCAGCGGGGTGACCGCCGAGAGCAGCGCCGCCGGCACGAACACGGCGAGCGCGGTGAGCAGCAGGACGGCGCTGGCC
Source organism: Micromonospora sp. CA-111912 (assembly GCF_050948415.1). Taxonomy (NCBI): domain Bacteria; kingdom Bacillati; phylum Actinomycetota; class Actinomycetes; order Micromonosporales; family Micromonosporaceae; genus Micromonospora; species Micromonospora sp. CA-111912. The sequence continues at coordinate 6,519,397 of NZ_CP192007.1, forward strand.
GCCCCGCCGCGCAGCAGCTCGCCGGCGTACCGGACGACCGGGAGGGTGATCGCGGTGGCGATGCCGGCGAGCACCAGCGCCGGGGCGATCAGGGTGCGCGGGTCCCGCCGGTCAGCCAGCCAGCCGCCGGTCCACGCCCCGTACGCGATCGCGGCCAGCGCGATGCCGATGACGGAGCTGGTGACCTGGAGGGTGACCCCCACGTACGGGCCGACCAGGCGCAGCGAGACGGTCTCCAGCACCAGCACCGCGCCGCTGGAGAGGAAGACCAGGAACGCGGCGAGACCGTTGGGCAGGGCGCGGCCGGCGGGCGGCGCGGGCCGCGCCGAGTCCACCGCGACGTCGGAGGATGAGCTGCTCACCGTCGCGATGGTACGCAGCGGGACTGGCAGTTCGGGTCAGTACATCGAGAGATGAACATGGTTCGTGTGGTCGGCGGCGGGGCTGCCGCTGCCGCTGTACGCCCGCCACCCGGTGTTCGGCATCCAGATCTGCCGGTACCAGATCACGTAGAGCACCCCGAGCCGGCTGGCGTTGTTCTTGTAGTAGTTGGCCAGGCTGTCGCCGTACGCCTTGTCCCCGCCGCTGGCCGTCTCGTCCTTGAAGCCGCTGGTGGCGGCGGAGAAGTCACAGGCCCGCCCCTTGGGGTGCTCGCCGCCGCCGCCGCTGCGGAAGCAGGAGACGTACCGCTTGTAGCCGGCGGCCTTGGCCTGCTGCATGGCGTGCAGGGTGCGCGGGGTGATGCAGCCGGAGGTCGTCGGGTCGTTGACCGAGCAGGACTCCGAGGGCCAGGACCCGTCGGAGTTGCGCGGGGCCGGCTTGGCCGAGGAGGAGCCGCCGCTGAACCCGGCGCCGCTGCCGGAGCTGACCGTCGCGAGCGCCTTCTCGGCCTCCCGCTTCTTCTTCGCGAGCGCGGCGAGTTGCTTCTTCTGCTCGCGGACCTCGGTGTCGATGCCGATCTTGGCGCGGGTCGCCTCGTCGCGGGCCTGGGCCAGGTCGCGCAGCCGGCGGCTGTCGCGCTGGGCCATCACGTCCAGCTCGGCGGCGCGACGCAGGAACGACTCCGGCGACGCGCTCTGCAGCAGCAGCGACGGGGCGCTCACCCGCCCCAGCCGGTACGACTGCGCGGCCACCTCGCTGACCTGCGCGGTCAGCTCCACCAGCCGGGTCTCGACGATCTTGAGCTGGCCGATCAGCAACAGCTGCCGACGCTTGGAGTTGTCCAGCTTCGCCTTGGCCTCGATGTGCCCCTTGGCGGCAGCCTCCAGCGCGTCGCGTAACTGCTTCGTCCCGCCCTCGTTCGGCTCGGCCGAGGCGGGCACCGCGCCGACGCCGAGCAGCAGCGCGACGGCGACCAGCAGCACGGTCAGCGGCCCGGTGCCGCGACGGCCGGGCAGCACGGTCAGCGGCCCGGTGCCGCGACGCCGGATGAGGCTGGTACTGGGCACGGGCAGCGTCCCTTCCCTCGACCGCCGGGCCCGGTCGCCCTCGGCGCGGCGGCGTCCTCCACCGGCGCCGGATGGCGGCCTGCTGGGCGGAGACCGCCGGTCAGGATACCGGACCGGCGGCCGGCCGCCTGGCCCGCGACATCGCCAAATGCCGATACTGGCGCAGGGTTGCCGACCGGTCGCGAAGCGGGTCGGTCGGCGGGTCGGTCAGGCCAGGTCGAGGGCGTCGCACGTCTCGGCCCAGACCCGCTCGTTCGCGGCGACCAGCAGGCCCCGGCCCTCTTCGGCCGGGTGGTACTCGCTGCCGTCGAACCGGCGGGCCACTCCGCCGGCCTGGCGGACCAGCAGCACCCCCGGGGCGTGGTCCCAGGGCAGGGTGCGCAAGAAGAGCACGAACTGCTGGGAGCCGACGAGCAGGTCGAGATACTCCCGGCCGGCGCAGTGGTGGCCGGGCAGCAGCTCGCCGATCCGCTCCCCGCCGGCCTCGGCGCGCCGCCGGGCCTCCGGCGGCAGGAACCGGGTCATCGCGGTACCGCGCAGGCTGCCGAACGGCGGCACCTCCTCGGCGGTGCGCACCGGGCCGCCGTTCACGAGGGTCCCCTCGCCCGCCCGGGCGACGGCCAGCGTCTCCCCCAGCGGGTCGAACACCCACGAGGCGACCGGCGCCCCATCGGTCAGCAGCGCCACCATCAGGGCGAACGGCCGCTTGCCGGCGGCGAAGTTCGAGGTTCCGTCGATCGGGTCGACCAGCCAGACGTCCCCGTCGTCGCGCAGGTGATCCAGCAGGCCCGGGTCCTCGGCCGCGGCCTCCTCGCCGACCACCAGCGAGCCGGGGCGCAGCCGGCGCAGCCCGGCGCTGATCAGTTCCTCGGCCCGCTGGTCGGCGACGGTGACCAGCTCGCCGGGCGCCTTCTCGGCGACGTCGGCGGCGTCCAGCTTTCCGAACATTGGCAGCACGACGTCCGCCGCGGCCCGGTGCAGCAGCTCCGCGACGTCGTCCAGCAGGGTGTCAGCCACGCGGCGGCAACTTCACTACGCTGACGAAGAACTCGTCGATCTGCCGGACCACCGAGATGAACTGCTCGAAGTCCACCGGCTTGGTGACGTACGCGTTCGCGTGCAGCTGGTAGCTGCGCAGGATGTCCTCGTCGGCCTGGGACGTGGTCAGCACCACCACCGGGATGCGGCAGAGCTGCTCGTCCTGCTTGATCTCCTCCAGCACCTCCCGGCCGTCGCGGCGGGGCAGGTTGAGGTCGAGCAGGATCAGGTCCGGCGCGACGGCGTCCGCGAACTGACCCTCCCGCCGCAGGTAGGCCAGCGCCTCGTCGCCGTCGGAGACGACGGTCAGCCGGTTGCGCAGCTTGTGCTCCTCGAACGCCTCCTGGGTCATCAGCACGTCCCCCGGGTCGTCCTCGACCAGCAGGACCTCGATCGGGCTCTTGCCGTCCGCTGGCGCGGTCATGTCACCGTCTCCTTAACGCCACCCGTGCTGTCGCTCTGCGGGGCCTCGTCGGCCCTCTCCGCCCGTGACCCGCCCTGGCGGGGCGGCTCCACCCCGACCGCGCCCTCGACTGCCGGGTCCGCGGCGGCGGCCGGCTCACCGGCGTCCGCCGCCTCGTCGGCCGGGCCCTCGGCGGCCTGCTGCTCGGCCGCCCGCGCCGCCTCCACGTCCTCGGGCAGGGCCGGCAGGGTGAACCGGATCGCGGTGCCCTCGGCGGTGTCGGTGTCCACCCAGACCCGGCCGCCGTGGTACTCGGCGATCTTCTTGACGATCGCCAGGCCGATGCCGGTGCCCGGGTACGCGTCCTTGGAGTGCAGCCGCTGGAAGATCACGAAGATCTTGTCGGCGAACTCCGGCTCGATCCCGATGCCGTTGTCCTGGCAGCAGATCTCCCACTCGTCGTCGACCAGCCGCGCGGAGACGTGCACCTTCGGCGGCACGTCCGGGCGGCGGAACTTGATCGAGTTGCTGACCAGGTTGGCCAGCAGATTGGTCAGCAGCGGCTCCTCGCCGCGGATCACCGGCAGCTCACCCCAGGTCAGCTCGGCGTCGGCGTACTGCCGGGCGGCCTCGGTCTGCCCGGCCACGTCGCCCATCACCTTGTTCAGGTCGACCTCGGTGAAGCCGGTGGTGAGCCGGCCGATCCGGGAGAACGCCAACAGGTCGTTGATCAGGCGCTGCATCCGCTGCGCACCGTCCACGGCGAACGCGATGTACTGGTCGGCCCGCTCGTCGAGCTGCCCCGCGTACCGGCGCTGGAGGAGCTGGCAGAAGCTGGCCACCTTGCGCAGCGGCTCCTGCAGGTCGTGCGAGGCGACGTACGCGAACTGCTCCAGGTCCCGGTTGGAGCGGACCAGCTCCTCGGCCTGCTTCTGGAGCTGGCTGTTGACCCACTCGATGCTCTCCCGGGCCTCGCGCACCTCCGACAGGTCCTTGGCGATCTTCTGGCGCATCGCGTCCACGTCGTCGGCGAGCTGCTGGAACTCCGGGGGGCCCGACCCGGCGATACGGTGCTGGTAGTCGCCCTCGGCCACCTCGCGGACCTGCTCGGCGAGGCTGGTCAGCGGCCGGACCACCATCCGGTTCAGCGAGGTCAGCAGCACCGCGCCGGCCACGACCACCACCAGCGCCGCCGCGATCAGCAGCATCACCAGGATCGAGCTGGTGCGGTAGATGTCGTCCGCGCCCTTCTCCCGCTGGTCGAGGATGCCCTGCTGGAGTTGGGCGACCGAGGCGCGGATCAGGTCGAAGCGCTGCCGGGTCTGGTCGGTGATCAACGCCTGCCCAGCCGCCGTGCCGGACCGCTCGGTGGTGCTGATCACCGGCTCGGCGACCGCGCGGCGCCAGTCGGCGGACTCGGCCTTGATCGATGCCAGCTCCCTGGCCATGTCCGGGTAGACATCGATCAGGGGCTCCATCGACCGGTAGAGCTGCTGCTCCCGCCCGACCCCCTCGACGTACGGTTCGAGGTCCTGGCGGTCGGCGGTGACCGCGTAGCCGCGCACTGCGGTCTCCTGGTCGACCAGCACGTTGAGCAGTTCCTGGGACTGGACGCGCAGCGGGCCGGTGCGGTCCAGCATCGTGTGGATGTGGTTCCGGTTCTTCGCCGCCACCGCGATCTCCACCACGACGGAGACGCCGAGCAGCACGCCGACCACCGTGAGCAGCGCGACGACCCGGCGGCGCAGGGTCCAGCTCGGCTGCCGCGCCGTCATCGGCCACCGCCCCGGGTGAGCAGGAGCATGGCGACGTCGTCCGCGAGCGGCCCCCCGTTGATCTGTTCCGCCCGCCCCACCAGCCAGGCCGGCAGCTCGGCCAGCGGCACGGCGAGACTGTCCGGCTCGCCGAGCAGGGCGGTCAGGCCGGAGACGTCGAGCCGTTCGTCGCCGTCGCCCACCCGACCCTCGATCAGGCCGTCGGTGTACATCAGCAGGGACCAGTCATCGGTGTCGAACTCCAGGTCGAAAGCTATGGGCCGGCGCGGTCGGACGCCGAGCAGCAGGCCGCCGGGCGCCGGCACCGGCGCGACCTTACCCCCGGACAGCAGCAGCGGCGGAGGATGCCCCGCGAGCCGCACGGTGGCGGCGTTGCGGGCCAGGTCGAGCCGGGCGGTGGCCACCGTGGCGAAGATCTCCTGGAGTCGGCGCTCGCTCATCAGCACCTGTTCCAGGGCGGGCAGCACCTCGTCGTCGGGCACCCCGGCCAGCACCAGGGCCCGCCAGGCGACCCGGAGCTCCACCCCGAGGGCCGCCTCGTCCACCCCGTGCCCGCAGACGTCGCCGACGATGAAGTCGACCCGGTCCGGCCGGGTCTGCACCACGTCGTAGAAGTCGCCGCCGATCAGCGCCGCGTGCCGACCGGGCCGGTAGAAGGTGTGCACCGCGATTTGGTCGGTCGACATCAGCGGCTGGGGCAGCAGACCCCGCTCCAGCCGGGCCGACTCGGCCTGGCGCAGCTCCACCTCGCGCAGCCGCCGGGCGTTCACGTCGGCCCGCTTGCGTTCCACGGCGTAGCGCAGCGCCCGGGTCAGCAGCACGCCGTCGACCTGACCCTTGACCAGGTAGTCCTGTGCGCCCTCGGCGACCGCGACGATGCCCAGGTGCTCGTCGGAACGGCCGGTCAGCACGCACACCGCGGCACCGCTGGACATGTCCAGCACCTGGCGCAGCCCGTCCAGCCCCTGGGCGTCGGGCAGGCCGAGGTCGAGCAGGACGCAGTCCACGCCCATCACCCGCTTCCTGGCCTCGCTCAGGCTGCTGGCGATCGACAGCTCGATCATCGAGTTGGTCTCGGCGAGCAACTCGCTGACCAGGAAGGCGTCGCCCTCGTCGTCCTCGACCAGCAGCACCCGCAGTCGTTCGCCGGGCGGCAGGTTGGGGTGCCGACCAAGGCCGCCGTGCGGGTACGGCACGACGGAGGGACCGGCGTGGCCGGGCCCCCGGTGCGGCCGGGTCACCGCCGCGAGACGCGGAAGATCGCTGGTGATGTCGGGCTCCTTCCGAGTGCCCTGCTGATCCTGTATTAGACAACGGTCGCACACAACACGACGGGCCCGGCACGGGCGGCATGCCCTCCGTCACGAACCGGGCGGGCAGAGGGAACAAGTGGCCCGACGGGCGGTCCCGCTGCGGGCTCCGGCGGTGCAGGATGGGGCCCACCCTGGCCCCACCCCCGAGGAGACCCCGTGGGCGCACCGCTCCCCACCCGCGCCGCAGACCGGGCGCTGACCCGGCCCCGCCGCCGGTCGCTCGCCGCCCTGGCCGCGCTCGCCGCCCTGCTCGCGGTCGGCGGCACCGTCGCGTACGACCTGGACACCCCCGACCCGGCCCCGGCCGACGCCCCGGCCGACTCGTTCAGCGCCGGGCGGGCGTACCAGAACGTGCAGGCCATCGCGGCCCGGCCGCACCCGGCCGGCAGCCCGGCCAACGACCAGGTCCGCGCGCACGTGGAGAGCGTGCTGCGCGGCCTCGGCCTGGAGACCACGGTGCAGGACACCGTCGCCGAGGAGGCCGGCCAGCTCAGCGGGGCCGCCGCCGGGGCGACCCTGGCCCGGGTCCGCAACGTGGTGGCCCGGCTGCCCGGAACCGACCCGACCGGGAAGGTGTTCCTGGTCGCCCACTACGACTCGGTGCAGTCGGGGCCGGGCGGCAACGACGACGCCGCGGGCACCTCCACGATCCTGGAGGTGGCCCGGGCGCTGACCGCCGGTCCCCGCCCCCGCAACGACGTGGTCTTCGTGCTCACCGACGCCGAGGAGGCATGCCTGTGCGGGGCGTCCGCGTTCGCGGCGGACCACCCGCTCGCCGCCGACGGCGGGGTGGTGCTCAACCTGGAGGCGCGCGGCTCCACCGGCCCGGTGATCATGTTCGAGACGTCCCGGGACAACGCGAAGCTGGTGGACGTCTTCGGCCGGGCCGCCCCGCACCCCGTCGGCACCTCGTTCGCGGTGGAGATCTACCGGGCGCTGCCCAACGACACCGACTTCACCGCGTTCCTCGACCGGGCCGGGTTCGTCGGGCTGAACTCGGCGTACATCGACGGCGGGGCGATCTACCACACCCCGCTGGACACCCCGGCCGCGATGGACCGGGCCAGCCTCCAGCAGCATGGTGACAACGCGCTCGGCCTGGCCCGCGAGTTCGGCCGTGCCGACCTGACGGACCTGCGCTCCGGGCACGACGCCACGTACTTCCCCGTTCCCGGCGGCCTGGTCCGCTACCCCGGCTGGCTGGTGCTGCCGCTGGCGCTGGCGGCGCTGGTCGCCGTGGCCGCGCTCGGCTGGCTGGCCCGTCGGCGCGGCCGGACCACGTACGGGCGGCTCGCCGCCGGGTTCGGGCTGGCGCTGGCGCCGATCGTCGCCGCCCCGCTGGCCGCGCAGCTGCTCTGGGCGGGGATCACCGCCGTGCGGCCCGGCTACGCCGAACTGCTCGACCCGTACCGGCCGACCTGGTACCGGCTCGCGGTGGTGGCGCTCGCCGCCGCGATCCTGGTCGCCTGGTACGCGCTGACCCGCCGCCGGGTCGGCCCGACCGCCCTGGCGATCGGAGGGCTGGGCTGGCTGGCCGTGCTCGGCGTGGTGCTCGCGCTGCTGGTGCCCGGCGGGGCGTACCTGACGACCCTGCCGGCCCTGGCCGGCGCGCTCGCCGGGCTGGTCGCCCTGGGCACCCGGATCGACGGCCCCTGGCCGGTGGTCGCGGTGACCCTGGCCGGCGCGGTCGCCGTGGTGATCCTGCTGCCGACCGTGGTGCTGCTCTTCCCGGCGCTCGGCATGGCGATGGGCGGCGTCGCGGCCCTGTTCGCGGTGCTGCTCGGGCTCGCCGCGCTGCCGGTGGTGGATCTGCTGCACCCGGAGGCCGGCGGGCAGCGCGGCATGGTCGCGGCCCGGGCCCGCCGGGCGGGCGCTCTCCCCGCCGTCGCCGCCGGGCTCGCGGCGGCGGTGTTCGCCGGGGTCGGGCTCTCCGTCGACCGGTTCGACGCCGCCCACCCGGTGCCCACCCACCTGATGTACGCCCTGGACGCCGGCACCGGGCAGGCCCGCTGGCTCAGCCGCGAGACCGACCCCCAGCCCTGGACCGACGGGTACGTCGACGCAGTGGCCGAGGTCGGGGACTTCCCCGGGCTCGGCGACGCCGAGTTGCGGGGCGGCCCGGCCCAGGCGGCGAGCGTGCCCGCGCCGAAGCTGGAGATCCTCGCCGACACCGGTACCGGCGCTGGCTCCTCTGATCGGCGGACCGTGCGGGTACGGCTCACCCCGCAGCGGCCCGTGCGGCTCGCCACGCTGCACGTCGACGGCGCGACCGTGGTCGAGTCGGCGACCGTGAACGGGCGGCGGATCGACGGCGGGCGGCCCGCCGACGGTGCGGACTGGGGCTTCGGGATCGTCTTCCACGCCCCGCCGCCGGAGGGCATCGAGATCACCCTGGAGTTGGCACCCGGCCCCCGGCCGACCACGCTGCGGGCGATGGACGCCAGCGACGGCCTGGACGCCGTGCCCAATTTCCGCCCCCGTCCGCCGGGCGTCGGGGTGGTCGGCTCACACAGCTCGGAGATGCTCGCGGTGGCCCGCACGTACCCGCTGTGACCGGGTAACCGGGGGAAGGCGGTCACGACCGCCCTCCCCCGGGTTACGCTTCCCGGCGACCCGCTCGGTGCCAGGGCGGGCTGGTCCCGACCTGGCACCCGCTTGCCGGATCGCTGCCTACTCCGCTGCTCAGACGGTCAACGACTCGACCGACAGGTAGAAGTTCTTGGTGGCCAGGCCGTAATACGGCGAGTACATGCGGCCCGGTACGGTGTCCAAAACAAAGCTGTTATGCCCGTTGATCAGACCGGTGTTGCCGTTGAACTGGATGAGCCAGTAGCCGCCGGACGAGCCACCTGTCATGTTGTTTTCCATGTGGATGATGCTGGCTCCGGCGTCGGAGGCGGGGCTGTTTGCCTTCCACAAGGTCTCCCCGTTGAACGGTGATCCCGCCGGGTAGCCGAAAGCCCAGGTGTACTGGAGGGGCTGGCCGAAGGTGATGCCCATGCCACCCACGACCTCCTGGATTCGTTGGCCGAGCGAGTTACGCGGCATGAGGACAGCGCCGACGTCGTCTTTGTAATCGTTGTTGAGTACCCAGTTGCTGTCGGCATACTGGATGAGCGCGGGCCAGTGGCCGTAGGGGGCGCTTCCGTTATGATAGTTCGGCACGAACGTGAAGTTGCTGGACCAGCGCCTCTTTCCGTTCGCGTCCAACGTGGTCACACAGTGCCCAGCGGTCCAGATCAGTGATTTACCCGTAGCGTTGACCACGCCGGCCGAGCAGACATAGTCCTCTCCATTTTGCGTGAAGAACACCTTGCCGATGGTGCGGGCAACCGGATGCCCGATCGGGTAGAGGGGCTGGGTCGAACTGATTGTCATGTCGGTCGCCGCGCTGCTGATCGCCGGCCGGGCAGCCAGTTCGATGGACGCGGGCGCGACCGTCGGCGCGGCCGGGGAGACCGTGAACGGCTCGCCTTGCGGTCGACTGGCCCTGCTGGACGCTGTCAGTTCCTTGACCATCGTGGCGGAGATCATCTTTTCCATAGGGCGGGCCGAACGCATCCGCTCCGGTGTCCAGTACGAGGCCAGGGCCCGCTCCTTGGCAGCGATGCCGGCGCCCTTGACCAGACGGGCCACCTCCGGACTGAACTCGCCGACGTGGCTGACCGCCCCATCGACCGACAGCAGCGCATCGATGTTGGGTGGTGTCAGCGCCGCCGTGCTCGGAGCGGCCATAGCCATGCTCGCCGCCACGGCGAACGTCGTGGACACGACGAGCCCACGTAGTAACTTCCAGGACATCCGTACCTGCCTCTCGGGTGGATCTTGATGGTTAGAGAGGCTAGCCACGTCGTCCGATTTGACCATAGAGGATTCACCGTTATGCGGATGGAGAAATTTGAGGCCAATCCGACCTAGTTGTTTCAGGTGTGAAAATGCCCGTTTTTCGTCATTAGATCGCGCTGTGATCGCATATATGCCAAATTGACGCGGAGTCGCGACGTGAGGACGTGCACACTGTCGCAAATATGACAGAAGTCGGCCATCGAATGCGATGCGGGAGCGACAGAATGGTACGCCCTCGTCATCGGACACCTCAAGAACTGGCGGATCCCCTACCCGTCGCTTACTTCCAGCGGAAGTGGATGAAGAGGCGGCCGAAGTTCTTCGAGTCCTTCTCCACCCGGTGGTAGAGCTGCTTGACGTCCTTCTGGTCGAGGAACCGCAGCACCCGCTTCTTGAGCTGGCCGGAGCCCTTGCCGGGGATGATCTCGACGAGGGTGGCCTTCTTCGCCACCGCCTCGTCCATGATCCCGCGCAACGCGCGGTCGATGTCCTGACCCTTGTTGAAGATGTCGTGCAGGTCCAGCTTGAGCTTCATTCCGCCTCCACCACCTGTGCACGTCCCATGGCAGCCCATGGTAGGCCCGCAGTCGCCGGGAGGGGCCTCGGGCTTCGTCGGCCAGGTTCGGCCGGGCAAGGGGAAGGGTGAGTTCCCCTCGCCCGGCTCGGTCAGCGGTCGCTGTTGACCCGGCTCTCCACCCGGCGCAGCGCGGTCGCGTAGTCGGTGTTCGTCGAGTGCATCGCGGCGGCGATGCGCAGGTGCCGCAGCGCGTCCGTCGGGCGGTTCATCCGCTCCAGCGTCCGGCCGAGCACGTGATGCGCGTAGTGGTCGCTGGGGTCCCGGTCGACCAGCTCGCGCAGCTGCTCCTCGGCGCGGTGGAGCTGGGCGGTCTGGAAGTACGCCCGGGCCAGCAGCTGTCGTACCGAGGAGTTGCCCGGCTCGGCCTCGACGATCGGCTCCAGCAGCCGAACCGCTCCGGACGCGTCACCCATTTCGAAGAACATGGTCGCCCGCCGGTACTCCGCCAGAAGATCCATGACCCACCTCCTCGTCTCGCGCCGTCACTGATCCGACGCTGGCACAACACCGCGCGGAACGCGAGTGTTCCTGCGGCGAAACCCGCCGGATCGGGCCGACGAGGACACGGTCAGGCCGGCGTCCTTCCCCTGTGCAGGTCCCAGGCGCGGACGCCGCCGACGATCCCGGCCGTGTTCGGCACCACCACCACGTCGTCGCCCATCCGGGCGAGCTGCTCGGGCCGGATCAGCCGCGAGTTGCCCCCACCCAGGTAGAGCCGGTCCCAGTGGAACACCGGGCGCAGCCCGTCCACCACCTGCCGGATCCGGCGGGACCAGAACGCGTCGCCGAGGCGGCGGCGCTCCGGCTCCCCCACGTACGTGTCGTAGGTGGTGCCCCAGCGCACCGGGGCGTGGGACAGCTCCAGGTGCGGGGCGAGCACGCCGCCGTCGAAGACGGCGCTGCCCAGCCCGGTGCCGAGGGTCAGCACCAGCTCCAGGCCGGTGCCGGCCACCACCCCGGCGCCGTGCACCTCGGCGTCGTTGAGCACCAGGGCGGGCACCCCGAAGGCGTCGGCGACCGCCGTACGCGCGTCGAAGCCGGACCACTCGGCCAACAGGTCGGGGTCGACCCGGCTGCGGGGGCCGGCCCGGGTCACGTAGTGCGGGGTGGCCACCACCACGCCGTGCCGGAGCATGCCGGGCATCCCGACGGTCACCCGGTCCGCCGTGGGCAGCCGGCCGCCGAGGTCCAGCAGGGTCTTCACGAACAGCGCGGGTGGCAGGGGGTACGGGGTGGGCTCCCGCAGCGGCCGGGCCCGCATCGTCCCCGCCCCGTCGAGCACCGATGCCTTGATGCCGCCGCCGCCGCAGTCGATCGCCAGAGTCGTCGCCACGCCGGTGAGTCTGCCCCGCGCGGGACGGGCGCGGGTGCCGGGTGCCGGAACCGACCGCCGGACCGGCCGCCGAACGCCGATGGGCGCGACAGATAGGCTCGCCTTCTCATGAGCGCGACGATGGTGGTCAAGGATCTCGACGCCGGGCACGGGGAGCGGCTGCTCTTCGCCGGGCTGAACCTGGTGGTCGCCCCGGGCGACGTGGTCGGCCTGGTGGGGGTGAACGGGGCGGGCAAGTCGACGCTGCTGCGTACCCTTGCCGGGCTGCTGCCGGTCGAGGCCGGCAGCGTCACCCTCAGCCCGCCCACCGCGGCGGTCGGGCACCTGCCGCAGGAGCCGGAGCGCCGGCCGGGCGAGACGTTACGGGACTTCCTGGCCCGGCGGACCGGGGTGACGGCCGCCCAGGCTGCGCTGGACGCGGCCACCGAGGCGCTGACCGCCGGTGCGGCGGGGGCCGACGACGCGTACGCCGACGCGCTGGAGCGCTGGCTGGGCCTCGGTGGGGCGGACCTGGAGGAGCGGGCCGAGCAGGTGGCCGCCGAGCTGGGCCTCGCCGTCGACCTGGACCACCCGATGACCGGCCTCTCCGGCGGGCAGGCGGCCCGCGCGGGACTGGCCTCGCTGCTGCTCAGCCGGTACGACATCTTCCTGCTCGACGAGCCCACCAACGACCTCGACCTGGCCGGGCTGGACCGGCTGGAGCAGTTCGTCACCGGGCTCCGCGCCGGCACGGTGCTGGTCAGCCACGACCGGGAGTTCCTCACCCGCACGGTGACCCGGGTGCTGGAGCTGGACCTGCACCAGCAGCAGGTCCGGCACTACGGGGGCGGCTACGCGGCGTACCTGGAGGAGCGGGAGGTGGCCCGCCGGCACGCCCGCGACGAGTACGACGAGTACGCCGACACCCGGGCCGGGCTGGAGGCTCGCGCCCGCACCCAGCGGTCCTGGATGGAGAAGGGCGTGAAGAACGCCCGGCGCAAGGCCACCGACAACGACAAGATCGGCCGCAAGTTCCGCTCCGAGGCGAGCGAGAAGCAGGCGGCGAAGGCCAAGCAGACCGCGCGGCTGATCGAGCGGCTGGACGTGGTCGAGGAGCCGCGCAAGGAGTGGGAGCTGCGGATGGAGATCGCCGCCGCGCCCCGCGCCGGCGCCGTCGTGGCCTCGCTCCGCGACGCCGTGGTACGCCGGGGAGACTTCACCCTCGGCCCGGTGACCCTTCAGGTCGACTGGGCCGACCGGATGGCGATCACCGGTGCGAACGGGTCCGGCAAGACCACCCTGCTCGGGGCGTTGCTGGGCCGGCTGCCGCTGGACGCCGGGCACGCCGCGCTGGGCCCCGGCGTGGTGGTCGGCGAGGTCGACCAGGCCCGGGGGCTGTTCCTCGGCGGCCAGCCCCTGCTGGACGCGTTCCAGCTGGCCGTACCGGAGCTGGCGCCGGCCGACGCGCGGACGCTGCTGGCCAAGTTCGGCCTGCGGGCCGACCACGTGCTGCGGCCGGCGGCGTCGCTGTCGCCCGGCGAGCGGACCCGGGCGGCGCTGGCGCTGCTCCAGGGGCGCGGGGTGAACCTGCTGGTGCTCGACGAGCCGACCAACCACCTCGACCTGGCGGCCATCGAGCAGTTGGAGGCGGCGCTGGCCGAGTACCCGGGGACGCTGCTGCTGGTCACCCACGACCGGCGGATGCTCGAAGCGGTGGCCGTCAACCGCCGGGTGCGGGTGGACGCGGGACGGATCTCCGAGGACTGACGGCGTGCCGACCGGCGGTCCCGGGGTGACAATGACCCCATGCTCAAGTGGGAGTACGCGCTGTTGGTCCGCCGTCGCCAGGCGGCCAGCACCGACACCGGCTGGGAGATCGTCTTCGTCTGGTACGGCCCGGACGGCTCGATGGTCGACGTCACCCCCTACGGCGACACGTCGCTGGCCCATCTGAACCGGGCCGGCGACCAGGGCTGGGAGTTGGTGTCGATGAGCGAGGACCCGTCCATGCCGGGCAGCAGCGAGCTGCACCGGTACCACCTCAAGCGGCCCAAGACGGCCACCCCGTCGCCCCGGCAGCGGATCCGGGGCCCCGGCCGCCCGGCCCGCCGCCTCCCCGGCTGACCCGCCGCCTACCCGGCTGACCCATCGCTTCCCCGGCTGACCCGCCGTCTGCCGGGCTGATTCGCCCGGAACGGTCCGCCTCGGCGGGCATAGCCGCGGCGGATCCGGGTAACGCGGCCGGCGGAGGTGGCCCATGGTCGCGCTGGCCCTGACCCCGCCCTCGGCCGAACGGCTGCGGGCGGTCGACGACTTCCTCGCCGAGGCGTGGGCGGATCAGGCGTCCCACGACGACCGGCTGCGCGACCTCGCGGTGCGGGTGCGCTTCGACCAGGGGGTGGCCCACCTGACCGGTGAGGTCGGCGACGCGGCGCAGCTCCGGCTGGTCCGGGACCTGGTCGGCCGGCTCGCCGGGGTGTTCGGGGTCTGGGGCCGGGTCCGGGTGGCCGGCCGGGACCCGGTCGTGGTCGACCTGGGCTGCGGCGGCACCAAGCAGTACCCGGGCAACCTGGGGCTGGACCTCTTCCCCGCCCCGGGGGTGGACGCGGTGGCCGACCTGTCCGGCTCGCTGCCGCTGGCCGACGACTCGGTGGACGTGCTCTTCGCGGTGCACATCCTGGAGCACCTGATCGACTTCCTGCCCCTGGTGGACGAGTGTTACCGGGTGCTCCGGCCGGGCGGTGTGCTGCACGTGATGAGCCCCTGGTGGCAGCACGTGAACGCGGTGGCCGACCCGACCCATGTCCGGCTGCTCGACGTGCAGACGTTCAAGGGCATCTGCCTCCAGCGCCCGCCGGGCACCCCGCGCTGGTACCCCCTGCACGTGGGCTGCGACGGTGCCAGCATCTTCGCCGACCTCACCCCCCTCCCCCCGAACGCCACCCCACCACCCGCCCGCCACCTCTCCCGCTTCTTCACCTGACCCACCCGGGGTGGGGGTGGTCAGGGGTTGGGGCGGGAGGGGTTCTGGGTGGCGAGGCGGTTGCGGCGGTAGCCGTAGCCGAAGTAGATGAGCGTTCCGAGCAGCATCCAGATCAGGAACCGGAGCCAGGTTTCCACCGACAGGTTGAGCATCAGGTAGAAGCAGGCCAGCGCGGAGACGATCGGCAGCACCGGGGAGAACGGGACCCGGAAGGGCCGTTCCAGGTCGGGACGCTTACGGCGCAGGATCGGCACCGCGACCGACACGAGCACGAACGCGCAGAGCGCGCCGATGCTGACCAGGTCGGCCAGCGCGGACAGCGGCAGGAAGCCGGCGAGCAGCGCCACGGCCACGGTCATCACGGCCGAGATCCGGTACGGGGTGCCCCAGCGCGGGTGGATCTTGGCGGCCAAGCTACCCAGCCGGCCGAGCCGCGAATCCCGACTGTCGGTGTCGGTGAGGTCACGGTCCGGCGGGCGGGCGGGTCACGCCCGGGGCGATCGGGTGGCCGGTCGGCGCGGATCTGGCCGGAGGGCTTGCGCCACCCCCACCCGGTGTGAAAATTTCCTACCAGCGACAGATTCCCATCGGCGAATGTTGCCGATGGTGTGTGCCACGCGCAACGGCCGGGGTCGGCCGCGCGGGGTCCGTCGCCACCCGACCCCGTCACGCCGAGCCCCAACGAAGGGACGCACCGGATGAAGGCAACTCGGCTCAGAGCCGCCGGGCTGGCCGTAGCACTGCTCGGGGCGCTCGTCGCCGTCTCCCCCACGGCCGCCAGCGCGGCGGGGACCGACGCGAACGACGCCGCCACCACCACCTCCTGCACCACCGACCCGGCCACCCCGAAGCGACAGTTCCGGGCCATGTGGATCTCGTCGGTGGTCAACATCGACTGGCCGAGCAAGGCGTCCCAGACCTCCCCGGACCGGATCGCCGCTCAGCAGGCGGAGTACCTGGGCCTGCTCGACCTGGCGAAGAAGCTGAACCACAACGCGGTGGTGGTGCAGATCCGGCCCACCGCCGACGCGCTCTGGCCCTCGCCGCACGAGCCGTGGTCGGAGTACCTGACCGGGGTGCGCGGGCAGGACCCGGGCTGGGACCCGCTGGCCTTCCTCGTCGCCGAGTCGCACAAGCGCAACCTGGAGTTCCACGCCTGGTTCAACCCGTACCGGGTCTCCATGCCGGCTCCCGGCGGCGCGGGTGCGGACATCTCGCAGCTCGCCCCGAACCACCCGGCCCGGCAGCACCCGGAGTGGACCTTCGCGTACCCGCCGGCCGGCGTCGCCGGCAGCCGGCTCTACTACAACCCCGGCATTCCCGAGGTCCGCGAGTTCGTCCAGACCGCGATGATGGACGCCGTCAAGCGGTACGACGTCGACGGCGTGCACTTCGACGACTACTTCTACCCGTACCCGAGCGGCGCCCACCAGGTGCCGGACGACGCGACGTTCGCCGAGTTCAACCGGGGCTTCACCGACCGGGCCGAGTGGCGGCGCGACAACATCAACCTGCTGATCCAGGAGATGAGCGCCAAGATCAAGGCGGCGAAGTCGTGGGTGAAGTTCGGGGCCAGCCCGTTCGGCATCTGGCGGAACAAGTCGGCGGACCCGCTCGGCTCGGACACCACCGGCAGCCAGTCGTACGACATCATCTCCGCCGACAGCCGCAAGTGGGTGAAGGAGGAGTGGATCGACTACATCGTGCCGCAGCTCTACTGGTACATCGGCCAGTACCCGGCCGCCGACTACGCCCGGCTGGTGCCGTGGTGGGCCGAGACGGTGCGCGGCACCCGCGTGCAGCTCTACATCGGGCAGGCCGACTACAAGAGCGGCGACCCGGCGTACGGGGCGTTCTGGCAGAACCCGCGCGAGCTGTCGGACCACCTGACGCTCAACCGGTCGTACCCGGAGGTGCTCGGCAACTCGCACTTCTCCGCCGTACAGGTGCGGGCGAACCGGCTCGGCGCGACCGACATCTACGCCGCCGAGCACTACTCCCGCCCGGCCCTGGTGCCGGCGATGCCGCACCTGGCGGCCAAGCCGCTGCTGCCCCCGGTGGTGACCGGCGCACAGCGGCAGGACGACGGCGTGCGGCTGAGCTGGCGGCAGCTGGCCGACGGCGTGGGCCCGCTCGGTAAGGCGGCCTCGTACGCGATCTACCGGTTCGACGGGAACGGCCTGGTCGGGAAGTGCGGCTTCGCCGACGCGTCCCACCTGGTCGGCACGGTCCGGGCCACCCCCGGCGCGGTGCAGTCCTGGGTGGACGCCACCGCCGAGGCCGGCCAGCGGTACACGTACCACGTGACCGCGCTGGACCGGCTGTACAACGAGAGTTTCGTCAGCCCACCGCGCTTCGTGCGCTGACAGCAGAAGCGAATGCCCCGGGCCGCCTCCAGCGACCCGGGGCATTCGCCTGTCTCAACTGACGTCACCGGCTGCCGGCGGGTGGGCGGCCCGGGTCAGGCGCGTTCCGGGTGGCCCGCCGAGCGGCGGTCCGGTTCGGGAACCGAGTTGGCGCGGTACGACCGGGTCGGCGCTCTGGAACCGGGTCGAGTCCGCGCCCAGGTCGGGGTGCTCCACCGCCAGCGCCAGCGCCGCCGCCTCCTCCAGCCGCAGCTCCCCGCCCTCGCCGTACGCGTCGTCGAAGGCCGCGTCGCCCAGCGTCCGACGCAGCCCCGCCTGCTGCTCCAGCCAGTACGGGCCGCAGATGCCGGGCGTCGACCGCATGCTCGCCCGGATCGCCTGGGCCGCGCCGAAGAGCCGGGCGGCGGTCAGCGGGTCGCCCCCGGCGGCGCACCGCGCCGCGATCGCGTTGAGGGTGTCGCAGGCCCGGCGGTGGAACCCGTGGGTCATCCGGGACCGCAGCGCGACCAGCAGGTGCTCGTGCGCCGCGACCAGGTCACGCCGGGCCAGCGCCACCATGCCGAGCAGCATGTCGACCGACCGGCGTCCCCGGTCGGCCGGGCGGGCCGCCTCGACCGGGCGGGCCGCGCCGAGCAGTTCCGCCGCCTCCGCCAGGGCGCCGCGCCGCCAGAGCAACTCGGCGAGGCTGAACACGGCGAGCAGCGCGTCGGGGACGACGTCCTGCTCGTGCGCCCAGTCGATGACCTCCCGGCAGACCCGCTCGGCCTCGGCGAACTGTCCCAGGTCGACCAGCGGCCCGGCCCGCCCGGCCAGCACCCGGGCCAGCAGGCCGGCGTCGCCGGCCTGCCGGGCCACCGCCTCGGCCCGCTGGGAGTAGCGCAGCTCCTCGGTGAACTCGCCGTCCGCACCGGCGTGCAGCGAGTGCATGTGGTACGCCGCCGCCAGCTCGTCCTCCGGGACGACCTCCCCGGTTTCGGCCATCCGGCCGTACAGCCGGAACAGCCAGAGCCGCCCTTCCCGGGCCAGCCCACGTTCCCGCCACCACTGGTCCAGCCCACCGGCCAGGCGCAGCCCCGCCCGGGCGCTGCCGCCGGTGGCACACCAGCGCAGGGCGGCCCGCAGTTCGCCGGCGAGCGGGTCCAGGGCGTACAGGGAGAGGGTGACCCGCCGGCCGTCCGGGCCGAGGTGCGCCCGCCGCAGCGCGTGCGTCGACCACGCGAGGTGCCGGTCCCGGGCGGCCCGCTCCTCCCCGGCCTGCACCAGTCGGCGCGCCGCGTACGCCCGGATCGGGTCGAGCATCCGGTAGGTGCCGCCCGCGGCGTGCGGCTCGGCCTGGATCATCGACTTGTCGACCAGCACCGACAGCGGGTCGAGCGGGTCGTCGTCGAGCAGCCACTCCACGGTCGGCAGGTCCACCGGCCCGGCGAAGACCGCGAGCCAGCGCAGCAGCCGGGCCGCCCGGGGCCCGAGCGTCCGGTACGACCAGGTGACGGTGGCCTGCATGGTGAGGTGCCGCTCCCGGGCCGAGCGCCGCATCGCCCGGACTGCCGGGGTGGGCGGCGCATTGCCCCGGGACGCCGCCACCAGGTCGACGGTGTCCTGCTGGTTGCCCGTCCAGCCGGGCTCGGGCCGGGGCGGGCCGAGGTCGTCCCGGCCGGCGTCCAGGGTGCCCAGCACGTCGTCCAGGCGCTCGGCGAGCTGCCCCACGGAGAGCACCCGCAGCCGGGCGGCGGCCAGCTCGATGGCGAGCGGGAGACCGTCCAGTCGCTGCACCACCCGCCGCAGGTCCGCCGCCTCGGCCGGAGCCGGCTGCCGCCCGCCCCGCGCCGCCACCGTGCGGTCCAGCAGCAGCGCCACCGCATCGCTCTCCGCGCCGTCGGGCCGGGGCTCCACGGACAGCGGCGGGATCCGCCACACCACCTCGCCGGGCAGGCCGAACGACTCGCGACTGGTGGCGAGCACCCGGGTCCCGCCCCCGCCGGCGAGCAGCCGGGAGATCAACTCAGCCGAGGCGGACGGCTGGGCGTCGCAGGTGTCGAGCAGGACCAGCATCTGACGGGCTGCGGCGTACTCGACGAGGGTGTCCACCATCGGGCGGCCGGGCTCCGGACGCAGCCCGAGCACGGCGGCGACCGCGAACGCCACCAGCCCGGGGTCGGTCACCGCGGCGATGTCGACGAACCAGACCCCGTCCGGGTGGTCCTCCACCATCCCGGTGGCCAGCTCGACGGCGAGCCGGGTCTTGCCCGCCCCGCCCGCGCCGAGCACCGTGACCAGCCGGTGCCGCTCGACCAGGCGGCGCAGCTCGGCCCGTTCGGGCTCCCGGCCGATGAACGAGGTGACCTGGGTCGGCAGGTTGTGCGCCACCGCGTCGGCGGTGCGCGGCCGGGGGAACTGCCGCTCCAGGCCGGGCGCGACGAGTTGGAACAGTCGTTCCCGGTCGTCGAAGCCGCGCAGCCGGTACAGCCCGAGGTCGATGAGGGACGCGCCCGCCGGCAGCGGGTCGGCGTACCGGGCGGTGGACCCCGAGCAGAGCACCTGCCCGCCGTGTGCGGCGGCGGCGACCCGGGCGGCCCGGTGCACCTCGGCGCTGGCGTACTCGCCGTCGCGCGGCTCGGCCCAGCCCGTGTGCAGGCCCATCCGGACCCGGGGCGCGGCCTCGGGTGCCGGCCAGTCGTGGGTGGACAACGCGCGCTGTGCGGCGAGGCAGGCGGTGAGCGCCACACCGGCGTCGGGGAACGCGATGAAGAACGAGTCGCCTTCGGTCAGCAGCTCCGCGCCGTCGGTGCCGGCGAGGGTGTGGCGCAGCAGACGGCGGTGTTCCCGCAGCACCGGGCGGTACTCCGGGCCGAGCAGCTGGGCCAGTCGTGTCGAACCCTCGATGTCGGTGAACACGAAGGTCACCCAACCGCTCGGGAGGTGGTTCCCTGGCGACATAAGTCGAACCTCCGCCCCCGTTACGACGGGTTCATGCTGCCCCATGTCCGCGCCGTCACGCATCGTGAGAACGGCCGGGCGGAATCAGACCCAAGGTTCCATCGAGGGCCGCAACCGGCAGGTCGGGCGGTACGCCCCGCACGAAGAGCACGACGAGCGTCTGCGCTGCTCCGACGGTGCCGGCGGGCGGAACCGGCGGCCGGAGCGGGCGGGATCAGCAGCCGCAGCCCCCGCCGCAGCAGCCCCCGCCGGAGGGGGCCGGCGCGGACGTGCCGGCGCCGCCCCGACCGGTCACGGCCACCGCGGAGAGCAGCTTGACCGTGTCGTCGTGCCCCTGCGGGCAGGGCGCCGGCTCACCGGCCTGCGCCATCGGACGGTTGATCTCGAATGTGTCGCCGCAAGCGCGACAGCGGAACTCGTACCGGGGCATGGCACAAGAGTACGACCGGTCTGACGGGACGCGGGACATGGGTGATACTCGACGGGTGGTGGACGGCGAGGACAAGTCGACGGTTCGACCCCTGCGGCCGGCCGCGCCGCCCGAGGACCCGGGCGGGCGCCCGGCGGGCGGCTGGCTGCCGCGCCCCCGCCGGCCCTGGCTGCGGTCGACGCCACCAGCCGACGCCGCCCCCCGGCCCGCCGCCCCCCCGCCCGCCGACGCCTCGGGACCGGCGGTCGCCGGCCAGACCGACGCCGCAGCGGTGGTTGGGCCGGAGGCCGGCACGACGGCAACGGCCGCGAGCACGGCCGGACAGAGCGACCCCACCCACCCCGCAGAGAAGCCGGAGCCGAGTCCATCGGCGACGGCCGCCACCACGGCAGCAACGGCCGACGCCGCCGGACCGACGGGGAGAACGGCCGGCCCCGCAGAGGAGACCGACGGCACCGAGGTGGCCGACAGCACCTCGAAGGCCGACGCCGACGGGAAAGCCGCCGGGACCGGCAAGGCCGACGCGGACCAGAAGGCCGCCGGGAGCAACAAAGGCGAGAAGGCCGAGAAGGCCGACGCGACGGTCGCGGCCGGAGACGGGCGGGCGAGGAGGTCCCGGCGTCGGGTGCCGTTCGCCCACGCCGTACGCATGCCTCCGCCCCGGCAGGCGGCCCTCGCCGCCGCCCGGGCCACCCGGGCCTGGTCCCGGCGTCCGAGCGGCCGGCTCACCCTGCCCGGGCTGTTCCTGCTCGCCCTGGTCGGGGCGACCGCCGCGGCCGGCGCGCTGCTGGTGCCGGCGACCGCGCCGGAGTCCCGTCCGGTCGCGGTCGACGCGACCGCCTCCACCCCGGGGGGCGGCACGGCGGCGCCACCGGGCGGGGTGGTGCCCGGCGTCACCGGCACCGAGCTGCCGCCCGGCGCGACGGCGCTGCCCGGCGCGACCCCGGGCCCGGGCGGCCTGCCGGGCGGGCCGGTGGTCACCGGCCGGCCCGCCGACGCGCTCGCCGGGTGGGCGCAACAGACCGGGGCGAAGGCCGGCATCTCGCCGGTGGCCGTACAGGCGTACGGCTACGCCGAGCTGATCCTCGCGCAGAGCAACCCCGGCTGCCGGCTGAGCTGGACCACGCTCGCCGCCATCGGGTACGTCGAGTCGCGGCACGGCCAGGCCAACGGCGCCAGCCTCGGCACGGACGGGCGGGCGCTCCCGGAGATCATCGGCGACCCGCTCGACGGCAACGGCGGCCGGTCGAAGATCCTGGACACCGACCGGGGGCTCTACGACCGGGACACCGTCTACGACCGGGCGATCGGGCCGATGCAGTTCATCCCGACCACCTGGCAGGAGATCGGCGCGGACGCGGACAACGACGGCCGCAAGGACCCGCACGACCTCGACGACGCCGCCCTGGCCGCCGGCAACTACCTGTGCAAGGGCGGCCGGAATCTCACCGTCCCGGGCGACTGGTGGGGGTCCATCCTGTCGTACAACGACGTACGCCGGTACGCCCAGGACGTCTTCGACAAGGCCAACGAGTACGGGTTGGCCAGTCGCACGTGACGTGATCACCCGCATACATTGGCGAACTGGACACTTCCGTCACGCTGCCGTTAGCGGCAAGCTAGACGTGTGATGGTGCGCGAGTGGGATCCCCGGACCGCGTCGTCCGCCGAAATCGCGTCGCTGCTGGACACGCTGAACGCGGTGCTGGCGGCCGACCTCCCGGAGGATCCGCCGTGGCAGGAGAGTTCCCTGCGGGAGTACCTCTCCGAGGTGATGCCCGGCGAGCGGCGGATCTCCTGGGTGGTCCAGTCCGAGCCGACCGCCGGGGGCGGGCCCGGCGCGATGCTCGGCCACGTCCACGTGTTGCTGCTCGGCGACATCGGCGTGCTGGAGGTGCTGGTACACCCGACGGCGCGCCGCACCGGCCTGGGCCGGGATCTGGTCCGGCTGGTCGCCCACCGGGTCTACCAGGAGGGGTTCCGGTCGATCGGGGTCGAGGTGGTCGGCGAGACCCCGGCGGTGGCGTTCTACGAGGCGCTCGGTTTCTCCCGGGAGTACGTGGAGACCCGCAGTGTGCTGGACCTGTCCGCGGTGGACTGGACGGCGCTGGCCGAGATGGCCACCGCCGTCGGTACGGGGTACCGGCTGGAGTTCTGCCCCGGCGGCCCGCCCGACGACCTGATCGACGCGTACGCGCGGGCCAAGGCCGAGGTGCGCGACGTGGACGACGGGGAGCTGCGCCCCAGCTCGTACGACCCGCAGCGGCTGCGGGACAGCCTGGACACGCTGCACCGGCGAGGGATGAAGCCGTACATCGTGCTCGCCATCCACGAGCGCACCGGCGAGGTGGCCGGGCTGACCGAGGTGGTGGTGCCGGCGCAGCACCCGACCCGCGCCGACCAGTACGACACGATCGTGGCGCAGGACCACCGGGGCTACGGCATCGATCGGGCGATCAAGGCGCGGATGCTGCTGGAGCTGCGCTCGGCCGAGCCGGAGCTGGCCGAGGTGCAGACCTGGAACGCGCAGGCCAACGAGGCGATGCTCAAGGTCAACGCCGAGCTGGGGTACCGCTCCGACCGGGAGTGGTGCGAGTACAGCGTGGACGTGGCCGAGCTGGTGCACCACCTCGACCCGGCCCGCTGACCCGACGACCCGGCACGGAAGGGCGTGGGTCGGGTATCCACCAATGCGCCCTCGGGGGATGGACGGCGGACAGCGCCGCACCTTAACGTTCGTTGGTTCCCGACCATCCATCGTGGAGGCCCCATGCGCACGCGCCGCAGATACGCCGCGCTAGCGACCGCCGCTGCCGTCACCATCCCGGTCATCGGCATCGCACCCCCCGCGGCCAGCGCCGCGCCCACCGACCTGTTCATCTCCGAGTACGTCGAAGGCTCGTCGAACAACAAGGCGATCGAGCTGTACAACGGTACCGGCGCCCCTGTCGACCTCGCCGGCGGCGGCTACCAGCTCCAGCTCCACTTCAACGGCAGCACCACGGCGACCACCCTCGCGCTGACCGGCACCGTGGCCCCGGGCGACACGTTCGTGTTCGCCGCCGCCTCCGCCGTCCCGGCGATCCTCGCCCAGGCCGACCAGACCACCACCGCGAGCCTGTTCAACGGCGACGACGCGATCGTGCTGCGCAGGGGCGACGCCGTGGTCGACTCGATCGGCCAGGTCGGCGTCGATCCGGGCACCGAGTGGGGCACCGGCCTCACCAGCACCGCCGACAACACGCTGCGCCGGCTGCCCACGGTGACCTCCGGCGACACCGACCCGTCGGACGCGTTCGCCCCGGCCGCCCAGTGGGCCGGCTTCGCCACCGACACCTTCGACGGGCTCGGCTCCCACACCGTCGACGGGGGCGGCCCCGTCGACCAGCCCGCCACCGTCACCTGCGGGGGCGCGCTGACCACGGCGGCCGGCACCCCCGCGAGTCGCGAGGTCACCGCCACCGACCCTGACGACACGATCGTCGACCTGGCGGTCACCTCGGTCAGCCCGGCCCCGGTCACCGGCTCGATCACCCGGACCGGGTTCACCCCGGCCGACGCCGTCGGCGGCACCGCCCGCGCCACCGTCGCCACCAGCGCCGACCTGGCCGCCGGGGCGTACACGGTGAACCTGACCGCCACCGACGCCGACGGCGGCACCGCCACCTGCGAGCTGGCCGTGACCGTGACCCGGGAGCTGACCGTCGGCGAGGTGCAGGGCCCGACCACCGACGCCGAGTCCGGCCCGGCCGACCGGTCGCCGCTCGCGCCGGCCTCCGGCAACGGCACCAGCAGCAGCCTGTACGACGTCCGGGGCGTGATCACCCAGCTCACCCTGGCCCGCACCTCGGCCGGGGTGGAGCAGCGCGGCTTCTTCCTGCAGAGCCGTACCGACGCCTCCGACTCCGACCCGACGTCCTCGGACGGCGTCTTCGTCTTCATGGGCTCGTTCACCTCGCTGCTCGGCGGCTACGTGCCGACCGTCGGCGACGAGGTGGTGCTCCGGGCCCGGGTGTCGGAGTACTTCAACTCCACCCAGCTCTCCGGCGCCTCCCTGGTCCGCAGGGTCGCATCGGGGCTGGACGTGAACGCCGTCGTCACGGTCGACGACGCGGTGCCCCCGGCCGACACAACCGCCGCGCAGCGGTTCTGGGAGCGGCACGAGGGCGCCCGGCTGCGGGTCCGCGCCGGCAGCGGCGCGGTGAGCGGGCGGGGCGTCTTCCTGTCCACGGCCGACGCCGAGACCTGGCTGGTCGACCGGGACGACCCGCTGCTGGACCGCGCCGACCAGTACGCCCGCCGGGTGTTCCGGGACGCACACCCGCTGGACAACGACCCGACCCGGCGCTTCGACGACGGCAACGGCCAGCGGATCATGCTGGGCAGCATGGGCGTCAAGGGCACCGCCGGGGACAGCACCGCGATCCTGCCGCCGTCGAGGACCTTCGACACCCTCGGCGAGGACGCGTACGGCGCGATCTACTACTCGTTCGAGAAGTACGGCGTCCAGGTCGAGAAGGCCGTCTTCGCCGCCGGCGCCGACCCGTCGCGGAACAACCCGCCGAAGCCGGCCGACCGGTCGCAGGAGATCGCGATCGCGACGTACAACGTGGAGAACCTGTACGACCACCGGGACGACCCGTTCGACGGCTGCGACTTCACCGGGAACCCCGGCTGCACCGGGGTCCGCCCGCCGTTCGACTACGTGCCGGCCAGCGAAGCCGACTACCGGGAGCACCTGGCCTCGCTCGCCGACCAGATCCGCACCGACCTGCACGCGCCGGACTTGATCCTGGTGCAGGAGGCCGAGGACCAGGACATCTGTTCCGTCTCCGGTACGGAGCTGGTCTGCGGGGACACCGACAACGCGGACGGCGCCCCGGACACCCTCCAGGACCTGGCGCTGACCATCGCCGCCGCTGGCGGCCCGGCGTATGCCGCCGCCTACGACCGGACCGGCGCGGACGCCCGGGGCATCACCGCCGGCTTCCTGTACCGCACCGACCGGCTGTCGCTGGCGGCGCCGACCGCCGCAGACCCACTGCTCGGCTCCGCGCCGGTGGTGCCGTACCGGTCGGCGGGTCTGCCGTCCAACGCGGACGTGCAGAACCCGAAGGCGCTCAACGCGGTGCTGCCGGCCGACACCGACACCTCGACCGGCAAGGACGGCAACAACGTCTACACCCGGGCCCCGCAGCTCGGCAAGTTCCTGGTCCGGGCAACCCCCGGCGGCGCCGAGGGATACCACCTGTGGGCGCTGAGCAACCACTTCTCGTCCGGGCCGGACAGCCGGGTCGGGCAGCGCGCCGAGCAGGCCGCGTACGGTGCCGCGCTCGTCACCGCGATCTACAATTCGGACCGGAACTCCCGGGTGGTCTACGGGGGCGACCTGAACGTCTTCCCCCGCCCGGACGACCCGATCGCCACCGGGGCGGACCCGACCCCGTCGGACCAGCTCGCCTCGCTGTACGACGCGGGCCTGCACAGCCTCTGGGACGACCTGGTCGCCGACGTGCCGTCGTCCGCGTACTCGTACAGCTTCGAGGGGCAGGCGCAGACGCTGGACCACCTGTTCGTCAACGACGCGCTGCGCGACGACCTGGTCCAGGTGCGGGCGGCGCACATCAACGCCGACTGGCCGGCGGAGTTCACCGGGGACGGGTCGCGCGGCTCCAGCGACCACGACCCGCAGGTGGCCCGGTTCCGGTCCCGGGCGTCGCTGAGCGTCGGCGACGCGACGGTGGTCGAGGGCGACAAGGGCACCCGCCCGCTGACGTTCACCGTCACCGTGTCCCGGCCGCTGTCCCAGCCCGTGCTGGTCTGTGCCGCCACGTTCGGCACCACGGCGCAGGCGGGGTCGGACTACGACCCGTACGTCGGCTGCAAGACGCTCGCGGCGGGGCAGACCTCGCTCACCTTCGCGGTGACCGTGCGCGGTGACCGGAAGCGGGAGGCCGACGAGAAGGTGAACCTCCTGGTGGCCGGGGTTCCGGGCCTGCGCCTGGCCGACCCGCTCGCCGTGGGCACCATCACCAACGACGACTGACACTGCTCCGGCCGACGACGGCCCCCGCCCGGGTACCCGCCCGGGCGGGGGCCGTCTCAGTACCGCTCCCGCATGTCCTTCGGCGGTGGCACGTTGCGGTGCTGCGCCACCCTCACCTCCCACTGGCTGCGCCGCCGACGCGCCTCGCGGTCCACCGGACAGCGGTGGAACGTCTCTGGTGGCCGGGCCAGGCCGTAGATGTCGGCCCACCAGTCACCCGGCTCGGGGTCGAGAATGGTGTCCAGGTGGGACGGGTAGCGTCGCCCCGCACCGTCGCGGGTGTCGTCCCAGTCCGCCATCGGCTGGATCACCCGGCCGTCCTGGTCGACGACGGCGAGGTAAAGGCCGGCCGCGCCGAAGAGTCGTTCCAGCACCGCGAGGCTGGGCGTCATGGCACCGGTCTCCACCCGGCCCACGGTCGACGGCGCCACCTTCGCGAAGCGCGCCATCTGGCGCTGCCCCAGGCCGGCGATGCGCCGAGCCTTGCGCACCAGCCCGGCGATGGGGAACGGCCCGACCGTCGGACCGGTCGTTGGTGGATCAAGTGCGGAAGCCATACCGGGAGCCTGCCGACCCGGCAGACGGTCGACAATCCCTGTGGACAAACCTGTGGACAACTTGCCCTCATCAACGCGTCGCATCCTCGTCGCGGGGCCACCTCTCGACACGCTGGGTAATGAAAGTCAGTCGAGCCAGCAAACCACTATGCGTTACACCAGCCCGCCCCTCCGACACCCCCCGCACGTACTTTGCTCTGCTGCCATCCAGGCAACACCAGCTGCGAACAGGATCAATGTCGAATTGGCCACGAGGGCCTCTGGGCGCGAGCATGGACCCTGAGTAACTGTTGCCTCCGCTGCAGCAGAGCAAAGGAACTGAGGAGGGGTGGGCGGAGATTAGTCAGGTAACGCGGAGTGGCGGATTGGGAACTGAAGGGCCCGCTCGGCGCCTGCGGCGATCAGGCGAGGGGCGGTGCAACCGCGCGCCATCGGCATCGCCATCGGTATCGGCGACACCGCCGCGCTCATCGTGTGCCAGCACCCGCCGGTCGGGGTGCGCGATCCAATCCCTGCCCGGCTCCAGCGCCCGGACCGCTTCGCCGCGCTGCTGGGCCGTCAACCCTCAGGCGTCAGGCACGCGCACAATGCCGCCGCGTCGTCCTCGCCGGCCGGCGGCGCGGCTCAGTACCGCCGGTGGAGCAGGGTGGCGGCCTCGACCGCCCAGTAGGTGAGGATGATCTGGGCGCCGGCCCGGCGGATCGAGGTGAGCGTCTCCAGCATCACCCGCTCCCGGTCGATCCAGCCGTTCGCGGCGGCGGCCTCGACCATCGCGTACTCGCCGGAGACCTGGTAGGCGGCGACCGGGACGTCCACGGCGGCCCGGACCGCCGCCACCACGTCGAGGTAGGGCAGGGCCGGCTTGACCATCACCAGGTCCGCACCCTCGGCGACGTCCAGCGCGACCTCGCGCAGGGACTCCCGCAGGTTCGCCGGGTCCTGCTGGTAGGTGCGTCGGTCGCCGTCGAGGGCCGACTCCACGGCGTCGCGGAACGGGCCGTAGAAGGCGGAGGCGTACTTCGCCGCGTACGCGAGCACGGCGACGTCGGTGTGCCCGGCGACGTCCAGGGCCCGGCGGACCACGCCGACCTGGCCATCCATCATCCCGGACGGCCCGACCATCCCGACCCCGGCGTCGGCCTGGGCCACCGCCATCTCGGCGTACGCGGCGAGGGTGGCGTCGTTGTCCACCGCGCCGTCTCCGGTGAGCAGCCCGCAGTGCCCGTGCGAGGTGAACTCGTCCAGGCACAGGTCGCTCATCACCACGGTCGCGTCGCCCACTTCGGCGACCACGTCCCGGATGGCGACGTTGAGGATGCCCGCCGGGTCGACGCCGCCCGAGCCGCGCTCGTCACGCGACGCGGGCACGCCGAACAGCATGATCCCGCCCACGCCGGCCTGGACCGCCTCGGCCGCCGCCTTGCGCAGCGAGTCTCGGGAGTGCTGGAGCACCCCCGGCAGCGAAGCGATCTGCCGCGGCTCGGTCAGCCCCTCCTTGACGAACATCGGCACGACCAGCTCGGCCGGGTCGACGCGGGTCTCGGAGACCAGCCGCCGCACGGCTGCGGTGCGACGCAGCCGGCGGGGCCGGATCTCGGGGTACGACATGAGGGGCCTCCCTGGCGACTAGCGGAACCTCAGGGCCGTCGGCCCCTGCACCTTCGAGCCGCGGCGCTGCTTGGCCGGCATGGCGGCGAGCTTCTCTCGCAGCTCGACGGCGTAGGCGGCGAGCGCCTCGACCAGGTCGGGCACCGAGGCGTGCTGCGGCTGCACATCGACCCGCAGGCCGAACTCCGTCGCGGTCTCCGCCGTCTTGGGCCCGATGACGGCAACAACGGTACGCGCGTGCGGCTTCCCGGCGATGCCGACCAGGTTCCGGACGGTGGAGGACGAGGTGAACAGCACCGCGTCGAATCCGCCCGACTTGATCGCGTCCCGGATCTCGGCGGGCGGCGGGGCGGCCCGTACCGTCCGGTACGCGGTCACGTCGTCGACCTCCCAGCCGCGCTCGGTGAGCCCGGCGGCGAGCGTCTCGGTGGCGATGTCGGCGCGCGGCAGCAGCACCCGGCCCACCGGGTCGAGGATCTCGTCGTGCGGCGAGAACTCGGCCAGCAGCCCATCGGAGGACTGCTCCCCTGCGGGGACCAGCTCCGGCTGGATGCCGAACGCGCGGACCGCGTCGGCGGTGGCCTCGCCGATACAGGCGATCTTGACCCCGCCGAAGTGCCGGGCGTCCAGCCCGTGCTCGGCGAACTTCTCCCAGACCGCCCGGACGGCGTTCACCGAGGTGAAGATCACCCAGGCGTACCGGCCGTCGACCAGGCCCTTGACCGCCCGCTCCATCTGGGCGGGGGTGCGCGGCGGCTCGACCGCGATCGTCGGCACCTCGCACGGGATCGCCCCGTACGCGCGCAGCCGGGCACTCATCGCGCCGGCCTGCTCCTTGGTCCGGGGGACGAGCACCTTCCAGCCGTACAGCGGCCGGTTCTCCCACCAGCTCAACTTGTCCCGCTGGCCAACGCCCTCTCCGACGGTGAGCACCACCCGGCCGGTGAAGCCGAGCGCCGCCGCGACGAACGAGTCGACGGTCGACGTGGTCGTGTACTGGGTGTCCCCGGTGCCGTCGCCGGTCACCCCGACGCCGGTGGTGCCGTCGATCCCGGCGGCGAGCAGGCCGTCGCGGACCGCGGCCAGGTCGCCGGCGTCCACGGCGAGCGCGAGCGAGCCCCGGCCCAGGGCCGCGGCCAGCGCGTCGAAGTCCAGCGTGGTGACGTCCTCGACGTCGGCGGCGGTGCGGACGCCCGGCAACGGCACGCCCGCGTACGTGGCGACGCCCTCGGCCTGGCCGACGCCCGGGACCACCTCGAAGTGCGCGGCGGTACGTGCGACCGCCTGCACCTCCTTGACCACCGAGTCGTGGCCGAACGGGTCACCGGCGACCAGGTGCACCGCGTTCTGGCCGGAGCGGGCGGCCGAGATCAGCACCTTCGCCACGTCTCCCGGCACGCCCTCCGCCGGGGTGAACTGGGCGTCGGACCGGGCCTGGGCGCGGACGGCGTCGAGCAGCGACTCGGGGACTCCCCGGTCGTACACCACCTGGTCGGCGTCCACCAGGGCGTCGTGCGCCCGGCGGGTAAGCAGGCCCGGGTCGCCGGGACCGGCCCCGACGAACGCGATGCGACCGACGGGCTTACGGGTGCGGGTCATTCTGTGCTCCCAAATTGCTGGGTCCCCGGGCCGGCGTGTCCGTCTAGGCCGAGGATCGAGTCGGCGCCGAGGTCGAGGAGTTCAGCGGCGAGTGCCTTGCCGATCTCCGCCGCGTCGGCGGGCGTTCCGGTGCGGGACAGCCGAAGGTCTCTGGAACCGTCCGGGCTGATCACCGCCCCGCGCAGGTATATCTCCTCGCCGACGTCACCTTCGGCGAGTTCCGCATAGGCGGCCACGGGTGCGCTGCACCCGGCCTCCAGGGTGGCCAGCAACGCCCGTTCCGCGGTGACCGCGGCACGGGACGGTGCGTGGTCGAGCACAGCGAGCAGCTCGACCAGGTCCGGGTCGTCGACCCGGCACTCCACGGCCAGCGCGCCCTGGGCGGGCGCGGGCAGCATGAGCATCGGGTCGAGCGTCTCGGTGATCACGTCGGCCCGGTCGAGCCGGGCCAGCCCCGCCCGGGCGAGGACGACCGCGTCGAGGTCGGCATCCGGGCCGAGGACCCGCGCCAGGCGGCTGTCCACGTTGCCACGGATCGGGGTGACCTCGAACTGGAGCCCGAGCGCGTGCAGCTGGGCGATGCGGCGCAGCGCGCCGGTGCCGATCACCGCGCCGGGCGGCAGCTCGGCGAGGGTACGCCCGCCTGTGGCGACCAGCGCGTCACGCGGGTCCTGCCGGGCCGGCACCGCCGCGATGTGCAGCCCGGGGGCCGCCGCGGTGGGCAGGTCCTTGTAGGAGTGCACCGCGAAGTCGATGGTCCGGGCGGCCAGGGCGTCGCGCAGCGCGGAGACGAACACGCCGACGCCGAGCCGGTGCACGGGGGCGACCGAGCGGTCACCGGCGGTGACCACCTCGACCAGCTCCACCTTTCGGCCGGTCGCTTCGGTGAGCGCGGCCGCGACGTGGCCGGACTGGGCCATCGCCAGCGCGCTGCCCCGGGTGCCGAGGCGCAGGGGTGCGGTCATCTCTCGCCTCCGGGGTATGGGGTGGGGTCGGTGTCGACCACGTCGGGGACGGTGTCGACCGGGGAGGTCTGCGGGACCTGGAGGTCGAACAGCTCGCGCAGCAGCGCGGCGTACTGGTCGCCGCCGGGCTCGGCGGCGAGCTGACGGACCTTCACCGTGGGCTGGTGCAGCAGCCGCTGCACCACCCGGTGCACCGTCCGGGCCACCTCGGCGCGCTGGTCGGCGCTGAGGTCGGGGCGGCGCTGGGCCAGCCGGCGCAGCTCGACGGTCATCACGTCCTCGGCCCGGCTGCGCAGCGCGGCCACGGTCGGGGCGACGTCGGCGCCGCGCAGCCAGGTGAGGAAGGACTCGACCTCACCCACCACGATCCGCTCGACGGCCGCGGCGTCGGCGACAGCCGGCCCGTCGGCCAGGATCGCCGCCATCCGGTCGATGTCGATCACCTCGACGCCGGGCAGGGCGGCCACGCCGGCCTCCACGTCGCGCGGGACGGCGAGGTCGAGCAGCACGAGTGCCCCCCGGTCGGGGTCACGGTCGGCGAGCGCCCGGCTGACCACGTCGCGGGTGAGGACCGGTTCGGTCGCCGCCGTAGCGGCCACTACGATGTCCACTGTGGAAAGCACGTCGGTCAGCTCGGCCATGGGTATCGCGCTGGCCCCGTACGACTCGGCCAGCCGCATGGCCCGGTCGGCCCCCCTGTTGGTCACGGTGAGCGGGCCCGCGCCGAGCCGGGACAGGCTCGCAACGCCCAACGCGCCCATCGCACCGGCCCCGACCACCAGGGCCGGGTGCCCGGCCAGTTCGCCGTCTAGCTGCGTGGCGGCCAGACCGAGCGCGGCGCTCACCACGCTCTGGCCGGCCCGGTCGATCCCGGTCTCGGCGTGTGCCCGCTTACCCACCCGCAGCGCCTGCTGCATCAGCTCGTGCAGCAGGCGGCCGGCCGAGTCCGCGCCGGTCGCCCAGTGGTACGCGTCACGGAGCTGGCCGAGGATCTGCGCCTCGCCGACCACCATCGAGTCCAGACCGGCGGCGACCCGGAAGACGTGGTCCACGGCGACGGCGTCGTAGTGCACGTAGAGGTGAGTGGCCAGGCTGCTGGCCGGAGCGCCGGCCTGCTCGGCGAGAACGGCGCAGATGTCGCCGAGCCCGCCGTGGAAGCCGGACACGGCGGCGTAGACCTCCACCCGGTTGCAGGTGGAGACCAGCACCGCCTCGCTCACGTACGGCTGGGCGACCAGGCGGTCCAGGGTGCGGGTGAGGTCGGCGGGGGCGACTGCCAGCTGTTCCAGGGTGGCGACGGGAGCGGTGCGGTAGGACGCGCCGACGACAAGCAGTTTCACGTGCCGATCGCCTCCTGGGGATCGGTGGCCGCGAGCCCGCCGGGCAGGGCGGTGAGGGCGGAGCCGCCGGTGGCGGGCAGCGCGGTCAGAGACGCCTTGCGGTGCTCGTGGAAGGACAGGATCTGGAGCTCGATGGCGAGGTCGACCTTGCGCACGTCGACGCCCTCCGGCACCGAGAGTACGCACGGCGCGAAGTTGAGGATGCTCGTCACGCCGACGGCCACGAGCTGGTCGGCCACCGCCTGGGCGGCGGGCACCGGGGTGGCGATCACGCCGATCGCGATGGACTCCTCGGCGACGACGGCAGGCAGCTCGTCGACGTGCCGCACGACCATCCCGTTGATCTCCTCGCCGACTCGGGACGCGTCCGCGTCGAGCAGCGCGGCGATCCGGAAACCGCGGCTGGCGAAGCCGGCGTAGCCGGCCAGGGCGTGACCGAGATTACCCACCCCGACCAGGGCGACGGCCCGCCGCTGGGTGAGCCCGAGCACGAACTCGATCTGGTCGACCAGCAGGGCGACGTCGTAGCCGACCCCCCGGGTGCCGTACGAGCCGAGGTGGGACAGGTCCTTGCGGAGCTTGGCGGAGTTGACCCCGACAGCGGCGGCCAGGCCCTCGCTGGAGACGGTCTCGTGGCCGGACTCGGCGAGGTTGTGCAGGGCGCGAAGGTACTCGGGAAGCCGCGCGACGGTCGCCTCGGGCAGGTCCGGAAGCGCCGGTACGGCACCGGCGCGGCCGGGCGCGCCAGGGTGACGGTGCTGCTGACTCATGAGACTCCGTGCGGTGCGATCCTCGGCCAGCTCAAGAGGCCGGCCGTATCGGGACTCCCGCTGACGACCGAGATTGCCGGCTGTGCTAGCAGGACGCGTCGGAACTACAGAGTAGGCGCTTGTGAACAGACGCACAAATCGCGATCTTGAAGACCCCCGACCCGCCTCCACCTGCCCCTCCGTTCCACAAGATCGATCCGGCGGCCCCGCACCGCCCCGCCGATTATTGCTCAATCCCGACTTCCCTCACCAATCGCGCGCCGGCCGGGCGGCACCTGGTAGGGCTGCCCCTACAGGGGAGAGGCCGGGCGGCGGGATGGGGCCGGACGGTCCGGCTGCCTAGCCTCGAACCATGACCGCCGCTACCGTCGCCGACCCGCCCGCCACCTCGCCCAGCGTCCCCCGCCAACTCCTGCACGATTCCAACTATGTGCTGCTCGGCCTGCCCCTGGCGCTGGCCAGCTTCGTGGTGTTGCTGGTGGGGCTGGCGCTCGGCCTGGGGCTGGTGGTGACCGTGATCGGCCTGCCGGTCCTCGCCGGCACCCTGTACGTCGCCCGCGGGCTGGCCGACATCGAGCGGCTGCGGTTGACCGCCGTGCTCGGCCAGGCCCGGATCCGGCCGGACTACCGGCAGCCCGAACCCGGGGCGGGCGCCTGGCGGCGGATCTTCATGCCGATCCGGGACGCCCAGTCCTGGCTCGACCTGGCCCACGGCATCCTCAAGCTGATCGTGTCCCTCCTCACCTTCGTGGTGACCGTCGTCTGGTGGGCCGGCACCCTGCTCGGCTGCCTCTACTGGGCGTACGACTGGGCGCTGCCGCAGGGCCCCGACAACCAGGGCCTCAACGAGCTCCTCGGCCTGGGCGACTCCCCCGCCGCCCGGATCGGGCTGAACACCGCGATCGGGGTGTTCTTCCTGATCACCCTGCCGATGGTGGTCCGGGGCTGCGCGCGGCTCCAGGCCGGCTTCGCCCGCGCCCTGCTCACCGGGGTGGCCGAGATGCGCAACCGGATCACGGTGCTGGAGGAGCAGAAGCGGGCCGCCGTCTCCGCCGAGGCCGCCGCGCTGCGCCGGCTGGAGCGGGACATCCACGACGGCCCGCAGCAGCGCCTCGTCCGGCTGGCGATGGACCTGAGCCGGGCCCGCCAGCAGCTCGCCACCGACCCGGAGGCGGCCGGCCGGACCCTGGACGAGGCGGTCACCCAGACCCGCGACACCCTCGCCGAGCTGCGCGCCCTGTCCCGGGGCATCGCCCCGCCGATCCTGGTCGACCGCGGGCTGCCCAGCGCCCTGGCGGCCCTGGCCGGCCGCGGGCTGGTCCCGGTCGAGCTGCGGATCGACCCTCAGCTGGAGGTCCCCGGCGGACGGCTCGACCCGGCAGTGGAGAGCACCGCCTACTTCGTGGTCGCCGAGGCGCTCACCAACGTCGCCAAGCACAGCGGGGCGACGGAGTGCGCGGTCGTGGTGACCCGGCACGAGCGCCGACTGGCCGTCGGCGTGACCGACGACGGCCACGGCGGGGCGCACCTGGCCAAGGGGCACGGCCTGGCCGGGATCGCCGACCGGGTGCGGGCGGCCGGTGGCCGGCTGGACGTGGTCAGCCCGGCCGGCGGCCCGACCGAGGTCCGCGCGGAACTGCCGCTGTGAGCGTCGACGGCCCGGTTCCCTGCCCAGACGTGGTAGACATCAGCATCATGCGGGTGGTCATCGCGGATGACGCCGTGCTGCTCCGGGAGGGGCTGGTGCGGCTGCTCACCGAACAGGGGCACGAGGTGGTGGCTGCCGTCGGCGACGGCGACGCGCTGGTCGAGGCGGTGGTGACCCACCGTCCGGACGTGTCGATCGTCGACGTGCGGATGCCGCCGTCGCACACCGACGAGGGGCTGCGCGCCGCCGTGGAGGCCCGCCGGCTGGTCCCGCGTACGCCGGTCCTGGTGCTCTCCCAGTACGTCGAGGTGTCGTACGCCGACGACCTGCTCGCCACCACCGGCGGGTCCGGCGGCGGCGGGGTGGGTTACCTGCTCAAGGACCGGGTGGCCGACATCGACGAGTTCATGGACGCGCTGGCCCGGGTGGCCGCGGGCGGCACCGTGCTCGACCCGGAGGTGGTGGGCCAGCTGCTGGTCCGCCGTCGGCGCGACGACCCGCTGCGCGAACTGACCCCCCGCGAGCGCGAGGTGCTGTCCCTGATGGCCGAGGGGCACTCCAACACGGCCATCGCCCGCGCACTGGTGGTCACCGACGGGGCGGTGGAGAAGCACGTCCGCAACATCTTCACCAAGCTGGACCTGCCCCCGGACACCACCCAGCACCGCCGCGTCCTGGCCGTGCTGACCTACCTGCGCACCTGACCGACCCCGGTCATCGGAGGGTGGCGGCGAGGGTGACCGCCTCGGTGAGGGTGTCGGCCACCGGGTGCCCGGACGCGCGCAGCCGGGCCTGGTCGGTGAACCCGCCCGTGTAGAGCACGGCCCGGCCGCCGACCGATTCGGCGGCGTCGGCGTCGTCGATCGAGTCCCCGATCAGCACCACGTCGCGGCCGTCGACCCCCAGCTCGGTCAGGTGCCGCTCCAGCGACTCGGCCTTGCGGTCCCCGCCGACCGTGGCGCGCAGCCCGTCCACCCGGGCGAACCGGTCGGTCAGCCCGTGGGTGTGTACCGCGGGCACCAGCTCGTCGTGGAACCACATCGACAGCAGCGACTGGCCGCCCGGCCAGGCCGCCATCGCCACCGCCGCGTCGTCGGCGAGCACGCAGGTGGTCAGCCCGCTGCGATACGCGTCGTGGAAGATCCGGTCCAGCTCGCCGAACGCCGCGTCGTCGACGGCCCGGCCGAGCACCTCGGCGTAGTAGTCGGCGATCGGGCGGCGGAACCGCACCCGGTGCTCGTCCGCGCTGACCGTCGGGCCGCCCACGCTGGCGAAGACGGCGTTGGTGGCCGCCACCACCAGGTCGAGGTCGTTGAGCAGGGTGCCGTTCCAGTCCCACACGAGATGGGGGCGCGCAGGGGTCATCCCAGCACGATAGGACCCGCACCGGCGCGCGGGGAAGGGCGGCGCGGGGACCGGCGGCGCGGGGACCAGCGGCGCGGGCCTCAGAGCTGCGGGGTGGTCAGGTCCCGCAGCAGCCGTTCCTCCTCCACCCGCCAGTAGCCGTGCTCCTTGCCGTCGAGCAGCACCACCGGCAGCCGGTCGCCGTACTCGCGCTCCAGCTCCACGTCGCCGGTCACGTCCCGCTCGATCCACCGGTCCCCGGTGACCGCCACCACCCGGTCGAGCGCCACCTTGGCGTCCTCGCAGAGGTGGCAGCCGGGGCGGGTGATCAGGGCGAGTCGGGCGTCACTGGACATCGGGAACCTCCGTGCGGATGTCGGCCGGCGCCGCCGGGGACTGTGCCGGCCTAGCTGGGTCTTGCGCATCCTGCCGATCGCCGAGTACGGCAGCGCGTCGACGAACTCGACGGCGGTCGGGCACTTGAACCGGGCCAGGTTACGGGCGCGGTGGGCGAGCAGCTCCACCCCGGTCACCGGGCGCCCCGGCGCCGGCACCAGGTACGCCCGGACAGTCTCCCCGGTCCGCGGGTGCGGCACACCCGGTACCGCCGACTCGGCCACCCCCGGATGCCCGGCAGACACCGCCGCCACCTCGTGTGGGTAGGCGTTGAAGCCCACCAGCCGTCGGCGGGCGGTGGGCCCTCGGCCGGCACGGAGGGTGAGCGAGGTGCCGGACGGTCGGGCGGCCGGGCGCGGCCCGGGCGGGCGCGACCGCGGTCACCGAGGCGTCCGGTTGCGGCCATGTCGCAGTGGTGTCCCGCCAGCGCAACGCGGGACGGCCGCCGTGGTCGACCACCGCCCGGCGGAGCCGGTCGACGAGGTTCGGCGTGGAGTCGTCGGCTACGTCCGGCACGGTGGCAGAGTCTGACGCAGCCTCCGCTCACCGGCCCTGCCCGAGCCGGGCCGACGCCGCGTCCGGGCCCTCGCCGGCATCGTCGCGCCGGCCCGGTCGCACGCCGTCCGGCGGCCCGTCGGAGGGGCCGGAATCAGCCCGGTGACCTGGGGTTCCATTGCGGACCACCTCCCCGGGCGAAAGTCAACCACGCGCGACGGACAACCGGTCCGCCATCGGTGCGAGGGGCAGGGAAATACTTCCGCTCTGTGTAACGGACTTGCCACGCGCGGGTGACGTTGGCCCTATCATCACTCGGGTCGGCTCACCCCATTTGCCGTGAGTCGACACCCCTCAGCCCGAGGAGGCCCCCGTGCCTGTGAGCGCATTGGACCAGCACCTCAATGGGATCTGCCGCCCGTCGGCATGTCCCGGAAGGACTCTGCCCGACCACCATTGCCCCGCCCGCGCGGCGGTGTGCCGGCGGCCGGTGTGGGACCGGACCGGGGAGGCACGATGACCAGTTTCGGCTACGTAGAGCGACCGGGCGGGCTGGCCGGGGCGGCCCGCGCCGCCCTCAACGAACGGCTGGGCGCGCCGCGCGGCTCGGACGACATGTGGAGCCAACCCGTGCGCGGCGACGGGACGTCCAGACGCCTGCCCAACCGCTCGCACCACAACGAGGCCCCACCTCGCCCGGCCGCGCCCGGGGGCAATGGCGGCCGGGTCGCCTCGCCGGCCAGGCCGATGATGCCGGCCCAGGGCCGGCGCACCGGCGACACGCCACCGGCGACCGACCCGGCGGCGACCGAGACGGCGGTGCTGCCGGCGGTGCCAGCCGGGCCGCCGGCCGGGCCACCCACCGGGCCTGGCGGCACGTCGACCGGCTACCCGAGCAGGCCCGACCCGTCCGACCCGGCCACGGAGGTCTGGAAGCTGATCGAGCGCGCCCAGGCCGGCGAGTCCGAGGCGTTCGGGCTGATCTACGACCGGTACGTGGACACGGTCTTCCGCTTCGTCTACTTCCGGGTGGGCAACCGACAGCTCGCCGAGGACCTCACCTCCGACACGTTCCTGCGCGCCCTCAAGCGGATCGGCAGCTTCACGTGGCAGGGCCGGGACCTCGGCGCGTGGCTGGTCACCATCGCCCGGAACCTGGTCGCCGACCACTTCAAGTCTGGGCGGTACCGGCTGGAGGTCACCACCGGCGACGTGCTGGACGCCGACCGGGAGGACCGCGGGCCGGAGGGCAGCCCGGAGGCTGCCGTCGTCGAGCACATCACCAACGTCGCGCTGCTCACCGCCGTGAAGCAGCTCAACCCGGAGCAGCAGGAGTGCATCGTGCTGCGGTTCCTCCAGGGATTCTCGGTCGCGGAGACCGCCCGGGCGATGGGCAAGAACGAGGGCGCGATCAAGGCGTTGCAGTATCGGGCGGTCCGGGCCCTGGCCCGGCTCCTGCCGGACGGCTTCCAGCCCTGATCCGACCGCCACGGCGAGCCCCGACCCGGTTCCCCGGGTCGGCGCCGACCCGGCCGCCGCGGCACGCGGGGCTTCCGGTCGACACCCGCAGCAGCGACGGCTGCCCTGCTCACCCGCCCCCGGACGATGGCTCGACGCTCACCACGGCGTGACGACCATCACTCTTCGTGGCTTCGCTCCCGCCGGCCCCGTAACCCGTGCCCGGCGCGGAGCGTTTCTCCGGGTGCGACCGGTGGTTGCCCCGGCATACCCGGGCCCCACGGTCCGGACAGCGCGGCCGACCACGGCCTTTCGTTCGTCGGCGCGCGCTGCCGCCGGTCGCTGGTGAGGACAGCGGCCGACCGGCCGTGACCAGCGAGAGGAGGTGCCTGCGGTGGACAGTGACCTCTTTTCCCGCCGGCGCGCCGAGCGCTTCGCGCAGCTTCTCGACGAAGCCAACGGCGGCCGACGTCACCACGTCAGGTCCCGGGCCGACGACCAGCTCGCCGCGCTCGTCGCGGTCAGCCGACAGTTCAGCGCCGATCCCCCGACCGTCGAGATCGACACCGGCTTCCGCACCGGGCTACGGGCGATGCTCGTCGCCACGGCCGAGCGGGAGGGTGTCGGCGTCACGGCGACCGGATCGACCGAGGCGGGGCCTGCCGGCCACCGGGGCGCGGTCGGCGCCGGGCAGCGCGGCTCGTTCCTGCCCGCCGTGACCGCCCGCCGGGCCCGCGCCCGGGGCGCCATCCTGGTCGGGGTGGCCGCCGGCGCCATCGCCGTCTCCGGCATCTCCGCCGCCAGCGAGAACGCGGTGCCCGGCGACGCCCTGTACGGCATGAAACGCTCCACGGAACGGGCCCAGCTCGCGCTGGCCAGCTCGAACCTCAGCCGGGGGCAGCTCTTCCTCGACTTCGCCCGCACCCGGCTCGACGAGGCCGCCGCGCTGCGCGGGGACCGGCTCGGGTTCGAGGCCGTCCTTGACGACATGGACTCGGACAGCCGCCAGGGCGTACGGCTGCTGACCAGCGTCGCCGCGCAGCGCACCGACCCGGCCGGCCTGGACGCGGTGAACACCTTCGTCACCGGGCAGCGTCGCGCGGTCGGCGACCTGCTCGACGGGGCCAGCCGGGCGGAGCGGGACCGGGTCCGCCGATCGCTCGCCCTGCTCGACGCGATCCGGAAGCGCTCCGACGCCCTGCGTGCGGCCATCGACTGCGAGCTGCCCGCGCCGGCCGGCAGCGACGCGCTCGGCCCGACCCCCGCAGCCTGTCCCGGCGACCGCTGAGTCACCCGCCCCACCGCCCCACGACCCGCCGCGCGACGGCCCTCGGCTCGCGACCCCCGGCCCAGCCCGCCACGGGGTGCCGACAGGGCCTCTCACCAGCGGACGGGCATTGTGCGCCACAGTTCCCGCTCGACGGGCCGGGGGGCCACCCGGCCCGGTTACTCTCGCGGAAGGCACTGGTCGTGGTCGTCGAGCGAGGGAGGTCGCGTGGCCCGTACCCGCAAGGTGACAGTCAGCACCGACCGCCACGGTCACACGGCCGGCTGGGCGGAGACCGAGGCCGCGCCGGCCACCCCGATCGCCCCCGACCCGGGCGCCGCCGCGTTCTTCGACGTGGACAACACGATGATGCAGGGCGCGTCGATCTACTGGTTCGCCCGCGGGCTCGCCGCCCGGAAGTACTTCACCACCGGCGACCTGGCCCGGTTCGCCTGGCGGCAACTGCGGTTCCGGGTGCTCGCCACCGAGCACGCCGGGGACATGTCGCAGGCCAAGGAGGCCGCGCTGGCCTTCGTCGAGGGCTGGCGGGTGGACGACGTGGAACGGCTCGCCGAGGAGATCTTCGACGAGCTGATGGCCCCCCGGATCTGGGCCGGTACCCGCCGCCTCGCGCAGCGGCACCTCGACTCCGGCGAGCGGGTCTGGCTGGTCAGCGCCGCGCCCGTCGAGATCGGCCGGGTGATCGCGGCCCGGCTGGGCCTGACGGGGGCGATCGGCACGGTTGCCGAGGTGGTCGACGGCGCGTACACCGGCCGGCTGGTCGGCGATCTGATGCACGGCCCGGCCAAGGCCGAGGCGGTGGCCCAACTCGCCGAGGTCGAAGGGCTGGACCTGTCCCGCTGCTCCGCCTACAGCGACTCCGCCAACGACCTGCCGATGCTCTCCACGGTCGGCCGGGCGGTGGCGATCAACCCGGACGGCGCCCTGCTGCGGCAGGCCCGGCAGCAGGGGTGGGAGGTACGGGACTTCCGCACCGGCCGGCGGGCGGCCAGGATCGCCCTGCCGTCGACGGCAGCGGCCGGGGTGCTGGCTGGCGCAGTGAGCGCCGGCCTAGCCCTGCACCGCCGCCGCCACGCCCACTGACCCACCCCAAGGGGGTTAGGGGCCGAAGGGGTCGGGACGGCGCTCCAGCAGCCTGTGCAGGGTCTGCTGGATGGTCTCCCGCACCTGGTCGGCGAGGTTGAACACGACCAGCGGGTCGTCGGCGGAGTCGGTGAGGTGGGCGGTCGGGATCGGCGGGCAGAACTCGATCAGCCACTTGCTCGGCAGCGGCACCATCCCCAGCGGGCCGAGCCACGGGAACGTCGGCGTGACCGGGAAGTACGGCAGCTTGAGCAGCCGCGCGAGGGGCTTGATGTCGGCGAGCATCGGGTAGATCTCCTCGCCGCCCACGATGGCCACCGGCACGATCGGGGTGCCGGTACGCAGCGCCGCCGAGACGAATCCGCCCCGGCCGAAGCGTTGCAGCTTGTACCGGTCGGAGTAGAGCTTGCCGACGCCCTTGAACCCCTCGGGGAAGACGCCCACCAGCTCGCCGGAGCCGAGCAGCCGCTCGGCGTCCGGGTTGCAGGCGACCGTCCCGCCGGTCTTGCGGGCGACCGCGGAGAGCACCGGCATCCGGAAGACCAGGTCGGCCCCGAGCAGCCGCAGGTAGCGATGGGCCGGGTGCTGGTCGTGCAGGGCTGCCGAGAGAATCAGCGCGTCCAACGCCACCGTGCCGGAGTGGTTTCCGACCACCAGGCCGGCCCCGTCCGCCGGGACGTGCTCCAGGCCGGTGACTTCGGTGCGGAACCAGTCCCGGTAGAGCATCCGCAGCAACGGGTGGAAGACCGACTCGGTCAGGTCCGGGTCGAAGCCGAACTCGTCCACCGGGTAGTCGCCGGAGAACCGGCGCCGCAGGAACGCCAACCCGGACGCGACCCGCCGGTCCCACACGTCGCCGGGCCCGTCCGGAACCGCCGGCTCCGGCGGCCCGGAAGCCACCGGCTCACCCGTCGCGGCGGCGTCCGAGGAGGACGGGGCTGCGTCCGGGGCCGGTTCGGCGTCCGGGGCCGGTTCGGCGTCCGGGGCCGGTTCGGCGTCCGAGACCGGGTGACGGCCGTTTCGCCGCGCCGGCTCCCCGTCCTGGCCGGCCAAGACCAGCGGTACGTCGTACCGGCCGTTGGCCCCGGCGCTCCCGCCCTGCTCGTCCGGCCGGCTCACGGCTGCTCCCGTACGGCCGCGCGCACCTGGCGGATGCCGTCGAGGACGGCCCGTTCGGCGGCGGCGAGGTACTCCCGGGTGACCACCACCCCGCCCTGGTGGGCGCGGATGAAGTCGTCGAACGCGGCGACGGTTGACCGGGGCGTGAAGCCGTACTCGCGCTTCAGCGCGGAGGTGTCGACCACCCGGCCGTGCACGAAGAGGTCGACCTGGTCCAGGCCGTACCGGCCGAAGCCGAGGTTGCGGGCCATCGCGGCGGCCCCGGACAGGCCCGGTTCGAGCACCGGGACGCCCACCCGGCCGGCCCGCCGGATCGCCTGGGACAGTGCGAGCACGCCCGGCCCTGCCACGTTGTACGTCCCCGGGTGGGCCTCGGCGACCGACCGGTGCAGCACCTCCAGCGCGTCGTCGAAGTGCACGAACTGCAGCCGGGGGTCCCGCCCGAACACCGTGGGCACGAACGGCTGGGAGAAGTACCGGGTCAGCGTGGTGTCGGCGGTGGAGCCGATGAACGGCGCGAACCGCAGCACGGTGGCGGTGACGTCGGGACGGCGGCGGCGGAAGCCGCGGACGTACCCCTCGATGTCGAGGATGTCGCGGCCGAAGCCGCCGCGCGGCACCTCGCGCGGCTCGGTCTCCTCGGTGAAGACCGCCGGGTCGCGGAACGACGCCCCGTAGGCGGCGGTCGACGAACGGACCACGAGCTTGCGCAGCCGGGGCGCCCGCTGACAGGCGGCGAGGAGCTGCATGGTGCCGATGACGTTCTGCTCCTTCATCGCCGACCGCCCGCCCTGCTGCTGGTCGGGGGCCGTGGCGAGGGCCAGGTGCACGACGGCGTCGACGTCGAGGTCGGCGAGGAGGCCGCCGAGGGAGTCGAGGTCGATCCGGATCAGCTCGACGCCGCCGAGCAGGCCGGCCAGCTCCGGGTTCGGATCGGCCGGGTCGACGCCGATCACCCGCTCGATCCGCGGGTCGGCGGCGAGGCGGGCCGCCACGTGGGCGCCGAGGTAGCGGCCGGTCCCGGTGACGACAACCACCCCCGGGGCACCTGGGGTGCCACCGGGGGTCATGTCGTGCACCTACCTCGGCAGGGAAGATCGAGCCGGGGCAACCGCGGCCTGATCACCTGAGCCTCCGAGGGTCGACGGTTGGCAAGCGACGCGATGCCGGGCCGGGGCCCGGCACGGGTCACTTGCCGAGACGGCGACGCTGGACGCGGGTCTTGCGCAGCAGCTTGCGGTGCTTCTTCTTAGCCATGCGCTTGCGGCGCTTCTTGACCACCGAGCCCATACGACGACAGCCTTTCGATTGCAACGTGCGGGGCGGACCGGATGACACCACGCAGTGGCGTCGACGACCGCTTGCGGACAACGGACCGGACCGACTGGCGGGCGGTGGGGCGCACCGGTGTCAGGCTACGGTCCGGTCCAGGGTAACCGGAGAGCGTCAGCGGGACCAACGCGCCCCCGCCGATGCCCGTTACGTCGCATCCGGCCGGGTGGCCAGGAACGGATCAAACGGACGGATCAGGCGGTCTCCTGGAAGGCGCCCCGCAGGTACTCGTGCACCGCGTGCTCGGGCACCCGGAACGACCGGCCGACCCGCACGGCGGTCAACTCACCGCTGTGTACGAGACGGTAGACCGTCATCTTGGACACCCGCATCACCGTCGCCACCTCGGCGACGGTGAGGAACTTGACCTCCGACAGCCGACCGTCGGACTGCGACCCGGCCATGGCTCACGCCCCATCCCATGCCCGGCGCGTGCCGCCGGACGGGATGCTCCGCCAGGACGGCTACGCGCGTGTTACCAGTACGGTAGCGGGACGGCTGTGACCGGCGCGATCCCTTCCCACAACTGATCATGCCCTGACAAGGGTTTCCTCGGCCCTGAATCTGGGATTTTCCGCCCGGTCGTCGCCGGCGTCCCGCTTCCACTCTCGTGCTCTACGCGACCAGCGCGGAAGGCGTCCGGTGGCTCCGGCGGCGCCACCGGAGCCACCGGACGGGTGCCCTGGCCCGCTTCCGGACGCGCACCAGGGCTCCGCGCTGGGAGCGCGCCTAGTGTCGCAGGCCCACCCGGCGGCCCCGACAGCGGTCGATCATGGGGGCTGGGGCACCCCGCCACCGCCGGGCCACACCTCGGCCGCAGGACCGGCCGCGACTCCCGCGACCACGGCTGAGCTGCAGCGACCACGGCTGAGCTGCATCAGTCCAGGCAGAACTCGTTGCCCTCGGGGTCGGTCATCACGATGAAGCCGGCACCCATCGGGGGATCGGGCTCGTAGCGACGTACGCGCGTCGCTCCCAGCGCGGCGAGCCGGTCGCACTCGGCCTCCAGCGCCGCCATCCGCTCCTCCCCCCGCAGGCCGGGAGCCGCCCGGACGTCGAGGTGGACGCGATTCTTGGCGACCTTGCCCTCCGGCACCTGCTGGAAGAAGAGCCGTGGGCCGCGCCCGTCCGGATCCTCGATCGCCGAACTCGTGTTGCGCTGCTCCTGCGGCACGCCGATCCGCGCGAGGAAGTCGTCCCACGCGGCCATCGGGTCGGCGTCCTCGGGCAGGTCGACCCCGGGCGGGCCGGGGTGGACGTAGCCCAGCGCGTCGCGCCAGAAGAACGACAGCGCCCGCGGGTCGTGGGCGTCCAGGGTGACCTGGATGTGGCGGCTCATCGGACTG
The DNA here is from genome assembly GCF_050948415.1 of Micromonospora sp. CA-111912. Taxonomy (NCBI): domain Bacteria; kingdom Bacillati; phylum Actinomycetota; class Actinomycetes; order Micromonosporales; family Micromonosporaceae; genus Micromonospora; species Micromonospora sp. CA-111912. Next base: position 6,564,219 of record NZ_CP192007.1, read on the forward strand.
CTCCGTTCGTGGCGGGTTCCGGATGCGGGTAGAGGTCGCGCAGCAGGCAGACCTCGGACAGGTGGTGGATCAGCTCGCGGTGGATGTGCAGCACCAGATCGGCCATGGACAACTCGGGGAAGGGCTCCTTCGCGCCGACCGGCACCCGGAGCCCGGCCTCGCCGAGGTCGCGCACCCCGGCCAGCCACACGTCGAGCTGGGCGTCGAGCTGGGCGAGCGCGGTGGCCGCGCTGCCGGCGTACTCCCAGGTCTCGTACGACGCGGCCGGCGCGCCGAAGTGCGCGGCGTTGCGCGTGGCGAGCACGCCGACGATGACGTGGCCGAGCCGCCAGGCGATCGTGGTGACGGCCGGGGGGACCGGCTCGGGGAAGGCGAAGTCGATCGTGAAGTCCCCGGCGCCGCCCTGCACGGGCGCGGTCGAGCTGCCGCGCGGTCGCACGCTCCAGGCGTCCGGCACCGGCGACCAGAAGTACTCGTCGTCGGTGAGGCCGGCGAGCCGGGCTCGGAGCTGATGGTTCCAGTGGAACTCGAACTGCTCGCGCAGCGTCCGGTTCCAGTCGAGTGCTTCTGCGTCCATGGAGCCACCCTGACACCCCTGGCGGACGGATTCGGTCCGCTATTCCTGGCAGGGTGGGCGACATGGGCGTGGCACGCGGTGACGAACGGGGTACGACGGAGCGGGTGCTCACCCTGCTCGGGCTGTTGCAGCAGCGCCAGGTCTGGACCGGCCCCGAGCTCGCCGACCGGCTCGGGGTCACGCCGCGCACGGTACGGCGTGATGTCGAGCGGCTGCGCACGCTCGGCTATCCGGTGCATGCCAGCCAGGGTGTCGGCGGCGGCTACCAGCTCGGCCCGGGACAGAACCTGCCGCCGCTGCTGCTCGACGACGAGGAGGCGATCGCCACCGCGGTTTCGCTGCTCGCCGGCGCGGGTGGCGGGGTCGCCGGCGCCGGCGACGCCGCACTCCGGGCGCTGACCAAGCTCGACCGGGTGCTGCCCAGCCGCCTGCGGCACGAGGTGCGTGCGCTCTCCGGCTCGGTGGAATCCTTCGGCGGCGGCCGCCCGCCGGTCGACCCCGAGGTGCTCATGACGTTGGCCAGGGCCTGCCGCGACGGGGTCGAGGCCGGCTTCGACTACCCGTCCGGGAGCGAGGCGCGGCGGCGGGTCGAGCCCTACCGCCTGGTCGCCTCCGACCGGCGCTGGTACCTCCTCGCCTACGACCTCGACCGCGACGACTGGCGCAGCTTCCGCCTCGACCGGATGACCGAGGTGTCGGCACGGACCTGGCGCTTCCGCCCGCGCGCGGCACCCGATGCGGCGACGTACGTGCAGGAGGGGGTGGCGAGCCGGGTCTACCCGCACCGGGCGCGCTTCCTCGTGTACGCGTCGGCCGACACGGTGCGCGCGCAGATCCCGGCGTCGGCGGCCGTCGTACGACGGCGCGGGAGCGAGCTCTGCGAGGTGCTCAGTGGCGCCGGCAGCCTCGACTTCGTGCTCATGCACGTGCTCCTGTTGGGGCACGACTTCAAGGTGCTCGACCCCCCGGAGCTCGGGAGGCGCTGTCACGCGCTGGCGGAGAGACTGCTGTCGGCCGGTGGCGGTCAGCCGGCCGCCGAACGGGCGTAGTTGACGCACTCGTCGTGCAGCCCCGCCCAAAACTCGTCGAACGCCTCCACGGACGCCTTCTCCGGCGTCCGCCGGTCGTGCACCACCGCCCTGAAGAACGCCAGGACCCGCTGCTCGCCGAACCGGTCGACGAGGTGCCGCACGGCCAGGTAGCTGACGCCGTAGCTGCCGCCGACCCGCGGGGCGGAGGCGTCGTCGGCCGGGGCCAGGTCGTCCAGCCGGCCGTTCCAGCCGCCGCCCGGGGCGAGCATCTGGCGCACCTTGGCCAGCCCCTCGTACCGGCCGACCGGCGTTCCGCCGGTGCCCGCGTACTCGGCGATCCCCTCCACCAGCCACCAGGTGGACGTGCCCGGGTAGCCGCGGTCGGGCAGGGACGCGGCGTGGGTCAGCTCGTGCCGGAGCAGGTCGTCGGCGCCGGTGGCGGAGAGTCCGTCGGCGTTGAGCACCACCTCGTAGTGACCACCGCCGACGGTGACCGCGTACCCGCCGGTCCACGTCGCCCGGCCGCCGCCGTACCAGCTCAGCCACTCGGCGCGGCCGGCGTAGAAGACCCGGTACCGGTCGGGCGGCGCGCCCCCGACCGCGTACCCGTCGGCGACCCGGGCCGCCGCCTCGGCCTGGCGGAGCAGGCCGGGCAGCTTCCCGCGCAGCGCCGGGGTGGTGGCCACGACGGTACGCGGACCGACCGCGACCACCAGGTCGCTGACCTCCCACGGCCGGGTGCCGGTCTCGACGGACCGGGACTCCTCCATGGCGACCAGCAGGGGCGCCCCGCCGACGTCGCGCCACCGGGTGCCGATCAGCACAGGGCTCGGCCGGCAGCCGGGCACCACGAAGCAGTACTGGAAGCGGACCACGATCCGCCACTCGTCGGGCCGGCCGGGGACCAGGGTCGGCTGGCCGGTCTGCTCGGGCCGCCAGACGGTGACCTGCAGCGCCCGCAGGGCGCCGTACCGGCGGATGAGGGCGGGGTGGGCGGCCGGCTCGGCGACGGCGAGGAACCCGGCCCGGTCACCGCCGAGCAGGGCGGTGGCCTGGCGGTCGAGCTGGGCCGCGATCCGCTCGCCGAGCTGACCGGCCGCCACGGTGGCGGGGTCGGCCGCGTCGGCAGGCCCGAGCTTGCCGACCACGGACCGGCCGGCGGCCTCGTGCAGGACGCCGACCAGCAGCACGGCCGGGAGGCCGCAGGCGAGCAGCAGGAGGACCACGCCGAGGGCGACCAGGAGCGGCCATGGCTTGCGTCGCCGCGGTTCGTCCCACCTGTCCAGCCCATCGGTCACCCGCCGAAGGTTACGACCTCCGGGCCGTTCGGGCGAGCGCCGCCGCGGCCGTCCGGGCCCGCCTACCTCTTCGAGACGAGGGCCCGGCCGAAGAAGGCCAGGTTGGCGGGGCGCTCGGCGAGCCGGCGCATCAGGTAGCCGTACCAGTCGGTGCCGTACGGCAGGTAGGTGCGGACCCGGTAGCCCTCGCCGACCAACCGGGCCTGCTCCTCCGGCCGGATGCCGTAGAGCATCTGGAACTCGAAGCGGTCGGATCCCCGGTCGAACCAGCGGGCCCGGTCCTCGCCGATGGCGATCAGGCGCGGGTCGTGGGTGGCCAGCATCGGGTACCCGTCGCCGGACATCAGGATGTTCATGCACCGCACGTACGACTTGTCCACCTCGCGGGCGGACTGGTACGCCACCGACTCCGGCTCCTTGTACGCCCCCTTGCACAGCCGCACCCGGGACCCGACCGACGCCAACTCCCGGCAGTCCGACTCGGTCCGCCGCAGGTACGCCTGGAGCACCGCGCCGGTCGACGGGAAGCTCTTGCGCAGCCTGGCCAGCACGTCCAGGGTCGAGTCGGTGGTGGTGTGGTCCTCCATGTCCAGGGTGACCGTGGTGCCGGCCTCGTCCGCCGCCGCGCAGATCGCCCGCGCGTTGTCGTACGCGAGCTGCTCGTCGAACATCTGGCCGAGCGCCGAGAGCTTCACGCTGACCTCGGCGGCGGGGGTGAGCCCGGCGCCGGAGAGCAGCCTCAGCAGCCTGAGGTACTCGTCCCGGGTGGCGGTGGCCTGCTCGGGGGTGACGGTGTCCTCGCCGAGGTTGTCGAGGGTGACCGCGAGGCCGTCCGCGACGAGTTCGCGGGTCGCGCGTAACGCGTCGTCGGTGCCGGATCCGGCGACGAAACGGCGGACGACGTCCCGGGTGAACGGGGCCGTCGCGACGAGCCGCTCGACCTGGGATGACCGGGAGGCGGCAAGGATGACGGAACGGAGCATGAGCCGAGGGTAACGCCCGGGCGTGTCCCCGCGCCGGGAGGCGGTCGCCGTACGTCGACCCCGTGCCCCGGGGCTGCCGAGGTGGCGCGGATCGGCTACAACAATCCACGTGGAAGAACGTCCCCGACGCCGACTCCGGTCGGCCACCGTGCAGCTCGGCGCGCTGACCGCCCTCGCGCTCACCCTCTCCGGCTGCAACATGTCCTCCGACGACGATGACGACTGCGCACTCGGGCCGGTCGGTGGCGGGACGACCGTGGCGCTGGCGATGAACGTGCCCGCCACCGCCACCGCCACCGCCACCACCGCCACCCGCACCGAGCCCGGTCCGGTCACGGCGGCCGTGCCGGAGCGCGGCGGGTTCGGCACCCACCTCGCCTCCTGCGGGGGCTGACGTGCGGCGAGAGGCGGTCACCCCCCGCCCGGACTGGGACGCCACCGTCCGCTCGCAGGGCCTGGTCTACATCGACACCGAGCTGCCCGACGGCGGGATCATGTCGTACTGGGACGAGACCGCGGCGTACGTCTTCGGCTTGGAGGAGGTGCTCCGGCTGGAGGAGGCGACCGCGGAGCTGCACCGGATGTCCGTCGCCGCCGCCGAGCACATCGTGGCCCGCAACCGGTACGCCGAGCTGGGCATCCCGGCCTGGGCGGCCGAGGCGGTGGCCCGGTCGCTGCGCGAGGCGCCGCCGAGCCTCTACGGCCGCTTCGACCTCTGCTACGACGGCACCTGGCCGCCGAAGCTGCTGGAGTACAACGCCGACACCCCGACCTCGCTGGTCGAGGCGAGCATCGTCCAGTGGTTCTGGCTGGAGCAGACCCGCCCCGAGTCGGACCAGTGGAACAGCCTGCACGAGCGGCTCGTCGCCGCCTGGGCGAAATTCGGCGCCGACCTGCACGACAAGCAGGTGCACGTGGCCTGGTCGAACGAGGAGGAGTCCGGCGAGGACCAGATCACCGCCGGGTACCTCGCCGAGACGGCCCGGCAGGCCGGGCTCGCGGCGGAGCTGCTGCCGATTCAGGACGTCGGCTGGGACGGCCGGCGCTTCGTCGACGCCGCCGACCGTCCCGTCACCACCTGCTTCAAGCTCTACCCCTGGGAGTGGATGCTCGCCGAGCCGTACGGCCCGCTGGCGCTGGATCCGGGCACCCCGACCACCTGGATCGAGCCGGCGTGGAAGCTGCTGCTGTCCAACAAGGCGCTGCTCGCCGTGCTGTGGGAGCTGTACCCCGGCCACGAGTACCTGCTGCCGGCGTACCTGGACTCGCCGCGCGACATGACCGAGTACGTGGCCAAGCCGCTGCTCGGCCGGGAGGGCGGCTCGGTGCGGATCGTCACTGGCGGCAAGGAGATCACCAATCCGGGCAGTTACGGCGACGAGGGCTTCTGCTACCAGGAGTTCCGGGCCCTGCCGGAGTTCGCCGGCAACCATGTGGTGCTGGGCAGCTGGATCGTCGACGGGCAGCCGGCCGGCGCGGGGGTCCGGGAGAGCCGGAGTCTGATCACCGACGGTTACGCCCGGTTCCTGCCGCACTACATCGACACACCGCGACTCCCCTGAGTCGTCTACGGTTGAAGGCGTGAACTTCGACGCGTACGCCCGGACCGGGGTTGACCTCGTCAACGCCCGACTGGACGACCTCGACGACCTGCGGGCCATCTTCCCTGACGACAACGCGTGGATGCGCGACGAGGTCGCGGAGCGGGACCTCGCGATCTTCCGGCGGGCACAGAAGCGCCTGCGCGACATCTTCGACTACGGCACCTCCGGGCGGGACGTCCAGGCGGTGGCCGAGCTGAACACGCTGCTGGAGGCGTACCCGGTTCAGCCGCGCATCTCCGGCCACGACTCCAGCGACTGGCACATGCATGTGACCAGCCGGGGCGCGTCGGTGAGCGCGGAGTACCTGGCCGGCGCCGCGTGGGGGCTGTCGGTCTGGCTCTGCGAGTACGGCAGCGCCCGGTTCGGGGTCTGTGCCGACGAGCGTTGCGGCAACGTCTACCTGGACACCTCGTCGAACTGTTGCCGGCGGTTCTGCTCGGAGCGCTGCGCGACCCGCTCGCACGTGGCCGCGCACCGGGCCCGCAAGCGCGCGGCGATCGGCGATCAGGTTGCCGCGCCGGCCGACGAGTCCCTCAGCCCGGTGAGCTGACCCGACCCGCCGGCCGCCGTTCGGCCCGGGGCGGGAACCGACCGCGCCGGGGCGATCAGGCGTCGACCGGGGACGGGGCGGTAAGGTGGGCGCGGGCGAACTCCAGGGCCTCGCGCAGGTCGGCCTCGCGGACCGCGCGGCTCTTCGCGCCCCGGGTGGTGACCTCCACGGCGACCGAGCCGGTGAAGCCGCGCCCGGCGAGCGACCGGAGCAGCTCGGCGCAGGGCTGCGTGCCTCGCCCCGGGACGAGGTGCTCGTCACGCCCCTCGCCGGTGCCGTCGCCGAGGTGCACGTGGGCCAGGGCATCGCCCATCCGGTCGGCCATCTCCAGCGAGTCGGTGTGCGACGCGGCGCAGTGCGACAGGTCGAGCGTGTACGACGGGTAGCCGGTCTCGGTCGGGTCCCAGCCCGGCACGTACGGGACGAACTGCCGGCCGGCCATCCGCACCGGGTACATGTTCTCCACCCCGAAGCGCACGCCGTCGAACCGGTCGGCGATCGTCGCCAGCCCGTCGGCGAAGTTGCGGGCGTAGTCCCGCTGCCAGGTGAAGGGCGGGTGCACCACGACGGTCGGCGCCCCCAGCGTCTCGGCCAGCTCGCCGGCCCGCCGCAGCCGCTCCCACGGGTCGGGGCTCCACACCCGCTGGGTGACCAGCAGGCAGGGCGCGTGGACGGAGAGCACCGGCACCCCGTAGTGCTCGGCCAGGCCGCGCAGCGCGCCGGCGTCCTGGCTCACGGCGTCGGTCCAGACCATCACCTCGACGCCGTCGTAGCCGAGCGCCGCGGCCAACTGGAACGCCGCCGCAGTCCGCTCAGGGAAGACCGAGGAAGTGGACAGGAGCACCGGCACGCGGGAAGTCACACCAGCCAGCGTAGCCCGGCCCGATTGCGGCATCGTGACGAGCGGTCGCAAACCACCGCGTAACGCCACGTTTTCTCACATCGGCGTGAGCTGATCAAGCCGGCGCAGGATGACCCCCTCGCGCAGCGCCCACGGGCAGATCTCCAGCGACCGCACGTCGAGCCGGCGCATCACCGCCTCGGCCACCACCGCCCCGGCCAGCAGTTGGTGTGCCCGCCCGACGCTCACCCCCTCCAGCTCGGACAGGTGGCGCGGCGGGATGTGCCGGACGAAGCCGAGCACCTGCCGCAGGCCGTCCCGGGTCAGACTGCGCCGGGCCCGGAGCCCGGCACCGGACGGGGCCGCGCCGGCCAGCCGGGCCAGCGTGCGGAACGTCTTCGAGGTGGCCACCGGGCGCTCCCAGCGGATCTCGGCCATCTTCTCCGCCACCGGGTCGAGCAGCCCGTCGACGTACTCCCGGAGTTCCTCCACGGCCTCGACGGACGGCGGGGCCGTGCTGTCGGGGTCGACCCGGAGCCGGTCGCGGGTCAGCCGGCCGGCGCCGAGCGGGAGGGACACCGCGACGTCCGGGTACTCGTCGATGCCTGCGGCGATCTCCAGCGAGCCGCCGCCGATGTCCAGCGCCAGCAGCCGCCCGGCCGACCAGCCGAACCACCGCCGCACCGCGAGGAACGTCATCCGCGCCTCGTCCGCGCCGGAGAGCACCTCCAGGCGTACGCCGGTCTCGTCGCGCACCCGGGCCAGCACCTCCTGCGCGTTGGTGGCCTCGCGCACGGCGGAGGTGGCGAACGCGATCAGGTCGGCGGCGTCCAGCCCGGCGGCGGCGGCCCGGGCCGCGCCCACCGCCTTGACCAGGCCGTCCGCCCCCGCCTCGGTGAGCGCGCCGTCGGGGCCGATCTGCTCGGCGAGCCGGAGCACCACCTTCTCGGAGTGCGCGGGCCAGGGGTGCGCGCCGTGGTGGGCGTCGACCACCAGCAGGTGCACGGTGTTGGACCCGACGTCGAGGACTCCCAGTCGCATGCTCAAGACAGTAGGGCCTGGCCGGATCGTCGGCTCGCCGGTGGGACCGGGCGACCGGGCGTACGCTGGGCCGGGTGACGAGCCAGATCGAGATCCGGGCCCTGGTCGACGATCCCGACGACCCGCGCAACCGGGAGGTCGGGCTGGACTTCCCCCGGGAGTGGATCGAGTTCGTCGACCCGGCCGACGCCACGCACGTGGTCCGGGCCGACCTGACCTGGCTGCTGTCCCGTTGGACGTGCGTGTTCGGCAAGGGCTGCCACGGCATCGTCGCCGGCCGGGCCGCCGACGGCTGCTGCTCGCACGGCGCGTTCTTCACCGACCCGGACGACGAGAAGCGGGTCCGGGCGGCGGTCAGGCGGCTCACCCCGGGGACCTGGCAGCACTTCCGGCGCGGGTTCAGGAACTGGACCTCCGACGACACCATCGACGGCGAGAATCCCGCCCGGCGCACCGCCACCCGCGACGTCGACGCCCCGTGCGTGTTCCTCAACGACGCCGACTTCCCGGCCGGCGGCGGCTGCGCGCTGCACGCCCAGGCGCTGCGCGACGGGGTGCACCCGCTGGAGTACAAGCCGGACGTCTGCTGGCAGCTTCCCGTCCGGCGGGACCAGGAGTGGCACAAGCGCCCGGACAACACCAAGGTGCTGATCTCCACCCTGACCGAGTTCGACCGCCGGGGCTGGGGCGCGGGCGGGCACGACCTGGACTGGTGGTGCACCTCGTCGACGGACGCGCACGTCGGCGCCGAGTCGATGTACGTCTCGTACGGCCCGGAGCTGACCGCGCTGATCGGCGCGCCCGCGTACGCGAAGCTCGCCGAGCTGTGCACGGCCCGGCTCCGCCAGGGCCAGGTCGCTCCGCACCCGGCCAGCGGCTGAGGCCCCGCGGCGGTCAGCCGGCCGGGCCGCCCCGCACGTCGGGGCCCCGCCCGGTCACGGCTCGAACTTGTAGCCCAGTCCGCGGACGGTGACGATGAACCGCGGCGCGGACGGCTCCGGCTCGATCTTCGAGCGCAGCCGCTTCACGTGCACGTCCAGGGTCTTGGTGTCGCCGACGTAGTCGGCCCCCCAGACCCGGTCGATGAGCTGCCCCCGGGTCAGCACCCGGCCGGCGTTGCGCAGCAGCAGCTCCAGCAGCTCGAACTCCTTGAGCGGGAGCTGCACGCTGCCCCCGTCCACGGTGACCACGTGCCGCTCGATGTCCATCCGCACCGGGCCGGCGGTCAGGGTCGGCGTGCCCGAGTCGGTCGCCTCCTGGCTCTGCCGGCGCAGCACCGCCCGGATACGGGCGACCAACTCCCGGGGCGAGTACGGCTTGGTGACGTAGTCGTCGGCCCCGATCTCCAGGCCGACCACCTTGTCGATCTCGCTGTCCCGCGCCGTGACCATGATGATCGGCACGTGCGAGCGCTGGCGGAGCTGCCGGCACACCTCGGTGCCGGACATCTCGGGCAGCATCAGGTCGAGCAGCACGATGTCGGCGCCGGTCCGGTCGAACTCGGTGAGGGCTGCCGGGCCGGTGGCCGCGACCGAGACCTCGAAGCCTTCCTTGCGGAGCATGTACGACAGGGCGTCGGAGAACGACTCCTCGTCCTCGACCACCAGAACGCGGCTCAACGGGTTTGTCCTTTCATCGCGGGGTCAGGCCTGCCGGGGCTCGGCCGGGCCGGCCTCGATCCCACCGGACGGCGTTGTCGGCAGGAGGTCGTCCGGTGGACGGGCGGGCAGCCGGAGGGTGAACGTCGACCCACCCCCCAGAGTGCTCGACACCTCGACCCGTCCGCCATGGTTGCTGACGATGTGTTTGACGATTGCCAGGCCCAGCCCGGTGCCGCCGGTGGCCCGGGACCGGGCCTGGTCGGCGCGGTAGAACCGTTCGAAGACCCGCTCGACGTCGGTCGGCGCGATCCCGATCCCCTGGTCGGCGACGGAGATCGCGACGTGTTCGCCGTCGGCCCGGGCGGTGACCCGGACCGTGGTGTCCTCGCCCGAGTAGTTGACGGCGTTCTCGACCAGGTTGGCCACGGCGGTGGCGATCTGGGAGTCGCTGCCGTACACGGTCAGCCCGCGCTCGCCCTCGATGATCACCTCGACGCGGCGGGCGGCGGCGCTGGTGCGGGTGCGGTCGAGCACCTCGGCGACCACCCAGTCCACCGCGACCGGCTCGGGCGCGGGCTGCGGCTCGGCCCCCTGGAGCCGGGTCAGCTCCAGCAGCTCCTGCACCAGCCGGCCCAGCCGGGTCGACTCGTGCTGGATGCGCTCGGCGAACCGGCGGGCGGCGACCAGGTCCTCGGGGAGGTCGAGGGCCGCCGCGCCGGCCGGCTCGGTGGCGTCCAGCAGCGCCTCGGCGAGCAGTTGCAGGGCCCCGATCGGGGTCTTCAGCTCGTGGCTGACGTTGGCCACGAAGTCCCGGCGGACCTGGGCCAGCCGGTGCGACTCGGTGACGTCGGCCGCCTCGACCGCCACGTGCCCGCCGCCGACCGCCATCGCCCGCAGGTGCACGCCGAGCGGGCCCGGGCCGGCGTTGTCGCGGCCCCGCGGCAGGTCCAGCTCGATCTCGCGCCGCGCGCCCGTGCGGCGCACCTGCCCGGCCAGCGTACGGATCAGCGGGTGCACGGCGATCGTGCCGGGGGTGGCCCCGGTGCGCAGCAGCCCCATCGCCCGGGCCGCCGGGTTGACCAGGACCGGCACGTCGTCGGTGTCGAGCACCACGACGCCGGCGCGCAGCGAGTCCACCGTCCGGCGGCCGAGGCTGGACAGGACGGTCTGCTGATCGTCGACCATCGCGGGCCTCCCCCTGCTCCGGAGCAGGCGGCCGAACCCGCTGCTCCCGGCGGCCGGGCCGCGGCGGCGCCACGCCCCCACGAGCCGGGGCAGCAGCGCCCCGATGGCCAGCCCGGCCACCAGCGCCACGACCATCGCCGCCGTCACCGCCCATTCCACCCGGCGATCGTAGGGTCATTGTTCACCGGGGTATCGCCACAAACGGGATGAAGCGCCCTCGCTTCCGGCAATGTTCACTCCTCGGTCCCGTGCCGTTCACCGGCGTTCACCTCCGGTCATCTCCCCCGACCTACGGTGGTCGCGCACCTGCTCGACCCCTGCGCCGACGCCCGGACCGCCGGGCCGGCGACCACCGACCACAGGACGTGATGATGCGCGACGAGTTCCGGGCCGACCTCCAGATCGTCAGCCAGTTGCTGGTGGACATGGCGGAGGCCATCCGTGCCGCCATGCGCGAGGCCACCCGCGCCCTGCTCACCGCCGACCGTCAGGCGGCCGAGACCGTGATCGAGCGGGACGCCGAGATCGACGACCTCTACCGGCACGTCGAGGAGCGGGTCTGCGACCTGCTCGCCCGGCAGGCGCCCGTCGCCTCCGACCTGCGGGCCATGATCACCGCCCTGCACGTCGCCGCCGACCTGGAGCGGATGGGCGACCTGGCCGACCACGTGGCGAAGACCGCGTTGCGCCGGCACCCGTCCCCGGCGGTGCCGGCGGAGCTGCGGACGGTCTTCACCGACATGGCGTCGATCGCCGACCGGATGGCCGAGAAGATCGGCAGGGTGCTGGCCGAGCCCGACGCCGACCTCGCCGCCGAACTCGACCGCGACGACGACACGATGGACGACCTGCACAGGAGCCTGTTCGCGGTGCTGCTCGGCGACGACTGGCCGTACGGGGTGGAGACGGCGATCGACGCCACCCTGCTGGGCCGCTTCTACGAGCGGTTCGCCGACCACGCGGTCAACGCCGGTGAGCGCGTGGTCTACCTGATCACCGGGGAGCCCGCCTCGTCGGCCGAGTGAGCCGGTCCGGAAGGGGCCCCTGCCGCGCACGAGGCGTCGGCAGGGGCCCCTTCCGACGTCGTCAGCGGCCCTGGTTGGCGACCGCGGCGGCGGCGGCCTTGGCGGCGGTCGGGTCGAGGTACGTCCCGCCCAGGGTGAGCGGGCGCAGGTGCGGGTCCAGGTCGTAGCGCAGCGGGATGCCGGTCGGGATGTTCAGCTTGGCGATCGCGGAGTCACTGATCTGGTCGAGGTGCTTGACCAGGGCGCGCAGCGAGTTGCCGTGCGCGGCCACCAGCACCGTCCGCCCGGCCAGGATGTCCGGCACGATCGAGTCGTACCAGTACGGCAGCATCCGCTCGACGACGTCCTTGAGGCACTCGGTGCGCGGCATCAGTTCCGTCGGCAGCAGCGCGTACCGGGGGTCGCCGACCTGCGACCACTCGTCGTCGTCGGCGATCGGCGGCGGCGGCGTGTCGTACGACCGGCGCCAGAGCATGAACTGCTCCTCGCCGTACTCGTCCAGGGTCTGCTTCTTGTCCTTGCCCTGCAACGCGCCGTAGTGACGCTCGTTGAGCCGCCACGACCGGCGCACCGCGATCCAGTGCCGGTCGGCGGCGCTCAGCGCCAGCTCGGCGGTGCGGATCGCCCGGCGCATCACGCTGGTGTGCACGACGTCCGGCAGCAGGCCGTGCTCGCGCATCAGCTCGCCGCCGCGCCGCGCCTCGACCTCACCCTTGGCCGTCAGGTCGACGTCGACCCAGCCGGTGAAGAGGTTCTTCGCGTTCCAGTCGCTCTCGCCGTGCCGCAGCAGGACCAGCGTCCCGATGGTGGGCCCTTCGCTCGCAGTCATGCCGATCATCCTGCCGTACGCCTCCGGCGGACACGCGGGGACGGGCGGTGACGACCACCACGTGGAAAAGCTGGTGACCGGCGATCACGGGCGGGACTAGGTTGTAAGGCGCTTTAGATAGGTCGGTCATTACCGAGGCGGGGGCGCGAGCGTGCGGACGATGCGGGGCTGGTTCCAGGACACCACCGGCGGACTGCCGAGGACCTTCTGGTACCTGTGGGCCGGCACCCTGATCAACCGGCTCGGCTCGTTCGTCCTGGTCTTCCTGGCCATCTACCTCACCCAGGAGCGCGGCTTCGACGAGCTCGCGGCCGGCCTGGTGCTCAGCGCCTCTGGGGCGTCGGCGGCGCGGTCGGCACCACACTGGGCGGGACGCTCTCCGACCGGTGGGGCCGGCGACCTACGCTGCTCACCGCCCACCTCGGCGCGGCGAGCATGATGCTCACCCTCGGCTTCGCCCGGGAACTCTGGGCGGTCGCCGTCGGCGCGCTGCTGCTCGGCCTGTTCGCCGAGGCGGCCCGGCCGGCGTTCGGCGCCATGATGATCGACGTCGTCCCGGAGCGGGACCGGCTGCGCGCGTTCTCGCTCAACTACTGGGCGATCAACCTCGGCTTCGCCAGCGCCGCGATCCTCGCCGGGCTCGCCGCCGAGGCCAGCTACCTGCTGCTGTTCGTGATCGACGCGGTCACCACCCTGGCCACCGCCGTGATCATCTTCGTCAAGGTGCGGGAGACCCGGGTCCCGGCCGTCGCGGTCGCGCTCGCCGCCGGGGCGGCCCGCCCCCGGGGCGCGCTGCGCACCATCCTCACCGACCGGGTGTACCTGGGCTTCGTCGCGCTCAACCTGCTCAGCGCGCTGGTCTTCCTCCAGCACATCTCGATGCTGCCGATCGCCATGGGCGACGACGGCCTGAGCCCGTCGACCTACGGCACGGTGATCGCGCTCAACGGGGTGCTGATCGTGGCCGGGCAACTCTTCGTCCCCCGGCTGATCCGGGGGCGCAGCCGCTCACACGTGCTCGCCCTGGCCTCCGTGGTGATGGGGGTCGGCTTCGGGCTCACCGCGTTCGCGGACGTCGCCTGGTTCTACGCGCTGACCGTGCTGGTCTGGACCGTCGGCGAGATGCTCAACTCGCCGTCCAACTCCACCCTGATCGCCGAGCTCTCCCCCGCCGAGCTTCGCGGCCGGTACCAGGGGGTGTTCTCGCTGTCCTGGCAGCTCGCCGGGGCCGCCGCCCCGCTGCTCGGCGGCCTGATCCGGCAGCAGGCCGGCAACGGCGCGCTCTGGCTGGGCTGCGCGGCGCTCGGCGCGGTGATGGCGGTCGGCCACCTGGTCTCCGGCCCGGCCCGGGAGCGGCGGGCCGTCGCGCTGCGCCCGCCGGTCGAGCCGGTCACCGTCGTCCGCCCCCCGGCGCCACAGGCCGCCGAGGCCGCGGCCACCGCGCCCGCCGAGCCGGTCGGGTCCGCCACCGACGGGTACGCCCCGGAGCCCGACCGCCGGGCCGCCCCGGCCCGGTGACCAGGAACACGCTGGCGCGCCCGGCCCTGGCCTTCCTACCGTCGACGCCGGAATTGTCAACAAACTTCACCGGGAGGTCGGATGCAGCCCCTGCGGCGCTGGTGGCATGACTCCGCAGGCGGTCTGCCCGCCACGTTCTGGTACCTCTGGGCGGGTCTGCTGATCAACCGGGCCGGCGCGTTCGCCATGCTCTTCCTGCCGCTGTACCTGGCCGAGGCGCGCGGGGCGAGCACCGCGCTGGCCGGCGCGGTGGTCGGGGCCTACGGGGCCGGCGGCGCGGTAGGCGTGCTGCTCGGCGGGGTGCTGGCCGACCGGTGGGGGCGGCGGGCCACCCTGCTCGCCGCGCACCTCGCCACCGCCGGGCTGATGGTCGGGCTGGCCTTCAGCCGGCACCTGGCCGCCATCGCCGCGCTGGCCGCCCTGGTCGGGGTGGTGCACTCCATGCCCAGCCCGGCCTTCGTCGCCGCGATCGTCGACGTGGTGCCGGAGCACCGCCGTTCCCGCGCGTTCAACCTCCAGTTCTGGGCGTTCAACCTGGGCATGGCCGTGGCCTCGCTGCTGGCCGGCCTGCTCGCCGAGGCGAGCTTCCTGGCGCTGTTCCTGGTCGATGCGGCAGCCACCCTGGCCGCCGCCGTCGTGATCGCGTGGAAGGTCCCCGAGACCCTCGCCCGCGTCCGGTCCACCCGGTCCCCGGACGGCCACCGGGCCGCCCGGACGGGAGGCGCCCGGCGGCCGCGCCAACCCGGGCTGCACACCGCGCTCACCGACCGGACGTTCCTGGTCTTCGTCGGGCTCACCTTCGTGCTGGCCGTGCTCACCATGCAGACCTCGACGATCATGCCGCTGGCGATGCGCGCGGATGGGCTGGGGCCGTCGGCGTACGGGACGGTGGTGGCGCTCGGCGGTGCCCTGATCGTGCTCGGCCAGCTCTTCGTGCCCCGGCTGATCGACCGGTACCGAAAGGGTGTCGTGCTCGCCGCGTCGACCGCGCTGCTCGCCCTCGGCTTCGGCGCCCTGGCCTTCGCCGGGACGCTGCCGGCGTACCTGGTCGCCGCGGTGGTCTGGACGGCCGGCTCGATGCTCGCCGCCCCGCCGAACGCACAGATCAACGCCGACCTCGCCCCGCCCGGGCTGCGCGCCCGCTACCAGTCGGTGTTCTACCTGGCCTTCCCGGCGGCGTCGTTCGTCGCGCCGGCCCTGGGCGGGCTCAGCCTCCAGCACCTCGGCGACCGGCACTGGCTGATCGTCGGCGCGCTGGGCCTGCTGGCCGCCGGGGGGCACCTCCTGGCCGGCCCGCCTCGGGAACGCCACGTGGCCGCCCTGCGGCACGGGGAAGGGCAGCACCTGGCCAGGACCGCCGCTGGAGCCGGCAGCCGCGGTTGACACCGACGGTCGGGCCGACGACACCGGAACTGCGCCGTTTCATGATCCGGGCCGTGGAACGTGCAGAGCGTCCACCTCGACCTTGGGCCGTGGTGGACGCTCGCAACGTGCCCGGCGGCGGCGGGCGACCCTCACCCCCGTAAGCGTCGCCCGCTCGCGCCGCCGGATCCCCCGGATGGCACCGTCCCCCAACGGTGTGACCCATCCGTTCCCCTGCGCCTCGCCCGTGCACGGATCTGATCGATCCGCCGCTCCCCCGAACGTTTCCGAGCTTGGCGCGGTGCAATAAAGCTAGTTCGCCCAGATTGCGGATTCAACCCGGATCGGCTGTCTCGCCGGTCACAGCACCGTCGTCCGGAACCGGGAACCACACTTTCTCGGCGTTGCCTTGAGCCAACAGGGTCTACCCGCCGGGCATTCCCGCAAACCCTCAGGCGTCAGCCCGATCGGGCGACTCGGTGCGGAAGAAGTTGCTCTGCCGCCCGTCACGCAACTGCTCCTGGTAGATGAGGTTCAGCCGGCGTACGTCGAAGGTGTCGAACCACTCCTCCCAGGTGATCTCGCGCATCCGGCTGCTCTCCCGGTAGCCCGGCATGTTGAACGTCAGCACCCCCGCCCGACCCTCCCGCTCGGTCCCGGCGATCGTGGCCGGCCGCGCGCCGCGCTCCCCCGCCCAGCGCCGGATCACGTCGTGGTCGGTGGTGACCAGGCTGCGCCCCGGGCGCTCCGGCCGGTCCTGGATCGACGTGATGAGCTGCGAGGACCGCACCGAGCGGGACGTCGAACCCCCGGTCCGGAGGGCCGACTGCTGCCGGTTCGCGGCACCCTGGCGAGCCGGGGCCGGCGCCTGCCGCTGGTTGGTGCCCGACCGGCCGGCCGCCGACGGAACGGCCTGCCGCTGGTTCGCGGCGGCCTTCCGGGCCGGGGCGGGGGCCGCCCGCCGATTACCGGCCGCCGTCGTCCCGCGGGCCGGAGCCGCCTTCCGGGCCGGGGCGGCAGCCGCCCTGGCCCGAGCCGGAGCGGCCTTGGCCCCAGCCGGAGCCGCTTTGGCCCGAGCCGGAGCGGCCTTGGCCCGCGACCCCGTGGCCTTTGCCCGCGCCGGGGCCGCCTTGGCCGGGGTCGCCTTCGCCCGCGACCCCGTGGCCTTCGCCCGCGCCGGAGCCGCCTTCGCCCGCGACCCTGTGGCCTTCGCCCGCGCCGGAGCCGCCTTCGCCGGGGCCGCCTTCGCCCGCGACCCCGTGGCCTTGGCCCGGGCCGGGGCCGCCTTGCGGGCACCCCCGGTCGCCTTGCGCGCGCCGGCTGCGGCCTTCGTGCCACGGGCCCGGCCCGCCGGCCCGGTGCTGCCCCGCGCCGCGCCGCCGGAGCGGACCTCGGCGCGCAGCGTCCGGGTCAGGGTCTTCACCAGTTCCGGCTTACGCAGGGCGGAGATCCCGGAGACGCCGCGGCGACGCAACTGGCCACGGATGTCGTCGGCCCTCATCCGGGAGATCTCCGACTCGGAGATCCCCGGCGTGTTCGGGGTCTGGTTGCCCGCCTGCCGTTTCGTCCTGGTCGCAGTCCCGCCGCGACCTGAGCTGTTTCGCTGAGCCATGGGATGCACGCTCCTCGACAGTCCGTCCTCGGCGCGCGGTCGGTCCCAGTGCCGCACCGCGCGGTGCGGCATACCCCTCAGGACGGCTCCGAACCCCCCGCCTGCGCCGACGACGGCTCGAAGAGGTGCGCGAACGCAGCCAGGTTGGCGGTCGACTCGCCGCGCTTGACCCGCCACTCCCACTCCCGCCGGATGGCGGCGCCGAAGCCGATCCCCAGCATCGTGTCGAAGGACTCGTCGGCGTACGTGAGCACCGCGCCGAGCAGCCGGTCCAGCTCGGCCTCGTCGAGCCCTCCGAGGTTGACCCGGCCGGTCAGGTAGACGTCGCCGGCCGCGTCGATGGAGAAGGACACCCCGTACATCCGGGCGTTGCGTTGCAGCAGCCACGCCCACAGCTCCTCGCGCCGCTCGTCCGGCTGGCGCATCACGAACGCCTCGACCCGCAGCGCGTGCTCACCGACGATGAGGTTGCAGACCGTCTTGAGCTTGTGGGTGCCGGGCAGGGTGACCGCGTACGACGCCTCGCCGGTGGACTCGGCGACCAGCTCCCGCTCCGCGCACACCGACTCGATCAGGGCGGCGACTTCGCTCTTCGCGCTGCTCATCCGCCCCACTCTACGGCCGCCCAGCCCCGCCCACCGGACGGTCGCCGCCGGCGAAGGGGCACCGGAGGTCTCGATGGACACGATGCCCTGCCCCGTCTCACCACGAACAGCTCAGGGCGGGGTCGCCGGCGAGCTGGGCGGCCATCCGGCCGCGCCGCTCGGCGATCGTCTCGCCGTACACGTTGAGCAGGTGGGAGACCGTCCGGTCCCAGGAGAAGTTGCGGGCGTGCCGCTCGGCGCCCAGGCCCAGGGTGGCCCGGCGCACCCGGTCGGGCAACAGGCGGGTCAGCTCACGAGCCCAGTCGACCGGGTCGTGGCCGTCGATCAGCACCCCGCTGACCTGGTCCCGGACGGCGGTGACCAGGCCACCCACGGCGGCGGCCAGCACCGGCGTACCGCACGCCTGGGCCTCCAGGGCGACCAGCCCGAACGACTCGTTGTGCGACGGCACCGCGACCAGGTCGGCGGCCCGGTACACGGCCGGCAGGTCGTCGCCCGTGCACGGCGGCAGGAAGCGCAGCCGGTCGGCGACCCCGAGCGAGCCGGCCAGCTCGATCAGGGCGGTCGGCCGGTCCAACCCGCTGCCACTCGGGCCACCGACGATCACCACGGTCAGCTCGTCGGCGAGCAGCGGGTCGCGCTCACGCAGCGCGGCGGCGGCACGGATCAGCACGTCGGGGGCCTTCAGCGGCTGGATCCGACCGACGAAGGCCACCACGTACCCCTCGGCGGGCAGCCCCAGCCGGCGGCGGGCGGCGAGCATCGCGGCGTGCCGGTCCCCGGCGGCGGGGCGGAACCGGCCCAGGTCGACGCCGGGCTCGACCACGGCGACCCGGGCCGGGTCGGCGGCGTACCGGTGGAGCAGGTCGCGGGCCTCGACCTCGGTGTTGGCGACCAGCCGGTCGGCCTCGGCGACCACCTGCTCCTCGCCGATCACCCGGGCCTTCGGCTCCGGCCGGTCCCCCGCCGCAAGCTGTGCGTTCTTCACCTTGGCGAGGGTGTGCGCGGTGTGCACCAGCGGCACCCCCCAGCGCTCCTTGGCCAGCCAGCCGATCTGCCCGGAGAGCCAGTAGTGGGAGTGGATGAGGTCGTAGTGGCCCGGCGGGCGGGCCGCCTCGGCCCGCAGCACCCCGGCCGTGAACGCGCAGAGCTGGCCGGGCAGCTCCTCCTTCGTCAGCCCTTCGAGGGGGCCGGCGGTGACGTGCCGGACGTGCACGCCGGGTGCCATCTCCACCACCGGCGGCAGGTCGCCGGAGGTGGCCCGGGTGAAGATCTCCACCTCGACGCCGGCCTCGGCCAACCGGCGGGCGACCTCCAGGATGTACACGTTCATCCCGCCCGCGTCGCCCGTGCCGGGCTGGTGCAGGGGTGATGTGTGCACCGACAGGGTGGCGATGCGCCGGGGCAGCGGCCACGGCCGGGCACCCCGCTGACGACCGATACCGGTGTGCAATTCCGCCACGTCCGCTCCCTCTGTCACGGTTGACGCCGTCCCGCACGACCGGCGCTTCTCGGTCAACCTGCGCGCCGGGTGTCATCTTCCCCATCGGGTATCGGAAATGCGTCCCGCCGACCCCCGGGCGTGACGGACCTCATCAGCGCCGCGCACCCACCCATTGGCACCGGACCCGCCCGACCGGGCGAGAATGGCCGGATGACCTCTGTCGCGATCGTCACCGGGGCGTCCAGCGGAATCGGGGCGGCCACCGCCCGCCGGCTGGCCACCGAGGGATTCCACGTGCTCGCCGCCGCCCGCCGCACCGACCGGCTGGCCGAGTTGGTCGCCGGGATCGAGGCGGCCGGCGGGGCGGCCACCGCAGTGGAGTGCGACGTCACCTCGCAGGAGTCGGTCGCCGGCCTGGCCGAGGCCGCCGCGGCGGCTCCCGGCCCGGTCACCCTGCTGGTCAACAACGCCGGGGGCGCACGCGGGTTGGACCCGGTGGAGTCCGGCTCGGTGGACGACTGGCAGTGGATGTACGACGTGAACGTGCTCGGCACCCTGCGGGTCACCCAGGCCCTGCTGCCGGCACTGGAGGCGTCCGGCGCCGGCACCATCGTGGTCGTCTCCTCCACCGCCGGCTTCGTCGTGTACGAGGGCGGGGGCGGATACTCCGCCGCGAAGCACGCGCAGACGGCGATCGCCGGCACGCTACGGCTGGAGCTGTGCGGCCGGCCGGTCCGGATCATCGAGATCGATCCGGGGATGGTACGGACCGACGAGTTCGGGCTGGTCCGCTTCGACGGCGACGCCGGGCGGGCGGCGGCGGCCTACGCGGGGGTGGCCGAGCCGCTGGTCGCCGAGGACGTCGCCGACTGCATCGCCTGGTGCGCGACCCGCCCGCAGCACGTGAACATCGACCGGCTGGTGGTCCGCCCGCTGGCCCAGGCCGCCCAGCACAAGGTGCATCGGACGAACCCGTGAGGCACCCGGAGTGATCCGGTCCCGCAAACGGGGGCGGCGCTGATGCGACCCCAGGGCGTGGTCACCCGGGGCACGACGAACCCCAACCGGCTGCGCCGGGTGGACAACTGGATCGTCGAGACGTGCGGCAACCGGCTCCGGGCGGCGCCGGACCCGCTGGTGGTCGACCTCGGCTACGGCGCCACGCCGGTCACCGCCGTGGAGCTGCGCGCCCGGCTGGCCGCCCGGGTCCGCGCCGACGTACGGGTGGTCGGGCTGGAGATCGATCCGGTACGCGTCGCCGCCGCCCGGCCCGCCGCCGACCCGCCGGGGCTCACCTTCACCCGGGGCGGGTTCGAGCTGGCCGGGCTGCGGCCCGTCCTGGTCCGGGCGTTCAACGTGCTCCGCCAGTACGACGAGGGCGAGGTCGCCGACGCCTGGCGCACGATCACCGACCGGCTGGCCCCGGGCGGGGCACTGGTCGAGGGCACCTGTGACGAACTGGGCCGGCTCGGCGGCTGGGTGCTGGTCGACGCAGCCGGCCCGCGAACGCTCACCCTGGCCGCCAAGCTCACCACGCTGGGCAGCCCCGCCGAGCTGGCCGAGCGGCTGCCGAAGGCGCTGATCCACCGCAACGTGCCGGGCGAACCCATCCACGCCCTGCTCCGCGACCTGGACGACGCCTGGCGGGCCGCCGCCCCGTACGCCCCCTTCGGCCCCCGCCAGCGCTGGCTGCACGCGATCGCGGCGGTCCGGGCGGCCGGCTGGCCGATCGAGTGCCGCCCCCGCCGCTGGCGCCTCGGCGAACTGACCGTCCCCTGGCCCACCGTCACCCCCGCCTGACCCACCCACCCACCCACCCCACCCCACCCCACCCCACACCTCCGCGATCTTGCACTTCCGGCCCCTCGATCGCCCCTTTTGCCCGATACGTCGGGGCCGGAACTGCAAGATCGCGCAGTGGTGGGGGTGGGGTGGGGGTGGGGTGGGGGTGGGGTGGGGGTCAGAGGGTGCAGTTGATGAGGATCGGTTCGGGGTGGAGGGTTACCGCGAAGCGGGCGTGGACGCCGTCGCGGATGTCGCGGGCCAGGGCGATCAGGGCCGCCGTGCTGGCGGTGCCGGCGCGGTTGGTGAGGGCGAGGGTGTGCTTGCCGGAGATGGCGACCCCCTCCGGGCCCGGGTGGCCCTTGGCGAACCCGGCCCGGTCGATCAGCCAGGCCGCGCTGACCTTGACCGTGTCGCCGGCCCCGGGCCAGTGCGGCGGCTCGCCGAGGTCGGCGGCGCGCTCGCGCAGCAGCTCGTAGCCCTCCCGGTCCAGCACCGGGTTGGTGAAGAACGAGCCCACCGACCAGGTGTCCGGGTCACCGGCGTCGAGCACCATGCCCTTGCCGGCCCGCAGCCGCAGCACGGTCGCCCGCGCGTCGGCCAGCGGCACCCGGTCGCCGACCTCGACGCCGAGCGCCCGGGCCAGCTCGGCGTAGCGGACCTGGCCGGACAGCGGGGACCGGGCGAGCCGGAAGTCGACCGAGAGCACCACCCAGCGTTCGCTGTACTTGAAGATGCTCGACCGGTACGCGAAACCACAGTCGGCCGCCTCGACCCGGCCCACGGTGCCGTCGGCGTGGTCGTACACCTGGACGCCGGTGATCGTCTCGGCCACCTCCTGGCCGTACGCGCCGACGTTCTGGATCGGGGTGGCGCCGGCCGAGCCCGGGATGCCGGACAGGCACTCCAACCCGGACCAGCCGTTGGCCACGGTCGCGGCGACCAGGTCGTCCCACGGCTCGCCGGCCTCCACCCGTACGGTGACGGTGTCGGTGTCCTCGGCGACCACCCGCAACCCCCGGGAGCGCACTAGCACGACGGTGCCGGGGAAGCCGGCGTCGCCGATCACCACGTTGCTGCCCCCGGCGAGGATAAGCACCTGGTCGTCCCGTAGGCGCGCCTGCTGCACCTTTTGTACGATCTCCTCGGCGCTGGCAGCGGTCTCGACCCGTCCCGCCGCGCCACCGAGGCGCAGGGTGGTGTATCTCGCCAACGACATCGGGTCGGCGGCGTGGGTTTCGGTGGCCGGCTGGGCACTAACGTCTGACACGCCTTTCACCCTAGGCTGAGGGGCAGCCGTGGCACCCACTGGTGGCCCGGTCGCCCGGAAGGATCCTGATGAGCAGACTGCACGGCACGAAGGACTTCTGGATCGGCGCGCTCCGGGCGGAGGGGCCCGCGTTCGCCGCCGCCGTCGCGGAAGCGCCTCCCGAGACACCCGTGCTGTCCTGCCCCGGCTGGACGATCACCGACCTGACCCTGCACCTCGGCGAGGTCTACCGCCGGGTGCAGATCTACGTCACGGCCAACAGCACCACCCGGCCGGAGGGTGTCGAGGCGGGCGGGCCGCCGCCGGAGCTGACCCCGTTGCAGTTCTTCCAGCAGGGGTACGACCGGCTGATGACCACGTTCGACGGGCTGGACCCGGAGGCCCCGGCGTGGAACTGGGCGCCGCAGCCGAAGAAGGCGGGGTTCTGGCCCCGCCGGGTGGCGCACGAGACGTCGGTGCACCGGTGGGACGCCCAGCTCGCCATCGCCGCCGGCGAGCCGATCGAGGCCAAGCTCGCGGCCGACGGGGTGAGCGAGGTGCTGGACACCTGGCTGCCCGCCGGCAAGCGGACGGCGACCGGCCGGTGGCACGGGGTCGTGCACCTCTCCGCGCCCGACGCCGGCCAGGACTGGTACCTGCGGCTGCGCGGAGAGGGCGTCGCGCTGCTGGACACCGACACCATCCTCGACCACGACGAGCACCACGCCCGGGCCGAGGTCACGGGGACTGCGAGCGACCTGCTGCTGGCCCTGATGGGCCGGGTCAGCTTCGACACCCTCGGCGTGGCCGGGGACCGGACGCTGCTCAACGGCCTCCGCACGGGCTGAGGCGCCGGCGGGCGCCGGACCGCGCGCCCACCTGGGCCGTAGCGCACAGCCGGACCGCGTCGACGCGAACAGGGGCCCGCCGACCCGGAGGGCCCCTGTCCGGGTCGGCGGCACGCGCCTTGAGAGCGCTCTCTTGACATCGGGCGAGGGAGGCACCACTCTCGGGCGAGAGCGCTCTCTCATGTCGGTCGGGCCGCCCTGGAACGACTCCCTCTGGCCGTACCCTGTCCTCGAAAGACCCGAGAGAGACCATCGGCGGGATCACGGAAGGTGCGGTCAAGGCGTGAGTGAACTCCGATTCCCCGAAGGCTTCGTCTGGGGTGCGGCCACTGCGGCGTACCAGATCGAGGGCGCGGCCCGCGACGGCGGCCGGGGCCCGTCCATCTGGGACACCTTCAGCCGTACGCCGGGCAAGGTCTTCGCCGGCCACACCGGCGACGTCGCTTGCGACCACTACCACCGGTACGCCGACGACGTGGCCCTCATGGCGGAGCTGGGGCTGAAGGCGTATCGGTTCTCGGTCGCCTGGTCGCGGATCCAGCCCGACGGCACCGGACCGGTGAACCCGCGCGGCCTGGACTTCTACGACCGGCTGACCGACGCGCTGCTGGACCGGGGCATCGACCCGATCGTCACGCTCTACCACTGGGACCTGCCGCAGACCCTCCAGGACCGGGGCGGCTGGACCAGTCGGGAGACCGCCGAACACTTCGCCACGTACGCGGCGGCGGTGCACGGCCGGCTCGGTGACCGGATCCGCACTTGGACCACGCTCAACGAGCCGTGGTGCTCGGCCTACCTCGGGTACGGCAACGGGGTGCACGCCCCCGGCGTACGGGACGCGGGGGCGGCCTTCGCCGCCGTGCACCACCTGCTGCTCGGGCACGGCCTGGCGGCCCGGGCGCTGCGCGCGGCCGGCGCGGAGGTCGTCGGGATCACGCTGAACCCGGCGGACGTGCAGCCGGCGGACCCGGGCAGCGCGGCGGACGCTGCGGCGGTCCGGCTGGTCGACGGGTTGCAGAACCGGATCTTCCTGGACCCGCTGACCGGCGTCGGCTACCCGGCCGACGTGCTGGAGCACGTCTCCCGGATAGTGGAGCCGACCTTCATCCGGGACGGGGACGAGAAGCTGATCGCCGCCCCCATCGACCTGCTCGGGATCAACTACTACGCCCCGACGTACGTGGCCGGCCGGCCGGACGGTGCCGGCGGCGGGGCGTACCCGGGGACCGAGCGGGCGGTGGAGTTCCTGCCGGCGACCGGGCCGCTGACCGAGATGGGCTGGATGATCGAGCCGGCCGGACTGACCCGCCTGCTGGAGCGGCTCGCCGCCGACTACCCGGGCCTGCCGCTGATGATCACGGAGAACGGCGGGGCGTTCCCGGACCGGGGCGGCGAGGCAGGGCCGGACGGGGCCACTCAGGTGGCCGACGCCGACCGGATCGCCTACCTCGACGGGCACCTTCGGGCGGCACACGAAGCCATCGCCCGGGGAGTGGACCTGCGCGGCTATCTCGTATGGTCGTTGTTGGACAACTTCGAGTGGGCCGAGGGCTACCGCAAGCGGTTCGGGATCGTCCACGTCGACTACCTGACCCAGCGGCGCACACCGAAGGCCAGCGCCCGGTGGTACCAGGGGGTGATCTCCCGGAACGGGCTGTGACGAGGTGGTGAGCACTCCGATGACGACGGTCCAGCGGCCGACCCTGGAGGCGGTGGCCCGGCGGGCCGGCGTGTCCCGGGCGACGGTCTCGCGGGTGGTGAACGGTTCCACGACCGTCGCCGAGCCGATCCAGGAGGCGGTCCGCCTGGCGGTGGCCGAGCTGGGGTACGTGCCGAACCTGGCCGCCCGCAGCCTGGTCACCCAGCGGACCGACTCGGTCGCCCTGGTCCTGCCCGAGGAGGCGACCCGGGTGTTCTCCGACGACCAGGTGTTCCCGAGCATCATCCGGGGGGTCGCCCAGGAGCTGGAGGCGGCCGACAAGCAGCTCGTGCTGATGCTGGCCGGCTCACCGGCCGGGCACGCCCGGGTGGAGCGGTACACCACCGGGCGGCACGTCGACGGGGCGATCTTCGCCTCGCTGCACGGGGCGGACCCGCTGCCGGGGAAGCTGGCCCGGCTGGGCATCCCGGTGGTGTGCAGTGGCCGCCCGCTCGGCGACGTCGGGGTGCCGTACGTCGACGTCGACCACGTCGGCGGGGTGACCCGGGCGGTGCGGCACCTGCTCGACTCGGGGCGGCGGCGGATCGCCACCATCGCCGGCCCGCAGGACATGATCGCCGGGATGGAGCGGCTGACCGGGTACCGGGAAACGGTCGCCGAGGCCGGGTTGCCGGAGCTGGTCGCGTTCGGGGACTTCACCCGCGAGTCGGGGGCTGCGGCGATGCGCCGGCTCCTCGACGCCCACCCCGACCTGGACGCCGTCTTCGCCGCGTCGGACCTGATGGCACACGCGGCCATGCGAACGCTGCGCAAGGCGGGTCGCCGGGTGCCCGAGGACGTCGCGATGATCGGCTTCGACGACATCGAGACCGCCGCGTACACCGAGCCGCCGCTGACCACAGTGCGGCAGCCGCTGCTGGAACTGGGCCGGGAGGCCGCCCGCCAGCTGCTGCGGATGGCGGCCGGCGAGGAGGTCGAGGTGGCCCTCGTCCTCCCCACGGAACTGGTCGTCCGCGCCTCCGCGTGAACCGCAGTGTGGGTAATTGCGTGGCGACCGAGAGTGCCGCGCACTAGCGTCGCGCGGATGAGCGATGCCGTGGCGCTGGTGCGCGTACCCGAACTGTCCGACGTCGCCGAGTACGCCTACGCGGCCACCGTCGACCCGCCGGCCCGGCTGGTGTTCACCGCCGGGGCCTGCCCGCTGGACGCCGAGGGTCGTACGGTCGCGCCGGGCGACCCGGCGGCGCAGGCCCGGCAGGCGATGGTGAACCTGGAGGTCGCGCTCGCCGCCGCCGGGGCCCGGCTCGCCGACGTCGTCAAGACCACCGTGTACGTCGCGTCGGCGCGGCAGGCCGACCTGGTGGCCGCGTGGGAGGTGGTCCGGGACGCGTTCGGCGACCACGATCCGCCGAGCACCCTGCTCGGGGTGGCCGTGCTCGGCTACACCGACCAGCTCGTCGAGGTGGAGGCCGTCGCCGCCGTCTGGGAGCAGAGCCGATGACGATCCGCGTCGCCCGGCCGGACGACGCCGCCGACGTGGTGGCCCTGCGGGCGCTCGTGTTCCCGTACCTCGTGCGGAGTGTGGCCTCGACCCGGCAGATGATCGCCGAGCCGTCGCCCGGCGAGGACTGGACGGCCTTCGTGGCCGAGGTCGACGGCACGGTGGTGGGCTGGGTGTCGGCGTACCGCGACGGCCGGACGTCCGAGGTGGGGTCCGGCAACGTGTCGCTGCTGCACGTCCACCCCGGGCACCGGGGGCGGGGTATCGGCTCGGGGCTGCTGGCCGCCGCGCTGGACCACCTGACCCCGCTCGACATCCGCCGGGTGCACGGCTGGGCGCTGGCCGAAGGGCTGCCGTTCGCCCGTCGACACGGGTTCACGGCGGGCCGGGAGATGCGCTACTCGGCGGTGGAGCTGCGCCAGGCTCCCCCACCGCCGGCCGCGCCCCCGCACGTACGCCTGTCCCCGCTGAGCGGGCTCGACCCGTACCAGGTCTACCTGGCCAACCGGGCGGCGGCGGTGGACGAGCCGGGCAACGTGCCGAGGGACGTCATGAGCTACGAGAGCTTCCGGTACGAGGTCTGGGACAACCTCGGCCTGGACCGGGATTCGAGCACCGCAGTCGTGGCCGACGGGGTGGTCGTCGCGTTCAGCCTGGTCAAGCGGGACGGCGACCGGATGTGGTCGGACTACACCGCCACGGTGCCGGAGCACCGGGGCCGAGGGCTGGCCCGGCTGGCGAAGGCGAACGCCCTGCACCGGGCCGCCACCTCGGGGGTGCGCGTCGCGTACACCTCGAACGACGCGGCCAACGCGCCGATGCTGGCGATCAACGAAGGGCTGGGGTATCGGCCCGTGGCCACCCAGTGGTCCTGCCTGCGCGAGCTGTCCTGACGCCGGCGCGGGGATCGCCCCTCGCGGAGGGGCGGCGACGAGGGCGGGCCGGCTGACGGCCCGCTCAGGGCGATCCCGGGGGCGACGGCCGACTGGCCGCGCAGACGCGGGCGAGCACGAAGCGGCCGGCTTCCCCGGCGATCGTCGCCGTTCCGCCCACCAGCGTCCATCCGGCCGGCAGGCGGAGCCACGCCAGACTGGCACCGCGGTCGTCGACGATCGCGCCGCCCTCGGCCGGTACGGCGGTGACGACCCGCCCCTGATCTTCGGTGGCGAACGCGGGCGTCACCGCGATGAACCGGGCCGCGACCGCACTGGCCGGCAGCCCGAACACCCAGACGTCCTCGTCGGGGTAGGGGCCGCCGCCCAGCTCCCGCGTGCAGGCACGTTCCCGGGTGGCCGCGACGGTGGGCCCGTCGGCGGGGTCCAGCCCGATCGTGGTCCGGGGGCCGGGCGGGAGCGGCACGGGGCGCTCAGCACCGGCTGGCACGGCCTCCGGCGGCGCGGACCGGGCCAGATCGGCCGCGCCGAGCACCAGCAGGCAGGCCGTGGTCACCCGGACGGCGGACCTGAGCCGGGCAGCTTCCACGCGACGCACTCCTGACGATTTTGCACCTTTTGCTCCTATCAGGATAGGGGCCTCGCGCCACCTGTGTCCGCTTTTGTCCGCTCTAGCCTACTTTGCGCCCGAATACGCTCAGTAGCTGTAGGGGCCGTCCCCGGACGGCCGGCTGGTCGAGTTCGTCGGCAACGTTCACGGGGCAGCTCCTTCATCCAGGCGGGATCCGACGACCCGGGTCATGCCGGGTCAGGGAGTGAAGATCTTCTCGGCCTGGTCGCGCTGGACATGCAGGTCCCAGTACATCGGGGAGATCTGGCCTGCGGAGGCGCTGGGTGTGCCTTCCGGTGCGCGGTCACCGATCCACGCTCCGATGGCCACGTGTGCGGCTTGGATGCCCTCGGGTTCGAGTTCCTTGTGCAAGTTCAGTACCCACGAGCGCAGGGCCGCAGCGGCGGTGTTGATGTCACCGAACATCGGCGTGGGATCCACCGACCCCGCTCCGGTGGTGAACAGCAGCGTGCCCGTACCGGCCTGCCGCATCGCGGGTAGCACTACGCCGGTAGCGGCGATCGCGCCGTAGACCAGGTACTGCATCTGCAGGTCCACGTCCGCGGCGGTGACCGCGGCGGGCGTGAGGAACTTCGGCTCGGGTCCGCCTGGGGAGTACTCGAGCACGTCGATTCCCCCGAAGTGCTGTGCTGCGGCTTTGAGGGCGCCGGTCAGAGATTCGGTGTCCAGGACGTCTGCCGCGAACCCCTTGGCGGTGATGCCTTCGGTGGCGAGGGTTGTGGCGTGGGCGTCGAGGTTGGTCTGGCTGCGGGACAGCAGCGCCACGTCGAAGCCGTGGGAGCCGAAGGTGCGGGCGATGGCCAGGCCCATACCGGGTCCGGCGCCGACGACAGCGATAGTAGGCACGGGGAGAGCTCCTTCGGGTGGTCCGGCTGTTCCGGGTGAGGACGAGAAGCCGGTGGTTATCAGTAGTTCCTTGGTAACTTTGGATAACCATCTTCGGGTGGTCAAGAAGGCACTTCGAGGTGCCGTGGTTCTGTGGAGGTAACCATGCAGGCCAGCGACGACATCGACCCGATCTGCGGACAGGGCGGCACCCGGGCCCGAGAGGTCCTGGACCTGGTCTCGGACAAGTGGTCGCTATACGTCGTGGCCGCCTTGGGGCAAGGCCCGCTGCGGTTCAGTCAGGCCCGGCGGGTCGTCGTCGGGATCAGCCAGCGCATGCTCACCGTAACCCTGCGTCAACTCGTGCGTGACGGTCTGGCCTCACGCACAGTAACCCCCACGGTGCCGCCGCAGGTCACCTATGCGCTGACCGAGACCGGGCACAGTCTGCGTCTGGCCGTCCAGCCGTTGATCGAGTGGGCTTTCGCCACCGTCGATGACATCGACGCCGCTCGCGCAGCCTACGACGCCCAAATCGATGAGCAGGCATGACCACGACTCCGTGGGCTGTCGGAAATTGACGGACCTGCCCTAGTCCCTCATCTTCGACCTGGAGCGCCCTGGTTGCGCCGGGGCGATTCGTCGCAGCATGACCAACCCCGCCGGTTGCACGAAGATCGACCGGCGCGCCACCGCGTCGCCCTCGGCATCGATCTCGTACCCGTCAAGCCAGATCCACCCGTCGTAGGTGATCCAATCCAGCGCGCGGATCACCCGGAACATGATCGGCCTGACGAACTGCACGCTGGCCGCGCTGGTCACGTGCACCAGGTCACCGGCCTTGGGCGCGCTCATCGCCAGCCGAACACAGAGCGGTACCTGCGCCATGCCATGATCCGATTGCGCGCGGCCTCCACCATCGGGCAGAAGCCGGAATCCATGCACTTCCGGCAGCGGCCATGGCGGTGGTAGTCCAGGCAGCACCAAGCCGACTGCACCAGGAACGGCACCTCGCGGCGTGTGGTCACCTCCTCCTCGCGCGGAGATCCTGGCTCGGCCGCACGAGGGCTAGGTGTCGAGCGTCTTTCAACCTCATCGGCTCCTCCCACGGGACTGCCGGGTCCGGCCTTCTGCGGCGCCCCGCCCCACCGAGCCCAGCTCCACCAGGGCGGGGGCACCGCGTAACCGATCACACACCCCCAGCCACCCCCCTGTCAATATGGGTAGACCACATAGAGTGGACCGCATAGGGTAGATCTACCCATGCCTACCGTCATTCGCATGGGTGAGCCGGAGGTCCCGGGACCGCTCGTCGGTCCGGGTGAGATCATGATCATGCTCGGCGTAGGCCGATCGCGGTTCAGGCAGATCACGGTGCAGCCGCATTTCCCGCGCCCGTTTCAGACCTTGCAGGCCGGCTCGGTATGGCTGCGGTCCGAGGTCGAGGCATACATCCGGGACTACCGCCAGCCACGCCCAGCGGACGAAGAAGAGCAAGGCTGACCAAAACGCCCACACCGCTCAGGTCCGCGCCAGCAAAGACCCGCAGTGGCCGGCGCCAGCGCTCAGCGCAGGTCAGTGGGCCGGCTTCATCGAGAGCGTCAAGGCCGGCAAGTTCGATGCCTGAGCAACGGTGCCGGGTGCGGCTGATGGCCACACCCGGCTGCCGCAAAGAACGTCATGTCGTCAGGAGGCGAGCCGCCGGGCCGCCGCGTACGTCTCGGCCCCGAAGAGGACCAGGCGGGCCTCGGTGACGTGCGCGGGGGTCGCCGCCCGGAGCACCGCGAGGGCCTGACGTACGGCGTCCTCCACCGGCCAGCCGTAGACGCCGGCCGAGATCAACGGGAACGCCACCGTGGCGGCCTGCAACCCGTCGGCCACCGCCAGGCTGTTGGCATAGCAGTCCCGCAGCAGCGCCGACCGGTCCTCGGTGGCCGAGAAGACCGGCCCGACCGTGTGCACGACCCAGCGGGCCGGCAGCTGGCCGGCGGTGGTGGCGACCGCCTGGCCGGTCGGCAGGCCCCGGCCGTACCGCGACGCGCGCAGCGCCCGGCACTCGGCCAGGATGGCCGGCCCGCCCCGCCGGTGGATCGCGCCGTCCACACCCCCGCCGCCGAGCAGCGACGAGTTGGCCGCGTTCACGATCACGTCGACCCGCTGCGCGGTGATGTCCCCCTCGACCAGGATGATCTCCACGTCAGCGCTCCTCGATGGACTGGCCGAAGGAGCGGCGGGTGAGCAGGGCCGCGCCGGCCACCGCCGCCGGCATCACCAGCACCGCGCCGAGCGGGATCAGGAAGCAGACGAAGACGGCCGTCCCGAAGCCGAGTGCGGTGGGCCGGTCGACCTTCAGCCGGGCCCGGCGGTCCGGCAGCCGCAAACCACGCCGGGAGAACGGCGCCCCGGTCAGCTCCAGGGCGAGGAGCCAGCCACCCACCGCCGCCCCGATCACCGGCACGACCGTCTGCCCGACCACCGGGATGAACCCGGCCGCGAAGAGCGGGATGCCGACCAGCACGGAGATCGCGACCAGTCGCAGCGAGTCGACGAGGCTGCGGCGCAGCGACGACCAGAACGGCACCTCCACCGCGCCGGGGGTGCCGCCGTACCGTTCCTCCACCCGCTCGGAGATCTTCTCGTAGAACGGGTCGCCGATGACCAGGGTGACCGCGGTGAAGGTGAGCACCCCGAGCAGCCCGCCGACCCCGAGGAAGGCCAGGCCGGCGACCACCCGGACCAGGCTGCGGGCGGTGGCGGACCAGTCGTCGGCGAACGGGGTGACCAGCCCGGCCAGGTCGTCCACGAAGTACACCAGGGTGGCGAACGCTCCCACGAACAACACCCCGGAGAGCAGCGCCGGGACGATGCCGAGCAGCATCAGGCCGGGGCTGCGGACGTACAGGCCGAGGCCGCGCAGGAGCAGGCCGACCCCGGAGAAGAACCGACCGACGGCGCCGGTCACCGGCGCGGTGATGTTGCTGGGTACGTTCACGACCGCTGAGCCTAACGGCGACCGGCACATCCGGCCCGTCGTCCCTGCCCGACACAATGGGTGGGTGCGGGCCTCTCGGTTGATCTCGTTG
Organism: Micromonospora sp. CA-111912; assembly: GCF_050948415.1. Lineage (NCBI taxonomy): Bacteria > Bacillati > Actinomycetota > Actinomycetes > Micromonosporales > Micromonosporaceae > Micromonospora > Micromonospora sp. CA-111912. The sequence goes on from NZ_CP192007.1 coordinate 6,595,800, forward strand.
GTGCTGCTGCTCCAGTCCCGGGAGACGATGACGGCCGCCGAGCTGGCCCGGGAGCTGGAGGTTTCCGAGCGGACCGTGTACCGGGACGTGCTGGCGCTCTCCGCCGCCGGGGTGCCGGTCTACGCCGATCGGGGCCGCTCCGGCGGGTACCGGCTGATCGGCGGGTACCGGACCCGGCTGACCGGGCTGACCCGGGACGAGGCGGAGGCGCTCTTCCTGACCGGGCTGCCCGGCCCGGCCGGGGACCTGGGGCTGGCCGACGCGGTCGCCTCCGCCGAGCTGAAGGTGCTGGCCGCGCTGCCCCCCGCCCTGCGCGACGCGCCGGCCCGCGTCGGGCAGCGGTTCCACCTCGACGTGCCGGGCTGGTTCCGGGACGCGACGCCGCCGCCGTGGCTGGCCGAGCTGGCCCGGGCGGTGTGGCGGGACCGGGTCGTCGAGCTGCGCTACCGGCGCGGCGAGCGGGAGGTCGGCCGGCGGCTGGAGCCGTACGGGCTGGTGCTCAAGAGCGGGGTCTGGTATCTGGTCGCCCGGGTCGGCGACGCCACCCGGACGTACCGGGTGGACCGGGTGGTCGACGTGCTGACGGCCGAGGAGACGTTCGACCGGGACGAGGGCTTCGACCTGGGCGGCCACTGGCACGACCAGGCCGAGGCGTTCCTGCGCAGCATGCAGCGGGCCGAGGTCGGCGTCCGGCTCAGCCCCGCCGGTCTGCGCGCGCTCCGCCGGGCCCCGGAGGCCCCCTTCGGGTACGCCGAGGCGACCCGCGCCGCCGGCGAGCCCGACGGGCGGGGCTGGGTGGTCACCCGGCTGCCCGTCGAGTCCGTCGAGGTGGCGTACGAGTTGCTGCTGCGGCTCGGGCCGGAGGCGGAGGTGCTCGACCCGCCCGAGCTGCGGGAGCGGGTGGCCGACGCCGCCACCCGGCTCGCCGCGCTGTACGGCAGGCCGGGCGACGGGACGCAGTGACCGGGCGGCCGGCGTGGCGGGGACGGGACGGGACGGTCAGCGGTAGTCGGCGACGTCGGCCGGCTTGCCGCCGTCCACCACCTCGCTGATGTAGCGGAAGCCGTCCGGTTGGCTGCCGTCGAGGTCGGTGAAGCCGTACACCCGGGCCAGCTCGCCGCTGGAGACGGACTTACCGTTCCAGCGGGCCCGGTCGGAGTCGGCGGCCAACGCGGCCACCGCCCGCCCGACGTACGCCGGGGTCTCCGAGATGAGGAAGTGCGGGTCCCCCGCCGCGCCGTCGCGCCAGTTCTCCTCCGTCACCCCGAAGCGCTCCAGCATGGACTCGGAGCGGATCCAGCCGGGAGTGAGGGCGACCGCGGTGCCGCCGTGCGGCTCCAGCTCGTGCGCCTGGGTGAAGGCGAGCCGGTTCACACAGGTCTTGGCCAAGTCGTAGAAGACCGACAGCCGGTAGTGGGCGTCGTTGTACTCCCGGGTCCCGTCGCCGATCTCCACCACCAGCCCGCCGGGGCGGCGGATCAGCAGCGGCAACGCGAAATGGCTGGTGACGATGTGGGTCTCGACCGCCAGCCGCAGGGTGCGGAAGCCGGGCTCCAGGGGCTGCTCCCAGACCGGCTTCTCCCAGGTGACCAGGTGGTCGGCGCCCCAGATGTCGTTGACCAGCACGTCGAGCCGGCCCTGCTCCGCGTCGATCCGGGCCGTCAGGTCGCGGACCTGGTCGGGGACGAGGTGGTCGACCCGGACCGCGATGCCGGTGCCGCCGGCGGCGGTGACCAGCTCCGCGGTCTCCTCGATGGTCTCCGGCCGGTCCAGCTCCGAACGCCCGGCCCTACTGGTGCGGCCGGTCGCGTACACCGTGGCCCCGGCGGCGCCGAGCTGCACCGCGATCTGCCGGCCGGCGCCCCGCGTAGCCCCGGCGACGAGCGCGATCTTCCCTGACAGGGGTTTCGTCGTCATGCGATCGACCCTGACAGCAATACCTGACACCCGAAGTCCGGTTTCGCGAACGGGTGTCCTGCGTCATGCTCAGCGCCATGCACCTGCTGCTCTCCGGCATCGTCGGCTCGGTCGCGTACGGGCTGGCCGGGCCCGGGTCCGACGTCGACCGGATCGGGGTGTACGCCGAGCCGACGGTCGCCTTCCACGGGCTGCGCCCGCCCCGCGAGTCGGTGGTCACCACCGACCCGGACGTCACCCTGCACGAGGCCGGCAAGTACGCCCGGCTCGCGCTCAGCGGCAACCCGACCGCCACCGAGCTGATGTGGCTGCCCGACGCCTGCTACGAGACCCGCACGGAGCTGGGCGACCGGCTGGTCGCCATCCGCTCGGCGTTCCTGAGCGCGCCCCGGGTCCGCGACGCCTACCTGGGGTACGCCACCCAGCAGTTCCGCAAGCTGGCCTCGCGGGGCGACGGGACGTTCTCGGCCGACACCCGGCGGCGGACGGCCAAGCACGCCCGGCACCTGGCCCGGCTGGTGCACCAGGGTCAACTGCTGTACGCCACCGGCGTCCTGGAGATCCGGCTGGCCGACCCGGAGCGGTTCCGGGCGTTCGGCGACCGGGTGGCCGGCGGCGAGCTGGACGCGGCGCGGGCCCTGCTCGCCGAGGCGGAACGGGACTTCGACACCGTGCGTACCCCGCTGCCGGACCGGCCCGACGAGGCTACGGTCGAGCGCTGGCTGCTCGACGTGCGGGCCGCCCACCTGCCGCCGGAGCTCACCGGCTGACAGCAGGTCAGCCGTTGAGGAACGTGGAGATCCGTTCCCGCAGGTCGGCGCGTTCCGACCAGAGCACGCCCGGGCGGTCGTACACGTGCAGGGTGGCCCGGGGCAGGGCGGCGGCGAGCTGCTCGGCGACCTCGACCGGATGGAGGTCGTCGCCCGTGCAGGCGAGCACGAGTGCGGGGGCGTCCACCGCCGCCAGCGCCGCCCGGTCGTCGAGCGGAACCTGGTCGGGCAGCCCGGCCAGGCCCGCCGCGAGGCCGTCGCGCAGGAGCTGGTCCAACCGCTGCCGCAGGTACGCCCACCCGGCCGGGGTGTTGCGCACGGCGGGCGGCATCTCCACCGCGACGACGTCGGCGACGGCCGAGGCGTCGCCGCTCTCGACCGCGGCGACCAGGTCGGTGATCCGGTCCCGGGCGACCTGGCCCCGCGGCCGGTCGAGCGCGGCCGGGAGGAAGAAGACCAGCCGCTCGAAGCGCTCCGGGCTCTCGGCCAGCAGCCGGCAGAGCGCGCCCGCGCCGAGGCTGGCCCCGAACGCCCGGGTGGCCCCACCGAGGTCGGCGACGGCCCGCAGGTCACGGGCGAGGTCCAGGTAGCTCCACGGGCCGGGTGGCGCGTCGGAGCGGCCGTGCCCCCGGAACTGGAAGAAGACCTTACGGCCGGTGACCCCGCTGCCGAACGGGCGGGTGGTGGCGATGCCGTTGCCCAGCCCGTGCGCGAACACGGTGGCCGGGACGCCGACGCCGGTGACGAGCTGTTCGAGCCGGACCCCGTGCGGGGTGGTGACCAGCTCGGTCTCCGGCTCGGGCAGGGCGGGCCGGCCGGTACGCGGGGCGCCGGGACCCGGGCCCCAGGTCCGTGGCCCGCCGTCCGGCGGCGGTGGCCAGCGGAACCCTCTCACCAGGACGACCCCCGGCCGCCGTGCAGGTCGCGCAGCCCGGCCCGGACGTCGAGCAGGTAGATCAGGGCGGCGGCGATGCCGACCAGGCCGAAGATGTTGAGCACGTTGTTGGTCAGCAGGGTGAGCACCAGGCAGACCGCGAGGATGGCGATCCACCCGCCCTTGGGCAGGGTGCCGATCGCGGCGAAGCCATCGCCGCGCTGGGTGATCGCGTGCACCAGTGCCACCCCCTCGATGACGAGGGCGAACACCAGCAACAGCATGGTGATCCAGTACTGGACCTCGAAGGCGAAGATCGGCGCGGCGTTGGCCATGCCGGCAAGCTTATGCCGACGACCCCGGATCCGTCCGTCAGGACGCATCCGGGGTCGTTGCCGCACGGGTTCGGCGGGTTGGCTACTCGGCGGCCGGGCCGGTGCGCCGGGCGGTCTTCGGCAGCTTGGCCGACGGGGTGTCGGTGGTCGCCGTCGGAGCCGTCTTGCCGGTCGCCTTGGCCGCGGTCGCCTTGGTGGCCCGGGTCCGCGGGGTCTTCGCGGCGGCCGGCTTGGCCTCCACGACCTCGGCCACGTCGGCCGGGGTCGGGACGTCGGTCTTCGCCGCCACCGGGGCCTCGGTCACCGCCGGGGTCGCGGTCAGCTCCGCCTCGGTCGCCTCGATGTCGGCGTTGACCGCGTCGGCGGCGTCCAGCACCCCGGCGCCGACCACCCGCTCGCCGCGGGCGACCAGCTCGCCGTACGCGGCCAGGGCCCGCACCTGGGCGGCCTGCGCGCCGGCGACGACGACGGCGGCGTTGCGGGTGGCCAGCTCGCGGATCCGGTCGAGGTCGGCGGCCTCGCGCAGCCGGTTGACGTCGGCCGCCTCGCGCAGGCGGTTCAGCTCGGCCTGGACGCCCTTCCCGCTCAGCTCGGTGGCGGTCTGGTTGGCGGTGCGAAGCGTCTCGGCGGCCCGCTGGCGCAGCTCGAAGCCGGTCACGACGGCCTTGCCGCCGAGTCCGGCGACGACCTTGCCGCCCAGGTCGGTGACGACCGTCGGCAGCTTGCGCAGCTGCTCGATCGCCAGGTCACCGGCGCCGGCGGCGGCGTAGAGCGGGGCCGGGATGCGGTTGGTCTTCGGCTGGGTCATGACTTCTCCTCCTCGACCGCGGCAGCGGTCTTGTCCTCGTCGACCGCGGCGGCGGTCTTGTCGGCCGCCTGCGGGGCGGCCTTCGTCGCTGGGCTGTTGCTGCGCGGGGCTGGCGCCGAGCCCGCCTCGGTGACGGCGACCGACTCCAGGACCGCCTCGGTCGGGGTGCCCTCCGGCGTGGTGGGCCCGGTCGCGGCCGGGGTCGCCGTGGCGGGGGCCTGCGGCGCGCTGGCCGTCGCCGGGGCGTCGGCGCTGGCCGTCGCCTCGGCGAGCCGGGCGTTCTCCCGGCGGAACGTCTCGTAGATCTGGGTGAGGGACTGCTTCTGCGCCATGGTCAGGTCGGGATCGACCGCGATGGCGGCGAGCACGCCCTGCCCCTCCTTGTCGTCGAGCAGGCCGGCGCGCAGGTACATCGCGGGAGTGGAGACCCGCAGCGCGCTGGCGAGCTGCTGGAGCACCTCCGCGCTGGGCCTGCGCAGGCCGCGCTCGATCTGGCTGAGGTACGGGTTGCTGACGCCCGCCTGCTCGGCGAGCTGCCGCAACGAGATCTTCGCGTTGCGTCGCAGGTCACGGATGAACCCGCCGACATCGGGTAGGTCCTTGGAGCTGGCCATGGCCCCACGCTAACCGGGACCGCTAGCTCCTGCAAGCAGAATGCTAGCCAGAGTTAGCGAGGTCTCAGAACCGGTTTGCGCGCCCTCTGTCCGGTCCGTACCTTTTCCCATCGTGACGAAGATCGAGATCAACGGCGCGAACCTCGCGTACGACGACACCGGCAGCGGATCCCCCGTCGTGCTGCTGCACGCCGGCATCGCCGACCGGCGGATGTGGCGGGAGCAGGTGCCCGCCCTGGCCACCCGGCACCGGGTGATCACCCTGGACCTGCGCGGCTACGGCGACTCCGAACTGCCTCCCGACCCGTTCGCCCACCACGACGACGTCGTCGGGCTGCTGGACGCGCTGGACCTGCCCCGGGCCGCGCTGGTGGGCTGCTCGTTCGGCGGGGCGGTGGCGGTCGACACCGCCCTGGCGCACCCGGGGCGGATCCGCGCGCTCGCGCTCCTCGGCACGGCGATCGGGGGCAACGAGTGGTCCGAGGAGACCAACGACCTCTGGGACGACCTCGTCGGCGAGACCGACCCCGAGGACTTCGCGGCCGGCGCGGCCGGCGAGGTGCGGTTCTGGGTGGTCGGCCCGGGCCGCCGCCCGGAGGACGTCGACCCGGCGCTGGTCCGGTTCGCCGAGGAGATGGACCGGCAGGCGCTCGCCGCCGAGCTGGCGTTGAGCGCCGTGGACGTGGCCGAGCTCGACCCGCCCGCGATCGGGCGGCTCGGCGAGCTGCGCGTACCGGTGCTGGTGGCCGCCGGGGCGGCCGACGTGCCGGACATCCGCCGGCTCGCCGACCGGATCGCCGCCGAGGTCCCCGGCGCGGTCCGGCTGCCGGACGTTCCCGACGCCGGCCACCTGCTCCCCCTGGAGCGCCCGGACGCCGTCAACCCCGCCCTGCTCGACCTTCTCGGGTGAGAACTGACCTCCTGGTGTGAGGAAGTGCCGCCCGGCGAGGGCGCCCGCCGGGTCACCAGAGCGGGCGGACCGCCCCGACCGGGAGGCCGCCGCCGAGCAGCGGCAGCTCGGCGTACTCGTCGAGGACCGGCGCCCTGACGCCCAGCCGGCGCAGCGCGGAGACCAGGACCGGCATCCGGGCCCGCGCCGCCCCGTCGTCGATCTTCACGGCGACCGCGCCGACGCCGGGCAGCGCTGCGGCGATCACCCCCTCCGCGCCGATCTTGACGAGCGCGCCGGGCAGGCCGCGCATCAGCCTGCTGTCCTCCGCCCAGGTGCCACCCACGACCTCCGGGTACGCCCGCATGGCGTCCGCGACCGTCCGCGCCGCCGAGCCCGGCTCGGCGGTGACCAGCCGCAGGAACGCCCCGGCCAGCCCGGTCAGCGAGACGGCGAGCACCGGGGCCCCGCAGCCGTCCACCCCGACGGCCGCCGCCCGCTCCCCGGTGAACTCCTCGACAGTCTCCCGCAGCCGCTGCTGCAACGGATGCTCCGGACGCCAGTAGCCCTCCCGGGGCCAGCCGGCGGCCAGGCAGGTGAGCACCATGCCGGTGTGCTTGCCGGAGCAGTTCATCCGGGCCCGGGTGGGCCCGCCGCCGGCCCGCAGCACGGCCTCCCGGGCCAGCTCGCCCATCGGCAGGTCGGGTGGGCAGCCGAGGGCGGACTCGTCCAGCCCGGCGGCGGCCAGCAGCTCGCCCACCCGGGCCACGTGGAACTCCTCCCCCGCGTGGCTGGCCGACACCAGCGCCACGTCGGCCGGGTCGCCCAGCGGCAGCCCGGCGCGGAGCATGCCGATCGCCTGCATCGGCTTACTCGCCGAGCGGGGAAAGATCGGGGAGGTGACGTCCCCGGTGCTGGCCACCGGCTCGCCGGCCGCGTCGAGCACCGCCACCGAGCCGCGGTGCAGCCCCTCCACGAATCCCGAACGGATCACCTCGGCGAGCGGCGCGCCGCCCTCGTACGTCGTTCTCACAACGTGGACGGTACCGACGGGGCGGCGGCGGCCGTAACGAGGGTGAGCAGGCCGGTTGCCCGCCCGACGACAGGGGCGCGGGCCGAAGCGGGACTTACCGGCGGAAGCCGGCGCCGGCCCGCCCCGCCGTGGACGGCGGGCGGGTCACGACGGCGAACGCGGTCAGGAGAGGCCGAGCAGCTCGCGGGCCGCCGTCGTGGTCAGCGGCGGGCGCTGGGCGAGCTGGGCGAAGCCGACCGCCCGCGCGACGAGCTGCATGTTCGACTCGACGGGCTGCCCCTTGGCGTACGTGGTGGTGTCCTCCATCCCCACCCGCAGGTGCCCGCCGGCCGACAGCGAGGCCAGCATCACCGTGATGCTGCTGCGGCCGATGCCGGTGGCCGAGAACGTGGTCCCCTCCGGCAGGTCGCGCAGCGCCTGGTGGGCGGCGACCAGCGCCTGCGTGGTGCCCGGCATACCGCCCGGCACCCCCATCACGAAGTCGACGTGCACGTGCCCACCGTGCGGCAGGCCGTACTTGCCGAGCAGGCGCTGCAGGGCGGTCAGGTGGCCGAGGTCGAAGATCTCGTACTCCGGGACGATGCCGCGCTCCTGCATCCGGGTGTGCAGGTCGACGATGAACTCCCAGCGGTTGAGGAAGACGTCGTCGCCGAAGTTGAGCGTGCCCATGGTGCAGGAGGCCATGTCCGGCCCGGCGTCCAGCACGGCCAGCCGGTCGGCCTCGGGGTCGGTCACCGCCCCGCCGGAGGAGAGCTGCACGACCAGGTCGGTGCTCTCCCGCAGCGCGGCCACCGTCTCCCGCAGCCGCCCCTGGTCGAGGGTGGGCCGCGCGTCGTCGTCGCGGATGTGGATGTGGATCACGGCAGCGCCGAGCGCCTCGCACTCCTTCGCGGTCAGCAGCAGCTCGTCGAGGGTCACCGGCAGCGCCGGGACCTCGGCCTTCGCCGACTCCGCACCGGTGGGGGCAACCGTGACCAACGTCCCTGTCGTCATGCCGGCGATCCTAGACGGCCCGCCCGGGCAAATCGACCGTCGGACTGAACGCCAGTTCAGGAAGGGTCGATCGCGGCGGCCGTCTCGCCGACCAGGAGGCTGGCGTCGTCTCCGACGTTGCGCTTGACCACCGCCAGGGCTACCTGGCCCAGCTCGTGGTGGTGCACGGCGGTGCCGACGAAACCGACCGCCCGGCCGTCCAGGGTCACCGGGGTGCCGGCGGCCGGCAGCAGGTCGGTGGTCACCCCGTCCAGGTGCAGCAGTACGAGCCGACGCGGCGGCCGCCCCAGGTTGTGCACCCGGGCGACGGTCTCCTGGCCCCGATAGCAGCCCTTGTCCAGATGCACGGCCCGGGCGATCAGGTCCACATCGGCCGGGATGGTCCGGTGGTCGGTGTCCACCCCGACCCGGGCCCGCCGGGCGGCCACCCGGATCGCCTCGTACGCCCACAGCCCGACCACCGGCACCCCCGCACCGCGCAGCTCGGCGACCACCTGGTCCATGGCCACCCGGGGCACCAGCAGGTCCACGCCGAGCGGGCCCCGGCGGGCCCACCCACCGATCGGCAGCGGCGCGACGGCGTACCGGACGGTGGGCCGGGACGGCATCTCGCCGGTGCGGAACTTCGGACCCGGCACCCCGACGGCGTCGGGCTCGGCCAGCCCGGTCACGCCCAGCGTGCCGAGCGCGCCGGCCGCCTCCGGGCCGACCAGGGAGAGCAGGGCGTGCTCGGCGGTGGCGTCACGCGGCTCGACCTTGCTGAAGAACCGCATCCGCTCCAGGTACGTCAGCAGACCGCCCGTGGCACCCGGCTCGGTGTCCAGCCAGGTGGTCTCGCCGTCCTCGGCGACCATCGCGTGCTGCTCGACGTGGCCATGTGGGGAAAGCACCAGCAGCTCCGTGCCCTCGCCGGCCTTCAGCGTCGCCAGGTGCTGGGTGGTGAGGGTGTGCAGCCAGCCGATCCGCTCCTCGCCGGGCACGGCGATGATCCCCCGGTGCGACCGGTCGACCAGGCCCACGGCGGTGTCGAGGGTGCGCTGCTCCCGCATCGGGTCGCCGTAGTGGGCGGCGACCCCGCGCACCCCGGCCGCCCGGTGCGCCGGCTCCGGCTGGTCCCGCGTCTGTTCGTCGATGGCCTCGGCCGCGACCACGCCCGCGATGTCGATCATTTCCGCTCCCCGTCCTCGCAGCGACCGCAGACGCCGAAGAGCGCCACGTGCCCGATGTCCACCCGGAACCCCCGATCGTCGGCAAGCCGGTCGGCGAGTGGCCGGAGCATCTCCCGGTCGATCTCGTCGATCGCGCCGCACTCCCGGCAGACCAGGTGGACGTGCTGGTGTTCACCGGCCGCGTGGTAGGTGGGCGAGCCGTGCGACAGGTGGGTGTGGGTCACCAGGCCCAGACGTTCAAGCAGCTCCAACGTCCGGTAGATGGTGGTGATGTTGACGCCGGCGGCGACCTCACGGACCGCACCGTGCACCTGTTCCGGTGTGGCGTGCCCGAGGTCCAGCACCGCCTGGAGGATCAACTGCCGCTGCGCCGTCAGCCGCAGCCCACGAGCGCGGAGCACTTCCGCAAGGGAGGATTCGGACACCGTCCGACTATAGTTCGCCGACCGGCACCCACACCCACCCCCACTTCCGTCTCCACCCCGCCCCGCTCATGTTGATCAAGAAGTTTGCGTCCCGGGGATGCTCCAAACGTGACGCAAACTTCTTGATCACTCCGGCATTTCGGTGCGGGTTAACCGGCTGTGCGGAGGAGCCGGGCGGAGAGGTGGGGGGTCAGGGGGTGGCCGACGGCGGCCATGTCCTGGGCGTACAGCAGGGCGCCCTCGACGATGCCGAAGAGCCGGTGCCCGGCCGTGACCTCCTTGGCGGTGGAGGTGCGGACCACCGCGTCGGTGACGAACTCCAACTGGGTGCCCTTGCGCTTGCCGATGTGCAGCTCCATCACACCCGTCGGCACGGACATCAGGGCCTCCAGCTCGTCGGTGGCCCGGCCGTCGCCGTCGAGCACCGGACGCCACCAGCCCACCTCGCGGCCGGCGGGGCGCACCGGCCGGCTCTCCTCGTCGAGGATCCAGGCCCGCGACTCGTAGCACAGGAACGGCCGGCCGTCGTGGCTGATCCGGATCTCCTGGGCGTAGTCGAAGTCCTCGATCGTCGGGTATCCGCCCCGACCCCGGCCCCGCCACACCCCGACGTAGGGCAGCAGTCCGTCCAGCGCCGGATGCAGCTTCGGGCCCACCCGCAGGTCGTGGCTCTCCTCGTACGGGTACGGATCGACCGGGGGCGCATTCAACCAGGGCGGCTGTAGGGCGTTCTCGCCGCTCACAGGTTCGTCTCCGTTCGCGACTGCGGGGCTCGCAGACCCGGCTCACTCCTCGCGCTCACAGGTTCGTCTCCGTTCGCGACTGCGGGGCTCGCAGACCCGGCTCACTCCTCGCGCTCACCAACGTCCTCTCGACATGCGTACAGCTAGGTAGACCAGGCCACCGGCGAGCGCGCCCAGGCCGGCGACCAGCAGGCTGACGAACCCGATCTCGGTAACCATCCGGGTCATCCTATGCTGGCGCCATGGCCCGTACTCTCGTCGTCAAGGTCACCGCCGGCGCCGACGCGCCCGAGCGGTGCGCACAGGCCTTCACCGTCGCCGCCACCGCTGCGGCCTCCGGGGTGGACGTCTCGCTCTGGCTGACCGGGGAGTCCACCTGGTTCGCGCTGCCCGGCCGGGCGCAGGAGTTCGAGCTGCCGCACTCCGCGCCGCTGGCCGAGCTGCTGCACGTGATCATGAGCACCGGCAGGGTGACGGCCTGCACCCAGTGCGCGGCCCGCCGGGACATCGGCCCGGACGACGTGTTGCCCGGCGTACGGATCGCCGGGGCGGCGGTCTTCGTCGAGGAAGCGATGGCCGACGGGGCGCAGGCGCTCGTCTACTGACGGCCGGTCCCCTGACCCGCCGCCAGGTGGGTCAGCCTCCGCAGCCGGTGCTGGCGGTGAGCTCGGTGCCGGCCAGGGCCACGGTGACCGGGCCCTGTCGGTAGGCGTACCCCTCGGTGGCGTCGAAAAGGACGGTGTCGGCGGCGACCGGGGCGAGCGCGCGGGCCGGTTCGGCCGGGGCGGGGTCGAGGGTGACGCGGGCGGTGCGGGCCGGCCCCCCACCGCCGGGACACGGCGCGGCGACCAGCACAGGAGCCGGCGCGGCCGGGGTGCCGAGTGCCCGCAGGGCGGCGGCGAGGGCGGCCGTCTCCGGGCCGCCCTGGGCGGCGGAGGCGCGGTAGCCGTCGCCCACCGGGCGGCACCCGGTGCGGACGCTCAGCCGGACCCGGCCGTCGCCGGCCGGACGCCCCTCCACCAGCACGAACTCCCCCGCGTCGGCACGCAACCGGGGGCCGTCGCCGGTCACCCGGACCCCGGCCCGCCAGGCAGCCGGCAGCCGGTCGGCGATCTCGGTGAGCACGGCGCGCGGGTCCGCGCCGGGCGCGACGACCTCCACCGCGCGCGCCAGCGTCGCGCCGTCGAGCAGGGGCGTCACCGTACAGCCCTGCTCGATCCGGTCCGGTACGAGCGCGACGGCCCGGTCCCCGGCAGCCGCCGCGACCAGCTCGCCCACCGCGCGGTCGACCACCGGCCCGGCCTGGGCCAGGGTGCGCTGTTCGCGGACGGTCGGCCCATCGTCGCGGACCGACACCCAGGTGAGTACGCCCAACAGCACCGCCCAGGCCACGGTCACGGCCAGCAGCCAGCGGGACCGCCGGCGGGCGGGCGTCGGCTCGCTGGGATCGGTCGGCGGGGCGTATCCCGGCTGTGCAGCACCACTCACCGGGCCATCGTGTCACGCGGTGTCGCCACCCCGTCCGGCGCGCCGACTCCACCCGCCGGTGCAGGCGACCGCCGAAGCGCTCGTTGAAGAAAATTAAGATCAACATGCAGAAAGTTGAAGTTAAGTGGGGTACAAATCTAGATATGACAGAGCAGGCGATGGACTGGCAGGAACTCACCAACCTGACCCGGGGCCAGCCGTTCGTCGTCGAGCGGGTGCGCCTGGCAGGCAACGGCGTCGCGATCGAGGGCGAGTTCGAGCTACCGCAACTGGCTCAGCTCAACGTCGAGGATCAGGTCTTCGTCACGGCGTTCGTGCGGTGCCACGGTTCCATCAAGGAGATGGAGCGAATCTTCGGGGTGAGCTACCCGACGATCAAATCCCGACTGAACCGGATCATGCAGATGCTCGACTTCGTCGAGACCGATCCGGCACCGTCCCGGGCCGACGTCATCGATCGGTTGCGTCGTGGCGAGATCACCGCACAGCAGGCGCTGTCCGAACTGGACGGCCGAGCGTGATGCCGCAGTTGTTGACCGTACGGCTCAAACGCCCGGACGGTCGTCCCATCCGGATCTGGGTCCCGGTGCTCCCCGTGGTGCTCGTGTTCTCGCCGGTCGTGGTCCTGGCCGTGCTGGTGGCGGCCGTGGTCTGCCTCGTGTACCGCGTCAGTGTGGTGCGGGCACTCGGCGCCGGCTGGGGCGTCGTCTCCGCGTTGCCCGGCACCCGGGTCGACGTCGAGCAGGGCCGTACGGCTGTGCTCGTAACCATTCGATAGGAGAGGTACCGATGAACGAACAGCGCAAGGACATCCTCGACATGCTGGCCGAGGGCAAGATCACCGCAGAGGAGGCGGAGCAGCTCATCGCCGCGCTCGAACGAGACCAGCCGCCAGCGGCGTCGAGCCTCGATGCCCGGCCGAAGGGCAGGGCGAAGTACCTGCGGGTGGTAGTCGACACCCTTGAGAACGGCGAGCCGGGACGGGTCAACGTGCGGGTGCCGCTGCAACTGCTGCGGGCCGGGGTACGGCTGGCGGCCCTGATCCCGCCGCAGGCACTGGGCCAGGCCAACGCCGAACTGAAAAAGTCGGGCGTGCCGTTCGACCTGACGCAGCTCAAGCCCGAACAGCTTGAGGCGCTCGTGGAGCACCTCGACGAGATGACCGTGGAGGTGGACCAGCCCGATGCCAAAGTGCGGGTCTTCTGCGAGTAGGCGCCGTCGGAGTCGGACGGACCCCCGAGAGGGTGCTGGAACACCCTCCCGAGGCCGCGCCCGCCACAGCAGCGCACGGTTGAACTGCCAACCTGAAGCCTAGCCGCGCAACCGGCCGGGTCGACATCAACATCGGGAGCGGCAAGGTCCGCGCGAGGCCGGACCCCGGCGAGGTGGGCGCACGTCCTGGCCGGGTACCCGGAAAGGCGGGCGGGTGCCGCAACGGCCACGGCTCGGGCCGGTCACTCTGAGGACGACCGGCCCGAGCCGATGCGCAACGGTTGGCGGCAGCGATGCGGCGTCGAGCGGAGCGGCCCATCCGCTTCTGCCGACGAGCGCGAAACTGTGGGAGCCGTCGGCCGGCAAATGATCAGTACGTGCAGTGCGATGTCTGTTCGAGGAGGTGCCGTGGTCAACTGTGTGACTGCTGACCGGCTGACGCTCGTCAACGTGGTGGATCACTGGTTCTACCTGCAAGAGCCGACCTTCATCGCCGCCGGGCAGGCCTATCGCCGTCGTGCAGTCGTCCCACCCGTGTGCCATCCAATCCGCCGGATCACCGAGGGACCACCAGGTGGCGAGGTTGCCGAGGACGTCCTCCCGGTACGTCCGCCGGCGGGTCTGGCACCGGCGGTGCAGGGCGTCGACGACGTCGACCAGCGGCATGCCCTCGCCGGCGAGCCGGAGCGCGAGGGCGGTCAGCTCGGCGGCGGCCAGGGCGGTCGGGTGGGGGATCGCCGGGCTGTGGTCCGGGGCGGGCAGGTGCGACGGCGGTACCCGCGTGTAGAGCGCCGGGCTCTGGGCGAACTCGTGACGCCGGCGCGCGTCCAGGCGCACCAGGTGGACACCGACCGGGGCGGGCCTCCACCGGGGCGCGCCCCACTGCAACCAGAGTCCGACCGGGCCGCCAACTCCACGCGGGAGGGTGCTTCCCGGCGTACCTGCCACCGTTGCCCGCGCGCCCACCGGCTCACCTGCTCGGTCAGCAGCTCGGTCACCTGGACCGCCCGTAGGTCGGTGAACGCGACCGGCTCCAACCAGGCGGCCAGGGACAGCGACAGGGACCGGCCATCATCCGCGAGCACCCGTCGACGGTAGACGCGACCGCCCACCGACAGGGGGCCGCGTGGTCTTTCGGCAACTCGCGCTCGCGCTGTCTTGTGAACCTTTCCCGGAGATTTGTGGACCCCTCCCCGCAGCTCGTCGACGGCGGCCGGCACCGCCTGGTGCTCGTCGACGAGCGTTCGGCAACTCGCGGCGGGCAGCTCGTCGACGTCGGGCCCACCCTTGGGGTGGTCGGCACTCATGGGCTCCCCCGATCCGTTCGGCAACCGCCGGCGCGGTGTCCGGCCCGCCGGGCGGCTGACCGCCCCGGCTGGCCGCCAGGCCGGGCCGGGCGGCGTGCCGCCGGGCCGGCTTGCCGCGCCCCTTGATCCCGTAGAGGCCAATTCGGCAATTAGTTCCGGCTGCTTGTCGGCGTGCAACCGTTGCCGCTCGGCAACGTCGTCGTCCTGGTGCTCGTCGACGTCGTGCCCGTCGACGGGGCCCGTGGGCGCGGCCGGTGTGCAGCGGCAGCGAAGCGACCGGACGCGCGTCCCCTGTCGACCGGCACGAGCGGCCCCGGCCGGGGCCGCCTTGAAGACGTACAGAAACTTTGAACCGCTCTGCTCGGCAACCCCTCATGGGCGCCCAAGGTTGGCACGTCTTATGGGTTGGCTGATTTCGGCAGGTTGAACTGGCACCACCCGGGCAGGTTCTTCGGGCACCACCTGCCGTCGTGGTCAATCGCCTGCCGTTGATGGTTAGCTGCTTTGGGTACCAGAAAGTTGCCCTTCATGATCGGCGTCTTGTTTCGGCGCCAGGTCCGTCCGACCGGTAGGGCTGCGTGAGGGGTGGTGGCTCCGGATGCACGCGCAGTTCGCCGCTCGCGCGCGCCGTTTGCGCCGTCGCTGCCGCCGCCGACTCGGGTGCGGTCAGCTTCGCAGGTAGGTCAGGACGGCGAGTACCCGGCGGTGGCCATCGGCCTCGGGGAGGTCGAGTTTGGTAAAGATGTTGCCGATGTGTTTGGCCACCGCGGCGTCGCTGATTCCGAGCGTTCGGGCGATGGACGGGTTGTTGTGTCCTTCGGCCATCTGCCCGAGCACCTCCCGTTCCCGTGTGGTCAACCGGTCGAGTGGGTTGGTCGTGCGTCGGCGGTTCAGCAACTGCCGTACCACGTCGGGGTCGATGACGGTTTCGCCGGCCGCGACCCGCGACACCGCGTCGGAGAAGTCGGCGACCTCGCCGATGCGGTCCTTGAGGAGGTAGCCAACTCCGGCCCGTCCGAACGGGCCGAGCAGTTCAGCGGCGTACGCGGTGGCCGCGTACTGCGACAGCACGAGTACCGCCGCGCTCGGGTCGCTGGCGCGTAGTGTCACCGCAGCGCGCAGCCCTTCGTCGGTGAAACTGGGCGGCATGCGGACATCGGTGATGACCAGGTCGGGTCGGTGCTCTCGGGCGGCCGCCACCATCGAGTCGCCGTCGCCGACCGCCGCGACCACGGTGTGGCCCAGTCCTTCGAGCAGGCTGACGAGGCCGGCCCGCATGAGCGTGGCGTCTTCGGCAAGCACTATTCGTAGCGACACGGCAGGTCGATCCGCAGTGTGGTGGGTCCTCCTTGGGGGCTGCTGATCTCCAGGGTGCCAGCCACGACGGCCACTCGGTCGGCCAGCCCCCGCATGCCCGTGCCCAGTGACGGTTCAGCGCCGCCCCGACCGTCATCGACGATTGTCAGCGCCAGCCGTTGCCCAGCGAGTCCGCCACCGATCTGGATGCGAGTGGCTGCGGCGTGTCGTATCGCGTTGGTCAGGGCCTCCGAGACCACGAAGTAGGCGGTGGACTCGATCTCGGGCGGCAGCCGGCCGGGCAGGTCGAGGTCGACCTCGACCGGAATCGGACACCGTTCGGCGAGTTCGCGGATCGCCTCGGTCAGCCCGAGATCGGTGAGGATCTGGGGGTGGATGCCGTGGATCTGGTCCCGGAGGGTTGTGAGTGCCAGCCGGGCCTGTTCGTGGGCCTCGCCGACGAGTTCGCCGGCGCGTCCGCCCGCGTCGGCCATATGCCGCTCGGCCAGGCCCAGCTTCATCGTCAGGAGTACCAGGTGTTGCTGCGCGCCGTCGTGCAGGTCTCGCTCGATCCGACGGCGTTCGGCCTCGAACGAGTTGACCAACCGACTGCGCGACTGGGCCAGTTCCTCGACCTGACGGTTTGCCTCGGTGCCGGTGGGTGCGAGCAGCCACGTGGCGAAGGCGGCCTGGGCGCCGCCGAGCACGCTGATTCCGTACAGGGTGACGACCGTCGCGGGCACCCCGACCAGACCGGCGACGGCGCACGCCTGCCCGACGGTCTCGACCGTCCAGGTGCCCACCGCCATGTGGGCGTCCGCGCCCACCCCGACCAACAGCGGCAGCGCCAGCAGGAGGAGGCAGATGAACAGGACGAACACCGCGGCGAGGTCGAGGAGCGCAAGCACCGACAGCAGGCATGCGCAATAGCCGAGTTCGCGCCAGGTGGCAGCCTCGGTCACCCGCCGCCGCACCCACGCCCAGCCGCCCGGGGGTGGGGGTGCGTGCGGGTCGCGGACCGCCAGCGGCTCCATGAGGCCGAGCCGGTGGCGCTCCAGCGCCCCGATCGGTATGCCGACGAGCACCAGCAGCGGCGGAAACAGCAGCAGCGGCAGAACGGCGAGCCAGACGATCGAGATGACCGCCACGCTACTGACCACATAGGCCAGGCTGCGCCATGGCCATGGCGATAGGACGAATCGGACGGGGTTGCTCGCCATCGCCCGCCACACGCTCGTCGCCACGGTCACGACTTTACGACGCAGCAGTGGTGGAGGAGCGGTGTCAGCCCGCACCGACGACGCCGAGCAGCCAGGTGGCGGGTTCCAGCGCCGAGAATGCATAGGCCGCTGTCACAAGTAGCAGCAGACATGCGGTCAGGGCCGTGATGACACCGAGTGTGCTGTGCATGAATCTGACGCGTGTGGCGCTCGGGTCGGCGGCGATACGCCGCTTCCAGAAAAGGACGCTCGCCAGGACGGTTGCCATCATCAGCGTGGCGGAAATCGCCACCATGACCCAGAAGTATCGCTCGACCTCGCCGAGCAGTACCGTCAGCGCAGGGGAACCGGCGTGCGGGCTGGCCGATTTCGTCAGCCCTTCGCGCATCTGACTTAAAACCTGTGCGAGTTTTCCGTCGGCGGTTCTACCGGGTAGCAGCCCAAGCAACGCGACCAGCGGTACGGCCGTCGCCTGAATGTTCAGCACCAGCACTCCCGTGGCGGCAACCGTCGACACCGTTGCGGCTGTGGCAACCGCCGCGTACCAGGCCTGGTTACGCAGGTATCTCTGCCACAGCGCGGTGGCGAGCAGGGCGAAGACAATGACCGACAACGAGCTGATTGCCACCTTGATCGCATGCCATTGGAACCAGTAGTCGACCAACGTCGTCAGACTGGCGGGGAACGCCGGAGTTCCGCTTCGCCAATACTCGACGAGAGCACGCCCGAAGGCGTCGTGCAGTTTCGCGTCACTGTAAGCCCCGAAGTTTCGCTTCAGGAGGGCCCTGGGGGCGAACTCGAATGCTGCCACCAAAGCTGCGCCGGCCGCCAGCAGCAAGCCGATCGTAGACCTCGAATGCAGTCGAACATTTTTGCGGTCGGAACCTCGTGTTGGTTCGGCGGCACCAGTTGTCGTGATCGGTCGAAATCGCATGGGACGACGGTAGAGAAGGGCCGCTCGGAGCGCGATGGCGCCTGAGCTAGCACAACCGGGTGAGGCTGCGCTACCCGTGCGGTATAGCTGGCTCTACCTCAGGTCGAGTAGCCGGGAGGAGTCTCACCTCCCGGCTACCCCAGATTTGGGCGCAACAGTATCCCGTTGCCCAACTCCTATCTGCCGGGCGAAGCGGACCCACGCCAGTGGTGGTCAGCAAGCTGAGAAAGCATCTTGTCGTGCCGCGATCCGCGCGTGGGCTGTCCGCTGCGGTCAGGCGTTGGCACTCGGTGGCGGGCGTCAGCGGGGCGCGGTGTCAAGGGCGCGGCTGAGTGTCCAGCGGGAGACGCGGAGCTTGGCGGCGACGGCGGTTCGGGTTTGCCCGGCGCTGAGCAGGATGCGGGCGTCGGCGATCTGTTCGGAGGTCAGCGCGCCAAGGCGGCCACCGACGCTCGTCGTTCTTGACCACAACGGCGCAGTTCAGTTGGCGCAGCAGTTGGGATCGGCTCGGCGGCAGCGCCGGCGCCGACTTCGACCTGGACAGCGACCACATCCTCTGGGTCCGCCTGGCCGGCACCAAGGAACTTGTCGCCATCCACGCCACGACCGGCAAGGAGATCCATCGCACGCCGCTGCCAGGCCCCGAGGCTGCCTGTTTCGTGTACCGACCCGTGGACACCTGGACCCTCTGAACCGTACCCGGCGCGTCTTCGGCGTCGGCCAGAGGAAGCGGGGTTAAGGCTTCCGCATCCAGGTGTCGGGGTCGGTGACGAACACTCCCTTGCCCTGGTGACGGTGGACCACTTCCAGGGCCTCAAGCCGGATGTAGACCTGGCGAATGGTTGACGCGCCAACCTCGTGCTGCTTGCACAGCTCGGCGATCGACGGCAACTTGTCGCCCGGCTTGAGCCTTCCGCTCCTCACGTCGGACATTATCGCGTTCGAAATTCGGAAGTAATCGGGTATAGCAGGCATGGCGCTCCTCGCGTGGCACCTCCGATTTGATCACGCAACCCGCCCCCTCGACAAGCAAAGTTCACGCGAAAACGCCGGGCGCACGGATTGACTCACGCGCCATCCGCGCATAAGTTGGCTCCCGAGCCTCCTCGCGTGGCAACGGGCAGCGCTCACTCCCCCGCCGGGGCGGGCCGTCGCAGGAATAACGGCCCGCCCCGGCCCCCACACCGCCCCGGCAGGGCACCTCGGGAAGGTGGACCGACCGTGCGCAATCCGTTCCGACGTCTCCGCCGCGACACCCGTCCAACAGGCACGGCCGCCCGGCACCGACAACCCGAACAGGTAGTGCCGGTCGGCGCGAGCAACACCGGCCGGCACTACCTCTCGGCGGCGTACCGTCCGCTCTGCGCCGGGCGGGTCCGGGAGCGGCAGTTCACGCTGGTCCGACGGGGCCTGGACCCCGGCGAGGTGAGCACCTTCCTGCACCGGGTCGCCAACGACCTCGCCGCCCTGCACGCCGAACTGGACCGCACCCGGGACGAGAACGCCCACATCAAGCAGACGTTGCGGGACTGGCAGTCCCGGTTCGCCCTACGGGCGTACCGGTGAGCGAAGCCGAGCGGTTCGTCGTACACCTGACGGTGCTGGCGGCCGACCTGGCCGCCGCGCACGTCCTGGCCCGCGCGCTGACCCGCTCGTTGGGGTTCCTGCCGCAGGTGCAGGTCGGCGAGACCACCCTCTCCGCCGAGGGCGACCTCAGCGGGCAGCATCAGGTGTTCTGCGATCGGCGGCTGCCACACCGACGGCGCTGCCTGCTGCGTCCTGGCCACCCGGACGGCTGCACCCACAACCTGAGATGTCGATAAGGCCCCCTGCCATGCACGAAGCGACAGCAGGGGGCCTTACACACACTCAGGCGACCGTGACGGCGACCTCGTTGATCCCGCGCGTGGCGGTGACGGCGGCGTCGCCGTTGCCGTGCCGGGACAGGGCGCGCAGCGTCCAGCTCCCCGGCGCGGCGAAGAAGCGGAACTGGCCGGCCGGGGAGGTGACCACCTCGGCGGTGAACTCACCGGTCGAGTCGAGCAGCCGGACGTACGCGCCCGCGACGACCTCGCCGGCCTCGGACCGGACGGCGCCGGTGATGACGGTTTCCTTCTCCAGGTCCAGGCTGGCCGGCAGCGGGGCAGCCTGGTCGGGCGCGGCGCACCCGGCAGCGGTGGGAGCGGTCATGGCTCAGGCCTCCCCGGGCTCGTCGCCGAGCGCGACCGGCACGCCGACCAGCGAGCCGTACTCGGTCCAGGAACCGTCGTAGTTCTTCACGTTGGGGTGGCCGAGCAGCTCCTGGAGCACGAACCAGCTGTGCGAGGAGCGCTCGCCGATCCGGCAGTAGGCGATGGTCTCCTTGCCGTCGTCCAGCCCGGCGGCAGCGTAGATCTTGCGCAGCTCGTCGTCGGACTTGAAGGTGCCGTCCTCGTTGGCCGCCTTCGACCACGGCACGCTGATCGCGGTGGGGATGTGCCCGGCGCGCTGGGCCTGCTCCTGCGGCAGGTGGGCGGGGGCGAGCAGCCGGCCGGCGAACTCGTCGGGGCTGCGCACGTCGACCAGGTTCTTGGTGCCGATCGCGTCGACGACCTCGTCGCGGAAGGCGCGGATCGTGGTGTCCGGCTCCTGCGCGACGTACTCGGTCCTCGGCCGGGTCACCGCGTCGGTGACCAGCGGTCGGGCGTCCAGCTCCCACTTCTTGCGACCGCCGTCGAGCAGCTTGACGTCGCGGTGGCCGTAGAGCTTGAAGTACCAGTACGCGTACGCGGCGAACCAGTTGTTGTTGCCGCCGTACAGCACGACGACGTCGTCGTTGCCGACGCCGCGCTCGGAGAGCAGCGCCTCGAACTGGCTCTTGTTGACGAAGTCCCGGCGGACCTGATCCTGGAGGTCGGTTCGCCAGTCCAGCTTGATCGCGCCGGCGATGTGGCCGGTGTCGTAGGCCGAGGTGTCTTCGTCGACCTCGACGAAGACGACGCCCGGGGCGTCGATGTTCTTCTCGGCCCATTCGGCCGAGACGAGTGCGGTGTCGCGACTCATCAGATCACTCCCTGGTGAGGATGGATGGTGAGCCTGCGCGGGATCGAATAGGTGACTGTCGCACCACGCGCGGGACCCAGTGGGAAGGACGGGATCACGGGTTCGTGCGACGGCGCCGCTGCCGGGCGAAGAGGGGGAGAACCGGAGGGTACGCAGACCCTGTGGCCGGTGGCCGCCGTCAGGCGGCCGAGGACAGCCCCGCCGTCAGATGACGGGGCGACACAGGCAGGTGGCCACGCGACACAGGTCGATCGCGCGCCGTTTGGTGAGGTGCATCCCCATGAACAGGGAGGCTACCAGCCGTCCTGCGGAGTGCCACCGGCTCGACCAGCATCCGGGACGGCCGTCCCGGCCGGGCGACACCGCCCCGGCCGGGACTCGGGCGGTTCAGCCGGCCGAGCTGATCGGGACGTCCTTCGCGGCGGCGGTCACCGCGAGCCCTCCGGGCAGCGGCCTGACCTCGCGTACGACGAGCTGGAACGGCAGCTCGGGCAGGGGCACGTCGATCGAGATGCCCTTGGCGTAGTTGTTGAGCAGGGTGCGGGCCAGCGGGATGTTCGGCAGCCCCTCGGCGTCGAGGTCGGCGAAGCTCAGCGACACCTGCCCCTCCTTGCCGACGGTCACCTTGGCGGTGCCGGTGACGGTCAGCTTCTGCCCGAGGATGTCGACCGGGGCGGTGACGGCGAGCTGGCCGTCCCGCTCGCCGAGGGTCAGGCCGGGCCGGTCGAGGAGCTTGGCCAGGCTGTCATACGTGATGGTGCCGGTGCCGTCGACGGTCTCGGCGACCACGTCGCCCTGCTGGGTGCGCAGGGTGTCCAGGGAAGCCCGCACGTTGCGGGCGTCGACGTCCAGCGTCGGCAGGCTGACCGCATCACCCCGCACCGCGCCCTGCACGTCGCGCAGCTTGATGGTGATCCGCTCGTACCTGCCGTCGAGCACCTGGGTGAGGAAGGGGAAGCCGCCAACCTCGACCTCGGGCGCCGAGGACTGCGCGTCCTGCTTGGCGATCTCCTTGGTGACCTGGTCGGCGATGGCCCGCTCGGCGACCCCGACGGCGATCCGGTCGGCGGCCACCAGCAGCCCGGCCAGGATCACCAGCAGGACCAGGAGCGTGATGAGCACCTTGCGCCCACGTCGCCGGGGGCGCTCCTCGTACGCCGGGTAGGCCTCCGCCACGCCCGCCTCCTTCTGTCCTGGCCGGCGCCCAGGGGACGTCGACGGTCCGGTTCTGCCGCCCTACGGCTACTTGCCGCCCTACGGCGCACCGGACAGTACCCGGGAGGGGAAACCCTCAACCGCCGGCCGAGCCCGGCCTGCGGGCGGGCGCCGCCGGCCGGTCGCTCACAGGAACAACACGCACATCGCGTACGCCGCCGGGGCGGACAGGGCGAAGCCGCCGAGCGGGCCCTGCATGTGCCGGGCGGCCCACATCGTCGGCGGCTCGCCGGCCATCAGCCGGCCCGCCTCGGCGTACCCGACGGCGAGGTCGGCCAGCACGGCGGTGGCGGCGGCGACCAGCCCGATCACCGCACCGCTGGTCGGGGTGAAGCTGACCAGGTAGCTGCCCAGCACGGCGCTGGCCAGGGTGCCGGCCATCGCGCCGGCCACCACGCCCGCCGCGCCCCGGGGCACCTGCGGCGCGAGCCGGGGCCAGGGCAGCACCGCGTCGGTGAGCCGGGCGACGGTCAGCGCGACACCGGTGGCGGTGAGGCAGACGGTGATCGCCTGGGTGCCGGCCGGGATCCGGCTGAGCACGATGAGGGTGGCGAAGGCGACCACGCCGACCACGATCAGCAGGGTGGTGCCGAGCGAGTCGGTGACCCGGACCCGGTCGACCCGGCGGACGAGCTGCCCGAGCACGCCGAGCAGGAAACCGCCGGCGGCCAGGTACCCGAGCGGGGCGAGGCCGGCGATGTCGGACTGCACGGCGGCGGTGTCGGCGGCGGCGGCCACCACCGCGCTGACCAGGGCGACCAGCAGCAGCGCGGGCGGGCGCATGGCCATCGTCCAGGCCAGGACGAAGATCAACTGCACGCCGAAGATGATGAACGCGAACGGCAACCGGTGCCCGGGCCCGGCGGTCTGCGCGCCGAGCACCAGGCCGACGCCGAGCAGCGCGGCGAACCCGGCGACGGTGAGCGAGAGCGGCCGGCGCACCTCGACCGGCTCGAACTCCTCCTCGTCGACGTCGTCGTCGGCCTCGTCGTCGGGCCGCCAGCCCGGGTCGCCGCCGCGACGCAGCCGGCGGGGGCGACCCCGCCGGGCCGGGGGACCGTCGGCGTCGACGTCCGGGCCGGTGCGCGGGACCGGTGGGTGCGCACGACCGGCCGGCCCTGGTGGGACGTCGTCGTCGACCCACGGGTCCCGGCCGGCCTCGGAGGAGGTCGGGGGATACACGTCCCGATCGTGCCAGACCCGGGTGCCACCGTGGTGACCACCGTTTCGGCAACGTTAAAACCTGCGGCGTGATCGCGGGCAAGGCGGACAAAGGGGAAGCAGCGCAGAAGCGCAGGCCAGGCGATCAGTTACGCTCAAGCCGATACCCGCCCGTCAGCGACGCCGGGACCCACGCAAGTTCTCAGCGCCACCCCCACCAGGGAGTGTCGCTGGTCGCGCGCGGCCGCAGGGCCGCCGGGACGGAGGTGATCGTGTGGAGATCCTGCTGCTGGTGACCGCACGCGCAGGCGAGCCGTCGATGGTGCTGCCGGCGCTCGACCTGCTGCCACACTCGGTGCGCACCGCGCCGCGCGACGTCCGCACCCTGGTCGCCGGGCCCAGCCCGGACGCCGTGCTGGTGGACGCCCGGTCGGAGCTGAGCGAGGCCCGGGCCACCTGTCGGATGCTGCACGCCACAGGGCTCGGCGTGCCGCTGGTCGCGGTGGTCACCGAGGCCGGGCTGATCGCGCTGAACGCCGACTGGGGCGTCGACGACGTCATCCTGGCCGGCGCCGGGCCGGCCGAGGTCGAGGCCCGGCTGCGACTGGCGGTCGGTCGACTGAGCAACGCCACCGCCGGGGCCGGCGGCTCGATCCGGGCGGGCGAGCTGACCATCGACCCGGACACCTACGCCGCGAAGCTCAAGGGCCGGCCGCTCGACCTGACGTACAAGGAGTTCGAGCTGCTGAAGTTCCTGGCCCAGCACCCGGGCCGGGTGTTCACCCGGGACCAGCTCCTGCGCGAGGTCTGGGGCTACGACTACTTCGGCGGCACCCGGACGGTGGACGTGCACGTGCGGCGGCTGCGGGCCAAGCTCGGCTCGGAGTACGAGTCGATGATCGGCACGGTCCGCCAGGTCGGTTACAAGTTCGTCGTGCCGCCGTCGCGGTCGCTGCCGGAGCCCGAGCACGCCCCGATCCCGGTCTGAGTCACGATCCCGACCTGGGGCCCCGTACCGCCTGGGGGTAAGTCCGATAGCTGCGGGCTTGATCGATGGATCGTGGCGAAAACCCTGACCATTTTATAGACCCCCACCGATACGGGTGGGCGGGTGAGGTGGGACAGCGGGCCCGCCGTCCAACCGGCTCGGGTGCCGGTCGGGTAATGCCACCTCGTTCCCTTTGCTCTGCTGCCGCCACCGCAACACCAGCACCTGCCGTGCCACACCAGCACCAACGTCGCGCAATCGCTTCGCGTCGGGTGCTGGCACGAGAGGTCGGCAGAACCGTCACGCTCCGCGAGCGTTGCGCCGGGGACAGCAGAGCAAAGGGGGCGCTGCGGGTTGCCCGCCGCTCAGCGACGACAACAGCGTCGACGTTCCCGCCCCGCACCTGGAGCGGGGCCGGACTTCACGCTCGTCTGCTGATTTCGGAGAACCCGCCCGGCGCGTGGGCTCACAAATCAGCAGACGATCACGCCAGGCCCGGCCAGGACTGTCCCGTCAGACACCCTGTTCCCGATTTGCCCTTTTTGCACGACTCGTCGGTCTTATTCTGACTGTCGGGTTGGCGGCGGAAGGGGCGACGGTGCGTGCGATGACCACGGGGGCGAACAGGGGCCGGTCCCGGTGCCCGAGTGGCGGTGTCGGCTGATGGCCCCCACAGCGGGCGGGCGCTTCGTCGGGCTCGCCGCGGTCGTGGTGGCCGCGCTGCTCGGCTCCGCGTACGCGCTCGGGCAGAGCATGGCCCCCGAGCCGAGGCCACAACCCACGGGAGTCTCGGCGCACGCGGACGACCCACCGCACGCCGACCAGCCGCCGGGGGACCGCCCCCGGCCACCGGCCCCGACCTCCGGTCCTGCCGGGCCCACTGCCAGTCCCACCGTGGGCGGCCAGAACGGCGCCACCGGACAACCGCCGGAGACGGCGGGCGACGGCCTGTTCGGCGCCCGGGTCGGCACGGGCTCGGCGGTGGTGGCGCTCACCTTCGACGACGGGCCCGACCCGCGGTACACCCCGCAGGTCCTGGCCCTGTTGCGGGATTACGACGTCAAGGCCACCTTCTGCGTGGTCGGCGAGAACGCCCGGAACCATCCCGACCTGATCCAGGCGATCGTGGCCGACGGGCACACCCTCTGCAACCACTCCTGGCAGCATGACGTGCTGCTCGGCAAGCGGTCACCGGACGTGATCCGCGCCGACCTGCTGCGCACCAACGCGGCGATCCGGGACGCCGTGCCCGGCGCCCCGATCGGCTACTTCCGTCAGCCCGGCGGCGCGTGGACCTACCCGGTGGTGTCGGTGGCCGAGGAGATCGGCATGATCCCGCTGCACTGGACCGTCGACCCGTCGGACTGGAGGGCGCCGGGGGCCGCGAAGGTCGCCGCCGTGGTCTCGGCCGAGGTGCGGCCGGGCGCGGTCGTACTGCTGCACGACGCGGGCGGCGACCGGCAGGGCACCGTGGACTCGCTGCACGAACTCCTGCCGGACCTGACCGGCCGGTTCCGGCTGGAGGCCCTGCCCATCCCCACCGGCGCCACCTGAGCGACCACCCCGCCGGCAGGGAACAGGCGGAGGCGGGGTACCGCCATCGGCACGGCCACGGCCCGGGCCGCACCCGTTACGGTTACGGAATGAGCAGCGCCGAGTTGACGACCGACCGGGTGACCCACAGCGCGGCGCTGACGGCGGCCGAGGCGGCCGACGTGTTGGCCCTGGCCCGGGCGGCCGGGGACGCCGACGGGGCCGACCCGTTCGACGAGCACACGCTGCTGCGGTTGCGTGACCCGCGGGCCCCGGCCGTCCACTTCGCCGCCCGCGCGCCGGACGGGACGCTGACCGGCTACGCCCACCTGGACACCACCGACCCGGCGGCCGGCGTCGGCGTGGAGGTGGCCGTCCACCCCACCCGTCGGCGGCGGGGCACCGGCCGGGTGCTGGCCCGGGCAGCGCTCGACGCGGCCACCGGGCCGGTACGGGCCTGGGCGCACGGCGACCACCCGTCCGCCGCCGCGCTGGCCGTCGACCTCGGCCTCACCCGGGCCCGGGTGCTCTGGCAGCTACGTCGCCCGCTGGCCGACCCGCCGGCCGCGCCGCCCCTGCCCGACGGGGTGGTCCTGCGCGCGTTCGTCCCCGGGGCGGACGACGATGCCTGGCTCGCGCTCAACGCCCGGGCCTTCGCCAGCCACCCCGAGCAGGGCCGGTGGACGGCAGCCGACCTGCGGTTACGCCTCACCGAGCCGTGGTTCGACCCGGCCGGCTTCCTGCTCGCCGTCGAGTCCGCCACGGGGCGGCTGCTCGGCTTCCACTGGACCAAGGTGCACGAGCGGCCCGGGTCGGCCCGGATCGGCGAGGTCTACGTGCTCGGGGTCGACCCGGCGGCGCACGGCGGCGGCCTGGGCCGGGCGCTGACCGCGGCGGGACTGGCGTACCTGCGGGACCAGCGAGGGCTGGACCGGGTGATGCTCTTCGTCGACGAGTCGAACACCGCGGCGGTCGCGCTGTACGAGCGGACCGGCTTCGCCCGCTGGTGCGCCCACGTCAACTACCACCTCGGCTGAGGCCACCAACTTCACTAATTGGACAACCCGTCCTCAGCCGATGGCCACCTGTCCGGCCGCACCTGTTCACCCCTCGTTCACTTCTGACCGGCGATCCGGCTACCTGGCGCTCCTAGCTTTCAGGTCAGCCGGTCACGCCGGCCTCCCCGGGCCCCCATCCGGAGCGGCCCGTCCAGATGTGAAGGGAAACCCCTCAGGTGAAGCTCCAGCGGCACGGCACTATCGCCTGCCTCGCTCTTACTGCGGTGCTCGGTCTCAGTGCATGCGGCTCGGACAACAACGAGCCCGCCGGCGGTGCCTCCGCCTCCGGGTCGGCCGCCGCGGCCGACTGCGCCACCGGCACCCTGAACGCGCAGGGCTCCTCGGCCCAGAAGAACGCCATGGCCGAGTGGATCAAGGCTTACCAGCAGAAGTGCGCCGGCAGCACGATCAACTACGAGCCGTCCGGCTCGGGCGCCGGCATCCAGGCGCTGATCGCCGGCACCGCCGACTTCGCCGGCTCCGACTCGGCCCTCAAGCCGGAGGAGCAGCCGCAGGCCGACGCCAAGTGCTCCGGCGGCAAGGCCGTCCACCTGCCGATGGTGATCGGCCCGGTGGCCGTCGCCCACAACGTCAACGGCGTGGACGACCTCCAGCTCAAGCCGGCCACCCTGGCGAAGATCTTCGCCGGCGAGGTGACCAGGTGGGACGACCCGGCCATCAAGGCCGACAACCCGGACGCCAAGCTGCCGTCGACCACCATCCAGACGGTGCACCGCTCGGACGAGTCCGGCACCACCGACAACTTCACCAAGTTCCTGGCCAAGACCGCTGGTGCGGACTGGACCTTCGAGAACGCCAAGGCGTGGAAGGCACCGGGCGGCACCGGCGCCAAGGGCTCGGACGGCGTGGCCAGCTCGGTCAAGGGCGCCGACGGCTCGATCGGCTACATGGAGTGGTCCTTCGCCGAGAACGCCGGTCTGAAGATGGCGAAGATCGGCAACGGCGCGGGCGAGTTCGCCGAGCTGACCGCCGAGAACGCGGGCAAGACCATCGCAGGGGCCAAGGTCGAGGGCCAGGGCGACGACCTCAAGATGTCGGTCGACTACAACACCAAGGAGGCCGGGGCGTACCCGATCGTCCTGGTGACGTACGAGATCGTCTGCGGCAAGGGCCTCGCGGCCGACAAGCTGCCGCTGGTCAAGGGCCTGCTGGGCCACGCGGCCAGCGCCGAGGGCCAGGCCGAGCTGACCGACCTGGGCTACGCCCCGCTGCCGGACTCGGTCCGGACCAAGGTCGAGGCCGCGGTCAAGAACCTCTCCTGACCCCACGCCACGACACCACTCCCTCAACTCGAAGCGAGCGAGCAGATGGGTGAAACCCCTTCCCGCTCGGCCGACGCCGGCACCGGCGGGACCCGCGTGGCCTCAGGCCAGGAGCGGCCCGCCGGCTCGGCGCGGGTGGCCGAGTCACCAGTCAGCACCCGTACTCCCGCCGGGGGCGGCCTCGGCGGCGGCGGTGGCCTGCCCCGGGCGCGGGCCTTCGGCGCGGAGCGCGCGTTCCGCGGCCTGACCCTGGCCGCCGGCACCGCCGTCCTGGTGATCATCGCCGCCATCGCGGTCTTCCTGATCGCCAAGGCGGTGCCGGCCCTGCGCGCCAACACCGCGAACTTCTGGACGTACGAGGGCTGGTCGCCGAACGACACCGCCCCGAAGTTCGGCATCGGCGCGCTCGCCTTCGGCACGGTGCTCAGCTCCGCGCTGGCCCTGCTCATCGCGGTGCCGGTGGCGCTGGGCATCGCGCTCTTCCTCTCCCACTACGCCCCGCGCCGGCTCGGCACCGCCCTCGGCTTCCTGATCGACCTGCTGGCCGCCGTGCCGAGCGTGGTCTTCGGGCTCTGGGGACGAGACGTCTTCGTCACCCCGGTCCGGGACTTCTCCGCCTGGCTGAACCAGTACTTCGGCTGGATCCCGATCTTCGGGGGCGACGGCCCGTTCGGTAAGTCGATCATGCTCGGCTCGCTGGTCCTGGCGATCATGGTGTTGCCGATCATCACCTCGCTCTCCCGCGAGGTCTTCCTCCAGACCCCGACCGCGAACGAGGAGGCGGCGCTCGCGCTCGGGGCGACCCGCTGGGAGATGATCCGCACCGCCGTTCTGCCGTACGGCCGCCCCGGCATCATCGCCGCGGTGATGCTCGGCCTGGGCCGGGCGCTCGGCGAGACCATCGCATTGGCGATGACCCTCGGCATCACCTTCGGCATCTCGTTCAACCTCATCGAGAACGGCGGCAACACCATCGCCGCCAACATCGCCAACGCGTTCGGCGAGGCGAACGACACCGGGCGGGGCGCGCTGATCGCCTCCGGCCTGGTGCTGTTCACCATCACGCTGATCGTCAACATCACCGCCCGGGCGATCGTCCACCGTCGCCGGGAGTTCACGGAGTCGGCCGCATGACCACCACCGTCGCCAACCACCACACCCAGCCGCCCGACCTCCGGGCCAAGCGCCTGCCCCGGTACGCCGCCCCCGTGATCGCCCTGGCGGCCCTCGTGGTCGCCACCGCGATCGTGTACGGCGCCGGCATCGGCGGCCCGGTCCTCGTCGTGGTCCTCGCCGCGCTGCTCCACCTGGCCGGCCTCTTCGCGGCCAGCAACGCCGTCGAGGGGCGGCGGTCGGCCCGCAACCGCACCTGGAGCGCGCTGATCCACTCCGCGTTCGTGCTGGCCGTCCTGCCGCTGGCCTCGGTGGTCTGGACGCTGGTCAGCAAGGGCGTCGAGCGTCTCGACGGCGACTTCTTCAACACCTCGATGAACAACATCGGGGCCCGGGACCCGAACGGCGGCGCGTACCACGCGATCGTCGGGACGCTGGAGCAGGTCGGCATCGCCGCGCTGATCACCGTCCCGCTCGGCATCCTCTGCGCCATCTACGTGGTCGAGTACGGCCGGGGCCGGTTCGCCTTCGCGATCCGGTTCTTCGTCGACGTGATGACCGGCATCCCGTCGATCGTCTCCGGCCTGTTCGTGCTGGCGTTCTGGGTGCTGGTCGTCTCGCCGGTGTTCAACGACGGCCGGCCCAGCTTCTCCGGCTTCGCCGCCGCGCTCGCGCTGAGCGTCCTGATGCTGCCCACCGTGGTCCGCTCCACCGAGGAGATGCTCCGGCTCGTCCCCGCGCCGCTGCGCGAGGGGGCGTACGCCCTCGGCGTGCCGAAGTGGAAGACCATCCTGCGGGTCGTGCTGCCGACCGCGCTGCCCGGCATCGTCACCGGCGTCATGCTCGCCGTCGCGCGGGCGGCCGGCGAGACCGCGCCGGTGCTGCTCGTCGCCGGCGGCGGCGCGGCGATCAACTTCAACCCGTTCGAGAACAACCAGTCGTCGCTGGCCCTCTTCGTCTACCAGCAGGCCGGTGACGCGTCCCGGTACGCCCCGGCACGGGCCTGGACCGCGGCGCTGACCCTGGTCGCCCTCGTGCTGATCCTGACGGTCGCGGCGAAGCTGCTGGCCCGCCGGAACCGGCTCGGCCGATGAACCCCGGAGGTACCACCACCATGGCCAAGCGCATCGACGCCTCGAACGTCACCGCCTACTACGGCGCCTTCAAGGCGATCGAGAACATCAACCTGACCGTCGAGCCGAAGACGGTGACCGCCCTGATCGGGCCGTCCGGCTGCGGCAAGTCGACGTTCCTGCGGTCGATCAACCGGATGCACGAGGTGCTGCCGGGGGCCCGGGTCGAGGGCGACCTCACCATCGACGGGCAGAACATCTACGACCGCGACGTGGACGTCACCGCCGTGCGCCGGACGATCGGCATGGTCTTCCAGCGGCCGAACCCGTTCCCCACCATGAGCATCCACGAGAACGTGGTGGCCGGGCTGCGGCTCAACGGCGTGCGGAAGAAGTCGATCCTGGACGAGGCCGCCGAGCGGGCGCTGCGCTCGGCGAACCTGTGGGACGAGGTGAAGGACCGCCTCGGCAAGCCGGGCGCGGGCCTGTCCGGCGGTCAGCAGCAACGGCTCTGCATCGCCCGGACGATCGCGGTCGAGCCGCAGGTGGTGCTGATGGACGAGCCCTGCTCGGCGCTGGACCCGATCTCCACGCTGGCCATCGAGGACCTGATGTTCCAGCTCAAGGACAAGTTCACCATCATCATCGTCACGCACAACATGCAGCAGGCCGCCCGCGTCTCCGACCGCACCGCGTTCTTCTCGATCGAGAAGACCGGCGACCCGGGCCGCCTCATCGAGTACGACAACACCCAGAAGATCTTCAGCAACCCGACCCAAAAAAAGACCGAGGACTACATCACCGGCCGCTTCGGCTAACAACCCGCCCCGCCCCGCCCCGCCCCGCCCCGTCGATCTTGCAGTTGCGGCCCCCGTTTTAAGCGGTGTGCCGGATTTGACCGGGCCGAAAGTGCAAGATCGGCGAGGAGGGGGTGGGGTGGGGTGGGCGTTTAGCCGAGCACGAAGCGGGGTTCGCCGGTCTCCGGGAGGTCCAGGCGGGGGGTGATGGGGGTGGCGGCGTCGCGGGTGGCGGACGCGCGGGCCACCCCGGCCAGGTCACCGGCGGCAGCCACCTGGGCCAGGGTGACCAGGGTCGGCGGCAGCATGGTCAGCTCGCCGGCCTCCGCCCGGGCCAGGGCGTCCGCCGGGCGGACCCACATCGTGTGGTCGGCCTCCCCGGAGACGTCCCGGGTCCGTTGCCCCTGCGGTAGCAGAGCCACGAAGAAGTACGTGTCGAAGCGGCGCGGCTCGAACTCCGGGGTGATCCACCGGCTCCACGGCAGCAGCAGGTCCGACCGGAGGGTGAGCCCCCGGCCGGCCAGCAGGTCGGCGAAGCCCCGGCGGCGGGCCTCCAGGTCCTGCCGCGCGGCCTCCCAGTCGTCGCCGCTGACGTCGCCCACCACGGTCGCCGCGTCCGGGCCGGCCAGCAGCACCCCGGACTCCTCGAAGACCTCCCGGGCGGCGGCGCACACCACGGCCTGTGCGGCGTCCGGCGCGACGCCCAGCCGCCCGGCCCACGCCGCCGGCTCGGGGCCGGCCCAGTCGAGATGGGCCTGGGAGTCCGACGGGTCCACCCCGCCGCCGGGGAAGGCGTACACGCCGCCGAAGACCATCGCGGCGACGCGGCGGATGACGTACACCTCGAAGTCGACGCCCGCCGGGCGGAGCAGCAGCACGGTGGCCGAGACCCGGGGCCGCGCCGGCGGGTTGCCCTCGGCGCGGAACCGGCGGGCGTGCTCGACCAGGGCCGGCGGGGCGGCGAAGCCGTCGCTGTCGATCGTCATGCGTCGAGCCTAGTCCCGCAGGGTGGGCCGCCCGATTCGGCGGACGTCGGGGCCCGGACCGGCCCCGACTAGCGTGGACGCATGACACGTTGGGGGATTCTGGCCACCGGCCACATCGCCGGCCGCTTCGCCGAGGACCTCCGGCTGGTGCCGGGAGCCGAGCTGGTGGCGGTCGGCTCGCGGACGCCGGAGGGCGCGCGGCGGTTCGCCGACAAGCACGGCGCGGAGCGGGCGTACGGCTCCTGGGCGGAACTGGCCGCCGACGACGAGGTGGACGCGATCTACGTGGCCACGCCGCACGTCGCGCACCACGAGGCGACCATGACCTGCCTGGCCGCCGGCCGGGCGGTGCTGGTGGAGAAGCCGTTCACCCTCGACCTGGCGGACAGCACCGAACTGGTCGAGGCGGCCCGCACCCGGGGGGTCTTCCTCATGGAGGCCATGTGGATGCGGACGAACCCGCTGATCCTGCGGGTGGTCGAGCTGATCGCCGACGGGGCGATCGGGCGGGTCACCGGCGTGCAGGCGGACTTCGGGGCGGCCGGGCCGTTCGCGCCGGAGAGCCGGATGCGGGCCCGCGCGCTCGGCGGCGGGGCCCTGCTCGACCTGGGCGTCTACCCGGTCAGCCTGGCCCACCTGCTGCTCGGCGTCCCGCAGCACGTCCGGGCCTGGGCGAAGCTCGGCCCGGAGGGGGTCGACGAGAACACCGGCATGGTGTTCGGGTACGACTCGGGGGCGGTGGCGACGCTGAGCTGCGGCATGATCGGGGCCACCCCGATGGTCGCCTCGATCACCGGCACCGCCGGCCGGATCGACCTGCCCGCGCCGTTCTTCCGGCCGCCGTCGGCGACCCTGCACCGGGCCGGGGCCGACCCGGAGACGATCCCCGCCGACCTGACCGGCGGCGGCTACCAGTACGAGGCCGCCGAGGTGCAGCGCTGTCTCGCTGCGGGGCTGACCGAGAGCCCGCTGGTCCCGCACTCGACCACCCTTGAGGTGATGGCCCTGCTGGACGCCGTCCGCGAGCAGATCGGCGTGCGCTACAAGTGAGTCGGAGGGGCTCCCCGTCGACGCGGGGAGCCCCTCCGAACCGGCTGTCAGCCGAAGAGCGGGCGGACCAGCAGGTACGTGACGCAGGAGATCAGCGCCGCGGCCGGGAACGTGATGACCCAGGCGATCACGATGTTGCCGGCGACGTTCCAGCGCACGGCGGAAAGCCGTTTCGTGGCCCCCACGCCCATGATCGCCGAGGTGATCGTGTGGGTGGTGGAGATCGGGGCCTTGAGCACCAGGGCGTTGAAGTAGAGCACCGCGCTGGCCACCGCCTCGGCGGCGAAGCCCTCCGGCGGCCCCAGGTCAATGATCTTGCGACCCAGGGTCCGGATGATCCGCCAGCCACCGGCGTACGTGCCGGCCGCCAGCATGGCCGCCGAGGTCCAGAACACCCAGCCCGGGATGTGGCTCTTGTCGTCCTGGAAGCCACCGGTGTAGAGGGCGAGCACCACGATGCCCATGGTCTTCGCGGCGTCCTGCATGCCGTGGCCGACCGACATGGCCGCCGCCGACGCGGTCTGCGCCCAGCGGAAGCCCCGGTTGAGCTTGCCCGGCTGCCCGTTGCGGAAGATCCACAGGATCGCCAGCATCAGCAGGTAGCCCAGGGTCAGGCCGATGATCGGCGAGAGCACCATCGGCAGCAGGACCTTCTCGCCGATGGTGATCCACTGCACCACCCCGCCGGCCGACAGCAGGGTCGCCCCGACCAGGCCGCCGAACAAGGCGTGCGAGGACGACGACGGCAGGCCGAAGTACCAGGTGATCAGGTTCCAGGCGATCGCGCCGAGCACCCCGGCGAAGAGCACCCCCAGGCTGGCCACCCCGGTGGGCAGGGTGACCAGGCCGTCACCCACGGTCTTGGCGACGCCGGCGCCGAAGTGGGCGCCGACGAAGTTGCCGACCGCGGCGAGGGCGAGCGCCACCCGGGGGGTCAGGGCGCGCGTCGAGACGCTGGTCGCGATCGCGTTGGCGGCGTCGTGGAAGCCGTTGGTGTAGTCGAACGCCAGGGCCACCGCGATCACCGCCAGCACGGCGATGAGTTCGGGAGTCACAGGATCAGGACTCCTTGACCGCGATGGTCTCGACGGTGTTCGCCACGTGCTCGAAGGCGTCGCAGGCCGCCTCCAGCTCGTCGGCGACCTCCTTCATCTTGAGCACCGTCAGGGCGTCGTACTCGCCGGAGAAGAGGCGGACCAGCAGCATCCGGTACACCTGGTCGCCGTCGTTCTCCAGCCGGTTGCACTCGATCCAGTAGTCCTCGAGGTCCTTCATCGACTTCAGCCGGGGCATCGCCTCGGCGGTCAGCTTGGCCTGCTGGTCCAGCACGTTGACCAGGTCGTGCAGCTCACGCGGGAGCGACGGCAGCTTGGTCAGCCCGTACAGGTAGAGCAGGTTGCCCACGGCCTCCAGGTGGTCCATCACGTCGTCGAGCAGCGAGCCCAGGCGGTAGATGTCCTCGCGGTCGAACGGGGTGATGAAGGTAGAGTTGATCTTCTTGTACAGGTCGTGGGTGATCTGGTCGCTGTCGTGCTCGACCTCGGTGAGCCGCTCGCTGACCGACTGCACGTCCACGCCGGGCAGGGCCAGCTCGTTCAGCAGCGCGGTACCCCGCACCAAGTTCTGCGCGGCCCTGGTGAAGAGCTCGTAGAAGGCGCCCTCGGTGGGGCGGAAGGAAAACTTCACAGCCTGGACCTCGTCGTGTCGGTGGAAGGGCGGCGGACGCCCCGGGGGTGCCTGCAGTGGGAATGCTAGGAAACGGCAGAACCACGAATTCCTCGGCCCACCCTCGGCCAGCCGCCATTTACTGGTCGTTCACCTGACGTTCACCTTGACCCGGTCAATCGCCGCACAACCGCCTACGCTCCGCCGCCACGTCGAAGTCCGCCGCCGGATACCCCAGATCCAGGTCACCGAACGTCTCCCCGAGCAGGTGGGCCACCGCCCAGTCGCGGTACCACTTCCGATCGGCCGGCACCACGTACCAGGGCGCGGCGTCCGTGCCGCACCGCTCCAGGGCCTCGGCGTACGCGGCCTGGTAGTCGTCCCAGCGGGCCCGGGAGTCCAGGTCGCTCGGGTTGTACTTCCAGTGCTTGGCCGGGTCGCTCAGCCGCTCCGACAGCCGTTCCCCCTGCTCGGCGTACGAGATGTGCAGCATCACCTTGACCAGGGTCACCCCGGCGTCGGTCAGCTCCCGCTCGAAGGCGTTGATCTCGTCGTACCGGGCCCGCCAGGTGGCCTCCGGCACCAGCGACTCCACCCGGGCGATCAGCACGTCCTCGTAGTGCGAGCGGTTGAAGATCCCGACGTACCCGGGCGGCGGCACGGCACGCCGGACCCGCCGCAGGAAGTCGTGCCGCCGCTCCGCGGCCGTAGGCGGGCCGAACGAGCGGATGTGCAGCCCGAGCGGATTCATCACGCCGGCCACCCGCTTGATGGTGCCGTCCTTGCCACCGCAGTCCATGGCCTGGAGCACCAGCAGCACCCGCCGGGGGCGACCCCGTCCCAGGCCCTCGCCGGCGGTCGTCGGGGCGCTCGCCGGGGCATTCGGCCCGGCCGCGCCCTTGGCCGCGGCGAACAGCATCTCCTGCTGTCGCCCCAGCCCCGCGCCGGCCAACTCCACCTGCTGTCGCGCCCACACCTTGCGGGCGCTGCCGCGGCCCGCCGCCGCGGGCAGCCCCGGCGTCGACCGGGGATCGACCGCCCCCAGGTCCACCGCCCCGCCGCCCACCCGCAGCAACTCCCGCACCGTGCCGCCCTCCGGCGCCACGACCTCCACTCCACCGAACGCGTCCATCCCCGGATCATCGCCCACCTCACCCGCTCCCGCCCGGTGAGCGCCCGAGGGGTGGGGGTCACGTTCGGGGGTGGGGGGCCTCGGGAAGCGGGGGGCCTGGCCACCGCGCCGGTGACGCCCCGGCCGGAGGGCGGGCTCAGAGCACCAGGGCCAGCCACTTCCGGTACGACGCCGCAAACGGCTCGCTGCCGTCGCCGAGCGCGACCAGCAGTCGGCGGGACGCGGCCTCGGCCTCGGCGACCAGGTCGGCCGGGTAGCCGAAGCGCTCCCGGTGCTCGGCGAACTCGTCCTCGTCGCGCAGCTCGACCAGCCCGGTCCCCCGGCGGCGCACCACGTCCAGGTCCAAGTCGATCAGGTGGACGGTGTCGTCGCCCTCCCACCGGGCCGGGGTGGTGATGTCGCAGTAGACCTCGCTGGTCCGCGGCGGCGGGTTGAACATCCCCGTCCACCAGGCGTGCCGTGGCACCAGCAACACGAAGGGGATCTGTTCCACCGAGGGCCGGCCGTGGTAGACCGACTCGGTGCCGGTGGGCACGCCGAGCCAGACGCCGAGGTCGTCCTCGGCCAGCCGATGGGCCGGGTAGTCGCGGTGGGCGCTGCCGTCGTACTTGCGGTAGATCACGCGGACCACGTCGCTCGGCATGAGTCGCACCCTAGTCGATACCGCCCATCGATCGCGCGGGAGAAGTAACCGGATGCGGCCCGTGGGATTCCGTAGGGTGACCCCGCCACGCGGGGCGGGGCGTGCCCGGCGTCGACGGCGGCGGGTACCGTCGCACGGTGACTCCGCCGCGCACCGCTTTCGGTTCCGCCCTCCCCCGCAGCGCATCCCGGCGGCGCGGGAAGCGGGCGAGCGCCGGGGAGCTGCTCGCGGCAGCGGTCGGCGCGGTCCCCGGCGGGGCGGCCCGCCCCGGCCAGCAGGAGATGGCCACCGCGATCGAGGAGTGCGTGACCTCCCGCGAGCACCTGCTGGTGCAGGCCGGCACCGGCACCGGCAAGTCGCTGGCCTACCTGACCCCGGCGCTGACCGTGGACGGCCCGGTGGTGGTCTCCACCGCGACCCTGGCGTTGCA
Source organism: Micromonospora sp. CA-111912 (assembly GCF_050948415.1). Lineage (NCBI taxonomy): Bacteria > Bacillati > Actinomycetota > Actinomycetes > Micromonosporales > Micromonosporaceae > Micromonospora > Micromonospora sp. CA-111912. Next base: position 6,632,996 of record NZ_CP192007.1, read on the forward strand.
GTCCCAGCTCGTCGACCACGACCTGCCCCGGCTCGCCGACGCGGTGGAGCCGGTGCTCGGCCGCCGGCCCACCTTCGCGGTGCTCAAGGGGCGGCACCACTACCTCTGCCTGGCCCGGCTGGACAACTCGACCGAGGACGAGCCGACGGACACCCTCTTCGACGCCGTGGAGCCCCGGGCCGGCGGAGGGGGCGGGAAGTGGCTCGGCGAGGCCGGCCGGATGGGCAAGCAGATCCAGCGGCTGCGGGACTGGGCGCTGGAGACCGACACCGGCGACCGGGACGAGCTGGACCCGGGCGTCGACGACCAGGCATGGCGGCTGGTGTCCATGCCGGCCCGGGAGTGCGTCGGGGCGTCCCGCTGCCCGTTCGGCGCGGAGTGCTTCGCCGAGGCGTCCCGGGCCCGGGCCCGCGAGGCCGACCTCGTGGTCACCAACCACAGCCTGCTCGCCGTCGACATGCTCGCCGGGCGGCACATCGTGCCGCCGCACAAGCTGCTCATCGTGGACGAGGCGCACGAGCTGGCCGACCGGGTCTCCTCCGCCGCCCAGGCCGAGCTGGTGCCGGAGCTGATCGACCGGGCCGCCCGGCGGGTCCGGCCGCTGCTGCGCCCCGAGGTCGCCGAGCGGCTCACCGAGGCCGGTGGCACCCTCGCCGCCGGGCTGGCCGAGGTGCCGGCGGGCCGGCTCACCGCCGGGCTGCCGGGGCCGCTGCGCGAGGCGTGCACGCTGCTCGACGCGGCCACCCGGGCCGCCCTGGACGCGATCGGCGACGTCAAGTCCGACGACCCGGACCCGGTACGCAAGCAGCAGGCCAAGGCGGTGCTGGACGAGCTGTCCACCACCGCCCAGCGGCTCCTGGAGGAGGCCGAGCACGACGTGGCCTGGGTGGAGAAGCCGGACAACAACAGCCGCCGGGCGCTGGTGGTGGCCCCGCTCTCGGTCGCCGGCACCCTCGCCACCCACCTCTACGACGAGCGCACCGTCGTCGCCACCTCGGCGACCCTGGCGCTGGGCGGCCGGTTCGACACGGTGGCCCGGGCGCTGGGCCTGGACGCGCCGACGCCCTCCCCGCCGTCCCCGGCCGCCGCCGCGCTGGCCGTCGCCACGGCCCGTGGTGACGCCCCGCCCGGTGCCGCCCCGGTCGCCGCCGCGCCGGGCAGCCGCCCCACCACCGGCACCGTCCCGGCCACCGAGGGGCCGGGCTGGCGGTCGCTCGACGTCGGCTCGCCCTTCGACTACGCCCGGCAGGGCATCCTGTACGTCGCCGCGCACCTGCCCCGCCCCAGCGTCTCCGGGCTGCCCGAGGCGGCCGGCGAGGAGCTGCTGGCGCTGGTCGGCGCGCTCGGTGGGCGTACCCTCGGGCTCTTCTCCTCGCGGCGGGCCGCGCAGCAGGCGGCGGAGCTGCTGCGGGCGCGGACCGACCTGCCGGTGCTGCTCCAGGGCGAGGAGTCGCTGCCGCTGCTGGTCCGGAGGTTCCGCGAGGAGCGGTCGAGCTGCCTGTTCGGGGTGATGTCGCTGTGGCAGGGCGTGGACGTGCCGGGCGACGCCTGCCAGCTCGTGGTGATCGACCGGCTGCCCTTCCCCCGCCCGGACGAGCCGCTCGCGGCGGCCCGCGCCGCAGCCGTGGACTCGGGCGGCGGCTCCGGCTTCGCCGCGGTGAGCGTGCCGATCGCCGCCGTCCGGCTGGCCCAGGGGGTGGGCCGGCTGATCCGGGCCACCGGGGACCGGGGCGTGGTCGCGGTGCTCGACTCGCGGCTGGAGACGGCGCGCGGCTACGGCCCGTTCCTGCGCCGCTCGCTGCCCCCGTTCTGGTACACCACCCGCCCCGAGGTCGCCCGGGGCGCCCTGGAACGCCTCGGCCGGTCCTGACCGTACGCGTCCGGCAAGAGACGGGCCCGCCCCCGCGCGGCGGCGGGGACGGGCCCGGTGGCTCCACGGGACGGTCAGGGTGCCCTCGAGGCGACCACCACGGCGTCCGGCGGTGTGTCCGGCACGGTACGCGCGGCGAGCCGACGGACCGCCGTGTTGAGCACCGCGATCAGCGGCACCGAGACCAGCGCCCCGGTGATTCCGGCGAGCACCACGCCCGCCGCGATGCCGATGATCACCGCGAGCGGGTGGATGGCCACCGCCCGGCCCATGATCAGCGGCTGGAGGATGTGCCCCTCGACCTGCTGCACGCCGATCACCACGCCCAGGATGATCAGCGCGGTGACCGGGCCGCTGTCGACCAGCGCGACCAGCACCGCGACGACGCCGGAGAGCGCCGCACCGACGATCGGGATGAACGCCCCGAGGAAGACCAGCGCGGCCAGCGGGAACGCGAACGGGATGTCGAAGACGACCAGGAAGGCGCCGATGCCGACGGCGTCGATGAACGCGACCAGCACGGTGGCCCGGACGTAGGCGCCCAGGGTCTCCCAGGACGCCCGGCCGGCGTCGTCGACCTTCCACCGGGCGGCCACCGGCAGCAGACGGACCATGAAGCGCCAGATCCGGCTGCCGTCACGCAGGAAGAAGAAGGTGGCGAAGAGCACCAGCACGATGCCGGTCAGCACCTCGGCCAGGGTCGCCGCGGTGGAGACGGCCCCACTGGTGAACTTCTCGGTGTTGTTGTTGATCCAGTCCTGCGCCTCGTCGATGTACCGGGTGAGCTGGCTGTCGGACAGGTGCAGCGGACCGGTCTTGAGCCAGTCCTGGATCTGCCGGACGCCCTCGGACGACTTCTTGCTCAGCTCCGGCACGCCCTTGATGAACTCGTTCACCACCAGCGTCAGCGTGCCGATGACGCCAGCCAGGCCGCCGACCAGCACCACCGCCGTGGCCAGCGAGCGGGGCAGCCGCGCCCGCAGCAGCCAGCCGACGGCCGGCGCGAGCAGCGCCGAGAGCAGCAGCGCGATGGCCAACGGGATGATCACGATGCTGATGGTGGCGATGATCTTCAACAGCGCCCAGAACACCACACCGACGACGATCAGCCGCCACGACCAGGCGGCGGCGATCCGCAGGGCGTGCGGCACGTCGGCGTCGTCCCGGCTGGCGGTGGAGTTGTGCATCGCGGCGGGCGGCTCGGCGCCGACCACCGTCGCCGACGGCGGGGCCGCCGGGCCCGGCGAGGTGGGGGACGCCACCCCGGCCTCCCCGGTGGAGTCGACGCCGCCCGTCGCCACGGCGCGGCCCGGTCCCCCGTCGGCGACGGTGGTCGGGTCGGCGCGGGCCCGCCGCACCGACTCCCGGCCCGACTCGTACGCGCGGCGGAGCCGTCCGCGTACCCGCTCGAAGCGGCTCAAGCGCACCTCCCGCATCAGAATCAACCTGCCCGAAGGACAGGGGGGACAGGATACTTCCGTCGCCCCAGCCTAGGGCGGTTCCGCCACACATTGCCCCGGCCGGCGTCCGCGCAACCACCCCCGGGGCGGCCCGGCCGGACGCGGTACCGTTCCGTCCGTGACCGCCGACCAGAACCTCGACTCCGGCCTGCCGATCCGTCTACTGCACGACCGCGTGCTGGTGAAGGTGGACGGCAGCGAGGGTGAGCGCCGCTCCACCGCCGGCATCGTGATCCCGGCGACCGCCGCCGTGGGTAAGCGGCTGGCCTGGGCGACCGCCGTGGGCGTGGGGCCGCACGTCCGCTCGATCGTCTCCGGTGACCGGGTGCTCTTCGACCCCGACGACCGCTCCGAGGTCGAACTGCACGGCCGGGGGTACGTCCTGCTGCGCGAGCGGGACGTGCACGCCGTCGCCGCCGAGCGGATCGAGTCGGAGTCGAACGGCTCCACCGGCCTGTACCTGTAACGCCTCCGGCAGGCCCTTCCGCTTCCTCCCCCGGGGTCCGTCCCGGCCTCCGCCGTCGTCCGCCCCGGTCGGCGACGCGTCGTTTGCGGCTGCCCGCTACGGGAAGCCAGGCACGTCCAGCGCCCTGGGGAGGGATCGTGCCGGTATTCGTGAAGAAGGTTCTCCTCTGGGGAAGCGTCGCGTTCCTGATCTACTTCGTGGCTTTCCGGCCGGACAGCGCGGCGCAGATGTGCAAGGCGATCGGGGCGGGCCTGGCGGCGATGGCCGTGGGCATCGGTGACTTCCTCACCGGCCTGATGACCTGACCGGCCGACCCGCCCCGCCTGACCGGCCGACCCGCCCCGTCGGGCGGCACCCGCCTGACCGGCCGACCCGCCCGTCAGGCGGCGCCCGGTGGCCAGGGGGCGGCCGGGCGGGCGCCGTACCAGCCGGGCGGGCCGTAAGGCCCCGGGTGGGCCGGGGGCGGCGGCGGGGCGAGCACCACCGGGATCGGCACCACGGGTTCGTCCGGGGCGTCGACCGGCCGCTGCGACCCGTCGGGGAACCGCAGGTGGTAGCGGTGGCCGTCCCAGCTCCCGACCGGCACCTGCGGATCCCGGCCGACGAAGAAGGACCGGTACGCGGTGATCGCGTCCAGCAGCTCCCGTTCCTCCCACGCGGTCCGTTCCCGGTCGGCCGGCCGGCGGTCCAGCCCTCGGTGCATCCCGTCGCGCAGCAGCGCCAGCCGGGTGGCGGAGAACTGGTACCCGCGCATCGCCTTCACCCCCGCGTCGCCGGCCACCCGCCGGGCCCAGGTCCGGGCGGCGTGCCGCCGGCCCAGGCTGCCCAGCGCCGCCACCTCCGGCGGGGTCAGCCACCCGGCCCGCACGTAGTCGGGCAGGGTGCGCTCGGTCAGCCGCCCCTCCCAGCCGCGCAGCCAGACCGCCAACCCGACCATGCCGAAGAAGATCGGCACCATCACCCCGAGGTAGCCGTACAGGGCGACCGTCGTCTGCCCGGTGGCCTGGGCCAGCGACGGCAGCAGGTTCCAGGTGCCGTGCAGCATCATCGCCAGCAGCAGGCCCGCGACCGGGGCGAGGAAGCGCACCCGACGATCCGCGGTCCGGGCGGCGATGCCGAGACCCACGCCGGTCATCGAGGTGAACAGCGGGTGGGCGAAGCCGAACAGCAGGATCCGGACGATGAAGATCGCGATGACCTGCCGCGCCCCGGTCGCCGGACCGTACTCGTTGACGCCGGAGGCGTAGCCGTAACCGCCCAGGTAGAGGATGTTCTCCACCATGGCGAAGCCGACCGCCGACAGCCCGCAGTAGACCAGGCCGTCGGTGATGCCGGACCATTCCCGGCGGCGGAAGATCAGCAGCAGGATCGGGCCGAGCGCCTTGGTCAGCTCCTCGATGAACGGGGCGACCAGCACCGCGGTCAACGCGTCGGGCAGCCCCCAGTCGGCGAACCGGGCGGCGAAGAACCCGTTGACGGTCAGCGAGGCGGCCGTGGAGACGAACGCGCCCCAGACGAAGCAGAAGATCAGATACTTCAACGGCTCCGGCTCGTACCTGTCCAGCCACAGGAAGCAGGAGACCAGCACCGGCACCGGGAGGATCGCGGCGACCACGCCGATCAGCAGCGCCTCCGGCCCCAGGTTGAAGCCGAGCTTGAAGAGCATGTAGACCGCGCACGCCGCGATCAGCAGCACCACCAGGACCACCACCAGGACCCGCCGCCAACCCAGCCGGCGCACCGGCATCCGGGGGGCGGCCCCACCGGGCTGCGAAGGGAGATCGTGCGGGGTCCACGGCGACGCGGCGCCGCCGGGCGGGGTGTCGGCCATTACATCAGCGTAGTCATCCCCCGCCGGCTGTTCCGGCCGCATCGGTCGACCGTTACCCTGTCGTCAGGTCACGAGCGCCAGCGTCAAGCCCCGGCTTGCTGGCCGGCAACCCTCGTCGAGTTCGCGGTGGGGTGCCCCGGGTGATGACCGGGCCCAGCCCTGTCCGGCGCTGGGCAAGCGCGGACCCCGTCCCGGTGGTGTCACCCGGGGTCCCCGGACCCGGAGGTCGTGCCATGACCGTCACCCTCGTACCCTCGCTCACGCCACTGCCCGCGCGGACCGTGCCGGCGTCGTCGCGGCCGCTCGACGTGCTTGGCGTGCCGGGCCAGATCAACCTGGACTACGCCGCCAGCGCGCCGTGCGCGCGGGCCGCGGCCGACGCGGTGGCCGAGCTGCTTCCCTGGTACGCCAGCGTGCACCGCGGTGCCGGCGCGCTGTCGCGGCGCTGCACCCTGGAGTACGAGCGGGCCCGGCAGACGATCGGCGACTTCTTCGGCGCCCGCGCCGGCGACCACGTGGTGTTCACCCGCAACACCACCGACGCGCTGAACCTGCTGGCCCGGACCCTGCCCGCCGGGACCACGGTGGTGACGTTCGCCGGGGAGCACCACGCCAACCTGCTGCCCTGGCCGCGCGGCTCGGTGCGGCTGCCGGTGCCGGCCGCCCCCGCCGAGGCGGTCCGGGCGTTGGACGCGGCGCTGACCGAGCTGCGCCGGGGCGCCACCGCCCACCCGCCGGTGCTGGTGGCGGTGACCGGGGCGAGCAACGTGACCGGCGAGCGCTGGCCGGTGGCCGAGCTGGCCCGGGTGGCCCGCCGGCACGGCGCCCGGATCGCGGTGGACGCCGCCCAACTCGCCCCGCACACCCCGGTCGACGTGGCCGCGCTGGACGTGGACTATCTGGCCGTCTCCGGGCACAAGCTGTACGCGCCGTTCGGCGCGGGGGTGCTGCTCGGCCGGGGCGACTGGCTGGACGCGGCCCCGCCGTACCTGGCCGGTGGGGGCGCCACCAGTCACGTCGGCGCCGCCACCCACGATGTGCGCTGGGCCACCGGCCCGGCCCGGCACGAGGCCGGCACCCCCAACCTGCTCGGCGCGGTCGCGCTCGCCTCGGTGTGCGCGGCGCTGGCCGGGGCGGACCGGGTCGCGCTGCACGCCCGCGAGCAGACGCTGCTGGCCCGGCTGCGGGACGGGCTGGCCGCCCTGCCGCACGTGGTGGAGCTGCGCACCTTCGGCCCGGACTCGCCCCGGGTGGGCATCGTCTCGTTCGTGCTGGCCGGCCGGGACTCGGCCGAGGTCGCGGCGGAGCTGGCCATTCGGTACGACATCGGGGTCCGCGACGGGTTGTTCTGCGCCCATCCCCTGGCCCGTCGGCTGCTCACCGAGGCCGCCGCGCGCAGTGGGCACCGGAACCTGCCCCCGACCGCCCTGCGGGCCAGCATCGGCCTGGGCAGCACGCCGGTGCATGTCGAGAGCCTGCTCACCGCCCTCGCCGAGCTGGGCTGAGCGCGCCTCAGCCCAGCGGCGGGGCCGTGGGCGGCTTCGGGGCGGGGACGCTCTCGGCCGGGCCGACGGTCGGTTTCTCCTGCTCGCCGAAGGCCACCCGGATCAGCCGGTTGGCCTCCTCCTGGTCGATGCCGGAGGTGACCAGCAGGTCGCTGGCGGTGGTGCGCACCTGCGCGATCACCACGCTGCCGGAGAACCCGACCCCCTGCGCGTACGCCCGGCCGGCCTCACTGACCGCGCGCAGGGACCGTTCCCGGGCCTTCTCCGGTTCCGCCCCGACGGAGAACTCGTGACGGAGCAGGCGGACCGACTCGGCGAGGTGGGCCACCGCGTCCGGCATCGGCTCCGGCACCGGCTCCCCGTCCTCGATCATCGTCACGGAACGCCGGATCAGGGTCCCGGTGTTGCGCATCGCGCGGTCGATGGGGTCGGCCGCCTCGGTGTAGTGGGTCAGCTCGCTGCGCCGGTGCCAACGGGCCGGGGAGAGGATGCTGGTCTCCTTCGCGCCCTCGATCGCCTCGATGAGGGTGGCCAGCTCCTCCTTGTTCTCGCGGAGCCGTTCCAGGGCCCGCTGGGCGCTGTCCCGATCCCGCCCGCGCAGCGCCCCGGCGGTGGCGTCGAGCTGGTCGGCGAGCAGGTCCAGCGCGGGCCGGGCGGCCCGGTTGATCACCCGCAGCGGGTTCAGCGGCAACAGGACCGCCGTCACCACCAGCGCGATCCCGCCGCCGATCAAGGCGTCGATGAAGCGCGGTATCTCCAGGTCCTCGGTGGACGGGCTGAGCGTGACGATCAGCACGGCGGAGGCGGCGGCCTGGATGACGACCGACACGCTCCCACCGAAGAAGAGGGTCAGCACGATGGACGCCGTCACCACCAGCCCGAGCTGCCAGCCCCCGGTGCCGACCAGGTAGATCAGCAGGTCGCCGAGGAACACCCCGACCGCCACCCCGACGATCAGCTCGACGGTCCGGCGCAGCCGCTGGCCGACCGACGCGGCCAGGGCGCCGACCGCCGAGATCGGCGCGAAGACCGGCTGCGGGTTGCCCAGCAGGTGGTGGGAGATGATCCAGGCCAGCGTGGCGGCCAGCCCGGCCTGCACGGCCAGGCCCCCCGCCATCCGGACCCGGTGCAGCCGATCGTGCAGGGTGGCTCTGCCGCGACGGCGAAGCTCCTCCATCGCCGCCGAGATCCGCGCCGAGTCGATGTCGGCCACGCCGTCGTGCAGGCCGGCGCGCCGCAGCAGCGACGATCGGCGATCCCGGGCCACGGCCATGGCGGGGACTACCCACCGTGAGTGCGGTGAATCCTCGCCCGCTCCGGCAGACTCGGCCAGATGACGGACTCGGACGGCCGCCGGGGAACGGTGGAACTGATCGGCCGGTGGCGGGCGGCGGCCCTGGGCGCCGGGGCCGGGGACTCACCGGCACTGACCGACGCCGGGGCGGGCCTGCTGGCCCGCTGGCGGGAACCGCACCGGCACTACCACACCGCCCGGCACCTGACCGCCGTCCTCGATGTCGTCGACGCGCACGCCGAACTGGCCGACGACCCCGACCTGGTCCGGCTCGCCGCCTGGTGCCACGACGCGGTCTACGACCCGCGTACCGGCGGGGACGGCAACGAGCGGGCCAGCGCCGACCTCGCCGACGCGCTGCTGACCGGGGTCGGGGTGCCGACCGTGGCGGTGGCGGAGGTCCGCCGGCTGGTGCTGCTCACCGCCGGGCACGCGGTCGCGGCCGGGGACCGCGACGGCGCGCTGCTCTGCGACGCCGACCTGGCCGTGCTGGCCGGCCCGCCCGACGAGTACGACCGGTACGCCGCCGCCGTCCGCCGGGAGTACGCGCACGTGCCGGAGCCGGCGTTCCGGGCCGGGCGGGCCTCGGTGCTCGACGGCCTGCTGGCCCTGCCCACCCTCTACCGGCTGCCCACCCTGGCCGCCCGCTGGGAGCACCCGGCCCGCGCCAACCTCCACCGCGAACTAACCACCCTCCACTAGCCCACCCCCACCCCACCCCGCCTCTCCCCACCCCGCGACCCGCCCGCGCCCCCGCGACCCGCCCGCGCCCCCCGCGATCTTGCAGTTGCGGCCCGCGTCCCGAGGGCGGCGTCCGGGCGACAATCTGAGCCCGGTGCGCGTGTCCGGCACCCGTGCCCGTACCCCCGCGATCCCGTGCCCGTACCCCCGCGATCTTGCAGTTGCGGCCCTCATATATGCCATCTAAGGCCCAAAACGGGGGCCGCAAGTGCAAGATCGCGGTGGGCGGTGGGCGGTGGGCGGTGGGCGGTGGGACGGGGTGGGCGGTGGGACGGGGTGGGACGTGGGGTGGGGGTGGGGTGGGTCAGGGGGTGGGGTGGGACAGGTGTTTGGGGCGGCGGAGGCCGGATGCGCGCAGGAGGCGGACCAGTTCGCGGCTGGGGACCACCCTGGCTCCGAGGTGCACCGCCATGGCGTACCGCTCGGCGGGGATGTCGTAGTGGTCGCGGTCGAACGCACGGCGGGGCGCGCCGAGCACCTCGGCGAAGGCGTGCAACTCGGCGGGCGAGACGTCGCTGATCAAATGTGACCAGAGCCGCCCACGGGCCGGCCAGGCGGGCCGGTCAAGATAGAGCATGGTCGCCAAACTAGCCGGGGGTTAGCCTCTGCTGCATGGTTGCCTCACCCCTCCTCGCCGACCTGCGCGCCGTGCTCGGCGACGACGCCGTCCTGACCGATCCGGACCTGCTCCGGATGCACGAGCGGGACGAGGCCGACCTGTGCGCCTCCGGGACGCCGCTGGTGGTGGTCCGCCCACGCGGCACCGACGAGGTCGTCGGCGTGGTCCGGGCGGCGGCCCGGTACGGCGTACCGGTGGTGCCGCAGGGGGCGCGGACCGGGCTGGCCGGCGCGGCGAACGCGGTGGACGGCGCGATCGTGCTGAGCACCGTGGCGATGGACCGGATCCTGGAGATCGACCCGGTGAGCCGGATCGCGGTGGTCCAGCCCGGCGTGGTGAACGCGACGCTGGCCGGGGCGGTACGGCGGGAGGGGCTGTACTACCCGCCGGACCCCGGCTCGTGGGAGTCGTCGACCATCGGCGGCAACGTCTCCACCAACGCGGGCGGCATGTGCTGCGTCAAGTACGGCGTGACCACCGAGTACGTGCTCGGCCTCGAGGTGGTGCTCGCCTCCGGCGAGGTGCTGCGCACCGGCCGGCGCACCGCCAAGGGCGTCGCCGGGTACGACCTGACCAGCCTCTTCGTCGGCTCGGAGGGCACCCTCGGGGTGGTCACCGAGGTGACCGTCGCGCTGCGGCCCGCCCCGGAGGCGTCGCTCACCCTCGTCGCCGTGTTCGACTCCACGGCGGAGGCCGGCGTGGCGGTGGCGGAGATCGCCGCGAAGGGGCTCACCCCGAGCCTGCTGGAACTGCTCGACCGGACCCACCTGGCGGCGATCGAGGCGTACCAGCCGATGGGGCTGCGCACCGACGCGCAGGCGCTGCTGCTCGCCGCCGTGGACACCGGGTCGCGGGCCGCCGAGGACCTGGCCCGGATCGCCGAGGTGTGCGAGGCGGCCGGGGCCGACGAGGTGTACGCGGCCACCGACGCGGCGGAGGCGGCGGCGCTGCTCCAGGCCCGCCGGCTGGCCCACCCGGCGATGGAGAAGTTCGCCGCCGACGCGTACCCGGGCGGGAACGGCGGGCTGATCATCGACGATGTGGCCGTCCCCCGGGGCTCGCTCGCCGCGCTGCTCGACGGGGTGGCCCGGATCGCCGAGGAGTGCGACGTGCCGATCGGCGTGGTGGGACACGCCGGCGACGGCAACCTGCACCCGAACATCGTGGTCGACCGCGCCGACCCGGCCAGCCTGGACCGGGGCCGGCGAGCCTTCGACGAGATCATGCGGCTCGGCCTGGAGCTGGGCGGCACCTGCACCGGCGAGCACGGGGTGGGGCTGCTCAAGCGGGACTGGCTGGCCCGGGAGATCGGCCCGGTGGGCGTTCGGGTGCACCAGGCGATCAAGGCTGCGCTGGACCCGGAGGGGCTGTTCAACCCCGGCAAGGTGCTCTGACCGCGGCCTGCGGCAGGGGGTCGGTCAGCGGGGGAACGACGGGAGTTCGACGGGATCGCCGTCGGCGCCCCGGTCCGCCGCGAAGCCCCGCACGTCCGGCGCGCCGAGCCGGGCCGCGTCGGCGGTCGCGTCGTCCGGCATCAGCTGGGATTGCCGCTCCGCCTCCACCCGTGCCCGGTAGTGCTCGACCTCGCGCGCCCGGGTCGCGGCGTCCCAGCCCAGCACCGCGCCCATCAGCTCCGCGGCGTGCTCGGCGGACTCCAGGCCGCGGTGGGTGGTCTCGAAGGAGATCCGGGTACGCCGGGTCAGCACGTCCTCCAGGTGCAGCGCCCCCTCGGCGCGGGCCGCGTACGTCACCTCGGCCGCGAGGTATTCCGGTGCCCCGGCCAGCGGGGACGCCAGCAGCGGATCGACGTCGACCAGGGCGAGCAGGGCGAGGGTCAGGGTGCCGTACCGCTCCAGCAGGTGCTCGACCACCCCGACCGGCACCCCGTGCCGGCGGGCGAGGTCGGCCCGGTCCCGCCACATCGCGGCGTACCCGTCGGCGCCGAGCAGCGGCAGGTCGGCGGTGCGCGACGGGCGAACCCCGCCGAGCCGGCGGGCCGCGCGGTCCACCACGTCGGAGGCCATCACCCGGTACGTCGTGTACTTGCCCCCGGCGACCAGCAGCAGCCCGAGCATCGGCTCGATGACGGCGTGCTCCCGGGACAGCTTGGAGGTGGAGTCGGCCTCGCCGGACAGCAACGGGCGCAGCCCGGCGTAGACGCCCTCGATGTCGGCGGTGGTGAGCGGCCGGTCCAGCACCGTGTTGACCTGGTCCAGCAGGTACGCGATGTCGCGGGCCGAGGCGGCCGGGTGGGACCGGTCCAGCCGCCAGTCGGTGTCGGTGGTGCCGATGATCCAGTGCCCGCCCCAGGGGATCACGAACAGGACGCTGGTGGCGGTGCGCAGGATCAGCCCCGTCTCGCCGGTGATCGCCGAGCGGGGCACCACGAGGTGCACCCCCTTGGACGCCCGGACCCGGAAGCCGGGGCGCAGCCCGACGTCGTTGAGCATCCGGGACATGTCGTCGCTCCACACGCCGGTGGCGGCGATCACCGTACGGGCGCGCACCTCGAACTCGGCGTCGGGCGAGCCGGGTGGGGCCTCCAGGTCACGGACCCGGACGCCGGTCACCTCGCGGGCCTGCCGGATCAGGCCGACCGCGCGGGTGCTGTTGACCACGGTCGCGCCGAGGCTGGCCGCGGTGCGGGCCAGGGTGACCACCAGCCGGGCGTCGTCGACCTGCCCGTCGTAGTAGCGGATCGCCCCGGCCAGGGCGTCGGCGCGCAGGCTCGGGAAGATCCGCCGCGCCCCCTCCCGGGTGAGGTGCCGGTGCAGCGGCATCCCCCGGCCGCCCCCGAAGAGCCCGGCGAACGCGTCGTACGCGGCCACCCCGAGGCCGTAGTAGGACCGGCGGAAGGTGCGGGCCGGCACGTCCCGTGCGCCCCGGCCGGCGGGCAGCGGGATCAGGATCGGCACCGGCCGGACCAGGTGCGGGGCGAGCCGGGTGGCGAGCAGCCCCCGCTCGGTGAGCGCCTCGTGGACCAGGTGGAACTCGAACTGCTCCAGGTAGCGCAGGCCGCCGTGGATTAGCTTGCTGGACCGGCTGGAGGTGCCGGCCGCGTAGTCGCGCGCCTCCACCAGGGCCACCTTCAGCCCCCGGGAGGCCGCGTCGAGCGCCGCCCCGGCACCGGTGACGCCGCCGCCGATGACCAGGACGTCGAACCGCTCGGCGCGCAGCCGGCGCAGGTCGGTGGCTCGGCGCGCCGGGGAGAGCTGACCGGCGACGGTTCGGGAGACGTTGGGGTCACGCACCCGTCCACGGTAACCGTCCCGGCCGTCCCGCGGCATGTCGTGATCACGCCGTACTGTCTGGGGATGGAGGTCGACCCCCCACCGTTCGCAGGTCAGCCCCGGCCTCCGGCCGTGCCGGGTCCGCCGCCGTCGGGCCCCGGCCCGTGGCCCGTGGTGGCGGCGGTGCTGGTCGGCTGCTGGGCTGTCGCGGTCACCGTCTCCGGCGAGCTCGCCGGCTGGCTGACCGACCAGATCATGCTGATCAGCGGGCTGGACCGGGCGGTCCGGATCTGGCCGGTGGTGGCCGGCGTCACCGTCCTGCTGGCCGGCGTGCCGGCGCTGCTGCTCACGCTGCTGCCCCGGTCCGGGACGGTCCGGGCCACCGGCCGGGCCTGGCTCGCCGGGCTGCTGGCCGTCGGCGCGCTCACCCTGCTGCGCGCCCTGCCGCCGGTGCACCACGAGGCGTACCTCGCCGCGCTGGCCGTGGCGGCCGGCCTGCTCGCCGCCGTGCTCGGCCGGCTCGCCCGGGGCCGCGCCCAGGCGTCCCCGGGTGCCGGAACCGGCCGGCCGGCCGGCGACGCGGAATCCGCCGGGACAGTCCCGGGTGCCGGGACGGTCGGGGGACCGGGCACGTCCGGACGGCTTGCCCCGGTGCCGCCGGCCGCCGGCGGGAACGGGACGCTGACGCTGCTGGCGGTGGCCGCCGGGGTGGCGACCGTGCTGCCCTGGGCCTGGCTCGGGGCGCTCGGGGGGCTGCTGGAGACCGTCCTCGCGGCGGTCGCCGCCGCGGCGGTCGGCGTCCTCGCCGGGGCGCTGCTCGACGCCCGGTTCTGGGCGCACTTCGCGGTCGGCCGTCCGCCCCGGCCGGCCCGGCTGGTGCTGGTCGGTGGCCTGGTCGCCGGGGTGACGCTGCTGCTCGTCGCCGCCGGGTCCGGGCAGTCCGGGGCGCAACTGCCCGCCCTGCTGACCCTGCCACCGCTGGGCTTCGTGCTGGCTGCCCTCCAGGCCCCCGCCGCCCGTGCGGGCGGGTCCGCCGGGCCCGGCCCGACGCGCTGGCTCGTCGGGCTCGGCGTTCTCGGGCCGCTGGCCTTCGTCGACCCGGAGGAGAACACCCTCGTCCTGGCGGCCACTCGCGACGTGCCGTTCTGGGTGGCGGCCACCGCCGCCGCCGGGCTCGCGGTGGCCGCGGTGCTGTCCGTCGCGTACGGCGTGCTGCTGGCCCGTCCGCGCGGTCGGACGCCCAGCCGGCCGGTGGCGGCGGCGACCGCCGTGGTCCTGCTCGCCGGGGCGGCGGCGGTGTACCTCGGGCCCGGCCGCCCCGGCCTGCACGGCGAGCGGCTGCTGGTGGTGCTGCGCGAGCAGGCCGACCTGAGCGGGATCCCGGCCGGCGCACCGGGCCGGGGAGGCCGGGACGCCCGGGCCGGGGAGGTCTACCGGCGGCTCGTCGCCACGGCCGAGCGCACCCAGCCCGACCTGCGCCGCGACCTGGCCCGGCTGCGGCTCGACCCGACGCCGTACTACCTGGTCAACGCGATCGAGGTGGACGGCGGTCCGGCCGTGCGGGCCTGGCTGTCCGGCCGGCCGGAGGTGGCCCGGGTGCTGGTCAGCCAGCGGCTGCGCCCGCTGCCGGCCGCCGCGCCGACCAGCCGGGGCGACGCGCCCGCGCCGGCCGGGCCGGCCTGGAACGTGTCCCTGATCGGCGCGGACCGGGTCTGGGCCGGGCTGGGGGTGACCGGCGCCGGCGTGGTGGTGGGCAGCTCCGACTCCGGGGTGGACGGCCGGCACCCGGCGCTGGCCGCCGGCTTCCGGGGCGGCGACGACTCCTGGTACGACCCGTGGGACCACACGACGGCGCCGACCGACCAGGGCGGGCACGGCACGCACACGGCGGGCAGCGCGGTGGGGCGCGGTGGCATCGGGGTGGCCCCGGGTGCCAGCTGGGTCGGCTGCGTGAACCTGGACCGCAACCTCGGCAGCCCGGCCCGCTACCTCGACTGCCTCCAGTTCATGCTGGCCCCGTTCCCGACCGGCGGCGACCCGTTCACCGACGGGCGGCCCGAGCGGGCCCCACAGGTGCTGACGAACTCGTGGGGCTGCCCGCCGATCGAGGGCTGCGACCCGGCGGCGCTGCGGCCGGCGACGGCGGCACTGGACGCGGCCGGCATCTTCGTCGTCGCGGCGGCCGGCAACACCGGGCCGCGCTGCGGGTCGATCGAGGACCCCCCGGCGCCGTACCCGGACGTGCTCACGGTCGGGGCGGTGGACCGGGACCGGAAGGTCGCCTCCTTCTCCAGCCGGGGGCCGGTGCCCGGCGGGAGCAAGCCGGACCTGGTCGCCCCGGGCGTCGGGGTGCTCTCCGCGATGCCGGGTGGCACGTACGCCACGCTGGACGGCACCTCGATGGCGGCCCCGCAGGTGGCCGGGGTGGTGGCGCTGATGTGGTCGGCGAACCCGGCGCTGGTGGGCGACCTGGACCGGACCCGGCGGATCCTGCGGGACACCGCCACCCCGGCCGACGCGACGTACCGTTCCCGCAACCCGGCGGACGCCTGCGGCGGCGACGCGAACATCACCGGCGCCGGCCTCGTCGACGCGTACGCGGCCGTCCGCGCCGCCCGCGCCGGATGACCCGCGGGGGCCTCGTCGACGCCCACGGCGCGGGAGGTGCGGCTGGGCGCCGGCAGGTGCGGCGGGGCGGTCGGTGATCTAGGGTCGGCGACCATGGACGTGCAGATCACCCTGGCCGAGCTGACCCCCGGCGCGCTGCCCGCCGTGGTGGACCTGTGCCGGCACGCGCTGGACCTGCCGGAGGACGCGGCCGAGGCGGCGGCCGTGGTGGACACCCTGCACACCCGCGCCGGGGCGGACCGGACGGTGCTGGGGCTGGGCGCGTACCACGGGACGGAACTGGTCGGCGCGCTGATCGCCTCGCTCTCCGACGGGGAGCCCCCGGTCGGGCACGTCGACCTGGTGGCGGTGGCCCCCGAGCGACGGCGTCGGGGCGTGGGGCGGGCCCTGCTGGACCGGGCCGAGCGCGATCTCGCCGGGCGGGGCGCGACCGAGGTGCTGCTGGCCGGCAACCCGCCGTACTACGCCTGGCCGGGGATCGACGTGCGGTACACCCCGGCGGTCTGCGCCGCGCTGGCGCTGGGCTACGCCCAGGACCGCACGGCGTGGAACATGACGGCCGACCTGTCGTACGACGAATCGCCCGCGCTGCGGACGACGGAGCCGGCGGAGCGGCGGCTGGCCGAGCGGGGCGTCACGGTGCGGCGCGCGGAGCCGGCGGACCTGCCGGCGCTGGCCGCGTTCGCCCGGTCCACCTTCGGCGGCGCGTGGGACAGCGAGCTGGCCGGTTCGCTGGGACGCCCCGGCGCCGGGGCACACCTGGCGGAACGGGCCGGCACGGTTCTCGGCTTCGCCGCCTGGGGCTCGTCCCGGCCGAGCTGGTTCGGCCCCATGGGCACCGATCCGGAGGCGGAGGGCACGGGGATCGGCGGGGTGCTGCTGCGCCGGTGCCTGCGCGACCAGCGGGCCGAGGGGGTGGAATCCGCCCAGATCGGCTGGGTGGGCCCGGTGTCCTTCTACTCGGGCAGCGCGGGGGCCCGGATCGAGCGCGTCTTCTTCCTGTACCGCAAGGCGCTGCCGGCCGCCGGATGAGCGGGGAAGCCCGGGCCGCCGCCCGGGCCGCCGAGTGCTGCGTGGCAGGCCGTTCCATCGAGTACTGCGTGGCAGGCCGGGCGGCCGGGTGCGTGGCAGGCCGGGCGGCGAAACGGGCAAGGGCCTGTATAGCGCCGTTCGGCCGCGTCGGCCATCGACGGCCCCTACCGTCTGGGTAGAGGAGGCGGTCATGGCCACGGACGACGAACAGACCGACGACGCGCAGCGGGCCACCTGGGTGCCGGTCGAGGAGATCCCGGGCCAGTTGCCGTTCGACCGGCTGGACTACGGCGACGCCGAGCAGCTCGCGGAGATGACGGAGGACGACGCGCTCCCGGCCGAGGAGCCGGTGGTCCTGGTGGACGAGCCGATCCGCATCCACCCGCCGTACGACCGGACCCGGAAGCGACGCAACCAGCGACCCCTACCGACGTGACCGGCGGGCCGGCAGACGACGGAAGGGGCGGGCCGTGTCAGCGGCCCGCCCCTTCGGCGTTCGGTGGAGCTGGACTCAGAAGTCCATGTCCCCGCCACCCGGGCCAGCCGGGGCAGCCGAGGCCTTCTCCGGCTTGTCCGCGACGACGGCCTCGGTGGTGAGGAAGAGCGCCGCGATGGAGGCGGCGTTCTGCAGCGCCGACCGGGTGACCTTGGCCGGGTCGATGATGCCCGCGGCCAGCAGGTCCACGTACTCGCCGCTGGCGGCGTTGAGGCCGTGGCCCGGGTCGAGGTTGCGGACGCGCTCGACGACCACGCCACCCTCAAGGCCGGCGTTGACGGCGATCTGCCGCAACGGGGCGTCCAGCGCGATCTTGACGATCTGCGCGCCGGTCGCCTCGTCGCCGGTCAGGTCCAGCTTCTCGAAGGCGGTCTTGCCGGCCTGCACCAGCGCGACGCCACCACCCGGGACGATGCCCTCCTCGACGGCCGCCTTCGCGTTGCGAACGGCGTCCTCGATGCGGTGCTTGCGCTCCTTGAGCTCGACCTCGGTGGCCGCGCCGACCTTGATCACCGCAACACCGCCGGCCAGCTTGGCCAGGCGCTCCTGCAGCTTCTCGCGGTCGTAGTCGGAGTCGCTCTTGTCGATCTCGGCCCGGATCTGGTTGACCCGACCCTGGATCTGCTCGGCGTCGCCGGCACCGTCGACGATGGTGGTCTCGTCCTTGGTCACCACGACCTTGCGGGCGCGGCCCAGCATGTCGAGGCCGACGGCGTCCAGCTTGAGACCGACCTCCTCGCTGATGACCTGGCCACCGGTGAGGATGGCGATGTCAGCCAGCATGGCCTTGCGGCGGTCACCGAAGCCCGGCGCCTTGACGGCGACCGACTTGAAGGTGCCACGGACCTTGTTGACCACGAGGGTGGCCAGGGCCTCGCCCTCGATGTCCTCGGCGATGATCAGCAGCGACTTGCCCGACTGCATGACCTTCTCCAGGATCGGGAGCAGGTCCTTCACCGAGGCGATCTTGCTGTTGACGATGAGGAGGTACGGGTCGTCGAAGACGGCCTCCATACGCTCCGGGTCGGTCATGAAGTACGCGGAGATGTAGCCCTTGTCGAAGCGCATGCCCTCGGTGAGCTCAAGCTCCAGGCCGAAGGTGTTGCTCTCCTCGACGGTGATGACACCTTCCTTGCCAACCTTGTCCATCGCCTCGGCGATGATCTCGCCGACGGTGCTGTCACCGGCGGAGATGGAGGCGGTGGAGGCGATCTGCTCCTTGGTCTCGACGTCCTTGGCGAGCTTGGACAGCTCCTCCGAGACGCTGGCCACGGCGGCCTCGATGCCCCGCTTCAGGGCCATCGGGTTGGCGCCGGCGGCCACGTTGCGCAGGCCCTCACGGACCAGGGCCTGGGCCAGGACGGTCGCCGTCGTCGTGCCGTCACCGGCAACGTCGTCGGTCTTCTTCGCGACCTCCTTGACCAGCTCAGCGCCGATCTTCTCGTAGGGGTCCTCGAGCTCGATCTCCTTGGCGATGCTCACACCATCGTTGGTGATGGTGGGGGCACCCCACTTCTTCTCGAGCACCACGTTGCGGCCCTTGGGGCCGAGGGTCACCTTCACGGCGTCGGCGAGCTGGTTCATGCCCCGCTCGAGGCCACGGCGAGCCTCTTCGTCAAACGCGATCATCTTGGCCATACGGCGTTGTCCTCCTGGACACTCACGGGCCACCCGAGTGTGTGTCCCGGATGGGCCGCCTGGTGTACGCACCTTGGGACGTCGCCACCTGGCGACGACGACGTCTCCTCGGCCGGGCCGGATAGCCCGCGACGACCGGCCTTGCGCCACCCGGCGGTTGCCCGCCGGGAGCCCGTGGCCCCACCGTCCCGACCATTGGCACTCACGGTATGCGAGTGCCAATGACTTGTTTAGCACTCTGCCTTGCCGAGTGCAAGCACGATGCCGGGTCCCGACCCGGTTCGCGAGCCCTGACCAGCGCTGTCCGGCCGCCGACTCGGCCAAGTTCACCCACTTGCCGACGGCGGTCACCGGACCACCGCACGCCGGGCACCCTTGCCCGGGTACTGACGACCGGGACGGTCAGGTGAGCCGAGACGGTCAGGTGAGCCGGGACATCCGGGACCGCGTACGTGGAGTCTCCCGGCCCCGCTGCGTCAGCCGGCGGGCCGGCCAGGGGCCCGGCCTGCGGGCGGGCGAATTGGCGGACCCGGGTCGGCGGGGCGGGGCAGAATCGGCGACGCGGGACTGGCGCGGGCAGGATCGGTGGTGCCGCACTCGAAGGGCGAGACCGGGCCGAACCGGCTCCACGCGCCCCCGTCACGGACAGGCAGAAGCTCGAGGCAGCCGTCGGGCTGCGGGCCCGGCATGGGACGCCGGGCGGCATGGGACGCCGGGCGGCATGAGGCACCGGCGGCGGGGCCGCAGGCGGCCGGGACCCGAGGTACAGGCGTGCCGCCAGCAGCAACGTGGGCGTCGCCAGGGCTCGACTGGGCTTCCGGCCGGGGTGGGGGCACCCAGCGGCGCGGCGCAGCACGCCGGCGCACCGAAGAGTCAGCCCCGCGTCGAGACCCGGCCCCGCGTCGCCGTCCCGCCCCTGGGGCCACCGCATCCGGCTAAACGCACCCGGCCACGGCATCCGGCTGACCCATCCGGCGGGGTGCCCGTCGTCGCGGTCGCGGGCGGGTCGGCCCGGGCCCGCCAGCCGCGGGCCCCGGACCTGGTCGGGGGTCAGGCGACGACGCGGACCCGCTCGGCCTGTGGCCCCTTCTGCCCCTGGGCGATCTCGAACTCCACCCGCTGTCCGTCGTCCAGCGCCTTGTAGCCGTCCATCTCGATCGCGGAGAAGTGGACGAAGACGTCCTGCCCCCCGTCGACGGCGATGAAGCCGTAGCCCTTTTCGGAGTTGAACCACTTCACGGTGCCCTGTGCCACGGTGCACTTCCTCACGTCGCGCGGCCTGCCGAACCGGCGGGACGCCGGCGCGAACCGGCGGCCCCGGACCACCGGCTCCGGGGTCGGACGACGACCCCGAATTCAGTGACCAAAATCGCACGGTACACGAGCCGTCACGCAGGCGCACGACCGCAAATCAGGCTATACCGGACCGACCTCGACCCGGAGACGCATAGGCGGGCGTCACTGCGGTAAGCATGCGGGATGACAGCAGGTCCCCGCCCGTCGGCCGCCGGGCGTCCCGCGCCGGACAGGAGGGTCGCCCCGGCCACGCGGGCGGCCGTCGTCCACCGGGTGACCCCGTGGGACGCGGCCCGGATGCGCGCGCTGCGGCTGGAGATGCTCGCCGACGCCCCGCTGGCCTTCCTGGAGACCCTGGCGGACGCCGCCGCCCGCCCGCACGCCGACTACGCGGCCCGGATCGCCTCGGTCGCCGTCGGCCGGCACACCGCGCAGTTCGTCGCCGACCCGGGCACCGACCGCCCCGGCGGCCCCGCCGGCCGGCTCCTGGGGCACGCCGGCGGCACCGTCGCCCCGGACGAGCCGGGCCTGACCATCGTGTACGC
This sequence comes from Micromonospora sp. CA-111912, assembly GCF_050948415.1. NCBI lineage: Bacteria > Bacillati > Actinomycetota > Actinomycetes > Micromonosporales > Micromonosporaceae > Micromonospora > Micromonospora sp. CA-111912. The sequence goes on from NZ_CP192007.1 coordinate 6,653,647, forward strand.
CGTCTACGTCACCCCGCAGCGGCGGGGCACCGGCCTGCTCGCGGAGCTGATCGACGCGGTGGCCGGCTGGTCCCGCGAGTGCGGCCGGCCGGAGCTGATGCTGGAGGTGGTGGTCGGCAACGACCGCGCCTACCGGGCGTATCAGAGGCTGGGCTTCGTCGACACGGGCGTCCGGGTCCCCCACCCGGTGATTCCGGCCCTGCGCGAGCTCCAGATGCGCCGCCCCGCCTGAGCGCCCCGGCGCTTGAGTTTGGCGTGCCCAGGGGCCCGCCCGACGCCCGCGCGCCGAGAGGGCCCCTGGGCGCCTCGTCAGGCGGGGCGGCGGCTCTGCACGACGCGGAACCGGTTCGCCACGTACGCGCCGTCGGTCAGGGCCGCGTTGGCGGCCGGGTTGGCGCCGCTGCCGTGGAAGTCGGAGAACGCCGCCGACTGGTTCACGAACACGCCCCCGGTCAGGTTGCACGACAGGTGCACCCCGGTGTCGACCGCAGCCGCCTCGGCGGCGTCCAGCACCGCCTCGTCGGTGGAGTAGACGGCCGCGGTCAGCGCACCCTTCTCCCCCACCGTGGAGCGCAGGATCTCCAGGCCGTGCGCGGTGGAGTCGGTCGCGATGACGAACGAGATCGGCCCGAACCACTCCCGCGAGTACGTCCCGGTGTCGCCGGCCGCCAGCTTCACGATCGTCGGGGTGCGGACCACCGCGCCGGGGAATGACGGGTGCTCGACGGCCCGCGACTCCAGCACGGCCTCGCCGACCTTGGTGACCTCGTCGAGGCGCTCCAGCACCCCGTCGTTGACGATCGCCCCGGTCAGCTCGACGCCCCGGGCCGGGTCGGCGGTGATCTTGCCGACTGCCGCAGCGATCCCGGCGGCCACCTCGTCGAAGCTCCTGTGCCCCTGGTCGGTGGCGATGCCACCCGACGGGATCAGGATGTTCTGCGAGGTGGTGCACATCTGGCCGCTGTAGAGGGTCAGCGTGAAGCCCAGGTTGCGGCACATCCCGGCGAAGTCGTCGGTGGAGTCGATCACCACCGTGTTCAGGCCGGCCTTCTCGGTGTAGACCGCCGCCTGCCGGGCGTTGGCCTCCAGCCAGTCGCCGTACTCGGTGGAGCCGGTGAAGTCGACGATCTTCACGGCCGGGTGCAGGGCGAGCGTCGAGGCGAGCTTCTCGCCGGGGGCCTCGGGGGCGAGCAGCACCAGGTTCGGGTCGAAGCCGGCCTCGGCGAGCACCTCCCGGGCGTAGCGCACGGTGATGGCCAACGGCAGCACCGCGCGCGGGTGCGGCTTGACCACCACCGGGTTGCCGGTGACCAGCGAGGCGAACAGCCCCGGGTACGAGTTCCAGGTCGGGAAGGTGTTGCAGCCGATGACCAGGGCCACCCCGCGCGGCACCACGTGGAACGTCTTGGTCATCCGCAGCGGGTCGCCCTTGCCTGCGGGCTTCTCCCAGCCGGCCGTCCCCGGGAGCCGCGTCATCTCCGCGTACGCGTAGGCGATCGCCTCCAGCGCCCGGTCCAGCGCGTGCGTCCCGCCGGCCTGGAAGGCCATCACGAACGCCTGTCCGCTGGTGAACTGCACCGCGTTGGCCAGCTCGAAGACGTGCTTGTGCAACCGGTCGAGGATCTCCAGGCAGACCCCCGCCCGGGCCTGCGGGCCGGCGTCGCGCCAGGCCGGCAGCGCGGCGGAGGCGGCGGCGACCAGTTCGTCGGCGCCGGCGTGCGGGTAACGGACGTTCAGCTCCAGCCCGAACGGGCTCGCCTCGGTGGCCACCCGGTCGCCGACGCCCGGCTGGTCGAGCGGGAAGTCGCCGTTCAGGTACGCCTCGAAGGCTGCCTTGCCGTCGGCGGCGGCGGTCTCGCCGTACACCCGGGGGCTGGGTGATTCCGGGTAGGCGGACCAGTACCCACGCTCCGCGATCGCGGTCAGCGCACGGTTGAGGGTGTCGGCGTGCCTGTCGTGCAGGGGATGCGGGGTCTCCGTCATGCCCGCCATCATGCCCCAGCGGCGAACCGGACAGTAGGGGCCGGCGACCGCCGCCGGCGTGCCGGGACGCCGACCGGGCCGGCGCGGCGCTGAACAGCCGGGCGGTCGCACGGTGGCCCGGTCAGATGGTGAGCTGCCAGTCGGTCCAGGCGTCGACGGGACGGAAGCCGAGCCGCTCGTTGATGGCGATCATGTGCCCGTTGGCTGCCGCGTTGAACGTGTCCACGAAGCGCAGCTCCGGCTCGTGGGCCAGGCCGTACCGCAGGTTCTCCACCTTCGTCAGCAGCCCGAGCCGGTGCCCCCGGTGCGCCGGGTCGACGATGGTGATCTGCTGGAACGCGTGCCACGACGCGCTGGGGCCGACGTCGAGCAGCGTCCAGGCGACCAGCCGGCCGGACGCCACGTGCACCGCCCCGTGGTGGTAGCGGCGGCGGCCCCGGGCGTCGAGCGCCCGCTCGGTGCCACGTATCCGCTCGACGTCGACCCGCTCCGGCTCCCACTCCAGGTCCCCCAGCGGGGCGTCGGTCATCAGCCGGCCGTCGAGGTGGGCCACGTCGGCGACGTACTCCTCGGGGGCGGCCCCTTGCCAGCGGACGGTGCGGTAGCCGGCGGCGCGGGGCCGCGCGTCGGCGAGCAGGGCGTCGAGCACGGCCTGGTCGAGCCGGGCCGCGTCGAGCCGGCGGCGGACCTCGGCGAGCACCGGTCGCCCGCCCACCACGGCGGCGAACGCTCCGCCGGCCCCGGCACGTTCCGGCCCGTCGGGCAGGGCCGCGACGGCCATCCCGACCACCCGTTTGCGCCCCCGCTCGCGCAGCACCCGCAGGCCGTGCTCGTGCAGCGCCCGGCCGACCCCGTGCCGGCGGTGCGACGGGTCCACGAACAGGTCCACGTTGGCGTTGTCGGTGTTGTCGAGCTGCGGCAGGTCCAGGGCGAGGTAGCCGGCCGGCACGCCGTCGCGGCGGGCGAGCGCCCAGACCGGCGCCCCGCCCGGCATCGGGTGGCGGAGCCCGGCCTCCAACCGCCGCCGGCACAGCGGCGGGAAGTCGGGGACGTCCGCCGCGTCGGCCGCCGCCCTGATCCGGTACGCCGCGTCGACCGCACTCTGGTCGGCCGGGTCGATCGGCGTGATCGTGATGCCCATGGGCTGAGGGTGACCCGGGAAAGACGATCGGGCCAGCGAATTAATCGCTGGCCCGATCGGACGTGGTCGGGAGGGACGATCGCACAACGCCTTCGGCGTTGGGTCGCAAGAACTAAAAAGTCTTCGGCGAAACGCCCTCCCGCACCGAGCATCCTGCGCCGTCCGGTTCCTGCCGTCAAGTCCTCGGCGGCGGGTTTCTCTCACCCAGGGCTAAAAGTCGGTTACTCGGGGGATCCGCCCCATCCTCCGTCCGGGCGATCCACCCGTCCACCGGACGGTCGGGTCCGGGGCGGCGGGCAAGGGCCGGGGGAGTGCGGCATGCGGCGCGCTTCCGGGCCGGGAAGGGGGAAGGGCCGCAGGCCGCACCAGGGTCGATCCGAAACAGGTCAGCCGAGCAGGCCGGCGTCCCGGGCGGCGCGCAGCGAGGGCCTGATCCGGTGGGTCGGGCCGACCTGGCCGGCGACGGCGTCGATGGTCTTCAGCCCCTCGCCGGTGTTGAACACCACAGTCTCCGCCGTCGGGTCCAGCCGGCCGGACTCGACCAGCTTGCGCAGCACGGCGACGGTCACCCCGCCGGCCGTCTCGGCGAACACCCCGGTCGTCCGGGCCAGCAGCCGGATGCCGTCGCGGATCTCGTCGTCGTCGGCGTACTCCATCCAGCCGTCGGTGCGCCGGACCGCCTCCAGGGCGTACAGGCCGGCGGCGGGATCGCCGATGTTGAGCGACTTGGCGATGCCGGTCGGCCGGACCGGGGTGATGATGTCGGTGTCGGCGTGCAGGGCGGCGGCGATCGGGTTGCAGCCGGCGGACTGGGCGCCGAAGACCTTCCAGCCGCCGGCCGGGGCCTCGACGAGGCCGATCTCGACCAGCTCGCTGAACGCCTTGTCGATCTTGGTTAGCAGCTCACCGCTGGCCATCGGGATGACCACCTGGGCCGGGATGCGCCAGCCGAGCTGCTCGGCCACCTCGTACCCGAGGGTCTTGGATCCCTCGGCGTAGTACGGGCGGACGTTGACGTTGACGAACGCCGTGTCCTCGAACTCGTCGGTCTCCACCAGCTCACCGCAGAGCCGGTTCACGTCGTCGTACGAGCCGTCGATGGCGACCAGCTCGCCCCCGTAGACGGCGGTGGTGACCACCTTGCCCGCCTCCAGGTCGCTCGGGATGAACACGACCGAGGGGACCCCGGCGCGGGCCGCGTGGGCGGCGACCGAGTTGGCCAGGTTGCCGGTCGAGGCGCAGGCGAACCGGGTGAATCCGAGCGCCCGGGCGGCGGTGAGAGCCACCGAGACCACCCGGTCCTTGAACGAGTGGGTGGGGTTCGCGCTGTCGTCCTTGACCCAGAGCGGGGCGGTGATGCCCAGCTCGGCGGCGAGGTTGGGCGCGGCGACCAGCGGGGTCAGCCCCGGGTCGACGGTCACCCGGGTGGCGGGGTCCTGGCCGGCCGGGAGGAGGGCGGCGTACCGCCAGATGTTCTGCGGTCCGGCCTCGATCTGCTCGCGGGTCACCCGGGCCAGGGCGGCGGCGTCGTAGTCGACCTCAAGGGGGCCGAAGCACTCGTAACAGGCGTGCTGCGCGGCGAGCGGATAACGCGCGGTGCAGGCCCGGCAGACCAGGGCGCGGGCGGGGCTGGCGGTGGTGTCGATGCCGGACGCGGCGAGGGTCGACGTCATGTCGAGGAGGTCCTCTCATCTTTCCCCGCATCGCACCCTGCGGCGGGGACGGAATTGGCACCTGTCCGCACCGCTCGTCATCGAGCGCGCGGGTGGTTGCCGGGGCTTCGTCGGGCCGTATCCCTCTGCCCCTCTGGATGAGGTATTCAGTTGTGCGCCCGAGTCTACGGCGGATCGCCGGCTCCGCCACCCGAGGTTCCAGCGTTGGGCCACTCCAAGGGCATTGAATTAATCACACCGTCACCGTGGGAGTCGACGCCACCACCACCCGCAACGTTGGACTTGATCAATTCCAAGGGGGGCCTGCATGGGGTCTGGCCTGGGGTTTCTACGCTCACCGCGTGACGTACCCCCCGACGCCCGGCATGCCCGGGCCACCCCCGAAGTCCCGCGGGCTCAGCCGGACGACCCGCACCGTGATCATCGTGGTCGCCGTGGTGGCACTGCTCTGCTGCGCCGGAGCGGTCGGCGGCGGCTTCTGGCTGTTCCGCACCGTGCAGGGCACCATCACCCCGGCCCGGGACGCCGCGACCGCGTACCTGGACGACACGAAGGCGGGCAACTACCCGGCCGCGTACGCCCGGCTCTGCGAGCGACTGCGCAGCCGGCAGACCGAGGCGCAGTTCACCCGGGCCCGGCAGGCCGAGCCACCCCTGGACGAGTACCGCGTCACCGACACCCAGGTGCACACCAGCAACGGCGACACCAGCGCCGAGGTGACCGTCAGGATCGCTGACCGGAACAGGGTCATCAGCCTGGTCAAGGAGGGTGACCAGTGGCGGGTGTGCGGGGGCTGATCGGGTGACCCCGGCCGGCCGGGCCTCCGCGCCGACGGGGCCCGGCCGGGGCCACGATCATCCGGGTGGCGTGGGGCCGCTACGGTGCGGGAAGCCCACCCCCCGAGAGAGGAACTGGCCGATGCGCCGGACCCTGCCCAGCCTCGCGATCCTCGCCCTGGCCTGCCTGTTGACCGCGAGTTGCGACCCTGGGGGGTCGACCTCCTCGGCGGGTACGACCACCGCTCCCGCCGCCGCCGATCCGGCCACCCCGGCGGAGGACGGCCCGGAGCCGGCCCCGGCGACGACGGGCCCCGCCGCCCCGCCGGAGCCGACCGTCGCCGGCACCACCGCCGCGCCGCCGAAGCCCGCGCCGAAGAAGGTGCCCGCTCTGACCTGCAAGCAGCTCGCCGGCGCCCACGTCGGCAGCACCAAGGTCCCCTACCAGGGGTACGCCGACTACCTCCCACTGGCCGAGGGCGTCTGGTCCGGCGAGGACGGCGACACGGTCACCCTGCAGAAGCCCTGCGGGATCGGTGACCTCGACGGCGACGGCGCGGCGGACGCGGTCGGCGCGGTCGCCCTCAAGAGCGGGGGCAGCGGCACCTTCTACACCCTCGTGGTGTGGCGCAACGCCGACGGTGAGCCGGTCTACCGCAGCCTGGCCGAGTTGGACGACCGGACCCCGGTCGTCTCGATCACCGTGTCGGGCGGCCGGGCGAAGGTTGTCTGGCTGACCCGCTCCGCCGAGCGCAGCATGGCGGAGCTGGACATCCGGCGCACCTCGTACTACCAGCTCTCCGGCAGCACGTTCACCGAGGTCAGTCACACCGACGCGCCGTACAAGCCGTAGCGGCGGGGGTACGACTCAAGCCGGCACGGACCGCTTGCCCGGCACCGGGGCCGCGGCGGCGGGCTCCCGACGGCGGCGGAGCAGGCTGTCCAACGCCCAGGTGCCGGGGCCGAGCACCGCGACGAGCGCGAACGACCAGCAGAACAGCGCCGCCAGCTCGCCGCCGTTGCGCAGCGGGAACAGCCCGTCGGGCTGGTGCACCACGAAGTAGGCGTACGCCATCGAGCCCGAGGCGACCAGCGCGGCGGGCCGGGTGAACAGCCCGGCCAGCACCAGCACGCCGCAGGCTGTCTGGATCAGCGCCGCCCACCAGCCCGGCCACTCGCCGAACGGGACGGCCTGGCCGGTGCCCCGGGCACCGCCGAGCACGCCGAACAGCGACGACAGCCCGTGGCACAGGAAGAGCAGGCCGACCACCATGCGGAACAGGGACAGGACGAGTCCGCCGAGTCGGTCGAACTTCATGCGACACCTCCAATGACGCTGATCGATGCACCAAGCATGCGGGGAAGGGTGGGGGGTGTCCACGAAATCCCTCCCTGTAGGAACGCTTTCACAGCGTCGACACGTCGGCCGCTCCGGCGCCGGCCGGGGGCGCGGCGATCGAAATAAGGGGATGCACGGATTCCTACCGGGCGTCAGGATCCGGTCATGACCACGTTGCTCACCGGCCAGGACGACCCCGAGTTGGAACGTCGCCTCTCAGACGAACTGGACGCCATCAACCGATCCTCCATCGCCTCGGACGACGAGACGCCGTTGTCCATCCGGGCCACCGACGACGCCGGCACCCTCCTCGGCGGGATCACCGGGTGGACCTGGGGCGGCTGCGGCGGCATCGCCTCCCTGTGGGTGGAGCCGGACCAGCGAGGCCGTGGCCTGGGTCGTCGCCTGTTGGCCGCCGCCGAGGACGAGATCCTGCGGCGCGGCTGCGACCGGGTTGTCGTGGCGACCATGTCCTTCCACGCGCCCGGCTTCTATCACCGTCACGGCTATCAGGAGGTCGGGCGCACGCCAGAGATGCCGGACGGCACCGCGAAGCACCACTTCCACAAGCGACTGGTCACGGTGCACCCCGCAGTTCACGCAGGCGCTTCACCTGTTACCGGGTGAAGCGGCAACCGAGAGGGGCTCGTGAGCTGTCAGCACAGAACCCGGACCGGGTCACACCTTGAGGACGTCCACGTCATACAGCGCGATCGACGCGTCGCAAGTGACCAACGTCAAGCCCTCGGTGACCGCTTGCGCCACCAGCATCCGATCGAAGGGATCACGGTGATCGAACGGAAGGCGGCCGGCGGCGATCGTCTGGGCGTGGGTCACCGGTAGCTCGCTTGCTGGAGGGCGCGGCCCGAACCCCGGAGCTGGGAGATCTTGGAAGCAAACGGCCCTTCCAGGGGCCGGAATTTTCCAAGATCTACCCGATCTCCCGGCGATCGGCCGGTACGTCACGCGCGGTCGTGCCGGTCGACCCCGCTCGCCCCGGCGCCACAGATCGGCCGGACTGCCCGGCCCGCGACACCGATCTCCCGCGCGGCACCCGCTCGCACCGGAAGGGCGAGCCAGCCGTGCTCCACCCAGCCATCCGACGCCTGCTACCGCAGCACGTCCGCGCCGCCACCTTCGGCAGTCGTCGGTGGCGCGGCCCCGACCCCGACCAGGTGTACGCCTAGCTCGACCGGATCGCCGACGAGTTGGAGCGGCTCACCCGGGGGGCGATCACCGCCAGGACCGAGACCGAGCGAATCCGGCAGGCGTTGTGGCAGCGGCACGCCGCCTGCCTGCGCACCCCGAAGAGTACGAACGGGCGGTGGCCGCGATGAGCGATCCGCACTGGGCCATCCACCTGCCGACCACGCTGACCCGGGTCGACGACGCCGCCGCCCTGGCCATGGCGCTGCGCCGCTCCCTCGGGCCACGTGCTCGCCATCGACTTCGGCGAGACGGCCCTGTCCGAGGAGGACCGGCAGTCCGCGCGTACCCGGGTCTGGTGCGACGCCCGCCTCGACGGCCCCGACCGCTGCCCACGCCCGGCGGTCAGCTCGTGATGTCCTTGCGGGTGAAGCGCCAGAAGGCCAGCGACCAGAACAGGGTGGCGTAGGCGATCGCCGAGATGCAGCCGCGCACCACGTCGTCGGTCTGCACCGGTGTCGACAGCAGCCCCAGCCAGGCGTTGGCGTAGTGGGTGGGCAGGAACGCCCGGATCCCGCCGAGCGCGGTGATCTGGTCCAGGATGCTGGACAGGATCCACAGCAGCACCGCGCCGCCGACCGCGCCGAGCGCCGCGTCCGTGACGACCGAGAGCAGGAACGCCAGCCCGGCCACCGCCAGCAGCACGACCGCCAGGTAGCCGAGCACGGCCAGCAGCCGCAGCAACCCCTCCCCCGGCTCCAACTGGGCCGCCACCTGGCTGCTCAGCGGCTCCCAGCCGTACCGGAGGGTGCCGGCGAGCAGGGCGGTGCCGGCGAGCAGCAGCAGGGCCAGCCCCGAGTACGCGAGCGCGACCACCAGCTTCACCGCGAGCAGCCGGGCGCGGGGCACCGGGACGGCCAGCAGGTAGCGCAGGCTGCCCCAGCTCGCCTCGCTGGCCACCGTGTCGCCGCAGAACAGCGCCACCACCACGACCAGCAGGAACGATGCCGAGACCAGCAGCGCGAAGAGGGTGAAGTTCAGCCCGCCCGAGGTGGCCAGGTCAGACAGGCTGGCGAACTCGCCCCCGCCGTTGCGGTCGTCCTCGCCGGAGTCGAACTGGAACGCGATCAGGATGATCAACGGCAGCAGCACCATGAACCCGAGCGCGAGCTGGGTACGCCGCCGGGACGCCTGCCGGCGGAACTCCGCCGCGAACGGCAGGGTGGCCGAGGGGCGGTAGCCCGCCGCCGCGCCCACCGTGGAGGACGACTGCGCCATCACCGGTCCCCGCTTCCCCGAGAGTTCTCGCCCACCAGGGCGAGAAACGCGTCCTCCAGGCGGCGGCGCGGCACCACCCGGTCCACCCCGATCCCGGCCCGGACCAGCTCGGCCACCACCTCGCTGCGCGCGGTGCCGTTGGTGTCCACCACCAGGTTCCCGTCGGAGTCCGGCAGCACCGTGACCCCGTCGAGCCGGCCCAGCACCTCGCGCGCGGCGGCCGGGTCGGTGACGTCGAGCAGCACGCTCGGCGACTCGCCGACGATGTCCTCGACCGGGCCGGACGCCACGATCCGCCCCTTGTTGACCACCACGGCGTGGGTGCAGGTCTGCTCCACCTCGGCGAGCAGGTGGCTGGAGACCAGCACGGCCCGCCCGTCGGTGGCGTAGCGCTGGAGCACCCGGCGCATCTCGGCGATCTGCGGCGGGTCCAGGCCGTCCGTCGGCTCGTCGAGCACCAGCAGCTCGGGCAGGCCGAGCATGGCCTGGGCGATGGCCAGCCGCTGCCGCATGCCGTGGCTGTACTTGCGGGTCCTGCGGTGCACCGAGTCGCCGAGCCCGGCGATCTCCAGCGCCTCGTCGAAGTGCGCGTCCGCCCACGGCCGGCCGGTGGCCCGCCAGTACGCCTTGAGGTTGTCCAGGCCGGACAGGTGCGGCAGGAAGCCGGGGCCCTCGACCAGCGACCCGATCCGGGACAGCACCGGCGAGCCGGGCACCAACCGGCGGCCGAAGACGTAGATCTCCCCGGCGGTCGGCTGGGTCAGCCCCATCAGCACCCGCAGCGTGGTGGTCTTGCCCGCGCCGTTGGGCCCGAGCAGGCCGACGACCTGGCCGGGGTGCACCTCGAAGTCGACGTTCGACACGGCGACGAAGCCGTCGGCGTACTCCTTGCGGAGCTGCCGGACGGCCAGCGGGACGCCCGCGTACTCGGGGTGGACCGAGCTGTCCTGGCGGCGGTGCCGGCGGCGGGCCAGCAGGACGACCGCGACGAGCCCGACGGCGATCGCGGCCAGCAGCCCGGCGAGCACCCAGCGCCAGACGACGGCCGTGGTGGGGATCGGCTCACCGGCCACGGTGGGCAGCACGACCGGGCCGTCGCCGGCCGCCACGGTGTAGACGGTCGGCTCGACCGGCGTGGTGTACGCCTGGTCGGTGGTGGCCACCGTGATCCGCAGCCGGTGCCCGGCCTCGATCCGGCGGACGATCGCCGGCAGCGTCACGGTGACCGGCGTCGCGGCACCGACCTCCGTCGGCAGCCCGGTGAGCCGGACCGGGGCGACCAGCCCGTTCGGCAGGGTCGCCGCGCCGGTCGGGTCGACGTCGTAGAGCTTGACGAACAGCACCGCCTCGCCGGTGGGCGACGCCGCCCGGATCGAGACCGTCGGCGCGCCGGCCACGTCCACCGCCTCGGCCAGCGGCTCCGACTCGAACCGGGCGTGCTGGCCGGGGACGTCGCCGGCCACCCCGTCCAGCAGCGAGCCGAGCGCGCCGGCGAACGGCACCGACGAGATGGCCGCCGGGTTGCCGTTCGGCGGGTTCGCGACGGGCTGGGCCGGGCCGGTCACCGCGACCTCGCGGCGTCCGTCGCCGGCCAGGCCGGGGTAGTCGGCGGTGCGGAAGCCGGTGGCGACCAGGCCGCGGTCGAGGGCGTCGAAGCCGGCGATCCGGGAGTACGTGAAGTCGTCGCCCGGGGCCGACCCCTCGCCCTTGACGTAGTGGTCGAGCCACTGGACGGTCAGGTACTTCACCCGGTCGGAGTCGTTGCGCGGCCCCGCGCCGCCGTCGTGGCCGCCGGTGTACCAGGCGACCCGGACCGGGGTGCCGTTCGCCGCGATGCCGCGCGCGTTGGCGTCCGCCTCGGCGATCGGGAAGAGGCTGTCCGCCTCCCCCTGCACCAGCAGGGTCGGTGCCTTGATCTTGTCCAGCACCGGGGCCGGGCTGGACCGGCGCAGCAGCTCCACGTCGGCCTGTTCGGCCCGCCCGGTGGTGGCGATCCGCAGGTACGCGGCGCAGACGTCGGCGGCGAACCGGCCGCAGGCCGGGTCCGCCGCGCCCGCCGGGGTGCGCCCGGAGCCGGTGCCCGGCCCCGAGCCCGGTGCCGGGCTGGGCGGCCCGGCCGAGGCGGGGGCACCCTCCGGCTCGGCGGCCGAGGTGCCGGAGAGCCCTGCGGGGCCGGAGCCGGCGTTGCCACCGCCGCCGAAGAAGATCCCGGCCCAGCCCTTCTTGAACACGCCGGAGGTGGCGTCCTTGCCGGTGCTCTCCGGCAGGAACGCGCGGGACAGGTCGTTCCAGGTGATCATGGGGACGATCGCGTCGACCCGCTGGTCCTGGGCGGCCAGCAGCAGGGCCAGGCCGCCGCCGTACGAGCCGCCCACCACGCCGACCCGGGGGTCGCCGGGGGCGTCGGTGCGCACCTCCGGCCGGGCGGCCAGCCAGTCCAGCAGGCGCTCGCCGTCCCGCACCTCGTGGTCGGGGCTGTCCAGGTGGATCTGGCCGCCGCTGCGACCGAAGCCCCGGGCGGTCCAGGCGAGCACGGCGTACCCCTGGGCGGCCAGGTCCTCGGCGTCGGCCCGGACCGACTCCTTGGTGCCGCCGAAGCCGTGCGCGAGCAGCACCGCGGGCACCTTGCGGCCGGCCGACGCGTCGTCCGGCAGGTAGAACGTGGTGTCCAGGTCCACCGGCTCGCCGCCTGTCGGCCCGGACCGGACGGTGACCAGCGCGGACTCGGTGCGGAAGCCGGCCTCGTCGGACCGGGTCGCCCATACCGCGACGGCGGCCACCAGCACAGCCGCCACCGACCCGGCGACGATCCGGCGGCGGCGGGTGCCCAGGGCCCGTCGGACCGGCGCGACCGGCAACGGCGATCTCATGGGGCACAACGGTACGGGGCAATTCCTGAGCGTTGGCTGAGATCCTCCGTACGTCCGTCCGGTGAGGCCGATCGGCGGCCGGATCGGATCGACCGCGCAGGGTACGGCGCGGCCCAGTGAGATGAATTCGGATCACGTGAATTCCGATGTTCCTCCCAAAATCGCATCCGATCCATCCATGTCAACCGAACCGTCGACACCAAGAGTGCAACCGATCTACACAAGGCGTGACATCGCTCGAAGTGACGCAAAACTGACCGACCGGCGGCTCTGCCGGCCCTGGCTGGTCGGTTAGTTTTCCGGTCCGGTGAGCGGGACTGCATCGGCGACCCCCGACACCTGCCCGTCCCCCGCCGTCGCCGGAGGAGCCATCCATGACCGTCCCTGCGGAGCGGGTCCCCCGACGGCCCGCCCTCCCGGGTCGCGTGCTGCCGCTGCTGCTCGTCGTGGCACTGCTCGTGCCGGTGGCGTTCCTCTTCGCCCAGCAGCGGAGGCTCACCGACGACGACCGAGGGCTGGCGGTCCGTGAGCGGATGGGCGTGGAGTACCTGCGTGCCCTCGGCCCCGTCACCCTGGCCCTGGTCGACGCCCAGTCAGCCGCCGTCGCCGGGCGGACCGCGTCCCGCGAGGCGCTGAACCGGGCGGTGCAGGACGCCGCCTCAGTGGACACCCGCATCGGCGACCAGCTACGCACCCACGACCGGTGGACCGGGCTCCGGGCCAAGCTGGAGGCGCTGCCCGACCGGACGCTGACCGATCCGGAGGCGGCCTTCGTCGCGTACGGCGAGGTCACCGACCTGCTGCTGGCCCTGCACCGCAAGGTGCGGGAGGGTTCCGGGCTGATGCGGGACCCGCAGTCGGACTCGTTCTTCCTCCAGGACGCCGTCAGCGAGGAACTACCCGAGGCGCTCGTGACCGCCGGCCGCCTCGCCGACCTGGCCACCCTCGCCGCCCGCCGCCCCGCCGCCGAGCGGATCCGCACCGGGCCCGAGCTGGCCGGCCTGCGGGTGGCCGCCCTCACTCCCGCCACCGACCTGGTCGCCGACCTGCGCGCGGCGGTCGACAGCACGGAGAGCACCAAACTCGGCGCCAACGTGCTCACCCCGCTCGACAACTACCAGCGGGCCGTCGAGCGGCTCTCCGCGCTCTCCGCCCCGACCGGCCAGGCCGGCACAGAGGATGCCCCGCTGACCGAACTCACCGCCGCCCGGAACAACGCGCAGAGCGCCGCCAGGCAGCTCCAGCCGGTCATCCTCGACGAGCTGGACGTGCTGCTGCGGGAACGGATCGACCGGCTCGACCGGGAGCGGTGGCTGGCCGGGGCGGCTCTCGGGGCGGCCGTCCTGCTGGTCGCCGCGCTCGCGGCGATGCTGGTCGCCGCGTACCGTCGGGCCCGCCGTCGGGTCGTCGGGGAGCACCGGGCCGACGAGAACGCCGGCGCGTCGCCGGGCGGCACCGGCTGGGAACCGCCGGGCGAGCCCCGGGGGCCCGCCCCGCTCGGCACGCTCGCCCCGGCCGAGCCCCGGACGCTCCAGCCGGCAGGGCGAGGCCGCGCCGCCGGCACCGAACGGTGGGGGCCCTTCGATGCTGCTCGGTAGGCTCCGCATCCGGGGCAAGCTCGCCCTGCTGGTGATCATTCCGCTGCTCAGCATGGTCGGGCTCGCCGTGCCGGTGGTGCTCGATCGGATCGCCGCCGCCGGGCGGGCCGCGGACACCGCCGAGAGCGTCCGAGTGGCCAACCGGGTCGGCACCCTCGTGCAGGGCATCCAGCAGGAGCGCCTGCTCTCGGTCGGGCTGCTGCTCGGCCGGGTCACCCGCACCGAGCTGATCCAGGCGTCGGCCACCGTGGACGACCGGGTCGCCGACCTGCGCGCCGAACTGGGCGACCAGCTCCCCGCCCGGGTCGCCACCGCCCTGGACGGGGTGCGGCGGCTGGCCGACCTGCGTACCGCCGTGCTGGCCGGCCGGGCCACCCCCACGCAGGTCATGGAGACCTTCGGCCCGGTCTCCATGACGCTGATCGAGTCGCTGCGGCTGCCCTGGCAGGTCGACACCACCACCACGATCGGCCAGCAGGTGCTGGCCCTGGACGCGCTGCTGCGCGCCGACGAGTGGATCGGGGCGTGCGCCACCCTGATCGTCCTGGTCCGGGCCACCGGCGACCCGCAGGTCTCCGCCAGCTACCTCGCCTGCATGGCCAAGCTGAACGTGAACAACGAGCGGTTCCGCAACCTGATCACCCCGGAGCAGCACCAGCTGGCCATGCTCGACGACGCGGCGGTGGCCGCCCGGACCAGCCCGGCGTTCCTCGCCCACAGCGTGCGGGACCCCGTCGCCGCGATCTCCATGATCCCGCTGGACACGCTCTTCCCGTCGGTCCGCTCGATGATCACCCTCGGCCAGTTCGTCGAGAAGAAGATCATCGCGGACGTCACCACGCAGGTACGGGCCGACGAGCAGCGGGCGCTCGTCGCCGCCTGGCTGGTCGGCGACGTGGCGTTCGCCATCCTGCTGGTCGTGGTGCTGCTCAGCGTGGCGGTGGCCCGGACGGTGGCCCGCCCGCTGACCCGGCTCACCCACAGCGCCGATCGGGTCGCCCGGGCCGCCGAGGCCGAACTGGTCCGGATCGCCGACGACGAGATCGAGAGCGTCCCGCCGATCCGCCTCGACCCGGTCGACGTCCGGGGGCGGGACGAGGTCGGCGACCTGGCCCGCGCGTTCGAGCGGGTGCAGACCACCGCGGCGCGGCTGGTGGAGCGGCAGGTCGCCGGGCGACGCAACGTGGCGCAGATGTTCGGGCACGTGGGACGCCGCACCCAGAACCTGGTGGGCCGGCAGCTCGCGCTCATCGACCAGCTGGAACGGCAGGAGACCGACCCGACCCGGCTGGAGCACCTGTACCGCCTCGACCACGTCTCCAGCCGGCTACGCCGCAACGCCGGCAGCCTCGTCGTGCTCTCCGGGTCGACCGACGCCGACGGGCACGTCGCCCCGGTGCCGCTGGCCGACGCGGTGCGCCTCGCCCTCGGCGAGATCGAGGACTACACCCGGGTCGACGTGCAGGTCCCGCCCGGCGTGTCCGCGGCACCGGCGATCGTCGGCGACCTGGTGCTGGCGGCGGCGGAGCTGATGGAGAACGCCACCGTCTTCTCCCCGCCGCACACCCGGGTGACGGTCACCGCCGCCCCGACCGAGGGCGGGATCCGGCTGTCGGTGGTGGACCGGGGCATCGGGATGACCGAGGAGCGGCTGGCCGAGGCGAACGCCCGGTTCACCCGCCGGGAGCGGCTCGACCTCGCCCCGACCGAAGTGCTCGGCCTGTTCGTGGTGGGCCGGCTGGCCCGCCGGCACGGCTGGACCGTGGACCTCGTCCCGACCGCTGTCGGCGGGGTCACCGCCCGGCTGGAGATCCCGTCGGCGCTGCTGGTCGTACCGCCGTGCGACCGGGCGGGGGCCAACGTGGCCCGGGCGTCGGTGCCGGACCGGGACCGGCGGACCAGCCCCGCCCGGCCGGAGCCGACCGGCCCCAGGCGGGCCCTGGCCGCCGTCGCCGCGTCGCCCCACCCGACGGTCGGGACCGACCCGCTCGACCCGACGGCGTCGCCCGGGTTCGACCCCGAGCTGCTCAGCCGGGCCACCCGGTCCATGGAGTCCGGACACTCCTGGAACGCCTTCGGGGCCGAGATCGGGGCCCCGGTCACCGGGGCCAGCGGGCCGGGCCGGACCGGAGCTCCCGCCGCCGGCCCGCCGCCACCCGTGATCACCCCGCCGACCGCCGACGTCACGCCGGTCGTGTCCGGTGCCGCCGCTCCCCCGGCGGCCTCCGGCGCGACCCGGCCGCACCGTGACGGCGCGGCGGTCGGCGGGGCCGGCCCCACCGCCGCGCCGCCGCTGCCCGTGCGGACCCGGGGCACGTCCTTCCCCGCCGGGCCGCTGTTCGGCAGGCCCGGCGACCCACCCGCCCCGCCGACCGCCCCGCCGACTGTCCCGCAGATCGCCCCGCAGACCGGGCCGCCGACCTGGCCGATGTCCCGGGCGGGGGCGGGCACCAGGTCGGCCCCACCGGTCGCCGGGTCGGGCGGGTCGGTGGCCGGGTCGGGCGGGTCGGTGGCCGGGTCGGGCGGGTCGGTGGCCGGGTCGGGCGGGTCGGTTGCCGGTGCGGGCGGGTCGGTTGCCGGCGCCCTGCGCGGCGGCTCGGGCATCCGGCAGCGCATCCCCGGGGCGAGCCTGCCCCAGACCGGGTCGGTGGCCGGCCCGGTGGACGCGTCCACCGCCGATCCGGCCGCCGCCCGCGCCCTGGTCGAGGAGTTCGAGGCCGGGGTACGCCGGGCGGGGCTGCGGGCCCCGACCGGCGACCCGGCCGCAGCGGACGCGCCGCCGGTTTCGCCCCGGCTGAGCCGGCGGGTCCCCGGCGCCAACCTGACCGTCTCGCCGCCCCGACCCCTGCCGGTCTCCGACCCCGGCGACCCGGCCGAGGTGCGGGACCTGATCAACCAGTTCGAGGCGGGCGTCGCCCGTGCTCTGCGCGAGATCTGTCCAGCCCGCCGCCATGAAAAGGGATCAACACGGTGACCAGCCCGTTCCTGCACGACAACGTCGAACATCAGAACCATCCCGGCGCCGGGGACCTCAGCCCCGAGGCCCGGACGTTCAACTGGCTGCTGGACTCCTTCACCTCCAGCACCGCCGGGGTGATGGAGGCGATCGCGGTCTCCTCCGACGGGCTGCTCATGGCCATGTCGGCGATCAAGGACCGGTCGAACGCCGAACGCCTCGCCGCCGTGGTCTCCGGCATGACGAGCCTCGCCGGCGGCGCGGCGAGCTGGTACGCCCTCGGCGGGCTGAACCGGGTGATCGTCGACATGACCGACGGCTACCTGTTGATCAGCGCGATCAGCAGCGGATCCGTGCTCGGGGTGGTCGCCGACCGGTCAGCGAACCTCGGCACCGTGGCGTACGAGATGACCCTCTTCGCCGGGCGGGCCGGCGGCGCCCTCACCCCACGACTGATCGTCGAGCTGAAGAACGCCGTCCAGCAGTGAGTTCAGACGCCGCCGGCACCGGGCCGGGTCCGGAACACACGGTCCGGATCCGGCCCTACCTGCGGGCGTCGTCTCCGGGCGGCGACGGCGGGCCGGACGGCGTCCCTGGCGCGCCGGCTGCCCCCGATCCGGAGCGGCCGGCCGGCCCGCGCCCGTTCGTGCTGACCGCCGGCCGGGTGGCCGGGGCGGACCCGGCGATCGGACTGGAGACCCAGGTGACCGCCCGCGCCGAGGCCGGCGGGTGGAACTCCGCACCCGTGTCCCGGCTCGCCCCGGAGCTCCAGGCGATCATCGCGCTCTGCGGCGAGCCGATCTCGGTCGCCGAGATCTCGGCCCGGACCCGCATGCACTTCGGCGTCACCCGGGTCCTGGTCGGCGACCTGCGGGGCGCCGGCCACCTCGACGTGCACGTCGGCACGGCCGAGGACGCCCTTGACCCCGACATCATCCTGCGAGTGATTGATGGACTCCGTGCGATCTCCTGAATGGCCGGCGGCCCCGCTCGGCGGGCTCGCCGCCAACAGCGCCACCACCCGCTACGGCACTCCGGCGGGCACCGCGCCGGCCACCGGACGGGCCACCCCGCCGGCCCCGCCGCCAGTTCCGCCGACAGCCCCGCCGCCGACAGCTCCACCGCCGCCGTACCGGCCGCCGGCCGGGCCGCAGCACGCCGCGCCGGATCGCGGCCCGGGCCGGGTCGCCCCACCGATCCCGGTCAAGATCCTCATTGCCGGCGGGTTCGGGGTCGGCAAGACCACCACGGTCGGGGCCATCTCCGAGATCACGCCGCTGACCACCGAGGCGGAGATGACCAGCGTCGGGATCGGCATCGACGACCCGGGCGGGCGGTCCGGCAAGACCACCACCACGGTGGCGATGGACTTCGGCTGCGTGACCATCGACCGCAGCCTCAAGCTCTACCTCTTCGGCACCCCCGGCCAGGCCCGGTTCGGATTCATGTGGGACGACCTGGCCCGGGGAGCGCTGGGCGCGCTGGTCGTGGTGGACAGCACCCGGCTGGACGACTGCTATCCGGCGATCGACTTCTTCGAGCGGGCCGGGCTGCCGTTCGTGGTCGGGGTGAACGCCTTCGACGGCCGGCTGGCCCTGGACCTCACCTCGATCCGGTGGGCCCTGGCCATCGGCGACCAGGTGCCCCTGATCCGGTTCGACGCCCGGGACCGGCTCTCGGTGCGGGACGCCCTGCTGGTCGTCCTGGACCGGGCGCTGGACCGGGCCACCCGGGAGGGACGGGACTGAACGAGCCCTGCCTCGGGATCCGATTCACCGGAAGGGGTGGCGACATGAGAGGTGACCTGGACGAGACACTCGCCCGGCTGGCCCGGCGCGAGGAGGCACTCCGCCGGCGGGGCGCCGAGCCGGCCGAGGAGCCCGGCCGGAAGGCGGCAGCCCCGTCCGCTGCCGACGCCGCCGGGGTGCCGCCGGGAAGCGACGCCGGGCGGGGCGGGGCAACCGTCCCGAGTCTGCCGGCGAGCGACCCCGTCCCGGTTCCCCTGGAGGGCGGTGACGTCGGCCCGAGCGGGGCGGCGACCGGCAATCCGCCGGACCGGGCAGGCGGGGACGCGGACCGGCTGGCCGGCCCGACGGGCCGGGCAGGGGCCCTCCGCGCCCTGCCGGCCGGCCCTACGGGCGGCACGACGGGCAGCCCGGTGGGCGGCACGACGGGCAGCCCCGTGGGCGGCGGGGCAGGGTCTGCCGGCGGCACGGTGGACGCCCCCGTCGGGCGGGACCCGGTGGCGGAGGTGGCCGAGGCGGTCGCCCGGGTGGTGGCGACGCACCCCGGCGTGACGGTCACGGTCCGGGTGGAGCACGACGGGCAGGCGTACCCGCTGCGGGTCGGCTGGTCGGGCGGGCGGGTCACGGTCGGCGCGGAGGCGGCCACCGTCCCGCCGCCGGTCTGGCCGCTGTCGGTCAGGACCGTGCCGGCGTGGGTGCCCGACCCGGACCGGCTCACGGCGGACCCGGCGGCCCGGCTTGCGGAGCTGATCCGGCGCGACCAGTCCCTGCTCGGCGACCCCGGCGACCGCCCCTGACTCCACCGCCCTGAACCCCACCGCTCTCGTCCGACGGCCGACACCGACGGGCGACGAACGTGTGGGCGACGAACGTGTGGGCGGTCCGGCCCGGCTCGGCGGCGCTTGTGCGGTGTCTTCCTTTTCCCGGCGGCTACCCTCGGGCGATGGCCGCACCCGACCTGACCCTCACCGCCAGCCTGCGCCCCGCAGCGCTGGACGCCCGGCGCGGCGTTGTCCGGCTGCACCCGGAGGTGCTGACCGCACTGGCGCTGCGGCCCGGCGACCCGGTCCGGCTGGCCGGGCGGCGGGTGACCGCCGGCATCGTCGCCCCGGCCGGGCCGGCCGCGAGCACCGCCCTGCTCTACGCCGACGATCTGCTGCTGGGCAACCTCGGCATCCGCGACGGCGGGCAGGTGACGGTGAGCCGGGCGCCGGTGGTCCCCGCCCGCCGGGTGACCCTGGCCGGACCGGTCCAGGTGGTCGCCGCCGTCTCCCCGGAGATGCTGCGGCTCGCCCTGCTCGGCAAGGTGGTGACCGCCGGGGACGACGTCTCCCTGCTGCCCCAGGACGTGCTGCCGGACGCCTCCGTACGCACCCTCGTCGAGGCAGCCCGGCGCAGCCTCTCCAGCACCGTCGGGTACGCCTGGACCAGCACCCTGCTCACCGTGACCGCCGCCGAGCCGGGCTTCGGGGCGCTGGTCACCATGGACACGGTGGTCGGCTGGGAGCACGGCCAGACCACCCGGACCGGCGGCCGGCCCGGCGCGGCCCGGCCCGGCACCGGGCCGGACGGCGGTACGGCCGACCGGGCCGACCGGACCGACGCCTCGGCCGACCGGGCCGACGAGCCGGCCGACGACGCGGGCGGGGCCGAGGACGCGCCCGGCGTGGACGAGCTGCCAGGGCTGCGGGCCCAGGCCGAGGAGTTGACCGAGCTGCTCGACCTCGGGTTCCACCACCGGGAGGTGCTGGGCCGGCTGAGCACCGCCGTGTCGCTCGGGGTGCTGGTCGCCGGGCCCGCCGGGTCGGGCAAGTCCGCGCTGGTCCGGGCCGTCGCCGCCCGGGTGGGCGCGACCGTCCGCCCGCTCTGGGCCCCCGAGCTGGCGGCGCTCACCAACGACGCGGCGGCGCGACGGCTCCGCGCCACCGCCGACGAGGTACGCGGAAACAACCCGGCCGTGCTGCTGATCACCGACGTGGAGGCGCTCGCCCCCGCCGAGAACCCCGGGCCGCTGTCCACCGTCTTCCGGCAGCTGCTCGCCGAGACCGTCCGGGCCGGGACGGCGGTGGTCTGCACGACCAGCCGTCCCGAGGCGGTCGACCCCGCGCTGCGCGCGCCGGACCTGCTCTCGCTACGGATCACCGTCCCCCTGCCCGACCAGGCACTGCGCCGGGAGCAGCTCACCGTGCTGACCCGACAGGTGCCGCTGGCCGGGGACGTCCGGCTCGACGAGGTCGCCGGGCGTACCCCGGGGTTCGTCGCCGCCGACCTGGCCGCGCTGGTCCGGGAGGCCGGGGTGCGGGCGGCTCTGCGGCAGAAGTCGGCCGAGTCGCCGACGGTGGCGATGACCGACTTCACCGCCGCCCTGGAGGTGGTCCGGCCGACCACGATGGCCGGGTCCACCCTGGAGCTGGCCAACGTCACCCTCGACGACGTGGGGGACATGGTCGAGGTCAAGGAGACGCTGACCGAGTCGGTGCTCTGGCCGCTGACCTACCCGGACACCTTCGCCCGGCTCGGGGTGCAGCCGCCGCGCGGGGTGCTGCTCTACGGGCCGCCCGGCTGCGGCAAGACGTACCTGGTCACGGCGCTGGCCGGGTCGGGCCGGGCGAACGTGCTCTCGGTGAAGGGCGCGGAGCTGCTGTCGAAGTGGGTCGGCGAGAGCGAGCGGGCGGTCCGGGAGCTGTTCCGCCGGGCCCGGGAGGCCGCCCCGACGCTGGTGTTCCTCGACGAGGTGGACGCGCTCGCCCCGGTTCGCGGGCAGGCCAGCGACGGGGGCACCACCGACCGGGTGGTCGCCGCCCTGCTCACCGAGCTGGACGGGGTGGAGTCGCTGCGCAACGTGGTGGTGGTCGGCGCGACCAACCGCCCCGACCTGGTGGACCCGGCTCTGCTGCGGCCCGGCCGGCTGGAGCGGCTGGTGTACGTGCCCCCGCCGGACGGGGCGGGCCGGGCGGAGATCCTGCGCGCCGCCGCCCGCAACGTCCCGCTGGCCGACGACGTCGGCCTCGCCGCGCTCGCCGACGGGCTGGACGGCTTCTCGGCTGCCGACTGCGCGGCGCTGGTCCGGGAGGCCGCGCTCGCCGCGATGCGGGAGTCGATGACCGCGTCGACGGTCACCGCCGGGCACGTCGAGTCCGCGCGACGGCGGGTCCGGCCGTCCCTCGACCCCGACCAGGTCGCCTGGCTGGCGGCGTACGCGGAGGCCCGGGCGGCGCGCTGAGGACGCGGGCCGGCGCGGGGGCGGTCGGCTGGTCGCGACGGGGTCGGTCCGCCGCGCGGTCGACC
The DNA here is from genome assembly GCF_050948415.1 of Micromonospora sp. CA-111912. NCBI lineage: Bacteria > Bacillati > Actinomycetota > Actinomycetes > Micromonosporales > Micromonosporaceae > Micromonospora > Micromonospora sp. CA-111912. The sequence goes on from NZ_CP192007.1 coordinate 6,675,440, forward strand.
GGTCGGCCGGAGCGGGTGGTCAGTCCGTCGGCAGCAGCGGGCCGAGGGGGCCGAGGTCCAGGTTCAGGTCCTCGGGGGCCAGGCCGAAGTACTCCCGCAGCCCGGTCATCTGCTCCTCGAGCGCCATCAGCGTGACGCCGATCCGCTCCACCTGTTCGCCGGTGAGGTCGCCCACCTCGACCCGGCGCAGCGCCTGGCGTTCCATGAGCTGTCGCAGCAGCTCGATCACGGTGAGCACGAGACTGGCCAGCCCCCGCTCGACGGAATCCCGGTCCACGGCGAGCCGCCGATCCAGCGGCGTCACCCGGGGCGCCCGCCACCGCGGCTCGTCAAGGGCGGCGGCCAGTTCCCTCGCCTCCTCGCACCGGACGATCCCGGTCGTGCCGTCCCGCCGGGCTCCGGCGTCCCGATCGGGGTCGGTCCCGGTCATTCCGCCGCCCCGTCCGCCAGGCCGGGCGGGTACGGCCCCGCTGCCACCGGCGGTTCAGGCGGGACGAGCGCGCCGATCGAGGCGACCAGCGCCCGCAGAGAGATCCGCACCAGGTCGACGTCGGCGATGGCGATGGTGATGTCCCCGGAGACCACCACGCCCCGGGCGAGCACCCGGTCGAGCACGTCCACCAGCGCCACCGACCGGTACGCCAGCGGGTCGTCCGCGCTGCTCGGCGCGAGGGCGGTGGTCACCATGCCGGCTCCTTGACGGTCAGCGCCGGCTCCGGCGGGCGGTCCTCGGCGAAGGAGTACGCCGGCCAGGGGCCCGTGAGCTCCAGGCGCACCTCGGGGTGCCGGCCGGCCAGTGCGGCGACCAGGCCGGTGAACCCGCCGAGGGTGGGGACGTCCACCAGGTACGCCCCGTTGAGCACCATCGCGGTGGGCGCACCGGAGAGCCGGCGGTCCTGTGGGGCGTGCCTGCGGGCGGCCACGGCGTACCCGGCGAGGGCGTCGTGCACGGCCGCGGCGGCCTCGGCGGCGGCCCGCTGCCCCTCGTCCCGGGCCGTCAGCTCGGACCGGCGCCGCCGCAGGTACGCGGCCCCGGCCCCCTCGGGCGCGCCCCCGCTGCCTGCGGCGGCGGGGGCGGTCGCGCCCGGCACGGCGTATCCCTTGACGCCCCACTCGGCGCGGCCGGTGAGCCGGTCGAGGGTGGCCGCCAGCTCGGCCCGGCGTTCGGCGAGCAGCCGGGCGACGCCCCGCTCGTCGCGGTAGACGGTGGCGAGCCGGGTCGGCACCACCGCGCCGGCCCGGGACAGCGCGGCAACCACCTCGTGGTGCGTGCGCGCGGCCCGCTCCAGCCAGGTCAGGTCCTCCAGGTTGCGGCGCAGCGCCTCCTCGCCGTACTCGGCCGGCGGCGCGGTGCTCACCACGGCGACCAGACCGGCGGCCGGCACGGCCCGCAGCGGCCCGCCGTCCATCCCGGTGACGGCGGCCAGCGTGCCCGGGTCGGCCTCGCGGGCCACCCCGTGCAGCCAGCACCCGGCGGCATCCCCGGCGGGCTCCGGGTCACCCGGAAGCGGCTCAGCCGTGCAGCTCATCGCGGTCCTCCCTCAACACGGTGGCCCGCCGGGCCACCCGGGGCCGCCGTTCGGCCTCGACCTCCTCGGGGTCCCGGGGACCCGGCTCCACCGGCGGGCGGGCCCGCGAGCTGAGCCACGGGTCGTGCTCCCACCAGTCGATGCCGATCTGCCGCGCGGTGTCGACCGATGCGATGACCAGGCGCAGCTTCAGCGTCAGCAGCTCGATGTCGAGCAGGCTGACCCGGATGTCGCCGGCAATCACGATGCCCCGGTCGAGCACCCGTTCGAGGATGTCGCCGAGGTTCGCCGGCTCGTGGCCGGCCGGCAGCACCTGGCCGGAGTTCTGCACCACCGACGGGGTACGCGGACTGGTCATCTCAGCCCACCTCGCCCTTCCCGCGCTGGTAGCGGCGCACCCGCCGGTACCCGAGCAGCTCCCCGTCGACGTCAATGTCGATCTCGTACAGGCCGAGCAGGTCGGTGGAGGAGGGAATCCGGTGGTCCTCGACCACCTCCACCCCCACCCGCCAGCCCTCGTCCGTGGACTCCAGCGAGACGACGCCCTGCGGCTCCCGGCCGGCGAGGGTGGTGATCAGGCGCAGCCCTTCGCGCGCCGCCTCGGCCGCCGGCAGCGGTTCGGGGTACTCCTCATCGTCGTACCGGTCGTCGTCGCCTTCCCCCGGCCGCCCGTCTGCCGGCGCGCCGACGTCCCGGATCCGTCCCTGGGTCATCCCGCTCACCTCCCTGTCACCCCTTCTGCCTGCCGTTGCCGGCCCGCCGCCGCGCGCCGCCGTCGGCCCGCCTCGTCCCGCGCCCGCCCGTCGGCGTCAACCGGTCGAGGACCCGCTGCTGGCCCCGGTCCCGCTCCCGCTCCGTGATGTCGCCGGCCGCCGCCGCCCGGTCGAGTTCCTCCAGCTCCCGGCGCACGTTCGCCGGGTTGTGCTGCTGGGACTCGGCCTCCCGGGCGATCACCTTCACCACCGCGGTCAGCCCCCGCACCGGGGCGTACGGCAGGGTCAGTAGCGCCCAGAGGATGTCCACCGGTCACCCCGCCAGCTGGTGCTCGGCGACGAAGTCGTACGGGGCGTGCGGGCCGAGCAGCCGCATCCGGAGCAGGTCCCGGCGCCGCCCGGCGTACGCCTCCAGCGCGTCGACGAACTCGTCCGCCCGCGCGGAGTCCACCAGGAACGCCAGGTTCACCGCGTCCAGCTCGCTGCTCGGCTGACGGACCGCGCTGTCCACCACGAGCGGCGTCACGGCGTCCAGGACGTGCCGGTTCTCCGCCTCCCGGCGCAGCTCCACCGCCTGGCTGACGATCTCGCCGAGCCGGATCCGCTGCGGCCGGGTCGCCACCTCCGGCTGCCCGCGTACCTGCCGAGCCAGGTCGGCGGCCTCCGGGTCGGTGGCGAGCAGCTCCCCGAGCAGCGGCTGCTCGTGGTAGCGGGCGTGCACCATGTACTCGATCCGGTCCTCGAGCCCGTCGAGGGCCGCCGCGAACCGGTCGTGGTGGGCGGTGAGCAGCTCGGTCACCGCGTCCGGGCCGGTGACCACGGTGCCGAAGCGCACCGGCAGCACCGGCGCCACCGCCGCCGTCCCGTCCAGCAGTTCCTGGTACGCGGTCAGGTCGGCCGGCCGACCCAGCGGCTCCTCCAGACCCACCTCGCTGACCAGCGCGGCCAGCTCGCCGTGCCGAATCGCCCCGACCTCGCCCGGCGGGTCGCCGACCCCGGGGGCGTCCGGGGTCGGCTCCACATCGGACGGCACGATGCCGTAGACGAACAGGGCCGTCCCGTCGGCCACGTCACCGCCCCCCGTTCCCCCGACGTGCTCGCTGGGCCGCCTCCCCGACGCCGCCGGTCGCGCCGCCCCACTCCCGGCCGGTTCCGCCAAGTTCCCGGCCGGTTCCGCCGGCCGCGTCGCCGGGGTCGGCGGTAAGCCCCGCGCGGCTTCGGTGACGTTCCCGACCAGGCCGGCGAGCCCGTCGCCCTCGGCGGGGGAGATGTCCAGCCGGTCCACCATCTCGGCGAAGCACAGGTACGTCTCGATGCTCGCCACCACCACCCGGGCGTTGATCTCCATCAGCGGAATGCCGAGCACTCCGACGGCCACCTGGGCGTCGATCACCACGCCCTTGTCGAGCACGGTCTCCACCACGTCGGCCAGTCCCCCGACCGCGCCGCCGGCCTGCTCCAGCGCGCCGCCGCCCCCGGCGCCTCCCGTGGCGACCGTCACTCGCCCCGCTCCTGTCGCCGACGTCGCACCACGGGTCGCCAGGGCGGCTCCGGACGGCGGCGGGCCGCCGGGCGGGGACGTTCCGGCTCCTCCCGGGGCGCCGGTTCCTCCCGGGGCTGCGGTCGGCGGGGGCGTTCCGGCTCCTCGCGGGGCTGCGGGCGGCGGGCCCGCTCCGGCTGGCGGCGGCGCGGCGGCTCCTCCTCTGCCTCCTCCTCGTCGTACTCCTCGTCCGCGTACTCGTCGTACTCCTCGTCGCGGGGGCGGGGGCGCTGCTCGCGCTGCTCCCGCTCCTCGCGCTCCTCGCGAAGGGCGGTCTCGTGGTCCCGCACCACCTCCGAGTCCTCGATCTCGCCGCGCCAGCCCTGTACGGAGTCCGGGTCGAGGACCGTCTGCGTCATCACGTGCCGGACGAAGTGCTTCAGCTCCAGCCGCACCCGCCGGCCCTGGGCCCGCCAGAGGTTGCCGGTGTGCTCGAAGAAGCCCTGCGGGTGGTACTCCAGAACGACCAGGATGCGGGTCAGGTCGGGGGTCAGCTCGTGGAAGCTGACGGTGCCGTCCACCGAGCCCTTCTCGCCCTTCGAGCGCCAGTGGATCAGCCGATCCGGGATCTGCCGGACGATGGTCGACTCCCAGGTCCGGTGTGACCAGAGCACCTGCGCCTTCCAGGTCAGCTTCTCGTCGCCGTCCGTGTCGACGGTCTCGACCTTCTTCATGAAGCTCGGGAAGTCGCCGAACTGCGTCCACTGGTCGTATGCGACCCGGATCGGCACGCCCACCTCGATCGACTCGACGATGTTGGTGACCTTGAGCTTCTTCGAGCCTCCCTTGCCGCCCCCCTTGCCGCCTCTGCCGAGAGCCGACATCAATTTCTCCTTACCGCCGGCCAGGCCGGCATGGAACATGGCCTTTACCGGGGCCTTGCCCTCGGCGAGCTTCTGGGTGCCCGTGGCCGCGGCGATCAGGCCAGGGCCGCCGCCCTGCTGGGCGTACTCGCTGAGCCGCCCGGTCGCGCCGGTGACCTTCTCCGTCACCGCCGTCACCGCGCGCTCACCGATCGCCGAGGCGAGGTTGCGCAGCGCGCCGCCGAGCTGGTCGCAGGCCCTGCCGGCGAGGCCACCAGGCTTCATGTTCTCGGCCATGGTCACCGTCCCCGCCGGCTGCCGGTGTCCTCGGTTCCGGGCTTCGACCCGTCCCCCTGGCCTTGGCCCTGGCCCTGGCCCTGACCTTGGCCCTGACCCTGGCCCTGACCTTGGCCCTGACCCTGGCCCTGGCCCTGGCCTTGGCCCGACTCTTCGCGTCGGCCGTCGTTGCCCCCTGACGCGCCGGACGACCTCCGGCGCAGGGCGTCCGCGCCACCGCGCAACCGGCCGCTCACGGCGTCGATGCTGTTGCCGGCCGCGGCAGTCGCGGCGGCCCTGCCGGCCGAGACGAGGGGTCCGCCGAGGCGGCTGAGGCCGCTCAACTGGGGGGACGACTGGAGCAGTTCCCGGCCCTGCTTCAACAGCCCCCCGGGACTGCGGCTGGCCCGCCCGGCCGCCACGGCGGTGGCCAGGACGAGGGCGGTGCGCAGCTTCCGCCGGCGACCGAGAAGATAGCCGAAACCCACCGCGAGTCCGATTCGTGCTCCGCTCTTCATCAGTTCTCCTCAGCTCCCCGGTAGGAGGGAAGGTCCATTTCGGGAAAGGCCGGGAAACAGCTACCGGGGATCAGCGCAACAGCGGCCTCTGCCTGGACGTCCCGCTTCAAGCGGACGGGCGGGCAGTACCCCGTCAGCGTTACCGCGAAACGTCAGGTCGCACCTGCTGGACAGGCCGGACGGGCGCATCAGGAGGGCCGGTCGGATACCTCGCGGGATAGGGTGAAGACGACAGCAGGAACGATCCCTGCCACGGGAGACAATCGTTTCCGGGGTGGGCTCAAAAAGTGGGCGGGGTGGCGTCGAGACTGATTTCCGCCCGCACCGCGTCGCCGTCCTCGACCAGTTTCGCGCCGCATTTGCGGAGCACGGAAATGGCTCCGGCGTTGTCCCGCGTGGTTTCCGCCACGACAGTGTGCATTCCGGCCGCCGCCGCGAGGTTGAGCAGTTCGCGCAGGGCCGCCGCGCCCACGCCCTGCCCCCGGGCGGACCGGCCGAGCCAGACGCCCGCCTCCACCGTCCCCGGCTCGGCGCGGCGGGTCATCCGGATCATCCCCAGCACCTCGCCGCTGACCAGCACGGCGTACATCGCGGTGCGGGAAGGGCCGGCGAGGCCCGCGAAGCCCGTCCGGTAGTAGTCGCGGAACGCCTGCCGGCGGGCGTGCGACCACCCGGCCGGCGCGTCGACCGGGGGCATCACGTCGTCCGGCTCGGCCTCGGCGACCGCCACCGAGAGCAGCGGTTCGAGGTTCCGCTCGCCCACCGGCTCCAGCCGCACCGCACCCGTCACGTGCCGCAGTCTGCCGGTCCGCACCCGCCCGAGTCCACCCTTTGCCGTCCCGCTCCCCCGGTCCGACGGCGGGTACGACCTGGTCGGACCCGGTCTGCGCCCCGCCGCAGCGGAGCGGGCGACGGCCCGGCCGAGGCGGGGCCGGGCGGGCATCGGCCGCCGCCCGGCGACCGTCACGCCAGGTCGAACTCGCAGAGGACGGCCGAGGCGTCGTCGGTGGGCTTGTGCCGGCGCAGCCGGTCGGGCCGGTCGCGCTCCGCGGCGCGGACCCGGTCGACGAGCGCGCCCGGCCCTTCGGCGGTGACCAGGTCCAGCAACCCCGCCCAGTCGAAGAGCCCGAACTGCTCCACCGCGCACGAAGCGCCATCGGTGAGCAGGGCGGCGCGGCGCAGCCCGCCCGGCCCGCGCAGCGGCACCGTCCCGGTGAGCGCGTGGTACGCGGCGTCGGGGTCGGCCGCGGCGACCCAGTAGCCGTGCGTGCGGTTCATCCGCTCCCGTTGCAGCCCCACGGCCCGCCGGAACCGGTCGGTGCGGTCGCCGTCGTCGGCCGGTTCCCGGGCAGGGTGGCCACCGTCCGACGCAGGTCGGCAATCGCGGTCTCCAGCCGGTCGTCGGCGATCACGTCGACCCGGCCGCCGACGTCGAGCACCAGCGGACTGTCGCAGAGCACCAGCCAGTCGACCTCGCTCCCGTCGGCGCGCAGCAGGCAGACCGTCGACGAGGGTGTGCCTGGGTGGTCGAGGTCGCAGTCGCCGCCGTGGTCCGCCCGAACCGCCAGGATCGCCGCCGCGAGGCTGCTCATCAGGGTGGCCGCCGGGCGGGCGGCGGTGGCCAGCCCGAGCCGGGCGGCGAGGTGCCGGACGTACCAGGCCGGCCCGTGCCGGCAGCCCGTGTCGAAGCCCTCCGGTACGGTCGCCCCGTCCAGGACCCCGACCAGGGGGCCGAACCGGAAGACCAGGTCCTCGTTGACCGCTCGGCCGGGGGCCGGAGCGGACGCCGACCGTACCCGCATCATCGGTCCCGCCAACCCGGCGCGGGTCCCCGGCCCGGCCGCCGCCTCCGCCGTCGTGGTGTCCGCCCGCCCGGCATGATTCCTGCCGGCCGATCCGCCCCGGTGCCCTGCCGTCATCCTCCGCTCCTTCCGCCACCGCGCCGGCTACCCGGCCCTGCCGGGGACATTCCCGGCCGGGGCGAGCCACGAGGCCGACCGGGCCGGGTCAGCGCCGCCGGTTGCGGGCCCGCGAGGAACGCAGGCGGCGCAGCCGGCCGATCAGCACCGGCTCGGCGGCCAGCGCGGCCGGATTGTCCAGCAACGCGTTCAACAGCTGGTAGTAGCGCGTCGCGGAGAGGCCGAAGCCGTCCCGGATCGCCTGCTCCTTCGCGCCGGCGTGCCGCCACCACTGCTGCTCGAAGGCGAGGATGCGCCGCTCGCGCTCGGTGAGGCCGGCGGCACCGGGGGCCGGTGCGGGTGGCGCGGACGCCGACGCGACGGACTCGGGCGGGGACGTCGGCGCGACGGACTCGGACACGGACGCCGGCGCGACGGACTCGGGCGCGGACCGGGGCAGCGGGACGACCTGCTCCCGGCCGCCCGCGCCCTCCGGAGCCGCCGCGCCCGGAATCGCCCGGCCGCCGTCGCCGGGGCGTCCCGGCTCGGGCCGGTCGGTGGCGGCCGGGGAGGCGTCGGCAGGCGGCATGGCGCTCCTCACGCGGGCGTGCGAAGGGCCGGCAGAGGCACACCGACCAGGGGATCACCAGCCTAACCAGGGGCGACCCGGACCGCATCGGACGTGCGGTCCGGGTCGCCCCGGCGGAGCCCGGTCAGGCGATGTCGCGGCGGCGCATGGTGACCAGCGCCGCGCCGAGGGCGGCCACCAGCCCGACGGCGAGCAGGATCGAGGCGTGCTGCCAGGTCAGGTCGAGGGTGTCCGGCTTGCACTCCCCGTAGTAGGTGGCGTTGCAGGCCTCGTAGTCCTCCAGGGTGACCTTCTTCTGCATCCAGGCCAGCGCGTACGTCGGCAGCAGCCATGCCTCGATGAACCGGGTCCCGGCCATCGACAGCAGGATGCCGACGCCGAACTGGCCGACCACGGCGAGCCCGATCGCCCCGCCGAGGGCCATCGCGGTGTGCCGGCCGAGCGAGGCGAGCGCGAACCCGATGGTCGCCGCGACCACGATCAGCACCAGCCCGCGCAGCCCGGTCAGCGCGAACGACTGCCACGTCCCGCCGGTCATCTTCGCGGTGCTGCCGCGCAGCGTGCCGACCAGCCAGAACCCGGCGGTCCAGACCGCGGCGGCGGCCACGGTCAGGGCGACCAGCCCGGTCAGCAGCGCCGCCAGCTTGGTCAGCAGCACGGTGAGCCGCCGGGGCCGCCAGAGCAGCAGGTTCATCATCCCGCCGGAGCTCCACTCGGCGCCGACGAAGGAGGCGCCGACCACGAACCCGATCACCGCCAGGATCGCGGTGAACGTGACGATCATTTCCTCGAAGCTGCCGCGGAAGTTGAACGTCGACGGCAGGAACCACTCCGCCTGGATGCTCTCCCGCGGCGGCCCCTCGATCATCGCGCAGTCCGGCGGGTACCGGCCCTCCGACTGCTCCTGGCCGGACGCCTTGGCCTGCACGCAGGCCGTCCGTTCCTGCTCGGCCCAGCGCGCCTGCTCCTGGTACTGCTGCTCGGCCTGGCGCTGCGCGGCGGCCTGCTGGTCGGCGCCGATCTTCTGGTTGGTGAAGAAGACCCCGACGAGCACCGCCCCGAGGACCAGCAGGCCGAGCAGCGTCGCCCAGCGGGTGAAGCGCCGCTTGCCCAGCCGGCGTAGCTCCGTGCGATAGAGGCTCATGCGCCCCAACCTCCTCCGACGGCGCCGGGCTGACCCGCGCCGCCGACCTTCGTGGACTCGTCGACCTGGCGGTGCTGCCCCGGCACGGGGGCGGTCGCGGTCAGCTCCAGGAAGACGCTCTCCAGGTCGACCGTGACCGGGGCCAACTCGCTGACGTAGAGACCCTGATCGGCGAGCAGCCGGCTCACCATGGCCGGCTTGTCGACCCCGGCGAGCATCAGGTGGTCGGGCTGGGCGGTCACCGCCACGCCCGCCCGGGTCAGCGCGTCGGCCGCCCTCGGCAGGTCGGTGGCCGCCTCCAGACGGACCCGCACCGCGCCGCCGGAGTGCTCGGCGAGCACCTCGTCGACCGGGCCGAACGCGACCCGCCGGCCGAGCGAGATGATGGTGACCGAGTCGCAGATGAGCTGGATCTCGCCGAGGATGTGGCTGGACAGCACCACGGTCATCCCCGAGGCCGCCAGATCGCGCGTGAGGGTGCGCATCTCCCGGATGCCGCCCGGGTCGAGGCCGTTGGCCGGCTCGTCCAGGATCAGCAGCTTCGGCTTCTTGAGCAGGGCCGAGGCGACCGCGAGCCGCTGCTTCATGCCCAGCGAGTACGTCTTGACCCGCTCGCCGGCCCGGTCCCGCAGGCCGACCAGCTCCAGCACCTCGTCGACCCGGTTCTGCGGCACCTCGCCGGCCCCGGCGAGCAGCGACAGCGTGTCGCGGGCGGAGAAGTGCGGGAAGAACTGCGGGCTCTCCACGATCGCGCCGACCTGGCTGGCCACGGCGGACAGCGCGGACGGCACCTCCTGACCGAGGATCGCCATCCGGCCGCCGTTGGGCCGGATCAGGCCGAGCAGGGTACGCAGGGTGGTGGTCTTCCCCGACCCGTTGGGGCCGAGGAAGCCGTGCACCTGGCCCTGCTCGACCAGCATGTCGAAGCCGTCCAGGGCGTGTCGCACGCCCCGGCGTCGGCTCTTGTACGTCTTACGTAGACCTTCTATTTCCAGGACAGCCGGCAAAGCTGCGCCTCCCCCGATAGCTACAGGTGACGAGGCACACCATACGCGGTATACACCGGCCCGCAATACCCGGTATGCAGTTCGGCGTGTCGGCCGCTCAGGCGCAGATCACGTGCACGCCCGCCGCCCGGAACGCGTCGACCAGCCCGGCATCCGCGCCAGAGTCGGTCACCAGCGTCTCCACCCGGTCGACCGGGCAGATCCGGGCGAACGCGTGCCCGCCCAGCTTGGACGAGTCCGCGATGATCACCACCCGCTTCGCCCGGGCCACCATCAGGTTGTTCATCGCCGCCTCGCCCTCGTGGTGGGCGGCGGCACCGAGCTGCGGGTCGATCGCGTCCACCCCGAGCAGGGCCACGTCCAGGGTGACCTCGCGCAGCAGCGCCCCGCCCAGCGGGCCGACCAGCTCGAACGACTTGGGCCGGACCACCCCGCCGGCCACCACCACCTTCATCCGGGACCGGACCAGCAGCTCGTTGGCGATGTTGAGCGCGTTGGTGACCACGGTGAGCTGGGCGCCCTCGGCGTTGGTGTTCAGGTCCGGCCGGACGGCCAGCGCCCGGGCCACCTCCGTGCTGGTGGTGCCGCCGTTGAGGCCGACCACGGTGCCCGGGGAGACCAGCGCGGCGGCGGCGGCGCCGATCCGCTGCTTCTCGGCCGAGTGCTTGGCGGTCTTGTAGCGCAGCGGCAGGTCGTAGGAGACGCCGTTGGCCACCGCGCCACCCCGGGTCCGGGTGATCATCTGCTGCTGGGCGAGCTGGTCGAAGTCGCGCCGGATGGTGGCCTGGGAGACGTCCAGCCGCCCTGCGGCATCCTCGACGCTCACCCGGCCGTTGTCAGTGAGCATCTCCAGCAGCGCGTTCCATCGGGCGTACCGGTCCACCGCGGGTGCCTCCACCGAATCTGCACGAAGGGTGATTGATTGCGTGCACAGTAGTGCGCGAAACTACGTAGGTGCAAAACTTCGCCCTGCGCGATCGGGCAGCCGGTTGCCAGGGTCGCGGTGTCTCGCGCAGAATAACGCGCGAAAGACGGCCATATTGCGCCGTATTGCGCACGGCCTCCCGGCGAGGAGTTCTCATGGCGTTCGTCCACGCGGAGATCGCGAGTCAGCCCGACTGTTGGCGGGAGGCTGCGCTGCTGGCCCCCACGGTCGCCGAGCACCTGCCGCGCCCCGGGGAGCGGGTCGCCATCGTCGGCTGCGGCACGTCGTGGTTCATGGCGACTGCATACGCCGGGCTGCGTGAGGCCGCCGGCCACGGCGAGACCGACGCCTTCCAGGCGTCCGAGTTCCCGCCCGGCCGCCGCTACGACCGGCTGATCGCCATCACCCGCTCCGGCACCACCACCGAGGTGCTGGAGTTGCTCGCCGCGCTGCGCGGCCAACTCCCCACCACCGTCATCGTCGGCGACCCCGGCTCCCCGGCCGTCGAGTTCGCCTCCGCCGCCATCACCATGCCGTTCGCCGACGAACGCTCGGTCGTGCAGACCCGGTTCGCGACCACCGCGCTGGCCCTGCTCCGCGCCCACCTCGGCCACAACCTCGCCGCGCTCTCCGCCGATGCCGAGGTCACCGTCCGGGCCCCGCTGCCGATCGAACCGGCCCAGGTCGAGCAGGTCACCTTCCTCGGCCGGGGCTGGACGGTCGGCCTGGCCCAGGAGGCCGCACTGAAGTGCCGCGAGACGGCCACCTTCTGGGCCGAGGCGTACCCGGCCATGGACTACCGGCACGGCCCGATCTCGATCGCCGCCCCGGGCCGGCTGGTCTGGGCGTTCGGCGACATCCCCGAGGGGCTGGCCGAGGACGTCGCAGCCACCGGGGCCGCCTTCGTGCACAGCCGTACCCACGGCTGCCACACCGTGCTCACGAGCTGGGCGGCCGGGCGCACCCCGGTCGACCCGATGGCCGACCTGATCCTCGCCCAACGCTTCGCCGTCGCCCTGGCCACCAGCCGCGGCCTCGACCCGGACGCGCCCCGGCACCTGAGCCGCTCCGTGGTGCTCACGTGAGCCCAGTCGACGTCGTCGTCGCGCTGGACGTGGGCGGCACCGGGATGAAGTGCGCCCTGGTCAGCCGGGACGGCGGCGCCCTGCGCGCCGAGCGCCACCCCACCGACGCGGGCCGGGGCCCGGACGCGGTGGTCGACACCATCCTGGACGTCGCCGAGGGACTGGCCGGCAAGGCGCGGGCCGACGGGTTCGAGCCGGTCGCGCTCGGCATCGCCGTCCCCGGCGTCGTCGACGAGGCCGCCGGGGTGGCGGTGTGGTCGGCGAACGTCGGCTTCCGGGACGTACCGCTGCGGGACCTGGCGGTGGCGCGGCTCGGGCTGCCCACGGCGCTCGGCCACGACGTGCGCGCCGGTGGCCTGGCCGAGGCCCGGCTCGGCGCGGGCCGGGGCACCGGGCACGTGCTGTTCGTGGCGATCGGCACCGGCATCGCCGCCGCGCACGTGGTCGACGGGTCGGCCGCCACCGGCGCGCACGGCGCCGCCGGGGAGATCGGCCACATCCTGGTACGCCCCGGCGGCCCGCGCTGTGGCTGCGGCCGGCCAGGCTGCCTGGAGGCGGTCGCCTCGGCCTCGGCGATCGCCCGCCGGTACGCCGAGCTGACCGGCGTCCCCGCGACCGCCGCCGAGGTGGCCGACCGGGCCGCAGCAGGCGAGCCGGCGGCGACCCGGGTCTGGGCGGAGGCCGTCGAGGCGCTGGCCGACGGCCTCGCCTCCGGCCAGTCCCTGTTCGACGTGGAGACTGTCGTGGTGGGCGGCGGCCTGGCCCAGGCCGGGCCCCTCCTGTTCGACCCGCTGCGCGCGGCGCTGCACGAGCGGATGACCTTCCACCGGGAGCCGCGTCTCGTCGCGGCGGCCCTCGGCGACGAGGCCGGCTGCCTCGGCGCCGCCCTGCTCGCCCTCGACAGTCTGGAGAAGTGATGGCGCTTCGGGTGAACGGCAAGGTGGTGACCCCGACCGGCGTGGTCCGGCAGGGCTGCGTGGAGCTGGACGGCGACCGGATCACCGCCGTCGCCGAGTATCCGTCCGCGCGCGACGGGCACTGGATCGTGCCGGGCTTCGTGGACATGCACACCCACGGCGGGGGCGGGCACACGTTCACCACCGGCGACGCCGACTCCGCCCGGCAGGCGGCATCCTTCCACCTGGGACACGGCACCACCACGCTGCTGGCCAGCCTGGTCAGCTCACCGTACGAGCTGATGCGCGACGCCACCGCCGCGTTCCGGCCGCTCGTCGAGGAGGGCGTGCTGGCCGGCGTCCACTTCGAGGGGCCGTACCTCTCCTCGGCCCGGTGCGGCGCGCAGAACCCGGAGTTCCTTCGCGACCCGTCCACCGACGAGCTGGCCGCGCTGATCGAGCTGGGCGGCGGCGCGGTCCGGATGGTCACCCTGGCCCCGGAGCGGGACGGCGCGCTGGAGGCGATCAAGCTGCTCACCGCCCACCGGGTGGTCGCCGCGGTCGGCCACACCGACGCCACGTACGACCAGACCCGGGCCGCGGTGGCGGCCGGCGCGAGCGTCGGCACTCACCTGTTCAACGGCATGCGCCCGGTGCACCACCGCGAGCCGGGCCCGGTGGTGGCCCTGCTGGACGCCCCGAGCGTGGTCTGCGAGCTGGTCGCCGACGGGGTGCACCTGCACGACGGGATGCTCACCTTCGCCACCTCGACCGCCGGCCCGGAGCGGGCCGCCCTGATCACCGACGCGATGGCCGCCGCCGGCATGCCCGACGGCGAGTACGAGCTGGGCGGCCAGACCGTCACCGTGGCCGACGGGGTGGCCCGGCTGGCCCGGGACGGCGCGATCGCCGGCAGCACCCTCACCATGGACGCCGCCCTGCGGCACGCCGTGCACGCCGGCATCCCGATGGCGGACGCCTGCCGGATGGTGGCCACCACCCCGGCCCGGGCCATCGGCCTCGGCGACCGGGTCGGCGCGCTCCAGGTCGGCCTCCGCGCCGACCTGGTCGTCCTCGACGACGACCTGAACGTGGTCCGGGTGATGAAGGGCGGCTCCTGGGTGGAGTGATGCCGCCCCGGGGCCGGCGGGGTCGGGAACGGCGGGGTCGGGAACGGCGGTTCGGGGACGGTGAGTCGGGGACGGTAGGTCAGGGCTGGCCCTGACCCGGCGCGGTCCCTTTGGAGCTGCCCCGTCCATGCGCCCACGCCCGACGCATGGCCCGGTTCGGTCCCGTCCACGCGCCCGCGCCCGACGGGCACGGTTCGGCCGCGTCCACGCGCCCACGGGCATGGCCCGGTTCGGTCCCGTCCACGCTGCCCCGTTTATGCGGACAGCTCCAAAGGGGGCCGAACTGGCATACCCGCTGGACAAGGTGACGCGCCCCAGCGACACCTCGCCGGTGCGGAACGCCCCGGGCAGGTGTCGCGGCCCGGCGGGCGCTCAGCCGAAGGCGTCGACCTCGACGCCGAGGACGGCCTGCTCGTCGGGGCGGTGCACCAGCACGTCGGACAGGAACGACTGCACCGCCGGGCCCATGCCGACGTCCCGGCCGGCCCGCTCCGACAGCAGCCACTTGTGCTCGATGATCTGCGCGAACAGCTCCTGCGGCTCCAACTTGCGGCGCAGGTGCGCCGGCACCGCCCGGACCACCGGCTCGAACACCTCGGTCAGCCAGCGGTGGGCGGCCTGCTGCTCGTCGGACAGGTCGCTCTCCGCCCGGTACGCGTCCAGGTCGTTGAGGAGCCTGCGGGCCTGGTTCTCCTCGGCGTCCAGGCCGGTCAGCCGCAGCAGCCGGCGGTGGTGGTGGCCGGCGTCGACCACCTTGGGCCGAACCAGGTAGCGCCCGTCGGCGATGGTCGACAGGGCCACCTCGGCCACGTCGAAGCCAAGCTCGTTGAGGCGGCGGATCCGGCCCTCGATGTCGTGCCGGGCCTCCCGCTCGATCTGCTGCTCGTAGGTGATCTCGTGCCAGAGCCGCTCGTAGCGCTGCACGACCTCCTCGCAGACCACCTCGGGGTCGATGGACTCGTGCAGCAGCCCGGCCGCCTGGAGGTCGAGCGCCTCGCCGAAGATGTTCACCTGGGCGATCTCCAGGTCCTCGCCCCGCTGGCCGTTGGACAGGGTGTTGTGCAGCGCCCCGGTCTCGGCGTCGACGAGGTAGGCGGCAAACGCGCCGGCGTCCCGGCGGAACAGGGTGTTGGACAGCGAGCAGTCGCCCCAGAAGAAGCCGGTCAGGTGCATCCGGACGATCAGGGCGGCCAGCGCGTCGAGCAGCCGGCCCATCGTCTCCGGGCGCAGGGTGTGCGAGAACAACGCCCGGTAGGGCAGCGAGAACTGGAGGTGCCGGGTGATCAGCACCGGGTCCAGCGGCTCCCCGGCATCGGTCTGCCGGTCGGCGACGATGGCCACCGCCTCGACCGACGGGAAGTCGATCCGCTCCAGCGCCCGGAGCAGGTCGTACTCCCGCTCGGCGACCCGCTCGCCGGTCTCCTTGACGGCGTAGACGTACCCGCCGAACCGGACGAACCGGACGATGTGCCGAGAGATGCCCTGCGGCAGCGCCACCAGGTGCTCGGCAGGCCACTTCTCCAGCGGGGTCGACCAGGGGAGGTCGAGCAACGCCGGGTCCACAAGGGCAGAGGTGATCCGCACGCCGACAAGCATGCCGGGTAACCCGGCCGAGCGCCTCCCTTCGTGGCTCGGCCCACAGCCGCCGGGCGGCGGGCCGGTAGCGTGGTCGCGTGCGGGAAACCCAAGCGGTACGGCGGAAAGCCCAGCTCCGGCCCGTACGGCCGGCGGGCTGGTGGTGGGACGCGCTGCTGGTCGCCGCCCTGGTCGGCCTGACGGCGGCGCTCGCCGCCGACCGGCTGTTCGGCGTCGACCGGGCGGTGGCCGACTGGGCCGAGGCGCACCGGCCCACGGCGGCGTACTGGGTCGCGGTCGTGTTCAACTACCTGGGCCAGGGCAGCCCGCTGACCCTGATCGCGCTGGGCATGGGGGTGCTGCTGGCGGTCCGGGCGCGGTCGGTGCGGCCGGTGCTGCCGCCGGTGCTCGCCTTCCTGCTCACGAGCTTCACCATCGGCCCCCTGAAGGTGTGGACCGCGCGGCCCGCGCCGAGCGCCGACGTCAAGGAGCCGTTCCTGCCCGCCGAGGCGACCCTGCCACTGTTCCAGCACGACCTGCCGGTGCGGTTCGCCCAGTCCTACCCGTCGGGGCACGTCGCCAACGCGATCGTCTGGTACGGCGTCATCGCGCTGCTGCTGGCGCCGCTGCTGGCCACCTTCAACCGGAGTGTCCCGCCGTCACTGGTCACCGTGGTCCGGGCGGTGCCGCCGGTGGTCGTGTTCTGCACCACCACGTACCTGGGCTGGCACTGGCTGACCGACTCGGTCGCCGGGCTGCTGCTCGGGCTGTTCCTCGACCGGCTGCTGCGCCGGGTGCCGTGGGACGACGTTCCGCTGCCCGGACGGCTGGGCGCCTGGAACCGGCCCGCGCTGTTCACCGGGTACGGCGTCCGCCGCCGAGGGCGCTGATCAGGCAGTCTCGCGCGGGTGGCCGACGCCGGCGTTCATTCCCCGCTCGCCCGGGGCGGAGGCGGGCCGGCGGGCGCGTCGGGCGGGTGCTCCGGCGGGGGCGGTGTGGTCTCGCGTAGCAGGGCGGTCAGCCCGGCCCGGCGGGCCACCACGGTCAGCCGGTCGCCGGCGGTGACCACCAGGCGGGGATCGGCCGACCAGTCCGCCTTCAGCCCGGCGCGGGTGTGCGCGAGCAGGCGTACCTCGCCGGGGTGGGCCACGGCGGAGAGCGGGCGGCCGTCCAGCGGCGAACCGGCGGCCACCGGCACCTCGGTGACCAGCAGCGCGTGCCGGCCCACCGGGATGGTGGCGATCACCGCCCGGTCCAGCAGGGCGGCGGCGAACGAGGGCGCGGCCAGGTACGACACGCTGCGCGAGATGCCGATCCCGAACGCCTTCTGGATGCGCTCGGCGAAGTCGCCGTCGAACAGCCGCAGCACCACCCGCAGGTCCGGGTTGAGCCCCCGACCGTTCAGCGCGGCCCGCAGGTTGACCCCGTCGTCGGTGGAGGCCACGACGAGCGCCTGGCAGGTCTCCACGGAGGCGGACCGCAGCGTCTCCTCCAGCGCCGCGTCGCCGACCAACACGGGCACCCCGAGCCGGTGGGCCAGCGCGGCGCCCCGCGCGTCCGGGGTCCGGTCGATGGCCACCACCTCGATGCCGAAGTCGTGCAGCTGGGCCATCACCCGGGTGCCGATGTTGCCCAGCCCGACGACCACCACGTGCCCGGACCGGTCGGGCTGGATCCGCCCGGCGTGCAGGGCCAGCCGGGCGTTGACGATCCCGTCGACCACCACGGCGGTGATCAGCGGGATCAGCGCCAGCCCGGCCAGGTTGAGCACCACCTGCATGACCTGCGCGGCGACGGGCTTGGTGACGTCCGGATCCTCGCCCGTGAGCGTGGTGACCAGGGTGAGGTAGAGCGCGTCGGCCCAGTTGACCCCGGCCGCGCGGGAGTTGAGCCAGCCCAGCGCGGCGATGACCGCGAGCAGCACCAGCACCGCGATGCCGATCTTGCGGGTGGCGAAGCTGCGGACCGCGCGGAGCAGCACCGCGACCGGCTGGCGACGGCGCCGGGCACGGACCAGCCTGCGGGCGGCCAACTCGGTGCCGGGCGGCTGGCCGGTCGCCTCGGCGAGCACCACGTCGGCGGTCGCCTCGTCGGCGGGCAGCACCCGGGGCCGGGACGGGTCGCCGGTGTCGGCCACCCCGCACACCACGTCCTGCGGGCGGACGTCGGTGCGGCGGGCCACGTAGAGGGTGCGTCCGCCGTGTCGGAAGTGTGTCGGGGCGACCTCGCCGAGCGCGGCGGCCACGAACGCGGGGGCGGCCATCGACGCGTCGGAGAGCACCGCCGAGTCGGGGAAGAGTTGCCGCACCCCGTTGGCCAGGCTGGTGTTGAACATGCGCACCACCAGCCGCAGCCGGGGCTCCACCTCCTGGGCGCAGAGCGCGGCGTGCATGTTGCCGACGTCGTCCTGGTGCAGCAGGGCCAGCCCGGCCGCGCCGGCGAGCCCGGCTCGGCGGAACGTCGCCTCGTCGAGCCGGTCCGCCCGGACGACCTGGATGCCGTCGACGTCCCGGCCGTCCGGGCCCTCGGAGCGGCGCCGCTCGGGCACCACGAGGGTGATCCGGATCCGGCCGGTGTCCAGCTCGGTGGCGAGCAGCGCCCGCACCACCCAGTACGCCAGCGGGTCCGACCCGCAGACGACGTAGTGCGGGCGGTTCTCCCCGTTCATCCGCAGTCGCCACCCGGTGGCGCGACGCGCGCGATCACGCAGGGGCTCCGCCATGCGCCGAATCGTAGTCAGCCGACGGGCGACCGCGCAGCCCCACACGATCATGAACGAATGTCGCGGCCCGGTACGGGTAGAGCAGCGGCATGCAGACGTTCCTGCCGTACGCGGACTTCCTGGCCAGCGCCCGGACGCTGGACCAGCGGCGGCTGGGCAAGCAGCGGGTGGAGGCCATCCAGGTGCTGCGCGGGCTGACCTGGCCGGGGTACGGCTGGCGCAACCACCCGGCGGTCAAGATGTGGGCCGGGTACGAGGAGGCGCTGGTCCGTTACGGCCTGGACGTCTGCGCGGTGTGGTGCGAGCCGGGCCGGGCCGACACCTGCGCGGCGACGCTGGCCACCGACCTCGCCGCCGCCTGCGGCGTCGCCACCGTGCGCACCCAGGAGGTGCTGGCGCAGGCCGGTGAGCTGCCGCCCTGGCTGGGCCGCGACGACCTGCACCGCAGCCACCGCTCCTCACTGCTGCGCAAGGACCCGGAGCACTACCGTCCGTTCTTCGACGACGTCGGGCCCGACCTGGAGTACGTCTGGCCCGCCTCCGACCGCGAGCCGCACTGCCGCCCGTCGTGAGCGGAAGCCCTCGCCGGCCACCCCGCGTCGGAAGCGGCCCCTGCCCCGCCCCTCGGGCAGACTGAGTCGCATGGCGCTGTCGCGGCTGGTGGGCCGGTTCATCGGCGTACGGGAACACGTGGTGGACCCGGGCGGCGGTGCCGCCCCGCGCGTGCCGCGCCCGGTCGAGGCCGTGGTGGTCGGCGGCGGGATCGCCGGCATGTCGGCGGCGGTGGTGCTCGCCGAGCGCGGGGTGCGGGTGGCCGTGCTGGAGGCCGCGCCGACCCTCGGCGGCCGGTTGGGCGCGTGGCCGGAGCCGCTGGCCGACGGCACCCAGGTGAACGAGCACGGCTTCCACGCGTTCTTCCGGCAGTACTACAACTGGCGGTCGATCCTGCGCCGGATCGACCCGGGGCTGGCGTTCCTCAGGCCGGTTCCCGGGTACCCGGTCCTGAGCGCCGAGTGGCCGACGGAGGAGTTCGGCAGGCTGCCGCCGGCCCCGCCGGCGAACCTGCTCGCCCTGCTGCTGCGCAGCCCGAGCCTGCGCCTGGCCGACCTGCGCGGGATGGACCGGGACGCCGCGCTGCCGCTGCTCACCTACGACCCGGTGCGCACGTACGCCGAGTTCGATGGCGCCACCGCCGACGAACTGCTCACCTCGCTGCGACTGCCGGACCGGGCCCGGGCGATGCTGTTCGAGGTCTTCTCCCACTCGTTCTTCAACCACGAGGCGGAGATGTCGGCCGCCGAGATGATCGCCCAGTTCCACTTCTACCTGCTCGGAAACCCTGAGGGGTTGACCTTCGACTGCCCGGACGCGGACTACGCCACCGCGATCTGGCAGCCGCTGACCCGGCACGTGGAGAAACACGGCGGACGGGTGGTCACCGGGGCAGCCGCGACCCGGCTGGACCGGGGCCCGGACGGTTGGCGGGTGACCACCGCCGACGGCACGTCGTACCAGGCGGGGCACGTGGTGCTGGCCGTCGACCCACCGGCGCTGGCCCTGCTGGTGGGCGCCTCACCGGTGCTCGCCGGCGCCGCCCCGGAGCTGGTGGCGGCCATGCCCGCGTTCGGCGCCCCCGGCCCGCCGTACGCGGTGGCGCGGTACTGGTGCGACGGGGACGTCGACGCAGGGCGGGCGGTGTTCAGCGGGGTGTCCCGGCAGCCCACGCTGGACTCGGTGACCCTGTACCACCGGCTGGAGGACGAGTCGCGCCGCTGGGCGGAGCGCACCGGCGGCTCGGTGGTGGAGCTGCACGCGTACGCCTGCGACGAGGGGGTGCCGGCCGAGGAGCTGGCCGAGCGGATGCGGGTCGAGCTGGTCGCGCTCTGGCCGGAGGCGGCCCGGCTGCGGGTGCGTGAGCTGCGCGCCCGGGTGGAGGCGCGGGCCCCGGCGTTCACCCCGGGCGGTCACGCGTGGCGGCCGGGCGTGCACACCGGCGCCGACGGGCTCTACCTGGCCGGCGACGGCATCCGGACCGACTTCCCGAGCGCGCTGATGGAGCGGTCGGCGGCGACCGGGATCATCGCGGCGAACCACGTCCTGCGGGCCGAGGGGGCGGCGGCCGAGCCCGTCCGCTCGATCCGCCCACGCGGCCTGCTCGCGCGGCGACGGTCGCAAAAGCCCTGATTCACCACAAACTGCCGCAAATCTGATCTATCCTCGGCTGACATCCACCGGCGTCGCCGGCACGGGAGGTCGAGAGGGTGTCCACGGTGCACCGGCGCGACGCGGCCGGCGGGCCGCCCGGCGACGAGGCGGGCGGCGGCCGGTACGACGACGCGTACGGGCTGCTGCGCGACGAGCGGGCCTGCATCGTGACGGCGCTGCGGCTTGGCTGGTGGTTGGCGGACGCGTACCACCACGCGCGGACGACCGACCTGTCGACGGACGAGCGGCCGGCGCAGCCGCCGGCGAAACTGACCAACTTCACCGAGATGTCCGGCCGGCGGCGGCTGGGGATGTACCTGGACGGGATCGACGTGGCGCTCGCCCAGATCGTCGGGCTGACCCGCGGCGGCACCGCCGCGCCGCCCACGGTCGCCCCGGGCGGTGGCGTCCCGTCCACCGGGGACACCCGGGCCGCCCTGTCGGCCGGGGCCGGGACGCTGCTGCTGGCCCTCGACGACCTCAACGTAGACGTGCTGCGCTGGGCGATGGCGACCAACCACCGGGTCGGGCTTGCCTACCGGCTCGGCAGGTCGCTGGCCGACACCGTCCGGCGCGGCGACGCCGACCAGGTGCCGTGGCGCTTCGCCGGCCGGCAGGTCGAGATCAGCCGCTGGCTCGACGAGCTGGCCAGCGTGCTGCCGCCGTACTCGGCCGCGGTGGTGCGCCGATCGCTGCGGGTATGGGCCGACGCGGTCACCCGGGCCGGGGTCGGCGACCCGGCCGAGGCCGGCCTCGCCGAGCTGGCCCGCGAGCTGCGCAACCAGGGCGACCTGTGGCGCAGCGTGCTGACCGGCGGGCTGCAACCCCGGGACCTGCTTGACGAGGAGGACTACGCGGTCGTCGCGCGCAACGTGATCATCCGGGACCGGAAGTTGGTGGCGCGGGCGGCCCGGGGCATCTTCTGGCCGGTACTGGCCCCGCTGCTGGTGGTGCTCCTCGCCGTGGTCGGGGTGAGCGCCGCCGCCGCGGCCGGCTCCCCCGCCACCCGGGCCGCCGTCGCCCTGGTCGGCCTGGGCGCCGGGCTGACCGCGGTCTGGCGGACGGTGTCCGGGCCGGCCCTCGCGGTGGCCGGGGAGGTGAACCGGCCGCTGCTGGAGGGCGAGCTGACCGTCCGGATGGCAGACCGGGTGACCCGGCCGCTGGCCGCCGCCCGCGCCACCGCCCGGTCCCGCCGCCAGCGCGGGCCCGGCGAGGTCGCGGGCGGATCGAAATACGTTGCCGGCCTCACCCCCGCCGACCTACCGTGATCGCGCAAGGTCAACCAGCCCGGCGGGAGCAAGTCATGCCGTTGTCGCACTTCAGCACCGCGCCGACAATGCTGCCCGTCGATGGTTGTCGCAGTGAGGCCCCCCGGGACGGGTGGCCCGGCTGACGCGTACCCGCACGCGTCGAGCCGCCCGTCCCCCGCTGGACCGGACGGCTCCCCGCCGGCCGGCCCACCCACCGTCGATCCTGGAGGGAGTGCCCGGTGGACGCCGTTCTCGTCATCAACGCCGACCTCGGCCCGCTGCACCGGGTCACCGTGCAACACGCGATCCGGATGCTCTGCCGGCGGGTCGCCGAGATCCACGAGGCCGAGCCGGACCGCGTGATCGGGGTCTTCCCGGTCCCCCGGGTGGTCCGCCTCGTCCGGTACGTGGTGACCCGCTGGCGGTTCAGCGCCGGCCCGGCCTGGTCCCGGGCGGGCGTGCTGCGCCGCGACGGCCACTGCTGCGCCTACTGCGGCGGGCCGGCCGGCACCGTCGACCATGTGCTGCCCCGCTCGCGCGGCGGCCGGAACACCTGGCGGAACACCACCGCCGCCTGCTACGGCTGCAACCAGCGCAAGGGCGACCGGACGCCGGCCGAGGCGGGCATGCCGCTGCGGCACGAGCCGGGCACGCCGAGCTGGGCAGCGCTCGCCGGGCGGTGACGGACCGGCCGGCGGGAACGGGGGGCCGCGTCAGGGGTACGCCCCGGCGCGGCACCCGCCGGCCCCTGGCGGTCGTGGGGGGCCGGTCGGCAACGGCCCACCCGCGCCCGGCCCCGGGCGGTCGTGCCCCGGGTCAGCCGGCGGCGGGCGGGGCCCAGCCGAACCGGGGCGGCCGGCGCTCGTTGGCCGCCGCCACCCCCTCGCGGGCCTCCCCGCTGGCCCGGACCTGCCCGTGCCACCAGGCGATCCGGTCCTCGTCGGCCCGCTCGTCGACGATCTCCTTGGCGGCGGTGACGGTGAGCCGCGAGCGTTCGGCGATCGCGGCGGTGACCGCACCCACCCGGGCCGCGAGCCCGTCGGGCGGCAGCACCTCGTCGACCAGCCCGATCCGTAGGGCCCGCTCGGCGTCGATCAGCTCGGCGGTGAAGAGCAGATGCTTCGCGGCGGACGGGCCGACCAGCCGGGCCAGCCGCCGGGTGGTGGGCGCGGGGTAGACCAGGCCCAGCCGGGCCGGCGGCACGGCGAACCGGGCGTCGGCGGCGGCGAGGCGCAGGTCGCAGGCGACCGCGAGCTGACAGCCGCCCCCGACGCAGGCGCCCTCGATCGCGGCCACGGTCGGCCGGGCGAACGCGGCGAGCCGTTCCTCGGCGGCCACGGCGATGCTGGCATCCCCCGCGTCCAGCAGCTCGTCGAGGTCGCCCAGGTCGGCCCCGGCGCAGAAGGTGCCGGCCGCGCCGGTGAGCACCAGCGCGCGGACCCGTTCGTCCACCTCCAGCCGGTCCAGCAGCACCGGCAGTTGCCGCCACATCGCCGCAGTCATCGCGTTGCGCCGCCCCGGATTGGAGATCACGATCGTGGCCACCGGTCCGGCCGTCCCGACGGTCAGCTCCGCGTCCGACACCCCCACCAACTCCCTCGCATCGCCGGCTCCGGTCCGCAGCGCGAGCTCGCCGGGCCGGTGCGGCGACCATAACGAGGCGGGCCCGACGACCACCCGTGTGGGGTGGCCGCCGGGCCCGCCGGGGTACGGCTACGTCAGGCGACGTTGACCGCGGTGTCGTCGACGACGAAGGAGGTCTTGAGCGAGACGTCCTCCGTGCCGGTGAACTTCAGGGTGACGGTCTGGCCGGCGTACGAGGCCAGCGAGAACGACTTCTGGCTGTACCCGGTGGCCTTGTTCAGGTTCGAGTAGGTGGCCAGGGTCGCCAGCACCGTCCCGGACGAGTTGAGCACCTGCACCGAGAGCTTGTCGTACTGGATGCTGGTGGTGGTCTCGGTCGAGTCGATGTGCAGCCAGAAGCTGTAGTTGTACGAGCTGCAACCCGCCGGCAGGCTCACCGACTGGGAGAGCGTCTCGGTGTTGGTGGTGCCGCGCCCGTTCAGCCAGGCGCTGTAGGTGCCGGTGCGGGCGGGCTGGCTGGTGCCGTGCTGGGCGATGACGCCGGAGCTGGCCGTCCACACCGTGTTGCCGGACTCGAAGCCGGGGTTGCCGAGCTTCTGGCCCGCGCCGGTGCAGCCGCCAGTGCCGGTGACGGTCAGCGTGTAGGTGGCGCTGTGGGGCACCGTGCCGGTGCCGGTGACCGTGACGGTGTAGGTGCCCGCCGGGGTGCTGGCCGTGGTGGCGATGGTGAGGGTCGACGAGGCACCCGAGGTCACCGAGGCCGGGCTGAACGACGCGGTCGCGCCGGTCGGCAGGCCGGACGCGGAGAACGTCACGGTCTGCGCGGTGCCGCTGGTGGTGGCGGTGGCCACGGTGGTGGCGACGGAGCCGCCCGGGGCGACCGAGCCGGAGGTCGGCGACAGCGTGACGGAGAAGTCGTTACCGGTCGACGAGCAGGGCGCGTCGTTGCCGGCCACGTTCACCGCGGTCCACGCCGCCTGGACGGCCTTGTACTCCGTGGAGCAGTTGCCGTACAGGTCGGTCGCCGCCTTGAGGGTGTACGCGCGGGAGGTGTTCGCCGGGGTGGTGGTGTTGACGTACGACGTGTTGGAGGTGAAGTACACGTCGAGCGCCCGGAACCAGATCTTCTCGGCCTTGGCCCGGCCGATGCCGGTCACCGCCGGGGCGGAGCCGCAGACCGGCGAGGTGCCGTACGCGGTGGCGCCGGTGCCCTCGGCGAGGTTGAAGTAGAAGTGGTTGCCCACGCCGGAGGAGTAGTGCACGTCCTTGTTCTTCGTGCTGGTCGACCAGCACGAGTCGGACGAGCCGTCCAGCGTCGGGTTGTACATGTAGCGCAGCGGCGTGTTGTTGCCGTTGATGTTGATCTTCTCGCCGACCTGGTAGTCACCCGGGTCGCTCGGCGCGTTGGCGTAGAACTCCACCATGTTGCCGAAGATGTCACTGGTGGACTCGTTGAGGCCGCCGGACTCGCCGGAGTACACCAGGCCCGCGACGGCCTCGGTGACGCCGTGGCTCATCTCGTGGCCGGCCACGTCGATGGAGACCAGCGGGCGGGAGTTGCCGCTGCCGTCGCCGTAGGTCATCTGCGCGCCGTCCCAGAACGCGTTGACGTAGGCGTTGCCGTAGTGCACCCGGCTCGGCACGCCGGTGCCGTTGCCGAAGATGCCGTTGCGGGCGTGCACGTTCTTGAAGTAGTCGAACGTCATCGCGGCACCGAAGTGGGCGTCCACGCCGGCGGACTGCCGGTTCGTGTTGGCGCCGTTGCCCCAGGCGTTGTCGGCGTCGGTGAACGTGGTGCAGGTCGACGTGCCGTTGTTCATGTCGCAGGTACGGCCGTTGCCGCGCACCGGGTCGATCATCTGGTACGTGCTGCCGGAGAGCGTGGTGTCGATGCTGACCGCGCCGGTGTAGATACCCGTGCCGCTGCCGACGACCGTCTCGATCTCGTCGTACGAGCCGATCACCTTGCCGGTGACCGCGTCGGTGATGACGTGCAGCTTCGAGGGGGTCTGCTTGTCGGCCTTCCAGCCGGAGGCGACGGTCTCCCAGGCGAGCCGGCCCTTGCCGGAGCTGGCGTCGACGAAGAGCTCCGGGGCGCCCACGGCGGTGAGCGAGCCCGAGAACTCCTTGCGCGCGGCCTCCTTGGCCTTGGCCGAGGTGACCTTCGGGCTGGCGGCGAGGGTCAGCGGGGCCGCGAGGCCCACCGAGGCCCCGGCGTACTCGCCGTTCGCCTTGGCGTGGATGACGAAGTCACCGCCGTAGACCCGCAGGCCCTGGTAGGTCCGGGAGTAGCGGGTGTGCGAAGCGCCGTCGGCGTCCACCTTGGTCCGAAGTGCCTGGTACGCCTCTCCGCTGGCACCCTGGACGGCGCCGGGGTTGCTGCGGAGGACCGAGTCGGCACGGGCTGCCGACGGATCCGGGGTGGGGGCTGCCGCTTGCGCCGTGGTGGCGACGCAGGTGAGCAGGCCGCCGGTAAGCAGCGCTGCGCTAGCGGCGGCGAGGGTTTTCTTCACGTGCCCTCCTGGCAAGGAATGTGTGACGGGGGTAGTCACGCATGTAGATATAGTGATCTCCCGACGAAAGGGGAAGGGGGCGACCACTTCCGGACTCCAACACTGACCGAACGGATGAGGAGGACAAGGTGACGGAACCGGGCGGAGTCCGGACACGTCCGACGGGCATGAGATCGACCCCCCTCCGCATCGCCATGATCGCCGCGCTGCTGGCGGCGGCGAGCGGGTGCGCGGCCGGCGATCCCGGCACCCCCGCGCCGCCGCCGTCCGCCACCGTCTCGCCGCCCGCCGCGACCGCCTCCCCCGGGACGACCGCCGCGCCGGGCACCACTGCCGGAACCCCCGGCGCCAGCGTCCCGACCGAGGCGTCCCCGGCCCCGGCCGCCCGGGTGGTCGTCCGACGATCGGGCGGCTTCGCCGGGGGCAGCGACACGGTCACCGTCGAACCGGACGGCCGATGGACGGCGGTCGACCGCGCCGGCACCCGGCGCACCGGCCGGCTCACGGCCGCGGATCTCGACCGGCTGCGGCGGCTCGCCGCCGAGCCCCGGCTCACCGAGGGCGGCACCGCCGATGCCGCCGGCCGCTGCTCCGACGCCTACGAATACCGGCTCACCGTCGGCACCGCCACGATCGACTGGACCGACTGCCCGGTCGCGGGCACGCCGCCGCAGGCCGCGTCGGCGCTGGCCGCGCTCGTGCTCACCGCCGCCGGTTGACCCGCCGCCGACCGGCCCGGCCCGGCACCGGCCGGACCCCCGGTCGGCCCGCGCCCTGGCCAAGGCCATGGTGAGCCTCCTGCCCACCCGCTGCCCCCCGGACACCGTCGATCATGGAATCCACAGTCGACGACCGTGATCAGCGGGGCGGACGGCGGGTGGGATATCGTCCTGCCGCCGAGGACGAGAGCGGGGCGGCGCATGACGGGAACGGGGTCGACGGGGGCGGGACCACAGGTGGCACGCTTCGCCGCCGCGCTCGCGCTCAGCGGGGTGCTGCTCACCACCGGGTGCGCCCGCCTTACCGACGACGTCGGTCGCCGGCTCGCCGACCGGCCGTCGCCCACACCGGCGGCAGAGATGCGACTGGACGCGCCGGACGTCCTGCTGGGCTGGCCGCAGTCGCTGGACAGACGCATCCGAGAGTCTGCGGAGAGTGCCATGGGCCATTTCAAGCAGCTCCTCGACGGCGACACGACCAGCGCCGTCGGCACCGCCTGGGCGCCGCTGGAGGGCGGGTCGGCGCTCATGGTCAGCGGCGTCTCCGGGCGGGTCCGCGACCCGCAGGCGACCCTGGACCGGGTCTTCGCCGGCCTGCCCAAGGTGAGCGACGTACAGCCGGTGCCCCCGGGGCCGCTGGGCGGCGTCGCCGCGTGCGGCAGCTACTCGACCGAGGACCTCACCGCGCACGCCTGCGCGTGGGCCGACAACGGGAGCTTTGCCCTGGTGAGCATGCTGAACCTCCCAGCCGGCAAGCGTCCCGAGGAGCGCCTCGTCGAGGTACGCGGCACGCTGGAGCACGCGGGCGGGCGTCAGAACCGGTAGTCCGGGGGCAGCCCGGTGCCGCGTAGCTCGGCCGGCAGGTGGGCCACGTCGTTGACGGCGATCAGATTCGGCGGGCCGGCGTCGGAGTAGCGGATCACGGCCAGCCCGGCGTTGTGGTGGTTCAGCCCCAGCCAGCGCCCGGGCGGGGCGTCCAGCGCGTGCCGGACCAGCCAGGCGATCAGGAACGTGTGGGTGACCACCAGCACCCGGTCGTCTCCGTCGGCCGGCGGGGCGGCGAAGCGCGCGACGGCCGCCGCCGTCAGCCGCGGCCCGTCGACCCGCTCGCTCGCGGAGAACCCCGCCAGGAGCCTCGCGTACGCCCGCGGCAGGCCGGCCGGGTCGGTGTCGTGCGGGAGGTGGTCGCCGGCCAGCTCGGTGGCGTACACCGGGACCCCGGGCAGCGACCGGGCGACCAGGCCGGCGGTCTGCGCGGCCCGGGGCAGCGGCCCGTGGTGCACGGCGGTGAAGGGCCCCCCGGCCAGCCGCTCGCCGAGCAGGGCCGCCTGCCGCCGGCCCCGGGCGGAGAGCCCCGCCTCCGGCGGGTCGTCGGTAGTGCCGGCGGGCCGGTCCTGCTCACCGTGCCGGGCCAGGAACAGCAGGCGGCTCGCCATCGTCACCTCGTACGGGTCGGGAGGCGCGATGCTAACCCGCGCCTCCCGACCCACCCGCCCCGCTCAGCCGCGCGGGAACATCTGACCGATACGGATCTTGTTACCGAACGGGTCCCGGACGCCGAAGTCGATGCCGTACGGGCGCTCGGTCGGCTCGTCGGTGATCTCCACGCCCTTGGCAACCAGGTCCTCGTACGTCTTGTGCGCGTCGTCGGTGGTCATGAAGAGGTAGCCGCCCAACGCCCCCTTGGTGAGCAGCTCGCGGACCTGCTCGGCCGTGGCCGGGTCCAGGGCCGGCGAGCCGGGCGTCTCCAGCAGGATCTCCCGCTCCGGGTCGCCGGGCAGGTTGACCGTCAGCCAGCGCATGAAGCCGAGGTCCTGGTCGGTGTTGACCTCCATGCCGAGCTTGCCGACGTAGAAGTCGAGGGCCTCGTCCTGGTCGAGCACGTAGATCTGGGAGCGGCTGATCGCGTTCATCGTCATGCCGAGAACGCTATTCGACCGCCCCGACCTGCTGCTTATCCAAAACTGCTAGGTCGCATCCAGGCCTTGGCGAAGCACGCGGGCACGTCCGCCGGCACCCTGCGCCGGCGGTACTCCGTCGGCGACTCGCCGACGATCTGGCGGAACGTCCGGCTGAAGGTGCCGAGGCTGTTGAACCCCACCGCGAAGCAGACCTCCGTGACATCCCGGTCGGTCTGGGCGAGCAGGTACATGGCCCGCTCGACCCGACGCCGTTGCAGGTACCGGTGCGGGGTCTCGCCGAAGGTCGCGCGGAAGGTGCGGATGAAGTGCGCCTCGGAGACGTGCGCGATCCGGGCCAGGGCGGGGATGTCGAGCAACTCGGCGTACGCCCGGTCCATGGCGTCCCGGGCGCGGAGCATGGCCCGGTTGGACTCCTCCACCGCGCGGCTCATCCCACCTCCGTCCAGCGCCGGCATACCGTCCTCCAGGACACCGGCAAAACTGTGGAGCCCTCGGCCGGGATCGAACCGGCGATATGATTGGCAGAGGTGGCGGCGCCCCCAGATGGGGTCAACCAACCTCAGCCGCTCGTCCGTCCCGCCGCCCGTAAGCCCGGTTACTGTCAGCGCTGCCGACACTCCGGCGAGCAACGGCGGCGAGTGCCACCGAACGCCTTGTGAAATTGGAGCCCCCGGCCGGGATCGAACCGGCGACATCTCGCTTACAAGGCGAGTGCTCTGGCCAGCTGAGCTACAGGGGCAGGTCGTGCGTGGTCAGCATAAGCGACAGACCTCGGGAGTTGTCCCTCGGCAGGCCCTCCCAGCACGGAAAACGCCGATTTGCCGACCCTGTCGGCTGTCATCCGATGGCGGGCGGGCGGAACCGCGCGGAGATTGATGCCTGGCTGTGCCCGACTGCCCGGAATGTGAATGCCGTCCGTCCCATCCGATGCTTCTCGTGTTGGCAGGTTGCGGAAACCCGTTTACGGTGCAGTGACACGGATGACAGTTCCGGCGGCCCCCGCTGCCGGAGCGTCGCCCGGATGGCCGGCGCCACAGGGCACCGGCTGCTCCTTCACTCGGATCGTCCGGCACGTTCCTGCCGGTGAGAGGAAGCGCTCCACCATGGCCACGGTCACTTACGCGAAGGCGTCCCGGATCTACGCGGGCACCGAGCGTCCCGCAGTGAATCAGCTCGACCTCGAAATCGGCGACGGCGAGTTCCTCGTCCTCGTCGGCCCCTCCGGTTGTGGCAAGTCCACCAGCCTGCGCATGCTCGCCGGCCTGGAGGACGTCGACGACGGCGCGATCTACATCGACCAGCGCGACGTCACCCACCTCCCGCCGAAGTCCCGCGACATCGCGATGGTCTTCCAGAACTACGCCCTCTACCCGCACATGTCGGTGTACGAGAACATGGCGTTCGCGCTGAAGCTGCGCAAGATCCCCAAGGCCGAGATCGACCGGCGGGTCAAGGAGGCGGCCGGGCTGCTCCAGTTGGAGGAGTTCCTCAGCCGCAAGCCGAAGGCCCTCTCCGGCGGTCAGCGCCAGCGGGTCGCGATGGGCCGGGCGATCGTCCGCGAGCCGCAGGTCTTCCTCATGGACGAGCCGCTGTCGAACCTCGACGCCAAGCTCCGGGTGCAGACCCGTACCCAGATCGCGTCGCTGCAGGCGAAGCTCGGCATCACCATGGTCTACGTCACCCACGACCAGGTCGAGGCCATGACCATGGGCCACCGGGTGGCCGTCATGCTCGACGGCGTCCTTCAGCAGGTGGACACCCCCCGGGCGCTCTACGACACCCCGGCCAACGTGTTCGTCGCCGGCTTCATGGGCTCCCCGGCCATGAACATCAAGACCGTTCCGCTGAACGAGCAGGGTGCAACGTTCGCGGAGCTGGACATCCCGCTGACCCGCGAGCAGGTCGCGGCGGCCCGCGCCGAGGGCGGCGACAGCAAGGTGACCGTGGGCTTCCGCCCGGAGGACTGCGACATGGTGAGCCCGACCGAGGGCGGCATGCCGGTCGTGGTCGAGCTGGTCGAGGACCTCGGCTCGGACGTCAACGTCTATGGCCACGCCGCGATGGAGGGCCACAACGAGCGCTTCGTGGTCCGCACCGACCGGCGCACCATGCCGAACATGGGCGACACCGTGTTCGTGAAGCCGCGGACCGGCCGTACCCACGTCTTCAACGCCGCCACCGGCAAGCGGGTCTGACGTACGACGCAACTGGGGGTGCCCGCCGATCGGTGGGCACCCCCATCGTGGTCTCCGGAAGGCCGGTATCCGGGTGATCAGGCCCCGGACAGGCGAAGGGGCGGCCCGCATCTCGGCGGACCGCCCCTTTCGTGTCTGCGGGATCAGCCCTCGGCGGCCCGGCGGCGGGACACCTCGGCGAGGGCCACCGCGGCGGCGACGCTGGCGTTGAGCGACTCCACCTCGGAGATCATCGGGATGCTCACGGTCAGGTCGCAGGTCTCGCCGACCAGCCGGGACAGCCCGCGCCCCTCCGAACCGACCACCACGACCAGCGGCCCGACGGCGGCCTCCAGGTTGTACAGGTCGGTCTCGCCGTCGGCGTCAAGGCCGACGACCATGAAGCCGGCGTTCCGGCAGGCCTTGAGCGACCGGGTCAGGTTGGTGACCTGGGCGACGGGCACCCGCGCCGCCGCGCCGGCGCTGGTGCGCCAGGCGGTCGCGGTGATCCCGGCAGCCCGCCGCTCCGGTACGAAGACACCCTGCGCGCCGAACGCGGCGGCGGACCGGATCACCGCGCCGAGGTTGCGCGGGTCGGTGACGCCGTCCAGCGCCACCAGCAGCGGGGCGGTCTGCTCCAGCGACGCGGCGACCATGTCGTCGAAGGACTCGTACGCGAACGGTGGCACCTGGAGGCCGACGCCCTGGTGCAGCACGCCGCCGGTCATCCGGTCCAGTTCGGCGCGGCTGATCTCCAGGAGGGCGATGCCCCGGTCGGCGGCGGTGCGGATGATCTCGTTGATCCGGTCGTCGCTCTCGATGCCCTGGGCGATGTAGAGCGCGGTGGCCGGCACCTGGGTGCGCAGCGACTCCAGCACCGGGTTCCGCCCGACCAGCAGCTCGGGGCTGTCCTTCGCCGGGTTGGACCTGCGGCCCGGCGCGACCCGGGGGCCGGTGCGGCCGGTCGGCTTTCCGCCCCGGCCGGCGGCCCCGCCGCCCCGGCCGACCGGAACGCCCCGACCGCCACCCCTGCCCCAGGTGGTGTCCTTGGTGCCCGGCTTGCCGATCTTCGGGGCACGCCCCTCCTCGGCCGCCGCCCGGAGCTCCTTGTCCTGCTTCCAGGCGGTGCGCTGCGGCAGCTTCTCGGTGCCCGAGTACCCCTTGTGCCAGGGGCGCTCGTCGGCGGGCAGGGTCCTGCCCCGGCCCGCGAGGGAATCCTTGTTCTTGCCTCCGGAGCCCTTCGGGGCACCTGCCTTCGACGTCAGTCGCCGGCCACGGCGCTGCGAGTTGCCGGCCATCAGTCCTGCTCTCCAATAGTCCAACGGGGGCCCTGGGGGGTGTCCTCGATCATCACACCGGCCTGCTTGAGCTGGTCGCGGACGGCGTCCGCGGCAGCCCAGTCCTTGCGGCTGCGGGCCTGCGCGCGCTGCTCCAGGGCCAGCGCGACCAGCGAGTCCATCACGTCGCGCAGGTCACCCACGCGACCGCCGCCCGTCCAGGCCTCGTCCAGGGGGTCGATCCCGAGGATATCCAGCATCGCCCGCACGGAGGCGAGCGCCGTGCGGACGGTCACATCGTCGCCGGAGGTCAACGCGCTGTTGCCCTCCCGGATCACCTCCTGGAGCACCGCGAACGCGGCCGAGGTGTTCAGGTCGTCGTCCATCGCGGCGACGAAGGCCTCCGGCAGTTTCCCGAACTCACCCGGGCCGACCCGCTCGGCGGCCCGCTGGACGAACCCCTCGATCCGCCGGAAGCCGGTCGCCCACTCGCGCAGCGAGTCCTCGGTGTAGTCGATCAACGAACGGTAGTGCGCGACCGCGTAGTAGTAACGCAGCTCGATCGGGCGCACCCCGAGCGACGCGACGTACGCCAGGTCGAGAGCGTTGCCGGCCGACTTGCCCATCTTCGCGCCGCCGATGCTGAGCAGCCCGTGGTGCACCCAGTAGCGGGCGAACGGCAGGCCGGCGGCCTGCGACTGGGCGATCTCGTTCTCGTGGTGCGGGAAGGTCAGGTCGAGCCCGCCGCCGTGGATGTCGAACTCGGCGCCCAGGTAGCGCCAGCACATCGCCGAGCACTCGATGTGCCAGCCGGGCCGCCCCCGGCCCCACGGCGAGGGCCAGTACGCGTCGGCCGGTTCGTCGGGCTTCACGCCCTTCCACAGCGCGAAGTCGCGCGGGTCACGCTTGCCCCGCTCTTGGGCGTCGCCGGCGGCCTGCATGGCGTCGGGCGACTGGCCCGAGAGCGCGCCGTAGGCCGGCCAGGAGGCCACGTCGAAGTAGACGTCGCCGGAGCCGTCGGTGGCCGGGTAGGCGTGCCCGGTGTCGATCAGCTTCGCGATCAGCTCGTGCATCTCCGGGACGTGCCCGGTGGCCCGCGGCTCGTACGTCGGCGGCAGCACGTTCAGCGCCTGGTACGCGCCGGTCAGCGCCCGCTCGTTGGCGTACGCGATCGACCAGAACGGCCGGCCCTGCTCGACGGCCTTGACCAGGATCTTGTCGTCGATGTCAGTCAGGTTGCGGATGAACCGGACCTCGAACCCCTTTGCCAGCAGCCAGCGGCGCAGCACGTCGTAGTTGACGCCGGAGCGAAGGTGACCGATGTGCGGGGGTGCTTGGAGGGTGAGACCACACAGGTAGACCCCCACCTTGCCGGCTTCCTGCGGGACGAAGTCCCGCACCGATCGGGTGGCAGTGTCATACAGGCGTAGCGTCACCTCACAAGGGTAGCCGTCCACGCATTCCAGGGACGCCCGGTGCCGGGTCGTACGCTGCCCTCGTGGATGAGGCGGCACGGCAGTACGGCACGACGGCGCGACCCGGCGACGGGCCGCGCGGGGGCGAGACGGCCCAGACGCTGGACCGGGGGCTGCGGCTGCTGCACCTGGTCGCCGACGCCCCGGGCGGGCTGACCGTCACCGAGGCGGCGAACCTGCTGGGCATCGGCCGGGCGGCCGTCTACCGGCTGGTCGGCGCGCTGAGCGGGCACGGCATGGTGCGGCGGGACGGCGACGGCCGGCTGCGCCTCGGCGCGGGGGTGCTGCACCTGGCCCGCCGGGCCCAGCCGCTGCTCGCCGAGGGCGCGCTGCCCGCCCTGCGCCGGCTGGCCGAGCAGGCCGGCGCGACCGCCCACCTCACCGTGGTCGAGGGCGGCGAGGGGGTCGCGCTGGCGGTGGTGGAGCCGAGCTGGACGTCGTTGCACGTGGCGTACCGGACGGGGACGCGGCACCCGTTGGAGCGGGGGGCGGCCGGTCGGGCCATCCTCGGCGGCCGGTCGGGCTCCGCCGACCCGGTGTGCACCAGCGGCGAGTTGCAGCCCGGCGCGTACGGGGTGGCCGCGCCGGTACTCGGCGTGCCGGGCTTGGAGGCGAGCGTCGGGGTGGTCGCGCTGGCCCCGCTGGACCCGGAGGTGGTCGGCGAGCAGGTGCTCGCGGCGGCCAGCGCCATCGCCACCGCCCTCGCCCCCTGACGCCGACCGCCGGGCCCCGACGCGTCGGGAGGGGGCCATTAGCACAGCCGGAGGGCATCCGGCTGGTTGTCCACAGGGGGATCGGTCGACCGGGCGGGGCGTTGTCCACAGGGGTATCCAGGCGCGGCGGCTGCCGGGAGCCTGGGCGCATGCCCCGACACCCTGATCGCCCGTCCGCCCTCGCCTGGCAGGTCTTCCGTGCCTCCGAGGCGATCCGGCTGGGCCTCGTCACCGCGCACAAGCTACGAAGCTCGGCCTGGGTCAACCTGCGCCGCGACATCTACGCCGACTCCCGCCTCGACCTGGACCACACGCTGGCCTGCCGGGCGGCGTCCCTGCAACTGCCCCCGGGCTCGGCGCTCGCCGGCCCGTCGGCGGCGCTGCTGTACGGGGTCGAGCACGCCGCCGAGTTCTCCGACGAGGTGCACGTGGCCAGCCCCCGCGCGGCGGGGCTGCGCAGCCAGCGAGGGCTCCGGGTGCACCTGACCGACCTGCGCCCCTCCACCTCGCCACCGGCCCCCACAACGCTGCTCACTCCCGCCCCACTGCCCGCCTCCGCCCCGCTCTCGCCGCACGTTCCGCTGCCCCCGCATGTTCCGCTGTCCGCCCACGTTCCGCTGTACGCCCACTCCTCGCTGCCGGCCCACGGCCCGGCCACGATCGGGGCAGCACCATCACCCGCCCGGGGTGCCATCCGCCCGACGCCGCAGCCGCGCGACACCGCCCGCACGGCACCACAGCCATGCGACACCACCCGCGCGACGCCACCACCACGCGACGCCGCTCGCGCCGGGCCGCGAATCGGCGGGGACGCCGTGGGTGTCGCGGGCGCCGTGGACACCGCGGGTGTCGCGGGTGTCGCGGACGTCGCGGGTGTCGCGGGGCGCCCGGAAGACCCGGCCGTCGCCGGGGCTCCGCCGATCGCGGTCGCGGCGGCGGCGTGGGCGCTCCCCCGCACCGATCCGGCGACGGCGGCCTGGGAGACCGCCGTCTGGCTGGAGCCCCTCCGGGCCGTCGGGATCGTCGACAGCCTGCTCCGCAAGGGCCTGACCACCCGTGACGCGTTGACCGCAATCGGGGTCCGCAACGCGGACCGGCCCGGGGGCCGGCGGGCGAGGTGGGTCTTCGGCTTGGCCGATCCCGGGGCGCAGTCACCACCGGAGTCCGAGTTGCGGGTCCGGCTGGTCCTCGCCGGGCTGCCCCGCCCGGTCGCCCGGCACCCGGTCCGGCTGGCCTCGGGGCTCGTCCTGCATCCGGGCCTGGCCTGGCCGGAGTTCCGCGTCGCGGTCGAGTACGACGACAACTCGCACGTCGACCCCGAGCAGTTGCACCGCGATCGCCGGCGGCTCAACCAGCTCGTCTGCGCGGGATGGATCGTGCTGCACGCGCCGGGCCGCCGCCTCCGGCACGACTTCCCCGCGTTGACGCGGGAGGTCCATGCCGCCCTGGCCGCCCGGGGTTGGCGGCGTTGATCCCCGGGACGACGAAGGGCCCGGGCGACCGTGGTCGCCCGGGCCCTTCCGGTGGAACCGGTGGTCACCCGCGGGTCTTCACCGCCGCGTACGCGTCGATGATCCCGTGGCCGTAGAAGCCGTTGAACTTCGAGTCACCCGCGCAGTAGGCGTTGAACTCGGCGTCCCGGCCCTCGTTAATGTACGTCTGCAGGCGCGGCTCCGGGCAGGCACGCTCCGTGGCGGTGCGGTAGAGCTGCCGCTCGACCTTGGCCGGGTCCATGCCCAGGCCGTCCCGGGTCTTCTTGCCGTACTTGCTGACGATCAGCGCGGCGACGCCACTGACGTGCGGCGACGCCATCGAGGTGCCCTGAAGGTAGGTGTAGTACCCGCAGTCGCCGTTGGCCTTGCACTGCTTGAACACCGACTCCTCGAAGCCTTCGACGATGTTGCCGTTCTCGTCGACCGACCCCTCCTCCTGGAGCACGTGCTTCGGGTACGTGGAGAGGATCATGTTGGCGTCGAGGCGGTAGGTGTCCGTGCCGAAGCCGTCGCGGAACCAGCCACCCGGCGCGGCGACCGAGATCTGCTCGGTGCCGTAGTTCGAGTAGTCGGCCTTCTTGCCGGAGGGGCCGACCGCCGACACGCCGATCACGTGCGGGCCCTCCACCGGGAGGTCCCAGCAGGTGGCGTTGTCGATCGGACGGTCGTACGGGTCGGCGCCGTAGTCCGGGCTGGAGGTGTCGGTGCGCGGCGCGCCCAGGTCCTCGTGGTTGTTGCCCAGCGAGCCGACCAGGGTGACGCCCTTGCGGTGGGCGAAGTCGAGCGCCCGCTTCATGGCCTCGATGGTCGCCCGCTGCTCGGTCTGCGCCTGCGGCGAGTCGGCCGGGTTCGCGGTGCAGTTGTAGAGCCACGGGTCGACGTAGAAGGACATGTTCACCACGTCGAGGCCGACGTTGCCCGCGTGCACCAGGGCGTTGACGACCGGGTCGAGGAAGAAGTAGCCGGAGTCCTGGCCGCCCTTCAGCTCGACCAGGGTGACGTTCGGGGCGACGCCGGAGAGACCGAACCCGTTCGCGGCGGCGCCGATGGTGCCGGCGACGTGGGTGCCGTGGCCGCCGTCGTCGGTGCCGACCGGGTCGAGGCAGCTCGCCACCTCGCACTCCCCGTCGACCTCGGGGATGTCCGGGGCGAAGTTGCGCGACAGGGACCAGCTGAAGTTCTGCGCGAGGTCGGGGTTGCTGGCGTCGACACCGGTGTCCAGGATGCCGACGGTGACCCGACGGTCGCCCGGCTCCACCTTGCGGGCCTCGTCGGCCCGGATCATCTCCAGCCCCCAGAGCTTCTCGTCCAGCGGGTCCATCTTCTTGCCCCGCTTGGCGACGGTGCCCTTGGCCTTGGCCTGGGCCTGGGCCTGGGCCTGGGCGAGGAGGTGCTCCTGCTCGACCCGGTCGAGCTTGGGCTTGCGGCCGATCGCCTTTCGCTCGGCCGCGCCGAGCAGGGCCGCGTTCGCGGTCGCCCGGCTGGCGAAGTCGGTACGGTCGCTGGTGACCTGGAACAGACCGACCTCGTCGGTGCGGGAAACCACGGTGCCACCCGCGGCGGTGATGGCGGCGATCGCCGCGTCGGCGGAGACGCCGGCCTCCGCGACGACGGTGAACTCCCGGGTCGCGGTCGGCTCGGCGTTCGCCGTGCCCACCACGCCGGTCACCGTGAGTGCCAACGCCGTTGCGGTTGCGACGGCACCGGCGGTGAAGCGCTTGCTCACCACATCAGATCCTCTCGTTGAGGGACGTGGCAGTCATCCCATAGCACCGATGGGCGTTCCGCCAGATGGGCGTCCGTATTACACGGCATTCAGGCTTTCGTCGGCTCACTGTCATCGCGGCGTCGGCGGGCGCCCCGGCGCGGAAGGAGCTACGCCTCGCTCATCTCGCGGCCGGCGCAGAGCCGGTCAACCGCGTCCGGCAGGTCGGCCAGGGTGGAGACCTCGGCGTCGGCCGGCACACCGGGCGGCCGGGGCAGGCCGAGGCGGTTGAGCCAGACCGCCCGCAGCCCGGCCCGCCGGGCCCCGAGCACGTCGAGGCTGGGCGAGTCGCCCACGTGCACGATCCGCTCCGGCGGCGCCCCGGCCGCCTCGACCACCGCGGCGAAGAACTCGGGGGCGGGCTTCTTCGGCAGGCCGTTCTCGTGCGCGTACAACTCGAAGGCGAACTCGCCGGCGAGGCCGCAGCGGTCGGCGCGGCTGTTGCCGTTGGTGGCGTAGCCCAGGGTGTACCGGCCACGCAGCGCGGCGAGCGCCGGCAGCACGTCGGGGAAGGGGCGGGTCAGCGCGAAGCGCCGGGCGAAGAAGACCGTCGCGACGTCGTCCAGGTGCGCGTCGAGGCCGGCCCGGGCGAGCGACCGGGCCAGCGCGGCCCGCCGGATCTCCAGGACGGGGGCGGCGCTCATCGCGCCGAACACCGCGTGCCAGTCGGACTCCAGCTCCGCGAGGCTGATCCCGGCCGCCGCCGGGGTCAGCCTCCGCATCTCCTCCAGTACGGCCACCAGCCCGCCGGTGACCGCCGGGCGCAGGTCGATCAGGGTCTCGTCGGCGTCGAACACGACATGGGTCAGCATCCGGCCAGCCTT
Source organism: Micromonospora sp. CA-111912 (assembly GCF_050948415.1). NCBI lineage: Bacteria > Bacillati > Actinomycetota > Actinomycetes > Micromonosporales > Micromonosporaceae > Micromonospora > Micromonospora sp. CA-111912. The sequence continues at coordinate 6,713,704 of NZ_CP192007.1, forward strand.
CCACCCACCGGCGCGCCCGTGGGGGCGTCAGCCCTCGGCGGCGAGCGCGGGCTCGGCGGGACGGCCGCCCGGCCGGTCGTCGACGGGCGACCCGCTCAGCTCGTCGAGGCGGACCAGGGCGACCCCGGCGACGATCAGGGCACCGCCGAACAGTTGCACGACGGTCGGCAGCTCGCCCAGCACCAGCCAGGCGATGAGCACTGCGAACATCACCTCGGTCAGCCCGAAGAACGAGGAGAGCCGGGCCCCGAGGATCCGGGTTCCGGCGATCCCGGCCAGGTACGCGACCACTGCGGCGACCAGCGACAGGCCGGCGATGGGGAGCAGCCAGCTGGTGCGCTGCCCCGCGAAGGTCACCTCGCCGAAGGTGGCCCGCAGCGGCAGCACCCCGGCCAGGCCCAGCAGGAGCAGGACCGCCGCGCCGACGGCCATGCCGGCGCTGGCCATCGTCACGGACGGCAGGCCGTCGTCGAGGCGGCCGGCGACCACGAAGTACCCGGCGAGCCCGACCGCCGCGCCCAGCCCCCACAGCACGCCGACCGGGTCGAGGCGGCCGGCGCCGGTCAGGTCGAGGACGCCGACGAGACCGGCCAGCGCGGCGACCGCCCCGGCCACGGTCAGCCGGCGCGGACGCTGCCCGTGGACCAACCACATCCAGCCGACCACGAGGATGATGCCCAGGTACTCCAGCAGCAGCGCCACGCCGACCGGGAGGTAGCGGACGGCGTTGAAGAAGCACGCCTGGGCGAGCGCGACGCCGAGGAGCCCGAAGACGCCGACCGGGGCGAGGTTGCGCCGCAGCACGCCCCACCGGCCGCGCACGGCCAGCACCCCGGGCACCGCGAGGACGGCGGCGGCGAGGCCGACCCGGGCGACCACCGCGGCCTCCGCGGACCACCCGGCCTCGATCAGCGACCGGGCAAAGGTGCCCGAGGTGGCGAACGTGACGGTCGACAGCAGCACCAGGCCGAGACCGGTGCCGGCGGCGGGTCGTGGACGCATCGAATTCCCCAGTACGTCATGAGTGAAGTAGCCTTACACCGATGACGCTAGGCGGGTCGCCTGACAGGAGTCAAGTTGCTTTTCGCCCATGACACCGAGGACGGGCTGATCGCCACCGCCGCCCTGGTCAACACCACCGGAGACCACGGCGAGGCACTACCCGACGTGGCCGCCCTGGACGCGCTCTTCGCCGCGCACGGCTGGACCGGCCGGCACGAGCACACCGATGCGGAGCTGCGGTCCGTCCGGAACCTGCGTCCGCGGCTACGCCGGATCTGGCACGCCGACACCGACGAAATCGTCGCCATCGTCAACGGGCTGCTGCGCGAGGCCGGGGCGCTGCCGCAGCTCGTCCGGCACGACGACGAGCCGTACCACCTGCACGCCGTGCCCGGGGACGCACCGCTGGCCACCCGGATGGCGGTCGAGGCCGCGATGGCCCTGGCCGACCTGGTACGCAGCGGCGAGCTGAGCCGGCTGCGCGTGTGCGACCACCCGGACTGCGACAACGTGCTGGTCGACCTGTCGAAGAACCGTTCCCGGCGGTACTGCGACGCGAGCTGCGGAAACCGCGCCGCGGTCACCGCCTACCGGGCCCGCAGGGCCGCCACCCGCCCCTGACCCACGTCACGCCACTACCCGCCCTCATGGCGGATTCGCGACGCCTTGACACCGCCGCGTCGTTGACACGGATTCGATCAATCGGCAGGCGGTCGGGGAAGCGTGGTCAGGAGGAGGTGTCCGTCATGAGCCAACGGGAGACGGCGACGCGAAGCAGGACGTTGTCCCCGGCGGGCCCGGCCGGGGCTGTGACGTCCCAGTCGTACTTGCGGCGGAACCCGTCGACGGCCCACTCCGGAAAGGGCGAACGCACGATGGTGACCGCGCCCTCCGCCACCACCGGGTACACGCCGTCCGGCAGCGCCAGCGACACCCGGGGATCGGCAACAATGTTATGGGTCTTCCGGTTCCGCTCCTGCGTGCAGATCCACCACTCGCCGTCCCGGTACAGGAACCAGACCGGCGTGACGTGCGGCGACCCGTCCGGTCGCACCGTGCACAGCCAGACGATCCGTTCCCGCTCGAGCCGCTCCAGGATCTCCGGGTCGAGCACCATCTCTCCGATCACTGCGGCATCGCCGCGACGAAGGCCAGCCACGAGGCCGGTCCGACGGTCAGCAGCGGCCCCGTCGGGTCCTTACTCCGGCCCCGACGCATCGGCGGCCGGCCCGGCTCCGCCACCAGGAAGGCCGACGCCGTCGTCTGTTCAACGATCATCGACAACCGCCCTCCACACCGATGGTGATCCACGCCGACACTCCGCAGCCTACGGAAGGCCCAGCACAAAACGGATCCCGCAGCCGTCGGCTACTTTACCGATCATCTGACCGTGAAGGACGGACGGCCGCGCGGGCCTGTCCCCCGGCCCGGTCGTCCGCTGCGGCCGCCCTGCTCCCCAGGCGGGTGCGGTCGCCATCGCCGCAGTGATGACGCAGACGATTCAGCTCCACAGGGAGGCCGATCTATGCCCCCGGCCCCCGCACAACCAGCGGGCTGCACCCCCGCCAGGCAGAGCCCGGGCCAGGCGGGCCAGGCCAGGCGGGCCACGACGGGGGCCGGTAGCGTGGACGGGGCAGCTCCAAAGGGCCAGCCGGCAGGGTCCCGCCCGTGGCCGGACGGGGTCAGGGATGGGTCATCCGGAGCAGGTCGAGGGCCTCGTCGAGCTGGTCCGCGCTGAGCCTGCCGTCGGCCACGTGACCCCGGGCGATCACCACGTCCCGGATGGACATCTCCTTGGCCAGCGCCTCCTTGGCGATCGAGGCGGCCTCGTCGTACCCGAGGTGACGGTTGAGGGGGGTGACGATCGACGGCGACCCCTCGGCGTACGCCAGGCAGACGTCGGCGTTCGCGACCAGGCCAGCCACGCAGCGGTCGGCGAGCAGGCGGCTCGACGCGGCGATCAGCCGGATCGACTCCAGCAGGTTGCGGGCCATCACCGGCAGCATGACGTTCAGCTCGAAGTCGCCCTGCGAGCCGGCGAAGCCGACCGTGGCGTCGTTGCCGACCACCTGGGCGCAGACCTGCCGGACGGCCTCGGCGACGACCGGGTTCACCTTCCCCGGCATGATCGACGAGCCGGGCTGGAGGTCCGGAATGCGCAGCTCGCGCAGGCCGGCCCGGGGGCCCGAGCCCATCCACCGGATGTCGTTGGCGATCTTGTAGAGGCCGACCGCGATGGTCCGGAGCTGCCCGGACGTCTCCACCAGCGCGTCCCGGGCACCCTGTGCCTCGAAGTGGTTGCGGGCCTCGGTCAGCGGCAGGCCGGTGGACTCGCGCAGCTTGGCGATCACCGCCGCGGCGAAGCCGAACGGGGTGTTGATCCCGGTGCCCACGGCGGTGCCGCCGAGCGGCAGCTCGGCCAGCCGGGGCAGCGCCCCCTCCAGCCGTTCGACGCCGTAGCGGACCTGGGCGGCGTACCCGCCGAACTCCTGGCCCAGGGTGACCGGCGTGGCGTCCATCAGGTGGGTGCGGCCGGCCTTGACCACGGTCTCGAACTCGGCCGACTTGGCCTCCAGCGCCTCGGCGAGGTGGGTCAGCGCCGGCACCAGGTCCTCCACGACGAACTGGGTGGCGGCCAGGTGGATCGAGGACGGGAAGACGTCGTTGCTGGACTGGGACGCATTCACGTCGTCGTTCGGGTGCACGTCCCGGCCCAGTTCCCGGCCGGCCAGGGTGGCGATCACCTCGTTGGTGTTCATGTTGGACGAGGTGCCCGAGCCGGTCTGGAAAACGTCGATCGGGAACTGGTCGTCGTACCCGCCGTCGGCCACGTGTGCGGCGGCGGCGGCGATCGCGGCGGCCACGTCCGCGTCGATCACGCCCAGCTCGCCGTTCACCTGGGCAGCCGCGCCCTTGATCTGGGCCAGGGCCTTGATCTGGGCCGGCTCGATCCCCCGCCCGGAGATCGGGAAGTTCTGCACCGCGCGCTGGGTCTGCGCCCGCCACAGCGCCTCGGCGGGCACCTCCACCTCGCCCATCGAGTCGCGTTCGATGCGGTAACCCGCTGCCTCTGAAGTCGTCACGCCCTCCATCCTGCCGCGCCCGGCAGCTACTCGCAGCGAGGCTCAGGAGAAAACGGGCCGGAGGCGAGCAAACCTCGATGCAGCCCGGGACGCCAAAGGGTCATCTCATGTTGTACCGATGACCGGAGCTCACCAGCCTGCCCAGAAGCCGAAGGTAGCGCGGCCACGACATGACCAGGCCCTCCGGGCGGGCTGCCCCTCGCCACCTCGGCCGCCGCCTTGTCCGGCATGTCGTTCCACCTTCCGGGCCCGCAGATCGCGCCGAAAATCGAAGGCGCGTAGACAGTCGCGAATATAAGATCATGGAGTCGTTGTCTCCGACCGGAGGTCCTCAACTTGCAGTTCAACCGGGGTTTCACCGGCGTCCCTTCCGGACGCCTCCGGCACGCACCGCGCCGGTTCCTCACTGCGGGCCTCGCCGGCCTGCTCGCCGGCGCGAGCGCACTGGCCGTCACCACCGGGCCGGCCGCCGCCGGCGTGACCCAGTACGTCCTGCCGACCAGTGTCAGCTACACCGACGCCCGGCAGCCCACCCTCGCCTTCCCCACCACCGCCGCCGACGTGCCCGTCGGCACGTGGCAGGCCGACGGGGTGAAGCACACCTCGCGGGCCTACTTCACCTTCGACCTCACCCCGTACCGGGGCAAGGAGGTCATCACCGCCCAGGTCGTCACCGGGGAGTCGGCGGTCACCGACTGTGACCGGCCGCGTAAGCTGGAGCTGTGGCGCACCGACACGCCGGCTGCCGCCCCCACCTGGAACACCGCTCCTGCCGTACGCGAGAAGGTCGGGGACGTCGGCCCGACCGCACCCTGCCCCGCCAGCTACCTGGAGATGGGCGCCACCGAGGTGTTCCGGCAGGCCGTCGCCGACGGGCGCGACTCGCTCACCCTGATGGCCCGGATCGCTGGCGACCACGAAGAGAACAAGCACTTCGGGCGGCGGGTGAAGAAGCCGGGAGCCTCGCTGCTGGCCAACGGCGCGCCCGACGTGCCGAGCAAGCTGATCGTCGCGGGCCGGGCCTGCACCGACGGGCTGCTGATCGGCACCACCACCCCGATCCTCACCGCCGAGGTGACCGACCCGGACAAGCTGGAGCCGTATGCCGGGGACCAGGTGCGGGCCACCTTCGCCTGGTGGCCGGTCGACCGGCCCGCCGAGCGGACCGAGTGGACCTCCTCCGGCTGGTACGCCCCCGCCCTGATCCAGTACACGGTGCCGAGCGGCCTGCTGGTCGACGGCGGCACGTACGCCTTCGTGGTCCGCGCCGCCGACGAGCACGCCGCCTCCGGCTGGTCGCCGGAGTGCCGGTTCACCGTGGACACGGTCCGCCCGCCCGCGCCCACGGTGGTCTCCACCGACTACCCGGCCGACTCAGGCTTCCCCGGCCACGGCGGCCCGGGGATCGCCGGCGACTTCACCTTCAGCAGCGCCGCCGACGACATCGCCGGATTCTGGTATGGCCGTTCCGGCCTCACCACGTACGCCGCCGCCGGCCCCGGTGGCACCGCGACGGTCAGCTACACCCCCGACAGGTACGGCCCGAGCTGGCTCAACGTGCAGGCTGTGGACCGGACGGGCAACCGCTCGACGCAGACCCGGTACGAGTTCACCGTGCGCAACACCGCGCCGACGGTCACCGACGGCGACCCCGACGCCTGGCTCGGGCAGCCGCGCGAGTTCACCTTCGCGCCGAACATGACGGACGTGGTGGAGTACGTCTGGTCGCTCAACAACGGCACCCAGCAGACCGTGGCGGCGGACGCCGCCGGCACCGCCACGGTGACGGTCACGCCGACGTTGGTGCACAACACGGTGCACGTGCGCAGCCGCACCCGGGACGGGGTGCTCTCCGGCGACGCCGGGTACACGTTCTCCGTCCGCACCGCCCCGTTCGTCACCTCCGAGCAGTGGACGTTCGACGGGATGCCGGGCGCGCCGGCCGGCACCGAGGGGAGCTTCACCTTCAAGCCGGCGATGGCTGACGTCACCGAGTACGTCTACGCGTTCGACTACGGCGACCCGCGGACCGTACAGGCGGACGCGGACGGCAGCGCGACCATCTCGTACACGCCGGCCAACGCCGGTCACCACACGATCGAGGTGTTCAGCCGGACCAGCGCCGGGGTGCAGTCGGCCTCGGTCGGCCTGGCGTTCTACCCCGCCTCGATCGCGCCGACCGTGGCGTCCGAGGTGTACCCGCGCAACACGACCGGCGGCGGGCCGGGCGTGCCGGGCACCTTCACCTTCGCCCCGCACTCCTCGGTCACCGGCGTCACCTCGTACGTCTACCAGTTCCGGGGCGAGCCGGAGCGGACCGTGGCGGCGAACGCGGATGGCACCGCCAGCGTCGAGTGGACGCCGTCGGCGTACGACAACGAGTACGGCGGTTGGACGGAGCTGCGGGTGCGGGCGCGGACGGCCGCCGGGGTGACCACGGACGCGCAGTACTACTCGTTCCGGGTCGACCCGCAGAGCCCGCTGGTCACCTCGGACGTGTTCGGCTGGCAGGGCGGTGCCGTGGTCGGGCAGACCGGCGAGTTCGTGTTCACCGCCCAACTGCCGGGCACCACGGAGTTCGTCTACTCGTTCGACGATGGCGCGGAGAGCACCGTGGCGGCGGGCGCGGACGGCACGGCCCGGGTGAGCTGGGCGGCGGACTCGCCGTACGGCCACAGCCTGACCGTGCGCAGCCGCACCGCAGCGGGTGTTGTCTCCGGCCCGGCGTACTACAACATTTTCATCGACCCAAGCTGATCCGACGGGGTACGCCAAGGGGCACCGGGCCTGCGCCCGGTGCCCCTTTCGTCATGCGCGGGACGGTCAGCGGCGGCCGACGGTGAGCACGGGCTTGGTGACCTAAGCGTCAGGGCTCCGGATGCCCTCGGGCTCCACGCCGAGGGCTCCGCCCTCGCCCCGCTGGCCCGCGCCGATCTTGCAGTTGCGGCCCGGACAAAAGGGGCTAAGCGCCCTCCCGGGGGGCCGAAAGTGCAAGATCGGCGCGCATTGGAGGGCGAGGAAGCGGGGCGTGGTGGAGGGCTGGGCGGCTGGGTCGGGCCTTGACTTTCAAGCGTCAGGATTCCCGGTTGCCTCGGGCGGGACGTGCCAGCCCACGCCGGGAACCATGACGGCCAGAGAGTCGGCCGCCAGTGCGTCCATTGCCTTCGAGGCGGTCTCGCGCGCCACCCCGTAAATCTGGGTCAGCGTCTTCTCGGACGGGAGCCTGCTGCCCGGCGGGTACTCGCCGGCCTCGATCGCCTTCCGAAGAATCGCGGCGAGTTGCCGGTATCGCGGCACCGGCGACATCGGGTCGATCCTCGCAGTCATGGCTTCATCATTGCGGGCAACAGGAGCGCCCACGGCGATAGCGGCACCCAGGGCACCCTAGGCAACCTAGGCAGCAGGGCGTAGAGTAACTGCATTCCTCGGGCGCTCGGCGGCCGGCAACCCTCGAAGCACCCAGGGCTTCCAGAGCAGGTGGCCCCCGGCAAGCGCAGCCACACGAACCGGGGGCCTTGATCGGACACGGGAGGTCCGACCCAATGAACAGTTTCCCTGACCCCCTCCAGCCGCCCCCGACCCGAAGACGCACCTCATGACGATCCTGGTGGTCGGCCGACGGGAGCTACCGGATATGGGCACGGTAGAGGTGTGGTTCGACGCCGGTAGCGGAACAACGGGGCTGGACCGGCCGGCTAGCGGCGGCCGACGGTGAGCACGGGTTTGGTGACCTCGGCGAAGAAGTCGTTGCCCTTGTCGTCGACGACGATGAAGGCCGGGAAGTTCTCCACCTCGATCTTCCAGACCGCCTCCATGCCCAGCTCGGCGTATTCGAGCACCTCGACGTGCTTGATGCAGTCCTGGGCGAGCCGGGCGGCCGGGCCGCCGATCGAGCCGAGGTAGAAGCCGCCGTGCTGGGCGCAGGAGCGGGTCACCTGGGCGGACCGGTTGCCCTTGGCCAGCATCACCATCGAGCCCCCGGCGGCCTGGAACTTCTCCACGTACGCGTCCATCCGGCCGGCCGTGGTCGGGCCGAACGAGCCGGAGGCGTACCCCTCGGGGGTCTTGGCCGGGCCGGCGTAGTAGACCGCGTGGTCGCGCAGGTACTGCGGCATCGCCTCGCCCGCGTCCAGCCGCTCGGCGATCTTCGCGTGTGCGATGTCCCGGGCGACGACCAGCGGGCCGGTCAGCGACAGCCGGGTCTTCACCGGGTACTTGGACAGCTCGGCGCGGATGTCGTCCATCGGCCGGTTGAGGTCGACCCGGACCACCTCGGACGCGTCGAGCGTCTCGTCGGTGACGTCGGGCAGGTACCGCGCCGGGTCGGTCTCCAGGCGCTCCAGCCACACACCCGACGGGGTGATTTTGGCGACCGCCTGCCGGTCCGCCGAGCAGGACACGGCGATCGCCACCGGGCAGGACGCGCCGTGTCGGGGCAACCGGACCACCCGCACGTCGTGACAGAAGTACCGGCCGCCGAACTGCGCGCCGATGCCGAAGTTGCGGGTCAACTCCAGCACCTCGGCCTCCAACTCCAGGTCCCGGAAGCCGTGCGCGGTCATCGAGCCGGAGGTGGGCAGCGCGTCGAGGTACTTCGCCGAGGCGTACTTGGCGGTCTTGAGGGCGTACTCGCCGCTGGTGCCGCCGATGACGACGGCCAGGTGGTACGGCGGGCAGGCCGAGGTGCCGATCAGCCGCAGCTTCTCCTCCAGGAACTGCATCATCCGCGTCGGATTCAACAGCGCCTTGGTCTCCTGGTAGAGGTACGACTTGTTGGCCGAGCCGCCCCCCTTGGCCATGAACAGGAACTTGTACGCGTCCGGGTGGCCGTCCGGGTCCTCGGCGTAGATCTCCACCTGGGCGGGCAGGTTGCTGCCGGTGTTCCGCTCGTCCCACATGGTCAGCGGGGCGAGCTGCGAGTAGCGCAGGTTCAGCTTCGTGTACGCCTGGTACACGCCCCGGGAGATCGCCTCGGCGTCGCCGCCGTCGGTCAGCACGTGCCGGCCGCGTTTACCCATCACGATGGCCGTGCCGGTGTCCTGGCACATCGGCAGCACCCCGCCGGCGGCAATGTTCGCGTTGCGCAGCAGGTCCAGCGCGACGAACCGGTCGTTCGGTGAGGCCGCCGGGTCGTCGATGATCGACCGGAGCTGGGCCAGGTGCGCGGGGCGGAGGTAGTGGGCGATGTCGTGCATCGCCTCGGCGGTCAGCGCGGTCAGCGCGGCCGGCTCCACGGTCAGGAAACGGCGCCCGCCCGGCCCGTGGACGACGTCGACGCCCTCGTCGGTGACCAGGCGGTACTCGGTCTGGTCGGGCCCGGTCGGCAGCAAGGGAGCGTAGGAGAACGCGGCACTGCTCATGAGCGGAAAGCCTAGGGCAGACCGGTCGATCGGTGGCACCCGACGGGTCGGTCCTGGGACGCCGCTCTCATCCGCCGCGCTCAGCCGTCCTTGTCGTCCCGTTCGGGGCAGAGTTCCCGCTTCGGCCCGCAATCGCCGTCGTCGCCGGGGCCCCCGTCGATTCCCCCGCCGGGGTCACCCGGGCCGGGATCACCCGGGCCAGGGACGCCACCGTCGCCGGGCGGCCGTGTGGGGGCTGTCCCGCCCGCGCCGAAGCGGACGTACCCGATCTCCCGGCCCTCGCCGATGACCATGCCGGCCGGGCCGATGGCCAGGGCGTTCGCCGAGGTCCGCAGCACCAGCAGCTCCTTTCCGGTACGCGGGTCCAGCGCGATCAGCCGGCTCGGCTTCTCCTCGGCGAGCACCGCCGCGTACGGGGTGAGCGTCCCACCGCTCCGGCCGCCGGCCGCCCGGGTCCACCGGTTCCGGTTCGCGCCCAACTCCCGGGCGACGATCGACCGCTTGTCGGCGGTGCGGACCAGCGCGTACCGGTCGTCGACCGCGATCAGCTTCTCCCCCTCGCCGTTGACCTGGAGCAGCCGGCCGTCGTACCCGTCGATGACGGACTCCCGGCCGTTCGGGGCGACGCCGATCAGCACGTTCCGCGCGCCCTGCGGGTCCTCCCGCTGGGCGCAGCCGGCGCTGTCGGCGGTGCGCAGGTTGACCCCGGTGCGCCGCCACACCTCCCGGCCGGTGGTCGGGTCGTGGGCGGTGAGGGTGAACGCGCACGCCCCGTCCTGCGAGACCGCCCGAATCCGCAGCATCCGGCCGCCGACCACCGCGAGCCGCTCGTCCCGGCCGGGCTCGACGTCCTGGAGCACCCGCCCGGTGGCGGTGTCCACGACGTGCACCCGGCCGTCGACCGGGAAGCCGAGCAGCGGGGGCACCGCCTCCGGGCCGGCCACCCCGTCGTCGACCCGGGTGGTGCTCAGCCGGCGGGTGCCGAGCAGGTCCGGGTTGTCGGCGAAGAGGCCGGTGCTGACGCCGGGCAGGAACGCCGTCCACAGGGGCGCGGTGCCGCGCGGGTCCCAGGCGCTCAGCGTGCAGTCGGTCGCCTCGGTGCACCGGGCGTCGAGCAGCAGGTTCCGGTACGTCCACACGGCCACCGCGTCGTCGTCGCGGCGGCGGGTCGCCCCGGTTGTCGGGTCGAGCAGCTCGTACCCCTTGACCAGGAGCTTGCCCACGGCGACGACCGGGTCGCGGTCGCCGCCGGCCACGGCGGACCAGTCGGCCTTGCGCTCCCAGAGCTGGACGCCGGTGGCGAGGCTGCGCGCCTCTACCCGGGTACGCTGCTCGACGACGACTGCCCCGCCGGCGATCGTGACGCTCTTCGGGGTCCCGCCGATCCGCTGCTGCCAGACCACGTCGGGCTCGGAGATCGGCTCACTGCGGTCGACCCAGTCCCACACCCCGGGCCACGGGTTCCACACCCCGGCGGCGGCGAGGACGACCACCGTGACGAGGGCGAGCAGCAGCCAACCACGCAACCTGAGGCCGCCCACCTTCGCCACACCGGACACGGTAACGACGATCACCGCCGGGTCGAGTGCCCGCGCGCCCGTGTCGCGGCGCTTTCTGCGCGGCGGACGTGTTAAGAGGGCCTCTGCTGCACCGGGGACGTCAGGAGGGTGCCCTTGCCTCCCGGGCCGCGGAGCGGACGAGGGGGAGCACCCGGTACGGGATCTGCTGGGCGAGCGCGATGATCGTCGACGCCCGGCGGATGCCCTCGTACGAGACGATCTGGTCGATCACCCGCTGGAGGTCGGCGTTGGACCGGGCGACGATCCGGCAGAGCAGGTCGCTGGAGCCGGTGATGGTGTGCGCCTCCAGCACCTCGGGGATCGCCGCGAGGTGCGCGGTGACCGCGTCGTGCCCGAGCCGCTGGCTGATCTCCAGGGTGACGAAGCTGGTCACCCCGAAGCCGATCGCGGCCGGGGAGACGTCCGGCCCGAAGCCGCCGATCACGCCCCGGTCGACGAGCTTGTCGAGCCGGGCCTGGACGGTGCCCCGGGCCACCCCGAGCCGCCTGGAGCACTCCAGCACCCCGATCCGGGGCTCCTCGGCGAGCAGCCCGATGAGTCGCGCGTCCAGTTCGTCGAGCTGGACATCCTGCACAGCGGTCACGGATGCAGACCATACCGAATGCGCAACCTGACCAGGGATTCGGCCAACTATTGCCCAACCACCCGCAATCCGGCGATCCTCGCCAGACAACCCACCGACGGCGGCCCGCGAGGCCGGCCGGTACGCAAGGGAGGTCACCATGACCCAGGCGATCGACCGACCCAAGTCGACCGAGGACATCGACGTCGACGTGCTGGTCGGCGCAGTCGACCACGACATCAGCCGCGACCCGTTCCCGGTCCGGGGGCTCGACCACCTGCACTTCCTGGTCGGCAACGCCAAGCAGGCCGCGCACTACTACTCGACCGCGTTCGGCATGACCTGCGTGGCGTACCGGGGGCCGGAGCAGGGCTACCGGGACCACGCCGAGTACGTGCTGACCAGCGGCTCGGCCCGGTTCGTGCTGACCGGCGCGGTGCGCCCGGACGCGACCGGCGCGGACCACGTGACGAAGCACAGCGACGGCGTCAGCGACATCGCGCTGGAGGTGCCGGACGTCGACGCCGCGTACGCGCACGCCACCGCGCAGGGCGCGACCGGCCTGATCGAGCCGCACGACGTCTCCGACGAGCACGGCACCGTGCGGATGGCGGCCATCGCCGCGTACGGCGACACCCGGCACACCCTGGTCGACCGGTCCCGGTACACCGGCCCGTTCCTGCCCGGCTTCGTGGCCCGGGGCCCGATCGTGGACCGGCAGCCGATGATCGACGCCGGCCTCCAGCCGAAGCGCTTCTTCCAGGCCGTCGACCACGTGGTCGGCAACGTGGAGCTGGGCCGGATGGACGAGTGGGTGGAGTTCTACAAGCGGGTGATGGGCTTCTCCAACATGGCGGAGTTCATCGGCGACGACATCGCCACCGACTACTCGGCCCTGATGAGCAAGGTCGTCGCGAACGGCACCCGGAAGGTGAAGTTCCCGCTCAACGAGCCGGCCGTGGCCCGCAAGAAGTCGCAGATCGACGAGTACCTGGAGTTCTACCAGGGGCCCGGCGCCCAGCACATCGCCGTGGCCACCAACGACATCCTGAGCAGCGTCGACGCGATGCGCGCGGCCGGCGTCGAGTTCCTGGACACCCCGGACTCGTACTACGAGGACCCGGAGCTGCGCGCCCGGATCGGCAACGTGCGGGTGCCGATCGAGGAGCTGAAGGCCCGCAAGATCCTGGTCGACCGGGACGAGGACGGCTACCTGCTCCAGATCTTCACCAAGCCGGTGCAGGACCGCCCGACGGTCTTCTTCGAGCTGATCGAGCGGCACGGCTCGCTGGGCTTCGGCAAGGGCAACTTCAAGGCCCTGTTCGAGGCCATCGAGCGGGAGCAGGAGAAGCGGGGCAACCTGTAGCCACCTGCGACACTGTCCAGCGTGACCCAGCCTCCGACGTACCCGACGCCGCCGGCCGGTGGGCAGCCGCCCGCCGCCGGTGGCGTCGCGCCGCCCCCCGCCCCGGCCCCGCAGGGGTACGCCGTCCCGGCGCAGCCCGGCCCCACCGGCTACGCCCCGCCGGGCGCCTCCGCCGGTCCGCCGCCGTCGCCCGGCTGGACCGGCCCGCCCGGGTACGCCCCGCCGCCCGGCTGGGCCCCGCCGCCGCGTCCCGGGTTCCCGCCGGTGCCGGTCGCCCCCAACGGGCAGCCGCTGGCCAGCTTCAGCGACCGGCTGCTGGCCCACCTGATCGACAGCGCCGTCGCCGGCGCGGTCGCCATGGTGCTGTTCCTGCCGGTCTTCATGATCTTTGCGTTCAGGATCTTCGGCGGCATCGACCAGGCCCACCCGGCTGGCACGTACTACGCGGCCGACGCGGGCGACTTCATCACCGGCTTCATACTGCCGCTGCTCCTGGCCGAGCTGGTGCTCTTCGTCCTGATGCTCGGGCTCTACTGGCTCTACCACGTCGAGTACCTGCGCCGGACCGGGCAGACACTGGGCAAGAAGGTGATGAAGATCCGGGTCGTTCCGCTCGACCCGAACCAGACGCTGGACCGTGGCATTGCCGGGCGGCGGTACCTGGTGCAGTTCGTCGGGGCCATGTTCGTGCCCGGGCTCAGCTACGTCGACGGGCTCTGGCAGCTGTGGGACAAGCCCTGGCAGCAGTGCCTCCACGACAAGTTCGCCCGGACGGTCGTCGTTAAGGTTGCTCCGTGAGCGTGCAACCAGGCTGGTACGTCGACCCCGCCGACCGCGAGACCAGGCGGTACTGGGACGGTGGGGGCTGGATCGGTGCGCCGATCCCGGTCGACGCCACCCCGCCGGAGGGCCCACCCCCGGTCGAGCCCCCGCCCCCGGTCAGCCCCGCCGCGCCGCCCGGCCAGCAGGCCACCCGCCCGGGGCAGCAGCCCGCGCCGCACGGGCAGCAGGCCACGCCCCCGGTGCAGCAGCCCGGGTCGCCCGGCGCCCTGGGGCCGTCCGGGCCCGGCCCGTTCCCCGGCTGGCCGGGCCCCGGCCCGCAGCAGGGACCAATCGGCGGCCCGCCGCAGGGCCCGGGACACGGGCACGGCCCGCCACCCGGGTACGGGCACCCGCAGGGGCCGCCGCCCGGCTGGCCGTACCCGAACTGGCCCGGGCGCCCGCCCGCGCCCCGCCCGCACGGGCTGCCGCTGGCCTCCTTCGGCGCCCGGCTGATCGCCCGGCTGATCGACTTCGGCGTCGTGTTCCTGCTCAACGCGGTCGTCAACGGCTGGTTCGTCTACCGGTACGTCGAGGAGATCACCCCGTACTTCCGCGAGGTGCTGCGCCGGGCCGTGGCCGGCGACTCGTCCACCGAGGGGCTGCCCCAGCCGGGCGAGCAGGCCGGCGGGCTCCAGGTCGCCATCCTGCTGATCGCCACCGCGCTCTGGTTCGCCTACGAGGTGCCGACGATGGCCGGCAACGGGCAGACCCTCGGCAAGCGGATGATGGGCGTACGGGCCGTGCCGGTCGAAGCCGACCAGCCGCTCGGCTTCGGCCGGGCGCTGCGCCGGTGGAGCACGCTGGGCCTGCCCACCCTGCTCTGGTACTGCTGCGGCTTCGGCCTGCTGCTCCAACTCGTCGACGCGCTGTCTCCGCTGTTCGACCATCCGCTGCGCCAGGCGCTGCACGACAAGCGCGCACAGACCGTGGTGGTCCAGCTCCCCCGCGTCCCCCGTACCGGCAGTGGCTCCGCCGCCCCGAAAGACTCCGCCAACCCCCCGGGAGACACCTCATGACCGACACCGGACGCCACCGGCCGCCGCTGCGGCTGACCCGCGCCGACCTCGACGCGCTGCCGAACTACGTGCCCGGCCGCAGCCCCGCCGACCTGGCCCGCGAGCTGGGCCTGGCCGAGGCGATCAAGCTGGCCAGCAACGAGGTGCCGTACGGCCCGCTGCCCGGCGTGGTGGAGGCGGTCGCCGAGGCGGTCGCCGGCTCGCACCGGTACCCGGACATGGGCGTGGTGGCGCTCCGCGCGGCGCTCGCCGAGCGGTACGGGGTGGACGCCGACCGGATCGCCACCGGCTGCGGATCGGTGGCGCTGGCCGAGCACCTGGTCCGGGCCACCTGCCTGCCCGGCGACGAGCTGCTGTACTCGTGGCGCTCGTTCGAGGCGTACCCGATCATCGCGGCGACCAGCGGCGCGACCAGCGTGCGGGTGCCCAACGACGCCGGGCACGGGCACGACCTGACGGCGATGGCCGCGGCGGTGACCGACCGGACCCGGATGGTGCTGGTCTGCAACCCGAACAACCCGACCGGCACGGCGGTGCGCGGGCCGGAGCTGGACCGGTTCCTCGACTCGGTCGGCGACGACGTGCTGGTGGTCATCGACGAGGCGTACCGGGAGTTCGTCACCGACCCCGAGGTGCCCGACGGCCTGACCTACCTGGACCGGCCGAACGTGGTGGTGCTGCGCACCCTGTCGAAGGCGTGGGGGCTGGCGGGCCTACGGATCGGCTTCCTCGTCGCCGCCCCCGAGGTGGCCGCCGCCGTGCGAAAGGTGGTCACCCCGTTCTCCACGAGCATGGCCGCCCAGGCCGGCGCGCTCGCCGCGTTGGCCCAGGCCGACGAGGTCCAGCGACGCTGCGCGCTGGTCGTCGCCGAGCGCGACCGGGTCACCGAGGCGCTGCGCAAGTTCGTCCCGGACGTGCCGTCGAGCCAGGCGAACTTCGTCTGGCTGCCGCTGGGCGACCGGGCGGTGGAGTTCGGCCGGGCCTGCGAGGTGCGCGGGGTGATCGTCCGGCCGTTCCCGGGCGACGGTGTCCGGGTCACCATCGGCACCCCGGCGGAGAACGACGCCTTCCTCGCGGTGGCCGGGTCCGCCCTGTCGTGACGGCAGGGGCCGGCCCACGCCTCAGGTGGCGGCGAGCACCACCGGCTCGGACATCAGGAAGTAGCGCTGGTCGTCGGCGTCCGGGTCGGCCGGCTCGCGGAGCCGCTCCATCGCCACGTAGCCGCCCCCCGCGTACGCCAGACCCGGCACCCAGCCGATGCCGTCCCGGCCCACGTCCAGCGGGAAGCGGGAGCGCTCCGCGCCCGAGCTCGGGTCCAGGGTGACCAGGTCGTTCGCCTCGGTCAGCAGGTGCACCCGGCCGGGCTGGGCGGCGATGATCCGGGCCGGCCCCAGGTCTGCCCGACGCCACAGCTCCTCGCCGGTCCGGGCGGCCCGCCCGCTCACCGCCCCGTCGGCCGCCGCGACGACCCGTTCGCCGTCCAACTCCGACCCCGCCGGGTCCAGGGCCGGGGCGGCCACGGGCGAACCCGCGCCGACCAGCCAGCCACGTCCCGCCCCGTCGGCCGGGCCGGTGGTCCGCAGACCCCGGCACCGGGAGCGGTGACTCACGCACCCGACCGGGGTGACGGTCAGCTCGGCGGTCGCTTCCGGGGGCGCCCAGCGGGTGGTCTGCGTCCCGGTGGCCACGTCGCGGAACTCCACGGTGGCCGGCCCGGCGCAGCGGTCCACGGCGACGAACTGCCCGGCCGCCGTGGTGGCCACGTCGGCACGGCACCCGCCGTCCACGTCCGCCGACCAGAGCTGCCGGCCGTCGGCGAACGCGATGCCGCGTACCCCGTCTGCCCCGGAGACCACCAGCACCGGCCGGCCGTCCGCGGCCCGGGCGAGGAAGAGCCCCGGCGGGTCCCAGACCGCCCCGGCCCCGGTGCGGCGGGCGGTCCAGCCCTCGGCGGGCGCGGGGCCGTCGGCCTCCCAGGCCACCCGGCCGGTACGCGCGTCCAGCGCCACCAGCTTCCCGTCCGACCACCGGCTGACCACGGTGGTCCCCTCCGCCACCACCCCGCTGACCTCGGCCGGCCAGCGCCGGTACGACCAGTACGGGGTGACCCGGTACCGGCTGTCGGCCGGCTGGTCGGCGTACACCTGACGGGTGGCGGCGTAGACGCGGAGGCGGCCGTCCACGATCAGCGGGGCCACCGGCAACCGGCCCACCACCCCGACCGCGGGGGTGACCGCCGCCGGGTAGCCGGCCCGGGCGGGCGTGTCGACCTCGGCGGGAGCGAGCACCCGGTGCACGACCACCGCGACCGCCCCGGCACCGACCAGTGCCGCGACCGCCATCGCGACCCGCCGCCGCCCCCTCGCGAACACCATGCCGCACCTCCGCCCGGCACCCTACCCAGGAGGGCCGCCGTCGCCCCGGTCAGGCCGCCTCCGCGGCAGCCGCCGGGTCGACAGCGCGGGCGAGGTCGGCGAGGTCCCGGCGGAAGGTGCCCTCGACCGCGCGGGCGGCCAGGCCGCCGAAGAGCAGAGCCAGGACGCGACCGTACGGGGCGGTGGACACCGCCTCCTGGCGCACCGTCACGGCGGTGCAGGACCGGCGGCGGCGCCGCACGGGATGCAGCGTCCAGGTGGTCCGGTAGCTCACGCCGATGCCGAGCGAGGTGAGCACCAGCCGGCGGGGCGGCGCGGCCTCCAGCACGACGAACTCCTCGGCCTGTCCGCCGCCGTCCGGCCGGGTGCGGGTCTCCCGCCAGGCCGTGCCCGGGGCGAGCTGGCCCGGGGTGAGCAGCTCGACCTGGCCGACCGTGCAGAGCCAGTCCGCGCGGGCCGGCAGGTCGACCAGGATCCGCCACAGGTCGACGGCGGGTGCCTGGATGAACTGGGTGACCGCGACCGTCGACATGACACCTCCCGTGTCCTCCACGGTACGGTGGGTGAGCGTGCGGCGGGGCCCCAGCGGCGGGAATTCCGCCGCTGGGGGCCGTCCCGGGGCGAGGCGGCACCGGGCCTCCCCCGGGATGTCGATCAGGCCCGGAACCGCCCGACCTGGATGGCGTCGACGAAGGCGGTCCAGCCCGGCGGGCTCACGGCCAGCGCCGGCCCGGCCGGATTCTTCGAGTCGCGTATCGCGACCACGCCGGCGGTGTCGACCAGGTTGTCCGCCACCTCCACGCACAGTCCCTGGTCGTTGGAGCGGCTGCTGGTGCGCCAGACGGCGCCCGCGAGATCGGTCATGCTCTTTACCTTCTGTCCGCTGAGACGTCCACGACGGCCGGCGTCGCTGCGCTGCGCCGCCGGCCGGGGCCGCCGCGACGGACGGTCCCGACGCTCAACGCGGATACGCCGGACCCCGATCGCACAGCGGGTGCGATCGGGGTCCGGTGGTGCGTCGAAGCGGCGTTCCGGTGGCGCGGCGGGGCGGCTCGGCTCGGCCCCGGTCAGCGGGCCGGGTGGACGGTCCCGGTTACCTCGCCGAGGGCGACGGTGGTGCCGTCCGGGCCGGGCGCGGTGGCGGTGAGGGTGACGGTGTCGCCGTCCTCCAGGAAGGTCCGGGTCTCGCCACCGACCTTGACCGGCTCGGCACCGCCCCAGGTCAGCTCCAGGAACGAACCGACCTGCCCCCGATCGGGACCGGACACGGTGCCGGAGGCGTACAGGTCGCCGGTGCGCAGGGACGCGCCGTTGACGGTGAGGTGGGCCAACTGCTGCGCGGGGGTCCAGTACATGGTGGCGAACGGCGGCTCGCTGACCCGCTCGCCGTTCCACTCCACGGCCAGCCGCAGGTCCAGCCCGACGTGCGGCACGTCGCGCAGGTACTCCGTCACCGGCGGGTCCTGGTCCGGCGCGGGCACGAACGCGTCGGCCAGCGCGTCCAGCGGGGTCACCCAGGCCGACACGGAGGTGGCGAAGGACTTGCCGAGGAACGGGCCGAGCGGCTGGTACTCCCAGGCCTGGATGTCCCGGGCGGACCAGTCGTTGACCAGCACCACCCCGAAGACGTGGTCGGCGAAGTCGGCCGCCGCGACCCGGTCACCGAGCGCGCTCGGCACGCCGACGACGAAGCCGACCTCGGCCTCGATGTCGAGGCGTACGGACGGGCCACAGACCGGGCCCTGCGGGGTGGCCCGCTGCCCGGTCGGGCGGACGATCGGCGTGCCGGAGACCACCACGGTGCCGGCCCGACCGTGGTATCCGATCGGCAGGTGCTTCCAGTTCGGCAGCAGGGGCGGCTGGCCGGGGCGGAAGATCTGCCCGACGTTCCCGGCGTGGTGCTCGGAGGAGTAGAAGTCGACGTAGTCGGCCACCTCGAACGGCAGCAGCAGCTCGACCTCGGCGAGCGGGACGAGCAGCGGTTCCACCGCCGCCCGGTGGGCCTCGTCGGTGAGCAGCTCGGTGACCCGCTGCCGCACGGCCGTCCACTGCGGGCGGCCCAACGCCAGGAACGCGTTGAGGGAGGGCCGGCCCAACGCGCCGGCGGCCAACACCAGCCCGGCCGCCTCGGCACCGGCCAGGTCGAGCACGAAGTTCCCGATGCGTACGCCGATCCGGGGATCGTCCCCGCCCCACCGGAACACCCCGTACGGCAGGTTGCGCACCCCGTACGCCGAGCCTTCGGCCTCCGTCACCCAGGTCATCCGTCGTACCCCCCGTTCACCAGCCCCAGCCGGATCAGATCGGTCAGTGGTTCCTCGATGCTGCACGAGCCGAAGCCCACCCACAGCGGCCGGTCGCCGTCCCGCCCGGTGCGGGCCCGCTCGACCAGCGGCGCCGGGTCGGTCGCGGCGAGCAGGACGGCCACCTCGGCCACCTCGGCCCCGTCGGCGGCGGCGAGGGTCGCGGCGAGCACGTTGCCGAAGCCGTGGTGGGTGAAGCCGGTCTCCGGGTCACGGTGCCGCACGGCGTGGTGCAGCCCGGCGGTCAGCTTGAACGGCAGCTCCCGGTCCCGGCAGGCGCAGATGACGGCGGCCAGCTCGGCCGGGGTCGGGAACAGCTCGGCGGCCAGCCCGCCGGTGCGGAACTTGGCCGCGACCGGCACCCCGTCGGCGCGGGCGGCGGCGACCGTGTCCAGCGCCCCCATCAGCCCGAAGGTCAGCGGGATCTCGGCGTAGACGTCGACGTCGCCCCACCGCCCGGTCAGCTTCAGCAGCTCGGTCAGGCCGGGCTGCGGGTCCTCGCCGCGCCTGGCGACCGCCACCTCGATCTGGCGGGCGGTGACGCCGGCCGGGGCCAGGAACGACAGCGCGGCGGGCAGCCCCTCGACGCCGGTGTCGCCGATCAGCCCGACGACGAGGCCCTCGGCGGGGTCGACCAGCGGGGTCAGCTCGCCGGCGACGACGGCCGAGGCGGGGACGAGCAGCGGGCCGACCAGGCCGGCATGCCAGGAGTCGCGGTGCCCGCGGTGGGCGGCGACCGCGTCGGGCAGCGTCGCGCTGCCGGGCGGGAAGACGGCGGCGTCGTCGACGAGTCCGGCGAAGAGGCGGGGCACCTGCGTTGACACGACACAAGAACTTACGGGACGCTACAAGGAACGGACAACAGCGTCCGACTATCGGACGCCAACGGCCGGTTAACGGGACGAATCGGGAGGCGACATGCCGTACTACCGCAGCGTCGGCGAGGTGCCCCGGAAGCGGCACACCCAGTTCCGGCAGCCCGACGGCACCCTCTACGCGGAGGAACTGGTGGGCCAGGAGGGCTTCTCCTCCGACTCGTCCCTGCTCTACCACCGGTACGCCCCGACCGCGATCGTCGCCGCCGAGGAGTACACCCCGCAGGCCGTCACCCGCGCGCCGAACCTGCCGCTCAAGCCCCGCCACCTGCGCACCCACAAGCTCGACGGGACCGGGGCCGACCCGGTGCTCGGCCGGCGGTACCTGCTCGCCAACGACGACGTCCGGATCGCGTACGTGCTCGCCGACCGGCCGTCCCCGCTCTACCGCAACGCCACCGGCGACGAATGCCTGTACGTCGAGTCCGGCGCACTGCGGGTGGAGTCGCCGTTCGGCGTGCTGGACGCGGTCGCCGGCGACTACGTGGTCATCCCCACCTCGACCATCCACCGCCTCGTGCCCACCGGCGACCGACCCGTCCGGCTGCTGGCCGTCGAGGCCACCGGGCACATCGGCCCGCCCAAGCGCTACCTGTCGGTGCGGGGCCAGTTCCTGGAGCACTCGCCGTACTGCGAGCGGGACGTCCGGGGGCCGGACGCCCCGCTGCAGGTGGACGGCGAGGACGTGGAGGTGCTGGTCCGGCACCGGCGCGGGTGGACCCGGTACGTCTACGCCAACCACCCGTTCGACGTGGTCGGCTGGGACGGGCACCTCTACCCGTGGGCGTTCTCCATCCACGACTTCGAGCCGATCACCGGCCGGATCCACCAGCCGCCGCCCGTGCACCAGACGTTCCAGGGCCCGAACTTCGTGATCTGCTCCTTCGTGCCGCGCAAGGTCGACTACCACCCCGACGCCATCCCGGTCCCGTACAACCACCACAACGTCGACTCCGACGAGATGCTCTTCTACACCGGCGGCAACTACGAGGCCCGGCGCGGCTCCGGCATCGAACAGGGCTCGATCTCGCTGCACCCGTCCGGCTTCACCCACGGGCCCCAGCCGGGGGCCGCCGAGCGGTCGATCGGCGCCGACTACTTCGACGAGCTGGCCGTCATGGTCGACACGTTCCGCCCCCTCGACATGTGCGACGCCGCGACCGAGTGCGAGGACCCGGGCTACGCCTGGACCTGGGCGCGCCAGGGCTAGGGCCTGACGACCGCGGTCTCGTCCACCCGCCCGGGGGCGGCCCGCCGAGGCGCGATCGGCGTAAGTCGGTGGACCGGCCCGGCCGACGTCGGCCATCGTGGCCGGATGAACGGTGACGCAATGTCGGACGCCGAGCGGCGGGTGTGGGCGGCGCTGCCCGCCGACGTACGCGAGGGGCTGGACGCTCTGCCGGCCTCGGACCTGACCACGCTCCTGCTCTCCCTGGCCCGGACGCGGGCCGCGCGGGTGCAGCCGGCCGAGGTGCTGCGCCGCTGGCGGGAGGACCGTTTCGTACGCCCGGCCGACTGCGACCCGCGCGCGATGGCCGCCATGCAGACGCTGCTGTGGGACCTGCTGCCCGCGGAGGTGGCGGGCGTCGAACTGTCCCCCGTCGTGCCGCTGGGCACCTGTGCGGCGGTCACGCCGGGCAGCCAGAACCGGATCGTCACGGCGACCCGCCCGGTCGAGGTCGTCAGCGACCCCACCAACGCGCTGGCGGTCGAGGCCGCCGACCGACGGCTGCGCGGGGACGGGCCGGGCGAGGTGCACCTCGCCGCCGGCCACCGGGTGCTGCGGGCGCAGCGGTTCGGCGCGGGGATGCAGGCGCACTTCCGCCTCTTCGCCCTGGTGTCCAGCGCCCGCGACACCGGCTCGGGCCACACCGAGGCCCGGCTCCTGACGCTGCACCTCGGCTACTGGCAGCGGGTCCTCGCGCGCCTCGTCCCGTCCGCCGCGCCGCAGCTGCGGTTCACCGTCCTCGGCTCCCCCGTGGTGCGGGAACGCGTCGCCGACACGGTCCGGCCCGCCCTCGCGTCCGGCGAAGTGCCGCTCGTGGAGGAGCCCGACCGCACCCGCGGACGGGGCTACTACGTCGACGCCGCCCTGCGGATAACCGCAGGGCACGACGGCGAGATCGTCGACCTCGGTGACGGCGGGTTCACCACGTGGACGGCCCAGCTCACCAGCGACGCCAAGGAACGCTGCCTGACCTCCTGCGTGTCGGTCGACCGCCTCGCCGCCCTCGCCGCCACGAACCGCCCTGCGGCCTGACGGCCGAGCCGAGGGGACAGGCGCGCCCCGCCTCGCGCTCACCGGTCGCGAGGGGCGGCCGTCGCCTCCGCCGGCCGCCACCACTGGGGCGGCGGCCGGCGACGGGTCAGCGCATCATCTTCGGGCCCGGGTCAGGGCAGCGCCTTGAGGAACGGGCCGTGGCTGAGCCGGAACTCCCAGGCGTAGTACCGGTCCCAGTTGATCGACCAGGTCATCAGGCCCCGGAAGCCGGGGTTGGTCCCGCTGCGCGGGGCGTAGCCGCCGCAGTTCTGGCCCTTGACCAGGCAGGTCACCGCCTGTTGCACGCCCGCGGGCGCGAGGTATCCATTGCCCGCGCTGGTCGAGGAGGGTGCGCCGAAGGCGACCTGGTCCTCGCGCAGGGCGGGGAAGACGGCGTTGGCGTTCCCGGCCACCGGGAACCCGGTGAGCAGCATGTCGGTCATCGCGATGTGGAAGTCGGCGCCGCCCATGGTGTGGTACTGGTTGTCCAGCCCGACGATGGGGCCGGAGTTGTAGTCCTGCACGTGCAGGACGGTGAGGATGTCGCGCAGCGCGTGGATCACCGGCAGGTACGACCCGGCCCGGGGGTCCTGTCCGCCCCACGGGCCTGACCCGTAGAACTGGTAGCCGAGCTGCACGAAGAACGTCTCCGGGGCCATGGTGAGCACGAAGCCAGCCCCGTAGCGCTGCTTGAGGGTGCGGATAGCCGAGATCAGGTTGACCACGACCGGCGTGGTGGGGTTGCGGAAGTCGGTGTCCCCGGTGTTGAGGTAGAGGGAGTGGCCCTCGAAGTCGATGTCCAGGCCGTTGAGGCCGTACCGGTCGATGATCGCGGAGACCGACCGGACGAAGGTGTCGCGGGCGGCGGTGGTGGTGAGCTGCACCTGCCCGTTCTGGCCGCCGATCGAGAGCAGCACCTTCTTGCCCTGCTGCTGCTTGGCCCGGATTGCCGCGGTGAACTCCGCCTCGGTCTCCACGCCGGGGCACTCGGTGGCGGGGCAGAGCTGGAAGCGAATGTCGCCGGAGGTGACCGAGGTGGGTTCGCCGAAGGCGAGGTTGATGACGTCCCAGTCGGCGGGCACGTCGGCCATCCGCAGATAGCCCGCGCCGTTGCCGAAGCTGGCGTGCAGGTAGCCGATCAGCGCGTGCTTGGGCAGCCCACCGACCGGCGGGGTGGTCGGCGGCGGGGTCGTCGGCGGCGGGGTGGTGGGCGGCGGGGTCGTCGGGGGTGGGGTGGTCGGCGGCGGGGTGGTGGGGGGTGGGGTGGTCGGGGACGCCGTCGAGGTGGGCGGGGAGGTGGGTGTGCCGCCACCGCACGGTGCCCCGTTGAGGGTGCAGTCGGTGGGGGAGCCCGCGCCGGTGGCCAGGAAGCCGAACGACACCGAGGCCCCAGGGGCGACGGTGCCGTTCCAGGACCGGTTCGTGAAGGTGTGCCGCTGGCCGGCGCTGCTCACCGTGGCGTCCCAGTACGACCCGAGCGTCGTGCCGGTCGGCAGCGTGAAGGCGACCTGCCATCCGGCGATGGTGCCCGGGCCGCCGTTGGTGATGGTGAAGCGGCCCTCCCAGCCGGTACCCCAGTCGGAGGTCTTGGTGAAGGCGGCCGTGGGGCCGGCGGCCAGGGCCGGGGTGGCGAGGGTCAGGGTCGCTGCGGCGGCGGTGGCGAGGGCCGCCAGGACGGCCAGGAGCGGTGTTCGGGAACTGCGCTGCATCCGGTCCTCCCGGTAGGGAATCGCCCCGCCGGAGGCGTATCGACGGGTGGCTAATTATTAGGTTTGTTAACTGTAAATGTCCAGAGCTGGTCCCCACCGAAGGTCCGATCGTCGGCGCTGCGCCGGATCCGCGCGGACGGGCGCCGGGGAGGCCCGCCCCGGCCCGGCCCGCCGGACACGGCCTCAGCGCACGGTACGAGTGAACACAGCCAACTCGGCCACGGCGGTGACGGCGATCGTCAGCACCAGCGGCCAGGGCGTGCCGACCACCGCGTAGAGCACGAGCAGCACCGGCGCGGCGGCCACCCCGTACACGGCCAGGGCCAGCGACCGATCCGAGCGCAGCAGGCCCGGCAGCACGGTACGGGTCAGCCCCGGCACCCGCGCCGCGAGCAGCCAGCCCACCAACGCCCCGCTCAGCGCCACCAGCACCGCGAGGAAGCGGGACGGGCCGGCCGCGCCGGCCGCCGCGATCGCCACCAGGACGGTGCCCACGAGCGACCAGCCCGCCCCGTACAGCACCAGGCGGCGCAGCTCATCGGTGGTGCCCCGCCGCGGGTCGACTCCGTCCTGACGCGGGCCGGCCTCGCCCCGACGCGGATCGGCTCCGCTCCGGCTCGGGTCGGATGGTGCCGGGGTGAGCGGGACGGTCTCAGCCAGCTCCGCCAGCGCCTCGGCGTACCGGCGCCGCTCCAGCCGGACGATGCCCGGCTCGTCGCCGGCCCCGGCCAGCTCCGGGTCGAGCCGCAGCGCCTCCCGGTACGCCCGCTCGGCCAGGTCGTAGAGCCGCAGGCGGCCGGCGACCAGGGCGAGGACAAGGTGCCCCTGCGGCTCCTCCGGGGCCAACTCCACGCCCCGCCAGGCCGCGTTGAGGGCCGCCTGCCCGCCGCGCGAGCCGGACAGGATCGCGGCGGCGCTGCGCTGGGCGTACGCGTCGGCGGGGCCGACGGTGAGGAGCCGGTCGGCGGTGCTCGCCGACTCGGCGTACTCGCCCAGGTCGGCCAGCGCCAGCCCACGCACCACCAGCGGGCCGACCGCGTCCGGGGCGACGGCCAGGGCCGCGTCGGCGGCGGCGCGCGCCTCGGCGGGCCGCCCGGCAGCGAGGTGCACGCGCCCGAGAGTGGCCAACGCGGCGGCGTTCGCCGGCTCCAGGGCCAACGCGAGGCCGACCTCGCCGGCCGCCTCGTCGTAGCGCCCGAGGTCCGCCAGCAGCTGGGCGCGCTGGAGATACCCCTCGGCGGTGGCGTCGCTGGACATCGCGGGCCTAGCCGGCCGGGGCCTGGTGGACCAGGGCGACCGCGATCCCGGTCAAACCCTCGCCGCGCCCGGTGAAACCCAGCCCGTCGGTGGTGGCGGCGGAGACGGTGACGGGGGCGCCGACCGCCTCGGACAGCACCGCCTCGGCCTCGGCCCGACGCGGGCCGATCTTCGGGCGGTTGCCGATCACCTGCACCGACACGTTGCCGATCTGGAAGCCGGCCGCCCGGACCCGGCGGGCGCTCTCGGTCAGCAGCGCCACCCCCGACGCACCCGCCCACTCCGGCTCGGCCACCCCGAAGTTCGACCCGAGGTCGCCCAGCCCGGCGGCGGACAGCAGCGCGTTGCAGGCCGCGTGCGCGGCCACGTCGGCGTCGGAGTGACCGGCCAGGCCGTCCTGGTCGGGCCAGTGCAGGCCGGCCACCCAGCAGGGTCGGCCCGCCGCGAAGGCGTGCACGTCGGTGCCGATGGCCACCCGAGGAACGATCATGCGCCGAGGGTACGCGTCACGCGCCCGCAGCCAGCAGGTGCTCGGCGAGCGCCAGGTCGAACGGGCGGGTGACCTTGAACGCGTACTCGGAGCCGGGGACGCACACCACCGGGATGCCCTGCTTCTCCACGAGGCCGGCGTCGTCGGTGAGCGGGTCGCCGGCCGCCGCGTGGGCGGCGGCCAGCACCGACCGGCGGAACCCCTGCGGCGTCTGCACGGCCCGCAGGGCGGACCGGTCCACGGTGCCGAGGACCACCTCGCCGGCACCGACCTCCTTGATCGTGTCGACCACGGGGAGGACGGGGATCACCGCGTCGTGCCCGGAGCGGACCGCCCCGGCCACCGACTCGACCAGATCGGGCGGGGTCAGGGCACGGGCCGCGTCGTGCACCAGCACGATCCCCGGGCCGGCGGGGACGGCCGCGAGCGCGGCGGCCACCGACGCCTGCCGTTCCGCCCCGCCGGGGACGACCAGCACCGGGGCGACCGGGGCGAGGAGCCGGCGGACCGCCCCGACCTCCCCGGCCGGCGCGGCTACCACGATGGTGTGCACGGAGCCGGCGGCGGCGATCCGGCGGACCGCGTGCACGAGCAGCGACTCCCCGGCGAGCAGGCGCAGGGCCTTGGGGACGCCCGGACCGAGCCGTACGCCGGCACCGGCCGCAGGCACGAGGACCGCGACGTCACCGCGCGGATTGAGCTGCGCGGTCACGTCGCGGTCCTCGGGTTTCTCTGCTGCGGGGTGGGTACGACGATGCTGTGCGGACTAGCCCTCGGTCAGCACCTTGTCGAGCAACGTCTCCGCCCCGTCCTTGGTGCTCTTCTCGGCCAGCGCGACCTCGCCGACGAGAATGTCGCGGGCCTTGGCGAGCATGCGCTTCTCGCCCGCGGACAGGCCCCGCTCCCGCTCCCGACGCCACAGGTCGCGGACGACCTCGGCCACCTTCAGCGGGTTGCCGGAGGCCAGCTTCTCCAGATTCGCCTTGTAACGCCGCGACCAGTTGGTCGGCTCCTCGGTGTGCGGAGCCCGGAGGACGTCGAAGACCTTGCCGAGGCCCTCTTCGCCGACCACCTCACGCACGCCCACGATCTCGGCGTTCTCAGCGGGCACCCGGACCGTCAGGTCACCCTGCGCGACCCGCAGGACGAGGTACTCCCTGGGCTCGCCCTTGATGACCCGAGTCTCGATTGCCTCGATGAGTGCGGCCCCGTGGTGGGGGTAAACAACGGTCTCGCCGACACTGAAAACCATAGGTTCGAAACCCCTTTCGCTGTGTCTAGGGTAACACGCTCAGGCACCGATGTCCCACCGCTGTCCTGACCGTTGGCGCAGCTCAGGGGCCCTGTGAGAGGTCTTTCTTCGGCTTGACAGGCGGCCAAACCGATGGTCTGAACACGCTCCGTAACCGACAGGTGACCCCCCGGTGGAGGGTGGGCGGAGCGTGGATTTGTGGGCGATGCGCTCTTTCCATGGTAGCCCGGCCGCACCAGCCCCGCTCAGATGTAGCGGGAGGAGGGGCCGGTGCGGGACCCTTGAGGCGAACCGCTGTCCGCACACCGAGCCGGTTCGAGGGGGTCCGATGGGCATGCCCGACGCAGATGGTCACGGCCCCTCCGACGGGCTCCCCGGCCTGCCCCCGGAGTGGGGCCGGGTGGTGGTGCCGGACGACGCGTCCGCGCTGGCCGAGGAGGCTGCGCAGGTCCGGCTCGAGCTGCGCCCACAGGCCGGCCGGAACCGGTGGTGGCGGCTGCTCGGCCTGGCCGTCCCGAGGGACGGCCGGCTACCGCTCGGCCTCCCGCTGCTGGTGCTGTTGGTGGCGTTGCTCACCACCGCCGCCGGACTGTTCGCCGTCACCTGGCCCCGCACGCCCCGCTCAGGCGACCGCCCCACCGTCGTGCCGTACCCGACGGCGACCGACCTGACCGGTCGTACGCTGCCGGCCCTGGAACTGGTCGACGCCGACGACTCGATCGTGTCGTTACGCGCGCTGCTCCCCGCAGTGATCGTCCTGGTGGACGCCTGCACCTGCCCCGACCGGGTGGCCGAGGCCGCCGCGCTCGCGCCGCCGGGGGTCACCGTGGTCACCGTCCACGGCACCCGCGCGCTGCGTGCCACCCCGGTGCCGGCCGGCGCGACCGTGCGCGCCCTCGCCGATCCGGGCGGCGGGCTGCGCGCGTTCCTGCGCGTGCCGCCCCGCCCCGGCACCGCCACCGCGCTGCTGGTCGGCCGCACCGGCAACCCGGTCCGGGTGGTGCCGGACCTGCACTCCGCCGACGACTACCGCGCCGACCTGACCCGCCTCGGTTCCTGACCGTTGGCTCACCAGAACGCCCGGGCCACCACCCGGGCGTCGACCACGATCGGGGCAATTCCCGGGGTGGCGGTGGCCAGCTCGATCCGGATCGGGCCGCTCCCGCGGCTCAGCCACATCGCGGCGAGCGAACCGTCGCAGGTCGCCCGGCGACTGTCCCGGTGGCCGGAGCGCACGGTCACCAGCAGGAGCTGCCCCGGACCGACGCACCGGTACTGGACCAGGTGCGCTCGCGTGGTGGCCTCGACGACCCGTCGCTGCGAGGGCTGGCCGGGGCGCAGCGTCAGCCGGGCCTGCCAGACGGTCCCGGTCACCCCGCCGAGCCCGCCGTCGGGGACCTCGCCGTAGCCGGTGCCCGGGGCATACCGCTCGATCGCCCGCCCGGTCGCCGGATCGATGACGACGCCGGACGTCACGCGGCCGGCCCGGTCGACGGTGACGACCAGCCGCGCGTCGTCCCGGGACACCCGGCCCGGGCCGCCGGACGTCGCCCCGGACCCGGTGCGCCGGGTCCCGTCACCGGGGCCGCGCCGCTCGTCGGCCCCGGACGCCGTGGCGGGGCCGCCGGTCGGACCGACCGCAGGGGCCACGGCCCGCCACCATCCGGCGCCGGCGGCCACGACGAGGACGGCCAGCGCGGCGAGCCCTCCGCCCCGGAGCCGGTCAACCACGTCGCTGCCCACCACGCGGTCGAGCCTAGCCAGTCCCCGCCGACCGCGAGACCCGGCAAGAGCCCCACCGGACGGCGGCGCGGTCAGCGGGGGCGGCCCGGGCCGGTCAGGCAACGCAGCCCGGGGCTCAAGCGGGGGCGAACCGGTCAGGCGGAGCGGTCCAGGAGGGCCGCGTAGAGGGTCAGGCCCGGCCCGAAGGCGAGCATCAGCACCCGGTCGGGCGGCTGCGCCGCCCGCATCAGCCGGTCGAGGATCAGGAGCACCGTAGGCGAGGAACAGTTGCCGTGCTCCTGCAACGTCGCCCGGGACGCGGCCAGCGCCCGCGACGGCAGCGCCAGCTCGCGTTCCACCACATCGAGGATCCGCGGGCCGCCCGGGTGCACCGCCCAGCCGTCCACCTCGGTGAGCCGGGTGCCGTGCCGGGCCAGCAGGCCGTCGACCAGACCCCGGACGTGGGTCGAGAGCACCTGCGGCACCTGCGGCGACAGTCCCATTCGGAAGCCGGTGTCGGTGACCTCCCAGGTCATGTGGTCGGCCGTGGAGGTGTCGGTGACCGAGGTGACCTCGCGCAGCGCGTACCCCCGGCCACCGGGGAGGACCACGGCGGCGACGGCGGCGTCCGAGAAGAGCGCGTGGGAGACGATCTGCTGGGTGTCCAGCCGGGCCGTGGCCGGCTGGATGTGCAGGCTGGTCAGCTCGGCGCAGAGCAGCAGCGCGGGGCGCTGCCGTGCGGTGACGAAGTCGCCGGCCGCGCCGAGCCCCGGCAGGGCTGCGTAGCAGCCCATGTGCCCGACGAACATGCGCTGGGTGTCCGGGGCCATGCCCAGGTCCCGGGCGAGCAGGATGTCCAGCCCGGGAGTGGCGTACCCGGTGCACGAGCAGACGACGAACAGGCCGATGTCGCGGGCGTCCAGACCGGCGGCGGTGAGCGCCCGGCCGACCGCCTCCTTGCCCAGCGGCAGCGCCTCGACCTGGTAGCGGCGCAGCCGGCGCTCGGTCGACCAGTCCGAGACGTCCTCCAGCAACGGGTTGACCGCCGCCTGCCGCCGATTCACCCCGGAGTTGGCGAAGATCCGTTCTGCCAGCGCCCGGGTCCGGCCCGAGAAGTGCTTCGAGAAGAAGCCCTGCCAGAGCTCGTCCTGCGCGGCACCTGGCGGCTGCGCCGCCCCCATGCCCGCGATCACCGGTACGGCCACGTTCCCCACCTCTCGTCCGCGAACCCCCATGTGGTCCCCGTGTCGCCTCCGTCCGACGACCACGGGACCACCTTCCTCACGTTCACCAACGAGGGCCGGGCCGCCGCGGTCCGGGACGCCGCCCGGGTCGCGGGCGGGACACCCGCGACGCGCACCCTCGGGGTGGCCCCTTCCCGGCGCCCCCAGTACCCCGACGCCGACCCGGCTACCCGCGCCGGACCCCCCGACCCTGGTACAGCACCGAAGTCGACCAGGTCGGCCTGATCCGTGGCACCCGCCCGACCGTCGTCGGCTGTGGACGACCACCGGACCGGATCCGGCGCAGCAGCCAGGCCAGCGTCCCGACCAGCCCCGGGCGGATGCCCCGGACCCGCAGGTCGACGCCGTGCCGGGCGCACTCGGCGATCAACTCCCGGTGGTCCACGAACAACCGTGGATCGTGGATGCCCCGGGGCACCGTCGGCAGCCGCTCGCCGATCTCGACCGCGATCAGCCGGCTCAACGCGGTGTCGTTGAGGGTGTCCAGGACCAGCAGCCCGCCCGGACGGAGCAGCCGACACGCCTCGGCCACCGCCCGCCGCCAGTCGGGCACGTGCTCCAGCAGCTCGCCGGCGGCCACCACGTCGGCGCAGCCGTCGGCCAGCGGCACGGCGGTGGCATCGCCGTTGACGGGGGTCACCCCGTGCCGCGCGGCCTGGGCCAGGGCCGAGCGGGTGAGGTCGACCCCGACGTGCCGGTAGCCCCTGCCGGCCAGGTGCGGGGCGAGCAGCCCGGCGCCGCAGCCCAGGTCGACCAGGAGCGCGTCGGGCCGGGCGGCCGGCGGCACGAGGGCCGCCCGGGCCCGGGCCAGCCAGTGCAGCATGGCGAACGCCCCGTCGGGACGCCACCACTCGTCGGCCAGGTCGTCGTACTGCCGTGGATCGTTCGGGGGCAGCAGGCGGGGGCGGTCGGACACCCGGGACGAACCGTCGCGCATGGCACGAGCGTGGCACGACTGGACGGTAACGACCAGACTTCCCTTATGTCGACGACGGTGTTAGGGCTGGTCAGGGCAAGTCATCCCGAGCCCGCCGTGGCGGTGACCGTGGTCGCCGGGCTGCTCGCCCAGGGAGTGGGGCACCGCCCGTCCGGGGTGGCCGTGGTGGCGTTGACGGTGCTCGCCAGCCAGCTCGCGGTCGGCTGGTCCAACGATCACCTGGACGCCGGCCGGGACGCCGCGGTGGGGCGTACCGACAAGCCGGTCGCGAGCGGCGCGGTCAGTGCGCGGGCGGTCGGCCTGGCCGCAGGGGTGGCGGCCCTGGCCACGTTCGGACTGGCGGCGGCGACGACCAACCGGACGGCGGCGGTCTGGGCGGCCGTGGCCCTGGTCTCCGCGCTGTCCTACAACTGGCCGCTGAAGTCGACCCGGGTCTCGGTGCTGCCGTACGCGGTCTCCTTCGGGGCGCTGCCCGCCTTCGTGGTGCTGGCCCTGCCCGGTGCGCCCGCCCCGCCGGCCTGGCTGGTGGCCGCCGCCGCCCTGCTCGGGGCCGGGGCGCACTTCGCCAACGTGCTGCCGGACCTGGCCGACGACGCCCGGACCGGGGTACGCGGGCTGCCGCACCGGCTCGGCGCGGCCGGCAGCCGGGTGGCCGCCGCCGGGCTGCTGCTCGCGGCGACCGTCACCCTGGTCGTCGGGCCGCCCGGGCCGCCGTCGTGGGCCGGGCTGTCGGCCGTCGCGACCGCCGCACTGGTGCCGCCCCTGACCTGGTACGCCGGCCGCGGCGCCCGCCGGGGGGTGGCCGCCTTCCGGGCGGTGATGCTGGTGGCGCTGATCGACGTGGTGCTGCTGGTGGCGAACGGCCGGGTGGTCTGAGCGCCCCCGGGAAGGTGGTGGTACCGGGTCGGCGTGCGGCTCCCGATCAACCCCAACTACCCTGAAGCCGGTCTGCGCGGGTATGGCCACCGTGCCCGGTGACGACCGGGTGGGGATCGTGACGAGGAGGACCGACGTGACGCGCTCGATCAGGGGTTCCCGGCGGGCGGCCCTGCTGCTGTCCGGCGTGGCGGCGGCGACCGGCCTGCTGGCGACCGGTTGCGGCGCCGGCCAGGTGGCCGAGACCGCCAACAAGACCCCGTCGGTCCAGGGCGTCAACGTCCAGACTCCGGACAACGCCTACAAGGTCCGCGGCCTGTACGTCGAGTACCCGGGCGGCGGTGACTACCAGTCCGGCGGGAACGCCGCCGTCAACGCGGTGCTCTACAACGACACGCACAGCCCGGTGACGGTGACCGTCACCACGGACAGCGCGCGGGAGATCGTGATCACCGGCAGCGCGTCCGGGTCGGCCAGCCCGTCCGCGTCGGGCAGCGCATCGCCGTCGGGCAACGCATCGCCGTCGGGCAACGCGTCGCCGTCGGGCAGCGCCAGCCCGTCCGGGTCGGCCAGCCCGTCGGGGGGCGGCTCGCCGTCCCCGTCGGGGGGCGGCTCGCCGTCCCCGTCCGAGGGCGCGTCGGAGAGCCCGTCCGCCCCCGCCGGCGAGCCGGCCCGGATCGAGATCCCGGCCCTCAGCTACGTCCAGCTCAACGTGCAGGGCGGCCGGTCCCTTCAGCTCGTCGGCCTGAACGAGGCCCTGCTCGTCGGGCAGCAGGTCAACCTGACCTTCGACTTCGGCAACGGCACGACCCTCAACACCCCGGCTCCGATCGGCGTCCCGCTGACCCCGCTCCCGCAGCCCTCCCAGATCGTCGAGCGCGAAGGCTCGCACGGCGAGGAGGGCGGCACCGAGGCCGGCGCGGGCCACGGCGGCTGACGCCCCGCACCACCGACCGTCGACGGCACCGCCGGCGTGGCACCCGCCACGCCGGCGGTGTTTCGTCGTACGGGGGGACTAGCGTTCCGGTGTGACGACGCCCCGATCGACACCCTCCCGAGCGACCCCGCGCGCGGGCCGGGCCGCCCGCGAGCCCCGTCCGGCCTACGAGTGCGACGCCTGCGGGCACCAGCCCCCGAAGTGGGTGGGGCGCTGCCCGGAGTGCGGCGAGTGGGGCTCGGTGGTCGAGTCCACCGTGACCGGTCCGACCGTCGCCGGCCGGGTGGTCAGCTCCCGGCTGCCGGCCGAGCCGGCCCGTCCCATCGCCACCATCAGCGCCGCCCCCGCCAGGGCCCGGCCGACCGGGGTCAGTGAGCTGGACCGGGTGCTCGGCGGCGGCCTGGTGCCCGGCGCCGTGGTGCTGCTCGCCGGCGAGCCGGGCGTGGGCAAGTCCACGCTGCTGCTCGACGTGGCCCAGCAGTGGGCGGCCACCGCCGGCAGCCCGTCGCTCGTGGTCAGCGGCGAGGAGTCGGTCAGCCAGGTGCGGCTGCGCGCCGAGCGGATGGGCGCCCTGCACGACCAGCTCTGGCTGGCCGCCGAGAGCGACCTGGGCGCGGTCCTCGGCCACCTGGACGCGGTGAAGCCGGGGCTGCTGGTGCTCGACTCGGTGCAGACCATCTCCACCCCCGGCACCGAGGGGGTGCCCGGCGGGGTGACCCAGGTGCGGGCCGTCACCGCCGCCCTGGTCGCGGTGGCCAAGGAGCGCGGCCTCGCCACCGTGCTGGTCGGTCACGTCACGAAGGACGGCCAGGTGGCCGGCCCCCGGGTGCTGGAGCACCTGGTCGACGTGGTGCTGCACTTCGAGGGCGACAAGCACTCCTCGCTACGGATGGTGCGCGGCGTGAAGAACCGGTACGGCGCCGCCGACGAGGTCGGCTGCTTCGAGATGCACGAGGGCGGGATCAGCAGCCTCGCCGACCCGTCCGGGCTGTTCCTGACCCGCTACTCGGAGCCGACGCCGGGCACCTGCGTCACGGTGGCGATGGAGGGGCGGCGGGCACTCGTCACCGAGGTCCAGGCGCTGATCGGCGCGACGGTCGCGGGCTCGCCCCGGCGCACGGTGTCCGGGCTGGACGGGGCCCGGCTGGCGATGGTGCTGGCGGTGCTCCAGCGACGCGCCGATCGGCTGACCCTGCACGACCGGGAGGTCTTCGCGGCCACCGTCGGGGGCATCCGGGTGGTGGAGCCGGCGGCCGACCTCGCGGTCGCCCTGGCGGTCGCCTCCGGCGGGCTCAACCTGGCCATCAACCCGCACCTGGTGGCGATCGGCGAGGTCGGGCTGACCGGAGAGGTGCGCCGGGTCGGCGCGGTGCCGCGCCGGCTGGCCGAGGCGGCCCGGCTCGGGTTCCGGGTGGCGCTCGTCCCGACCGGATGCGGCCCGGAGAGCGTCGGGGCGGGCCCGGAGAACATGCGGGTGATGGAGGTCACCGACGTCCGCTCGGCGCTCCAGTGTGCCGCCCGCGCATCCGCGGAGTGACCGACGGTGGCGGCAGGGCAGGACCGCTCGTGCGATACCGGACAAGCGCGGCAGAGCACCCGGCGTGGCCATCGGGGGCCGTCGTGACACATCACAGTAACCACGACAGCACCCACCGCACGCCAGTCCGTAGACTGTGCGGGTGCCGATCGACCGCGATGCCAGCAAAACCGCCGGCGCGACACCCCACGCCCGCACCGGCGCCGTGGGCTCGCCCGCCCGTCCGATCAGCGTCAGCGTGACCGGGAGTGCCAGCGGCGCGAGTGGGGACCCGCTACGGGCCAACCTGGCGCTCATGGCGCCCGGCACCGCGCTGCGTGACGGCCTGGAACGGATCCTGCGCGGCCGGACGGGCGCGCTGATCGTCCTCGGCTACGACAAGGTGGTCGAAGCGCTGTGCACCGGCGGCTTCCCGCTGGACGTGGAGTTCTCGGCGACCCGCGTCCGCGAGCTGTGCAAGATGGACGGCGCGGTGGTGCTGTCCAGCGACGGCACCCGGATCGTCCGGGCCGCCGTGCACCTGATGCCGGACCCGTCGATCCCCACCGAGGAGTCCGGCACCCGGCACCGCACCGCCGAGCGGGTGGCCCGGCAGACCGGCTACCCGGTCATCTCGGTCAGCCAGTCGATGCGGATCATCAGCCTCTACGTCAACGGCCAGCGGCACGTGCTGGACGATTCGGCGGCCATCCTGTCCCGGGCCAACCAGGCCCTGGCCACGCTCGAGCGCTACAAGCTGCGCCTCGACGAGGTCTCCGGCACCCTGTCCGCCCTGGAGATCGAGGACCTGGTCACCGTCCGGGACGCGGTGGCGGTGGTGCAGCGGCTGGAGATGGTCCGCCGGATCGCCGACGAGATCGCCGGGTACGTGGTGGAGCTGGGCACCGACGGCCGGCTACTCGCCCTCCAGCTCGACGAGCTGATGGCCGGCGTGGACGCCGACCGTACCCTGGTCATCCGGGACTACCTGCCCACCGGCCGCAGGCCCCGCACATTGGACGAGGCGCTGGTCGAGCTGGACCTGCTGGGTTCCACCGAGCTGATCGACCTGGTCACGGTGGCCAAGGCGATCGGCTACCCGGCGGCCTCCGACGCGCTGGACGCGGCGGTCAGCCCGCGCGGGTTCCGGCTGTTGGCGAAGGTCCCCCGCCTGCCGGTGGCGATCGTCGACCGGCTGGTGCTGCACTTCGGCAGCCTCCAGCGGCTACTCGGGGCCACCGTGGAGGACCTACAGGCCGTCGAGGGCGTCGGCGACGCCCGGGCCCGGGGCGTCCGGGAGGGGCTGTCCCGGCTCGCCGAGGCGTCCATCCTGGAGCGCTACGTCTGACCTGACCCGCCCTGACCCGCCCTGACCCGCCCCGCCCCGCCCGGCCCGCACGACGGGCCGTTCGGCTCAGCCCGTGACGGTGAACTTCACCGGCTCGCTCAGCTTGGTGTCCAGCCGCCCGAAGACCTGGTAACTCCCGGCCGGCGGGAACGGGCCGTTCGCCAGCCCGTCCTTGCAGCGGCTGGTGTCCTTGCCGTTCCAGTCCACCTGGTACGACCGCTCGAAGCCCGGGGTGAACGACTGCACGTCCGAGCCCTTCACGTTGCCGCAGGTGTCGGAGGACCAGACCTTCTCCGCGCCGGACTTCACGTACAGCTCCTGGAAGTCCGCGCCGACGTCCCGGCTGCAGGTGCGGTTCGATCTGTTCTTGATCTTGAGGTGGAGGCTGACCACGGCGCCCCGCTGCGCCGACGACGGCGCCGCCACCGGCGTCACCGAGATCTCCGCGTCGGTGCAGGCCCCGACATCGGTGCCCGGGGCCGCCGGAGCGTCGTTCCCGGTCGGACCGGCCGAGGATCCCGGGTCGCGCGGGGCGCCGGACGAGCCGGCGTCGTCCGAGCCGCCGGGCGAGGTGCCGGTCTGCGGGGGCAGCACCGAGCCGCTCGGGTCCGGCGCCGCGGACGGGTCGCCGGCAGCCGGGGCCGCAGTCGGCGTCGGGGTCGGGGTCGGGGTCACCTTCGACTGCGGGGTGGTGCCGGTGTTACCCGCATTGTTGCAGGAATAAAGCAGGACAATCAGGAAGAGAAGCCCCGCTCCGACCACGACGGCTCGACGCCGCCAGTACACAGCGGATGGCAGGGGGCCGACCGTCAGACGCATGATGCCTCCACCGTAACGGCGTGCCCCACCCTCGTCCGGCACGACGCGCCGGACCACCCTCCGGTCACCGGTACGACTCTCCACTCACGACGACCGCCCGCCCCGGGCCGCCCGCGACGCCGGGCGGGCCGCCTCCCGGCCCGGGCCCCGCCCGGCCAGGCTCACAGGTACACCTTGCGCTGGTAGATCGCGTGCGCACCGGCCACCCGGTCGAGGAAGAGCAGGCCGGCGCAGTGGTCGATCTCGTGCTGCACCGCCCGCGCCTCGAACCCGTCGGTGACCAGCCGCACCGGCGCGCCGGTGCCCGGGAGTACCCCCTCGACGACCAGCCGGCTGGCCCGCTTGACGTCGCCCGTCAGATCGGGCACCGACATGCAGCCCTCCCGGCCCGCCTTCCACCGGCTCGCCTCGACCACCCGGGCGTTGCACAGCACGAAGGTTCCGTGCACGGTCACCGCCTTCGGGTGCCCGGTGATGTCGACCGCGAACATCTGGGCGCTCACGCCGACCTGGGGCGCGGCGAGGCCCACGCAGCCCGGCGAGACGCGCATCGTGGCGACCAGGTCAGCGGCGAGGCGGACCACCTCGTCGGAAGTCGGGTCCACCTCCGACCCGGGCCTGCCGAGCACCGGGTCCGGGGCGGAGACCACCGGACGCACCTCGCCGGGCGCCGCCAGCGCCTCGGCTGTCCAGTCGCCGAGGCCGACGTACTCTGCGGTCACAGCAGGTCCGAGTCCGCCGGGCGGAGGCTGACCCCGACGCCGAGTTCCGCGGCTTTACGGGCCAGCCGGCCGGCCACCTCGTCGGAGGAATTCGGCGGCAGCTCGACCTCGGCCACCACCACGTACAGCGAGCCGGTCAGCCGGGTGCTCAGGTCGGTGACGTTGCCGCCCACGTCGGTCAGCACCCGGGTCATCGCCGCGACGATGCCCATCCGGTCCGCACCGTGCACCGAGAGCACGTACGGCTCACCGGTCGGCGGCGTCGCGCCGTCGGGGGTGACCGCCCGCACGGTGGCCAGGAGCTGACCGTCGGCGGCGAGCGGGGCCAGCCCGGCCTCGACGTCGGCGGCGGCCGGACCGACGCAGATAAGGGTCATCGCGAAGTGACCCCGCAGCCGGGTCATCGTGGAGTCCGTGAGGTTCGCGCCGAGCCGGGCGAGCACCTCGGCGACGTCGGCCACGATGCCGGGCCGGTCCCGGCCGATGACGGTGATCGCGAGCTCGTTCATCCGGGCATTCTGCCCGATCCGGTCCCGTCCCCCGCACCGCCCCGCCCGGCCCGCCCAACCTGCGGGAAGATCGCCCGTGACATGATCGGCGACGCGATGTCCGAACCCACTTTCGCCACCCTGGTCAGCCGGTGGTACGAGCAGAACGCCCGCGACCTGCCGTGGCGCGTGCCCGATGTGGGCGCATGGGCGATCCTGGTCAGCGAGGTCATGCTCCAGCAGACGCCGGTGGTGCGGGTGCTGCCGGCCTTCCAGGCGTGGCTGGCCCGCTGGCCGACCCCCGCCGCGTTGGCCGCCGACACGCCCGCCGAGGCGATCCGGATGTGGGGACGGCTCGGCTATCCCCGCCGGGCGGTGCGGCTGCGCGACTGCGCGGTGACGATCGTCGAGCGGCACGGCGGCGCGGTGCCGGACCGGCTGGACCAGCTACTGGCGCTGCCCGGCGTGGGCACCTACACGGCCCGCGCGGTGGCCGTCTTCGCGTACGGTCAGCGGCACCCGGTGGTGGACACCAACGTGCGTCGGGTGGTCTGCCGGGCGATCGCCGGGGAGCCGGACGCCGGCCCGGCCACCCGCCCCGCCGACCTGGTGGCCACCGAGGAGCTGCTGCCTTCGGATCCGGCCGCCGCCGCGCTGGCGAGCGCCGCCTTCATGGAGCTGGGGGCAATGGTCTGCATCGCCCGCTCGCCCCGCTGCCCGGGGTGCCCGGTGGAGTCCGTCTGCGCCTGGCGGGCGTCCGGCCAGGCGGCCCCGGCCGGCCCGACCCGCCGGCCCCAGCGGTACGCCGGCACCGACCGGCAGGTACGCGGACTGCTGTTGGCGGTGCTGCGGGAGGCCACCGGCCCGGTGCCGCACCAGCGGCTGGACCAGGTCTGGACCGACGACGTGCAGCGCTCCCGGGCGCTGGCCGGGCTGGTCACCGACGGCCTGGTGGAGCCGGTCGGCGAGGCGGAGTTCCGCCTGGCTGGCGACGGCTCCACGGCACCGGCGCTGCCCACGGGCGGCTGACCCACCGCCCCGGCCAGGGCCCGGCCCGCCGCGCCCCCGGACGACCCGTCGGGGTGGGAACGGCACGACGAAAGGCGCACGACGAAAGGCGACGGCCCCGGTGGCTCTCGCCGACCGGGGCCGTCGCCCTCCTGCGCTGTCGTCTACCCCAGCGCTGTCGCCTACTCGTCCGCGCCCGCGGCGGCGGTACCGCCGAGGTCTGCCGGGACGGCGTCCGGCACGGCTTCCGGCCGGTCGGTGCCCCGGAAGACGAGATGGGACTTGTCGATGTTGTTCGGGTCGCCCTCGCAGTCCACGACCACGATCTGACCCGGGGTCAGCTCGTTGAACAGGATCCGCTCGGACAGGTTGTCCTCGATGTCGCGCTGAATCGTCCGACGCAGCGGACGCGCCCCGAGCACCGGGTCGAAGCCCTTGAGCGCCAGGTACTTCTTGGCGTTTTCGGTCAGCTCCAGGCCCATGTCCTTGTTGCGCATCTGGCCCTCGATGCGGGCGATCATGATGTCCACGATCGACAGGATCTCCTGCTGACGCAGCTGGTGGAAGACGATGGTGTCGTCGATCCGGTTCAGGAACTCCGGCCGGAAGTGCTGCTTGAGCTCGTCGTTGACCTTCTGCTTCATCCGGTCGTAGTTGGACTCGGAGTCGTCCGACGCCTGGAAGCCCAGCGACACCGCCTTGGCCACGTCACGGGTGCCCAGGTTGGTGGTCAGGATGATGACCGTGTTCTTGAAGTCCACGATCCGGCCCTGACCGTCCGTCAGACGCCCGTCCTCCAGGATCTGGAGCAGGGTGTTGAAGACGTCCGGGTGGGCCTTCTCGATCTCGTCGAACAGGACCACCGAGAACGGCCGGCGGCGCACCTTCTCGGTCAGCTGCCCGCCCTCGTCGTAGCCGACGTAGCCGGGAGGGGCGCCGACGAGCCGGGACACCGTGTACCGGTCGTGGAACTCGGACATGTCCAGCTGGATCAGGGCGTCCTCGCTGCCGAACAGGAACTCGGCGAGCGCCTTGGACAGCTCGGTCTTACCGACGCCGGACGGGCCGGCGAAGATGAACGAGCCGGACGGCCGCTTCGGGTCCTTCAGACCGGCCCGGGTCCGCCGGATCGCCCTCGAGACCGCCTTGACCGCGTCCTCCTGGCCGATGACGCGCTTGTGCAGCTCGTCCTCCATGCGCAGCAGGCGGGAGGTCTCCTCCTCGGTCAGCTTGTAGACCGGGATGCCGGTCCAGTTACCGAGGACCTCGGCGATCTGCTCGTCGTCGACCTCGCTGACGACGTCCAGGTCGCCGGCCTTCCACTCCTTCTCCCGCTGTGCCTTCTGGCCGAGGAGCTGCTTCTCCTTGTCGCGGAGCTGGGCCGCCCGCTCGAAGTCCTGCGCGTCGATCGCGGACTCCTTGTCGCGGCGGACCTGGGCGATCCGCTCGTCGAAGTCCCGCAGGTCTGGCGGCGCGGTCATCCGGCGGATCCGCATCCGAGCACCGGCCTCGTCGATCAGGTCAATCGCCTTGTCCGGCAGGAAGCGGTCGGAGATGTAGCGGTCGGCCAGGGTCGCGGCGGCCACCAGGGCAGCGTCGGTGATCGACACGCGGTGGTGCGCCTCGTAGCGGTCGCGCAGGCCCTTGAGGATCTCGATGGTGTGGGCCAGCGACGGCTCACCCACCTGGATGGGCTGGAACCGCCGCTCCAGGGCGGCGTCCTTCTCCAGGTGCTTGCGGTACTCGTCCAGGGTGGTCGCGCCGATGGTCTGCAGCTCACCCCGGGCCAGCATCGGCTTCAGGATGCTCGCCGCGTCGATCGCGCCCTCGGCCGCGCCCGCTCCGACGAGGGTGTGGATCTCGTCGATGAACAGGATGATGTCGCCGCGGGTGCGGATCTCCTTGAGGACCTTCTTCAGCCGCTCCTCGAAGTCACCGCGGTAGCGGGAGCCGGCGACCAGCGCGCCGAGGTCGAGGGTGTAGAGCTGCTTGTCCTTCAGCGTCTCGGGCACCTCGCCCTTGATGATCTTCTGGGACAGGCCCTCCACCACGGCGGTCTTGCCGACGCCGGGCTCACCGATCAGGACCGGGTTGTTCTTGGTGCGGCGGGACAGCACCTGCATGACCCGCTCGATCTCCTTCTCGCGCCCGATGACCGGGTCGAGCTTGCCCTCCCGGGCGGCCTGGGTCAGATTCCGGCCGAACTGGTCCAGCACCAGGCTGGTCGACGGCGCGGCCTCGCCCGGGGCGGCCCCGGCGGCGGCCGGCTCCTTGCCCTGGTAGCCGGAGAGCAGCTGGATGACCTGCTGGCGGACCCGGTTCAGGTCAGCGCCGAGCTTCACGAGGACCTGGGCGGCGACACCCTCGCCCTCGCGGATCAGGCCGAGCAGGATGTGCTCGGTGCCGATGTAGTTGTGGCCGAGCTGCAGCGCCTCGCGCAGCGACAGCTCCAGCACCTTCTTCGCCCGAGGCGTGAACGGGATGTGCCCGCTCGGCGCCTGCTGGCCCTGGCCGATGATCTCCTCGACCTGCTGACGGACGCCCTCGAGGGAGATGCCGAGGCTCTCCAGGGCCTTTGCCGCGACACCCTCACCCTCGTGGATCAGGCCCAGCAGGATGTGTTCCGTCCCGATGTAGTTGTGGTTGAGCATCCGGGCCTCTTCTTGGGCCAGGACGACAACCCGTCGCGCTCGGTCGGTGAACCGCTCGAACATGCCCTCGTGCTCCTCACGTGCCGTGCGCCTTGATGTCAGATCTCGGCGGGGCCGGTGCGCGGACGTCCGGGATGGGCGTCCGTGCCTCCTTACTCTATCGCCGCGGACCGACTCCGCTGAGGTCGTGTGTCCTCGGCGGGAGCCCGGTAAGCGTCCTTTCTGACAACCGTGCGCGCTCAGGCGCTGTTCCGGTACCCCCGGCTGTACGCGCAGAGCGAAATTCGGACCGCCGGCCGGGCCCGCTTCCCCGGCCCCAACAGGCCCCTCCAGGGCCCTGCGGCCGCTCCGGTCGCCCCGACGGACGGTTGTCCACAGGCTGTGGACAAGTTCTCCACCGGCTGTGGACAACGCCGGCCAGGGTCCGGCTCTTCCCACCCGGCAAGCCGCCGGGACGCCGAGGACGCCAGGCCCGGGAACGGCGACGCCGGGCCGGAGACATGCTCCGGTCCGGCGTCGGTGTCGCCCGCGTCCCCCGTGTCGGGTCCACCCCCGAGATCCCCGGCACGCCCTTCGGCGCCCGGGCCGTGACCCCGCGGCGTCCTCGCTCAGCGCGTGGCGTGGAACTCGTCGACGATCTCCTGGGGGATGCGCCCCCGGTCGGAGATGTCCTTGCCCTTCCCCTTGGCCCACTGCCGGATCGCCTTGTTCTGCTCGCGATCGGCGGTGGCGCCACCCCGGCCCCGGGCGGCCCGGCCGCCGACGACCACTCCACCCCGGCCCACCTTGGTGCCCGCGCCGACGTACGGCGAGAAAACGTCACGCAATTTCGCGGCGTTCGCCTTGGAGAGGTCGATCTCGTACTGAACACCGTCGAGCGCGAACTTGACTGTCTCGTCAGCGTCCCCGCCGTCCAGGTCATCGACCAGCTTGTGAATGATCTGCTTGGCCACGTCCCACATTCCTTTCGAGCAGGGTGTTCCTGCAAACTGACAGCACAATAACCCGCCCGACGCTTGTCACGTCAATAGGATGCGGTATCCGACACCGTCCGGGGGCCCGGAACCCCTACTCGGGCCGGGCCAACGGGAAGAGGATGGTTTCCCGAATTCCCAGGCCGGTGAGCGCCATCAGCAGCCGGTCGATTCCCATTCCCATACCCCCGGCCGGCGGCATTCCGTACTCCATGGCCCGGAGAAAGTCCTCGTCCAGCCGCATCGCCTCGTCGTCGCCCCGGGCGCCGAGTTGCGCCTGTGCCACCAGCCGATCCCGCTGCACCACCGGGTCGACCAGCTCCGAGTACGCCGTGCCCAGCTCGAACCCGAGGACGTACAGGTCCCACTTTTCGGCCAGGCCCGGCTCGCCGCGGTGCGCCCGGGTCAACGGGCTGGTCTCCTCCGGGTAGTCCCGAACGAAGGTGGGCGCTCGCAGCCCCGGCACGACCAGCTCCTCGAAGAGCTCCTCGGCCAGCTTCCCCGGCCCCCACTTCGGGTCGACGGCCAGGCCGATCTTGTCGGCGTACTCGACCAGGAGGGCCCGCTCGGTGCGGACCGTGACCTCTTCGCCGAGCGCCTCGGAAAGCGCCCCGAAGAGCGTCACCGAACGCCACTCGCCGCCCAGATCGAACTCCTGACCATCCGCGTGCGTCACCACGGTCGACCCGGCGACCGCGATCGCCGCCTGCTGCACCAGATTGCGGGTGAGCGCGGCCATGGTGTCGTAGTCGCC
The DNA here is from genome assembly GCF_050948415.1 of Micromonospora sp. CA-111912. Taxonomy (NCBI): domain Bacteria; kingdom Bacillati; phylum Actinomycetota; class Actinomycetes; order Micromonosporales; family Micromonosporaceae; genus Micromonospora; species Micromonospora sp. CA-111912. The sequence goes on from NZ_CP192007.1 coordinate 6,757,012, forward strand.
GTACGCCTGGTACGCCTCGAGCATCGCGAACTCGGGCGAGTGCGAAGAGTCGACACCCTCATTACGGAAGTTGCGGTTGATCTCGAAGACCCGGTCGACACCGCCCACGACGGCCCGCTTGAGAAACAGTTCCGGCGCGATTCGGAGATACAGATCAGTGTTCAACGCATTGCTGTGGGTCACGAATGGCCGGGCGGCGGCCCCGCCGTGCAGCAACTGGAGCATCGGGGTTTCCACCTCGATGAAGTCCTGCCGGTGCAGCGAGTCACGCAGGCTACGCACCACGGCGGCCCGGGTCCGCACCATCTGCCGCGCCTGGGGGCGGACGACCAGGTCGACGTACCGCTGACGGACCCGGGCCTCCTCGCTGAGCGGCTTGTGCGCCACCGGCAACGGTCGCAGCGCCTTGGCGGTGACCGCCCACTGCTCGACCAGCACCGACAGCTCACCCCGACGGCTGGTGATCACCTCGCCGGTCACCCCGACGTGGTCGCCCAGGTCGACCAGGCGCTTCCAGTCCTCCAGCCGCTTCGCGCCGACCCGGTCCAGGGAGAGCATCGCCTGGAGCTCGGTGCCGTCGCCGTCGCGCAGGGTGGCGAAGCACAGCTTGCCGGTGTTCCGGACGAAGATCACCCGTCCGGTGACCGAGGCCCGGTCGCCGGTGGCGGTGTCGGTGGGCAGGTCGGCGTACTTCTCGCGGATCTCCGCCAGCGTGCTGGTCCGGGGGTATCCGACGGGGTACGGCTCGACGCCCTCGGCGAGCATCCGGTCCCGCTTCTCCCGGCGGACCTTCATCTGCTCGGGAAGGTCGTCGGCGGGGTCGACTGGCACGGCGTTCTGCTCGGTCACGGCACGCTTCCTCAGTAGGGAGATTTCGGCGGGGTCAGGCCCCGAGCGTACTCAAGCGCCCCGGCGGTCGTTACGGGATAACCTGCCCGCCATGACCGACCCCACTGCCGCCCTGCCGTTCGGCGCCGCCGCGTGGTGACTGGAACGGGGTGGCGCGGGTTTCCCGCTCACGTCGGGAGGGCGTGTCGCGGGTCAGACGTTGCGCTCGTAGACCATCCGCAGCCCGATCAGGGTGATCATCGGCTCGTGGTGGGTGATGGTCCGGCACTCGCCGATCACCACGGACGCCAGCCCGCCGGTGGCGATCACCGCCTTCACCTCGCCCAGTTCCTCGACCATCCGCTCGACGATCCGGTCGACCTGGCCGGCGAAGCCGAAGTACAGGCCGGACTGGAGGCACTCGACCGTGTTCTTGCCGATCACCGACCGGGGCCTGGTCGCCTCCACCTTGCGCAGTTGGGCGGCGCGGGCCGCGAGCGCGTCGAAGGAGATCTCGATGCCGGGGGCGAACGCGCCGCCGAGGAACTCCCCCCGCCCGCTGATCACGTCGAAGTTGGTGGTGGTGCCGAAGTCCACCACGATCGACGGCCCGCCGAAGAGGGTGTACGCGGCGAGCGTGTTCACCACCCGGTCCGAGCCGACCTCCTTGGGGTTGTCGATCGCCAGTTGCACGCCGGTGCGCACCCCCGGCTCGACGATCACGCTCGGCAGGTCGGCGTAGTACCGGGCCAGCATGTTGCGCAGCGAGCGCAGTGCGGCCGGCACCGTCGAGCAGGCTGCCACGCCGGTGATCTCCACGGCGTCACCGGCCAACAGCCCCCGGAACATCAGCCCGAGTTCGTCCGCCGTCGAGCGGGCGTCGGTCTTGACCCGCCAGGAGTGCACCAGCTTGTCGCCGTCGAACGTCGCCAGCACGGTGTTGGTGTTTCCGATGTCGATGCAGAGCAGCACGCACGCAGCCTAGACGCCGGGCTCGCCGGACGGCACGGACCGGCCGCCCGCGGGCAGGCGGCCCGCAGGCGGCAGCGCCCTGGCCCGGCTCACTGTGTCCGCAGGTCCAGCGCGACGTCCAGGATCGGCGAGGAGTGGGTCAGCGCACCCACCGACAGGTAGTCCACTCCGGTCGCCGCGTACCGCGCGGCCACGTCGAGGGTCAGCCCGCCGGTGGCCTCCAGCTCGGCCCGGTCGCCCACCGCGGCCACCACCTCGGTCAGCGTGGCCGGGGTCATGTTGTCCAGCAGCAGGAAGTCCGCGCCGGCCTCGACCGCCTCCAGCGCCTCGGCGAGGGTGTCCACCTCCACCTGCACCGGCACGTCCGGGAAGGCCGCCCGGACCCGGCGGTAGGCCGCCGCGACACCGCCGGCCGCGAACTTGTGGTTGTCCTTGATCATCGCGACGTCGTACAGGCCCATCCGCTTGTTCGTGCCGCCGCCGGCGCGCACCGCGTACTTCTCCAGCGCCCGCAGGCCCGGGGTGGTCTTGCGGGTGTCCAGCACCATCGCCTTGCTGCCGGTCAGCGCGTCCGCCCAGGCCCGGGTGTGGGTGGCCACCCCGGACAGCCGGCAGAGCAGGTTGAGCGCCGTCCGCTCGGCGGTGAGCAGCAGCCGGGTGGGCCCGGTCACGGTGGCCAGCACGTCGCCGCGGGCCACCCGCTGGCCGTCGTGGGCCACCAGCGACACCTCGGCGGCACCTGCGCCCCCGTCGGCCCCGCTCACCTCGCCGACCACCTCGAACACGGCCGCCGCGACGGCCAGCCCGGCCACCACCCCGTCGGCGCGGGCGACCAGGTCGGCGGTGTCGGTCTGGGTGGCCGGGATGGTGGCGACACTGGTGACGTCCAGGAAGTCCGGGCCGAGGTCCTCGGTGAACGCGTTGACGATCACCCGCCGCACATCGGCCGGGTCGAGCCCGCCGGCCCGCAGCGCCTGCTCCGTCGTCTCCCTCACTGAAACTCCCTCGGTTCGCGACTACAGGGCTTGCAAGAACTCACCATGTCCCCTCCCACCGGGACGTCAACCGGCCCTGCGACCCGATCGCGCCGGCCAGGTGGCCCAGCCACCGCTCGTCCGCCGTCGGGAAGTCCTCCCGCCAGTGGCAGCCCCGGGTCTCCTGGCGGGCGTACGCGGAGGCGACCAGGGCCGACGCCACGGTGATCAGGTTCGTCGCCTCCCAGTCGACGGTGCGGGGCACACCCCGGCCGGCGCCCAGCTCGCCGAGGTCCTCGGCCGTGCCCGCGAGTGTCCGCGCCGAGCGGAGCACCCCGGCGCCCCGGGTCATCGCCCGTTGCAGGGCCGGCGTCCCGTCGGCGGGCAGCACCCAGCCGCCCCCGCCGGCCCACGCGCCGGTGGCCGCCGGCTGGGCCTGGTCGGGCAGGCCGGCGGCGATGTCCTCGGCGATCCGGCGGGAGAAGACCAGCCCCTCCAGCAGCGAGTTGCTGGCCAGCCGGTTCGCGCCGTGCACGCCGGTGCAGGCCACCTCGCCGCAGGCGTACAGGCCGGGGATGGAGGTGCGACCGCGCAGGTCGGTGCGGACGCCGCCCGACGCGTAGTGGGCGGCCGGGGCGACCGGGATCAGGCCGGTGGCCGGGTCCACCCCGATGGCCAGGCAGGACGCGACGATGGTGGGGAAGCGCCCGGCGAGGAAGTCCCCGCCGAGGTGCCGGGCGTCGAGGTACACGTGGTCGGCGCCGGTGGCCAGCAGCACCCGGTGGATGCCCTTGGCCACCACGTCCCGGGGCGCCAGCTCGGCCAGCTCGTGCTGGCCGACCATGAACCGCTTGCCGTCGCCGTCGACCAGGTGCGCGCCCTCACCGCGCAGGGCCTCGGAGACCAGCGGCTGCTGGGCCCGGCCGGCCCCGGGCACCCCTGCGCCGGCCGGGGTGATCAGCGCGGTCGGGTGGAACTGGACGAACTCCACGTCGGTGACCGTCGCACCGGCCCGCAGGGCGAGGGCCACCCCGTCGCCGGTGGAGACCGCCGGGTTGGTGGTGGCCGAGAAGATCTGCCCCATCCCGCCGGTGGCCAGCACCACGGCCCGGGCCAGGATCGCCCCGACGCCGTCCTCGCTACCCTCGCCGAGCACGTGCAGGGTGATCCCGCAGGCCGGGCCGAGCCCGCCCGGGCCGTCACCGGGGGCGCGCAGCAGGTCCAGCACCAGGGCGTGCTCGAACAGCCGGATCCACGGGTCGCGGCGGACCGCCGCGTGCAGCGCCCGCTGCACCTCCGCGCCGGTGGCGTCCCCGCCGGCGTGCACGATCCGGTCCGCCCGGTGCCCGCCCTCGCGGGTGAGCATGAGCGAGCCGTCCGGATGGCGGTCGAACTCCGCGCCGATGCGCATCAGCTCCCGCAGCCGGGTCGGCCCCTCCGCCACCAGCACCCGCACGGCCGCCGGGTCGCACAGCCCGACGCCGGCGACCTCGGTGTCCGAGGCGTGCGCCTCAGGGGTGTCCGCCGGGTCGAGCACGGCGGCGATGCCGCCCTGCGCCCAGCGGGTCGAGCCGTCGTCGATGTTGACCTTGGTGACCACGGTGACGTGCAGGCCGGCCTCGCGCAGGTGCAGCGCGGCGGTGAGCCCCGCCACCCCGGAACCGACCACGACCACGTCGGTGGTCTCCACCCAGCCGGGTGCGGGCGCGGCCAACAGCGACGGCAGGGCGGGCAGGTCGACGGTCGGTACGTCCATGAGCACAGTCAACCCGAAGGTTCCTCGCCCCGGGCGGCGGGGGCACGACGAGCGGTTCCGGCTACGACACGGCGCCGCTACTTCGTCCGAACCGGGATCCCCGCCGGGCCGGCCCCCTTGAGCGAGGCGGTCACCGAGCGGTCGCTGAGCCACAGGTAGCAGCGGACACCCCGGTCGCCGACCCGCCACCGGCCCGCTCCGGGCGGGCGGACCATCACGCCGCTGCGGTAACCCAGGTCGCCGTCGTCCGGCACGCCGACGTAGCGGGCGAGCACCGAGCGGCAGCCGGTGTAGAAGGGCGCCCAGTCGGCGTCCCGGGCCGGGTACGGCCGGTCCGGCGCCTTCCACACCCCGACGAACTCGGCGTCGTGCCGGGTGGCGCACCCGACCGGCGTCAGCACCTGCGCCCCCCGCGTCCCGGCGGACCTGGTGCGCTGGCAGCCCAACCGCAGCGGCGACGCCGCCTTCAACGCGTCGCGCAGGCTGCCGGTGCGGGTGACCGGCACGGCCCCCACCTCGGCGGTGCTCACCTCGGTCAGGTCGCAGCGGTACCAGCGGGCGCCGGACGCCCAGCCGAGCTTCGACGGCTGCGCCACGGCCAGCCGGAGCCGGCCGGCCCGCCAGTCGTCGCCCACGTACCCGGTGGCCTTCGCGTCGCAGTCCGCGAACGCGCCGCGCAGCTCCGTCGACCCACCGGCCGGCGGGGCGGCCCGCTCCGCCGGGAACGCGCCCACGTGCACGGTCTCCACCCGGTGCGCGACGGCGCAGTCCACCGGCGCGTACGCCGCCAGGGTGACCGTCTCGGTGAAGTCGGCGACCTGACACACCCCCGTAGCCGGGGTGAAGGGCCCGGCCGGGGCGAGGGCCGCCCAGTCGTCGGTGAGGTCGCCGTCGAGCCCCGTGGACGCACCACAACCGACCAGCACGACCGCCACGGCCAGGGCCGCGCACAGGGTCGTCATCGCACGGCGCATCGGGCCTCCCCAGCCACCAGCTCACGACGGCGACCCCAGAGTAACCAGGAATGACCATCGGTGACAGACCGCGTACGAGCCGAAGTTCGCAGACGGCCGACCCGACCGGCCGGTCAGCCGACGACGGCGAGCGGGCTCGGGACCGGATCGCCGGCCGTGCCCGGCGCCACTGCGGCCGGGTCGCCGCCCAGCTCGACCACCCGGTTGTCGGCGTCCACGTGCACCACCCGGGGCCGGTACGCCCGCGCCTCGGCGTCGTCCAACTGCCCGTACGAGATCAGGATGACCAGGTCGCCGGGGTGCACCAGATGCGCGGCGGCGCCGTTGATGCCGATCACGCCACTGCCCCGCTCGCCGGGGATCACATACGTCTCCAGCCGGGCCCCGTTGGTGACGTCCACGATCGCCACCTGCTCGCCCGGGAGCAGGTCGGCCGCGTCGAGCAGGTCCTGGTCCACCGTCACCGAGCCCACGTAGTGCAGGTCGGCCTGGGTCACCGTGGCGCGGTGGATCTTCGACTTGAGCATGGTGCGGAACATCGGGGTGCCTTTCGCGCGCGGAGAGGTCAGGAGCGGGGGGCGAGCCGAATCGCCGCGTTGTCGATGAGCCGGGTCGCGCCGACCCAGGCCGCGACCAGCAGCCGGGCCGGGCCGGCGACCGGGCCGGGTTCCAGGTCCGGGTCGGTCAGCACCAGGTAGTCGAGCCGGGCCCCGGCCGCGCCGGAGCCGAACGCCCCATGGGCCTCGGCCAGCACCGCGCCGGCGTCCAGTCCCCGGTCGGCGGCGTCCGCGCCGGCCCGCAGCGCGGCCGACAGGCTCAGCGCCGCCTCCCGCTCCTGCGCCGAGAGGTAGCGGTTGCGGCTCGACAGGGCCAGGCCGTCCGGCTCCCGGACGGTCGGCACGCCGACCACCTCGACCGGCACGTCGAAGTCCCGGGCCATCCGCCGGACCAGGGTGAGCTGCTGGTAGTCCTTCTCGCCGAAGAACGCCAGGTCGGGCCGGGTGAGCTGGAACAGCTTGAGCACCACGGTGAGCACCCCGTGGAAGAAGCCCGGCCGGCTCAGCCCCTCCAGGTCGTCGCCGAGCAGGCCCGGGTTCACCCGGACCCGGGGCTCACCGTCCGGGTACATCTCCTCCCGGTCCGGCGCGAAGACCAGGTCCGCTCCGGCCCGTTGGCAGGCATCCAGGTCCGTCGCCAGGGTGCGCGGGTACCGGTCGAAGTCCTCGCTCGGGCCGAACTGGAGCGGGTTGACGAAGATCGTCACCAGCACGTGGTCGGCCCGTTCCCGGGCAGCCCGCAGCAGCGTCTCGTGCCCGGAGTGCAGCGCGCCCATGGTCATCACCACCCCGACCGTGCCGGTCAGCCCGGCGCGCGCCTTCGCCAGCTCCTCGCGGGTCCGCACCAACTCCGTCACTGTGCTGCCACCTCCCGATGGGTCCCACTGAGCACGTCGAGCAGCGACTCGGCGTCCGCCGGTCGCAGCCGGCCCGCCGCGATGGCCCGGTCCGCCGTCCGCCGGGCCAGGGTCAGGTACGGGGCCACCGACTCGGGCGCGGTCGCGGCCAGCCGCTCCAGGTGCCGGCGTACGGTGCCGGCGTCGCCCCGGGACACCGGGCCGGTCAGCGCGTCGTCGCCGAGTCGCAGCGCGTTCTCCAGCGCCGCCCGCAGCAGCGGGGCGAGCACCTTCTCCGGCTGGCCCACCCCGGCGTCACGCAGCCGGTCGGCCGCCTCGTTCACCAGGGTGACCAGGTGGTTCGCGCCGTGCGCCAGCGCCGCGTGGTACAGCGGCCGGTCGACCTCGGCCACCCACTCCGGCACCCCGCCGAGGTCGGCGGCCAGCCGGACGGCGAGCGGACGCAGCTCGGCCGGGGCGGTCACCCCGTACGAGATTCCGGCGAGCCGGCCGAGGTCGTCGGGCGTACCGGTGAAGGTCATCGCCGGGTGCAGGGCCAGCGGACGGGCCCCGACGGCGGCGGCCGGGGCGAGCACGCCCAGCCCGTGCGCGCCGGAGGTGTGCGCGACCACCTGGCCGGGCCGCAGCGCGCCCGTCTCGGCGAGCCCGGCCACCACCCCGGCCAGCGCGTCGTCGGGGACGGCGATCAGCAGCAGGTCGGTGGCGGCCCGGGCCACTGAGGTGGCGGAACGGTTGCGGGCGTCGGGGAGCAGCAGGGCGATCCGGGCCTTGGCCACCCCGGAGACGCCGGAGGCGGCGACCACCCGGTGTCCGGCGGCGGCGAGCGCGGCCCCCAGCACGGCGCCGACCCGACCGGCGCCGATGACGCCGACGGTGAGCACGCGGGGGAAGACGAGCGGGGCGCCGGCAGGGGCGCCGCCCGCGGGTACGGCGGCCCTGGAGGGGACGGCCGGACGCGGGCGCAGCGGTGCGCTCATGGCAACGATCCAGTCCTCGAAAAGGGGGTACCGGTCGATCGCAAGTATGCGCCGCGGCCACGGACCCGCAACAAGAAGGTGTGAAAACCTTCACCGATGGGCGTCCGGCAGCCACGGCGTCGCTCTTGTGGCCGCAGACCGTAGGGTCGGCACGATGACGGCTCCTGAACACGGAATGAACTGATGCCGGTCCGCTGGCGGGACGCGATGAGCCTGGCGCTGTACGGACCCGGGGGCTTCTTCGTGTCCGGCCCTGGCCCGGCGGGTCACTTCCGGACCAGCGTGCACGCGTCTCAGGCGTTCGCGGCGGCGCTCTTCCGGCTCGTCTCGCGGCTCGACGCCGACCTCGGGTTCCCCGACCCGTTCGACGTGGTGGACGTGGGCGCTGGACACGGCGAGTTGCTGCTCGCCCTGGCGGGGCTCGCCGGGGCGGCGGAGGCCGGTGACGACACCGCCGGGTCTGCGGTGGGGGGTGCCCGGGAGTCCACCCCGGCCGCCGGCCGCCCGTCGCCCGCCCGGCCGTCACCGGTCCCGCTGGCCCATCGGGTACGCCTCACCGCCGTCGAGAAGGCACCCCGCCCCGACGGCCTTCCGGCGGACATTGGCTGGGTGGACGAGATCCCGGACCGGATCACCGGCCTGTTGGTGGCCACCGAGTGGCTCGACAACGTTCCGCTGGACCTCGCCGTGCCCACCAGCGACGGCTGGCGCTACCTCCTGGTGGACCCCGGGACGGGCGAGGAGACACCGGGACCCCCACTGGCCCCCGAGGACGCCGCCTGGGTGGGCCACTGGTGGTCCACCCCGCCCCCGAATCCGTCGATCAAGAAGTTTGCGTCCGAGAAGAGCCCGGATTCAGCCGCAGACCTCTTGATCAACGGGGTTGAGGGGCGGGTGGAGGTTGGGCGGCTGCGGGATGAGGCCTGGGGTGGGGCCGTCGGGTGCGTCGAGCGAGGGCTGGCGTTGGCCGTGGACTACGGGCACCTGCGCGGGTCCCGGCCGGTGGGCGGGACGTTGACCGGGTATCGGGGCGGGCGGCAGGTCCCGCCCGTGCCCGACGGGTCCTGCGACGTCACGGCGCACGTGGCGATGGACTCGGCCGGCGCGGCCGGGGTGGCGGCGGGCGGCGGGGCGTACACGCTGGTGGGTCAGCGGGAGGCGCTGCGGGCGCTCGGGGCCGACGGCGGGCGACCGCCGCTGAGCCTTGCCGCCACCGACCCGGCCCGGTACGTGCGGGCGCTCGCCGCCGCGTCGGCGGTCGCCGAACTGACCGACCCGGCCGGGCTCGGCGGGCACCGGTGGCTGCTCCAACCGGTCGGCGTCACCGTCGATCCGCTCATGGCACGATGACGGGCATGACCACGGACACCGGTGACCTGCGCGAGCTGACCGTCGGCACCGGGGCCGGCGGGGAGCAGCTCGGCACCGACATGGTGCTCAACATCGGCCCGCAGCACCCGTCCACGCACGGGGTGCTGCGGCTGAAGCTGGTCCTCGACGGGGAACGGGTGATCGCCGCCGAGCCGATCGTCGGGTACATGCACCGGGGCGCGGAGAAGCTGTTCGAGGTGCGCGACTACCGCCAGATCATCGTGCTGGCCAACCGGCACGACTGGCTGTCGGCGTTCTCCAACGAGCTGGGCGTGGTGCTGGCCGTCGAACGGCTGATGGGCATGGAGGTGCCCGAGCGGGCCACCTGGCTGCGGATGGCGCTGGCCGAGCTGAACCGGGTGCTCAACCACCTGATGTTCCTCGGCTCGTACCCGCTGGAGATCGGCGCGATCACGCCGATGTTCTACGCGTTCCGGGAGCGGGAGACCATCCAGGCGGTGATGGAGGAGGTCTCCGGCGGCCGGATCCACTACATGTTCAACCGGGTCGGCGGGCTGAAGGAGGAGGTCCCGGCCGGCTGGACGGGTCGGGCCCGGGCGGCGATCGGCGAGGTGCGCCGCCGGATGCCGGACCTGGACAACCTGATCCGACGCAACGAGATCTTCCTGGCCCGCACGGTCGGGGTGGGGGTGCTGTCGTCCGCCGACGCCGCCGCTTTCGGCGCGTCCGGCCCGGTCGCCCGGGCCTCCGGACTGGACCTGGACCTGCGCCGCGACGAGCCCTACCTGGCGTACGACCAGCTCGACGTGCCGGTGGTCACCAAGACCGCCGGGGACTGCCACGCCCGGTTCGAGGTGCTGCTCGACCAGGTGTACGCCTCACTCGATATCGCCGAGCAGTGCCTGGACCGGGTGGACCGGCTCACCGGGCCGGTGAACACCCGGCTCCCGAAGGTGGTGAAGGCCCCCGAGGGGCACACCTACGCGTGGACGGAGAACCCGCTCGGCATCAACGGCTACTACCTCGTGTCGAGGGGCGAGAAGACGCCGTGGCGGTTGAAGCTGCGCACCGCGTCGTACGCGAACGTGCAGGCGCTGGCCACGCTGCTGCCCGGCTGCCTGGTGCCGGACCTGATCGCCATCCTCGGTTCGATGTTCTTCGTGGTGGGCGACATCGACAAGTAGCCGGGTGCTGTGCGCCGCGCTCCGCCGACGGCCGGTCGGCCGGTCGGCCGGCGGTCAGGGCGGCGGTCCGCCTAGCGGGTGCCACCGGCGCGGGGCGGGTCGTCGCGGGGCGGATGGCCGGACCACTCCCCGTCGGCGTGCTGATGCCGGCCGGTCTGGTCCGGGTCTGGCCGTCGGCCGCCCGGGTCCTCGTCCCACCGCCGCTCGCCCTGGCTCTGCCCGGCGCGGGGCTCGCTCCGCCGCACCGAAGCCCAGCGGTCCTCGACCCGGTACCCGCTGCCGTCGGCGTCGGCGTGCGCCGTGGCTCGCCGCTCACCGACCCGGACCTCCCGGCCCCGCTCGTCGTCGTGCACCTCCGCCCAGCGGTCCCCGGCCCGCAGCTCCGACCACTGGCCGGGTCCGGCGGGTGCCGGCTCGGGCTGGTACGGGCGGGCACGCCCGGCAGCGGCGGACCAACCCGGCGCGTCCCACGAGCCCCGGTCGGCGGGCCGGGCCCCGTCGGGCACACCCGCCCGTATTCCCCCGGACTCGTCGGCCCTGCCTCCCCGACCGGGCTCGTCGACGTGGCCTCCCCAGCCGGGCTCGTCGGCGGGGCGTCCCCATTCCGACCCGTCGGCGGGGCTTCCCCAGTCCGGCTCGTCGGCGGGGCCGCGCCCGTCGCGGTGATCGGACCGGTCGGCGTGGTCGTACCGGCCCACCCGGCCGGCGACGCCGTACTGACCCGCCCCGCCGGCGTCGTCGGGCCGGCCGGCCCACGCGGCCCCGTCGCGCGCTGCCACCCCGCGCAGGGCCTCGCCGCGCAGGGCCGCCCGGCCCGGTTCGTCCCGTGACACGGGCCAGGCGGGTTCCTCGCCCGGGACGGGCCAGGCGGGTGCCGCACGGGCGGCGGAGCGGCCGGGCGCGTGCCGTTCGGTCGGCTGCGGCGGCCGGGAGCGGTCGTCGGGCGGTTCGGGACGGACCCGGGCGGAGGAGTCGGCGTGCCCGGCCCAGTGATCCTCCGGCTCGGGGACGACCGCGCTGGCCCACGGCCGCTCCTGCGGCGTGGACGGCCACCGGCCGGCGGGACCGGCACCGTACAGGCCCACGCCCGGTTCCGGCCCGTCGACGACGGTGTGCCGGGTGGTGACGTGCACGGTCTCGGTGTGCCGGACCATGCCGACCGGGCGGGGAGCGGGCTCGGGGGCGACCGGGCGGGCGGCCGGCTCGGGGGCGACCGGGCGGGGAGCGGGCTCGGGGGCACCCGGCCCGGACGATCGGGCGTCGGGCTCGGCTGGCCGGGGCGCCGGTCCGGGGCCGCCGGGCTGGGCGGGACGCTCGGCCCCGGAACGCGGGGTCGGCCGGGGCCGGCGGACAGGAGGCTCGTCGTCGTGGGCCATCCCGGGCACCCGGACCCGCCCGGAAGGGGCTTCGTCGATGTCCTGGGGGCGGCGCGCGTCGTCGTACACCTCGGCGAGCGGAACCCGGGCGCGGCCGGTGCCGGCCGACCTTTCGGCGGGCGGCTCGGGGGCGGCGGCGGTCGCCACGGCGTCGAGCCGGCGACGCAGCGCCGCAACCTGGTCCTGGGCCCGCTGAGACGCGTCGAGCGCCTGGTTGCCGCGCTGCGCGGTGGCGACGATCTCGCCGTGCAGCTCGCGGCGCAGCTCCTCGATGTCGTCGTACAGGGCCTCGATCTCGGCCCGGCTGCCGCCGCCGTCCGTGCGCAGGGCGATCGAGAGACCGATCAGCACCACGGCCGTGATGGCGAGCACGGCGGCGAACCGCAGCGGTCCGTTGCCGTCAGCGACCAACAGGATCAGCGCCGCGACCGGGGCGAACGCCACGCCGGTCCAGAAGAGCACGGGCAGCAGACGGGACTCACGCCTGTCGGTGACGGCAACCGGGTCGGGCATGGGTGTGCAGCCTACCGAGAGTTCCAGCGGCTGGGAACGGGGCGGACGCCCTGACGGGCACCGGTCGCCGGCGGCGCGGGGCCGCCGACGACCGGTGGTGGGTCAGCCGACCGCGAGGGCCCCGTCGGAGGAGAGGACCAGACCGACGCTGGCGTTCCCCGTCGTCAAGGCGTTCTTGGTCTGCGGACCGGCCGCGTCCAGCGAGCTGAAGGAGCCGGCCTTGAAGTCGTAGACCCTGACCAGGCCGGCCTGGCACATCGGCCGCTTCGGGCACTCCGGCGGGCCGGCCAGCACGGTGGCGCTGCCGGAGCACTTGGCGGCCAGGTCGGAGAGGGTGATGACCCCGTACTTGTCGGCGAAGGCCTTGGTGACGGCGAACGCGTTCTGGTCCTGGGCGGCCGACGGCGCACCGAAGGCGAGGCCGGCCTTCTCGCCGCCGGCCTTGAGGGCTGCCACGGTCTTGTCCAGCTCAGGCGAGGAGACCGGCGGGGCGTCCTTGCCGTTGGCCTTGGTGTTCAGGAACTCGGCCATGGTCGCCGCGTACTCCGGGACGACCTGGATCTCGCCCTTCTCCAGGGCCGGCTCGTAGAGCTCCCGGTTGCCGATCTGCTGCACCTTGACCTGGTAGCCGGCGGCGGTGAGGGTGATCCGGTACAGCTCGGCGAGGGTCTCACTCTCGCTGAAGTTGCCGGCACCCACCACGATCGGGCCGCCCGGCCCCTTCTCCAGCCCCTGGGTGAGGTTGTTCGCTGCGGCGAACTCCGCCGCGGCGATCTTGGAGGTCTTGCGGTCCACGACGACGGCCTTGTTGAGGCCGATCAGCTTCGGGGTGTCCAGCGCCGCGGAGACCTTGTCGAGCGCCGCGACCAGCTGCGGCTTGGCCACCTTCGCGTTGATCGCCGGAAGGATGTTGTCGCTGTTCTGCAGCTTCTTGTCATCCGTCAGGACGACCAGCTGATCACCAGCCACCGGGGCGCACCCGGCCCCCGACGCGCCCTGCTCGGGCGCCTCGGTCCCGGAGGACCCGGCGTCGCCGCAACCGGTGAGAAACCCGGCCGCGGTAAGGACGCCGATCGCGCCGATTGCCAGGCGTGTACGTGCGCGCATCAAGCCCGCCTTCCGTGTCCCGGCGCGGCCCATTCGGGCCGGCCGCGTGTCCGACGGGCGATCCCTCTTGTTCATCGCCCGCGATCTCTCACCCAACATCCTGACGGCCGACCCCGCCAACCCGAGGCGCGCTTTGTCACCGGATCGTCACAACGGAGGCGTACGAGGGCGGTCGGACGGCCCTGCCCTCAGGTGCCGGCGACGGCGTCCGCGGCGCGGCGGTTCGCCCGACGCCGGGCCGGGCGCAGCGGGCGCGGGGTGACCACCCGCTCGACCAGTGCCAGCACCAGTTCGGCCAGCACCGCCAGCCCGGCCACCAGCAGGCCCCCGGCGATGATCTGCCCGCCCCCGGCGGCGATGTCCAGGCCGAAGCCGGCCCGGATGATCTGGCCCAGGCCACCGCCGTTGACGAACGACGCCAGCGCGGCCGTCGCCACCACCTGCACCGTCGCGGTCCGGAAGCCGGCCGCCAGGTACGGCACCGCAAGCGGCAGCTCCACCCGGCGCAGCACCTGCCCGCCGGACAGCCCCATTCCGCGCGCCGCGTCCCGGGCCTCCGGGTCGGCCTGACGCACCCCGGTGTACGCGTTGGCCAACAGCGGCGGCACCGCGAAGACTGCCAGCGCGACCACCACCGACGGTCGGCCGAAGCCGAGGAAGGTCAACGGCAGGATGGTCAGCAGGGCCAGGGTCGGCACGGCGAGGGTGACGTTGGAGACGAGCACGACCAGCCCGCCGCCCCGCCCGGTGTGGCCGAGCCAGAGCCCGACGGGCCAGGCCACCAGGCAGCCGAGCAGCACGGCCGCCGCCGAGATGCTGAGGTGTTCGCCGAGCCGGTCCAGGACGCCGCCCGGGTTGGTCCAGTTCAGCGGGTCGTTGAGCCAGAGCACCGCCTGGCCGACCGGGTTGCTCACCGGGCTACCCTCCCGCGGTCGTTCGTCGGCCCCGCCCCCAGGTCGCCCGGCGGGGGCGTGTCATGGCTGCTCGCCGGGCCCGTCCAGTGGCCGCTCATCGCGTCCCGCGCAGCCAGGGGGTGGCCGCCCGGCCGATCCCGGCGAGGATCAGGTCCAGCACCAGGGCCAGCAGGACGCAGAGCAGCGTGCCGGTCATGATCTGGGCCTTGTAGAAGTTGTTCTGGAAGCCGGCGAAGATGAGCTGTCCCAGACCGCCCCGGCCGACCACCACCCCGACGGTCACCAGCGCCACGGTCGACACGGTGGCCAGCCGCAGACCGGTGAGGATGCCGGGCAGGGCCAGCGGCAGCTCGATCCTCAGCAGCCGGCCCCACCGGCCGTACCCCATGCCCTCGGCGGCCTCGCGGACCTCGGGCGGGACCTGGCTCAGTCCGGCGACGGCGTTGCGGACGATGACCAGCAGCGCGTACAGCACCACCACGCTGAGCACGGTCACCGCCCCGATCCCCAGGTACGGCGCGAGGAAGGCGAACAGCGCCAGGGACGGGATCGTGTAGAGCACACCGGTGAATGCGAGAATCGGGCCGGCGAGCGGGCGGAACCGGTGTGCCACCAGGGCGAGCGGCAGGGCCACCAGCGCGGCGATCAGCACCGCCCGCGCGGTCAGCGAGGCGTGGTCGCGCAGCGCGGCGAGGATCGTGTCAGAGTTGTCCCGCACGAACTGCCAGGAGAACCACGGGTTACCCGGGTCGGCCCGGTAGCTCAGGCGGAAGGACATGCGTGGACGTTACCCCGGGAACCACCGGTGACGCCGGCCAGAGTGCCGCGTCGATCGCTCTGGAGGGCATCCGTAAGCGCTACCCGGACGGCACCGAGGCGGTCCGCGAGCTGAGCCTGGAGGTCAGGGCCGGGGAGCTGGTGGTGCTGATCGGCCCGTCCGGCTGCGGCAAGTCGACCGTGCTCAGGATGATCAACCGGCTGATCGAGCCGACCGGCGGCCGGATCCTGCTCGGCGACGAGGACGTTACCCGGGTCGACCCGGTCGAGCTGCGCCGCCGGATCGGTTACGTGATCCAGAACGTCGGCCTCTTCCCGCACCAGACGGTCCTGGCGAACGTCGGCACCGTCCCCCGGCTGCTCGGCTGGGCCCGGGACCGGGTGCGCCGCCGGTCCGAGGAGCTGCTGGAGCTGGTCGGGCTGGACCCGGGGCAGTTCGGTCGCCGCTACCCGCACGAGCTGTCGGGCGGCCAGCGGCAGCGGGTCGGGGTGGCCCGGGCGCTGGCCGCCGACCCGGTGGTGCTGCTGATGGACGAACCGTTCTCGGCCGTCGACCCGATCGTGCGGACCCGGTTGCAGGAGGAGTTCCTTCGGCTCCAGGCGGAGGTTCGTAAGACCATCGTGCTGGTCACCCACGACCTGGACGAGGCGGTCCGGCTCGGCGACCGGATCGCGGTGCTCTCCGAGGGCGGCCGGCTGGAGCAGTACGACACTCCGGCGGCCCTGCTCGGGGCGCCCGCCTCCCCGTTCGTCCGGGAGTTCGTCGGCGAGGACCGGGGCATCCGGGCGCTCGCCGTGACCCCGGTCACCCGGGACGCGCTGGACCCGGCACCGGCCGACCCCGCCGGGCTGCCCGAGGTGGCGCTGGGCTCGTCGGCGTACGACGCGCTGGCCGTGATGCTCACCGCCGGGGCAGACCGGGCGCTGGTGACCGCCGACGGCCGGCCGGCCGGGGTGCTCACCCGGGAACGCGCGTTGGGGGCGGGACGCTGACCCCGCCGGGCGGCCGGGTCCCACGCCCGCCGCCTGGCCCCGGCCGCCGGGTCAGGCCCGGCCGCCCAGGCTGGCGGTGCCGATGATCCAGCCGGAGAGGAAGCCGTAGGTGGCGCCGGTGCCGGCGGACTGAAGCGCGGCGAGCAGCGACGGGTCGGGCCCCAGCAGCGTGCTGACCAGCGCGGCCAGGCCGGCGGCCAGCACGTACGCCCCCCAGCCGGAGAAGAACTGGCTGAACGACCCCTGCACCCGGGCCACCTGCGAGGCCGGGAGCAGGTAGAGCAGGGCCCCCGCCAGGATGACCAGCAGGATGGCCCGCAGGTCGGTGGCGAGCACCCCCTGCCCCGGGTCGTCGGAGCTGAGGCGCCAGGCCGGCCAGGCGAGCAGCCGCAGGAACCAACCACCGGCCCCGTTCGGGTCGGTGTTGTCCTCCGCCCACCCGACGTACAACGGGCTGCCGCAGACCCCGACGAGCACCAGCACCGCGAGGATGCCGGTGCCGGCCGCGGTCCCGTACCTGCTGACCGTGGCGGAGCGGTTGGTGGGAGGCATGGCGCGACCAGTTCCCGGTACGCCCCGACGGGCAAACCTGCGGGCCACCACGGTCGGCCCGGCTAGCGCTTCATCAGGTAGTCGATGAACTTGGCCCGCAGCAGCGGAGCCGACTCCTCGTAGCCGTGCCCGGTCAGCTCCCGCCACAGCGCGGCCGCCTCGTCGATGGTCGGGCCGACCGAGTTCGGCGCACCGTCCAGCGCGGCGGCCTCGTCGGCGTTGGGCAGGTGGCGCAGCACCGACCAGTAGAACCTGGCGTCGCGACGCTCCCGGGCCAGCGCGAACGCCCGCTCCCGCAGCTCCTCGGTGGAGAGCGCGTCCAGCTCCTCGAACGTGTGCCCGCCCGTACCGGTGGAAGGTGTCTCGGTCATGCCGCCGAGCCTAACCGCCGAGATCACCGGGGGCGCGGCGGACGCGGCGCGGGCCGGGCGCGGGCGGCCACGCGGCGTACGCCGACACCGTGCGGGCCGAATGTCCGTCGGCGGTGTACGGACGGGGCGTCAGCGGTCGCCGCCGTCCCAGTGTCGGGGGCGGGTGTCCCAACGGGACGCGTCCCAGGGGTCCGCAGGCGTGTCGTCGGACCGGGTGGGCAGGGCGGGCGGCCAGTCCTCGACCGGCGCCGGCCGGGGCACCGACCAGCCGGAGCTGATGGCGCCGTCGCCGCTCGGACGGGCCTCCACGTCGGCACCCGCCGACCGGGGTCGCCCGTACGTCTCGACGAGCCGGGTCACCACCAGGCCGACGCCGAGCGCGGCCCCGCCCACCGTCCACCGGCTGACCTGCCAGCCCCGGGCCCCGGACCAGGCGAGCAGGACGGTGACCAGGCTCACCGCGAGCAGGGTCCCGAAGATCCCGCCGCGCCGGCCGTACGCGCTGGTGCCGGCGAGCAGCGCGGTGCCCACGGCGAGCACCGTCCAGCCCAGTCCCTCGGTCGGTACGACCGGCCCGGCGCCGTTGCCAGCGATCAGGATGCCGGCCAGCATGGCGAGGACGGTGGACAGGACGAACGAGACCACGACGATGGCACCCGCCGCCCCGCCCCGGCGGCTGGCCGGGTCGGCCACCGCCCGGAACCGCCCGACCAGCCGGCGCACCGGTCGGATCGCCCCGAACAGGCCGCCGAGCACCGCCACCGCGGCGAAGCCGACGAAGAGGTAGAACGCGCTGTCGCTGGGGTCGTACCCACCCTGCACGAGGACCGGCGTGGCTCGCCGCTCGATGTAGACCACCACGCCGGCCGCGCCGGCCAGGCTCGCCGCCCAGCCCGGCACGTGCAGGACGACCACGGCCAGCCCCACCAGCAGCCCGCCGACGGCGGCCACCGCCGCGGCGTGGCCCACCGCGACCTCGACCCCCCGGTCGCCCTGCTCGGCGAAGTGCAGCGCGGCGGCGACCGCGACCGGGCCCACCGCCAGGTTCACCGCCGCCGTCCGCAGGCTCAGTCCGGCGGCCAGGACGAGCAGCCCCACCGCCACCACGTCGACCAGCAGGACCCGCAGGCCGTCGTCGCGCAGCGCGGCCGGGTCGTCCCGCCACAGCAGCCAGGTCAGCACGGCCAGGCCGGCGGCGAGCAGCAGCTCCCAGGTGACGTGCACGGCGACCCGATCCCGCCCCGGCTCGCCGTGCGTCGGATCGTCGAAGACGTTCTCCAGCACCGCCGCGGGCACGCCCGACGAGGGCTGCACCGGGGCGTCGCGGCCCGGATCGTCGTACCCCATGACGCGTGCCCTCCCCAGGTCACGGCCGCAGGGTCCGACGCGGGCGGACCGGGGCGGCCGTTGCTCACCGGTCGCCAGGCACGGTACCTGCGCGCCGGGCCGGGCGTAACCCCCGCGCTCAGCGTCGACCCGGGCGGCTCTCCCGATCGCCGGTGTCGCGCTCGTCCTCCGGCTGGTCCGGCACCCGGCAGGCCCGCTCCAGCCAGATCGCGGCGGCCACCAGCGCGAGCGAGGCGAGCAGCCCCGCCCCGGCGGCCGGGCGGTCCTCGGTGGCTGCCTGGGTGCGCTCCACGAAGAGCCACCCGGTCAGCCCGGCGCACCAGCCGGCGAAGATCGCCCCGGCCAGCGCGGACGCCTTGGCCAGCACCACGAACCGGGCCACCAGCAGCGGATTGACCGGGTCCCGGCCCGGCCTGCCCTTGAGCCGGCCCTGGGTGTTGACCGCCGCGTACGCCTCCAGCACCGCCAGCGCGGCCAGCGTGACGACGGGCAGCCACGGCAGGCGGGGGAAGCCCTCGTAGTAGAAGCCGCTGATCGCCAGCCAGGCCACCGCTGCGGCGGCCAGTCCGGCGACGACCAGGGTGGAGATCCGGGTGGGGCCCATCCTGGACCGTTCGGGGTCCGTCCCGCGCGGCGGTGGGGACTGTGCCTGGGTCATGCCGGCCGGCTCCACTGGCTCATGCCGACGACTCTAACGCCAGATCCGGCCGGGGACTCAGTTCCAGGGCGTCACCGGCCACCGGTTCGGCGTTCAGCAGGTCGGTCAGCCAACCGTGCCCGGGCAGCCGCCCGTACGGCTGGATGTCGATCCACGGCCGCAGCACGAACGCCCGCAGGTGGGCCCTGGGGTGCGGCAGCGTCAGCTCGGGGTCGTCGCTGCGCACCGGCTCACCCGCGTCGTCCCACACCGCGACCACGTCGACGTCCAGCGTGCGCGGGCCGAACCGGCGCTGCGGGTCGCGCTCGCGGCCGGCCCGCCGCTCGGCGGCCCGGGCCCGCGTCAGCCAGTCCCGTGGGGCCGCCGCCGGGTCCTCGACCAGCGCCACCGCGTTGAGGTACGCCGGCTGGTCCGCGTCGCCCCACGGCGGGGTCTCGTAGACGCCGGAGACCAGCAGCACCGCCTCGCCGAGGGTGTCCACGGCCGAGCGCAGGTGGGCCAGCCGGTCGCCGAGGTTGCTGCCGAGGGAGAGCAGGGCGCGGGTCACGCCACGCCCCCGTTCCCGGCGGACGGGGGTGGCGGCTCCGGTTGCGACTGCGGTTGGGGCTGCGCCGGCGCGGGGCCGCCGGTGGTCGACGCCGGGCTGCCGCCGGGCGGGTGGGCCGGCGGGCCGGGACGGGTCCGGGTCATGGTCACCGCGACATCGGTGAAGGCGTGCGGGACCGGGGCCTCGGGCTTGTGCACGGTCACCGTCGCCCGGACCACCCGGGGGTCGGCCAGACAGATCGCGAGGAGCCGGTCGGCGAGCGTCTCGATCAGGTTGACCGGCTCCCCCGTGAGCACCTCGACCAGCCGGTCGGCCAGCTCGCCGTAGTGCACCGTGTCGGTCACGTCGTCGGAGCGGGCGGCCGGCGCGAGGTCCAGTTCGAGGACGGCGTCGACGACGAAGTCCTGCCCCCGCTCGCGCTCGAAGTCGTAGACGCCGTGCCGCCCGTGCGCCCGCAGGCCGGTCAGCGTGATCCGGTCGGTCACCGGTCCCCCTCCGTCTGGATTCCGTCGGCCCGCTTCCCGCCGGCCCGGTCGGACACGAGGCGGGGACGGCCGCTGGCCCGCCAGACGGCCAGCGCGTCGACGGTGCCGAGCACGTCGTGCACGCGTACCCCCCAGGCGCCCGCCGCCACCGCGAGCAGGCTGGTGGCGGCGCTGGCCGCCTCCCGCCCGGCGGTCGGCCGGGGGACGCCGTCGGCATCGGCGAGCAGCCGGCCCAGGTACGACTTGCGGCTGGCCCCGAACAGCAGCGGGAAACCGAGCTCCAGCAGCTCGGGCAGGCGGGCGGTGAGCTGCCAGTTGTGCTCGGCGGTCTTGGCGAAGCCGAGGCCCGGGTCGACGACGATCCGGTCGGCTGGCACACCGGCGGCCAGCGCGGCGTCGATCCGCTGGGCCAGCTCGGCCCGGACATCGATCACCACGTCGGTGTAGTGGGCCAGCTCGCGCATCCCCCGGGAGTGCCCCCGCCAGTGCATCAGCACCCAGGGGCAGCCGAAGTCGCGAACCACCCGGGCCATGTCCGGGTCCGCCAGACCGCCGGACACGTCGTTGACCACGGCGGCCCCGGCCGCGAGGGCGGCCTCGGCGACCCGGGCACGGCTGGTGTCGATGCTGACCGCGACGCCGGCGGCGGCGAGCTCCCGGATCACCGGCAGCACCCTGGCCGCCTCCGTCTCCGCGTCCACCCGGTCCGCACCGGGGCGGGTCGACTCGCCCCCGACGTCCACCAGGTGCGCGCCGTCCACCGCGAGTCGCACCCCGTGTGCGACGGCGGCGGTGGAATCGGCGTACCGGCCGCCGTCGGAGAACGAGTCGGGCGTGACGTTGAGGACACCCATCACCACCGGGGCCTGCGCCCGCACCAGATCGGTCACGACAGCACGGTACCGGTCGTTCCGGCGGCTCCCGGCGGCCCGGTCCGTCGCAGCGCGAACGGCCCTGACATGCGCATTGGAACAGGTGTACGATCGGACGTCCGGGTCGTTCCGGGTCGAGTCTTCACGGCTTGTCGCAAAGGGGGGCGGCCCGTACCCTTTGGAATTGCCCAGCAGTGAGACGGCGAAGCCTGGAGGGAGGGTCGAAGCGGGAAAAATCCCCCCAAAGCTCGCCACCCTCCGTGGTGGGCAACGGACGCAGGGTCGCCGACGCTGCGCCTAGTGAGCACCATCCCGCCAGGCTTGCCTACTGCACCGCCGCGGCTTCGCCGGCCGCGACATGGGGAGGTTCCAGTGATCGCCATCGAGCTCATGGAGACGACGACATCCGCCGTCAGCCACGCGCTCCACACCCTGGCGTCGACTCCACTCGCCGAGCCGGCGCCCAAGGGCATCGACACCAACAACATCGTCACCTTCTTCGCCAGCAAGATCGCTCCGATCCTGCTGGCCGTGCTCGGCGTCATCTTCATCGGCCGGGCCAGCCGCGGTGAGATCTCCAAGGTGCTGACCAGCTCCGCCATCGCGATCGTCGGGCTGGCCTTCATCGCCGGGGCGGCGACACTCTTCTTCATCGGTGACTACCTGATCGACCTGATCTTCGAATAGGCGCGGGCAAATGCGGCTGCGCACCGACGACGACATCTACCGGGCCCGCCTGGTCTACCTCGGGCCGCCCGGCTACACCCTGCCCGTGCACCTGCCGTACGCCCAGTACGGCCTGTTCATGCTGCTCGTACCCCTCTACATGTTCATCCACTGGCTGTTCACGCTGCGGGTCGAACTCTTCCCGGCCTGGGAGATCGCCCTCGCCATCGTGAGCACCTCGTTCATCTTCCGGTACGTCGACCCGGACCGGCCCGCGCGCATGGTGATCCGTACCGCGCTGACCGACTGGCGACGCACCCGGGAGTCGGCCGTCGAGCAGCGCGACCCGCGCATGGTGGCGAGCCGGATCAGGATCCGGGAGGAACTGGCATGACCGGGCGTACACCGATCGGGCGGTCGCGGCACTCGGGTGAGGCGGTGGCATGAGCCGCTCTTCCACGCCGGGTTCCCCGGCAGGACGCCACACCGCACCGCAGGGTAACCGTGCGCGCTCGTTCGACTACCCTGCGGGCGAGGAGCTGGATGAGGTCGCCCTCGACCCGGCGCTCGCCACCACGCCCGGTCACGGCCGGGTCGGGGTCTTCCAGGCGCCACGCCCCGCACCGGGACGCCCGGCCGCACCGGAGCCGCCCGCGCCGGTGGTCGCCGAGAACGCGGACATCGACTCCCCGTTCCTCGACCTGTTCGGCGGCGCCCACCCGGGGGCGTCCCGGCCCGCGCTGCCGGCCCCGCCCCGACCGACCGGCCGGGACCTGCCCGCGATCCCCCACCAGCAGGCGGCCGCCGTGCCGCCGCCCGCTCGCGCGGAGGCGCAGCCGGCCCTCGTCGAGCGGTCCCCCTCGCCGGTCGCGCGCACCCCGGCACCCGCCCCGCAGAGCCGGGCCAGGGTCCCCCAGCAGCCGGTTGACCGGCTCCCGGCGGTCCGTCCCGCCGCGGGCCCCGATCTGCCCCCGCCACCGCCCCAGGTCACCCAGGTCACCGACCCCGACGACGAGACGTACGGCTGGCGCGACGTCGCGCCGCCCGCCGTCCGGGAGCCGGAGCGGCCCCCGCACCGGGTGCCCGAACCGGGCCGGGCCGAACCGCACCGGGAACCGGAGCGGGCGACCCGCCACGCGCCCGAGCCGGCACCGGCTCCGGCCAGCCGGGAGGCCCCGGCGCTTGCCAGCCGGGAGGCCACGCCGCCCCGCCAGCGCACGGTCGACCGGCCAGGCAAGCCTTCCCGGCCCGACAAGGCCGGGAAGGCCGCGAAACCGGCCAAGCAGGCCAAGCCGGTCCGGGCACCGAAGATCAAGTTCGGCGACCGGGACCCGTCGGTCGAACTGGCCATCACGGAGATCGCCGGCCACCTGACGTTCACCCCCAACACCGTCACCGCCTGGTACTGGCTGCCCGAGGTGCGCTGGGCGTTCCGGCCGGACGCCGAACGGGAGGCGCTGCTCGCCGCCATCTCCGAGCAGTACGCCGGGCTCGCCGGATTCCGGCTGCACCTGCGCCGCACCACCCGGCCCTTCCCGGCCGACGAGTGGGCCCGCACCATCGACGCGCACACCACGGCCCCGCTGCCCGACGTGCCGGGCACCGCCGGCTGGGGCGACCACCTGGTGGCGGCCCAGCGGCACCTGCTCTCCGTCAACCACGCCGAGGGGCAGACCTACCTCGGCGTCACCTTCGCCCGGCGCTCCCTAGGCGACTCGCTCACCGAGCGACTGCTGCGCACCTTCGGCCGGGGCGTCGCCGAAGGCGAGCGCCGCAAGCTCGGCCGCACCGTCGAACAGTTCGACGAGGTGCTGGGCGCGTTCGGCATGCGCGGGCGGCGGGTGACCGCGCAGGAGCTTGAGTGGTTGCTCTACCGCTCGGTCGCGCTGTGCATGGCCCCACCCGGCACCCTCTCCCCCATCACCAACGGCCGGTGGGAGCACGGAGACCTGCTCGCCCTCACCGAGCAGGTCGAGCGCTACCGCACCCCGTACGGGTCGACGGTGAAGCTGGTCAACCGGATGACTGGCGAGGAGCGGCACGTGGCCGTACTCGCGGTCGGCCGGATGGAGCCGTTGGAGATCCCCGAGCGGCACGAGCCCTGGCTGCACTTCCACGAGCGGCTGCCCTGGCCGATGGAGATCTCCACCCGGGTCGACATCCTCGGCTCCGGTGACTCGTTCCGCAACCTTGAGCACCGGCTGCGGATGATCCGCTCACAGCAGCTCGACTACGCCGAACACGGCATCGACGCCCCGCCCGAGCTGGAGCGACTGGCCAAGCGGGCGCTGGTGATCGGCGACGAGATGACCACCGGCCTGCCGGTGGACTCCGCTCGGGCGCACGGCTGGCACCGAATCGCGGTCGGCGGCCGGACCCGGGAGGAGTGCCTGGAACGGGCCCGCCGGCTGATTCAGCTCTACTCCCGGGAGCTGCGCGTCTCGCTGCAACACCCGAAGAACCAGGACTGGCTGGCCCGGGAGTTCATCCCCGGCGAGCCGATCGCCAACACCGGGTACGTCCGCCGGATGCCGGTCAACCTGCTCGCCGCCGCGCTGCCACAGGCCGCGTCGACGGTGGGCGACCGGCGCGGCGACCTCATCGGGCGGACCGCCGGCACCTGCCGCCGGCCGGTCTTCCTCGACATGCACTTCCCGATGGAGGTGCGGGAACGCTCCGGACTCGCGGTCTTCGTCGCCGAGCCGGGCGGCGGCAAGTCGACGCTGCTCGGCGCGCTGGGCTACCTCGCCGCCCGGCGCGGGGTGCAGGTGACCCTGCTCGACCCGTCCGGGCCACTGGCCCGGCTGTGCAACATGCCGGAGCTGCGGCCGTACTCGCGGGTGCTCAACCTGACCGGCTCCGAGCAGGGGACGCTGGCACCGTACGCGCTCATCCCGACGCCGCTACGCAGCGAGTTCAGCACCGGCGCGACCGGCGACCGGGAGTTCGCGATCGCGATCTCCAACGCCCGCGCCGAGCGCCGCATGCTGGTACAGGACATCTGCATGATGCTGGTGCCGCCGCAGGTGGCCCGGGAGGCGTCCACCGCCACCCTGTTCCGGCACGCCGTGCGCCAGGTGCCGGCAGAGGAGACGTCCACCCTGGACGACGTGGTCGCCTGTCTGGGTCAGCTCGACGCCGACGCCGGCAAGGAACTGGCCAACCTGCTGCTGGACACGGCCGAGATGCCGCTGGCCATGCTCTTCTTCGGTCGCCCGCCGGAGGGGCTGCTCGGGGCCGACGCGGCGCTCACCGTGATCACCATGGCCGGGCTGCGGCTGCCCGACCTCAAGATCGAACGGGAGTACTGGTCGGCCGAGGAGGCCCTCGCGCTGCCCATGCTGCACACCGCCCACCGGCTGGCGGTACGCCGCTGCTACGGCGGTTCGATGTCGTCCCGGAAACTGGTCGGCCTGGACGAGGCGCACTTCATGGAGGGTTGGCGCTCCGGCCGATCCTTCCTGGTCCGCCTCGCCCGGGACTCCCGCAAGTGGAACCTCGCCGCCCTGGTCGCTTCGCAGAACCCGCGGGACATCCTCGGCCTCGACGTCCAGAACCTCGTCTCCACCGTCTTCGTCGGCCGGATCGCCGAGGACGCCGAGATCGCCTCCGAGGCGCTTCGGTTGCTCCGCGTCCCGGTCAACGACGGGTACGAGGCCACCCTCGCCTCGCTGTCGACCGCGGACGCCACCTCGGCCGTCCGGCTCGGCTTCCGCGAGTTCGTCATGCGCGACGTCGACGGGCGGGTGCAGAAGGTCCGGGTGGACGTGTCGTACGTCGACGGGCTGCTGGATCACCTGGACACCACCCCCGCCGCAGTCGCCGCGGCGGCTGGGCAACTGCCGACCAATCTTCCGGACCTGGAGGCGTGACATGGCGAGGGTGCGGGCCCGGTTAGCGGCGTTCCTGCTCGCGCTCGGCGTACTCGCCGGGGCCACCGTCGCCTGGCCGGTGGTGGGCGGCGACCCGGCGTACGCCGCCCCGCCGACGACCCAGGCCCGCGCGGATCTGTGCACCACCCAGGAGTGGCAGGCCGACTTCCGCACCTGCGTCGGCAAGCTGACCGAGGTCAGCAAAGACCAGGTCAAGTGCCGCAATGCACCGGTCCCTGCGGCACCCGACTCCGGGCTCGCCGGCTGGTTCGCCGCCCGTCCGGACTCCGCCAAGCTGCCCGGCCCGAAGGGCCTCTACAGCGACTACGGGTACGCGGGATACAGCTACCCGACGTACGACATCCCGGGCGGCTGCGCCTCCGCGGTCATTCACCCGGACTACAAGTTCACCACTACCGTGGCGAACGGCGAGTTCATGATCGCCACCGCCATCATCGGCGGCTCGAACGCTCTGCGAGAACGGGCCTGGGACCCCCGGTCGATGTGGGGCTGGGCCGACCCGCTGGTCGAGCAGGCCACCAAGGCCGTCTACCAGAAGGTGTTCAGCGTCTTCGGCATCGTCACGCTGTGCGTGGTGGGCCTCTACCTGCTCTGGCGCTCCCGCCAGTCGGACATGAGCAACGCCATGACCACTGCGGGCTGGGCCCTGCTGGTGATGGTGGCTGTTACGGCCCTGGCCGCCTGGCCGGTCAAGTCCGCGAACATCGCCGACGGCACGCTCGTCACCACCCTCGGCGTCGTCCACGACGCGGTCGGGCCCGCGACCAGAGACACCCCGCCTGATCAGTGCGACGACCCCAACCCCGACGCTTGTAAGGACAACCGTCCCCCTGCCGTCCGGGCCAGTGACACCGCCACCGAGTCCATGCTCTACCGGAACTGGTTGCGCGGAGTGCTCGGATCGGCCGACAGCGAGACGGCCAAGAAGTACGGCCCAGTGCTCTACGACGCGAAGTCGATCTCCTGGGAGGAGGCGGAGAAGCTCCGGTCCAATCCGAAGACGCGCGAGGCGACCCTCGACGCCAAACAGCAACAGTGGGCGCGGGTCGCGCAGCAGATCAAGGACGAGGACCCGGAGGCGTACGAGTACCTCCAGGGCGTCCGGGACATGGACCGGGTCGGTTCCGGTTTCATCGCAGTGCTCGCCGCGCTGCTCTTCGCGATGTTCGACCTCACCGCCTCGCTGCTGGTCCTACTGGGCTTCCTCATCTTCCGGTGGGCGGTGATCGCGGCCCCGATCCTGGGCACCGTGGGCCTGATGCGTCCGGCGAGCGCCGGACTGCGGCGGCTGGCCAACGCCGTCGTCGCAGCGGTGTTCAACATCGCCATCTTCGGCACCGGGGCCGCCATCTACCTCTTCGCCGTGGACCTGATCATGAGCACGGCTACCCTGCCAGGCTGGCTCCAGGTGGTGCTGGTGTGGCTCTGCGGGGTGGTCGGCTGGCTGCTGCTGCGCCCGTACCGTCGGATCACCCAGCTCGGCGGCAAGGACAGCAGCGAGGCCGTCAGCTCGGCCGGCTCGTGGCATCGTCGGTTCTTCCGGGACATGCGCACCGCCGCACGGTTGGACGTGGCCGAGCCGGGCGGCACCGCCGAGCCGGCCCTGGCCCGGCGACGAGGCGTGGGGCTGGAGCAGCGCAGCCTCCGACCGGAGGCCCGTCACGAGGATCCGAGCCAGGCCAAGGTCGCCACCACCACCACCACCGGCACCGGCACGGCAAGCGAGCGGCAGCGGCCGGACGGCAGCGACCGCTCGGATGAGGCCACCTCCCCCGAGCAGCGGGACACCGCGCGTCCCGCCGCGCCCCAGCCCCGGCGTCGCCAGCCAGCGACCTGGACCGAGCCGGACGTGCCCGAGGAAAACCCGTCCTTCGTCATTTACCGTCCCGGCTCCACCAAGCCCGCGACCTCGCGGCCCACCGCACCGCGGATCCGCACCGAGGCGCGGTGAGTGTGATGCGACGGGCGATTGAATTCCTGTTCACGAAGGCGCTGCGGTCCCGGCTGGGCATCGCGTTGGCCATCGGCGTCCTCGTGGTCGGCGTTCTCGGAGCGGCCCGGCTCTTCTCCGACTCGGTGGGCCCGGCGACAGGCCTGAGCAACCGACCGAGTGAGCCGATCACCACAGTCGACCCGACTGCCGGTGACGACGGCGTGGTCGGGAGCACCACGCCCCCGTCACCAGCGACCCGTCCCGGTGCGCCGCGGCCCGAGCAGATCGCGGACAGGTTCACCGCCGCCTGGCTCGGCGGTCGCGACGGCGGGGCCGACGAATGGCATGCCGCCCTACGCCCGCTCTCCACGCCGGAACTGACCGAGGAACTCGCCGGTGCCGATCCGGCGGGGGTCCCTGCGGAGCGGACGACCGGAGAACCGAGCCTCCAGCCCCGGACGGAGCGCTTCGTGGAGGTGTTGGTGCCGCTCGACTCGGGGCGTCTACGGCTGGAGCTCGTGGCCCCGGACGGGCAGTGGCTGGTCGACGCTGTGGACTGGGAGCGGACATGAGCGATCACCAAGGCGGGGCCCCGCGCCGCCGGCAACTGCGCGTCGGCGCTCTGGCCGCCGCGCTGACCGCGGCCCTCACGCTGCTCTGCTGCACCGGCGGCACGGCGGCGTTCTTCCTCACCGAACTGAGCGGCGGTGGGGACGACCTCTCCCCCGAGGCCCGGTCCGGCTGCGGACGGACGCACCAGGTCAACGTCTCAGGAAAGATGCCGCGGTTCGCCCAGTACGGGGACAGCCAGATCCGCAACGCCGCCGTCATCATCAAGGTCGGCTCCGACATGAAGGTTCCGCCCCGGGGATGGGTCGTCGCGATCGCCACCGCCATGCAGGAGTCCGGTCTGCGCAACTTGCCCCACCTCGGCAGCCGCAACGACCACGACTCGGTGGGCCTCTTCCAGCAACGCCCAAGCCAGGGCTGGGGCTCACCGGAGCAGTTGCAGGACCCGGCCTACACGTCCCGGAAGTTCTACGAGAAGCTGGTGAAGGTCCCCAACTGGGAGCAGATGCCACTGACCCGAGCCGCCCAGCGGGTGCAGGTCAGCGCCTTCCCGGATGCCTACGCCAAGCACGAGGAACTGGCCAGCAAGATTGTGGACGCGCTCGCCGGGGGCGCAGCCCGCACGGTGCAGGTTGCGAAGAAGAACATCTGCAACGCGGCCACCCGGGGCCAGATCGCCGCCTCGGGCTGGACCGCGCCGATTCCCGGCGGCGTCGGGTCCGGGTTCCGGACCGGGAGACGTCCCAGCCACAACGGCGTGGACATCGGCGCGCCGAAGCACACCCTGATCCGCGCCGCCGCCACGGGCCGGGTGCTGGTAGCCCGCTGCGACCCCGACCACCGCGGCAGCCGGAGCTGCGACGTGGACGGTTGGCCGGGCAAGGGCGGGTGCGGCTGGTTCGTCGACATGCTGCACGCCGGCGGTTACGTCACCCGGTACTGCCACATGATCGTCAAGCCCCGAGTCGTCCCCGGTCAACTCGTGAAGGCCGGCGAGGTGATCGGGGAGGTCGGTACCAGCGGTAACTCCTCCGGGCCACACCTGCACTTCGAGGTGCACCTCGACGGGGATCGGTCCAGCCGGGGCGCCGTCAACCCGGTGTCGTTCATGCGGGACCGGGGCGCGCCGCTGAACGGCAAGGCGTAAGGCCCCGGGACGCATGACCGGACCATTCCCCGACCCCTTCGCCGACCAACCCGACTGGGCCCCCCTGCCACCCCGGCCGATCGAGATCGTGCCCGCGACCGTCCGGGTCGACCTGCGCGGCCAGCGGGTCCTGATCGGACTACCGGGCCTCGGTTGGCGCGGTGACCTGCGTGCCGACGAGCGGGTGGTGCAGAACAGCCGCACCTACGTACCGGTCATTCTAGAGCAGGAGTGGTATCGCGCCGAGTCCGAGCAGGTCGAGGTGTTCGCCCCACTCGTGCCGGTCGAGCGGGTCTGGGTAGAGGCCGTCGGAACCCGGCCGGGCGGCGGAGCACCCCAGGAATCCGGTGTCCACCTGGTGTCCCTGGACGCGCCGACCCACCGCGCGCCGACCCCGGTGTTCGATGCCGGCGTTGTCACCGGGCGGCGAGTCGTGCACGTCACGGACACCGGCGAGCAACGGGACCTGCGTGCGGTGACCGAGACCTACTCGGGCACGGACGGAGACATCTGCGTGCGGGTCACTCCGGAGTTGGAGTGGTACCGCTGGGCCTGGCGAGGGCAGCCCCCGACGACCCTGGAGGTCCCGGTCCACCTGCTCTGGATCGAGTGATCCCTAGCCTGTCTTGCGCCCGCTGCAGACTCGCCAGTCCTCCCGTTCTTGTGTTACTTCGAACATCCAGTTCTCTCGGCGGCTGCTGCGTGGTTGGCCATCCGCTGAGCTTGAGATAGTCAGCGTCGTCTGAACTGACTCTCCGCCAGCCCGCTCCGATCGCTGCAAGGCACCCCAGCTGACTCGGACATCGACGCCATAGCCGGCTTCACGTTGTTCGATCTCATCACGGAGGTTCTTCATGGCCTCGACGGTGGTTCCCGAGCATGTGAATTGTTCGGCTCTGACATCGTTGCGGTCCACCAGGAAGGCGCGCAGGTAGTTGTCGACCACCACGTCGGGGGCGCTGCGGTCCGGGGTGGTGGCGCGTTCGTACAGGACGAAGGCGGTCGCCACGCCTCCGAGCATAAGCAGGCCGACCACCCCGGCGATCACGGTAAGAACGGTGCGCAACCGACGCGGCGGACGGACCGGGGCCGGCGCCCCGGACGGGGGCGCCAGTTGCTCCGGCGGGGTCCGTTGCGCCGGTACGCGGGAGACCTGGGAACCGGCGGAGGGCTGCACTGATTCCACACCTTGAGGCTATCGGCTGGACGCCTCGTACCCAATGCCCCAGACGCCACCGATCATGACCGGGGCACGACTGGCCCGGCCCGCCGCGCGCCCGATCGCCGAGGACGGGGACGTGGCCGCGCCGTGATCAGGGGACCGGTGCTCTCGACGCGAGAAGCCGCCCTGCACTACCACCACCGGGAAGCCCTCGTGCCGGTAATCACCCGGCACGTGGGCGCAGCGCCGTGGCGCATCCCGGAGGGGGGCGCCGACCTGGGATACGGTCACTGCGGGGAGGGGTTGCCAGCCTCGGGAAGAGGGGTGGACGCGGTGGCCGGTCCGAGGACACGCACAAACCGCGCCGCTGCCCTGCACCGGAGGGCGGAGGCGACGGCCACCGCAGCGGCCGGCATTCTGGACGAGACCCGGCCCGCGCCGGCCGACCAGCGCCGGCAGTACGAGCTCGCGGACCGGCTCCGTAGCACGGCGGCCCTGCTGGCGCCCGGCTGGGCCGGGGAACCACTGGAGACGGTCGCCGCGGAGGCTCCCTCGGGCGAGGGGCCACCGGCTTTCGTCCGGGTCGGCACCGCCGCCCCGCTGGAGGACGCGCGCTTCCCCGCGCTGGTGCCGCTGCTCGGAACCGGGCACTTGGCGATCGACACCGACGTTCGTGACCCGCGGGTGGCCGGGCTGCTCCGGGCGATCCTGCTTCGACTGCTCGCGGCGACGCCCGCCGGCTGCCTGCTGGTCCGCGCCGTCGACGCGGTCCGCACCAGCGACGCCATTCGCACCAATGCGAGTGCCGGGCCGGCCGGAGCGCTGCCCGACACCTTCGCGCCGTTCGCGGCGCTCGCGGACGCCGGGCTGCTGCCCCCGCCGGCGGTGGACGTCGCCGGACTGCGGGCGGTACTCACCGAGGCGGAACAGTGGGTGGCTCCGGGCACCGGCCGACCTCGCCGCCACGACCGTACGCTGCTGCTGGTCGTCGCCGCGCTGCCCGAGCTGACCGGGCCGACCGACCTGGGGCGGATCGAGGCGCTGGCCGAGCAGGGACGCGCCGCCGGGCTGCACCTCGTCGTGGCGGGTTGGCCCCCGGCCGGGCCGTACGCGACCCGCGCCCCCCTGCCGCAGGCCACCCCGTTGTCCGTACGCAACGCGTACTCGCTGTTGGGCGATCCTCCCGGCACCTCGTTCGCCGGCCCGGGCGCGGAGCCGCCCGGAGGGCTCAACTCGCCCGTCTTCGTCGACGACGATCCACCCCCGGCACTGGTCGACGAGGTCTGCCGACGGCTCGCCGAGGAGGTGGAGGCCGGCTCCCGGCTCAGCCTGGCCGACCTGCTCCCCGACCCGGACGAGCCACTGTGCACGGCCAGTTCGACGGAGGGGATCGCCACCACTGTCGGGGACGCCGGCGGCCGGCCGGTGACCGTCGGCTTCACCGAGCTGACCCCACACTGGCTGGTCAGCGGCCGGTCCGCCGCAGGCCGCGCCGCCTTCCTCACCAACGTGCTGCTCGGTCTCTCCGCCCGGTACGGCCCGGACGAGCTGGTCCTGCACCTGGCCGACCTCGGTGAGGGCGAGTCGTTCGCGGAGTTTCTCCAGACCGAGCGGGACCGGTCCTGGGTGCCCCAGGTCCGTACGGCGGGAATGGCCGCCGACCGGGAGTACGTGCTGGACCTCCTCGGTGAGCTGGCCGCGGAGGTCCAGCGTCGGGAGGAGGCCGGGCAGCGCGCCGGCGGCCAGCGGTTCACCGCCCTGCGGGAGCACCAGTCCCTGCCCCGCGTGGTGTGCGTGATCGACAACCTCCCGCTGCTCCTCGCGGACCGGGACCGGCTGGCCGCCGAGGCGACAGCCCGGTTGGACACCCTGGCGCGCTCGGGCCGGGCGTACGGGGTCCACCTGGTCCTGGCCGGGGAGGGGAACCTCGGGATCGCAAGTGGGCAGACGACCCGAGACTCGATGCTCGGGCAGTTTCCGGTGCGGGTGGCGCTGGCCGGCGGCGGCCCGGTGCTGGAGCCGAGCAACGACGCCGCCGCCGGCCTACCGGTGGGCAGCGCGGTGGTGAACACGGCGGGCGGGCTCGGCGGGCCCCGGGGCGCGACCCGGGGGCACGAACGGATGGTCCGGTTCCCCGACCCGCACGAGGTCCCGGAGAGCATCGCGGAGCTGCGGCACCGGCTCTGGGAGGCCCGGGCGGAGCGGTCCGCGCCCCCGGTCGTCTTCGCCGGCTGGGCGCGCCCACTCCTGCGCAACGACCCCCGCTACCGGGCAGCCTTCGCGGGTCGGGCCCGCGGCCCGGCCGCCCTGCTCGGCCGCGCGGTGGACCTGTCCCGGTCGACGGTGGCGGTGCCGATCGGCCCGGCCGCCGGCCGCAACATCGCAATCCTCGGCCCAGGGGTGGAGGCTGCCGCGCTGCTCGCGACCGCAGCCCGCAGCGTCGCCGCGCACCACCGGCCCGGCACGGGACGGTTCGTCGTGGCCACGCTCGGCGCCGATGCGGTGCCGGTGGCCGACGCGCTCGCCGCCGACCTCGCCGGCCAGCACCGGGTTGACCGGGTCGGCCTGCCGGGCCTGCTCGCCGCGCTGGACGCCGACGAGCCGGGCTACCTGGTGGTCTTCGGTCTCGACGGACCGGCCCCGCAGGAGCTGCCGCCGGACCGGCTGCGGGCCCTGCTGCGGGAGGGCCCCCCGTCCGGCCGGCACCTGCTCGGCTGGTGGCGCACGGTGCCGCCGTTCACGGCGGTCGTCCAGGCCGAGGACGAGGTCGACAAACTCGCTGCCGTCGTGGCGGTGGGCGTGCCGGGGACGCAGCTCACGGCGGTGTTCGGCCACCCGGTGCAGTGGCGTCCCCGCAAGAACCGGGCCGTGCTCTGGGACGGCCCGGACGAGCGGGGCATCCTCCTGGTGCCGTTCGCCGAATCCCCGGTGGGGTCCGTCCCCGGAAACGGAACCGACGCCGCGAA
This sequence comes from Micromonospora sp. CA-111912, assembly GCF_050948415.1. Classification (NCBI taxonomy): domain Bacteria; kingdom Bacillati; phylum Actinomycetota; class Actinomycetes; order Micromonosporales; family Micromonosporaceae; genus Micromonospora; species Micromonospora sp. CA-111912. The sequence goes on from NZ_CP192007.1 coordinate 6,790,272, forward strand.
CGGAACCGAACCCGCGAACAACGCCGGGGTCGACGCCGCGAACAACGCCGGAGGCGGGGACGCGCCCGAGGCCACCGGCAGGGCCGACGCCCCAGGGACCGGGGAGAGCGCATGAGCCGGGAGCCGACCAGCATCGCCGATGCGGCGACGGCTGCCGTCCCGGTCAGGCAGCGTTCCGGTGCCGATCCCGCGCCGCCCCGTCCCGCCGACGGCGCGACCGCCTGGACGGAGTACATCGCCGCAGCCCGGCAGCTCGACGGGGTGCGCCGGAGCGCGGCGACCGCCGCGACGGAGCAGGCCCGCGCGGTCCGGGCCGCCCGGGAGGAACTGACCGCGGTACGCGAGCGACTCGCCCCGCAGCGGTCCCGGCTGCGAGAGCTGGGCGTACCCCCGATGGTGCTGGTGCCGTCGCCGCCCGAGCTGACGGAGGCGGCCCGGAGCATGGTGGGTGGGCCGACGGCGGTGCTGGGCGCACTGCGGGCGGCCCGGGGCTGGGCGGACGCGGCGGACGGCGTGCTGGCCGCGCGCAGCCCGCTCCGCCCGGCGGCCTGGCCGCCGCAGGTCCGCAACCTGCTGGTGTACGGGCCGTTGGCGCTGGTCGTACCGCTGCTCCAGGTGGTGCTCTACCTGGCCACCGGCACCGGCCCAGCGAGCGTGGTCGCGTTGGTCTGTGGGGTGCCGATGCCGGTGGCTGCCTTCGTCGCCGGCTGGCTCGCCGTCGGCCGGCTGTTCGACGGGCCGACCGGTCCTGCGGCGGCCGGGGAAGCCACCCGCCGGACATCGAGCCCGGTTACGCCCGGCGGCCCGGCGGAGTCCGCCCCGGGTGTCCCGGTGGTTGCCGGCAACCGTGGTCGGGTGGACCCGACGGGCGTGTCGTTGGCGGCGGTCCGCGCGTCAGGCGGTCGGACCGGTGGGGACGGTGCCGTGGGCGATCCGGCGGCGATGGCCGTCGGGGCGGTGCCGAACCTGGAGACCGGTGGTCGAGTGGACCGGACCCCCCGGTGGGGTGCCCTGGTCTGCCTCGTCCCGGCGGTGTCGACCACGGCGGGACTCGTTCTGGCGATGCTGGCCGGCTGACCCGCCCGCCGGGCCGGACGTGGCGCGCCCGTGCGGGCCCATCCCGTCCTGGGCGGACTGCGTGAGGTCCAGCGACCCGGCGTCGTCCGCTGGGGAATCCCGCGGTCAGCGGTGGATGATCAACGCCATCGCCTCGGCCCGGGACTTCGCGTCGTGCTGGAGCGTGCCGCGCACCGCCGAGGTGATCGTCTTCGCCCCGGACTTCTGGATGCCGCGCATCGCCATGCACATGTGCTCGCACTCGAGCACCACCACGACGCCGCGCGGGGCCAGCTTGCTCATCAGCAGGTCGGCGATCTGCGAGGTGAGCCGCTCCTGCACCTGGGGACGGCGGGCGAAGACCTCGACCAGCCGGGCCAGCTTGGACAGGCCGGTGATCCGGCCGTCCGTTCCGGGGATGTAGCCGATGTGGGCGCTGCCCCGGAACGGGAGCAGGTGGTGCTCGCACAGGCTCATCACGTCGATGTCCCGGACGAGCACCAACTCCTCGTGGTTGGCCTCGAAGGTGGTGCTGAGCACCTGCGCCGGGTCGACCCGCAGGCCGGCGAAGAGCTCGGCGTACGCGCGGGCGACCCGGGCCGGCGTCTTGACGAGCCCGTCGCGGTCGGGGTCTTCCCCGACCGCGATCAGGATCTCGCGTACCGCCTTCTCGATCCGAACCAGGTCGACGGCCTCCTCGACCGGGCGCCCGGTCAACCTTCCGTTGACCAGGCGCGCGGCGAGGTAGTCCAGCCCGTCGGTGTCGGGCTCGGTCGACGAGGCTCCCTGGGTGGGGACCTCGGGACCGACCCCCGAGTCGGTACTCAGTGCATACCGTCCGAGTTGTTCGAGCTGGGCGTGCCGCCGCCGACGGACGCGCCGTCGGCCTGGGCCTGCGCCTTGAGCGCGTCCTTCTCGGTCGGGGTGAGCACCGGGGGCTCGGTGGAGGGTAGACGCTTGCCGAAGCCGTTGTACGGGGCCATCGGCGGGCGCTTCACCACCCGCCCAGCGATCCGGGCCATGTCGGCCGTGGAGAGGGTCTCCTTCTCGATCAACTCGAGCACGATGCTGTCCAGGACGTCCCGGTATTCCACCAGGATCTCCCAGGCCTCGTCGTGGGCCAGCTCGATGAGCGCCCGCATCTCGTTGTCGATCTCGGCGGCCACCGTGTCGGAGTAGTCCCGCTCGTGGCCCATGTTGCGGCCGAGGAACGGCTCGTCCCCGCTGGTGCCGTACTTGATCGCGCCGAGCTTGGAGCTCATGCCGTACTGGGTGATCATCGCGCGGGCCAGCCCGGTGGCCTTCTCGATGTCGTTGCCGGCGCCGGTGGTCGGCTCGTGAAACACCAGTTCCTCGGCGGCCCGGCCGCCCAGCGCGTACGCCAGGGTGTCGATCATCTCGGCACGGGTCTGGGTGTACTTGTCCTCGGTCGGCAGCACCAGGGTGTGGCCCAGGGAGCGGCCACGGGACAGGATCGTCACCTTGTGCACCGGCGCGGCGTGCGGCAGCGCCCAGGCGACCAGCGCGTGCCCGGCCTCGTGGTACGCGGTGATCTTCTTCTCCTGGTCGCCCATCACCCGGGTCCGACGCTGCGGACCGGCGATCACCCGGTCGATCGACTCCTCCAGGGAGTCGTTGTTGATCGCCCGCTCGTCCTTGCGGGCGGTGAGCAGCGCGGACTCGTTGATCACGTTGGCCAGGTCGGCGCCGCTGAAGCCGGGGGTCCGCCGGGCCACCGCGTCGAGGTCGACGTCGGGGGCGAACGGCTTGCCCTTGGCGTGCACCCGCAGGATCGCCTTGCGGCCCTCCATGTCGGGGGCGTCCACCGGGATCTGCCGGTCGAAGCGGCCCGGGCGCAGCAGCGCCGGGTCGAGGATGTCCGGCCGGTTGGTGGCGGCGATCAGAATGACCCCGCCCTTGGTGTCGAAGCCGTCCATCTCGACGAGCAGCTGGTTGAGCGTCTGCTCGCGCTCGTCGTGGCCGCCGCCCATGCCGGCGCCGCGGTGGCGACCGACGGCGTCGATCTCGTCGACGAAGACGATCGCCGGGGCGTTCGTCTTGGCCTGTTCGAACAGGTCGCGGACCCGGCTGGCGCCGACACCGACGAACATCTCGACGAAGTCGGAGCCGGAGATCGAGTAGAACGGCACCCCGGCCTCGCCGGCGACGGCGCGGGCGAGAAGCGTCTTACCCGTGCCGGGCGGGCCGAAGAGCAGCACACCCTTCGGGATCTTGGCGCCCAGAGCCTGGTACTTCGCCGGGTTCTGCAGGAAGTCCTTGATTTCGTGCAGCTCCTCGACGGCCTCCTCGGCACCCGCGACGTCCGCGAAGGTCGTCTTCGGGGTGTCCTTGGTGATCATCTTCGCCTTGGACTTGCCGAAGTTGAGCACCCGGGAGCCGCCGCCCTGCATCTGCGACATGAAGAACAGCAGCAGGAGCACGAGCAGCGCGATGGGGAGCAGGTTGACCAGCAGGCTCACCCAGATGCTGTCGGACGACACCTTGGTGTCGGCCGGTCCGGTGACCCGGTTGGCCGCCTTGGCGTCGAGGACCTCGTTCCAGACCTGGCCGCCCACCTCGTACGGGAACTGGGCCTCGATCCGGTCGGTGTCGGTGTCACCGAACTTGGTCTTGTTCTCCAGGTCGAGTTGGAGCGTCTGCTCCTTGTCCTGGAAGACCGCCTTCTTGATCTTCGCGGTATGCAGCTGATCGAGCGCAACGGAAGTGTCCACGCGGTGGTAGCTGGGACCAGCGGTGAACAGCTGACTGAGCACAACGGCGCCGAGGATGACCAGGATGATCCAGACCACCGGTCGGCGGAAGAAACGCGTACGTTCCATGCTGTCGTCGAGCGCCGAGACGCCCGCATCCTCCTGATCGACGTCCTGACCGTCTGAATGACTTGTCGCCGCCGAGGCGGCAGTCGGAGCCGCCGTGCGGGCCGGCCTCGACCCCGGGGTGCGTAACTGCCGCACCACGGTCACTCGACGGTACACCGTGCGCGCGACATGTGAGCTTGCGAGCCCAGCAGTTACGCGTAAGGCGAACCGGGTTTCAGCCGGCGTGGCGGGAGTTCCGCGCCCGGCCACCCGACCGCCCGGTCACGCGGGTCGAAGGGCCGGGCGTGGAGAGCTACTCCACGCCACCGCCCCCTACCGTAGACCGATCAGCTGAGAATGCGCTGAACGTCCGCTTGACGGGTACCGATACGAACGGGCCTCACGCCCGTGCGTAGACCTCGGGCTTGAGCACGCCGACGTAGGGCAGCTCGCGGTACCGCTCGCCGAAGTCGAGGCCGTAGCCGACGACGAACTCGGTCGGGATGTCGAACCCGACGTACTTCACCGGCACCGGGACCTTGACCGCGTCCGGCTTGCGGAACAGGGCGACGACCTCGACGCTGGCCGCCGAGCGCGACTCCAGGTAGCGCAGCAGCCAGGAGAGGGTGAGCCCGGAGTCGACGATGTCCTCGATGACCACCACGTGCCGCCCGGCGATGTCGCGGTCCAGGTCCTTGAGGATCCGAACCACGCCGGAGGAGGTGGTGCCCTGGCCGTACGACGAGATGGCCATGAAGTCCAGCTCGGCGGGAGGACCCTGCCGGCCCAGCGCCCGGGCGAAGTCGGCCATGAACATGACCGCGCCCTTGAGCACACAGACGAGCAGGAGTCCGTCGACGCCCGCGTAGTCAGCCGAGACCTGCTTGGCCAGCTCCGCCGTCTTCTCGCGGATCTGCGCCTCGGAAATGATCACGTGGTCGATGTCGGCGTCGTACCAGGAGCCGTCAGCCATGGCTCCTAGCCTGCCGTATGCCGGATGCCCTCCGTCGGCGGGGCCGCCCCTTTCGACGCGGTCCCGCCGGGATTTTCTCCGCATCCGGCGCGAACCGGGTCAGCAGATACTGGATCGCCACCGGCGACCCTCGTCGGTGGGCTTCCAGTCGGCCGAGTCCCGGGTGTCGGCGACCAGGCCGGAGACCGACGCGACGACGAGGAGGAGCAGGAAGAGCAGGAACGGCAGGAATGCCATGGCGGCGCTCGCTTTCGCGGGGGTTTTCGGATGTTTTCGCCGCCGGTGCGCACCGGACTGGAACCAGTCTGCGCGCCTGCCCACCCGCCAGACAGTGGCAGTTATGCCACCTGGCCTCGATTTCCTGCCACCCGTACGGTTACCCTCGTCACATGCTCCGATCTGTCGCCGTCCTCGCGCTCGACGGGGTGGCCCCGTTCGAGCTGGGGGTGCTCGCCGAGGTCTTCGGCACCGACCGGACCGCCGACGGCTTCCCCGGTTACCGGTTCACCGTCTGCACGCCCGACGGCGCCCAGGTGCGTACCTCCGTCGGGTTCCACCTCACCCCGCACGCTGACCTCGGGCCCGTCGAGGACGCCGACATGGTCGCAGTGCCCGGGCACTGCGGCGACACGGACGTGCCCCCCGCCGTACTGGACGCGCTGCGCCGGGCCGACGCGCGCGGCGCGTACGTGTTGAGCGTCTGCTCCGGGGCGTTCGTGCTCGGTGCGGCCGGGCTGCTCGACGACCGGGAGTGCACCACCCACTGGCGGTACGTCGACGAGTTGCAGCGCTGCCACCCCCGGGCCCGGGTCCGGTGCAACTCGCTCTACGTGGCCGACGGCCGGCTGCTCACCAGCGCCGGCACGGCCGCCGGCATCGACGCCTGCCTCCACCTGGTACGCCAGGAGCACGGCTCGGCCACCGCCACCCGGCTGGCCCGCCGGATGGTCGTCCCGCCGCACCGCGACGGCGGCCAGTCCCAGTACATCGAGGCGCCCATCCCGAAGGCCCCCGAGGCACCTACCCTGGAACCCGTGCTGGAGTGGCTGATGGGTCACCTGGACCGCCCCGTCACCGTCGACGGGCTGGCCACCCGGGCGGGGATGACCCCGCGCACCTTCGCCCGCCGGTTCCGCGCCGAGACCGGCACCACGCCCCACGACTGGCTGACCAACCAGCGGGTGCTGCTGGCCCGGCGGCTGTTGGAGGAGACCGGCCTGAGCGTGGAGGGCGTGGCTGGCCGGGCCGGCTTCGGCGACGCGGCTGCCCTGCGCCACCACTTCACCCGCCGGCTGGGCACCACCCCGCACGCCTACCGGGCCACCTTCCGCGACCGCGTCACGACCGGCTGACCCACCGGCCACCGGCTGACCCACCGGCCACCACCAACAGCCGAGCGGTCGACCTCAGCCGCCCGGTCGACCGGCGGCGGTGAGCCGTCAGGCGATCGGGCCTGCGGCGGTGAGCCGGCCGGCGCGGCGGACCACCCGGATGCCGCCGGGCAGATGGGTCGCGCCCTGCCCCCGCCAGTCGGTGACCAGTGCGTCCAGCGCGACGACGTGCCGGTGGGACAGCGCGGCGGGTGCCGCGCCGAGTTCCCGGGCCCAGGCGTGCAGCACCCGGCTCCGGACTGCCGGGGCGAGCCCGGCCAGCGCCTCGACCGACAACCCGCCGTCGGGCACCCGCACACCCGCCGGCGTCGGCCCCCTCGCCCCGCCGACGGCGGCCGGATCGGCCGGTACCGCAGGGGCAGGCGCGGCCAGGGCGTCGGCGGCCAGGGCATCGAGGGCGGTGGTGTCGGCGGCCACCAGGCGGGCAGTCCGGGCGAGGTTGTCCAGCACGGCGGGGCCGAGCGCCCGGACCAGTTCGGGCAGCACGTCGGACCGGACCCGGGCCCGGGCGTACGACGGGTCGGTGTTGTGCGGGTCCTCCCACGGGGTCAACCCGAGGGCGGCGCACGCCTTGCGGGTCTGCTCGCGGGTCACGTCGAGCAGGGGGCGCAGCAGCGGCACGCCGGACAGGTCCCGTCGGGGCGGCATCCCGGCCAGCCCACGCGGGCCGGCGCCCCGGGCCAGCGCGAGCAGCACCGTCTCCGCCTGGTCGTCGCGGGTGTGCCCGGTGAGCAGTGCCGCCGCCCCGTGCCGCCGGGCCGCCTCGACCAACGCCTGGTAGCGGGCCTGGCGGGCGGCCGCCTCCGGCCCTCCGGGGCGGCCGTCGACGTCGACCCGTACCGCCTCGGCCGGCGTGAACCCGGCCGTGGCGGCCCAGGCCGCCACGGCGGCGGCCCGTTGGTCGGAGCCGGCCTGGAGGGCGTGGTCGACGGTGACTAGTCCCACCCGCCGGCCGAGCCGGGGCGCGACGAACGCCGTGGCGGCGGCCAGGGCGAGCGAATCGGCCCCGCCCGAGCAGGCGACCAGCACCGGCCCGTCCCCGGCCAGCCCGGTCAGCGCGCGGCGGACCGCGAGCCGGACCGCGGCGACCGACGGGGCGAGCGCGGCCATCGGCGTACGGTCAGCCGACGGTCGGGGTGGCGGCGGCCGGCCCGTGCACCCGGGCGACCCAGGCGTCCGGGTCGCCCAGCTCGTCCAGCCGGGGCAGGGTCAGCGGGGAGTTGAAGATCTTGTTGAAGCCGTCCATGCCGACCCGCTCGACGACGCCGTGGACGAACTTGCGGCCCTCGGCGTACTGGCGCATCTTGACGTCGACGCCGAGCAGCCGGCGGATCGCCTTCTCCAGCGGGTTGCCCGTCTCCCGACGCCGGTTGAACGCGGCCCGGATCCGCTCGACGCTGGGGATGACCTGCGGGCCGACGCCGTCCATCACGAACTCGGCGTGCCCCTCCAGCAGGGTCATCAGCGCGGTGAGCCGGTCGAGCACCGCCCGCTGGGCGGGGGTCTGCACGATGTCCAGCACGCTGGCCCGGCTCTCCGGGTCCTTGACCGCGTCGGAGAGGGTGGCCACCCCCCGGCGCAGCCGCTCGACCAGGTGCTCGCCGCCCTGCGAGGCGTCCACGAACGCCTGCACCTCGCCGAGGAAGTACGCCCGCATCCAGGGCACCGACGTGAACTGGGTGCGGTGGGTCACCTCGTGCAGGCACACCCAGAGCCGGAAGTCACGCGGGTCGGCCCCCAGCTTCCGCTCCACCTCGACGATGTTCGGCGCGACCAGCAACAGTTGGCCGGGGTCGCCGGAGAAGACCTCGTACTGGCCGAGGACCCGGCCCGACAGGTACGCCAGCACGGTGCCGGCCTGGATTGCGGTGACCCGGGAGCCGATCGCCTCGGTGAGCGGGCCGGGTTGCTTGTCGCCGGCGAGCCGGCCGACCAGCGGGGTGATCACCTCGCGCAGGCCGGCGATGTTGGTCGCCGCCCAGTCCCGTCGGTCCACCACGCGCACCGGCGGGTGCACCACCTGCGAGCGGAGCCCCGTGTAGTCGGCCACGTGCCCGGCCGCCTCGTCGGTCAGTCGCCGCAGCTCGGAAACCACCTCGGCGGCCTCGGCGTACGACACCCGGGGCCCCGACTTGCTCAACGCCCCCGCGGTCGCGGCGGCCAGATCCCAGTCCACGAACTGCGCCATGCACCCACCGTACCCGCGCCGGGACACCCCCATCTTTCGCCGATGACAGGACATGCCCCCGCAAAAGGGTGCCGGGCCGGGTTCAGCGGCAGCCGCAGCGGGCCAGCGCGGAGGTGATCCGGTCGAGGGCCCGCCGGGTGTCGTCGAGCGAGTCGGACGGCGCCTGGTCGGTGAGCACGGCGAACGTGAGCAGGCGGCCGTCGACGGTGGTGACCAGCCCGGCGATGGCGTGCACCCGGGTCAGCGTCCCGGTCTTGGCCCGGACCACGCCGGCCCCGGCCACCGTGGCCGGCACCTGGTACCGCCCGCCGAGGGTGCCCGACCAGGCGGCGACCGGCAGGCCGCCGAAGACGGCGGCCAGCTCCGGGTGGGTGCCGTTGCCGGCGAGCGAGATCAGGTCGGTCAGCAGGGACGGGCTGATCCGGTTGCTCCGGGACAGCCCGCTGCCGTCGGCGAGGGTGATCTCGTTGGCCGACAGGCCCAGCTCGCCGATCACGATGTCCATCGCCGCCGCCCCGCCGACGAAGGACGCCGGCTGCTCGCGGGCCAACGCGACCTGCCGAGCCATCGCCTCGGCGATCACGTTGTCACTGTCGGTGATCATCAGATCGACCAGCCGGATCACCGGCAGCGACTCGACCTTGCCCAGCTCGGCGCCGGGCGCGGGGGCAGCGGCGGACGGGGCCGCGCCTGCTGCCGGGGCGGTGCCCCGCTTCACCTCGGCGGCGGCGCCGGTGAGCCCGAGCAGCCTGGCGAAGGCGCGGCCGGCCACCAGGTCCGGCTGCGGGACCCGCTCCGCCCAGCCGTGGCCGGCGTCGAAGTTCTTCTTCGCGGCCTGCGGGTCCCGGCGCGCGCCGTCGGTCATCAGCGCGCTGATCGCCGCGCCGAACCCGCCGGTGGGGATGTCCGAGTCCCAACCGGGGCCGTACACCGGGCCGGGAAAGAGCGCGGAGTCGACGGTGACCCCGGTCGGCGCGGTGCCGCCGAGCGCCTGCTTGACCTGCTTGGCCAGGTCGTCGAGGCGGGCCGCGTCGGGGTAGAAGCCGTCGCCGTCCACCGCGAGGGTCGGGTCGCCACCGCCGACGAGGACCACCTCGCCCGGGTTCGCGCCGGCCACCGCCCGGGTGGGGATGCGGTGGTCGGGCCCGCGGGCCTCCAGCACGGTGACGGCGGTGGCCAGCTTGGTCACCGAGGCGGGGACGGTGCCGGCGTCGCCGCCCCGCGAGTAGAGCGACCGGCCGGTCGTCACGTCGGCCACCGACACGTTGACCCGGCCGCCCAGCTCAGGGGCCCGCAGCAGCGGTTCGAGGGCGGCGCGCACCCCGTCCGGGGTGGGCTCGAGGGCGTTGGCGTCCGGGCCGGAGAGCACCGGGACCGGTTCCGGCTCGGCGGCCTCACCGGTCGCCTGCGGGGTGGCCCGGTCCGCGCCGAGCCAGCCGGCGACCGGACCGGGCCGGACCACCGCCAGCCCGGCCCCGACCAGGGCGAGCAGCACCACGGTGGCCAGCACGGCCAGCGGGAGGCGCCGGCGGCGGGCCGGCGGGCGGTCGTACCCCGGGGGCGACCCGGCCGGCGGCCCGCCGCCGGCGCCACCGGCCGCTGCCGGTTCCGGCCTGGGTGCGTCGAAGCCGGCGGCGGGGAAGGCCGGGGCCGGCACCCGGTCGGCCACGGGCGCCCGATCCGAGGGCCGCCACACGGGCGGCGGAGGCCGCTCCCCGGCCCTGGTGATCCGGGCCGTGGCCTCGGGGTCGAAGTCGTCGGCGGGGGGCGGCACGGGGGTGCGGGGTAGGTGCGCCTCGGGCACCGGGACCCGCCCGGTCGCGCCCCCGGAGCCCGGATGCCCGCCCTTCCGCCCGTCAACCCCCTCCGGGCGGTAGTGTGAATCTTCCCTCCCCACAGCCCCCTCCTCCCGCTTGGAAAACAGCTTGGGTGACACTACTTCGGTCCGAAGACTATGCGGCGGCCGGAGCAGGCGGGTGGGCATTCACCTGCCTGGCGAGCGGCGCCACTGGTTTCCGTTAGCCAGCGTGGGCAGACGAGGGAGCGTGGAAGATGGATTTCGACGTCACGGTTGAGATCCCCAAGGGTCACCGCAACAAGTACGAGGTGGACCACGCGACCGGCCGGATCAGGCTGGACCGCACCCTCTTCACGTCCACGCAGTACCCGGCGGACTACGGGTTCATCGAGGGCACCCTGGGCGAGGACGGCGACCCGCTGGACGCGCTCGTGCTGGTCCCCGAGCCGACCTTCCCCGGCTGTCTGATCCGCTGCCGCACCATCGGCATGTTCCGGATGACCGACGAGAAGGGCGGGGACGACAAGGTCCTCTGCGTGCCCTACGAGGACCCGCGTCAGGAGCACCTGCGCGACATCCACCACCTGGGCGAGTTCGACCGGCTGGAGATCCAGCACTTCTTCGAGGTGTACAAGGACCTGGAGCCCGGCAAGTCGGTCGAGGGCGCGACCTGGGTCGGCCGGGTCGAGGCCGAGGCCGAGATCCACAACTCGTACCGGCGCGCCAAGGAGGCCGAGGAGCGCGGCGAGTCCCTGCACTGACACCGGCAGACGTCGACGGGCCCGGGAGCCGCTCAGCCGAGCAGCCCCCGGGCCCGTTCGTACAGGTCGAGCACCGCACAGGCCACCGGCACCACGGAGACCACCAGCGCGGTGTCGGTCAGGTCGGCCAGCCGACCGACGTACGGCGACACGGGCCGCCGGGCGGACGTGGTGCCGGCGACCACGGCGACCAGGGCAACGACCGGCCCGCCGACGGCCAGCAGCAGCCCTCCGGCCGGACCGGAGCCCACGGCGAGCACCCCGCCGAGCAGGGCGGCCCCGGCCAGCCCGGCGGCCACCGGGGGCACCCGGTGGCGCAGCGCCACGAACAGCCGGGAACGCAACAGCAGCACGACGGACGCGACCGCCACCAGCAGCCGGCCGGCCGTCCCGCCCGTCGCGGCGAGCACCGCCGCCGCCCCGGCCGCCAGCACGGCGTGCCCGATCAGCATCCCGGTCAGCATCTCCTCGGTCCGGGCCACGGCGGCGTACACCCGGGTCCGGTCCGGCAGGTCCCGGGCGGCCTCGGCACCGGGGCTCCCGTCGCCGGGCAGGGTGATCGGCGGCAGCGGCATCCTGCCCAGCCGGATGGCCAGCAGCGGCAGCCCGCCCAGCGCGAAGACCAGGACGCAGACCAGCACCGCTGCGGCGTCCTCGGCCGGCAGCGCCAGCCCGCCCAGCGCGACGAGCGCGCCGGCCGCGCCGACGGTGCCGCCGGCCACGAAGACCCGGACCCGGCTGGCCACCCCGAGCAGGCCGAGCAGCGCCACCAGCAGCAGCGCCACCGTGCCGGCCAGCAGCTCGGGGGCACCCAGCCAGCGCAGCGGCGCAAACGCGCCGACCTGGTCACCGGAGCTGACCGCGAGGGCGCCGGCCGTGGCCGCGTACGGCAGGGCGTAGCCGCCCAACGTGGCGCCGGTGGCGCCGTCGCCGTACGCCCGGGAGGCGACCGCGCCGGCGACGGTGAGCAGCAGCGCCACCGCAAGCGCGACCTGCCAGCCGGCCCGGTGCCCGGGCCCGGCGACGAGCACGGCGAGCAGCCCGACGGCGAGCGGGACGGCCGCCCCGGCCAGGGCCGCGGCCCGGGTGGCGGCCGGTGACCAGGCCGCGCCCCGACGGCGGGCCCCGTCGACGATCGCCTCGACCACGTCGTCGTACTCCAGCTCGGGCCACTCGGCGCGGGCCGGCACCAGGTGCAGCACCTCGCCGTCGCGGACCCCCTGGGGCAGCAGCGCCTGGGCGGTGAGCAGCACCACGCCGTCGGTGCGGCGCAGCACCCAGCCGCCGTGCCGCTCCCCGTCGTCGGCCAGCCCCTCACCGGCGTGCCGGAGCACCTCGGGCAGCAGCTCGGCGAGGGGGACCTGCTCCGGCAGGGCGACGTCGACCCGGCGCTGGGGGGCGCTGATCGTGACACGGGCCAGCCCGGTAGTCATCGACGCTTCTCCGTATCGAGGGGGATGGCGGCTGCGCGGACGACAGGACTTTACCTACGATGAGCCAGGCTCGGGTTACCGAGCGCTCTGGGGAGGGCGTGTGTCCACTGTCGTCATCAAGCGACCGCCCCGGCGTCCCGCGCCGGAGATCCCGGTCGGTGAGCTGCCCGTCGAGGCGCCGCCGGAGATCCCCGCCGTCACCGGCAGCCGCTGGCAGCAGGCGCTGATGGTGCTGCCCATGCTGGGCGGGACGGTCGCGATGGCGATGATGTTCGGCCGGGGCGGCGGGGCCTACTCGTACGTGGTCGGGGGGATGTTCGGGCTGTCCTCCGTGGCGATGCTGGTGACCTCGTGGGGCAGCGCCTCCGGCACCCCGAAGAAGTCGGAGATGATGGCCGCCCGGCGGGAGTACCTGCGGCACCTCACCGCACTGCGCCGCCGGGTCAGGCGGACCGCCGGGCAGCAACGGGCCGGGCTGCACTACCGGCACCCCGACCCGGGCCGACTCTGGTCGACCGTGGACAGCCACCGGGTCTGGGAGCGCCGGCCGGCCGACCCGGACTTCGCCGTGGTCCGGGTGGGCCTCGGCCCGCAGACCCTGGCCACCCCGCTGGTCCCGCCGGTCACCCGGCCGTTGGAGGAGCTGGAGCCGATGACCGCCGGCGCGCTGCGCCGGTTCCTGGACGCGTACTCGGTGGTGCCGGACCTGCCGGTGGCGCTGTCGCTGCGCAGCTTCGCCCGGGTCTACGTCCGGGGCGAGTCGGCCGCCCGGGGCGCCGACGGGCGCGTGCGGCCCGACACCGGTTCACCCGACGCCCAGGCCCTGGCCCGGGCCGTGCTCACCCAGCTCGCGGTCTTCCACGCCCCGGACGAGCTGCTGGTCGCGGTCTGCGCCGGCCCGGAGCGGCGAGCCCTCTGGGAGTGGGTGAAGTGGCTGCCGCACGCCCATCACCCCACCCGCGTCGACGCCGTCGGCCCGGTCCGCCTGGTCACCAGCTCCGCCCCCGAGCTGGAACGGCTCCTCGACGACGTGCTGGCCAGCCGGTCCCGGTTCAGCCCGGCCGGCCCGGCCACCGACGGCCCGCACGTCGTGGTGGTGCTCGACGGCGGCGACCTCACCGGCGCCACCGACCTGGTCGGCGACGGCGGCATCGACGCGGTCACCATCGTCGACCTGGACACCCCGCCGCCGCGCCTGCTCGACCGGTACGCCCTCCTGCTCGACCTGCGCGGCGGCCGGCTGGACTCGCACTCCGTCGAGGGGCACGCCGAGGTGGGCACCGCCGACCGGCTGGCACCCGCCGACGCGGAGGCGGTCGCCCGCCGGCTGGCCCCGCTGCGGCTGGCCACCGCCGTACGCGGGCCGGACGCCCCGGTCAACGCCGAGCTGGGCCTGCCCGAGCTGCTCGGCATCGGCGACCCGGCCGGCTTCAGCGCCGAGCAGGGCTGGGGGCCCCGGTCGGCCCGGGACCGGCTACGGGTGCCGATCGGGGTGGGCACCGACGGCGGGGCGATCGAGCTGGACCTCAAGGAGTCCGCCCAGGACGGGATGGGCCCGCACGGGCTGCTGATCGGGGCAACCGGCTCCGGCAAGTCGGAGCTGCTGCGCACCCTGGTCCTCGGGCTGGCCGCCACGCACAGCTCCGAGCAGCTCAACTTCGTCCTGGTCGACTTCAAGGGCGGGGCCACCTTCGCCTCGTTCGACCGGCTGCCGCACACCGCCGCGGTGATCACCAACCTGGCCGACGCGCTGCCGCTGGTGGACCGGATGGTCGACGCCATCAACGGGGAGCTGGTCCGCCGCCAGGAGTTGCTGCGCCGGGCCGGGAACTTCGCCAGCCTGCGCGACTACGAGCGGGCCCGGGCCGCAGGCAACCCGCTGGCCCCGCTGCCGTCGCTGCTGCTGATCTGCGACGAATTCTCCGAGCTGCTGTCGGCCAAGCCGGACTTCATCGACCTGTTCGTGCAGATCGGCCGCCTGGGCCGGTCGCTGGGGGTGCACCTGCTGCTGGCCAGCCAGCGCCTGGAGGAGGGGCGGCTGCGCGGCCTTGACACCCACCTGTCGTACCGGATCGGGTTGCGCACCTTCTCGGCGCTGGAGTCGCGGACGGTCCTCGGGGTGCCCGACGCCCACGAGCTGCCCCGCTCGCCGGGGCACGGCTACCTGCGCTTCGGCACCGAGCCGCTGGTGCGCTTCAAGGCCGCGTACGTTTCCGGGGCGCTGCGTCGCCCCGACGGCGCGGCGGGGCGCGGCGGGGCCGGCGTGCCCCGGCTCCTCGCCTTCTCCACCCATGCGGTGCCGGTGTCGGAGCCGGCCGCCCCCGCCCTGCCCGCCGCTGTCGAGGCGGACACCGGCGCCGCGAGCCTGCTCGACGTGCTGGTGGGGCGGCTGGCCGGGCAGGGCCCGCCGGCCCACCAGGTGTGGCTGGCACCGCTGGGCGACGCGCCCACCCTCGACGAGTTGCTCGGGCCCGTCGGCGCCGACCCGACGCGCGGGCTGGGCTCCGCCAACCCGGAGCTGCACGGCGCGCTCCAGGTGCCGGTGGCCGTCGTCGACAAGCCGTTCGAGCAGCGTCGGGACCTGCTCTGGCTGGCTCTCGGCGGCTCGGCCGGGCACGTCGGAGTGGTGGGCGGCCCGCAGAGCGGCAAGTCGGGCCTGCTACGCACGCTGGTCCTCGCGCTGGCCCTGACCCACACGCCCGTCGAGGCGCAGGTGTACTGCCTGGACTTCGGCGGCGGAGGGCTGGCCGCGCTGCGCGACCTGCCGCAGGTCGGCGGGGTGTCCGGCCGGACGGACCCGACCGCCGTGCGGCGCACCGTCGGTGAGATGGCCACCCTGCTGGCCGACCGGGAGCGCCGCTTCGCCGCGCTGGGGGTGGAGTCGATGGCGGCGTACCGGCAGCGGCGGGCCGCCCTCGCCGTCGCCGGCCAGCCGACCACCGACCCGTTCGGCGACGTGTTCCTGGTGGTGGACGGCTGGGGCGCCCTGCGCGCCGAGTACGACGACCTGGAGCCCCTGGTCACCGAGCTGGCCACCCGGGGCCTGTCGTACGGGTTGCACGTGGTGGCCGGCTCGCTGCGCTGGACGGACTTCCGCCCCGCCGTCCGGGATCTGTTCGGCTCCCGACTGGAGCTGCGGCTCGGCGACCCGTCGGACTCGCTGCTGGTCCGGCGGGCGGCTGCGGCGGGCGTGCCGGAGGAGACGCCCGGCCGGGGCATCACCGGTGAGGGCCTGCACTTCCTCACCGCGCTGCCCCGGCTGGCCGGGCCGGACGGGGAGACCGCCACGCTGGTGAAGGCGGTCGCCGGGGCGTGGACCGGGCCGGTCGCGCCCCGGGTCCGGCTGCTCCCGCCGGTGCTGCCGTACGCGGAGCTGGACCTGGCCGGCACGACCGGGCTGGCGCTGCCGGTCGGGATCGCCGAGGCGGACCTGCGTCCGGTGGTGCTCGACTTCGCCACCGAACCGCACCTGTTGGTCTTCGGGGACGCCGAGTGCGGCAAGTCGTCGTTCCTGCGGGCGCTGGCCGCCACCATCGTGGGCCGGTTCACCCCCGACCAGGCCCGGGTGATCCTGGTGGACTACCGGCGCAGCCTGCTCGGCGCCATCGACACGGAGCACGAAATCGGTTACGGCACCGACGCCGCCCGCACCGCCGACCTGGTCGAGGCGGCCGCCGGGTACATGCGGGACCGGCTGCCCGTCGCGGACATCACCCCGGCTCAGCTGCGGGACCGGTCGTGGTGGTCGGGGCCGGAACTGTTCGTGCTGGTCGACGACTACGACCTGGTGGCCAGCGGGCCGGTCAACCCGCTGCGCGCGCTGGAGGAGTACCTGTCGCAGGCCCGGGACATCGGCCTGCACCTGGTGCTGGCCCGCCGCGCCGGCGGTGCGACCCGCGGCTACGACCAGTTCCTCCAACGGCTGCGCGAGCTGTCCGCCCCCGGCCTGGTGATGGCCGGCAGCTCGGACGAGGGGCCGCTGGTCGGCCAGGTCCGGCCCGGCCCGCTCCCGCCCGGACGGGCCCGGCTGGTGACCCGGCGGGAGGGCGTACGCCTGGTCCAGCTCGCCCATCTCCCTCCGCAGTGAACGCCAGCACCGCCCCGGGCCGGCGGCGTTCCGGTGACCTGTTGCGGGATCGGCGTGTGGCGGAGGGGAAAACCGGTAATCTCCGAGCAGCATGTGTCCGCCGCGATGAATGGCTGGGAATGTGACTGGGGATCGGCAGGGCTGTTCGACGACGGCGCGACGGCTCACCCGCCACGCGCTGCTCGGCGCGATGGCGCTCGCGGTGTCGCTCATCGGTCCGGTTCCGCCGTCGGCGCTCGCCGCGCCGGCCCGCCACGCCGCACCCGCCCGCCACGCCCCGCTCGCCGCGCCGCCGGTCGGGGCGACGCCCTGGCGGGTGTCGCCGGTGGACACGTCGGCGCGGGTCGACCAGGTCCGCGACGAGCAGTGGCAGCTCGACGAGCTGCGGGCGTCGACCGCCTGGCGCACCTCGACCGGGCGCGGCGTCACCGTGGCGGTGATCGACTCCGGGGTGGACGGTTCGCACCCGGACCTGGCCGGTCAGGTGCTGCCCGGCATCGACCTGGTCGACGACGGCGACACCGACGACGGCCCGGACCCGGTCGGGCACGGTACGACGGTGGCCGGCCTGATCGCCGGGCGCGACGACGACAAACGCGGCGCGGTCGGGCTGGCCCCCGACGCGAAGATCCTCCCGGTGCGGGTCCTTGACGACGAGAACCGGTACGACGACGCGATGATCGTCGCCAAGGGGGTCCGGTGGGCCGTGGACAACGGCGCCCGGGTGATCAACCTGTCCCTCGGCGGCGGCGGCGACAGCCCTGCCCTGGCGGCGGCGCTGGACTACGCGTTCGCCCGGGACGTGGTGGTGGTCGCCTGCACCGGAAACCTGGCCGCGTCCTCCGACACCAAGGTCTGGTACCCGGCCCGGGAGCCGGGCGTGATCGCCGTCGCCGGCCTGGAACGCGCCAGCGACAACCTCTGGTCCGGCTCGATCACCGGCCACGCCACGATCCTCACCGCGCCGGCCACCGGCCTGGTGGGGGCCCGGCCGGGCGGGTACTGGCGGGTGCAGGGCACCAGCTTCGCGACCCCGCTCGTCGCCGCCACCGCCGCCCTGATCCGGGCCCGCTGGCCGCAGATGTCCGCCGGTGAGGTGGTGAACCGGCTGATCAGCACCGCGCGGGACATCGGGCCCGCCGGCCGCGACGACCGCTTCGGGTACGGCATGGTCGACCCGGTCGCCGCGCTCACCGCAGACGTGCCGTCGGTGCGGCGCAACCCGCTCGACGACCACTCCTCCCCGGGCGTGGTGGGCTTCGGCCCGGCACCCGGCACCGCCGAGGAGGAGCCGGTCGCCGGAGCCGGCGCGGACCCGCTCGGCTTCACCGCGCCCCGCCAGCAGACCCGTTGGACGGCCCGGCCGGCCGGCGGGTCGGACGACTCCGACCCGGAACGGCTCTGGACGAGCGTCGCCGTCTCCGCCGCCCTGGCCGCCGGGGCCGTGCTGGTGGGCCGTCGCCTCCGCCGGTCGGTCCGCTGACCGATGGCCGCCGTCGAGTTCGATCGGCGCCGGTCGGCCTGATTCGGCACCCGGCCGGGTAGGGATGTGGCATGAGCACGTCCGGTCAGCACACCCCCGGGTCAACGTCCCCGTCGTGGCGGGCCCGCCGCCTCGACCAGGACCGGTCGCTGGGGCTGCGGCTCACCCTCGCCGCCGCCGCAGCCTTCCTGGTCCTGGTGCCGTTCGCCCTGCTCGCCCTGCTGGTGCTGGGTTCCTGGGCACCGCTGCACCGGCTGGACGCCTCGGTGACCCACGCCCTGCACGGGTATGCCGTCGACCATCCCGGCTGGGTGGGATTCATGACCGTGTGGACCCACGCCTTCGGCCCCGGCCCGCTGCGGGTCGCCGTACTCGCCGTGGTGGTGTGGCTGTTCGCCCGGCACGCCCCGCGGCTGGCCTGGTGGGCGGTCACCACGATGGCCGTGGGCGGGCTGCTCAACGCGCTGCTCAAGCTGCTGGTGGGCCGGGACCGGCCGGACCTGCTCGACCCGGTGGCCCGGGCCGCCGGCTACTCGTTCCCCTCCGGGCACGCGCTGAACGCCACCCTGGCCGCCGGGGTGCTGATGCTGATCTTCCTCCCGTACGCCCGGGAGCGCCCCGCCGCACGGTGGGCGCTGTGGGCCGCCGCCGTCGTGGTCGCCGGCCTGACCGGGGTGAGCCGGGTGGCGCTGGGCGTGCACTGGACCAGCGACGTGGTCGGCGGCTGGCTGCTGGGCGCCGCGACGGTGGCCGCCACGACGGCCGCCTTCCGCACCTGGCGGGCCCACACGGGCCGCCGCCCGTCGCACCCGGCGACGGAGGGCGTCGAGCCCGAACTGGCCGACGGGGCGAGCCGGCCGGGCCCGGGCGGCGGGCAGGCGTAGCGGCAGACCCCGTCGGGTACTGGCGGGACCATGTCCGATGTGCTGGTTCAGAGCCTCAAGCGGGTGCTGCTCCCCGTGGGCCTGCTGCTCTCCGTCATGGTGCTGCTCGGGGTGCTCGTCACCCGGGTGTTCGAGCGCACCTGGCCGTTCACCGTCGAGGACGCGGTCAACCGCGAGCTGGCCGCCGACCGCACGGAGGTCTGGAACAACGTCTCGCTGGTGTTCAGCACGCTGGCCAGCACCCAGGCCATCGTCCTGGTCACCGCGATCGTGGCGGTGGTCCTGCGGCTGGTGCTGCACCGCTGGCGGGAGCCGGTCTTCCTGTGCGCGGCGGTCAGCGCGCAGGCCCTGGTCTTCCTGCTGACCACGATGGCCATCGACCGCCGCCGCCCGGCGGTCGAGCACATGGACACCTCCCCGCCCACCTCCAGCTTCCCGTCCGGGCACACCTCGGCCGCGGTGGCACTCTACGTCGGCATCGCGGTGCTGCTGGCCCTGCGGGCGCGCAGCACCCCGGCGAAGGTCGCCTGGTGGACGCTGCTGGTGCTGGTGCCCGTCGGCGTCGCGCTGACCCGGATGTACCGGGGCATGCACCACCCGAGCGACGTGGTGGCGTCGTTCCTCAACGGCGGCACCT
The DNA here is from genome assembly GCF_050948415.1 of Micromonospora sp. CA-111912. Lineage (NCBI taxonomy): Bacteria > Bacillati > Actinomycetota > Actinomycetes > Micromonosporales > Micromonosporaceae > Micromonospora > Micromonospora sp. CA-111912. The sequence goes on from NZ_CP192007.1 coordinate 6,809,782, forward strand.
GTGTGTTGATCATGGCGCGGGCGGTGCTGGACCGCGGGGTGCGGTGGGGCCGGAAGAAGCTGCCCACCGCCGGCCGGACGGCCAAGGTCCCCGCCGCCTGACCGGGGCGGTGGCCGCGTCAGGTGCAGTCGCCGGTGCCGACGGCGCGGGTGCGCTCGGCGCCGGCCAGCGCCACCGGGCGAGCCTCGGCTGCGGTCACCGCGAAGCCGGTGTTCGGGTCGTCCGCCGCCGCCGCGAAGATCACCCCGAGCACCAGGCCGTTCGAGGAGAGCAGTGGGCCGCCGGAGTTGCCGCTGCGGACCAGCGCCCGGATCGTGTAGATCTCCCGGGTGACGTCGCCCGAGGAGTAGATGTCCGGACCGGTGATCCGGTCGACGTCCCGCACCCGGGCCGACTGGGCGTTGTACGGCCCGTCCAGCGGGAAGCCCAGCACGATCGCGTCCGCTCCGCTGCCCGCGTTGCTGGCGGCGAAGCGCAGGGACGGGCCGGGCAGGCCCGGCACCCGCAGCACGGCCAGATCCCGGTCGGGGTCGTAGACGACGACCTCTCCGTCGTACCGGTTGCCGTCCAGCTCCACGGCCACCGACCGGGTGCCGGCCACCACGTGCGCGTTGGTCATCACCCGGTCGTCGGCGTACACGAAGCCGGAGCCCTCGATGCGGCGGGCGCAGCTCGGCGCGGAGCCCAGCACCTTGACCACCGAGCGCCGGCCGTTGGCGACCACCTGGGAACCGGCGAGCGCGGGGTCGGGCGGTTCGACCTGCCGGGCCCGGGTGGGCGCGAGGTCACCGAAGACGTCCGGGAAGCCGTTCGTGTCGACCGTGTCCCGCAGCGCGTTGGACAACTCCTGCGCCTCGTCCGGCAGCACCCGGTCGACCACGGTGAGCAGCGCGCTGTTGCGCACCGAGGAGGCGAGCCAGGGCAGCGACGACGAGCCCAGCGGCACGGCCACCAGCCAGGCCACCAGCATGACGGCGACGAGCGAGACGAGCGCCCCGCCGATGTCGTCGGCCCGCCTGCCGACGTCGCTGGTGATCGTCTGGCGCAGGTGGGAGCCGACCCAACCGGCCAGCGCCTGGCCCACCACGGCCAGCCCGAAGACCGCGACGAGGGAGATCAGTACGCGGGCGCCGCTGTCCGCGAACTGGCGGGCCAGCAGTGGGCCGGCCTGGAGTCCGACCAGGGCGCCCACGAAGAAGCCGGAGAACGACAGCACCCCGATGACGAAGCCCTGACGGTATCCGCTGATCGCGAACACGAGCATGAGCAGTAGCAGGACGAGATCCACGGCGGACACGCCCCAAGGGTACGGGCACCGGGCTCGGCGGCGGACCGCCGCTCGCGGAACGTGACGTCAGGTGAGCGGGCCGGCCATCTCGTCGACGGAGTCGGTGCCGGCCGACGGCGCCGGGGCGGCACCGGTGGGCGGCAGGTCCACGACCCGGTCGCGCGGCCAGGGTCGGGACCAGCCGCCCATCTCCAGCAGGGTGGCGAGCACCCCGGCGGTGAAGCCCCAGACCAGCATGCCGCGCACCGAGAAGGCCGGGCCGATCCAGCCGCTCGGGTGGCGTACCCGCATGCGGTTGGCCGGGTCGACGAGTTCGGCGACCGGCAGCCTGGCGACGTGCGCGACCTCGGCCGGTTCCCGGGGGTGCACCGGGTGCGGCCGGTGCCACCAGCCGAGCACCGGGGTCACCACGAAGTCGCTGACCGGGATCCACAGCTTCGGCAGCTCGGCCAGCACGGTGACGCTGGCCGGGTCGAGGTCGACCTCCTCGTTGGCCTCGCGCAGCGCGGTGGCGGCGGAGTCGGCGTCGGTCGGGTCGGCCGCCCCGCCCGGGAAGGCCGGCTGCCCGGCGTGGTTGCGCAGGGTCGCGGCGCGCTGGAGGACCAGCACGTCCGGGCCGGTTCCCGGCTCCTCGGCCAGCAGCACCAGCACGGCGCTCTCCCGCCCGCCGCTGCTCGGGGTGGCGATCCGGGTGAAGTCCTCGACCCGCGCGCTGCCGAGCCGGGCCAGCAGCGGGTCGATCCAGGGTGGGGGCTGCCGGGTCATGCGGGCACCACCAGCCCCAGGTGTTCGCGGACCAGCTCGGCGAGGCGGGCGTCGTCCAGCGCGCCGGAGGTGTCGACGTGCCGGACCCGGCCGTCGGCGTCGACGAACACGGTCAGCGGGATGGCGTTGCGGTTGAGCCCCCGGCTCAGGCTGTCGCCCTGGTCGAACAGGACCGGGAAGCGGATGCCGAAGTCCTCGCCGATCGACTGGGCGGCGTCCCGGCTGTCCCGGGCGTTCACCCCGAGCACCTGGAGCCGGCCGGCCGCGCGCTCGCTGAGCCGCTGGAAGGCGGGCAGCTCCTTGCGGCAGGGCGGGCACCAGGACGCCCACAGGTTGATCACAGCCGGCCCCCGGACGTCCCGCAGCGCGACCGGGTCGCCGCCGGTGAAGCAGGGCAACGTCAACTCGGGCAGCACCGACCCGCCGGCCGGGGCAGCACCGGCCCCGGACGACACGGACGCGGACGGCACGGCTCCGGACGGCACGGCTCCGGACGCGGTCGGCGTCGGGGTCGCCGCGGCCGGTGGCGCGGTCAGGGCCGCGCAGGCGGCGAACGGCGACGGCCGGGTGTTCTTCCGGGGCTCGGGCGGCGTGGGGTCGCCGGCCGAGGCCGTGCAGCCTGCGGCGAGCAGGGCCAGCGGCAGGAGCAGGGCGGCGAGGCGGCGCTTCACGGTGCCTCCGCCACGACCGCCTGCTGCGGCACCAGCTCCGGGTCGACGCCCGCGGCGGCGGCCAGGTCCCGCGCCCGGGGGCCCTTGAGCAGCTTCGCGGCGAGGGCGGGCTCGGTCGGCCCCGTGCCGTACGACGGGCAGAGCTTCGCCAGGGTGCAGGCCCCGCAGGCCGGCTTGCGGGCGTGGCAGACCCGCCGGCCGTGGAAGATGATCCGGTGCGACAGCATCGTCCAGTCGCGCTTCGGGTACATCGCGCCGATCGCGTGCTCGATCTTGACGGGGTCGGTCTCGTCGGTCAGCTGCCAGCGGTGCACCAGCCGCTGGAAGTGGGTGTCGACGGTGATGCCGGGGACGTCGAAGGCGTTGCCGAGGATGACGTTGGCGGTCTTGCGGCCGATCCCGGGCAGCGTGACCAGATCGACGAGCTTCCCCGGCACCCGGCCGTCGTACCGCTCGACGAGGCCCCGGCCCAGCTTGATCAGCGAGTCGGTCTTGTTCCGGTAGAAGCCGGTGGGCCGGATCAGCTCCTCCAACTCCGCCCGGTCGGCGCCGGCGTAGTCGGCTGCCGTCGGGTACCGGCCGAACAGCTTCGGGGTGACCTCGTTGACCTTCTTGTCCGTGCACTGCGCGGACAGGATCGTGGCGACGGCCAGCTCCAGCGGGTTGGCGTGGTCCAGCTCGCAGTGCGCGTCGGGGTGGGTCTCGGTCAGCACCCGGCCGATCTTCCGGGCGCGGCGCGTGCGGCCGAGTGCGGTCTCGGCGGCTCCGGGGGGACTGGTGGTCACGACGGAAAGCCTACGTCGACCCGGTGACGGCTCGTCGCGTGCGCACGGGCGGCGCGTCGCCTCTGCGGCGGGTGCGGCCGGGTCACCCGGGCGGGTGACGCGCCCGGTCACCCCTCGGTGATGCGGCCCTTGTCGTCGAACCGGGCGCCGGTCTGCGGGAAGTCCGTCCGGGTGAGCTGCTTGATCAGGCCGAGGCCCCGGTCGTCCGGGTCCATGGTCGGCTTGCCGATCGAGTTCATGTACGTCGAGGCGAACGATCCGCCGGCGAAGCTCCCGTCCGGCTTGAGCGACACCTTGAGCACACCGCCCCAGCCCAGCCGGCCGTTGTTGCTCAGCGAGTTGCCGCCGCCGGCGAAGTTGCCGAGGCTGTAGGCGATCAGCCGGCCCTGGTAGAACTCGATGCCGCGCAGCACGTGCGGGCCGTGGCCGATGATCAGGTCCGCCCCGGCGTCGATCATCGCGTGCGAGAACTTCACCGGGTCGCCCCGGTTCTCGCCGAGGAACATCTCGGTGCCCGGCCGGACCCGGGTCTTGTCGGCTCCCTCGCCGCCCATGTGCACCTGCACCACGACCAGGTCGGCCATGGTGGCGGCCTTCTTGACCACCGCGCGGGCGGCGTCGATGTCGACCAGGCTGTTGGACCAGACGTACGACGAGAAGCCGGCCACGGCGATCTTGACGCCCTCGACCTCGACCACGGTGATCTGGTCGGGCGCGCCGGTGTGCGCCAGGTCGTGCTTCTCCAACGCCCGCTGGGTGTTCTGGTAGCCCTTGGGGCCGTAGTCGTACCCGTGGTTGTTGGCCTGGTTGAGCAGCTCGAACCCGGCGTCGCGCAGGTGGGCGGCGTACTCCGGCGGGGCGCGGAACTGGAAGCACCGGGTCGAGTTGGCCCCGCACTTGCCGGTGCCGGTGTCGACCGTCAGCGGCTCCTCCAGGTTGCCCATCACCAGGTCGGCGGCGAGGGCGTCCTTGACCGAGTCGAAGAACCCCTTCCCGCCGCCAGGCGGGAGCCGGTTCGGCGCGTTGCCCATGATGATGTCGCCGGTGGCGGAGAGCGAGACGCTCTTCGCCTCGCCCTTCGGCGTGCCGACTGGGGTCGGGGTCGGGGCACCGGCCGTGCCGGTTTTGCCGCCCTCGGCCCCGGGTTGCCAGACCGGCTCGCCGCCGGGTTGCGCGCAGCCGGCGGCGAGCAGCGCGGTGAGCAGCACGCCGAGGGCGCGCGTGGCCCGTCGGCGCGAGCGGATTCCGGAGGGGGCGGCAGCATACATCGCCCGCGACCCTACCGGGCGGACAACGCGCTGACGATGGCCGATTGGTCGGACTTCAGGCCGTACGTCGTTGCGACCACGGGACCACGAGACCCGCCCCGCCGGCCAGCACGGCGGCGTGCACGGCCCGGGCCAGCGGCGCCCCCCAGGTGGAGCGGGGCCCGCCGTACGCGGCCGGGGCCCCGTCGACCGGGCAGAGCACGGTGACCGCGTCCGTGGGGGTGCCGGTGGCCGCCAGCCCCAGCTCCCGGATCGCCTGCACCTTCGCCTCGGTCACGGTGGCCACCGCGTTGACCAGCGCGGCGTCGCCGAGCCGGGCGGGCACTTGGACCACGATGTTGACGGTGCCGACCCGCGTCCCGGCCTCGGCGGGCGCGGCCGGAGCGGGCTCGGCCGCCTGGAGCGGGGTGCCCAGCCCGACCGTGGCCCAGACCCGCACCCCGGTGTCGGTCCGGGCGATTACCTCGGCGACGTCGACCCCGGTCAGCAGCCCGACGCCGGGCCCGTCCAGGCCGAGCTGGCCGGCAAGTTCGGCCAGGTGCTCGGCCGGGTCGTCCCGGTGGTACGACATCGGCACGGTCGCGTTGACCACCCAGTCCCGTACGCCTATCCCGCCGCCGAGCGGCGCGGAGCTGACCGCGAGCAACGGCCGTTCGGCGCGCCAGACGAGCAGCGGTACGTCCCACCCGTCCTCGTGGCGACTGGTCAGGGTCGGCTCGGTCAGCACGCCGCAGACCCTACGTCCCGGGCGCGTCGAGGGTGGCCGGGGGACGCCGGACCGAGGATCATAGTGGTTGATCAGGGCGGGCAGGTTACATCCAACGATCAAGATTCCAGGGGTGCACCTCTGATTACCGCTCACGTGCGCCTAGACTGGCCGAGCGCGAGGGATCAGCGGACGGCGGACCAGGCCGACGGACGGCACGCGTAGGCGGAGGTGCGCGATGGACGAGGTATTGGCCCGTAGCGGGATCTTCCAGGGGGTCGACCCGGAGGCTGCCGAGGCGCTCGCCAAGGAGATGGAGACGATCGAGGTCCGCAAGGGCGAGGTCGTGTTCAACGAGGGCGAGCCCGGGGACAGTCTCTACATCCTCCTGTCCGGCAAGATCAAGGTCGGGCGGCGTGCCGCCGACGGTCGGCAGAACCTGATCGCCGTGATGGGCCCGTCGGACATGGTCGGCGAGCTGTCGCTCTTCGACCCGGGCCCCCGGACGGCAACGGCCACCGCGGTGACCGACACCCGGCTGGTGCGGCTGCGCAAGCAGGCCCTGCGGCCGTGGCTGAACAACCGGCCCGAGATCGCCGAACAGTTGCTGCGGGTGCTGGCCCGCCGGCTGCGCCGGACGAACGACTCGCTGGCCGACCTGATCTTCACCGACGTGCCGGGACGGGTCGCGAAGAACCTGCTCCAGATGGCCGGCCGGTTCGGCACCCGCGACGGCGGCGTGCTGCGGGTGACCCATGACCTGACCCAGGAGGAGATCGCCCAACTCGTCGGCGCCTCCCGGGAGACCGTCAACAAGGCGCTCGCCGACTTCGCCTCGCGCGGCTGGCTGCGGCTGGACGGCAAGAGCATCATCATCCTGGACCCGGAGCGCCTGGCCCGCCGCGCCCGCGTCTGACCGTGCCCGCTCGGCCCTGTCCCGGTCCTGTCTGCCCGGGGCAGAATCGCTGGACGGCACGGCCGGCGGGCGGGACGGTGGGGCGATGCTGGAACATGTCGCAGTCCTGTCCGACATCCACGGCGCGCTGCCCCCGCTGGAGGCGGTGCTGGCCGAGCCGGACGTCGCCGACGCCGACCTGATCGTGCTCACCGGCGACATCGCCGCCGGCCCCCAGCCCGTCGAGGTGCTGGACCTGCTGGCCGGGCTCGGTGACCGGGTCCGCTGGGTGGGCGGCAACGCCGACCGGGAACTGGTCGAGGCGCGGGCCGGCAAACCATCCAAGATCGACGTGTCGAACTGGGCCGCAGAACAGCTCCGCGAGGACCAGGTCGCCCGGCTGGCCGCGCTCCCGCCGACGGTGACCCTGTCGGTCGCCGGGCTGGGCGAGGTGCTCTTCTGCCACGCCACGCCCCGCGACGACGAGGAGGTCGTCCTCGTCGACTCCCGGCTGGCCCGCTGGGCGGAGGTCCTCGCCGGGGTCCCCGCCGAGGTCCGCACGGTGGTCTGCGGGCACACCCACATGCCGTTCGCCCGGCTGGTCGACCGCCGCCTGGTGGTCAACCCGGGCAGCATCGGCATGCCGTACGGCGGCCCCGGCGCGGACTGGGCGCTGCTCGGACCCGGGGTGCAGCTGCGGCGGACGGAGTTCGACGTCGACGCCGCGTGCGCCCGGGTGGCGGCGGAGTCGGGCTTCCCCGACGCCACGGCCTGGGCGGACGAGTACCTGCGCTCCCGGCACAGCGACGCCGACGCCCTGGCGGTGTTCGGCCCCCGCGACGGCCGCTGACCCGACACCTGGCCCAGCACCCGCCGCCCACGCAACCCGCGCCGCGCCGCCCGGCCCCGCGCGCTTCTCGCTTCTCGATCCGCCCTCGCAACCGCGCAGAGGAGACACCGCCTCGGGCACTATGGAGCTGCCCCGCCCACGCGCCCAGCCGGCAGCGCGACCCGGAGCAGACGCGGAGCGCCCCGCCCTCTGCCGCCCCGCCACCACGCCCGCCCTGGGCTGCCCCCGCTCGTGCGGGCTGCCCCACACCCATCACCCTGCCCTGGACTGCCCCGTTCATGCGGGCAGCTCCATAGGCAACGGAACGTGAGTCATGGCTGGGCCACGTGTGCATGTCGAACGCCCTGCCCATCGCCGTTCGGCCAGCGATCGCCGGCCTACAGGGGAACGCGGGCGGGCAAGCGGGCGGATGCGCGGGAGCACACGGTCGGATGCGCCGGCGGGCAGTCCAGATGCGCGGGCGAGCGGGAGCGGGTACACGGACGGATACACGGCGACGCTCAGGATCGTGAAAAAGTCAGGCTTGACTGTTTGTTTCGGCGGCGGCACGCTGTCCCCGTGACCGTCGCATCGACCCGCGTCCCTCAGCAGGAGCGCAGCCGCGCCACCCAGGCCCGGTTGCTGGAGGCGACTGTCGAGTGCCTCGTCGAGCACGGCTGGTCCGGCACGACCACCACCGTGGTGGCGGCCCGGGCCGGCGTCTCCCGGGGCGCCCAGTTGCACCACTACCCCACGAAGGCCGCCCTGGTCACCGCTGCGGTCGCGCACCTCGCCGAGCGCCGGGCCGAGGAGCTGCGCATCGAGGCCGAGGCGCTGCCCGCCGGGCCGCAACGGCTCGACCGGGTGGTCGACCTGCTCGGCGTGGCGTTCACCGGGCCGCTCTTCGTCGCCGCCCTCGAACTGTGGGTCGCCGCCCGCACCGACGCCGAGTTGCGGGGCGCCCTGGTGCCGCTGGAGGCCCGGGTGGGCCGGGAGATGCACCGGCTGACCGTCGCGCTGCTCGGCGTCGACGAGCGCCGTCCCGGCGTCCGGGAGGCCGTGCAGGCCACGCTCGACCTGCTGCGCGGGCTCGGGGTGGCCAACCTGCTCACCGACGACTCGGCCCGCCGGGCCGCCCTGCTCAGCACCTGGAAACGCCAGCTCGCCGCCCTGCTCACGCCCTGACCGGCCCGCCGAGGCCCGACCCCGCCCAGGGCCGCCGAGGCCCAGCCCGACCCGCCCTGGGCCCCGAGGCCCGGCCCGACCAGCCCTGGAGGTCCCATGGTCGACCGCACGGACCTGCTCACGGAGTTGCTCGCCGACCTGACCGGCGAGTCTGGGGAGCTGGACGCCCTGGTCGCCCCCCTGCCGTCGGGCGACTGGGCGCGGCCCACCCCGGCGGCCGGCTGGACGGTCGCCCACCAGATCGCCCACCTGGCCTGGACCGACCACGTCGCCCTGCTCGCCGCCACCGACCCCGGGGCGTTCTTCGCCTCGGTCACCTCGGCCCCCGACCCGGCCCGGCTGGTCGATGACGGCGCGGAGCAGTTTCTCGCCCCGCCGGCCGAGCTGCTGGCCCGCTGGCGGGCGGGTCGCGCCGCGCTGGCCGAGGCCCTCGTCGCCGTCCCGACCGGGGAGAAGCTGCCCTGGTACGGCACCCGGATGTCGGCCACCTCGATGGCCACCGCCCGGATCATGGAGACCTGGGCGCACGGCGAGGACGTGGCCGACGCACTCGGTGTCACCCGGGCCCCGACCGCCCGGCTCCGGCACGTCGCGCACCTCGGCTTCCGTACCCTCGGGCACGGCTTCACGGCCCACGGCCGGGCGGCGCCGACGGCGCCGGTGCGGCTGGAACTCGCCGCGCCGGGCGGCGGCACCTGGGCCCACGGCCCGGCGGACGCCGCCGACCGGGTCACCGGGCCGGCGCGCGACTTCTGCCTGCTGGTCACCCAGCGCCGGCACCGCGCCGACCTGGCCCTGGTCGCCACTGGGCCGGTCGCCGACGAGTGGCTCGACGTGGCGCAGGCGTTCGCCGGCCCGCCGGGCGCGGGCCGCGAGCCCCTGGCCGAGCGGACCGAGCAGACCGAGCAGGCCGAGCAGGCCGAGCAGGGCCGATCGGCCGGGGCGACGGCGTGACCGCGCCGCTGCGGGTCGGCAACGCGTCCGGCTTCTACGGCGACCGGTCCACCGCCTGGCGGGAGATGCTCGACGGCGGCGAGTTGGACGTGCTGACCGGCGACTACCTGGCCGAGCTGACCATGCTGATCCTCGGTCGGGACCGGCTGCGCGACCCCGACCTCGGGTACGCGAAGACGTTCCTGCGCCAGTTGGAGGGCTGCCTCGGCACCGCGTTGGAGCGCGGGGTGCGGATCGTGACCAACGCCGGCGGGTTGAACCCCGCCGGGCTGGCCGCCGCGATCGGCACGCTCGCCGACCGGCTCGGCCTCACCGCCCGGATCGGGTACGTCGAGGGCGACGCCCTCGCCCGCCCGGACGCGCTCACCGCGAACGCGTACCTGGGGGCGTTCGGGATCGCCGCCTGTCTCGACGCCGGGGCGGACGTGGTGGTCACCGGCCGGGTCACCGACGCGTCCCTGGTGGTCGGGCCGGCCATCGCCCGGTTCGGCTGGGGGCGCGGCGACCTCGACGCGCTGGCCGGGGCGACCGTCGCCGGGCACCTGATCGAGTGCGGGGCGCAGGTCACCGGCGGCAACTTCAGCTTCTTCACCGAACTGCCGGACGGCGGCCACCGCCCCGGCTTCCCGATCGCGGAGATCCACCCGGACGGCTCGTCGGTGCTCACCAAGCACCCCGGCACGGGCGGCGCGGTCACCGTGGAGACGGTCACCGCCCAGCTCCTGTACGAGGTGGGCGGCCCGGACTACCTCGGCCCGGACGTGGTGACCCGGCTGGACACCGTCGAACTGGGCGCGGACGGGCCGGACCGGGTCCGGGTCACCGGGGTCCGGGGCACCCCTCCGCCGGACACCCTGAAGGTCGGAGTGAACAACCTCGGCGGGTTCCGCAACTCGATGACGTTCGTCCTGTGCGGGCTGGACATCCCGGCCAAGGCGGCCCTGGTCCGGGGTCAGGTCGAGGCGGCGGTCGGGACGGACGGGCTGGAGTTCGTCCTGGCCCGCACCGACCACCCGGACGTGGGCGACACGGAGGCGGCGAGCGCGCTGCTGCACGTACACCTGCGCGACGGCGACAAGGCCCGGGCCGGGCGGGCGTTCTCGGCCGCCGCGGTGGAGCTGGCGCTGGCCTCCTATCCGGGCTGCACGCTGACCACGCTGCCCGGCGACGCAACCCCGTACGGGGTGTTCACCGCCGACGCGGTGCCGCAGGGCGGGGTCGAGCACGTCGCCGTCCTCCCGTCCGGCGAGCGGGTCCCGATCGCTCCCCCGCCCGTGACGGGTACCCCGGGGGTCCCGGTGCGGCACCGGCCACCGACCGGGGGCGGTCCGCCGTCGCGCACCACCTGGCGGGGGGCGCTGGGCGAGCTGGTGGGGGCGCGCTCGGGCGACAAGGGCGGCGACGCGAACCTCGGTGTCTGGGCCCGCACCGACGCGACCTGGGCGTGGCTGCGCGGCTGGCTGACCGTCGAGCGGCTGGCCGAGCTGCTGCCGGAGACGGCCCCGCTGATCGTCGAGCGGTACGAGCTGTCGAACCTGCGGGCGGTCAACTTCGTGGTCCGGGGGCTGCTGGGGCAGGGGGTGGCCGCCTCCACCCGGTTCGACCCGCAGGCCAAGGCGCTCGGCGAACTGCTCCGCTCCCGCGTGGTCGATCTGCCTGCCGACCTGCCCACCGGGCCACCGCCCGAAAGCGCCGGGCCGCCGGAGAGCGCCGGGCCGGCCGGGGAGGTGACCCGATGACCCTCGTGGACACCCCGGAACGGCGGCAGCTACGTGAGCTGACCAGGGCATTCGTCACGAAGGAGGTGCTGCCGCACCTGGATGGCTGGGAGCGGGCCGGCGAGGTGCCCCGGCAGCTGCACGCCACTGCCGCGAAGCTGGGCCTGCTCGGCATCGGGTTCCCCGAGCGGGTGGGCGGCAGCGGCGGTGACCTGCTCGACTCGATCGTCGTGACCGAGGAGATCATCCGGTCGGGCGGCTCGTCCGGGCTGGTCGCGGCGCTGTTCACGCACGGCATCGCGCTGCCGCACATGGTGGCCTCCGGCGACGACGACCTGGTCGACCGGTACGTCCGGCCCACGCTCGACGGGGCGATGATCGGCGCGCTGGCCATCACCGAGCCGGACGGCGGGTCGGACGTCGCCGCGATCCGTACCCATGCCCGCCGCGACGGCGACCACTACGTGGTGAACGGGTCGAAGACCTACATCACCAGCGGCGTACGGGCGGACTTCGTGACCACGGCGGTCTGCACCGGCTTCCCCGGCAGCGGGGAGCTCACCCTCCTGGTGATCGACAAGGGCACGCCCGGGTTCACCGTCGGCCGGCGGTTGGAGAAGCTCGGCTGGCACTGCTCGGACACCGCCGAGCTGTCCTTCGTCGACGTGCGGGTGCCGGTGGCCAACCGGATCGGCGAGGAGAACACCGGGTTCCTGGCGATCGTGCAGCACTTCGCCGCCGAGCGGCTGTCGCTGGCCACCCAGGCGTACGCGACCGCGCAGCGCTGCGTCGAGCTGGCCGTGGGCTGGTGCCGGGACCGGTCCACGTTCGGCCGGCCGCTGGCCAGCCGGCAGTTGATCCGGCACCGGCTGGCCGAGATGCACACCCGCACCGAGGCGGCCCGCTCGTACGTACACGATGTGGCCGCTCGGGTCGCCGCCGGCGAGCCGGTGGTGACCGAGGTGGCGATGGCGAAGAACGTCGCGGTGGCCGCCTGCGATTTCGTCGTCGACGCCTCGTTGCAACTGCACGGGGGGTACGGCTACCTGCGCGACGCCGAAGTGGAGCGGCACTACCGGGACGCCCGCATCCTCGGCATCGGCGGCGGCACCACCGAGATCATGAACGAGATCATCGCGAAGGGCATGGGCCTGTGACCACACTGGACAGCGCGCTCGACCCGTCCTCGCCGGCCTGCTCCGCCAACCGGGAGGCGCTGCTGGAACGCCTCGCCGAGCTGGACGCGGCCCTCGACCGAGCCCGCGCGGGCGGCGGCGAGAAGTACGTGACCCGGCACCACAGGCGGGGCAAGCTGCTCCCCCGGGAGCGGATCGAGCTGCTGCTCGACCCGGACAGCCCGTTCCTGGAGCTGTCGACGGTCGCCGCGTACGGGACGGACTTCCCGGTCGGGGCCAGCGTGGTGACCGGCATCGGGGTGGTCGAGGGCGTGGAGTGCCTGATCGTCGCCAACGATCCGACGGTACGCGGCGGGGCGGTGAACCCGTGGTCGCTCGCGAAGACCCGGCGGGCCGGCGAGATCGCCCTGGCGAACCGACTCCCGATGATCAACCTGGTGGAGTCTGCCGGGGCGGACCTGCCCACCCAGGCGGAGATCTTCATCCCGGGTGGCCGGGTGTTCCGCGACCTGACGAGGCTCTCGGCCGAGCGGATCCCCACGGTCAGCGTGGTCTTCGGCAACGCCACGGCCGGCGGCGCGTACGTGCCGGGAATGTCCGACCACGTGATCATGATCCGGGACCGGTCGCAGGTCTACCTGGCCGGGCCGCCCCTGGTGAAGATGGCCACCGGCGAGGTCACCGACGACGAGTCCCTCGGCGGCGCGGCGATGCACGCCACCACGTCCGGCCTCGCGGACTTCCTCGCCGAGGACGAGCGGGACGGCATCCGGCTGGCGAGGCAGTGCGTGCGCCGGCTCAACTGGCGCAAGCAGGGCCCGCCGCCGCGCAACCCGGTCCCGCAGCCGCCGAAGTACGACCCGGAGGAGCTGCTCGCCGTCGCCAGCGCCGACCTGAAGGTGCCGTTCGACCCACGCGAGGTGCTGGCCCGGGTGCTCGACGGCAGCGAGTTCGACGAGTTCAAGCCCGCGTACGGGACGGCCCTGGTCACCGGCTGGGGCGAGCTGCACGGGTACCCGGTCGGCGTGCTGGCCAACGCCCGGGGCGTGCTGTTCAGCGAGGAGGCGCAGAAGGCCGCCCAGTTCATCCAGCTCGCCAACGCGTCCGACACCCCGCTGGTCTTCCTCCAGAACACCACCGGCTACATGGTCGGCACCTCCTACGAGCAGCGCGGCATCATCAAGCACGGCGCCCTGATGATCAACGCGGTGTCGAACTCGAAGGTCCCGCACCTGACGGTCAACCTGGGCGCGTCGTACGGGGCCGGCAACTACGGCATGTGCGGGCGGGCGTACGAGCCACGGTTCCTGTTCACCTGGCCGAACGCCAAGTCGGCCGTGATGGGGCCGGCGCAGCTCGCCGGGGTGCTGTCGATCGTGGCCCGGCAGGCCGCCGCCGCCCGGGGGAACGAGTACGACGAGGACTCCGACGCCGCGATGCGAATGATGGTCGAGCAGCAGATCGAGTCCCAGTCCGGGGCGCTCTTCCTCTCCGGCCGGCTCTACGACGACGGGGTGATCGACCCCCGGGACACCCGTACCGTCCTCGGGCTCTGCCTGTCGGCGATCCACAACGGACCGGTCAGGGGCGCCGAGCACTTCGGCGTCTTCCGGATGTGAGGGGCTACCGTTCATGATCACTCGACTTCTCGTGGCCAACCGGGGCGAGATCGCCCGGCGGGTCCTCGCCACCTGCCGGATGCTGGGCGTCGAGACGGTGGCCGTGCACTCCGACGCCGACGCGGACGCGCCGTTCGTCGCCGAGGCCGACCAGGCCGTACGCCTGCCGGGGAACACGCCCGTCGAGACGTACCTGCGGATCGACCTGCTCCTCGACGCGGCCCGCAAGGCCGGCGCGGACGCCGTACACCCGGGTTACGGCTTCCTCGCCGAGAACGCCGAGTTCGCGGCGGCGGTGACCGACGCGGGGTTGACCTGGGTGGGCCCGCCGGCCAAGGCGATCGCCGCGATGGGCGACAAGATGGCGGCGAAGGCGCTGCTGGCCGACGCGGGCGTGCCGATGCTGCCGACCTGGACCGACGCCGACGGGATCACCGACTTCCCGGTGTTGGTGAAGGCGTCCGCCGGGGGCGGCGGCCGGGGCATGCGGATCGTCCGGGAGCCCGCTGGCCTGGCCGAGGCGGTGGCCTCCGCCCGGCGCGAGGCGGCCGGCGCGTTCGGCGACGGCACGGTCTTCGTCGAGCGGTACGTCGAGCGGGGCCGGCACGTCGAGGTGCAGGTCTTCGGCGACGTCCACGGCACGGTGCTGGCCCTCGGGGAGCGGGACTGCTCGATCCAGCGCCGGCACCAGAAGATCGTCGAGGAGGCCCCGGCGCTCCTGCCCGACGGGGTGCGGGAGCGGCTGCACGCCGCGGCGGTCGCCGCCGCCCGGGCGGTCGGCTACGTCGGCGCGGGAACGGTCGAGTTCCTGCTCGCGCCCGACGGGGAGTTCTTCTTCCTGGAGATGAACACCCGCCTCCAGGTGGAGCACCCGGTCACCGAGGCGGTCACCGGCCTGGACCTGGTCCGCCTGCAACTGCTGGTCGCCGAGGGCGAGCCGCTGCCGCTGGCCGCCACCCCGCCGGTCACCGGTCACGCGATCGAGGTGCGACTCTGCGCCGAGGACCCGGGCCAGGGCTTCCGGCCCGCCACCGGCACCCTGCACCGCTTCGCGGTCCCCGGCGTCGCGGGCGAGTTCACCCCGACCCGTGGCCTGCGCCTCGACTCGGGCGTCATCGACGGCTCGACGGTCGGCGTGCACTACGACTCGATGCTGGCCAAGCTGGTCGTCTGGGCCCCGACCCGAGCGGAGGCGGCCCGGCTGCTGGCCGGCGCGCTGGCCCGGGCCGAGTTGCACGGAGTGACCACCAATCGGGACCTGCTGGTACGGGTGCTGCGCAGCCCCGAGTTCCGCGCCGCCGAGGTGGACACCGGCTTCCTGGACCGGCACGACGAGGTGTTCGCCCCGCTGTTGCCGCCCGACGGGGTGCCGCTGGCCGCCCTCGCCGCCGCGCTCGCCTCGGCGGCGGCCCGCCGGTCGGCGGCCACGGTGCTCGCCGGGCTCCCCTCGGGCTGGCGCAACGTGCCGGCGTTCCCGCAGGTCGCCCGGTTCACCGGCCCGGACGGCGAAATCGAGGTCCGGTACCGGCTGGACCGCGCGGGCACGCTCGCCGAGTGGTCGACGCATCCGGCGGCCGGGGACGCCTCCGGCGACAACGCCCCGACCGTCACCCTCGTCGGGGCCACCCACGACCGGGTAGCGCTCGACGTCGACGGGGTGCGGCGGGCTTTCCGCGTACACCGGGTGGGGTCAATGGTCTTCGTGGACGGCCCGGACGGGGCGGCGAGCCTGGCCGAGCTGCCCCGCTTCCCGCTGCCCACCGTGGAGCTGGCCGCCGGGTCGCTGCTCGCGCCGCTGCCCGGCGCGGTGGCCCGGGTGCACGTGGCGGTCGGTCAGCGGGTCGCCGCCGGTGACCTGCTGCTGACCCTGGAGGCGATGAAGCTGGAGCATCCCGTGCTCGCCCCGACCGACGGCGTGGTGGCCGACCTGCCGGTGCCGGCCGGCGGCCAGGTCGACACGGGGGCCGTGCTGGCCGTGGTCAACTTTGAGGAGGACGCCCGATGAACTTCGACCTCACCGACGAGCAGGACCAGCTCCGCGACGCCGTCCGGGCGCTGGGCCGCAAGTACGGCCACGGCTACTTCGTCGGGAAGGCCAAGGCCGGCGAGCACACCACCGAGCTGTGGGACGAGGCCGGCCGGCTCGGCTACCTCGGCGTCAACATCCCCACCGAGTACGGCGGCGGGGGCGGCGGCATCACCGAGCTGGCCATCGTCTGCGAGGAACTGGCCGCCGCCGGCTCCCCCCTGCTGCTGCTCGTCGTCTCCCCCGCCATCGTCGCCACGATCATCACCAAGCACGGCACCGAGGAGCAGCGCGAGCGCTTCCTGCCCGGCATGGCCGAAGGCATCCTCAAGGTGGTCTTCGCGATCACCGAGCCGGAGGCCGGGTCGAACTTCCACCGGCTCGGCACGGTGGCCCGCCGCGACGGCGACGACTGGGTGCTGTCTGGCCGCAAGTGCTACATCTCGGGCGTCGACGAGGCGCGGTACGTGCTGGTGGTGGCGCGTACCGAGGATTCGTCCACCGGCAAGCTCAAGCCGGCGCTGTTTGTGGTGCCGACCGACGCGCCCGGCCTGACCTACTCCAAGCTGGACATGGAGATCGTCTCCCCGGAGAACCAGTTCCTGCTCTACCTCGACGACGTGCGGCTGCCCGCCGACGCCCTGGTCGGCGGCTCGTTGGACGCCGGCCTGCCCGCCCTGTTCGCCGGGCTGAACCCCGAGCGGATCACCGTGGCCGCGATGGGTGCCGGCACCGGCCGGTACGCCATCGAGCGGGCCAGCGACTACGCCGCCACCCGCAAGGTGTGGGGCGGCCGGAGCATCGGTACGCACCAGGGGGTGTCCCACCCGCTCGCGCATGCGGCGGTGCAGGTGGAACTGGCCCGGCTGATGATCCACAAGGCGGCGACGCTGTATGACGCGGGGCGCGACCTGGAGGCTGGGGTGGCCGGGAACATGGCGAAGTACGCGGCCGGGGAGGCCGCCGCGCTGGCCGTGGATACGGCGGTGCAGGCGTTGGGCGGGGCGGGGATGACGACGGAGTACGGGGTGGCGACGCTGTTGGGTGCGGTGCGGGCGGGGCGGATCGCGCCGGTCAGTCGGGAGATGATCCTCAACTTTGTGGCGCAGCACGTACTGGGGCAGGACAAGTCGTACTGAGGAGCATTTGCTCAGGGCTGGAGGTACTGGGCAGGGGAAAGAACGCCCCTCTTACTAGACGTGGTAGTTCGTTGCAAAGTCAAACACCGGCTAATGCCAAAAATCGCTCCGGATCGTGCACGTTTGGCAAGCCAGCAAGTTTCGGACCTTCCGGGCTAAGCTCCCGAAGCGCATCACCGTCCCTGCGGTCTCCCATAGAGGCTGATGCAGCAGTAACCTGTGAAGGTCAACTTCGCAGCGTCGACGGGCGTGGGGACCGAAAGCTACGTGATTAATGATGAAATCAAGAACAGCGTTGACCGCATCTGGGACACATTTTGGTCGGGTGGGATGTCCAACCCACTTGAGATAACCGAGCAGATCGCCCATCTGCTCTTCATTAAGCGGCTCGACGAGTTGCACACCCGGGAACAAGAAAGGGCCAATCGGCAGGGCAAGCCGATGGAGCACTCGATCTTCCCAGAGGGCTGCGACGATCTGCGCTGGTCAAGATTCAGGGAAGCCGATCCGGCCGAGATGTTCGAGATTGTAAGCAAGAGGGTCTTCCCTTTCCTGCAGACGCTTCGCGCCGACCTATTGGCCTACGCACGCCATGCAAGGGATGCCCGGTTCACCATCCCTAACCCCGTTGCACTATCCCGAGTGGTTTACCTACTCGACGGCATCCAGCTAGAAGACCGAGAACTTAGCAGTGCTCTCTACGAATACATGCTTAACAAAGTCACCGCAGCGGGAAACAACGGACAGTTTCATACACCTCGACACATTATTCAACTGATGGTCGAAATGACAACTCCAGGGCCGAACGACCAGATCTGCGACCCGGCCTGCGGCACGGCTGGCTTCCTCGTCGCGGCCGCCAATTACATTAGAAATAGGCACGCGGACGTGATGTCCGACCCGGCGCAGCGGACGCATTTCAACGAGGACACCTTCCACGGTTTTGACTTTGATAGCACAATGTTACGTATTGGTAGCATGAATATGATGCTGAACGGTGTAACTAACCCGGGGATCCGCTACAGCGACTCACTAGCTGACGATTACAGCAACAACCCGAGACAGTACTCGTTAATTTTGACCAACCCACCTTTTGCTGGCAGTGTCGATTACGAGACCGTATCTAAGGACCTCCAACGAATTGTCAAGACCAAGAAGAGCGAACTGCTGTTCCTAGCACTCTCCCTCCGTCTGCTCGAGCCCGGCGGGAGGGCAGCAGTCATCGTACCCGAGGGCGTGTTATTCGGGTCCAGCAAGGCACACAAGGAGCTGCGACGGACCCTAGTCGAGAACCAAAAGCTCGACGGGGTGGTCAAACTACCGGGAGCGGCCTTCCGGCCATACTCTGGCGTCTCCACCACGATCTTGCTCTTCACCAAGACGAACAACGGTGGAACCGACAACGTCTGGTTCTACGAAATCACGGCTGACGGTTGGAGCCCCAACGATAAGCGAGATCCCCTACTACCTGCAGAGAAGCTTGGCCCAGTGACGCGAGTCAAGCTAAGTAAGGACGACCACAGCAAGAACAACCTTCCTGACGTCTTGGCTCGCTGGTTCAACCGAGAAGGTAGTGAACGCAATCGCAAGCGCACAGACCAAAGCTTCATCGTCAAAAAACAAGACATCATTGACCAAGACTACGATCTCACTCTTCAGCGCTATCAGCGGAGCCCTGAGCAGGAGCAACTTCGCCAAGGTGAAGGGCATCGACTTGGAGACCTCGCAGAGGTTTTCTCTGGCTGGGTTGAGGCTTTCGATCTAGACTCGGCGGACAATCAGACCGGAGTACCCAAAGAGGCCAGAGTTCTCCAACCATCGCTTCTTTTGTCGAAGCTACCGCCGGTCGAAACGCTTCCAATACGAAAGGCGACGGGAGAGCCGAAGAGACGTCTTCGAGCCGGGGACATAGTAGGGCGAGATTTGGCCGAGTTACGGCATTGGACCGTGCTGCCACAATCTTATGACGGACTACAGGCAGGGCGAGGAATTGTCGTAATTCGACCAAAGCAAAAAGTTCTGCCCGCCGAATATCTAGCCGCATTCCTGTCAAGCCAGCAAGCGGAACGACAGATTCCGCGCTATAGCGTGATCCCGCGAATTCAAATGGCGGGCTTGGCGGAACTGCGAATCCCTCCCTGCGACGGTAGCATTTCTTTAATCAGCTCTGCCATCTCAAAAATTGACAATGCGGTTGAGGAAATCCGCCTGATGCAGGCGGCAGTACGCGAGTCGCAGGCAAGGGTATTCGAGAAATGCTCCAGCGCGGAACGCCGCCGTCGTCTAGAAAAGGCAGCAGAGCTAGGCGCCTTGACAGCACATAACCTGCGAAAGCAGCGGCACCCTTATCAGGTGTTTCAGGACACCTATCCATATGCAATCGCCCGAGCTGTCCGGCAGATGCGACACAGCACGACCGTTCGGGAGAGTCATGAGAGTGCTATACAGTGCGCCGAGTCCCTCATCCTCTCTCTCGGCATTGCATCGCTTTCAGTGTGCGCGGAGAGGGGCTGGCATGATCTAGCGGAGGTTGCCGAGTGGTCGAGGTCTGTAGAACGCGGGGGCGTCTCACTAGGCCATTGGGTAGGAGTCATTAGGGCCGTAGGAAACTTCGCTCGAGAAAGACGAGATGACCCGGCGGGACTTGCAGAGGCAACGGCAGGCCAAAAGGGGGGAAACGGTTTAATATCGGACCTCAGCGCTCTCGTGACGATGCGGAATAAGATTCGCCATGGAGGCGGCCCTCGCACGCAAGCAGAGATAGAAAAAAGCTTGAAAGATCTTGAACACCTTCTGCTACATGCGCTTACTGGAAGCGCCTTCCTTGCTAGGACTAGATGGGTCTACACGACTAAGCTGCGCTGGTCATCTGGCGACAATTTATTTAAAATTTCCGGGCTCGCAGTCATGGGGGACCATCCTGACTTCGAGTCTATAGAATTCGAAGCCCCTCGCCCCCTCGATGACCAACGGCTCTATATGATTAGCCAAGCTGGGGAAAAGTTCGAGTTGGCCCCGTTCTGCGTCCTTGACGATTGCCCTTCCTGCCTCGCCCCTGAACTCTATTACCCGAATCGACTAGCCGGCTCCTCCGCGCTGCTTAAGAGTTTGGACAGAGGCCACGAACTCGAAAGTTCGCCCGTTTTCGTGGCATTGCAGACATGGATGCTGCACCACAGATCTTGAAAGGCCCGTCTTGCCGCAGACCTGGGCGACTGCCGAGAGACGATCACCTGCCACTCCGGACATCGCCGCCTCCACAAACGACCTGTCCGCGCTAAACCAAATTTCGGGCGCCCGAAGCGCACTGCCACGTTCGAGGCGAACCAGACCAAGCGGCCCATGACGCCATCCATCCATCGCGTAGGGGTAGTCAACCTCTTCCCGATCAATCTGAATACCTGGCGGCTCCACCGTGGCTTGCCATCCGACCGGCAGCACGGCGACCACCTCCCGAAGGTGAGACATCAGCGGAACTTCGCCAGGTTCAGAACAACCTCTGACCTGCGTAATCACCGATACTCGCTTTGTCACTGGGGCTGCATAGCCTCGGCGCACCGTGTCCCGGGCAGCAAGCGGAGGACCGGGCCTGGTAATCAGGCGTCGAAGCTTCCATCCTTGACGCCCTTGACGAAGCCGGCCCATTGGCCTGCGGTGAAGGACAACAGCGGGCCGTGCCGGTCCTTGCTGTCGCGGACCATGACCCCCGGGGACGGGGTGGCAACCTCTACGCAGTTGCCGCTTGAGCCGGACCTGGTGCTCTTACGCCAAGTTTCGCGAGGCAGGTCCATGCTGCGTCCTCCTACGTGATCAGCTCCGCCGCAATCGTCCGGAGCGTATCTCGTGTTGGCTTGGGTGCCAGAGCAAGGGCTTGCAGCTGCTCATGCGCGGCGGCGTAGGCCGCAATCTCGGCGGGGCGATCTAGGTACAGGGCGCCCGTCAGCGTGTCGACGTACACCATCCGCTCCTCGGCTGCCTCTGGGTACGGCTCCGGCATCGGTGAGAAGTCGAGAATCACGAAGCTTCCGTCGAAGCCGACCCCGGCTGAGTACGGGAGCAGTTGGATCTGGATGTTGCTTCGGGTCGACTCCTCGATGAGCCGTGTGAGCTGACCATGCAGCACCTCGGGGCCGCCGACCATGCGTCGGGCTGCTCCCTCGTCGATGACCACGCGCAGCATCGGCGGGTCGTCGGAGGCCAGGATGGCCTGCCGCTCCATGCGCAACGCGACCTGACGCTCCACCTCGCCGTCTCGCATCGGAACCGGCGCACCCTGGAAGGCCGCTCGGGCGTAGTCCTCGGTTTGCAACAAGCCGGGTGCCATCTGGCACTCGTAGGTGCGAATCACCGACGCCTCGGACTCCATACCGACGTAGGCCGTGAACCAGTCGGGCAGGACATCGCTGTACCGCTGCCACCACCCGCGCTGCTTCGCCTGGCGGGCTACCGCGATGACGGCTTCGGCTTGGTCGCCCTCTACGCCATACAGAGCCAGCAACGCCCGCACGTCGTTCGGGTGTGGCCGGACCTCGGCGGTTTCGACCCGACTGAGCCAGCTCCCATCATGGTCAACTCGACGGGCCGCTTCGACTGATGTCATGCCGGCCCGGTCGCGGAGCTGTCGCAGGGTCATCGCCAGTCGTCGACGCCTGACAGTGGGGCTCTGACGTTGAGGCATCCTGCCATCTTGCCATGACCGGGACAGAATCAGGGTTCGCAGACACGCCGAAGGGAGAACAAGGAGGCGCATATTGCGGTTTCATTCTTCTGCGTGCGATGGTGTCGCCGGGTGTGGTGGTCGGATGACCGTGCGTGGCCCGGCTGCCACGCCCCCCCTCACACGAGGAGGCATGAGATGGGCAGACGCGTCACCTACGGCCAGTACCTCGCCGCCGTCGCGGCGACCCTCGCTCGCCGGCACAAGCCGGTGTGGTCGTGGATTAGGTGGCGGTACGTCTGCAAGTGCGGGAACGAGCTGCCCTGCCGGCATAGACACAAGGTCCCGATCAACCGGGGCCACTGGCCGGGTGAGGACCAGTGACCGAACACGGCCCCGTCCTGCCCGCCTGGCTCTGCGCCGGCTGCTCCGCCCCCTGGCCCTGCGCCACCCGCCGAAACGAACTACTCCAGGAGTTCGCGGCCTCGCCGATCTCCCTGGCGCTCTACATGGGCTCGTACTACGTGTCCGCCAGCCAGGACATGAGCTGGGCCCCGGCCGGGACACTCCACCGCCGCTTCCTCGGCTGGCTGCGGTGATCGACTTCCGGGCCGGAATAGTCCTCCACGTGACCCGGGCGGCGAGCCCGCAGTTCGTTCAGCCGATCTTCTTCCGGCTGATCCGGGTGCACAAGGACTGGATCACCTACGACCGCTGGATCTGGCTCGACGGCTACCAGCTCGACGCCAAGGGCGACGCGGTGGCGCAACGGTCGATCTTCGTACAGCCGGCGGGCTTGATCGTCCAAACGCAGCCACTCCCGGCACACCGCCCGGGACCGCGCAGATCCGCTGCGCGAACCTAGTGTGCCCAGGTCAGCAGGGACGCGGCCATGCTCAGCCTCTCCACCGCGCTCGCCATGAACACAGCCGTGTAGAGGCGTGGGCGGGGCGAGGATGCACAGTTGATGCTGACCTCACCGTGCCAGTCACCACGCGGTGATCCGAGCAGGCGCCGATCGTGCAGGTGGTCGGAATGGCCAGCGAGTCGGCGGTGTAGCTGCCCGCGAGCCGGTTCTCCCGTACGAAGATCAAGTCGATCTTGTTGCCGAGGCCGCACGGCCCGCCGGTGTTGCCGTCCGCGACGGTGGTCTCGCCGTAGCCGACGCAGCGGGAGTCCAGGTCGTCCAGCTCCCGGTAGAAGCCGGTGTTGCTACTGCAGCCCGATCGCACCAGAGAGCGCGACGAAGGCGTACGAGGGGGTGCCGGGATCTTCGAATCGGCCCGCAGGCTGGTCGACGGTCGCCCGGTTCGATAGGTTAAGTCGACTATGGATGGACTAACGGAAAGCGGGGAGGACCGTTGCGCCAACCGACGGTTCGGTACCAGAACGAGCTCATGGACAGCGGACGGTGGGAGGGTTTTCCGCTCCGCGAAGGTGACATCGTGGTTTCGACCCCCGCAAAGTGCGGGACGACGTGGACCCAGACGATCTGCGCCTTGCTGATCTTCCAGACATCGGAGCTGCCGGCACGGCTGGACGACCTCACCTACTGGCTCGACATGTTGACTCGCAGCCGGGACGACATCTTCGCGTTCTACGAGGCGCAGCGGCATCGCCGTTTCATCAAGACTCATACGCCCTTCGACGGGCTGCCCATCCATGATGGGGTGACCTACGTCGCGGTCGGTCGGGATCCGCGGGACGTCGCGATCTCCTGGGACGCCCATTCCCAGAACGTCGCCCAGGAGGCCTTCGACGCGATGCTGGCGGCCAGCGGTAACCCGGCGCAGGAGCCCGCCGGTACGGCTCCGGCGCCTGCGGAGTCCGCGTACAACCGGTTCTGGGCCTGGCTGGAGGACACCAATGTGCAGGTGGGCCTGCCGTCGATGCTGCACCACCTGTCGGGGTTCTGGGCCGAGCGGGAGCGGCCCAACGTGCTGCTGCTGCACTACGACGATCTGAAGTCAGATCTTGAAGGCCAGATGAGGTTCCTCGCCGGGCGCCTCGGAATCGAGGTGCCGGAGTCGCGATGGCCGGATCTGGTACGGGCAGCGACATTCGACTCGATGCGCGGCCGGGCAGAGGCTCTGACCCCGGTCGCGGCGATGTGGAGCGATCCGAAGCGGTTCTTCAACCAGGGTGTCAGCGGCCAGTGGCGGGACCTGCTCGACGAAGATGACCTGCGACGATACGAGGATCGGGTCGCGAAGCTGGCCGAGCCCGACCTCATCGACTGGCTGCACCGCGGCCCCATCGTCCCCGCCCGCTGAACCTACGCCGTTATCCTCCTCGCTATCCCGCCTTGACCGTGTATCAGTTGGGGTTGTTGAAGTGCAAGGTCGTTCGTTGACTGGGTGTGGATTGTGGAGAAGTACTGCCCGGACGCGTTGTGGCACCTCGCGCAGCCGATGCTGCCCCCGCACCCCGAAAAGCGTCAAGGTGGTAGGCGGTCCCGTAGCGATGATCGTGCGACGCTCGCGGCGATTCTGTACGTGTTGGAGTCCGGCTGCTCCCGGCGCAAGCTGCCCGGTTCGTTCCCGGTGCACTGGCGCACCACGCACCGCCGGTTCGCCCAGTGGGTCGCGTCACCTACGACTACTGGATTTGGCTCGACGGCTACAACTCAACGCCAAGGGCGACGCGGTGGCGCAACGGTCGATCTTCGTACAGCCGGCGGGCTTGATCGTCCGAACGCAGCCACTCCCGGCACACCGCCCGGGACCGCGCAGATCCGTTGCGCGAGCCTAGTGTGCCCGGGTCAGCAGGGACGCGGCCGTGCTCAGTTGATGCTGACCGTCACCGTGCCGGTCACCACGCGGTGGTCCGAGCAGGCGCCGATCGTGCAGGTGGTCGGAATGGCCAGCGAGTCGGCGGTGTAGCTGCCCGCGAGCTTGCTCTCCCGTACGAAGATCAAGTCGATCTTGTTGCCGAGGCCGCACGGCCCGCCGGTGTTGCCGGCCCCGACGGTGGTCTCGCCGTAGCCGACGCAGCGGGAGTCCAGGTCGTCCAGCTCACGGTAGAAGCCGGTGTTGCTGGCGTTGTTGGCCACGTTAAGACTTGGCGCGTACCAGTTGTTCAGCCGGCCGTAGTGGGGCTGGGCGTTGAAGTCCCCGGCGATGAGCACCGTGTCACCGTTCGCCGCGAAGGCCTCCAGCCGGCTGCGCACCGAGTTCAGTTGCTGCACGTTGATCGCCGTGCCGTTGATGACCGTGTTCGACGGCGTGATGTGCGTGGCGCAGAACCGCAGGTGCGGGCGGGCGGACAGCGGGGCGCAGAGCAGGGTCCGCCGCTCGGCACTACCGTCCGACGGCAACGTGTAGCGGTTCGCCGCACCGAGCGCCGCCTTGCTGAAAATGGCGTTGCCGAACGCCTGCCCGTTGCAGACCGTGTCGCGGGACGACTCGAAGCGGGCGAAGTTGGTGGAGTCCTGCGGCCAGCCGGAGGCCCTGAGGTCGGCGACGATCGCCTGGTACTGCTGGTAGCAGAGCTCGTTGAGGCCGACGAAGTCGGCGCCCCGGGCGCGGATCGAGCCGGTCAGGGCCGGAATGAGGCCGTCGGTGGTCGAGGCCCGGTGCATGGTCCAGCCCGCGACGTTCCAGACCCATACGTCGTGTGTTGCCGTGGTGGCCGCCGAGGCCGGGGCCGCCGAGGTGAGGGCAAGGACGAACGCGCCGAGCACGGCGACACAGAGCCTCATCAACCGCATGCGTCTCCCCCATCGAACTGATCGTGGCCGATTGATTGGAGATGATGACACAGGCAGATCGATCAGGCGAGCCCGCAGTTCGTCCGACCGATCTTCTTCCGGCTGATCCGGGTGCACAAGGACTGGATCACCTACGACCACTGGATCTGGCTGGACGGCTACCAGCTCGACGCCAAGGGCGACGCGGCGGCGGCGCAACGGTCGATCTTCGTACAGCCGGCGGGGTCGGTCGTCGCGGCGGGGTGCTTGCCGCACTGATGCCCATGCTGGTCATGACTTGGCGAACCGGCACGCCACTAGGCTGAGCTGATGATCGAAGACCGCCGGCGGCCCTCCCGCCTCAGCGGTTTCCGGATCTGCTTCCTCGGCGGCGCCTTCTTCCTCGCGTTGCTGGCGGTCCTCCGGCCGATCACCCGCTACGAGGACTGCCCCAACTACGGCGGAAACGGCAACGCGAGCGCGTTCGCGAACCCCGCCTGGGACTTCTACCTGACGGCCCTGCTGTTCGGCTGGGTGTTCCTGGTCGTCCTGGAACAGACGTTGTCGATCACCCGGCGCGGACGTGGTCGCGCCGACTTCGCACTCCGGGCGGCCGGCGCGATCACGTTGGCGACGATCGCCTCGTGCGGCCTCTTCGTCAACGTCGCGGTGCTCTGCCACTGACCGACACGCCGGACGGGACGCCGGTACGCGACAGACGATCTTCGTGCTGACCGTCGGGCGCCGCCTGCGACACCGAACGTCACCGGCGGCGCCCCGAATTTCGGCTGATCGGCCCGGCGGCGGCCCGCAGCGCCCAGAAGTTCGACCGGTACTTCCGCTCGGCCCGGAACCCGTCCGAGACGACCCGCGGCGGCTACTCACCCCGCCCCACGTTCAGACGGAGCGATCCGCACGCCCGCCGGCCACCCCGAACATCACGGGTCAGGGCTGGAGAACGGCGCGTCGCCCGCTGCGCCGCTTGGCGGCGTACGGCAACACGAACATGTACAGGCCGGTGAACAGCAGCAGGGCGAGCGGGGGCAGCGGCAGGTAGAACACCCACTCGGGCAGGAGACCGCCCGCCGCCATGAAGCCGAGGATCACGGTCGCCGTGAAGGCGATGGACACCCAGCGGTGCGCCTGTCGAACCCATTTGTTCCAGTTCAACGTGACCTCCCCGGCTAGCGCAGTTCCTGGATGCGGACCAGGTTGCCCGCTGGGTCGCGGAAGGCGCAGTCGCGGGTGCCGTACGGCTGCTCGGTCGGCTCCTGGACGACCTCGGCGTCGCCGGCCTGCAGCTTCTCGAAGGTGGCGTCGAGGTCGGAGGTGGCCAGCATGATCCAGCCGTACGTGCCCTTGGCCATCATCTCGTCGATGACACGGCGCTCGTCGTCGGTGATACCGGGGTCGGTGGACGGCGGGGCCAGGAGGATGGACGTGCCGGGCTGGCCGGCGGGGCCGACCGTGATCCAGCGCATCTTGCCGCTTCCGACGTCGTTGCGGACCTCGAAGCCGAGGGTGTCGCGGTAGAAGGCCAGGGAGGCGTCCGGGTCGGTGTGTGGCAGGAAGGTCGTGTGAATGGTGATGTCCATGGCAATCAGGCTAGGTGCAGCGCCGTGACCTGCGCTTCTCGATTCCTGATCGGTCTGGTCACCTGTTTCGCCACGCACGACGGGATGCCCGCCGTGGTGCGCTCCGCCTCGCGGCGGTAGACGCTGGGCGGCACGCCGACCAGCTCGGTGAAGCGGGTGCTGAAGGTGCCCAGCGACGCGCAGCCGACCGCGAAGCAGACCTCGGTGACGCTGAGGTCGCCGCGACGCAGCAGCGCCATCGCCCGCTCGATACGCCGCGTCATCAGATAGCTGTACGGCGACTCACCGTAGGCGAGCCGGAACTCGCGGCTCAGGTGCCCGGCCGACATGTGCGCGCCCCGCCAGCACCTCGACATCCACCGGCTGTTTCCTCACCCACGCTGGCCTGCCCCTCGATCCCCCTCGACCTGACTGTTATCGATCTATACGATCCCTCTGTCGAAGATCGTCGATTGCCTGCCTCGGTGGGCTCGTCGGAGGTGAGTCCCCTGCGCCGCTTAACGCAGATCCTGGTCACTGCCATGGTTTCCTGTCTGGCCGTAGCCCTGTCCGCCGTACCGGCACACGCCGCCGCCCAGGTCAGGGTGTCTGTGCCCAGTGGGCTTCCGCTGAACATCCGTAGCGCCCCGGCTTTGAGCGGGGCGGTGACCGGCAGCCTCGCCAACGGCACCGTCGTCACCATCACCTGCTACGTCCGAGGGGATTCCGTCGAGGGCATCGGCGGTGTCACCAACATCTGGGACCGGCTCTCGGGCGGCGGGTGGGTCACCGACGCATTCCTGGAGACCGGATCGAACGGTCCCGTCGTCCCGCTCTGCGGGAGCTCCGCCCAGTTCAAGCTGCCGTTCCCCGCCGGACGTGCCTACACGATCACCCAGGCGGCGGGCAGCAGCTTCTCCCACAACGATGCCTACAACCGGCACGCCATCGACTTCGGCATGCCGGTTGGCGTGCCGATCCTCGCGTCCGCTGCGGGCACCATCCGCTTCGAGGGCTGGGCGACCGGCGGCGGCGGGATCATGGCACTCGTCGACCACGGCAACAACCGATGCTCGCAGTACGCACACCTGAGTGCCACCATCATCAATACCGGTAACCGCGTTGCGCAGGGGCAGCGGATCGGAACATCGGGGGCGACCGGCAACGTAACCGGCCCTCACCTGCACTGGAACATCGTCAACTGCGACTCGCAGACCAGCCGCGAGATCCCCAACAGCGTCGAGGTTGGCACCAGGTACGTGGTGGGTAGCGCTCCGGTCAGCAAGAACGGCTGACCGGAGCCGCCGAAGGAGCCCGAGCAGAACGTCGGTGGCCGCCAGGCTGGCGGCCACCGACGTCTGCTCGCATGAATGGTGACGTCCATGGCAGTCACGCTAGGTACGGCTCTGGGCCGGCGCTTCTCGCTTCCTGATCGGTCTGGTCACCTGTTTCGCCAGGCACGACGGCATCCCCGCCGTCACGGCCGTCGCCTGTTGCCGGTAGACGCTGGGCGGCACGCCGACCAGCTCGGCGAAGCGGGTGCTGAAGGTGCCCAGCGACGCGCAGCCGACCGCGAAGCAGACCTCGGTGACGCTGAGGTCGCCGCGACGCAGCAGCGCCATCGCCCGCTCGATCCGCCGGGTCATCAGATAGCTGTACGGCGACTCACCGTAGGCGAGCCGGAACTCGCGGCTGAGGTGCCCGGCCGAGATGTGCGCGCCTCGGGCGAGCGCCTCGACGTCCAGCGGCTGCGCGTACTCCCGGTCGATCCGGTCGCGGACGCGGCGCAGCCGCGCGAGGTCGAGCAGGTGCTGCGCGGCGGTGGGTCTGCTGGTCACCTGCGCGATCCTGCCACCCCCACCGTGCGTCACCCAGCACCGCCGACGCCGGTCAAGATCTAGACGATCGAGATCTTGGAAGAATCCGGCCCCCAGAGGGGCCATTTCGTTCCAAGATTCGCGTTGACGGGCCGGGATACTGGGGGCGTGCGGGGGGATATCGAGTTTGAGCAGGCCGTGGAGCGGTTGTATGGCGCCTTCGCGCGCCATTTGTTGCCGGGCGACATGACCGCCTGCGAGCACTGCGTGGATCAGGCCGAGGTGGCGCTCTTCGCGCGTACGCCGCTGCGGGAGCTGGCCCCGGGCCAGCTCGGCCCCTACCTGATGAACCCGGGCACCTGGGGGGACGAGACGGAGTTCCCGCACCTGGTGCCCCGGCTGCTGGAGGCGTACGCGACCGGCGAGATGGAGCACTGGCTCTGGCCGGACCGCGTGACCCGCCGGATCAGCGGCCGGTGGCAGGACTGGCCGGCCGCGGAGCGGGACGCGGTCGAGCACTTCGTCCGCGTCTGGTGGCACCGGACCCTTGGCGGGTACCCGTCCGTCACGCCCGCGCAGGACCTGCTGGATGCGGTCGCGGAGCTGGGGGTCGACGTCGGGCCGTACCTGGCCGAGTTCGCGAGCGTCCCGGGGGAGGCCCCCGCCCGGCATCTGGCCGACGTCATCAGCGACTGGGCGTACGGCAGCTCCCTGCGCGACGGCGCGCAGGAGTCGATGCAGCGCTGGCTGGTCGGGCCGACGCCGGTCGACGTCCTGCTGTCCGCAGCGGTTGCCTCGGCCAGCCCGGAGATCGCCGCCGAACTGGCCGACGCCGCCGAGCACGCCCGCCTCATCGGGGAGAGCCTGCTCGCGGAGGGCGTGCTGCCGGACGCCGTCCCCGAGCGCTGACCGAAACGCACCCAAGGCCGGGAGGAGTCAGCCCGTCGCGCGGCAGGCGGCGTCGATGCGGTGCAGCGGGCGGACCCGGCGTCCGAGCCCCTCCAGCAGCGAGTCCTCCACGTGGAAGTCGTGCACGCGCAGCCGGTGCCGGGGCAGTTCCTCCTCGCTCGGGCAGAGCACCTGCGCCTTCACCTGGTCGATCGGCACGTACCGCACGCCGCCCTGCTCCTGGAGCAGCACCATGTTCACGTCGTCGACGACGACCACGTGGCCGCGTACGTCCTCCATCGCGCCGGACTCGGTCTGCACGGTGCTGACGGTCAGCGGGAGCACCGGCGTGCTGATCACCGGCAGCGCCGCCCACACCAGCATGACCAGCACGGCGGCCTCGGTGGCTGAGGCCAGCGGCCGGATCACCGCCCCGGGCAGCGGCCCGGCGATGCCGAGCGCGAGCACCGGCGGGACGACGAGCAGCGCCATGACCAGTTGTTCCCGCTGCTGCCAGGCGTCCAGCAGGGTCGGCGTCAGCAGGAAAAGGTACCCGCCGAGCAGGGCCGCGACGATCAGCACCCGGGCCGCGCGCAGGTCGTGCAGCCGCTCCGGGCGGAGCTGGAACGCGGCGGCGAACGCGGGCAGCAGCAGCGGCAGGTAGAGCAACGGCCAGGTGATCAGGGCGAGCAGGAAGCTGGCCAGCACGAACCAGGCCGGGGTGATGTCCGCCCAGCGGGCGAAGAGCGGGCGGCGGTACCCGGGCAGCCGGTCCACGCTCACCCCGAGGACCGCGCCGAGGGCGAACACCGCGACCAGGCCGGTGGAGAGCAGGCGGGCGGCCGTGGTGAGGAAGCCGGCGAGCAGGTTGACCGGCCCGACGTTGGCGACCAGCAGCAGGGTGGTCTGGAGCTCCCCGCCGGCCTCCACGCCGAGCCGGAGCACCGAGAACACGGCGGGCACGGCCACCACTGCCGTCCAGAAGGACTGGCTGGCCCGGGCCCGGCGCTCGTCCAGGTGCCGCGCCTCGCCGGCCCGGGGCGTCGGCGTTCCGGCGTCGACGTCGACGCCGGTGACGGGCGGGGCGGTCATTACCGGGGCGCCTTGTCGTCGAAGTCCACCAACTCCGGCACCTTGAGCGGCGGGGGCTGCACCTTGGGCGCCCTCAGCCACGGCCCGAGGGTCTGGTGGTACGCGGTGAGCCAGGGGCTGCTCAGCCCCTTACGCCCCTGCTGGTAGCTCTTGTCGAGGAAGAACGCGACGAGGTCGCGCAGCGCCGGGTCGCTGATCGGCACCCCGACGCCGATCTGCTCGCTGGTGCCGAAGGGCATGTCGATGATCGTGAAGTCTTTCGGGTGCTTGGAGAGGAATCCGGCGAGGATGGTCTCGTCCGAGCTGACCGCGTCGTAGCGCCCCTCGAGGATGCCGTCGATGCAGTCGCCGACCTCCTTGACCACGAACACCCTGATCTGGTGCCTGCCCAGCTCGGCCTCGGTGGTCGAGCCGCCGCTGGTGCAGACCTTGTAGCGGGGGTCGCGCAGGTCCTCGATGGTGTGGATGCTGTCCTTGAGCCGGGTCGGGACCATCGCCTCCTGGGTCGTCACCAGGTACGGCCCGGCGAAGCTGACCAGCTTCTCGCGTTCCTCGGTCATCGAGAAGGTGGAGACCACCAGGTCGACCGCCCCACCCTGGAGGGCGGGAATGCGGTCCTCCGTGGCCACCGGCACCCACTCGATCCGCTTGTCGCCCTCGTAGCCGAGCTGGGCGGCGATGTACCGGGCGATCTCGACGTCGAACCCGCTGTAGGTGCCGCCGTGCAGCTCGCCCATCAGCGGGCCGGTGGTGGAGACGCCGATCTTCAACGTCGGCTGGCCGTAGATGTGCGTCTTGCTCAGCGTCTCCTTCACGGACGGGATCTGCGGCTCCTGCCGGCTGTCGCAACCGGCGGCAGCGGCAAGGGTCAGGGTCAGCGCGACCGCCAGGGTGGTGGCGACCGAGCGGACCCGGGACCGGCTGAGGAACATTTTCATCGGCGACCTCGCTGACGGGTGCCCTGCGGGACACCGAGAGTAGCGGCTCACGTCCATCCACGTGGTCATCCGTGCGGCCAGGCCCGGGGGTACGACGGACGCCCGATCGCCGCCGTACCCCCGGTTGTCCTCAACGGACGGTCAGCGAGCCGATCCCGGGCAGCGGGGCCACCACCGGCGGCAGCCGCTTCGGCTCGCCCCGGGCCGGGGCGCCCCGGTTGGCCAGGGCGCTCTTGGACGCCGGGGCCCGCTCGGCCGCCGCCTCCCCGGGTTGCTCCACGAACGGCTGGATGTCACCGACGCAGACCTTGCCCTTGACCGGCAGGGTCCCCCTGATCAGGTAGGCGTCGATCGCGCCGGTCGCGCACGCCGAGCTGCCGTACGCGGTGTGCCCCCAACTGTCGCTGCTGAGCAGGCGGCTGTTCGGCAGCAGCGCCGCCGAGCCGACCGCGCCCTGGTAGTTGGTCGCCGGGTCCCAGTAGTTGCCGACCACCAGCACCGGGGCGCTGGTCCGCCTGGTGAACGGGCCCGTGTAGGCGTCCTCGTCACGGACCGTCCAGGTGTTGCGGGCGCACGACGCGGTGCCCCAGGCCCAGAGCCGGCCGAAGTACGGTGCCCGCTCGTCCTCCTTGGCGGCCAGTGCCGGCCAGGCACCGGCGTCCTTCGGGTGGTACGCGTCGGTGCAGTCCACCCCGAGGAACGTCTCCAGGCCGTTGTTGTACGGGAAGTCGTACCCCCTGCGGACCTGCTGGCCGGCGGTGGCGGCACGCCGGGCGATCGCCGTCCGGGCCTCGGCGCGGCGGGCGGCGGTGGCCGCCGCGGGGTCGGTGAGCACCAGCAGTTCGGCGGTGATCGCGACGATGTCCTCGTAGCCGGACGGGCTGTAGAGGGCGTTCAGCGCGACACCGACGAAGTCGGCGTAGCCGACCGTGAACGCCTCTCCGGAGTCCGGATCCTCGATCACCACCGGCTTCTTGCGCAGGCGCTTGGCCACCAGCTCGAACGAGGCGACCGGGTCGCCGGCCGCGAGCGGGCAGGCCGCCGTACCGGCCTTGTCGCAGCGCACCAGGATCTCACGCAGCGCCGCGTACGCGCCGTCGGCGCTGCGCAGCCGGGTCTCCTGGAGCTGGTTGCGCGCCTTGCCCTGCCCGACCCAGGCGTTCGGGTTGAGCACGCCGTCGACGACCAGGGCGCGGACCCGGTCGGGGAACATGTTGGCGTAGTACTGGCCCAGGGCCGTGCCGTAGCTGAAGCCGAGGTAGGTCAGCTTCGGGTCGCCGACCGCCCGCCGCAGCACGTCCATGTCCCGGGCGACCTCGGCCGTGGACATCGCGCCGGTCAGCGGCTTGCCGGTGGTGGAGCAGCCCTTGCCGACCGCCTTCGACGCGGCCACGTACGCCTTCTCCTCGGCCTTCGTCCACGGGAAGGCCACGTTCAACCCCGCGTACGCCTTGGTCTGCTCCTTGACCGACGGGAAGCACCGGACGTTCTGGCTGGCCGCGACGCCGCGCGGGTCGACGCCGACGATGTCGAACCGGTCCAGCAGGTCGTCGCCGAGGAAGTACGGCGCGGCGAGCGCGATGTCCGTCCCGGAGCCGCCGGGGCCACCCGGGTTGACGAAGAGGCTGCCGATCCGGCGCTGCTGGTCGCGGGCCTTGACCCGCAGCACCGCCACCTCGGTGGTGGCGCCGGTCGGGGAGTCGTAGTCGCGCGGAAGGTCGACGGTGGCGCACTCGGCGTAGTCGTAGCAGGCGTACCAGTCGAGCTTCGGGGTGGGCACGCGATCGACCCGCCGGGCCTCGACCGGGTCGGTCCGGTCCGACGTGGCCGGACGACCCCAGCCGGTGGTCTGCGGTGCCGCCGAGGCGGGCGCGAGCGCCGTTCCGGCGAGGACGACGCCGGCGATTCCTGCTGCGGCCAGGGACCGGGTTCTCCGTGGCATGCGGTTGCCTTCCGGTGGGGAACAGGACGCGTCGAGAAAGCCTCGACATGCGTCACTCTAGGGACCCGAGCCCAGGAGTACCGCCCACAAAAGGCCCAGGAAAGGGTCATTTCCCCGACTGTTGTAACGGATTCCGCGGCCTTGACGCTGTACACGGCGCTCGTCCACTGTAAGCCGTGTGTGGTTTCCGGAGTGCTTGACGACCAGCCGCCACGGATCAGTCAGGGGATGAGGACGACCTTGCCGAGGTTCGCGCGAGCCTCGATGATGCGGTGTGCTGTCGCAGCATCGGCGAGGGGTATCTCCGCGTGTATGGCGGCACGTAGCTGAGCCGTTCGGTTGAGTTGCCACAGTTGCTGATGGTGTTGGTCGTAGAGTTCGCGGTGGGTCTGGGCGAAGTGGGCCATGGCCAGCCCTGTGATGGTCTTGGAGCCGGCGAGCAGTTCGTAGGCGGGTACGGTGCCGCCCCCGGAGCTGAAGAAGACGAGGCATCCACCAGGGCGTAGTGCTGCCACGGCGGGGCGGAGAAGGTCACCTCCGACGCCGTCGAGAACGACGTCGACGGGGTCCCCCCAGTTGTCGCTGCCGTACGTGACGACGTGGTCGGCACCGAGGCCGTACAGGAAGTCGGCCTTGGCTCGGGAGCTGACGGCCGCCACGACCCGTCCGGCTCCCCTGTGCCTGGCAAGCTGGATCGCGAGGTGGCCCACCCCGCTGGCCGCTCCGGTGACGAGCACCGAGTCGGCGGGTGTGACGCGGGCGGCGGCCAGGGCGGCGAGCGCGACATGCCCGCTGCGTACCAGCGCCACCGCCTGTTTCGCGCTGGCATCGTCCGGGATGCGGCTCGCCATGAAGGCCGGGGCGAGCACTTCGTCGGCGTAGGAGCCGGTGAAGGTCAACGAGGTGACGCGATCACCGACTGCGAAGCCGGACACCTGCGAGCCGATGGCGATCACCCGGCCGGCGATCTCGCCGCCGAGGATGCCGGGTAGTGGCGCGCCGTCGCCGCCGTCTCGGACCTTGCGGACCACGGGCAGCGTCACGCCGATCGCCTCGGTGCGCACCAGGAGGTCGCCCGGCCCCGGCTGAGGGGTGGGCGCCGATTCGAGGCGGAGCACCTCCGGGCTGCCGTGCTGGTAGTAGCGGACTCGACGCATGCCCCCTCCAGACTGTTGGGTGTACCCCACAGTATCGGATATCCTTGGGGAGTCCCAACGGATAGGTAGCATGGAGGGGTGACAGACGGTTCGCAGGCTCCCGCACGTATCCGCACCCTGCCCAGTTGGCTGCTGGGTCGCGCCGCAGCTCGTGGTCACCGGCTCGTGGCCGAGGCGTTGGCGCAGGCGGGGCTGAGAATGATGCACCACGCGGTGCTCTGCGCCGTGGCGGAGCGGGAGCCGGTTTCACAGGCCGACCTTGGCCGATCCCTGCGAGTTGACCCCAAGGACATGGTCGCGATCCTGAACGACCTACACGAAGATGGCCTGATCGTTCGGGCTCCCGACCCGGGCGACCGGCGAAAGAACGCCGTATCCATCTCTGAGGCCGGCACCCGGCTCCTGCGGCGCACCCAGAAACTCGGCGACGACGCCAACGACCAACTGACCGCCGCTCTTACCGCAGCTGAACGCGAGCAACTCGTCCAACTGCTCGAACGCATCGTGTCGCCAGTCGAAGCCTGTCAACCCTCGGACGAGACGCCTGGTCGATGACGCCCTCCGCCGCGCTTCGCGTCCGGCTGCGCCGTCGTCCACTGCGGAAAGGGCATCCGGCCGTTCGGGCGAGCGCCTGGAAGGCCGGCGGCCCGGGACGGCGGTTGACACGCGCGCCGGCTGCGCCATCCTTGACGGGTGACCCGATTTCCTCGGCCCGACGCGCTCGCCGGGGCGGTCGCCGCCTCGGTCGCGGCGCTCACCCTGCTGGTAACGCTGGCCTGGTGGCGTCCGCGCAGCATCCTGGCGGTGGTGCTCGCCCTGCTCTGTGTCCTGCTGGTGATGGTCGCCGGGGTGTTGGTGACCGAGGCGCGGCAGCCCCGCGAGCGCCCAGGCGACGGGCCGGCGGAGTGGCCGACGCCGGGGATCGCCGGCCTGGGCGGCGTCGACGCGGACACGCTGGAGGCCCTCGACAGCCGGAGCGCGCTCCGGGCGGTCCAGGAACGCCGCCGGCGCACGGGCGGGGTCAGCGACCGGTGAGGGTCGGCTCGTCGAGCCCATCGACGCCGCGCCCGGCCAGGCAGCGGTACGTCCGGTCGGTGTCCGCTTCCTCCGGCGGCAGCACCTCCAGGTGCCAGCCGCTGGTGTACGCGATGCCGCTGGTCAGCCGGAACGTCACCGCGTTGCAGACCCGCCGCACGGCCGGGTCGGCGCTGACCTGGGCGTGTCCCGCGTCGACCAGGGTGGCGGGCAGCTCGCCGGCCGCATAGGTCTCCCAGGTGTGCCGGCCGTCGCAGGGCAGCCGGGGGGCCTCGGCCCGGGTGCCGCGCACCCGCACCGGCCCGAAGCACTCCAGCTCGGCGACGCACCGCGCGCCCGTCGGCAGCCCGCCGGTTCCCGGCGAACCCGGCACGCAGCCCGGCAGCGCGCCCCACGGCGCGATCGTCGACGTGGCGACCGCGCTGGCGACCGGCGTGGGCCTCAAGACGGCCGGGGCGCCACCGGCCACCCAGGCTCCCCCGCCGGCCGACGCGGCCAGCGCGAGCGCCCCGGCCCCGCCGAGGAACCAGCGCCGCCGCCAGCGCCGGCCGGACGTCGTCGACACGGTGGGGTGGTCGTCCTCGACCGGGGGACGCGGGGCGGGCCGGCCCGGCCGGCTGGTGCCGTACAGGCCACCCGAGGTGGACGGGCTGCCGGTGCTGGTGCCGGTCGTCGGGCCGGACGGGCCGCCGGACACGGGAGCCCCGCTGACCGGCGCGCTGACCGGGTCCAGCGGCAGGGCGGCGAGCAGGCCGCGCAGCTCCACCGCGGACGGGCGGGCACCCGGGTCGTTCGCCATGCCCGCCCGGAGCACGTCGAGCAGTTCCTCCGGCGCCCCTGGCAGCCCGGGGATCGGCTGGTGGAACAACTCCAGCACGGTGACCAGGCTGGGATTGCGCTCGGACTGCCAGCGGGGCGGGCGACCGTGCATCACGGCGTAGAGGGTGGCGCAGAGGGCGTACACGTCGACCGCGGGCGACGGCGGGCTGTGGTTGAACATCTCCGGCGGCGCGTACGCGGGGGTGAGCACCTCCAGGGTGACCGACGCGTCACGCACCTCGGCCAGCACGGCGAGCCCGAAGTCGGCCAGCACCGCCGGATTGAAGTGGGAGTGCAGGATGTTCGCCGGCTTGACGTCGCGGTGCAGCACCCCGTTGGCGTGCGAGTGGGCCAGCGCGTCGGCGATCTTCACACCGAGGTCGCGGGTCTCCGCCGGGCCCAGCGGCGAGGTGCGCATCCGCTCGGCGTACGACCCGTCGCACAGCTCCATGATCAGGTAGGGGTGCCGGTCGACGGTGACCCCGACGTCGAACAGGTCCACCACGTGCGGGTGCGACGACATCCTCCCGGCCGCCCGGGCCTCGCGCAGGAACCGGGCCTGGTCCCGGTCGTTGTCCAGGGTGCGGTTCTCCACCTTGACCGCGACCTCGCGCCCGACGGAGATCTGGGTGGCCCGGTACACGGTGGCATAACCACCCCGGGCAAATGCCTCCAAATCGGTTAGACCGGGCACGATGGGCAGCCGCAGGGCGCCAGGCGAGGTGTCGGTCACTGTTCGAAAATACCCAATGGCTCGGCTGCTCAGCGGTTCGCGCCAGCGGGCGGGACGACACCGTCCACCGCGCCCGACCGGTCACCGTTCGTGGCCGGTGGCATCGCAGCAGGCCGGCGGGCGTCCCAACGCAGGGCCACGGCGGTGGCGACCGCGCCCAGCCCCTCCCAGAGCGCCACCGTGAAGAACCGGCCCGGCGCGATGTCGGCCAGCACCGCGATGGTGAACACGGTGAAGGTGACCAGCCGGAAGAAGACCGTGAACCGGTAGAAGGGCCGCCACTCGGTGGCCGTCGCCAGCAGGTAGTAGACCCCCATGTTGAACGACGCCATGGAGGACGCCGTCAGGAAGGTGCCCGTGTAGTCACCGGCGGCCCGGCTCTGCGGCACCTCGAAGCCGAGCATCCGCAGCTGTGCCTCCGGCCAGAGCAGCCCGAGCGCGCCCATCAGCAGCGCCAGGACGCCGAAGACCGCGATCGTCCAGCCGGCACTGGAGCGTGGCAGCCTCATCGCGTCCTCCCCAGGACCGGCACGGTCGCCACAGTGGACCGCCACCCGAAATGACACCGTAACCGGTGCCACCCGCCGTCGCATCGGCGGAACCGGCAGACTAACCGACCCGGGAGCCGGCCGTCCGGCGGGACGCGACGCCGAACGCGACGAGGCCCGCCGCGACGCGCCGAACGCACCGGACCGGCGTCTCACTCACCCCCGCAGGCGGACCCGCAACGCGTCCGCCGCCAGCCGCTCGCTGCGCTGCTCCGTCGCGTACGCCAGGCGGACGGCCTCCTCGGCGCTGGCCAGCGCCTCGGCGGGCCGGCCGCAGGCGGCCAGCGCCTCGGCCAGCACGCTCGCCGCGATCACCTGGCTGCGCACGTCCTCCGCCGGGACGGCGACCGCCCGGTGGGCCCAGTCCAGGGCCTGCTCGTGCTGGCCGTGGGCGAGCAACGCCGAGGCGTACCGGGCCATGGTCTGACGGCGGGAGAACAGCAGCGACGGCGCGTTCGTGGAGGCGGTGGCCACCGGGGCGAGCAGCCCCACGGCGGTGGCCGAGTCACCGGCGGCCAGCCGGGCGGTGGCCAGCAGCACCCGGGGGCCCACCTGAGCGGGCGCCTGCGGGTTGTGCGGCTCGACGGCGGTCAGCACCGCGCGCGCCGAGCGCTCGGCGGTGTCGCAGTCGCCCATGTCCAGCGCCACGAAGCCGCGCAGCGTGCCGGCCATCCCGGTGAGCAGCGGGTGCGAGGTCCGTTCGGCGTACGACATCGCGTCGCCGAGCAGGTCCGCGGCGTGCTCCGGCTCGCCCAGCCCCCGGGCGACCACCCCGCGCGCCACCAGGGCGAAGCCCTGCCCCCAGTCGTCGGAGACCTCGGCGAAGTCCCGGTACGCCCGGCGGGCCGCCCGGTCGGCCTCGGCGATCTCGCCCAGCTCCGCGCCGGCGAACGCCTCGACCGCGCGCAGCGTGCCGACCGCCCACGCCTCACCGACCCGCTCGCCGAACGGGAGGAAGACCCGCGCGAGCCGGCACGCCTCCCCCAGCCGGCCGGCGAGCAGCCGGGCGAACGCCGTGGTGCCGCGCAGCCAGGCCCGCCCGTACGGGTCCTTCAACTCGGCGAAGAGCCGGGCGGCCCGGCCGAGCACCGCGTCGGTGCCGGCGAAGTCACCCCGGGTGGTGGTCACCCAGGCCAGGTTCTGCAACGACCACGCCTGCCCCCGCCGGTCCTGCGCGGTCAGGCTGACCTGGTACGACGCCGCGAGCCGGCTGCTCGCCTGCCCCAGCCGGCCGGCCACGAAGTCGGCCATGCCGAGCCGACGCATCGCCGAGGCGCGCAGGGCCGGCAGCTCACCGGCCGTGGCCACCTGCAACGCCTCCTGCCAGCAGGCCGCCGCCCGGGCCTGGTCGCCCTGGGCCTGGTGGGCCTGCCCGGCGAGCAGCAGTGCGCTGGTCCGGGCGACGGCGTCGTCCCCGGCGTTGGCGGCGATCTTCTCCGCGTAGGCGAGCGCGTCGGCCGCCCGGCCGACCTGGAGCAGGGCGCGGGCGTGCGCCACCCGGTCGGCCGCCGACAGCCCGTCCCGGGCCAGCTCGGCGGCGCGCTCGGCGTACTCGACGGCCACGGCCGGCTCCCCGGCCTGCAACGAGCGGCGGGCGGCCCGGCCCAGCGCGGTCACCCCGAGCGTGGCGACGGTGCGCGCCGGCGCGTCCGGGCGCAGCTTCACCGCGTCGGCGAGCGCGGCGGCCCGCTCCACGTGCTCGGCGACGAACGCGTCCCGGGCCGCGTCGGTGAACCCGCCCGGGGCGGCGGGCCCGCCCGGGCCGCTGGGCGCCGCCCAACGGGCCAGCGCGGCGTGCCGCTCGGCCAGCTCGGCCTTGCTCACCCCGGAGTACGCGGCCTCCCGCATCAGCGGTGTGGCGAAGGAGTACCCGGTGCGGGTCCGGTGCAGCATCCGGCGTTGCAGCAGCTCCTCGACGGCCCGGTCGAGCTCCACGGCCACCACGGCGGCCGGCCGGCCGGCCCACCCGGCGCGCTGCTCGCGCAGCGCCTCCAGGGCACCCGCCGGCACGGTGTCGCCGACCACGGCGGCGTCCCGCAGCACCGACCGGGCGTCCGGCGGCAGCGCGTCGATCCGGGCGGCGAGCACGGCGGCGAGGTCCCGGGAGAGCAGCCGGCTGCCGAGCGAGCCGGGCGCGAGCCGCCAGCCGGCGTTGGCGGGGGCGGACCGGTCAGCCACGGCGGTCAGCGCGCCCCGCTCCATCAGCAGGGTGACCAGCTCGGCGAGGTAGAACGGATTGCCCTGGGCCGTGATGAGCAGCCGGTCGGCGTCGGGCTGCGGCAGCTTCCCGCCGCCGAGGTAGCTGGTGAGCAGCCGGGCCGCGTCGGCGCCGCGCAGCGGGGGCAGCGCGTGGACCTCGGCGTCCGCCACCCGGGTCAGCGCCCCGGCGGTACGCACCAGCTCGGGGCGGCCGAGCAGGAGCACCAGCACCGGGCCGGTGATCCGGGACAGGGCCAGCCCGAGCGCCCGGATGGTCTCGGCGGTGGCGTCGTGCAGGTCGTCGACGATCACCACCAGGGGCGCCTCGGCGGCCAGGGCGCTGAGCAGGTCGGCCACCGCGTTCGGCACGGCGTCCGCGTCGACGGGCGGCTGGGCGGAACCCCACTCGCCCTGGTCGGCCGGGCTGCCGGCGGGCAGGTCGGCGTACCCGAGCAGGGCCAGGAGCTGGTCGACGGCGACCGGGGCGACGTCGTCGCCGAGCCGGCCGAGGCGGTTGCCGAGCCGGCGCAGCCGCTCCTCCACGGCCGGGCGGGTCAGCGCGGTGGCCGGGTCGTTGGGCAGACCGACGGCGGCCCGGACCAGGTCG
This sequence comes from Micromonospora sp. CA-111912, assembly GCF_050948415.1. Lineage (NCBI taxonomy): Bacteria > Bacillati > Actinomycetota > Actinomycetes > Micromonosporales > Micromonosporaceae > Micromonospora > Micromonospora sp. CA-111912. Next base: position 6,850,460 of record NZ_CP192007.1, read on the forward strand.
GCCAGGGGCGCCAGCCGGCGGCGCTCGCCGAACGCGGCGCAGCGCACCGAGAGCACCCGGGCCCCGGTGTGCGCGGCGTACCGGCCGGTGCCGACGTCGTAGCCGGCGGCGAGGCGTTCCACCTCGGCGGAGAACCGGGACTTGCCGATCCCCGCCTCGGCGGTCATCAGCAGCACCCGGGGCTCGCCGCGGTCGATCACCTCGGCGAGCCGGCCGGCCACCCGGCCGACCTCGGTCTCCCGGCCGACGAACGGCGCCTCGTCGCCGAGGCCGGACCGGGTGCCCGGCGCGTCGAGCAGGCCGAGCAGCTCGTACGCCTCGACCGGCTCACGCTTGCCCTTGAGCCGCAGCGGGCGCAGCGTCCGCCAGGACGCCACGTGCCGGGTCGCGGCGGAGGTACGGGCTCCCGCGTAGATCGCGCCGACGGCGGCGGCGTCGGCGAGCCGGGCGGCGGTGTTCACGGTGTCGCCGATGACCGTGTACTCGATCGCCGCCTGGATGCCGGCGATCACGTCGCCGGTGTTCAGCCCGACCCGCAGGCCGAGCGGCGCACCGCCGCCCCGCTCGTCGTCGAGCACCCGGCGCACCGCCCGCTGCATGGACAGCGCGGCGCGGACGGCACGTTCGGCGTCGTCCTCGTGGGCGACCGGGGCGCCGAAGACCGCCATGATCCCGTCGCCGGTCAGCTTGTCGACGTGCCCGCCGAAGGTCTTCACCGCCCCGGCGAGGGAGGCGAGCACCCGGTCGGTGACCGCGCCGACCCGCTCCGGGTCGAGGTCCTCCGACCAGGAGGTGAAATCGGACAGGTCGCCGAAGAGCACGGTGACCACCCGCCGCTCGGCGGTCGGCAGGGCCGCGGCGGCCGGCAGGGCGACGCCACAGTTGTGGCAGAACCGCGCCCCCGGGACGGCCAGCGTGCCGCAGACCGGGCAGGTCACGGCCGCTCCACCCCTTCCGGGGCGACCCCCAGGTACTCCAGCTGGGCCCGGACCGACCACTCGGCCGCCCACCACAGCGAGCGGTCCACGTCGGCGTACACCCGCGCCACCACCTCGGGCGCGGTGGTGACACCCTCGGCGACCGCCCGCCGGACCTGGTCGAGCCGGGCGCGGCGGTGGGCGAGGTAGAACTCGGCGGCGACCCCGCAGTCGGCCAGCGCCGGGCCGTGCCCCGGCAGCGCCGGCACCCCCCGGTACGTCGACAGCAGCTCCAGGCTGGTCAGGTAGTCCCCGAGGTGCCCGTCCGGGTGGGCGACGACGGTGGTGCCCCGGCCCAGGATGGTGTCGCCGGTGAGCACCACCCGCTCGCCGTCGTGCTCCACGAGGAAGCAGATCGAGTCGGCGGTGTGGCCCGGCGCGGGGAGCGGCCGGATGACCAGGCCCGCCTGGTCGAGGTCGCCGCCCGGGTCGAGCGGCGGCCCGCCGTGGCTGTGCGCCGGGTCGACGGCCCGCACGGGCGCGCCCCCGAGCAGCTCGCGCAGCCGGGGCGAGCCCTCGGTGTGGTCCGGGTGGCCGTGGGTGATCAGCACGGTGGCGACCGGCCCGTGCGCCGCGATCGCGCTCAGGTGCCCGTCGTCGGCCGGCCCGGGATCAACCACCACGGCCGGCTCGCCGGGCCCGGACCGCAGCACCCAGGTGTTGGTGCCGTCGAGGGTCATCGGCCCCGGGTTCGGCGCGCGCAGCAGCGTCACCCACCCGGGCAGCTCGCCCGCCAGCGCCCCCACGGCCGCCGTGATGTGCCCCGTCATGTCAGCGATCGTACGACCCCGCCCGCCGCTCCCCGCGATCTTGCACTTACGGCCCAGGATTTGTGCCCGTTCACGGCTTTCATCCGGGCCCTGAGTGCATGATCGCGGGGAGCCGCGGGGGATCAGGCGACCTCGACGATCAGCTCGACCTCGACGGGGGCGTCGAGGGGGAGTTCGGCGGCACCCACCGCGGAGCGGGCGTGCCGGCCGGCCTCGCCGAAGACCGCGCCGAACAGGTCGGACGCGCCGTTGATCACGCCCGGCTGGCCGGTGAAGCCCGGGGCGCTCGCCACGAACCCGGTCACCTTGACGATCTTGACGACGTTCTCCAGGCCGACCAACGCGTCGACGGCGGCGAGGGCGTTCAGGGCACACCGCTGCGCCAGGTCCTTGGCCTGCTCGGCGGAGACCCCGGCGCCCACCTTCCCGGTGGCCAGCAGCTTGCCCTGTGCCACGGGGAGCTGCCCCGAGACGTAGACGTGCTGCCCGGACTGGACGGCCGGCACGTAGCTGGCCACCGGGGGCGCCACCTCGGGCAGGGTCAGCCCGAGCTCGGCGAGCTTGGCGTGCGGTCCGTTGCTCACGTCGCTCACGCCTTCGGGCGCTTGAGGTACGCGACGAGCTGCTCCGGGTTGGGTCCGGGGACCACGGACACGAGTTCCCAACCGTCCTCACCCCAGTTGTCGAGGATCTGCTTGGTCGCGTGGACCAGCAGCGGCACGGTCGCGTATTCCCACTTCTGCATCTGCGCAGGGCTCCCTAGAAGGCGGTGAACTTTCCGCCCAGCCTACGATCCGGCGCCGCCGGGCGGCGCGGGACGCTGCTCCGGGGCGGCCGGCGGTTCGCCGCAGGGCCCCCCGTGGTCATACCGCTGGGGGCAGCGGGACCGGTCGGGCAGCAGGAGGTCGCAGAAGACCCGGTGCCGGTTGTTCTGGTCGTCGGCGGTGGAGACGGTGGTCTCGCCGGCGTCCAGCTCGGGCAGGAAGCCCAGCGAGATCGCGACCTTGCCGGCCAGAGCAGCCGCCGCCGCCAGGTCTGCCACCCGGATCGGCAGGTGGATGACGTACCCCGGTTCCTCCTCGTCCCGGGAGCGCTCGGCCGGGCGGCTCAGGGTCCGCAGCATCTCCCCCGGGTCGGTGAGCCGCCGGTAGGACCGTTCGTTGAACGGCAGGCCCGTGACCGGTCCCTCCTCGCCCGCAGGGCCGGTCCCGCCCCGCCGGGCGCTGCCGCAGGACGGGAACTGGGCTCGGGAGATGTTCTCGGTGTCGCGCATGTACTGCCTCCGGGCCTCGCACCTGATCAAGTCGTCACCATGTGGCTCGGACATCTGCCGATCCGTCCCCCGCGCCGGCACGAACGTAGGACCGATTCCCGACAGGAACAACGGGACGCGCATGTCCGGACACCTCAAGTCACATATGCGACAGATCGGGGGTCCGGTACCGGATGGCGGGGATCGGCACTCCATGATCGATGCACCGCCCCGCCCGGCCCGGGGACCCACCCGCCGGGCCGTTCACCGCTACCCTTCCGACGGACGACGCGCACGGCCCGTCCGCCTTCGTTCGACCAGCCCTCGCGTCCGCGCGACGACGACGGGCCGCACCCCGGGGGATCGACATGACCCAACCGCCCGACGACGGCGCCACCGGCACGCCCAGCGGTCCGCCTTCCGGCGACCGCGCCCCCGGCCCGCCCGGCCAGGCCCCACCCGGCCACCTCCCGCCCGGCCAGGCCCCGCCCCAGCAGGCCCCGCCCGGCACCACACCCGGCCCGATCGGCGGACCCGCCCAGTTCGGTGGCCCACCCCAGTTCGGCGGCCCACCCCAGTTCGGCGGCCCACCCCAGTTCGGCGGCCCACCCCAGTTCGGCGGCCCACCCCAGTTCGGGGGACCCGCCCAGTTCGGTGGCCCACCCCAGGCCGGTGGCCCACCCCAGGCCGGTGGCCCACCCCAGGCCGGTGGCCCCACCCAGTTCGGAGGCCCACCCCACTTCGGGGGACCCGCCCAGTCCGGTGGACCCACCCAGTTCGGGGGCCCACCCCCGGCCGGTGGCCCGGCCCAGTTCGGCGCGCCCGGCGGGCCGGGTAGCCCGGTGGGCGCGTTCCCGCCGCCCCAGCCGGGCTACCCGCCGTACCCCGCCACCGCCCCGGCGGCGCCGAAGAAGCGGCGCGGCGTGCTGATCGTCTCGATCGTGGCCGCCCTGGCGCTGTTGCTGTGCGGCGGCGGTGGAACCGCCGCCTTCCTCACCCTGCGCAACGCCGAGAGTGGCGAGGGCGCGAAGGAACCGGCCGAGGCGGTGGACGCCTTCCTCATCAGCGTCTACCGCGAGCGGGACGCGAAGAAGGCCGCCAGCCACGTCTGCGCCGCGTCGCGGGACGACAAGAAGATCGCCGCGAAGGTGGCGGAGGTGCGCGGGTACGTCGAGCAGCACAAGAGCTCCCGGTTCTCCTGGCCCACCCCGAAGGTGGACAACCAGACCGGCGACCGGGCCACGGTCAGCACCAAGGTGACCATGACCACGTCCGACGAGAAGGTCACCGACCAGGACCTCCGTTTCACGGTCGTGCGGAAGACCGGCTGGTGGGTCTGCGAGATCGCCTGACCGCTCGGGCGACGGGGCCGGCCCGGACCACCGGGGGCCGGCCGCCGTCGCCCGGGCCGCCGGGTGGATAGGCTCGACGGGTGCGAGCAGCTGAACGGCGGGCCGACCCGACCGGTGCCGAGTGGCCGGCACGCCTCCACGTGGTGACCGGCAAGGGCGGCACCGGCAAGACCAGCGTGGCGGCGGCGCTGGCCATGGCGCTGGCCACCGAGGGCCGGCGCATCCTGCTGGTGGAGGTGGAGGGGCGGCAGGGCATCGCCCAGCTCTTCGGCACCGACCCGCTGCCGTACGCCGAGCGGCACCTGACCACCGCCCCTGGCGGCGGCGAGGTGTGTGCCCTGGCGGTGGACGCCGAAGAGGCCCTGCTGGAGTACCTCGACATGTTCTACAAGCTCGGCGCCGCCGGCCGGGCGCTGCGCAAGTTCGGCGCGATCGACTTCGCCACCACCATCGCCCCCGGCCTGCGCGACGTGCTGCTGACCGGCAAGGTCAAGGAGGCCACCACCCGCACCGCCGGTCAGCGCCGGGTGTACGACGCGGTGGTGCTGGACGCGCCGCCGACCGGGCGGATCGGCCGGTTCCTCAACGTGACGGCGGAGACGGCCCGGCTGGCCAAGGTGGGCCCGATCAAGACCCAGAGCGAGGGGGTCGCCGCGCTGCTGCGCTCCCCGATGACCACGGTGCACGTGGTGACGCTCCTGGAGGAGATGCCGGTTCAGGAGACCGTCGACGCGATCGCCGAGCTGACCCAGCTCGGCTTCCCGGTGGGCCGGGTGGTCGTCAACGCGGCCCGGCCGCCGCGACCCGCGGGCCGGGCGGTGAGCGCGGCGGAGCTGAAGCGCGGTCTGGTCGCCGCCGGGCTGCCCGCCGACCGGAACACCGTCGCCGGGCTCGCCGCCGAGGCGCGCGACCAGCAGATCCGCCGGGAGTTGGAGGACTCGCTCCGCACCGAACTGGTCGAGTTGGGGCTCACCCTGACCGAGCTGCCGCTGCTGCCCGACGGGGTCGACCGGGCGGGCCTCGAGACGCTGGCCCGGGCGCTCGTCCGGGCGGAGTGACGCACACTGCAGCCAGCACGGCGCGGAGATCCCCCGAAGCCCGATACGCTCGATTGGTGCCTTCCGAAGACGCGGCGCCGCAGCTGGACGTCGACCAGATCCTCGCCGACCCCGGCGTGCGGATCGTGGTGTGCTGCGGGGCGGGCGGGGTGGGCAAGACGACCACCGCCGCCGCGCTCGCGCTGCGGGCCGCCGAGCAGCACGGTCGGCGTACGGTGGTGCTCACCATCGACCCGGCCCGCCGGCTGGCCCAGTCGCTCGGCCTGACCGAGCTGGACAACACTCCCCGCCAGGTCAAGGACATCGACGTCGAGGCCAGCGGGGGCGAGCTGCACGCCATGATGCTCGACATGAAGCGGACCTTCGACGACGTGGTGCTCCAGCACACCGACCCGGCGAAGGCGGCGGACATCTTCGCCAACCCGTTCTACCAGGCCATGAGCTCCACGTTCGCCGGCACGCAGGAGTACATGGCGATGGAGAAGCTCGGCCAACTGCACGCCCGGGGCGAGTGGGACCTGATCGTGGTGGACACCCCGCCGTCCCGCTCGGCGCTGGACTTCCTGGACGCGCCGGCCCGGCTGTCCCGCTTTCTCGACGGGCGGATGCTGCGGCTGCTGCTGGCGCCGGCGCGCAGCGGGGGCCGGAGCATGTTCAGCCTCGTCACCGCGAGCTTCGGCATGTTCTCGAAGGTGGTGCAGAAGGTGCTCGGCGCCCAGCTGCTCACCGACCTGTCCGGCTTCGTGGCCGCGCTGGACTCGATGTTCGGCGGATTCCGGCAGCGGGCCGAGCAGACGTACCGGATCCTGCAGGCGCGGGAGACGGCCTTCCTGCTGGTCGCGGCTCCGGAGCCGGACGCGGTTCGGGAGGCGGCGTACTTCGCCGGGCGGCTGGGCGAGGAGCGGATGCCGCTGGCCGGCCTGGTGCTCAACCGGGTGCATCGGCCGGCGTTCGACACCCTGGACGCGGCGACCAGCCTGGCCGCCGCCGACCGGCTGGCCGAGGCCGGCGGGCACTCCGGGACTGTCGACGTGCTGCGGGCCCACGCCGCGCTGGCCCAGCAGGCGCACCGCGAGCAGCGGGTGGCGGCCCGGTTCAGCGAGGCGTTCCCGCAGGTGCCGGCGGTGTCGGTGACGGCGCAGCCCGCCGACGTGCACGACATCGACGGGCTGCGGACGATCGGCGCGGCGATCAGCCGGCCGTGACCGGCGTCAACCGGCCGTGACCAGGACCTTGTCCTTGCCGGGCTTGTCCTTGGCGTTCTTCTTCATGGCCGCCTCGAACATCTTCCGCCAGCTCGCGACCTGGGGGTGCCGGCGCAGCAGGGCCCGGCGTTCCCGCTCGGTCATGCCACCCCACACCCCGAACTCGATCCGGTTGTCGAGCGCATCGGCCAGGCACTCGTACCGAACTGGGCAGCTCCGGCAGATCCGCTTCGCCACGTTCTGTTCAGCGCCCTGTACGAACAGCGCGTCCGGGTCCCCGTTCTGACACGCCGCCAGCGACGGCCAGTCCGTGATCATGCCCATGTGTACACGTCCCCCCTTGCAGTACCTACCGACGTCGCGCGACCAGCCGTCGAATACTCCTGCCGTCCGCCCGACCCCCCGGGCGGCCCGGACGACGCGTGGCTCGGTCACCGCCACCATCATGCTCTGTAGTCGGCTGATTACGCAACGTTGTCGGCAAAATCCACCATTACGGACACTCCCGGCTTCCCGGGCCTTCGGCCCCCGTCTACCCGGCCGGGGTACGTGAAAACGCCGCGCCGCTCCTCCGATCGGTGAAGACTCGTCGCCGGATCCACGCAACCTCGTACCAGGGTTCGTGCGTTTAGCACAACGAGGTCGGCGCGCGCAGGAAATGGGAGAAAGACGCCCCAGCGCCCCTCATTCCCTACTCGCGTACTCTGTCGAGGTGACCTGGATGCGGAAACGTGACCACAATGTGCTGACCAACGCCGCATCGCTACTCATCTGTGGCCTGCTGGCCGGCGTGGTGGTCGCGGCGGCGGCCTTCCCCGCGGTAGCGATGTCCGGGCTGGCCGCCAAGGCCGGCGCTGAGACCTTCGGAGCGCTGCCCAAGGAGTTGACGGTGGGCCTCCCGCCCCAGATCAGCTACCTGCTCGCCTCCGACCGCAAGACGCCGCTGGCCACCATGTACGACGAGAACCGGCGGAACGTGAAGCTCGCCGACATCTCGCCGTACATGCAGAAGGCGATCATCGCCGCCGAGGACCACGAGTTCTACAAGCACAACGGCGTCGACCTCAACGGCATCGCCCGCGCCTTCGTCAACAACCAGTCCGGCGCCAACTCCCAGCAGGGGGCGTCGACCCTGACGATGCAGTACGTCCGGCTGGCCATCGCGTACTCGGCCACCCACCCGGCCGACGTGGTCGCCGCGACCGAGGACACCAGCGCCCGCAAGCTCAAGGAGATGCGCTACGCCCTCCAGGTCGACAAGGAGCTCTCCAAGGACGAGATTCTGGAGCGCTACCTGAACATCGCCTCCTTCGGCAACGGCGCGTACGGCATCTACGCCGCCAGCCAGGTCTACTTCGGCAAGCCGCCGAGCAAGCTCAGGATCGACGAGGCGGCCATGCTGGCCGGCATGGTGAAGGCCCCGACCACCAACGACCCGACCACCAAGGCCGGGTACCCGCTGGCCCTCGCCCGGCGTGACTACATCATCGGGAACATGGTCGACATCGGTGCCATCACCAAGGAGGAGGGCGAGGCCGCCAAGGTCACCAAGATGGTGGTCAAGGACAAGAAGACCCCGAACGGCTGCGTCGCCACCAACAAGAAGGAGTGGGGCTTCTTCTGCGACTACTTCTACCGCTGGTGGCTGCAGCAGGAGACGTTCGGCTCGACCTCGTACGACCGGGAGCGGCGGCTCAAGAGCGGCGGCTACACCATCGTCACCAGCCTCGACGTGCAGGCGCAGAACGGCGCCGACAAGGCGGTCCGCAAGGGCCTCGGGGTCAACAGCAAGGCGGCCCGGATGGTCTCGGTGATCGAGCCAGGCACCGGGCGGGTCCGGGCGCTCTCGGTGAACCGGAACTTCAAGCTCGACGACCCGAAGAAGCCGCAAAACAAGATCAACAGCGACCCGAAGAAGGCCCAGAAGAAGATCCGGGGCAGCTACCCCAACACGGTGAACCCGCTGCTCACCGGCGGTGGCGACATCAGCGGGTATCAGGCCGGCTCGACGTTCAAGATCTTCACGATCGTCGCCGCTCTGGAGAAGGGCATCCCGCTCAGCTACACGATCAACTCGCCGAAGCAGTTCAAGTCGGAATACATCATCGACAGCGGCAGCAACGCGGCCTGCCCGGGCACGCACTTCTACTGCCCCACCAACTCGGTGGAGTCGATGGCCGGCGTGCACAACATGTGGAGCGCGTTCGGCAGCTCGGTGAACACCTTCTTCGTCCCGCTCCAGCAGCAGGTCGGCTCGGAGAACGTGATCAAGGCGGCGCAGAAGTTGGGCATCCAGTTCCGCTCGGCCGAGGACGCCAGGTTCGCCGGCAACAAGGAGGCGGCGCACCAGTGGGGTGCGTTCACCCTGGGCGTCTCGGCCACCACGCCGCTGGACCTGGCCAACGCGTACGCGACCCTGGCGGCCGACGGCAAGTACTGCGAGCCGATACCGGTGCAGGAGATCAAGGGCCCGGACGGCAAGAAGCTGGACATCGCCAACCCGCGCTGCGAGCAGCGGATCAGCACCGAGGTCGCCCGGGCCGCCGTGGACGCGGCCCGCTGCCCGGTCGGCGACCGCTCGTCGACCTCCAAGTGCGTCGGCGCGACCGCCCGCAACGTGCGCAGCACCGTCGGCAAGCCGGTGGCCGGCAAGTCCGGCACCACCGACTCGGAGAAGACCTCCTCCCTGGTCGTGATGACCAAGCAGTACGCGGTCGCCGGCATCCAGGCCGACCCGGACTGGCCGCAGACCAACCAGAAGATGGGTCACAACGTCCCGACGGGCATCAACCCCCCGGTGTACGAGACGCTGCGTGACGCCATGAAGGGCAAGAAGGGCATCGAGTTCACCCCGCCCAGCGGCAAGATCATGGAGGGTGACCAGCGCTCGATCCCCGACGTGAAGTGCCAGGACCTCGAGACCGCCAAGGACCGGCTCAAGGGCGTCGGCTTCGACGTCGTGGTCTCCTCCAGCCGGGTGCCGTCGAGCTGCGGTGCCGGCAAGGCCGCCGGCACCAGCCCGAACGGCCGCACCATCAAGGGCGGCGTGGTGACCATCGAGGTCAGCAGCGGCAGCAACAAACCGGTCACCCCACCGAACAACGACGGCACCGGTAACGCGCCCGGCCAGGGAGGCCGCCCGGGTCGTCCCGGCTGACCCCACCGGACCTGGGCCACGATGCGACGGGCGGGCATCCCTTCGGGGGTGCCCGCCCGTTCCCGTTCCGTCACTGACCATGGATTTGGATCACTGCAACCGGGACACCACCCAGCAGGGGCGCAACCACGACAGTCCCGGCCGGTGCGACCCGGACGGGCTCAGCTGTCCCGTAGCGCGTCCTGGACAGCAGGGTCTGCGGGCGAGCGGACCGCCGGCGGCCTGCGCCGCGCAGCGTCCCACGCCGCCTTCCCGCTGGCGAAGTAGTCGCGGGCCGCCTTCTCCGCGAGCAGAGTGGCAGCGCAGCCGGCACAGCGGGCGGCCACCCCGTCGACGTCGAGGCCGAGGCGCCGGCACAGCGTCACCGCCCGCGACAGGTGGTAGGACTGCGTCACGATCAGCGCCCGGGTGACCCCGTACACCTCACGCGCCCGGGCACAGCTGTCGTAGGTGTCCAGGCCGGACGGGTCACCCACGACGCGCCGCGGATCGACGCCGAGCTCCGTCAGGTACGACGTCATCACCGCCGGCTCGTCGCCGGACGCGCCGCCGCCGTCCCCGGACACGAGGATCACCCGGGCCCGCCCGCCGCGCACGAGCGCGGCGGCGGTCTCCAGGCGGCCGGCGAGCCGTTCCGCCGGTCTGCGGCGGTCCGCCGCCACCTCGGTCCCCAGGACGATGACGACGTCCGCGGCCGGCGCATCGGCCTCGCCGTACACGTGACCGTGCGCGGCAATCTTCGTCCACAGCCAGGGGGCGCTGACGAGAAGCAGTACGACGACGCCTGCGGCGGCCAGGCGCGTCAGGCGTCGCCGTCCCCCGAGCAGACGACGCGCCCGGCCGATCCGCGCGGCCGGGGGCGCCACGTCAGAGGCCGAGCTGGCGGCGCACCTCGGCGGCCACCCGGCCCCCCTCGGCCCGGCCCGCCACCGAAGCTTGGGCCGCCTTCATGGCCTGGCCCATCTGGGCCTTGCCGCTGAACCCGCCTGCGGCGAGCGCCCCCGCGACCAGCTCGGCCAACTCCTCGTCGGAGAGCTGCTTCGGCAGGTAGCGCTCCAGCACGTCGCCCTCGGCGATCTCCTTCGCGGACTGCTCGGCGCGGCCCGCGTCGCCGAAGGCTGTGGCGGCCTCGCGCCGCTTCTTCGCCTCCTTGGTCAGCACCGCGAGCACCTCGTCGTCGGTGAGCTCGCGCTTGACCTTGCCGGCGACCTCGGCGGTGCCGACGGCGGCCAGGGCCATCCGCAGGGTGGAGGTGGTCAACTCGTCGCGTGCCTTGAGTGCGGCGCGCATGTCGGCGGTGAGGCGGTCCTTCAGCGTGCTCATGAACGGTGAAACTACCCTGGTTGGCATGCGAAAGCGCACACTATTCCGGTTCGCCCTCGGGACCGCCGCCGCCGGAGCGGCAACCCTGGCGTACGCGTCACTCGTCGAGCGCAACATGTTCACCCTGCGTCGGTTCGATGTCCCGGTGCTGCCGGCCGACGCCGAGCCGCTGCGGGTCCTGCACCTGTCGGACCTGCACATGATGCCGGAGCAGCGACGCAAGCAGGAATGGGTGGCGTCGCTCGCGGCGCTGGACCCGGACCTGGTCGTGGTCACCGGGGACAACATGGCCGACCCGGGCGCGGTGCCCGGCGTGCTGCGGGCCCTGCACCCGCTGCTGGACCTGCCCGGCGCGTTCGTCTTCGGCTCGAACGACTACACCGGGCCGGTGTTGAAGAACCCGTTCAGCTACCTCCTTCCCGACCGGGAGTACACCGAGGGCGTCGAGCTGCCGTACGAGGAGTTGCGTCACGTCTTCACCGGGGCCGGCTGGGCGGACCTGAACAACGCCCGGACGACGGTCAAGGCGGGCGGCCGGCTGATCGAGCTGGTCGGGGTCGACGACCCGCACGTCGCGCGGGACGACTACCCCGCCGTCGCCGGCCCGGTCTCCGCCTCGGCGGACTTGTCGATCGCCCTGGCCCACTCCCCCGAGCCGGCCGTGCTCGACCGGATGGCCGCAGACGGCTTCGGCCTGCTGCTCGCCGGCCACACCCACGGGGGCCAGGTCTGCGTGCCCGGCTACGGGGCGCTGGTGACCAACTGCGGGCTGCCCCGGTCGATGGCGAAGGGCCTGCACCGCTGGCCCGGCTCCGACTCCTGGCTGCACGTCTCCGCCGGCCTGGGCACCCACCCGACCGCACCAATCCGGTTCGCCTGCCGCCCGGAGGCAAGCATCCTCACCCTGATCCCCCGCTGATCCCCCGCTGACCCACGGCCCAGCCCGGCCCGACCCGGCTCGACCGGCCCGGCCCGACCCGGCCCAGCCCGGCCCAGCCCGGTCGCCGAGCCGGGTCAGGGTCCGGGTCCGGGTGTGATCTGCGCCCCTTTGGAGCTGCCCCGCGTGCGCTACCGCCGGCCGGTCCGGGCACCGCCTCGGGCTGTCCGGCGGGCGGTCAGGCAGGGGTTCGCCGGGCGCATCCGCTGCCCTGCGCGGCGGGCCGACGAGGGTACGAGGCTGGTTGGCGCGCCCTTGGAGCTGAGTCGCCTGCGACATCGGCTCCGGTCAGCCCAGGGCCCGGCGGGGTGCCGGGCTGCGGACGGGGTACCGAGTTTGACCACCGGACGGGGTGGGCTACTATTTGTCCGCACGCCTCGGGGTGTGGCGCAGCTTGGTAGCGCGCTTCGTTCGGGACGAAGAGGTCGTCGGTTCGAATCCGGCCACCCCGACAGAGGTCAGAGGGCACATCCGATCGATGGATGTGCCCTCTCGTGTTTCCGTACAGCAGTCGAGTACAGCAGCGGCCTATCGCAGGCTCTCGCCGAGGCGCTTGAGGGCGTCGCGGGTGGCGTCCGAGGACGCCTGGGAGTAGATCTCCATCGTGACCGAGACCTCGGCGTGCCGGAGCACCTGCATGATGACGCGCGGGTGGACGTCCAGGTCGACGAGCAGGGTCACGCAGGTACGCCGGGCGTCGTGCACGGTGATCTTCCGGACGCCGGCTCGGGCGCAGCGGGCGTCCCAGGAGCGGTTGAAGTTGCGCGGCCACACGGGCGTTCCGTAGCGGGTGGTGAACAGCAGCCGGGAGCCCTGCCAGGCGATGCCCGCCTGATCGCGGTCGTTCTTCCTCGCACTCTGGCGGAGGTTGAGTGCCGCCGTGCAGATGTCCGGCAGCGGAAGCGTGGCGTCCGAGGTCGGCGTCTTGGTCTCGCGGTGCAGCAGTTGGCCGCCGACCCGTGTGATGCCGGGACGGGTGGGGTGCCTGGTCGTCGGCATCCGGCGAGTTGCCGCAGGCAATCCCCACCCGTCGAGGTGTGCGAATCCGGGCCATCGTGGACGGCAGACAGGCCGTGCTGGGCCGCTCAGCGGATTCCGGGGGAACCGGCACGGTGGCCGGTGCGATCGAGAGCCGGCGGGACGTGGCCCGCACCAGCGGCAGGAAGGCAGCGACGGGATCGGACGGTTGCTCGACAGCGCAGCTTCACTGAAGCTCGCAGCCACGGAGCGTCAAGGGGCCACGTAGCTTTCCGAAGCTCGATCGCCGGTCACCGGAAAGTCATATTCGGCGCGGTGCGGCTCCCTCCTGCGGTAGAGGTCGCGCAGCAGGGAAATCTCGGCACCGTGATGGATCAGCTCCCTGTTGACGTGCAGGATTCTGTTCGCCATGGGAAACCGTTCGGGACCCAACGTGGGCGGATTCTCCAGGTCAGCGTCCGAGAGGTCGCGGACCCCCGCGTTCCATTTCCCATACATTTCATCGAGCTGTTTCAGCGCCTCGTCAGCGGTCCCCGCGTAGGCGAATGTCTCGGAGTCGACGTCCTGGCCGCCGAAGTACCATCCGACCCGATAGCCCAGGCACGAGACGATAATGTGCGCCAGCCGCCAGGCAATTGTGGTCACTGGCGCCGGATCGGGGCCAGGGAACACGTAGTCCATCGTCCATTCCCGCAAACCTTCCGACATCGTTGCGGCCGACGTGCCACGTGGACGGATACTCCAGCAGCCGCGCACCGGCTCCCAGAAGTACTCCTCGTCGGTAAGACCCTCCAGCCGTGGCCGCAGGTTCTTGCGCCAGTACCAGTCCAACTGCTCCGAGAGCTGCTCGCTGCTTGTCACTTCTGCACACTACATACGACGGAGACCCTGACTGCGACCCTCGCGGACGCCAGGCCATTGTCTGCCGCGTGCCCGGTCCGTGCCCGATGCAGGGGGCAAGATGGGTCAACGGCGGCGCGGTCTGCAGCCGCGTGTGCCCGCCCCGTGCCGGACCGAGGCGTTCGTGGCCACCCAGCGTGTAGATCAACACGATTCCCAAGCTGCCATTTCGGCCGAAGTCTCTGCATGCTGACAGCCCGGATTGACGCCCGCTACTGGAGCGATACGCTGTGTGACTGTCGTCAGGGTTCGTTCAACTTGGAGGGAGGCCGCTGGTGGGTTGGGGACAGTGGTTGATCTTGGGGGCGGTGATCCTTCTCGTCGGGTGGGGCGTCACCTTTTGGGTCATCGAACGTCAGGCAGGCACTCACAAGGCGCGCTACTCGGATGGCTGCGCCAAGCCCTTCGCCGAGAAGGCATTCCGCGCCGATGGGTCTCGCAAGAACATCCTGCCGCGACCCGGGGACGGAGAGGTCGACGATCTAGAGCACCTTCTCGAACATCGAAGGGACCATGGGTGACTAACTGAGTGACGATCGGGGTGTACCTGGCCGCACGGCTGTGGACGGCTGTGGACGCAAGTGCCGGCATGCAACGCGGAGCCTGGCAGGTTGATGCATCCTGATCGTTTGCCTGGGGGTCAAGGAGTCAGGGCCTGGCTTGCCGTCGGGCGCGCGGTCGTTTGGATGGCAGCCGCTGGCTGTCCTTAGGATCGGATTATGCCCGTGCCGATAGATGAGCTGATCGCTTACAGCGAGGGACGCTTGGACGACAGGGACGTTAGCCGTTTCCTGAGGGCCTACGAGCGCGATTGCGGCAAGCTGAGCTGGGTTGGCGAGAAGGCGGAAGCGTTCGACGAGGTCGACCGGGATGGCGCGCGCCAGATCGGGCTTACACACGCGTTTCTAGCGCCGGGACCATGGGTGACGCCTGCAGTGGAACGGCAATTCTTTGCCGAGGTCCGGTGGCTGATGTCCTGGCTGGAGGAGATCTCAGGCAAGCTTGGACTGGTGTTTGCGCTTCGCTATCACGACCGTGATCTCGGTTGGATACGCAGGGGCGTCACCGACAACGCGATCAGCGAAGGGCTGATCGCCGTTTGGGAGCGCGACTTGGAGCGCCTGGAACGCGACTCCCCGAGGCGCTGAGTAAGGCCCTCGGCTCGTGCGGTCAGGGCTGGTATCGACGATCGCGGGCAGTCACCCCACACCCGTGAGGTGGCTGTCGACAGCAACGGTGACAGCAACGAAGCGGGAGGAGGACAGCCGCCGACAGCCGTGCGCGGACAGTGGCCCGAGGTCGCAGATGCGGATGGACCCTGCCAGACGAAGCGCCCAGAACTTACAAGCGAGGGTTGAGAACGGTATTCGCTGAGGTCGGAGACACCTTGTGTATGCATGGCACTACGTACTGTGATCTGGTTGGGGTGTACCGTCCGATGTGGTGGCTGGTCGCCTAGAGGCCGGCAGGACGCCAGCTAGCCCTCTACCTGGGAGCATCGCTGATGCCTCGTCGCGCCATACCTGTTGACCCGTCGATCGGTGACCGCATCCGGGCTCGTCGTGGGCTGCGCGGCTGGAGCATTCGGCACGCCGCCAGCCGGGCCGGCATCTCCCACACGTCGTGGTCGCGGATCGAGCGTGGCCAGCAGCGTACCGACCGGTACATGATGGTGGACTTGGCCGCTGCCCTGGAGTGTTCGGTGGTCGACCTGACCGGACAGCCGTACACGCCTGCGGATCGGCAGCTCGACGCTGCCCGGATCGATGCGGAGCGGGTGTGGCGGATCATGATGAACACGCCGATGGCCACCCGGCGTGATGCTCCCGCCACGGTCGAGCAGGTGCGCCGGGAGGCCGGGCTCGTGCGTGGCCTGTACGGACGGTGTGACTACGCGGGTGCCCTCCGCCGGCTCGTCGACCTGGTGCCGGCGATACACAGTCTGACTGACCGGCGTGCGGCGCTGGCGGAGATGGTGCCGGTGTACGGGGTGGCGATGGGTTCCCTGCTCAACGTCAGTCATCCGGCTCATGCCTGGCTCGCGGCGGAGCGCTGTGCGGAGGCGGCCGGGCTGCTCGACGATCCCGTTGCGGCAGGGGTGGCGGCGGCGAACCGGGCTCGGGTGTCCGCCTACTCCGGGGCGTACGGGCCGGCGCGGGCGCTGTGTGACGCGGCGGGTGCCGACCTCGCGGGCAGCGGGGCGGATGACGCCTTGGACGTGCTCGGCTTCCTGCACCTGGCGCGGGCGCATCATTTCGCCGGGCTGCGTGAGCAGGCTGGTGCCGAGGATCATCTTGCCGAGGCAGCGCGGATCGCCGTGCACACCGGCGAGACGGAGAGCTGGGACCTTGCCTGGGGCCCACGGAATGTGGCTCTGTGGCGGATGGCTTTTCAACTTGACACGGGTCGCCCGGAGGCGGCGATGCAGACGGCTGCGGGTGTGGACCTGACCGGGCTGCCGGCGGTGCGGCAGGTGTACTTCTGGCTCGACCTGGGCCGGGCCGCTGAGGCTGTCGGCCGGGACCGGGAAGCGGTGCGGATGCTGCTCGCGGCGGAACGGGTCGGCCCGCAGCACGCCCGGTCGTCGACGTCGGCCCGAGAGACGGCGCGGGCGTTGCTGCGTAGGGGTGCCACCTCGCCAGAGTTACGCGGACTATGCGAGCGGATGAGCATGGTCGTGCGGTAGTCGGCCGATAGTGGTGCGTAAGCGTTCCAGCGACCGCAAGTGCTTTCCGTAGCGTTCTGATCACGGACGCGGCTGCACGAATCCGTACTGGTACGACTGCCGCCGCGCCCCTGAGCCGGCGCGGCGGTGGCGGTCCTTCCCAGAGCCCACCGCCGCGCCCTTTCTCAAAGGGGTTGCAGGTGGGCGGTACGCAGCGCGATCGGGGGCCGAGCCGGAGCGAGCAGGCCGAAGCAGAGGAGCGGGAGGCGGCGAAGCAGCGGCTTCTTGCGCAGGCCGAGGCCGATCGGATACCGGCTGAGGGGACCACTCGGGCGGTGCCGGACCGGCGGTGGCGTCGTGGACAGTGACCTGCTTCCGGTGGGTCGTCGGGTGGCGTACTGGCGGGGGCGGCGGAAGTTGTCGCAGCAGGTGTTCGCCGACCGGCTGGGTAAGTCCAAGAGCTGGGTGGACAAGGTTGAGCGTGGTGTCCGCTCCCTGGACAAGGTGTCCACGCTCCAGGACATCGCCGCCGTCCTGCGCATCGACACGGCGATTCTGCTCGGCCAGGACGCGCAACCCGCCGACGTATCGCAGCGGGCAGAGGGTGTCGAGCGGATCCGCATGGCTCTGTCGGCGTACGAGATCGCCCTCGGCCGGCAGGCGGCCCGCCGGCCTGTCCTGCCGGCCGACCGGCTGGCGGGGAAGGTCGGCCACGCGTGGATCACCTACCAGCACGCCCGCTACCCCCAGTTGATCGACTTGCTGCCGCCATTGTTAGCCGACGCCCAGCGCACCCACGCCCATGACCCTGGGGCGGGGCGGGTGCTGCTGGTGGAGGCGTGCCGGGTGGCGGCTGCGCTGTTGTTGAAGCTCGGCGAGGACGATCTGGCGTGGTTGGCCGTCGACCGGGCGATGGCTGCCGCCACCGGACATCCGCTGCTGGTGGCCACCACGGCGGTGCAGCTCGGTCAGGTGCTTCGGGCCTCGGGCCGGGCGTCAGCGGCGAAGTCGGCGACGCTGACCGCCGCGTACCGGATCGCCCCACCCGACCCAGACGAAGGCCCACCACCGGTGCTGTCGCTGTGCGGGACGCTCCTGGTCCAAGCGGCCATGTCGGCGGCACGGTACGGCGACGACCAGGCCGCCGCCGACCTGATCGACGAGGCTGCCGGCATGGCCGTCCGGGTGGGTGAGGGCCGCGACCACCACCGGACCGGCTTCGGGCCGACAGTGGTCGACCTGGCCCGGGTCACCGCCGCTCTCGACTTGGGCGACGCACACGCCGCGATCGTCTGGCACGAACAGACCGCCACGGGCGACGGCTGGCGGTGGCTGTCCGCCGAACACCGGGCCGCGCACCTGATCGAGGCCGCCCGCGCCTACCTTCACGCCGACGACCCCACCAACGCCGGACTAACCCTGATCGACGCCGACCGCACCGCACCTGCAGAAATCCGCCACCGCCCCGCCGCCCGGCAGGTGCTCGCCCAGGTGGCCCGCGACCGGCGCGCCCCGGTAACGGTGATCGAGCTCGCCATCACGCTTGGGATCACCTGAGCATGACCGCGCCGTTCATGTCCCTGGCGCAGATCCGCAACCGGCTGATCCTCACGGCCCGCGCGATCCTCCGCGACCACCGTCCCGGACCCGATGGCTGCTGCCCGATTTGCCGGACACTGGACTGCCCGGTAGCGACCTCCGCCCGCAACGTCCTCCACACCGCCGAGGAAGTACAGCAGCGAAGTACAGCAACCCAGCCGGCCACACCCGACCGTGACGAGCCGCAGCAGGCCGAATGACCTCGAACGACACCCGATCCGACCGGCTCGCCGAGAGTTCGCGGACGAAGAGGTCGTCGGTTCGAATCCGGCCACCCCGACAGAGGTCAGAGGGCACATCCGATTGATGGATGTGCCCTCTAGTGCTTCCTGAGTGACTAACTGAGTGACTACCGGTCCGGGGTCAGCGCAAAGATGCGATCCATGGCGACCGCTCCGCTCAGCAGTACCGGCCGCAGTTGGTGCCGGTAGACCTTCTCCGTGACCGTGGTGCCGGAGTGCCCGCACAGGTCGGCAAGGTCCTCCAGACTCACGCCGCTACTCGACAGCACCGAGACGAAGCTGTGCCGCAGCTCCCGGGGCGTCCAGTCGGCAGCGTTACGTCCGGCCTGGGTGGCGACCCGCCGGAACGCTCGCCGGACGTTGGCGAAGTCCAGGGCGCCACCGACCGAACTCGTGAACACTAGGTCCCCCGGCTGCCAGCCCTTCCCGGCATTCTTCCGGTCCCGATCTTGCAGCGCCCGGTGTTGCCGGAGCGCGGTCACGCACCGGAAAGGCAGGGCGAGGGTACGACGGGACTTCCTGGTCTTCGTGTCGCCACCGGCCCGAACGGAGTGCCATACCGCGATCGATGGCGGGACAGGCGGGTCGGCGTCGGGTCAGCCGTCCAGGTCGACATGCTCCCAGGTGAGCGCGCGCGCAGTTCCTCGGTCCGTACGCCGGTCAGCAGCCTGTTCGCCGCGCTCGAGGTCGCCACCGGAAAAGATCACCGCCGACGCCTGCTACGAGCGGCACCGCACCAGCGAGTTCCTCGCCTTCCTCAAACAGATCACCAAGGCGCACCCGCGAGGGAAACTGCATGTTGTGGCCGACAACTACGCCACCCACAACCACCCGAGCGTCAAAGCCTGGTTCGCCAAGAACCCACGGATCACCATGCATTTCACTCCGACCAGCGCATCCTGGATGAACATGGTCGAGATTTTCTTCGGCATCATCACCCGCCAGGCCATCCGCCGCAGCACCTTCACCAGCGTCAGCGACCTCATAACCGCGAACCGCACATTCATCGACGCCTACAACCAGCGCTGCGAATCGTTCCGCTGGAGCAAAACCGCCGACCATATCCTCAGCAAAGCCAGCCGTCGAAGAACTCAGATATACGAAGCTAAAAGGCAACCACGTACTGGATGAAACCGCGGTTTTCGGCGACCTGGTCGTACAGCCGCCGGGCCGTGTGGTTGTCCTGCTTTGTATTCCAGTACAGCCGATCACAGCCTTGCTGGCGAGCCCACGCCTCGGTGGCCCTGATTAGCGCCCGGGCAACTCCCTTGCCACGCGCGTCGACAGCTGTGAACAGGTCTTGCAGATAACACACGTCGGGCGAGGTCGTGCTGGCGTGGACCAAGAAGTGGGCAATACCGACCAGCCGACCATCCAGCCGCGCCCCAAGCGCGTGCACTCGGTCACCGCGCCGGAATTCCTGCCAGGCATTGTCATACCGCTCCGCGGGCCACGTGCGTCCATAGAAGGCGTTGTAGCCGCAAAACAGCTGCTCCCACACCGGACGGTCATCTGACTGGAGCGTGGTGACGCTGATCATCGGTCCCCCTCATCCAGGGAACAGGGGCGTGATCCCGTCAGCTCGTGAGCTCGTGGCCGCTCCGCGCATCATCGTCCGGGACGCAGCACCACCTGTGTGGCAACCGGACCGTACAGTGCCCCACGTTTAGCGTCAAAACATTTCAGGCACACGACACTAGCCTTTAGGCCCTCGGCCTCGCCGAGATCGTCGACGGCGGAGTCAAGGTGGATCTGCTGCGGCACGAGTTTGTCGGGCCAGGTCGATGCCCGGTAGTCGTCGACCCGTTGCAGGCCGATGAAGAGTCCGCCTCGCCGATCAGTCCGACGAAGTCGTCACCGGACTTGGCGTGGATGTCGGGCCCCGCCTTTCCGGCCCGGCGCTTCACGCCGGGCCGCCGCCGCCACCCGGTCGCGCCGCCGAGAGGTGGCCGGTGACGGCCGGCAGCCGCGACAGGTTCCGGGCCACCGCCGGCAGTTTCTGGCCCACCCGCCCCGTCTGACGGTGCCGCCATGGCTGGCGGGCCGGCGACCTGACGGGTCAGTACGCGTACGTGACCGAGATGGTGACGTTGGAGCAGGAGTTGGCCAGGCTGGTCAGGGCGTTCTTCTCGGCCGTGTCGACGGTGAGCCGCCAGCGGGTCTTGGTGGCCACCCACTCCTTGACGTAGCGGCACCGGGCGGAGCTGTACGACGGCATCCAGGTGGCTGGGTCCTGATCGCCCTTGGACTGGTTGACGTTGTCGGTCACGGCGATCAGCGGGCGGGAGTCGCCCAGGTCGTTGGCGTACGCCTGGCGGCGGCTGGTGGACCAGTTGCGGGCACCGGAGTCCCAGGCCTCGGCGAGCGGGACCATGTGGTCGATGTCGACGTCGCCGGTGGCCGTCCAGTAGGCGTTGTCGTAGTAGGAGTACCAGCGCCCGCCGGAGAGGGTGCACGTGCCGGTGATCGTCGGCGCGGAGACCGCCTCGGCGAGCAGCACCTCGTTGCGGGTGTTGCAGCGGTCGCCGTCGGCGTCGATCCAGTGCGGGAAGAGGTCCCGGCTGTAGCCGGTGCGTACCTCGGTGGCCACGGGCAGGGCCGCGACCGCGGTCCGCAGTGGGGCGGAGTAGCTGGCGGCCCAGGCGGGGTTGGCCAGTCCGACGGTGGCGGCGAGAGTGGCGGCGGAGGTGGTCGCGGCCACGCGAAGCGTACGGTTCATGGTGCTCCGTCCGGATCGGGAAGCTATCGTCCGTCATTTATATAGACAGGCATGGCATTCCCACAACCAGGACTCCCAGGCGAACGTTCCGCGGACCCGCCGTGTGGCATCGCCCCGACCGGGACCGGTCACCTGGTCAGAGGTCGATCACCCAGTGCCGGGTACGGAAGACCCGGCCCCGGAACGGCGTCTCGCGCTCACCGAGGAGAACGAACCCGAGCGACCGGCAGATGCCGTTCGAGGGACCGTTGCCGACCTCGGGGAAGGCGTGCACCCGCGACCAGCGCCCGTCCTCGCGGGCCTCGTCGAGCAGCAGCCGGACCGCCCGCTTGGCCACTCCCCGCCCCTGGTGCTCCGGCAGCACCATCCAGCCGATCTCGCCGCCGGGCTCGCCGTCGATCTCGTGCCGGTGGAGGGTCACCGTGCCGGCCACCGTCGACGGGTCGGCCGGGTCGGGCACGATCATCCTGATCAGCCCGACGCCCCGCGCCATGAGGTCGATGTCGTGCCGGAGTTGGCCCGGCACGGACTCCGGCGGCATCGGCCCGCCGAGGTCGGCCATCATCACCGGATCGCAGCGCATCCGGCGGTACGCCTCGGCGTCCCCCTCGTGGACGTCGCGGAGCAGCACGGGTCCTCCCGCAGGGCGGTTCGGCCGGTACCCCGACGGTAGTGGATCGGAAGAGACAGGGCAGGGCCCCCGGCTCCGGCTCAGTCGTGCAGCTCCGTGCGCCGAATCTCGGCGAACGCGGCGGTCAGCCAGCCGTCGAGCGGCCGGTCGGTCCCGGTCAGCAGGTCGGCGAGCAGCAGCGGGGCGTGCCGGGCCAGCGCGGCCGGGTCGGGCGGGGTGGCGTCGTCGTCCGGGTCGTACACGCCGAGGGCGCCGGCCAGCAGCACCAGCACCACGTGCGGGTCGACGTCCGGCCGCCAGCTCGCCGCGCCCCGCACGCAGGCCTCCAGCACCTGCCGGATGTCGTCGCCGTCCAGCCCGTCGGGGTGGGTCTGCTCCAGCAGCAGCCGGACCACCGCGCCCAGCACCAGGCCGGACCGGTCCGCCCCCGCGAGCCGGTCGACCGCCTCGTCGTACGCCTCCCGGTCGCGGGCCCGGGCCGCGTCCACGGCTTCGGTGGCCGCCACGGCGATCTCGCGGGCCGGTGCGGGCAGGTGTCGCCAGGTCGTCGTCATCCCAACCAGGATCGCAGACCAGCCAGCGGGCGTCGTGCACCCGGTCCGGCGGGAGCCCCGGCCGCCGCCGGCACCGCCGGTTGTGGGCCGCACGTCAGCCTGCAGGGCGGGTGCCCCCGGAGCGGCTCGCCTCCGAGCTGCGCCGCAGCCTGCTCGGCTGAGACGACGGTACGGCGGTCGGCCCCCCCCTCACGAGAGCCGACCGCCGCACCGACCGGACGGGTCCGGCCCCCGCGGTCAGCAGTTGGTGTAGCTGCCGCTACTCCCCCACGAGCAGGAGTCGATCAGGGTGCCGGCGGAGTTGCGTACGTACGCGGTGTCCCCGGTGTTGTTCCAGATGTACGCACCCGACCCCCAGTAGCGGTCGGTCGAGGTGTTTGTGCCCTTGCCGGTGTGGAGGTAAACACTGGCGCCGGCGGCGAGCCGAAAGTCGCTGGTGAACTTGTAGACGTGACTCGACTTGTCGCGCAGGGTCCAGGACTTCAGGTTGACGGTCGAGGACAGGCGGTTGGTCAGCTTCACGTACTCGGCGTTGAGGCTGCTGTTCGACCGGTTGTCGGTGCCCGGCGAGTTGTAGTACGCCTTCGTGATCTGGAGGGCCGGGGTGGCGGCCTGCGCGGGCCCGGCCACTGCGAGCGAGCCACCGAAGGCGACGGCGACAGCCATGGCGATACCGGTCAACCTCTTCTTCAACACGATCCCCCACCTGTTGACGGCCGGCCTCTGGCGGTGCCGGCGTGGAACGTGCACGAGGCTACCGACTCGTCCGACCACTGTGGACTGTGCGAAGCCCCGCACCGCCAACTACCGGCCGCGGGTCGACCGATCGCGGCCGAATGGCGTCCCCGGCCGGCGCGAACGGCGCCCGGGCCCGACGCGAACGGCGCCGCGCGTCACCCGTCGAGTGCCCCGGCGACCAACGACTCGACGGCGGCAAGCTCCCACCGGCCGGTCACCCCGGGCCGGTCCGCCAGGTAGCCGGCGATCCGCGGCGCGTCCCAGCCGTGCGCCTCGCGTAGCCCTCCGGCGAGCATCGCGAGGTACACCGGCGCGGGCGCGTTCCACTCGACGTCCGCCGCCCGCCCCGGTGCCGTGAAGGTCAGCATCGGCACGCCGTCCCGGACGCCGGTGCGAACCAGCGTCTCGTACCGGCCGGGGCCGAGGGTCGCCCGCCCCCGCGCGACTGCGACCTCGATCAGGTCGAGGTCGGCGCCGGGTTCCCGGTACATCTCCTGCGCGGCGAGGTCGGCGAACTGCTCCGTGGTGAGCAGCCATGCCCGGGCCGCGGCCACCCCGGGCAGCTCCGGGTCGTAGAAGGCCATCCCGCCGGTCCAGGCCCGGGACTCCCCGGCGAAGTAGATCCCGCCGGGCACCAGCACCGCCGCCGACCGGCGCGGCGGCCGACAGTCCCGGCAGCCGGGGTACGTCCGCAGCCCGCCCGGAGGGCGGCCCCCGCCCAGGTACCAGTTCAGCCGGTCGGCGTGCATGTTGGACCCGTATGCGACGTACCAGAGCAGGGCGTCCACGGCCGTCAGCACGCCCCGGTCGGGTGGATGTCGCTGATCTGGGCGATGAGCATCGGGTCCTCCACGTCGACCGGAGGGTCCAGGCTAACGCCGGCCGCCCTAATCCACAGGCTCCGTCCACACCCTGTGGATAGCACATGTGTACGACGGAATTGATCTTGAAAGACCACCCCTGAGCTGCGGTGAGTACGCTTGATCGGACAGCCACCCCTCCCCTGTCTGGAACCACGTGCGCGTAGATCACCACCGGCTCGTCCGGGACGTCACGGTCCGCCTGCCGATGGCGTCGACCGCCGTCGAGGCGTGCCGGTGGACCGTCACCGTGCTCGCCCGGTACGCGCCGGCCACCATCTCCGTCCTGCTCCCCGGGCCGGACCGGCTCCGCTGCGTCGCGGCAACCGGGGCCTGGCAGGTCTTCTCGACCGTCCCGCCGGAGGCCGGCATCGTCGGCCGGGTGTACGCCTCCGGCATCGGCGCCACCGTCCCCGACGTCGCCGCCGCCCCCGACTCCCTCCCGGCCCGCCCCGACGTGACCGCCGAGATCTGCGTGCCGGTACTCGACCCGGCGGGCCGCCCGGTCGGAGTGCTCGACCTCCAGTGGAGCGGGCCGGTCGAGCTGGCCTCGTGGCGGCAGACCGCCGAGCGCGTCGCCGGCCGGCTCGGTGCCCGGATCACGGCGCTGGGCGGCCCGCCAGCGGAGAGCCGGAGCGAGAAGCTGCTGCGGCACGCCGCCGCGCTGACCACAGCCCCCACCGAGTGGGACCTGATGACCGCGGCGATCTGCGCGGCCCGGGAGGTCTCCACCCTCTCCGCGGCGGTGCTGCTGCTGGCCGGCGAGGCCGGCACCCGGCTGGGCGCTCCCACCGGCGCGACCGGCGAGCTGGAGTCCCGCGTCCGGGCCGAGCTGACCGAGGTGGGCGCCCCGGCGCTGCACGGCATGATCGCCCGGGCCCACCGGCACGGCTCCGGCTACACCCTCGGGGAGACGGGGCACCCGCCCACGGCGGAGTACCGCCCGCTCGCCGACGCCGGAGTGCGCACCCTGGTGGCGGTGCCGGTCGGTTCCCCGGACTCCGGCGGGGTGCTGCTGGTCGCCGATGAGCGGCTGTTGCGGCCCGACCCGACCACCGTCAACCTGATGGAGTTGCTCGCCGGGCAGGCGTGGACCTGCCTGGACCGGCTACGCACGCTGGCCCGGCTGCGCGAGCAGGCCAGCTCCGACCCGCTCACCGGGCTGCGGCACACCGGGCCGTTCGGGCAGCGGATCGCTCGTGCCACGCCGGGGCGTACGGCCCTGCTGGCGATCGACGTGGACGGTTTCAAGGCGGTCAACGACACGTACGGTCACCAGGCCGGCGACCGGTTGCTGGTCGGGCTGGCCCGGGCGCTGGAGGCGGCGCTGCGCCAGGGCGACGAGTTGTACCGGATCGGCGGGGACGAGTTCGTCGCGGTGATCGAGGTGAGCCGCCCCGAGGAGGCGGCCCGGATCGCCGAGCGGCTGGCCGAGGCCGCCCGGGGCACCGGTTGCACGATCAGCGTCGGCGTCGCCCTGTCCCACCCCGGCGAGTCGCCCGAGCAGACCCTCCGCCGCGCCGACCAGGCCCTCTACGCGGTCAAGCGCCAGGGCCGCGACGCCGTCCACCTGGCCACCACCTGACCCCACTCCCCTGCCCCCGCACGCTCGGACAATGCGTGGCCATCCGCCGCGTCAAAGGCGCTCTTTCTCTGCAAAGTGCGGGGGCGGGAGGGGTCAGGGGCGGGGGGTCAGTTCCTTGGCCAGGAGTTCGGCGATCTGGGCTGTGTTCAGGGCGGCACCCTTGCGGAGGTTGTCGCCGGTGACGAAGAGGTCGAGGGCACGCGGGTCGTCGACGGCGCGGCGGATGCGGCCGACCCAGGACGGGTCGGTGCCGACGGCGTCGATCGGCATCGGGAACTCCCCGGTGGCCGGGTCGTCGACCAGGATCACGCTGGGGGCGTTGCGTAGCACCTCGCGGGCGCCCTCGGCGTCCACCTCGGTCGCGAAGACGGCGTGCACGGCCACCGAGTGCCCGGTCACCACCGGCACCCGGACGCAGGTCGCGGAGACCTTCAGGTCGGGCAGCCCGAGGATCTTGCGCGACTCGTTGCGCATCTTCAGCTCCTCGGACGACCAGCCGTCGTCGGCGAGCGAGCCGGCCCAGGGCACCACGTTGAGCGCCACCGGGGCCGGGAACGGCCCCATCTCGTCGCCGACGGCCTGCCGCACGTCGCCCGGCCGGGAGCCGAGCGCCCGGTCCCC
Source organism: Micromonospora sp. CA-111912 (assembly GCF_050948415.1). Lineage (NCBI taxonomy): Bacteria > Bacillati > Actinomycetota > Actinomycetes > Micromonosporales > Micromonosporaceae > Micromonospora > Micromonospora sp. CA-111912. Next base: position 6,876,583 of record NZ_CP192007.1, read on the forward strand.
GGCGATCTTGGCGAGCTGGAGGTGCAGGGCGTCCACCCCGGCCCGCCCCGCCCCGGAGACCGCCTGGTACGAGGCGAGCACCAGCTCGCGCAGGCCGTACTCGCGGTGCAGCGGGGCGATCGCGACGATCATGGCGAGGGTGGTGCAGTTGGCGTTGGCGATGATGCCCTTCGGCCGGTTACGCACCTGCTCGGGGTTGATCTCGGGGACCACCAGCGGGACGTCCCGATCCATCCGGAACGCCCCGGAGTTGTCCACCGCCACCGCGCCACGGCTGACCGCGACCGGCGCCCACTGCGCGGAGACGTCGTCCGGCACGTCGAACATCGCCACGTCGACGCCGTCGAACGCCTCCGGGGTGAGCGCGCCGACGGTCGACTCCTCGCCCCGGCAGCGCACCTGCCGCCCCACCGACCGCTCGGAGGCGAGCAGCCGGATCTCGCCCCAGACGTTGCGCCGGGACGACAGCAGCTCGCACATCACGGTTCCTACGGCACCTGTCGCCCCGACCACGGCAAGGGTGGGCAGCGACGGCATCGCCGCTACCGCCCGGTCCCCGCGTACACGACGGCCTCGGAGTCGCCGCCCAGCTCGAAGGCGTCGTGGATGGCCCGGACCGCCTTGTCGAGGTCGGTGTCCCGGCAGACCACGGAGACCCGGATCTCGGAGGTGGAGATCATCTCGATGTTGACCCCGGCGGTGCCGAGGGCGGCGAAGAAGCCGGCCGCCACACCCGGGTGCGACCGCATCCCCGCGCCGACCAGCGAGATCTTGCCGACGTGGTCGTCGTAGAGCAGGCCCTTGAACTTGACCGGCTCCTGGATCTTGCTGAGCGCGGCCATGGCGGTCGGGCCGTCGGTCTTCGGCAGGGTGAACGAGATGTCCGTGCGGCCGGTGCCCTCGGTGGAGACGTTCTGCACGATCATGTCGATGTTGATCTCGGCACCGGCGACGGTGTCGAAGATCCGCGCGGCGGCGCCCGGCTCGTCCGGGACCCCGACGATGGTGATCTTCGCCTCGCTGCGGTCGTGGGCGACCCCGGTGATCAGTGCCTGTTCCACGGGAAGGTCCTCCATCGATCCGGTGACCATGGTGCCGGTGTTGGTCGAGTATGACGAACGGACGTGGATCGGCAACCCCGCGCGCCGGGCGTACTCGACGCTGCGCAGGTGCAGCACCTTGGCGCCGCAGGCGGCCAGCTCCAACATCTCCTCGTAGGTGATGTCCCGGATGTGCCGGGCGTTGGGCACGATCCGCGGGTCGGCGGTGAACACGCCGTCGACGTCGGTGTAGATCTCGCACACGTCGGCGTGCAGCGCGGCGGCCAGCGCCACCGCCGTGGTGTCCGAGCCGCCCCGGCCGAGCGTGGTGACGTCCTTGGTGTCCTGCGAGACGCCCTGGAAGCCGGCCACGATGACGACCGCGCCCTCGTCGAGCGCGCCCTTGAGCCGCCCCGGCGTGACGTCGATGATCCGCGCCCGGCCGTGCACCGAGGTGGTGATCACGCCGGCCTGCGAGCCGGTGAACGAGCGGGCCTCGTACCCCAGGTTGTGGATGGCCATGGCGAGCAGCGCCATGGAGATCCGCTCCCCGGCGGTGAGCAGCATGTCCAGCTCACGACCCGGCGGCAGCGGGCTGACCTGGTTGGCCAGGTCGAGCAGCTCGTCGGTGGTATCACCCATCGCGGAGACGACCACGACGACGTCGTCGCCGGCCTTGCGGGTGGCGACGATCCGCTCGGCCACCCGCTTGATCCGCTCGGCGTTCCCGACGGAGGACCCGCCGTACTTCTGCACCACGAGTGCCACGACGGCGCACTCCCTCCCAGCAGTCCCTGAGCGTGCCGACGCCGCCGGGAAACCGGTCGGCGGCGCGTGTCAGACCACATCAGGGTATCCGGCGCCCCACACGGCCGGGTCGGGTGATCCCACCATCCGGCCGGCGCGGGCCGGCCCGGCCGCCGTCCCACCAGGTCGGCAGGGGGTACGCGACACGCCGGCCGACCGGCGTCGCAGGGGTCCCCGGGCGGGGGTGGCACACCGCAGAATGACCCGGTGCATGCCCACCTCCGCGTGGCCCGGCGCCTGATCGGCGTCCTCACGCTCACCCTGCCGGCCCTGCTCGCCGCCTGCGTCGGCGACCCGCCCGCCGCGACGACCTCGCCGCCGTCGAGCGACCCAGCGCCCGCCGCCATCGACTCCGCCCGTGAGGAGTTGGCCGCCCTGGCCGCCGCGGCCCAGGACCGGCACTTCACCGCCCGGTACACCCTCACCGGCGACGGCCCCGACCGCACGATCACGGTGACCAGCGCGAACGACGGCACCTGGCGGGTCGACGTCCCGGGTGGGGCGCTGGGCGGAACTGCGGACGTCTCGTTCGCCGGCACCACCGACGGGCTCTTCCAGTGCGGCCTGCCGTCGGCCTCCCGCCCCGAGCCGGCGAGCTGCGTACGCCTCGGCGACCCGGACGACGCCGTCCCGAGCCGGCTGGATCCCCGGGTGCAGCACCCGTTCACCGACTGGCTGGAGGTGCTCACCGACCGGTTGGCCCCGCTGGCGGTCTCCCCGGCCCGGCCGCCGGCGGGGGCGACCGGGGCCTGCTACTCGGTCGACTCGACCTCGGCCTCGCTGAACCCCCCGCTGGACGTCGGGATCTACTGCTACGCCCCGGACGGCACGCCGACCGCCGTGCGGACCGTGACCGGCACCCTCGTCCTGGCCGGTCCGGCCGCACCGGCCCCGGCGACCGTGCAGCTCGCCGGGCCGGTGACCGACGGTGAGCCGCTCGGTGTCGCGGCACCGAACGTGGACGAGCCGACGCCCCGGTCCACGGGAACGCCCTGACCCCGCGTCCCGTTACGGGTGGTTCTGACCACATTCTTCCACCCCCGACCCCTGGGCAAAATGCCCGATACAGGACGCTTGCCCCATGGCCGACCTAACCCCGCTGCTCGCCTTCCGCTGGAGCCCTCGGGCATTCGACCCGACCGCCGCGCTGCCCTCCGCCGAGGCGGACTCGCTGCTGGAGGCGGCCCGCTGGGCGCCCTCCGCCGGCAACCGCCAGCCGTGGCGGTTCGCCCTCGGGCACCGCGACGACGAGACGTACAAGCGGATCCTGGTCAACCTGCCGGCGGCCGAGCAGCGGTGGGCCCGGCACGCCGCCGCCCTGCTGCTCGGCGCCCACCTGACGGCCGACCCGGCCGTCGCCGCAGCCCCGGGGTGCCCCGCCGCCGGGCCGGCCCCGTCGGCCGGGGGCGGCGGCGGTCGTGGGCCGGCGGCGCCCGGTCCCGCCGGCCGAGCCGCGTACGACCTGGGGCAGGCGGTGGCGCACCTCACCGTGCAGGCCACCGCGCTCGGGCTGTACGTGCGTCAGCTGGCCGCCTTCGACGCCGCCGGGCTCGCCGCCGACCTGGACCTGCCGGCCGGGATCCGCCCCCTGGTGGTGGTGGCGGTCGGCCGGCTCGGTGACCCGTTCAGCCTGCCCGAGGAGCTGCGTCGGCAGGAGACCGGCCTGCGCCGCCGCCGCCCGCTGGCCGAGCTGCTGCTGCGCTGACCGGCCCTGACCCGGCCGGGCCCTGATCCGGTCGGCGCTGATCGGCCGGCGGCTGCGACGTCGATCTCAAACTCCGGACCGACCTTTCCACCCCTCACCTCATCACGTAGGGTCACTCTGTCATGTGGCAGGCGCACCTTCTCCTTGGTCGCCGCGACGAGGCCTGACCGGCCGGCACCTCGTCGCGGAGTCGAACCGCGCCGTCCAGCACATTCGAGCTTTCTCATCGGCGCCTCGCGCCGACCCGGCATCGTCGCCGACCTTCCGATTGCTGACGCCACATGTTCAGGGGAGCACTCCGTCATGGCTCAACCCACCGGCACCACCGACGCTGACACCGATCCGATCGCCCAGCAGCGTCCCAGCCGGATGCCGTACCACCGGTACCAGCCGTACCAGCAGCAGTTCCGGATCGACCTGCCGGACCGCGCCTGGCCGACCCGGCACGTCGAGGCGGCGCCCCGCTGGTGCGCCGTCGACCTGCGCGACGGCAACCAGGCGCTGATCGACCCGATGTCCCCGGAGCGCAAGCGCCGGATGTTCCAGCTCCTGGTGCAGATGGGCTACAAGGAGATCGAGGTCGGCTTCCCGTCGGCCAGCCAGACCGACTTCGACTTCGTGCGGCAGCTCATCGAGCAGGACCTGATCCCCGACGACGTGACCATCCAGGTGCTCACCCAGTGTCGGGAGCACCTGATCGAGCGGACCTTCGAGTCGCTGCGCGGCGCGAAGCGGGCGATCGTGCACTTCTACAACTCGACCTCCACCCTTCAGCGTCGGGTGGTCTTCGGGCTGGACCGGGACGGCATCACCGACATCGCCACCACCGGCGCGCGGCTCTGCCAGAAGTACGCGGAGATCCACACCCCGGACACGGACATCTACTACGAGTACTCTCCGGAGTCGTACACGGGCACCGAGCTGGAGTACGCGCTGGAGGTCTGCTCGGCGGTGATCGACGCGATCGACCCGACGCCGGACCGGAAGCTGATCATCAACCTGCCGGCGACCGTCGAGATGGCCACCCCGAACGTGTACGCCGACTCGATCGAGTGGATGCACCGGCGCCTGCCCCGGCGGGACAGCCTGGTGCTGAGCCTGCACCCGCACAACGACCGGGGCACCGGCGTGGCCGCCGCCGAGCTGGGCCTGCTGGCCGGCGCCGACCGGATCGAGGGCTGCCTGTTCGGCAACGGCGAGCGCACCGGCAACGTCGACCTGGTGACGCTGGGGCTCAACCTGTTCTCCCAGGGCATCGACCCGATGATCGACTTCTCGAACATCGACGAGGTCAAGCGGGCCGTGGAGTACTGCAACCAGCTCCCGGTGCACGAGCGCCACCCGTACGCGGGCGACCTGGTCTACACCGCGTTCTCCGGCTCCCACCAGGACGCGATCAAGAAGGGCTTCGACGCCCTGCACGCCGACGCGGCGACGGCCGGTGTGCCGGTCGACCAGCACACCTGGGCCGTGCCGTACCTGCCGATCGACCCAAAGGACCTGGGCCGCACCTACGAGGCGGTCATCCGGGTCAACTCGCAGTCCGGCAAGGGCGGCGTCGCGTACATCATGAAGAGCGAACACCAGCTCGACCTGCCGCGCCGGCTCCAGATCGAGTTCTCCGGCGTGGTCCAGCAGGTCACCGACCACGACGGCGGCGAGGTCGGCCCGGGCACCATGTGGGAGATCTTCGCGGGCCACTACCTGATCGACCACCAGCCCGATCCGGCCGTCACCCTGGCCGGCTACGCCATCGGCACCGCCGACGGCAAGGTCGAGATCGAGGCCCGGGTGGGCGTCGGCGGTGAGGTCCGGTCGCTGGCCGCCGTCGGCAACGGCCCGATCGACGCGTACGTCAACGCGCTCGGATCGGTGGGCGTGGCGGTACGGGTGCTCGACTACCACGAGCACGCCCTCTCCTCCGGCGGGGACGCGCAGGCCGCCGCGTACGTCGAGTGCGAGGTCGACGGCCGCACCGTGTGGGGCGTCGGGGTGGACGCGAACATCGTCACCGCCTCCGTGAAGGCGGTCACCAGCGCCGTCAACCGCGCCCGCGCCTGAGGTCGCCCGGCGGCGTCCGGCACCCGCCGGGCGCCGCCTACCGCCTGTCGGGTGAGGTCGAGGCGGGTAGCGTCGGACGCGGCTGCGAGCCTGGTGCCTCGCGGGGCGGGCGGTGGATCAGCAGACCGGCCAGCACCGCCCCGGCCAGCAGCCCGCCGGCGCACCAGAGCAGCGCGCCCCGGAACGCGTCGGTCAGCGCCGCCTTCTGCTCGTACCCGGTGCCGCTGAGGCCGACCAGCAGGGGCAGCGCGGCCACCGCGAGCAGACCGCCGGCCCGGGACGCCGCGTTGTTGAACCCGCTGGCCACCCCCGCGAACCGGTCCGCCACGGCGGCCAGCACCGAGGCGGTCAGCGGCGCCACCACCAGGGTCAGGCCCAGGCCGAAGAGGGTCACCCCGGGCAGCACGTCCGTCCAGTACGACGCGCCCGGTCGCACCCCGCGCAGCAGCAGCAGGCCGATCGCGGCCACCACCGGGCCCACGGTCAGCGGCAGCCGGGGGCCGATCCTGGCCGACAGCGCTCCGGCGCGGGACGAGCCGACCAGTAGCAGGACCGTCATGGGGACGGTGGCCAGGCCGGTGAGCAGCGCCGACCAGCCCACCACGTTCTGCAGGTACACGGCGAGGAAGAAGGTGAACCCGCCCAGCGCCGCGTACACCATCACCGTGAAGACGTTCAGCACCGAGAAGAGCCGGCTGCCGAACAAGGCGGTGGGCAGCATGGCGGTGTCGCCCCGGCGCCGTTCCACCAGCACGAACGCGACGGCGGCGAGCACCCCGACCAGCGCCGACGCCAACACCGGCAGCGAACCGCCCCGGGCCGGCGCGTCGATCAGGGCGTACGTGACGCCGCCCAGGCCGAGCGCGCCGAGCAGCGCGCCGGCCACGTCGAACCGCCGCCGCCCGGCCCCGGTACGCGAGGCGTCCTCGTCGCGGCTCTCCGGCACCCAGCGCAGCGCGGCCAGCACCACCGGCAGGGCCAGCGGCAGGTTGATGAAGAAGATCCACCGCCAGGACAGGGCGTCGATCAGCCAGCCCCCGACGAGCGGGCCGAGCGCGGTGGAGACCCCGGCCAACCCGGACCATGCCCCGATCGCCCGGCCCCGGTCGTCGGGGTGAAAGCTGGACTGGATGACCGACAGCGAGCCGGGGGTGAGCAGCGCACCCCCGACGCCCTGGAGGAACCTGGCCGCGACCAGCCAGCCGGTGCCCTGGGCCAGGCCGCACAGCGCGGAGGCGACGGCGAACCAGACGACCCCGATCAGGAACACCCGCCGCCGCCCGAACCGGTCGCCGAGCGCCCCGCCGAGCAGCACGAACGCGGCCAGCATGAGCAGGTACCCGTTGACAGTCCACTGGAGACCGGCCACCGTGGCGCCGAGTTCCGTGCCGAGGCGGGGAAGGGCCACGTTGACCACGGTGCTGTCCAGGAAGACCATGCCGGAGGCGAGAATCGCGGCGAGCAGCGTCCCCCGGGCGGCGGGGGTGCCCATCCGGAGCGCGGGCGTGGGTGCGGATTCGGTCACGGGTATCCATCCTCCTCCGGTCGATTTGCCGGACGCCACGATTCATGGAAACGGTGCCGGGGTACTGTGCGCAATCGCCGGGAGCCCGCAAGCTGGAGAGGTGTCGTCTGTGCGAACCAGATCAGGATGTCGTGTGGCCGGGGCTGCCGTGCTTGCCGCGGCGCTCGCCCTCGTGGCCGCCGGCTGCTCGGCTGTCGACGAGCCCGAGGCCCCGCCCAGTGGCGGCGGCGGCAACGTCAGCGAGCAGTTGGGCCAGCTGACCGTCGCCAGCGCCGGCTCGATGAAGGGCTACAGCCGCGACCACTTCCCGCACTGGCGGGACACCGGCAAGAACTGCGACGTGCGGGACAGCGTCCTCAAGCGCGACGGTAAGGACATCCGGCTCTCCGGCTGCAACGTCGTCGCCGGCCACTGGGAGAGCGTGTACGACGGCCGGGTCTTCACCGACCCCTCGGACGTGGACATCGACCACACCGTGCCGCTGGCCAACGCGTGGCGCTCGGGGGCGGACGAGTGGGACGACGCCAAGCGGGGCGACTTCGCGAACGATCTCACGAGACCGCAGCTCTTCGCGGTTTCCGCCTCCTCCAACCGGGCAAAGGGTGACCAGGACCCGTCCCAGTGGAAGCCGGCGAACCGATCGTACTGGTGCAAGTACGCCGAGAACTGGGTGACGGTCAAGCACCACTGGCGGCTGACGGTGACCAGTGCCGAGAAGGCCGCCCTGACCGACATGCTGGAGGGCTGCACATGGGCGAGCAAGCCGTGACCGGGGCCGGAACGAGCGAGGGTGCCACCACGGCCGGGATGATCGCGGACGGCGCCCCGACGGGTCCGGCCGACGTCTCGGGCGCCGGCATGTCCGCCGACGCGGGGGCCACCAGCGCCGCGGCGTCCCCACCCACGGGCGCTCCGGCCGGCGGCGGGGCGCAGAACCGTACCGCCGATGTCGTCCCCGGCCCGGGCGGCGTGATGACCGACGAGGCCGGCGTGGTGACCGGTGAACTGACCCTGCGCACGGAGTACGCCGACGGCCAGGTCGTCCTCCGCGTGCAGTACCGGGAGGCCGACGAGTGGTACGTCGTGACCGGCGGGACGGCCCCGCTGGCCGACCCGGCCGGGCTGGACGCCGTACACACGATCGCGGTCGGCCTGCTCAACCGCCCGGAGGGCTGACCTGGCCGGGGCCCCCGCGACGCGAGCCGCGCCGACAAGGGCCCCTCGCTCACACGTACGAGCCGGGCTCGGTGGGAGCGGAGACGACGGCCGGGGCCGCGCCCTCGTCCTCGGGCCGGACGATCTGCACGCTCACCTTGTGCGGGCGCAGCTCGCCGCTGGCGATCTGCTCCGCGAAGTGGCAGGCGACCCGGCTGCCGCCGATGTCCCGCAGCGCCGGCCGCTCGTCGGCGCAGCGGGTGGGCTGGGCCCACGGGCAGCGGGTGTGGAACCGGCAGCCCGACGGCGGGTTGGCCGGCGACGGCAGGTCCCCGGCGAGCAGGATCCGCTCCCGCCGGTCCTCCACGTCCGGGTCCGGCACCGGCACGGCCGACATCAGCGCCCGGGTGTACGGGTGCAGCGGCTCGCTGTACAGCCGGTCGCTCGGCGCCTCCTCGACCAGCGCGCCCAAATACATCACGCCGACCACGTCGGAGATGTGCTTGACCACGGCAAGGTCGTGGGCGATGAACAGGTAGGTCAGGCCGAGGTTGTCCTGAAGCTCGTCGAGCAGGTTCACCACCTGGGCCTGGATGGAGACGTCCAGGGCGGAGACCGGCTCGTCGGCGACGATCAGCTCGGGGCCGAGCACCAGGGCCCGGGCGATGCCGATGCGCTGCCGCTGGCCACCGGAGAACTCGTGCGGGTACCGGGACAGCGCCCAGCGGGGCAGCCCCACCGCGTCGAGGGTCTCGCCGATGATCCGCCGCCGGTCGTCCCGATCGGTCCCGATGCCGTGGGTCTGCAACCCCTCGACCAGGATCGACTCGACGTTCTGCCGGGGGTCCAGGCTCGACATCGGGTCCTGGAAGATCATCTGCATCCGGCGGCGCATGGTGCGCAGCTTCCCGGCCGGGAGCGTGGTCAGCTCGACGCCGTCGAAGCGGACCTCGCCGGCGGTGGGCGGGGTGAGCTGGAGCAGGGCCCGGCCGAGCGTGGACTTGCCGCAGCCGGACTCGCCGACCAGTCCGTACGTCTTCCCGCGCGGGATGTTCAGGTCGACCCCGTCGACCGCCTTGACGTGGCCCACCACCCGGTCGAGGAGGATTCCCCGCTTGATCGGGAAGTGCACCTTCAGGTCGCGGACCTCGACGAGGATGTCGCTCTCGGTCACGGCTTCTCCTCCTCGCGCGGGGCGGGCACCGAACCCGCGGTCGCGTCGTCGGCCGCCGCACGGGCGGCGGCACCGGCCGCCGGGGCGGTCGCGGCCCGGCCGCCGGTGACGCCCGGGGGCACGGTGCCCGGGACCGGAGCCGGGTTGAGGCACCGGTAGCTGCGGCCATCGTGGGCGAGCACCAGCTCCGGCGGCTCCCCCACGCACTCGTCGATGCGGCGGGCGCAGCGTGGGGCGAAGGCGCAGCCGTCCGGCCAGGCCAGCAGATCCCGGACCGAGCCGGGGATCGGGTTCAGCCGCTCGCCACGCCCGGCGTCCAGGCGCGGCACCGAGCCGAGCAGACCCACCGTGTACGGGTGCCGCGGCTCGCGGAACAGCGGGCGGCGGCGGGCCGTCTCCACCACCCGGCCCCCGTACAGCACGTTGATCGTCTCGCACATGCCGGCGACCACCCCCAGGTCGTGGGTGATCATCACGAGCGCGGTGCCGGAGTCCCGGACCAGGTCCTTGAGCAGCTCCAGGATCTGCGCCTGGATGGTGACGTCCAGCGCGGTGGTCGGCTCGTCGGCGATCAGCAGCCGGGGCTGGCAGGCCACCGCCATGGCGATCAGGGCGCGCTGCCGCATGCCGCCGGAGAGCTGGTGCGGGTACTCCTTGAGCCGGCGGCGCGGGTCGGGGATGCCGACCCGATCGAGCAGGTCGGCGGCCTCCTTCTTGGCAGCCTCACCCCTCATCCCCCGGTGCCGGGTCAGCACCTCGGTCACCTGCAACCCGATCGGGATCACCGGGTTCAGCGAAGAGAGCGGATCCTGGAAGATCATCGCGACGTCCCGGCCCCGGATGTCCCGGCGGGACCGGTCGTCGAGCTGGAGCAGGTCCGTGCCGTCGAAGACCGCCTTGCCGCCGACCCGCAGGCCGGGCTGCTTGGGCAGCAGGCCCATGATGGCCAACGAGGTGACGCTCTTGCCGCAGCCGGACTCGCCGACCAGGCCGACCACCTCGCCGGCGTCGACCGCAAAGGACACTCCGTCGACGGCGTGCACGGTGCGTTGACCGCGCCGGGCGAACGTGACGGAGAGGTCGTCCACTTCGAGCAGTGCCATTACCGACCTTCCGTTCGCGACTGCGGGGCTCGCAAGCTCACTCCTCGCGCTTCACACACGACAGCCGGCCTACTTCCGCAGCTTCGGGTCGAGGGCCTCGCGCATTGCCTCGCCGAGCAGGGTGAAACCGAGCGCGGTGACGATGATCGCGAGGGCGGGCAGGACGGCCAGCCGGGGCGCGGCGTCGAGGTAGCGCTGCGCGTCGGCGAGCATGACGCCCCACTCCGGGATGGACGCGTCGTTGTTGCCGAGACCGAGGAAGGAGAGCGCGGCGGCCTCGATGATCGCGGTGGCCAGGGTCAGCGTCGCCTGGACGATCACCGGGGCGAGCGAGTTCGGCACCACGTGGGTCAGCGCGATCTTCGGCTTCTTCACGCCCAGCGACGTCGCGGCCAGCACGTAGTCGCTGTTGGCCTGGGAGATCATCGAGCCGCGCAGCAGCCGGGCGAAGACCGGCACGGAGACCACGCCGACCGCGATCATCACGGTGGTCAGACCGGAGCCGAGCAGCGCGGCGATGCTGATCGCGAGCAGCAGGCTCGGCATGGCCAGCAGCATGTCGACGAAGCGCATGATGGCGTTGTCGAGGGCCCGGCCCCACTTGCCGCCGAGACCGGCCGCGGCGCCGGCGACGCCGCCGAGCATCGACCCGACGGCCAGCCCGATCAGGGTGGAGATGATGCCGACCAGCAGGGTCTGCCGGGCACCGACGATCATCCGGCTGAACTCGTCGCGGCCGATGTGGTCGACGCCGAACCAGTTCTCCGCTCGGGGGCCCGGGAAGTAGCCGATGTTGTCCCGGATCTCGCCCTTCCAGAGCTGGGCGTCCGCCGGGTGCGGGACCAGGAACGGCCCGACGATGGCGACCAGCAGGAACAGGCCCAGGATCACCGCGCCGACGATGGCGGCCGGGTTGCGCCGCAGCCGGCGGAACGCCTCCTGCCAGAGGCTCACGCCGCGCTCGTCGTCCCGGGCGGCCAACTCGGCGAGCCGGTCGATCTTCTCGCGCTTCTTGCCGCTGATGGCCGTCATCGCACCCTCACCCTCGGGTCGATCACGCTGTATGAGAGGTCCACCAGGAGGTTCACCAGCACGTACACCACCGCGATGATCAGGATGAAGCCCATCAGGACGGGATAGTCGCGCTGGCCGATCGCCTCGGCGACGAACGCCCCGATGCCGCTGAAGGCGAAGACGGTCTCGGTCAGCACCGCGCCGGAGAGCAGGCCGCCGGTGAGCAGGCCGATCGAGGTGACCACGGGCAGCATGGCGTTGCGCAGCACGTGCCGGCGGCGGACCGTGTTCTCGGTCAGGCCCTTGGCCTCGGCCGTGCGGACGAAGTCCTCGTTGAGCACCTCCAGCACGCTGGCCCGGGTGATCCGGACGATGATCGCCAGGGGGATGCTGGCCAGCGCGAGACCCGGCAGCACCAGGTGCCAGAGCGCGTCGGCGGCGGCGTCCCACTCCCGGGTCATCAGCCCGTCGAAGACGAAGAAGTTGGTGATCCGGGTCGCCCCGAGGGTCGGATCCTGCCGGCCGCTGGACGGGAACCAGCCGAGGTTCTCCGAGAAGATCGCCTTCAGCACGTACGCCAGGAAGAAGACCGGGATGCAGATGCCGATCAGCGACCCGCCGACCGAGAGGTGGTCGAGCATCCGGCCCCGACGGCGGGCGGCCAGGTAGCCCAGCGGGATGCCGATCCCGATGGCGATCACCATGGCCATCACGGTCAGCTCGACGGTGCCCGGGAACCGCTCGACGAACTCGGTGACGACCGAGCGCTTGGTGGAGGTCGAGGTGCCCAGGTCCAGCTTGATCAGCCGCCGGACGAACCGGCCGTACTGGATCAGGATCGGCTCGTCGAGACCGAAGTTGCGGCGGATGGCGGCGCGCATCTCCGGCGTGCCGCGCTCACCCAGGATGGCGGTCTCGGGGCCGCCCGGCAGCCGGCGCAGCCAGATGAACAGCAGGAGGGAGAGCCCGATCAGCGTCGGTATGAGCTGCAGCAGGCGTCTGACGATGAACCGGAACACGGCGGCCTCGGAAGGGTGTGCGGAGGGGTGCGGGCGGGTGCCGTGGTAACAGCACCCGCCCGCGTTCGTTGCGTCAGATCAGGACTTGAACTCGGCGGTAGCGAACCGCTCGTCGGTGAGCGGGCTCGCCTTGATCCCGGTCACGTCCTTGCCGAACACGATCGCCGGCGGCGAGTGCGAGATCGGCACACCCGGCACGAGCTCCATGATGGCCTTGTTCAGAGCCTTGTACTTCTCCACCCGGGCCGCCTGGTCGGCGGTGGTGTCCGCGTCCTTGAACTGGTCGAACAGGGCCTTGTCGGTGAAGCCCCACTCGTCCTTCGGCCGGTCGAAGAAGGTGCCGATGAAGTTGTAGGCGTCGCCGTAGTCACCGGTCCAGCCGAGGAAGTGGATGTCGTGCTTGTTGCCCGAGGTGGTGGCGTTCAGGTAGTCCGGGCTCCACTTGAGCGGGATGGCCTCGACCTTGATGCCGACTGCCTTGAGGTCCGCCGAGAGCAGCTCGAAGATGTCCTTCGGGTTCGGCATGTACGGCCGGGTGACCTCGGTCGGGTAGTGGAACCGCAGGGTCAGGTTCGACGCGCCGGCCTCGGCCAGCAGCGACTTGGCCTTCTCCGGGTTGTAGTCGTACTTGGCCACGTCGCCGTTGAAGCCCTCGACCGTGTCCGGCATGAAGTTCACGCCGACCTTGGCGCCCGGGGGCAGCTTCGAGTCGACCAGCGCCTGGCGGTTGAGCGCGTACGCGATCGCCTGGCGAACCTTGACGTCGGCGAGCTTCGGGTTCCCCTTCTGGTTGATCGCCAGGTAGAGGACGTTGAACGCCGGGCGGGTGAGCATGTTGAAGCCCTCGGACTTCAGCGGCTCGACGTCGGCCGGGCCAACCAGGTCGTAGCCCTGGATGTCGCCGGAGCGCAGCGCCTGCTTGCGCGCGTTCTCGTCCGAGATGGTCTTGTAGATCAGGGTCTTCAGCTTGGCCTTGTTGCCGTAGTAGTCGTCGTTGCGCTCGATGGTGAGCGTCTTGTTGGCGACGTCCCAGGCCTTGAACTTGAACGGGCCGGTGCCGGTCGGGTGCTCCATCGCGTACGCCGGGTACTTGATGTCCTCGGCGGTGCCACCCACGTTGCTGGCGTCGTACTGCTCCAGCGCCTTCGGGCTGTGGATGGAGAACGAGGGCAGCATCAGCGCGGCCGGGACCTTGCTGGAGACCCGGGTGAACGCCAGGTCGACCGTGGTGGCGTCCTTGGCGGTGCACGACTTGAACAGGCTCGGCGGCAGGTCGGCGCTCTCGTTCTTGGCGAACCCGCCCATGACGTCCTGCCAGTACGCGGTCACGTCCGGGCTCTGCATGAGGCCCTTGGCGTTGTACCAGCGGTTGAAGTTCACGCACACGGCGTCGGCGTTGAAGTCGGCGCCGTCGTGGAACTTCACGCCCGAGCGGAGCTTGAACGTCCAGGTGGTGCCGGCTGCGTCCGGGGTCCACGACTCGGCCAGCCCCGGGGTGACCTTGGTGCCACCCTCCTCCGGCCGGACCAGGGTCTCGAAGACCTGACGCGCCACGCGCAGCGACTCGCCGTCGCTGGCGAAGCTGGGGTCGAGGACCTTCGGGTCGCCGGCTACGCCGAAGACCATAGTGTCCTTCTTGCTACCGCCGGAACTGTCATCGCGGTCGCTCTCGGCGCAGCCTGCTACCGCGAGGGCCGCGACCGCGACGGCCGCAATTGCGACCTTCGGCCTGGGTGCACGCATGGGTGCTTCACCTCGTCCTTGGGGGTACGGACAACGTGGTGACAGGGGTCACCGATGGCCGTGACCTTAGCTGCCGTTCGGACCCCCGGGAAACTGCCGGGGAAGCGGTTGGTATCGGATCGTGTCTTAACCGGTGCGCCTCGCACACGGCGGCCCAGCGGGCCGCCACCAAAGGGGCGATTTGTACTGATTCATAGATGCGAACTTGTTACATCGACCGTCGCCCCCGTCCGACCACATGTCAGACACCCCGCAGTTGATCGGGACGCCGGAAGGACCGACGGCCGACACCAGTTTCCCCGGTGCGGCCGTCGGGTGGCCAAGTACGGGTCAGACGGCGCGGCGGCCCTCGAAGGCGCGGCCGAGGGTGATCTCGTCGGCGTACTCCAGGTCGCCGCCGACCGGCAGGCCGCTGGCGAGCCGGGTCACCGCGATGCCCATCGGCTTGACCATCAGCGCCAGGTACGTCGCCGTCGCCTCGCCCTCGGTGTTCGGGTCGGTCGCGAGGATCAACTCGCGCACCGCGCCGCCACTCAGCCGGGTCAGCAGCTCACGGATGCGCAGGTTGTCCGGGCCGATCCCCTCCAGCGGGTTGATCGCCCCACCGAGCACGTGGTAGCGGCCCCGGAACTCGCCGGTCCGCTCGACCGCCACCACGTCCTTCGGCTCCTCGACCACGCAGAGCACCTCGTCGGTGCGGCGCGGGTCCCGGCAGATCCGGCACTGCTCGGACTCGGCGACGTTGTAGCAGGTGGTGCAGAACCGCACCAGATCCTTGACCTTGCGCAGCGCGCCGGCCAGCCGGTTGACGTCGGCCGGGTCCGCCGACAGGACGTGGAAGGCGATCCGCTGGGCGCTCTTCGGGCCGACGCCCGGCAGCCGCCCCAGCTCGTCGATCAGGTCCTGGATGGCACCTTCGTACATCTGGTCGCCGGCTCAGAAACCGGGGAGGCCGAGGCCGCCCGCGCCGCCCGCGACCGGACCCATCTTCTGCTCCGTCAGCACCCGGACCGCCTCGGCGGCGTTGTGCAGCGCGGCGACCACCAGGTCCTCCAGCGTCTCCACGTCCTCCGGGTCGACCGCCTTCGGGTCGATCTTGATGCTCTTGATGTCGCCGGAGCCGGAGACGGTCGCGGTGACGAGGCCGCCGCCTGCGGTGCCGGTCAGCTCTGCCTCGGCCAGCTCGGCCTTGGCCTTGGTGATCTGCTGCTGCATCTTCTGCGCCTGCTTCAGCATCTGCTGCATGTTCGGCTGTCCACCTGGGCGCACGGATGGCTCCTTCTCGCACTCGTCTGCTCGGCCGCGCCCAGCCTAGTCGGGGGCGTGGCCCGTTCTCCGGTACGGGCGACACCCGCGTCAGCGGGCGTCCACCTCGTCGATCTTCTCGGCGCCGAACGCCTCCCGGAGCAGCTGCACCGCCTGCTCCTCGCTGGACTGCCGGGCGGTCCGCTCGTCGATCACCTCGTCCAGCGGCTCGTCGCCCGGGTCGAAGCCCTCATAGGCCGGGGTGGCCGGCGCCGCCGGACCAGGGCGTCCACCGCCGCGCACCGGCCCGTCGTAGTCGGGGTCGTAGGGCGGCTCGCCGGCCCAGTCCGCGTCCGCGGACCGCCGGGCCCCGTTCTGGGTACGCGGACCGCGGCCGGCCGCCGCCGCCCGCGCGGCGGCGATGGCGCTGCTGACCGGTGCGCCGCCCGCACCGCCACCGTTACCGGCGGAGCCGTTGGCCGGCGGGTCGGTCTGCTCCGGGCCCGCGCCCCGAGCCGGTGCGGGGGCGGGCTCACGCGTCGGGACAGCGGGGGCGGGGGTCCGGGGCGGGGCGGTCGCCCCCGCGCCGTCAGCGGGCGGCCCGGCGGGGTCGGTCCCGCCCGGGCGGGCCGCCTCCGGCCAGTCGTCCTCCTGCGTCGCGTTCGCGGCCGGCGCGGCCCCGCCGGGGCGGGCCGGTTCGGGCCACTCCTCGTTCCCACCGGCCGACGTGGCCGGCCCGCTTGGAGCCGCGCCGGCCCGGCCGTCCGGTACGCCGGACGTCGGGCGGGCGGCGGGGGCGGTCGGTGCCTGTGGGGTCGGGCGGGCCGCCGCGGGAGCCGCCGCCCGAGGGCCGCCGCCGCCCCGCTCGCCGGAGACCTCGCAGCGGATCTGCCAACGCCCGCCGAACTCCTCGTAGAGGGCGTCGGTGAGCACCTGAGCATGGTCGGACATCATCTTGGCCAGCACCGTCGACTTCACGGTCAGCAGCAGCACGTCGCCGTCCAACTCCCGGACCACCGCGTCCCGCATCAGCGCCGCGATCCGCTTGTTGGTCCGGTTGACCTTGCCGACGACGTCCGGCCACGCCCGACGCACCGCCACGGCGTCCAGCGCGCCCGGGGCAGCCGCGCCGGGACGGGGCGGGGCGGGGGTGCCCGGGTCGGGCATGACCGCCTCCGGCGGGACCTCCCGCCGAGGCGCGACCGGGGCGGCCGGAGCCGCCGACACGGGAGCGACGGGCGGAGGCGGGCCACCCGCCGGGGCGGCGGACGCCGCCGCCGGCGCGGACGGCGCGGCAGCCGTGGGCGGGGTGGCCGGCTCGGGGCGTACCGCAGCGGTGGGGGCGACCGGCGCGGGGCCGGCGGCGGCCGGCGGCGGCTCGGTGCCGCCGAGGGTGAGTCGGCGTTCCATCCGCTCCAGGCGCTGGAGCAGGGCACCGGTCGAGTCGTCCGCGCCCGGCAGCAGCATCCGGGCGCAGATCAGCTCCAGCAGCAGCCGGGGCGCGGTGGTGCCGCGCATGTCCACCAGGCCGTTGTGCACGATGTCGGCGCACCGGGACAGGGTGGCCGGGCCGAGCCGCTGGGCCTGGGCGGTCATCCGCTCGATCTCGTCGGCCGGCCCGTCGATCAGGCCCTTGGTGGCGGCGTCGGGCACCTGCTGGAGCACGATCAGGTCGCGCAGCCGCTCCAGCAGGTCCGAGGCGAACCGGCGCGGGTCGTGCCCGGCCTCGGCCACCCGGTCCACGGTCGCGTACGCGGCAGCGCCGTCCCCGGCGGCCAGCGCGTCGCACATCTCGTCGATCAGCGCCGAGTCGGTGACGCCGAGCAGCGCGGCGGCCCGGGCGTAGCTGACCCCCTCCGGACCCGCGCCGGCGATGAGCTGGTCGAGCACGGAGAGGCTGTCCCGGGCGCTGCCGCCACCGGCGCGCACGACCAGGGGGAAGACCGCCGGGTCGACGGTGGCTCCCTCGGCCTCGCAGAGCTGCTCAAGGTATGGCCGGAGCACCTTCGGCGGGATCAGCCGGAACGGGTAGTGGTGGGTCCGCGACTTGATCGTGCCGAGGACCTTCTCCGGCTCGGTCGTGGCGAAGATGAACTTGACGTACTCCGGGGGCTCCTCGACCAGCTTGAGCAGGGCGTTGAAGCCGGCCGACGAGACCATGTGCGCCTCGTCGATGACGTAGATCTTGAACCGGCTGTGGGCCGGCGCGAAGAACGCCTTCTCGCGCAGCTCCCGGGCGTCGTCGACGCCGCCGTGGCTGGCCGCGTCGATCTCCAGCACGTCGATGGAGCCGCCGTCGGTGGCCAGCGAGCGGCAGGACTCGCACTGCCCGCACGGCTCCGGGGTGGGGCCCTGCTCACAGTTCAGCGAGCGGGCCAGGATGCGGGCGCTGGAGGTCTTGCCGCAGCCACGCGGGCCGGAGAAGAGGTACGCGTGGTTGAGCCGCCCGCTGCGCAGCGCCTGCGACAGCGGCTCGGTGACGTGCTCCTGCCCGATGATCTCGGCGAAGGTGCGCGGCCGGTACTTGCGGTAGAGCGCCAGTGCCACCCGTCCCGCCTCCTCTCGACCGAGCCATTCTGCGCCGGTCGGGCACGCGTGACCACCCACCACCCCGTGACCCTGACCTCGGGTACGGTACCGGCGCCCGGAGACAAAAAGGCCTCCCGTGCACCCGGCAGAGCTCGCTTATCCTTGCTGCCTTCCGGCCCTGGGGAGGTTCACGAGATACCGCCGCACGGGAGGTGAGACCCACCCTACCCGACCGCTGGTCGATCTTCGGGGGGTGGTGGGGTGGTGGGGCCGCGACGGACCTGTATCCTGTCCCACGGAGGATTCGCCTAGAGGCCTAGGGCGCACGCTTGGAAAGCGTGTTGGGTTTACACCCTCACGAGTTCGAATCTCGTATCCTCCGCTCGCTGAGCAGCACAAACGCTGGGCCGATCCCCTCACCGGATCGGCCCAGCGTTGTCTGTGTCGGGAAGCACTTGAGCCTGGCCAGGGCCCGCTCGACCTGGGCACGTGCCGTCCGGCGCCGCGCGTCCAGGCCGGCCTGCCGGTCGGGCAGCCCACTGCCGTCGCGGGCCTCGCGGTACGGATGATCACCGAATAGGTACAGGGATGGCAGCAAGCGACTGCGGCCATCCCTGTCAGCTACGGGTTCAGCAGGTGGTGTTGCGGGCCGGAACCCAACCGTCCAGTGACGGATCCTCGGCGCCATGGCCGTAGACCCAGGAGTCGGCGTCGATGGCCCAGACCTGACCGTGCCAGCGGAATCCACGCCCGGCCGTCAGGGTGCGCAGCACAAAGCCGCTCTGGGGCGCGGCGCGGAGCCAGGTGTTTTCCCTGAGGTTGCAGACAATGCCCCACGCGTCGCTGGCCGAGGCTGGCGTGGCTACCACGCCCGTACCGGTAATAACGACAGTCATGGCCGTCAGCGCATGCAGAAGTCGGCGTTTCACTCGTGTCCTTCCGTGTGAGCAGTGACAATTTTTTATCACGGTCAATATACAAACGGCCCGCGTAGTGGTCGCGCTCGCGCTCGCCTGGTCTGCTCCAAGCAGCGCGAACGCGAGTGGCCGCTACCTCGTCAACGGCTCCTGACGTCAGACTGCGCACACCCGGTACCTTCCGGGGCAGCGCCGGCGCTCCACCCCCGGTCGCACACATGTTCCATCCACAGGCTGTGGACACCGGAGGGGTCCGATGAGTTACCAGCTCAGCGCCGTCGTCGCCGACGTCGAGCTGCTCCGCGAGCAGACCGCCGACCTGGATCACGCGGTGCTCGCCGCGCTGCGCCAGGACTTCGCGCTGCTGCCGGTCACCCCGCAGCTCGTCGAGGAGCTGACCGGGGCGCTGCCGGACTTCGTCGTGGACGGGCCCGGTCCCGGCCAGCCGTTCGAGCTGGTGCTCTCGCCGGCCCTGAACGCGCTGTTCGCCGGGTGGTCGCGGCTCGGGCCGGTGGCGTACCTGGAGGCCGGGTTCTCCGGCGGCGTCGGCCGCCAGGCGTCGGTGGTCTGGCTGGCCGGCGCGGTGAGCTGGGGGCCGCACTTCGACGACGTGCTGGGCTCCCCGCGCGAGCAGTGGCCGTTGAACGCCGCGCTGGTCCGCCTCGGCGCGGAGCCGGGCCGGTGGATCGACCCGTTCGCCGAGCTGGGCCTGCACCTGGAGCGGAACACCGACGGCTGGCTGATCCACGGCCGGCGCGGACTGACCGCCGACTACTGGGACGAGCTGGCCGAGGAATGGGAAATCAGGGAATCCGCCGATCGGCAGCAACCTGAGCGCCCCGGTCCCGTTGGGGAGTGGGGGATTCCATGAGATTGCGACAATTCGTTTTCATTGCGACACTACTGGCGGCTGCCTCGATTGCCGGCAGCGGCGCATGTCCACAGGGGCCGATCGAGGTCGGCGGCGACCTTCGCCCGCCCGACCCGCCGTCCGGCGCCGGCCGCTCGGCCCGTCCCGCAGAGGTCGTCAACCTGCGCGGGCTGCGCAATGTCGAATTCGGCGACACCGGGGCGGACCTGACCCGGCGCGGCATACTCCGCGCCGAGGTCGACGCGTGCGGGCCGACGCTCGCCGGGCACGAGGAGACCAGCCCGGTCTTCGTCGACGACCGGCTGGTGCTGCTCTGGCTCGACGACCCGGTCCGCACCCCGGAGGGCGTCACCGTCGGCACACCCGTCGACCAGGTCGGGGCCCGCTACGCGCGGGTCAGCCGGCTGGTCGCTCCACACGGGACGTACCGGTTCGACGGCCTGCTGGCCCGACGCGGCGACCGCGCGTACCTCTTCCTGCACGACGGCCGCACGGTCCGGAAGATCATCGCGGGGTACGCCAACTGGGCCCGCCGCCTCTTCGCCGAGGGCCACGGCCCCTGCTGAGCCGGGCGACCGCCCGCCCGGCGTGAGGGCGTACCCGATCACGGGTTGTGCGCCACGGCGGCGGACGGTAAAGACGACGCATGCGTCGGGTAACCACGGTCGTCCTCACGGTGGTCTGCGTGACCCTGCTGGGGGTCGTCACCAACGTCGCCACGGGGGTGCTGCCCGGCCGCTGGTCCCCGTACCTGTGGATCGCCTGGCCGTTGCTCGCCTTCGTGGCCACGGCGCTGACGGTGGTCGAGATCCGCCGGGCCCGCGAACCCGGTCCGGTCGGCGGCGCGAGCGCGGCGCGGGCCCGCCGGGTGCTGCTCGACCGGGTACGCCGCTACTGGATCACCAGCGTGCTGGACCGCTCGCTGCACGTGGAGGCTCGGCTCCAACTGGGCATCACAGCGTCCGCCGACGACCGCCGGTACCCGTGGACGCTGCGGGCCAGCCGCCGGGACGGCTTCACCGGCGTCCTCGACGACCGGACGTCGGTCGCCGCGCTCTTCGAGCGACTTGACCGGGCCATGGTGATCCTCGGGGCGCCCGGGGCCGGCAAGACGACCACGCTGCTCGAACTCGCGCGGGAGTTGCTCGACGGGGCCGAGGTGGACCGGGACGCGCCCGTCCCGGTGGTCCTGAACCTCTCGTCGTGGGCGACGCGCCGCCAGCCCCTCGCCCAGTGGCTCGCCGAACAGCTCACCGAGCGGTACGGGTTACCGTCGGCCCAGGCCGCGGCCTGGGTCGCGGCCGGCGAGATCCTGCCCCTGCTCGACGGCCTCGACGAGGTGGTCGAGGCGCGCCGCGACGAATGCGTGGCGGCGATCGCCGCGTTCCACGCCCAGCAGCCCCTCACCCCGATCGCCCTCTGCTGCCGTTCGGTGGAGTACCAGAGGCTCCGGACCAGCCTGCCCGTCTACGGAACCGTGACGATCGAGCCGCTGACCCGGCCGCAGATCGAGCGACACCTGGACCGGTCCGGGCCCGCCCTCGCCGGCCTGCGGGCCGCCCTCGCGGCGGACGAGGAGTTGTGGGAGTTCACCGGGTCGCCGCTGCTGCTCAGCATCATGGCGCTGGCGTACGCCGACGGTCCCGGCCCGGAGACCGGCACCGGCAGCCGGCGGAACCGGCTCTTCGCCCGGTACACCGAGACCATGCTGCGGCACCGGCCGCACGCCGGCTACCTTCCCGAGCAGGCCACCCGGTACCTCTCGCTGCTCGGCAGCAAGATGCGCGAACGGCAGCAATCCATCTTCGTCCTGGACCTGGTGGCACCGGACTGGTCGCGGAACTGGCCGCGTAGGGACGCCGACCGGCTCAGCCGGACCGCGTCCAGCTTCGCCGTGGGCCTGCTGGTCGCTCTCTGCGGCGCGCTGCTGGTCGGCTGGCCCGGCGTCACCGCCGGCCCGGTGGCCGCCGTCGTGACTGCGCTCGGCCTCAGGTTCGGCGAGTACGACAACCTCACCCTGATCGCGCGGTGGGGACGACGGCCCGAGGGCCGTCGTGCGATCCGGGTCAACTGGCTGACCGACACGGCCGAGGAGTTCACGGAGATCCTGTACAAGCCGGCCGTCGGCGGACCGATCGCCGCCTGCACGCTCGCGGTCGGGGCGGTCTTCGGCCTCTCCGGCGGCTGGGTGGGCCTGCTCACCGGCCTGGCGTACTGGATCGGTTTCGCGTTGGCCGCGCTGCTCGCCCTGGGCGTCGGCAACACCGTGGCGTTCCACCTCTACGTCGTGGGGCCTCCCGGGGGCGCCCCTCGCCGCGAGATCCCGAGCCCCGCGCTGCGCCAGCGGCTCCGCTTCGCCCTCCGCGTGGCACCCGCCCTCGGCGTGATCACCGGCGCCCCGGCCGGGGTGCTCGTCACCTGGCCACGGACCGACGCCGACGGCGTCCGGTACGGCCTGCTCGTCGGGACGGCTGCGGCGCTGTACCTGCTGGTGTTCGTCGCGGTCGGGCCGATCGTGGAGCAGTGGCTGGTCCGCCGGCAACTCGCCCGCGCCAACGAGCTGCCCCGGCCGCTACGGCCGTTCCTCGACTACGCGGTGCAGTGTCTCTTCCTGCGTGACGTCGGAGACGGGTACATCTTCGTCCACCGGGAGTTGCTCGAGTTCTTCGCGGACCGGGTGCCGGCGGAAACGCTGAGCCCGCTCCGGCCGCCACCCGTCGACAGCATCGCCCTCAAGGATGGCTGAACCGATCCGGAGCCACTGCGGTGCCGGTGCCACTCTGCTGCCAGGCTGAGCCAGATTAGTTGTCCATGGCACCATCCTGTGCCATAGTGGTGCCATGGACCTGACCCCGTACGTGGCCTCTCTCGGTCGTGAGCTGCTGACGGCCGTGGAGACCGGCAATGACAACGACACCGCGTTGATCGAGCGGTTGACCGTGTCGATGGAGTCGGCGATCCGGCTCACCCTGCTCGAAGCACTGTCGGCCGCCGCCGACGAGATCACCAGGGAGCTGGCTCCCGGCTCGGTCCAGGTTCGCCTGCGTGGCCGTGACCCGGAATTCGTCGTGGCACCTCACCAGGTGGAGCAGCCACGGGAAGACCCCACCGACCGGGGCGCGGCGCCGACCGACGATGCCGCGATGGGCTTCGAGGACGGTGCCACGGCGCGCATCAACGTCCGCCTCCCGGAACAGCTCAAGGTCGCGGTCGAGGAAGCGGCCGGCAAGGAGGGCCGATCGGTCAACGCGTGGCTGGTGCGGGCCGCCTCGACCGCGCTGCGCGCCTCGGAGCGCGACCACGGCTCCGACCGGCGCGGCAAGCCCAGTGCGCAGCGCTACACCGGCTGGGCGCGTTAGCCGAGCCCGGCCCCACTTTCCTTTCACGTCCCCTACCAGCGGGGATGCTCTTCCGACTCATCCTGAGGGGACAGCCATGCCTGTTTTCGCCACCCCGGAATCGATCTCCGTCACGATCGATATCTCCGTCGGCAACGTACGGCTCATCGCGAGCGACCGCACCGACACCGTCGTCGAGGTACGGCCGAGCGACGAGTCCGACAACTCCGACGTGGAGGCCGCGCAGCAGACCCGCGTCGAGTACACCAACGGCACGTTGACCGTGCGAGGGCCGAAGGCCCGGGTGTTCGACTTCTCCAAGAAGACCAGGTCGGTCGCCGTGCTCGTCGAACTTCCCACTGGCTCTGCGGTGCACGGTGACGTGTCGGTCGGGGACTTCCACAGCACCGGGATGCTGGGTGAGTGCCGGTTCAAGACGTCCGTCGGTCACTTCCGACTCGACCGGACCGGCCAGCTTCGCCTGGACACCTCCGGTGGCCACATCGCGGTCGACGCGATCGCCGGTAACGCCGAAGTCGCCACCGGCAGCGGACGGGTTCAGATCGGCGAGATCGGCGGGGCCGCCGTCATCAAGAACTCCAACGGCAACACCGACCTCGGCACCGTCACCGGCGAACTGCGGGTGCGTGCGGCCAACGGCGACATCTCCGTCGACCGGGCCGATGCCGGCGTGGAAGCCAAGACCTCCAACGGAACCATTCGCATCGGCGAGGTCACGCGCGGCTCGGTCACGCTGCACACCGCGACCGGCGACCTGGAGATCGGTGTCGCCGCGGGCACCGCCGCCTGGCTCGACCTGAAGACCGGGCACGGGCGAGTGCACAACGCGCTGGACGACATCGCCCGAGGACCGGAGAAGTCCGAGGAGACCGTCGAAGTCCGGGCGAGCTCCTCCTTCGGCGACATCACCGTCCGCCGTTCCTGACCAGACCTCTCGAAGGGGCCTCCCATGACCATGCCAACGGAGTCGGCGATCACGGCGACCGGACTGCGCAGGTCGTTCGGCGACCACGTCGTGCTCGACGGAATCGACCTGAACGTCCCGCGGGGCACCGTCTTCTCGCTGCTCGGCGCGAACGGAGCGGGCAAGACCACCACGGTCAAGATCTTGTCCACGCTGATCCAGGCCGACGGGGGCAGCGCGCGAATCGCGGGCCACGACCTGGCCGCCGAGCCCGACGCGGTCCGCGCCGCGATCGGCGTCACCGGCCAGTTCTCCGCGGTCGACAACCTGCTGACCGGCCAGGAGAACCTGACCCTGATGGCCGACCTGCACCACCTGGGCCGGGCGGCGGGCAGGCGCAGGGTCGCCGAACTGCTCGACCAGTTCGACCTGGTCGACGCGGCCAAAAAGCCGGCCGCGACCTATTCCGGCGGCATGCGCAGGCGGCTCGACCTCGCGATGACCCTGGTCGGCACACCGCAGGTGATCTTCCTCGACGAGCCGACCACCGGGCTGGACCCGCGCAGCCGCCGTGGCATGTGGCAGATCGTGCGGGAGTTGGTCGCCGGTGGCGTCACCATCTTCCTCACCACGCAGTACCTGGAGGAGGCCGACGAACTCGCCGACCGGATCGCGGTACTGGACCACGGCAAGATCGTCGCCGAGGGCACCGCGGACGAACTCAAGCGCCGCATCCCCGGCGGCCACATCCTGCTGCGGTTCGCCGGCCTCGGCGACCTCGAGTCCGCCGTACACGTCGTGGGCCAGGCGTCCCGCGACAGCGACGCGCTCGCCCTGCGGGTGCCGCACGACGGCAGCCTCCGTGCGCTGAAGGCCCTGCTCGACCGGCTTGACGAGAACGCGGTCGAGGTCGACTCGCTGAGCATGCACACCCCCGACCTCGACGACGTCTTCCTCGCCCTCACCGGCAACCCCAGGAACGAAAAGGTGGCAACGCGATGAGCACCATGTCGTACGCACTGACCGACTCGGCGACGATGCTGCGCCGCAACCTCACGCGAATGGTGCGCTATCCGTCCATGACGCTGATGCTCATCGGCATGCCGATCGTCTTCCTGCTGCTGTTCGTCTACGTCCTCGGCGGCACACTCGGCGCCGGGCTCGGCGGCCCCTCCGGCGGACGGGCGGAGTACGTCAACTACGTCACCCCCGCGATCATCCTGATGACGATCACCGCCGCGGTTCAGGGCACCACCATCTCGGTCGCCATGGACATGACCGAGGGCATCGTCGACCGGTTCCGCACCATGGCCATCGCCCGCATTTCCGTCCTGACGGGACACGTCGTCGGCAGCCTCGTCCAGACGATGCTCAGCATCGCAGCGGTCATCGGCGTCGCACTGCTCATCGGCTTCCGGCCGTCGGCAGGTCTCGGCGACTGGCTCGCTCTCACCAGCGTCCTGGTGATGATGGCCTTCGCCTTCATCTGGCTGTCGGTCGCATTCGGTCTGGCCAGCAAGACCGTCGAGTCGTCGAGCAACGTCGGCATGCCGCTGATCCTGCTTCCGTTCCTCGGCAGCGGGTTCGTCCCGACCGACTCGATGCCCACCGCGCTGCGCTGGTTCGCCGAGTACCAGCCGTTCACCCCGCTCATCGAGACCATCCGCGGTCTCCTGATGGGCACCCCGATCGGGAACAGCGCCGTCATCGCCATCGGCTGGTGCGTCGTCATCACCCTCGGCGGCTACCTCTGGTCGAAGAAGCTGTTCAACCGCGAGTCCACCCGATAGATCGAACAATGGTCTGCTCGGCTCATCGCGGTTATGACCAGGTCCGCTCAGTCAACTGAGACCGGACGAGGAAACGCCCGGCGGCTCCGAGCGGAGCTGCCGGGCGTTTCGCCCTGCTATATGGCGGTGGCGGCGGGATTTGAACCCGCGGAGGGCGTAAACCCTCACACGCTTTCGAGGCGTGCTCCTTAGGCCACTCGGACACGCCACCGCCGAGAAGGGTACAGGACGCCGGGTCTGGACGCCGAACCGGTATCGCCCGGACCGGCCTGGCAGGATCTTTGCCATGAGTACGCACATCGGCGCGAAGCCGGGAGAGATCGCCGAACGGGTCCTGATGCCGGGTGACCCGCTGCGGGCCAAATGGATCGCGGAGACCTACCTCGAGGGCGCCGAGTGCTACTCGACGGTTCGGGGCATGCTGGGCTTCACCGGCCGCTGGAACGGCGTGGAGGTCTCCGTCCAGGGCTCCGGCATGGGCATGCCGTCGGCCTCCATCTACGCCCACGAACTGGTCAACGACTACGGCGTTAAGTCCCTGATCCGGGTCGGCTCCTGCGGGGCGCTCGCCGAGGACCTCCAACTGCGGGACGTGGTGGCGGCGATCGGCTCCTCCACCGACTCGAACATGAACCGGATGCGCTTCGACGGGCTGATCGACTACGCCCCGGTCGCCGACTTCGGGCTGCTGCGTACCTCGGTCGAGGTGGCCGAGCGGCGCGGCGTCGCCATGCGGGTGGGCCCAATCCTCGCGGCGGACGCCTTCTACACCGACCGCCCCGACCTGTACGACACGCTCGCCGACTACGGCGTGCTGGCCGTGGAGATGGAGTCCGCGGCGCTCTACACGATCGCCGCCCGGTTCAAGGCCCGGGCGCTGACCATCCTCACGGTCAGCGACCACATCAAGACCGGCGAGAAGACCACCGCGGAGGAGCGCGAGCAGACCTTCTCCCAGATGGTCGAGATCGGCCTGGACACCATCATCGCCTGACCACTCCCGTACCCCAGGGTCGCGCTCGATCCGGGAAACAGTGGCGTCCGGTTGCCCCGGAGGCCACCACATCCGGGATCGAGCGCGACCCTGCCCAATCCCCGGGCCACGCCGCCGGCGGAGGCCGCGCCTCAGCGGAAGAAGGCTCGCAGGACGGCGGAGTTCTCGGCCTCCAGCACTCCCCCGTACACCTCGGGGCGGTGGTTGAGGCGGCGGTCGCGCAGCACGTCCCAGAGCGAGCCGGCGGCCCCGGTCTTGGGCTCCCACGCCCCGAAGACCACGGTCGGGATCCGGGCCAGCACGATCGCCCCGGCACACATCGTGCACGGTTCGAGGGTCACCACCAGGGTGCAGTCGTCGAGCCGCCAGCGGCCCAGGCGCTCGGCGGCCCGGCGCAGCGCCAGCACCTCCGCGTGCGCGGTCGGATCCCCGGTCAGCTCCCGCTCGTTGCGCCCGGCTGCCAGCTCGGTCCCGTCCGGGCCGTAGACCACGGCGCCCACCGGCACGTCGTCCACTGCCGGGCCGATGACGGAAAAATCCGGGCCAGTGACGGAAAACTCCGGGCCGGTGACGGAAGGCTCCGGGCCAGTGACAAGCGGTTCCGGGCCGGTGACGGCCACCTGGAGCGCCCGGCGCATCCACAGCTCATGCCGCTGCCGGCGGCCGGGCCCGTCCAGCTCCGCCAGGCCCTCGTCCGCGCCCGGGCCGACCCGCCCGACCGCGCCCGGGGTCGGCTGGCCCGGTCGCACGGGCCCCAGCGCCGGGTCGGTCGCATCGGCCGGCTCGGCGGCACCCGTCGCTGCCGACCCGCCGCCGGCCAGCCCGGCCCCGCCGGTGGAGGGCGGCGGATCAGACGCCACGCAACTCCTCGACCTCGTCCGCGCATCCGAGGATCTGGCACACCTCGGCGGTGACGTCGGCCGGCAGCATCCCCTCGTGCGTGCAGAGGGCCAGCAGCCGTTGCGCGGAGATGCCCAGGTCGGCCAAGAGGTCCGCGTCGCCGACCGGGTCGGCCTCCGGGTCGACCGCCGGCTGCTCGTTGTCGTCGTCGCCTGCGGTCGCATTCGACCGGGGCTCCTCGGTGTCGTCGAAGTCGGTGACCGACCCCTTGAGGTCCCCGACCAGCAGGGCGCCGAGCCGGGACTCCTCGGCGTAGGCGGAGTCGGAGCCGAAGACCCGCAGGTCCTCGGCCTCGTCGAGGCGCAGGACGACCAGGTAGGCATCGTCGGCCTCGACGAAGAGCAGCGACAGGTCGGCGTCCGGCTCGACGTCGCGCAGCCGGTCGGCGACCTCGTCGACGTCGGTGGCGCCGCGCAGGTTCACCTCGGCGGCCGTCCAGCCGCCCTCGTCGCGCACCACCGCGGCAGCGAAGTACGACACGGTCCCCCCAAATAGCCTCGGCACTACTCGCCGACTCGTTACGCGTGCACGGTAACCGGTCGGATCGGCAGGCGACCGGTCAACGCCCCGAAGGGCCGGTCAATCCCGTGGAAAGTGTGGTGTGCCGGCTCAGCCGTCGACGCGACGCCGGGTGGCGATCAGCTGCCGCAACTGCTCGGTGCGGGCGCGCTGCGGCCGGTCCTGCCTGCGTACCGCCCGGGCCCCCGCCAGCTCGGCGAGGATCTGCAGGCGGCGGCGGCTCCGCTCGGGGTCGGGGCGGGAGGTGGTCCAGGCCATACCGCCGAGGGTGCGCCGTCGGAGCGGGTACGTCAAGACGGGACTTCCCTGCGTAGCCGGGCCACCACCATCGGTGCTCGGCCGACCCGGCCGGACCGGCCGGCGGGTGCCTGCCACCGGGCTGGTGGTGGCGCGGCGGGGTGCGGTCACCGACCTCGCGCCGCCCGCTGCGGTCTCACCACAGGGGCCAGTCGCCGACGCTCGCCCAGCGCACGGCGACCACGGCGGCGGCGACGCTCCAGCCTCCGGCGGTGACGATGGCGACCCCGGTGGCCACCCCCCGGTCGCCGAACCGGACGAGCGCCAGGGCGGCCAGCCAGGCCAGCCCGCCGGCGAGGACGGTCCACCAGGCGTATCCGGGGACGTCGCGGCCGAGCAGGCCGAACAGCACCAGCCAGGCGGCGGCGAGCGCGCCGCCGGAGGCGACGCCCGCCCCGGTGACGGGGTGCGGTTCGCGCCAGGTCGGCCGGGCCGGCGGCACGGAGGGGAAGAGCCCCGAGGGGGTACGCGAACCGGGACGCCCCGGTTCCGGGTGGGTCGGGAGGGCAGGCTGCCACGTCGTCACCGTCACTCCTTCCGAGCCGGCGCTCCCGCACCGGGCGGTCGGCCAGCCCGGGCGGTCCGGCCGGCGCGCGGGACGGGTGCCGGCGGCGCCCCGGACCGTACCGGCCCAACCGTAACCGTTCTGTCAGGATGAGCGGATGTCCTCGCGCTTCTCGCGCCGGCGCCGCGCGCGTGTGGCGTACCCGGTCCTGCTGCTGCTCGCGCCGGTGCTGGCCGCCGGCTGCTCGGCGCCGCCGTCCGCCGCGCCGAACAGCGGCGGGTGGGTCGGGCCGACGGCCCCGGCCACCGCCGGTCAGCCGGCCACGCCGACGGCCTCGCCGGCACCGACGGCCTCGCCGGCACCGACGGCCGCCCGGGCGTCGGCGTCGGCGTCGCCGACCCGGGCCGGCCTGCGGCACGTCTTTCCGGTGCGCGCAAGCAACGTCGACTACCACCCGACCCACTCCGCGTACCCGGGCACGGACATCTTCGCCGACTGCGGCGAGCCGGTGGTGGCGGTGACCGACGGGACGATTCTCGAGGTCAGCCGGGTGGACCGGTTCGACCGGCGGGGACCGCTGGGGCCGAACAACGGGGGCCTGTCGGTGTCGCTGCTGGGTGACGACGGGGTGCGCTACTACGGCTCGCACCTCAGCGCGATCACCGCGGGGATCGACGTGGGGGACCGGGTGCGGGCCGGCCAGCAGGTCGGCAGGGTGGGGCGGACGGGCAACGCGAACAACGTCTGCCACGTGCACTTCGGCATCTCGCCTGCCTGCACGGGCCGGGGCGACTGGTGGATCCGGCGCGGGGTGGTCTGGCCGGCCCGTTACCTCGACTCGTGGCGGCGGGACGGCAACCGGGAGCCGGCCGCCGAGGTGGGCGCGTGGCGGCGCAAGCACGGCTGCCCGAAGGCCCCGACGGCCGGCGGCGAAGCCGGCTGACCGGCCCGGACGGGCCGCCCGCTGGGAGCGGACCCGACCCTCGGCCAATCGCGACATCACGGCTTAACCGGTCCGACACATTGACGCATGTCTCGGCAAGCGGTTAACGTCCTTTCGTGAGAGAGCGCTCTCACAGAAGACGAACCTCCCGATTACCACCAAACGCCGCCGCCGGCCGGTCCGGCGTCCCCGCGCGATGGAGGCACCCGTGACACCTCCCGCACCACACCGCCACCGCCTCTGGGCCCTCGCCTCGACCACCGTCCTCGCCCTCGTCGCCGGCGGCCTCGCCGTCGCCGCCAACACCGCCCCCGCCGAGGCCGCCCCGGTCGGCGCGGGCAGCTACACCACCACCCCGGTCGGCCCGTTGCCCTCCGGGTGCGGCCAGCTCTCCACCAACCCCCGGCAGTTCGTCACCGCCGACGCGCCCGCCGGTGCCGTGCCCACCAACGACTGGTGGTCGTCGCTGCTGTTCAAGCGCACCGACTGCGCCTACAGCGAGCCGCTGCACGCCCACCCGCTCTCCTACGACACGTTCACCGACGGGCTGGGCTTCTCCGCCAACTCCACCCCGGCGATCAGCGGCACCGCCACCGGCGTCGGCGAGTTCCACTACCCGTACGTGCAGGACATCCGCGTCGGGGTGGCCGGGCTGGCCGCGCCGACCGTGAAGGTGGCCAACTGGACCGACTGGACCGTCACTCCGTACTGGAGCGATGGGGCCCGGACCATGCGCGCCACCATCGGCCACGGGCTGCCGCTCGCGTACTTCCAGACCACCGGCGGCGACGCGGTGGTCAGCGCCAACAGCACCCCGACCGTCTGGTCGAACAGCGGCGCCACCATCGGCTTCACCGTCGCCGGCCACGACTACGTCGGATACGCCCCGACCGGGGCGAGCTGGACGGTCAGCGGCGGCCGGATCTCGTCCACGCTGGCCGGCAAGGGCTACTTCTCCCTCGCCCTGCTGCCCACCACCGCGAGCAGCACCGCGCAGGAGCGCGCCGACCTGGCCGCCTCCTACGGCCGGTACGCGCACGCCCACGTCACTGGCACCCGGGTCTCGTACGCCTACGACCAGGCGAGCAGCCGGATGACCACCACGTACGCGTTCACCACCACGGCCCGGGAGGGCACCGCCACCCAGACCGTGGTGAGCCTCTACCCGCACCAGTGGAAGGCGCTGACCGGGTCCACCCCGATCACCCAGAGCTACCCGTCGGCCCGGGGCCGGATGAAGGTGCTCACCGGCGTCAGCCAGTTCCGCACCGCGATGACCTTCCAGGGGGTGCTGCCCGAGCTGCCCGCCGTCGGCGACGGCTCCGGCGCCGACCTGACCACGCTGCGCGACCAGCTCGCCGCCGTCCGGGGCAACCCGATGGACCAGCGCGGCGGGGACACGTACTGGACCGGCAAGGGCCTCGGCCGGGCCGCCCGGATCGCCGAGGTTGCCGACCTGGTCAACGACACCGCCACCCGGGACAGCGCGCTGAACGCCATCCGGGCCACCCTCACCGACTGGTTCACCGCCTCGCCCGGCAAGGCCGCGAAGGTCTTCTACTACGACCAGAACTGGGGCACCCTGATCGGCTACCCGGCGTCGTACGGGTCCGACCAGGAGCTCAACGACCACCACTTCCACTACGGCTACTTCATCGCCGCGGCGGCCACCCTGGCCAAGTACGACCCGCAGTGGGCCACCGACGCCCGCTACGGCGGCATGGTGGACCTGCTCATCCGGGACGCCGACAACTACGACCGCAACGACACCCGGTTCCCGTACCTGCGGGACTTCGACATCTACGCCGGCCACGACTGGGCCTCCGGGCACGGCTCGTTCGGCGCCGGCAACAACCAGGAGTCCTCGTCGGAGGGGATGAACTTCGCCAACGCCCTGATCCAGTGGGGCCAGGCCACCGGCGACACCGCCGTCCGCGACGCCGGCATCTTCCTCTACACCACCCAGGCGGCGACGATCCAGGAGTACTGGTTCGACCACGCCAACGAGAACTTCCCGGCCGCCTTCGGGCACTCCACGGTCGGCATGGTGTGGGGCGACGGCGGGGCGTACTCGACCTGGTTCAGCGCCGAGCCGGAGATGATCCAGGGCATCAACCTGCTGCCGGTCACCGGCGGCCACCTCTACCTCGGCTACGACCCGGCGTACGTCCGGACCAACTGGGCGGAACTTGTCCGCAACAACGGCGGGCAGCCGACGGTGTGGCAGGACATCCTCTGGCAGTTCCAGGCGCTCGGCGACGGCAACGCGGCGCTGTCGAGCCTGCGGGCGAACCCCGGCTACACGCCGGAGGAGGGCGAGAGCCGGGCGCACACCTTCCACTGGATCCGCAACCTCGCCGCGCTCGGCACCGTCGACACCACGGTCAGCGCGAACCACCCGCTGAGCGGCGTCTTCATCCGCAACGGGGCACGGACGTACGTGGCGTCGAACATCACCGCGGCGCCGATCACCGTCCGGTTCTCCGACGGGACCACGCTCGCGGTGGCGGCCGGGAAGACGGCCACCACCGGGGCGTACACCTGGAGCGGCGGCAACGCGACCGGCGGCGGCCCGGGGCCGTCACCGACCCCGACCCCCACCGGCCCGTCGCCGACCCCGACCCCCACCACCACCCCGCCGCCGGCCGGCTCGTCGACGCGGTACCTGCTCACCGGCGGCGGCCTCGGGGCGGTCGGCAGCGCGGCCACCACGACGGTGGCGGCGGCGAACGGCAACCACGACGGCACCCCGACCAACGCCCGGGTGTTCACCGCGACCGGCCTCAACTTCGGGTACGCCGGTGGGCAGACGTCGTTCGACCTGTTCCTCGACGCCGGCGCCGCAGTCGGCAACGGGGTGCAGGTGCGGGTCTCCTACGACCTGACCGGCAACGGGAGTTGGGACCGGGTGGAGACGTACCGCTACTTCGCCACCGACCCGGTCGCCGGGTACGAGCACTACACCCAGGCCGCCGGGTTGGCCTCCAGCAGCGGGACGCTCGGCAACCTGACCGGCGGCACGGTCAGGGTGGAGGTCTGGTCGGCGATCGGCAACAACCCCACCACCCTCGGACTCGGCAACCAGTCGATCGTGAAGCTGCCGTACTCCTGACCCGACGCACCACCATCCCCGCGCCGCCGGTCGTCCCCGACCGGCGGCGCGGGCGCGTAGGTTGCAGGGCATGACCGCCCGGGACCCCGTCGCCGACCTCCGCCGCATCGCCTTCCTGCTGGAACGGGCCAACGAGGCGACGTACCGGGTCCGGGCGTTCCGGTCGGCGGCGAAGGTCCTGGCCGCGCTGCCGGCGCAGGAGGCCGCCGAGCGGGCCCGCGCCGGGACGCTCACCGACCTGGCCGGGGTCGGCGACGTCACCGCGCGCTGCGTCGCCGAGTCGCTGGCCGGCGAGGAGCCGGTCTACCTGCGCCGACTGGTCGCCACGGAGGGCACCGACCTGGACGCCGCGGCCACCGCGCTGCGCACGGCGCTGCGCGGCGACTGCCACACCCACTCCGACTGGTCTGACGGCGGCTCGCCGATCGAGGAGATGGCGCTCGCGGCGGTCGAGCTGGGCCACGAGTACGTCGTGCTGACCGACCATTCCCCCCGCCTGAAGGTGGCGCGGGGGCTGACCGCGGACCGGCTGCGCAAGCAACTCGACCACGTGGCGGCGGTCAACGCGGCACTGCCCGAGGGGTTCCGCATCCTCACCGGGATCGAGGTGGATATCCTCGCCGACGGCTCGCTGGACCAGGACGAGGAACTACTGGCCCGCCTCGACGTGGTGGTCGGCTCGGTGCACAGCGGGCTGAGCGACGAGCGGGGCAGGATGACCCGGCGGATGCTGGCCGCGATCGCCGACCCGCACCTGGACATCCTCGGCCACTGCACCGGCCGGATGGTCTCCTCCCGGCCCGCCGGGGTGAAGGGGCCGGGCGACCGGGCGCACCGGCCGCGTACCCGGGCCGAGAGCGACTTCGACGCGGACGCCGTCTTCGCCGCCTGCGCCGAGCACGACGTCGCCGTCGAGATCAACTCCCGCCCCGAGCGGCAGGACCCGCCGAAGCGGCTGATCCGCCGGGCCCTGGAGGCCGGCTGCCGGTTTGCGATCAACACCGACGCCCACGCCCCGGGGCAGCTCGACTGGCAGCGGTTCGGCTGCGAGCGGGCGGCGCTGTGCGGCGTCCCCGCCGACCGGGTGGTCAACACCTGGCCGGCGGACCGCCTGGTGGAGTGGGCCCGGGGCTGATCAGCCGACGGCGGGCCCGGTCGCCGGCGCACCCCGGCCGCCCCCGTCGGCGGCCGGGGTGGCCCGCCCGTCGACCGCGGGGGCGGCAGTCTTCCCGACCGCCACCGGGCCGGGAGGAGCCCCGGTCGGGCCGGGAGCCCCCGCCGGCCGTCTGCGCCGGCCGAGCAGGCCCTGCGTCACCGCTACCCCGGCCAGCACGACCAGCGCGCCGACCGGCTGGTGCCAGTTCAGCCGCTCGCCGAGCGCCAACGCCCCGATCAGCACCGCGAAGATCGGAATCAGGTAGGTCACCGTGGAGGCGGTGCTCGCCCCGGCGACCCGGATGTTGCGCAGGTTGATCACGAAGGCGAGCCCGGTGCCGAGCGCGCCCAGGGCGAGCACGCTGACGAGCACCTCGGCCGAGAGGCCGGTGGGCATCGGCGGCGCCCCCGCCACCAGCGGCCCCACCACGGCGAGCTGGGCGGTCGCCAGCAGAAGCTGGGCCGCCGACAGCGACAGACCGGAGTGGGAACTGCCCGCGATGAACCGCTTCTGGTACGGGATGGCGAAGCCGTAGCAGGCCGCCGCGCCGAGGCACATGAGCTGGCCGGTGAAGTGCGCCCCGCCGACGCCCTCCCAGACGCCCAGCACCACGAGCACCCCGGCGAAGCCCAGCCCCAGCCCGACCGCGCTGCGCGGGGTCAACCGCTCGGTGCGGAACACCAGCACCGCCAGCGGCAGCACGACCAGCGGCGTGGTGGCGTTCCAGATCCCGGCGAGCATCGACTCGACCCGCTGCTCGCCGTACCCGAAGAGGGTGAACGGCAGGGCCACGCCGAGGGCGGCGGCCACGAAGAGGTGGGCCCACACCCGGGGCTCCCGGGGCAGCCGGTCGCGCAGCAGCGGGAGCACGACGAGCAGGGTCAACGCCCCGGCGGCGACCCGGTAGAGGGTGAGGTGCAGCGGGTGCAGCTCCCGGATGCCGACCTTGATGAACAGGAAGCTGGAGCCCCAGATCGCGGCGAGGGCGAGGAAGCCCGGCAGCCAGCTGCGCAGCGCCGACCTGTCAGGGGTGATGTCCGGTGTCACTCCTGACACTCTGCCGGAGCCGTACGACGAAGTCCCGCTCTTTTCGGCCGTCGTGTCCCGGGCCACAGAAACCACCTAGAGTGGTGGTGCGTTGACCAGCCGAGGAGGTGCCCCCGATGGCGATGCCGATGCGTTTCGACCCGCTCGTCGACCTCGACGGGATCTGGACGACCCAGCTCGCGGAGCGTTACCTCCCGCTGCCGGAGCTGCCCGATGCGCGGTACGAGTGCATCGACGGAAGGTTGGTCATGACGCCCGCTGAGGTCGGCACGAACAGTTACGGCGAGATCGAGCTCGCCCACCTCCTGAAGCCGGCGGCCCGGGCCGCCGGCTTCTACGTCTACGGCCAGGTGAACCTGACCTTCGCGCCGCAGCGCTGGATCCAGCCGGACGTCACGGTGCTGCACGACCTGCCGAAGACCGACGAGGAGGACCGGTGGATCCCGGTCCATCTGTGCACGATGGCCGTCGAGTTCGTCTCGCCGGGCAGCCGCCGGCAGGACTTCGTCGACAAGCCGCGCCGGTGCGCGGAGGGTGGGGTGCCGCACTTCATGCGGGTCGAGATCTCCCGCCGGCTGCGGCACGCGGCGGTCGAGCTGTTCGCCCTCGGCAAGCTCGGTGGCTACGACACCGTCGCGCGGGCGGTCAGCGGAGAGCGGCTGCGGGCCGAGGGTCCGTTCCCGATCGACTTCGACCCGGCCGAGCTGCTGCCCTGAACACGCCAAACAGGTCGGCAGGGCGGCGGCGTGGTCGCGTAGGGTCGCAGCCGTGGGACGAATTGATGACCTCGCCGACCGGTACGTCGCAGACTGGGCTCCGCTGAGCCCGACCGGCGCGACCTATGTCGGCATCGCCGGACACGACGATCAACTGGACGACCTGTCGCCGGAGGGCTACGCGGCCCGGGCCGACCTGACCCGGCGCACCCTCGCCGATCTCGACGTCACCGAACCCGAGTCGGAGTCGGAGCGGACGGCCAAGGAGGCCATGCAGGAGCGCCTCGGCCTGGACCTCGCCCGATACGACACCGGCGAGACGACCAGCGAGGTCAACGTCATCGCCAGCGGCCTGCACGAACTCCGCATGGTGTTCGACCTGATGCCGACCGGGAGCGCCGACGCGCAGGCCGACATCGCCGCCCGGCTCAACCGGTTCGCCGGCGCCCTGGAGGGCTACAAGACGACGCTGCGTGAGGCGGCCTCGTCCGGGAAGGTCAGCTCGAAGACCCAGCTCGTCGAGGTCGCGAAGCAGTGCGACGTCTGGACGGATCCGGACGGCGACAACTTCTTCCACGGCCTGGTCGAGCGGCTCGGCGCGGACGGCACGCTCGGCGCGGAGCTGCGCCGGGGCGCGGCGGCGGCCACCGCGGCCACCGCCGGGTTCGGCCAGTTCCTCCGCGACGAGCTGGCCCCGTTCGGGCGGGACAAGCAGGCCGCCGGCCGGGAGCGGTACGAGCTGGCCTCGCAGTACTTCCTCGGCGCGAGGGTCGACCTCGACGAGACGTACGCCTGGGGGTTCGCCGAGCTGGCCCGGCTGGAGTCCGAGATGCGGACGGTGTCCGGCCGGATCGTCGGGCCGGGCGCGACCGTCGACGAGGCGGTGGCCGCGCTGGACGCCGACCCGGCCCGCACGATCCAGGGCAAGGAGGCGTTCCGGGACTGGATGCAGGCCCTTGCCGACAAGGCGGTCAGCGAGCTGCACGGCACCCACTTCGACATCCCGGAGCAGGTCCGCCGCATCGAGTGCTGCCTCGCCCCGACCAGCGACGGAGCGATCTACTACACCGGCCCGAGCGAGGACTTCTCCCGCCCCGGGCGGATGTGGTGGGCGGTGCCGCAGGGAATCACCGACTTCTCCACCTGGCGCGAGGTGACCACGGTCTACCACGAGGGCGTCCCGGGCCACCATCTCCAGATCGGGCAGACCGCCGTGCGGGCCGGCCTGCTCAACCGCTGGCAGCGGCTGCTCTGCTGGGTTTCCGGGCACGGCGAGGGCTGGGCGCTCTACTCGGAGCAGCTGATGGACGAGCTGGGCTACCTGGATGACCCGGGCGACAAGCTCGGCATGCTCGACGGGCAGGCGTTCCGGGCCGCCCGGGTGATCGTCGACATCGGCATGCACCTGGAGCTGGAGATTCCGAAGGACAACCCGTTCGGCTTCCACCCCGGGGAGCGGTGGACCCCGGCACTGGGCTGGGAATTCATGCGGGCGCACTGCCGGGTGCCGGACGAGAACCTGCGCTTCGAGCTGAACCGCTACCTCGGCTGGCCGGGGCAGGCCCCCTCGTACAAGGTGGGCGAGCGGATCTGGCTCCAGGCCCGCGAGGACGCGAAGGCCCGCAAGGGCGCCGACTTCGACCTCAAGGAGTTCCACCGGCAGGCGCTGGACCTCGGGGCGCTGGGGCTCGACCCGCTACGCCGGGCGCTGGCCCGGATCTGAGGCGACGACGGCGGCCGGGAGCAGGGGCGGACCCCTGGCTCCCGGCCGCCGCGCGATATCCCGGGGCCAGCGTGGCCGCTGGTCCCCGTCCGGCGGGTGGCCGGGTCAGGCCAGGCTGAGCTTGAGTGCCGGCTTCGCGGTCAGGACGTCGCTGTCGACGTACGCCAGGTCGATGACCGGGTCGGTGAAGGTGATCGGAATCGGCGAGGTGATCGGGATGCCGTCCGGGAACGGCAGGTCCGGGGCGAGGGTGATCTTGATGTCGAGCAGTCGCCCGACGAACCGGGTGGCGTAGAAGGCCACGTCGCCCTGGACGGTCAGCCGGTCGGTGGCGTACCGCATGGTCCTCCCGCCAGGGCCGCCGGCCTGGAGCAGGAAGTCGTCTGTGACGGCCTTGTCCATGCTGAACTTGAGCGTCCTGAGCTTGCCCGCGACGGTGTCCAGCTCGACGATCCCCTCGAACCGCAGCCCGGTCATGGTGACCTTTGAGCCGGTGAGCTTCGACGGCTCCGCCGCCACCCGGGGCTGGCCGGGCTCGGCCGCGACCCGGGGCAGCGGTTTGCCGGGCTTCACCTCGCCCGGATCGGTGGGCTTCGGGGTGGCGCACCCGGGGCCGTCCGGGGTGGGCGTGCCGGTGCTGGCCGAGGCGCCCGGGGTGGGCTCGCCGGTGCCGGCCGAGGCGCCCGGCGTGGGCTCGGCCGACGAGGCCGGCCTGCGGGTCGGGGTGACGGTCGCCGCAGGGGTGGTTCGCGCCGTCGCCCCAGGGCCCTCCGTCGCCCCGGCGGCCCCGGTCCCGCCGGCCGCCGGCGCGTCGTCGCCGCCGGTGAGCAGGTCACCGATGCCATCGGTGCTGTCGGTGATCAGGTTGCCGCCCGATGTCCTCCCCGGGATGGGACTCGGGCTCGGGCTCGGGGTGGGGGTGGGGCTCTCGCCGGCCGGGTCGGACACCGACGGACTCACGGCGGTCGGGCTCGCGCTCGTGCGGGACGGGGTGGGGCAGAGCATGGCCGACGCGGCCTGCACGGGGCTGTGGTCGGGCAGCGCGAGCGCCCCGACGGCCGAGACGCTGAGCAGCACCAGGGTGATCGCGAGCAGCTTCGAGTCCTGGTACGGGCCGACCGAGCCGACCGGCGGCAGCAGCTGGGTGCTGTCGTGGTCCCGGGCGGCGGGCGACGGCTCGCGCAGCGGGTTTCGGGGCCGGGTGTCGGTGAGCGGGCCGGCGACGTCCTCGCCCGGCTCCGATCGGGGTATCAGCTCGTCGACGAGCGCCGGTTCGCCGTCGCGCTCACTGTCGTCCGGCCGGGCGGCCGGCTCCGGCTCGGCCGGTGCGGTGGCGGTGGCCGGCCGGCGGTACGGCACCCAGGCGAAGCCGAGGGCGCTGCCGACCATGCCGAACAGCAGGCCGACGAAGAAGCCGCCGAGGTTGACCCCGATGAGCGAGAAGACGGCGGTGACCGCGCCGACGATCGCGTAGAACATCCGCTGTTGCGGGGTGAACCACATCAGCATCCCGCAGGCCACCAGGATGACCGGGATCAGCCAGGACAGGAAGCCGGTCGGCCCCGTCTGGAAGGTGAGGTCGCTGAGGCCCATCTGGGTGGTGAAGAAGATCTCCACCCCGGCCAGCGCGGTGA
Organism: Micromonospora sp. CA-111912; assembly: GCF_050948415.1. Taxonomy (NCBI): domain Bacteria; kingdom Bacillati; phylum Actinomycetota; class Actinomycetes; order Micromonosporales; family Micromonosporaceae; genus Micromonospora; species Micromonospora sp. CA-111912. The sequence continues at coordinate 6,916,090 of NZ_CP192007.1, forward strand.
ACAGCCCGCCCCAGAAGGGTCGGCTCCGTCGCCAGCGGCGGAAGCCGCGCCACGCTTGACTGAGCCTGCCCGACCGGGCGTGCTGCGGGTTGGCGGTCGTCACTACTCCTCCTGGCGGTGTTCGCTGGTCACGGGGCAGGACCGAGGCCCGTGGACGACACCCTCCACGGTCGGGGGCGGCTCAGAAGCACTCCTTGGCGTCCTTGCCCATGTTGACCTTCAGCTTCAGCCCGTTGAGGGTGAAGATCGCGGCGCTGGTGGAGCGGGTCACCTGCTCGACCCCGATGATCGTGACGTGGTCGGCGCTCTGCCCGAAGGACTTTGGGGCGGCCCCGGAATTAAGGTCGGTGGCGTCCCGGCCGATCTTGATGTTCTCGAAGGTGGCGTCGCCACCGAGGGAGTCCATGTCGATCAGCAGGCCCTTGGCGGTCGCCGGCTTTCCCCCGCCCCCGGCGTTGATGGTGAGCACGATCGGCATGTCCGGCACCTTCATCGACTGACAGAGGTCGTAGAGCTCGGCGCTGGTGATCTCGGAGACGGCCACCGGATGGGCGGTGCCGTCCTGCTCCCTGACGAACCCGCCGTACTGCTTGAAGCCGTCGCCCTCCAGCTTCGAGGCCCCGACCTTGAAGGTCTGGCCGGAGACGGCGAACGACGCCGCGATCGCGCCGTTGGCCATGCCGAAGACGATGGCGCCGGCGACGGCGGTCGCGGGCACCATCATCGCGGCGAAGCGCCGCCAACGGGTGCCGCCCTGCGGCAGACGGTCTTCCGAATCCTTCACGGGTCCTCCTGGGACGGAGCCCACCGAGCGCGGTGGCCGCTCGGGAGGGGAAGCTGCGGTGTGGTGGTGCCGCGGTCCGCCGCGCCCGGCGGACGGCGCGGGCTGCGGATTGGATGCTCCCGCGAAGGGAGCCGGCTCACAAGACCCATGCTACTGACCGGTAACCATCTCGCGATATAGAGATCGACATCGATAACCATGAGTCAACATCCGCCGGTGAATCCACCCGGGCAAATCGGGCAGAGCGCAGCAGGGCGCGCCCCATGCTTCACGTGGGGTAGTCGCGATACCCGGCGGTAACTTTTTGGTAACGAGAGACTGAAAAGCCGCTGCGAGTGATCCACCGGCTCCGCCGGTCGCGCCGAGACCCACTCCGGGTCCCCGCGCAGCGCGGCCGCCCGGTCGAGCCATCCGCCCCCGTACGGCAGCACCCGCTCGTCCGTCTAGCACCCGCCCACCCGGCAACGGCCGCCTGGCCCGGAACGAACCGGCACCGGGGCGGCGACGCACACCCGGTGCGGCTGGCGTCGACACGCTGCGCGGACGAGGTCGGGGCGCAGACTGCCGCTCCGCCCGGCCGTTGGTTACCGTAGGTGTCTTCCGGGTGGGGGCCACCCCGCGTGGTACGTACCGATCGAGGTTGCTGTGACTCTGTACGGCGAAACACGACCGCCCGCCGATGACCGGCCGACCGTCAAGGTGACTGCGGTGAGCTGGCCGGACGACGAGCCGGAGCCCAGCGCGGCGACCGTCCCCGGCAGCGGCGGGCCGGGCCCCCGCTCCCGGCGACTGCGGATCCTGCTTGCCGTCGGCGTCACCACGGTGGTCCTGGGCGCCGTGGCCGGTGCCGGCGCGTACGCCTACGCCGGCGACGTTCCGCGCGGCACCAGCGTCCTCGGCACCGAACTCGGCGGACGCAGCCGCACCGACGCGGTCCGGGACCTGCGCACGGAAGTGGACCGGGCCAGCTCTCTCACCGCCCCGCTACGGATGACCGTCGGGGAACGGACCGTCGAGGTCAAGCCCGCCGACGTGGGGCTCACGGTGGACGTCGAGGCCACCGTCGACGCGGCAGCCAGAGCACGGGCCCACCCGGTGAGCCGCCTCGTCGGCTCCCGCACCGTCGCGCCGGTGGTGACCGTCGACGCCGCCCGGCTCGACGCCGCCCTGCGCAAGGCCGCCGGCGACCAGACCCGCGAGTGGACCGTGCCGGCGATCATCTTCACCGGTACGACCCCGAAGCCGGTCCGCCCGAAACCCGGCCTCACACTCGACCCGCAGCGCTCGGCCCAGGCGGTCCGGGACGGCTGGCTCACCGGCCAGCCGGTGACCGTGCCGCTGGTGGAGACCCGGCCGGCGACGACCGACGAGGAGGTCAGCCGGCTCGTCGCCGAGCTGGCCCGCCCCGCCGTCGCCGCCCCGGTGACGCTCCGCACGCCCAAGGGCGCGGTCACCATCCCGCCCACCGCCATCGCCCGGGGCCTGCGCTTCACCGCCGACGACAGCGGGAAGCTCACCCCCCGCATCGACGTGAAGCGGCTACGGTCCGCCCTCGGCGGCAAGCTGGACGCCATCGAGGTGGAACCCCGCGACGCCCGGATGGCCGTCACCGGCGGCAAGCCGACGCCGATCGACGGCCGGCCCGGCCAGCAGCTCGACGCGACCGCACTCAGCCGCGACCTGCTCGCCGTGCTGCCCCGCACCGACGACCGCACCGTCACCGGCCAGCTCAAGGAGACCCAGCCGGAAGTGACCACGGCGAAGCTGGCCGGCCTCGGCATCAAGGAGCGGGTGTCCCGCTTCACCACCCACTTCACCGGCGGACTCTCCTCGCCCCGCAGCCAGAACATCGTCCAGGTCGCCAAGGAGGTCGACGGCACCGTCGTGCTGCCCGGCGAGACGTTCTCGCTCAACGGCCACACCGGCGAGCGCGGCTACGACCAGGGGTACCAGGACGCGCCGGTGATCCTCGACGGCAAGCTCGTCCCCGGCGTGGGCGGCGGCGTCTCCCAGTTCACCACCACCCTGTTCAACGCGACCTACTACGCCGGGCTGGAGGACGTCGAGCACAAGCCGCACTCGTACTGGTTCAGCCGGTACCCGGCGGTCATCGAGTCGACGATCTTCTGGCCGAACCTCGACTTCAAGTTCCGCAACAACACCCCGTACGGCGTCCTCATCGACACCTCGCACACCGCCGGCTCGGTGACTGTGGCGATCTGGAGCACGAAGATCTACGACAGCGTCAAGACCGAGTACGGCCCCCGCCGGGGCATCACCAGCCCGAAGACGATCCACCTGGAAGCCGGCCCGTCGTGTATCTCCAGCAACGGCATCGACGGCTTCACCCAGGATGCCTTCCGGATCATCAAGAAGGCCGGCAAGGTGGTCAAGCGGGAGAAGTTCACCTGGCGGTACCTGGCCGAGCCCCGCTACGTCTGCGGCCGGGCCGGCGACTGAGCGCCCGTCGGGCCCCAGCACACGAATGCCCCGCCGGCAACGCCGGCGGGGCATTCTCCATCGGGTACGTGGGACGTCACCCCGGGCGGTCGCTCAGGGCCGCGCTGCGGCCAGCCCCTGGCGTACGCCGGCCGCATCGAGGTCCGTGCCGTAGACAGGGGTGTCCGGCTGCTGCCGCCAGCTCTCGTCGAGGGTGCCGGCGTCGACCGGGTCGAAGCCGAGGGCGTCGACCAGCTCCATCACGATCCGCTTGGCCTCGGCGTCGTCGCCGGCCACCGGCAGGGCGATCCGATCGGCCGAGCCGGCGGGGTGACCGTTCTCCAGCAGGTGCTGGGCCTGGATGTTGTTGAACGCCTTAACCACCTGGGCGCCCTTGAGGTGCTCGGCGGTCCACCGGCTGGAGCTGAGGCTGCGGTCCAGCAGCTCGGCGATGTCCCCGTCCCGCTGCGCGTAGTAGTTGTCGGCGTCGACGACGACCTTGCCCTCGAAGAGTTCCGCGGGCAGCGCCGGAACCGCCAGCAGCGGAATCGCGATCACCACCAGGTCGGCATGGTCGACGGCCTGCTCCACGGTCCCTGCGGTCGCTCCCGTCTCCTGGGCAAGCTCGGTGAGGGACGCCGGCCCGCGTGAGTTGGCCACCGTCACGTCGTGACCCAGGGCGCGCAGCCGACGGGTGAGGGTGCCACCGATGTGCCCCGACCCGATAATTCCGATCTTCATGACCACTCCTGCCTCCGCCTGTCGGCGGTCAGATCCGGTCGAACTGTGGGCAGGTACCCCGACCCGCGCGTCCCAAGAGTGCTGGAGGCATACGCCACGTACGGTTTCCCGGCCACGATCGCGGGGAACGCCGCGTCGGCGGGTCCCTCAGCGACGCTACCGAGCCCGGTGGCACCGACGGGAGGCGTTCCCGGAAATGGTCACGGAAACGCGTCAGGGCCACCCCCGAAGGGGTGGCCCTGACCGAAAGATGTCCGGCGGTGTCCTACTCTCCCACACCCTCACGAGTGCAGTACCATCGGCGCTGGAGGGCTTAGCTTCCGGGTTCGGAATGTAACCGGGCGTTTCCCCTCCGCCATGACCGCCGTAACTCTATCGACATATCAAACAACACCACAACAACTGGTCTGTTGTTCATTTGTCGAGAGTTGCACAGTGGACGCGTAGCAGCTTAGTAGTCAAGTCCTCGGCCTATTAGTACCGGTCAACTCAACCCGTTACCGAGCTTACATTTCCGGCCTATCAACCCAGTAGTCTAGCTGGGGGCCTTACCCCACCAAAGTGGGTGGGATACCTCATCTTGAAGCAGGCTTCCCGCTTAGATGCTTTCAGCGGTTATCCCTTCCGAACGTAGCTAACCAGCCGTGCCCCTGGCGGGACAACTGGCACACCAGAGGTTCGTCCGTCCCGGTCCTCTCGTACTAGGGACAGCCCTTCTCAAGTATCCTACGCGCACGGCGGATAGGGACCGAACTGTCTCACGACGTTCTAAACCCAGCTCGCGTGCCGCTTTAATGGGCGAACAGCCCAACCCTTGGGACCTGCTACAGCCCCAGGATGCGACGAGCCGACATCGAGGTGCCAAACCATCCCGTCGATATGGACTCTTGGGGAAGATCAGCCTGTTATCCCCGGGGTACCTTTTATCCGTTGAGCGACACCGCTTCCACTCGCAAGTGCCGGATCACTAGTCCCGACTTTCGTCCCTGCTCGACCTGTCAGTCTCACAGTCAAGCTCCCTTGTGTACTTGCACTCAACACCTGATTGCCAACCAGGCTGAGGGAACCTTTGGGCGCCTCCGTTACCTTTTAGGAGGCAACCGCCCCAGTTAAACTACCCACCAGACACTGTCCCTGAACCGGATAACGGCCCGAAGTTAGAAACCCAAATCAACCAGAGTGGTATTTCAAGATTGCCTCCACCCATACTGGCGTATGGACTTCACCGGCTCCCACCTATCCTACACAAGCTAATTCGGATACCAATGTCAAGCTATAGTAAAGGTCCCGGGGTCTTTCCGTCCTGCCGCGCGTAACGAGCATCTTTACTCGTAATGCAATTTCGCCGGGCCTGTGGTTGAGACAGTGGGGAAGTCGTTACGCCATTCGTGCAGGTCGGAACTTACCCGACAAGGAATTTCGCTACCTTAGGATGGTTATAGTTACCACCGCCGTTTACTGGCGCTTAAGTTCTCCGCCTCGCCCCGAAGAGCTAACAGGTCCCCTTAACGTTCCAGCACCGGGCAGGCGTCAGTCCATATACATCGAATTACTTCTTCGCATGGACCTGTGTTTTTAGTAAACAGTCGCTTCCCCCTGCTCTCTGCGGCCATACAACGCTCCACCCGCAAGGGGCTTCACGTCTCCGGCCCCCCTTCTCCCTAAGTTACGGGGGCAATTTGCCGAGTTCCTTAACCACAGTTCGCCCGATCGCCTCGGTATTCTCTACCTGACCACCTGTGTCGGTTTGGGGTACGGGCCGCTAAGAACTCGCTAGAGGCTTTTCTCGGCAGCATAGGATCACTGACTTCACCTGAATCGGCTCGGCATCACGTCTCAGCCTTAATGTGTTGCGGATTTGCCTACAACACGGCCTACACGCTTACCCCGGCACAACCACCGGCCGGGCTCAGCTACCTTCCTGCGTCACCCCATCGCTTGACTACTACCCGCCAGGTTCCCACACTCCCCAACATCCATCCGAAGACATCAGCCAGTTCACGCGGTTAGCACAACAAGGTTCATCATGGGCGCTCTTTCGCGGGTACGGGAATATCAACCCGTTGTCCATCGACTACGCCTCTCGGCCTCGCCTTAGGTCCCGACTCACCCAGGGCGGATTAGCCTGGCCCTGGAACCCTTGGTCATCCGGCGGAAGGGTTTCTCACCCTTCTTTCGCTACTCATGCCTGCATTCTCACTCGTGCCGCGTCCACAACTGGGTCACCCCGCTGCTTCACCCCCGGCACGACGCTCCCCTACCCATCCACACACCTGCACAAGGAATCAAGTCCAAGCAAAGTTAAAATGTGAATGCCACAGCTTCGGCGGTGTGCTTGAGCCCCGCTACATTGTCGGCGCGGAACCACTTGACCAGTGAGCTATTACGCACTCTTTAAAGGGTGGCTGCTTCTAAGCCAACCTCCTGGTTGTCTATGCGACCCCACA
>NZ_CP192007.1:6927500-7235537 GCF_050948415.1 Micromonospora sp. CA-111912
TGGGCCTCGCTCGCGGTGCTGGAGAAGATCACCAAGCGTCGGGGGGGCCTCATCTGGGCCGTCGTCGCGACCATCGTCTTCCTCGTCACCCTGCCCTGGCAGATGCCCGGCTTCAGCACCGCCAACCAGCTCACGCTGGCCCTGCTGCACATCGCGGTCGCGGCCGTGCTGATTCCGGCGTTGCCACGAGCGGCCCGGCTCGGCTGACCGGATTGACCTCTACCGCTGTTGAGGTTGGAGACTGGGCACATGACGATCGGAGATGCCAAGGTCCAGGTGGACATGGTGTTGGACCTCATTTGCGTGCACTCGTACATCGGGTACGCCCGGCTGACCCGGGCCGCCGAGCGGTTTCGGGCCGGCGGGGGCGAGGTGGAGATCCGCTTCGCCCCCTTCGAGCTTGCGCCTGGCGCGCCCACCGAGGGGATGCCACTGATCGAGGCGCTCACCCAGAGTTTCGGCGAGAAGACGGTGCAGCAGTTGGGTTACCTCGTCACCGAGGCGGCGAAGGACGGTCTGGAACTCCACTACGACCGGGCCATCGCCACCGGGACGTTCGGGGCGCACCGGCTCATCGCCCAGGCCGCCCACCAGGGCCGGGGGGAGGCGATGGTGGAGCGGCTGTTCCGCGCGCACTTCACCGACGGGCTGAACATCGGGGACGCCGGGACGCTGGCCCGGCTGGCCGCCGAGGTCGGCGTCACCGCCGACGACTCCGGCACCGAGGAGGTTCGCGCCGCGCTGCGCTTCGTGCGGGAGGCCGGGATCACCAGTGTGCCGCTCTTCCGGATCGAGGGTGCCCCGCCGATGCTCGGCGAACAGCCGGAGGAGGCGATGTTCGCGGCGCTGACGGCCGCGAGTCGGACCGGATCGGTGATCCCGTCGAGCGAGCCGGACGCGGCCGGGGTACGCAACAGCCCTCTGCCCGACGTGCAGAACCATGTGCAGCGGTACCTGGCCACCGACGGGGCCGACGGTCACGACTACTACGGCTTCCCGACGCTGCTGCTGACCACGCGGGGGCGGCGCACGGGCCGGCAGATCCGCACGCCGCTCATCTACGGCCGGGACGGCGACCGGGTTGTCCTGATCGCCTCCAACGGCGCCTCGCCGAAGAACCCGAACTGGTACCAGAACCTCGTGACTGACTCGGAGGTCAGGGTTCAGGTGCGCGCGGACAAGTTCGTCGCGACGGGCCGGCTCGCCACCCCCGAGGAGCGACCGCGCCTGTGGGAGCTGATGGCAAAGATCTTCCCCAAGTACGACGAGTACGCCACCGAGACGACCCGGGACATTCCGGTGGTCGTCCTGGAGCCCCGCAGGGACTGACCTTGGCCCGGGGCGGGCCCGTGTCCAGTTGAACAGTTCGGCGGCCGAGACGCCCGGGCGATCCTCGACGTCACCGCCGGGCTGCTCGCCCAGGGGCCGGGCGGCGGGCCGCCGCCCGGCTCCGACGCCCCATCCGACGGCAGGGGACACCACGATGATTGACCACCGCCCCGATCAGCCCGAACTCACTGTCGGACAGCTCTCCTCCCGCAGCGGGGTGAGCGTCTCGGCCCTGCACTTCTACGAGCGCCAGGGCCTGATCAGCAGCCGACGCACCACCGGCAACCAGCGGCGCTACCCCCGCGACGCGCTGCGCCGGGTGGCGTTGGTCCGCATCGCCCAGCGCGTCGGTGTGCCGCTGGCGAAAGTCGCGGCGGTGCTGGCGCTGCTGCCCGACGGCCGCACCCCCACCCGGCAGGACTGGAAGCGGATGACCGAGTGCTGGCAGTCGGACCTCGATGCCCGGCTGCGCGAGCTGCAACAGCTCCGCGACGACTTCGCGGACTGCGTCGGTTGTGGGTGCATCTCGCTGGACCGCTGCCCGATGATCAATCCGATGGACCAGCTCGGGGCGGACGGGCCGGGCCCGCGATGCCTCATCGAACCGGTCGGCACCGGGCGGGACGACGTCACCGCCGGCTGACCGGCTCCTGCGGTCGAACATCGTCCCGGTGCGCCAGGACGTCGCCGGCGGGGCGTCCGCCAGGAGTCGTCCTGCGGGGCCAGGAAGCCGTGCCCCACCCCCTCGGGCAGTCCACCACGAGTCGCGCAGCGCGTCCCGTACGCAGCAGATGTTCGTTTCTCGCCTGCTCCGCCGCGTCCTGGTTGCTCTGGTGGGACCCCCGCCTCCGGGTCGAGCACCCGCCACGGATGGTCACAGATGCGGCAGCGGAAACCCCGGGGACCTCCGGCGGACAGCGGGGGCGGCGGCTGATCGGTACGGTCGATGTACCGACCTCTCCGCCGCCCCCGATCGAGAGAAGCCCGCCGTGTCGCACGTCGAAAAGATCACCGGTGAGCTGCGGGCACTGACCACCGGCGTCGAGCGTGCACAGGGGCTGGCCGCCGCCGCCCACAAGCAGGCGCAGGAGGTGGCCCTGCGTGCCGCCGCCGCCGGCTTCGCCGCCGTCGCGGCCGGCATGACCCGGGTACAGGCCGCGGTCTCGGAAATCCAGGGTGTCCTGAACGGGCTGGCCACATCCCTGGGCGAGGCGACGAAGACCACGGCGGCGGTCCCCCACCGGGCCACCCCGCAGGAGACCATCACCGGGCTCACCCCCGTGCGGAACGCCGTCGACGGTGTCCGCGACACCACAACCAGGACCATCGGCCAGCTCGGCGAGGCCCGGCAACTCGCCACCATGGTGCTCCAGGGCGGGCAACCCGGTCCGATGCTGTCGGCCCTGGAGAGCATCAGGCAGGTCCTGACACTGGTCGTCCAACGCACCGGCGTCACCCGCCAGTCCGTCGAGGCGGCCATCGCCGAGGCACGACAGCTCGGTTCCTCTGGGAACTGACCGGGGCGGCGGCCCGGCACCGGCCGACCCCGTCCCTCCCCACGTCGGGGCTCGACCTCAGCCGCCACTGCGAGCGGGTGCCTCACCCGGGCACGCGGGGACGCCGTGCCCCAATTGCCACGCTCCTAGTCCCTGGCCCGGGCCCTCTCCGCCGCTCACATACCCGGCAGGCGATACCCGAGGTGGATGATCCGCACATCGGAGTCCGCGAAGTCCGCCGGCTGCTGCTGCACCGACACCAGGCGAAGCCGGTCCGGCGAAGGAACGCCGTGCAGATTCCTGGGGCCTACGAGTCGCGGAGTCGTGACGAGGGTTTCGGTCGATCACTGATGGCGCTGGCCGCGTCGGCGGAGCGTGCGGGTGGGAGTACCCATTCTGCGCACCCTCCGTCGCAAGATGCTGACCCGCCGTCCACCGACCGCGCCACCCGCCAGCCTTCCCCGACGCCCCTGCCTGGCCGCCGTGCCTGCCGGCGGCCGGGTAGAAAATCTATGCCGAACCAACTAGACATTCCTGGTGGTGCGGGATAGTCTTACTCCCGTCGAAAGCAGAGGGTCACCAAAGACGCAGACGGACCGCCCGGCCGTGAGGTCACGACGGGCAGCGAGGAACGGGAGCGGTTTCCCCGCTTCTCACGAACGACGGCAGAAGCACGCCAGCCCTGACGCGATTGTGCGACGGGGCGCCGCAGGTGGGGCCAGGCAGTCTCAGGGCTCCAGCTGATGTTCGCCGCACCTGTACGGGGCCAGAAGTCGCGTGGGCTCCGACACCGGCGGACCGCACGTCAGTAAGGGAAAGAGGAAACAGAGGAAAGGGAGGGCCGCACACCGTTGGATCGCCCGCCGCCGGCCGTCAACCCAGGCCGGGCGGACACCGCAGTTTCCATCGATAGAGAGGTGGTCTCCGGTCACGCTTATGCGATCCTCGCACCCAAAGCCCTCACTTGCGGCTGGTGCGGATACGACGAGCCGACGGTCATGTCGGCAGATGGTGTTCTGACCCGTAACCCTGGGCCCCGGCGCGTGAGCGCCGGGGCCCTCGACGTGGAGGTGGCATGGGGCAGAACCCCGATGACATGTTCGGCGACGAGGACTACCCCGCCTACACCATTGGTCGGGCCGCAGAGATACTCGGCGCCTCGCAGGACTTCCTGCGCCGTTTGGACGAGGCGAAACTGATCGACCCGCACCGCTCCGCCGGCGGGCACCGCCGATACTCCAGATACCAGCTACGCCTGGCCGCCCGGGCCCGCGAGATGGTCGACCAGGGCACCGCCCTGGAGGCCGCCTGTCGGATCATCATCCTCGAAGACCAACTCGAGGAAGCCCTGCGGCAGAACGAGATGCGGAAACATCGTGGGACGAGGCAGCACGACTGACCGCCGCGCCCTCGCGTGAATTCGTCGGCGGGCCGCTGGTGCCGCAGGACAGGACAGCCGCCAGGCCCGGCGGTCCGGGCACCGCCATTCGAGCGGCCGGCCGTGCCCGAAAGCGGCTGGTCGGCGGCGCGTGTAGCGTCCGACCATGGGCAGCGGCGGGACGGACGACGCCGGTACGGGATCGGACGCCTCTCGTATCGGAGGCGAAGTGACGTTATTGTCGGAATCGGTGACCGCTGCAAGGGTGACCGGGTTGCGACACGCGGTCGCCGCGGCGGCTCACTCGGCAGGTCTGGTGGACCACGGGTTGGAGGACTTCGTCTTGGCGGTACACGAGTTGGTCACCAACGCGGTGCGCCACGGCGGGGGCAGCGGTGAGGTACGGCTGTCGCAGCGCCACGACATGCTCACCTGCGAAGTCAGCGATCACGGGCCCGGCCTGGATGACGTGGCCGTCGCCCTACCTGCGCCGGGGGAGGTAGGACACCGGGGCCTGTGGCTGGCCCAGCAGCTCACCGGGGGGCTGATGATCGTCACCGCCGGCCAGGGAACCAGCGCCTCGGTGACGGCGCGACTCCCCACCCGACCGACCGTAGGCGAGGAACGGTGACGATGCCCCCGGAGCAGACCTGGCACTGGCGCGTCGACGCCAGCGCCCGCCGCAGGGTCCTGACGCTGTTCGGTGAGATCGACATGTCGGGAGCCGATCGACTCGACGGTCTGCTGCACGAGACGATCTCCCAGGCCGGGGCGGTCGAGGTGGATCTGGAGCGGGTGACCTTCATCGACTCCATCGTGCTCAGCATTCTGGTCGGCGCGCACCACCACGCGGCCGACAGGGGCGTGGACCTCATCTTGGTCAACGCCGCCGGACAGGTCCGCCGGGTCCTCGACATGACCGGCATCATGCAGCTCCTCGGCAGTCCCGCCGGGCCGTCGCCGGTCGCGACCTGACCGTGTAACTCGCCGCAGCCGGAACGCATGCCGTCCGGCGTCAGGCGTGGAGGCCGGCCCAGCTCGGCACCCATACCTCAGCCGGGGTGGCCGGCCGTGATGCCACCAGGTGCCGGCGGTGCTCGATGATCCGGGCCGTGCTCGGCATGGTCGTGACCGGGAACGACCATGGGGTCCGCGGGCAGGTGGTCACTCTTGGCCCTGGTTGTGTGCGACGACGCCTACCCGGCTCGGAAGCGACGTGGTCTACTCGTCGCCCCGCAGCCATGGAGGCAGTCGTAGCCCGACGGGTACCGGATGCCACGCCGGCCACAGTTCCGACGCCGATGGCGACTGCCCCTCGTCGATCCTCGACAGATCGACCACACCCCCTTTGAAGTTGGCGCCGGTGAGGGAGATGCCGCCTCCGACGAACCGGGCACCGTCGAACGAGACGGTTCCGCCGGCGAACGTGGCACCGTCGAACGAGATCGGGCCGGTGATCGTGGCGTCGGCGAACGTGACGGCACCGGCACCGTCGAAGGTCGCGCCGCTGAAGTCCGCTCCGTCCAGGACCGCCCCGGAGAAGTTGAAGTCATGGCCGCGCCAGGTGCGGGGATCGTCGTCGGGCCGGTGAAGGTTGTCGCGAATGAGCCGGATGATGGTGAGCCGGACCGAGCGTTCCTGCCTCGGGTCACCGCCGGCGTCGGCCAGGTCGGTCGTGGCGTGTGCCTGCCCGCCCTGGTCCTGGGGGATAGCACCGACACGGTCGTCCTCCGGTCGAGAACGGTAGGGCTGCCGAAGGTAGGCACAGAGCACGTCTATGCAGCCCTGGCGGGCCTCGGGTGCGTCGTTGGCCAAGGCCGCGAAGGCGTAGACGCTCGCGATGCGGACAGCACTGTCGGGCGACCCCAGCAGTTCAGCCGACTTACAGAAGCGATCGAGCATGACCTTCGTGTCCTCGCGGTAGGCCTCTACTTCGCTCAGGCGCTGCCGCCGATAGCTCGCGGTCAGCGCCACCACCGCTCCGACGCCACCCACCACGGTCAGTACGATCTTCACCGCGTCGAGCGCCTCCTGCGCACTCCACGTCGTCGCCGTTGGCACCACCGGCGTCGGCAGCTGGCCGGGGGCGGCCCCGACAGCGGGCTGTCCAAGAACTCGCCACAGCAGCACGCCGACGACCCCCGCGACCGCTGTCGCCACCACGAGCAGCAGCACGACCTGCACGAGGAAGGGCATGGCGGGGGTACGAGGTCGCCTTCCGACCGCCATCGTGAACTTCCGGCGTCGGCCGCTGGCCAACAGCGCGGCGGCCAGCAGCACCAGGACCACCACCGGCCAGAATCGGCCGACCCACCGGGCAGCCGAGAACGCGACCTGACACCACCAGCCTGGTGCGAGGAGCACGACCGCGACGACGAGCAGCCCCACCGCCAGCATCTGCCGCAGGGGCGGCCTACGTGGGAAGCCCCGCACCGCCCGACTCACCTGTAACCGCTCGCTCACACTGACACTGTGACCGAGTCGCGCCAGCCCTCACGCGCCCACCGACGCCCGCCAGCGGAGGGCCGCTCGGCGTCGTACGACCGCATGGCGGACCCTGTGCGGACGGTGGCTTCTCACGTCGACACGGACAGCCAAGGTGGTCTCTCGGATCGTCGCGGGAAGGGAACCGGCTGGTTACTCGCCGGCCAGCACTGGACCGCGTCTCGGCCGGGCGAAGGTAGGTGGCGAGAGGTGTCCTGCTGGAGGCGTCTGCTGCGTTCTCAGACGTAGCCGATCGGGCAGCCGTGCCGCAGCGAGTGTTCGGCGGCCTGTCGAAAGACCGCGACGTAGAAGGTGACGGGGTCCTCGATGCTGGTGGTCAACGCGAGCCCGCCGCGTGGCAGGTCGACGGGCAGGCCGATTTCGGTGGCCATTGGTTCGACCGCGTCCCGAAGGCGGTACGAGCTGAGAACCCGGGTCTGCTTGTCGTACCCGTTGCCGACCGGCAGTGTGATCAGGCCGTCGAACGGCACGGGGACGAACAGGGCCGCGTTGAGCACGTCTTCGGCATCGTGGCGGGCGCACAGATCGACGAAGCCGTCCAACGCCGGCAAGATCTTCTCCTCGAAGCTCTCCTCGGGCGGCACCTCGCGTAGCGGCCCGGGGTAGGTGCCGAGGCCTCGCTTGGCGAGGGCGTGGTCGAGCAGTGAGCCGATGCCGGACGTGAGCTCGTCCTGGGCCCAACTGTCAGGCCCGAGGTCGACCAGGTAGATGCCCACGGGGCAACGGTACAACCTGGACCGTATGTGTCGTCCCACAGTTGTACCTGACCGGCGACGCACGGGGGCGATGCTGTCGGCGTACGCGTTCTCGTTGAGCTGCCGGGGTTGCCCCGGTTGCTCGCGGGCTTCCAATGGTGGAGGTCGGCCGTGGGCATCAGGTAGGTGGCGTTCGGAAGGTCGGCACCCACTGGCGCGGGTGTTCCAGCCGACGTGGCCGACGTGCAGGTCCCGTCTGCACTGATCAGGTGCCGACCAGGCCGGCGACCGGGCGATCGCAACCCGATCACAACCGGTCCACAGCCGCCGGTGCCTAGAAATGGGTCAGTCCCCGACGGGAAGTTCCCGGGACCGGTGCAAAGGAGAACGACATGTTGAAGACCACGAAGGCCCGCCGGATCGGGGCGATGCTGGGGGCCGCCGCTGCGGTGGCGGCGCTCAGCGCGGCGGCGGGTCCGGCGCCCGCCGTCGCCGGCGTCGACGCCGAGGTCGGTTCCGCGGGTGCTTACAAGATCGCTGACGTGACCGCGCTGGCACCGGGTTCGAGCACCTCCGGAGGGTGGAACAACACGCCCACCACCCGGTACTACAACGTGGACGTCCGGCCGGTCGCGACCACCGTTACCCAGAGTTGCCAGCTCGAGGTCACCCGGCAGTGGCGCAAGCAGAACTGGAACGCCGACAACACCCGCGAGCTCGAGATCTACTGGACGGTCAAGAACGTCGGTTCCTACACCTGCGACGGCGACGTCTACCTCTCCTGGGTCAGCAACTGACCGAGCACGCCCGACCGGGCCCCGGCCAGCCGCCGGGGCCCGGCCCGTCAGCCACTGGGCACGGGTTGCCGCCCGGTGGGCACCAGCTCGCGGAGGCGGGCCGGCAGTTCCTCCAGCCGGTACGACTCGCCACGCGCCCAGGCGGCGTAGAAGGCCCGCTCGGTCAGCGCCAGACGGACCCGGTCGAGGGTGGCCGCGTGTGCGGCGTGTTCCTGCGCCGGCACCGGCGCCCCGATCGCGGCACGGATGGCGCTGGCCGCGCCGAGCAACTCGACCGCCGCCGGATGCCGGTTGTCGGCGGCGAGGACGGCGGCGAGCGCCTCCAGCAGGCTGGCGCCGCGCCACCGGTCACCGACCGCACAGTGCAACTCCAGGCTGCCCCGGAGCAGTTCGGCCGCCCGCCACCGGTCGCCGTCGCGGGCCTCGACCAGCCCGACGATGTTCAGTGCCCAGGCGATGCCTTCCTGAAAGTCGAACTCCCGGAACCGGCACAACGCGTCCTCGGCCAGCCAGCGGGCGCGGGCGTCCTGCCCCCGGTGGTACGCCACGGCGGCAAGGTGGACCCGGGCGGACGCGATCCCCTCGGGATCAGCGAGCTGGTGGAACTCCGCCAGGGCCGCCTCGACGAGGGGTTCGGCCCGGTCCAGCTCGGCGCCGAGCCAGGCCGTGAAGCCGGTCATCAGCAACGTGTCCGCGATCCCACGCCGGTTGTCGACGAGCCGGTGGACGGCCAGCGCCTCGGCGTACCGGGCCAGCGAGCGGTCCAGCCGGCCCTGTTCCCGGTCGACCGAGCCGAGCAGGCTCAGCGCCCGGGCGGACCCGCTGTCGTCGGCGAGCTGCCGGTGCACCTCCAGCGCCCGCTCACCGTGCCCGGTGGCGGCGACGTAGTCGCATTCGAAGAGGGCCAGGTACGCCGCGGAGAGGCAGGCCCTGGCCAGCTCGGGCGCGGGCGCGTCGTCGGTGCCGGTGAGCGCGTCGGCGAGCCACCGCCGGCCCTCCCGGTACCGGCCGCGCAGATGGCAGTACCGCCCCAGGCCGGCGGCGAGCCGGAGCTGTTCGGAGCGGGAGCCGTGCCGCCGGTGCCACTGCTGCGCGGCGACCAGGTTGTCGTGCTCCACCGCGAGCCGGTCCAGCAGCGCCTCCAGTTCCGGGCCGTGCAGTTGCCGGTCGACCTCCTCGGCCAGCCGCCGGTAGTGCATGGCGTGGCACCGGTACGCCTCGGCGGACTCCACGGCGGATTCGGCGAGCCGCTCGGTGGCGTAGTGCCGGATCGTCTCCAGCAGCCGGTAGCGGGCCCGGTCCCGGCGGCGGTCGGTCACCACCAGCGACCTGGCGACCAGGTCACCGAGCACGTCGATGGCCTCCTCGGCCGGACCGGGCGCCACCGCCTCGACCGCGTCGAGGGTTCCGCCGCCCCGGAACACCGCGAGCCGGCGGAACCACCGCTGCCGGGCCGGGCTGAGCAGGTGGTAGCTCCAGGCCATGGCGGCGTCGAGGGCGGACGGCCGGCCGGCACCACCCGGGCCGGTGCGGAGCAGCCCGGGTTCACGCAGCCGGTCGGCGATCTCCGGGAGGGTGAGCACCGACGTACGGGTGGCGGCCAGCTCGATCGCCAGTGGCAGCCCGTCGAGCCCGGCGCAGATCGCCACCAGCGCTTCGGCGTCGGCGTCCCGCAGGTCGCGTACGACCGGCACGGCCGCCCGGTCGAGAAAGAGCCGGACCGCGTCGTAGCGGCGGGCCTCGGCGAGGCCGCCGGTGAACGGGCCGGTCGGTACCGCCAGCGGAGCCACCGGGAACGCCCGCTCCCCCGGCAGGCCGAGGGTCTCCCGGCTGGTCGCCAGCACCCGCAGCTGCGGGCAGCGGCTCAGCAGGGTGCCGGCCAGCGCCGCGCAGGCGGTGGCGAGGTGTTCACAGTTGTCGAGCACCAGCAGCAGCCGGGCCCGGCGCAGCTGCCGCGCCATCGCGTCGACGGGCGACGGATCGCCCTGGTCCGGCAGGCCGAGCGCGGTGCCCACGGTGCCCGCCAGCCGGTCCGGGTCGACGAGCCCGGCGAGTTCCACGAACCGGACCACCGGGTCGTCCCCGGCGCCGAGTTCCGCGGCGACCGCTAGGGCCAACCGGGTCTTGCCGCACCCCCCGATACCGGTGAGGGTGACCAACCGGTGGTCGGCGAGGAGCGCGCCGATCTCGGCCACCTCGGCACGGCGGCCGATCAGTCGGGTCAGTGGTGCCGGCAGCGGTGGGTCGGCGACGGTCGGCCAGCCGGATGGGCCGGCTTCCTCCGGTGCCGGATCCGCCGCCGCCCGGCCCGCGTCGCCGCCAGCCGGTCGGTCGAGGGCCGGTCGGTCGAGGGCCGGTCGGTCGGGGGCCGGCCCGACGGGCGCGACGATCTCCCCGGCCAGGACGGCAGCCTCCACCTCCCGTAGCCGCCGGCCCGGCTCGATGCCGAGCTGCGCCACCAGGACACCCCGGGCCCGCCGGTACGCGGCCAGTGCGTCGGCCCGTCGACCGGCCAGGTGCAGCGCGGTCATCAACAGTTCCCAGAGCCGTTCCCGCAGGGGTTCCCGGGCGACCAGGGTCTCCAGCTCGGCGGCGACCTGGGCGTGCTCGCCGAGCGCCAACTCGGCGGCGCAGAGATCCTCCACGGCGTTCCACCGGGCCTCGTGCAGGGTGGCCGCCTCGGCCCGGGCCCACTCGCCGATCGGGCAGTCGGCCAGGACGTCGCCCCGCCACAACCGCAGGCCGGCCCGGAGCAGCTCGGCCGCCTCGGCAATCGCACCGGAGCGCAGGGCCCGGTTGCCCCGTCGGGCCAGTGCCTCGAAGCGCCGCGCGTCGGTCTCGCCAGCGGCCAGGGCGTACCCGGGTGGTCGGG
Organism: Micromonospora sp. CA-111912; assembly: GCF_050948415.1. NCBI lineage: Bacteria > Bacillati > Actinomycetota > Actinomycetes > Micromonosporales > Micromonosporaceae > Micromonospora > Micromonospora sp. CA-111912. Next base: position 6,938,573 of record NZ_CP192007.1, read on the forward strand.
TGGTGATCAGCTCGGGCAGGCCTGCGGCGGTCAGCGCCCGGCGCAGATGGGCCAGGTGGGCGTGCAGCGTCTTGGTCGCCGAGGCGGGCGGTTCCTCGCCCCAGATACCGTCGATCAACTGGGCCCGGGAGACGACGTCCGGGGCGCGCAGGGCCAGCAGCCCGAGCAGGGTCCGTTGCCGGGGCCCACCCAGCCCGGCCCGGCCCCCGGCACCCGTGGTCACCTCCAGTGGCCCGAGCAACCGGACCTCTGCCACCACCGTCGGCCCAACCTCTGCGGCCATCGCGCCCCCCCTCCCCCGGGGAGGAGGAGAGCACGACGGGGCTCCGCAGGCAAAGCGGCCGTCCGAAATCCGTCCGACGTCGACTGCGGCACCGGGCAGTCAGCCGAGGGCTGATTTACCGGTCAGCGGACGACCTCGCAGCCGGAGGCGGTGCCGCCACCCGGACCGAGCTCGCAGACGTCCCGCCCGACCGGGCCGAGCACGAGGGGCGACTGATCGCCGAAGACAGTGTCGGCCCCGGCCTCACCGAGGATGAGGTCGTCCCCGCCGCCGCCGACGAGCGTGTCGTCCCCCGCCCCACCGGCCAGGACGTCCGACCCGCCGGTGCCGACGAGCAGGTCGGCACCGCCGCCGCCGACGATCTTCTCGACGTCGGCGCGGATGGTGTCACCCTCCAGCGCCGCACCGTCGTCCCCGGCCACGCCGTCCGCGTCGGCGCTGACCGACGTCGCGTGGTCGGCGTAGGTGACGGTGTCGGTGCCGGTGCCGCCGGACATCAGGTCGGCCCCCGCTCCGCCGAGCAGGATGTCGGCGTTGCCGAGACCGTAGAGCCGGTCGTCGCCACTACCACCGTCGATGGTGTCGCCGGCTTCGCTGCCGTACACGACGTCGTCGCCGTCCATCCCGTAGACCGCCGTGCCGCGCACCCCCCGCAGCTCGACCAGGTCGTCACCGGCCCCCACATTGATCTTGGCGAGCATCACGGCGGCCGTGACGCGCACCTCGTCGGCCAGATCCCCGGTCCAGACCGCGACGGTCACCGCCCCGGTCACCTGGCAGGTCACCCGGTTGCTGGTGACCGACACGCAGCCGACGCCCGGCACCACCGGCGACCCGGTGTCGGTGACCGCGACACCGCCGGCAACCGATTCCACCGTCACGTCGTTGGCGACACCCGCCGGGGCGACGTAGGACACCGTCGATCCGCTCACCTGCACCGTGCCGCCCGAGGCGTGGGCCGGGGCGGCGGCCCAGAGCAGGTGCGCCACCCCCACCGTCAGTGACATGCCGGCACCGAGCGCGGTCCTGCGCAGCTTCTCGGACAATTCAGCCTCCAGCTTTCTCCCCCGGCGATCCGCCGCCGGTGCCGCGGAGTGAACCAGCCGGCGGTTGTGATCCGGTTGCGGCCCGCGGCCGGTCCGACGGCAGCGATGCCGCACCAAGGACACCTTCCACATATCAGGAAGTTGCTACTAACATGTGGGACATGGATGCCGCTGTCTACACCCACGGACACCACGAGTCGGTGCTGCGCTCACACCGCTGGCGCACCGCCGCCAACTCGGCCGGCCATCTCCTGCCGGTCCTGCGGCCCGGGCTGACCGTGCTGGATGTCGGCTGCGGGCCGGGCACCATCACCGCCGACCTGGCGGCCCTGGTGGCCGCCCCGGACGGGACCGGGCGGGTCACCGCCGTCGAGATCACCACCGGGGCACTGAAACTGGCCCGGGCCGAGATCGGGGCCCGACGGCAGGGGAACGTCGACTTCACCGTCGGCGACGTGCACGCGCTCCCCTTCCCGGACGACTCCTTCGACATCGTGCACGCCCACCAGGTGCTGCAGCACGTCGGTGATCCGGTCGGGGCGCTGCGCGAGCTGCGCCGGGTCTGCCGGCCGGGCGGGCACATCGCGGTACGTGACAGCGACTACGCGGCGTTCACCTGGTATCCCCGGCGACCCGAACTCGACGAGTGGCTGGCGCTCTACCAACGGCTGGCCCGGGCCAACGGTGGCGAGCCGGACGCCGGGCGCCGGCTGCTCTCCTGGGCACACGCCGCCGGGCTGACCGACGTCACGGCGACGTCGAGCACGTGGTGTTTCGCGACCCCGCAGGACCGGGCCTGGTGGGGTGGCCTGTGGGCGGAACGGGTGGTCGACTCGACGCTGGGGCACCAGGCCCTCGCCACGGGAATCACCCCGGAAGCGTTGGCACGGATCGCGGCCGGCTGGCGGGCCTGGGCCGCCGAGCCGGACGGCTGGCTCTCGATCCTGCACGGCGAGTTGCTGGCCCGGCCCTGAGCGCCGCCCACCGGCCGGAGGCCCTGCGGTGAGCCGGACCGTTCAGGAGCGGCGGAACAGCACGCTCGGCACGCCCTCGATCATCTCCTTGGCGAACCGGGCCGGGGTCATCGGGCCACCGATGTCGCCGGCCAGCGCGGCCACGTCCACGACCTGCTCGACTGGCCGGGCGGTCCCGGCGCGGGTGATCCGGCGCCACCGCACCGGGACACCACGTCCCTTCTTCAGCTTGCCCGCGTCGTCGCGCAGCAGCTTGCGCCAGCCGGTCGGGGCGTGCGGGTCGTGGTCGACGCCGAAGTGCAGGGTCTCCGGTCGCAGGTGCAGGTGCAGCGTGCTGACGTCCCCCACGAACAGGCAGAGCAGCACGTTCTCGCTCAACCGCCGGGCGGGCAACGCGGTCATCGGGGTCAGCCCGGTCAGATCGCCGTTCTCCGGCACCGGCACGTCGTACCCGTCGATCAGCATGCCGGGAAAGCCGGAGACCAGTGCGGAGCGGACCAGGAAGCCGCTGACCACCGGATAGCGCTGAGCGCCCAGGTCGGCGAGGTGTTTCCGGTCGTAGGCGACGTCCCCCTCGGTGACCCGGCCGAGGCTGAGCGCGCCGTCGAACAGGCACCTGATCCACCACGGGTCGAGGTGGAAGAAGCGCAGCGACTCCGCCGGCAGCATCCGCTCATCGGGTACCAGGTAGTTGAACGGCACGTCGGTGAGGCGGTTGAGGTCGGCGAGCCAGGTGCCGACGACCTCGGGCGGGGTCGGGTCGGCGGCACCGATGGCGCTCAGCACGGGTACCGGGGTGACCTGCCCGTCGGCGTGGTGCGCCCGCCGCCGGGCCTGCCGCCAGTTCCCGTACGCGGTCGAGAACCGCTTGCTGCGAAGCGCGAGCAGCCGTCCGAGCTGCCACGCCGAGGCGTACGAAACGTCGATCATGCCGTTGTCCGGGTCGACCCGCAGCAGCGCGTCGGCGGCCCGGACCGGCAGCAGGTCGGTCGGGCCGGGGCCGGCGGAGCGTTGCGGGCTGAGCGGCCCGTGGTACCAGGAGACGGTCCGCTCGGCCTGGCGCAGGCGGTGCGGGAGCGGGACGAATCCCCGCGCGAGGTACGGGTCGACGGAGGGCCGCCCACGGGCGGGCAGGCTCACCGTGGCCGGGGTGCGGTCCAGCGACTCGGCGATGCCGGCGAAGCCGGGGCCGTCCTGGACGCAGGCGAACCGCCAGCTCTTCAACGAGATCAGGTGGACCACATCACCGGTGCCGGCGTCAAACGCGCCGTCCCGGTAACGGCCGGCCACCGACACGAGATGCGCGGTGCTGGTCCGCCCCGCCCTCGGCAACCGGGCGCTCAGCACCGCCGCCAACTCGGCGCCGTCGGCACGGCCGGCCACCATCTTCTGCCGCACATGGGTGAGCAGGGACAGTTCGGCGGCGGTCGGGATCAGTTCCGCCAGCCGGTCGCGCGGCACGCCGAGCACCACCGCACGGTCGTCGTCGCGCTGCCCGACCATTGGCGGTTCGTCGCCGAACCCGGGCAGCGCGGCGATCTCGGCCAGGGTGAGCACCCTCGTGTCGACCTGGTCGTCCTCGTCGAAAAGCAGCAGCGCCAGCCAGGGCAGGTCGGAGGTGTCGTCGCCGCCGGTCTGCTCCCAGGGCAGCGTGCCCCGGCCCAGCAGCACGTGCGGCAGCACGTTCGCGTGGTCGCCCAGGCTCCCCTCCGGCGGGAAGACCGACACCACGTCCTCCGGGGCCAGGGCCCGGTGGTCGCCCGCGACGACAAACCGTCTGCTGACGGCCCGCACCCCTCTGGCCTGGCCACGGATGGTCAGGTCCTGCCGGACCGTCACGGTGTAGGTGCCGTCGCGCAGTTGCGGCGCGGGCCGGTGGGTGGAGACGAAGCGGGTCTCGTTGGTCATGCCGTTTCCCTTCACTGCCCGATCAGTTTGCCGACCAGCGGCGCGACGAGGAACGCAGCGGCGGTACGGCCGCCGACCGTGATCTGCTCGTCGACGCCGAGATCGGCAAGCAGGGTGTCGCGTCCGGTGCTGCCGAGTGCGCGGTCGACGGCGTCCCGGCCCTGTTCCGTGGCGGGGCGGAAGACCTTCTCGTCCACCAGGTCGAAGGCCTGGTCGATCTGTTCCATGCTGTATCCGGCCTGGCTGTCCGGGATGCTCTGCGGCGGGTCCACGGCGGGTAGCACCGGGGCGATCGGCGTGATCGCGAAGCCGGCGAGGCTGTCCGCGATCAGCGGGTCGGGGTCGGCCCGGGTGGTGACCGACTCCCCCCACAGCGCGCGGGGAACCCGCTTGGGCACGGGCTCGAAGGCGAACAGGTTCGTCACGTCGGTGCTGCCGTCCCGGGTGATGGTGACGGCGTGGGTCGATCCGAACTGGGTCGCGGGCACGTCCATCGGCGCGATTCCGAAGGTGGCGGCCGGTACGGCGCCGTCGATCCGACCGGCCCCCACGTCGTACGTCTTGGCCGGCACCACGGAATCGGTGACCAGGGTGAACTTGCGCGGGCTGAGCACCCAGTCGACGCCTCCGTCCCCGGCGCGGACCAACCCGTCCCGCACCGCGAGGGTGCAGATCGGCTGCTCGGCGGAGTCGGCGGGCAGGAACGCGGCCTGGAACGCCGGCCAGTCGATCGGCGCCGGGCGTTGGTCGGTGCCGGCGCCGAACGAGACCTCGAAGCTGATGATGGACAGGTGCACCCGGGCCCGGCCGGAGAACTCCGGCCCCCAGATGGAGAGGTCGGCGCCGACGTCGACGGAGAGGGTGTGGGTGCCGAAGAAGTGGTACGTGTACCGCACCCCGATGCCGACGTACAGGCTCGCCTCGTAGTGGTACGGCTGCCAGCCGATCAGGAAGTCGACCCCGGCGGTGAACCACGCGCTGAGGTTGCCGCTGTTCCAGGTGGCCGCCAGGTGCCCGCCGGCCATCAGCACCGACGGGGTGAGCGCGAAGTAGGCGTCCCCCTTGACCGACACCTCACTGTCGATCTGCCAGTTGAAGCCCAGCCGGGGCACCACCGGATAGTGGGCCGGTGGGACGAAGCCGGGGCGGTAGCCGCCGACGGTCACCACGAAGTCGCCGCCGTGCGTGCCGCTGAACCAGCTGTAGAAGGCGAAGCCGCCGCTGAGATGGCAGTCGCGGGAGAACAGGTACGAGGCCGAGGTGAGCTGTGCGGCCACCCCGAGAAAGCCCTCGTCCGGGATGAAGCTGGCCTTGACCGCCATCTGGATCTCGGCGATCGGCGGCACGTCCGGCGCGGCCGGCACCTTCATGGTCGACAGGCCGAGAATGTCGATCTCAAAGCGCTGACCGAACATGAGGGTCAGCAGCGCGAACGAGTCGATCTGCTTGAACGAGGTGAACCTGATCCCGACCGCGAGGAACTGGTCGCCCTCGGACGGGGTGAGGTACGGACGCAGGGTGCTCAACTCGGTCATCGGGTCCGCAGCCGGCGCGGAGCTGTCCGACATCACCTTGCTGACCAGCGGGAACTGGGCGATCTGGTCGATCGCCGGGACGCGTAGCCGGCGGTTGTAGCCGAACCCGGCGGCGATTCCGGTGACGTAGAAGAAGGCCGGGCCGCCGATCGGGTAGTCCAGGAAGGCGTACACGAACAGCGAGGGGTATCCGCCGACGTAGGCGTACGCGCCGAGCGCGGAGACGGTCAGCTCGCGAATGGTCAGCAGGGCCGAGCCCTCGTACTCGTCGTACGGCTGGCCGTCGGCGCCGGTGAGCGGAACGCGGAGCAGGCCGGCGCTGACCGCGAGCGGGCCGTTGCGGTAGTCCAGCCCGAGCCCGTGCAGGTCGAACTCGGGCGCGAAGTCGTTCAGCGGCGAGCCGACCGCCAACCCGTCCAGGGCGAAGGTCAGGCCGCCCAGGGAGATGCTCGCGTCGAGCAGGAACCAGAGCTTCTGGCGTTCGTACTGGAAACCCACCCGGTTGAGGTGCAGCGGCCCGAAGGTGCGCTGCAGGGTGAGCCACTGCGTGTTGCCGGTGGTGACCACGGGCTGGCCGCCGACCGGGGCGGGCGGGGCGGCCGGCGGGTTGCCGCCCGCCGCCGGTGACACCGGCAAAGCGAGTGGGTACGGGTCGCCGCCGAGGTTGAGCTTCGCGCCGACGGTGATCCCGGCGGGCAGGGCCGACCCGTCGCCGGCGGGGCCGGGCAGCCGGGTGATCCCGGCCGGCAGCAGGGCGTTGACCGCCGCCACGTCGGCGGCGGTGAACGCCGTGACGGCGACGATGATCTGAAGGTCGTCCACTCCGGCCCGTTGGCCGTCGGGCAGTTCGCGGCCGACCAGCGGCAGTTGCGCAAGGTCGAGCGACGCGCCGAGGTCCAGGCCGAACAGCACCCTGCCCGGCCGCGCGGGGCTGCCGTCGGTCGCCGGGCGGGCCTGGTCCAGAAAGACGAACGCGTCCTTCAGCTCGATCTCCAGGCTGTCCGGTATCAGCGGGGCGAGTGCCGGACAGGCGTCGAGGACCGGCGCGAGCAGGGTGGCGATCTTCTGGGCGGTCCGTTTCGGCTGTGCGCTGTACGCGGCCAGCAGGGACAGCGCGCCCTGGGTACGGGCGAAGTCGACTTCGAAGTGCAGATCCCCGATCACCACCGTGGCCCGGGACCGGATCTCCGACGGGCCGCCGTCCCGGGCGGTCACGTCGATGATCAGGGTCAGGTCGAGGTTGCCGGTGTCGCTGACCGGGAACCGGGTGTGACAGGTGAAGGTGAAGGTGCCCCGGGTGTCGAAGCGGATCAGCAGCTCGTCGATCAGTAGATCCCGCACGGCGGCGGGCAGGGTGAAGGCGTCGAAAGTGGTGCCCAGATCGGTGTGCAGGTCCGACACCCGAAGCTGCTGCCCCGGCCCGGTGGTGCCGGTGAAGACCCAGACGCCACCGCTGTCCGGCCGGCTCGCCTCGATCAGCAGTTGCGCGCCGCCGAGCGTGAGGCCGGCCCTGATCGACCCGGTGTACCCGCTGGCGTCCTTGGCGATGGTGGCGCTGAGCTGCTGGAAGGCGACCGGCCCGAGGACGAACTCGTCGTCCTCCACGGTCAGCTCCAGCTCGTACGAGCCCTCCTGCGGGTACGCGGTGAGGCCGAGTTCGGTGACCACCACGTCCGGGAAACCTTCGACGGTGCCGAAGAAGTGCTCGAACAGCCGCTTGAGCTCGATCGTCTCGCCGTCGCCGAGGTGCCCGCCGAACTGGAATCCGGGTAGCTGGGCGGTCAGGTCGAACCGGACCCCGGCCAGCACGAGGTGACCGGCGACCGCGATGTGTCGCAGGGCCCCGGCGTGCGGGTCGAAGCCGATCCGGACCCCGTCGATGCCGATCTCGCCGAGGCCCACGGCGGCCAGGCCGGTGCGAACCGAGTCTTGCAGGCTCTGCCCGCCGATCAGCCCGGCGAGGTCGGCCAGGCTCGGCAGGACGCCGTCGGCCGGGACGATGTCGAGTTCCCACGGGCCGCCGGAGCCGAAGCCCAGGGTGACCGTGAACTCGCGACCGATGAGCAGGGTGGCGTGCAGCGATGCGCCGAACCCGACCTGGGAGAAGCTGTTCGGAACGGCGGTGTGGGTGGCGTTCAGGGTCACCCCGATGGACCGCAGCACGAACCGGCCGGTGACCACCGGCCAGTCGACGGTGCTGTCCAGGGTCAGCACGAGCGAGGTCAGCGGTGCCTCGCCGAGCCGGGTGAGCAGTTCGAGGTCGTTGATCGTGAGGCCGGTGGCGAACGGGGTGCCCGGTGGCAGGCCGGTGGTGCCGGCCGCCCCGCTGACCAGGGTGAGCAGGTCGGCGAGGTCCTGCGGCGGGTGGTCGCCGGCTCGGAGCGTGCTGGCGAGCACGCCGTCCGGGGTGAGCGCACCGGTGACCGGCAGCGCCAGCGCGCCGACCCGCAGGGTGGCGTCGACGGTGACGCCGACCTGGGCCGGGCGGCCGGCGGCGGCCCGGGTGACGGTCAGCACGAACGTGCCGGCGTGGAAGGCGTCGACGGCGAACGCACTGACCGGCCAGGCGGTTCCGACCTGGCCGGTGACGGTCAGGCGCTGCGGCCAGGCCGTGTCCGCCAGGTCGAACCCTGGCCCGGCGAGCACGGCCCGCCCGCCGGGCAGGCCGGCCAGGAAGCCGGCCAGCGTCGGATCGCCCAGCAGGTCCGGCGCGAGGGCCAGCTTGCCCTGGTCGACCTGGGATTCCAGCCGGGTCTTCAGCTCGGCCAGCGAAAGGCTGGTGATGTCCATCTGTAGCCCCTCAATGGTGGGTGATGACTCGGTTGCCGGCCCCGCCCATCGCGTTGCGGTCGTAGAAGGTGACCGTGAACCGGCCGCCGCCCGGCGCCGCCGCGATCACCGCCGCGTTGGCAGCGGCACCGGCGGCGGCGGCGGGTCCGCCCGCGACGCCGGCCAGGGTCGCCGCCGCCTGGGTGGCGGTCTGGGCCAGGGCCGGCACCATCGCCGCGGCGGCCAACGCCAGGTCGCAGACGAGCCCGCCGGCCGCTGCGGCGACCGCGGCCTGGGCCGCTGCGGCGCCGGCACCGGTGGCCGCGGCGTAGACCGCCGGAAGGACCGCGGCCATGCCGCCGGCCAGCGTGGCGACGGCGATACCGGCGGCCACGGCCGGGGCGGCGGCGCCAGCGGCGCCGAGCCCACCGAGCACGCCGGTGATGACTGTGGTGACCAGGGCCGCGCGCGGGCCGGTGGCGACCAGCCGGTGTATCGCGTTGGGCACCAGCGCCGCGGGCAGCACGACACCGGTCACGGCCGCCGTGGCGATGATCGTCTCCGCCAGCGAGACGGCCCACAACCCGCGCGCGTCCCGGTCGGCCTGCACCTGGGAGACGTCGACCCGGAGGTTGCCCTGGGCCATCGGGGGTATCTGACTGCCGGCGGTGCGCGAGGTCGGCCCGCCGCGTGACTGCGGCGGCACCAGCGGCGTGCCCCGGACCTGGTAGCCGGTCAGGTAGCTCGGCACCGCCCGCCCGGGCGCGGCCGGTGCCGGCGGCGCCGGAGTGGCCCCGGCGTACCCCTCCAGGATGCCGACGGTCCGGTCGGCCGGGTGGGAGAACTGGTTCCTGGTGCCGCAGGAGATCAGCACGACCTCCGGTCGCATCCGGTCCACGAAGGCGCGGGTGGTCGCGGTGTTGGCGCCGTGGTGGCTGGCCTTGACTATGTGCACCCGTTGGGCCACCGAGTCCACCGGGTTGAGGTACGCCGAGACGCTCTGCTCCTGCATCGCCTCGATGTCCCCGCCGATGTAGTACCGGAAGTTGCCGAACCGGACCTCGAAGGCGAGGCTCTTCTCGTTCTTGGTCTGCTCGGGCGGGGTGAGCATGCCGCCGCTGCGGTAGGTGGCAGTCGCGGCGCCGTTGCGGACGAACCGGTTCGCCGCGATGCAGATGATGGTCGGTGGCGGCGCGGCCGGCGTGGGCGAGTTCAGCGGCTCGCCGGCCGCGTCGGTCCACAGAATCTCCCGGCCGACCAGCCAGTACGGGTGCCACCAGTTCGCGAGGGTGAACGGAGCGATCACGGCTCCGCCCGGCGCGACCAGCGCTGGCGGTGGCGCGATCGCCGCGTTCCCCCCCAACGGGACCGGCACGCCTCCGCCGAACATGACCGGTGGGGTCCGCACGCCGGGCACCGGCCCGGCGAACAGCCACTGTGCCGCACGCTGCTTGTGCACCGGTGTCGTGTCGCTGGACACGTTGCGGGTCACCCGGGTACGGGCCGTCCCCGGTCTCGCGATCGCGTTGACATAGAGCAGGTAGGGATCCTCGTCGGCGTTGACCGGCTCGCCCTGGTCGAAGATGAGCACGTTGTCGTAGAGCTGCGTGTTGCGCCGCGCCAGCAGCCCCCTGACACCGCCCATGTGGTCCGCGTCGTAGTGGGTCACCACCATCACGTCGAGGTCATCGGTGCCATTGGCGAACTCGGGCACGGCGGCGGTCAGGTAGCCGTCTATCCGGGTGGCGTGGCCGAGCCGGCCGCCGTCGATCAGCACGGTCCGGATCTGCGCGGCGTGCCCGCCGCCGACGCCGTCGTCGCGGGCGACGATCAGGGTCGAGTCGCCCGATCCGACCAGATCGATGTGGTGGATCTCCAGGCTCCAGGTCATCGGTGCCGCTCCCTCCGGTGCCCCACGCGGCTCACGACTTGCCGAGCATGTAGCGGGCGAGCACCTTGTAGACGCTGTTGGTGGCGAACCCGCTCTGGCTGAGCTGGGCCTGGATGTCGTTGCCGACGGCGACGACGTTGGCGTTGTAGATGCTCCGCGCGCCGGTCTTGCGGTACGGCTGGGCCAGCACCTCGATCTTCGGGGCCTCGGTCCACTCCCGGTACACGGCGTACTCGACCCGGGTCAGCAGTCGATGGGTGTTCGAGTTGGCGTCGTGTATCAGCACGGTCAACTCCAGCCACGACGTGCAGTGGTTGGTCAGGTTGTAGAGCTGGTGGCTGCGGCTCTCCCCGTCGTTCATCCGCCCGTTGAACAGCATCGTCATCAGGCCGACCGGTGCGCCGTCCGCGCTGATGTTCGTCGAGCCGTGCACGGTCAGCCGGGATCGCGGGTCGGCGTGCCCGAGCGCCACGTTGCCGTCCGGGTTCATGTGGATCGCGTCGACGATCCTGCCCTGGGTCTGGGTACGCAGACGCATGCCGAGCGACGTCCGGCCCGAGTCGTCCCGGGCCTGCACGAACGCCGTACCGTCGTGGCCGTCGCCCTCGAAGGCGTACAGGTAGAAGTGGCCCCGCCCGTAGTAGTCGCCGTCGACGTGCAGCTTGGCCTTCGGGTTCGGGGCACCGACCCCGACGTTGCCGGTCGGTTGCAGGATCACGTGGTCGTCCGGGTCGTTGCCGGTCCCGACGATCAGCCGGGCGCTCTCGCCGGCACCGCCGGCCGCCGCGGCGTCCTGGTACTGGATGAAGCCGTAGTCGCTGCCCCGGTTGACCCGGCTGCGGAACACGATGCTGCTGGCACCGCCGCCGTTGTCGTGGTCGATCAGCAACGAGCCGCTGTTCGGGCCGTGCCCGGTGCCGGTCGTCTCCTGCACGTGCAGCGGGGCGGCCGGGCTGCTGGTGCCCACCCCGACGGACGACCCGTTGGCCACCAGCGGGCCCTTGACCACCGGGCAGATGAACTGGCCGTCCTGGTAGCCGGGAACGTTCTCGTAGCGCAGGTAGAGGTTGGCCGGCCCGGACGGCAGGGAGGAGCGGATCCGGGCCAGCGGGATCTCCACGATCTCCCGGAGGTCCAGGCTGGTCTTGCTGATCGGGGTCAGGATCAGCTCGGTCGCCTCGCCCTCGACCGAGGTCCGTTCCACCTGCCAGCCCGCGCGTACCGCGGCGTTCGCCGGGATGTCGACGTCCTTCAGGTCGTTTCCGGTGCCCAGCGCCCACGGCCGGTCCAGGGTGGCCCGGGTGGTCGGCTCGTGGTCGAAGGCGATGCGCAACCGGGTCGGGCTCTGGCTGGTGTCGCGCGGGGCGAGCGGGATCGGCCCGTCGGCGGCGAGGTTGGCCACGTGCAGCACCAGCATCGACTCGGAGCGGCTGTCGTTGAGCACGAAGTTGCCGCCGGTGAAGCCTGCGTGCAGCGGAATCTCCGGCTTGCCGAGCCGGTTGACGATCTTCAGGGTGCGCCGGCGGTGGCCATCCAACGCGGTGGTCTGGCCGGCGTACCGCAACTGCCGGTAGTGCAACTCGACCCGGGTGGCGCGGGTGCCGCCGGCCACGTCCGCGATCGCGTGTTCCAGGGTGAGGTGCCAGGTCCGGCCCTGCTCCAGGGTGCGGCCCTTGGTGCTGGCCAGGTAGAAGACCACGGTCTGGTTCTCAGCGACCGGCTTGCTGATCTGCCACCCGTCGGCGGCGACCCGGACCAGTTGGTGCGGCTTGGCCGGATCGAGGCAGGGCGCGGCCAGCGTGCCGGCCCGGAACCGCAGCGCCAGGTGGTGATTGGTCGCGGTCGGCGCGGTGGTGATCGGATCCAGCAGGACCGGCTGGTCGGCGCTGTTGGTGATCTCCAGGAAGAGTTGGTGGCCGGTCGGGTCGCTGTCGATCGGCAGCACCGTCTCGTCGTCGCCGTCGAGCAGGTCGAAGACGAGCGGGTGGCTGCGCCGGACCGAGGTGACGGCAGCCTGGTCCGCCGCCATGCCGCGCTGGATCGCCTCGGCCGGCAGCGCCGCCCGGAAGATCCGCAGGTGGGCCAGGCTGCCCTTGAACCGGCGGCCGGACGCCGCACCGTCGAGGTCGCCGGCGAGCAGCAGCGGGGAGATGTTGACCACCGGGGCGCCACCGGTCGGTCCGGTCGCGGCGAGCACGCCGTTGATGTACGTGGTCGCAGTCGTACCGTCGTTGGTGATCGCGACGTGGTTCCACGCGTTCCAGGCGATGCTGCCCGGCGGGGTGTCCGGGGCGCCGGTGTTCCAGTTGCCGCCGGCGTTGAACCGGTGGTGGATGTGACCGGCGCTGTTCAGCCAGATGTTGAAGTTGCGGCCGGGCTTGCCGACGATGCCCTGCCAGAGCGTGGGGGTCGGGCCGTCCGGCTTGAGCCAGATCGACACGGTGTACGCGCCGAGCCGCAACGCCTCGGCTTCGGGCATGGTCAGCATCTCGTTCGTCCCGTCGAACCGCAGGGACCGTCCGAAGACCTCGTCGAGCACGGTCGAGGGGGTGCCGGTCGCGCGGGCGGCCAGGGTGGAGCCGGCGGCGTCCACCGCCGCGTTGTCGCGCAGCTCGTCCAGCGGCAGGTGCAGTACGAGTTTCGCCAGGTCGATCTGCATGAGCTGGCGGATCTGGTCCTCGGTCAGCGCCCGCCGGTAGATCCGCAGCGAACCGATCCGGCCCTGGAAGTAGGTGCCGGTCTTCCGGCCGCCGATCCACGCGCCGGTCAGGTTGACCTCGGCCGTCTTCCCGTACTGCCGGGTCTCGGTGAGCTCGCCGTCGACGTACAGGGAGATCCGCTGGTCCCGGCGGCTGTAGCTGACCGCCAGGTGGTACCAGCGGTTCACCGTGAACGGGTACCCGAAGATCTGGTCCCCCGGCTCGCCTCCGGTCAGGTTCACCTTCAACCTGGTGCCGACGAACTCGATCAGGAGGTTGCCGGTCGGCCAGTCGGCGCAGGCGAGCACCGTGCGGTTCCGGTCCAGCGCGTCGGCGCGGACCCACAGCTGGATGGTCACCGTGTCGGTGCGACCCAACGACGGGATCTCCACGTAGTCGGTGGTCCCGTTGAACTGGTAGCACCGGCCCAGGGTCGGATCGTCCACCGGCTGTGACTTGCCCCGGGCCGTACCGTTGTTGCCGTTGCCGGAGCTGTCGACGACCGTGCGCTTGTCGTCCTGGGTGAGGGTCAGGTGCAGGGCCAGCCCGCGGTCGAGAGCGGTCATCGTGTCCTCGCATCGTCGCTGCGCGCCCGCGCTGGGCGGAGGGTGAGCCAGCCTTCCCGGATCTCCTGGGGGCCGGTGAACAGGGCGTCGGCGCGCATCGCGGCGATGCCCGACTGGTACAGGTCGAAGATCAGCCCGATCCGGGCGGCGAGCCCGGCGAACGGTCCGTTCAGGTCCGGCGGCTCGGCCCGGTTCTCGGCCGGGGCGTCCACCACGGCGCCCGGTCGCTGGTCGGCCGGCACGATCCTGGCCCGGATCGGTTCGCCGTCCAGCGGCGTCAGCCAACCGGTCTCCGGCCGGACCAGGTGAGCCCAGACGTCCGCCGCTGCCGGCAGCGCCGCGCTGAGCCGGGCCGGGGTGACCGGGTCGGCCGGCGCCGCACCGGTCGCCGGGTCGATGCCGAGTACCTCGTCGGCCCACTGCTCCAGGCCGGCGAAGTCACCGGGCAGGGTGGCGCTCCTGCGCTGCGCCGGCGCCAGCACGGTCGCGCCGCCCGCGCCGGCCGGCACCAGCCACCGGGTCCGCGGGTCGAGCAGTTGGGTCCACAACGCCGCCGCGGTGGGGAAGTGGGCCAGGAAGGCGGTCCGGGTGATGGTGGCGTCGGCCTCCGTCTCGACCCACACCGGCCCGTTCGGCCCCGGCTCGGGCGCCAGCCAGGACCAGCGGTACCCCGGCTCCTCGCCGAGCGAGATCCGGACCTGGTCACGCGGGGTGATCAGCGGCGCGGTCAGGAAGGTGACCTCGATCGCGGCCAGCGCGGCGGTGAACTGGTCCGGCGGGATGTCGATCACCTTGGTGGGCAGCACGCCGCTGCTCGCGTGCACCTTGCCCCGGGGATCGACCAGCAGGGTCAGCTCCTCGGGCGGGTCGTCGATCGCCTGCCCGACCAGGGCCGCCGGGCTGTCGTACGGCACGATCCGGGCGTGGTCGGACGGCTCGTCCAGCGCGGCGTAGAACGTGTTGTCGGCGTACCCGTCCCCGGTCTCCTTCCAGAAGCCCAGCAGGCCGTCGTCGAACTGGTCCCGGGCGCCGATCCGGACCGGAAACCGGACCCGGGTGAAACCCTGCGAGTCCCGGGTGCCCCGGCGCAGGTCCTGGTCGAAGGAGGGCCAGCTCTGGCTGACCGCCGGCAGCCCGCACAGCTCCAGGTTCACCTTCGCCCGGACCACCGCGACCGGGCGACCGAACAGCAGCCCGAGGCCCTGCTGCTGGGCGGCGCTCTCCGGCGCGACGGTGTCCAGCGCCGACTCGATCACGTCCAGGAACTTCGCCAGGAAGCCGGTCTGCCCGGTGTCCGGAGCGCCCGGCGCCCGGGTGAGCTGGGCGGCGACCCGGCGCAGGTGCGGGTTCATTCCGGCGAAGGCCGGGTCGTGGACCTGAGCGGGGCTCACCGGGGCGGTCGCGCCCGGTGCCGGCTCCCAGCTGGCGGACTGGTCCACCTGCCCCAGGGCCGCGCCGCTGCGGTCGTAGAACATCAGGCTGTCGTCGAGATGGTTGGGCAGGATCCAGCCGCAGATCGGGGTGCTGACCGCGTGCGCGCCGGCCTCGACGTGGTCGGCGTCGGCGGCCAGCCAGCGCAGGTTCAGCCGGGCCGGCTGGACCAGCCGGGGCGGCAGCCCGATCCAGGTGGTGTTGCCCGGCTCGGCCAGCGGCTCCGGCCGGACCAGCCGGTCCCAGGTGAGGTCGCGTACCTGCCCGAAGCTGTCCACCAGGCGCAGCCGGCTGATCTGTAGCGCGCCGGCCCGGATCGGGTTGAAGTCGTCCAGCGGCATCGGCGCGCTGTGGTTGCCGCGCTGCACCGCCCCCCGTACCCGGCTGATGAAGTCCGCGTCGTCGGCGAAGGCCAGCGGGTCGGCGACCGGTAGCTGCATGGTCTGCCGGTGGGCCAGCAGCGCCTCGTTGAACCCGCTCAGCGCCTGCGACAGCGCGGCGAAGTCGGGGCCGAGCCGCCGGTACGCGGCCACCACGTTGGCGACCGGGTCGTCCGGCCCGTCCGGGCGGTACCGCTGGGCGTACCAGGTGACCACCTGGTCGATGTCCTGGAGCAGGAAGTCGGCGGTCCGGTCCTCCTCGGCGATCTGCACCACGGCGAAGAACTGCTCGTGATCGCGGTGCAGCACCAGGTCGACCAGGTACCGGGCGATGACCGTGCGCATCTGCTCGGCGGCGAACGAGGTGAGGATGCTGCTGCCGTGGTAGAACCGGGCGCCGACCGCGAGGTGCTGCCTGTCGTCGCGCAGGGCCAGCTCGACCGAGCCGCCGTCCAGGTGGTAGTTGGTGTTGATGTAGTCCGGGTCGTACGCGCCGTCGCGGTTGACCTGCTCGGCCCGGGGAAAGAACTCCACCTCCCAGTCCAGCAGCACCGGATGCCAGGGCTGCCGCCGCCAGAGCGCGAAGCCGACCGTCTCGCGCCCGGCGGACACCGCACCGGCGAGTTCCCGCCACACCGCGTCGACGGCCTGCCAGAGCGCCTCCGGTTCGGCGAAGTCCACCTCGGGCAGCAGGCGGGTGTCGAGCATGTCGTCCGGCCGCAACCGGTGGTCCTGGCCGTAGCGGGTGGAGGGGCGTACCGCGTCCCCGGCCAGCAGCAGCACCGGCTCGGTGGGCTGGTAGTAGCGCGGGCCGGCCACCTTTCGCAGCGTGTAGCCGGCCCGGTCCGTGCCGGTGGCCCGGTCGGCCAGGCTCCGGCGGATCTGTTCGGCGGCCTGGTGCCGCTGCTGGTCGAGCCGGGCGGCGGCGATTACCTGCTCGTCCAGCGTCGCGAGGTCCGACTCGATCAGCACCCGGACCGTGTCGGCGTCCGGATAGTCGTCCACCTCGTCGTGCGGCGGGTAGCTGCACAGCAGGTACTTGTACCAGTCGGAGAAGATCTGGCTGCGGGTCGACTCGATCCGCTGCCGGGTCCGGTCGTACGCGTCCTGGAGGTGGTTCAGCTCGCCGAGCGCGGCGGAGACGTCCGGCGGCAGGTCGGCGAGGTCCTGCTCGGCCGTGGCGTCGGCGGTGCCGGCTGCGAGCTGCGAGCTGACCGTCCAGCGGGACTCGCCGTCGACCGGCCGGAAGGTCCGCTCGTGGTACGCCTCGGCGAGCTTCGCGTTGGTGTCCAGCACCCGCTGCTGCGCCCCGGTCAGCTCCAGCACTGCGGCGAGCTGCCGCTCGACGGCGGCGGCCTGGTCCGGCCCGGCCGCGTCCGCGTCCGCCAGGTACGCGGCGAGCGCCTCGGCACCGCTGTTGCCGACTGCCAGGGTCAGGCCGGTAACCTCGGTGGCGCTCGTCGGGGCGAACCGCAGCCGGGCGTGACAGGCGACCCGCTCGGGCGGGATGTTGCCGAGCACGGTGGTGGCGGCGTCGTCCAGCAGTTGCCCGACCCGCTCCGCCGCGTCCTGGAACGGCGTGCTCAGCAACCGGCCCGCGCGCCAACTGGTGATCGTGGCCAGCGCCGTCTGGTTGTCCACCGGTGCCAGCCAGTCCCGGGCCAGCAGCTCCCGCCAGAGCGGATCGGAATCCGTGGATATTGCACGCAATTGGTCCTTGGTAACGGTGACCCGAGGGGTCCAGCCGTATTCCTCGGCCATTCTCTCGAGCAGCGGACCGGGCGCGACCGTAGCCGGCAAGGCCAGTTCGAGTTCGGTGGCGAGTTGGCGGACCAGTCGCCCGACACAGTCGTTACCGGGCGCCCGGTACCAGCCGATCACGTCATACTGCAGATCCGGGCCGAGTGGTCCCGGCTCGGGATCGTGAAAACCGAACACGCTGTGGCAGTTCGGATAGATGGCGGCAAAGGCGGGGTGCCCGTACCCGGCTGCGGTCAGCTTGTCGAGATATTCTGGCGCCCGCCCGGCGTCGCGGTCCGGATCGAGCCACTGGGCCAGCGACATGGACCGCCCCAGGAACCGGAACGGGTGGATTTCGGAATCGTCCAGATGGGCAGGCACGGGGAAGGCTATGGCACCCGACAGTGCTCCCTCACCGGCTGGGTGCAGGTAGTCGCTCTCCACCACCCAGCGCCGCTCGACCACGCTGTCTCCGCTGGCGGCAAGCCTGCTGCGGGTTACCAGCCAGCGGGTTGGCACGGCAGGGAAGGCGGTGCCGTCCGCTGTGTGTCCCCCCTTCGTCAAGGCGTCCGGCAGCGCCCAGTGCAGATGCACGCCGGCCTTGAGAATGAGGTTCTGGTCATGGAACGGCGTCGCGACAATCGATTCGCTCAGGTAGGCGACCTCGGGATTGATGTCGCGGGTTCCATCGAAATAGGGCAGTTTTGAGAAATCTGCCGCGCCCTCGGTGACCGCGAGATCTCCGGTGAGATGCAGCGCATCAAGGTGAATCGGGACAAGCAGTGCCGACCCCATACCACTCCGTTCGGGTTGTGGGATGCGGGATGACGTGGGAATGCCACTCTGCGCGACCGGCGGGCAGGCGCTCGCGGCTCCCGAACCCTAGCGAGTGACGGCGCCGAACAGGAAGCCCCGCGTGCTGTCCAGGAACTGACGTACGCCTGGTTTTCCGAGATGTCGAACCAGCCCCGTCGATTGGTCCCGGGGCGGGAAATCATCGGTGCTCGGTCGATCGAGCCGGGGTGTGCCGCGTTCCGGCAGGGTGGGCGCGGTCCGGGTCGATTCGGGTCGATGGGCAGCGGTGGATCGGCCGTGTCTGCCGACGGCGACCGTCGGTCCGTGCCGGACGGCAGTCCGTGCCGGCCATCGATGAGTCGGAAACCTGACCCGGCCCGGAGCGCCCTGAATCGCCCCGCTGCGCTGTCAGGCTTGGTTTCTTCTCCGCACACGGCCAGGCGGGCACCGGCTGGAAGATGTACAAGATCGTCGTCTCAGCTGACCCAGACGACCGACGCAGCCCAACGCCCTACATGAGGTCGAAATCAGCCTCCGCCGGGCGCGGGAACTTGCCACAGTGCGCTGACTGGCATGGCGCGTAGTCTGGCGCCGAACGGCAGCGTGAAGGTGCCGGTGTAGAGAACAACGCCGGCGATGAAGTCGTCGCCGAGGCGCTCGGCGAGCCTGCGCAGCCCGCGGAAGTCATCGGGTCCGACAGTCGAGGCGGCCTTGACCTCGATGCCGACGACGCGGCCGGAGCGGTCCTCGAGTATCGCGTCGACCTCGAACTTGCTGTGGTCACGGTAATGAGACAGCTCAGTGGGCTGCGCGGACCAGCTGAGCTGACGGGACAACTCGGACAGGACGAAGGACGGATTTACGAACCCGCAGGTCAGCAACCGGAGCTAGCTTTGGCACCCTACAGGTGCCCTCCTTGCTGACAACTCCGTCCGAGTTCAGCCAAGGGAGGCGCCGACGAGCATGATCATCGGGATGGACCCGCATAAGCGTTCGGCCACCATCGAGGTCGTCGACGAACGCGGCCGGGTGCTGGCTACAGGCAGATACGGCACCGACAAGGCCGGCTACGCCGACATGCTCGCGGCCGGTCGCAAGTATGCGGATCGAGTCTGGGCGGTGGAGGGCTGCAACGGCATCGGCAAACCCTTGAGGCCGGCGGACAGCGGCTGGGCCGCCGGCCTCCGCCGCCGTCAGAAGAGGGTGTAGCCGCCGTCGATGACCACGATTGAACCGGTCATGAAGCTGGACGCGTTGCTCGCCAGGAAGACGGCCGCAGGGCCGAGTTCCTCGGGCAGCCCGTACCGCTTCATCGCCGCCGGTTCCACGCACCAGGGCTGGTATTCTGGCTGGTCGACCGGCGACGCCTCGGTAAGGATGTAGCCGGGAGCGAGCGCGTTCACCCGCACCCCGTGCGGCGCCCACTCGGCGGCAAGCGCCTTGGTGAGTTGGTGCACCGCCGCCTTGGACGCGAGATAGGGGGCCTGCCAGCGAGGCCGGTTGACGATCATCGCGGACATCGAACCGACGTTGACGATCGTGCCGGAGCCACGGGCGACCATCTGCCGGCCGACGGTCTGCGCAACGTGCCACACGCCGTTCAGGTTCACATCGAGTACGGCCTGCCACTGCTCGCCGGTCATCTCGACCGCGGTCGCACCGAAGCTGATTCCGGCGTTGTTGACCAGCACGTCGATCGGGCCGAGTTGGTCGGTGATCCGGTCCACCGCCGCGGTCACCTGCTCCGGTTTGGTGACGTCCGTGTCGAGCGCCATCGCCCGTACGCCGAGGGAAGTCAGGTGGGCCAGCGCCCGCTCGGCCCGGGCGGGCTCCCGGGCGGTGATCGCGACGTCCGCCCCGGCCTCGGCGAGCGCGGTGGCGAGCGCGGCGCCGATGCCCCGGCTGCCCCCGGTCACCAGCGCCACCTTGTTGTCGAGCCGGAACGTGTCCAGGACGCCCATGGGTATCTCCTCGTGTAGTCAGACGGCCAGTTGCAGCGAGTGGGAAAGAACCAGGCCGGCCCCGCCGAGCAGGGTCGCGCGATCCTGAAGTTCGGAAAAGGCGATGCGCGGCTCCCCGCCGGGATGCGGCGGCAGTGCGGCGCGCACGTTGCGCTCGATGGCGCTTCGGAACGCCTCGCCCCCGAAAACCGCGTCACCGTGCAGTATGAACAGGCCCGGTGCGAGGATCTGTTGCAGGTTCGCGATGCCGAGGGCGAGGTTGTACGCGTATCTTTCGAACAGCTCGTCTGCCCCGGGGTGCCCCTTCGCAGCGAGACGAGCCAGCGGGCCGGTGGTCATGGTCCGGGCCGCTGGCAGTCCGAGCTGCCCTGCCTCGCTGCGCAGCCACCGGTGGGTGGCGATGGTCTCCCAGCACCCGCGTCTGCCGCACCGGCACTGCTGCCCGCCGGCATGCACGATGGTGTGCCCGATCTCGCCGCCGGAGCCCTTCGGTCCACGGTGGATGACACCGTCCAGCACCATGCCGACGCCGATTGCCTCGCCCGTGTAGATCGACGCGAACGAGGGGACACCACGCCCCTGGCCGAACCAGCGGTCCCCCAGCGCCTGGGCCCGAGGATGCAGGTCCAGGAAGACCGGCAGCCCGATCCGCTCCGACACCAGCGGGCCCAGCGGCAGCCCGGCCAACCCGGGGGCGAGGTTGATGGCGACTATGCTGCCCGCGTCGCTGTCGACCATGCCGCCGACCGCAATACCGACGCCGACCAGATCGTCGCGCTCCTGCGGCAGCACCGCCTCCAGCGCCCGTACCACAGCGTCCACCACGCTACCGGCGTCCCTGGTCCGGGCCGGGAACTGCTCCTGTGCCGTGGCCAGGACATTGCCGCCCGCACTGACCAGCGCCGTGTCGATACGTCCGGGACGTAGGTGCACCGCCCCGATCGGCCAACTGGTCGGGGAGAAGAACAGCGGCCGGGCCGGCTTGCCGCCGCCGGCGGCGACCGGGGCGGGCTCCCGCTCGACCAGTAGCCCCCGCTCAAGCAGCGGCAACACGATGGTGCCAATGGTGGCCCGGGTGGCACCGGTGAGCCGGGCCAGATCGGCCCGGGACAGCGGCCCGATGTCGTAGAGCGCCTGCAATACGCGGGCCCGGTTGGCCTCAACCGCCATCGCGGGTGACACCAGGGTTGGCGCCGGCCGGTTCGCCCCCGCCTCCGCCAGTGTCATCGGGCCCCCGCCTCCTCCAGTGTCATCGGGACAGCCATCGCCAGGCCCAGGACATGGTCGCGCGCAGCGGCCGCCCGGGACCGACCGTGGTGGGGTTCGGCAGGTTCAGCGAGTTGGGCGGACCGGTCCACGGCTCGACGCACACACCCTCCTCCTCCATGTCGTAGAGCACCCAGTATGGACACTCCGATCGCACCTCCAGCTCCAGAAGGTCGGGCCAGCGCAGTACGGGCGGCGCGGCCAGGTCCAGGAAGCAGTAGTCCCACGGGCGGGGTACCGGGGGCACCAACCGGCCGTCGGGCACCCGGTCCGCCGCGTCGGCATACATCAGCGACGGCGCGACATCCAACTCCACCTCCGCTGACCGGCTCCCGTCGGGCCCCACCAGGTAGCGGTTGAACCACGGGTGCCAGCCGACGTCAACGGGCATCCGCTGCTCGGAGTGAACTTCGATGGCGAACTCAAACCGGTCCGGGTGCAAGGTCGCGGTCTGGCTGACGCGACCTTGCCAGGGCCACGGTGGGGCAAGGTCAAGGCTGAGCCGCCCATCGTCCTCGACCCGCCAGGCGCGATCGGTGACCAGCCCGTGCAACGCGTGCGGAGCTTCGTTGGCGGGAAGTTTGTGCTGCTCGCCGTCGAAGGTCAGTAGCCCGTCGCGGAGCCGGCCGACCCACGGGGCAAGCACGAAGCTTCCCCAGTGGAAGATGTCCGCACCGTGTGGCACCAGCAGTTCGTGCCCGGCGATGCTGAACGAGGCGAGCCGGCCGCCCTGGTCCGGGTCGATGACGGCGGTGCATTCGCCGGCCGCGAGATGAATGAGCTCGCTCACCATGTCACCCGTCAGCCCTTCGCTACCAGGGACGTAATCTCGTCGATGTCGGCCGTCCCCCTATCGAACTCCCCCATCACCCGACCGCGGGCCAGCACCAGAACCCGGTCCGCGACGGAGAGGGCCTGCTGCAGGTTGTGCATGATCAGAATGACCGCTTGGCCGGCGTCCCGAGCCGCCCGGACCTGGTCGAGCACCTGTTCGGTCTGCCGGACCGCCAGCGCTGCGGTCGGCTCGTCCAGGATCAGGCAACGGGATCCGTACGCGATGGCGCGGGCGATGGCCACGGCCTGCTTCTGGCCGCCCGACAAGGTAGCCGCCGGGTCGCTGAGCCGGCGGCGGATGTCGACGCCGAGCGTGGCCAGGGCCTCTGCGGTGATCTGATCCGCGCGACGGCTGTCGAAGACCCGGAACGGCCCGAACCCCTTGGTCGGTTCGTTACCGAGCACCATGTTGCGGGAGATCGACATCAGATCACAGACGGCGAGATCCTGGAACACTGTGGAGATGCCGCGGGCACGGGCGTCATGGGCGCTTCGCAGCACCACCGGATTCCCGTCCACCTCGACGGTGCCTGAGGTGGGCTGGTGCACGCCGGAAAGCACCTTGATGAGGGTGCTCTTGCCCGCGCCGTTGTCCCCCAGCAGGGCCAGTACCTGCCCGGCGTGCGCCGAGAGGTTCACGTCGCGCAACGCAACAACCGTCTGGAACTGCATGGTGACGTTGCTTAGTGCCATGACCGGCGGAGTTGTCATCGGGCCCCCTCCTCCCCTGATTCCTTCCCGGCAGATGGCCGGTTCGGGGTCATCACGAAACGCTTCAGGAAGAGCCGGTTGAGCAGCACGGCGGCCAGCACCACGATGCCGACGAAGATGTTCACCCAGTAGCCCTGGAGCCCGACCAGGAGCAGCCCGGCACTGACCATGGCGTACATGAACGCGCCGAGGACGGTCCCGAGAACGCTGCCGTAGCCGCCGGTGAGCAGGGTCCCTCCGATGACGGCGACGGCGATCGTGATGAGCTCCCAGCCCACGCCCCGGTTAGCGTCGATGGAGAAGTACTGCACCGCCATGATGACCCCGGCGACCGCCGCGGTGAAGCCGGAGATGGAGAAGAGTCCGATCGTGGTTCGGGCTACCGGCACGCCCAGATTCCGTGCACTGGTGCTGTTCTGCCCGATCGCGAACGTCCAGTTTCCCGCCCTGGTGCGCAGAAGGAACACCGTCGCCAGCACCGCCAGCACAAGGAACCACAGCAGCGACATGCGGAAGCCGAACAGATTCGGTCCGGCGAGCACGTCGGCGTACGTCTCGGGAAAACGGACCACCACCGGGAAGCCGCTCGTCTGCATGGTGAGTACGCCCCGGAACACCAGCGCGGTGGCGAGCGTCACGATGAACGAGGGTAGGCCGGTGGTCACCTGGATGACCCCGTTCAGGGCGCCGAGCGCCGTCCCGAAAGCGAGCGCACAGACGATGGTCAGGATTGGCGGGAGGCCCAACTCGTTGCCGAAGAAGTACATCGCCCAGCCGGTGAGCCCCACGATAGTGCCGACGGAGAGGTCGAAGTGACCGCCGATCATAAGGATGGTCACCCCGATCGCGACAATTCCGTACTGCGCCGCGAGGCTGGTCACGTTCACGCCGTTGGAATGCGACAGGAACAGGTCGGGCACGATCAGCGCGAAGCAGACGAAGGCCCCCAGGAGGCCGCCCAGTGAGGCGAGTTCGGGACGCTGCAAGATTCGGTTCAGCAGCGGCACCCGCTGGTGGGCGTCTCGCCTGACGGTCGAGGTACCTGCGGTGAGCGGTGACCGGGTCTCAGATTTGGTTACCACGGTTGGCTCCCTGCCTCAGCGGACGCCGGCGCTGACGAGACCGGCCACCGAGTCGGCGTTGGTCTTGTCCACGATCGCCGGGCCGGTGAGGAAGTAGTTCGACTGCACGAGTCGATACCGGACGTAGTGCACCAGCTCCAGCACCGACATGTAGCCGCGCCACCAGCCCTGCTGGTCCATCGTGAAGTCGAGGTCGCCCTTCTGGATCATGCTGACGATGTCGGGACTGACGTCGAAGCCCGCGGTCTGCACCGGCCGGCCGACGGCGGTCTTCGCCGCCACGATGCCTGCGGTGGCCGGCTGTCCGGTGGCCACCATCGCGTCCACGTTCGGGTGAGCGCGTAGGTAAGCCTCGGTGATGGTGGCGGTCTTGCCTGGGTCCGGCTCGCCGGCCACATGGGCGTAGGCGACACCGGCCTGGCGGGCCACGTCGGAGACGCCCTGACAACGCTGGGTCTGGGTGCCGTCGCCGACGGTCTCCTGAACGCAGATGACGGACTTGGCGCCCTTGTCGACAAAGCGTTGCGCGGCTGCGGAGCCCGCAGCGTACTCGTCCGCGCCGACCCGCGAGACGTAGACGTCGTCCGCTGCCCGCAAGGGCTGGTCCTTGACCGGAGGGGCTGGGTTGAACGCCACCGCGACGCCCTGCGCCGTTGCCTGCTTGGCGACCGCGTCGAGGTCGCCAATGCCCAGGAAGAGGATGCCGTCCGGCTTCGTGGCGAGCGCCTCCTGGATCTTCTGTGTGTAGGAGGCGAGGTCGACACTCGCCGGGTACACGTACTTGACGTCGACGCCGAGGTCCTTGCCGGCCTGCTGGGCACCGTTGTTGAGGACCCGGAAGAAGCCGCTGCTCGGGTCGGCCAACCCGGCCACGTAGATGGTGAGCCGCTTGCCGTTGGTCAGATCACCCGGGTACGCGCTCCCGCTGCCCCCCGTGGCCGGGTTGCTGCTCTGACATCCGGCGAGAAGTACAGCGGCGGCGGCGGCTGCCACAGCTGCGGTCCTAATTCTCATCGTCAAGCCTTCCCATGCGGCGAGGTTTGGTCAACAGTCGTACATTTTTAGCGCACTCCCAGCGAGTGGTCAAGAGCACGTTGGACCGATGTTTGCACTGTTCAAGCGGGCTTGTTGGGCACCGACGCTCCGTCGGGTCCCCGGCGGCAGCAGGGACGGAGTGGCAATGATTGTATGTTCCATGAACAAACCGGCCGTGGGGTGAGACGCCAGCCGAACGACGGGGTGGAGTGGGATGGACCGGCGCGATCCGGCGTTGGCCCGGTCAGCGCCGACCGGTCAGGGAATCGCTGGGGCACGCTTGCAGACCGCGTTCACCGGGCGGCGCCGCCGAGGTGCGCGCGTGAGGTCCAGGGTGCTCATTGAGGTCAGCCGCGCCGAGGTTGAAGCCCCGCGCCGGTCGGCAGGTACTGGTTGATGGCCGTGGCAATCTGCGCGGGGCCCGGCCGGCCCCAGCGATCGTCCGTCCCGCTCGCTGGTCGACGAAGCCGGGGAGCCGGGCGAGCACCTCCACCGCGCTGGCCGCCCCGTTGATCCGCTGCTGGGCGGTATGGGTTCGTTGCACGACGGCCTGGTGGTCCTGAGCTCTCGGTTCCTCGACTCGCTAGCGGTCGAGTTGAAGGCGTTCCCAGGCGACGATGGTCAGTACGGTGAAGCTGGCGGGCACGACGACGACCAGGATGAGTTGGATGGGCGTGACGGTGTGAGGCTGTAGCGCCCACAGGGCTGGTGCGGCGCGTAGAAGCGCTGCGCGAGGGTGTTGTCCCGATCGGTGGTCCACTCGATCCGGCTGCACGAGTTCGCGACGGCCACGTCGATCAAGCCGTCCATGAGCAGCCCGACGCCCCGCCCCCTTGCCGTCTGCGCCACGTACAGCTCCTTGGGGTAGAGCGAGCGGGTCGGGCCGACGGCTGGCCACAGGAAGGAGTACGTCCCAAGCCCGGCAAGTGCCTGCGCGTCCCAGGTCAGCACGGCACGGGCCAGGGGGGAACACCGAAGAGCGCCTCATTGATCTGACGGATCCGCACGTTACGAGGCTCAACCTCGGTCTCACCGTAGAACGGTGTCCAGCTCTTCAAGGAGCGCGGCGATCGCGTCGACATGGACGGGTTCGGCGGCTCGCGTGTTCGGTCCTGGTCTCCGCCGTCGTCGGCGTTCGTCGGATTCCGGTTCCCGCCCGAGGTGATCGTGCTGGCGGTCCGTTGGTACCTGCGGTTCAACCTCTCGTACAGGGATGTGGAGGAGCTGCTGGTCGAGCGTGGTGTCGGGGCGGATCACGTCACGGTCTACCGCCGTTCACCGAACTGGCCCAAGCGATCTGACCAGTGCCTGCTGACGCGGCTTGGCATGCCCACCGATCCGCCAACGCAACAGCACCCGTCGTGGTCTTGGGCCATCCGCCCTCTGACCGGCGGCGGCGCCGCCACGGCCGCCGCACCGGCCGGCGGGTACTACGCCGTCGGGATCCCGACGTGCATCTGGACCGGCCGGTGGTCGCTGCCGGTCTGTTCGAGGTGGCGCACGTCCCGGGTGGTGATGGCAGGCGAGACGTAGAAGCCGTCGATGCGCAGGCCGCTGTTCGGGCCGCGCGGCTTGAGGCCGGTGCGCGCGCCGATCTCGTTGGGGTCCTGGTCGACGATCTTGTTCCAGTCGGCGCCGAGGATCGTCAGCACGTCGGACCGGTTGGCGAACTCGACCACGTTGTCGGCCATCACGGCATACGGGCTGCCGGGCCCGGACTGGCAGCGCGGCGGCGGCGTGTGCAGCGACGCGAGCCGCACCGGTCGGCCGTTGGTGAGCCGCAGGCGCAGCTTGGTGATCCACCGGGTCATGATGGGCTCGCCGCCGCAGGACGCGCCGTCGGTGCCCTTGACCAGCTCAAAGTCGACGATCTCGGCGACCAGCGCGCGGCGGATCGCCACCGCGCTGCCCTGCCGGTCCTCCGCGGAGGTGTCCTGCCGGACGATCCACCCGTCGCCGAGGACGTCGACGAGCCGGACGTTCTTCGCCTCCTGGAAGAAGACGATGTCGGCGTACGGGCCGATCTTCGTCCAGTCCTGCCGGACGCCGGGGGCCTGGCGGAACGCCAGGTTGGCGGTCACCACCCGCAGCTCCATGGCGGCGGCCGACGCCGGCCCCGTGAACGTCACGATGGTGAGTGCCCCGGCGGCCAGCACGGCGGCCAGCAGGCCGGCGATGCGTGCTCTGATGCGCATGTCGTCCTTTCTTGCTCGGTGGTGGGTCACAGGAACGCGCCGACGTGGGGCGTCGCGCCGTCCCAGCGCAGGATCGCGGCGTACAGGGCGCGGCGGGCCCCGGCGGGCAGCGAGCCGTCGGCCCGCTGCCGGCACGGGGTGGTGCCGGAGCAGACCCAGCCGTGCAGGAAGATCCGCTGCTCGTCCTCGACCAGGGCCGGGACGAGGTCCGCGCCGCCCGGGCCGCAGATGCCGGTGTTGCCAGTGGTGAGCAGCGGGTGCTCCGCCTTGCCGTGGAAGTTCCACCGGTCCGTGGAGGTGAGGTACACCGTGGCGTAGCTGCAGTTGTTGTAGCCGTACCGGGAGGCGAACAGCACGAACGTGGAGCCCCGCTGGCGCAGCACCGGGTTCTCGATGATGCCGGCGCTGCGGACCAGTTCGGCGCTGGGGTTGCCGATCCAGCGGGTGCCGTTGTCGTTGACCCGCAGCATCCGGATCGACGACGGCGTCTGCTGCGTCTTGTACAGCACGAACCGGCGGCCCTCGGTGTCCTCGAACGGCGCCGGGTCGATGACGCCGGCGGCGGCCACCGGCCGGCCCGGCGCGGCGTCGTCGGCGCCATGCGTGCCACCCGGGCAGATCAGCGGGGCGTCGCCGACCGGCTGGTAAGTCCCGCCGACGGTGTCGGAGGTCGCGACGCCGATGCACCGCTGCCCGTTCTTGCCCTTGGCCGGGGCCGAGTAGTACAGCACCCAGCCGGCCGGGGTGTGCACCGCATCCGGTGCCCACACCGCGCCACTCTCGGCCCACCCGGGAACCGACCCGAGCACCGTGCCGAGGCTGGTCCACGGCCCCGAAGCGGTGCCACCGCGGTACGCCGGGGCCCGACCGCCAGTGGCGAACACGAAGAAGTTGTCGTTGTGCCGCACCACCCCGGGGTCGGCGATGCCGCCGGCCGGGGCATAGACGGGCTGCGGGGTGGCGGCCGAGGCGGGGACGGCGACGGCGCCGACGGCGGCGAGCGCGACCGCCGCGACGGCGGCCAGCAGCGGTCGCCGGAACCTGGGCAGGGGCATGTGAGTCCTTCGGGAGAGGGACGGCGAAGACCGCTGGGGCCCGACGGCGCGGCGCGGCGAGCGCCGCCATCCGAGCGCACCGGGCATTGACGAGTGTGCCCACCAGTCCCAGGCTTGTCAATATCTGCCACCGGCATCCGAACTGTCGTTACTTTTGTTCATACATTGACGACTGTAAATGCAATAGGCGACCGGTCGCGGGGGGCGGTGCGGACGTCCGGCCGACGGCGGCCAGGACGCCACGGCCCAGCACGATCCGTCCGGTGGCGTCGCTGGCCCGGAAGACCACGCAGTCCCTCGCCAGGCGAAACTGACCCTTCGCAGCCACCAGGGCTGGTCAGGGGTATGCGTGATGAGATCATCGACCAGGGCGGGCTCGTAGACGGCGGCGGTAACGTCGTCGGCCTGGTACGTGGTGGCGCAGGAGTCGAAAAGCCGCGGGATGGTGGTGGTGATCTGAACGCCGGCACTGGCGTGACCGGCGATCCACTCCACATCCGGGAGCGACCTGTTACTCCTTCTCGCCCCGGCGTCCCTCACGCCAGAGTTCGTGTCCCCTCAGCACCCACGCCAGCCAGTAGAGGCCGAACGAGATCACAAAAACAGCACCGACGCGACGACCATGGATGACCACTCCGGAATCACGGGCCGGCCAGAGACCCTGCTCCTTCGCCGCCCGAACCAGGTCGGCGGCGGCCTTCGCCTCCGCCGACGGCTCAGGCCGCTTCTTCCGTCCGGTCGGGTCGTTCAGTGTCGCGGTCATCACGGCACCCTCCTTACCAGGCACAACGCCTGGCAGGTCAGGCCGGAAACACCCTTAGATCCACAGACCCCGCAACCCCGGTCCTGACCGGTTCCCCTGCCGGGCAACGGAGCAGGTCGAGCGGATCGGTACGGACACCGAACCGGTGCCGCAGCGCCCGCCCGGCGGCGTGCAGGCCGGACATCCCGTGCACGGCCGGGCCCGGCGGGGTCGAGGCCGAGCAGAGGTACACGCCGGGCAGCGGGGTCCGGTACGGGTCCCACCGGGGCACCGGGCGCATGACCAGTTGCCACGGCGTGACCGCCCCGCCGGAGATGTCCCCGCCGACGTAGTTCGGGTTGTGCGCGGCGGCCCGCGCCGCCGGTACGACGTGCGTGGCCAGGATCAGGTCACGGAAGCCCGGCGCGAAACGTTCCACCTGCGCCACGATCTGGCCGCTGACGTCGCGCGGCGAGCCGTTCGGCACGTGCGCGTACGTCCAGAGCACCTGCCGGCCGGCGGGCGCGCGGCTCGGGTCGACGACACCGGGCTGTACCGCCAGCACGTACGGGCGGTCCGGGTGCCGGCCGCGCAGCACGGCGGTCTCCGCGGCCTGGGCCTCGGCGGCCGAACCGACCAGGTGCAGGGTGCCGGCGCTGGCGCAGTTCGGTTCCGCCCACGGCACCGGGCCGGCGAGCGCGAAGTCCACCTTGCACGCGGCCCCGCCGTACCGGAAGGAGCGCAGCCGACGCGCATAGCCGGCGGGCAGCCGCTTCCCGGCGATGCGCAGCAGCCCGGCGGGCGAGACGTCGAGCAGGACCGCGCGGGCCGGCGGCAGTTCGGCCAGGTCGTCGATCCGGACACCGGTCACCACCCGACCGCCGAGCTGCCGTAGTCGGGTCACCATCGCATCGGTGATCGTCCGGCTGCCGCCTACGGGGATCGGCCAGCCGACCGCGTGCCCCAGGGTGGCCAGCAACAGCCCGGCCCCGGCCGGCGCGAGCCGGCGGGGCGGGGCGATGGCGTGCGCGGCCACCCCGGCCATCAGCGCGGCGGCCTCCTCGCCACGGAAGCGGGTCGCCCTCACCGGCGTGCCCTGTTCGAGCGTGCGCATCCCGAGCAACAGCGCGGCGAGCGGGTCGCCGGGCACCCCACGCAGGTCGGACATGGCGGTGTCGACCACACCCTTCCAGCGCCGCACCAGAGGACCGAGCAGGGACAGCCAAGCCGCCCCGTCCCGGCCCAGCCCGTCGGCGGTACGGTCCAGGTCCCGCCAGGCCAGCGCCGCCCGGCCACCGTCGAGCGGGTGCGCGTACGCGATCTCCGGTTGCCGCAGCCGTACGCCGTGCGCGGCCAGGTCGAAGGCGCGGAAGAACGGCGAGCCGAGCGCCATCGGGTGCACCGCCGAGCAGACGTCGTGCCAGAACCCGGGCAGGGTCAGTTCCTCGGTGCGGGTGCCACCGCCGATGGTGTCTGCCGCCTCGTAGACCTGGACGGTCAGTCCCGCCGAGGCGAGCACCAGCGCGGCGGCCAGCCCGTTGGGGCCGGAGCCGACCACCACCGCGTCCAATCCGCCGGTACCGCCGGTACCCGCCCGGCCATCCGTCTCCGATCCCATGTCGCCCTCCCTTCTCAGACCAGTGCCTGCTCAGCGGCCAGGCTGGCGTAGAGCGCATCGGTCCGGACCAGGTCCGGATGCGAACCGACGGAGCGCGCCTCGCCGTTCTCCAACACCACGATCTGGTCGGCGGCGAGCACCGTGGAGAGCCGGTGCGCCACCACGAGCACCGTGGTCCGGCGGGAGATGTCCAGGATCACCTCACGCAACGCGGCCTCGTTGGTGGCGTCCAGTTGCGAGGTCACCTCGTCGAGCAGCAGCAGCCGGGGCCGGCGTAGCAGCGCCCGGGCCACCGCGATCCGCTGCCGTTCCCCGCCGGACACGGAGAGCCCCCGGTGCCGGATCGGGGTGTCCAGGTCCCCGCCGAGGCGCTCCAGCAGGGAATCGAGCCGGGTGGTCCGCAGCACCGCGCGGATCTCCTCGTCGGAGGCGCCGGGCGTCGCGTACGCGACATTCTCCCGCAGCGTTCCAGCGAGCACGGAGACGTCCTGCTCGACGTAGCCGATCGCGGCCCGCAGTTCGCCCAGCGGCCAGTCGGACAGTGGCCGTCCGTCGAACAGGATCCGGCCCTGCCGCGGTTCGTGGAAGCGCTCGATCAGGGCGAGCACCGTGGTCTTGCCCGACCCGGACGGACCGACCAGGGCCGTCAGCCCGCCGGCCGGCACGGTCAGCGTGAGGTCCCGCAGGGCTGGCTCGTCCCGGTCCGGGTAGCCGAAGAAGACCCCCTCGAACACCACCTCCGCTGGCGGGCCGTCAGCCCGTCGCGCGCCCCGGGGGATCGCGGTGGCAGCCGCGGCAGTGGCCCGGACCGGCGTCGCCGGGGGAAGGTCGATCGGCTCGGTGGGCAGCGCGTCGATCTCGGCGATCCGGGTCAACGCCGCCCGCCCGACCTGCAGATAGGTGCTGGCGCCCACGAGCTGCATCACCGGCTGGCTCAGGTAGGCCACGTAGAGCAGAAAGGCCACCAGCGCCGAAACCGGCATCGCGCCGCTGGCCACCCGCGCGCCGCCGACCCCGAGCACCACCAGGAACGCGACCTGGATGGCCAGGCCGGCGCTGGTTCCGGCGACCGAGCCCCAGCGGGCCAGGCTCACCCCCTGGCGGTACGCGGTGAGTGCCGCCTCGTCGATCCGGGCCGCCTCGGTGGGCTCGGTGCCGGAGGCCTTCATGGTGGTGAAGGCGCCCAGCGCACGCTCCAGGGCGGCGCCCATGTCGCCCACCGACTCCTGCGAGAGCAGCGCGGCGGTCCGGATCCGGGGCATCAGCAACCCCATGATCAGCACCAGCAGCACCACCACCACCGCGGTCACCCCGAGCAGGGCCAGGTCGACAACCGCCATCAGCAGCACCGCGCCGAGCAGCATGATTCCGCCGGTGAAGAGGTCGATCAGGGACTGGCTGGCGATCTGCCGCAACAGCATGGTGTCCCCGGCGACCCGGGCCAGCAGGTCACCGGGGGCCTGCCGTTGCAACGCCGGCACGGTGAGCCGCAGCAGGTGCCGGACCAGACCACGCCGCCCGTCCAGGGCGACCGCTTCGGCGGTACGCAGGATCAGGTAGTTGCCGAAACCGAGCAGCACGGCGGCGAGCAGCACGAGCCCGGTCAGCGCGGCCAGCGCCCGACCCACCCCCTGCTCGGCGGTGAGGCCGTCGATCAGGGCCTTGGCCGCCAGCGGCTGGGCCAGCCCCAGGAGGCTGGACGTGAGCAGCAGCGCGGCGGCGGCCAGGAACGGCCCGCGGTGCGGCCGGACGTACCCGGCGATCATGCTGAGCCAGTGCCGGTCCCCGGCCGGGGTCGTGCTCATCGCTCACCCCGGTGGCGGTAGACGTTGACGTACATCGGTTCCGTGCCGGTGAACTCGTTGCCGGCCCAGTCGGCGTGCCGGGCGACGCGGACCAGGCCGGCCCGCTCGGCATACCCGTCGACCTCGTCGGCGGTGGTGAGTCGGCTCAGTTCCGAGGCGATCCGGGAGCGGCCCTCCTCGATCCAGATGTGCGCCAGGTGCCAGATCCGGTTCTCCACGTCGATGGTGGAGTACGACAGCAGCCCGGTGTCCTGCCCGGGATAGGGGACGAAGAAGGAGTCCCGGGCCCGGCCCTGGTTGAGCACGGCCAGCGCGAACTCCGGATTGTGGGTCTCCACCACGAGGGTTCCGCCGGGGGCTAGCCGGGCGGCGGCCGCCCGCACGACCCGCTGCTGGTCCGCCGGGTCCAGCAGCATCGACAGCGTGCCGCAGACGCAGTAGACCAGCCCGTACCGCCGGTCGTCCGCCCAGTCGCGGATGTCGCCGTGCACCGGCGTGACCGGGCGGGGTTGGTCGGTGAGGGCCGACCGGAGCGCGTCGAGCATCTCCGGCGAGGAGTCCACGCCGACGATCTCCCCGACCCGGTCTGCCAGCGGCAGGGCGATCCGGCCGGTTCCGACGCCGAACTCCAGGGTGGGCTGCCCGCCGCCCGGGTGCAGGTCGGCGAGGAAGCCGACGAGCGGTTCCACCGCCGGGCCGCCGGGGAAGAGCCGGTCGTAGAAGTCGACGAACTGCCGTCCGTAGCCGATGTCGGCGATCTCGGTCATTGCACGAAGCCCTCCGGCAGCGGTACGAACGGGGAGACCAGCAGGTAGTCCGGCTTGTGCGACTCGTCGTAGCCGGTGCTTCGGGCGATCACGAACTGGAACCCCCGGGGCAGGTCCGGCCCGGGGTGCTGCCGCCGTACGACGTGCTCGACGAAGTCCCGCATCACCTCGTACGGCGTGGTGGTGGTGATGTCGACGTCGGGGGTGCCCAGGTACCCGATGAGGTCGGCGCAGATGTCGAAGATCGCCTTGTCCTGCCGGCGTTCCGGGAACCAGACCATCTGCCGCCACTGCCGGGGTGGGATGAGGGCGGTCTCGACCCACGGGGTCTGCTCGCCGTCGGCGGTGAGCACGCGGTGCAGCAGGTGGAAGTCGTGCTGCGCCGGTTCGGGGGCGAAGAACCGCCAGTTGCCGATGAACAACCCCGGTACGTCGTAGCGGCGGAACCGGTCGAAGACCTGCTGGGGGTGCTGGCTGAGCACGGTCACCCCGAACCAGCCGACCAGGCCGGCGGTGATCGCGGTGGTCAGCGGGCGCAGGTCGGAGCCGACCCGGCGGCTCACCGGTCCCCCTCCACGCCCGGCTCCATGACGTCGTCGACGAACGCGGTGAGAATCTTGACAACCTCTTCGGTCCGCGCGGCGTCGGTGAGGATCTCGTCGTGGTCGGCGTCCTCGACGACGTGTCGCTCGGATCGGGGCGCGGCGGCGGCGAACTCGTCGTGCAGGTCGGCCTGGACGGCGTCGGTGCGCGCGGTCGCTCCCGCCGTCACCACCACCAGCGGTACGTCGATCCGGGGCAGCTGGACGGCCTCGTCCTCGAAGCGTTCCTGCACCACCTTCCACTCCCGCCGGGCGGCGGCCCACAGTTCGGGGTCGCGGTACTGGGCCAGGGCCAGCTGGCGTACCGGCTCCGGCAGCCGGTCGACCCAGGGGGCCCGGGGCAGCAGCGAGCCGAACCCGGCCCGTAGGGAGCCGGGCATGATGGCCAGGGTGCTGGTCAGCGCCTTGCCTCCCTCGGCCTGACGCAGGGAGCGGCGCAGTTCGTCGGGGTGGCTGGAGTCGACCAGGGCGACCCCGCGTACCTGCCCGGCCAGTCGCTCGGCGGCGAGCAGGGCCAGGTAGCCGCCGAGCGAATGGCCGACCAGGATCACCGGGCGCTCGCCGGCCACGTGCCGGGTCAGGTCGACGAGATCGTCCACCATGGTCTCGAACTGGTACTCCCCGCCGCCCTGGTAGCGGCTGGCGCCGTACCCGGCACGCTGGTAGGTCACGGTGGTGAACCGGGTTCCCAGCGGGGCGGCGATCCGCTCCCAGTGCTCCGCCGTGGCGGCCAGGCCGCTCTCCAGCAGCAGCACCGGTGCTTCGGCGCCCGGATCGGCCGGCTGCCCGGCGTACCGGTAGGAGAGGACGTTGCCGGCGGCGGTGGTGAAGGTGCGCTCGTCCCCGCGTCCCCGCTCGATCATCCGCCGCCGCCGGATCCGGGCGACCTGCCCGGCGGCGAAGAGGGCCAGCCCGGCGGCGGCCGCCATGGCGGGCAGGGTGTCGTCGCGACGCACGCCGGTGGCGTCGCCGGTCCGCTCGCGGGGGCGGGTGGTGTAGGCGACCGCGGGGTAGGTGGAGGTGAACGCCCAGAAGAACCGGCCGAGCCCCATGACCCTCGCATTGACCAGGTGGAACGCGCCGGCGGCGGCGAGCAGGTACGGCGCGGGGCGGCCCCGGGCTGCGTAGGCCAGCGGGAAGGCGCACTCCATCGCCAGCACCCCGTGGGCGGTGAGCTTGGTCAGCCTCGGGTAGCGGCGCATCAACTGCCAGACCTGCGGGTCGCCGTAGGTGAGGGTCCGGGTGATGCCGGGCAGTGCGCGCCCGCTGCGCCACGTCTCACTGGGCAGCTTGGCCCAGCCGGACACCGTGTAGGAGAGCACCGACTGAAGCGAGACGAACCAGAGGCAGGCGTCCACGACGGCGGGGCGACGCTGGCCGGCGCGGGCGACGGTGGTGAGCGCCTGTACGAGGAAGGAGACCTGGTCGGCACCGTCGCTGCCGTACAGGTGCTGGGCGTGCAGCGCGGCCTGGCTGCCGGTGAGCACGGCGTTGGCGGCGACCCGTTGCCGCCGGTTGAGCGGAAGCCAGAGCGCGGCCGCCGCGGCGGCCCGGCTGACGTGCAGAGCGGTGACCACCCGGTCGTCGGCGACCAGGTCCAAAGCCCGGGTGAGGCGGGGGGCGTGGGCCTCGAAGGTGCGCCGGTTCACCGCCCAGTTGTTCGCCCCGCCCCGCTGCCGGTCCCGGCCCCGGGTGAGGTACTCCAGGCTGGCGAAGAGGTGGGTCACCGAGCTGATCCGCTCGGTCCAGGTCAACACGGTGGAGCGGTCGAGGACGGCGGGTTGACGGCGTCGGTCACGCCAGAGTGGCTTCTTCATGGGGGCAGCGCTTCCTGACAGTGCGTGCAGAACCGGGGTGGGAGGGTCCGACGGCGACGGCCGGGTGGGCCGGTGTGCCGTTGCGGCGGCACACCGGCCCGGTACGGCGGCAACCGGTCGCCCGGCCGCGTGCCTAACCGCCTGTTACTTTGGGCGGGGCGTAGGGCTGCCGATGGCGCGCCCCATGGCGTAGCCGGCGGCGAAGAGCCCCGCCACCGAGCCGACCAGGCCGACCCCGGCCGCCACGGTGACGATGGTCGCTGGGGTGGCCAGCACGGGCATCCCGCCGACTTTGTTGCACGCCTCGTCGGCGTCGATTCGGATCGCGGCAAGATCGGGATCCGCGTTCACCCTCATGGCGAGGACGGACATGGGTCACCTCCTGACTGACAGTGCCGGTTGTCGGCAATCACTGCGGCTTCGGGTACCTGCCCTCGGCCATGTTGCGGGCGATACCCACCATGTAGCCGGCGTGAAGGGCCACGGCGCCGACGGCGACGCCGAGCGCCACCGCGGGGGTGGCGAGCACGGGGGTGAGCCCGGCCAGGCCCTGGGCGGTCCGGTCCTTCTCGCTGAGCTCGCCGAACATCTCCAGGGAGATGTCGTTGGTGTGGTCGACAAGTGCGGTCATCTGATTCACCTCCTTCGGGTAGTCGGTTAGCTACAGTGGATGACGGCGCGCACGTCATTCATTTCAGCTAAAAACCGGTGAGTCGCTAGGATGTCCGCTGGAGTCATGAGCGTCAACCAGGTGGGCAAGATCCACCCGATCGGCGAGGGGAGGGGAACCACATGGACCAATCTCCTACGGGCACCCTCGCGGAAAAGATCAATAGACTCTTCGAGGTGATCCGCCGACCCGACCGGGAGCGCTACCGCAACGAGGAGGTGGCCACCGCCTGCCGCGAGGCCACCGGCGAGAGCTTCTCCACCACCTATCTCTGGCAGTTGCGCAGTGCCCGGCGGACCAACCCCACCAAGCGGCACCTGGAGGCCCTCGCCCAGTTCTTCCAGGTGCCGGCGGCGTACTTCTTCGACGACGAGCAGAGCTCCCGCATCGCCGAGGAGCTGGAGCTGCTCGGCGCGTTGCGGGACAGCGCCGTACGACAGATCGCGCTCCGGGCGATCACCCTCTCGCCGGAGGGGTTGGACACCATCAGCGACATGATCGACGCCATCGGGCGGCGGGAAGCGCGCCGGGCCGGCGCGGACCATCCTGGTCACGGCGACCGGCGCGGCATCGGCGGGTCGGCGGGCCGCGATGGCGGTTGATCGGAGCATGTGGCGCCGGTGCCAGCGGATCGTCGACAGGCTGTCGATTCCGACGCCCTTCGAACCGGACCGGTTCGTCGACGCGCTGGCCCAGCAGCGGGGCCGGCCGGTCGAGCTGGTGCCGATGCCCGGTGGCGTGAGCCAGTGCGGCGCGCTGGTCGCCACCGACCAGGTCGACTACCTCTTCTACGCCACCAGCACCACCCGGCTGCATCGGGAGCACATCCTGCTGCACGAGGTCGGGCACCTGCTCTGCGGCCACGTGGACGACCGCTCCCTCACCGCCCTACCCCCCGCGCTGCTGCCGAACCTCTCCGCCGACCTGGTCCGCCGGGTGCTCGGCCGCTCCGACTACTCGGCGGCGCAGGAGCAGGAGGCCGAGCTGATCGCCTCGATGATCGCCCAGCGCGCCCGCCGTGGCCCGACCGGCGGCACGGGCCCGGTCGACCCCGAGATGGCCGAGGGGCTGGCCCGGCTCGGCTCGATCTTCGACACCGGCTGACCAGGGCGGGGCGCCGTGCTGACCTGGCTCAACTTCGTCGCCTTGACGCTCGCCATCGTGGTCGCGGCCTACAAACTCATCCCGGTGGTTGGCAGGCGTCATACCGGCGGCACCCGCTACCTCTCCGCCTTCTTCCTCTGCATCGGGCTGGGGCTCGCCGTGATGGCGCACCCGGTCCTGGTGGCGATCAGCCGCGTCGAGCCGGTGCCGAACCTCGGTCGGCTGCTCGGCAACGCCCTGGAGATGCTCGCCGCGTACTTCCTCGGCGCGCTCGGCCAGAGCATCGCCCGCCCGGCCGAGACCCGACGCTGGCTGCGCCGGCACGTTGTCCTGCTGGCCGGCGCGACCGTCCTGATGGGGGTACTGCTGGTCAGCGCCGACACCACGTTCACGTTGAACTTCGTCAACGTGTACTCGCAGGACCCGATGGTGGTCGCCTACCTCGTCGTGTTCTTCAGCTACATCGCGGTCTGCCTGGTCACCTTCATCGCCAGCGTTGGCGGCTACGTACGGCACGCTGCCGCCGGGGTGCTGCGGACGGGGCTGAGCCTCGTCGTCGCAGGCTCCGCGCTCGGCATCGTCTGGGCGGCGTGGTCCGGGGTGCGGCCCGTGGTCACCCTGGTCACCGGCCGGTCCCTGGCCACCTCGCTGCCGATCGGTTCCACGCTGGGCTCGGTCTGCATGCTGCTCTGGCTGATCGGCGCGACCCTGACCGCCTGGGGTGACCGGATCACGGCGCCGCTGCGCTGGCTGCGCGCGCTGCGCCAGCTGCACCGGATCGAACCGCTCTGGCAGGCGCTGCGGGCCGCGATGCCGCACATCGCGCTCGACACCAGCGGCGGCTGGCCGTTCCCCCACGCGGAGTTCGCGCTCTACCGGCGGGTGATCGAGGTCCGCGACGCGCAGTTGACGCTACGCCCGTACGCGCATCCAGACGTGTCCCGCTGGCTCGGCCCGGCGGTGGACCCGGCCACCGTGGAGGCGGCGGTGATCGCCGCCGCCCTCGTCGGCCACGCCCAGGGCCGCAACTACCGCGTCGAGCACCCGTTCCAGGACGTGGACGCCTCGCTGGCCTCGGAAAGCGCCTGGCTGGCGCAGGTGGCCCGGCAGTTCGTCGGCTCGGCGGAGGTGGAGCGGGTCCGCCGGCTCGCCGCCGCCGAGGCCGACCGGGACCGCTGACCCGCAGCGACTCTGTTCAGGCGCGTACGTCGTCTCGCATCGGGTCCGCCAGGACGTGCGGTAGACGAGTTCGATCTTCAACGTCGACCAGAAGTTCTCCATCAGAGCGTTGTCGAACAGGCAGCCCGCAACCTCCTGAGGGACCTCGGCGAGCACGCGGACCAGTTCAGGTTCCTCATCCGCGACCGCGCCGGCCACCGTCATCGACCTTGCCAAGCAGCGCCGGCTACGGCGAACACCGATCCTCGGCGGGCTTATCAACGACTACGAACGAGCCGCGTAGATCCTCAAGAAACAGCAGGTCACCACAGGTGCCAAGGTTTTGAGCCCCTACAGGGTCCCAAGCGGACCTGTTGAGCAGCCGCTGCATCCTGTCCGGCGTCGCGTCGCCGGCGGCCTCGGCCAGGGTCCAGCCGTTCTTGCTCGCTAGGGGCGACAGCAACCCGACCAGGTAGGTCAGCGCCTGCCGGCGCGGCTCCGCACGCCCGGAACGGTGGGCGAACCGTGCCAGCAGATCATCCAGACCCGTCCGCCAGCCCACGATTTCATCGATCAACACAAGCACGGCAGCCTGCCCGCCCTGCACCCGACCACAACAGACAGACGGTGCGATCCCCCGGCCCATCCGCCGAATAGCATCGACATCCGCAGCTACACGGCCGGCGCAACTCGAACGTCGATCATGCCGATGAGCTGCCGAAACTTCAGATCGGGCAACTGCGGCTGGAGTACTAGGGACCGAGGTGCAGCGGCTGTACTCCCCAGCCTACGGGCGCGCTCGCGGCACACCTGCACGTAGTCCGTCACAGGAGGGGCCGGGCGGCCCGCCCCGCCAGCGTACGACCGGCGGGACGGGCCGCCCCGCTCAGGCCCCCAGAGCCACGGTCAACCGCTTTGCGGCGACCTGCGCCGCGTCGGTGCGTACGACGCCGGCGATCTCGCGGGCCCTGGCGGCCACCTCCGGCCGCAGCGCGGCGCCGAGAGCCTCGGTCAGCGACTCGACGGTCGGCACCGAGCCGGAATGCATGGTGCCGATGCCGAGCGTGGACACCCGGCTCGCGAAGTAGTGCTGGTCGTACACCTGCGGTATGACAACCTGCGGCGTTCCCGCCCGCGCGGCCGTGGTCGTAGTGCCCGAGCCGCCATGGTGGACCACCACGGCCACCTCTTTAAACAGCGACTGCTGGTTCACCTCGCCGACCACCAGGCAGTCGGGTGTCCGGTCTCGCGACGAGAGCGGTGCCCAGCCTCGCGAGACGACCAGCCGGCAGCCGACCGCGCGCACGGCCTGCACGGCCGTCTCCAGCAGGCCCGGGGGCGCGACGACACTGCCGAATCCGACGTAGACGCACGGCCCGCCGGCCTCCAGGAAGGTCGTCAACTCGGCGGGCAGGGCCCGCTCATCCGGCAGGAGCCAGGCGCCCGGCTGGTAGACGGTCAGATCGGCGGCGTCCGGCCAGGGTGCCAGGGTCGGGTCGGTGGCCAGCCACGGCTCGTCGGTGTGGATGTGGTCGGTGACGTCATCCACAGTGTCCAGACCCACCGCCGACCGCAGCGCGTTGAGCGGCGCGGCGAAGGTGTCGTTCACGTGCCGCAGGTTGGCGGCCCACAGGCCGCGGTTGTCGGCCGACGCGGGCGTCGGTGCCCCCCCGAGCACCGGCAGCGGCAGCGGGGGGTGGTGCGGTGAGGGCAGGGCCGCCGGGCAGAGCGCCGCGAAGAAGTACGGGATGCCGCGCTTTTCCGCCACGGTGCGGGCGGCGATCTGGAGGCCGGTCGACGCGACGAGGACGTCACAGTCCCGGGCGGCGGCCGACAGCACCTCGAACTGGATGCCGATGGAGGACTCGGCCATCTGGCGGATCTGGGCGGGCGAGGGTTTGGGTACGGCGGCCCGCGACCTGGGCTCCGCCGACCTGCGCCAGGGCGGGCCGATGGGTACGAAGGGAATCCTGAAGGTGGCCACCCACCGGGCGAAGTCGGGCGGGGCGCAGAGGCGGACCTGAAGGCCGAGGGCCTTCAACCGCGACGCGAGCGCCACCAGCGGTTGGACGTCGCCACGCGACCCGAGAGTCGACAGCAGTACGCGCATGATAATCGCCTTTCCGTCACTGGCGGGCGGATCCGAGCACGGTGGGACAGACCCGACAGCACTGTCGGGCCTGGCTACACCGTCGATCTGCTATCCCCGCGTCGCGGTGCGCCCCGGTGCCAGTGCCGTGGGTCGCACCTTGGCGGCGGTCTGAGCGGGTACCCGGCGCGCGGCGCCGGCCGCGGGCTGGAGGGCCCGCAGGGCCAGTACGTGGCCGAGTCCCTCGACGACGCGCAGTTCGGCCGTGCAGGCGGCGGCCTGCGCCTGGCGCAGGTAGTCGAGCGTCTGCGGGTCGGCGGCGCACATACCCGGCGTCGAGTCGGCGGTGGCGACCAGGTGGACCTCGCCGGCCAGCAGCAGCGAGGCGGAGATGAACTGGCAGAGTTCCGGCCACAGCAGGTACCGCCAGAAGTCCACGCTGATCACCGCGTCCAGGCTGCCCGGCGGCATGGGCGGGGCGACGCCGAGCAGGTGGAAGTTGGTCCGCCCGATGGGCGCGGCGTAGTCGAAGCTCAACGCCGAGGCGGGCAACCCCGACTCGGCGCGGCCGGTGCCGATCCAGAGCGTGCGGTGCCCCCGCAACTGGCCGGCAAGGCGCGCGGCGGCGGGCCCGATGGCGCAGGCCGACCGCTCGACGCACTCGTCGATCAGCGCCCGGTAGTGCAGGATCCGCCGGATCGCCTCGTACCCCATGACCGCGGTGAGGAACTCCCATTCGAGGCAGGGGTAGAGCCGGGCGGCCTGCTGGAAGTTGGCCTTCATCTCCATCCAGTTGCGGGTGATGTTCTTGTGGTGCGGCAGGTGGACGACCCGGGCATCGTCGTCGTAGCCGAAGTTGACGCCGTCGGGCAGGCTGCGGTCGACGCGGTAGAACAGCTCGACGTCCTCCACCCCGTAGCTCAGGCCGAACGCCTCGCGGTAGCCACCGACCTGCGCGAAGTGCGCGCTCGACAGCGAGATGTTGTGTGTGTAGGCGATGACCCAGCCGGCCCGGAGCCAGTCGCCGCCGTCGTCCGGAAGCCCCGTGCCGAACCGCAGGTCGCCGCCGTGCGGGAAGGCGCGCGCGATCGCGCGTGATTCCCCGGCCAGCACGGCGGGCAGGTCCGCCAGGCCGATCTCGTCCCGCCGGCCGATCAGCACCGCCGCGTTGCCGGGCGTGCTGTGCCAGGCCAGGTGCCGCTCCAGCAGGTCGGGCACCGCCCACGAGTCGGCGTCGAGGAAGACCAGCAGGGGTGCGCCGGCACGGCGTGCCCCCTCGTTGCGGGCGACCGAGCGACCCTTGCGCTGGGCGAGTTCCAGCACGCGCAGGCGGAGCCCGGCACCCTCGGCGAGAGCCTCGGCGTACCCGTCGGACGAGCCACCGTCCCGGACCACGATCACCTCGAAGCGTTCCGGCGGGAGCGTCTGTCGGGTCAGCGCCCTGAGGGTCAGTCCGAGGCACTGCGGGTCCTGATACGTCGGCATCACCACGCTCAGCGCCGGGGAAATGGTGGGCAATGCCATGGCGATCCTCTCCGTCAGACGAACTTGCCGTCGGAGGTCGGCGACGTCGTCAGAGGATAACGCTCCGCAAAGGCGAACCTTACTCATGAATAGGGGTCGATAGGAGTGCACTGTCCCTTCACGAGTTGTCGCCTCGGCCGGACCCACACCCACGCTGACGCGAAACCACACCGGGCGGAAACCGGCCCTCAAGCCGGTAGAAGATCTTGTAGTCGTTGGGCGCGACGTCGATCTTCGCGTAGAAGCGCTGCGCGAGGGTGTTGTCCCGATCGGTGGTCCACTCGATCCGGCTGCACGAGTTCGCGACGGCCACGTCGATCAAGCCGTCCATGAGCAGCCCGACGCCCCGCCCCCTTGCCGTCTGCGCCACGTACAGCTCCTTGAGGTAGAGCGAGCGGGTCGGGCCGACGGCTGGCCACAGGAAGGAGTACGTCCCAAGCCCGACGAGTGCCTGCGCGTCCCAGGCGAGCACGGCACGGGCCAAGGGCGGATCACCGAAGAACGCCTCGTTGGGCAGGTTCAGCCGGTCGTAGCATTTGATCTTGGCGGTTGGGTGGGACAGGATGTTCCGCCGTGCGCGCGATGTTGACTCTGGCTGATCGTGGAGAGATATCCCGTGGCCTGGCCGAAGGCCTGCGGTACGCCGAGATCGGTGTCCGGCGCTGTTGCGTTGTTCGATCGGTGGCCATGCGGAACTCGGCGGGGAGCTGCGGTCAGATCGCTTGGGCGAGTTCGGTGAACGCGGCGGCCACCCGCAGCCCTGGCGGGACGTCGGTGGCGAGTTCGTAGTGTCCGCGTCGGAGGTTCTGCACGAAGGCGTGGCCGGTGATGATCGTCTGCGTGGTGCGGTCGGCGCGGAGTCCGCGCATCGGTCTGAGTCGGTGCTTGAGCTGGCTGTGGTCGGCCTCGATTGGATTGTTGGCGTGCCGTTCGACGTGGTGCCACGCCGACGGGACCAGGTCCTCCAGCACTCTGGCGTAGGCGGGGGCGGCGTCGGTCACGACTTCGCTGGGCGTGACCTTCAGCGTGGTCAGCGCCCGGTGGAAGAACCGCCGGGCCGCAGCGGCATCCCGGCGCGTCGAGACGAGCACGTCGATGATCTGACCATGCTGGTCGACGGCCCGGTAGACGTACCGCCAGATGCCGTTGACCTTGACGTAGGTCTCGTCAACGTGCCAGCGGTCACCAGGTGAGTGGCGAGCGAACCGGGCGGCGTCGGCCAGCAGCGGGGTGAACCGCTGCACCCACCGGTAGACGGTGACGTGATCCACCTCGACACCGCGTTCGACCAGCAGTTCCTCCACGTCTCGGTAGGAGAGGTTGAACCGCAGGTACCAGCGGACCGCCAGAACGATCACCTCAGGCGGGAACCGGAACCCGACGAACGCCGACGACGGCGGGGACCAGGGCCGGACACGAGACGACGACCTCACCGGGCAAGCAGACCACACCCGGCAAGCTGAAATCGATCATGCTTCCGCCCAACGCAACAGACCCCGCCCGGCAGGTCAGGCCGGAAACACCGTTAGATCCACAGACCCCGCTGCGGATCTATCACCAAGCCCGCCCCTCCACAACGCCACATGGGCACGACAGCCACATTGACGGGAAGCGACGTCACCCTAACCGATCACGACAAACCCGGCCAGTAACTGCGGACAGCCACCACCGCATCCCAGCATTTGAACCCGGAAGTCGGCAAGCCACACCATGATCAAAACCCAACCGCACAGGGCAACCCTCGGTCGGACGGGCACCGACGCGAGGGTTGCTCGTCGCACGAGCACCCACCGAGCACCCAACCGACCACAAGGGACAGAAAAGCAAAGGGGCCTGACTGCCATTCAGGCAGGTCAGACCCCTTTTGATCTTGTGCGCCCGAAGGGACTCGAACCCCTAACCTTCTGATCCGTAGTCCGAACCCGTCAGATGCTCTCTACGCTGCGTGATCATCACTTCGTACGTCTCGCTGAGTGCTGCTGCGTGCCGAAACAAGCGGCTGAGTATCTGCTGGTCAGGGCGTTACCGCGAGTGGAGTGCGACGTCCTGGGGGGCGACGATCGGCCGTGCAGGACGTGCTGTGCTGGTTTTGTTCCGAGCGTGCTGGTCATGCGCCGAACGTCCGAGCACCAACGGAGCACCATCACCCGTGGTAATCACCGGCAGCGGGCCATCGTCGTGCTACAGCGGGGCGATCCGAGCCACTGGCAGATCG
Source organism: Micromonospora sp. CA-111912 (assembly GCF_050948415.1). NCBI lineage: Bacteria > Bacillati > Actinomycetota > Actinomycetes > Micromonosporales > Micromonosporaceae > Micromonospora > Micromonospora sp. CA-111912. Next base: position 6,982,840 of record NZ_CP192007.1, read on the forward strand.
GTCACGTCTGAAACGGCGGTGATGATCGCGCGGTCGGTGGATCCGGGTACGAGGCGCAGCGGTCCGCCAGCCTGGTCGGGCTCGGTGGGGGCGGGTTCTACAAGTCGAGCCGCGTAGTACACGATTCGGCGACGCATATTGAGGCTACTCTCGCGGCCGTTGATCCGGACGGTCATCGGGAAGACTCCGGCGAAGGTGAATTCGTCGGCGCCGACCGGCAGGTTTTCGGGGGTCGTGACGGTAAGGGGAATTTCGGACCAGGTCCCCTCGACGTTTTCGCCGCTCAGGAGCCGGCCGACCCGCAAGATCGCGTCCAGGTCAGCCGTCGATGTGGCGTCGACGTCCGGCACGGTGATGCGTTTGTAGGTGTGGCGTTGGATCGCGATCAGTGCTTCGAGCAGACGCACATGCCAGCGGGCCACGGGCGTCACTGGCTCGTCGCTCATCTCCCAGACGGGGGTGACGGCGGGGCCGCCCCCTCGCACGGCCGCCATGATTCCCATGCCGGGTCCGAGGTCAGCGGTCAGGCGCACGGCCGGGAGCACGTCGGCGGACGATTTTCCCGTGAGCGATTGAGCGTTCATTTGCACGGCATTGCCGTCCCTGCCGTTGAGGAAGAACTGGAACTGCACCGCGCCTCCCCGGTCATATCCGGACAACCAGGACCCGGTGCCGTCCAACCCGCGCGACACCTCCACGTCGACGAGATCCAGGGTGTGACGCACTGCGCCGGCTGTGTCGAGCAGGCGGATCTCTAGATCCGGTAGATCAGCCGCAGACTGGGGAGCGACCATGAACCAGAAGCGTCCTTCGCCGGGAGTGGGCCTGGCGACGCCGGGTGACCCACTGACCTCGGTGACGGTTCCTGGCACGTCCGCGAAGGGGGTACCGAACTGCACGAAGTTCTCGACTGCCTGATGCTCGGGCGATCCCGGGGTGACCTCCAGCCGGCCCGAGATGGTGATGGGTCGCAACCGCGCCGACTCTGCGGACTTCGGCAGCAGCCGCAGCACCGAGTACTGGCCATCGGGCAGTTGTTGGTACTGCACGTAGGCGGCACGGGCCCATCGGCCGAGTTCCGTGTCCCACGGCAGGTCGCCGACGGCCCCGGTGCGGATCTCCAGTTCGTAGCGGTAGAACGGATCAAGCTGGTTGAGGTTGGCGACGATGGCGCGCTGACGTTCGACGGCGGCGGCGAGCATGTCCTCGGCGGGGACTCCGCGTGGCAAGTCCCGGCCGCCCTGAAGAGCGTCGGCCATCAGGCGGTGTAGCCGCTCTCCACCGTCGCCGAAGTAGTAGTCCACCAACTCTGGGCGGCGTGCTGCCAGCACATCCAGGTTCGTGCCGCCCATCCATCGGCACGGAAACTGAGCTTCCGCGGTGAGCTCTGCGAGCCAGTCCAGTCGCTCGTTGGTGGGGTTCCACGGCGTCACCAGGGTCCACGACCGCACGGGAAGCCGAGGCAGGGTTTCCCGCACGAACGTCGACCATGACTTCCCGATCTCCGCTGCCTGCCGGGCATCGAGCCGGCTCGCGTACCTTTTGACCTGGTAGATGTCGAAACCATCGGGGTGCTCGACCCGAATGTCGACGCCGCGGTCGCCGCGCGACGGAGTGATGAGGTTGCCGTGCGGATGCTCCAACAGCAGCAGAGCCGCGACGAACTCCTCCACCCGCTCTCCGGGCTCACGCTCCCAATTGACGGTGGTCACCGGTCCAGCAAAACACGGACGCAGCGGCATCAGCCTCATCCGTGCAGCTGAGGGAGATCGGCCGAGTTCCCGGGCGGCCTCCTACCGATGTCAGCGGTTCGTCAGCGTAGGCCCGTGGCGGCCCGGTGGTCGGCGATGAGACGTGCGACGAGTTCGGCGGCCACGTCGGCGGGGCGGGCGACGACGCTGCCGTAGTCGATGGCTTCTTCTGGGGAGACGTGGATGTGGTCTGCCTGCCCGAACCCGTAGGTGGCGGTGTTGCTTGGCACGTTGACCTTGCCGTAGGAGATCATGGTGGCGGGGTCGAGCCCGATGGCGGGTACGACGAGGTCGCCGTGAGGTAGATCCAGCATCGTCAACGTGTTGAGCATGTGCGTGAGCTGCTTGATCAGATCGTCCCCATCGAGCACCGCGCCCATCTGACCTCGGGGCAGCGGGGCCCACGCCGACCGCTGCCCGGATCGGGTGACCACGAGCCCCTTCTCGCTGTCCCTGCCGCTGCTCGTCACCTGGGCGACGGCGGAGTCGGCGTGCGCGTGCAGGGCTTCCAGCCGGGTGAACACGCCGTGCTGCCGGCCATGGTCGGGCAGTAGGTCGGCGAGGCCGGCCAGCTCGCTCACCTGCAGTCGCGCATCGTCGGCGGCGAAGGCCAGGTGCACCTCGACGGCTGCGGCACCTAGCCGGCGGTCCCGCGTGCGTTGGCCGAGGTCGCTGCGCCAGGAGACGCTGACCGGCGGGGCCGGGCTCTGCCAGCGCAGCCGCGACGGACTGGCCAGAGCGGCAGCGCTGGCTGTCGGATATGGCACAACCTGGGCGGGCGTATCACGGGACGCCGCCGACGTGCCGGGGAAAGGCGGGGGCGTGGCGGGCTTGTTTCGCTCGCGGCGGACGCCCTCGAGAATCTGCTTCTGCGCAGCGGCCTCATCGAGTCCGTGAATGCGAATCTGCACCACCTGACTGAGCAGCCCCTCCGGCTGGCACTCCTGCACCATGATCGGCACAAGGGCATTTTTCACGCCCTCCGGGTCGCTGGCGAATACGGCTGCCCACTCCGAGGCCGGAAAGGGCGCCTTCAAATAGGCAGGGGAAAGCACAGCAATCATCCTCGGACACTGTTTCAGGGCCTTGTCCATCTCAACGGCAAAGTTGCTGCCCGGCCGGAAGTCCCACTCCTGAATCGTCACGGCGAAGCCGTCCGCCTCGAGGATGTAGGCGATCCAACTGGCCCACGCCTTGTCAGCGGCCGTATACGAGATGAAAAAGTCCTTCGCTACACCGTCCACCTGGCCAGGATAGGCACAGACGGCGACATCGCCCCGTCCTGGACCGCCGCGACGGGCCATGCCCGAACGTAGAGTCCACTGCTCAGGGGCCGAGCCACGCGCGGTGAGGACGCTCAACCTCCGCTTCTCGGCTCTCGCACGGCCGGGCCGTGAGGCATCGGCGGCGGTCGCCGATGGCGTCGGTCAGCGGGTCTTCTTCATTGCTCGCTTGCGAGGTGGAGTCAGCAGGTCGGCGATCGTGGCGATGGCGGACGGCACGAGCTTGTAGTAGACCCAGACGCCGCGCTTGTCGCGTTCGAGCAGGCCAGCCTCGGCGAGGATCCGCAGATGGTGGCTGACGGTCGGCTGGGAGAGTCCGAGCGGCGCGGTGAGGTCACTGACCGACGCCGCAGCCCAGATGACCGGTCGAGTATCAGCCAGGCGAGCGGAGTGTCCGGAAGGTCTAGCGTTGGTCGGGTGTCGGTGTACGGGTTCCGGTGCAGAGCTAGGTACGCCAAATGTGCAGAGGCCTGGGCGAGTGGCGCTGGGGGACCTTGCGGTGCCGGTCGCCCCCGGCGACGCACGTCCGTTGCTTATGATGAGTAACCGGTGGAGGTGGGCCTTCGCCCGAATCGCGGCAGATCCGGATACTGCAATAGCTCACATCGGCTGGGCGTTGATCTGTAGCCAACCGGGTAGCCCTCCTATAGGATCCACCGTACAATCCGGCACCTACGCGCCGCGTCCGGGCCGATTGCAGGCTTAAGGCTTGGCCCAGACCGGAATGGAAACGTAGGCGCAGAGGCGCTGATCGAGCGGTGCGGAATACGCCGTCATCCCGCACCCCCCTCGACGTCACGAACCGGCTGGACGAACCACCGCAGCGATTTCCGCAGCGATTTGAGCAATAGAGTAATCGGAGGTTCGCAACGCCAACACGTTGGCCAAACTGGGACTATTGGCGGTCACCTCGTTGACTGAGATCTTGTGCCAGATGGGAAGGCATACCTGCTTCCGCCGCTCGTGCATCGACATATGCACCAAACCATCCAGCTCGTACTGCGTCCATTGCTTACGGAAGAACGCCTCGGAGAGAACAACGATTCCGAACTTGCTGTTGGCGATGCCGCGATCGATGGCCTGCCGAAGGCTGTCTCCGATCCTGAGTACGAACTCGTCGTACCAAACCGAAAGTCCATGTTCCTGCAAGGCGACTGCTAGGTCCCGAACCACCGTGTCTTTGTCCTCCCAGGCGTGGGAGATGAACACGTCGTACGTCACTGCCGTAGTACCTAAATGGCCGGTTGTTGGCCGAATTTCCGCCGAGTTCTCCACGATCTGCTGGATCTGTGGACGGAGAGTCTGAATGCTGGGAACCTGCCGCCCCGCGGTGGATCGAGCACCTCCGCTCGACCCGTACCTGCCGCCGCTGGAGGAAGGGTATGAGCTACCGCCTCCACCGGATGAATAGCCGCGAGATCTGAAGCGTCCGCCGCACGCAGGACACTCCGCACGGGCACTAGCCGTCCGATGGCCCCGTACCGGGGCCGTGCATGAACTCATTCACACATGGTATCGACGCGAACCCCGGGGCCGTCTCGGCGATACGTAGCCGCTGGACCGCCGTCCGACACTGCTCAGTGACCGAACCGGCAAGCGCCCTCGGCCAGCCGTGTTCTCTCTCTAGAGACAACAGCCCAACGGACACGACACCTCACAGCCAGTCCCGTCGGGCTACTCCGTCTGGTTCTGCCTCGACACGGTCCGACCTACTGCGACCTGCGTCCACTGGCCCATCTCGGCCTGCTCGATCCGGGTGATCGCCTTAACCAATTCCTCGTCACGGGTGGCCGGATCGTCGTACGGGGCTGCCAAAACGTGGAACAGCCGGCGCTGCTCCTCCACCTCCTCGCGTGCGCGGCTGAAGCGGAGGTAGTTCTCCGACCAGTGGTAGATGGCACGGACACCGGCGATGACCACGAGCACGCTGCCAAGGACCGCGGTAATCGCCGGCAGACCGGGCGCGATCACGGCGACGACCGGGATGGACGCTGAGATCACCACGGCGCCGACGTCGACGATTCGGTGCGCCCGCCGCGACCGTTTCGAGGCGATCACATACCACCGGTAGGAGGCATCGGCGATGCCGACGGCATACGAATTCTGCTCTGGCACAGTCACCGACGCATTGTGACATCAGGACAACGACGATCAGCCTCCGAGCGCCCGCCGGACGGCTGCGAGCCGGGGACATTGGCGTCCGCGAGCCTGCCGAACACTTCGACGAAGGTGGCCCGGCCGGCCGCCGCGCGCGGTCGGCGGCAGATCCGGATGGCGGCGGGGGCTCGCGGCCAGGGAAGATCGAGATCATGGGGCAGGGGTCTGCCAGGTGGGCATGGTCGAAAGTCAGCACGATTCACGGGGTCCGTAATGGGGACGGCGCAGCGTGTGCTGGCGGGATCTACTCCTACAGGTACCGCTTCTACGCGCCCTCCCACAGCTTCTACGAGCGCTGCGTCGGCTTGGCGTGGTGCTCGATCTGCCGCGAGTACTCCGGTGCCATGGTGTTCGTACCGCGGAACGAACGTCTCCCGGACCTGCTTGCCGATCTGCCGACGCCCGAGCGTGAGAGGCTGGTTCGCAGCGAGGTGAAGCTGCTCGACTACCTTGATCGCCTCGTCCGGCGAGGATCTTGGCCGACCCGCAAGCCGTGATCGGCGGACGAACTAGCGGCGCACTTAACTCGGCACGAGCGGATCGCGGCTATCCGGATGCCCGTGGATGTCACCGGCTCGATGCTTCGTTGATGCCGTACCGCACCATGTCGTGCAAGCCCTCGGCGAGTAGATCCCTCACGAGGCCACGATCCACGAACGCTGCCAACGAGCGGCCGATCTCGTCTCCCGCAACATCAACCAGGTCCTCATCGTGCGCGGCGCGCCGCAAGGCGTCCAACGCGCGCGGGTCGTTCCAGTTCGCGAGGTCGACCGCGGCATGGCACCGGAACTCCAGTTCCTCCGACTGGTCCAGCAGCACCGAGTGCAAGCGCTCGGCGCGCCGGTCCCACCGCAGTTGGCCGGCCGCCTGCAAGCCGTCGCGCAGTTCCCTGGGTGGCCGGTATCCGTGTTCTTCAACGTAATGCAGGATCATCATCGGTGCGGCGTAGATCTCCCCGTCGGGTAGGTAGTAGTGATACTCGCCGTTACCCTTAAAGGCTCCGCAGAAGTCGCAGTCGTGCCAGCCGAGTGTGCGGCTGGCGAGCCGCCAGGAGGCAGCCGTGAGCCGCTCCAGCTCGGCGCCGGTCATCGGTGCCATGTTTGCGCACTGCACCCCGTAACGGCGCCCCAGCCACCGGACGGTCCGCATCGGCAGCGTAAAGCCGAGGTAGTCGTATGGCGACAGGTCGAGGTACTCCACGCCACGATCATCCGGCATGCAGAAACCAGGGCCGACATCCCCGGCCGGCCCGGGCATCGGTACAGCTGCGTGACGGTGACTCAAAAGCCTGGCGCGCCACGTCTGCGGCAAGAGAGGATGCCCAAGGTAGAGTTACTTGCCGCCAGTTGCTAACTGTCGAACCACACAAGCAGCCGTACGTTGTCGCCGCCATGCCGCTCGGCGAGATCACGCATGCTGTCCAGCAGTGCCCGCAACTGCGGGTCGACACGCAACACGTCACCGTGGGAGAGGCGCTCCACCCGCCACAACCGATCGCCGGCACGCCATTCAGTTCCCTCCGAGTAGGCGCTGCCTCTGGGATCGGCGCGCTCGCCGGCAACCGCGCGCCAGGCATGCCCATGATGGCTGGCCTTGCCGATGAAACGCGGCCCGTCGCTTGTCAGCTTGTACTCGTGAATCCGGTCGTCAACGCGGGGCGCTTGTACGCTCCAATCGATGTGGGCCAGCTCCGTCCATGACACCCAAGTGTGACCGTGTTCGCTGTCCGCGAATTGGAGGCCAAGCAGTTCGGGGCTGGCGTCTTCCGGTAGGCCGCGGCCGGGCGCAACGGATTCGAACCCGGCGAAGTTTCGTTCACCGAACAGCAGCCCGAAGGCATCGTAGTGGCGAGGTAGGGCGTCCAGGTTGACATCGGCCATTAGCCACGGCGAACCACGACCGTGCGGGCGGATTTCTACTCCACCAGCGATATCAGTGCCCATGTTCAGCTCGCCTTCACCCAAGATGGCCCGAACGATGCCCGGCGCGGAGACCTCCCACAGCTCGGGCAGCGAGGAGATTACGTGAGCCCTGGCGAACGCATTCAACTCGGCACGTCCGTTCGCCACCCGTCGGCCGGCTGCGCTCCACGACGCGCGGTCTGCGGCAAATGAGGATGCCGGTGCGGCACGACCCGAGACACGGATCGGTCCACACGAAGTCGGATTGTGTCGTCGGCGCGTGAAATCGGACCCTGCTGGGGCGTCTGAATTTGGACCCCTTTGCCTGTGTGTGACCTTACTCAGTCGTTGGTCTTGGTGGCTGGGGGGACGCGGCCGAGGTCGCGGTCTTTAAGCCGGTAGCTGTCGCCCTTCATCGAGATCACTTCGGCGTGGTGGACGAGGCGGTCGATCATGGCTGCGGCGACGACGTCGTCGCCAAACACTTCGCCCCAGCGGCCGAAGGGTTTGTTGCTGGTGACGATCAGTGAGGCTCGTTCGTAGCGGTTGGAGACGAGTTGGAAGAACAGGTTCGCGGCTTCGGCTTCGAAGGGGATGTAGCCGACCTCGTCGACGATCAGCAGGGGGATCCGACCGAGCTTGACCAGTTCGTCTTGCAGCCGGCCGGCGTGGTGGGCGTCGGCGAGGCGGGACACCCACTGGGCGGCGGTGGCGAACGCGACCCGGTGTCCGGCCTGGCAGGCCCGGATCCCGAGGCCGATGGACAGGTGGGTCTTGCCGGTGCCGGGCGGGCCCAAGAAGACGACGTTCTCCTTCGACGCCACGAAGTCGAGGGTTCCCAGGTGAGCGATCGTCTCCCGCTTCAGAGAGCGTTGGTGCTCGAAGTCGAACTCCTCCAGACTCTTGCGGGCCGGGAAGCGGGCGGCCCGGATGCGTCCTTCACCGCCGTGGGCTTCGCGGGCGGCGACTTCGCGTTGCAGGCAGGCGGCGAGGAACTCCTCGTGCGTCCATGACTCCGCCCGGGCCCGCTCCGCCAGGCGCTCGACGGAGGCAGCGAGGGACGGCGCCTTGAGGGCGCGGGTGAGGAACGCGATCTCCGAGGCGACGTTGCGGCTGGTCTTGGTGGCCATCACGCAGCCACCTCAACGTCAAGGCCGAACAGGCGGTCGTAGTCGCTCAACGGCCGGCGTTCGACCTGGGCGTCAACGGCGGTCGTCGAGGTGCGTTGGGCAGCGACGCGCAGGTCCGCGGCGGCTTGCCGGTGGGCGGGATCGGTGATGCTCTGATGCTTGGCCCAGCAGCGGTCGTGCCGGGCCGCGGGTCGGCCGTCGCAGAGCACCGTCACGTGGTCACAGTCGGCGGTGACCTCGACCCGCCGGCCGACCACCGATGGGTGCACCGAGTAGTCGTTGCCGTCCAAGCGGACGTAGTGATCGCGGGGAAGGCGGGTGGTCTGCCGCCATCCGACCACCGGCGCAACCGGTGGCAGTGGCAGCATGGCGGCCCGGTCGGCGTCCCACCGGTCCAGCGGGCGGCAGCCCAGCATCCGGTGTTGGCGGTTGTTCGCCCGCACCAGCCAGTCGGTGAGCTGGGCGTTGAAGTCCTGAGGTGAGCCGAATCGGCGTCCGGGCAGGAACGACGTCTCCAGATAGCCGTTGGCCCTCTCGACCAGGCCTTTGGCCTCCGGGTCCGCCGGCCGAAACTGGATCACCTTGATGCCGAGGGTGCCGCGGAAGGCGTTCATCGCCTCGGTCAGCTGAGGCCGCCCGGCCCGCCACTGCCCGACGGCAGACTCGTTGTCCCACACCAACGCCTTGGGCACCCGACCCCAGCCGGAGATCAGTGTCCAGTGCCCGACCAGCAGGTCCGGCGACTGCCTGGTCGGGATCATCACCGCTGACAGCCACCGCGAATACCCCGACACCATCACCAGCACCGGCGGCCTGCCGACCTGCCCGAAACCCAACGGCACGTCCGCCGGCGGGAACCACAGATCACACTGCACCAGCTCACCCGGCAGATACTCCGTGCGCTGAGCCGGGTCCGGCGGCATGAACAACGGCCGCAACAGGCGCACCCGCTCCTTGAGCACGGTCAACGACCGCGTCCAGCCGATCCGCTCGGCGATCACCGTCGCCGGCATCGACGGCCACTCCCGCAGCAACTGCCGGATCTGCGGCTCCACCGCGTCCACGATCGAACCCTTCACCGGCCGCTGATACTTCGGCGGCCCCTCAGCGGCCAAGGCCCGCCGAACGGTGTTACGACCCACCCCAAGCTTGCGGGCGATCGCCTTGATCGGCATCCCCTCAGCCCGATGAAGACGACGGATCTCCGCCCAGTCCTCCATGCTCAACACCCCTCCGATCCTCGAAGAGGGGTCCAGATTCACCCGCCGATCCGGGGTCCGATTTCACGCGTCGCCGACAGATTGCCGACCGGGTGATCTCTCCTGCCACTCACTAATCTCCAAGGATGGACTCGGATCAGTTCGACTTCTTCATCAGCTACGCGGCGCCAGATCGAGCTTGGGCTGAGTGGATCGCGGCACAGTTGCAGGAGGCCGGCTGGACGGTTTGGCTGGACGCCTGGGAGATCAGGCCGGGTGGGGACTGGATGCAAGCTATCGCCGCTGCCGTCGACCGTTCACACAGCGTGATCGCCGTCATCTCGCCCGAGTCGCTTGGGCCGCGGCGACACACGAGCGAAGAGTGGTTCAGCTTCCTCGTCGGAGGTCCGGAGAAGCGCGTTATCCCGGTCCTGGTTGCACCCACCGACGTGCCGGCCCTACTGCGTCCGATCAGCCAGATCCGGATATATGGTCTCTCCGAGGAGGAGGCTCGAACTGCTCTACTGTCAAGTCTGGCGCCTCCGCGAGCACGACCATCGACCGCGCCGACCTTCCCCGGCGCCAAGACCGGCGATCGACGGCTCGACCCGGATGCCATGTCCCGTCCCGCGAGGCGACGAGACAAGAAGAAAGTGTTCATCAGCTACAGCCACAAAGATGCCGATTGGCTTGAACGCCTACTGGTCTTCCTGAAGCCGATTCAGCGCGACGGCATCATCCAGCTTTGGTCGGACAAGGACATCAAGCCTGGCCAGAACTGGCGCGGTGAGATTAACGAAGCGCTGGACGCGGCCGGCATGGCCATTCCGCTGATCAGTTCGGACTTCCTCGCATCGGACTTCATCGTCAACGAGGAATTGCCTAGGCTGTTCCAGGCCGCCGAGCACAAGGGAACGAAGATCCTGCCGCTTATCTTGCGACCGAGTCGGTTCGAGCGAACGCCGATTCTGTCGGCATTCCAAAGTATTAACCCGCCGTCCCATCCATTGTCAGCCCTTCGCCGGTCGCAGTGGGAAAAAATTTTTGTCAACCTCTCCAATGCGATCGAAGACGAGCTCAGCGAATGAGGCGCCGTGCCTAAGATCTGCCGGAGGGATTTGGTGCTACCCGAAGGCTCAATCAAGCTGACTGAGCGCCTGCAATCACGACGAGTTCACTACTCTCGGCACGTGCGGACGGCAGCCAGGCCACTTCGGCGTGACGCTGCATAGTGCGCGGATCGCGGCAGAAGAGTGCATCAGTGGGTGGCGTTAACGCACCGCCTAGTACATCGTCACCAGATTGATGACGCGCTGCTCCTGGTCATGCTTCAGCGCAAGCCGGCGACGTGTCAGCCTTCCGTCCGGCTTCTCGAACTCGGCTGCGACCGCGAAGAGCGGCGTCCCGTTCTCCGCGAACCGGAGATCGTAGATATAGCTCTGCGAGAGCTTCGCCTTGACCACTGAAGCGAGTTCGTCCGGCGTTACATCTTGCAAGCCGATATTGGTCATGAGGCGAAGCTTATTTTCATCGCGGAGTAGGTACTTGTCGAGCTTGTTTGGATGGACCGAGACTTTCGCGGACTCAGTGTCAATCAGCTCTCCCGTGATCGCCGCGAGGTTGAGGATTCGGTCTTCCGCCGCTTGCCGCGCGTCAGTGGCCTCAATTTTATATGAGAGGAAGCAGGCGAAGTAGGTGTCCACCAGGCTCACTATCTCGTATCCGTACGCCGGCAGGTCGAACCCAACTGGATCCTCATCGCTTACCGCTGGATCATCACCGCCGTGCGTGAGAATAGCCTTGCGTCCATGAATGATCCAGAGGGGCGTCATCTTCCGCTCGATAAAGTTCCGGACAGGGCCCGCGAAGGACGCATCAATGTATCCAGTATATCGGGTCTCGTCCGAAAGTGACCTATGAATGCTTGCAACGTCGCTTGGGCGAAGATTATTAAAGTAGACCGCGTACTGAGTCTGCCAGTTAACCGGCTGAGGGCGCGCTTTAACGAGAGCATCCTCCATGGCGAGGATCGGCATCGCAACATGCCTATCGTCGAGATCCCCGTGAAGCAAGCTCGTCCGCAGGTCCCTGCGAAGACTAAAGGACGTCTCGTAACTCGATGAAGGCGTTGCCCGGCAACGGTGCTGGTGTCACCCCGCGAGGATGATGTTGTGCAGGTGGGCGATGCCAGAAGCGGTGTCGGTCAATGTGTGGGCGGCGCGGCGGTAGTCGCGCAGGATCTTGAAGCACTTCATGCGGGCCAGGGCGTGTTCGACCTGCGCTCGGACGGTGCGGTGTTGCTTGTTCAGGTCGGCCTTCCACTCGGGTAGCTCGCTGCCGTCTGCCGGCTTGCGGTACGGGATGATCACCTCAGGATTGCCGCGGTAGGCGCCGTCGGCCATGACCGGCCGCCCGTCGAGTTTCTGCTGGATGCCGCTGGTGCGGTAGACGATGGTGTCGTTGCGGTTGCCGGGCTGCGGGTCGCCGAGTGCGACCACGAGGCGGGTGTGGGCGTCAATGGCGACCTGCAGGTTCGTGCTGTAGCGATAGTTCTTGCTCGGGGCGGCCATGCGGTGATCCCGGGTCGGGATCAGGGTGCCGTCGACGATGGTGATCTGGTCGACCCGACGCCGGCGCCCCGGCGCCAGAGCGAGCAGGGGGCCGACGGTGTCGATGACCCGGTGCGCGGCGGAGTGCGACACCCCGAACAGCGGGCCGATCTGCCGCATTGTCAGGTTCGTGCGCCAGTACGCCGCAACCAGCAACACCCGGTCGGCGAGGTCGAGAGACCACTGCCGCCCCGGCCGACCGTCAGCGATCGCGTCACCGCCCCGCTCGGCGACCAGCCGGACCAGTCTGCGGAACTGGGCGGGCTGCAGCCCGGTGAACGGAAAGATCCACTCCTGGCGGGCCGCCGAGATCACCTGCACCCCGCCATGATCCACCATGGACGGGTCACCGAGTTACGAGACGTCCTTTAAAGAGAGGGCTCCGCCGCCGTGGGGCGTGCGGAGCTTCGAGGTAGTGGGCTTGCGGCAGATCACGGCTTCGTGACCGCCGCTGCCTGTTGGCTCAGGTCAGGGGTTGGTCATCTGCGGTGATCGCGAGGAGAAGCGCCGAGGCCGAGGCAGGCGCCGCATGGGCGGGCCTTAGCGAACAGCGGCGACGCAGGGGCGCCAGCGCGGCGTCGGGCAGCAGCCCGGCGGCACCCGGGCGTTGCCAGCCGCGCAGGCTTCGCCTTGATGTCGACGCCTGAGCGGGTGGTGTTGGGGAGGGCGGCTGCGAGGCCGGCGCCCCTTCGATGCCGTGGTCGCGCTGCGGGCGGCGTGCGCCCTGCCCCGGGATGAGGGGCGCGTTTCCGAGTAGCGCCGCCTAGCGGGAGTGCGAGCCTCGGCCTCGCCTAGCTCGTGTCTCGCGGGACCTCATGGTCAGGCGTGTTCGAGTGCGGTGACGGCGGCGTCGGCAATCGCAGCGGCCGCCTCGATGGGGTCGGTGACCACCAGCGTGCTGGTGTGGGTGAAGGTGTGCCCGGTCAGGTCGGCGGGGCGCAGCCACAGCACCGCGCACCCGGACTGGTGCAGGGTGGTGATGAGCCGTTGCGCCGGGTCGAGGTTGGGTAGGTCGCCGTCGGAGACGACGGCGAGCATCCGCAGCCGCCCCGGCTGGCGCAGGTGCAGGAGCTGGTCGGCGAGTTTCACCGCGTCGAGGAATGCGGTGGTGCCGCCGACCGCCCGCATTTCGAGGACGTGGGCGGGGTGCTGTCGGGGTGGCACGAGCAGGGTGGCTCGGCTGCCGAATCCGATCGTGGTGGTGGTGGCCTGGTTGGTGTGGGCGGCGTGGGCGGCGTGGGCGAGGATCCACCCGGCTGAGGACATCGGCGCCGCGTAGGGATGCATGGAGAAGGAGGTGTCGACGAGCACGGCCAGGTGCAGGTGTGGCTTCGGCGGTGGGATGTGCGCGCGGCGCTGCCAGGGTGTGGCGGTGGGCAGGCTGCCGGCGGCGATCTGCGCTTGGGCGGTGATGGCGTGCCGGGCGCGTAGCCGCCCGGGTGGTAGTGGGCTGGGGCGCGTGTCGGGTTCGGGTTGGTGGGTGCGGGCGCGGCGCAGCCGCGCAGCGAGGTGGCGGGCGGTGGCACGTTCGGCGTCGGTGGGGTCTCGGCGTGTCCACGACGCGGGTGCGCGGTGCCGGGCGCGGATCTGCCCGGTGGCGTACTCGGCGGGGGTCAGGCCGGCGGCGTGCGCGAGGTAGTCGGCGAGTGCTTGGGCGAGCTGGCCGGGGAACTTGCCGGGGTCTGGCTGTGGTGGTTCCGGTTGCTGGTGGGGGTCGATGTTGAGGATGCGGCACCACCGCCACGCAAGGTCGATCATGCCGATGGCGTCGGTGTCGTCGACGGTGTGGGCGTGGCGCCACAGGTCGCGCAGCTGGCGCAGGGTGGCGCGGCCGAGGACGGCGGTGACGGCGGCGCGGACGCCTTTGATGTCTTTGGCGGTGATAATGCGGGCGTCGACGCGGGCGAGGAGCAGCCCGGCGAGGTGGGCGGCGTGCCAGGCGTCGTCTACGGGTGCGTCGCCGGGGTTGAGCAGGGTGGTGACGGTGTGGCGCAGCCACCGGCGGTCGCCGCGCCGCCGGGTGCGTTGGCGGTTCTCGGCGCGGGATTCCTCGAGCAGGTCGGCGACGGTCGCGACGATCGGCGGGGTGCCGGCGGGTGTGGTCCACAGGCTGTGGGTGGCGTGGGCGGCTTCGTGGACGAGCAGCCCGTAGGCGGTGGGTACCAGGCGTTTGTGTCCGGCCTTGCGGGGGTCGGTGATGTCGGGGGCGCCGATGTGGGTGGCGTCGACCTCGATGCGGCGGTCGTCGGGGTAGAAGCAGGCGGGTGCGCCGCCGCCCGCGCCGGGGGCGACGGTGACGGTCAGATCGAAGCGGCCGGTGAGAACCGGGATGTGTCGGGTCCAGGCGTCACTCCATGGGCGCCAGTCCGGGACGCTGGCCGTCGAGGTGCTCGAGCCGGCACGCCGGTGGGTGGAGGGATGAGGCATGAATGGTTTCCCTTTCTCGGGAGGGGTCAGCGTTGTTTGCCGAGGGTCAGCGGGTTGATGTCTCTGCCGAACTGCTGTTTGAGAGCGGCGTGAACCTGCTCGCGGTCCTCTTGCGGGGCGCGGCCGACGAGGTTCGCCACGGCCGCCGCGGACCCGAGGGTTTTGCTGACGCGGGTGAAGCCGAGCAGTTCGCGTAGCTGCGGCGCCCAGCCGACGCGTCCGGCGGCGAGATCGGTGTTGAGCGCGATCGCGGCTTCGACGGCGGGTCGGGGGACGTTGAGATGGCGGGCGAGGTCCCAGTCGGTGGTGACCTCGATGTGCACGTCGAAGCGGGACGCGAGGGCCTCGGTGAGGATCGCGCCGTGCACGCCGGGGTTGTGTCCGGCGATGACGTAGAACCCGTCGGTGGCTTCGACGCGTTCGTTGCGGTACCCGGGGATGGTGATGACGCGGCGGCCGTCCATCGCCGGGTACAGCACGGCGAGGACCTTCGGCGCGATGAGCGTGGCGTCGTCGACCAGCAGCGCCCGCCCCTCGCGCATCGCGATGACCAGGGGGCCGTAGACGAACTCGAACCCGCCGTCGGGCAGGGGGATGAAGTTACCGAGGAAGTCCTCCACCACCGTGTCGCCGGTGCCCGCGACGGTGAGCAGATCGGGAAAGGCGGCTTCGACGAGGGCGGTCTTGCCGGTGCCTGGCGGGCCGTAGAGCAGCACCGGGATACGCTTCTCGCGCAGCCGGCGCAGCACGTCCACGTCGGTGGCCCCCGCCAGCTTGCGGGGGAAGTACAGGTCACCGTTCGGGCGGGTGACCGGCTGCCGTCGACCTGCCCCGCGATGTCCTTGGCGGGGTGTCCGCGGGGTGGGCGGCGGCATCGCTCCGGCGGCATCGATACCGGCCTGGGTGATCTGGAAGCGGTGCGGGCCGGTCAGGTGGGTGGCGTAGCCGGCGGCGGCCATCTTCTTCAGCGCCTCGAAGACAGCCCCGGTCGAGGGGACAGACAGGGCTTTCGTGATCTCCCCGACCGTGAACATGCGGTCCGGATGAGCAGCGAGGTGCGAGGCGACCTTGTGGTACAGGTAGCCAGGACGCCTGCCGCCACCGGCCGGTGTGGGCGGGGTGGCTGGTCCGGTTGTGGGATCCATGCGGGTCCTCCCGTCAAAGGGGTAGGGCCCGCGCACCCGTCTCCGGATGCGCGGGCAGGAGCGAAATCCGCGCAGCGGAGACAGGAATCGGGTGGAGCTAGAGCCGTCGCACAGCAGGACGGTTCAACACCGTCGGTGTGAGGGTTTGCCGCAGGTCATCCCTCAGTGAGGCTTTGCGGGGGTGGGGGTGGTGGCCGTCGGCGCGTCGGGGATGGTGCCGGCGATGCGGTCGCAGTCGTAGGGATGCACCGGCAGCCAGGTCCAGGACCAGCCCATCACCACGTAGCAGCCCTTTGGATTCGGGCTGATGCGCTCGATCGCCCCCGGGTCGTCCTGCACCCGGGTGTCGTCAGCGACGATGACGTCCCCGTCGAACCACATCCGGCCCATGGCCTGGTCCACCCGGCGGTGCAGGTCCGCCGCGGCGGCGCCCTCCGTGGCCAGGTAGCGGCGGTAGCGGTCGCGGGCGGCCTGTTGGTCGGCGACGATCGCCCCGGCGACCTCGCGGGTGCAGGTGAACACCGCCCACCCGTTCCACGTGTCGACCAGGGTGCCGACGAACCCGACCGGGATCCGCATGTCCCCCGCCTCGTTGGGCGTCCACGCCCAGTCCCCGGCGAATACGCCGGGGCCGCCCAGGCGCACCCGCTGCGGGTACACATGTTGCAGATCCCGGTCGTCGCCGTCGGGGTGCAGAACCCTCCGGCACTGCCGGGCCGCCTCGGCCTCGACCGCCTCGTCGAAGCCGTCGCACCACGCCCACCGCGCCTGGTCTAGCTGCCGCCCCCGCAGGTCCTCCCATGGGGGCGCGTCGGGCGGGGCGTGCTCGGCGTAGCGGGCGGCGCCGGCGGCAAGGTCGTTCCGGTCGGCGAACGGCAGCCCGTGGGTGTCGCGCCCATCGGCGGCCTCGATGGTGGTGAGGACCTGCCGCGCGGTCGCCGCCACATCTCCGCTGGCCCGTGCGCCGATGGTGTCCTGCGCCCACCACTCGGCGGCGTTTCGGCCGGCTGTGGCGCCCGTGTGGTGAAGGGCGTCGAGCACGCGCTGCCATCCGGCGTTCGGCACGTGGCGGACGCGGTCGCCCGCGTCGAGGAGCATCGACAGCCGGGATCCGCTGTCCCAGTCGACGTCCAGGACCCGCTGCTCGGGGTCGTAGCGACGCACGGTGCCCTCGTCGCCGGGGTGCAGCCGGGTGTGCGGATCGCTGGTGTGCTCGAGCGCGACTCGGTCTCCTTTGCGGGAGGTGTCCAGGGCCGAGCGGTGGCCCGTAGCGGAGTCATCTGGCTGCGGCGGGCTTGTGTGGTTGTCTGAGCGGGTCATGTCATGTCCTTCTGTTGATTTGTCTCGGGGGCATGGGGTGTCGGGTAGCCGGCCATTCAGCGGGTCGTGTCCTGCGAGGGCTCATGCTTCGAGCTGGTCTCGATGAGCGCTGCGTCGTGCCACAGAACGCGGCGCACGCCTCCTGGAACCGGCTGTGCGTCGTGTCGCGCGCTTCGCGTACGTGGGCGTGCGCGTCCTCGGTGGCGCGCATCCGTTCTTCCGGCAGTGACTGGGGGTGTCCAGGTCGGCGGTGCCGTCGTGCACGGCGAAAGGTCGGTGCGGCCTGGGTTAGCGCTTCGCGCCCTGCGATGCAGGGCGACATCCCCGTTCGGCGGGCGCGGTCATCTTGTCCGCCCATACCGGTAGGGGATCATCGGGTAGTCACCGAAGTACGGGTAGGGAATGAGTCGGTGATGCGTTCCCCCGTCGCCCGTTTGTTCGTAGCCGTAGTAGTGGCTCATCGACGGGTCGGACCAGCGCTCGAACAACACCACGTGCCCGCGCAGGTCGGGAGCGGTGTTGATCAGCAGGTCTCCCGGCCGCAGATCGGTCTTTGCGATGACCGTGGACCGTGCGGCCAGCCCGGCGGTGTTCAACCCGGGCCCGTCCAGGCCTAAGGCCATGGACACGTAGCCCGAGCAGTCGCGCCGGTAGCCCTGGAACCAGTCGCCCGGATTCCCGCTGGACAGGTACGGCACTGGACCACCCGACCAGGCGGTCAACCACGAGTGGGCACGGGCGAAGACGGTGGCAAGGTCAGCGCAACCAGCGGCGCCGCCACTGCCTGCCGACGGGCATATGCTCAGACATGGCGCAAGATCAACGGGGAGGGCTGAGGGGTTGGCGGAACCCACAGCGCGGGCCAGGGCGATCGCGTCGTCTTCCCACTTGGCGTAGGCGTCGGGGTAGGCGGAGCGTTGGACGGCTTGGGCGGCGTCGGTCAGGGTCATGGCCTGCCAGCCGTCGACGGCCAGCAGCGCGGTGTAGAACTTCCCGGCCGCATAGCGGGGGTCGCGCAGTTGGGCGGGCGTGCCCCAGCCTTGGGAGGGGCGTTGCTGGAACAACCCGACGGAGTCGCGGTCCCCGCTCGGCAGGTTACGCAGGGTGGATTCCTGCATGGCGGTGGCCAGGGCGATGACCCAGCCTCGGGGCGGGACTTTCAGCTCCACGCCGACAGCAACGATCATGGCGGCGTTGGCCGTCTGTTCGCTGCTCCACCCACCGCCGGCGCCGACCACGGGAGGGGACACGGGGACGGTGGGCAGCAGCGGCTGCTCGTCCGGACCGACCACGCCGTAGCAGGCGGCGGAGGCTGCGCCGCCGCCGGTGAACAGCGCGCCGATCCCACCCGCGCACAGCACCAGCGAGGCGATGACCCCGGCAGCGATCGCGCCGAGAGCGCGGGCGCTCACCGCGGTGCTCCCGCCGCTGATCGCGGCCCGCACGGCCGCTCGCCCCGTTCGATGCCGCCAGGGCCCAGGCAGTTGACCAGGTGGTAGGTGGCGACGCGGGTGCCATCGCTGGTGTGCACGGCGAGCGTGCCGGTGTCCGCCTCGATAAGGTAGATCCACTCGGCGTCAAGGTGCGCGGCGTGGCACAGCGGGAACACCGTGACCGGCTCCGGCGGATCCACCTCGGACGCAAGCGTCATGCCGACGCCCGGCACCGGGCTCTGCCCGGCAAACGCGGAGCGGGTGGTGGCGGCGATGTCCGGGTCGAGGTACTCCCAGTCGTGCGTGAGGACCGCGGTGATCAGCGCCCGCGTGTCGTGCTGAGCGTGGCCGGCCCAGACGGCGGCCAGGGTGGGCAGCACCACGGCGGGGTGGCCGTCGAAAAGCACGAACCGGGCGTGCACGAGGTGCAGGCTGTCGGGGCTGGTGGCGCCGATGTAGCAGTGGGTGCTCACAGAACAGACTCCTTCAGCAAGAGGGCGACAATGCGGCGGGCGGACAGCCGTCAAGGGTGGTCGTGCTCGGGCTGGGGCGGCCAGGTGGCGGGCTTGGCGCGCCAGCCGAAGACCGGGTCGGTGGTCTCGACAGAGCCGCAGCGGGTGCAGCGGACGTACGTGTCCTCGCCGTAGCCGGCCATGGACGGCATCTCGTCGGCGTCGATCTCGTCGACCGCGCCGCAGATCTCGCAGCGGATGGACGCGCCGTCGGGTCCGCACCCGCTGAAGACCGGCTCATCGGGGTCACTGCGGGGCGGGATCGGTGGGGTCACGGCGTGCCCCCGGCAGCGCTGGTCTGGGTGTAGCGGGCGGTGGCGGCCAGCAGCGCGACCAGGCCGGGACAGGTGGTGGGGATGTCGGCCGATGGTGGGCTGTCGTCGACGAGGACGAGCGGGTGGTCATCGCCGCGCAGGTGGGAGAGCCGGTAGACGCGGCTGTTGATGTCGACAGCGTCGATGCGGCGAGCCGGCCGTTGCTGGCCGTCGACGGTGAGTAGGTCGTCGTAGCAGGTGGCCCATGCCAGCAGCCGCGAGGCTGGCGTGGCGGCGCGGATCTGCGTGATGATGGTGTCCAGGACGGTCTGGTAGGGCGTAGGTGCCGTGGGGTTGCCGAGGCCGGCGGCGAGGCGGTGCAGCAGTGCGGGCAGCCTGGCCGGGTCGGTGAGCAGGTCGTCAGGGTGCAGCGGAAACTCCACGCCGCGGATCTCCCGTGGTGATCCGGGGATGGTCAGGGGCCGGTCGTGGATGAGCAGCATCGTCGCGGGCTGGCCCCAGCCCATCGTGTCGGCCTCAGCGTCAGCGGCGATGAGGCACGAGGTGATGTCGTGGACAACGGCGAAGGACAACACAGTGGTCTCCCTGTCGGGAAGCAGATATGACAGGACCCCGCAGCCAGAGGGCTGCGGGATCCTGTGCGTGGGGTTGGGCAGGTCAGCGGGGATAACGGTCGCGACTGCGCACTGTCGGTGTGCGCTGGTGTAGGTATCCGCGTACGCCGGCGCCGTCGCGTTTCGCCTCGTACATCGCGCAGTCGGCCTGGGTGAGCAGGTGCCGGATGCTGATGTTCGGGTGGTGGGTGTGGGTGTAGCCGACCGAGGCGGTCACGCGAAGGTCGCCGTTGACGACGCGAATGGAGTTGCCGGCGATCGCCTGCCATGCGGCATGGGCTGCTGCGGTGGTGTCGTCGCGGTCGCCGGTAACGAGCAGTGCGAACTCGTCGCCGGAGAGCCGGGCGGCGAGACGCACGGGGGTGGGAAGGCCGGCCAGGCGGCGGCCGACTTGGTCGAGCAGGTCGTTGCCGACTTCGTGGCCGAGGGTGTCGTTGACGGCCTTGAAGTGGTTGAGGTCCAGCAGCACCACCCCGATCGGAGTGTTGCTCTCCAGTGCGGTACGCAGGTGGGCCAGGAACAGCCTGCGGTTGGGTAGGCCGGTGACATCGTCGTGGGTGGCGTCGTGGCGGGCCGCTCGCAGGGCGTGCTGCTGACGCCACAGCATGGCTGCGGCGAGAGCGAGACCGGCGAGGATCCCGCCGACGGCGGTGAGCGTCGCGTGCACGATCTGAGACACTGAGTTCGCTCCTTGCAGTGGAAGGAGCAACACCGGGGGCGGGCGGTAGCGGTCAACTTCACGCCCGCCCCTGGGCTGCCTCTGCTTGAAGAGTCCGCCGGTTAGGGGTTGGCGGGTGCGAGTTGGAAGGTGGCGGGCTTGTCGACGGTCTGCACGGCCTTGCCGGCGGCGACGAGCTTGAACAACGCGTTGTTGACCGCGCCCGCGCTGGCTTTCTTCGCATCGGTGCCGGCGTTCGCGGCGTCGATTAGCTTGCACAGCTCACTGGTCTTGTAGGCCCGGTCAGGGTGTGCTTCGAGAACGTCCAGCACCGCCCCTCTCAGTGAGCCCTTCGTCCGGCGGCTACCGGGGGTCGAAGTGCCCGCCTCGGCGGTCGGGTCCGGCGGGAAGTCCTCGGACGTCCCGGCGGGGTGTTCGCTGTCCGCGTGGGATGCGACTGCGGGTTCTGCCGCTGTGCCATCGGCCTGTGAGAGTGCGTCGGCCGTGGCGCTGGAGGCGGCCGATGGTGGGGCGTCGGCAGGATTGTCGGGTTGCGGGGTGGTTGGTTCCTCGTCAGCGGTGTCGGCGTCCGGGTTGGTGTCGCGGTTCTCGGCGCGGTCGTCGTCGGCACTGGTCTGGGCCGGGGATTCGAACGGCCTGTCGGTGCCGGTGTCGTGGGCCGGCGGGGGGCTGTGGTCGGTGCCGACGGTGGTGCGGCCGGCGTCGGTCAGCCGCCACACCGCGCGCTTGTCTTCGGTGCGGACGGGTTCGGCCTGCCCGGTGTGTTCCAGCGCGCGGAGCTTGGCCGTGGCGGTGGAGTAGCCGAGGCCGGCCTTGTCGGCGACGGCGGCGGCGGTGGCTTCGCCGAGTTCGGCGAGGGCGGCGAGGACCTTGAACATGGCGTGTGCCGGTACGGATTCTGGCGCGTCGGTCATGGGCATCTCCCTTCTGGGGTGTGAGGTCAGCACTGATCCACGCTTCGTTCGCGGCGGCGATCAAGTGCGATGACCGGATCTCGGAACATCCGAGATCCGGTTCGGCGGCAGCTGGGGATGTCGCGGGGTCAGAACGGTGGATCGTCGTGAGCGGCGGGCGACTGCCGAGACGGGCGACCGGTGGCGGTGATAGCGCGCAGGCGGCCGGACAGGGCGGCCAGGTGCAGCCGGAGCCGGTCCCGGATGGGCATGGCGTCGGTGGGTGAGGTGTGCCAGAGCCACCGGTAGGCGCCGATGCTGTAGTAGCCGTCCCGGTCGGGGTAGCAGCGGTCGTCGACGTCGAGACGGATGGCGTCGTCGACTTCGGTCTCTTCGAGCAGCACGGCGGTGGTGCCGTCGAAGCGCAGCAGCGGGTACTCCCCCGGCATCGTGCCCGCGCGCCACGGCCCGGCGAGGTCCGCGGCCATCTGCCGGACGGTGTGGGGGTGGAAGCGGCAGATCAGGTAGCCGTCCTCGCCGGCGTCATAGCCATCGGCGACCAGCGCGGGGTAATCCCCGTCGCCGGTCTTCGATGAGGTGACCATGATCGGGCGCCAACGCACGTGGGGTGGGGCGATGTCGGCGCGGTGGTCGGACAGCTGCACGTGTCTGGCGTTGAGCGTGCAACCGGGCCCGGTGCCGGTGTCGATCGCGAGCCAGTTGCGGGGCGCGGCCGGCGCGTAGGACGTCGATGAGGCGACGCCCGTCGGAGTCGGCGTGCCGCAGCGGCAGATACCAGTGCTGGTCGGGCTTCGTCGTCGCGCCTACGAGCCGCCACGATCCGCCGTAGGCGACCTGTTCGGCGCCATGCGTGGTGTGCCAGACCGGCACGCCGTTGGAACGCAGCTGTCCTTCGGAGCCGGCGCGCCGCAGGGTCAGCGCCGGTGTGTTGTGCTCGCCTGCGGCGACCTGGGCTTTGGTGAGGCGGTGGGTGGGGCAGGCGAGGGCGTGTTCTGCCAGGGGCAGCACGTCCTCGACACGGAACCACAGTCGGTTGGACATGGTGATACGGACCTCCTTGCGACGAACAGGGGACGGGAAGAGGAACAGAGCGGCCTGCCACAGGCCAGCGGGGTGCGGTGCCCCACGCCCGGGGCTCCTGCGTGTGCGGCAGGGGGCGTCACCCGCCTGCGGGGTTGCAGCGGTCACCATCCCCGCAGGCAGTGCGGCATGGCGCAAAGGTGGTGTCGAACGGCGTTGCGGCGACGACCGGGTGCGAGACGAGATGCCTGCGACCGAACCCGCGCTGGGATGCCGCCGTACGCCCTGACTGTGTGGGGCGGGCGGCCCCGGGGTGGCTAGAGGGAGACGGCGAGTAGCCGCTGCTGCGGGCTGAGGGTGTCGAGATGGGTCAGGGCCTGCTCGAGGTAGGTGATGCGGTGGGCGAGGAAGTCGCTGGCCGGGGCGAGGTGGCGGCCGTCGGCAGTGAGCATCGCGTCGCCGACGACGGCGCTGGCGGCGCGGTAGTGCTGGTAGGCGACCTGCCCGGCCTGGTACATCTCCAGTTCACCGACGCTGGGTTGGCCGAGGCCGGGGGTGGCTGCGGCGTGCAGGCGCATGGCGTGCACGCGGGGTTGGGCGTGGAAGTCCTCGCTCGCCCGCTCGAAGGGGTAGCGGTCGGGGTCGGTGAGGTGTCGGGCCTCGAACACGGGCCATGGGATGGCCGGTCGGGTGCCGTGGACGACCTGCTGCCAGCTCTGGTAGCGGATGCCGGCGCCGACGGCGGCTGCGTGCCGCATACCGGGCAGGTCGAGCAGCCGTACGGGGCCGCCCGCGCATGGCGTCGGGTGGCCTTTGCGTGCGCTGATGAGCTGGTGGCGCTGCCACAGCCGTAGCCGCGGGGTGGCCCAGTACAGGGTGGTGAGGGTGCCGGCGACACCGAAGTGCGTGTCGAGCTGGTGGCTGGTCAGTGCCTGGGCCGGCAGGTCGTCGGGCAGGCAGATGACCATGGTCTTGATGGTGGGGGCCGGCGTGACCGGCTGTTGGGAAGCGGTGGTCTGAACGCGGGCTGGCGGTGCAGCAGGCGTCGAGGTGGCCTTCGGCCGGGTGAGTCGCGCCGGGATGGTGGGCACGCGGCTGCCGTGACGGGTCAGCGGGGTGCCGTTTGCAGCGGACATGGCGTAGTCCTCCTTCGATTCGGGTGCGGGTGGGCGTGCGGGACTGGCCGGCTCACCGATTTCGTGAGTCGCGTCAGTGCGGCAGGAACGGAGGGTCGCGCGGGGCGCGCGCGGAGGCGACCAAGCCCACCGGGTACGTGGGTCAGGTCGATGGGTGCGCCGCGCGTGTTGCGCTGGTGCGGTTGGTTGGTGCGACCTTGAGGGATCGCCGCGCGGTGCGCGTGCCGACCGGCGTGAGCGGGTGGGCGTGGCGTACCGGGTTGGTGCGGCGGGGATCCCTGGGGTGGGACCGAACCGGGGGTGGTGCGATATGTGAGGTGTGGTGGTGCCGTGAACAGTAGCCCTGGGCACTCACAGCGGGGCACAGCCGGCGGCGGGTCTGATTAGGCGGGTGACCTGCACCGTGAGAGAGCAACCACCACTGCGGGTCGGTTCTGGTGTGAGTTGCTGTGAGTGGCGGGCCCGCTCACAGACGCTCGCTGCAGGCTCGGCCAGGCCGATCCGAGCCGCCGAGGCGGCTGCAGGAGGGGGCGGGTGCCCTGCGGTGTGAGTGGCTGTGAGCGAGCCGGCGGGGCTGTCAGGCGTCGTCGGGGTCGGTGTAGCGGTGGGGGTTGGTGGCGGTGTTGTCGGGGCCGTGGTCGCTGTGCAGTTCGTGCAGCCAGCGGGGTGGGCCGGGGTCGGCGGCGAGGGTCCAGGCGGGGCCGGCGGGGTGTTCGTGGTGCAGGCCGGTGGCCACGGGCATGGCTGTGGGGATGCCGGTGAGCGCGTCGAGTAGGTGGGCTTCGCGGCGGTGGCTGGGCACGCGCAGCAGGACGGGGTAGCGGGGGCCGAACTCGGCGAGGCGTTCGTAGGCGCGCAGCTTGCGCAGCACCTTGTGCAGGGGTTCGGTGCCGTTGTCGTGTTCGAGGAAGAACCCGACGGTGCGGTCGGCCGCTTGCCAGATGCCGTGGCCGTCGGGGCGGATGTCGGCGAGGGCATAGGCGGCGGTGGCGTGCTGCTCGGACCACCAGCGCACCAGGCGGGCGCTGGGGTCGGTGCGGCTGTAGGCGTGCAGGTCGACGAAGAGTTGGTTGGCGCCGAGCAGGTGCCGCAGGCGGGGGCTGCCGATGATGCGTTCGGTGCGTTCGATGCTGGAGCGCGGCGGGCGGGCGTCCGGGCGCTCGGGGTCGGTGTAGGTGGTGGGGTGCACGAGCATGCCAAGCGGCCCAAGGGTGTAGAGGTGCTGGCCGGTGCCAGTGGTGACATCGACGAAGCGGTGCACGGCGTCGATGCGGTGCAGCGTGGCCAAGCGCAGCCGCGCGGAGCGCTCCGACGGAAACAACGCGGTGGTGATCTGCGCGGTCGACAGCACGTAGTGCTCGGCGAGCCAGGCCAGCAGTTGCCGGTCGCGCAGGGTCAGCCGCCGCAGGTAGGACAGCCGGTGCGCCTTGCTGGAACGCCGATGATGAGCAGGAGAACGAGGTTCGGGCGGGCGATGTTCGGGAGCCGGTGAGCGGGGTGGCATGAGGGATCTCCTCAGCGAGTAGAACGGAGAAACTCCCTCCTGTGAGGAGGGAGTCTGGAACTGTCACCGCCGGTCGGCGGAGCTGACCAGTGGTGGCGTGCTGCGCGGACAGCCACATTCGCGCTCCGCGCGGGAGATGACGGTGGGGTAGAGGTGGTGAAGAAGCGGTGAAGCCGCGACGGAAGACGCCACGGAAACCCACCAGCTCTCCCGTGAGCCACCGCATCGTTCGGGTGGCGTAGGCCTGTATGGCTTGGCGGACGGCTCGGGGGCTTGGGGATCAGTCGGCCGGTGCATGACCTGCGGGAGATCGTCAACGCGATCCCGTACATGGCCAAGACGGGGATCGCTGAGAGTACCTCCCACATGACTTCCGCCAGCGGAAACGGCCTACGACGACTACGCCAAGTGGGAGGCTGACGAGACCACGCAGCACACCCATGACCTGTTGCGGGACGGGTACAGAGCGTGAGGATTCCAGCAACGTTGCGGAGTCGGATCAGGGCATCGACGCGGCGAAGAAGCTCAGGGGACGCAAGCGACACATCGCCACGGACACGCTGGGGTTGCCGCTGGCGGCGATCGTCACGGCGGCCTCGGTGCAGGACCCCCTGCTCGGCCTGGCCGTCATGCTCACCGAAGGCGCAGCACGATAACGCTCGATCCGGCGGTGGCACGAGAAGAAGCACACACCGGTCGCTGACCCTAATGCATGGTGCCGCGCCCCCACTGGCAGTCGCAGTCAGCGGGGGCGCCGCGTATGGCGGAGGCCCCAGCATGAGGAAGCCACTCCAACTGCATGCGTCCACCCACCAGGACGCTCCACGAGCCCGCCGTGACATCCAACGCACGTCGACCCGACCCGTTGCGGCCCCGTCTTCATCGTCACTTGACCAAGCGATTTGTTGCGGAACCCTGAGCGGTTACAGCACTTCCCTGGTAATAAACCCTCTCTGAGAGGACGGTCCGGAATGTTATGTCCGCTTCGGGCTGAGGGTGAATAGGTCGGGTTCGGTTGGGGATCCGTCACGATTCTCCGGTTGACCAGGCGTTTCAGCTTGGCGCGGATGCCTTCGACGTCTTTGGGTTCGGTGCCGATGCCCAAGCGAGACAGACGTCTTCGGCGCGCAGGCCGGCACCGTCAGCGGTGAGCACGGCCAGGATTCGTTGGTAGGACTCGTTGATGATGCCTTGAGAGAGCGCTCCCTATAATGGCTCGACGGAGCATCGGAACCTGGCTCTCCCGGTTGTCCTCCCGTGGGGTGGACGGGCATTCGCGTTGATGTCGCATGCCGCCATCACCTCGACCCACCGACGGTAAGGATCGCCGTGCGACACCACCCTCCAGCATGTACTCCGCTTCGGCGTCGGCCTCCTGCGGTCGGGACGGTCGCACCATGACCGAGACAGCGCATGCGGTTTCGTACGTCCGATCCTCCGAGGTGTACTCCGCAGACGGAAGCAAGATCGTCGGCTTGGAGACCTCTGGCGGTAGAACGTCGAAGGGGGCGGAGGCGAATCCAGGGTTCTTCTCCGGTTTCCTGACCGACCCGCGGATTGCCGCGTCCGGGCTGCTCGCCGTGGCTGACGTGGCCGCCACCCGCTACTACCAGCCGACACTGAAAAGCTCCCTCGATCCGGTAGTCACCGGAAACGGCGACCGGCTGCGCTTCGAGTCCTTCTCAGGCTGTTGCGGGGTGTACGCGCGACTGGACATCCTCAACGACGGTCTCGACGGAGGCGAGGTGGGTCAAGGAACGACCAATGTCGACGTCAACACACCGCTGCGCATCGCACTGTCGCGGATCCATGCCAATGATCCGTTGTATCTGCGGGTCGGCCCGGACGAGCTTGCCGTCACCACCCTCGACGGACCGCTCGTCGAGAAGAAGGTACCGCTGCCGCAACGCTGGCTGCGTGGTTTCGCGGAGACGCAGGTGATCGCCTCGGGGTTCGACCTGTGTGCCGAGGTGCCGGCCGCAGACGCGGCGCGGTTCCTGCGGTCGTTACCGACCCGCGGCCGGGTACCGGACCTCTGGGTGCTGCCCGTCGGGCGGACCCTGCGAACGACGGGCGCTCCGGCTCCGGGTGCTGTCTGCCTTCCCGGGCCCAGCCGGTTGGCGACACTGGAGCGTGTACTACGACACGCTCGGACCCTTCGCCTTTACGGTCCCGCGGTGACCGCAGGCAGTCCACCGGTGGCCAGCGCATGGGAGGTGACGCTGCCCGGCATGCGGCTGACGCTGATGCTGTCGCCGCAGGTGTCCCGCGGGTTCTCCGGCGAGGGCGCGGTGCTGGAGGCCCTGGCCGCGGACGAGGTGCGGGCCGATGCGGACCTGATCTCCGTACTGCTCGCCTGGGAGCCGCGCATCGACGTGGCTGACCTGGCGGCGCGGGCCGGACTGACGACCCATCGGGTGCGTTCGGCGTTGACCCGGCTGGGGACTGCGGGCCGGGTGGGCTACGACGCCGCGGAGGCCGCGTACTTCCATCGCGAGTTGCCGTATCGCGTCGGCCAGGCCGAACTGCACAACCCGCGCCTACGCGACGCCCGGGTGCTGGCGCGGGCAGGCGCCGTGACGGTGGACGGTGAGACGGCGTCGGTCCGCTCCGGAGACAAGGTCTATCTCGTCGACCACCGCAGCGCGGTCATGGGGTGCACGTGCCCGTGGTGGGCTGGGCACCGGGGCGGCCGCGGTCCCTGCAAACACGCACTCGCGGTACGGATGACCACACGGGGAGATGACTGATGGCCACTGAGCGTGATGCGTTGCTGGAAGCGATCCGGGCCGGCGACGAGGAACTGTCCGCCGCCCTCGTCGAGAAGATGGACGTCGCGGCCCGGAGCGGGTGTGTGCCGGCGGTGACGCAGATCCTCCGTGGGCTGCGCCCGGAAAACGAGTGGTCGGTCTTCTACGCGGGCCGGCTGGCCGGCCTGGCCTGCCAATCCACGCCGGCCGGGGCGGCGAAGTGGGTGCTCTGGATCAATCGGCTGCGGAGACAGGAGTTCCCTGCCTCGTCAGCCGAGATCCTGGCCGGGCACGGCCAGGAATGGCTTGGCGAGCTGGCGCATCGGCTCGCCGCCGAACTCGACAAGGAAAGAAGACAGTTCGAGGGGACGCCGCTGCACTATCACCTGGTGCAAAACCTGATCGGACTCTCGGGCTGTGCGACACCGACCAACTTCGGCTATGCGATTCAGCGGCTCCGGTTCGGCGGACTGACCAACCCGGATGCTCCGATACTGGTGCCGATCGCCCTGGAGGTCGAGGGCTTCGGGGCGTGGATGGGCTACCTGGGGCCGGGCCTGGTGGACATGACGGAGTCCGGGAAACTCGATCGCACGGCGCTGATCGACCAGTGCGTGGGTCGGCTGTTCCGCGGCGGACGACCGCATGAGCTGCGCGGCTTCCGGCGGCTGCTGGACGATCTGACCCTCACCGACGACGAACTCGCGGATCGGGCCGGCGATTGGGCCCGGCTGGCTGCGGACGCCGATGCGCCGACCGCCGGCGACGCGGTGCGAAGACTGCGCCGGTTGCTCGATGCCGGACGGCTGGACGTCGGCCTGCTCGGGGACGCCTCGCGGGACGTGCTGGCGCGCCCGGAGAAGGGACTGGTCAGCGCGCAGCTCAAGCATCTCGGTCAAGCCTTGCGGTCGAGCACGGACGGTGCCGGCCAGTTGCTGACAGCGGCGACGGTGGCCTTCGGGCACGAGGACAACGCCATGCAGGAGCAGGCCTGGAAACTCGTCGCCCGGCACATCGCGGCGACGGACCCGGCGGCCCGTGCGCAGATCGTCGAAGCGGTCGCTGTACTCACCCCCGACCTGCGAGAGCAGGCGACCGCAGCACTCGGCGAGAGCACGCCCGGCAGCGAGCGCACGCGAACGCCGTACCAGGAGACGCTGCCGCCGGTGGTGGCGCCGCAACGCGCCTCGGCGCCGCCCGAGACCCTGCCGGAGCTGATCGGCGAGATCGTTGCGATCGTCGCCGCGCCGCACGCATCGACCGTCGAGTCGGAACGCGCCCTCGACGGCCTGGTGCGCTTCGCGCACCGGGACCGGGCGGCCCTGGCCGCAGCGCTGCGGAGCGTCCCCGCCAAGCAGTGGCCCTGGCAGAGCGAGGGCCAGGTGACCTCCCAGCGGTTCCCCGACCGGCAGCCGTACCCGGTTGCGGGCATCGGCGTCATCGTTCTCGCCCTCCTCCTCGGCGGGCTCGACGCCGAGAGTCTTCCGGTCGTACCCCCGGAGATGTCCGACAACGGAACCGGCTTCCCACCGCAGTGCGGGCACTGCGTCTTCCGTGCCGCCTGGCGAGCGCGGATCTTCGAAGTCGCCCGCGCTGTGCTGACCGATCCGCCCCCGTTCCTGCTGTCCGCACCCTCCTGGTGTACCGGTGTGGTGGACACCGACGTCCTGCTGGACCGGCTGGCCGAGTACGCGAGACTCGGCATCACGGCCGGACCGGCCGACTTCGATCAGGCTCTGCTACGGGTGCGGATCCCCGTCGGCCCAGACCGCGACCGGCTGGCCGGCGCCGCCGCCGCACTGGGCACCGCGGAGGGCACCAGGTTCGCGCAGTGGCTGTCGTCCGGAGGGCTCACGGTGGTCGAAGAAAGCACCGGTCTGGCCCTGCCCGCGCTGCGAGAAGGGTTCACCGACCCGTTCCGGCGACTGGACGTCCTGCTGCTCAAGCACCACGACGGTGGCCCGATCAACCAGGACCTGCCCGACTCGTTCATCTATCACCAGCCGGCCCGGCCGCTGGACCTGCCACAGTGGGTCGCCACGTTGCCGCTGGTACGCGAGTACATCGCGGCACAGATGATATCGACGCGAGCCGGGGAATCGGATTTCACCTATGTCTCGGACCTCCCGCTGCTGGCGGCGGCCGACGGCCCGATCGGTCCACTGTTCCACCGACTCCTGGCCAACACCTTGTCACGGGGTCGCCCGGACGGCGATATGGACGCACTGCTCCAGCTTGTCGCCCGCAAGGAGATGGACGCGAAGCATGTCGGCGAATGCCTTATCCCGCGGAACAAGCGGGGTGGACGGCAACCGGCACCTGACCTGCTCGACCTGGTCACCGAGATCGCGCGCATTGGCGCCCACACCACCGCCTGGAACATCCTGGCCGGCGCACTGCCCGGCCTACTCAGCGCAAGTGAGCTTCCACGCCGGCTCGGAGCCCTGCTGTCGCTGGCCGCAGACTGCGCGAGCACCTCCGGCGCGACCGGCGGCATCCCCGAACTGGACGCGATCGCCGACCGCACCGGCAGCTCGCAAACCACCAAACAGGCACGACGCCTACGCCAGATCCTGGCCGAATCGGCGCGATGAGTGCCCGATAGGGCGGTCCGAAGGATTAGGTCCGTTTCTGGGTGCGGGTGAAGATTCCGGGCTTGGTTTCGGTCAGGATTTGGCGGCTGGCCATGCGTTTCAGCTTTGCTCGGGTGCCTTCGACGTGTTTCGGGAGCGGTTCGATGTCGAGGGCGAGGCAGATGTCCTTGGCGCGCATCCCGGTGATCGAGCCGTTGCTGCCAGCACGGGATCCGCGTCGGGGTGGTCGGCCGTTGCGGTATCCGCATCGGTTGTCATCGACACGATCCTGTACGTGCTGCGTAGCGCTGCGGCGTGGCGGTATGTGCCTCACCATCTGGTGCCGTTGGACGTGGTGTACCGGTGGTTTCGCTGCTGGAGCGCCGACGACACGTGGAACTCAAGGCGGCGGGGGGCGCTGGCCGTTTGATCGGTACGCCCGGGACGTCACCGGGAGCACTGCGCTGACGAGCCTGCCAGGCGTCGACCATCCGACACGGCACCGACCTGTGGCCGGTGACCGGCACGTGCCCGGCATGCGCCGGACCCTCCATCTTCCCGCCGCCCTGATCCTGGCCACCGTCGTGCTTACCGGCTGCGGCAGCAGCCCGACCCGGACGCCGCGCCGACCACCTCCGCCGCAGCCGCGAAGCGCCGGCCGCCCGGGCAGTCGCAGGGACGGTGGTCCTCAACGACGGGTCCGGCTTCGGCTGGAACAGCTCGGCCGGCTGCTTCGGCACCGGGTACCGGTGGAACCCATCTCCTCCGTCATAGCACCTGTGACCGTTAGGCCGAGCGGAACGTGCGGGGTGTCCGTTTGGTGTCGCGGGTGCCGGCCGCGCGGCGTTCGCTGTCGTCCTTCTTTGGTTGGGATAGCCGCTCGACGAGGGCGTCGATGGCGCTGGCGTCCTGGGGCTCGACTCTTGTTGCGGCAGCCTGTCTGATCACGGCGGCCTCCCCGACCACCGGCTTGGGCGGGCGAGTCTTCATCGTGAATGCCGGTGTCTGGCGGCCGTCGGCGACGAGGCGGGTCACGGCGGTGTAGGCGTCGAGGTGGGTCAGGTCGTGCTCGTCGAGTTCCGGCAGGGTGTGGCGGGCGAGGACGCGGGCGTCCTCGGGGGCGCAGGAGAAGTAGATCTTGTTGCGGGCGTTGGCGGAGGCGGCGGCGAGGAGGTCTTTGGGGAACTGGGCGAGGTCCTGGTGGGACAGCACGAGAGACAACCGGTACTTGCGGGCTTCGGCGAGCATCGTGTCCAGGGAGTTGGCGAGGGTGAGGAAGTTCTGCGCCTCGTCGATGATCAGCGTGGCGTCGCGGCGCTGGTCGGGGGCGATTCTGGCGCGGGCGGTGGCGGCCTGCCACACCTGCGCGAGGATCAGCGAGCCCAGTAGCTTGCTGGTGTCCTCCCCGAGTTGCCCCTT
Organism: Micromonospora sp. CA-111912; assembly: GCF_050948415.1. NCBI lineage: Bacteria > Bacillati > Actinomycetota > Actinomycetes > Micromonosporales > Micromonosporaceae > Micromonospora > Micromonospora sp. CA-111912. Next base: position 7,014,591 of record NZ_CP192007.1, read on the forward strand.
GGGAATCCGAACGAGCAGGGCACCGCCGTCGAGGACCTTGCCCATGTCGAAGCTCGAGCGCGGGTAGCGCATGGTGCGTTTGACGAAGTCGCGCAGCAGGAACGCGCGCAGCCGGGCCAGCACCGGTCCGATGACTTGGGAGCGCAGGGCCGGGTTGAGTTCGTCGTACCACTGCCAGAAGCCACGCAGTCCGGCCGGGTCGTCGAGGTCGACGGTCATCGCGGAGCGGAACTGCGCCGAGTTGAGCAGGGGCGGGATGTGCTGCAGGGTGACGTTGGCGTGGCGTAGCAGCGTGAGGCAGGCGACGCGCATGACGTCGTCCATGCGGGGTCCCCACGCCTTGGCGAAGATGTTGCCGAAGATCGACACGAGGTTGTCGACCACGAGGTCAGGGTCGTCGCCGGCGAGGGGGTTGATCGTCGGTGGGTTGGGTTGGTCGGGGTCGAACAGGACGACCCGGTCGGCGACGAAGGCGGGGAGCCGGTCGAGGATGTCGAGGACGAGGTCGCCGTGGGGGTCGATGACGACGGTGCCGCGGCCGGCTTTGATGTCATCGACGGCCATGTTGACCAGCAGTGTCGTCTTGCCGCTGCCGGTCGACCCGATCACATGCAGGTGATATCTCGAATCCGGCACAGACAAAGCGATACCGTGTCCGCCGACCTGCGCGTCGCCGAGGACCTTCACGCCGCGTCCGCCGGTGGGGACGGCGACGGGTGCCGGCATGGACTTGGCGCGGGCCCGGTTAAGGCCCGGCACGGCCAGGTCGCGGGGTAGGGCGGCGAGGGCGGCCAGCTCGGGTGTGGAGGTGAGGAATCCGCCGCCGAGGCGCCGCTGGGCCAGCACGGCTGCGGGATGGGGTAGGCGGGTGCGGTGGGTGAGGCGGTTGCGTCCGGAGTACACCGCGAACGCCGAGGCGATGGTGTCGGCGATGCCTCGCAGCCGGGGGCGTTGGTCGGTGGTGGCGCGTCGGGGGTCTTTGGCGACGGCGTAGCGCACGGCGGTTTCCCACAGCGGGTGGGAGGTCTTGTCGAGGATGGCTCGCACGTCGCGTTCGATTCCCGGGTCGCGGCGGCCTGTGGTTGCGGGCCGGGCGGTGGCGTGGGCGGGGCGGCCGGGTAGGAGCACCTCGACGAGCCAGAGCAGCGGCGTGGCGGGGTTGATGGTGGGTAGGGCCGTTTTGCCGTCGCGTAGGCGCGTTGCGGCGCGTCGGGCTCGCAGGGCGCGGCGGGAGGTTGCGGGGCGGGCCAGGATCTGCACGCAGGCGTGCTCGTCGGCCCGTAGCCCTGATCCGGCGGACATGAGGGCGCGCAGCGGGTCGTTGTCGTGGTCGGTGTGGAGCGGCAGCCACTCGGCGGCGGTGGGTAGCAGATGCCCGCCCACGATGGCTGGCGCATTCAGCGGTATCGGCGGTGGAGCGGAGTTGTCGGTGGTGCAGGTGGCGCCGGGCCATGCGGCGCGTATGGCGGCTTCGACGGCGCCGGGTGGGATGGGGCCGGGTACCCACAGGCTGATGAGTAGTCGCCGGCCGGTCCAGGTGTACTGCCACACCACGTGTGGGCTGCCGTAGAGCAGCCGGTGTCGGCGCGATGGGGTGAGGGTGCCGGTGAGGTTGGCCCACAGGGCAGCGGCGCTGTGGGGGTCGACCTCGGGTGGCGGGGCGATGGTGACGAGGCGGGCTCCGTCGGCGTGGCGGCGATGCCGCCAGAGAGCGAGGAGGTTACGGCCGGCGACGTAGGCGATCAGCGTGGCCGCGGCGACGGCGAGCAGCCAGGGCCTGTGTGCGGCCCAGGCGGTGGCGTCGAGAATCCACCGGGTGGCCCCGGTCGGGGGCGTGACGTCCGCGCCCGGTCCGCCGGGGACAGGTACGGGCGTGGGTGTGGGGTGGGTGGCGGGCGTGGTCACAGGTCCTCCTCGTCGTCGAGGTCGGTCAGCTCGCTTGGCCTCGTGGTGCACAGTTGGTGCTCGGTGTCGGAGGCGATGGCTTCGAAGCTGGTCCGGTTGGTGCCGGAGATCAGCAGGCCGGTGCCGACGCGGGCGGCAAGGAGGAGTCGGCGTTCGCCGGCGGTGAGGCCGAACGCGTCGCCGATGGTGTCGATGGCCTGTGGTGCCTGTTTGAGCAGGATCTGGGTGGCGGCGTTCGCGACGACGGCGTGGCCGAGGTCGCTGCCGAGGACGTCGGCGACGTCCTGGGTGATCACGGCTAGGCCGGCGTGGCGTTTGCGGGCGGCTTTGGACATGCGGAACAGGAACCGGGCGCCTTCGCCGTCGCGCATGAGCAGCCACGCCTCGTCCACCACCACGAGCCGCCGCGCCGTTGACGGGCCGGGCGCGTCGATTTGCCGCCAGATGGCGTCGAGGGCCAGGAGGGTGCCGACGGTGCGCAGTTCGTCGGGTAGGTGCCGCAGCGACCACACGACCAGGTGCCCGTCAGGGCGGGTGGTGGTCGGGCCGTCGAACAGGTGCGAGAACGAACCGTGCACCCACGGGGCGAGGCGGGCGGCGAGCTGCCGCGCGGCGGGGTCGTCGTCGGCGTGTAGGCAATCGGCGAGGTCGCGCAGCAGTGGGGCGGGCCGGTGGTGGGTGGCCGGGTCGGCGGTGATGCCGGCCTGGCGGTAGGCGGTGAGGATCGCCCGGTCGAGGGCGGCCCGTTCCGTCGGGGGTGGCTGCTGGCCGAGCAGCACCGCGATGAGGGTGTGCAGGAACAGGCCGCGCCGGGTGAGGACGTCGGGACGGGTGTCGCTGGTGGGCAGGTCGAGGGGGTTGACCTTTACCCCGGCTAGGCCGAGGCGCACCACGGTGCCGCCGACGGCGTCGGCCAGGCGCGGGTATTCGTCTTCGGGGTCGATGACGGCGACCTGCACCTGCTGGTAGAGGTTGCGCAGGATCTCCAGCTTCACGAAGTACGACTTGCCGGCGCCTGAGCGTGCGAGGACGACGGAGTTGTGGTTCTCCTGCGCCCAGCGGTCCCACCACACGATGCCCTGCGAGTCGGGGTTCACCCCGTAGAGCACTCCGCCCTCGGTGGGCGGGTCGCCAGGCAGTGGCGCGGGCGGGTCCGCCGAGGCGAGGGGGAACGCGGCGGCGAGGGCCGCGGTGTCCATGGTGCGGCGCATCTGCAGGCTGTCGGTCAACTGGGCGAAGTTCGTCCGGCCGCGTTCCCAGACGATCAGCTCTCCGTCCAGCACCACGCCGGGCGGGAGCGTCCGGACGGCCCGGGTGATATCCGGAAAGTACGTGGTCAAGTTCTTACCGGCCCGCGACTGGAGGTACACCCCGTCCGCTTCCCGGAAGGCGACCAGACGCCACCCATCCCACTTCGGCTCATGCACCAGCCCGGGGCCCTCGGGCACCGCGTCGACCGGCGCCGCGAGCATCGGCGACACCGGCCGTCGCAGCACCGGCTCGGCTGCCGCCCCAGCTCGGTGCGGAGTCGCCCTCACAGCCTGCCCGATGTATGAAGATCCGTCACCTTCCCCCCCTAGCTCATCCTCGGAGAGAGGTAGCCGAGCGGGGGCGATGATCCGTAAGAACGAATGCCTCATGCGCGTTTTGCGGTGGCGCCACCCGGCCGACCGATGAAGGATTTTCCGCGTGCTCATAACCCCACTGCCGGGCAGCGACCGCAAGTACCTACATACGGCACTAGTCGAGCTACACCAGCGGCTGGTCAACCTCCGCGGTGGCAGCCGATCGGAGGCACGGGAGCGCGCGTTCGCCTACGTCGAGTGGATGCACGAAGCCCGCCGCCGGCTCTACAACCACGTGCGGTCGGCCGAACTGGATCATCTGATTCCCGTGCGGAGCTATGAGCTGCTCATCTCGGTCACCGCTACCGCCCCGCACCCGCCGAGGAGCGGCGAAGAGCGGATCCTGAACGGCCTGATCTCCACCGATCAGTCGGAAAGGGTGGATGTATTCGAACGGGCGCTCAGTGACCTGGAGCAGCAGATCGAGCGCGTCACCCAAAGCGGCAAGTTGGTCGTACTCGACACGAACGTCTACCTCCACCACCCGCAGAAGCTGGAGGAGATGGATCTGGCACCCGTCCTTGGCACTCGCTACGACCCCATCCGAATCATCGTGCCCGTGATCGTCGTAGACGAACTCGACGGCCTCAAGCAGCACCACAAGACCCGCAACCGATGGCGGGCTGCCTACACCACCGCCGTCCTCGACCGGGTGGTCTCCATGCCTGCCGGCACCGGCATTCTCCGACACAGCGACTTCACCCGACTCGTCAGCGAAGGGTTTGCCCGCGGGGAGGTCAGCGTCCAGGTGCTGCTCGGCCCTCCCGGTCACGTCCGGCTTCCTATCGCCGACGAAGAGATCATCGACCGTGCGCTCGCCGTCGAGCTGCTGGCATCCCGGCCGGTGTGCCTGGTCACCTACGACACAGGGATGGCCATGCGCGCGAAGGCGGCCGGGTTGCAGGTGGTCAAGCTGGAGCAGGAGCTGGGCGACGAACCGAAGGCCGGGTGACCCAGCTCCAGCCGTTACCTTCGCGCCCACCAGCGCCGCTTGGGCTGTGCCCGCCGCGCGGCGTCTGCCAACTCCTGCTGGCGTATTTCCCGTCGGGCGTCAGCCAAGGGGATGATCTGGTGAAAGTAGCGACTGCCCAGGTAGGAAGGGCTTTGGAGGGTGGCGCCCAGCGAAGCGAGCGGCATCCGGCGGTGCTTCTCGCAGCCCGGGTGATGGCGGGTGATTTCCCCAGGCAGCTCGGGGCCGGAGCGGGTAGCTCACCGCGCCCGTCGGCCTCGGTCGGTGGTGGTGCGGCCGCGTTCGAGGATTAGCACGTACGAGAACAGACCTGGCCGTTTGCCGGTCACGCGTTCCTGGGCGGCCAGGAGTTCGCCCGTACGTTCGTCGATGATCAGTTGCCAGGTCGACCCGTCGGCGGTCACCGCGAAGCCGAAGCCTGTGCGCCCGGCGATGTCGGTGGTCTCGCCCTGGTAGGTGATGGTGGAGATGCCAGCCAGGACCCGCAGGGTGGCGGTTCGCTGTTCCTGGGTGAGGTATTGGCTGGTGGCGAGTCCGACGATGCCGGAGGCGAGCAGGAAGGGGTACGCGGGTTCGTCGGCCAGTATCGGTGGCGCCAGTGCGTGGGCCAGCGCCGTGGGATCGGTGGGCGGCGGCTCGGGTAGGTAGTGGCGCAGCGTGCCCCGCCCGTACTGGGTGGTCTTCTGCTGGGCGTGGGCGAACAGTTCCCGCTCGTCGGGGTCGGGGCGGTGGTCGACGCCGAGCATGTCCGGTAGCCGTCGGGTGATCTCGCGTCCGGAGTTGTCCGCGCCGCGCCGCCAGCGTCGCAGGTCGGTGCGGATGATCGCGTTCTTGGCGCGGTTCCACATCTGCAGGTGTAGGTAGGTGTAGGGCCGGTCGGTGGCGTCGTCGGCCGGTGTGGCGGCGACGCTGGCAGCCAGGGCGGTCAGGCGTTGCTGCGCGGTGAGGTTCGGTCCGGTGGCGGCCGAGGGCGGCATGGGGGTGGGCTGCTGCGGTTGCGACGGCGACGCTGGTGTAGGCGTCGACCGGCCGGCCGGGGGGCCTGACTGGCAGGCGGTGAGCGAGACGCTGCCGAGAAGACCCACCACAAGTCGGGTGGGATCGTTTCGTCGGGGGATGAGCATGCGGTGTGGTTCCTCGCTGGGTCGTGGCGTTGCGGGTGGGATCGGCGCCGAACCTTCGGGGTGGCCTGGCACCGTTCGGCGTACCGGGTCAATCAGCAGTGGCGGAGGGAAGCATCGGGCGGGCCGGGCGGGCCCCTCGAGTCAGGGGCCAGAGCTTCGGTCCGCTGGGCAAGTTCAGCGGCAGGGCGGCGCGGTAACCCTGCTGGCGGAGCATGTCCCGGGTTGCCTCGGTGGTGACCACGGTGTAGACCGGCCATCCGGTGCCGTCAACGACCTGGTGGTGCCGGCGCAGCAGTTCGCGGGCGAGGCCCTGTCGCTGGTAGGCCGGGTGTACGGCGAGCCACGACAGCCAGTGGTGCGGTGCCCAGGACCTGTAGCTGTCGATGGCGGAGTTCAGCGTGGACAGGCGGGCGGCTGCGGTGCCGGCGAAGGTCGTCAGGTGGTGGTCCCCGAGCGGCAATCGGGGAGCGTTCGGGTCGTGTCTGCGCCATACCGCGACCGCCGAGAGGTTCAGCGTGACGTCGACGGTTCCGGTTTCGATCGCGTGGTCGATGTCGACGGCAAGGAGGCGGTGCAGGACGGTGATGCGCTCTGTGGGGTCGGGCAGCAGCCACTGGATGACGGGGTCGCCGTCGAGTGCGCCGGCCAGCAGTACCGTGATCGCGGCGACATCCTGGGGTGTCGCCCGGCGGAGGGTCGTGCCCAGGGCAGCGCCGCTCACAGTGGCCGCCTGCGTGGCAGGAGGTCCGTCGGGAACGGCGCGGGGCTGCCGTCGGTCGGTTGGCCGCGCCACATCCGCCAGATCAGCGGTCCTTGGGTTGGTAGGTGGATCGGTTCGCCTTGGCGGTAGCCGAGGCGCAGGTACAGGTCCCTGTTGCGGGTGTTGCTGGCCTCCAGGTAGGCCCCCCGGTGGGTCGCGTCCAGTGTTTGGTGTGCGGTGGTGAGCAGCGCCGAGCCGACGCCTTGGCCTTGGTGGCGGGGGTCGACGGCGACGTAGGCGAGGTAGTCGTGTGGGGCGTGTGGGTGGTGTGTTTCGAAGATGGCGTCGAGCAGCAGGAACCTCGGTGCGTACTTGCCGGTGGCTTTCTCCACCTCGTAGTAGTGGTCGGTTGACGCGAGCAGTGGGACCTCGTCGCGGGTGTACCAGATCGCGACGGCCGACAGGTCGGAGGTCGTGTCCACGCGGCCGTGCTGGAGCCCGTGGTGGAAGACGAGCTTGAAGTAGCGAAAGTAGACCGCGCGGCGGTCGCCGAGGTCGGGGACGAGCCAGTCGGCGACAGGCCCGGTGAGGAACGCCTCCACCAGCACGGTGATGAGGGCGCCGGCGTCCTCGCGTGTGGCTTGGCGGACAGTGAGGGTGCTGTTCGATTTCATGGTCGCTCCTGGTCAGACCGGCTGGCGGGTGGCGTCGGGGGTGCGTACCGGCGCGGTGGCGCTGTCCGCGCCGAGGCCGATCGCGGTGAACACGTCGGGACGGGTAACGCGCACGATCACCGCCCAGACGGCGCCGAGAACGGCGGCGATGCCGTAGGCCGCGGGGAACCACCAGCGCAGCGGCGACGTCGCGGCGACACCGAGCAGGACGTCGAACTCCTGGATGGTGACGACGAGGATGGCGGCCAGCGCGCCAGCAGCGGCCAGCGGTGCGATCGCGGTGCGCCACAGGCCGTCGCGGTGTGGGGTGCGGGCGAAGAAGGCGACCACCGCGGCGGAGGTGACGGTCATCAGGATCAGGACGCCGAGGCCGCCGGTGACGGTGATCCAGAAGAACAGGTGCACGATCGGGTCGACGCCGGTGACCGCGTAGCCTGCGAGGACGGCTACCGCAATGACGCTCTGGACGATTGAGCCGGCCTTCGGTGCGCCGGTGCGGCGGCTCGTGCGGCCCAGCCATGCGGGTAGGACGCGCTCGCGGCCGAGGGCGAACAGGTACCGGGCGACGGTGTGGTGAAACGCCAGCAGCGCGGCGAAGAGGCTGGTGATGAACAGGACCCGGCCGACGGTGACGACACTGGCGCCGAGGTGCGGGGACACCAGGTTGAAGATGAGGTCGGTGCCGTCGGTGCGGGCGGCGTCGACGATGTTGTCGGGGCCGGTGGCGACGGACATCGCCCACGCGGACAGCCCGTAGAGCAGGCCGATGGCCGCCACGGCGATGTATGTGGCTCGCGGTACGGTGCGTTGCGGGTCTTTCGTCTCCTCGCTGAACACGACGGTGCCTTCGAAGCCCACGAAACCGGTGATCGCGGTGACCAGCGCCGCGCCGATGCCGGCGGCGAAGATGTGCGACGGGGCGAGGGTGTCGAAGCTGACGCTGCCGGCGGCCGGGTTGCTGACCATGACGACGTCGAAGACGACCGCGACGGCGCACTCGGCGATGAGCACGACGGCCAGCACCTTGCCGTTGAGGTCGATGCGTAGGAGTCCGAGGACGGTCACGGCAGCCCAGGCGGCGAGGGCGCACAGCCACCAGGTGGTGTTCCAGCCGTAGCGGCCCTGGAGGAACTGGGCCAGTACCGCGCCGAACCCGCCGTAGAGGCCGATCTGCATCGCGTTGTACGCCAGGAGCGCGACGAAGGCGGTGGCGACGCCCGCCGGCTTACCCAGGCCGTGAGCGACGTAGGTGTAGAACGCGCCGGCGTTGACGATGCGGCGGGACATGGCCACGTAGCCGACTGCGAACAGGGCCAGGATCGCGGCGACGACAAGGTAGGACACGGGGATGCCGACGACGCCGGTGACGGCGTACCCGGTGGTCGCGCCCCCGGCAACGACGGTGAGTGGCGCCGCAGCGGCGATGACGAAGAACACCACGGACGGGATCCCGAGACGGCCGCGTGCCAGCACGGCCGAGACGGTGTCGGGTTTCGATGTACGCATCGGGTCTCTTTCAGCAAGGGTGGTCGGGGGGTTGACTGCGCGTCAGGTGCGGTGACTCAGGACGCTTCCGCCGATGACGCTGCTGACGTCGGCGAGCAGGTCGCGTACCGGTTGTGGGGCCTGCGCGACCACCTGACGCAGGTGGGTGCGGACGGCCAGCGACGCGCCGTCGAGCAGGGCCGTGTCCAGCTGGGTGTGCAGGGCCAAGCCCGCGAGCACCACGTCGAAGGAGTTGAGGCGGCGGGTGAAGCGCAGGTTGACCGACAGCCGCGCCCACGACGACGCGGCGACGTTCATGTCGGTCGGCACGTGGATGGTGCGTTGACGCCACAGCCGGCCGACCTGTTCTTGCCGCAGCAGCCCGACCTGCCACATGCGGTCGGTGACCTGCTCGCTGGCGGTGGCGGCCAGGAACGCCAACCACGTCCGGGTGTCGCTGTGCTGCGGCTGCGCGATCAGCCGGTCAAGCACGACGTGTTGCAACCAGTTCCTCGGCGGCCAGGGCTGGAGCACTTCGATCCGCCCCTGCTTGAAGGTGATCCGGCCTTCGCCGTACAGCTCGGCGAGTAGCGCGGCGGCTAGGCCGTGGTTTAGCGCGGACTCGAACAGGCGTGGCCGGCCGGTCTGGTCGTCGTGGGCCATGAACCAGAATTCATTGGCGAGCAGCGTCGGCCGAGCGGGCGCGTTGCCTACAGCTTGGACGTGATGCTGCGGCGCGGCGGGCTGAACGCGCACAGGCTGAGGGACGTCGTCGGCTACGCCGGGATGTGTATGCACGCGTCTGGCCTTTCTGGGTCGCTCGTCAAGAGGGCTGCAGCGGCCGCGTTCTCTAGGCGGCGGACGAGGTGGAGGGCGAGTTCCTGTTGCGCCCAGGCGTTCTGTTCGCAGCTGCCGTTAGGCATGCAGTGGAAACAGGTGCGGCCGTCGGCGTGCTGCTTGTCGGTCATGCGCGCGGACGCATACCGGTCGGCCGGGCCGCAGGGTTCGTCGCCGCGGCTCATGTCGCGCTCGCGTACTTTCGTAGCGCGGAAGGCGAACCCGCAGCTCCATGCATGGCAGGTGCTCGTCGGCATTCGCGCAGAGGCACTCGGGGCGGTGGCCCGCCACCCACACCCACTCGCTGCTGCTGAGGTGCGCCAGGTCGGTGTGGGGCCTGGTAACAACGACGTCTACCGGGCTGCCGGGGGTGAGGTCCCGACCAAAGACCCAGTCGTCGCTGGCGAGGAGCGGCAAGAGGATCCCTGTGACGACATGGGGAAATCGGCGGTGTCGAGTTCACGTTGCCGCCTCTTCGCCAATCGTCCCGGCTGCCTCTGAGAAGACGACCTCGCTCAGGCAGGGCCCACGAGGGCCCTGCAGCGGAGATGCCTGCAGACCGGACGGCCGGACTGGAACAGTCAGGGCGCTCGTCTGCACCTCGACGAGATCGGCGCCGCCGGTTGCGTGGGTCGGCGGCGGGCCCTCCGTGCGACCTTCGAGCGAGGCCGCAGCAGCCCTGCTGCCCCCGCGAGGGCAGCCGAGAGGATTGAACGGCCGGTCGTCGGCCGGAAGGAACCACTTCATCCGGCGTGTTCACCTCTCCTCGTGCACGTGCCTGGCATTGGCGGGTAGTTCGCTGCAAGCAACGATCACGGAACCGAGCGAGGCTGGGAATGCCGACTTTCCGTCCGACTTGACGTACCGACTTACGGTCCGACCAATGCGTGAACTGTGAAAACATGTCGGATCACTACCCGCACCAAGATCGCCTGTTGGGGTAGCGGGGTCACATTGACCTCGCCCCGGGCGACTAACCGTTCAGCCAGGCATGAGTGGCTGGAGCTGCCGGCGAGCCCTCCCAGCCCGCACGTCCGCCGACGTTGACTCGGGCGCGAAATCCGTCGCCTACGTCAGGAGCATGGCGTAACGGGCGAGTCGATCACTCGTGCTGTCAGGTTTTCGCGGCAACAACACAGTGCCCTGACGTCGACCTCGTCAGCGGAATCTGCGACCACCTCGCGGTAGGCGCCGCCCGCGGCTTCCTTGACCTTGCGTATGCCCGCCGCCACGATGGCGGTAGTGGGTGGCGCAATGCTCATACCACCGCAGTCGAGCGCTCTGCCAGCACGCCCGCCTATCTGCATTAATCCAGCCTGACCTACGGGGAGGATGCGTCGGTGCCTCGTCATCCCGAGACGTTGATCAGGCCGAACACGTTGCTCACCGAGAGACGTGCAGGTCTGCCATCGCCTCGGCGGCCTGGACAGCACATGTCCCGGACCGAGCTGGCCGATGCCGTCAACGCTGCCCTCGATCAGCTCTACCCGGGCCGGGACCTCGCCGCCCACTACGTTGACCACCGATGGGTGGGCAAGCTGGAACGCGGTGAGCACCGCTGGCCCAGCGAGCAACGCCGCGTCGCTCTCCGACGCGCCCTGGGCGCTGCCACTGATGCCTACCTTGGCCTGTACAGCCCACGACGTACCGACGGCCGCCCGAGCCTTGATCGCCACCAAGTGGCGGCTGCGTGGTTCGGCAGGCTGCCAGGTGATCTTGCGCAGCTCCCGGGACCGTGGTTGTCCGAATCCGGATTGCATGCGCCGAGCAGGATCGAGAGGCCGCATGTTGAGGCGCTTCAACGCAGCATCGCCTTGTTCGAAGAATGGGACCACCAACACGGTGGGGAACTCGCCCGCGCAGCGATGGTCGGGCAGCTCGAATGGGCCTGCCGAATCGCCCGTCAGGCGTCGGCCTCCGAGACGGTACGCCGAAGCTGGCTGTCGACGGCAGCCCGACTTGCTGACCTTGCCGGTTGGGCGTGCTTTGATTCAGGCGATGGGCCCAGGACCGCTCAGCGGTACCTCGTCATGGCAATCCGCTTGGCCAGCGAAGCCGAGGACGTGCAGCAACGGGCCCACACCGCCACCACATTGGGCAGGCATCTCACGTACCTTGGGCGGGTCTCGGACGCTCTTGATGTGATTGGCCTCGTCCACTCGGACTGGCGTGCGATTCCTCCCCTCGGACGTGCGGTGGTTCGCATCGTGGAGGCTCGCACCTATGCAAGGAGCCATGACGGGCGAGCGTGCGTCCGCGCAGTGGCTTTGTGTGACGAGGAGTTCTCGGCAAGCGGATTGGACGGAGCGGAAGATCCGGTCTGGGGCTACTACGCCGATGCCGGCCAGATTCTTGGTGACGCCGGACATGCTCTGTTCGACATGGCCATGGCAAGTGGTGACCGCAAACAGGCGGATACGACTGTCAATCGGCTACAGTCAGCGTACTCATACCATCCGATGCAAGCTGCCAGATCGCGGGCTCTTACTATGATGAGGATCGCCTGCCTCCAGGTACGCAACGGCAATCTCGCCAGCGGGTTGAACTCCATACAGGCCGGCTTGGCAGACGCTCGGGGCGTCCACTCCAGCCGGCTACGCGATGACCTCCGCACCCTTGGTTCCATCCTCGCAAGCACCGATCCGGAGCCAAGCCTTGCCGGTGAGCTTGCGGCTGCCCAGGCACACGTAGCGGATACTCTCCGCTCGCAGGTCTAGTAGCCTGTCCAGCCGGCGGGAGCGGTCCCGTCTCGCAAGGTATCGATGCGATGCCTCAGCTGACGCTGCCGTTGGGGATCGATGTCCGCTGACTGAGCCAGCCAAAGAGTCATCCGCAGCATACGAATCAGCCGGAGTATCGACCACGACGGGCTAAGGCGGACATCGAAACCATACGTCTGGGCGAACTCGATGTACTCCTTTGCGGAAAACCATCCACACTCGTAGTAGAGGGCTGTCAGGGTCAGATCCCATTCCGGTGGCCCGATACACACCGTCTCAAGATCCACGAACGCCTCACGGCCGTCGGCCGTCACCAGGAGATTCTCCATGTGCGCGTCGCCGTGCAGCACCGCCTCACCGAGCGCGAACTCAGCCGTGTCCCACCGAACCGAGAGTTCATCGCGGAGCTGGCGAAGGAAAAGGCGGTCGCTGATGTCGAGACTGGTGCCCGTCTTCAGCCGCTCTTCGAACCCGTCAAACGGTGACAAGTAGCGCAAAAAATCCCTAGGTATAGGAATCCTGTGAAGCCGCCGCAAGCACTCGGCGAGGACGACCACGTCGGCCGACCGGCTATCAGGAAGGTACTCCCACAGAGACACCACGTACTGCCCGACGATGATCGGCTCCGGCCGTGCGGGGTGAACGACAGGCACCTGCCGCGACGCTAGCAAGGCTGCGACCTCGATCTCCCGACGAGGGTCGCTGCCCTTGGCCGCCCTTGGTACTACCCGCGCCAGCACGCAGGCAGCCGGCAGCAGAACCACACCGTTTTCGCCGACACGAATCACGGTGGCGTCGTGAGCCGGGACGCCTGCTCCGATGGCCGCCGACGTCACCGCGTCGATCGCCTCTTCTGCCTGCACCCGATCATCCTCCCCTCGGCACAGCCGAACCGCCTCGCTGGCTTCTCCGGACGCCGCTGTTCGTGCAGCAGTCGGACGGTCTCGTCCCAACTTGCCCTTTTCAGGCGCGGCCGTTCCGTCGGCGACGCATGCCCTATCGCTATGGTCGAGGACTATAGAATTTTCTCTTCCGCGATGTCACCGAAGTACGTGCGCTGCTTGCTGACCGGTGGGTGCCAGGCCGAGGGAAGGTGTGGTGCCTCGCTCACCGAGTTCCCGCAGCCGCGACCTCTTCCGTGGCATCGCTAGGCCTATAGGCCCCGACGGAGCGAGCCAAGGCGTCGCGCGCGATCTCCACTGCGCCGTTCAGCGTTCGGAGGGTGGATTCTGGTATTGCACCGGCCCCTAGGCCTGCTGCTGCCACGATGTGGGCGAGAGCTTGCTCTTGCGGCTCCTTGATCTGCAAGGCAGTGCGGTGGCCGAGGATTTCCCAAGCTGCGTATCCGTCGGCTGCTTCGAGCGCTTCGGTCGCCATGTGGTGGAGAAGGTGTTGGGCTGCGGCTTCGTGGTGCCCGCTGGACAGCGTGGCGGCTGTGAGACCCCAACGGGCTCGATAGACGGCGTATCCGTCGACGGGTTCGTGTGCGAGAAACTGATCGGCCATGGCGGATATCTGATGGCTGTCCGATCCTGGTGCTGCGCACATGGCGGTCAGGCAGGAGCCAACCTGGTGCTCCCACGGTTGGGTGATGTTGCTGTCGTCGAGGATCGCGCGGGCGGCTTCGGTTTCCTCGTGCAGAAGGTGGGCGATGATCGTGGCTTGGCGTCCTTCCATTAGGTGCAGTCCGATGCCGTTGAGGGTGTTGGCGTGCTCGACGGCGTCGTCCCACCGGCCGGCGAGGGCGAGGATGCGGATGCCCTCGCTGAGGTGTTGTAGCCAGGTCCACTGGCGGAGCTTGCCGAGTTCGTCTGGGGAGCCGGTCAGGTTGGTCAGTGGCAGTGTGTGCCCGTCGACGAGCAGGTTGGTGCCTGTGGTGACGGCTTGGCTCATCGCCTTGAGTAGTTGCAGTGCGGGCTGACCGTGGTGGGCGCGGATCTGCAGGCGGGCGAGGTTGAGGACGGGTTCGAGCAGGTAGCTGGCCTGCAAGACGGTGAGCGAGTCCCGTTGCCGGTAGATGTCGATGTGCTGCCAGCACCATTGGCGGGCCAGGTCCGGCAGGCCGCAGTCGCTGGCGATCAGCGCGGCTTTGTTCAGGGCGTGTGCCGCGTCGGCCATGCCGTTGTCGTTCTGTGCGGCTGCGTTGGCGGCGATCTCGGCGACCTCGGTGACACGGTCGGTCAGGGCGGGGCAGGCGGGTCGGGGCCGGCCGAGGAGTGGGAAGCGACGGACGGCGACGCGGATGGTGGTGGGGTTGACGGCGGTGTTCATGGTCGGCTCCGGGGCAGGAACGCTTCGAGCGCGGCGCGGGCGAGGATGCCTTGGCTGTGGGCGGGCAGCCCGAGCCGGTTCCAGTGGAAGACCACGATGTGGCTGACGACAGCTCGTAGACCGCGGTTGAGGGTGCCGGCCGTCGCGGCAGCTGCAAGTGCGCGGCCGGCGGACGTGTACGCGGTGTGCCATGGCGCGGCGAAGGGAACCACACCGCTGGCTCCGAACAGGGAGTTGTCCGTGTCGGGCGCTACAGCGAGCAGCCCGCGCACGCTGGCTGTGAGCGCGTCGAGTCGGCTGTTGGCGATGTTGTCGAGGGGGCGCATATGGGCGATGCGAGCGAACACGTCGCCGCGTTCGAACCAGTCCAGCCCGGCGGCCTGCAGGAGGCCGCCAAGCAGCAGGAGGGACAGCTCGCGGCGTCCGAGGGCGGGCTGCGGTTGGCGGAGATAGTTGAGGACGCCGCGGCTGTCGGCGCAGAACAGGTCGTGCACGATTTGGATTCCGGATGTGCCGCCGAAGGCGGCGGTCTCCGGTTCGTACAGGTTGGGCCACCACCTGTTGAGTTCACCGGCTGCGGTGAGCTCGTTGAGGACCTGGTTCACGCCGTCGACCTGCGCGTGGGCGAAGCGGATGCGCCAGCAGGGATGTTTGCGCAGGAACCACCAGCCCCCGCATGCGCCCACGTTCGTGAGCTGGTCGAGCCGGGGACCGAGCGAGGTGACCGCAGTCGTCTCTGCGGTGTCCCAGTCGGGAAATTCGGCACGTATCTCGTAACGTATCTCGTACCAGTGGCCGTCGGCTTGTTCCTGAAGCGCGGCGCGGCCGGCCAGGTGGTAGGTCGTGACGGCGTCGGCGAGGTCGGCTGGATCGATGGCCGCCGTTGCCGCAACTGTCTCCAGCGGGGTGCCGGCGAGCACGTTGAGCACGCTGGCGGCCAGTGGTGTGGTGGTCACGTGATCAGGAGGCATGTGTCCCATCCAGTGCGGGTGATTCCGTGCCGCGCGGTCTCGGCTGCCAGGTGGATGCCGGCGTGGCCGGTCAGCAGCCCGGCGATGCCATGCTGGTCGTTAGTCTGGGCGGCCTTCTGTATGGCCGTGGCCAAGGCGGGTAGCTGTTGTTTGAGGGCTGGGCTCTGGGCGTCGGCAGCGGCCTGGTGTGCGGTTGCGTAGAGGCCGGCGAGGCCGTGGCAGAGGCCGAGGTCGGTGAGCCGGTTGAGGTGGCGGTCGGTGAGGCAGGCGGCGAGGGCGTGTTCGGCATCGGCGCGGCGGGCCGGGTCGTCGGTGGCGATCGCGGCGAGCTGGAGTGCACGGGCAATACCCGGGGTGCCGTAGCACCAGGACGGCCGGCCTGGTGCGGGCTGGCTTAGGCGACCGGTTCTTAGGTCGTCGAGGGTGAGCCACTGTGGCCACCAGGTGCTGCCGTCGGCGTCGTGCTGGCGCCATCGGTCGAACCAGCGGGTGAGCTGGTCGATGGCCTCGGCGTGGTGGTCCACACCGTGGCCGTGGCGCATCGCGAGGGCAAGCAGGGCGAGGATGCCCGCTGCTCCGTGAGCCATCCCGAGGTTGGCGTGTCCACCCGGGCGTGGGCAGGGTCGGGTCGGGGTCGTGGGCGGCCCACCAGCCGGGCAGCAGGAGGCCGTCTTGCTTCCGCGGGCGGATCAGCACAGTCAGGTATCGCAGCAGATCAGCGAAAGTGTCGCTGGTGGGCATGCGCTGCATCAGTAGTGCGCCGATGCCGGTGAGGCCGTAGAAGAGGTCGTACTCGGCGAGCGAGGCCGCGCCGCCGTGCTGCATTCGGGCGGTGGCGGCGGTGAGGCGACGATGGGTAAGCCGGGTGACGTGTTGGTCGAGGGTCGCTGCGGCTGTTTCGTAGCGGTGGTCGGCCTTGGCGGCGCAGTGCAGGAGGAATGCGATGGCTGGGGTGCCGTAGTACAAGCCGGCGTGCTGGCCGCCGTCGAGCGCCCCGGTGGCCGCTGCCCGGGTCTGCGCATGCGCGTCTGGCCAGGATGCGGTACCGGTGAGGGCGCGTTCGAGGTGTAGCAGAGCGATCCCTGCCGTGCCGGTGGCCAGCGACTGGCGGACGGCATCCGGGCCGCCCATCTTCGGTGGTTCGGCACCGACACTGGTTGTACGGCTGATCGGTGGCCCGATCATCGCTGGCCGATCCGGGCGAGAGCGCGCAGCGCGGCGGCGCGGGCCAGGCGGTTGGTGCTCTGTTCGAAGGTGGGATCGACGCCGAGCGCACGGATATGGTGGTCGCGCAGCAAGGTCGGCAGGAGACCAACCGGGTCGCGTTGAACGGCGACGGTGCGGAAGTAGCGGCGTAGGGCGGTGTCGCGAGCCAGCCACGCGTCGACGAGCGCCTCCGCAGCGGTGCGTGGCTTTGGCTGCCGCGCGTCGATAGAGAGGTCGACCAGTTGTAGCGTTTGCTCGCACAGCGTGCGGTCCAACGCCCCGGGCTGCTGCGGCAGGCACCGCAGCAGGGCCTGATTTCCCGAGCTTTCGTCGGTGGCGAACGCGGCGGCGATCCGGGCCATGGACGCGGCGGCCAGCGCCTGCGCCGCGACGCCCAGGTCGTCGGCGGTTGCCATCTGGGCGATGACGCAGGCGGTGTCGGTGCAGAACACGTCCTCGGCGGCAGTGAGCGCCTCGTCGTAGCCGTAGCGGCCGGGATGGTCCTGGTACGGCACGAGTGACAACTGGTTAGGCAAGCCACGGGCTGTGAGCTCGGTGGCGAACGCGGCCAGGGCTGCGGTGACGGCCGCGTGGTGCTCGGGCTCGGTCAGCCGGAGCACGAGGATGAGGTGCTGGTCGGCGTCCATCCGAACCAGGTCGCGCTGGCGCCGAATCCACCACCGGCGTACCTCGCCGCGCAGTGAAGCGGTGAGCGGCGGGAGGTGCCGGATGATGTCGTCGAAGCGGGCCGGGCTGCCGGCCAGACGAGCCTGCACCACGGCCGTGTTGCCGGGCACCTGAAGCCGACCGGGCGGTGCGAGGTGAGGAAGCGGCCGGCGCGGTGGCGCGGTCGCAAGCATCGGAATCAGCAGCTCGGCGGCACGGCCGATCCACCCATGGTCCTCGGGCTGGGCGTCCTCCTGCAGCTCCACCCGTCCGGCCTGGGCCAGACGCCTACGCAGCAGTGCCCGGTCCAGGCGGTGGTCGAGATTCAAGGGCTGGCGAAACTCCCCGTGACAGAGCACGACACGGGCCGGGACACGCCACTGCCGCTGCCACGCCTGCAGCGCGGACTCCCAACCCTGACCGGCTCGGGACGGCAGGTCATTGGTAGTGAGCAGCCATCGTGCGGCAGCGAGAATCGTGCGGCGATACCGGACGCGCGGCAGGTACGGCAGGGTGCGGGCTGCACCGACGTCGAGCGGGCCAAACACCGCGGTGCGCGCGTCGGCGACCTCAGCGAGGAAGCGTGCCAGCGGGGGACTTTGCACGATGGTGTCGAGTGCGTGCGGAATGTTGGGGATGACCCGGCGGCCGGTGGAGATCTGCACCAGGTACATCTGGTCGGCGTCGGCGGTGACGGCCAGGTCATCGAGGCGGATCGGATTGCCGGTGGGGTGTTCGGCGAGCGCGAGGACGTCGGGCAGGAGCTGGGGGACCCGGGTGACGTTCTCGTTGTGCGGGCGCCGCGGCGGGAACGACAGCTGCACCGCCACCGCGTCGCCGCTCGGCGAACTCGGGGCGCAGGCGGCAGCCATCTGAGCCTGCTGGTGCTTGTCGAAGAGGTGGATGAAGCGGCCCGCCATGCTCGTCGGCATGCCCGGCGCCGCAGCGAAGCGCAGCCGAAATTCGCCTCTGTCGAGGGCCTCAATCGACGCGGCGTGGACCGCCACGCCGAGTTCGATGCGTGCCGGCGGTATCACGTCTGCCGGTTCGCCCACGGTTAGCGCCTCGACATCCGCATCGGTCAGGCTGATCTCGTCGCGTCCGTCGAGCGCGGCCCGTTGCACCAGGGCCAGGAACGCCGCGTCACGCTCGTTGATGGCACGCCAGCTGGGGTGCGCGCGGGGCGCACCGAGGTAGCCGGTGGGATAGCCGAGCCCGGAGTCGGCGACCAGGTCCCGCACTGGCACGAGTGCGCCCTGGCCATAGCGGGCTCGGAACCGGGACCGGTAGTCCTGCCAGGCGGTCGACCCAAATGGCTTCGTGCTGACCCGCAGCAGGACGTTCGCGGCCTCGACTGCTTCGGCCAACACCTGCTGTGGGAGGCGGATCTGGGCGTCGAGCCGTACGTCGACGGCCAGCACATCCTGGCTGCCGGGAACGACCTCGCGCATCCGTTGCATGACCGATGCGCGGATCGCGGCTGCCTGCACCGGATCGTCGATGGCGTTGTGTTGGTCGATCAGCTCCCGCACCTTTTCAAGGTCCCGCAGCAGCGGGGCGACGTCAGTGAACTGTTCGCCGCCTGCGGCGGTCACCGTATCGATCACGTGGGTGAGGCCGTCGAGGGTCGTCATCGGTGGGCGCAGTGCACTGATGAGGGCACCCTGCAACAGCAGATTGTCCAGGACCGTGGTGATCTGTCCAGGTCGGGCAGCCGGGAACTGTTCGGCCAGTTCGACGGCAAGGTCGTCGTACCGGACGGGAATGGCGGCGACGGCGAGCGCGGCTTTCACCGGTGCCGTGTAGCGCACGGACGCGTCGCGCAGCGGAAGCGCCTTGCCGCTGCCCGGGTCGGCGCGGCGGGCGGTGATGAACCGGCCGTCACGAACGACGCCGGTGTTGTCGGCAACAAGGTGCAGCTGACGTCGCAGGAGCGGGTACTCCTCCAGCCGGCCGATCACGGCCGTGAGCCACTCGCTGTCGACGCGCGCGATCACGCGGTGCCGTCGTCCCACCGCCACGCTGCCCGCTCCTTCGGCGGCCATCGTGACGCCGGCGAATAAACCGAAAGGTGTAGCGCGGCGCTGCCACCGCAGCAGATATCCGGCGACGGAGATGACCGCCCGGCGAACGGCCTTGACCGGCGCCGTGTCGGGACGCTCGGTGATTCGGTCGAGCTGCGCCGCCAGCGTGGGACTCGCCAGACTGAGCGCGTCGCGGACGTCAGAACGCGCCCACGTCTTCATCAGCCACGCCATGCCGTCATGCAGCATGAGGGCATCATCGGCTAGGTCCAGCTGAGAAGGCACATCGAAATCGCCGGGATCCGTCGTGGCGCGCACCATGACCACACCGGCACGCTGGAAGACAGGCGGGACTGGCACGACGAGGCCTCCTCAACCGCATGGCCGCCGTCGGCGCCCGCACTGGGCGCCGACGGCATCGTCAGGATGAAGCCCGAATCAGACGGGGTCGCTGGACTTGGTCGCGCAGGCACTCGTGCTGCAGCTGCTGCCGCAGCCGTCGCTGGTGCTGCACATCATGATCACCAGCGGGGTCGTGGACTCCACGACCCGCATGTCGAGCACGAAGTCGTCCTCGGTGGTTGCGGTGGCGGCGTCCGTGCGCTCGAGTTCCAGCAGCGGGGCCATGGTCTTCACGCTCCTCGGGTAGGTCGAACAGGGGTGGTTCACCCGGCCGAGGGCGGCTAGCTTGCCACCGGCCAGGAGATCATGAGCAGGCCGTGCGTCTTCTTCAGCACCGCTACGTTGTCCGGCACCGCGCCGGCGCTGGTACCGGCCGGCCAGTAGGCGAACGTCGGCGCCGGCCCGCGGCGGGCCCGCTGATACCAGGCCTGAATCTGCTCCGACATGGCCGCTGCGGAGTCCTTGCCGTGCGCCCCGAAGGCGCGAGCCCCGAGCTCGGCCCTCGAGCCCTCGTCGGTCGGACGCCAGGCCAGGTAGGCGAACGAGTCACCGCGCACGACACCGAACGGAAACCAGCGACGCTCGGCAGCCAGCTCGGTACCGTCGTCCGCCGCGAGCAGGCAGAAGCCGGGCAGGAACCCGGCCAGCCACAGGTGAAGATCCGCGAAGGACTCGCTGAGGCCGATCGTGACTCCCGACCAGACCTCGGTGCGTTCGGTGTCCAGCACACCATCCAGCTGACGGACGTCGTCCGGAGCGCCGACGTCGAAACGCAAGCTGACAAACTGGCCCTGCCGGTCGGGCAGCCGGAAGATCCGCTCGGGCCGCGCACCGTCGCCCTGCAGGGGCACGAATCCCGCCACCTCACTCGAGGTACTGGTCAAGTGGTCGCCGTTGCGGCGGAATGCGATCGTCCGGGTCACGCCGTTCATCCGCAACGGCACCACGATCACCCCGTCCGGTGCGAGGTGATCCAGCCAGGCGGGACAGATGTCCCACGCGCCGACCGTGACGAGGATCCGGTCGAACACACCCTCACCGGGCATGCCGTGCACCGCGTCGGCCTGCAACACCCGTACCCGGCGGTCATAGCCCGTCTCGCGCAGCAGGACCCTGGCCCGGTCCGTAATCTCGGCGTCGATGTCCACGCTGACGACCTGGCTGTCCACACCGACCACCTCAGCCAGCAGCGCCGCGTTGTAACCACCCGAACCGATCTCTAGGACCCGCATTCCGGGTCCGACGCCGGCTTGCTCGATCATGCGGGCCTGGATGTACGCGGCGCTGACCGAAGACAGGTGGACCCCGTGCTCATCGGTCTTCGTGATTACCGACTGGTCGACGTCGTAGACGACCTCGAGTGGTGTGCCCGCAGGCACGAACGCGTGCCGCGGTACCGTCCGGAACGCCGCCTCCACGGCTGAGGAGGTGATCATGTCGTCAGCGATGAGCCGTTCCACGAGGGCATCTCGAATCTGCCCGACTCGATCCGAGGAATCCGACCTGTCAGCCGCGTGCGTCACTCGGCGCTCCAATCTCTGGGTTTCTCGTGCCATCTGGCCGTGACAGGGTGCCGGGTGCAGGTAGCGCGCAATGCAGGGCTGATCTGTGCTCGCTTTCCTGCGGTGGGAGGCACAGCTCCGGGCAATCATCACCGGCTCGTGGAGAGAAGCCGGAGAAGCTGAAGTCCAGCGCAATCGCCTTGTGCGCCAAGGATCTCCCGAGCCGGTGGAGGCTGGGAATGCCGACTTGTTGTCCGACCTTGCGTTGAGCCACCCCCGCTTTGATGGAGCTTCTTGATCACAATCTGATGGCCGTGGGGAGGAAGTCGTCCGTGGCAGCACCGAAGAAGTACCCCGACGAGCTACGTCAGCGCGCTGTGCGCTTGTACCGAGCGTCGGACCCGAAGCCGGTGATCCGCGCTTGGCCGAGCAACTCGGCGTTCACGAGGCGCTCAGGAACTGGATCCGTCAGGCCGAGGCTGACGCGGGTGAGCGCACCGATTGGCCTACCCTGTCCCGCCGACCGGTTCGGACACCGACCGGACTACCCGGCGGCTGGCCGGACCACGAGCTGGCTCACCTGCGGCAGCCGGACGCCGAGATCCCGCGACCGGCCGGTCGCCGCGTCGACGGCGGCGAGTTGCCCGTCCAGTCCGGTGACGAACAGCCACTTGCCGTCCGGGGACCAGACCACGGACCCCGGACTGGCTCCACCGGCAGGCCCAGCACACGAACGACACCCGAGCCCAGATCCAACAAATGGACCCGGGGCGCGCCGGTCGCGTTCATGGCCACCAGGGCGGCCATCCGACCGTCACCGGAGATCGCCCCCCGGTCGAAGGCGGTGATCTCGGCCGGCAGCGGGACCGCCCGCCGGGCACCGCCGGGGTGTGAGATCAGCACGCCCGCGCACCGCAGACGCTCGTCGCACTCCCGGGCCAGCCAGTGGCGCGGGCCGACGGCCACCAGGTCACCCATGGTGATCCGGCGCACCCCGTCGGGACGGATGGTGTAGACCCCGCCGGTCGCGGTGATCGCCGGATAACCGGCCCCGTCCGGCTGGGCGAAGCTGCTGACCCCCGCGGGCAGGACGATCTCCACACCGGTGGCCCTGCCGTCGAACCGGGCCAGCAGCATCCTGGGCCGCACGCCGTCACCGTCGGACACCCACACCGACTCCGGATCCGGCCCGGGCAGCATCGCCCCGGATCGGTCAAGGTCGTTGGTCGTCTCCGTCGACGGCCGGCCGTCGGGCACCCGATAGCCCTCCACCGCGTCGACGGGACGGATGACCACCCCGTCCGGGGAGAGTAGGAAGCTGACCGGGCCGGTGCTCCGCAGCGCCCGCACCGGGGTGATGCTCACCCGGCCCCGCGCGAACTCGATCCGGACCACTGCGTCCGGCCCCCGGCCGTACAACTGCCAACCGCCGGTGATCCCGAGCAAGGGCCGGCCGACCTCAGTGACCGCCGGTGGCGCTCCGGTCGTGGCTAGCCCCGGGGTGGCCGGGGCGGTGGCCTCGGGCGCCGACGACGCGACCAGCGGCGACGGCGACCGGCTCGCCGGGGGCGGAACCCGGTCGGCCCCGGTACGCGCGTACACGGCCAACCCGACCCGGCGGCCAGCACCAACGGCAGCCACTTCGGCCACCGCCGCCAGCGGGGGGCGGCGCCCTCGCGGATCGAGCCGCCAATCTCGATGATGTCGCCCCGCGCCGGTCGGTCCTGGTCCCCCGTCATCCTGACATCATCCACCTCGAACATTCACGGCCCCGCATCCGACTACCACCCGGCCTCCGACCCGTCCCGTCATGGTTCCTGGCCGCCTCGACGTTTGACGGCTCTTCGAAGTTCAGCGGGGTTAAGGTGTCCGCGGTGGCGCCGGATGGTGGCGGTGCGGGCGCGTAGGCGCTGCTCTCCGGGTTGCGAAAGCCGCAGGCGTCGCGGGCGATCGTTTAATCTCGCGGGTGGTGCCTTTTGAGCCTGAGTTGGTGATGCCGATATACAGGAACGCGTGAACCTGCGGCCACCAGGCCTCGATCGTGGTGGCGGCCTGCCCTTTCACCTCGGGTACCCGAGCCAGACCCACCGCGATGTCCGTGTAGCCCGCCGCAACAGCCATGCCAGCAATCTGCTCGACGGCATGGTCGACCGCGGTGTCCGGGTAGCCGAACCATGGAACTGTTTCGTCGCCTGATCATGGTGTCCCGCCCGCCCCCGATGCACTCAGCGACAGCCACCAAAATCGTGGATGGACCGCTCAGGCCGCAGAGATCCGCACCGCGGACGGTTCGGACTTCAGCCGGCTCGACCGGGGACGTCAACCAGTCCGGCAGAATGGAGCTGAAGGGAATCATCCGTGGCAGCACGGCAGAAGTACCCGACGAGGCTGCGTGAACGTGCAGTGCGTTTGTATCGGGAGTCGGACCCGAAGCCCGTGATCCGCCAATTGGCCCGCCAGCTTCGATGCATCATGAGGCGTTGCGGAACTGGATCCGCTAGGAACAGCAGACGTCCACGCCGCGCCGACGGCGAGGCACCCGCTCACCGGCATGAGCGCTCAGCGTCGCCCGCCGTTCCGGATCGCCACGCCGACCGGCCGCACGGCACCCGTTGCACCGCAGGGACAGATACCTGCCCAGACCCTGGGCGGGAGCCGAACGCACGCAAAGGGTGCCCGCCCGATCAGGTGCCGAGCAACGAGAGCGCGGCCCGCCCCTGAGGATCGTGGCGCTGGTCGGTTGGCCGGGCGACGAGTAGAGCGCAAGTCAGATCCGTGGACCTGTCGCCCGTCACCAGTCGTTGCTCGCTGGGCCAACGGGTAGCCCCGCTCGTCACCTGCGCCAGCCCAGGTCAACGGCGACCGACCGCCGAGCACCCACCTCGCAAAAAGATCCACAACAGTGACCACGATGGACAACGGCCACGCGCTGACGCACCGACAGCCGGGCCATGATCCAGACCACGCGACACGCAAACGCACTGGTCAGTACGGACCCCGCCGAAACAGCACAGCGACTACGGAGCACCATCGGAGCACCAGATTCCAAGCCTTGGGAAAATCTGTCCCAAGACGCGGAAGCGATCAAGGCCGTGATCAGCGTTTCCGCTGGTCACGGCCTTGATCGTGAAGTGCGCCCGAAGGGACTCGAACCCCTAACCTTCTGATCCGTAGTCAGATGCTCTATCCGTTGAGCTACGGGCGCTTGCTGCTCGACCAGTCTACACACCGGCTTTCGCGCGGAGACTCCGGGATTCGAACCCGGGAGGGGCTTTAAGACCCCAACCGCATTAGCAGTGCGGCGCCATAGACCAGACTAGGCGAAGTCTCCTCGGTGGCCCGCAGACCACCGCGCCCGAGAATACAGGCCCGCACCCGTCCGGAGCAAAGCGACTACCGGAGCCCGGGCGGAGGCACCTGGGGAGGACCGCCCGGACCTCGGTGGTCGACCGCTTCCCATCCAGGCGTTTTCCTGCTGTGCGGTGCCCGGATCAGGGCTACGATCCATCGACATGGAGGAGCAGCCGCCAAGCGACCCGCCCCGCCGCGAGCCTGGTGAGGGCGCGCGGCGACGCCGTCCTCCGCGCGCGACATTCACGCCGCCTGTCCCTCCCGATCCCGCTGTGGCCCCCGCAGACGCCCCGCCTCCTGACGTGACGAGGTCACATCCGCGCCGGGCCCGGGTGGCGGCCCCCACCGTGCTCTTCCAACCGCCCGATCCCGACCGACCGGCTCCGCCGCTTCCGGCCCCCAGGTCCACCGCGGACCGGCCGGTCCCGGCCGCCGACGTGGTCGAACCGCCTCAGCCGCCGGCGGGTACGGCCAGCCGAGGTGTTCAGGCGCAAAGCGGCGCCGACGATTCACCGCGCCCGGCGGCCGAGCCGGAACCGGCCGCCCCGCGCAACGCCCCTCCCGAGGCTCGTGAGACGGGCGTCACCGCCGTCGGCTCGGCCCTCGGTGCGCGGGCCACCCGGAAGGCCCCCGCTCGGAAGGCATCTGCGGCCAAGGAGGCCGCCAGGGCGGCCCCGACCGAGGAGGGCGTGAATCCGACCACGGCCGGCGGGACCGCCGCGCCGGAGAGCGCCGCCGCGCCGAGGAAGACCGCCACCCTGAAGGAGACCACCGGCGTCGCCCAGCCGAAGAAGGCCGCCGCCCGGAGAAAGACCACCGCCCCAGCGGAGCCAGCCACCCCGGAGGCTGCAACCCCGGAGGCTGCGACCCCCGCGAAGGTTGCGCCCGAGACGGTTGCGCCGGCGATGGCTTCTCCGGAGGCCGCAGGCATCGAGGCCGACGCCGGGGCGGTTGGCCGGGCGCCGGGGGCGGTGTCGGCGCGTACCGACGTGGATGGCCTGCGGGCGACGGCCCTGCGGGTGCTCGACCACCCGGGCTTCGCACCGGAGCTGCTGGCCCTGGCGGCGGTCCAGGCGCTGGGGCCGGGGGCGCGCGACTGGGCGGCGTCGCTCCGGAACGTCTACCCCGACGCGACGGCGGACGGGCTGGCCCGGCTCGCGACCCGGCGGTTCGTCCGGCTGGCGGCGGCGGGCGGGGCGACGGCGGCGCTCGCTGGCCTGTTCGCGCCGGTCGCGGAGCTGGCGGCGGTGCTCTGGACGCAGGCCAACCTGGTGCTGCACCTGGCGGCGGCGTACGGCCGGGATCCGGCCGACCCGGAACGGGCGGTGGAGCTGCTGGTGCTGACCCGAGCACATCCGGACGCGGAGAGCGCCCGGGTGGCGTTGGCGGCGGCAGAGGCGGCGACCGACCCGGTCGAGCAGCCGTGGCCCCGGGTGGCAGAGGCTGCCTGGCGGTTGGCCGCGCCGCTGGCCGTGCAGGCCGGGGGGTGGCTGGGGCTGCGGGTGGCGTCCCGGCTGGTGCCGGGCGCGGCGGTGCTGGCCGCCGCGGTGGGCGGCTCGGCCGCCGCCGAGCGGCTGGCCGCCCGGGCGGTCGCCGCCTACCGGCCACCGCGCGCCCGCTGACGGCAGCGCCCACCGGGATGGGCGGGGCGGAGCGGGATCGACGCGTGGCGCGGGCGTCGCTTGCGGGGCGGCCCGTCAGAGCCAGTCGAACCAGGATCTCGGCAGGAGGGCGTAGCCGACGAAGGCGACCACGTCGAGCAGGGTGTGCGCGATGATCAGCGGCAGCACCCGCTTGGTGCGCAGGTAGAAGAAGGAGAACACGACGCCCATCACGGCGTTGCCGAGGAATGCGCCGAAGCCCTGGTAGAGGTGGTAGGAGCCGCGCAGGACGGCGCTCGCGGCGATCACCGCGCCGAGCCGCCACCGGAGCTGGCGCAGCCGGGTGACCAGGTAGCCGACCACGATCACCTCCTCCAGCACGGCGTTCTGCACGGCGGCGAGGATCAGCACCGGGACCGCCCACCAGACCTCCGGCAGGCCGGCCGGAACCAGGGTGGCGTTGACGCCGAGCTGCGCGGCGGCCCAGAACAGCGCCAGGCCGGGCAGGCCGATGAGCGCCGCCAGGCCCGCGCCCCGGGCCAGGTCGGAGCCGGGCCGGCGCAGGTCCACCCCGAGGGTACGGACGGGGTCGCCGGGGTCGCGCGCCAGCAGGTGTACGGCGAGCAGCACCGGCAGCAGCGCGAAGACGATGCCGAGGAGCTGGTACGTCAGGTCGAGCCAGGGGCGGGCCGACTGGGAGGTGTTCAGCGCGGCGGTCTGCTTCGACAGCGGCCCGTCGGCGGTCAGCTTCGCGATGATCGACACGAGCGCGTAGACCGCCGACTGCCCGAGCGAGAGCCCGAGCACCAGCAGCGTCTCCGTGCCGAGGACCCGGCGGGACGCCGGCCGGTTGAGCTCAACGGTCACCGTCCCACTGTGCCCGACTCCGACGGCCGGCGGAACAACGGGCCGAGGGGCGGCATGAGGAGATCGCACATTCTGTGCGACCGGTGCACACGCTCCGTGGACATTCTATGGGGGCCCGATCCGCCGGTCAGGAGGAGGAGCGTCTTGGACAACGTCGCGCAGCTGCTGAAGGAGAGCTGGACCCTGGTCGAGGAGGACCGGGGCCGGTTGAGCGGTCATTTCTACGCCCGGCTCTTCCTCCTCGACCCCGCGCTGCGCCCGCTCTTTCCGGCGGCGATGACCGGCCAGGGTGACCGCATCCTGGACGCGATCGTCACGGCGACCCAGGTGGTGGACGACCCGGAGAGCTTCGACGAGTACCTGCGCTCGCTGGGCCGGGACCATCGGAAGTACCACGTCGACTCGGCGCACTACGAGACCATGGGCGTCGCCCTGCTGGACGCGCTGCGCAGCACCGCCGGGGACGGCTGGAACCTGGAGTACGACCAGGCGTGGCGGGACGCGTACGCGGCGATCGTCGAGAAGATGCTGGCCGGGGCGGCGACGGACGAGAATCCGCCGTACTGGCACGCCGAGGTGCTGACCCACGAGCGGCACGGCCCGGACACGGCGGTCCTGACCGTCCGCGCCCTCCAGCATCCGCTGCCCTGGCGGGCCGGCCAGTACGTCAGCGTCGAGGTCCCCCGGCACCTGCCCCGGGTGTGGCGGACGTACTCGGTGGCGAACGCCCCGAACGACGACAACGTCCTGGAGTTCCACGTCCGGACGCCGTCGGGGGCGGGCTGGGTGTCCGGGGCGCTGGTGCGCCGTACGAGGCCGGGGGACCTGCTCCGCGTCGCCGCGCCGATGGGGTCGATGACCCTGGACCGCTCCTCGGAGCGGGACATCCTGTGCATCGCCGGCGGGGTCGGGGTGGCCCCGGTCAAGGCGCTGGTCGAGGACCTGACCGGCTGGAACCGGACCCGCTGGGTGCACGTTTTCTACGGCGCCCGGCACGCCGACGACCTGTACGCGCTGGACGGGCTGCGGGAGCTGGTGGCCGCCCACCCCTGGCTCTCGGTCACTCCGGCGTGCAGCGCGGAGCCGGACTTCGATGGGGAGCGGGGCGACATCTCGGAGGTGGTGGCCCGGTACGGCCCGTGGACCGCCCACGACTGCTACGTCTCGGGCTCGGCCCGGATGGTCCGGGCGACCCTGCGGGCGCTCGCCGGGGACGACGTGCCGCCGCCGAACATCCGGTACGACACCTTCGGCGAGCTGTAGCACGACGCCGTACGGCGTCCGGCGAACGCGCCGGGACGCCGAATACGCCGGGACGCCCGGATGCCCGGATGCCTGGACGCCGGGACGCCGGGACGCCCGGACGAAGACCTTCCTCCCCCCGAAGAGGACCGGGTCGCGTGCCTCCGCCCCCTGGGGCACGCGACCCGGTCCGCCCCCTCGCTCGTCTCTCAGTACCGCCAGGGGTTGCCGGTCTCGCGGTACTCCTCCACCGGCACCAGCGGCACGCCGGGCGTCATCCGGTCGACGTACAGCCGGCCCTCCAGGTGGTCGATCTCGTGCGCGACGAGCCGGGCCATGGCGAACTCGAACGAGGTGATCATCCGGCCGCCGTCGCACTGCGCGTGCTCCACGTCGATGCGCAGCGGCCGGGGCACCAGCCCCCGATGGTCGAAGAAGGAGAGGCAGCCCTCGTATTGCTCGTCGGTGTCCGGGGACGAGTCGACCACCCGGGGGTTGAGCAGGATCACCGGATCGGCGCCCCGGTCGGGCGGGCGGACCACGGCGGCGGCCCAGGCGAGGCCGAGCTGGGGGGCCGCGATGCCGACGCCCTTGCTGAACGGGTGCAACTCGTCGAGCCGGACCAGCGCCGAGCTGAGCCGGTCGACCACGTCGCGGGCGGTCACCTCGTCGGCCGGCAGGCCGAACTGGCGGCTGGGCTGGCGCAGCAGGTCCGCGCCGCGCTGCACGATGCCGAGCCCTCGAATCCGGTCGCTGGCCCGGACCCGGCCGCCGCCGACCGGCCCGCCGGAGTCGGACTCGGGCGGGCGGCTGCGGAACCGCCACTGCAACCGGTACCGGGCGTTTAGCGGCGGGTCCTCGGTGGCCCAGTCGAAGATCGCCCGGTCGCCGCGCTCGTGCCGGCTGATCGGGCGGCGCAGCGGCCCCTCCTCGGACGAGAGCGAGGTCTCCACCCCCCATACCTGGGGAGCCAGGTCCGTGGGCAGGTCGAGCCTGACCGCCAGGTGCCGGGTCGGCAGGCGTACGGCGCGCTGGAACCAGGGGCCCCACTTCTCCCGGCTCACCCGGTACGCGTACTCGATGGTGACCCGCTCGCCGGGGTAGAGCGGGAAGCGGCCCTCGTCGTTCTCGAAGAGCAGCCAGATCTCCTTGAACGCGTCCCGGTCGTGCTTGGCCCGCCAGTGCATCGGTTCGGGCTCCCCGCCGTCGTACCGGTACGACAGCAGTTGCAGCTCGGCGAAGGTGAGCGGGTGTTCCCGGTGGTGCCGGTTCGACCGGCCGGGGTCGTTGGGGTACCGGTCGACGGCGACCCGGACCAGGTAGCGGGTCACCGGTTCGGTACCGGCGTTGTAGAGCTCCCGGCGGATGACGCACCGGTAGCCCTCGTCGGTGTGGGTGAGGGTGGCCAGTTCGCCCTCCACGATCAGCCCGGTGCCGGGGGGCATCCACTGGCCGGGGGCGGGGTGGTCCCGATGGGGCGGGGTGGGGCGGCCGTGCCGGAGCTCGTCGTACTCCCGGAAGCGCTGCCAGATTGCGCCGCTGGCCTCCAAGACGGCCTCGGCCCGGCGGGCGAAGTCCTCGGTCGGCCGGTGCCGGCGTCCCTCGATGTGGCTGACGTAGGAGGGGTCGAAGCCCATCAGCGAGGCCAGTTGCTTCTTGGACAGCCCCCGCTCGGTCCGCTGCCGGGCGAGTTCGGCCGCGAACGAGTCGGCGGCCCGCTCGATGGGAGAGGTCGTCATCAGCTTCCTCAACGCCGGGGAGTACCAGTTTCACTTTCCGTACGTGAACGCGCACAGAATTGGCATCTTGTCGACACTCGGCTTGACAATTCACGCATGGACGTCAATGCTTCCGGCGGCCCGGCCCGCCCCGGCCGACCGGCGTTTTCCCCGGTCCTGGCCGGGTAGCGCCCCGGCCCGCCCCCGAGGCCGTGGAGCCCGCCAGGGTGACGACCGCCTCCCAGTCGCCGCAGATCGGGGCTTTCCCTATCCCCGAAGCGTTGGTTAGGCTAGCCTTAGTTCACGGCTCGGAGCTTCGGTCGAGGGGAGATGCGGTGACAGCGGTGATGCCCGCGCGGGAGACCGCGACGCCCCTCGCCCCGGTGACCGCGACCCTGCGTGCCATGTTCGGCACCGACGACCTGCCCGGGCTCGCGCCGGGCCTGCTGGTGACCGACGACCGGTTCGGCTGGGCCCCGGCCACCACCCTGGTCGACGGCACCCGGCTGCCCGAGCTGCTGCACGCCGCCGCCCTGCTCTGGGGCGGCACCCCGCACGCCTGCGCCGCGCTGGCCTGGAAGTCGTACAGCTACTGGGTCGCCCTGCCGGCCGTGCTCGGCTGGGCGGCGGCCCGCCGGGTGCCGCTGCTCGACCCGGCCGACGTGCTGATCCACTTCGAGGACCACCGCCCGCTGGTCACCCTCGGGCTGCGCCGGTCCACCACCGTCGCGGTGCTCCCCGGCGACCCCCTGGCCCTGGCAGGGCTGCCGGAGGTCCGGGTCGTCGCCGACGAGGCCGCACTGCTGGCCGTGCTCCGCGCCTCACTGCTCGACGCCCACCTCGCCCCGATGGTCACCGCCATCCAGGCGGAGGTCCGCATCGGCACCCGTACGCTGCTCGGCTCCGTCGCCTCCGGCATCGCGCACGGCGTGCTCCGGGCCGCCGACGCGCTGCCCGGCCCCGCGACCCGGCACGTCGAGACGCTGCTGCACGCCCTCGACCTGGCGGACCTGGTCGAGCTGGTGCCCGGCCCGGCCGGCGAGCCGACGGTCCAGCGTCGCACCTGCTGCCTGGCCTTCACCCTGCCCAGGCCGAAGGTCTGCCAGGGCTGCTGCCTCCGCTGACCCGGACTGGTCCGCCGACGGCGGGCTCAGTCCGTCAGGGGACGGACGTCCCAGACCCAGACCCCCCCGGTGTACGTGGGGCGGATGCCGGTCAGCTCGGTCATCCCCCGGCGTAGCGCGTCGGCGTGCTCGTGCGGGCCGAGCAGCACCACCCCGGCCCGCCAGTACCGCAGGTCCTCCAGCGCGGACGCCCGGGTCGGCGCGGTGACCGGCGGGACCTGGCCGGTGCGCCGGATGGTGATGAAGAAGCTGCTGGTGGGGCGGGGCGGGGCGGTGAACAGGGCGATCCGCCCCTCGGGTGCCCGCGGCCGGGTGTCCGGCCCGAGGAAGTAGCCCCGGGCCAGCGGCAGGTCCAGGCGGGTCGCCGCCGACCAGCGCAGCGGATCGGGGTAGTCGGTGTCCGGCAGCGGCAGGGTCACCACGCTGCGCCCGCCGGCCACATACGGACGCCAGGCGCCGGAGGTGACGAACTCGGGCACCGGGTCGAGGCGTACCGAGGGCAACGGGGTGGGGAACGCGGGGAGCAGCGCCATGGTCAGCATGGTGGCGGTGGCGAAGCGGATCTGCGGGCGGGCGGCCGGGTGCTCCCGGGCCAGCCGGCGGGCCCGTTCCGCGCCGAACGCGAGCAGCACCCCGACTATCGGGACGGTCGCCAGCGCCCACCTGGTGGGCACCACCGAGTGCAGGATCGGCAGGTTCTCCAGGGCCGCCCAGGGCCCGGCGATCCCGGTCGCCCGGCCCTCGAACTGGATTTCCCGGCCGAGGGAGAGCACCGCGAAGAGCAGGCCGACCGCGGCGAGGCCGAGCACCACGGGGCTGCGCCGCAGCCACCACACCAGGGCGCCGACCAGGATGACCAGCGGCCAGCCGAAGAAGCCGTTCTCCTCGGTGGGGTTCTTGACCAGCTTGAGGTTGGTCCGCGGGTCGCCGGCGATCGACTCCCGGCCGAACGCGGTGAACGAGGCGAGGTCGGTGCGGTAGCCGCGGATCAGCTCGGACAGGCCCTCGTACGCGCCGGGGCCGAAGAACTGCACGTACAGCGGGTACGCCAACAGCACCGCGGCCAGGGCGGCGGCGACCGCCAGCCCGGCGAGGAACGGCCGGGCCCGCCGGCGCAGCTCGGGCCGGCCCAGGGCCAGCGCGACGACCACCACCCCGAGCCCGATGGCGGTCATCAGCAGGATCTCCAGGTTGATGAAGGCCTGCCAGACGATCACCAGCCCGAGCAGCACGCCGTTGCGCAGCCACCGGCCGCCGTCGGGCAGCCGCAGGGTGCGCCAGACGATCAGGGGCACCACGAACTGGCTGACGATGTTGGGATGGGCATTGGCGTGCGAGACCATCGCCGGGGCGAACGCGCAGAACCCGGCCCCGAGCCAGGCCGGCCCCCGGGAGCCGACCAGCACCCGGGAGAGGACGAAGTACCAGGCGGTCGCGGTGGCGATCATGCCGCCGGTGAGGAACACCAGAAAGGCGATACGCGGCCCGAACAGGACGGTGACCGGCGTCATTGGCAGAGAAATGGATAATACGGACGTGTTGGCCATGAGATTGACGCTGTCCGGCACATTCATCCGGTCCGAGCCGAACGGATAGGCGAAATCGGTCAGCACGCGCGCGCCGTGCGCCATCATCCACTCGAAGAGCGCCTGGTCGGATCGGTTGTCCCGGACCCCGTGCGCCGGGTTCACCCAGAGCCGGGCGGTCACCCAGAAAGCGATCAGCGCGAAGCTGAGCACGGCGAGGACGTCCGTCCAGCGCCCCCGCCGGGACGCCGCGGCCCTGCCCGCCCCCTCCTCAGACGCATCCGTCACCGGGGGTTCGGCCTCGCCGCCCCCAGGCTCGCCATCGGGGCGGTCCGATTGAGGAGTAGTCATGACAATTCATAGAGTAGTCAGGGTATGGCACTGACGTGACATGTTTCTGGGGACTGGCGTACTATGTGCCAGGTTCGCCGACCGCCGATCTCGTGCCCACCCCCGACCGCAATTCGGCCACCACGATGCCCCGATTTCCCCACCGTCCGCTTCGGATGGTTCACTCTGTCGGTCCCGGGGCAGGTCGAGTCACACCGTGAGGAATCGACGCATGGCAGAAATCACTGGGGATCAGCGTGTCCAGTCCGAGGTGCTGGAAGGCCTCGCGACGGCGGTCAACCACCGCAGGTGGTTCGTCGAACTGGCCGTCCCGCACCTCGGTGACAACCCGATCGAGATCGGCAGCGGGCTGGGTGACTACGCCCTGGCGTGGGCGGACCACTTCCCCCGGTTCACCGCCACCGAGGCCGACCCGGACCGGCTGGTCGCCCTGAAGGAGCGCCTCGCCGCGCAGCCGAACATCGAGGTCCGGCAGATGCTGCTGCCGCACTCCGAGCGCGGGGACTACAGCGCCGCCGTGTCGTACAACGTGCTGGAGCACATCGAGGACCACGTGAGCGCGCTGGCCAGCATGCGCGACCTGGTCCGGCCGGGCGGCGTCGTGGTGATCATCGTGCCGGCGTTCCAGTTCGCGATGGGCCCCGCCGACATCGCCACCGGCCACGTCCGCCGGTACACCAAGAAGACCCTGGCCGCCGCGATGACCGAGGCCGGCCTGACCGTGGAGAAGATCCACTACGCGAACGCGCTCGGCCTGATCGGCTACTTCATGGCGACCAAGGTCTTCCGGCTGATGCCGAAGGAGGGCCCGATGGTCAAGGTCTACGACACCCTCGTCCTCCCCGCCACCAAGGCGGCGGAGCAACTGGTCCGCCCCCCGTTCGGCCAGTCCGTCTTCGCCGTAGCCCGCGTCCCCGCCTAACCCCCACCCACCCCCACCACCCCCACCCACCCCGACCGCCCCCGCGATCTTGCACCTTGGGCCCGGGCAATCCGGGCATGTGCCGCGAAACGCGGGCCGCAAGTGCAAGATCGCGGGCGGGTGGCTCAGTCCTTGACCTGGTACGTGGGGCGGATGACCGCGCGGGCCAGGGTGTGGAAGGCGAGGTTGAAGCCGACGTACGCGGGGGTGGCGTCCGGACCCACGTCGAGACGCTCGACGTCGACGGCGTGCACGGCGAAGACGTACCGGTGCGGGCGGTCGCCGGCCGGCGGGGCGGCGCCGCCGAACCCGGTCGCACCGTAGTCGTTGCGGACGCTGGACGCGTCGCCCAGGGCGGCCTCGTCGACGCCCCGGGGCAGCTCGGTCACCGAGGCGGGAAGGTCGACCAGCACCCAGTGCCAGAAGCCGCTGCCGGTCGGCGCGTCCGGGTCGAAGCAGGTGACCACGAAGCTCTTCGTCTCGGCGGGGAAGTCCGACCAGGCGAGCTGGGGTGAGACGTTCCCCCCGCCGACGCTGTCGTGGGCGTGCCGGGCGTCCATCGGCTCACCGTTGTGCACGTCGTCACTGGTCAGGGTGAACGACGCAACGGTCGGCAGCAGCTCGTACGGGTCCGGGGCGATCGGTCGTTCCAGGGACATCGGGACGGTCCTTCCGGTGGGCGAGTTCCTACGCATCTTCCTACCCCGTGACGTCCCGCCTATCGCCCACCGGCGCGGATCTACCCGCCGGCAGGCCACGGGCCGCGTCGGCTCATGCCTCGTGCGCGGCGGGCCGGCGGGGCCTTGCTGTCGCGTACGGCGACCATGCCGGGAGCGCGCCGCGCTCCCGGCGGCGCCGGTGAGCACGAAGGTAAGAACGAGGTGGCCGCGGAGCGGGGACCTAGGTGAAGATCTCAGGGTCGCATCCGGGTGTTTTCCCATATAGTTCGGGCGAGGTGCCGGTCGAGGATGGACGGACGTCCAGCCCTCAGGAGACGCCATGTCCAGTCGTACCGTAGCCGTAGCTATCGCCGTGCTCACCCTCCTCGCCGGATTGCCCACACCGGCACACGCCGGTCCCGCGCCGCCGAGTCTCGCCTGGGGCGAATGCCTCGACGACCTGCCGAACGTCCCGCTCGACGAGGGCGTGCAGTGCGCCCGGCTCCGCCTGCCGGTGGACTGGGCACGGCCGCACGGCCCAACGTTCGAGCTCGCCGTGGCGCACCGGGCCGCGCGCCTGCCGAACCGGCGGGTGGGCACGCTGGTGTTCGGGCCGGGCGGCCCGGGGGACTCCGGGGTGGAACGCATCCGCAGGGGAGACCGGTTCAGCGACGAGTTGCTCGACCGGTTCGACCTGGTCAGCTTCGACCCGCGTACCGTGGCCCGCACCGCCGCGCCGGTCTGCACGCCGGACCCGGCCCTGCGCAAGCCGCCGATCCCGCTGACCAGCCAGGCCGACTTCGACGCCGCAGTGGCGTACAACCGGGCGCTGTGGGACCGGTGCCGTCCGACCAGCCCCGTCTTCGACCACGCCGACACGCTCAGCACGGTGCACGACCTGGAGGCGCTGCGGCGTGCGCTGGGAGAACGGCGGCTGACCTTCCACGGCAGCTCGTACGGCACGCTGCTGGGCCAGCAGTACGCCGAGCAGTACCCCGGCCGGGTGCGGGCCGTCGTGCTGGAGGGCGTGTTCGACCACAGCCTCGGCGTGCGATCCTTCGCGTGGACCCAGGCGGCCGCACTGCAGGACGCGTTCGACGAGTTCGTGTCCTGGTGTGACAGATCAACCGAGTGTGTGCTTCGCGGCCGGGACGTGCGGTCGGTCTGGGCCGGGGTGCTGGCCCGCGCCGACCGCGGCGAGTACGCGCCCCGTACCGCCTTCGACGTCACCGCCGTGGCCCTCGGCACGCTCGCCGGCCCGAGCTGGCCGCAACTGGCCGCAGCCGTCCGGGATATGGACGGCGGCATCCCGCCCCGCGAGGTGAAGCTCCCGCTCGCCGTCGCGGCCCTCTGCGCGGACTGGCCGGCCACGGTACGCGACTACGAGGAGTACGCCGGTCTGGTCCGGGAGGCCAGGGCCGCCGCACCGGACGTCCGGTACGGTGCCGGGCTGCTGGCAGTGCAGACCTGCCTCGGCTGGCCGTCCCCGGTCCGGAATCCGCCGCACGACCTGCACGTGCACACCCGCACGCCGCTGCTGCTGCTCAACGCCCGGCACGACCCCCGCACCGGCTACGCCTGGGCTACCAACGTCGCCCGGCAACTGGGCCGGCAAGGGCGTCTGGTCACGTACGAGGGTTGGGGCCACGGCACGTACCTGCGCAACGACTGCACGAAAGCCGTGGTGGATCGGTACCTCGTCGAATTGGCGCTGCCCACCCCCGGTGCCCAATGCCCGGCTGGCATCGACGGAAAGGAATGAGGCCGCGTCAAAGCGGATCGAGGGAGTTGGGCTGACTCACATTCACCACCGGCACGTCTGATCAGCGCGAAGGACCTACGGGTAGGGACCGGCCTTACTGGGGAGGGTGGTGACGCTCGCCTGTTTCGAGCGGCGTCGTCGTGGCCGATGCCGGCTCGCCGGCGATGTACAACCAGTAGTCGGATCCGGTGGAAAGACCGCGGGCCCGCATCTGCTCGGCTACGGCCACGTGGTCGTCCGTCAAGGCCTGCTCCGGCGTGACCAGGCCCGCGGACGCGAACGGCTCCATCAGCACGTGGTACTGCTCGGCCGTCAAGCGGTCGCGCTTCAGCACGCCGCGTGCAGCGATCACCGTGCCGCTGATCGCGCTCGAACGCAGCTCAGGCTGGTGGGCATCGAGTTCCTCCGCGCGCGGCCGGAAGCTCGCAAGCACGGTCCTACGGATCTCGGAGTTCTGTGCCGCAGAAACCTTGGCCGCGTTGCTGGCATCGCGCCCGCCCTGTTGCCATAGATCGAGGACACGATCGAATACCCGGGTCAACGTCTCAGGTGCAAGGCCGGCGACCTCGCGCATGAACCCCTGCGTCTCGCTGTCGAGCATGGTCACTCTCCTCCGGCGGCCAGCATCCGTCGCGCCGAGCCTAGGTGGCGTCTGCGACGTCGCTGGCGACCAGTCAGACTGACCCACCAGCAGACGACAGGCCCCTCGCCAGCGTTTTCGCTGCTCAGGGAACAGATTGCTGTTCAGGGGCGGAGGGTACGGGATTCGAACCCATCGAGGACTGGTTGCCGCCGACCGGGCGGCAGGGGCCGGTGGCCGTGGGCAGCCGCCGGTACAGTGCCGCAGCATGGGCGCACTCAAGCCGTGGCACCTCGCCACGCTCTGCTGTCTCGTCACGTCGGCAGCGCTGCTCGCCGGCCTCGTCTGGTTCCTGGTGAGGCGGGCAAGCCGCCGTCGCTAGAGGCGGGGCTGCCCGTCCGGCGTCAAGGACGGCCCTTGGCGAGAACCTGTGGGACCGGGTCGGTAGCCACAGGCATGCACTGCTCTGGGAGCGGAGGGTGTGGGATTCGAACCCACGAAGACATCGCTGCCTTACCGGTTTTCAAGACCAGCGCCATCGGCCACTAGGCGAACCCTCCCGGACCACGCCCCGCAGGACGCGACCGCCGCCTAGTCTGCCAGAAGCCGGCACACGGGCGAGCCGCCATCCCACCCTGGGTGGCAGGGCGGCCGGATGCGGGGACCCCTGCCCGTCGTGCTGAGCAGCGGAATCTCTGCCGCGCGAGGTCCACAGTGGCCGCGGCTGCCGGCCCACCCGCTCCCCCGATCGGTGCGCCTGCGGCGGTGCGGCCCCCTCCGGCAGGGCACCGCCGATCCGCCATCGGGGGACACGGCCGGCCCGATCCCCATCTGGGCGTGGACGGTGGGCCGGATGGGGTAAGACTGGGCCATGCACGCGATCACGATCCCGGAGCCCGGCGGACCCGACGCACTCGTCTGGGCGGAGGTGCCCGATCCGGAGCCCGGCCCCGGCGAGGTGGTCGTGCACGTGCGGGCCAGCGCGGTGAACCGGGCCGACCTGCTGCAACGGCAGGGGCACTACCCACCGCCGCCGGGCGCGCCCGCGTACCCGGGGTTGGAGTGCTCGGGGTTGATCGGCGCGATCGGCGCGGACGTCACCGGGTGGGCGGTCGGCCAGGAGGTCTGCGCGCTGCTGGCCGGCGGCGGGTACGCCGAGCGGGTGGCCGTGCCCGCCGGGCAGCTCCTGCCGGTGCCGGACGGCGTCGACCTGGTCGACGCGGCGGCGCTGCCGGAGGTGGCCTGCACGGTCTGGTCGAACGTGGTCCGGCTCGCCGGGTTGGCGAAGGGCGAGACGCTGCTGGTGCACGGCGGGGGCAGCGGGATCGGCACGTTCGCCGTCCAGCTCGGCGGGGCGCTCGGCGCAACGGTCGTGGTGACGGCCCGGTCGGCCAAGCACGAGCGGCTGCGCGAGCTGGGTGCCGCGCACGCGATCGACTACCGGGAGCAGGACTTCGTCGAGGAGGTCCGGCGGGCCACCGACGGCCGGGGCGCGGACGTCATCCTCGACATCATGGGCGCTTCCTACCTGGCTCGGAACGTGGCCGCGCTGGCCACCGGCGGCCGGCTCGTGGTGATCGGCATGCAGGGCGGCCGGAAGGCGGAACTGGACCTGGGCGCGCTGCTGGCGAAGCGGGCCTCGGTGGCGGCCACCGCGCTGCGGTCCCGACCGCTGGCGGAAAAGGCGGCGATCGTCGCGGGCGTACGGGAGCAGGTCTGGCCGCTGGTGGCCGCCGGGGCGGTCCGCCCGGTCGTCGACCGGCGGCTGCCGATGGCCGAGGCCGCCGACGCGCACCGCCTGGTCGAGTCCAACGACCACGTCGGCAAGGTGCTGCTCACCCTCGGGTGACCCCGGCGTGTCACCCGGCGGGCGGTGCCTGCTCGGCGGGGGGCAGCATGAGCCTGGCACCGGGGCCCTCGCCCGAGAGCTTGTCCTCCGGGTTGTAGAGGGTGCAGCGCTGCAACGACAGGCAGCCGCAGCCGACGCAGCTGTCCAGGTCGTCGCGGAGCTTGATCATCAGCCGGATCTTCTCGCTCAGCCGGGCCCGCCATGCCGTCGACAGCTCCGCCCAGTCGGCGGCCGTCGGGGTACGGGAGGCGGGCAGCGAGTCCAGCGCGTCGCGGATCTCCTCCAGCGAGATGCCGACCTGCTGGGAGATCCGGACGAACGCCACCCGGCGCAGCTCGGTGCGGGCGTACCGGCGCTGGTTGCCGCTGGTGCGGTCGGCCCGGATCAGGCCGAGGCGCTCGTAGTAGCGAAGCGCCGACTGCGCGACGCCGCTGCGGGCGGCGAGCTGGCCGATGGTCAGGGATTCCTGCATCACGTCGCCTTGAGTTGAAGGGGACTTCAACTTGCAGGCTAGCGGCATGACCATCATGAGCGCCACCACGCGGGCCGCCGAAGGCGACCCACCCGCACCGATCGGGCCCCTGTTCGAGCGGG
Organism: Micromonospora sp. CA-111912; assembly: GCF_050948415.1. NCBI lineage: Bacteria > Bacillati > Actinomycetota > Actinomycetes > Micromonosporales > Micromonosporaceae > Micromonospora > Micromonospora sp. CA-111912. The sequence goes on from NZ_CP192007.1 coordinate 7,053,819, forward strand.
TCCGGGCAGGCCGGGAGTTCGGCCCGAACGTGTACTCGACCCTCGACGTCCTCCGGGTGCTCTACGACCGGGTGCTGCGGATCACCCCGGCGACCGTCGACGACCCGGACCGGGACCGGTTCCTGCTCTCCAAGGGGCACGCCGTCGCCGGCTACTACGCCGTGCTGGCCGCGAAGGGCTTCGTGCCCGTCGACTGGCTCGACGACCAGGGCGGCCCGGACAGCCGGCTCGGCGAACACCCGGACCGGCTGCTGGTCCCCGGGGTGGAGATCGGCTCCGGCTCGCTCGGCCACGGCCTCGGCCTAGGCGCGGGCACCGCGCTCGGGCTGCGGGCCCAGGGCCTGACGAACCCCCGGGTGTACGTCCTGCTCGGCGACGCCGAACTGGACGAGGGGTCCAACCACGAGGCGATCGCGTACGCGGGCGCGGTCGGGCTGGCGAACCTGACCGCCGTGGTGATCGACAACGACTCGGCCAGCCATGGCTGGCGGGGCGGGATCGCGACCCGGTTCACCGTCAACGGGTGGACCGCCGCGACCGTGGACGGGCGCGACCACGACGCCCTGCACGACGCCCTCACCGGGCAGGACGGGAACCGGCCGCACGTGGTCGTCGCGGTCGTCCGGGAGGGAAAGTGACCACGATGATGCGGGACGCCTTCGTCGACACGACCACGGCGCTGCTGGCCGAGCAGCCGCGCACCGCGCTGGTGCTCGCCGACATCTCGGCCGAGTCGTTCGCCACGGCCGCCGGGCGGCACCCCGACCGGGTGCTCAACGTGGGCATCCGGGAGCAGTTGATGGTGGGGGTGGCCGGCGGGCTCGCGCTGACCGGGCTGCGGCCGATCGTGCACAGCTACGCCCCGTTCCTCGTCGAGCGGGCGTACGAGCAGATCAAGCTGGACCTGGACCACCAGGGCGTGAGCGCGGTGCTGGTCGGCATCGGCGCGTCGTACGACCGGGCCGCCGCCGGGCGGACCCACCTGTCCCCGGCCGACGTCGCGTTGATCGACACCCTGGCCGGGTGGACCGTGCACGTGCCTGGGCACGCCGACGAGGTGCCCGCCCTGCTGCGCGCGGCGGTGGCCGGAGACGGTCCGGCGTACCTGCGGCTGTCGACGCTGGGCAACGACCGGCCGCGCGGCACGGACGGATCGCTCGCCGTGGTCCGGGACGCGGGGCCGGGAGCGCCGCTGCTGGTGGCGGTCGGGCCGGCGCTGGACGCGGCGCTGGCATCGATGGCCGGACTGGAGGTGACGGTGGCGTACACCCACCGGCCGCGACCGTTCGACGCGGCCGGGCTGCGGGCCCTCGCGGGAGCCGAGGTGATCCTGGTGGAGCCCTACCTGGCAGGAACGTCCGCCCGGCTGGTCGGTGACGCCCTGGTGGACCGGCCGCACCGGCTGCTGTCGCTCGGCGTGGGCCGGGAGGAGCTGCGACGGTACGGCTCCGCTGCCGACCACACCCGCTGGCACGGGCTGGACGCGGCGGGCCTCCGCCGGTCGGTCAGCGCCTTCCTCGAAGCGGGGCGCTGACCCGGGTCAGCGCTGCGGGGTGTCGACGGGACGGCGGCGGGTGCGCTCCCGGCCGAGGATCCAGATCGCCTCGACGCCGTCCTTCCAAGTGATCTTCTTGCCCTCCTCGCGGCCCCGCGCCCGGTAGCTGATCGGCACCTCGTACGGGCGGAGGCGCCGGCGCAGCAGCTTGCCGGTCACCTCGGCCTCCATGCCGAAGCCCCGGGAGCGGACGTCGAGGGAGCGGTAGAGGGCGACCGGCATCAGCTTGAAGCAGGTCTCCAGGTCGCCGATGTACGAGTTGAACAGCACGTTGGCCGCCATGGTGACGCCCTTGTTGCCCATCACGTACCAGAAGCTGTACGCGCTGTGGCTGCCGAAGGTGCGGTTGCCGTAGACCACCGTGGCCCGACCGTCGAGCACCGGGGCGAGCAGCTTGGGGATGTCCTGCGGGTCGTACTCCAGGTCGGCGTCGAGGATGACCATGTACTCGCCGTCGGCGTTGTCGACCGCCGTCTTGATGGCCGCGCCCTTGCCTGCGTTGCGCTGGTGGGTGATCACCCTCAGCCGAGCGTCGTCGGCGCGGCCGAGGATCTCGCCGGTGCCGTCGCGGCTGCCGTCGTCGACCACGAGCATCTCGATCTCGCACGGGTAGTCGACCGCCAGCGCCTGCTTGAGCGCATCCGCAATGCGTTCTTCCTCGTTGTAGACCGGCATCAGGATCGAGAGCTTCACGGGAATCTCCACGGGGGCGGCGACACGTCGGCCCCAGCCTAGCCTGGCAGTTAACACGGCGGTATTCCCCACCGGCGGGCATGGGGGGCAAGTATCCAGTCTGATGGTGTTTACTTCGCGCCATGTCGGCAGCCGGCTCCCTGCTCGTGGCGGCCCCACTCGCCGCCGTCCTGTCGCTCACCGTGGCGCTGCGGCCACGCGGGACCGACGCGGTCGCCCCGTTGCGCCTGGCCGTGATCCGAGCCACCGTGGTCACCGGCGCGTTCGCGGTGCTGACGGTGGAGCTGCTCGGGGCGCTGCGCCTGCTGACCCTGCCCGCCTTCGCGGTCGCCTGGCTGATCTTCCTCGCCGTCGCCGCCGGGGTCGCCGGCTGGCGACGCCGCCGCGACGGGACGCGGGGGGCCCCGGCCGCCACCGCCCGCGCCGGCCTCGCCCGGCTGGCCGGCCGGTGGCGTACGACGGGGCGGGGCGAGCGGCTGCTGGCCGGCACACTCGGCGGGCTGGTCCTGGTGGAGCTGCTGATCGCGCTGCTGGCCGAGCCCAACAACTTCGACTCGCAGACCTACCACCTACCCAAGGTGGAGCACTGGGTGGCCCAGCGCGGCCTGGAGTTCTGGCCCACTGCGATCCACCGGCAGGTGACAATCCCGCCCGGCGCGGAGTACCTGCTGCTGCACCTGCGGCTGTTCACCGGCGGCGACGCGCTGCACAACCTGGTCCAGTGGGCTGCCGGGGTGGGCTGCCTGCTGGTCGCCGCCCGGGTCGCCGCCCAGCTCGGCGGGGGGCGGCGGGCCCAGCTACTCACCGCGTTCGTGCTGGCCACCACCCCCATGGTGGCGCTCCAGGCGACCAGCACCCAGACCGACCTGGTCTGCGCCGCCTGGGTGGCCTGCGTGGCGACCCTGGCGCTGGACGGGCTACGCCGGCGGGCCGGGGCCGGCACGCTGCTGCTGCTCGGGGCGGCGACCGGACTGACCGCGGTGACGAAGACCAGCGGGCTGATCGGGGTCGGCCCGTTGCTGCTGCTCTGGGGCATCGGCCAGCTCCGGCTGGCGTGCCTGGGCGAACCGGTGCGGGCGCCCGGCGGCACCCCGGGCCGACCGGTGCTGGTCGGGGTCGGGGCGGCCGGCGGTGCGGGGGCGGTCGGGGCGGCCGGCGGTGCGGGGGCGGTCGAGGGCGGGGACCACCCGGCGGCCACGGCCGGGTCGGCCGGGCCGGCGGTGCGCGGCGGCGTCACGGGCCGCCCGGCGGGACCGTCCCGGGCGGCCCGGGTGGCCCGGACCACGGCCGGATCACTGCTGGTGCTGTTGGTCGCCCTGGCCGTGGTCGGGCCGTTCCTGGCCCGGGTGCAGGCCGAGTTCGGTCACCCGCTGGGCCCGCCCCGGCTGCGCGAGTCGATCCCGATGGAGCGGCACGACCCGGCGTCGGTCCTGGTGAACGCACTGCGCATCGGGCACACCGCGCTGGACACGCCGCTCGCCCCGGTCCGCGACGGCGCGGCCGAAGCGATCATGGCGGGGTCCCGCGCGATCGGGGTGGACCCGCAGGACCGGGCCATCACCTTCGGCCGGGAGGTGTTCCCGGTGCCGGCCTGGTACCCGGACGAGGACCGGGTGGCGTTCCCGCTGGCCGGCGCGCTCGCCCTGGTCGGGGCGGTGCTGGCGCTGGCCCGGCCGGCCCGGGTCGCCCCGGCCGCGGCCGGGGCGTTGCGGGCGTACGCCGTCGTGGTGGTGGCCGCCGTCCTGCTGCACACGGCGATGATCAAATGGCAGCCGTGGGGGAACCGGCTGCTGCTGTACGCCCTGATCCTGGCGGCCCCGCTGGCCGGCCTGTGGCTGGACGCGCTGCTCCGCCGCCGACTCGCGCCGGGCCGCCGGTCGGTGGCCGCCGGCCTGGCGGCCACGGTGCTGGCCGCCTCCGCCTTGGCCGGGGTGCTCGCCCTGTCGTACGGCTTCCCGCGCCGGCTGGTCGGTGCCGGATCGGTCTTCACCACCTCGGAGTGGGACACCCGCTTCCTGCGTCGGCCACAGTGGGCGGACGAGTTCCGCGGGGCCGCCGACGCGGTGCGGGCGTCCGGCGCGCGGCGGATCGGGCTGGTGCAGCAGAACGACAACTGGGAGTACCCGTGGTGGCTGCTGCTGCGTGACGCCGACGGCCGCCCGCCCGAGCTGGTGGCGCTGGAGTCGGTGCTGCCGGACCTCCCGCCGGCCGCCCCCGCCTCGACGGACGCGATCGTCTGCACCGGCAGCCGGGCGGCCTGCGTGAAGCTCGTGCCGCCCCGCTGGACGCTGACCTGGCGGGGCTACGTCGGCTACGCCCTCCCGCCCACCTGATCAGGACGCCCGGGCAGCCGCGGTGGCTACGCCCCGGACCGCGGCCGAAGGTCGGCATCGGCCGCGTACCCGACGCCCCGGTGGGTGCGGATCACCCCGGCCGCCCCGCCCAGCTTGGCCCGGATCTGCGCCACGTGCACGTCGACGGTGCGGGTGCCGGCGTGCACGGCGTACCCCCAGACGCCGGCCAGCAGCTCCGCCCGGGTGCAGACCCGGCCGGGCCGGGCCATCAGGTGGGCGAGCAGGTCGAACTCGGTGGAGGTGAACTGCACCGGTACGCCGGCCACGGTCACCGTTCGGCGGGTCGGGTCGATGGTCACCGGGCCCACCGTGCGGACCCGCTCGTCGGCCCCGGGCGCGCCGGCCGCGCGGCGTAGCACCACACGGACCCGGGCGATCAGCTCGCGCGGGCTGACCGGCTTGGCCACGTGGTCTTCCGCGCCGAGTTCCAGGCCGACGATCCGGTCCACCTCGTCGCGAGTGGTGAGGAAAATGACGGGCGTCCGGTCGCCGGCCTCGCGCAACCGCCGGCAGATCTCGGTGCCGGCCAGGCCGGGCAGGGCGATGTCCAGGACGCAGACCACCGGACGCAACCTGCGTACGGCGGCCAGCCCGACAGCACCGTCCCGTTCCAGGTGTACGCCGAAGCCGTCCCAGGTCAGGTGGAGCCGAACCAGGTCCGCGGTGGCGGGATCGTCCTCGACCACGAGAACGAGCCCGCGCGGCGGTACGTCGACGGTCACCGGCTCATGATTGCCGAACCTCGACGCCCGGGGCGATCCGGGCCGCGTTCGAATCGGACAAGGACCCGCTCAGCGGATCACCACGGGCCGCAACGCGGTGGGGCGGGCGGCGGCCGGGGCGTCGCCGATGGTGGCCACGATCCGCTCCCGGGCCGTCCGGAGCCGGGTCCGGAACGTGTGGTGCAGCAGGGCGTCGAGCTGCCACACCTGCCTCGGGTGCTGGGGCCGGATGAGGAACCGCTCCCGGACGCCGTCGATGGCGGTGGCGGCCAGCTCGACCGCGGGCAGCCGGGGGTCCGGGCTCCACGTGACGTCGGTCAGCTCGCGCAGCTCGGCGTTGAGGTGCAGGCACAGGCGGTGCAGCACCCGGGTCTGCCGGATGACGACGAGACGCCGGTGGGTCAGCAGCAGGAGGTACTCGCCGACCGGAGGCTGCGGCCGGCTGCACCGGGTCACCAGGATGGTGGCGTCGCCCGCGCCGACGCAGCGGCGGAAGATCGGTATGTGCCGGCTGACGGTCTGCGCCGCCAGGCCGGTGTCGGCGGCTGCGGGCAGGAACGTTCGGGAGAAGACGTCCATGCCCTGCCCAACGACAGGGGCGGCGGCGTGACATGGGTCACGGCCGATTTGCGGAACTTCCACGTTCCGGCGGCCCACCGGGGGTCAGGGCGGCCCGGCGCCGGCTGGCGGGCCCCCGACCGGCTGCGCTCACCGCAGCGGTCGCACGGGCCCGGGCTCAGCCGGCGAGCCCGTGCAGGGACTGGCCGTGCGGACCGGCCCAGGCGACCGGACGGCCGTCGAGGGAGAGCAGGAAGCGGGTGGCGTCGCCGGGCGGCGGCGCGGGCATGTCGGCGGGCGCCGGCAGCACCCCGTCCGCCTCGTTGGCGATCCAGTGTCCGGGCAGCCCGGCGACGGTACGGACGAACCCGGTGCGGGCCACGGGCGGCACGTACGCCAGGACGGCGCTGTGGAACACCACGAGGGTGGCCCCCGGCGGCGCGGCGGCGGCCAGCGCCGGCAGGTCGGCGAGCAGGTCCCCCCGCCGCAGCAGGGGCGGGGCGGCGCGGGCGACCCGGGCGGCGGCGGTCAACCGGTCCCGCCGCCCGTGCTGCTCGGGCCAGACCAGGGCGGTGAGCCAGCCCAGGTCGTCCGGGTCGGTGACGTCCAGCGGGTTCAGGTCGAGCCCGGCCCGCCACATCACCTCCGGCACCCGGTCGGGCAGCGCGACGTCACCCGTCACCGTGCAGGTGAGCCGTACGGGGCTCGCCTCCGGGCCGACCAGGTGGTCGTCCGCCCCGGCGCGGACTGTAGCGGTACCGGTAGGCGTCGGGGCGGTCCCCGGCTACCGACTGTCCGGCTCGAACAGCTCGGCGAGCCAGCCAGGGACCGCCCGGCGTACTCGGCGCGGGCCGGGTCCGGCGTGCACAGGGCCCGCCGCCAGGACAGCGACCGGCTGACCTTCGCCACGGTGACCGCGAGGTCGGCCGCCTCCCGCAGGTCGGCCCGGTCGTGCCGGTCGGTCCAGGCGTCGAGGTACGCGTCCCGCAGCCGGGCCAGCACCGGGTCGCCGGCCGGCAGTTCGAAGGAGTACGCGACCGAGTTCGGCGCCACCAGGAGGGTGCCGAAGGGATGGGCCAGCGAGGCGTCGCCCCAGTCGAAGACGCGGTGGTCGGCCGCGAAGACGTTGCCGTCGTGTAGATCGTCGTGCTGCACGCCGGCTGGTACGCCGAACGAGGCGAGCCGGCGGCAGCGCGCCTCGAACTCCGGCACGAACGCCCGCAGCCGCTCGTACGTCTGCGGGGCCAGGCCGTCCGGGGCGCCGACACGCATCGCCTCGCGGTCGTCGAGCAGCCCGGCGAGCAGGCCCGGCATCGCCTCCGGGCGGTGGTCCGGCACGCCGAGGGCCAGCAGCTCGCCGGCCAGCGGCGCGGTCGCGCGCTGGAGCGCGGCGTACCCGGTCAGGGCGCGTTCCCAGGCGGCCGGGTCACGGTCTCGGGCCAGCGCGTCCTGCAGGGTCTCCCCGCCGTCGGGCAGCAGCGCCCAGCCCCGCTCGGCGTCCACCGCCACCGGCTCGGGGACGCGCCCGGGGGCGATCCGGGCCAACGCGCCGAGCAGCCCCGCCTCGAAGCGGGTGCCGGCGTTGTTGGCCTTGAACCAGTACGGGCCGGCGTCGGTGGGCAGTCGCCAGACCAGCGACCAGGGCCGGAGCCGGCCCTGGGCCGGGCCGGTGATCCGGCGGCCGGCCCTGCCGAGGTGGTCGGCGGCCCAGGTGTGGGCTAGGTCCTGCCACCGCTGGTCGGACCAGTCGGCGGGCAGCGTCCGGGAGTCGGTCACGGTGGACAGACTAGGAGCCGCGCCGGCGCGGGGCGAGGAGTTTCCGCCGACCGGCTGGGCTGTCAGAGCAGCTCGACGATGGTGGCGTTGGCCATGCCGCCGCCCTCGCACATGGTCTGCAGGCCGTAGCGGATGCCGTTGTCCCGCATGTGCTGGAGCATCGTGGTCATGATCCGGGCTCCGGAGGCGCCGAGCGGGTGGCCCAGGGCGATCGCGCCACCGCGCGGGTTCAGCCGCTCCGGGTCGGCCTCCGTCTCGGCCAGCCAGGCCAGCGGGACCGGGGCGAACGCCTCGTTCACCTCGTACACGCCGATCTCCTCGATGCCCAGCCCCGCGCGGCGCAGCGCCTTCGCGGTGGCCGGGATGGGGGCGGTGAGCATGGCGACCGGGTCGTCGGCGGCGACCACGGCGGTGTGCACCCGGGCCAACGGGCGCAGGCCGTGCCGGCCGGCCCACTCGGAGGTGGTGACGGCGAGCGCGGCGGCGCCGTCGGAGATCTGGGACGCCGAGCCGGCGGTGACCACGCCGTCGGACCGGAACGGGGTCTTCAGCTCGCCGAGCTTCGCCAGCGTGGTGTCCCGGCGGATGCCCTCGTCGGCGGCGAAGCTCCCACCTTCGGACAGGACCACGGGGGCCAGCTCGGGATCGAACGCCCCGGCGTCCTGCGCGACGGCGGCCTTCTCGTGGCTGGCCAGGGCGAACTCGTCGAGTTGGGCGCGGGAGAAGCGCCAGCGGGCGGCGATCAGCTCCGCGCCGACGCCCTGGTTGAACGGCAGCGGGGAGTCCTCGGCGAAGCCCTCGATCCCCCGGTAGCGGTCGCGGATCTGGTCGCTGAACGGTGCGGCGTCGCCGACGCTGGAGCCCATCGGCACCCGGGTCATCGACTCGACACCGCCGGCCACCACCAGCTCGGCCTGGCCGGACGCGACGGTGGCGGCTGCGAAGTGCAGGGCCTGTTGGCTGGACCCGCACTGCCGGTCCAGCGTGGTGCCGGGCACCGACTCCGGCCAGCCGGCGGCGAGCACGCCGTTGCGGGCGACGTTCCACGACTGCTCGCCGACCTGGGACACGCAGCCCCAGACGACGTCGTCGACCTGCTCGGGGTCGATGCCGGTGCGCTCGGCCAGGGCGCGCAGCACGTGGGCCGAGAGGTCGACCGGATGCACGGAGGCCAGGCTGCCCTTGCGCCGCCCGACCGGGGTCCGTACCGCACCGACGATGACCGCGTCACTCATGTTTACTCCCCGGTAACCTGGCGGGCCTCGATACTACGTCCTGTCCCGGCCGGCCGTCCCCCACACCGGCCGGTGGCGGCAGGCCGAGGCGGTCCGGGCAGGCCGAGGCGGTCCCGGCAGGGCATGCTGTAGGCATGCGGCCAGAGCGGATCCCGGAGTCGTCGACGACGGAGCGGCAGTGGCGGGTGCCGGCCTCGGTGCCGGTGGTCAAGCTGGTCGGCGCGGCGGCGCTGGTCGGGCTCGGGCTGCTCTTCGCCGAGGGCGACCGGGTGCCGCTGGTGCTGGCCGCCGCGGCCGCCGTCGGGCTCGCCGGTTGGGCGGCGCGCGACCTGCTGGTGCCGGTGCGGCTCGCCGTCGACCCGGCGGGGATCACGGTGGTCCGGGGTTTCGCCGGCCGACGCCGGCTCGCCTGGGACACCGTCGAGGCGATCACCGTGGACCGTAGACCCCGGCTGGGGCTGTCCACCGAGATCCTGGAGATCGACGTGGGTGACTCGCTGCACCTGTTCGGCCGGTACGACCTGGACGCCCCGCCCGGCGAGGTGGCCGAGGCGCTGCGCGCCGCCCACGGCGAGACCCCCTGACACCACGCTGCGGACCCGGCCCCGCGTCGGGGATCAGCCCGTGAGCGACGCCGTGCGGACCAGCGCGAGCCCGATCAGCGCCACCAGCACCAGCACGGCGCCGACGGCCTGGAACAGCCCGCGCCGGGACCGGGGCGCGTACGCCAGCAGCAGGGCCATCACCCCGCCGATCACCAGCCCGCCGAGGTGGCCGGGGATGGAGATGCCCGGCACGGTCAGGGTGAAGACCAGGTTGATCACCAGGACCGGGAGCACCGAGGAGATGTCCCGCCCCATCCGGCGTTCGATCACGATCAACGCGGCGAACAGGCCGAAGACCGCGGTGGACGCCCCGGCCGTGGTGGAGTTCTCGGCGCTGAACAGGTAGGCGGCCACGTTCCCGCCGAGCCCGGCGACCAGGTAGAGGGAGAGGAAGCGCAGCGGCCCGAGGTTGGCCTCCAGCGACCGGCCGAGCACCCAGAGCGCCCACATGTTCAGCAGCAGGTGGATCACGCCGTAGTGCAGGAACATCGCGGTGACCAGCCGGTACCACTCGCCCTGGGCGATGCCGTGCACGCTGCCGTCGGGGAAGAGGGCCTGACCGAGCACCGAGCCCCAGTCGGTCAGCGGCGTGCTGCCGCCCATCAGGCCACCGAAGCCGGAGCCGCCCGCCACCGCGTCCCCGCCCCGGTCGGAGGCGATGGACAGGACCATGAGCAGCACGTTCAGCGCGATGAGGGTCTTCGTGACGTAGCCGTGGCGGCCGACGGTACCGCCGCCGAAGGCGGTACGCGTCGGCCGCACGCTACGGCGCCCCTCGTCCACGCACTCGGGGCACTGGTGCCCGACCGAGGCGTCCCGCATGCAGTCCGGGCAGATCGGCCGGTCGCAGCGGGTGCACCGGACGTACGTCTCCCGGCCGGGGTGCCGGTAGCAGACCGGGGTGGTCGGTGGGGACTCACTCACGGCCGCTGCCTCCCGGTGCCGGCGGGGCGCTCAGTCATGCGAGCAAAGGTACCTCGCCACCCCCGTCAGGCCGGGGTGCGCTCGATCTCGACGCGCTCGATGACGACGTCGGAGATCGGACGGTCGCTCGGGCCGGTCGGGGTGCTGGCGATCGAGTCGACGACCTTCGCCGACGCCTCGTCGGCCACCTGGCCGAAGATGGTGTGCCGGTTGGTCAGGTGCGGGGTCGGCCCCACGGTGATGAAGAACTGCGAGCCGTTGGTGCCTGGCCCGGCGTTCGCCATGGCGAGCAGGTAGGGCCGGTCGAAGCGCAGCTCGGGGTGAAACTCGTCACCGAACTTGTAGCCCGGGCCGCCGCGACCGGTGCCGGTCGGGTCACCCATCTGGACCATGAAGCCGCTGATCACCCGGTGCGAGATCGTGCCGTCGTAGTACGGCCCGTTGCCCGGCTGACCCGTACGCGGGTCGGTGTATTCCTTGTTGCCCTCGGCCAGGTCCACGAAGTTGCGGACCGTCTTCGGCGCGTGGTTGGGAAAGAGCTCCAGCCGGATCGGGCCAGCGTTGGTGTGCAAGGTGGCGTAGACAGCCTCGGCCACGGGTACTCCTCAGTCGTTGGTCAGTTCCATGCGGATCCTCCCATGTGCCCGATCTGGCAGTGCGGAGGCATCCGAAGGTGGAGGATGACGGAGGAACAACTCCCAGGAGGTGGGACCGTGTTTGGAATCGGGCGGCGAAAGACCCAGGGGCAGCGAGCCAAGGTCGAGCTGAACCAGGGCATCGGTCACCTGAAGCAGGCCGCCACGTACGCGGCGAGGGGTGCCGGTGCCACGGTCGCCCCGCGGGTCCAGGCGGCCCGGGGCGCAGTCGCGCCGACCGCCCTCGTGGTGCGGGACCGGGCGTCGAGCGGTCTCGCGTCGACGGTCGCGGCCCTCGCGCCGCTGGCCCTGGCCGTCCGCAACGCCCAGGCCGAGGCGGCCGGCAAGGCCGTCGCCGGCAAGAAGGCCGCCGCCGGGCGGCAGGCCGCGTTGGGCAAGAAGGTCAAGGCGAAGAGCCTGAAGGTCACGCGGAGGAAGCAGAAGAAGTCGTCGCGCGGCACGATGGTCGGCCTGCTGGCCGCCGGCACGGTCGCCGGCCTGGCCGGCGCGATGGCCATGCGCCGCCGCCGGGAGCAGCAGGAGTGGACCGAGTACGCCCCGGCCCGCACCCTGGAGCCGGCCCGCGACGAGGTGGACACCCTGATCGTGGAGACCCCGTCGGCGAACGGCGCGAAGGTGACCGACTCGTCCACCATGTCCGGTGGCTCGCCGGTGGCCGGCGGGCCGACCGGGGCCGGCAGCTCGGCGGTGGCCGGCGGCGACAGCGCCTCCACCAGCACCCTCGACACCCAGCCGGTGATCCACCCGAACGACAAGGTGCCCTCGGTCGCCGAGGGCGCACGGGACGTCTCCGGCCGTCCGGCCGACGACCTCACCACGGCCCTCGGCAAGGAGCACACCGCGCGGTCCGGCGGCCGGCGCTGACCCTTCGGTCCATCGCCCGCGGCGCGGAGACGACCCCCGTCGTCCCGCGCCGCGGGCGTTTCCGGGGCGCCTGTCCATCGCAGCCGGGCCAGGCCGGGTGACGGGCGTCGGGCTCAGAGCCAGCCGTTGCGGCGGAACCAGCGGTACAGGGACAGCGAGACGACCAGCATCAGGGCGAGCACGACCGGGTAGCCGTACGTCATCTTCAGCTCCGGCATGTTCGCGAAGTTCATGCCGTAGATGCCGGCGATCGCGGTCCAGACCGCGGCGATACCGGCCCACGCGGCGATCTTGCGCATGTCGTTGTTCTGGTCGACCGTGACCTGGGCCAGCCGCGCCTGGAGGATCGAGTTGAGCAGGTCGTCGTACGAGTTGACCTGCTCGACGGTGCGGCTGAGGTGGTCCTGCACGTCCCGGAAGTAGCGCCGCACCTCCTGCGGGACCTCCCGGTTGACCTGGGCGGTGAGGGTCATCAACGGCCGTTGCAACGGCGCCACCGCCCGCTTGAACTCGACCAGCTCCCGCTTCATCTGGTAGATCCGCTGGATCCGGCCGCTGCTCTGCCGGTCGAAGACGTCGGCCTCCAACACGTCCAGGTCGTCCTCCAGCCGGTCGGCCACCTCCAGGTAGAGGTCGACCACCCGGTCGGTGACCGCGTACGCGACGGCCCAGGGGCCGTGCTCCAGCAGCTCGTGCCTGGCCTCCAGGTCGGCGCGGACCGGAGCGAGCCGGCAGGCGTCCCCGTGCCGGACGCTGATCACGAAGTTCGGGCCGATGAACAGCATCACCTGCCCGGTCTCGACGACCTCCGAGTTCTCGGTCAGCTCGTCGTGCTCGCAGTACCGGGCGGTGCGCAGCACCAGGAAGGTGACCTCGCCGAAGCGTTCGAGCTTGGGCCGCTGCTGGGCCTTGACCGCATCCTCGACGGCCAGCTCGTGCAGGCCGAAGGTATCGGCGATCGCGGACATCTCGGCCAGATCGGGCTCGTGCAGGCCGACCCAGACGAACCCGCGCTCGCGGCGGGCCGCGGCCAGCGCCTCCGCGTAGTGCCACTCACCGGGCTGCCGGCTGCCGTCGACGTAGAGCCCGCAGTCCATCACCGCGCTGCGCCCCGGCCCGACCGGCTCGGGGACGCGCTGGCCCTCGTCGGGGTTGAGGATCCGGGTCATCACCCGCACCGGGGCCCAGGCCCGTGGCTTGATCACCCGCCCGCCGTCCGACGACGTGGCCCGGCTCCGCTCCGCCCGGTCCGACATGGCGACCCCCTCCCCACGCTGTCGCGGCAGCCGCACGCCGTCGCGGGTTGCAGGGTACGCCCGCGTCCGACCCGGACCGGCCGGCGTCGGCCGGCGCCTCAGCGGCTGGCCGACAGCTGCCCCGGGCGCGCAGTGGGGGCGGCGCCGGGGCGGGCCGTGCCGCGTCAGGGGGGTGAGGGACGACACGGCCCACCCGGCGCCCTTGGGGGCGGGGGTTGTGCTGCGCACACCACCGGTCGGGTGGCCGAGGCCCGCATCGGGGCAGGTCGGCCGGGCGACGTGAGTGGTGCTCGCAGCATTGTGGGCCGCGAACCGGCCGGGCGGGAGACCCGACCCGGCCGGCACCGCCCTTCTGTCAGGAATCCGACAGAGGGTCAGCCTCGGACGGCCGCCACCGCCTCCGCGAGACGACGAACACCCTCGTCGATCTGATCCGCGGTGACCGCCGAGAACGCCAGCCGTAGCGCGTGCTGACCGCCGTCGAGCACGAAGTCGCTGCCCTTGACCACCGCCACGCCCCGCTCGGCCGCCGCCGGGGCGAGCTGGTCCACCAGCACGTCCTCCGGCAGCTCCACCCAGAGGAAGTAACCGCCGTCCGGCTCCACGAACCGGGCCTCGGGAAGGTGCCGGCGCAGCGACTCGGCGAGCACCCGGGCGCGCTCGCCCAGCGCGGTGCTGACCGTCTCGATCGAGCGGGTGATGTCGCCGGAGACGCAGAACTGGTGCACGATCGCCTCGGACACCATGCCGGGCGAGATGTAGAGGCTGGTCGCCTTCCTCGCGATGTCGGCGATCAGGTCCGCCGCACCGATCAGGTAGCCGACCCGCACCCCCGGGCAGACCGTCTTGGTGAAGCTGGAGGCGTGCACCACCACGCCCCGGGTGTCCAGCGAGAGCATCGACGGCAGCGGCTCACCCCGGAACCGGATGTCGGCGTACGGGTCGTCCTCGAAGATGATGAAGCCGTGCTCGGCCGCCAGGTCGAGCAGCTCCCGCCGCTTCTCCAGCGACAGCGTGACCCCGGCCGGGTTCTGGTAGTTGGGGATGACGTGCGCGAGCTTCGGGCGGACCCCGGACTCCAGCAGCTTGCGCAGCTCGGCGATGTCCAGGCCGTCCGGCTGGATCGTCACGCCGTGGATCTCGCCGCCCATCCGCTGGAGGTTGAGCAGCGTCCGGTCGTACGTCGGGCGCTCGACCACCACCGCGTCGCCGGGGCGGACCAGGTGGTCGAACAGGAACGCGTCGGCCTGGAGCGAACCGTTGGTGACCAGCACCTGGTCGGCCTCGACGCCGTGCTTCTCGGCGATCCACTTCCGCAGGGGCGGGTAGCCGACGGAGGTGCCATAGGCGGTGACCCCGGCGGGGTCGGCGTCGAAGGCACGGACGGCGGCGGCCTTGAGCCCCTCGACATCGACGATGTCCAGCGAAGGAGCCCCACGGGCGAAGGAGATCAGCTGCTCGGCGGTCATGCGGACGAGCCTAGGGCCTGGCCCCGGCGATCCGACCGGCATACACGCCAAGTTCAACATGCGGGCAGCAGACGGACGGCGGAACGGCCGAGGCGGAACAGCCGGAGGTACGCGACACTCAGGTGTCGATTATCGGACCGGTCCCTGGCCGCGCCCCCGCGACCGCCGAAGGATGGGCGTCCGCGCGGCGCCGACGGATGGCACCGGCACCGGCACCGAAGGAGTGGTGAGGTTCACGTGACCGAGGACGGTACGGGTCGGCTCGACGACCAGGCCTTCGCGCAGTGGCTGGCCGGCGCGGCCGGCAGGGCGCTGACCGCGCTGCGCGCGGAGCAGGGCTTCGCCGACCCGGCGGCACTCAAGAACGCCGGCGACAAGGTCTCCCACGACCTGATGTCGACCGCCCTGGCCCGGTGGCGGCCCGCCGACGCGGTGCTCTCCGAGGAGCAGGCCGACAGCCGGCACGCCTGGGCCGGCGACCCGGCCGCCGGGGCCCGTCCCGCGCGGCTGGAGGCGGACCGGGTGTGGATCATCGACCCGCTCGACGGCACCCGCGAGTTCTCCGAGTCCGGCCGCGACGACTGGGCGGTACACGTGGCGCTCTGGCAGCGCTCGGCCGCCCCGGACGGCGCGCTGGTGGCCGGCGCGGTCGGCATGCCGGCCCGTACCGCGCCGGACGGCACGCCGCTGGTCCTGGGCACCGCCGTACCCACCACGGCCGCCGTGGCCGGGCCGCTGCGGATCGCGGTGAGCCGCAGCCGGCCGCCCGCGTTCGTGGGCGAGCTGGTCGAGGGCATCGGCGCCCGGGCGGTGCCGATGGGCTCGGCCGGGGTGAAGGTCTGCGCGGTGGTGACCGGCGAGGTCGACGCGTACGTGCACGCCGGAGGCCAGTACGAGTGGGACTCGGCGGCCCCGGTCGCGGTCGCCCTGGGCGCCGGCATGCACGCGTCCCGGATCGACGGCTCGCCGCTGCGCTACAACCGGGACGACCCGCGCCTGCCGGACCTGCTGGTCTGCCGCCCGGAGCACGCGGAGTCCCTGCTGGCGGCCATCGACCGCCACCGCTGACCGACGGATCCGCCGCCCGGCGGGCGCGGTCGTGGTGCTCCCGCCCGGTCCCACCGACACCGCCGACCCGAGGAGGGTCATGAGCTCCGGCCCCACCACCGCACCCGCCCTGCCCCCTGCCCCGGCCGAACCCGGCGGCCCGCGCCGCCGGCTCGGCCGGTGGCTGCTGCTCCCGGTGGCCGCCGGCGCGGTGGCGCTGGGCACCACGGTCGCCCTGGCCACCAACGGGGACCTGCCCGGGCGGCCGGCCCCGACGGTCACCGACGCCGCGTCCGAGGGCGCGGGCCTCGGCCCGGCCGCCCCCGGCGCCCGGCCGACGCCGAGTGGGGACGAGGGCTTCGGCAACAGCCCGAAGTCCGCCTCGCCGAGCCCGAGCACCAGCGGCGGGACTGAGGCCGGCGTGTTCCCGGGCGGCCGGAACACCCTCCCGGGGGCGAGCATCCACCTTCAGGGTGGGGAGAACTTCGCCGCCGGGCTGGCCCGGTCCGACCGCAGCTACGGGCCGCTGCGCATGGTCCGGGTCTTCTACCCCGGCATGCCGCCGGCCTGGTCCGGCAGCCGCGCCGACGTCGCCGACCGGACCGTGGTGGTCTCCTTCAAGGCGCCGCCCGGCGAGGTGGCCGCCGGCCGGCACGACTCCCGGCTCGCCGCCTGGTTCCGCTCCGTCCCCCGCAACCTGGACGTCTACTGGTCGTACTTCCACGAGCCGGAGAACGACATCGCCCAGGGCTCGTACACCGCCGCGCAGTACCGGGCCGCGTGGCAGCGGCTCGCCGGAATCGCCGACCGGGCCGACAACGCCCGACTGCGGGCCACGCTGATCCTCATGTGCTGGACGCTCAACCCGAGCTCGCACCGCACCTTCGAGGACTACTGGCCGGGCGGCGACGCGATCGACGTGCTCGGCTGGGACTGCTACAACAGCGGCGGCAAGTTCAACCGGTACACCGACCCGGCGCAGGTCTTCACCCCGATGATCGCCAAGTCGAAGGCGCTCGGGAAGCCGTGGGGGCTCGCCGAGACGGGCAGCGTCCGGATCGCCGGGGACAGCGGCGAGGGGCGGGCCGCGTGGATCCGGGCGATGAGCCGGTACCTCGACGGCCAGCGCCCGCTGTGGGTGGCCTACTACGACTACCAGGTCGCCGGGGGCGACTTCCGGCTCACCGACGCGCCGAGCCGGGACGCGTGGCGAGCCTGGTGCGCCGCCTCCTGACGCTCAGATCCCCCGGCCGCGTTTGTGCAGCGTACGCAGGACGCGGTCGGGGTCGACGGCCCGGCTGGCCACGGCGAGGGCCAGGTACGCGCGCGGCTCCCGGGGGTTGCGGGACAGCGTGCGCCGGGCCCAGCGGACCGCCTCGCCCCGGTTGCCCATCGCCGCCTGGGCGAAGGCGATCTGCCCGCTGACCCGGGCCTCGCCGGCCGGCACGGTGGCGAACTCCGGGTACCGGCCCAGCAGCCACTGCAACGCCGTGGCGATGGTCTCCCAGCGCTGGGCGAAGAACGACTGCTTGTGCCAGCG
Organism: Micromonospora sp. CA-111912; assembly: GCF_050948415.1. Classification (NCBI taxonomy): domain Bacteria; kingdom Bacillati; phylum Actinomycetota; class Actinomycetes; order Micromonosporales; family Micromonosporaceae; genus Micromonospora; species Micromonospora sp. CA-111912. The sequence goes on from NZ_CP192007.1 coordinate 7,071,073, forward strand.
CACCGTCACGTACGGCTCGACGACGTTCACCAGCGGGGCGTGCCGGGCGGCCCGGAGCAGGAACTCGTAGTCCTCCGCGTAGCTGCCCGGGATCTCCTCGTCGACCAGCCCGATCCCGTCGAGCAGCGCGTCCCGACGGATCAGGAACGTCGACGGGTGCAGCTCGGTGTGCCGGTCCCGCAGCAGGGCGGCCAGCGACACCCGGTCCACCGAGAGCACCCGGTCGACCGGGGGACGGCCGTCGTAGTCGACCCGGATGCCACAGCTCACGAACGCCCCGTCCGGGGCGGCGCGCAGCGCGGCCACCTGCGCGGCGAGCTTGCCGGGCAGCCACTCGTCGTCGTCGTCGCAGAACGCCACCAGGTCGCCCGTGGCGGCCAGAATGCCCGTGTTGCGGTTGCCGGCCAGGCCCGGGGTGCGCTGGTTGACCAGCACGGTGACCCGGGGGTCGTCGGCCAGCGAACGATCCGGCTCGGACTGGTCGTAGACGACCACCACGTCGACCGGGCCGGGGTATTCCTGGCCGAGGATCGCGTCGAGGGCCTTGCGCAGCAGCTCCGGGCGGTCCCGGGTGGGAACCACCGCGGTCACCGACGGGTGCTCGTTCAACGGCTCGGTCATGGTGCCTCCGTGGAGCCCGGGCGGCCGAGGCCGACGTATCCGTACCGCAGCCGCAGCGGCAGCGTCGCGACGCTCACCACCGCCCGGCTGCGCGAGGGCAGGGCCGTGCGCCAGGCATCGTCCTGCCGGACCCGCAGCGGCCCCGCATTGAACCGCAGCGGGTTGCCGGCGATGCTGTGCGCCCGGACCAGCGGCGTGGGCGTCGGGTCGAGCACCCGCAGCGCGTCCGGGGTGTCCGCCAGGCCGGCGAAGCGGCGGACCCGGGCGACGGTGCCGCGCGGGTCGGCGGTGAAGTCCTCGTAGCGCAGCCGGATCACCGGCACCCGGGTGGCGAGCAGGTGGAACGCGGCGTTCTGTGCCGTCCACAGCTTGCTCACCGTGAACGGCGAGAAGGTCGGCATGTACGCCTCGGCGTCCACCACCTCGGGCCGGCGCACCTGCTTCGCCCACGAGTGGGCCACCGCCCGGCTGTCCCGGACCAGGTGCAGCACCCGCAGGTCGAGGTCGTCGGCCCAGCGCAGCGCGAACGCCGTCGAGGCGTGCTTGCTGGAGTCCACCACGAGCTGCGCCCCGGTCACCGCCATCGCGGCGGCGTAGATCCGGGTGTAGAGGTCGGCGTAGCGGCGCACCTGGGCCAGCTCGGCGGCGGGCAGGTCGCCCCGGGCCAGCCGGGGGATGTGCCGGGTCCGGTCGACGGTGGCCTTGAGCGCGAGCACGTCGTCGCGGTCGACGGCCGACCAGCCGCCGAACGCGTGCTCGCCGATCCGCTGCCAGAAGTCGCAGGCGGTGAACCGCTCCCCGCAGCCGCACCGCTCGTCGCCGCCGAGGGCCCGCTCCCACAGGTGGACCACCTCGCCGACGGCGCAGACGTCGGGGTGCTGGGCGAGGATCAGCTCCAGCAGCGTGGAGCCGCTGCGGCCGAGGCCGCCGACGAACAGCACCCGGGCGTTCACCGCCACCACCTGCGCCGCCCCGGCTCCCGGCTGGTCCGGACCAGGTCCTCGACGATCCGGCCCACCGCCGTGGCGGCGGCAACGCGAGGGTCGGGTCGGCCCGGGTCGGCAGACAACGCGTACGCCCGCGGGTCGGCCACCCCCCGGTCGAGGGCCGCGACCAGGTCGGCCTCGGACTCGGCCAGCCGGACCATCCCGGCCACGCCGAGGCGGCGGGCGAAGAGCTGCTGGTGGTCGTCGACGTGCTCGTCCCGGGTCGGGTCCCGGGGCACCACGATCGGCAGGTGCCCGTGCCGGCGCGCCTCGGTGATGGTGGCCGGCCCGCCGTGGCAGACCACCAGGTCGGCCTCGGTCATCGCCCGCTGGAGCTCGTCGTGGGCCAGGAACGGGGCCGCGTCGGCGAGCCGGGGCGCGCGGCTGCGCCCGTGCTGGACGACGAGGCGGACCTCGGGGGCGAGGGCGTCGCGGCCGGCGTGCCAGCGCTCCAGCCACTCGACCAGCCGGTCGAACCGGTGCACGTCGGTGCCGACCATGGCCAGCACGGTGCGCCGGGCCGGGGAGTTGGTGCGCTGGCGGGGGATCGGCGGGCTCACAGCAGGTTTCCCACTACGGTCGCCTTCGGGTAGAGCCGGCGCTGTTCCTCCCACTGCACGAGCATCGCGGAGAGGAACGGCCGGCACAGCCGGGCCGACAGCGTCGCGGTGTCGATCCGGTCGTACACCTCGATGTAGACGGTGGGGATGCGGCGCAGCCGGGCCACCACCACGAACGGCACGGCGACCCCGGCGCCGGTGGTGACCACCGCGGCGACGTCCCGCCCGCGGAACACCCGGACGGCGAGCCACATGTTGCGGGCCAGGTTCTTCACGTTGCGGGTGGTCGGGTGGTGTGCCCAGACCACGTCCTCGCCGTCGAGCAGCGACCGGGCGTCCGGGGTGTCGAACGTGACCCAGGAGTGGGCCCGGTCGCGATACCACGGTTGCAGCGCCACCAGCTGGGCGAGGTGCCCGCCGCTGGATCCGACGAGCATGACTTCACCAGACTCCACGTCACCCGCCTCCCACGGCCCCGGCCGCGCCCCGGGACCCGCCCAACGGGGCGGTCGACCGGACGGCACGACGCCGCAACAATGTATCGGCCCCCCGGCCGGGAACATAAGTGGCTCTCACCATCATCGGACCTGTCGGATGGTCGGCTGCGGCCCTTCCGCCAGTGCCTCACTCCGCCGTTCCGTGCCTAGACTGCCTGCTGACAGCAACCCGGGCGAGAGGATGGCGGATGACCGACACGGCCGAGGCGGCGCAGGGCGGCGGCAGCCGGGCGGTCACCGTCCTGTATGTCTGCGGGATGCCGCGCAGCGGCTCGACCCTGCTCGACCTGATGCTCGGCCAGTTCGTCGGGCACTGCGACGTCGGCGAGCTGTTCTACCTGTGGCAGTCCGGCGTCGAGCGGAACTTCCGCTGCGCCTGCGGGGAGCACTTCGACGCCTGCCCGTTCTGGGGCGAGGTCGGCCGGCGGGCGTACGGCGGGTGGACCCAGGTCGACGTGGCCGACGTGCGGGCGTTGCAACGCCGGGTCGACGCCACCGGAAAGCTGCCGCTGATCGTGAACTCCCGGATGTCCCCGGCGTTCCGACGGGACCTGGACCGCTACACCGAGCTGCTGACGAAGCTCTACCGGGCGGTGGCCGACGTGTCCGGGGCGAAGGTGGTGGTGGACTCGACCAAGCGCCCCTCGCTGGCGTACATCCTGGCCCGGGCCCCGCAGATCGACCTGCGGCTGGTGCACGTGCTGCGCGACCCGCGCGGGGTGGCGTACTCCTGGAGCCAGGTCGTCGAGCTGCCCGAGGGCACCTCGACGAAGGGCCGGATGAACCAGCGCTCGGCCCGGCTGACCGCCCGGCGCTGGGTCACCGTCAACGCGATGGTGGCCGCGCTGGCCCGCCGTGGCGTCCCCCGGGTCACCGTCCGGTACGAGGACCTGGTCCGCGACCCGCGCGCCGAGCTGGGCCGGATCGCCGCGCTCACCGCCGACGTGACCGGCGTCGTGGACCCGTTGCAGTTCCTGCGGGACAACGAGTTCGACCAGGCCGGCTCGCACGCGGTCGCCGGTGGCCGGATCCGGATGCGCAGCGGCCCCATCACCCTGGCGCTGGACGAGAAGTGGCGCCGGGAGTACGCCCCGGGCCACCGCCGGCTGGTCGGCGCGCTGACCTGGCCGCTGCGCCGCCGCTACGACTACCGCTGACCTGCCCGCCGCTCCCCCACCGACCCCGTGCGCGGCACGACCCGGGCGGCGGGCTCAGGGGCGGGCGGCGGCCAGGTGGGCGTCCAGGGTGTCCAGCAGCTCCGGGGCGCGCTCGTAGTCGAACTTGCGGGCGAAGTGCGCCCCGCTGGCCAGCGCCCGGGGCAGGTCCTCGGCGGTCAGCGACTTCGGGTGGTTGAAGGTGCTGTCCCGGAAGTCGAAGTACCGCTTGCAGTCCGGCACCAGGTTGAAAAGCCCGGAGCTGCACGCGATGGTCTGGAAGACGGCCTCCACCGGGGAGAGGCAGCGTCGGAAATACGACACCACGTCCGGCCGCCGGTCGAAGTACTCCCGCAGGTACGCCACCACCGGCCAGCTCAGCGAGGTGAACGCCGACCCGCCGTGCAGGCGCAGGTCGGGCCCGAACGGGGTGCGGGCCCGGCGGCCCACCGCCAGCCCGTACGACACGTGCACCCGGACCAGCGGCTGCACCCGGTTGACCGCCTGGATCGGGCGGAGCAGCTTCTTTCCCCGGGGGGTGAGCGGGAGCAGCCGGCGGTGCTGGAAGTGGTAGCGGGACCGGACCCGGCGGCTCGGCCAGTGGCTGTCCGGGCCGAACGCGTCCCAGTACTCCATGAATCCGTCCGCGCCCGAGTCGACCAGCTCCGCCTCGCACTCGCCGAGCGGCCGCAGGGGGTAGTCCTGACCGGTGATGTTCGCCAGCCAGTCGACCTGCACCCCCTCGTCGTTCAGCCAGTCCACGGCAGCCATGTAGCGGTCCACATGACTGAAGTCACCGTAGCCGCCCTCGTGTGTCTGCACGACGACGTCGCGTAGCGAGCGCAGCTCGGTGAGGTCCAGCGGGGGGCCGTTGACGTCGTGGCTGATGTGCACCACGCTGTCCGGGCTGTACCGCTTCACGGCGTGGACCAGCCGATTCATCTGTTCGGGGGACCGGTGGCTCTGGATGTGGTAGCAAAACCGCACCCACCCATCCTGCCTGCCGAACCCGGCTGCGGAGAAGCGGACCTTCGTCGGCTTCCCCTCACCGCCCGGATCGGGGAGACTCAGGGTTCCGCCATGGTGCCGCCCGCTGCGGCCGACTGGCCGGTCCCGGTCCACAGGAAGCGACACAGCCCGATGCCCTCGCCTCACCACACCGATCTGCGCGACGCAGACGGTCCCACGCTGATGACCTACCTCGAGTGGCTGCGCCGCCGGTGGTGGATCCTCGTGGTGGCCGCGCTGCTGGGCGCGGGCGCCGGCATGCTGGTCAGCCAGGTGCAGACCCGCACGTACGTCTCGACGACGTCGCTGTTGGTCCGCCAGGTCGGCCAGGACGCCAACCAGGGCACCAAGGTCAACCTGGACACCGAGGCCCAGGTGGTCCGCTCCCTGGTGGTGGCCGAACGGGCTCGGGCCCTACTGAAGACGGCCATCCCGCCGGAGGACCTGGTCCGCTCACTGTCGGTAACCGTGCCGCCGAACAGTCAGGTGCTCCAGATCGTCTACGAGGCGCAGAGCCCCGAGGCGGCGCAGGCCGGGTCACACTCCTTCGCCCAGGCGTACCTGGACCTGCGGCTGGCCACCGCCACCCGGTCGCTGGAGAACGAGACGACCGGGCTCAAGCAGCAGATCGCCGAGACAAACAAGCAGCTCGCCGCGGTCGCCGGGAAGATCGCCGGGACCCCGTCCAACTCGGCCGAGCGGGCCCGCGCCGAGGCCGACCGGAACGTGCTGACCAACCAGCTCGCCAGCCTCAACAGCCGGCTGAGCCCGCTGCTGAGCAGCGCGCTCGACCCCGGCGAGATCATCTCCGACGCGGCGCTGCCCCGGAAGCCCAGCTCCCCGAACACCACCCTCAACCTGGCCAGCGGCCTCGGCGCCGGGCTGCTCTTCGGCATCGTGGTCGCCCTGGTGCTGGACCGGCTGGACACCCGGGTCCGGCGCGGCCGGGACGTGGCCGACCGGCTCGGCCTGCCGGTGCTGCTGGAGCTGCCGCCCCGGCCGACCGGGCTGGCCGTCCTGCCGGCGGCCCACGAGGTCTCCCGGGAGCTCGGCCGGCTGCGCAACGTGCTGCAGTCCACCATGCCCGAATCGAGGCCCGGGCGGGGCCGTCTGCTGCTGCTCACCGACACCTCCCGCGGCCCGGCCGCCGGCTTCGTCGTCGGCAACCTCGCCGCGGCGTACGCCCGCACCGGGGCCCAGGTCGCGGTGGTCACCACCAAGCCGGACTCCCCGCTGGCCGGGATGCTCGACGGGGTCCGGCCCCGGCACACCCTCGCCGACGTGCTGCGCCACGACGTCTCGGCGCTCATCGCGCTGACCCCGGCCCCCGGCCTGAACCAGCTCCGGGTGCTGCTCCCGGGCAACCTCGACACCGAGGTGGAGCTGCCCGTAGCCACCATGCTGGAGATCCTCGCCGAGCTGGCCGCCCGCTTCGACCACGTGCTGATCGAGACAGCCCAGCCGACGGCAGCGGTGGAGGCGCAGGCGCTGGCCCGGCACGTGGACGGCGTGATCCTGGTGGTCGAGGGCGGGCAGACCCGAAGCAGCGAGATCACCGCCGCGATGCGGCAGTTCGAGCAGGTCGACGCGCCGGTCCTCGGCGCGGTGCTGACCCCCCGGCTCGCCGACCGGGGCCCGGCGGGCCAGCCGGCCCCGCCCACCCCGGCGGCCCGCCGGGAGGGCCCGCCGTCGCCCCGCCCGCGGCCGACGCCCGCCGGGCGGCCCCAGCCGGGCACGCCGAACTTCGAGTCCACGATGATCCTGCCCCGGGCCGGCGCGGGCGCCCGGGACACCGCCGCCAGGCCGGCCCCCGCCCCGCCCGGCATGGGTAAGTCGGGCCCGGTCCCGCCCGGCATGGGCAAGTCAGGCCCGGTCCAGGCCCCGCCGCCCGGGCCGCCGAAGCCGGCGGCCCAGCAGAAGCCCTCCGGCAAGTCCACCGTCTACCGCTCCGCCCGGGACACCGACGGCCCCGACCCCGGCCGGTACTCGATGGCCCTCGACCCGGTCGAGGAGCGGGAGTGAACCGCCGGCGGGCGCTGGGCACGACGCTCGCGGCCGTGCTCGTCGCCGCGCTCGGCGCCGGCTGCGCCGAGGAGCAGGCACCCGGCGCGACGAACGTGGTGGACCCGGGTTCCCCGGCACCCCGGCCCAGCCCCACCCCGAGCCTGCCGGCCGCGCCGCTGTCCGGAAAGCCGGTCGCGGCGGCGACGGCCGCCCGCCAGGCCGTGGTGGTGCCGCTGCGGGTGACCGCCGGCACCAGCCCGGCCGGGCTGGCCGAGGCCGACCTGGTCTACCAGGAGTTCGCCGAGTCGGAGAGCTTGCACCTGACCGCGGTCTACCAGTCCCGGGACGCCGCCCGGGTGGGACCGGTCGCCGAGATCCGGCCGGTGGACATCCGCACGGTCGGCGTGCTGCGCCCGTTCGTCGGCTACGCCGGCGGGCCCACCGGGTTCCTCCGCCAGTTCGAGGCGGCGGACCTGCCGGGGGTGACCCCGGCACAGCGCTCGGCCGCGTTCCCGTCCGGCCAGGCGTCCGTCGCCGCGCTGCGGCAGGCGGCCCCGAAGGGCGGCCCCGCGCCGACCCGCGTCTTCGACCACGCCACCCCGGGGACCCCGCTGGCCAGCCAGGGCGTCACCCCGGCCGGCCGGCTGACCGTCACCGCGCCCGGCCACCCCGGCCAGACCTGGACGTACGACGCGGCCAGCTCGTCGTGGCGCGGCCGGGTCGGCAAGGCCACGGTGAGCGTCGCCTCGGTGGTCGTGCTGACGATGGAGTACCGCACCATCGACGTCCGCAAGCCCAGCCCCCGCTCCCTGCCCGGGGCGAACGTGTACGGGTCCGGGGCCGCGGTGGTGGTGTCCGGGCCGTCCAGCGCGAAGGCGCAGTGGAGCAAGCCCGGGCAGAAGCTGGTCTGCAACGTCACCGACACGGCCGGCTACCAGATCCGCCCGCAGCCCGGACCGGCCTGGGTGATCTACGCCCCGAAGACCGCCAAGGTCAGCGTGACATGACCACGGCCGCCCCGCTCCGGCCCAACCCCGGGCCGGAGCCGGCGCGGGCCGGTCGCCGTCCGGCCGACCCGCCGCAGAGCCCGCCGGTCGACGGGGCACGCCGCTGGTCGCTGCGGCTGCCCGTCGCCTGGCCGGTGACCGCGCTCTTCGTGCTGTACCCGCTGTGGTGGGCGCTCGGCCTGCCCTCGTTCATCTTCGCCATCCTGGCCGTCCCGATGGGCTTCCAGCTCTACCGGCGCGGCGCCGTGCGGGTGCCGCCGGGCTTCGGCATCTGGCTGATCCTGCTGGCCTGGGTGGTGCTGTCCGGGCTGATGCTCGACATCACCGCCCCCAACACGCTCACCCCGAACGGGTCCGGCCGGTACATCGGCTGGGGCATCCGGGTGATGAACTACACCGCGCTGACCGTGACGATGCTGTACGTGCTCAACCTCAGCGAGCGCGAACTGCCCCGCAAGCGGCTGGTGAAGCTGTTCGGCTTCATGGCCGTGATCACCGTCATCGGCGGGTACGTCGGCGCGCTGTTTCCCCAGCTCAAGTTCGTCGCGCCGCTGAACTACATCCTCCCCGCCGCCATCGCCAAGGAACCGTTCGTCAACCGGTTGATGCACGTCGAGGTCGCCCAGGTGCAGGAGGTGCTCGCCGGGGAAGCCAGTTCGCCCCGCCCGGCCGCCCCCTTCGAGTACACCAACACCTGGGGCGAGAACATGGCCATCCTGCTCATCTGGTTCATCGTCGGCTGGGTGGTCCTCGGCCGGGGGCCGCGCAGGCTCACCGGGTACCTGGTGGTGGCCGCCGCCATCTTCCCGATCGTCTACTCGCTCAACCGGGGGCTGTGGATCGGCCTGGTGGTCGGCGCGGTGTACGTGGCGGTGCGGATGGCACTGCGCGGCCGGATCGTCGTCCTGGTCGGGTTGGCGCTGGCCACCGGCCTGGTCGGGGTGGCGGTGCTCGCCTCGCCGTTGGGCGCCCTGCTCAACGAACGAATGGCCAACGGGCACAGCGACGACATCCGGTCCACCCTGTCCAACGGGGCGGTGGAGGCGGCGAACCACTCACCGGTGCTCGGCTACGGTGGCAACCGGGCGCTGATCGGCAGCAACCGGTCCATCGCGATCGGCAAGTCGGCCGACTGCAAGCAGTGCGGCAACCGGGAGCTGGGCAGCAACGGCCAGCTGTGGAACCTGCTGACCGGCCAGGGGTGGGTGGGCGCGTTCTGCTACAGCGCGTTCTTCCTCTGGTGCCTGTGGCGGTTCCGGCACGACCACACCCCGATCGGCATCGCCGGCAGCCTGGTGCTGATCCTGATGCTGTTCTTCCAGTTCCTCTACGGCTCGCTCAACACCACCCTGGCGTACGGACTGATCAGCGTGGCGCTGCTCACCCGCAACGACTTTCACCTGCGTGCGCTGCGCCGCGAGACCCGGCTCGCCGCACTGGAGTCGGCTGCCCCGCGCGCGTGGCCGGAACGGCGGTCCCACTGATGCTCACCCCACCCCCGGGCGCGGACGCGCGCGGCGCGTACCTGCCCGAGCTGGCCGGCGTGGTCTGGCCGGCGCCGGCCCGACCGGCGCTGCGGCGCGGCGGCCGGGCCGGTTTCGCGGTGGTCCCGTCGGCCGCGCGACCCCGGCTGCTGGTCCCGGCCGGCTCCCGGCGGGCGGCGGCGGGCGCGGTCCGGCACTCCACCGAGGCGCAGGGGACGAAGGCCCGGCTGCGCCGCGCGGTGCTGGCGGCGGCGTTCCGCACCGGGCTGGGCCGGCTCGCGTTCCGGGACCGGCTGGTGGTCGACGCCGCCGCCGACGCGCTCGACGCGCACCTCGCCGCCGTGCTGGGCCGGCCGGCGCTGCTGAGCATCCACATCGGTCCGGCCCGGGCCAACCGCAAGCCGGTGGTCCAGCTCCTCGACGCCGTCGGCGACCCGATCGGGTACGCCAAGCTCGGCGTCGACCCGCTCACCCGGGCCCTGGTCGACGCCGAGGCGGCGGTGCTGGGCCGGCTGGCGACGCTCGACCTGCCCGGAATCGCGGCGGCCGAGGTGCTGCACCACGGCACCTGGGGCGGGCACGCCCTGCTGGTGCAGAGCGCCCTGCCGGTGGGCCTGCCTCGGGCCGCCCCCGCTCGGGCCGCCGAGGCGGAGCGGGCCGCCATGGTCGCGGTGAGCCGCTGCGCCGGGGTCGACCGCCGGCCGTACGCCGAGAGCGCCCATGCCCGGCGGCTCGCCGACGAGTTGGCGGCGCTCGGCGACCGGCCGGAGGCGGCCCGGCTGCGCGCCGTGCTGGCCGAGGTCCGCCGCGCCGACCCGGTGCTCGACCTCGGCGCCTGGCACGGCGACTGGAACGGCGGCAACAGCGCCGCCCTGGCCGACGGCCGGGTGCTGGTCTGGGACTGGGAGCGGTTCGCCGACGACGTGCCGGTCGGCTTCGACGCCCTGCACCGTCGGGTGCAGACGGCGATCACCCGGGCCGGCGTGGAGCCGCGTGCGGCGGCCGGGCGGCTGATCGCCGACGCGGCCGGGGCGCTGGCGGAGTTCGGGCAGCCGGCCGGGGTGGCCGATCTGGTGGCGGTGCTCTACCTGGTCGAGCTGGCCGCGCGGTACCTGCGCGACCGGCAGGCCGAGGCGGGCGCCCGGCTGGGACACGTGGCCGCCTGGCTGTTGCCGGCGGTGGAGGATCACCTGGCCGGTCGGCCGGGCGCGGGAGGAGTGGCGAAGTGACGCTGGTAAAGGCACATGCGCGGCGCGCGGTGCGGTCGGTGAGTCGGACGTACGGCCGGTGGACCGCCGGGTCGCGGCTCGCCCCCGACTTCCTCATCGTGGGCGCCCAGAGGTGCGGCACGACGTCGCTGTTCAAGACCCTCTCGCAGCACCCGGCGGTGCTGCCGGCGAACTACCACAAGGGCGTGCACTACTTCGACACCGGCTACGACCGGGGGATGGACTGGTACCTGGGGCACTTCCCGACCGTCCGGCAGGCCGAGGCGGTCCGGGAGCGGGCCGGGGTGCGCGGGGTGACCGGCGAGTCGAGCCCGTACTACATGTTCCACCCGCTGGCCGGCGAGCGGATCGCGCGGGACCTGCCGGACGTGCGGCTGCTGGTGCTGCTGCGCGACCCGGTGGAGCGGGCGTACTCGGCGCACTCGCACGAGGCGGCCCGGGGCTTCGAGCCGGAGGGCTTCGAGCGCGCCCTGGAGCTGGAGGAGGAGCGGATCGCCGGGGAGCGGGAGCGGCTGCTCGCCGACCCGACCGCGCACAGCCACCACTACCAGCACAACGCCTACCTGACCCGGGGACGCTACGTCGAGCAGCTCGAACGGCTGGAGTCGATCTTCGGTCGGGATCGGCTGCACGTGGTCGACGCGGACGACTTCTTCGCCGACCCCCGGCCGGCGTTCGACGCGGTCTGTGACTTCCTCGGCCTGCCGCACTGGGCGGAGATCTCGTTCGGCAAGCACAACGCCCGGTCCCGCTCGCCCATGGACCCGGCGCTGCGGGCCCGGCTGGAAGAGCACTTCGCCCCGTACGACGAGCGGTTGAGCGCCTGGTGGGGACGCGTGCCGTCGTGGCGACGGTAGCGCCGACCCGGTCCCCGGGCGGCGAGCTGGGCGGGGCGGCCCGGCACGGGGTGGCGAACCTGCTCGGGGTGGCGGTCGCGGCGGTCGCCGGGTTCGGCCTGAACATCGTCGTCACCCGGGCCTGGTCCATGGCGGACGCGGGCCTCTTCTTCGCCGCCACCAGCGCCTTCATGATCGCGTACGCGGCGGCCCGGCTGGGCACCGGCGTCGGCTCGGTCTACTTCCTGAGCCGCTACCGCACCCTCGGCCAGCCGGAGCGCATCCGCGCGTCGGTGCTGGTCGGGCTGCTGCCGGTGGTGCTGTTCGGCACGCTGATCGCGCTGGCCGGCTGGTGGGCCGCCCCGCGGATCGTGGCGCTGACCTTCGACGAGCCGGTGCCCGGGGCGGTGCGGGCGCTGCGGGTGCTGCTGCTCTTCGTGCCGGTGGCCGCGCTCTGCGACTTCGCACTGGCCGCCTGCCGGGGGTTCGGCAAGATGCGCCCGCTGCTGCTGGTCGAGCGGCTCGGCCGGACCGGGCTGCAACTGGCCGGGGTGGGCCTGGTCGCCCTGTTTGGTCTCTCCGCCACCACCGCCCTGCCGCTGGCCTGGGCGCTGCCCTACCTGCCCGCCGCGCTGCTCGGCACCGGGTGGCTGGCCCGGCTGGTCCGGCGGGCCGAGCGGGGCGCGCAGGCCCCGCCGGTTTCGCTGCGGGAAGAGTTCTGGCCGTACTGGCGCTACAGCGGCCCCCGGGCGCTGAGCGGGCTGGCCCAGATGGCGGTGCAGCGGCTCGACATCGTGCTGCTCGGCGCGCTGCGCGGGCTGCCCGAGGCTGCGCTCTACACGGCGGCCACCCGATTCCTGGCCCTCGGGCAGCTCTCCGGGCAGGCGCTGTCCACCGCCGTGCAGCACCGGCTGGCCGAGCACCTCGTCCGCGACGACCGGGCCGCCGCCGGCCGGCTCTACCAGGCCGCCACGGGGTGGCTGGTGCTGCTGGCCTGGCCGGCGTACCTGCTCTTCGCGGTCTTCGCCGAGCCGATGCTGCACCTGTTCGGCGACGGGTACGCCGCCGGCCAGCGGGTGACCGTGTTCCTGGCGCTGAGCATGCTGGTGGCCACCGGCTGCGGCATGGTCGACACGGTGCTCAACATGGCGGGCCGGACGTCCTGGACGTTCTACAACGCGCTGGCCGGCACGGTCGTCAACGTGGTGCTCAACGTGCTGCTCATCCCGCGCTTCGGCATCATGGGGGCGGCGGTCGCCTGGTCGGCGTCCATCCTGATCACCAACCTGGTGCCGCTGGCCCAGCTGCACCACGCGTACCGGCTGCACCCGTTCGGCCGGGGCACGCTCGCCGCCGCCGGGCTGGCGGTGGCCTGCTTCGGAGTGCCGGCGCTGCTGGCCCGCACGGTGGCCGACGTCGGGCCGGTCACGTTGGCCGTGCTGGCGGTGCTCGGCGCCGCCGGGTACGCCGCCGGGGTGTGGCGGCTGCGCCGGGTGCTCCAACTCGACGCGCTGCGGGCGCTGCGCCGGGGTCGGCGGCGCTGAGGTCCCGACCACGGGCCTGTCCACTGAACGTCCGCCATCGGCACGCCGGTGGCCTCAGCACGGGGAAGGTACGGCAACGATGAAGCGGTTCCAGACGGCGATGGTGCTCCTGCTCGGGTCGGCGCTGGCTGTGTCGGCGTGCTCCGAGCCGGCTCCGGACTTCGTGCCGCCGCCGGCCACACCGACCGGCACCGCGCCGGCCGCGAGCCCGCGCCCGGCGGACGGCCTGCGCACCACCGGGCGCGGCCCCGAACTGCCCGGGGAGGGCGTCTGGCTGGGCGCCTGGGTGAAGCCGGACTGGCAGACCCCGGAGGGCCGGGTCGAGGCGCTGACCGCGTTCGCGGACCAGACCCGCGGCAAGGTCGTCCTGGCGCACATGTTCCACGACTGGGAGGACGACTTCCCCGGCCCCACCGAGCACGCGTTCCAGGCGGCCGGGAAGCTCCAGATGATTTCCTGGTCCGGCGCCGACACCCGGTCCATCCGGGACGGGGTGTACGACCAGCTGATCCGGCAGCGGGCCGAGAAGATCAAGCAGTTCGGGGTGCCGCTGCTGCTGCGCTGGCGGTGGGAGATGGACCGCCCCAACCTGGCCCAGAGCGTGCACTCCCCCGAGGACTACGTCGCCGCCTGGAAGCGGATCCGGGGCATCTTCACCGAGGTGGGGGCCACCAACGCCGGCTTCGTCTGGTGTCCGCACGTGCAGGGTTTCGTCGACGAGAAGCGCAACGCCGCCGCCTACTACCCGGGCGACGACCAGGTCGACTGGCTCTGCACCGACGTGTACCCGGGCAAGGAGTTCGACGGCTTCGCCGAGCAGATGGACACCTTCATGGCGTTCGCCGCCAAGCACCCCCGGCCGGTGATGATCGGCGAGTTCGGGGTTACGTACCCGGGCGGGCCCGGCCAGCGCGCCGCCTGGCTGACCGAGGCCCGCGACTACGTCAAGCAGCACCCGCAGATCAAGGCGGTGGTCTACTTCGCCGCGAAGCAGACCACGAAGCCCGTGTACGACAGCACGTTCAACGATGACCCGGAGGGGCTGGCCGCGTACCGGGAGCTGACCGCCGACCCGTGGTTCGCCGCACCACCCCCGCCGGTTCCGGTGCACGGTCCACGTACCGAGTGACGCCGTCCGGCTCGCTCGGCAGGGCCGGACGGGCCCGGGAAAAGCGACAATGACGACAGGCACATCGGACACCCGGGGGTAGACGCCGCGCGTCCGATGCGCCATCGTGTCCTCAGACTCTTCGTCGCCGGTCGTCGCCTCCCCGACCGGTAGTGACCGACCGGGTCCGCCCGGTAACGGAGGCATTCCCAGATCATTCTCCGCCGTTCCTCCGGAGTTGCCCGTGACCCGTCTTCCGGCGCTCACCCGCCGACCGCTCGCGGTCCTGACCGCCACACTCACCGCCACCGGCGTGCTCGTCGCCGGCCCGGCACCCGCCGCGCCCGACCACACCACCGTGGTCGGAGCGATCCCGTCCACCCTCACCCCCGACATCATCGACGGCACGGTCTTCGCCATCCATGACGCCGGCAGCAAGGTGATCGTCGGCGGCTCGTTTACCGGGGTGCAGAACCGCGACTCCAACGTGACCGTCGCCCGCAAATACGTGCTGGCCTTCGACAAGGCCACCGGCAAGGTGGACACCACGTTCGTGCCGGCGGTCGACGGCGAGGTCTACGACGTGCTCGCCGGCCCCACCGCCGACACCGTCTACCTCGCGGGCAAGTTCAACAACGTCAACAGCACCGCCCGCCGCAAGCTCGCCCTGGTCAACCTCTCCAACGGCAGCCTGGTCACCAGCTTCCCCAACCTGGCCTTCAACGGCCTGGTCAACGACGTGGCCCGGGTCGGCACCCGGCTGCTGGTGGGCGGCACCTTCACCACCGCCGCCAGCAAGGCGCGCGGCGGCCTGGTCTCGGTCAACGCCACCACCGGCGCGGTGGACGAGTACCTCACCGCCAAGCTGACCGAGCACCACAACTACGACGGGGTCAGCGGCGTGTCGGCCGGCGTCGGCGCCGAGAAGCTGGCTGTCTCGCCGGACGGCACCCAACTCGTGGTGATCGGCAACTTCAAGAAGGCCAACGGGGTCCTGCACGACCAGGTGGTCCGGCTCGCCCTCGGCAGCACCGCGGCAGCCGTCTCGTCCTGGAACACCAACCGCTACGAGCCGCGCTGTGCCTGGAACAAGTTCGACTCGTACGTG
This sequence comes from Micromonospora sp. CA-111912, assembly GCF_050948415.1. Taxonomy (NCBI): domain Bacteria; kingdom Bacillati; phylum Actinomycetota; class Actinomycetes; order Micromonosporales; family Micromonosporaceae; genus Micromonospora; species Micromonospora sp. CA-111912. The sequence continues at coordinate 7,086,219 of NZ_CP192007.1, forward strand.
CGGGACGTGAGCTTCTCGCCGGACGGCAGCTACTTCGTCATCGCCACCACGGGCGCGTCGATCGCCGGGACGCTCTGCGACGCCGTGGCCCGCTGGGAGACCTCGTCCACCGGCACCGCAGTCCAGCCGACCTGGGTCAACTACAGCGGCGGGGACACCTTCCTCTCGGTGGGCATCACCGAGAAGGCGGTCTACGTCGGCGGCCACTTCCGCTGGCTGAACAACACCTCGGCCACCAACTCGGCCCTCCCGGGCGCGGTCGCCCGTCCCAGCATCGCCGCGCTCGACCCGCTCAACGGCCTGCCGCTGTCCTGGAACCCGGGCCGCAACCCGCGCGGGTACGGCGTGGCGGAACTGCTGGTCACCCCGCAGGGCCTCTGGCTCGGCTCCGACCAGCCCTGGATCGGCGACCGCAAGTACCGCCGGGAGCGCATCTCGTTCTTCCCGCTGGCCGGCGGCGCCGCACCGCACTCCACCGCCACCGCCGCGCTGCCGGGCAACGTCTACCAGGCCGGGGTCGGTAGCGGCACGGCAAACACGGTGCAGCGCCGGTCGTACGACGGGACGGGCACGGTGGGCGCGGCCGCCTCGGTCGCCAACCCCGACGGCACCACCTGGTCGACGGCCAAGGGCGCATTCTGGGTCGGCGGCACCCTGTTCTACGGATTCAACGGCGCGCTGTGGCGGCGCACGTTCAACGGTGCCACGTTCGGCGCCCCCAAGCTGGTCGACCCGTACCACGACCCGCTGTGGGACACAGTGGTGACCGGCGCCGGGCCGGAGGGCCAGACGTTCCGGGGCACCACCGTGAGCTTCTACCCGGAGATCGCGAACGTGACCGGCATGTTCTACACCAACGGGCGGCTCTACTACACGCTCAGCGGGCAGGCCGGCCTCTTCTGGCGCTGGTTCAACCCGGACAGCGGCACCGTCGGGGCGGACAAGTTCACCGTGGCCGGCGCGACCGGCTTCGCCGACTCCGGCAGCGTCTTCGTCTCGGGGTCCCGGATCTACCTGATCAGCCGCACCACCGGCAACCTGTCGTCGGCGAGCTGGGTCAACGGGGCGCCCTCGGGCGCCTGGACCGTGCGCAGCGGCCCCGCCGTCAACGGGGTCGACTGGCGGGCCCGGGCGGTCTTCACCGGCCCGTAACCGTCGTCCCACGGCGGGGGTCGACCCCGCCCGACCGGCCTCCACCGACGGCCCGGTTCCCCTCGCGGGGGCCGGGCCGTCGGCGTCCCGCCGCCCGCGGGGCCCGCCGGCGGTCGTCGGGCGGTACGGGGGCATCGCCGTGCCGGCCCCGGCTCGCTACTGTCGTGACGTGCCCACAGAGCCTCTCCGCTGCGCCGGCGCGCTTGTCGTCGACGACGACGGCCGCATCTTCGTCCAGCGCCGGTCCCCCCAGCGGGTCCTCTTCCCCGACGCCTGGGACATCGTCGGCGGCCACCTGGAACCGGGCGAGGGGGTCGAGGACGCGCTGCGCCGCGAGGTCACCGAGGAGACCGGCTGGACCGTGTCGCACGTCCTCGGCCCGGTCGGCGAGTACCGCTGGACCGGCGCCGACGGGCTGGACCGGGTCGAGGTCGACTTCCTCGTCCGGGTCGACGGGGACCTGAGCCGGCCCCGGCTGGAGGAGGGCAAGCACACGGAGTTCCGCTGGCTGGCCGAGCGGGACATCGCCCTGTTGGACGAGCACCGCGACGTCGACGACGGGCTGATCCGGCGGATCGCCGAGGATGCCTTCGCGGCGCTGCGCTCGATCGGTCTGTGAGCGACGGCGTCGAGCTCGCGCCGCACCGGTTCGCGGGGCTGGTCGCCCCGCCGGTGGACCGGGTCTTCGTCGCCGGCATCCTCGCCGGCCGCGACGGGGGCGGCGCGGAGCTGAGCCAGCGGTACGGCGGGCCGGCGGCCACCGGCTTCCTGATCGAGTTCCGCACCCGGCTGGCCGCGCCGGGCGGGACCGTCGACCCGGCGGGCTTCGCCGCGGTGACCCGGTACCGGGACCCGGGGTCCTGCCAGCGGGCGCTGGACAAGCAGATCGCCTACGGCATGCTGCACCGCCGCCCCGACGGCTGCTTCTCCGCGACGGAACGCGGGCAGGCCTTCCTCACCGAGATCTACCAGGTGCACGCCGAGGTGACCGAGGAGCTGTGGGCCGGGCACGACGACCGGGTGCTCCGGCTGGTCGAGGCGCTCGGCCGACTGCTCACGTACGCGATGGTCGCCGCCGAGGAGGAGCCGGGCTCGGCCGGCGACGCGTTCGCCGTGATGGCGCCTCCGCACGAACCGGACGGCGCCTCGCCGGGGGTGCTGCTGCTCAACCGGCTCGGCACGCTGCGCTACCACCGGGCCGACGCGCACGAGGCCGCGTGGACGGCAGCCGGGCACACCGCGCTCAGCATCACCGAGCTGCCGGCCGGCCCGGAACGCCTGGCCATCGAGCAGGAGACGGACCGGCGGGCGGCGGGCCCGTACGTGGTGCTGACGGCCGACGAGCGGCTGGCAGTGCTCGCCGACCTGGCCGCGCTGCCGGGGTGAACCCCGGTTGACGGCGGGCGTGTTCCGTCCCGGCGCTATCCTCCACCGGTGACCCGGAGTCGTACGAGGGAGAACGTCGCATGATCGGTATGGTGCTCGCCGCCGGTGCGGGGCGTCGACTGCGCCCGTACACCGACACCCTGCCCAAGGCGCTGGTGCCGGTGGACGGTGAGACCACCATCCTGGACATCGCGCTGCGCAACCTCGCCGAGGTCGGGCTGACCGAGGTGGTGATCGTCGTCGGGTACGCCGCGGACGCGGTCGTCTCCCGCCAGGCGGAGCTGGAGAAGCGCCACGGCGTCACGATCAGCCTCGTGCACAACGACAAGGCCGAGGAGTGGAACAACGCGTACTCGCTCTGGCTGGCCCGGGAGCACTTCGCCCGGGGCGTCCTGCTGGTCAACGGCGACACCGTGCACCCGGTGAGCGTGGAGAAGACCCTGCTGGCCGAGCGCGGCCCGGGCATCCTGCTCGCGGTGGACACCATCAAGGCGCTGGCCGAGGAGGAAATGAAGACCACCTTCGACGCCGCCGGCCAGCTCACCCGGATCACCAAGCTGATGGACCCGGGCGAGGCGTACGGGGAGTACATCGGCGCGACGCTGATCGAGCCGCAGGTGGCCGACGCGCTCGCCGACGCCCTGGAGGCGACCTGGCGGCGGGACCCGAACCTCTACTACGAGGACGGCTACCAGGAGTTCGCCGACCGGGGCGGGGAGGTGCGGGCGGCGCCGATCGGCGACGTCTCCTGGGTCGAGGTCGACAACCACGCCGACCTGGCCCGGGCGCGGGAGATCGCGTGCCGCTGCTAGCCCGCACGGTGCTCACCCCGCTGCACATCGACGTGCGGCGGGGAGCGGTGGCGGACCTGGCCGCGATCCTGGCCGACGGCCGGATCTCCTCCGGCGGCGACGTGGCCGTGGTGGTAGGCCCGGGCCAGGGCACGCAGATCGCCGAGCTGATCCGGCCGTCGCTGCGCTCCGCGGACGTGTTCACGGTGTCGGGCGGCACCCTCGACGCGGCCGACGACCTGGGCGGGAAGCTCCGCGCCCGGTCGTACGACGCGGTGGTGGGCATCGGCGGCGGTAAGACCATCGACGTGGCCAAGTACGCGGCCACCCGGCGCGGGCTGCCGATGGTCACGGTGGCGACGAGCCTGGCCAACGACGGCATCGCCTCCCCGGTGGCGTCGCTGATCACCGAGGGAATCAAGGGCTCCTACGGGGTGCACATCCCGATCGCGGTCATCATCGACCTGGACTTCGTGGAGGCCGGGCCGGAGCGGCACAACCGGGCGGGCATCGGCGACGTGGTGAGCAACATCAGCGCGCTGGCCGACTGGGAGCTGGCCCGGCAGGTGCGCGGGGAACCCGTCGACGGGCTGGCCGCCTCGCTGGCCCGGATGGGCGCCGAGGCGGTCCTCGCGCATCCCGGCGACATGACCGACGACGCGTTCGTCACGGTGCTGGCCGAGGCGTTGATCTCCAGCGGCCTCGCGATGGCGATCTGCGGCACCAGCCGCCCGTCCAGCGGCGGCTGCCACGAGATCATGCACGCGGTGGACGCGCTCTTCCCGGGCACCGCCTCGCACGGCGAGCTGGCCGGGCTCGGCGCGCTCTTCTGCACCTGGCTGCGGGGAGACCTGCGCCGGTTCCGGGAGATGTCGGCCTGCCTGGCCCGGCACGGCCTGCCCCGGCTCCCGGCCGACGTGGGGCTGAGCGACGACCAGTTCGTCGAGGCGGTGCAGTTCGCCCCGGCGACCCGGCCGGACCGGTACACCATCCTGGAGCACCTGGCGATGTCGCCTTCCGAGACGCGGGAGCGGCTGGCAGACTACGCCGGTGCACTCCGCGACCACCTTGGCTGAGCCGTCCCGCCCCTCCGTAGCCGACTTCCACCGGGTCAACCGGGGGGGTGGCCTGTTCAGTGAGTCGGTCAGCCAGTGGCTGGGTGCGGTGTTCGCGCTGGTCGCCCAGCGGCTCGGGCTACGCCCCACCGCGCTGACCATCGCCAACCTGGTGCTCGGCCTGGCCACCTCGGTGACCGTGGTGGCCCTCGCCGGCCGGGTCGCCGCCGGGGACGTGCCGGCCTGGGTGGTCGGCCTGGCCGCGCTGGTCGGCTGGCAGGTCGCGTACTCGCTGGACTGCGCCGACGGGCAGCTCGCCCGGGTGACGGGGCAGGGCAGCGCGGCCGGGGCGCGGGTGGATGTGCTCTGCGATGTGGCCGCCCAGATCGCCCTGGTGGCCGCCCTGTCCGCCACGGCCGTGGCGCAGCGCCCGGAAACGCCGAGCTGGTTGGTCGCCCTCTTCGCGGGCACCTGGATGGTCAACCTGGTGACCTCGGTGATGCAGGCCGGCCCGAACGCGGCCAGCATGGTCACCTCGACCTCGCTGCCGATCCGGCTGGTGAAGCTGGTCCGCGACTACGGCGCGGTGATCTTCGTGGCCGGCCTGGTGCTGGCGTTCGCCCCGGCCCTCGTGTTCTGGGTGATCGTGGCGTTCACGATCGTCAACGGCGGCTTCCTGCTGGCCAGCATCGCCTTCTCCGCCCGCGCCTCGCTGCGCTGAAGGCTCGCCTCGGTGATCATGAAGTTATCGCCATCCGCTCCGACGTTTTCTGCCGCTAACTTCATGATCACCGGCGGTCCCGGTCCGGCCCCGCTCTCCTAGTCGCTCAACTCTCCGGCGGCGGTGGTTCGTCCGCTCCCCGGGCCTTCCACAGCTGATATTCGGTGATTCAGGCTTCCACGTCCTCCACCAGCCAGGCCGCCCCGCCAGCCAACCGGTCGAAGGGCTCCGGAAATCGGGTCGGTTGGTGAGCTGGACGACCCGGACGCGCGACACGCCCAGGCGCTCCTGAAGTTCCGCGCTCCCGTACAGCCTCCGCCGCCAGCCCATCCACCGAAGCATCCTGAGCTGGCATACGGCCGCCGAGCCTCGATCGCGCCAAAGAAGCAACGTGCCCCGGCTCCGAAGATGCGAGCCGGGGCACTGCACTGCCTCATCGATACGAGAGGTAGCGCTAGTTGGTCTTGAGGGAGTCGATGAACGTGCGCCAACCCTGGGCGTCGAACGCCAACGCGGGGCCACTCTTGTCCTTGCTGTCTCGGACAGCGACCCCGTCGCGGAGGTCGGCCACCTCGACGCACGCGCCGCCATTGGAGTCGCTGCGGGTGGACTTCCGCCACACCGCGCCGGTGAGCTCCGGGTTCGACATGTCAGCCTCTACTTCATCTCGTCTGCGATCCGCAGGATGAGCCGTCGGGACTCTGCCGGCCCCAGGGCCGCAGCCTGGAGACGACCCCAGAGCCGATTGTAGGACCGGAGCGCCTCGGGGCTGTCGAGGTAATCCGCGTCCGTGAACGTCTCCAGGTAGACGACGTCCGACGCGACCTCCTCCCCGAACCGGAGGATAATGAAGTTGTACGAAGACGTCACGTACGTCTCGGCATTCAAGGGAAAGACCTGGATTGTCACGTTCGGGCGGCTGGCGAGAGCGGCGACATGGGATAGCTGCTCCCGCATTGCCGCCCGGTCGCCGAGGTCACGCCGCAGCGCCGACTCGCTGAGGATGAAGTTCAGCTCCGGCCCGTCCGGGCGATCAATCACCTTTTGTCGTTCGAGGCGCACTGCGGTCTGCTGCTCTACATCATCCCCTTCGATAATCGCCCGGATGTAGGGCTCGGTCTGGAGGATGCCGGGGATGACCTCGGATTGGTACCAGCGGATCTCTGCCGCGTCCGCCTCCAGGTCGAGGTACTGCCGGAACCAGTCCGGCACCACGTTCCGGTACCCGCTCCACCGTCCGCGCTGCCTACCGGCGCGGGCAAGGTCCCGTAGCGGTTCGGCGTCCTCCCCCGTCACTCCGTAGAAGTCGAGCAGCAACTTCAAGTCCGTCAGCCGGATACCGGACTGGCCCAGTTCCAGCCGACTGACCTTGCTCGACGCCGAGTCGATGACCTCTGCGGCCTCGTCCTGGGTCTTGCCTGCCGCTTCTCGGGCTCGCTTGAGGGCGTTGCCGAGGCGACGCCTCTGGATCGTCGGGGTGACCATGCGGCGAGTATCCCGCCCCTCCGGCCGCCCACCTGACGACACGCCGCGAGTTCCCAAATCAGGACCACCGTCGTAGCATCTGAATTTGGACTTCTAATTCAAGAAACCAATATCAACTTCCGGGAGGCTCAATGGCTCGGCACGCGAAGAACCCGACGCACCTCGGTCTGCTGCGAAGGCTCTGGCCGTTCAAGCGTCGTCGTTGGAGCCCACTCGACCGCCTAAGCCCGACGACGATCTATCCGAAGCGGGCAGGGGCATACCGGGCCATAGGCGTGGCTCAGGTGATCTACCTGCCGGAACGGCCGTTGCTGACCCTCGCGGGGGAATACCGGGCGGGATGCTGGTCATGACGGCGCGGCGAAGGCCCGATCGCGAGGACCGAGGCGAGCAGATCCAGGCGGCGGAACGGAAGGCCGCGCGGCAGCGGATCCTCGCGCAGGCCGAGGCGGACCGGATACCGGCCGAGGAGACGACCCGGGCGGTGCCGGACCGGCGGTGGCGGCATGGACAGCAGTGAACTACTGCCGGTCGGCCGGCGGGTGGCGTACTGGCGGAGGCGCCGGAGGATGTCGCAACAGGTGTTCGCCGATCGGCTCGGCAAGTCGAAGAGCTGGGTCGACAAGGTCGAGCGGGGTGTCCGGTCGCTGGACAAGGTGTCGACGTTGCGGGACATCGCCGTTGCCCTACGGATCGATACCGCCGTGTTGCTCGGCCGGGACGTTCAGTCCGCTGTGGAGGCCGAGCGGGTCGAGGGGGTGGAGCGGATTCGGGAGGCTCTGTCGACGTACGAGATCGCTTTGGGCCGGCCGGCGGCCCGCCGTGTTGTGCTGCCGGCTGACCGGTTGGCCCGGGATGTCGAGCACGCGTGGGTCATGTTTCAGCATGCCCGGTATCCGCAGGTGATGGCCGTGGTGCCGGGCCTGCTGGCCGGTGTGCAGCGTGTCGTCGCCGACGATTCCGGGTGGGGTCGCCCGCTGCTGGTGGCGGTGTACCGGGTGGCCGCCTCGTTGCTGGTGAAGCTCGGCGAGGTCGAGCTGGGCTGGTTGACCGCAGACCGGGCCATGGCTGCCGCGACCGGCGATCCCGTGTCGGTGGCCGCCGCAGCGGTGCAGCTCGGCCAGGTGTTACGCGCTTCGGGGCGGGCGCGGGCGGCGCTGTCGGCGACGCTGGCTGCCGCGTACCGGATCGCCCCGCCCGATCCGGACGGCGGCACCCCGGGCGCGTTGTCGTTGTGCGGGACGTTGCTCGTGCAGGCCGCCCTGGCGGCGGCCCGCCGGGGCGACGACCACGCCACCGCTGAACTCCTCGACGAGGCCGCCGGCATGGCCGCCCGGGTAGGAGACGGCCAGGATCATCACCGGACCGCGTTCGGGCCGACGGCGGTCGACCTGGCCCGCGCCGCCGCAGCCCTCGACCTGGGCGACGCGAGCGAGGCGGTTGCCTGGCACGAGAAGACGACCAAACGGGACGCCTGGCGGTGGCTACCGGTGGAACACCGGGCAGCGCACCTGGTCGATGCCGCCCGCGCGTACGTCCAGGCCGGCGACCCGGCCAGCGCGGGCCGAGTGCTGGTCGATGCCGACCGGATGGCGCCGGCCGAGGTACGCCACGGGCCGGCCGCCCGGGAGGTGCTCGCCCAGGTGGCCCGTGACCCGCACGCCCCGGCCACGATCATCCAACTCGCCGCCGCCCTCGGGGTGACCTGAGCATGACCGCGCCGTTCCTGTCGTTGACCCAGATTCGCAACCGGCTGATCCTCACCGCCCGAGCGGTCCTCCGCGACCACCGGACCGGCCCGGACGGCCGCTGCCGGGTATGCCGGCGCCCGCACTGCCCGGTGTCGACCGCCGCCCGCAACGTCATCCATGCCGCCGAAGAAGTACCGCAGCGAAGCACGGCACTCCCGCCGACCGCAGGGGACCCGAACGACCCCCAGCAGGCCGGATGACCTCGCCCGACAAGAGTTGCCGGCCGGCACCAGTGGAAAGGGGCCGGCTGGCACCCGCCGAGCTTCGTCGCGTCGAAGAGTGCATCCGACAGGTTCTTGGCCTGTAGGCGGGTCCGCCCGGCTCGGCGGAGTAGCTGTACTTCGCTGCTCAGCTTGGTCGGCAAGCCCGCACCGCCTGCTCATGGCAGGGGGCTAGCCTGTGGGGCCAAGCCTAACGCGACGCCATGGGGACGAGGCACGTGATAACCGGTGAGCTGAAGAGCAAGATCGACCGCGTCTGGGATGCCTTCTGGTCGGGCGGCATCTCGAACCCGATGGAGGTGATCGAGCAGATCACCTACCTGCTCTTCATCAAGAGGCTAGACGAGATGGAGACGCGGGAGCTGAAGAAGGCGGAGCGCTTCCCGGACGCCCCGGTCACGCTGCGGTTCCGGCCGGACCAGCAAGAACTCCGATGGTCCCAGTTCAAGGACCGAGACCCAGAGACGATGTTCAAAATCGTCACCCATCAGGTCTTCCCGTACCTCCAGACGCTCGGTAGCGACGGGTCGACGTACTCGCACCACATGAGGGACGCCCGGTTCACCATCCCCAACCCGGCGCTGCTCGGCCGCGTGGTCGACATGCTCGACAAGCTTCCGATGGAAGACCGGGACACCAAGGGCGATCTCTACGAGTACATGCTCAGCAAGATCGCCACCGCTGGTCACAACGGGCAGTTCCGCACGTCACGGCACATCATCCAACTGATGGTCGAGATGACGGCCCCCACACCGACCGACGCGATCTGCGACCCGGCCTGCGGCACGGCGGGCTTCCTCGTCGAGGCCGGCGAGTACGTCCGGCGCACGCATTCGGACGCGCTGCTCGACGCGGTGCAGCGGAAGCACTTCCACGAGCGTATGTTCCACGGATTCGACTTCGACGGCACGATGCTGCGGATCGGCAGCATGAACATGCTGCTGCACGGCGTGGAGAGCCCTGACATCCGCTACCGCGACTCGCTGGCCGAAAGCGTCAGCAAAGAATCCGAGAAGTATTCGCTGATCCTGGCCAACCCGCCGTTCGCTGGCAGCCTTGACTACGAGAGCACGTCCCAGGACCTCCAGCGAATCGTCAAGACCAAGAAGACCGAGTTGCTCTTCCTCGCCCTCTTCCTCCGGCTCCTCAAGCCGGGCGGGCGGGCGGCCGTGATCGTGCCGGATGGCGTGCTCTTCGGGTCGAGCAAGGCGCACAAGGAGCTGCGCCGGATGCTGGTCGAGGACCAGAAGCTCGACGCCGTGGTGAAGCTGCCGAGCGGCACCTTCAAGCCCTACTCGGGCGTTTCCACGGCGATCCTGTTATTCACCAAGACCAACAGCGGCGGGACCGACAACGTCTGGTTCTACGAGGTGACCGCCGACGGCTGGAGCCTGGACGACAAGCGGACACCCCTGCTGCCCGCCGAGAAGCTTGGGCCGGTGCCGGGCGTGGCGCTGGCCGAGGACGAGCACGCGAAAAACAACCTGCCGGATGCCCTAACGCGCTGGTTCCGCCGGGACAGCGACGAGTTGCAGCGGGCACGGACCGATCAGAGTTTCTGCGTGACCAAGGCCGACATCGTCGAGCAGGGCTACGACCTCAGCCTCAACCGCTACAAGGAGGTCGTACATGAGGATGTGGAGCACCGCTCGCCGCTTGACATCTTGGCCGACCTAGAGCGCTTGGAAGCTGAGATCCAGCAGGGCATGTCCGAACTGAAGGCGATGCTCCGATGAGGAATTGGCCAACCGTACCAATCTTGAATGCAGTTTCAGACAAGACGTCCGGAAACCCGAAGACTCTTCAGTCCGAATACTTGAAGACCGGCTTCTATCCTGTCATTGACCAAGGCAAGAATTTGATTGCCGGGTTTACGAATGATCCAACGTTGCTGCATCGCACAAGTGGGCCCGTTATCGTCTTCGGGGACCACACGCGCTGCTTCAAGTATGTCGACTTTCCGTTTAGCATGGGTGCCGATGGCGTGAAGGTTCTCAAACCTCAGGCAGGCTGGGATCCCAAATTTCTATACTATTACTTGACCTCCTTGCCACTCCCTAATGCTGGGTACTCGCGGCACTTTAAGTTCTTGAAGGAGCAGACAGTTGTCCAGCCTCCGCTTAGAGACCAGCAGAGAATAGCGGAGGTGCTTGATTGGGCGCACGATCTGCGCGCCAAGCGCCGCGAAGCCCTCGCCCACCTCGATGACCTGACTCTGGGCATTTTCCTTGACCTATTCGGTTCTCCGAATACGAATCCGCAGGGCTGGCCGATGATCAGGCTTGCAGACGTGTTGGCGATGCCTCTTAGAAACGGCATCTCCCCTGCCACTCGTGGTGAGGTCCAGGGGCAGGTGCTCACTCTGTCCAGCATCACGGGGCGACGGTTCGACCCCACGGCAAAGAAGACGGCAGCCTTCCTCGCGCCGCATTCGACTGCCCAGGTCGTACATCCGGCCGACTTTCTCATGTGCCGGGGTAACGGCAACCTCCGCCTCGTCGGTCGAGGCTTTCTTCCTTCGGAAGCGATGCCGGACACCGCCTTTCCGGACACGATTATCGCCGCGCGAGTCAGAACCGAACTGGTGCGCCCCGTCTTCTTGGAGCACGTCTGGCGCTCGACTGCCGTCCGGCGGCAGATCGAATCCTCGGCGCACACCACGAACGGCACTTACAAGGTCAACCAGAAGGGCTTGGGAGGCATCTCGTTCTTTTCGCCGCCGTTGGAACTGCAGGACCGGTTCACGGCCCGGGTTACGGCTGTCGACGCACTTCGCGCCAACCACTCGTCCGGCCTGGCGGAGCTGGATGCGCTGTTTGCGTCGTTGCAGGATCGGGCTTTCCGGGGGTTGCTCTGATGTGAGAAGCTCTAGGGCTGTCCACTGTGGGGGGTAGACGTTCCGATGAGCAACTTCGCGTTCCTGCGGGCCGAGTGGCCCGAGCTGCTTGACGAGGCCCTGCGGGCCGAGCGACTTGCCGTCGCCGACCCGCGGGGCTCGTGTTTCTACGCCCGGCGCACCCTGGAACTCGCGCTCGGCTGGCTCTTCGACGCCGACGCGACACTCGCCAAGCCGTACAAGACTGACCTCTCCGCGAAGATCCACGAGCCGACACTGCGCAAACTGGTGGGCATTGACCTCCAGATCAAGATGAACGTCATTCGCAAGCAGGGCAATCGGGCCGTGCACGAGCGGACGCCGGTAAGGCACACGGAGTCGGTGCCGGTCCTCCGCGAGTTGTTCCACGTCACGTACTGGATCGCCCGGCACTACACCCGCGACCAGGCGCAGGTCCCGGCGAACGCCCTCGCCTTCGACCCAGGCCTGATTCCCCGGCCGATCCCCTCTCAGGTGCGGCAGCAGACCCAGGCCGAGCTGAAGGCGCTCGCCGACAAGCTCGCCACCCAGGACGCGGCGCTGGCCGCCGAACGGAAGCGGTCCGCCACCCTCGACGCCGAACTGGCGAAGCTGCGCGCCGAGATCGCCGCTGCGAAGGCCGCCAACGAGGCCCGCCCCGACGACCACGACTACGACGAGGCGCAGACCCGCGACCTCTTCATCGATCTCCTGCTGGCCGAGGCCGGCTGGCGGCTCGATGGTCCGGACGACCGCGAGTTCGAGGTAACCGGCATGCCCAACAAGACGGGCACCGGCTACGTCGACTACGTCCTGTGGGGTGACGACGGCAAGCCACTCGCGGTGGTCGAGGCCAAGCGCGCCCGGCGGGACGCCACCGCCGGCCAGCAGCAGGCCAAGCTCTACGCCGACTGCCTGGAGCAGCGGTACGGCCAGCGGCCGGTCATCTTCTACACCAACGGCTACGACATCTGGCTCTGGGACGACACCGCCTACCCGCCTCGCCCGGTGCAGGGCTTCTACACCAAGGACGAGCTTCAGCTCCTGATCCAGCGCCGCGCCACCCGCCTGCCGCTCGCCGACGTACCCATCAAGGGCGAGATCGTCGAGCGGCACTACCAGCACCGGGCGATCCGGAAGATCGGCGAGGCGTTCGAGCGGGATCGGCAGCGCCAGGCGCTCGTGGTGATGGCCACCGGCGCCGGCAAGACCCGTACCGTGATCGCTCTGATCGACGTGCTGATGCGGGCCAACTGGATCAAGCGGGTGCTCTTCCTCGCCGACCGCACCGCGCTGGTCAACCAGGCGGTCAACGCGTTCAAGACGCACCTGCCCGAGGCGGCCACCGTCAACCTGGTCACCGAGAAGGACACCGAGGGCCGGGTGTACGTCTCGACGTACCCGACCATGATGGGCCTGATCAACGAGACCGCGAGCGGCGGGCGGCGCTTCGGGCCCGGCTACTTCGACCTGGTCATCATCGACGAGGCACACCGGTCGGTGTACCAGAAGTACCGGGCGATCTTCTCCTGGTTCGACAGCCTCCTGATCGGGCTCACCGCGACCCCACGCAACGAAATCGACCGCAACACCTACAGCCTGTTCCACCTTGAGGACGGCGTCCCCACCGACCACTACGACCTCGACGAGGCGGTCAAGGAGGGCTACCTCGTCCCGCCACGCGCGTTCTCCGTGACGACCGAGTTCCAGCGACGCGGCATTCGCTACGACGACCTCAGCGAGGAGGAGAAGGACGAGTGGGACTCGCTCGACTGGGGTGACGATGGGCCGCCGGACAGCGTCGACGCGGACGCGCTCAACAAGTGGGTGTTCAACGGCACGACCGTGGACAACGTCCTGGAGACGCTGATGACCCACGGCCACCACGTGGCCGGTGGGGACCGGATCGGCAAGACGATCATCTTCGCCCGGAACCAGGCGCACGCCGACTTCATCCAGAGGCGGTTCGACCTCGCGTACCCGACGCACACCGGTCACCGCGCCCGGGTCATCACCCATAAGACCGAGTACGCGCAGAGCCTCATCGACGACTTCTCCCAGCAGGAAAAGGACCCGCACATCGCGATCTCGGTGGACATGCTAGACACCGGCATCGACGTGCCCGAGGTCGTCAACCTGGTCTTCTGTAAGCCCGTACGGTCGAAGTCGAAGTTCCTCCAGATGATCGGCCGAGGCACCCGGCTCTGCAAGGACCTCTACGGTCCCGGGCAGCACAAGAAAAACTTCGTCGTCTTCGACTTTTGCCAGAACTTCGAGTACTTCAACCAGAATCCCAAGCCGGCGGAGGGGAAGCTGGGTGAGTCGCTGACTGAGCGGTTGTTCAAGGCCCAGCTCGACCTGATCTACCGCCTCGACCAGCGTCTTCCCACCGATGCCGGCCCGGGGACGGAGGCTGACGGGACGCAGAGCGAGGCAGGCCTGCGGTGGGATCTGGCCCGAAACCTGCACGCCCGGGTGGAGAACATCCACCTCGAAAGCTTCGTCGTACGCCCCAAGCGGCGCCTGGTGGAGTACTACGTCGACTTCGTGCGCTGGCACCGACTCACCCCCGAAGCAGTGGACGAGATCGGCGGCAACCTCGCCGGCCTACCCACCTCCGTGAAGGACGAGGACGAGACGGCCAAACGCTTCGACCTGATGGTGCTGCGCCTCCAGCTCGGCCAGTTCCAGGTCGTACCCACCTACGACCGGCTGCGCCGACAGGTGCAGGAGATCGCCTCGACGCTGCTGGAGCAGACCAGCATCCCGGCGGTCCGCGAGCAGCAGCAACTCCTCGACGAGGTGGCCGGTGACGAGTGGTGGCAGGACGTGACCCTGCCGATGCTGGAACTGATGCGTCGACGCCTGCGTGGGCTGGTCAGGTTGATCTCGCGATCCAAGCGGGCCATCGTCTACACCGACTTCAGCGACGAACTGGGCGAGATCTCGGTCGTCTCGCTGAACGACATCAGGATCGGCACGAACTTCGAGCGGTTCCGCGCCAAGGCCCGGGTGTACCTGCGCGCCCACGAGGACCACTTGGCGTTGCAGAAGCTGCGCCGAAACAAGCAGCTCTCCCCGACCGACCTCGACGAGCTGGAGCGGATGCTCGCGGCCAGCGGTGGCGGCACCGAGGACATCGACCGGGCCCGCCGCTCGTCCGACGGGCTCGGGCTCTTCGTCCGCTCACTGGTCGGACTCGACCGGGAAGCGGCCAACGAGGCGTTCAGTGAGTTCCTGGCCGGCCGTACCCTGACCGCCAACCAGATCAGTTTCATCAACCTGATCATCGCCCACCTCACCCAGAACGGCGTGATGGCACCCGAGCGGCTCTACGAATCCCCCTTCAGCGACATCGCGCCGGACCCGGAATCGGTCTTCCCGTCCGCTGACGTGGATCGCCTGATCACGATCCTCAACTCCGTCCGGGACACGGCCGCCCCTGAGCGTGAGGTGGCTTAGGAAGGCGACTCAGTCGGGTCGGCTCAGTCGGCCTTGACCTGGTCGATTGAGCCGATCACCTGCCCGGTCAATCAAGATCATTGCACATACTCTGCACGACGAGCGGAATGCCTGACAGAGGGTGGTGACGTGCGGGCGTCTCGACGTCAGAGGTGCGAGAATAGACGACGATCCGAGACGCAGGAACTGAACCGTGACGTCGAGCAGCACCGAGCAGATGCCCGAGTGGCCGACCGCTGACCACGGCCGGACCTGTTCGAGTCCGACGACGAGCTGAACGACTTTCTCGCCGACCTGTACGCCTCCCGACTGGCCGGCGCCGCGTGAGCCTGGACCCGAACGCCGCGTCGACCGTCCAGCCCGGTCGGGGCGCTACTCGGTGCCGGGAGCCGCGACCGGCAAGCCCACCGAGGCTGCGATGTCCGCCATCCGCTTGTCGTAGGTGACCAGCACGTCGAGCGCATCACCGAGAACCTGGGCACTCGCTACGTGCAGCGCGTCCAACGTCCGGATGCCGGTGGGGAGAGCTGCCGCGAGATCCCGGACCTCCTCGGTCAACAGGATCTCGGTGAAATTCCGTGCCAACATCTGCATGGCGTCCGGATAGTCTCCGATCCGGTCGAGGGTGCGTACCGTCTCGACGAATCCGACGGAGCTGATCGCCATCGGCACACCAGCCCGGCTTTCCAGGAACTCCTGCAGCTCGGTGGCGTAGGTGCGTCCGGAGAGCAGCGTGATCAAGGCGGACGAGTCGAGGTAGATCACCGCTCATCCTCCTCGCGGTCGGCCAGCAGCAGATCGAGGGGCGACACATCGGGCGGTACGTCGTAACGGGGCAGCCGGTCGATGTCACTCGTGGTGGTCGCCTTGAGGCGGATCACCCCTTTGGCCACCAGGGACGCGTATCTACCGAGCGTCCCCGAACCCGGCAGCAGCACGGCGATCACGCTGCCGTGCCGCGTGACCTCGATCGTCTCGCCCCGCTCAACCCGGGCGAACATCGCGCTGGGGTTGTAGGAGAACTCGCGCACGGACACGGTGCTCACGCCACGCCTCCCTTGTGCCGACAACGCCAGCATTGTACCCACAAACGGCGGTCAGCCGAGCGAGGCGTACACGTCGATCAGCCTCTGCGTGACCACGTCCGGGTGGAACGTGCGCTCGTACCGTGCCCGCGCAGCCGGGGCCAATCGCGCCGCGCCGGCCCGGGCGACCGGCAGCGCGGCGGCCATCGCGGCCGGTTCCGGGGCCACCACCCAGCCCGCCTCCCCCGCCTGCACCCCGGCGGGCAGCGCGACGCGCCCCTCCCCGGGCGCGGCGGTGGCGACGGCCGCAGGGCCGGTGCCGGCGGGCTCGCGGGGGGCGTCGGCCCCGAGCAGGTACGGGATGCCGCCGAGCGCGGTGCCGAGCACCGGCCGCCCACTCGCCAGCGCCTCGATGATCACCGTGGGCAGCACGTCGTGCCAGGTGGAGGCGGCGATGATCACCGCGCTGGCCTCGATCGCCGCGCGCACCCCGGCCCGGTCCAGCGATCCCAGGTACGTCACGTCGGCGCGTTCGGCGGCGGCGGCCTCGGCCAGCGGGCGCAGCTCGCCGTCACCGGCGATCCGCAGCGGGCCGAGTGATCCGTCCGGGTGCCGCCGCCAGGCGTCCAGCAGCAGGCCCAGCCCCTTCTCCGGGGAGAGCCGGGCCATGTACAGGAAGCCGTCGCCGAGCGGCGCGGGTGCCCCCGGGTCGGGGATGCCGTTCGGCTTCACCACGATCCGGTCCGCCGGGACGCCGTAGTCGCGCAGGTGGTCGGCGACGGCGCTCGTAAGAGCGATGAAGCGGTCCACCGACTTCCAGGTGCCCCGGTGCACGGCCAGCGTGGTGGCCATCAGCGCGCTCTGCGCCCGCGAACCCCGGTAGCAGCGGTGCACGATCGCCGGCACCCCGAGCGCCTTGCCCCGGCAGTCCTGGCAGATCATCCCGTCGCGGAAGTACAGCCCGGAGGAGCAGACCTGCCGGTAGTTGTGCACCGTCTGCACCACCGGCACGCCGTGCTTGTGCGCGGTCCGCACCACCCAGGGCGAGAGCAGCGGGTACGGGTTGTGCAGGTGCAGCACGTCCGGCCGGTGCTCGGTGATCAGTCGGCTCAGCTCCTGCTGCGCCCGGGGGGCGTAGATCGGGGAGACCGGCAGCAGCGCCTTGGCCGACTTCGGCATGCTCGGGATCTCGTCGGAGCTGCGCAGGAACGGCAGCACCTCGACCCCGGCCGCCGTGAGCTGGGCGATCTCCGCGTCGACGATCGTGTTCTCGCCGGAGGGCTGGGCCTCCCGGTACCGGTTGTGCGCCACCACGATTCTCACGGGAAAGAAGGCTACCGTTGCCTGATGCCTGAACTTCCCGAGGTGGAAGCGCTCGCCGGCTACCTGCGGGAGCGCGCGGTGGGGCGGCGCGTCGACCGGGTCGAGGTCGCCGCGATCAGCGCCCTGAAGACGTACGAGCCGGCGCCGGCCGCCGTGTCGGGCCGTACGGTGACCGACGCCCGGCGGTACGGCAAATTCCTCGCCGTGGTCTTCGGCGACGACCTGCACCTGGTGGTGCACCTGGCCCGGGCTGGCTGGCTGCACTACCGGGAGTCGTTCCCCTCCGGCGGGCCGCTGCGCCCCGGCAAGGGGCCGATCGCCCTGCGGGTCCGGCTCGACGACGGCTCCGGCTTCGACCTGACCGAGGCGGGTACCCAGAAGAAGCTGGCCGTGTACCTGGTCGCCGACCCGGCGGCGGTGCCCGGGGTGGCGAAGCTCGGCCCGGACGCGCTCGCCGCCGACCTGGCCACCTTCGCCGGGCGGCTGCGCAGCCGGCGGGGGCAGGTCAAGGGGGTGCTGACCGACCAGACGGTGCTGGCCGGGGTGGGCAACGCGTACTCCGACGAGATCCTGCACGCCGCGCGGCTGTCCCCGTTCGCGCTGTCCGACCGGCTGACCGACGAGCAGGTCGCCGCCCTGCACGAGGCGACCGGCCGGGTGCTGGGCGACGCGGTGTCCCGCTCACTGGGACAAAAGGCGGCGGAGTTGAAGGGCGAGAAGCGGTCCGGGCTGACCGTGCACTCCCGGACAGGGCTGCCCTGTCCGGTCTGCGGCGACACCGTACGGGAGGTCTCGTTCGCCGATTCCAGCCTCCAGTACTGCCCCACCTGTCAGACCGGCGGCAAGCCCCTCGCTGACCGTCGGTTGTCCCGCATCGTACGGTGAGTGACGACGGGGGGTGGTTACGGAGTGGAATCGCCGTCCGAGCCCCGATCCTCCCGGTCCGCGCCTCTACCGGGGCCGCCATCCATCGGTATAGTGGCTCGGTCCCCGGCTTTCGCACCTGAGGTGGAGCCGGCCGGATCCCGCGCGGCACACCGGGCGAGAAGTCCCTCGGGTCTACATCCGGTGCGGACCCCGCGTGGGAAACTGAACGGTGGGCGACCCGAGCCCTCACTGCGAGTGAGTGGCGCGTGTCATTCGGGAGGACATGGGTGAGGTGACGACAAGCCTCCAGCGCCCGGTAACCAACGAAGGCCGGAGCGAACTCGTGCGGCACGTCGACAGCTTCGAGATCCAGCCGCCGACACCGCCGTCACACAACGGCGTGCCTCGGTCGGCCTGGGCCCGGGCCCGCCGACGCGTCTCCCGCTGGCACCGCCCCTACACGGCCGCCCTGCTCCTGCTCGACTTCGGGGCGGCGGCGCTGGCGAGCTTTCTCGCCATCCAGATCTTCGACCAGGCCGCCTCCGGCTTCTACGGCGTGAAGGAAAACCCCACCTGGTTCTACACGGTCGCCTTCGGCCTGCTGCCGCTCGGCTGGGTGGTGCTCCTGTGGGGCAATCGGGCGTACGACCGGCGCTACCTGGGCCTGGGCCCGGACGAGTTCAAGCGGGTGATCCGGGGCGCCGTGGCGGTCGCCGCGACGGTCTCCTTCCTCGCCTTCGCCACCGTGACGCAGCTCTCCCGGTGGACAGTCGGCTTCGCGCTGCTCGGTGCCCTGGTGCTGATCCTGTTCGGCCGCATCCTGGCCCGTTCCACGCTGCACGCGATCCGCCGCCGGGCCGGCCAGGCCGGGCACCGGATGGTGCTGGTGGGCACGCTCCCGGAGTGCCTGGAGGTCTACACGGCGGTCACCCGCAACCCGAGCGCCGGGCTCGTGCCGGTGGCCATCTACATCACCGACGGGTACGCCGCCGCCCGGGGCATGCAGACCCCGGTCCCGGTGTACGCCGGCCGGGACATCCTCGCCCTGGTTCGGGAGGTCGGCGGCGACACGATCGCGGTCTGCGGCTCGGCGAGCGCCGAGCCGGGCGAGCTGCGCCGGCTGGCCTGGCAGTTGGAGGGCTCCGGCGTCGACCTGGTGGTCGCCCCGCAGCTCACCGACATCGCCGGCCCCCGGGTGCACATCCGCCCGATCGAGGGGCTGCCGCTGCTGCACGTCGAGGAGCCGACCCTGTCGGGCCCGGCGCTGCTGGTCAAGAACCTGATGGACCGGGTCGCCGCCGGGCTCGGCCTGCTCCTGCTCGTCCCGGTCTTCCTGGCCGTCGGGGCCGCGATCCGGCTCTCCGACCCCGGCCCGGTCTTCTTCCGCCAGCCCCGGGTCGGCCACGAGGGCCGGACATTCCGGGTGTGGAAGTTCCGCACCATGTACGTCGACGCGGAGGACCGGCTGGCCGGCCTGGTCGACCAGAACGAGACCGACGGCATGCTGTTCAAGATGAAGCAGGACCCCCGGGTCTTCCCGGTGGGCCGCTTCCTGCGGGCGTCCTCGCTGGACGAGCTGCCCCAGCTGATCAACGTGCTCTGGGGCGAGATGTCGCTGGTCGGGCCGCGCCCGCTGCCCGCCGACGACGGCGACTTCCTCGGCGACGTGCGCCGCCGGCTGCTGGTCCGGCCGGGCATGACCGGGCTGTGGCAGGTATCCGGCCGATCCGACCTGTCCTGGGACGAATCGGTCCGGCTGGACCTCTACTACGTCGACAACTGGTCCCTGGCGTACGACCTGAGCATCCTGTGGCGCACGGTGGGCGTCGTGCTGGCGAGCAGGGGCGCGTACTGACGGGCTTGGCGTAGCGGGCGGGACAGGCCAGGATCGCTGCGTGGCTGGCAACATATCCGCCGTCGTCGGCGTGCTCTCGCTCGGCACCGCGCTGGCCGCGGCGCTGTACGCGGTGGTCCGGCTGCGCGCCCGACGGGGCATCGCCACCGCCACCCAGCGGGCCACCTACGAGGTGCTGCACACCGCCGGGCTGGCCGCCGAGTCGCTGCGGGCCGGCCTGAGCGCGGCGGGCGCGGCGAAGGCCGTACGCCACCTGCGGGCCCTGGTCGGGGCGGTCGGGCTGGCCCTCACGGACCGGGAGTCCCTGCTCGCCCTCGACGGACGCGGGACGCACCACACCGACCAGCTCGTCGCGGCGGCCCGGCGGGCGGTGTCCGGCGGGCGGTCGACCGTGCTGGGGGAGCCGGAGCTGCACTGCGACCGGGTCGACTGCCCGGTCCGGGGCGCGGTGGTCGCCCCGTTGCGCGCCGACGGCCGGGTGGTCGGGGCGCTGGTCGCGGTCGCCGACGGCCCGCCCGCGCCGGGGCTGGTGCAGGCCACCCTGGAGACCGCCCACTGGGCCGGCAACCAGCTCGCCCTGGCCGAGCTGGACGCCTCCCGGGAGCGGCTGGCCCGGGCCGAGGTACGCGCGCTGCGCGCCCAGATCAGCCCGCACTTCATCTACAACGCGCTGACCGCGATCGGCTCGTTCGTCCGGACCGACCCGGAGCGGGCCCGGGAGCTGATCCTGGAGTTCGCCGAGTTCACCCGGTACTCGTTCCGGGCACACGGCGAGTTCACCACCCTGGCCGAGGAGCTGCGCTCGATCGACCGGTACCTGACCATCGAGCGGGCCCGGTTCGGCGATCGGCTCCAGGTGCGGTTGCAGATCGCCCCGGAGGTGCTGCCGGTGACGCTGCCGTTCCTCTGCCTCCAGCCGCTGGTGGAGAACGCCGTCCGGCATGGGTTGTCCCGCAAGCCCGGCACCGGCATGGTGAGCATCGAGGCCCGGGACGCGGGCGCCGAGTGCCACATCACGGTGGAGGACGACGGAGTGGGCATGGACCCGACGACGCTGACCGCCGGGATCGCCGAGCTGGCCGGGGCCGGCAGCGACCCGACCGACGACCCGGGCCAGCACGTCGGCCTCTCCAACGTCGACGAGCGGCTCCGCTCGGCCTTCGGGGACCGGTTCGGCCTGGTCGTCGAGACCGGCCTCGGCTCCGGTACGAAGGTGAGCATGCGGGTGCCGAAGTTCCACCCCGGCGTGCGGGCGGGCTCGTGAGCGAGCGGCCCGGCCCCGCAGGCCTGGCCACCGGCGCCTTCCTCCGGGTGCTGGCGGTCGACGACGAGCCGCCGGCGCTGGACGAGCTGGCGTACCACCTGCGGGCGGACCCCCGGGTGGCCCGGCTGCACACGGCCGGGGACGCCACGGAGGCGCTGCGGGTGCTCCGCGACGGCGACGTGGACGTGGTCTTCCTGGACATCCGGATGCCCGGGCTGGACGGCATGGAGCTGGCCCGGGTGCTGCGCCGCTTCGCCCGGCCCCCGGCGATCGTCTTCGTCACCGCGTACGACGACGGCGCGGCGGACGCCTTCGACCTTGGTGCGACCGACTACGTGCGCAAGCCGGTGCTGGCCGAGCGGCTGGCCGAGTCGCTGCGCCGGGTGGTCGGCTCCCGGGTGGTGCCGGCGCACCCGGCGGCACTGGCCCGGGCGGAGGACGACCCGACGATCCCGGTCGAGCTGGCCGGCACCACCCGGATGCTGCCCCGCTCGGCGGTGCGCTGGGTGGAGGCGCAGGGCGACTACGCCCGGCTGCACACCGCCGACGGTTCGCACCTGGTCCGGGTCTCGCTGGCCACCCTCGCCGAGCGCTGGGCGGACGCGGGATTCGTGCGCATCCACCGGTCGTACCTGGTGCAGTTGAAGCTGATCGCCGAGCTGCGCCTGGTCAACTCCGGCTACGTCGTGGTGCTCGACGGCACGGAGCTGCCGGTGAGCCGGCGGCACACCAGGGAGCTGAAGGACAAGCTGGTCCGCGCCGCCAAGCAGGACTGGAACCGCTGAGCCGGGAACAACCGGGACGCCGCCGTACGTTGTACGGTAGACGTACGACTCCCGGGAGGCCACCGTGACCGCCATGGACCACACCGCCGACACCCACCGCACCACCGACACGGGCCGCAGCTCCGAACTGGACCGCACCGTCGTCATCGAACCCGACGGCTTCGACCCCGGCGCCGAGTTCGACCGGCAGGTCACCAACCTCGTCCGCCTCGGCTACCCGGCCCTCGCCGGCTGGACCGTCGACCGGTTCACCGAGCTGGTCACGCCGCTGCGGGCCGCCGCCGTGGCCGGCGCAGCCGAACTGCCCCCACCCACCGAGGCGCGGGTGCCGTTCCTACTCGTGGTCACCCGCGACCTCGCGCCCGTGCCGGACCGCCTCGCGCTGACCACCCTCGCCGGCAAGCGCAGGCCCGGCTTCCTCGACAAGAACTTTCCCCTGGCGGACCTGCCGAGGTTCGAGCCGGTCAAGGATCTGGTGCTGCCGGCCGGGCCGGCGTACCTGCTCTTCGACGTCGACCGGGGGGAGGAGTTCCGCAACGTGACGCCGGCCGCCGCCGTGGACGCGATGGCCACCCGGGACCGGCTGCCGATCACCATCGACGAGGGGATCGCCCTCGTCACGCAGTTCCCGGCCGCGCTGGCGAGCAACCGGTGCTTCTCGCTGGTCGGGTCCCGCTGCGGCGACCGGCGGGTGCCGGCGCTGTGGATCAGCCAGGGTGCGCCGAAGCTGGGCTGGTGTTGGCACGGCAACCCGCACACCTGGCTCGGCTCCGCCTCCGCCCGCCCCGAACGGATCGGCCTGGACTGAGCCGAAGGACCACCGGCCCCGTTCGTCCACAGCGATCCTTGCCCGCGTTGTCCACCGGGTTATCCACAACCTGTGGAGAGTTCTCCACAGGTTGTTCACAACGCGCCCCACCGATCTCCACGGCCCCTGCCTACAGTCACTTGCCATGAGGGAACGCAGGGTGCTGGTGGTCGAGGACGAGCGGACGATCGCCGAGTCGGTCGCCACCCGGCTGCGGGCCGAGGGCTTCACGGTGGAGATCGCCGGGGACGGGCCCACCGCCGTGGACCGGTTCCGGACGTGGCGGCCCGATCTCGTCGTCCTCGACGTCATGCTGCCGGGCTACGACGGCCTGGAGGTGTGCCGGCGGATCCAGGGCGACCGGCCGGTGCCCGTCCTCATGCTGACCGCCCGCGACGACGAGACCGACCTGCTCGTGGGGCTGGCCGTCGGGGCGGACGACTACCTCACCAAGCCGTTCTCGATGCGGGAGTTGGCCGCCCGGGTGCACGTGCTGCTGCGCCGGGTCGAGCGGGCGGCTGCCGCCGGACCCGCGACGCTGACGGTCGGCGACGTCGAGATCAACCAGGCCGAGCGCCGGGTGCTGCGCAACGGCACCGAGGTGCACCTGACCCCCACCGAGTTCGACCTGCTGGTGCACCTCGCCGGCCGGCCGCGCGCGGTGCTGCCCCGGGAGCAGCTGCTCGCCGACGTGTGGGGTTGGGCGGAGGGCGGCGGCACCCGGACGGTCGACAGCCACGTGAAGGCACTGCGCCGCAAGCTCGGCGCGGACCTGATCCGCACCGTGCACGGCGTCGGCTACGCGCTGGAGACACAGTCGTGACCGAGCGCCTCGTGACGTGGCTGAACCGGGTGCTGCCCCGGCCCCTCGACCCGGTCCGCTCGATCAAGGTGAAGTTGGGCGTCCTGCTGGTCACCTCGGGCGCCGCCGGCCTGTCCTACTTCTGGTACGCCATCGGCTGGCTGCCCCCGATGACCTCGGCGACGGCGATCGGCCTGGCCCTGTTCACCTCGCAGGTGCTCGCGCACGGGATGACCTCCCCGCTGCGGGAGATGACGGTGGCCGCCGGGGCGATGGCCCGGGGCGACTACTCCCGGCGGGTCCGGGCCACCTCCCGCGACGAGGTCGGCGAGCTGGCCCACGCGTTCAACAAGATGGCCGCCGACCTCGCTGCGGCCGACCAGCGCCGGCGGGAGCTGATCGCGAACGTCTCGCACGAGCTGCGTACGCCGATCACCGCGCTGCGGGGGGTGCTGGAGAACCTGGTCGACGGCGTCGCCCCGACCGAACCGGCCGCGCTGCGCACCGCGCTGGCCCAGACCGAGCGGCTCAGTCACCTCGTCGCCGACCTGCTCGACCTGTCCCGGCTGGACGCCGGGGTGGTGCCGCTGCGCCGGACGCAGATCGACGTCGCCGACTTCCTCGACGAGGCCGTGGAACACGCGGCCGCGACCGCCGCCGGGGTCGGGCGGGACGTCCGCTTCCGGCTCGACCCGCTGCCGGCCCCGCTGACTGTGTACGCGGACCCGGCGCGGTTGCACCAGGTCTTCGCCAACCTGCTGGACAACGCCGCCCAGCACAGCCCGACGGGCGGAACGGTGCTGGTCAGCGCGGAGGAGCGGGACGGCCACCTGCACTTCGAGGTCACCGACGAGGGCGAGGGCATCCCGGTCGCCGAGCGCTCGCGGGTGTTCGAGCGGTTCACCCGGGGCGACCGGTCGCAGGGCGGCGGGACCGGGCTGGGCCTGGCGATCGCGCGCTGGGTGGTGGAGCTGCACGGCGGCGCCATCGCCGTCCTGGATCCCGACCCGCCCCACCCGGGCGCCCACCCCGGCTGCCGCATCCGGGTGTCCCTCCCCCACCCCGCGCACCCCTGACCCTGCTCTCTTCCCCCTCCTTCCTCTCCCCTCGGCGTCGATCAAGGAGTTGTGGTGCCCGACATGAGCGACAAATCATCAGACATACCTCAGCAGGAGTCCATGGTCGACGGGAAAGCGGCGGCCGGAACCGGGCAGCAGGTCGCGGTGGCGGGCGGCGGGGGGCAGGTCGCCCCCGGGACGCCGCAGCCAGGGGTGCCGCCGCAGCCAGGAGTACGGCCCCAGACAGGAGCGCCGCCGCAGGTAGGAGCGCCGCCCCAGACCGGGGTGCGGCCCCGGCCGCCGTCCTTTCTCGAACGGCGGTGGCCCGGGCCGAACGGACCGGCTCGGCCCGTGGTGCTCGGCGCGGTGGCCGTGGCCGCCGGGGTGGCGGCGTTCTTCGTCCCCTTCGACCGACCCGGGCTCGGCTGGCTGGTGGCGGTGCTCGCCGCGACCGCCGCGCTCGTCACGGCCGCCA
This sequence comes from Micromonospora sp. CA-111912, assembly GCF_050948415.1. Taxonomy (NCBI): domain Bacteria; kingdom Bacillati; phylum Actinomycetota; class Actinomycetes; order Micromonosporales; family Micromonosporaceae; genus Micromonospora; species Micromonospora sp. CA-111912. The sequence continues at coordinate 7,111,359 of NZ_CP192007.1, forward strand.
CGGGACGCCGGGACCCCGCACCGGACGGCTCGACGTCCGGTCCACCGCCCGGCACGATGGTCCTTCCGGAGGCGACTGCCGGCACCGACGTCTCCCCCGAGACGACCGCCCGACCCGGGGCGGCTGCCGGGTCCGCCGGCCGTCCCGACGCCACGGGGGCGCCGGGGCGGGCGGCGGATCAGGCACCGGACCGGGCGGAAGGCCGGGCACCGAGGCTGGCACCGGACCGGCTGGTCTGGGCCGCCGCCACCATCGCGCTCGTCTCGGTCGGGTACGTCCGGGCGGCCGGCTGGCTCTTCGTGCTCTGCCTGCTCGCCGCCGTGGTCACCGGCGTCCTCGCCGTGGTCGGTGGCCGGACGCCGCTGGGCATGCTCACGGCCGCCTGGCTCACCCCGGCGGCCCCGTTCCGGGCGCTCCCCTGGGCGGGACGCGGGCTGCCCCGGTCCGGCCCCGGCGGGTCGACGGTCGGGCGCGGCCTCGCCACCGTCGCCGCCTCGGTGGCGCTGCTGCTCGTCTTCGGCCTGCTCTTCTCCTCGGCCGACGCGGTCTTCGCCGACCTGGTGACGGGCCTGCTGCCCGAGGTGTCGGTGGGCGCGACGATCGGCTGGCTGTTCCGCTGCGCGCTGATCGGCGGTGGCCTGCTCGGCGCGGCGTACCTGCTGGCTGCGCCCGCCGACCTGGACGGGCTGCGGGTCGCCCCGGCCCAGCCGGTGCGCCGACTGGAGTGGGTGGTGCCGCTGGCCCTGCTCGACGCGCTGTTCGCCGCGTTCGTACTGGTGCAGCTCACCGTGCTGTTCGGCGGCTCCGCCCACGTGCTGCGCACCGCCGGCCTCAGCTACGCCCAGTACGGCCGCGGCGGCTTCTGGCAGTTGCTGGCGGTCGCCGCCCTCACCCTGCTGGTGATCGCCGGGGCCACCCGTTGGGCACCCCGGACCACCCGAGCCGACCGGCTCCTGTTCCGGCTCCTGCTCGGCACGCTCACCGCGCTCAGCCTGGTCGTGGTCGTCTCGGCGCTGCACCGGATGCAGGTGTACGCCGACGCGTACGGGGCGACCCGGCTGCGGCTGGCGGTGGCCGCCGTCGAGCTGTGGCTCGGGGTGCTGTTCCTCCTGGTCGGCGTGGCCGTGGTGCGCCTGCGGGCCAACTGGCTGCCGCCGCTGGTGGTGGGTACGGCGGTGCTAGCCCTGCTCGGGCTGGCGGCCGTCAACCCGGACCGGCTGATCGCCGAGCGCAACGTCGACCGGTACCGGCTGACCGGAATGATCGACGTGCAGTACGCCTCCCGGCTCTCCGCCGACGCGGTGCCGGCGCTGGACCGGCTGCCCGAGCCGCTGCGCTCCTGCGCGCTGTGGAACATCGCCCTCGATCTGCCGGTCGACCAGGTCCGGACGGCCAACCTGGGCCGGGCGGCGGCCCGTGACCTGCTGGACCTGTCGCCGCTCGGGGCGACGGCCCTGAGCTGCCCCACCCTTTCGCCGCAGGTGAGGTGGGGCCCGTGACGCGGACGGCCCGATGAACGGCGGTCCCGCGCGGCGGACGGCCACCGCACGGACGCCCTTGACAATCCGGCCGATCGGGCGAGACTGCCGGGGTGGCCGCACCTGACGATCCCGTACCGCCACCCCGGGCCCCGGGCCCGGCCGGGTCACTGGTCACCCCGACCCGGATGCCGGTGCCCCCGACCGAGACTTCGACCCGGATGCCGGTGCCCCCGAACGGGACCTCGGGCCGGATGCCGGTGCCCCCGACCGAGACCTCGGGCCGGACGCCGGTCGCGCCGGGCCGGACCCGGGTCGTGCTGGCCGAGGTGTCCCGCCGGGAGCCCGACGCGGACCGGGCCCGGGCCGAGCTGGCCCAGCAGACCCGGGTGGGGGAGGCCCTGGTCCGGGGGCTGGTCCGGGCCCAGCTCGCGTTGGCGCTGCGGCTGAGCCTGGTGGTGCTGATCGGGCTGGGCGGCCTGCCCTGGCTGTTCGCCATCGCGCCGGCGGTCGGCCGGGTCACCGTGTTCGGGGTGAACCTGCCCTGGCTGCTGCTGGGGGTGGCGTCCTTCCCGTTCCTGATCGCGGTCGGCTGGGCGTACGTGCGGCTGGCGGAGCGCAACGAGCAGGACTTCACCGACCTCGTCCAGCGGCCGGAGCGCTGAGATGGGCAACGGGTACGTCGTCCCGGCGATCGTCGCGGTGACCCTGGTCACCGTCGGGATCGGCTTCTACGGGCTGCGGCTGGCCCGCACCACCTCCGACTTCCTGGTCGCCTCCCGCTCGGTCAGCCCGACCTGGAACGCCGCCGCGATCGGCGGGGAGTACCTGTCGGCGGCGAGCTTCCTCGGCGTGGCCGGGCTGATCCTCAAGTACGGCGTGGACGTGCTCTGGTACCCGGTCGGCTTCGCCGCCGGCTATCTTGCGCTGCTGCTGTTCGTGGCCGCGCCGCTGCGCCGGTCCGGCGCGTTCACCCTGCCGGACTTCTGCGAGCTGCGGCTCGGCTCGCGCCGGCTGCGCACCCTGGCCACCGTGTTCGTGATCTTCATCGGCTGGTTGTACCTGGTGCCGCAGCTCCAGGGGGCGGGGCTGACCCTGGCCACGCTGACCGGAGCGGCGTACCCGGTCGGGGCGGTGCTGGTGGCGGTGGTGGTCACCGCGAACGTCGCGCTGGGCGGGATGCGGGCGATCACCTTCGTCCAGGCGTTCCAGTACTGGCTGAAGCTCACCGCGCTCGCCGTACCCGCGATCTTCCTGGTGTTGCAGTGGCAGGCCGACGCCCGCCCGGCGGTGACCCCGCCCGACGGGCCGGCGTTCCGGACCGCGACCACCGTCGTGGTCGAGCACCGGGCGACCCTCACCTTCCCCGACGGCGACGCCCGGGAGGTACGCCCCGGCGACCGTCTCGACTTCGCGGCCGGCGACCCGGTGCCGCAGGTCTCCGGCACGGCCACCGAAGCCGCCGACTGGCTGCTGCCGGACACCGCCGGGGACGACGACCGGGGGCTGTTCGCCACGTACTCGCTGATCCTGGCCACGTTCCTGGGCACCATGGGGCTGCCGCACGTGCTCGTCCGGTTCTACACCAACCCGGACGGGGCGGCGGCCCGACGCACGACCCTGGTGGTGCTGGCCCTGGTGGGCGCGTTCTACCTGCTGCCCACCCTGTACGGGGTGCTGGGCCGGATCTACACCCCGCAACTGTTGGTCACCGGGCAGACCGACGCGGTGGTGGTGCTGCTGCCCGGGGCGGCGCTCGGGGACGGCACGACCGGCCGGCTGCTCGCCGCGCTGGTCGCCGCCGGGGCGTTCGCCGCGTTCCTGTCCACCTCGTCCGGGCTGCTCACCAGCGTGGCCGGGGTGATCTCCACGGACGTGCTGGGGCGCGGCTCGGTACGCGGTTTCCGGCTGGCCACGGTGATCGCGGGCGGGGTGCCGACGGTGCTCGCGCTGAACGTCTCGGGGCTGGACGTCTCCCAGGTGGTGGGGCTGGCCTTCGCGGTCGCCGCATCCAGCTTCTGCCCGCTGCTGGTGCTGGGCATCTGGTGGCGCGGCCTGACCGACGTGGGCGCCGCCGCCGGGGTGCTGGTGGGCGGCGGCGCGGCCGTCGGGGCGGTGCTGCTGACGGTGCTCGGGCCGCCGCTGTCCGGCTGGCCGGCCACGCTCACCACGCAGCCGGCCGCCTGGACCGTCCCGCTCGCCTTCACGGTCATGGTCGCGGTGTCGACGGCGACCCGCCGCCGGCTCCCCGCCGACGTCGCCGGCACCATGCTCCGCCTGCACTCCCCTGAGGCGCTCCGCGCCGAGGGAAGGTCCACCTCCTGACGCCCGCCGGGCGTGTTTTCCCTGGACGGCCCGGTCAGCCGTGCGCCGGACCCGCCTCCTGCCGAAGGAGGAGGCCAGGCTCGTCCCGTGGCGGGAGCGATCCCTCGTCCCGGCCGGATACCGTCGGACCATGACTGATGAGCACCCCGCACTCGCGCTGCGTGGCCTCGCCAAGCGGTTCGACGGCAAGGTGGCGGTGGCCGGCGTCGACCTCGACGTCCCGGCCGGCTCGTTCTACGGGCTGCTCGGCCCGAACGGCGCCGGCAAGACCACCACCCTGTCCATGGCCGTCGGGCTGCTCCGCCCGGACGCGGGCGCGGCGTGGGTGCTCGGGCACGACGTGTGGGCCGACCCGGTCCGGGCCAAGCAGCTCCTCGGCGTGATGCCGGACGGCGTGCGGCTGTTCGACCGGCTCAGCGGGGCGGAGCTGCTGGCATACCACGGTCTGCTGCGCGGCATGGACCCGGCGGTGGTCGACCAGCGGGCGGCGGAGCTGCTCGACGTGCTCGCCCTCGGCGACGCCAACCGGACCCTGGTGGTGGACTACTCCGCCGGCATGAAGAAGAAGATCGGCCTCGCCTGCGCGCTGCTGCACGGGCCCCGGCTGCTGGTGCTCGACGAGCCGTTCGAGGCGGTCGACCCGGTGTCCGCGGCGCTGATCCGGGACATCCTGCACCGGTACGTCGTCGGTGGCGGGACGGTGGTCTTCTCCAGTCACGTGATGGAGGTCGTGGAGCGGCTCTGCTCACACGTGGCGATCCTCGCCGAGGGGACGATCAAACAGGTCGGCACCCTCTCCGAGGTGCGCGGCGACCGCTCGCTGGAAGACGTGTTCGTCGAGGTGGTCGGCGGGCGCACCGCGACGGGCGAGGAGCTGGCGTGGCTGTCGCGGTGACCACGCCCGCCGAGCGGGCCCGACCGGTCTCGGCCCGGCACTTCGTGCGGCTCAAGCTGCGGGTGATGGGCAACAACTTCCGCGGCCAGGGCTGGCGGATCGCCATGTTCGTGGGCGGGGTGGTCGCGGGGCTCTGGTTCGCCGCCACCGGGTTCTTCCTGCTGGCCGCCCCCGGGCTGGCCGGCGAGCCGAAGTACGCGCTGATGGTCGCCGCGTTCGGCGGTGGCCTGCTGGTGCTCGGCTGGCTGCTGCTGCCGTTGGTCTTCTTCGGCGTGGACGAGACGCTCGACCCGGCCCGGTTCGCCCTGCTGCCGCTGACCCGGCGCACCCTGGTCACCGGGCTGCTCGCCGCCGCGCTGGTCAGCGTCCCGACGGTGGCGGTGCTGATCGCGACCCTCGGGCTGGTGCTCACCGCCGGCATGCTGGGCGGGTGGGCGGCGGCGCTGGTCGCGGCCGTCGGGGTGGCCGCCGGGCTGATCCTCTGCGTCGCCGCGAGCCGGGCGGTGACCAGCGCGTTCGCCACGATGCTGCGCTCGCGGAGGGTACGTGACCTGGCGGCCGTGCTGCTCGCGGTGCTCGCCGCGCTGCTGGGCCCGTTGCAGCTCGTGGTGCTGGCCGCCGTGCGGCAGGCCGACTGGGACCGGCTGGCGGGGGTGGCCCGCGTCGTCGGCTGGACCCCGTTCGGCGCCCCGTGGACGGTTGGCATCGACGTGGCCGAGGGACGGGCGTGGGCGGCCCCGCTGAAGCTGCTGATCACGGCGGCGGCCATCGGGGCGTTGCTGTGGTGGTGGTCCCGGTCGCTGGAGTCGGCGATGGTGGGGGCGGCCGGCGGGGGCACGGCGAAGGCCCGCCGCGGCCCGGTCGGCGGCGCGGTGGCGCAGCTCTTCCCCCGGGCTCTCGGCTGGGCCCGGCGGGACCGGTTCGGCGCGCTGGTCGCGCGGGAGTGCCGCTACTGGTGGCGGGACGCCCGGCGGCGGGCCAACCTGATCACGATCGCGGTGATCGGGATCTTCGTGCCGGTGATGGTCAACTTCGGCGGGACGAGCTTCTCGGCGGAGAGCGGGATGGAGTTCGCCGCCCCGGACTCCTCACCGGTGCTGGCCAGCCTCTCGGTGATCTTCGTCGGGGTGCTCGCCTCGGTCACCCTGGCCAACCAGTTCGGCTTCGACGGCAGCGCGTACGCGGCGAACGTCGTCGCCGGGGTGCCGGGCCGGCTGGAGCTGCGCGCCCGGGCGGCGGCGTTCTCGGTGTACGTGCTGCCGATCCTGGCCGTGGTCGCGGTCGTCCTGGCGGTGGTGCTGGGCCGGCCGGCGTGGCTGGGCCTGCTGGCCGGCACCCTGCTCGCCTCGTACGGGGTGGGGCTGGCGATCAACGCGCTCATCTCGGTGCTCGGGGCGTACTCGCTGCCGGAGACGAGCAACCCGTTCGCGATGAACAGCGGGGCCGGGCTGGCGAAGGGCCTCCTCACCGTGGTGTCGATGATCGGGTCGGCGGTCGCCGCGGTGCCGATGGTGGTCGCGGCGGCGCTGCTCGGCGACGCCTGGCTCTGGCTGGCCCTGCCGCTGGGCCTCGCGTACGGCCTGGGTGCGGCGCTGCTCGGGACGTACCTGGCCGGGGACCTGCTCGACCGGCGGGCCCCGGAGCTGCTGACGGCCGTCACCCCGCGCCGCTGACGACCCGGCCCCGCCCGGCGGTGACCGTCAGCGGCGGCGCGGGTGTGCGGCGGCGCGGGCACGCGGGTCAGCGGCGGCGCAGAAACGCGTAGAGGAACTGGTTGCGGCTGAGGTCGGTGACGTTGACCAGTTCCCACCCGAACTGGGCCAGGTACTCGACGCCCTCCATCAGCCGGGTGACGCCGCTGTTCGTCATGCCGGGGCGGGCGAGCAGGGCGAGGTGCCGGTGGGGGTAGGCCCGCAGGTCCACCTCGTTGCGGGCCAGGGCATCGACGTCGAGGACGCGGGTCTGGGCGAGCTTCTGCGGCGTAACTGGGGCCATGCCGGCACGATAGGGCCCCCGCGCACCCGCTGCCAGCCGTCCTCCTGGTGGGGTTGGCGGGCGGCGGCACAATGGGCCGATGCCTGTCGTCGAGTCGGTGATCACCGTTCCGGTGCCGCCCGAGCTGGCCTTCGCGGTGTCGCAGACCGTCGCGCCGGTGCGCTACCGCTGGGACCCGTTCGTCCGGGAGCAGCACTTCACCGGCGGGGCCACCCGCCCCGGCAAAGGCGTGCGCACGTTCACCCGGTCCCGCCACGGCCTGGTCATGGTCAGCGAGTACGTCTCCTTCGCGCCGCCGAGCCACGTCGGGATGAAGATGGTCCGGGGCCCGTGGTTCTTCGAGATGTTCGCGGGCGGCTGGCGGTTCGCGCCCGGCCCGGAGCCGGGCACGGCGATCGCCACCTGGCGGTACAGCTTCCGTTGCCGGCCGGCGTTCCTGCGCCCGGTCGCCGACCGGGTCGGGGTGTGGCTGCTGGGCCGGGACATCCGCCGCCGGATCGCCGGGTACGCCGCCGGCTGCACCGACCCGGAGGTGCTGGCCGCCGCCCGCCGCACCCTCACCACCGATGAGTGATGCTTCCTTGATCGTCTGTCGAAAAACGACAAGAACACGGCGTGCCGTTCTCCGTTACGTGCAAACGATCATGAACGCCCGGACCTGCCCCACACCAGCACCACCCGGCCGGGCTGTCCGCCACCTCGACGCCCGAGCGGCCTGCACGAGTGGTTCCTGGGCTGGGCGCGCGCCCGGGGCGGCACAATGTTTCACGTGAATCATCAGCCGGGTGCCGAGATCCACCACACCGACCCGTTCGCCGTGCCCTCCGGACAGAAGTCTCCGGCCCGTCGCCTGCGGGGCCGCCTCGCGGCTCCGGTGACCCTCTGGACCGCGCCCGGGCCGGCCGGCCTGACGGTGTCGTCCACGCTGGTCGCCGAGGGCGAGCCGGACCGGCTGCTCGGCCTGGTCGACCCGGAGTCGGACCTGTGGGCGGCGGTCGAGGAGGCGGGACGGTTCGCGGTCGCGCCGCTGGGCCCGGCGCACCGGCAGCTCGCCGACCGGTTCGCCGGCCTGTTCCCGTCGCCGGGCGGTCTCTTCGCCACCGACGGCTGGGCCGACACCGAGTACGGACCGGTCCCCGCCGACGCCGGGGGCTGGACCGGCTGCCGGCTCGACACCGCCCGCGAGTACGGCTGGGCGCTGCTGGTCGAGGCCACCATCGAGGCCGTCACCCTCACCGAGGAGACCGTCCCCCTCCTGCACTACCGGGGCCGGTACCACGAGCTGACCTGAGCGGGGTCGACCACCGACCGCCGGTCACCGGAGTGACGTGGGTCACTCAGCGCAGGCAGGCGACCGTTCGGCGCAGTGGTCGACCGGGGTCGATCCACGTCTTCCCAGGTGAGGAGCGCGGTTCCTACCGTGCGCGAAACTCCCCACGCCTGTGAAGGTGGTGATCCACAGATGTCCACGGACACACCCGCGCCGGATGCGCCGTCGCCGGCCGCGCCGGAGACGGCGTCCTCGGCCGCGCCCGCCGCTGACCGGTACCTCGCCATGCAACGGTCGGACGAGTTCGTCGGGTTGCGTCGCGCGCTGCGCGGCTTCGTCTTCCCGATGACCGTCGCGTTCTTCCTGTGGTACGCGCTCTACGTGATCCTGTCCGCGTACGCGCGGGACTTCATGGGCACGCGGCTGTTCGGCAGCAACATCAACGTGGCCCTGGTCTTCGGGCTGCTCCAGTTCGTCTCGACGTTCCTCATCGCCTGGCTGTACTCGCGGTTCGCCGACCGGCGGCTCGACCCGGTGGCCGACCGGATCCGCGCCGAAATGGGGGAGGTGACCCATGAACACGGTCCTCGCGGCTGAGGCGGGCGGCGGCACCGCCCGCAACCTGACCATCACACTCTTCCTGGTCTTCGTGGCGATCACCCTCGCCATCACCGTCTGGGCGAGCCGGCAGACCAAGACGGCCACCGACTTCTACGCCGGCGGCCGGTCCTTCTCCGGCTTCCAGAACGGCATGGCGATCGGCGGCGACTACATGTCGGCGGCGTCCTTCCTCGGCATCGCCGGCATCATCGCCCTCTACGGGTACGACGGCTTTCTGTACTCGATCGGTTTCCTGGTCGCCTGGCTGGTGGCGCTGCTGCTCGTCGCCGAACTGCTGCGCAACTCCGGCCGGTACACGATGGCGGACGTGCTGGCGTTCCGGATGCGCCAGCGCCCGGTACGCACGGCGGCGGCGGTCTCCACGATCACCGTGTCGATCTTCTACCTGTTGGCCCAGATGGTCGGCGCGGGCGCGCTGGTGGCGCTGCTGCTCGGCATCCGGCCCGGCACCACGTTCCTCGGCATGGACGCCGACACCGCCAAGATCGCCACGATCATCATGGTCGGCGCCCTGATGATCATCTACGTCACCGTGGGCGGCATGAAGGGCACCACGTACGTCCAGATCGTCAAGGCGTTCCTGCTGATGACCGGCGCGCTGGTGATGACCCTGCTGGTGCTGGCGAAGTACAACTTCAACCTGTCGGAGCTGCTCGGCGACGCCGCCGCGTCCTCCGGCAAGGGCAGCGCCTTCCTGGAACCGGGCCTGCGGTACGGCGTCGAGGTGGCCGGCAACGCGACGCAGACGTTCTACAACAAGGTCGACCTGCTCTCGCTCGGCATCGCGCTGGTGCTCGGCACGGCCGGCCTGCCGCACATCCTGATCCGCTTCTACACCGTCCCGACCGCCAAGACGGCCCGCAAGAGCGTGCTCTGGGCGATCGGCATCATCGGCGCGTTCTACCTGCTCACCCTCGCCCTGGGCTTCGGCGCGGCGGCGCTGGTCGGCGGCAAGGACATCGTCGCGCAGGACAAGGCCGGCAACACCGCCGCGCCACAGCTCGCCGAGGCACTGGGTAAGGAATTCTTCGGCGGGGACCTCGGCGGGGCGACCCTGCTGGCGATCATCGCGGCGGTCGCCTTCGCCACCATCCTGGCGGTGGTCGCCGGGCTCACCCTGGCCTCGTCGTCGAGCCTCGCGCACGACTTCTACGCCAACGTGGTCAAGAAGGGGCAGGCGTCGGAGCGCCAAGAGGTCCGGGTCGCCCGACTCTCGGCCCTGGTCATCGGCGCGGTGTCGATCGCCCTGTCGATCTACGCGCAGAGCCTGAACGTGGCGTTCCTGGTGGCGCTGGCGTTCGCGGTGGCCGCCTCGGGCAACCTCCCGGCGATCCTCTACAGCCTGTTCTGGAGGCGGTTCAACACCTCCGGCGCGGTCTGGTCGATCTACGGCGGCCTGCTCGCCGCAGTGGTGCTGGTGTTCTTCTCGCCGGTGGTCTCCGGGGCGCCGACCTCGATGTTCCCGGACCACGACTGGCACTGGTTCCCGCTGTCCAACCCGGGCATCCTTTCCATCCCGTTCGGCTTCCTCTGCGGCTGGATCGGCACGATCGTGTCGAAGGAGCACGACGAGGAGAAGTACGCGGAACTGGAGGTGCGCTCGCTCACCGGCGCCGGCGCGCACTGAGTCGATCCGCTCGGCACCGCACCGGCCGAGCTGTCGAGGGGCCCCCGCCGCGCCCGAGGCATTGGCAGGGGGCCCCTCCTCACCTCTGTAGGCTGACCGTATGAAGGTTGCTCCGCGCTTCGGCCCCGGTCACCGTGTCCTCGTCACCGGCGGTGCCGGCTTCGTGCCGTCACACCTGGTGGACTCCCTCGTCGCCCGCGGCTGCACAGTGGTGGTGCTGGACAACTTCGTCACCGGCTCCAAGGACAACGTCGCCCACCTGCTGGAGAAACCGACCTTCACGCTGGTCGAGGCGGACATCTCCGACGGCCTGCCGAACCACCACCCGGCCCTGGCCGAGCGGTTCGACGCGATCCTGCACATGGCCTCCCCGGCCAGCCCCACGGACTTCGCCACCCTGCCGGTGGAGATCCTCCGGGTCGGCTCGGTGGGCACCCTGCACCTGCTGGACCGCGCGGTCGCCGACGGAGCCCGGTTCCTGATGGCCTCCACCTCCGAGGCGTACGGGGACCCGAAGGAGCACCCGCAGCGCGAGACGTACTGGGGCAACGTCAACCCGATCGGCGTGCGCAGCGTCTACGACGAGGCGAAGCGGTTCTCCGAGGCGGCCACGATGGCGTACCACCGGTACCGGGGGCTGGACGCCGCGATCGTGCGGATCTTCAACACGTACGGCCCGCGGATGCGGCCGGACGACGGCCGGGCCATCCCGACGTTCATCTCGCAGGCGCTGCGCGGCGAGCCGATCACGGTGCACGGCACGGGCAACCAGACCCGGTCGATCTGCTACGTCGAGGACCTGGTGCGCGGCATCCTGCTGCTGCTCGACTCGACCGAGACCGGCCCGGTCAACTGCGGCACCGAGCACGAGCTGACCATGCGGCAACTCGCCGAGTTGATCGTGTCGCTCTCCGGAAGCGCGTCACAGGTGACGTACGTCACCCGCGCCGCCGACGACCCGGAGATGCGCCGGCCGGACCTCACCCTCGCCCGTGAACTGCTCGGATACGAGCCCTCGGTGGCGCCCGAGGACGGCCTCCGACGCACCATCGACTACTTCCGCGAGCGGCTAGGGTAACCGCCCGACGGGCCACGCCCCGCCGGGCGACCTGCGCTTCGGCGCGGCACTCGACGGGGCTACGTACCCTCGGGGACATGTCAGCGACCACTCCCGCCGGCGTCCCGCTACCGCACCTGAGTCGCAGCGCCGGACGAGCCTCGGTCCCCGGCCCCGGCCAGGGCTCCCCGGGACGCGCCCGCGTGTCCGACGCCCAGTCGTACCCCCCGCCCGGCGACCGGTCACCGGGCGGCGACTCCGGCGGGCCCGGCGGGCCGAGGCGGCCGGGCGGACAGCGGCCGGGCGGACAGGGGCCGCGCCCCCGGTGGCGCCGGATCGGCCTGGTGGCCGGCGTGGCGGTGCTGGTGCTCGCGCTGCTCGGCGGGGCGGGCGCCTGGCTCTACACCAGCAACCTCAACGACGACCTGGCCCGCACCGACCCGTTCTCCGAGCTGACGGGCGGTCGCCCGGCCAAGGCGGTGAACGGCGCGCTGAACATCCTGCTGGTCGGCAGCGACTCGCGGGACCCGGACGCCCCGGTGGACCAGCAGAGCCAGTGGCGGGCGGACACGATCATCGTCATGCACATCCCGGCCGACCACAAGTCCGCCTACCTGGTCTCCATCCCCCGCGACCTGTACGTGCCGATCCCCGAGAACGCCCAGTCGGAGTGCGGCTCGGGTCAGCGGGCGAAGATCAACGCGGCGTTCGCGTTCGGCGGTCTGCCGCTGGCCGTGAAGACGGTGGAGTGCTTCACCGACGTGCGGATCGACCACGTGCTGGCGATCGACTTCGCCGGCTTCAAGCAGGTCACCGACGCCCTCGGCGGGGTCGACCTGAAGGTGGAGCGGTCGGTCACGTCGATCCACAAGCCGTTCCGGAAGTTCACCAAGGGCACCATGCACATGACCGGCGCCGAGGCGCTGGACTGGATCCGGCAGCGTAAGCAGTTCCCCGACGGCGACTTCGCGCGGATGCGCCACCAGCAGGAGTTCCTGAAGGCGCTGATGGACAAGGCGGCCAGCACGGGGACGCTGACCAATCCGAAGAAGTTGAACGCCTTCCTCCAGTCGGTGACCGACGCCGTCACGGTGGATGAGGGGTTCTCGCTGGTCGACATGGCATTGCAGTTCCGCAGCCTGCGCGGGGAGAACCTGATCTTCGTCACCAGCCCGAACTCGGGCAGCGACACGATCAACGGGGAGTCGGTGGTGGTCTCCGACCGGGAGAAGGCCCTGGGGATGTACAAGGCCATGACGGCGGACACGATGGCCGACTGGGTGAAGACCAACCAGCCGGCCGGCGGCACTGGTAACGGGAACTGACGCACGGCACCCGTTACTTCGACGGACGTCATCGCCGGTCGGCGGCAGAACCTCCATCCCGGGGATCGAACCGCCGACCGGTCGCATCGACCTGGACGTTCGGGCAATTCCCGCGAGTGACGACCGGGAGAACAGCAAATAATCACGTGACTAACTCGCCTTGACGGGAAGCGGTACGTACAGTGGTCCCGCCCCCGCCCCCCGAAAACGCGAGCTGGAGCACGCATGCCGGTTCAAGCCAGCCGTCGCCCCCCGTCGCTGGAGCCCGTCGGCGCAGCCGCACGGGTCACGTCGCCCCGCCGCGGCAGCAAGCGCCCCAGCCGCGGCCCCGCCAAGAAGCGGGCCCGCCGCAAGGACCCCCTCTGGGCGCGTCTCACCGTGATCTTCGGCGCGGTGCTGATGCTGGCCAGCGGGGTCGCCATCGTGGGCAGCAAGGCGCTGATCAGCCAGGCCACCGGCAACATCGCTGAGGGCAACCTGCTCGGCGACGCCGGCAAGTCCGACGCCGAGGGCGGCGCAAGCCTGAACGGCCCGATCGACATGCTGCTGCTCGGCGTGGACGCCCGGGAGCGCTGGGCCGCCGACAATGTCCGGGCGGACAGCATCATCGTGCTGCACATCCCCGCCTCGCACGACCAGGCGTACCTGATCTCGATTCCGCGGGACACCGACGTGCAGATCCCGGCGTCCAAGAAGAGTGGCTTCGAGGGCGGCAACGACAAGATCAACGCGGCGTTCCAGGCCGGCGCCCGGAACGGGGGCGGCTGGGAGGGGGGTGCCCAGCTCATGGCTAACACGATCAAGAAGATGACCGGGGTCAGCTTCGACGGCGCGGGGATCATCAACTTCGGCGGCTTCAAGAAGATCATCGACACCCTCGGCACCGTGCGGATCTGCGTCTCCCAAGAGGTCAAGTCGCTACACATGTCGTACGTCGACGGCAAGCCGATGTGGAACGCGGACGCCAAGAAGACCGGCAAGCCGATGACCCAGGTGGTGCACAAGAAGGGCTGCCGGGAGATGGAGGGCTGGGCGGCGTTGGACTACTCCCGGCAGCGCAAGGGCCTGGACGGCGGCGACTACGACCGCCAGCAGAACCAGCAGCAGCTGATCAAGGCGATGGCGAAGAAGGCTACCGAGAACGGCACGCTGACCAACCCGGTGAAGCTCAACGCGCTGATGAAGGCGGCCGGCGGGGCCCTCGTGCTGGACACCGGCGGGGTGCCGATAATCGACATGATCTTCACGATGCGCGGGGTCACCGGCAACGACCTGACGATGCTGCGCACCAACGGCGGGAAGTTCCACCCCACCGCCGACGGCTCGAAGGAGACGCTCAGCCCGCAGACCCTGGAGATGTTCCAGGCGATCAAGAACGACAAGCTCGCCGAGTTCGTGTACGCCAACCCGGGCGTGCTCTCCACCCGCAAGTAGCCGTCCGGCCCGCAGGTAGCCGTCCCACCTGCGGGTAAGCCGTCCGAACTGCGCGAAAGCCGCCCGTCGGCCCGGCCACCCCCATAGCCTGACGTGAGAGGGTTTCACGTTCGGCTGTGGGGGGCGTCACGACCAGGTCAGGGGAAGCCGGGCGGGGGCGGCGCGGGCCGGCCCGTCGGCGCGTACCCCGGTGGAGCCGGGTGCTCCTCGGGGCCGGCCTGGCCCTCACCCTGCTGGCCGCCGCCGCGGTGGCCGGGCTCAAGATCCTGAGCCACCGGTACGAGCGCACGGTGACCCGGGAGCAACTGCTCGACCCGGATGCCCGGCGGGACCGGACCGACCTCGACGACGCGCTGAACTATCTGCTGGTCGGCTCGGACCGGCGGCCCGGCGCCACGGGGGACGACCAGCGGTCGGACACCGTCCTCGTGGTGCACGTGCCGGCCGGCACGAAACGGGCGTACCTGATCTCCATTCCGCGCGACCTGCGGGTGGCCATCCCGCCCGCGCCCAACGGTTGGGGCGGCGGCAGCGACAAGATCAACGCCGCGTACGAGCACGGCGGCGGCGGCGAAGCCGGGGTCCGGCTGCTCTCGGTCACCCTCACCCGGCTCACCGGCCTGCGCTTCGACGGGGCCGCGCTGATCGACTTCGCCGGGCTGCGGCAGGTCATCGACCTGCTCGGCGGGATCCGGATGTGCGTCGACACCGAGGTCCGCTCGATCCACACCAGGACCCTGTTCCCTGTCGGCTGCCAGCAGATGGACGGCGCCCGGGCGCTGGACTACGTCCGCCAGCGGTACGACCTGCCCGGCGGCGACTACGACCGGCAGCGCCACCAGCAGCAACTCCTGCGGGCGATGCTGGACCGGGCCGGCGAGACGAACCTGCGGCGCGACCCGGTGCGGCTGGACCGGCTCATCCGGGCGGTCGGCGCGTCGCTGACCGTCGACACCAACGGGGTGCCCCTGGAGGAGTTGGTGCTCACCCTGCGGGACCTGCCCCCGGAAGCGCTGACCGGCGTGCAGGTCCCCTCCCACCCCGAGACCATCGACGAGGTCTCCTACGTGGTGCTCGACGGCGGGGGGAACGGCCTTTTCGACGCCGCCCGCGGCGAGCGGATGCCCGACTGGGCCCAGGCCAACCCCCGATGGATCACCCGGCTCTGACCGCGTCACGGGCCGGGTCGCATCTCTTCCGCACGTCGCCCGCCGGTTCGGTCCGGCGAGGATCTAGGCTTGGTGACCGTGTTCGGACCCCAGGTTCCCACCGTGCCCGTGACCGAGATCGCCGACGACATCTACCTGCTCGACGTACGCGAGGACGACGAGTGGACAGCCGGGCACGCGCCCGACGCCCACCACCTGCCGATGACGCAGCTGCAGGCCCGCCTGGCCGAGCTTCCGACCGATCGCGAGGTGGCGGTGATCTGCCGCTCCGGCGGCCGGTCGGCGCAGGTGGTGGCCTACCTCATGAACAACGGCTGGGACCAGGTGCGCAACGCCGACGGCGGGATGCGCCAGTGGGCCGCCGTCGGGCGACCCGTGGTCGATGCGGACGGGCGGCCGGGCCAGGTCATCTGAGAGCGACGGGCATGGATCCCCTCGTCTTCGCCCACCGTGGCTCCTCGGCCGACCTGCCGGAGCACACCCTCGCCGCGTACCTGCGGGCCCTCGACGAGGGTGCCGACGGGTTGGAGTGCGACGTCCGGCTGACCCGGGACGGCCACCTGGTCTGCGTACACGACCGGCGGCTGGACCGGACCAGCAACGGCACCGGCCTGGTCAGCGCCCGCACGCTCGCCGAGTTGGAGGCGCTGGACTTCGGCTCCTGGCACCCGGGCTGCGCCCCGTCGGACGGCGACGAGCCTCCCGACGAGTCGCACACCCGGCTGCTCACCCTGGAACGGCTGCTGGACGCCGTGCTGGACGCCGGCCGGCCGGTCCGGCTGCTGATCGAGACAAAGCACCCCTCCCGGTACGGCCGGGACGTCGAGCGCCGCCTGGTGGCCCTGCTGCGCCGGTACGGCCTGGCTGAGCCCGGGGCGGACAGCCCGGTCCGGGTCACCGTGATGTCCTTCTCCCCGCTCGCCGTACGCCGCGTCCACGATTTGGCCCCCGGCCTGCCCACCGTGCTGCTGCTGGACGTGCTGCCGCGCTGGCTGCCACCCGGCCGGGTGCCGGCCGGCACCCGGATCGCCGGGCCAGGGATCGGGCTGGTGCGGTCCCGCCCTCGGCTGTTGACCACGCTGCGGGCCGCCGGCAACCAGGTGTACGTCTGGACGGTCAACGAGCCGGCCGACCTGGAGCTGGTGCTCGACGCCGGAGTCGACGGGATCATCACCGACCGGCCGGCCCACGCGCTGGCCCGGCTGGGCCGATGAGTCCCCGGGGCGGGATGACCCGCTGGCTCAGCGGCGCGGCGCGGACACCTGAACAGCCAGGGGTGCCGATGGCAGGGTCAGCGCGGCACACTCGGGGCATGCCGGAGCGCACCGACCTCGCCACTCTCATCGCCGGCCATGGCAGGGTGATCGAAATGATCAACTCTGGGGAGGCCGGGCTGCCGGTCCTGCACCGGCTGCTCCAGTTGGTGCGGCCGGCCGTCGGGGCGGCCAGCACAGCGTTCGTGGAGTTCGCGCCCAAGGGCGGCCGGGTGATCGCCGCGACCGAGGGCGCCGAGTGGGCCGTCGGCCGCCCGGTGTCGCCCACCGACCCCGCCACCGTCTGCCTGCTCTCCGGCGCCCGCGTCCGCGACATCCGGGTGGACCGGATCCCCGGCCCGGTCGGCCAGGAGCTTGTCGACCGGGGGCTGCGCCGGATGGTGGTCGCGCGGGCCGAGATCGGCGGGCTCACCGTCGGCACCCTGCACGCCTTCTACCTCGACCACGACGAGTCGACGGCCGCCGGGCAACACGAGGTGATGGCGTACATCGCCGCCTGCATCGCCCACATGTACGGCGACCAGACCGGCCTGCCGGTGCACGGCGACGGCCCGGTGGTGGCGGCGCTGGCCGACGGGCTGGCCGTGGTCGACCGGGGCGGCCACGTCCGGCTGTGGAACCCGGCCGCCGCCGAGGTGACCGGCCTCTCGGCCGCCGAGGCGCTGAACCGTCCGCTGCCGTTCCCGCTCCCCCCGTCCGGTCAGGTCCTCGACCACCGGCTGCCGGACGGCCGCTGGCTGAAGATCACCTCGGGGGAGCTGCCCGGCCCGGGCGCGCTGTGGGTGGTCACCTTCCGGGACATCACCGACCAGCAGCTACGCGACCAGGACCGGGACCTCTTCGTCGCGGTCACCAGCCACGAGCTGCGCACCCCGGTCACCGTCATCAAGGGGTACGCGGACACCCTCACCGACCACTGGGACTCGCTGACCGACATCGACCGGCGGCACGCCGCCCGGGTCATCGGGCAGCGGGCCAACGAACTGGCCCGGCTGGTCGACCGGCTGCTCACCTCCGCCACCGAGGGACGCCCCGGTGAGTCGTTGGCCCCGTTCGACCTCGGCGACGCGCTCCCGTCGGCGGTGGCGGACCTGCCCGCCGACCTGCGCCGCCGGATCGTGCTGGACGTGCCGGCCGGCCTGCCGAGGGCGGTCGGCGAGCGGCAGAGCCTGACCACGGTGCTGACCGAGCTGTGCACCAACGCCGACAAGTACTCCCCGCCCGACTCCCCGATCGAGATCGCCGCCACCGGCAACGACCAGACCGTGTCGTTCCGGGTCAGCGACCGGGGCATCGGCATTCGGCCGGAGCATGTGGAGCGGGCCTTCGACCGGTTCTGGCAGGGCGAGTCCGGCGACCGCCGGGGCTACCCGGGCGCCGGGCTCGGCCTGTACCTCGTCCGCCGGATCGTCGAGCAACAGAATGGATGGGTATCCCTCCGGCCGAGGGCAGGTGGCGGTACGGTCGCAGAGGTGCGGCTGCCGCGCGTGAGCGCGGCCGGGCCGCCGCCCGAGAGGCGTGAAGGAGCGCGGTGACCTCAGGGCCGGTCCAGCGGTCGTGGTGCGTGGTGGTGCCGCACCATCCCACCGGCGCGCGCCTGGCCCGGCACCGGTTCGCCGACGAACTGGCCGGCCTCGTCCCCGCGGTGCTGCTGGCCGACCTGGTGGCCGTCCTGGCCGAGCTGGTCGGCAACGCGATCCGGCATGCGGAGCCACTCCCCGGCGGGGTGGTCCGGGTGGCCTGGCGGCTGAGCCCGGCTCCCGGCCACGGGCACCTCGTCCAGCTCCGGGTCACCGACGGCGGGGCGGGCACCGGGCCCCGGTTGCGGGCCGCCAGCCAGGACGCCGTGGACGGCCGGGGCCTGCACATCGTCTCCGGCCTGGCCAGCAGCTGGGGCGTCGACCGGGACGGCCTCGGGCAGAGCGTCTGGGCGCAGTTCGACCCCGCCGGCACCCCCAGCCCGGGCCTCGTCGCCGCCGGCTGATCCCCGTCCCGCCGAGCGGGGCGGGTCGGGTCCGCCGCCTCCGGTGGGGCCTCTAGGCTGATTCGCCGTGAGCAAGCGTCGAAAGAGCCAGCGGGCCGCCGAAGCCACCCCCAAGCGGGAAAAGGTACGGGACGTCTTCGTCCCCCGACCGTTCGAAGGGCTGACCGACGAGCCGGAGTGGATCGCGCTGCGCGAGCTGGTCCCGGCCGCGTCCGCGCCCCTGCGGCTCGTCCCCGAACTGGTCGAGGAGCACGGCGACCGAACCGTGACCCTGGCCACCGTGCTGCCCATGGCGGCCCCGGCGATGACAAAGGACGACGGCCGCGTCTTCGTCGGTCTCCAGCGCCACCAGCAGTCCGGCGACGTCTCCCGGGACCTGGCCGAGGCGCTGCTCTGCGCGCTGCGCGCCGAGCCCGGCAAGCCGGTCACGGTGCCGCCGCTGCCGGGCCTCGGCCCCCGGCTCCAGGACATCCTGGTCGACGGGCCGCTGGACGTCGCCATGCACGAGGGCTTCGAGTTCTGGCTCGACCCGGGGGCCACCGACGACCCGACCGTCCAGGCCTCCCTGGAGCGGGCCAACGCGGCGATCTACCCGACCGTACGGCTCGCCGCGGCGCGGGCCGCGTACTGGTGCCAGGTGCCGGAGAAGGCGCACGTGCGTTGGGTGCTCCCGGACGACGAGGACGCCGCCCTGGACGCGCTGGCCCGGCTGAGCACTGCGGGCACGCTGCCCCTCGCCGGGAACACGAAGTTCGCCGGCATGTTCCGCGCCCACGGCCGCCTCGTGCCCGTCTGGGACCTGCCCGAGGACGTCCCCGCCGTCGAGTGGGAGGAGCCGGTGACCGAGTTCGCCAAGCGTTACGCCGAGGCCCTGGCGACCGGCGAGCCGCTGGACGCGGCGGGCCGGCGGGCCCGGCACGGCCTGCTCGGCCGTCAGCTCACCCTCCGCTGAGTCGCCCACGCCGGGCGTCGGAAGGGCCCCTGTCGACGCCTGGCGTGGGCAGGGGCCCCTGCCCTACCGGTTGAGGGGTTCGCGGACCAGGGGGCAGGACATGCACCTCGGGCCGCCCCGGCCGGAGCCCAGCTCGGAGCCGGCGATCGGGATGACCTCGATGCCGGCCCGTTCGAGCTGGGCGTTGGTGCCGGTGTTGCGTTCGTAGCCGACGCACAGCCGCGGGGCCAGCGCGAGGGTGTTGTTGCCGTCGTCCCACTGTTCCCGCTCGGCGGTGACCGGGTCGAGGCCGGTGTCGATGACCCGGAGCTGGTCGAGGTCCATCGCGTCGGCGGCGGCACGCAGGAACGGCGCGGGCCCGTCCACCCGCAGCTCGCCGTCCGGCCCGGCCACCACCGTGTACGCGGCCAGGGTGCTCGCCACGTTCGCGTACATCAGCACGGCGTCGACGTCGACCATCGTGCAGATCGTGTCCAGGTGCATGGTGGCCCGTTCCTGGGCGATCGGGACGACCAGGATGGTATGCGCCAGCCCGGCGGCGAAGACCCGCCGGCCGAGCCGTTCCGCCCCGGCGGGAGTGGTCCGCTCGCCCACCCCGACCGCCAGCACCCCGGGGGCCAGCAGCAGCACGTCGCCGCCCTCCAGGTGCTCCAGCCCTGGCTCGTAGACGAACTCCGTGCCGACGAAGCGCGGGTGGTGCCGGTAGATCGCGTCGGTGATGGTGGTCTCCCGGCGACGGGCCGGCATGGCCAGGCTGGTCACCCCGACGCGGTCCCCGATCCACAGTGAGGAGTCCCGGGTGAACAGCAGGTTGGGCAGCGGGTCGATGACGAACTCGTGCCGGTCCATCAGGGCGTAGACCAGCCCGCCCGGCCGCTCCTGACTGATCCGCAGTTCCTCGTGGGCGAGCCCGGCGATGAGCACGTCGGCGAGGGCGGCCGGGTCGAGGTAGGCGAGATGGTCGGCGACCCGGCGACGCAGGGTGTCGCCGAGCCGGGGCGAGCTGAGCACCTGCTCGGTCAGTTCGGCGCGGGCCGCGCCGACGGCCAGCGTCTCGGCCAGTAGGGTGGCGAGGTGGAGCACCTCCACCCCACGTTCGCGCAGGGCGGAGGCGAAGGCGTCATGCTCCTCCTGCGCCCTTCCCACCCATGGGATAGCGTCGAAGAGGAGAGAGTCGTTGTTGCGCGGGGTGAGTCGGGCCAGCTCCGGCCCGGGTCGGTGCAGCAGCACCGTGCCGAGGCGGCCGACTTCGCTGTCCACGTAGTGGGTCACACGGCCAAGGGTAGGGCAGGGTTTGGCGGCATCCGATAAAACATCTGGGGATGAATATGGCATTCATCCACACTCACTCCGGCGCTCCGACTTGCCGGGTACCCGGTATGTCGACGTAGGGTAGTGAGGACATAACTTCGAGGGACCTTTTGCCGGAGGTCGCGATGACTGTCTTTCCCGCACGCCGAGCCACGCCCACCTCGCGGGCACTGCCGCCCGTGTCGGTGCCGCACCCCCGCGCCGAGGCGCCGGGGGCGCTGGAGCCGATCCGTCCGAGCCCCCTGGAGTGGGCTCGCCGTCGGCGCGCCGAGCGAGGTGCCCGCCGGTTGGAGGCAGCCGGGGCGCGAGCCCTCGGCCGGCTCGACCACCTCGGGCCGGCCTGGCACGTCATCGAGTGGCCCCGCTCGGACAATTCAGACCTCCTCCTCGACCAGGGGCAGGACGAACGGGCCGGGTTCCTCGCGATCGGCCCGAGCGGCCTGTTCGCGGTCACCATCGCCGACCACGGCCGAGCCCGGGTGCTGGTGGCGGGGGACGTCGTCCAGATCAACGGCAAGCGCCCGCCCTATGTGGCCGAGACCCGCCGGGACGCCAAGCGGGCGAGCAAGGCGCTCTCCGCGGCCGTCGGGCTGACGATCCCGGTGACGCCGGTGCTGACCTTCGTCGGTTCCGGCGTCATCAGCGTGTACGGCCTGCCGAAGGACTGCCTGATGGCCACCCACCGCGAGCTGGACCGCCTGCTCGTTGCCGGGGGCAACCGGATCAGCCCCGCCACCGCCGACAAGCTGGCCCGGGTCGCGCAGCACCCCGGCACCTGGATGAACGGCACGTACCGCCCCGCCGCCGACTACCGGTGGTACGACGACGGCCGAACGGCGGCTGACAAGCCGGCCAACCGCCGGTAACGTCTCCGGCGACGCCACGCGGTCCGGTCACCACCCGGAGCACCGGCCGCGCCGTCGCCGGCCGGGTCAGGGCAACCGATCACCGGCGGCCTGGTGGCTGAAGCGCGGTCGGCGGTTCCCGCGACAACCGGTCAGCGTGGACAGACCGTCGGTGTAAATAGGAGGCGCGGTGGCCCACGTCGAACTCTCGATCTCGGAAGTGTTCGTGCCCGCCGCTCGGACACCGCCGGAGCAGGAGTCCGACAATTTCGGCCAGTGGTCCGCCACCGTGTCCCACGCCGCCGAGCCCTGCCTGCTGATCGACGCCGACACCCGTGTCGTCGCGGTCTCCTCGGCCGGCTGCGAGCTGCTCTGCCTGTGCTGCCCCGAGGACGTGATCGGCCTCCCGCTGCTCGACGGATGCCTGCGCCTGCTCGACTTCACCGCGAACCGGGGCGAACTGACCGAGCAGGATACCGACAAGATTCCGCCGCTGCTCGCCCTGCACTCGGGGCGCCTCGCCCGAGGGCTGCTCCGGGTCCAGGCCTCGACGGCGGGGCGGTCGGACGCGACGGTGGACGCCATCTCCACGCCGGTGCTGGCCCACGGCGAGGTGGCCGGGTCGCTCACCTTCTTCTCCGAGATCTGATCCGCCCATCGCCGTCCTGAACTGCACGAATGTGGCGCTCGCCGCACCCTTCGTCGCTGGGTCGGACCGGCACCCAGGCCGTAGGGTGCCCTCATGCTCGATGTCGCTCTGCTGCCGGGGGAGTACGCAGTGTGCCGGCTGACCGCCGGTTCCGCCATCCGGCCCGACCTGTGGGGCGACCTGGGCGACGGCGAGGTAATCAGCGTGAGCTGGTCCGCCGATGGGGTCTCGGTGATCTGCCCCGCGTCCCGTGCCCCGGCCGAGGCCGAGACCGCCTGGCGGTGCCTGCGGGTCGTCGGGCCCCTCGGCAAGCCGGTGACCGGCACCCTGGCCGCGCTGGTCGCCCCGCTGGCCGAGGCACGGGTCAACGTGGTGGCGTTCTCGACCTACGACACGGACCACGTGCTGGTCCCGGCCGTGCGGCTGGACGAGGCGACCGCCACGTTGCGCCGGGCCGGCCACCGCCTCCTCGACTAGCGATCCGCGTCGCCGCCCTTCACCTGCGCGCCTGCGGCTCCTACGATGGGCACGGCCACCCGGCCGTCACGATGCTCTTCGATGCAAGGATCGGCTCGTGCCGCCCACCGCACCGCCCCGTACCGCACCCCGCCGGCCGCCCCGCCCGGCCGTGCTGCTCGCCGTCGTGTCCCTCGCCCTCGCGTCCGCGGGCTGCGGCACGCCGCCGGAGCTGCGCGGGCCGGCCCCAGCACCGACCGCCACGGCTGGCGCCTCCGCCGGCCCGACCACGCCCGCCACCGCGACCGTCCCACCGGTCCCGGTCCCCCCGTCGCCGGCCGTCCCGTCGCCCACCGCCGGCCCCGACCTGGTCGCCACCGCCTGCCGCGAGGGCCCGTCCGGGGACCGGGTGATCACACTGCTGCGGGGCTCGGCCGACGTGCTGCCCCGGGCGGTCGGGGTGCGGGTGCGCACCGGCCCGCTCTGCGCCGGGGACTGGCAGTACACGGTGCTCCAGGTGACCGGGCACGAGGAGCTCCAGGTGGTCACCCGGGGCCGGCCGGGCGCGCTGGAGCTGGTCACCGCCGGCACCGACGTCTGCACCATCGAGGTACGGGTGGCCGGGCCGACCGGCATCCGGACACTCGCCTGCGACGCCGTCCCGGGGGGCGTACCGGGTGCGTAGGCTGGGCGACATGCCCGGAACACCACCCACCCGCTTCGTCTACCTCGGCCCCGAGGGCACCTTCGCCGAGCAGGCGCTGCGCACCGTGCCGGCCGCCGAACGCGGCACCCGCACGCCCGCCCGCAGCGTCGGCGAGGCGCTGGAAGGCGTCCGGGCGGGGGACGCCGACGCGGCCCTGGTTCCGCTGGAGAACTCGATCGGCGGCGCGGTCGGGGTGACCCTCGACGAGTTGGCCGAGGGCGAGCCCTTGGTGATCACGCGGGAGGTGATCCTGCCGGTCGAGTTCGTGCTCGGCGCCCGCCAGGGGACGTCCCTGGCGGCGATCCGGTCGGTGGCCGCCCACCCGCAGGCGTCCACCCAGTGCCGTGGCTGGCTGCGCACGTACCTGCCGGACGCCGTCGTGGTCGACGTGCTCTCCAACGGGGCCGCCGCGGCCGGCGCGGCGGGTGGCGAATACGACGCGGCGATCTGCGCCCCCATCGGGGCGGCCCGGCACCGGCTGGCCGTGCTGGCCGACAAGATCGCCGACCACGCCGACGCCGTGACCCGGTTCGCCCTGCTGTCCCGCCCCGGCCCGCCGCCGCCCCCCACCGGGGACGACGTGACGTCGTTGGCCGTCTACATCGCCCACGATCGGGTGGGCGCCCTGCTGTCGGTCCTGATGGAGCTGGCCGTGCGCGGGGTCAACCTGACCCGGATCGAGTCCCGACCGACCGGCGAGGCGCTGGGCCGGTACGTCTTCTTCCTCGACTGCACCGGCCACGTGGCCGACATCCGGCTCGGGGAGGCGTTGCGAGGGCTGCGCCGGGTCTGCGCGGACGTGCGCTTCCTCGGGTCGTACCCCCGGCACCGCTGGGCCGACGGGGCGGGCGAACGGCCGGTCCCCGCGCCGGCCGGCCTCTCGGACGCCGACTACGCCGACGCGGCGGCCTGGCTGGCCCGGCTGCGTGCCGGCGAGCTCAACTGAGACCGGGGTGCCCGGTTACTGCGGGCACCCCGCCCCGGTCAGCTCAGCAGGCCGCCGAGCAGGCCGCCCTGCTGCTCCTGGGCGCCGCTGCCGGCGACCGGCGGCTCCTCGGAGGGCTGCACCACCACGAAGCCCTGCCCGGCGAAGCTCATCGTGAACGCCTCGCCGGTGGTGCGGCCCAGCAGCGAGCCCAGGCCGAACTGCTCGGCCCGGTGGTAGCCGGTCTGAAGGTTGGCCGACCAGCAGACGGCGGCCTGCGGGTCGACGTACGTCGGGGCGTCGACGTTGAGCACCACCGGGGTGCCCTTCGTGGTGATCGCGATCCGGCCGTGGCCGGTGAAGACGCAGTTGAACAGGCCGGACGAGGAGGCCATCCCGGCGCCGCCCACCATCCGGATGTCGTACTGGAGGGTGGAGTCGAAGGCCAGCACGCTGGAGCCGTTGATGGACAACGCGTCGCCCGGCTCCAGGTCGACGATGTGCACGTCCTTGGCCAGCTCGGCGAGGAAGACGTCACCTCGGCCGCTGAGCTTCATGAGCGGGACGCCCTCGCCGGTGAGCTTCTGCTTGAGGAACTTGCCCAGGCCGCCGGAGCCGAGCGCCTGGAACTGCA
Source organism: Micromonospora sp. CA-111912 (assembly GCF_050948415.1). Taxonomy (NCBI): domain Bacteria; kingdom Bacillati; phylum Actinomycetota; class Actinomycetes; order Micromonosporales; family Micromonosporaceae; genus Micromonospora; species Micromonospora sp. CA-111912. The sequence goes on from NZ_CP192007.1 coordinate 7,136,291, forward strand.
CCTGGCCCTGGTAGGCGACCATCGACCCGACCCGGGCCATCGCCTCGCCGTTGAGCTCGATCTTCAACATCTTGGAGTTCTGCAGCCGCATGCCGGGCTGGGCGGACTCCTTCTCCAGGTTCTCTGCCGAGAACAGCGCGCTGCGCATGGAAGTGCCTCCTGAGTCGGGGTGTTCTGCTCGGAGGGTAGGTGACCAGCGCAACCGGCGGGATCGGCCGAGCGGGGCCGCCGGGCCGGCCCGGTGACGCTCGCCGGTGGGGCGGCGCCGGGGTGGTCTCAGCCCCAGCCGAGGTCGTGCAGCCGGTCGTCGTCGATGCCGAAGTGGTGGGCGATCTCGTGCACCACGGTCACCGCCACCTCGTCGACGACGTCCTCCTCGGTGTCGCAGATCCGCAGGATGGGGCGGCGGTAGATGAGGATCCGGTCCGGCAGGACCCCGGAGTAGTCCCAGCCCCGGTCGGTGAGCGCGTGCCCCTCGTAGAGGCCGAGCAGGTCATCGTCGCCCGGGGGCGGGTCGTCCTCGACCAGGATCACCACGTTGCTCATCAGCCCGAGCAGTTCCTCGGGCACCTCGTCGAGGGCGTCGCCGACCAACTCCTCGAAGCGTTCCCGACTCATCTCCACCGCCACGCCCCCATTCTCCCCGAGCCGCCCCGCCCCGCCGAGCCCAAGGTCCGGCCGGAGCCGCCCCGCCCCGCCGAGCCCAAGAGCCGGCCCGGGACGCCGAGGCCCCCATCCTGATCGGACGGGGACCTCCGCGACGGGCGGGCGCGGTGCGCCGGAGGGATCAGGAGGCGAGGCGGGCGGTGAGGCTGATCTGGGCGCCCGGGGAGAGCAGACGCGAGATGGGGCAGTTCTCCTTGGCCGTCTCGGCCAGCTTGGTGAACTGGACCTCGTCGAGGCCCGGCGCCTGGCCGACCGTCTCCAGGTCGATCCGGGTGACGGTCATCCCCGCGTCGGTCTTGTCGAAGTGCACCTTGGCGGCGGTCTCCACCCAGCTGCCGGTGACGCCGGCGTCGGCGAGCTGCTTGGAGAACGCCATCGAGAAGCAGGCGGCGTGGGCGGCCCCGATCAGCTCCTCGGGGTTGGTCCCCTCGCCCTCCTCGAAGCGCGACTTGAAGGAATAGTTCCCCTGGAGCCCGCCCTTGCCGGTGCGGACCGTGCCGGAACCCTCGGTGAGATCGCCCTGCCAGCGTGCGGATGCGGTACGGATAGGCATACACCGACGCTAACCGAAAGCCGGGCGGCGGGCGAGCGACTGCGCCCGATCGGATCCGGTACCCGGGGCGGCCCCGGTTCCCGGCCGCGCGGTGTCGGCTGTGTCATGATTCGGCTCAGACCCGCGAGCGGTGGAGAGGTGGCCGATGTCCCAGGATCTCCCCATCCCTCGGCAGGACACCCGGTCCGACGGCACCGCCGTCGTGGAGTGGGGCGGGCCCGAACCCACGCTCTCCCGGCGGGCCGGTCGGCCCCTGGCGGGGCTGGGGCGGGACCGGCGGCTACCGCTGCTGCCGGCCGGTCTCGGCGTGGCGGCGGCCTTCGCCTCCCTGGTCGGCGAGTGGATGGTGCTGACCGTGCCGAACGGTGGCCCCGAGGGCAACACCATGCTGCGAGTGCCGGGCGGAGTGTCCGACATCGGCGGGTTCGGGGTGGGCTACCTGATGGGGCTCTTCGCGCTGGCCGCGGCGGTGGCCCTGGCCCTGCGGGGCACACCCGCCGTGCGGCACAACGCGCGGGTGGCCGGCCTCGCCCTGGCGGCGGCCCTGCTCGGCGTCCTGGTCGCCACAGCTTTCTCGCTCGACGACTCCGGCCAGCGCACCTTCTTCTACTCAGCCGAGGACGGATTCCGGGTCGAGTACGGCCGGGGCCTGGTGACGGCCTTCGTGGCCTGTGCGCTGCTGGCCGCGGCGTTGCACCTCGCCGGTCGGGTGCCGGCCCCCGGCCCGCCCGGCCGGGAAAGCGCCCCGGTCGACGGAGCCGAGCCGGCCGACCCGGAACCCGAGCCGGAGCCGGGCCGCTGGGGCCGGCGGGGCGGCACGCCCCGGTCGGGCCGCGACGCCGACCTGCCGGCCGCGCCGGCGGACCTCACCGTCCGAACCACGCTGCCGTTCGCCCGCCCCGAACCGCCCGCCTGACAACCGCCCCGGCCGCCGGGGTCCGGTGACCCGCACGCCCCCGCCCGGCACCCGCCGGACGGCGGGCGGGACACCGGGTGGCGTCCGGCGGGGCGCCAGGCCGCTTCGCCGGGAAGCCCCGCTGCGACCTGCGCGGCGAGGTACGGTTGCTGCCCGCCGTCACTCCCGGTCGAGGCACCGACGACCGAACGAACGGGCCGGCGCGACGGCGGCGGGCGAAGGAGGAACGATGACCCGCCCGGGACTACCCAAGCTGGTCGCCACCGACCTCGACGGGACTCTGGTTCGCAGCGACGAGACGGTCTCCGCGTACACGCACGAGGTGCTCGACCGGGTGCGGGCCGCCGGCATCCCCGTGGTCTGTGCGACCGGTCGGGGGCCACGGCTGACCGAGCTGACCCGCAACGACATCCGCGCCGCCGACTTCCTGGTGATGGCCGGCGGGGGCCGGGTGGTCGACCAGAGCGACCCGGCCGGCCCGCTGGTGCTGCGCGACGAGCGGCTCTCCGGCGAGGTGCTGGCCCGCCTGGTCGCCGACCTGGAGACCGCGGTCGGCCCGCTCACCGTGATGGTCGAGGCGTCCGACGAACACGACGCCCCGCTCTGGGGCGACTACCACCCGAGCTGGCCGTACCCGGACCGGTTCGAGGCCCGGACCCGCGACGAGTGCCTCTCCGGCGACGTGATCAAGGCGTTCGCCCGCACCGCCGAACACCACGTGGACACGCTGTTGGAGACCGCCCGCCGGATCATCCCGGCGGAGGTCGCCTCGTTGACCCAGGCCGGGCTCGGCTTCATCGAGATCTGCCCGCCCGGGGTCGACAAGGCGTCCGGGCTGACCGTGGTGGCGCAGCGGCTCGGGGTGGACCCGGCCGAGGTGCTGGTCTTCGGCGACATGCCCAACGACCTGCCGATGTTCGCGTGGGCCGGTTGGGGTCGGGTGGCCGTCTCCAACGCCCACCCGGCGGTCCGGGCCGCCTCCGACGAGGTGACCCTGCGCAACGACGACGACGGAGTCGCGGTCTACCTGGACCGACTACTCTCCCGGTGATGGGAGAGACACCTCGGCTGGTCGCCACCGACATCGACGGCACGCTGCTCGGCGACGACCGCACGATCAGCCCACGCACCCGGGACGCGCTGGCCCGGATGTCCGCGCGGGGCACCCCGGTCGTGCTGGTCACCGGCCGCCCGCTCCGCTGGCTCTCCCTGGTGTACGAGCAGCTCGCCGAGCCGCTGCCGGCGATCTGCGCCAACGGCGCCGTGGTGTACGACCCGGTGACCGACGAGGTGCTGCGGGCCGACCCGCTCGCCCCGGAACTGCTCGCCGAGGTGGCCCGCCGGCTGCGCGCCGAGGTGCCCGGGGTGAGCTTCGCCGTGGAGATCGTCGACAGCCGGGAGATGCGGCACGAGGCGGACTACCCGCTGCGCTGGGACGCCGACGCCGAGGCGATCCGGGCGATCACCTCGCCCGAGGAGCTGCACTCGGTGCCGGCGGTGAAGCTGCTGGCCCGGGCCGGGGAGCAGGATCCGGACCTGTTCGTCCAGGTGGTCGCCGGGGCGCTGCGCGGGCTGGCCGAGGCGACCCACTCGTCGTACTCGGGGCTGGTGGAGATCTCGGCGGCCGGGGTGACCAAGGCCGCCGGCCTGGCCTGGTACTGCGCCCGGGCGGGCATCGAACAGCGGGACGTGCTGGCCTTCGGCGACATGCCCAACGACGTGCCGATGCTGGCCTGGGCGGGTCGGGGGGTGGCGGTCGCCAACGCGCACCCCGCCGTCCTGGAGATCGCCGACGAGGTCACCTCGGCGAACTCGGAGGACGGCGTGGCCACGTACCTGGAGAAGGTCTTCGGGGTGGGGTGAGCCGCGCCGGGCCGCGGACGGCCCGGCGCGCGACGGTCAGAGGTACTGGCCGGTGCTGTGCCCCTCGCCGCCCTGCGGCTGGCCCGCGCCGGGCATGCCCGGCATGCCCGGCACCAGTCCGGCCGGGCCGCTGGGCAGCGCCTGCCGGCCGGAACGCATCTGCTCCAGCTGCACCCGGGCGGCCATCTGCTGGGCCACCAGGGCCGCCTGGATGCCGTGGAACAGCCCCTCCAGCCAGCCGACGAGCTGGGCGTGGGCGATCCGCAGCTCGCCCTCGCTGGGCGCCTTGTCCTCGGCGAAAGGCAACGAGATCCGCTCCAGCTCCTCGCGGAGCTCGGGGGCCAGGCCCTCCTTCAACTCGACGATCGAGCGCTCGTGGATCTCCCGCATCCGGTGCCGGCTCGCGTCGTCGAGGGGGGCGGACTTGACCTCCTCCAGCAACTGCTTGATCATGCTGCCGATCCGCATCACCTTGGCCGGCTGCTCCACCAGGCGCGTCGGGTCCTCCCCGGCGGCCCCGTCGGTCTGCACGGTGCCGACCGGCCGGCCATCCGGGCCGACCACCACCACCGTGCCGGCGTCCCCGACGCCCTCGTGATCCGGCTCGTCGTTCTGTCCAGCGAAGTGCGCTTCGGTCATGCCTCCCATCTTCGCCCAGCCGACGGGCGGCCGGCCCGGCGGGACCGATCCCGGCCTTGGGTTTCCGCGCTACCGTCGCCGGCATGCCCGCCGACCCCCGTGCCGTGCTCGACCGCCCCGCCCCCGCCCCGGACGCCACCGTCGCCTACGGCAGGCATCCGGACCAGGTCGCCGACCTGCGCCGACCTGCGGGGAACGGCCCGCCCCGGCCGCTGGTCGTGGTGGTGCACGGCGGCTTCTGGCGGGCGGAGTACGACCGGACCCACACCGGCCCGCTGGCGGCGGCCCTGGCCGGGCTCGGTCACCCCGTGGCCCAGTTGGAGTACCGGCGGACCGGACAGCCGGGGGGTGGCTGGCCGGGCACCCTGACCGACGTGCTGGCCGGGGTGGCGGCGCTGCCAGGGCTGGCCGGGCCGGTGCTGGGCGACCGGCTGCGCCCCGGTCCACCGCTGCTGGTCGGCCACTCGGCCGGCGGCCACCTCGCGCTGTACGCCGCCGCGTCCGCCCCGGACACGGTGGCCGGGGTGCTGGCGCTGGCCCCGGTGGCCGACCTCGCCGAGGCGTACCGGCTGGACCTGGACTCGGGCGCGGTGGCGGCGCTGCTCGGCGGCGGCCCGGCGGAGCACCCCGAGCGGTACGCGGACGCCGACCCGGCGGCTCGGGTACCGCTGTCGACACCGACCGTAGTCGTACACGGCGTCCTGGACCGGCAGGTGCCGGTGGCGCTGAGCCGGTCCTACGTCGCCGCCGCGCGGACGGCGGGAAGCCGGATCCGCTTGATCGAGCTTCCCGAATGCGAGCATTTCGGGATCATCGATCCAGAGTCGTCCGCCTGGCCGGAAGTGGCCCGTGCGCTGCGTTCCTTGCAGGTTGATCACTGATCATTGACGCAGCGTCGCGGAGGGGGTAGAACGCCGAGGGGGCGGTATCGGCCCTGCTCAGCTCCCGGAAGGAACTCGGTGTCCCAGATGAACCGTAGGCGGGCGCTCCAACTGTTGGCCGCTCTCGGTACCACCGGCCTCACCGCCGCCTGCGCCGCGGAGGACGAGGACGGCTCAGCCCCCACCGGCGCCCCTGTCAAGATCGGCCTCATCGCACCACAGTCCGGCGGCTACAAGGCCATCGGCGACGAGGTCCTCAACGGCTTCCAGCTCTACCTCACCCTGCACGACCAGCAGCTCGGCGGCCATCCGGTGACCCTGCTGACCGCCGACGAGGGCGACAACACCAAGACCGGCAAGGCCGCGGTGGACAACCTGCTCAAGCAAGGCGCGCTGGCGCTGACCGGGGTGGTCAACTCGGCGGTCATGGTCGGCATCCGGGACACTGTGGAGAAGGCCCGGGTCCCGCTGGTCGGCTCCAACGCCTCCCCCAAGAGCCTGCAGAGCGTCGTCTACATCTGGCGTACCTCGTACGTGCTGGACGAGCCGGGCCGGGCGCTCGGCCCGTACATGGCGCAGCGGCTTCCCGCCGGCAGCCGGATCTCCATCATCGCGCCGGACAACCTGGGCTCCCGGGACGTGATCCAGGGCCTCCAGGCCCAGTTCAGCTCGGCCGGGGCGGCGGACCCCAGGATCTCCGACCCGGTGATCTGGGCCGACCCCACCACCACCCCGGGGAGCACCACCTACGCCGCCGACATCCGCAAAGCGCTGAGCCGGAAGCCGGACGCGATCTTCTGCCACTTCGCCGGGCCGGCCGCGGTGCAGTTCATCAAGCAGTTGCACCGGGAGCGGTACACCGGCCCGATCTACGCCACCGGCTTCCTGACCGAGGGCACAGTGCTCAGCGAGGTGCAGGAGGTGGAGGCGCGCAACATCGTGACCGCGCTGAACTACTCCGCCGACCTCAACAACACCGCGAACCGCACCTTCGCCTCGGCGTACCGCAAGACCCACGGCACGTCGCCCACCACCTACGCCATGGCGTCGTACGACGCGGCTCAGGTGCTGGACAAGGCGATCCGGCTGGCCGGGCCGGACCCGACCTCGCAGCAGGTCAACCTGGCGATGGGCAAGATCGGCCAGATCGACAGCCCGCGCGGGGCGTGGCAGTTCAACCAGCCGCGTACCCCGCAGCAGAAGTGGTACCTGCGCAAGGTCCAGCGGGACGGCCGGCTGCTGTCCAACGTGCTGATCAACGAGCTGGCCACGCTCGGCTGAACGGGCCGCGACGCCGACGCCGGCAGATGTCGAGCGGCAGCGGACGTGCGATGGGCCGGTCTCCCCCAGGTGAGACCGGCCCATCATCCGTCGGCGCGCCCGTGCGGTGGGTGGTGCGTCCGGGCGGTGATGCGGCCGTCGAGCGTCGTCGTGGTCAGTGGCGCAACTCGGCGACGCAGCACTTGACGCTGCCGCCACCCTTCTTCAGCTCGGACAGCTCGACCGGCACCGGCGTGTATCCGGCGGCCTTGAGCCTGCCGGCGAGCCGGGTCGCGGCCCCGTTGAGCACGACGTTCGCGCCGTCACTGACCAGGTTCAGCCCGAAGGCCAGGGCGTCGGCGTCGTCTGCGAGCACCGCGTCCGGGAAGAGTTGGGCGAGGACCTGCTGGCTGGCCGCCGAGAAGGCGCCCGGGTAGTAGGCGATGTTCCCGTCGTCGATCGAGGCCAGCGCCACGTCGAGGTGGTAGAAGCGCGGGTCGACCAGGTGCAGCGACACCACCGGTCGACCGAGCGCCTCCTGCGCCTCGGCGTGCGCGGGCAACTCGGTGCGGAAGCCGTGGCCGGCGAGGATCAGGCCCCCGTGCGCCTCCGGCAGGTACACGAAGTCGCCCTCGCCCTCGTTGGTCTCGCCCGGTGCGATGAACCGCCACCCCTGGGCCTCGTAGAACGCCCGGTGCAGGGCGGCCTCGGCGGCCCGCTGCTCGTGTTTGTACCGGGCGCCGTACACCGTCCTGTCGACCATGAACGCGCCGTTGGCGGCGAACACCATGTCGGGCAGCCCCGGCTCGGGGCTGAGCAGGTGGACCTCGTGACCGAGGCCGACCAGGGTCTCCCGCAGACGGTCCCACTGCTTGACCGCCAGCTCCGCGTCGACGGGAGTGGTGACGTCCATCCACGGGTTGATCGCGTACTCGACGGCGAAGTGCTCCGGCGAGCACATGAGGTATGTCCGCTTTCGCGGGACTCGCTGCTGGTTCACGGTGACCAAGGGTAGGTACCGTACAACTTTGGTAACAGCCACAACCATTGCTTCCCGAAGGCGAAACGTTGCAGATTGACGCCGTAGACCAGCGAATCATTGCGCTACTCGTGGCAGACGCCCGCGCGTCGTACGCCGACATCGGCACCCGGGTGTCACTCTCCGCCCCCGCCGTCAAGCGCCGGGTCGACCGGATGCGCGCCACGGGGGTGATCCGGGGGTTCACGGCCGTCGTCGACCCGGCCGCCGTCGGCTGGACGACGGAGGCGTTCGTCGAGCTGTTCTGCGCCGGACGGACCACTCCCGCCCAGATCGGCGTGGCCGTCCGCCGGCACCCCGAAGTGGTCGGCGCGTACACCGTCTCCGGGGAGGCGGACGCGCTGGTGCACCTGCGCGCCGCGGACATCGCCCACCTGGAGGATGCCCTGGAGCGACTGCGCGCCGAGTCCTTCGTCACCTCGACCCGGAGCACCATCGTGCTGTCCCGCCTGGTCGAGTCCCCCGGCGTCGGGCCCTCCGCGTGAGCGGCCCGCGAGCCGGCGTCGGCCCGACCGCGACGGGACCGGGAACCGGAGCCGGACACACGACGTCGAAGCGGGCATGACACGGGGACACCTGACCGCCGCGGCCGGCACGCTGGCCGCGCTCACCCTGCTGGCCGGGAGTGCCGCCGCCCTCCCACGCCACGAGCCGGAACCGCCGCCGCCGGGCCCGCTCAGGCTGGTCTCCTTCGACACCTGTGCCGAGGCGCTGACCCGGCTGCGCGCTGCGGCCTCCGCCTCGGTCGGGCCGTGGGGCCTTCAGCCCAACTGGCGCACGGGCATGACCCCGGGCGGGCTCGCCGAGCCGGCGACGGCGCCCAAGTCGGTGGACAGCGCGCGAGCGGCCGGTGCGGCGGCGGAACACTCCGGCACCAACAACCACGAGCCCGGCGCCGACGAGCCGGACCTGGTGAAGACCGACGGCCGGCGGATCGTCACGGTCACCGGCGGTGTGCTGCGGGTGGTGGACGCGGCGACCCGGCGGGCCACCGGGCAGCTCGACCTGACCGGCGACGACGGTCGTTCCGAGTGGTCCCCGGACAGCCTGCTGCTGCACGGGGACCGGGCGCTGATCCTCGTGCGCTCGGCGACGGTCCGCCGCATCGAGAAGTCGGGCGGCCGACGGCCGGCAGCCGTGCCGGCCGGGCCCCGGCTGCTCCTGGTGGACCTGGCCGGGCAGCCGACGCTGGCCGGGACGTACCGGATCGACGGGAGCCTGCTCGACGCGCGGCTCACCGGCCCGACGGCCCGGGTGGTGGTCCGCTCGCAGCCCCGGCTGGTCTTCCCCGAGCTGGGCGAGGACGCCACCGACGCGCAGCGGCTGGCGGCGAACCGGGCGGTGATCGCCCGCGCCGGCCTGGACGCCTGGCTGCCGACGTTCGACCGGACCGAGGGTGGCCGCAGCGACGCCGGCCGGGTCGGCTGTGACCGGCTGAGCGCGGCGGCCGACAGCACCGGCACCGCTGTGCTCACCGTGCTCAGCTTCGACCTGGCCACGGGCCGGCTCGGCGACGGGGACCCGGTCAGCGTGGCCGGCGACGCCGACACCGTCTACGGCACCGCCGGGAGCCTCTACCTCGCCGGCCAGCAGCAGCGGCCGGGCCAACTCCGGCCGCGCGGTCGGCCCGGGTCCTCGGGCGACGCGACCACCGTGATCCACCAGTTCGACACCGGCACCCCGGGCCGGCCCCGCTACCTGGCCAGTGGCGCGGTGCCGGGCACCCTGATCAACCAGTACGCCCTGTCGGAGTGGCAGGGTCACCTGCGGGTGGCCACCACCAGCAGCGACGGGCGCGGGGCCCGGCCGTCGACCGAGTCCGCCGTGTACGTGCTGACCCGCCGGGACGGCGCCCTGGCCCGCACCGGGACGGTCAGCGGGCTCGGCCGGGGCGAGCAGATCCACTCGGTGCGCTACCTCGGCCCCACCGGGTACGTGGTGACCTTCCGACGCACCGACCCGCTCTACTCGCTCGACCTGACCGACCCGGCGGCGCCCCGGGTCACCGGCGAGCTGAAGATCACCGGGTACTCGGCGTACCTGCACCCGGCCGGCGAGGGGCGGCTGATCGGGGTGGGCCAGGAGGCCGACGCCGACGGGCGGGCGCAGGGCCTCCAGGTCTCCCTGTTCGACGTGGCCGACCCGGCCCGGCCCACCCGGCTGGCCCAGTACCACCTGCCGAGGGCCGGCTCGACGGCGGAGTTCGACCCGCACGCCTTCCTCTACGACCCCCGGACCGGCCTGGTGGCGCTCCCGGTCCACGACGGCTCGCTACTGCTGCTGAGGGCCACCGGTGGGACCGTCACGCGGGCCGGCACGGTCGCCCACCCGGGCCGCGCCCCCGTCGCCCGGTCGGTGCTGGTCGGCGGCGCCCTCTGGACCGTCTCCGACGCCGGCCTGCGGGCCAGCGACCCGTCCGGCGGCACCACGCTGGCCTGGCTGCCGGCGACCTGAGCCGCCCATTGCCGGCGGGTGGGGCCCGGCCCAGGGCCGCCCGGGTCCCACCCGCCCTTGACGTCATCGTGGCGCAGCCGTAGCCGGCCCCTCCGTCAGAGGTACATGCCGGTGCGGTGCTCGTCCTGGTCCCGCCGGCCGGGCTTGTCGGCCTCGCCGAAGAAGCGCTTCCCGCCGAACTCGCCGTGCAGCCGGTCGTCCAGCTCGTCGGCAAGGCCGGTCATCACCTGCACGGCGAGCATCAGGTGGGTGGCCTGGAAGTCGCGGCCGAAGACCGGGATGGACGCCCACACCGTGTCGTCCGCGCAGTAGAGCCGCCCGATCGGCATCCGGTTGGTCAGCTCGGAGAGCTTGACGTAGAGCCGCTCGGTCGGCTCGACCTCGGTGAGCACCGGCGAGAGGACGTCGACCAGGGGCGGGTTGTCGCGCACCCGGACGAAGACCATCGCCGACCCGGCCCGGATGTTGATGTCCCCGTCCGAGTCGACCTGCAACTGGTCCGAGCTGGACTTGAGCATGGTGGAGACGACGGTGCGCACCCGCTCAGCCAGGTCCAGCACGTCGCTCCCGGCGGCCTGGGCGCTCGCGGCGGCCAGCGCCTCGTCCAGGTCGGCCTCGACGTCCTGGTCCGGGCCGAACTCGCTGCGCGCGGTGCCCAGCGGCTCCACCGGCACGGGCTCGCCCTCGGCGTCGTGCACGACGTAGACCAGGAAGGCCGGGTGCGGCGCGCCGTAGACGTCCCGCAGGGTGCGGGAGAGCAGCGCGGCCAGCCGGGTCGCCTCGGCGGTGTCGCCCTCCAGGCCGAAGTGCTCGCCGGAGCCGGCGACCACCCCGGGCGGGGACCAGCCGAGCGCGACCATGTCGGCGACGGCGGACCGGTCCAGCCGGTAGCCCTGCGGGAGGGTCGCGTTGCCGACGGCCCGCGCCGAGAGCCGGCCATCGGCGGTGAAGTCCAGACTGATCGAGTAGACGGCGTTCCCGGTGCCGGAGGCAGTGGGGTCGAGGGTCAGCTCGACGTGGGTCCCGGCTGGCAGCTCGCGCAGCCGTTCGGCCAGGGCCCGGGCGAACTCGCGCCAGGCCTCGGTCACCTTCGCCCGCAGGTCAGCCGTGGTCGGCTCGTCGAGCAGGATCGACTCGTGCTGCTCGGGCGTGCCGCCTGGCGGTTCTCCGTCCGGTGCCGAGGGGTGGCCTACCGTCATGATCGCCTCCGTCCGTCACGGTCACCCTACCCAGGACGCCCCGGAGCCGAATCAGGCCGACCAGGATCGGACAGCGACCCAACCGTACCGGCGGTCATCGGGCATTCGCCATGGACGCCGCCCTCCCGTGGATTAGCTGCGCCCGAATTCCTCTGTCACAAATGTCGGCCACGAATGCGGTGAGTAGCGGAACGACATACAATGAGGTATGGTCATCTCGGCTGATGACATCGACGCCTGGCAATGAGATGCCGTTTGTCAAACGTGCATCAGCCCGGGTGCGACCCGCCGCACCCACTCGTGTCCGCCCACCTGAAAGGGAAAAGATGAAGGCACCGAAAGTCGCTGCAACGCTGTTCTTCGCGTTCGTTACGCTCCTAGCCGCGCCAACCGCCGCCAGCGCGCAGGAAGCAACGTCCGCGCCCGTCGCGGCCGTTGATGACATTTCTGTTAACAGCAGCATCTGTGGCACGGGGCGTGTCGAGTCGATCGCGACCAACCTGCCCATTCGGAGCACCCCGAACACGACGGGAGGCCTGATCACGACCGCCCAGAAGGGATACCAGTACGACTGCGACATCACCGTCACCGGCGGCTGGGTTACCGCCTGCGGCGTCTACAGCAACCTCTGGGTCAGAATCAACTTCTCCAGCCAGGATGGTTTCACGTACGCGGCATGTCTGGATGACGTGTAGGTCGAATACCCCTGCACTTTCCACGATAATAGGTGACGCCCGAGAATGGCCCCGGCCTCCTGTCGATCTGAGGATTGGCAGGAGGCCGGGGCCTCCCGGCCGACGGCCCTGGGCTGCGCCCGCAACCATGCCGCACCAGGGCTGACCACGGGCGGAACACGACTGTGGCCGGGCCGGGCCGGAGTGCTCAGGCGGGAGGCTGGTCGCCCAGCTCCACCGGCCAGGTGCCGGCGAGCGCGCTCAGCCGGCCGGCCGTCGCGGCCGGGTCGGCCCCGCGCCCCACGGCCAGGCCGAGCAGGTACGCGCCGACCGGCGCGCCCGGACGCAGCACCTGGTGGGCGACGTCCCTCGCCAGGTCGAGCACGACCGGCACCGGCACCTGGTCCGGGTCGAGGCCCAGCTCGGCGCAGGCCGCCGTGACCCAGTCGTCCATCACCGTCATCGCGTCCACTCCTCCGCCCGGCGTACGTCCTCGTCAGTGTCGCAGTCGAACCAGGGTGGCGGGCCCGTCCCCGACCAGGGCAGGTCGCGCACGGTCAGGCCGGCGAGCAACGCCCGCACGGCCGCGCCGTCGAGCGTCCCGCCCCGGGTGGCGGCGAGCCGGTCGAGGGCGGCCCGCAGCGGCGCGAACCGCCACACCCCGCACAGCGGCTGCCGCCGCCCGTCGGGGTCCACGAGGCACGCGCCGTCCACCGTCGGGTCGGCGAGCTGGTCACGCAGCACCCGCACCGCAGCCCGGGTGAGCAGGGGCAAATCGGCGGCGAGCAGAGCGACGGTCGGCGTATCGGCGGGCAGCAGGGACATGCCGGCGGCCGTGGCGGCGACCGGGCCGCCGCCCGGCGGGCTCTCCCGGGTCAGCCGGACCCCCGGCGGCACCGGGCCGGCCGGGCCGACCAGGACCCGGATGTCGGCGTCGGCCACGGCGTCCAGCACCCGGTCGCGCATCGGCCGGCCGCCGACCGGCAGGGCGGGCTTGTCCACGCCCCCCATCCGGCGCGCCGATCCACCCGCCAACACGATCGCCGCCCAGCCCGCCACGCAGCCACCGTACCGCCTGCCCGCGCCGGGGACGCATGTCACGGAGCCGACGGGCAGGGCGGAGCGGACGGTCCGGACAGGTCTGTAAATCTTGTTAATTCCTTCATAGAGTGACGACTCAGGAACGCTCCGTCCGAAGCCTCGCGACGCCCCTGGGCCGCGCCGGTCGGCAGCGCTTCCGGGCCGGGGCGCCACGCTCTTCGACGTTGGACGGAGGACAGGTGCACATGCCAGCAGACGACCGCCCGGTTCTGCCCACCCTGGTCGGCCGGGACCGGGAACGCGAACTCCTGCACGAGGCGCTGGACCAGGCCCGACGGGGCTGCGGCGGCACGATCTTCCTGGTCGGCGGCGACGGCATGGGCAAGTCCCGGCTGACCCTGGAGACGACCCATCGGGGGCGGCGGGCCGGGATGGGCGTGCTGCTCGGCCGGGCGGGCTCGGCCGTCCGCGCCGTGGCCCTGCGTCCCCTGACCGAGGCGTTGGCCCTGCTGTTCCGCACCGAGCCGATCCTGGAGCACGCCAGCCTGCGGCCCTACCGGTCCGCCCTCGGCGGCCTCATCCCGGAGTACCGGTCGGCGGAGACGGCGGAGACCGTGCCGTCCCCCGTGCTGCTCGCCGAGGCGGTGTTGCGGCTGCTCTCGGTCACCGGCACCGGCCGGGGCTGCCTGCTCGCGCTGGAGGACCTGCACGACACCGACCCGGCGACGCTGGCGGTGGTCGAGTACCTGGCCGACAACATCGCCGACCAGGGCACCCTGCTGCTGGCCACCCTCCGGCCCGAGCCGGGGCCGGCGTGGGACCTGGCACAGGCGCTCGGCAGGCGGTGCAGCGGAACCGTCCTGCGTCTGGAGCCGCTGGGCCGCCGGGCCGTGCACCTGCTCGCGGCGTCCCGGCTGGGCCTGGCCCCGGAGCGGATACCGGAGCCGGTCCTGGACCGGCTCTGCCGCGACAGCGCCGGCAACCCGTTCCTGGCCACGGAACTGCTGCGTGCCATGCGGGAAAGCGGCACCCTGGTGGTGGAGTCCGGCGGGTGCCTGTTGGTCGACGAGGTGCACACCGAGATGCCGCCGACCGTGCGGCACAGCGTCATCGACCAGGCCGACCGGCTCGGTCCCGCCGGCCGGCACCTGCTCACCGCCGCGGCCGTGATCGGCGAGCGGTTCCCGATCTCCGTGCTCGGCCGGGCCCTGCGGATGAAACAGGACGACCTGCTCGGGCACCTGCGCGCCGCCGTCACCGCCGGCCTGCTCGCCGCCGAGGGCGACGACCACGACTGGTACGCCTTCCGCACCATGACGACCGCCGTCGCGCTGCTCGGCCAACTCACCCCCACCGACCAGGCCGCACTCGCCCTCCAGTCGGTCGACGCGGTGAACGAGCTGTACCCGGGCCTGCCCGGGGAGTGGTGCCGGTTCACCGCCCGGCTCACCCAGCTCGCGGGCGACGTGCGGGGCGCCGTACGGCTGCTCGCCCTGGCCGGGCGCCGGGACCTCAACGCCGGGCGGCTCCGGTCGGCGACGGAGACCCTCGACCGGGCGTGGCGGCTGTCGCAGGCGTCGGCCGACAATCCGCTCCGCGCCGACGTGCTGCACGAACTGCTCTGCGCGCTGATGGAGAGCGGCGAGGCCCGGCGCGGGTTACGGCTGCTCGACAACCTCGACGACCTCTGCCATCCGGCCGTCCCGCCCGAGCGGCTGGCGGCGGTGCACGTCCTGTTCGCCCGGCTCGCCCTCCTCGCCGGTCGGCACGCCGACGCCGCCGCGCAGCTCGACGCCGCCCGTACGGTGCTCGGCCCCGGCGCCCACGACCGGCAGACCGCGGCGGTCGACGCCGTCGCCGCCGCCCACCTCGGCCCGGAGGCGCCGGAGCGGGCCGCCCGACTCGCCGCGCACGCCGTGCGGAAGGCCGAGCTGGCCGGGCTGCCGGGCGTCGCCTGCCTCGGCTGGCAGGCGCGCGGGATGCTGGCCCGGCGGCAGGGCGCGGACGAGGCCCAGTGCTGCTTCGCCCAGATGCGCCGGTTCGCCGAGCGACACCACCTGCCGCTGTGGCGCAACCGGGCCGCGGTGCTGCTCGCCGAGCAGCGGTGGCTGCTCACCGGGGACACCGACCCGCTGCTGCGCGCCGCCGAGCGGGCCCGGCGGACGGGCGCGTCGGCCGTGCGACACACGGTCGACGTCCTGCTCGCCTGGGACCACGCGCTGCGGGCCGAGTACGCCGAGGCCGAGCGGCTCGTCGAGGAGTGCGCGGCCGAGGCGCACCGGCTCGGGCTGGGCGACAGCGCGCCGCTGCTGGCGCTGGTCCGCGCGGTGTGCGCCGGACACCGGGGGCGGCGGCACCAACTGGACGCGGTGCTGGCCGGCCTCTCGGACGACGACACGGGCCCACCGGTCGCCGCGCTCGCCCACGGCATGGCCGGCGCGGTGTGCGCCCTGCTGGAGGAGGACCCGGGACGGGCCCGCCGCGAGCTGGACCGGGCTGTGGCGTGCGACGCCGAGCGACCCGCGCCCTACCCGCTCACCGGCCACCAGGGGCTGGGCCTGCTGTTGGCGGTGCTGGACGGCGACGCCGACTGGCGACGGTGCTGCGAGGTCGGGGCGACGTCGGCCGGGCGGCTGCACTGGAACCGGCAGTTCGTGCTGTTGGCGAAAGCGGTGCTGCTCGGCCGGCAGGGCGAGCGGGAGGCGGCCGGTGCGACGGTGACGGCGGTGCGGCGGGCCCAGGCACACCCGGTGGTGGTCCACCTCGGCCTGCGCCTCGTCGCGCCGGCGGCCCACGCGGACCGGTGGGGGAACCCGGTCGACTGGCTGCGCGCCGCCGAGGAACACTTCTGCCGGACGGGGCTGCCGGCCCCGGCCCGTGCCTGCCGGGCCCACCTGCGCCGCCTCGGCGTGGTGGTGCCGTACCGCCGCACCACGAGCCGGGTGCCGCAGCCGCTGCGGATGATCGGGGTCACCGAGCGGGAGTACGAGGTGCTCCAGCTCGTGGCGGACTGGTCCGACAACCGCAGCATCGCCAGCGAGCTGTTCATCTCGCCGCGCACAGTGGAGAAGCATGTGGCGAGCCTGATCGCCAAGACCGAACAGGCGAACCGGGCGGCGCTCAGCCGCTACGCCGCCCGGGTCCGGGACGAGGTCACGCCGGACTGACCGTCCGGTAGTGGCCGCCGAAGAAAACGGCCGGGTCCGCGTCGTCCGCGGCCTGGCACCGGTACGGGGAGCCGAGCACCAGCGTGTGGTCGGCGACGCCGATGAGCTGGGTCACCGTGCACACCGCCACCGCCACCGCCATCGCCCCGTCGAGCAGGGGCAGCCCGTCGACCGTGCGGTGCGCCACCCCGGCGAAACGGTCCCCGGCGGCGGTCGCGAACCGGTCGGCCAGGTCCCGCTGGCGGCGGTCCAGCAGGTTCACCGCGAAACCGCCCTCGGCCGTGATCGCGGCCAGCGTGCGGCTCGTACGGGCCAGCGAGACGAGTAGCAGCGGCGGGAGCAGGGACACCGAGGTGAACGCGTTCACCGTGCAGCCGACCGGCCGCCCGGCCAGCCGGCTGGTCACCACCGCCACCCCGGTGGCCCAGTTGCGCATGAACTCCCGCAGCTCGGGGCCGCTGACCGGTGCCGGCCGGGCCGGCTCGGCCCCGGGGGACGGCGGCGCGGCCGGGGCGGGGTCCGCCGGTGGGACCCGGACGGCCCCCACCCCGGCGCGCCGGGAGGCCGTGGTGGTCACCGCGCGCCGGCCAGGTTCGACTGCCCGGTGGCACCGGCCGCCCGGTCGGCCCGGGAGGCGTCGACGTCGCCGAGTTCGGCGTGGCAGCGGGCACGCCGGCTGAGCAGTTCCTCCCGGTCCGCACCGGGCACGTCCAGCGCCCGGCTGTAGTCCGCGACCGCCTCGGCCCACCGGCCCGCCGCCTCGTGGACGAACCCGCGGTTGTACAGCAGGTCCGGGTTGTCCGCGTCGACGGCGAGGGCGGCCGTCAGGTCGGCCGTGGCCCGCTCGTGGTCACCGCCGTCGAAGGCCAGGGCGGCCCGGCTGGCCAGCGCGGCCACCAGCGCCGGGTCGGCCGCCAACGCGTCGTCGAGGTACCGCCGGGCGTCCGCCTCCGCCCCGTCCGTCACCGCCAGCACGCCGCGCAGGTGCAGCAGCCGGGCGTCGCCGGGGTGACGGATCAGCCCTTCCTCGACGTGCTGCCGGGCGGCGTCGACCGATCCCTCGTCGAGCAGCAGGCTGATCAGGTTCACCCGGGCGTCGAGCTGGTCGGGTTCCAGCTCGACCACGTAGCCGAAGTCGGCGATCGCCCCCGCCAGGTCGCCCAGCTCGGCCTTGAGGTCGGCCCGGTTGTAGTACAGCTCGAAGAAGGGCGGCGACAGGCTGATCGCCGTGTCGCAGTCCGCGACCGCTCCGGTGAGGTCGCCCAGCCGCCGCCGCACGTCGGCCCGGTCGAAGTAGTAGTCGGCGTAGTTCGGGTCCAGCTCGATCACGTTGGTCAGGTCCGTCAGCGCCTCGTCCAGCCGACCCAGGGCAAGGTACGCCTTGCCCCGGTTGTGCAACAGCACCGAGCGGTGCAGCCGGTGCTTGTCACCGGGCAGCTCCCGGTCGAGCCGGTTGAGCCCATCGTCGACCAGGCGCAGCGCCGCCGGCAGCCGGCCCAACCGCATCTCGATCAGCGCCAGCCCGTTGTTCTGGAACACGGAGTGGAAGGCGCGTTTCTGCGGGTCGGGCAGCAGCGAGGCGATCGCGATGGAGTTGTTGATGTAGCCCCGGGCGAGGTGGTGGTCCCTCAGCTCCTCCGGGTGGAAGCGGGTGTAGAGCATGGCCAGCGCGTACCCGGTGGACATCTGCAGCTCCGGCTCCGCGTACCGGCTGCGCAGGTCGAGGTAGGTCGGCTCCGCCTCGACGGTGCGGCCGAGCACCACCATCGCCGAACTCGCCCGCGTGCTGAGCAGCCAGAACCGCTCCATCTGCGTGTCGGGGTCGACGATCGCCCGGCCACGGGTCCCGTAGTCGATCACCGCGTGGTAGTAGCCCAGCGCACCGCAGTGCCGCGCCGCCTCGTACAGCGCCTCCGCGCCGGCCCCAGCAGGGTCGCTGCCGCGCTCCAGCTGCCAGGGGATCGCGCCGAGCTCCAGGCTCCAGTCGCCCCGCCCGCGCAGCAGCTCGGCGCGGGCGTCGTGCAGCGCCACCCGTGCCTGCGGGTCGGCCTGCCGGTACGCGGCCAGCTCGACCGGGTCCGCGGAGGTGCCGTCCGCGTCGACGTACGCCCGGAGCAGCTCCTCCGGGCCACGTTCGGGTCGGCCGGCGACCCGGGTCAGCTCCGGCAGCCGCCCCGCGTACCGGTCGAGGGCGGCGGTCAGCTCGGGCTCCAGTTCCCCACCGCCGGTGCCGATCAGCACCCGCACCACGTCCGGCCGCACCCGGCGCAGGAAGATGGAGAGGAACTCCTGGTCGGTGGGGTCCGCCTGGTCCACCCGGTCGAACGCGATCCGCAGCGGGTGGCTGCCGGCGCGGGCGGCGTACCCGGCGAGGAACTCCGTCGCGCCGTGCGCCAGGCGGCGGGTGCGGTTGGCGGGGTAGATCCGGGTCCGCTCCTCGGGCACCGCCAGGGAGGTGAGCGTCTCGGGTGCCGCGTCGATCGCCCCGCGCAGCTCCGGGGCGGCGGACAGGATCTCGGTCAGGTGCCGCTGGACGAGGTCCGGCCAGCGTCCGTACGCCTCGGGTACGACCAGCCGCAGCAGACTGCCCAGGCCGGTGTAGGGACCGCGCAGCCCCCGGTGACAGTCGACCGCGATATCGACCTGCTCGCCGTCGACCGGCGCCGGCCCGATCCGCCATTGGTG
Source organism: Micromonospora sp. CA-111912 (assembly GCF_050948415.1). Taxonomy (NCBI): domain Bacteria; kingdom Bacillati; phylum Actinomycetota; class Actinomycetes; order Micromonosporales; family Micromonosporaceae; genus Micromonospora; species Micromonospora sp. CA-111912. Next base: position 7,155,328 of record NZ_CP192007.1, read on the forward strand.
TGCAGTCATGCCGTTGCTCCTCCGTTGGGATGGACCTTGCGTCGCGGTGGGTGTCGGGAATGGCCGGGCGGGGTGCCGTCAGCCCGCCGTCGCCGGGTCCGGTGCGGGGGCGGCCCGCCGCCGGGTACGGCCGGCGAGCAGCGGCAGCAGCACGATCTCGAAGGCGACCAGCAGCAGCGACCCGATCGAGTCCCAGAAGCCGGGGCCGGTGGGGGAGCCGTTCACCAGGGCGGAGAAGACCCGGGAGGCGAACTCCAGCACCAGCGGCGCGGTCCACAGCGTGACGGTCACCAGCAGCGCCACGACCCCGCCGCAGGTGATCAGCGCGAACCAGGGCGCGAGCTGCCGGTCGCGCGGGGACCAGTCGTCCTGAGGCTGTTCGGACGGGCGCACCCAGGGCAGCCAGGCGAACCGGTCGCGCAGCCAGGCCCGGCTCACCTCGTCCAGGTTGGTGCAGCCCAGCGCCGTGGTCGCCACGTAGTACAGGTCGGTGCGCAGGAAGACGTAGAACTGCCAGGACATCCGCAGCAGGACGGTGTACGCCACCGCCAGCGCCAGCCGTCCCGGCCAGGACAGGCCGTCGGACAGGCCGACCCAGGCGACGAGCACCAGCGCGCCGAAGAGCACCGCGTCGGCCAGCAGCCCGGCCAGCATCGGCAGGTAGCGCTGCCGGGCGGGCACGGTGAGCAGGGCGTCCAGCTCGGTCTCCACCACCGCGTAGTAGAGCCGGCGGCCGACCCGCATCTTGGTGGGCAGGCCGAGCCTGCGGGCGGCGAGCAGGTGGTACCACTCGTGCCACAGGATGCCCGGTGACTGGCACAGGGCCAGACCGAGCTGCACGGCGAGCAGCGACGGGACGAAGAAGACGTTCTGGGCGTGCGGCCGCAGCTCCGGCTGGCTCACCATGGCCACGGCGGCGGCGATCACGATCAGCGCGTACGCCGCCCAGGCCAGTGGGGAGAAGGCGGCACGGCCGAGCCGCCGGAAGCGGACCTCGGGCGCCCGGGCCGGTGGTTCCCCGTCGGCCCGGATGAAACCGAGTTCGCGCAGCGTGTCGACGAAGTCGGCCATGTCCACGGGCTCCCCGAAGGTGCTCCGGTACCACTGCTCCGCCTCGCCGACCGGCATCCCGTCGGCGAGGCGGCGCAGCAGCGCGACCCCGTCCTCGGGCAGCAGGGCGAAGGACGCGGCGTCGATCCGACCGACCGTGACGCCGTCCCGCTCCGGCACGTACGTGAGCGGATGGAACTCCAGGCGGGTGGTTGACATGGTTCCTCCAGGGCGTAAGCCCGGCGAAGGCCGTCCCGGCGCGCCGACGCGCCGGGACGGCCGACCGGTCAGCAGCAGTCCGTGCAGTACAGCGGCGCCGACGTGGTGAGCTTGATGGAGCCCGTCTTGCGGATCGTGATCTTCTTCATGCCGTTCACCTCCTAGGCCGGCGGGTCGTGGGGGCGGCCGGCTGAGGACGAACCTGCCAGCCGGACGCCCCGGGCGGCATGGGGAGCGGCCCCCAAACTCCCGCGCCGATCCGGCGGCGAAGATGGGGCCGTTCCCCCATGTCCGCGGCGTCCCCGCGCCGGGACGCTGTCCGCATGCGAGACGACGCGCTTTCGGTCATCATCTGCGGCTCCAGCGCCGCGATGGCTGCCTCCGGTTACCTGTCCTGGCTGCGCCAGGAGATCGACCTGCCGCTGCGGGTGCTGCTCACCGCCAGCGCCGAGCGGTTCGTGCAGCCCCAGGTGGCCGCCTGGTACGCGGACGAGGTGTTCGCCAGCGGCGACCCCGCGCTGAACCCCACCGAGTTCGCCAAGCGCTCGCTCGGCATCGTCGTGTTGCCGGCGACCGCCGGCACGATCGCCGCGGCGGCACTCGGCCTGGCCGGCACCCCCGCGCAGACCGCCCTGCTGGCCAGCGACCGGCCGGCGATCTTCTTCCCGAGCATGAACAAGTCGATGTGGACGAAGCGGATCACCCAACGCCACGTCGAGACGCTGCGCGACGAGGGCCACACCGTCGTCGAGCCGCAGGAGCGGGTGATCTTCGAGCTGTGGCAGCGCGAGAACGTCCTCGGCATCGCCATGCCCCCGCCCGACGCGGTCGCGGAACTCGTGGCGAGCTGGCTGGAGAGCAGCCTGTCCGGCGAGGCCGAGGAGCCCGCCGACCCGACCGCCGCCTCCTGACCGGGCATCGGGCGCCCGATGTCCGGCGTCGGCGCTCCCGGCGCTCGACACTCCCGGCTCCCGACGCTCCCGGCCGGGCACGTCCGCACCGGGCGTGCCGTTCGGGCAGGATGGCGGGATGGGACGGGCCACTGACCGGCGGAGCGTGCTCCGGATCGACCTCGATGCGACCGACCCGGCCCGCGTGACGGTGCGCCGGCCGGACAGCGTGTCCGTGGAGGAACCGCTGGAGATCCGGGTCGGTCCGGGCGGGCCGGGCCGGCGGCGACCGCTGGCGGTGACCATGCGTACCCCCGGCGACGACCTGGACCTGGCGATCGGGTTCCTGCTGACCGAGGGGCTGATCCGGTCCGCCGCCGACGTGCACACCGCCCAGCTCTGCGCGGGCGCGGACACGCCGAACACGTACAACGTGGTGGACGTGGTGCTCGCCCCCGGCGTGCCGGAGCCGGCCACCGACCCGGCGCGGAACTTCTACACCACCAGCTCCTGCGGGGTGTGCGGGAAGGCCAGCATCGACGCCGTGCGGACCCGTTCCCAGTTCGCCGTCGCGGACGACCCGCTCACCGTGCCGGCCGGGCTGCTGGCCGAGCTGCCGGACCGGCTGCGGGCGGCGCAGCGCAACTTCGACCGCACCGGCGGCCTGCACGCGGCCGGACTGTTCACCGGCGGTGGGGAGCTGGTGGTGCTGCGCGAGGACGTCGGCCGGCACAACGCCGTCGACAAGGTGATCGGCTGGGCGGTACGGGAGCGCCGACTGCCCCTGGCCGGGCACCTGCTGCTGGTCTCCGGCCGGGCCAGCTTCGAGCTGACCCAGAAGGCGTGGATGGCCGGGCTGCCGCTGCTCGCGGCGGTCTCCGCCCCGAGCACCCTGGCCGCGGAGTTGGCCGAGGAGGCGGGGATGACCCTGGTCGGCTTCCTACGCGGCCGGACCATGAACGTGTACGCCGGCGCGCAGCGGATTGAGTAGAAGCCTTACGGGCCCTGGCCAGTGACCAGGCGTCGCCGCGTTGCCCCCTCACGGGGGCAGTCGACCACGCCCCTCACCAGTCGGGCGGCACCCCATGATCGTCTGTCGAAAAAGGAGAATCTCCTCGGCGTGTCGTCTCACTAAAGCGCAGACGATCAATGAAGTCGTGCGGGTTCCGCCTTGAAGTTGTCGCCGATCGCAGCGGGTGTCGTCCCCGGTCAAGAGGCGCTATCCGCGAGCACGCGCCCAGGAGATGAAGCGATCGGTCAGGCCACCCGGCGGCCGGCCGGGGGTCAGCTCGATCAGGTGTGCGGTCGCCTCCTCCTTCAGCGTCGCCAGGTAGATCAGCAGGGCCGTACGGTTGCCCTGGTACTCGGACAGCAGCGACAGCCGCGCCGCGCCGCACGGCCACGGGTGGCCGCAGACGCGGCACAGCCAGATCGGGCGTACCGGCAGGTGCGGGCGGGCGGCGCGGCACATCAGCGCACCCGCAGCGCGATCGCCCGCGCCTCGTCGTCGGTCAGCGGCAGGAACCACAGGAAGCGCTGGACGATCTCCGGGGGCGTAGGACCGCCCGGCCGCCCACGGAGATCACGGATGGCCTGCTGCGCCATCCGCAGGCACCCCGGCAACAGCGCGGTACGCAGTTGGTTGTCGATCGGGCCCTCCGTCCAGGCCGGGCAGGGGAACGGGCTCCCGCAGCGCCGACAGGTCCACGCGGGCCCGTGAGAGAAGTGCTCCGCCAGGTCCGCCGCGCGGGTGCGCCCGGTGGCGGGTGCTCGGTGGTTGCGGTACCTCACCGCTGGCCTCGGTTTCCGCGCATCAACTGCGTCGGGGTGGGCAGCTCGCCAGCCACGCCCCGGATGAGCCGCGTCGCCGCGTCGTTGCGCGGCCCCCGGTACGGCGGGATCATCGGGCCGACCAGCGGGGGGTCGTACGGGACCGGGTCCCTGGGCGACGGAGCCGGCCTCGGCGCGGGCTTCGGAACGGCCGGCGCGGGATCGCGCTGCGGCTTCGCGGCCCGGTACGCCCGGCAGACCTGGCACGCGCAGTGCCGGCCCCGCCGGGACCGGTGACGCCCTCCTCGGTGCGACACGATTCCACCCTTCCGTCGAGATTGGAGAGGGGGCCGTCCGCTCGTCGCACGGGAAGGACCGGGGCGGCCCCCTCGACGAACGCAACCGCCGGGCAACTCCTCCACCGGCCACGCCGTCCTGCACACAGCCTTCCGACAGTTGCGAGGCGAACACACTGCGTTGCATTATGTGTTCGGGACGTTCTGGACGTTAGGAGATCTCAGGGATGAATCGAGCCGTACAGGTCGCGATGACCGAAACGGGCCACACGGCTGACAGCCTCGCCGCTCACATTGGGGTCGACCCGAAAACCGCAGCCAAGTGGGCGAGTCACGGACGGATACCGCAGACGCGGCACCGCGCAAAGGTTGCCGAGCTTCTCGGCAAGGACGTACTGGAACTTTGGCCGGACGCGCTGAAACGAAAGGAGCCGGCCTGGTTTCGGCCGTGGACCGAGATTGAGCGTGAAGCAGTCGGCCTCAGGTGTTTTGAGTCGGTTGTCATCCCGGGCCTTCTCCAGACCGAGGCATACGCTCGCGCCGTCCTGGCATGCGGGCCGTTGATGGCTGACGCGGCCGACCACGTGGAGAGTCGGCTTCGGCGTCAGGCCGCCGTGTTCGAGCGTTCCCGCCCTCCCCTGACGGTCTTCGTGATCGACGAGGCTGCACTACGACGGGGCAGCCCAGGGGTGATGCACCCACAGCTCGATCATTTGGCAGCGGTGGCCCAGCACGCCAACGTGATGGTGCACGTCCTGCCCTTGGGCGCAGGTCTGCATCCAGGACAGGCAGGGCCTTTCGCAATCGCGACGACTCCCGATGCAGACGACGTCGGCTACCTGGACGATCAGGCCGCAGGGCGCATCACAAACGACGTTGCTCCCCTGTGGGCGGTCTGGGATACCGTGAGGTCGGTCGCGCTGCCGCGAGACCAGTCCATCGACTTCCTGAAGGCGCGAGCATGGCTGACCTGACTGGCGCCCGTTGGCGCAAGAGCATCCGTAGCAGCTCCAACGGCGGCAACTGCATCGAGGTCGCCGACAACCTTCCGGGCATCGTCGGCGTACGGGACTCGAAGGACCCGGCCGGCACGGCCCTCAGCTTCTCCCCGGCCGCGTGGCGCTCATTCATCGTCCACGTCGCTGCGCGCGCCTGACCCCACGGCAGAAGACGTAGAACGCCCGCCCCGAAAGGGGCGGGCGTTCTGCCATACCGAGCAGGAAGCAGATGGCCCGCTAGAGGGTGAGAATCCTGCAAGGAAGCAGGCTGTGCCCGCTGATCAACTCAACCCCGGGATCACCCCGCATCAGCGGGAGCAGTCTGACCGGCACGTCGCCATATCGGTCTGGATGAGATCACCCCCGCGTACGCGGGGAGCAGACGGTGATCGGTGGCACCATCACCCTGGCCGAGGGATCACCCCCGCGTACGCGGGGAGCAGGTCCTGCCCTGGCCCTTCGTCCTGGCCCGAGGATCACCCCGCATACGCGGGGAGCAGGGTTGCTGCGGGTTGCCGGGCGGTGGCACCGCAGGATCACCCCCGCATACGCGGGGAGCAGGTGCACGACCACGGCCACGGATAGCAGGAAGCGGGATCACCCCCGCATACGCGGGGAGCAGTACGGCGGTGGCGGCGGCCCGATCGTGCACGAGGGATCACCCCCGCATACGCGGGGAGCAGGGCGGGCAGCAGTCCGTGGAGCCGGTCGCGGGGGGATCACCCCCGCATACGCGGGGAGCAGACGCCCGCGCGTCGGCGCGCAGGGCGGCCCGTCGGGATCACCCCCGCATACGCGGGGAGCAGCCCTCTCCGCCAAGATCCGGCGGGTCGCGGCCCGGATCACCCCCGCACACGCGGGGAGCAGGCCCAGCACTTCGCCGCCATCAGCATCCCGGCCGGATCACCCCCGCATACGCGGGGAGCAGGCCGACGGGTCCGACGTGGAGCGGTTCGACCTGGGATCACCCCCGCATACGCGGGGAGCAGCCGCTGGGTGGTCCACCGGAGTACCCAGTCGGCGGATCACCCCCGCATACGCGGGGAGCAGCGGGGCGCACGCTGGGCGGTCGGCTGGTTCTCGGGATCACCCCCGCATACGCGGGGAGCAGGTCGACCACCCCGGCCTAATTTCGTAAGGAGCCGGATCACCCCCGCATACGCGGGGAGCAGGGTCCGGTTTGCCCGAAACGCGGCGCATCATAAGGATCACCCCCGCATACGCGGGGAGCAGGCCCCTGACCCCACGCCGACCCGGCGGCGGCGGGGATCACCCCCGCATACGCGGGGAGCAGCCCCGGGCTGCGTCGCAGACGGCGGTGAAAGGGGGATCACCCCCGCATACGCGGGGAGCAGGCCGATTCCGGCATGAGGGGGGCAAGGGAAACGGATCACCCCCGCATACGCGGGGAGCAGATGTCGGTGATGACTCCGGTATTACCGACCCTGGGATCACCCCCGCATACGCGGGGAGCAGCCCAAGGACGGACTGTAGCCAACCCTTCTCGCGGGATCACCCCCGCATACGCGGGGAGCAGAGCAAGTAGGCGTCCGCCTTCGCTAGACCCCAAGGATCACCCCCGCATACGCGGGGAGCAGCCCCCGCTGTGCGGCGACCTCGGCGCGCAGGTCGGATCACCCCCGCATACGCGGGGAGCAGCGGTCCGCCCCGGTCAGGTTCGGGGACGCACCCGGATCACCCCCGCATACGCGGGGAGCAGGGTCAGTAGGGGATGACGATGAGGTGTCGGTCGGGATCACCCCCGCATACGCGGGGAGCAGTCCGCACCGAAGCGGAGCGCCGATTCATGCTCAGGATCACCCCCGCATACGCGGGGAGCAGGGAATGGGAGGCGGGCAGGGCTCGCTTAGCGTCGGATCACCCCCGCATACGCGGGGATGCAGTGGGCACCCGACCCGCCGATGGCCCCGGAAACGGGATCACCCCCGCATACGCGGGGAGCAGGACACTGGACATCCTCACGGGACGGTCATCGGGGGATCACCCCCGCATACGCGGGGAGCAGTCCCGGGCGCGCGCACCTTGTTTGACCTGCTCAGGATCACCCCCGCATACGCGGGGAGCAGGAGGACGCGGCGCAGGTTGCGGGGGTCGACCCGGGATCACCCCCGCATACGCGGGGAGCAGCTGTGCGTGCCGCATCGGCCGCCGGGTGTGAGGGGATCACCCCCGCATACGCGGGGAGCAGGCCCATGCGCCCCCGCGTCGGCTCGTCTTCGACGGATCACCCCCGCATACGCGGGGAGCAGGGCGGGGCGGGTGCCGGCGGTGGCGTGCAGGACGGATCACCCCCGCATACGCGGGGAGCAGAAGTCGTCCGCGTGCGCATTGTGCTCTGCCCAAGGATCACCCCCGCATACGCGGGGAGCAGACCCGGTCGCGCGCCTCGCTCGGGCTGTACTCGGGATCACCCCCGCATACGCGGGGAGCAGCACGGCCGGTCGCTGTCCAGGGCGTGGATGTGGGGATCACCCCCGCATACGCGGGGAGCAGATGGAACAGGGCCTCGACCAGGCCGAGGGCAAAGGATCACCCCCGCATACGCGGGGAGCAGGTGGAGTACCGCTATCCGTACAACCCTGACGACGGATCACCCCCGCATACGCGGGGAGCAGACTTCCTGACCTGCAGCGCTAAAGATCAACTTCTCGCTTTTCCTTCACTTTGCGCTGCAAGATCAACTCCTGGCTGGCGCTGCTGGGCAGTTCGCAGGTCGGACATAGCGTACGGCGAAAGAGGACCGGAAAGGGACCCGGAAACACCACGCCAACATCCCCGCCAACCTGCTCGTCACCCACGTCGGCGGCGGCGCTGGCGAAGCACCCCCGGCGGGCCGGTCGTCGGCCAGCCGTCGAGCTGGGACGGGGGTACCCCTCGGCGCAGCAGGTCGTCGAGGAGCAGTGCGAGCGAGTAGTCCGGGTGCGCCTCCAGTACCCGTTCCAGTGCCACCGCAGCGAGCGCCCCCTGCCCGGCCCGCCAGGCGGCGAAGGCGAGCAGGGAACCTGGAGCGGCGATCAGGTCCCGCTCGGTGCGGCGCAGCACGTCGGTCCAGAGGGCGAGGTCCCGCTCCCGCCCGTCGGTGCGCTCCCAGGCGTGGTCGCGGACCGGCAGGTGGGTGAGGAGCAGAGTCAGCCAGGCCACCTCGTCGTCGGTGAGCCGCTCACCTCGGCGACGCATGGCCTCTCGGACGGCGAGCGTGCCGGCGCGGCGCAGTGCCCGACCGCCGAGCAGGTCGGCCTCCGGCGCCTCGGCCAGCAGGGCCGCCAGTCGGCGTTCGGCGCGGTCGACCGCCCGTCCCATCGCCACCCGGGCCGGGCCGCCGAAGGGGGCCACCTGCGTGGTCAGGGCCGCCCGGTCGGGTAGGGCCACCTGACCGGCGAAGACCGCCGCCGCGCTGACCTCGCTGGCCCCGGTGTCGTACGGGGTGCCGTCGGGCGGGCAGCAGGCCGGCTCGTCGCACAGGTAGGACCAGTAGCGGCCGTCGGTGACCCGCAGGGCGTCCAGCACGGTCAGCTCGGCGGCGGCCAGCGACCCGCGTACCGCGTCGACGGCCGGGGTGACCCGGGAGGCGTCGCCATAGCCGAGCACGGTGGCGGACTCGGCGCCCTGCCGGGCGATGACGCCGGCCAGGTGGGCGGCCGGGTCGAGCGGGTCGTCGCCCGGACCGGGCAGGTCCGCCCGGGCGGCGAAGACGATCCGCCGGCCCCGCATCGCGACCACCACCACGCTGTCGGAGGGATGGAACCCGAGCAGGTACGGCACGGCCGCGATGAGGTCGGCGGGCGAACGGACGGTGAGCCGGGGGCGGTCGGTACGGGCCATGGGAGGCAGCCTCGGCCGCAGCCGAGCGCCCCGGCAGGCCCTGTGGACGACACGCGGGTTATCCACAACCACAGAGAGTAGCGACGCAGCTCAGCCCCGGTCTCCGTTTGGGCCGCTGACCGGCGGCACGCCCCGTTGACGCCGGGCCATACCGGAGACCCCCACGGGAAGCGCCCCGAACGGCTACCTTGCGGTCATGGACCTGGCGTACCTGCGGGCGCATCCGGAACACCTGCCGACCTTCCTCACCCACCAGCGGATCCGGGAGACGCCGGTCGCCGGCGGGGACGTCTGCGCGGCGTCCCGGCTGACCCTGGACGACGGGCACTCCGTCTTCGCCAAGACGTGGCCGGAGGAGCGGGCCGGCCGGCCCGTGCCGGAGGGCTTCTTCGCCGCTGAGGCGGCCGGGCTGCGCTGGCTGCGGGAGGCCGGCGGGGTCCCCGTACCGGAGGTGGTGGTGGCGCTGCCGGAGCTGCTGGCGCTCGACTGGGTCGAGGCCGGCGAGCCGACGCCCGAGGTCGCCGAGCGGTTCGGCCACGAACTGGCCGCGACGCACCGCGCCGGGGCCGCCGCGTTCGGCGCGGAGTGGCCCGGCTTCATCGCCGCGCTCCCCCAGGACAACACGCCGGACCCGGGCCCGTGGCCGGACTGGTTCGCGCGTCGGCGGCTCGCCCCGTACCTGCGGATGTCGGTCGACGGCGGCGCGCTCACCGGCGTCGAGGCCGCGCTGGTGGAGGCGGTCCTCGACCGGATCGGCGAGTTCGGCGGGGACGAGCCGCCGAGCCGGATACACGGCGACCTGTGGTCGGGCAACGTGCTCTGGGGGACCGACGGGCGGGCCTGGCTGGTCGACCCGGCGGCGCACGGCGGGCACCGGGAGACCGACCTGGCCCAGTTGGCGCTGTTCGGCGGGCCGCCGCACCACGACCGGATCATGGGCGCCTACCGGGAGTCCTGGCCGCTGGCCGACGGGTGGCCCGCGCGGGTGCCGCTGCACCAGCTCCACCTGCTGCTGGTACACGCCGCCCTGTTCGGCGGGGCGTATCGCGAGGCAGTCGGCGATGCCGCCCGCGCCGCGCTGCGTGAGGCCGGGCGCGCTACGGTCGAGGGGTGACCGTCGCCCCACCGACCGAAGGCGTCCTCGCCGACCGGTACGGCCGCGTCGCCCGGGACCTGCGCGTCTCGCTGACCGACAAGTGCAACCTGCGCTGCACGTACTGCATGCCGGCTGAAGGGCTGTCCTGGCTGGCCGGCCCCCAGTTGCTGACCGACGACGAGATCGTCCGGCTGGTCGGGCTGGCCGTGCGGCACCTCGGGGTGACCGAGGTGCGGTTCACCGGCGGGGAACCGCTGATCCGTCCCGGCCTGGTCGGCATCGTCGCGGCGGTGGCCGCGCTGGAGCCCCGGCCCCGCATCTCGCTGACCACGAACGGCCTCGGGCTGGACCGGCTGGCCCCCGCCCTGCGGGCCGCCGGGCTGGACCGGGTGAACGTGTCGCTGGACACCCTCGACGCCGGCCGGTTCGCCCGGCTGACCCGGCGGGACCGGCTCGCGGACGTGCTCGCCGGGCTGACCGGGGCGGTCACCGCCGGGCTCAGCCCGATCAAGATCAATACCGTGCTGATGCGCGGGGTCAACGACGACGAGGCCCCCGCGCTGCTCCGCTTCGCCCTGACTAAGGGCTACGAGCTGCGGTTCATCGAGCAGATGCCGCTGGACGCCCAGCACGGTTGGGACCGGGCGACCATGGTCACCGCCGACGAGATCCTCGCCGCGCTGCGTACCGGGTTCGACCTGACCCCGGACCCTGCCGAGCGGGGCGCCGCGCCGGCCGAGACCTGGCTGGTCGACGGCGGCCCGGGTCGGGTCGGGGTGATCGGCAGCGTGACCCGCCCGTTCTGCGGCGACTGCGACCGCACCCGGCTCACCGCCGACGGTCAGGTCCGCGCCTGCCTCTTCGCCACCGAGGAGTCCGACCTGCGCGCGGCGCTGCGGGCCGGGGCGGACGACGAGGAGTTGGCCCGGCGCTGGCGCACCGCGATGTGGGGCAAGCGGGCCGGGCACGGCATCGACGACCCGGCCTTCCTCCAGCCGGCCCGGCCGATGTCCGCGATCGGCGGGTGACGGTGCACGGTTCCGATCCCACGACCGGACAGCTCACCGTCCGCTACTTCGCCGGCGCGCGGGCCGCCGCCGGCACCCCCGAGGAGACCGCGCCCGCCGGGCGGTCCCTGGACGAACTCGCCGGTGAGCTGGCCGAGCGGCACGGCGTACGGCTCGCCGCCGTGCTGACCGCGGCGAGTTTCCTGGTCGACGGCGTGACCTGTCATGATCGTCGGGCACCGCTGCCGGCCGGGACGACGATCGACGTACTGCCCCCGTTCGCGGGCGGCTGAGGAGGCTCACGTGTTGGCGACCCTGGCGTTCGTGGGCTTCGCGACGCTCGTCGTCGGTCTGCTCCACTTCTATCTGTGGAAGCGGCTGGTCAAGGACACCACCGGCCCGGGGCGGTGGCGGCGGATCGGGGCCGTCGCCGCGCTGGCGCTGGCACTGCTCGTCCCGGCCACGATGATCGGCACCCGGGCCGGCCTGTTCTGGCTGGCCTGGCCGGGCTACCTGTGGCTCGCGGTGATGTTCTACCTGCTGGTCGTGCTGCTGGTGTTGGAAGTGCCGATGTTGGTCGCCCGGCTGGCGCTGCGCCGCCGGGTGGTCGCCGCCGAGCCGGCCGCCGCCGCGCCCGAGCCGGTGCTGGTGGGCGCGTCCGGCGGGGCGGAACCGCCGGCCGCCGCAGCCGTCGACCAGCCCGACCACGACCCGGACCGCCGGCTGCTGCTGGCCCGCGGCGCGGCGATCTTCGCGGGCCTCACGGCCGTCGGGGTCACCGGCTACGGGGTACGCAACGCGATGGGCCCGCCGCGCCTGGACCGGGTGCGGATCCCGCTGGCGAAGCTGCCGCGCGGGATGGACGGGCTGCGCATCGCCACCGTCTCGGACATCCACCTCGGGCCGCTGCGCGGCCGGGCACACACCGAGCGGATCGTGGCAATGATCAACCGGCTGGACGCCGACCTGGTCGCGGTCGTCGGCGACCTGGTCGACGGCTCGGTCGCCGAACTGGGCGAGGCGGCGGCGCCGCTGCGCGACCTGCGTTCCCGGTACGGCAGCTTCTTCGTCACCGGCAACCACGAGTACTACTCCGGCGTGGAGGAGTGGGTGCAGGAGGTGGACCGGCTCGGCCTGCGGGTGCTCCAGAACACCCGGCAGGAGATCCGGACCCCGGGCGGGGTGCTGGACCTGGCCGGGGTGAACGACGTCAGCGCCGCCGGCACCGGGCTGGCCGCCCCCGCCGACTTCACCGCCGCGCTCGGCGACCGGGACCCGGGCCGCCCCGTGGTGCTGCTCGCCCACCAGCCGGTGGCGGCCGTCGAGGCGGCGAAGTTCGGCGTCGACCTGCAACTGTCCGGGCACACCCACGGCGGTCAGATCGTCCCGTTCAACCTGCTGGTGAAGCTCGAACAGCCGGTGGTCTCCGGCCTCGGCGAGGTCGACGGCACGAAGGTGTACGTGACCAACGGCGCGGGCTTCTGGGGCCCCCCGGTCCGCGTCGGCGCGGACCCCCAGGTCACCCTGGTGGAGCTCCGCACCCCCTGACCCGGGACCGGCGCGCATTTATCGGGCGGCGGCCGGGGTGTCCAGGGAAGGATGCTCAGGTCACCCGTACGCGTGGCGGGGAGCGGCCGTCGGGACGGGCGTGACAGGATGCGGCGTGCTCCCGTTCAGCGCCGCACCCGCCGGTGACCCCTCGCCGTTCGTCGCGGACCTGCACATCCACTCGAAGTATTCGCGGGCGTGCAGCCGTGACCTGACCCTGCCGAACCTCGGCTGGTGGGCCCGGCGCAAGGGCATCAGCGTGCTCGGCACCGGCGACTTCACCCACCCCGCCTGGTACGACCACCTGCGCGAGACGCTGCACCCGGCCGAGCCCGGCCTGTACCGGCTCAGCCCCGAGGCGGAGCAGGACATCGCCCGCCGGCTGCCGCCCCGGCTGGCCAGCGAGGCGGAGGCGGACCCGGTCCGGTTCATGCTCAGCGTGGAGATCTCCACGATCTACAAGCGGGACGACCGGACCCGCAAGGTGCACCACCTGATCTACCTGCCCGACCTGGACGCGGTGCAGCGGTTCAACACCGCCCTCGGCCGGATCGGCAACATCGCCTCGGACGGGCGACCGATCCTCGGCCTGGACTCCCGGGACCTGCTGGAGATCACCCTGGAGGCCAGTCCGGACGGCTACCTGGTGCCGGCGCACATCTGGACGCCCTGGTTCTCGGCGCTGGGCTCGAAGTCCGGCTTCGACGCGATCGCCGACTGCTACGCCGACCTGGCCGAGCACGTCTTCGCCGTGGAGACCGGGCTGTCGTCCGACCCGGAGATGAACTGGCGGGTCGGCAGCCTGGACCGCTACCGGCTGGTGTCCAACTCGGACGCGCACTCCCCGCCCGCCCTGGGCCGGGAGGCCACGGTGTTCGCCTCCGGCCGGGACTACTTCGCCATCCGGGAGGCGCTGCGCACCGGCGACGGCCTCGCCGGCACCATCGAGTTCTTCCCCGAGGAGGGTAAGTACCACGGCGACGGGCACCGGCTGTGCGGGGTCAACTGGTCCCCGGAGCGGACCCGGGCCGCCGGCGGGAGCTGCCCGGAGTGCGGCAAGCCGCTGACGGTCGGGGTGCTCAGCCGGGTCGAGGAGCTGGCCGACCGGCCCGAGGGTCACCGGCCGCAGCACGCCCGGGGAGTCACCCATCTGGTCCCGCTGGCCGAGATCCTCGGCGAGCTGAACGCGGTGGGCCCGAAGTCCAAGAAGGTCGAGGGGAAGCTCAACGAGCTGGTCGCCGCGCTCGGCTCGGAGCTGGACATCCTGACCCGCGCCCCGCTGGACGAGATCGGCCGGGTCGGCGGGGAACTGCTCGCCGAGGGGATCGGCCGGCTGCGCCGGGGCGACGTGCGCCGGGTGCCCGGCTACGACGGCGAGTACGGGGTGATCACCCTGTTCGACCCCACCGAGCTGGGCGGGAAGGCGGCGGGGACGCAGGCGGAGACGCTGTTCGACGTACCGGTGCCGGCGCAGCGGACGCCCGCGGAGCCTGCGGCGAAGGTGAAGGCCAAGCGGCCGGCGGCGAAGGTCGAGCCGAAGCGGAAGGCCGCCCCGCCGCCCCCGCCCCCGCCGATTCCGCCGCAGCCCTCCCCGCACGAGCCGTTCGAGCCGATGCTCTCCGGGATGGAGGAGGTCGGCACCGGCCTGCTGGACCGGCTGGACGCGATGCAGCGGGTGGCCGCCTCCGCGCCGGGCGGGCCGCTGCTGATCGTGGCCGGCCCCGGCACGGGCAAGACCCGGACGCTGACCCACCGGATCGCGTACCTGTGCGCCGAGCTGAACGTGTTCCCGGAGCGCTGCCTGGCGATCACCTTCACCCGGCGGGCCGCCGAGGAGCTGCGGCACCGCCTCGACGGGCTGCTCGGGCCGGTGGCCGAGGACATCACCGTCGGCACGTTCCACTCGCTGGGGCTGGCCATCCTGCGGGAGAACGCCGGGGCGGCCGGGCTGCCGACCGGCTTCCGGATCGCCGACGACGCGGACCGGTCGGCGGCGAGGGCGGAGGCCGGCGAGGACCTGGCGGCGTACACGGCGCTGCTGCGCAAGCGGGACCTGGTCGACCTGGACGAGCTGCTCACCCTGCCGGTGGAGCTGCTGCGCGCCGAGAAGAAGCTGGTGCAGCGGTACCGGGACCGCTGGCAGTGGATCTTCGTGGACGAGTACCAGGACGTCGACGCGGTGCAGTACGAGCTGCTGCGACTGCTCAGCCCCGCCGACGGCAACCTGTGCGCGATCGGCGACCCGGACCAGGCGATCTACTCCTTCCGGGGCGCGGACGTCGGCTACTTCCTGCGCTTCTCGCAGGACTTCACCGACGCCCGGCTGGTCCGGCTGAACCGCAACTACCGCTCGTCGGCGCCGATCCTGGCCGCCGCCGTGCAGGCCATCGCGCCGTCATCGCTGGTCCGGGGCCGCCGGCTCGACCCGGCCCGGCTCGACCCGGAGGCCCCGCTGGTCGGCCGGTACGCCGCCGCGTCCGTCGCCGACGAGGCCGACTTCCTGGTACGCACCGTCGACGAACTGGTCGGCGGCCTCTCCCACCGGTCGCTGGACTCGGGCCGGATCGACGGCCGGTCGACGACCCTGTCGTTCTCCGACATCGCCGTGCTGTACCGGACCGACGCGCAGGCCGCGCCGCTCGTGGACGCCCTGACCCGGGCGAACGTCCCGGTGCAGAAGCGCTCGCACGACCGGCTGCGGGACCGCCCCGGGGTGAACGCGATCGCCCGCGAGCTGCGGCACGCCGACGGCCTGGCCGGCGGCCTGCCGGCCCGGGTCCGGCTCGCCGGGCAGGTGGTCGCCGACCGCTTCGCCGCCCCCACCCTCGACGGCTCCGGTGTGGCGCGCCCCGAGGAGGTCCGCGCGGCGGTGGACCTGCTGACCCCGCTGGCCCTGCGCTGCGGCGACGACCTGGAGCTGTTCCTGTCCCAGCTCGCCACCGGTGCCGAGGTGGACGCCCTCGACCCGCGCGCCGAGGCGGTCACCCTGCTCACCCTGCACGCCGCGAAGGGCCTGGAGTTCCCGGTGGTCTTCCTGGTCGGCTGCGAGGACGGCCTGCTCCCGCTGCGCTGGCCCGGCTCCACGCCGGACGAGGACGCGGTCGCCGAGGAGCGGCGGCTCTTCTTCGTCGGCCTGACCCGGGCCCAGGACCGCCTCTACGTCAGCCACGCCGCCCGGCGCGCCCGGCACGGGTCGGAGCGGGACTGCCGGCCGTCGCCGTTCCTCGACGTGATCGACCCGGGCCTGTTCGAGCGCCTGGGCGAGGCCGAGCCCCGCCGCCCCAAGGACCGCCAGCTCCGCCTGCTGTAAGAGGCCCCCGGGGGGAGGGTTCAGCCGAGCAGGGCGGCGATCCAGGCGCCGACGAGCAGGGCCGGCCCGAGCGGCAGCAGGGTGTCCCGGCGGACCCGGCGGGCGGCCAGCAGGCCGAGCACGGCCAGCCCGTGCAGCGCGTGCGGCAGGGCCAGCCCGGTCAGCAGCGTCGGCCAACCCAACCAGCCGAGCGGCAGCCCCAGCATGGCGGCGAGCTTGACGTCGCCGAAGCCGAGCCGCGAGCCTGGCAGCAGGGCCAGCAGCGCGTACCCGGTGAACGACAGCACCGCCCCGGCCAGCGGGCCGAGCAGCCGGTCCGGCCGGCCGGCGACCGACGCCGCCGCGACCAGGCCGGCGGCTGCGGCGAGCGCGGCCGCGCCGACCAGCGGGTCGGGCAGCCGCAGGCAGGCCAGGTCGACCACGGCGAGCACCAGCCCGAGCGCGGCCACCGCGAGGAACGCCGGCAGCGCCGCCCCGACGCCCGGCGCGACGCCGAGCCCGCCGAAGACGACCGCCCCGACCACCGCGCACGTCGGCGTCCGCCGCCGCGCGGGCGGCGCGGCGGTGAACCGGGCGGCCAGCCACGGTGCGACGGTGCCGGCCGCCGCACCGAGCGCCGCGACGGAGATCGGCAGCCCGGCGGACACCGGCCGGACGTTACCGCCGGGGTGCCCGGCCCACTGCCCCGGTCCGCCGTCCGGCACGTTCCGTGCTCACCACCACCGCCACCCCGACGACGATCACCGCGCCGCCCAGCAGCACCTGGCTGGTCACCGGCTCGGCGGCCAGCAGCGCGCCGAGCGCGACCGCGACCACCGGGTTCACGTACGCATACGTGGACACCAGCGAGATCGGCGCGTGATGCAGCAGCCAGACGTACGCGGTGAAGGCGACCAGCGAGCCGGCGACCATCAGGTACGCCAGGGCGAGCCAGGATCGGCCGGTGACCTGCCCGGGGTCGAAGCCGCGCAGCTCGCCCCGGGCTGCGGCGAGCACCGCCAGCGCCACGGCGCCGGCGAGCATCTCGTAGACCGTGGCGACGAACGGGTCGGCCGGCATCGTCAGACGGTTGGACAGGAACGATCCCACCGACCAGCAGGTCGCCGCCGCGACCACGGTCAGCGCCCCCGCCAGCGGCACCGCCGCCGACTCACCGGTCGGCAGCACCAGCAGGACCAGGCCGAGGAAGCCGAGGCTCACCCCGGCGAAGGTCCAGAACCGGGGCCGGTCCCCGGTTGTCGTCCGGAGCAGGACGACCAACAGCGGGACGGTGGCGACCAGCAGCGCGGCCACGCCCGAGGGCACAGCCGTCCCGGGTGGGCCGGACTCGGCGAGCACCACCAGTCCGTTGCCGCCGGCCAGCAGCAGCACCCCGACCAACGCGGCCGAGCCGAGTTGGCGCCGGTCGACGCGCAGGGCGCCCGCTCCCCGGCGTACCCGCAGGACGAGCGCGAGCACGGCGGCGGCTGCGGCGAACCGGAGGCCGGCCGAGGTGAGCGCCGGCAACGACTCCACCGCGACCCGGATCCCGAGGTAGGTGGAGCCCCACAGCACGTAGACGACGACGAGCGCGGTCCAGATCAGCGCCGGTCGGACCGGCGGCGCGGCGGCTCCGTCGGGCCCGCCGGGCGTGGCCGGGCCGTCGGGCGCGGGCGGACCGGTCGATGCCGTCGCACGCGGAGGAGGTGATGTCATCGGTTGGCCACGCTACGGTGACCACGGCGTCGGTGTCCTGGTTGGTGGCCGGCCTCACCGCTCGGGCAGGAGGGTGCGCATGTCGAACTACGGATCACCGGGTGATGGTCCCACCGGGCCGTGGCCCGGACGACGGCCGGGCGACGGCTACGACACGCCGTCCGAGCGGCGGGCGGACGACGGGTCCTCCGGGCCGTGGGCGGACGACGGGTCCTCCGGGCGGTGGACGGACGACGGGTTCGACAGGTCCTCCGGGTCCTGGGCGGGCGACGGTCGGGGAGAGCCGCACACGGCGTACCCGCCTCGCCAGCCGTGGCACCACGAGCCTCCCGAGCGGGCCTCCCACCCGGCGGACCAGGCACCCTGGACGGGCGATCCGCGGCGGTTCGCGCCGCCGTCCCGGGAGCCGCGGCCCGACCCGTGGGACCGTCCCGAACCGTGGCCCCACGAACCCGAGGTCTACCGGCCGGGCGGGGGCGGACCGGGGTACCCGGCGGCCCGCCAGCCCGGCGGCCCGTACGCCCCGGGGCCGCACCCGGGGCCCGGCCCGAGCCAGCCGGCGTACACCGGGGCGCCGGCGCCGCCCCCGGACCGGAGGCGCGGCCGGGGACCGCTGATCGCCGTGCTGGCCACCCTGCTTGTGCTGCTGCTCGGCGGCGGCTCGCTGGTGTGGTACCTGCTCGACCGGGACGAGGCACCAGAGGGCGCCGGCCAGGCCCGGCCGACCGCCGACCCGACGCCGGAGGAGGAACCGGCCTCCCCGACGGCCCCCGCCCCGACCGCCCCGACCGCCCCGACCGCCCCGGCCCCCGAGTCGTCGGCCGATCCCCGCTTCGTCAAGGCCGGGCAGTGCGTCCGCAACACGGGGCCGGCGGGTGGCAAGCCCAAGCTGCTGGTCGCCCCGTGCGCCCCGAAGACGTACGAGGTGCTGCGCCGGTTCGACGGGCAGACCAGCGGCGAGAAGGACGCCGAGGCGAAGTGCGCCAAGGTCACCGGATACACCAACTGGTACTTCTTCGACAGTCAGCTGGACACCCTCGACTTCGTGCTGTGCCTGAAGGCCCGCTGACGCCGCTCTTGCGTGTTCGCGTCGGGAAGCGCACCAGCGGGGCACCGGTAGCTGAAACTAGGGCTGTCTAGCGCACACGCTAGACAGCCCTAGTCTTGTCTCGACGACCGGCGACACGCCGGTAGCGTCCTCTACGGATGTCTAGGTTTCCAGCTAGACGGCCCGATATTGTGCGATTCGTGGATCCGGTCCGCAACCCGTACGCCCCGGGCGCCGGCCAGCGCCCGCCCGAGCTGGCCGGGCGGGGGCGGGAGCTGGACGTCTTCGACGTGGTGCTGGAACGCATCGCGCGGGGCCGCCCCGAGCGCAGCCTGATGCTGACGGGCCTGCGCGGCGTCGGGAAGACGGTGCTGCTCAACACGCTCCGCTCGGAGGCCATCAACCACCTCTGGGGCAGCGGCAAGATCGAGGCCCGGCCGGACCAGTCGCTGCGCCGCCCGATCGCCGCCGCGCTGCACATGGCGGTCCGTGAGCTCGCACCCCGGCACCGCGCCCCGGACCGCATCGACACGTTCCTCGGGGTGCTGAAGGCGTTCGCCCAGCGCTCCGCGCCCGCCGGCCGGGCCGGCGCCGCCCCGAAGCTGCGCGACCGCTGGCAGCCCGGCATCGACGTGCCGGCCGCCACCGGCCGGGCCGACTCCGGCGACATCGAGATCGACCTGGTGGAGCTGCTCAGCGACGCCGCCGCCGTGGCCGCCGACGTCGGCACCGGCATCGCGGTCTTCATCGACGAGATGCAGGACGTCGGGGCCGAGGACGTCTCGGCGCTCTGCGCCGCCTGCCACGAGCTGTCCCAGCTCGGGGCACCGCTGATCGTGGTCGGCGCGGGGTTGCCGCACCTGCCGGCGGTGCTCAGCGCCGCCAAGTCGTACTCGGAGCGGCTGTTCCGCTACCAGCGCATCGACCGGCTCGACCGGATCGCCGCCGACCGGGCGCTCTGCGCGCCGGCCGAGCGGGAGGATGTCGAGTACGAGCCGAAGGCCCTCGACCTGCTCTACGAGAAGTCCGGCGGCTACCCGTACTTCGTCCAGGCGTACGGCAAGGCCACCTGGGACCACGCGCCGCGCTCCCCGATCACCGACGCGGACGTCCGGGTCGCCGCCCCCGAGGCGGAGGCCGAGCTGGCCGTGGGCTTCTTCGGCTCCCGGTTCGAGCGGGCCACCCCGGCCGAGCGCGAGTACATGCGGGCGATGGCGACGCTGTCCCTCGTCGAGAGGGACGCCGGCGGCCGGGACGACATGGACGCCGCCGTGCCGACCGCCGAGATCGCCCGCGCGCTCGGGCGCAAGCCGGCCAGCCTCTCCCCGGCGCGGGACGCGCTGATCAAGAAGGGGCTGATCTATTCCGGGGAGCGTGGCACGGTCGCCTTCACCGTGCCGCACTTCGGCCGGTACCTGCGCACCCAGCCGGCCTGACCCGGGCGCGGGTGCGAAGGGCGCCGAGGCCGGCCGATTCGCGACTACTGCGGGATCCGTAAGCAGGGCCCTCAAGCCCTCGCCTAGACGCGCAAAGCACCGAAAAGATTCACTCCAAACCTAGTGACATAGATCACCGTCACTACTAGACGTAGCCCCCCTGTGGTCACCTACGCCACTTCCAGCGCCTTCATCGCTCACCGAGCATGACAATCCGTAAGCGTGGCGCGAAAAGCCGGTGCATTCATTCTCCGGAGCAGGAGTCCCCGATTCCTTATTGCGGGCAACGATGACGGCATGCTTAGCTCACTGTGCGCAGCGCTCCCGTTACCCATCCAGAGCAACGGAGGGTTTTGGATTCACAACGGGCTTCGACGAGATCGGCCAGAGCGGCGCGGGCGTGAGCCGGTTGCGGTAACCCGATTTTGTCCGAAGCCACTCGTAGAGCCTGATCAACTCTACGAGTGCCATCGAGCCCGGAAACCTCGACGGGCTCATCTCACGACCTTCCACCACCGATCGCACCGGTCTCCAGGTGCGGTCAGCAGCGGAACCTCGCTGGTCAGCCCTCGGCCATCACGCAGCGGCTTGAAGACCGGCAAGTCCCATCATCCGGATTCTCGAAAGGATCACAACCATGAAAGCTATCGCCAAGGGGATCGTGCTGGGGCTGACGCTCGTGCCAGCGTTAGCAACCTCGGCCCTCGCCGCCGGTCCGACAAAAATCCAAGGGGACTGCGGATTCGCTTCGTACCTTGTCGAGGGAACGACCATCCGCACCGTAGCGTCGAACGATACGACCATCTCGCTGAAGTACACCAACGGCATGGGTGGGACGAGCAACGTGAGCCTCCGCATCAGCCCCATCAGCGTGACGACCGGGGACGCCTTCAACGGCACCACCGTGGTCGGCCCGGGCACGGGTGGAACCTGGAGCTTGGCGGACGATGTCCTCGCGACCACTCAATTCACCCTCAACTTCAGGTCTTCCGTCAACGTGACCGTGGATGACCACTGGGAGGGCGACCTCCGCTGGTGATGAATTCCTATCACTGATCATCCGGCTTGACCTGTTCTAGTTGCGTCGGTCCGGTTGGAACGCTACGGTCCATGGCGGCCAACCGGCCCAACTTAGCGTCACGGGGAGAAACATGCGAGCATTCAGGGGCGTATTCCCCATTGCTGTTGCGGTCGCGCTTCTGACGACCGGCTGCTCAACGGGGCCGGGCGACGACTCCGGAGCCATCAAGAATTATGACGAGGCGCTCAAGGAATACAACGCGGCCAAGTCTTCGCTGACCTTGCCGGCCAACAAGAGCTGGGACTCGGCCCAGCAGCTGCGCAAAGAGGCCGATGGATCGCAGGTCGTTTTCCAAGACGGCGCAGCTACGGGGAAGGTCGAATCCTTCTGGCTGTGCGCCTGGAAGCAGGAGTGGCTGGCGGCCCGCGGCACCGATGCGCAGCGGGAGAAGCAGGCCCTCGACAACCTCGGCAAGTTCACGACCCTGCGCACCTACCAGAAGAGCTACGACCAAAGCAGCCGCGAGTTCTTTGACAGCGAGCTCGCCAAGGCGAGGCTGGGCGATCCCAGCCTCGTGCAACAGGACGTCAAGGTGAACTGTGCGAAGGACTGACACGGGACGGGGACAGAGACGCGGGTCGCGTTTCCCGAGACGCGTACTGGTCTTCGTGGCCCTGCCGGCTGTCGTCCTCTCCGCCGGGGCCTGGTTCATGGCCGACAGGTCCGGCACGGCCCTGGTGCCGGTGCTGACCGACAACAAGACGCAATCGACCACCGCCACGGTGGAACGCCGGAACCTGGTCAGCGTCCTGGCGTCGAACGCGTCCGTGGTGTCGTCTCCGAGCTATTCACTGACCGCGCCGAAATCCGGCGTCTATCGTCGCGATCGATCGAAGAAAGGCGTGATACCGGCTGGCACCGTCGTCGGCTGGATCCGGTCTTCGAATGGGCGGGTGCCGGTCACGACCCCCGTGGAGGCCACCGTTCAGGACGAACTCGCCTCCTCCGGAACCACGGTTCCGGAGGGCCTCCCCCTGGTGAGCCTCCGGGCCAGCGGCTATGGCATCCGGGCCACCATCTCGGAAGCGCTCATCTACCGCCTGTCCGACCTTGGGCCGGAGGCCACCGCGCAGATCGACCACGGGCCGGGCCCGTTTCCCTGCCAGGTGCTCGGTGGCCCCGATCGGGGCGACGGGGGGGAGGGATCGTCCGTCAGCGTGACCTGCGCGCCGCCCACGGATCTACGTCTCTTTCCAGGACTCAAGGGCGTGCTGGCCGTCAGAACCGGCGAGGCGCGAGACGTTCTCGCGCTCCCCGTCGAGGCGGTGGCGGGAAGCGCGGAGCGAGGTCGGGTCCGAGTGCGCGAGGCGACTGGATCAACCAAAACCCGCGACGTGAAATTGGGAATGACCGACGGGTCGTTCATCCAGATAGTCGACGGTCTCGCGGTGGGCGACGTGGTGGTGTCACCGGCCCCGGCGCTCACGGATCCAGGCGAGGGCTGAGGGACAGGTTTGCTACGGCTGAACAGCGTCCGCAAGTCCTTCGACGGCCCGAAAGGCGAACGAGTCGATGTGCTGCGGGATCTTTCCGTCCACGTTGAGGCGGGGACCACAGCGGCCATTCTCGGGCGCTCCGGCTCGGGGAAGAGCACGCTGCTCGCCATTCTCGGTCTTTTGGACAGCCCCGACTCCGGCACCTACCACATCGACGGGCAGGAAGTCAGCGGTCTGAGCGACGTGGCCCTCGCCCGCCTGCGGAGCACGCACCTCGGCTTTGTCTATCAGCGGTTCTTCCTGCTGCCCCACCTGAGCGCCTACGAAAACGTCGAGACGGCCCTTCAGCACGGAATTCCGGTGCCGCGGCGCCGCCGGCGGTCCTTAGTGCTGGAAAGCCTCGACCAGGTCGGCCTCGCCGATCGGACCACCCATCGTCCACGTCAACTGTCGGGTGGCGAGCAGCAGCGGGTGGCCATAGCCAGGGCACTGGTACGCACCCCCGCTGTCGTCCTCGCCGACGAGCCCACCGGCGCGCTGGACGAGAACACCAGCGAGCAGGTGATCACTCTCTTGTTGACAGCCGCCAAGGCCCGCGGCGCGACCACGGTGATGGTGACGCACGACCCCGAGGTGGCCATGCGCACCGACCGCACCCTGCACCTCGTCGAGGGGGCGTGGGCACGTGATTAGACGTATACCTGAGCTCATCTCGATGAGTGCGCGCGAGTTGCGGGCCCGCGGAGGCCGGGCGCTGCTCGCCTGCCTCAGCCTGGTCATCGGGATCATCGCGGTGATCTTCGTGCAGGCCACCGCGGGGGTGGCCAGGGCGGAGTTGATCCACCTCGCCGAGCTGAGGGAGGGCAGGGACGGCAGTGCGGCGGTCACGGTCAGCGGCGACGCCCTCGGCAGTCAGACGTCCCGGTTGCTCGCTTCGAAGTCGAACACCGGTGCCGACGTCGCACTGTTCGTGTCGGAATCGGGGGCCGTGCTCACCGGCGGGCCCTCGGCGATTCCCATCATCGCCTTCGAAGGTGACGTCATGGCGGTGCGACCCTTCGATCTGGTCGCCGGTTCCTGGCCCACGGCGACGACGGCCGGCGCGACGATGGTCGTCAACAAGGTGGCGTGGGAGCAGATCGCCGGGCGCTCGGGGCTGCTGTGGAGGACCGGGAAGGGGGATCTTGCCCGCCATACGCCGGTGACCGGGGTGATCGACGACGGCGAGCAGGACCCCAGGGCGTACCTGCCGTGGCGGGAGTTGGCCGCGCACGCCCAGCCGGTCGCGGAATCCTCGGTGCGGGTGCTGGCCCGGGTGCCGTCGGGCGACGCGGCACAGAGCGTCGAGTGGCTGCGCTGGCACACCTCCGTCGACCAGTTGCCGATCCAGGGCACGATCGAGCCGGTGAACGCGGCGGCGGGCGTCGACGACCAGCTGAGGGTCGTCACAGCGGCGTTCCTGGGAGTCGGTCTGATCATGCTGTTGGTGGGTGTCCTCGGCGTGCTGAACATCGGGCTGGCCACGCTCAAGGAGCGAGCTGACGAGCTTGCGCTGCGCCGTTCCCTCGGGGCCACCAAGGGCGACATCATGGTGCTGGTTCTCGCCGAGTCCGTGCTCATCGGCTGCGTCGGCTCGCTGGTTGCGGTCCTGCTCGCCGTGGCGATGTACCGACCGCTGGTGGCGGCGGCGCTCAGCGGCAGCACGGACGTCCCCTTCCCCCTGAGCGCGGCCGTCTACGGGGTAGTGGTCGGCGGGCTGGCCGGGGCGGCAGGTGGACTGATACCCGCCCTACGCGCAGCGCGGACCCCCATCGCGGCGGTCATGCGTGCCTGACGAGCCGTCCCACTGGCGGGAGGGTCAGACCTTGGACCAGGGCGGTGGGAAGAAAACCTCGCCACGTGGCACCGGGTCGTCCCCGCTGGTGCTGGGCGGCAGGACCAGCGCCTGCCAGGGATCCCCCAGGCCGGACCACGGGCTGGTCAGCCCCATCCGGTCGGCGCGGGTGAAACCGAACCGCCGGTAGAAGGCCGGGTCGCCGAGCACCACCACGAGCCGCTCGCCCAGCTCGGTGGCGGCGTCGAGGGCGGCCTGCACCACGGCCGTGCCGTGCCCGACGCGCTGCCGGTGCGGCGCGACGGCGACCGGGCCGAGGACCAGCGCCGGGACCGCGCTGCCACCCTCCGCGCCGACCCGGACCCGGGTCAGCAGGGCGTACCCGACCACCTCGCCGCCGTGCTCGGCGACCATGGCCAACTCGGGCACCCAGGCGTCGGTGTCGCGCAACTCGCCGACCAGCGCCACCTCGGGCGGGGTCGACACGTCGGGGCGGGCGAAGGCCGCAGCCAGTACCCGGCGGACCGGGCCGGTGTCGGCCGGACCCTCGGGGCGGAGCCGCAGCGTGGTCACCCGGGCGAGGTTACCGGCCGGAGCCCGTCCACCAGCGACGGTCGCCCCGGTCGGCGTGGCGGTCCGGATCATGGGTACGCCTCCGGCGTCCATGTCGGCCGATCGGATCGGGCCGTTGCAGGGGTAGCCGCCGCCGCGACGGGGTATGACTGATCCATGAAACCCGTGCGCTCCCTCGCCCGCGTCATGTTGAGCGGCGTCTTCGTGGTCAGCGGCGTCCGCAACTTGCAGAACCCGGGACGGCTGGTGCCGGCCGCGAAGCCGGTGACCGACCGGGTCGGCCCGCTGATCCAGCAGGTCTCCCCCCGCATCCCCACCGACACCGAGACGCTGGTCCGGATCAACTCGGCCACCCAGCTGATCGGCGGCCTCATGCTGGCCACCGGGAAGTTCACCCGACCGGCCGCGCTGGTGCTCGCCGGCACGCTGCTCCCGACCACCGTCGCCGGTCATCCCTTCTGGAAGGGCGAGCCGGCCGAGCGGGCACAGCACCAGACCCAGTTCATGAAGAATCTCGGCATTCTCGGCGGGTTGCTGCTCGCCGCCGCCGACACCGAGGGGAAGCCGGGTCTGCGGTGGCGGGCGGGACACCGGATCGGCCACTCACGACGGTCCGTGCAGCGGGCCGTCCGGACCGCCCGCCGGGAGGCCCGGATCGCCGTACGCTCGGCCGCCACGGCACGCCGGCTGCCCGGCTGACCTGCGGCGCGACGCTCCCCTCCTGTGGCTCTTCACCGCCAAGGCCGCGAATTACCTGAACCGCCCGGTAGGCGTTAACGCGGTGGAAATGTAAAAAACCAGTGTGGGATCGGACACGGTCGCATAACGCGGGAGGCATTAACGTGAGGCGCCGTTCTAGGCTCCGTGCTGGACCTGAACGGGTAGGACGATCTTGGTATGGGGGTGGCCACGCCATGCCGGCGACCGTCAGACGACGGATGGACCGCCTCACGCCGATCCGCCGCGTGACCCGGTTGCCCCGTGGGGTCGACCGCAGGACCGCGGTGCGGGTCGGTGTCGTGGCCGCCGTCGCGTACGCCGCGTGGTTCGCCATCGGCGCCTTCGGGCGGCCGTACAACTTCTTCGACATGAAGATCTACCACGGCGCGGTGGCGTGGTGGGTGAACGGCAACGAGCTGTACGACTTCATCGCACCCTCCACGACGCTCGGCTTCACGTACCCACCCTTCGGCGGGCTGGTCATGCTCCCGATGGCGGTGGTGCCGGTGCAGGTCGCCGGCTGGTTGAACGTGCTGGCCAGCATCGCCGCCCTCGCCCTCGTCCTGGCCGGCCTGCTGCGGCCGGTCGTGGACCGGCTCGGCTGGCCGCTCTGGTTCACCGTCGGCATCGCGACGCCGATGGCGGTGGCCCTCGAGCCGAGCCGCGAGACCCTCGGCTACGGCCAGGTCAACCTGCTGCTCTTCGCGCTGATCATGGCCGACCTGATCGGTCTGCGCTGGCGGGCGAAGCGGGGCACCCGGTTCGACCCCGCCGACGGGCCGCTGCGGCGCTTCGTGTTCAGCGGGGCCTGGGCCGGGGTCGGCATCGGCCTGGCCACTGCCGTCAAGCTGACCCCCGCGCTGTTCATCGCGTACCTCATGATCACCCGGCAGTGGCGGGCGGCGGCCACGGCGGTCGGCACCACGATCGGGGTTACCCTCGCCGGCTTCGCGCTCGTCGGCACCGAGTCCCGGTCCTACTTCGGCAGCGTGCTGTGGCAGACCGAGCGGGTGGGCGCGGCCGACATGACGCCCAACCAGTCCCTCGCGGGCCTGCTGGCCCGGCTCTACGACTCGATCGAGACGCCCGGCCTGCTCTGGTTGTCGTTCTCGGTGCTGATCCTGGCCCTCGGGCTGTCCCGGGCCGTCAGCGCCCGCGCCGACGGCGACGAGCTGACCGCGTTCACCCTGGTCGGGCTCACCGCCAACGTGATCAGCCCGATCTCCTGGTCGCACCACCTCGTCTGGGTCATTCCGGCGATCATCGTCCTGGCCGACGCGGCGGCACGCCGCCGGGAGGCGAGCCGGGGGTCGGTGCAGCGCGCCGGCCAGGCATCGTACAGCGGGCTGCCCGGGCTCAACGGGCTGCGCCCACCGATCTGGTACCCGACGCTCACCGGGCTCCGGCACGGCGTGGCGGCGCTCGGCCTCTACCTGCTGTTCCTGACCTCGCCAATCTGGCCGTACGAGCACCAGCTCCCTGAGATGTCGCACTACCAGGACGGACTGTTCGGGGCGCTGATGGAGAACTCCCTCGCCGTGGCCCTGATCGTGCTGGTCGCCGCGCTGCCGTGGCGACCCGGCGCCGAGCCGGCCTTCTACGCCGACCGGTTCGGCCGCGCCTCCCTGGTCAACGGCCGCCGCTGAGGCTCCGGCGGTCGCCGAGGGCACGGCTGCCGTCGGCCCGGACACCGCACCGGCCCGACGGCGTCAGGGACAGTTGACCCACTCCTCGGTGCCGTCGTCGAACACCTGCCGCTTCCAGATCGGCAGCCGCGCCTTGACCTCGTCCACCAGCCGGGCACAGGCGGCGAACGCGGCGGCCCGGTGCGCGGTGCTCACCGCCGCGACCAGGGCCACGTCGCCGACGCCGAGCGGCCCGACCCGGTGCGACACCGCGACCGCGTACACGTCCGGGTCGGCGGCCACCTCGGCGGCGACCTCCAGCAGCACCGCGGCGGCGCTCGGGTGGCCCTCGTACTCCAGGCTGGTCACCGGGCGGCCGTGGTCGTGGTCACGGACGACGCCCCGGAACGACACCACCGCCCCGGCCCGCCGGTCGGCGACGGCCGCCTCGTGCGCGGCCAGGTCCAGCGGCTCCTCGGTGACCGTGCCGAAGACCGTCGACTCCTCGATCGTCACCAGGACCGTTCCCCCGGAAACAGGGGCAGCGGCACGACCGGCACCCGCGCGCCCGGCTCGCCCGTGGTGCCGGGGCGGATGACGGCGAACCCGTCCGCGCCGGCCAGGCCGCGCAGCATCGCCGAGCCGACGTGCCGGACCGGGTGGGCGGTGCCGGCCGCCCGGTCCAGCCGGACCAGGGCCAGGTGGGTGTGGTCGCCGCGGCCGGGCACGGGCTCGGCGAGCGTGGCGTGCGGCAACGCCGGCATCGGCCGTCCCTGCAAGCCGGCCAGCAGCGGCGCGACCAGCGAGACGAGCGCGACGATCGCCGACTGCGGGTTGCCGGGCAGGCCGGCCACGAACCGGATCCGGCCGTCCGGGTCGGCCAGCCGGGCCAGCAGCATCGGGAAGCCGGGGCGGACCGCGACCGTGTTGACCACGTAGTCCGCGCCGAGGGCCTCCAGGGTGGGGTGCAGGTGGTCGACGGGGCCGTGCATCGTCCCGCCGGTGGTGCACACCAGGTCGGCGGTGGTGAGCGCCGCGCGCAGGGCCGCCACGTGCGCCGGCAGGGTGTCGGCCACCGGGCCGACCACGTCGGCCGGGCGCACCTGGCAGCCGTACCGGCGCAGCCAGGCCGGCACGGCCGGGCCGAGGGCGTCGCGGACCCGGCCGTCGGCCGGCGGGCCCGAAGTCAGCAGTTCGTCGCCGAAGACCAGCAGCGCGGCGCGGGGCGGGCGGCGCACCCGCAGGGCGTCGTGCCCGCAGGAGGCGGCCAGACCGATCACCGCCGGGTCGACCGGGGTGCCGGCGGGGAGCAGTTCCTCACCCGCGTACGCCTCCTCGCCCGGCTGGCGCCATTCTGGGCTCGGTCGCGGGGTGCCGGCGATCCGGCCGTCGGCCGTGCGGGTGGACTCCTCGACCCGCACGATCGCGGTGACGCCCTCGGGCACCATCGCGCCGGTGGCGATCTCGACGGTGGTGCCGTCCTCGGCAAGCGGGGGCGGGTTGCCGCCGGCCAGCACCCGGCCGACGATCCGCCACGGCCCGCCCCCGCGCACCGCCCAGCCGTCCACGCTGGAGGTGGGGAAGGCCGGCAGGTCGGTGCGGGTGGCCAACGGTTCGGCGAGGGTGTGCCCGTCGGCGTCGGCGAGCGGCCGACTCACGGCGGGCAGGGCGGCGGCCAGGCCGACCGCGTACACCCGGGAGCGGGCCTCCTCCCAGCCCGCCGGCGGCGGTACGGCGACCTGCTCGGCGGCGGACGCGGTTTCCGTGCTCACCGGCCGAGCCTATCCCCGGGCGGTCCGGCCCGCCCCACCAGTGGCCGGCCGACACTCCCAGTGGCCGGCCCGCCCGCGCGCCGGCCCTACGGGCGGGGACCACCCCGGCCCGCCACGCCGTCAGTGGTCGCCGCCGCGCAACTGGTCGACGGCGTGGGCCAGGATCGGGCCGAGCACCGCGAGGCCGTCACGGGCGCCGCCGGTGGAGCCGGGCAGGTTGACCACCAACATCCGGCCGACCACCCCGGCGACGCCCCGGGAGAGCGCCGCCGCGGGCACCTTGTCCCGGCTGTGGGCGCGGATCGCCTCGGCGATGCCGGGGATCTCATGGTCGAGCAGCGCACGGGTCACGTCCGGCGTCCGGTCGGTGGGGGTGATCCCGGTGCCGCCGCTGGTCAGCACGACGTCGACCCCGGCAGCCAGGGCGGCCCGCAGCGCCTCGCCGACCGGCTCGCCGTCGGGCACCACCACCGGGTCGTCCACCTGGCAGCCCAGCTCGCGCAGCCCGGCGGCGAGCAGCGGGCCGCTGGTGTCGGCGTAGACGCCGGCCGCCGCGCGGTTGGAGGCGACCACCACCCGGGCGCGGATCACGGCCGGTCCCCCGGCCGTAGCCAGCGGCCGGTCTTGCCGCCCTCCTTGCGCAGCACCCGCACCGCCTCCACCGACGCCGCCGGGTCGACCGCCTTGACCATGTCGACCAGGGCCAGGCCGGCGACCGCGACCGCGGTCAGCGCCTCCATCTCCACGCCGGTGCGGTCGGCGGTCCGCGCCGTGGCGGTGATCTCGACGGTGTCCTCGGTCAGGGTGAGGTCGACCGTCACCCCGTGCAGCGCGATCGGGTGGCAGAGCGGGATCAGGTCGGGGGTCCGTTTCGCACCCATGATGCCGGCGAGCCGGCCCACGGCGAGCGCGTCGCCCTTGGGCAGCCCGTCGCGGCGCAGCAGGTCGATCACCTCGGGGGTGGTCCGCAGCCGGCCGGCGGCCACCGCGAGCCGGCCGGTAACCGCCTTGGCGGAGACATCGACCATGCGGGCCGCGCCCGCCGCGTCGACGTGGGTGAGCTGCGCGGGATCGGTCACGGTCGCGAGCCTATCGTCCGGTACGCCCGGGCCGGCCAAGGGCCGGGCGGCGCCGGGGGTCCGTCGGGGCCGGGGGTCGGTCGGGGTGCCGATGAACCGGGCCCGAACAAGCCGGGCGCGGTTCTCGCGGGAATGGGGTGCCGCTGCGAACCGGGCGAATGGGCAGGGCCGAGAATTGATTGCTGGGACATTCGGCCGCGCATATGTATACAAACTTAAACAAAACCCTGCAAAAACGCGTCTGGCTCCGTACGCCGAACGGGCACCGGGCCGTCATCACAATTCACCGTCCCGCCGAACGACCGCATCACGGGGTACCAACACCAGCGCAAACGGCTATGGACGGACCGGGGAGAGACGGGAGGGAAGCCCGCTCCGATAATTATGCCGAGAACTCGCAGGAGTTACGCTGTGGGTTTTCGCGCCAGAACGGTGAGTGACCTGAACGGCACTCATTAGCGCATTCTGCGCATATGGACATGCAATGCCACGAAGGCCCACCAAACGTCATAAGATTCGGCGTGTCAGCCAAGCCCGGGCAGGCATCGGTCGACGAAGTTCTTGAGACGAAAGGCGGGACCATGAAGGCTCACGACTGGCTCTGATCGAACTCTTCACCCGAGACCTGACCGGCCGTAAAGTCCGAGATACGCACTGCCAGGAAGCACCGACGG
This sequence comes from Micromonospora sp. CA-111912, assembly GCF_050948415.1. NCBI lineage: Bacteria > Bacillati > Actinomycetota > Actinomycetes > Micromonosporales > Micromonosporaceae > Micromonospora > Micromonospora sp. CA-111912. The sequence goes on from NZ_CP192007.1 coordinate 7,186,328, forward strand.
CAGAGGGACTGGACGTGGCCGGGAGCGCAAGACGCGACAGTGAGACCGATCGGCGGCTTCTGCTGCTTGTCGGTCTCGTCGTGCTGTGCGCCGCCACCGCAGTCGTGCTCAGCCTGCGCGCCATCGGGTTCGACAGCCCGCCGAGCGCCCGAGAGCTCACCAGCGCGGCGACCGTGGCCTTCCTCGTGGCGGTGGGCGCCACCGTGAACGTGCGAATCCGCATCCGGGCGACGACCCACGGCGTCTCCTGGACCGAGGTCGCGGTGCTCGTCGGGCTCGCGGTGGCACCCGTGCCCTGGGTGATCCTCGCGACCGGCCTGGGCGTCGGGCTCGTCCGGGGCATCCTCAGGGTGGCGCCCCTCAAGCTGGCGTTCGGCGTGGCGAAGGACATGGTCACCGCGGCCGTCGGCGGGATGGTGCTGCTGACGGTCGGCTGGAGCTGGCCGATCGGCGGGGCCGTCGGCCGGTCGATCTGGGCGCTCGTCGCCACGTACCTCGTGGTCGTCGTCCTCGACGAGGTGCTGACCTTCCCGGTCATCGCCCTCGCCACCCGCACCCGGGTCCGCGACCTGTTCCGCGAGCACTACGACCTGCGCATCGCCAGCGCCACCGCCCGGTTCGCCGTCATCGTCTCCACCCTGCTGATCCTCAACAGCAACCCCAGCTTCCTGATCGTCGTGCCGCCGCTGGTGCTGAGCCTGCACCTTGCCTACTCCAGCCGGGTCCGCAACCGGGCGGAACGCGACGCCTGGCAGCGGCTCGCCCGGACCACCGACGCGCTCAACGTCGTCGACCTCGACAAGGTGCTCACCACCGCCGTCACCCAGGCCGCCGAACTGTTCTCCGCGGACGAGGTGGAGATCGCCCTGCGCGAGGGCACCCGGATCGTCCGGGGCGCGGCCGGCGCGCTCACCTACGACGGGCCCGCCGACCAGGTCGGTGCGGTGGACGGGCCAGCCATCGAGGTGCCCCTCGAAGGGGCCGACCGGGCCGTCGACATCGGCGCGCTGCGGTTGCGGTTCCGGGGCCCGGTCCGGCTCTCCGAACGCGAGCAGTACACCCTGCGCACCTTCGCCTCCGCGCTCTGCACCGCCGTACGCAACGCCCAGGCGTACGCCGAGTTGGCCCGCGTCGCCGACGAGCACGCGTACGCGGCGACCCACGACGCGCTGACCGGCCTGGCCAACCGGCGGCACCTGCTGGAGCAGGGCACCGAGCAGCTCAACGCCCGACACGCCGACGGGGTGACCGCGCTGGTGCTGATCGACCTCAACCACTTCAAGGAGGTCAACGACACCCTCGGCCACGCCGCCGGCGACCGGGTGCTCATGCAGGTCGCCGGCCGGCTACGCGGCGCCGCCCACGGCGACGACCTGGTGGCCCGCCTCGGCGGCGACGAGTTCGCCGTGCTCCTGCGCGGCCTGCCCGCCCCGGCGGTGGCCGCCCACCGGGCGGAGGCGCTGCTCGCCGCGCTGCACGAGCCGCTCGGCCTGGACGGCATGCGAATCAGCATCGAGGCCAGCGGCGGCATCGCCGTCGCACCCGCCAGCGGCGGGGTCGTCGAGTTGCTGCGCCGCGCCGACGTGGCGATGTACCAGGCGAAGCGGGCCGGCCAGCGGATCTCCACGTACGCCCCGGCCCGGGACACCGCCGACCCCGGCCGGCTCACCCTCGGCGGGGAGCTGCCCCGCGCAGTCGCCGACCACGAATTCACCGTCAACTTCCAGCCGATCGTCGACCTCGCCACCGGCGAGGTGACCAGCGCGGAGGCCCTGGCCCGGTGGCACCACCCGGTGCACGGCATGATCGACCCGCTGCGCTTCCTGGAGGCGGTGGAACGCTCCGGGCGGCTCCCGGCGTTCGCCGAGGCGATCCTCGACGAGGCGCTGATCGCCGCCGACAGCTGGCGGGCGGCCGGCTTTGACCTACCGGTGGCGGTCAACGTGTCGCCGCGCAGCCTGCTCGACGCCCGCTTCCCCGGCGCCGTGCTGGCCCGGCTGCGCGCCCACGACCTGCCGCCGGACCGGCTGGTCCTGGAGCTGACCGAGACGCTGACCCTCAGCCAACTCGACGTGGTCGACCGGGTGCTCAACCGGCTGCGCGACGAAGGTGTCCGGCTGGCCCTGGACGACTTCGGCACCGGCTACTCCTCGCTCTCCCTGCTCTCCCGGATACCGGTCCACGAGTTGAAGATCGACCGCAGCTTCGTGTCTGTCATGGAGGCATCGACGGAGGCCGCCTCCGTCATCCGGTCCACCCTCGACCTGGGCCGCAGCCTCGGGCTCACCGTGGTCGCCGAGGGGGTGGCGAGCGAGCCGCAGCGCCGCGCACTCTGGGAGCTGGGCTGCGCCGCCGGGCAGGGCCACCTATTCGGCCGGCCCGTGCCGGCCGGGACGCTGCTCTCCACGCTGCACCGCGGGTTCGGCGGTCGCCCCGGCACCCTCGCACCGCCCCTGCACGACGCGGGCGCCGTGCTCCGGCTCCCCTCCGGCCGCCGGCAGGGCGGCCGAGGCCGAGGGGAGCGTCTGCCACACTTGCCCGCGTGACCGCCGCCGACCGGACCACCCGTACCCCCGCGAGCTGGCGGAGGATCGACCGGGCCGCGGGGGGCCTGGCCCTCGACATCGGCCTGTACGCCGCGTCCGCCGCGTTCGCGGCGGTCACCGCAGCCACCTCCACCCTGCCGCCGCACCGCGCCTGGGGAACCGTCGCCGCGTTCGGGTACCTGCTCGCCGCCGTCGCCGTCGCGGGTCAACTTGCCGCCCGGCGGCGCGATCCCGCCTCGTCGCTGGCCGGCCTACCCGGTCGCTGGGCGGTCACCGGGCTCGCCTGGGCCGCCACCACCGTGCTGCCGCTGATCCAGCAGGGCGTGCAGCGAGCGGGCGGCCGGACCGACCGGGCACAGGAGGAGGTGGTGGTCGTCGAGCACGCCGGCATCCGCCTCGCCGAGACCGGCACCCCGTACCTCGGACACGACGCGATCGCCGCGCTCCCCGCCGACGAGCGGCTGCTCGGCTACACCCCGTACCAGCCGGGGATGGCCCTGTTCGGCCTGCCCCGCGCGGTCGCGGATGGCTGGTGGACCGACGCCCGGCTGTGGTTCGCGGTCGCCACCGCGCTGGCCCTCGCCCTGGCGGTCCGCGCCCTACGCCCGACCGACCCGACCGACCCGACCGACCGGCCAGCGGCGGTGCTGCGGGGCGTCCAGGCGGCCACCGTGCTGCCGATCTGCGCCCTCACCCTGGCCACCGGCGGCGACGACCTGCCCGTGCTCGCCCTCTGCCTGCTGGCCCTCGCCCTCGCCGCCGTCGACCGGCCGGGCCGCGCCGGCCTGGCCGTCGGGCTGGCCGGCGCGCTGAAGCTCTTCGCCTGGCCGGTCGCCCTCGTCCTGATCGCCTGGGGGGCGACCCGGCGCTCCTCCGGGCGGCTCGCCGCCGGTGCGCTCGGCGTCCCGGCGCTCGCCCTGCTCCCCGCGTTGCTGGTCGACCGGGACGCGCTGGTCGAGAACGTGCTGCGCTTCCCACTCGGCCACGGCCTGGTCACCAGCCCGGCGCAGTCCCCGTTCCCCGGCCAACTGATCGCGACCGCCCTGCCCGCCGGCCGGGTGGTCGCCGCCGCGCTGCTGGTCGCGGTCGGCGTCGGGATCGCCGTCCGACTACTGCGCCGCCCGCCCCGCACGGCCGCCGCCACCGCCCTCATCTGCGGGTACGGGCTGCTCGCCGCGATCCTGCTGATGCCGTCCACCCGCTTCGGGTACCTGCTCTACCCGGCCGCCCTGCTGGTCTGGGCACCCGCCCTCGGCCGCCCCGAGCCGGGTGGTCTCCGCCCACCGACCGGTCGTTCTCGCCGGACTGCCGACGCGGGCCCGCCAGCAGGGCGTACACCTGAGGAATGACGACGACCTACCGCGACCGAGAGGACGCCGGCCAGGTCCTCGCCGACCGGCTCGCCGAGCTGGCCGACCGGCCCGACATCACCGTGCTCGGGCTGGTCCGGGGCGGGGTGCCGGTGGCCCGGGTGGTCGCCGAGCGGCTCCGGGCACCCCTCGACGTGCTGGTGGTGCGCAAGCTCGGCATGCCGATGGCGCCCGAGGTCGCCTTCGGCGCGCTCGGTCCGAACGGGGTGCGGGTGCTCAACGAAGCGGTGGCCGCCCGGGTCGACCCGGGGGACGTCGCCGAGGTGCAACGCCACGAGCAGGCGGAACTGGAGCGCCGGGAAAGCCGCTACCGGGCCGGTCGCCCACCGCTCGACCTGACCGGGCGAACCGCCGTCATCGTCGACGACGGTCTGGCCACCGGGGCCACCGCCCGCGCCGCCGTCCAGGTGGCCCGGCGGCTCGGCGCCCGTCGGGTGGTCGTCGCGGTCCCGGTCGGCGCCGAGGAGGCGTACGAGATGCTGGTCGCCGAGGCCGACGAGGTGGTCTGCGTCCAGCGGCCCGCCGGCTTCGGCGCGGTCAGCAGCTACTACGAGGACTTCCACGAGGTATCCGATGACGAGGTGACCGAGGTGCTCGCCGCGATCGGGTGACATCACCAGGTACCTTCGGATAATGCAGCTCACCTGTCCCAAGTGTCACGGAGACATGCGTCAGTACGAACGCAGCGGAGTCGTCATCGATCAGTGCGGCGAGTGCCGGGGGATCTTCCTCGACCGCGGCGAACTGGAGAAGTTGTTCGAGGCCGAGGCGAACTGGAACCGGCAGCAGCCGGCGGGCGCCCCGAACCCGGCACAGCGCCCCCAGGCGCCCGGTGCCTACCCGCCGCCTCCGCCGCCCGCCCACCAGCCACAGCAGCCGGGGTACGGCGCGGTTCCCCCGCCGCCCCCGCCCGCGCACGGCTACCCGCCCGTCGCCCCGGCGTACGGCGGGCACGGCCAGCAGCACCACGGCTACCACGGCCACTACCGCCGCAAGAAGAAGCACGGCGGCTTCCTCGGCGAGCTCTTCGACTGACGGACGTGTCCGGGGCCGGCCGGTGGTGTTGCCAGCCGGTCCCGGGATCGCCCCCTGGGGTCGGTCAGACGATCGCCATGTCCACGAAGCGGGAGAGGTGAAGTTGCGCGGCCACGGTGATGGAGTCGGTCGGACCATTTCTGTGTTTGGCAACAATAAAGTCAGCCTCGCCCGCGCGTGGCGACTCCTTGTCGTAGTAGTCATCTCGGTGTAGAAGGATTACCACGTCGGCATCCTGCTCGATGGAGTTGTGGGTGGCAATGCCGTTGGCGACGAAGTTGTGCGTGCCGAGGACGGTCGCGTCGTACACGTCACGCTCACCGATCGACTCAATTGAGACGATCTCGTCCCAGAAGATGTCGTTGGTGGCGTGCAGCTCAAGGTCCACTGAGTCGAGGACCGCCGCAATCTTCGCCAGCCTGGATCTGCTGGGTGCGTGTTTCCAGAGGGTGCTGCCGCAGAACTGGGTTCCGATCGCCTTGGCGAACTCCCGATAGCTCATGCCCTGGTCGACGAGGATCCTACGGACCTCCGACCACACTTCCGTGGGCACGGTGTCAACGTTGGTATTACTCTCCCGCTCCTCCAGCGCGCCGAGCAGCGCCGCGCAGTTGGCCGCCCGCTCGCCGTGCACCCCGATCTCACGGAGAAAACGAAGCTGGTCATCCCGGCCTGAAATATCGAGCGTGTACTGAGGCCGGTGCCGCACGACAGGTACGGCCTTGAGACGGGCGGTTATGCCATACCGGAGTAGAAGTCGGGAGATGTCCTCCAACATTCGTCGGCTGGTCGAGGAGAAGTAGACCCTGCCACCGCGGCCGGATTTGTTGAGGAAGACGGATCCGTCGGTCGCCCACAGATGGCGGAGGAAGGTGGTGATCTGCTCCTTGGGCAGGCCGAAAACCGTCTGCGGCACGAACTTCTCGTGAGACCTGAGGCCGAACAGCCCGAGACCGTCCAACCATTCGGCCACCGGATTCCGGCGGCCCCTGGCCAGTCGATAAGGAGCAGGCAGGCGCAGGGTGGTCACCCGGGCGGCGGCGTAGTCGTCCCGGACAGCAGAGATGCCGAAGTGCTTCGCCGCATCCGCAACCGCCTGCAAATTCTGTTCGTCGCAACTGGCGTACCGAATCGGTTGTCGCCGGACGAACGAGCCGTCACCGAGCAGATGGGCCAGCAGGACCACCTCTTCCTCAGGCCAGGGCCTAGTGGCGAGCGGCGGCGGGATGTGCCTCGGCGTCGCGATACGCGCCCCGGCAGCCAACTCGCTCAGCGGCACCCAGCCGGCAAAGGTCAGGAAGGGGTGGTTGGCCGTGGCCTCGATCTGCTTTCCCGACGCCAGTGTCATCCGGAACACCTCGCGAGTGCCGCTCGGAAAGACGTGGGTCATGGTGCGGGGGGCGTAGCGAAGGTTGTCGTCGAGCGCCCAGACAGGAACTTCCTTGACCTCACCGGCGAGGAGTTCACCCAGCGTCACCTCTGTGTTGTTGTCCGCGCGGAGGAGCCTGGTCTCGGCGGTGAGGCAGCCAGATTCACGTAGATCGGACAGCTGGGGCCGCTTGTCCGTCCGTTGTTCCGGGCCACGGTTGAGCTGACTCACCGCGATCACCGGGCACTCGACCTCCTTGGCGAGCAGCTTGAGGCCACGGGACAGGTCCGCGACCTCCTGCTGCCGGCTCTCGGTGCGCTTCGGCGAGGTCATCAGCTGGAGGTAGTCGACGACGATCATCTTGAGGTCGTGCTTCTGCTTGAGCCGGCGCGCCTTGGCCCGGATCTCCATCAGGTTCATGCTCGGCGTGTCGTCGACGAAGAGCGGGGCCTCGCTGATCTCGCCCATACACCGGGCCAGCTTGGTCCAGTCGTCGTCGGAGAGCTGGCCGCTGCGCAGCACGTGCAGCGGGACCCGGGCCTCGGCCGAGAGCAGTCGCATGACGATCTCGACCTTGCTCATCTCCAGCGAGAAGATCGCCGCAGCCTGATTGGCCCGGATGGCCGCGTTGCGGGCGAAGTCCATGCTAGCGGTCGATTTGCCCAAACCGGGCCTACCGGCCACGATGATCAACTGTCCGGGGTGCAGGCCGTTGAGCAGCCGGTCCAGGTCGGTGAAGCCGGTCGGCACGCCGGTCATCATGCCGCCCTGGGCGCCGACCGCCTCGATCTCGTCGAGCGTCGGCTGGAGCATGTCGGCCAGGACGGCGAAGTCCTCGTTGACCCGGCGCTCGGTGATGTCGTAGACGGCCTGCTGGGCGAGGTCGACGATGTCGTCCACGTCCCGGCTGCCGTTGTTGCCGGTGCCGTACCCGAGCTGCACGATCTTCGTTCCGGCCTCGACCAGCCGGCGGAGCACCGCCCGCTCCCCGACGATCCGGGCGTAGTAGGCCGCGTTCGCGGCGGTCGGCACGCTCGCGATCATCGTGTGCAGGTACGGGGCCCCGCCGATTCGGGCCAGGTCGCCCGAGTCGGCCAGGGCTGCGGCGACGGTGATCGGGTCGGCAGGCTCGCCCCGTCCGTAGATGTCGAGGATGGCGTCGAAGACGGTGGCGTGCACCGGCCGGTAGAAGTCGTGGGACTTCAGGATCTCGACGACATCGGCGATGGCGTCCTTGGACAGCAGCATGCCGCCGAGAACGCACTGCTCGGCCGCGACGTCCTGGGGCGGGGTCTTCTCGAACTGGCCCTCCCGCTGGGAGGGGGCTGGCGGCTGGCCACCGCCTCGTGGCTGCGTCCGCATGTCGTCGGCGACCGACACGGGTCCCCCCTCCGCTGCCTCGGTTCGACTACCGGTCCGCCGCCGGGCACGGCGACTTCCGATCGGACCGGTCGGGTCGATCGGGGGTCATCGCACCGTCGGTCGAGAGGCAACCATACGGAACCCGAGGTCAGCGACTCAACCACGCCGGTGGACGAGCCTTGGGACAACCTGTGGACACCGGTGGACAACATGTGCGCAGGGTGTGCACAACCTGTGGACAACCGCTGGGGAATTCCTCCACGCAACGCTGTGAGCTGGGAAAACTCTACCCACACCTTGTGGATAAGAAATTCTTGGTAAGTTTCGCCGATCCTGGGTTGGCGGCGGTGGTCGGGGGGCTCTCGACGGTGTGATCAGCGCCGTCACCGGTCAGCGGATCGGTCGGCTGAGCAGGGCCGCACCATGCGCACAGGGCCCGCACCGGCGTACCGGTGCGGGCCCTGTGTGTGGTGCTTCGGTGTCAGCCCTGGACGACGTTCAGGTCGAACTTGGCGGTCACGTCGGGGTGCAGCTTGATGCTGACCGGGTACGCACCCAGCGACTTGATGTGGCTGGGCAGCTCCAGCCGCCGACGGTCGAGGGTCGGGCCGCCGGCCGCCTTGACGGCGTCGACGATCTCGGCCGGGGTGACCGAACCGAAGAGCCGCCCGCCGTCGCCGGCGCGGGCCTTCAGGTTGACCTTCAGGCTGTTGAGCCGGGCCTTGACCTCGTTGGCGTGGTCGAGGTCGCGGATCTCCCGGGCCGAGCGGGCCCGCTTGATGACCGTGACCTGCTTCTCCGCACCCTTGGTCCAGACGATCGCGAAGCCCTGCGGCAGCAGGTAGTTACGGCCGTAGCCGTTCTTCACCTCGACGATGTCGCCCGGGGCACCGAGGCCGGACACCTCCTGAGTCAGGATGATCTTCATGTCGGTGCCTCCTCTCAGCGGGCCGTGGCCGTGTACGGCAGGAGCGCCATCTCGCGGGCGTTCTTGACCGCGCGGGCGATCTGCCGCTGCTGCTGCGAGGTCACGCCGGTCACCCGTCGAGCGCGGATCTTGCCGCGGTCGGAGATGAACTTGCGCAGCAGCGCGGTGTCCTTGTAATCGATATAGGTGATCCCGTCCTTGTCTAGCGGGTTCACCTTCTTCTTTGGCTTGCGAAGGGCCGCAGCCTTAGCCATTGACCGTGCTCCTGGTTTGCGATCGCGGGCGCTCGGCGCCATTAGAACGGGGGCTCCTCATCAAAATTGCCGCCACCCGAACCAGCGCGCGAGGGAGCTGGTGCGGCCGAGGCCCAAGGGTCGTCGAAGTTGCCTCCGCCGCCGCCCTGGGCACCACCACCGCCACCGCCGCCGCCACCACCGAAGCCGCCGCCACCGCCGCCGGAGCGGGACATCTTCTGCACCTTCGCCGTGGCGTAGCGCAGCGACGGGCCGATCTCGTCGACCTCAAGCTCGATGACGGTGCGCTTCTCACCCTCGCGGGTCTCGTAGGACCGCTGACGCAGCCGGCCCGACACGATCACCCGGGCGCCGCGCTGCAACGACTCGGCGACGTGCTCGGCGGCCTGACGCCAGACCGTGCACGCGAGGAACAACGGCTCGCCGTCCTTCCATTCGCCGGACGCCTTGTCCATGAACCGGGGCGTCGAAGCGACCCGGAACTTGGCGACCGCGGCCCCCGAGGGGGTGAATCGCAACTCGGGGTCATCGGTCAGATTGCCGATGACCGTGATGGTGGTGTCTCCTGCCATGACCATCTCCTCGCGCACTCATCGTTCGCCGTACAGACTCTCAGAGCCCTACGACAGCGTCGATGAAGCTGATCCGGGTGAACCGGGTGAACCGGACTGGACGCTGTTAGCGCATCTCCGGACGGATGACCTTGGTGCGCAGCACGGACTCGTTGAGCCGCAGCTGACGGTCCAGCTCGGCCACCGCCGCAGGCGTCGCCTGCAGGTCGATGACGGCGTAGATGCCCTCGGCCTTCTTGTTGATCTCGTACGCGAGGCGCCTACGGCCCCACACGTCGGTCTTCTCCACCGAGCCACCCGCGGTCCGGATCACGTTCAGGTACGTGTCGAGCGACGGGGCGACGGTGCGTTCCTCGAGGCTGGAATCGAGGATCACCATGACTTCGTAATGACGCAAGACGTGCTCACCTCCTGTGGGCTAAGCGGCCACGGTCCTTCCGCGGCAGGAGGTCGTGCGTCTGCCCGCTCCGGACCGGGGGAACCCGGCCGGGCGCGGACAACCGGACCAGAATACCCGGTCCGAACGATCATGCCCGGGCAGGTCGACCACTCGCGGCGTACCACCGGCGGCACGGAGGGCGCACAGGACGGGGGCCCGGTCCGACGCTGGCGTCGGACCGGGCCCCCGTCACGAGGCCGCGGGGCGTCCCGTCCGCATTCCTTGGGTGGGACCTGGGGAGGAACGACCACACCGATGAGGTTGGATCGCGACGCCCCGCGGAGCTTCATCGTGTTGTTATCTGACAGTACAATGGCATTCGTCCCCTGTGGGGCGGATTTGAGCTTTTACCCAGAATTCCGCAGCTCGCCCCGGCCCGCCCGCGCCCCGGAGAATCACTGGCGCCCGGGAGAGTCGACCGTCGATCCCACCCGGACCAACGACCACCTCCGCCCCGGGTGACGCCCCGCCAAACCGGTGCCGCCGCACCGGATGCCGCCACCCGGGCGCACCGTCACCCCGCGCGTCGGTGCCGCGACGTAGGCTCGCCTCCATGCGTATCGGAGCCCACGTCGATTCCGCCGACCCGCTGTCGGAGGCGGCCGCCCGGGCCGCCGAGGCCGTGCAGTTCTTCCTCTCCGACCCACAGGGCTGGAAGGCACCGCAACCACGGGAGGACGCCGACCGGCTACGGGCCGCCGACGTCGACCTCTACGTCCACGCGCCTTACGTCATCAACGTCGCGACGCTGAACAACCGGATCCGTATCCCGAGCCGGAAGCTGCTGCTCGGCCACGCCACCGCCGCTGCGGGGATCGGCGCGAAGGGCCTGATCGTGCACGGTGGGCACGTCAACGCGGGCGACGACCTGGCGGTCGGCTTCGACAACTGGCGCAAGACCTTCGCGTACGCGGCCGAAAACGGCGGCTTCGCCCTCCCGGTGCTGATCGAGAACACGGCCGGCGGCGACAACGCCTGCGCCCGTCGCCTCGACGCGCTGGCCCGGCTCTGGGACGCCGTCGGCGAGTACGAGGTGGGCTTCTGCCTGGACACCTGCCACGCCCACGCCGGGGGTGAGGAGCTGCTGGACCTGGTCGACCGGGTCAAGGCGATCACCGGCAGGATCGACCTGGTCCACGCCAACAACTCCAAGGACGCGTTCGACTCGGGCCGGGACCGGCACGACAACCTCGGCGGCGGCAGGATCGACCCGGAGTTGGTGGTGGCGGTGATCCGGGCGGCGGACGCACCGGTGATCGTGGAGACCCCGGGCGGGGTGGACGGGCAGGGCACCGACATCGCGTTCCTGCGCGACCGGCTGGGCGCGAAAAGCACGGCGGCATGACGACCGAGCGGGTCGGCGCCACCGACGAGGACACGACCGGCGGGAGTCCGCTGGTGGATGGTGCCGCCGTGAAGAACCCGGACACCGCCACGAAGGGCATCGGGGACGGCGGGGCGACCGACGACGGGCAGGCAGCCGGCAGCGACCGGGCCGACGCCGGCCGGAAGACGGCCGACGCGGGGCAGCACGCCGAGCCCGCAGCGGGGGACGACAGCGCGAAGGCCGACATCGCGAAGGACGACGCCGGTCAGGACGACGCCGTCACCAAGTCCGCGGACACGAACGCCGCCAAGGGCGGCGACACCAAGGGCGGCGACACGGAGAAGGACGCCGACAAGAAGGAAGCAGCGGACAAGGACGCCGGAACGGCGAAGGCCTCGGACAAGAAGAAGGCGGACAAGGACGGCGGCACCGCGAAGGACGGCGGCGGCGCGAAGCCGGACCGGTGGGAGGCGTTCGCCCCCGCTCCGGAGCGGGTGCCCGGGCGGGTGGGGCGCGTCCTGCGGGCGATCGGCCGGTTCCTGGTCCACGAGTGGACCCTGGCCGTGCTCGCCTCGCTGGCCCTGGCCGTCGCGCTCACCTGGCCGACGCTGCGCTACCCCCTCTACACGCTTCCCCAGGACTACTGGGACCCGAGCCTCCAGGCCTGGCAGATGGCCTGGTCGGGCCACATCTTGCTGACCGACCCGGCACAGCTGTGGCAGTCCAACACGTTCTTCCCGGACCCGTGGAGCTTCGCGTTCTCCGACACCCTGCTCGGCTACGCGCCGGCCGGCATGATCGGCACCGGCCCCGAGGCCGCCCTGCTGCGGTACAACATCATGTTCGTGCTGGCCCACGCGCTGGCCACGCTCGGGGCGTACGCGCTGGCCCGGCAGCTCGGCGCGGGTCGGGCGGGCGCGGCGGTGGCCGGGGTGAGCTACACGTACGCCCCCTGGCTGCTCGCCCAGGCGGGTCACCTGCACATCGTGTCCAACGGCGGAATCCCGCTGGCGCTGGCCATGCTGGCCCGGGGACACGGCTGGTCGCTGCGCCACGGCTACCGCCCCGAGCGGCGGCACGCCGGGTGGGCCTACGCCGGCTGGCTGGTGGCCGCCTGGCAGCTCAGCCTGGGCTTCGGCATCGGGCTGCCGTTCGCGTACGCGCTGGCGGGGGCGACGCTCGTCGCCGCCGTGACGTGGTTCGTCCGGCGGCGGTCGAACCCCCGGCCGTTCGGGGTCCGGCTGCTCGTCGCCGACGTGGTCGGCGGGCTGCTCTTCGCCGGGGTGGGCGGGCTGCTGGCCGTTCCCTTCTTCAAGGTCGCCGAGCTGCACCCGAACGCCGCGCGGACGCTCGCCGACATCGGCGTCTACTCTCCGCCGTTCTCGGGCTTCTTCACCGCCCCGGCGGAGTCCCGGGTGTGGGGCGGCCTGCACGAGGGCGCGCGGTCGTTCCTGCCCTGGCACCCGGAGATGACCCTGCTGCCGGGCTTCGTGCTGTACGCGCTCGCCGCGGGCGGGCTGTTCTTCTCGGTGTGGCGGCTGCGGCACCGGCTGCTGCTGCTCGCCGGGGTGGTGGTGACGATGGTGCTGGCGATGGGCACCCGGTTCTTCGGCGGCACCTTCACCTACGGGCTGCTGTTCGAGTATCTGCCCGGCTGGAACGGCCTGCGCACGCCCGGGCGGATGATGTTGTGGACGACGCTGCTGCTCGGGCTGCTCGCCGCGGGCGCGGTCAGCGCCTTCGCCGTCCGGGTGCGGGAGTGGGCCGCCGAGCGGGTCCCGCCGTGGCCGGGTCCGTGGCTACGGCTGGCCACGGTGCTGCCGCTGCTGCTGGTGCTCGCCGAAGGGCTGAACAGCACGCCGCATCCGGTGGTGCCGGCCCAGCCCGCCGCGATGCGGTCGGTGGACGGCCCGATGCTGGTGTTGCCGAGCAGCCAGAACCTCGACCAGCCGGTGATGCTGTGGTCGACCAGCAGGTTCCAGAACATGGTCAACGGCGGCAGCGGCTTCACCCCGGTGCGGCAGGCCGAGATCCGGCAGGCCGCCGAGAGCTTCCCGGACCAGGCGAGCGTGACCTATCTGCGCGACCTGGGCATCCGCAACGTGGTGGTGCTGCGCGACCGGATCGCGGGCACGCCGTGGGAGACGACGATCGATGTTCCGGTCGATGCCCTCGGCATCACCCGTGAGGAGATCGAGGGCGCGGTGGTCTACCGGTTCTGACGGCCCGGCCCGGCCCCGGTGGCGTCAGGTGTCCGCCGGGGCCGGTTCGGCGGCCGTGTCAATCGCCCCCTGCCGTCGCCGCCAGCGGCTCAGCCAGGGGGCGTCCGGTGCGCCGTCGAGCACGCCGCCGTCCGGGTCGTCGGCGTAGGTGGCCCGCACGGCGTCCCGCCCCGGGTCCAGGATCTCCTTGACGACCAGCACGCAGAGCAGCACGACGGTGCCCAACCGCAGCGCGGAGGCCAGCACGAAGACCCCCTCGGGGAACACCGGGCGGCTGGTCGCCGTGCCGAGCAGTTCCCCGTAGAAGGCGACGAAGTAGCCGATCTCGGCGACCTGCCAGGCGATGAACGCGCCCCACTTCGGCCGGGCGAGGACGACCAACGGCAGCAGCCAGAGCACGAACTGCTGCGACCAGACCTTGCTGAAGATCAGGAACGCGGCGACGACCAGGAAGGCGAGCTGGGCCAGCCGCGGCCGGCGCGGCGCCAGCAGCGCCAGCGCGGCCACCCCGAGGCAGGCCAGCCCGAAGAGGGCGTATGAGAGCCAGTTCAGGGTGGGGATGTTGGCGTTCAGCCACTCGAACGGCCCCATCGAGCCGGGGCCGCCGGTGTTGACCTTGCCGTCGAGGTAGCGCCCGATGTACCACAGGGTGCCCCAGTCGATGGGCCGGGTGGTGTTCAGTTCGAAGAAGCGGTCCCAGTTGTCGCGGTAGGGCACGGCGGCCGGGAGGTTGACCGCGACGAGCGCCACGAGCGCCGTGCCGATGGCGGTGAGGCCGGCGCGGAGCCGATTCGAGCGCAGGGCGAGCACCAGGATCGGCCCGAGGACGAACAGCGGCCACATCTTGGCCGCCCCGGCCAGGCCGAGCAGCACCCCGGCCACCGCCGGGCGGCGGCGGGCCCAGGCGAACAGCCCGAACGCGGCCAGCCCGACGGCGAGCAGGTCCCAGTTGACGGTGGCGGTGAGGAACAGCGCGGGGGCGAGCGCGAAGAGGGCGGCGTCCCACGGTCGTCGGCGGCGCAGGTTGAGGATGACCGCGACGGTGGCCACCGCGAGCGCGCCGAGCACCAGGACGTTGAGGTTGTAGAACCACTGCCCCTGGTTGATCTCGGGGTTGTCTACGCCGAGCGCGTGCACCGGCAGCCCGAGCGCGCCCATGAAGTACCCGGTCAGCACCGGGTACTCGACGGGGTGGTCCTGGTAGGGCACCTTGCCCTCGTTGAGCCCTTCGGCGTAGTAGAGCGCCAGCACGTCGGTGTAGCACATGCGGGTGTACTGCACGTTGTTCTGCCAGGCACCGTCCTGGCAGGGGGACTTCTGCACCCAGTGCAGCGCGAGGGTCAGGCAGGCCAGGGCCAGCACGATCCGGGTGGCCGTCCAGAACCGGCTCTCGCGGCCGGCGGGCCGGTCCAGCGCGACCGCGTGGTCGCCCAGCGGGCCGCCGATCAACTCCGAGGCGCCGCGGACGAATCCGTCCGACCGGGACGGGTGGTCACCGGCCCCGGCGTCGTCGATGTCTGTCGTCGACTGGGTGCTCATGGACAGCAATCATCCCGTACCGGTGGCCTCCGCGTCCCGCCCAGGCGCGAACATTCCGGTACGCGAAACGCCGCCGGCGGCCGGACGTGGTGTCCGGCCGCCGGCGGCGGCGATGCTCAGCCCGGTCCGCTCACTCGCGGGTGCGGGGCGCGACGGTGGGCAACAGCCCGCCACCGTTGCCGCCGTTGCCGTTCCTCGGCCGGGGGTCGGTAGCGCCCGGGTTGCCCGGCCCCGGGTTGCCCGGGTTGCCCGGGTTGCCGGGGGTCTGCGGGCAGAGAGGGTTCAGCGGGTCGCAGCTGGGCTGCTCGGGCTGGGTCGGGGCCGGGGGCGGCGGCGGCTCGGTGCCGTTGCCGGCCTTCTCGTCGCCCATCCCGGTGACCGAGGGCAGGCTCTCCTTTTTCTCGCCGTCGAGCGCGGCGTTCATGTACCGCTGCCAGATGGCGCCGGGGAGCTTGGAGCCGCCGATGTCCTCGCCGTTCTTGTCCTTGATTTGCGGCTTCTTCGGGTCCTTGCTGCCGACCCAGACCGCGGTGGCGATCTGTGGGGTGTAGCCGACCATCCAGGCGTGGGCGTTGTCCTTGCTGTCGTACTCCCAGGTGCCGGTCTTGCCCGCCGCCTCCCGGCCGCCGTCCAGCGACCGGCTGTTGGGACCGGGGATCTGCTTGAGGACGCTGGTGACCTCCTTGGCCACGTCCGCGCGGATTCGTTGCGGAGGAGTGCGATTGAGCTTCTCCCCGTTGACCAGCTCCCACTTGCCGGTGTCCACGTTCTGCTTCTCGACCTTCATCACGAAGTGGGCCTTGTTGTACTTGCCGTCGTTCGCGAGGGTGGCCAGGCCGTTGGCGTGGTCGAGGACCGTCACCGGGTACTGGCCGTAGCCGATCACGTGGTAGAAGGGCTCGGGGGCGACATCCTCGCCCTTCTTCTTGGTCAGGTCGATCGGCTTCGGCGGGTTGTCGGAGGTGGTCCACATGGTGGTTACGCCGGCCGCGCGGGCCATGTCGACCACCTTGTCCGGGCCGATCTTCTCGGTGACGTGGAAGAACGGCACGTTGTACGACTTGACCGTGGACTCCTCAAGGGTGCACCACTTCTTGCAGACGCCGGCGCCCCGGCCCGCGTTCTGCACCTCGTTGTCGAAGCCCTCCGGCTTGAACGGGGTGGCGTCCCAGTGCGACTTCACGGAGATGCCGGCGTCGATCGCGGCGGCCAGCGTGTAGACCTTGAACGACGAACCCGGGGCGTGGCCGCCGGTGAGGTTGCCGGCGGAGTCGGTGTTCTTGCCGGCGTAGTCGAAGTCCGCGCCGCTGTCGCCGCCGTAGTAGGCGAGCACCCGGCCGGTCTTCGGCTCGATCGAGACCACCGCCGCCATCAGGTTCTTCGGCTGATCGGCCAGCTCGGAGTTCTTCTTGGCCCGCATCGCGGTGTTCTCCGCCGCGCCCTGGAGCTTCGGGTCGATCGTGGTCTGGATCCGGTAGCCGTCCTCACGCAACGCGTCTGCGCAGCTGATCTTGCCGGCCGCCCCTGAGTTGGAGCAGATGCCCCACTGCTCCATCTCGTCGCGGACGTAGTTGACCACGTTGCCGCGGGGGGTGTTCACGCCGAACGCGGCCGAGCCGGCGGCCTTCGGGCTGAGCGGCTTCGGGTACTGCGCGTCGGTCGGTCGTTGTGGCTTGCCCGGGGCGTTGATCCAGCCCTTGGCTGCCATGCCGTCGAGCACGTAGGTCCACCGCGACCGCGCGGCGTCCGGGTTGACCGCCGGGTCGTAGCCCCTGTGGGTTCCGGTGGCGGTCGGCTGCTTGATCACCGCGGCGAGCACCGCGGCCTGGGCCACGGTGAGCTTCTTGGTCGGCACCCCGAAGTAGGTCTGTGCCGCCGCCTCGATGCCGTACGCGCCGCGCCCGAAGTAGATCACGTTCAGGTAGTGCTCCATGATCTCGGCTTTGGTGTAATCCTCGCTGAGCTTGGAGGCGAGGATCGCCTCCTTGACCTTCCGGGCGTACGTGTCGTCCTTCAGGCTCGCGTAGGCGTTGCGGGCGTACTGCTGGGTGATGGTCGAGGCGCCCTGCTTGTCCTCGTTGGTGAGGTTGTTCCACGCGGCCCGGGCGATGCCCTTGTAGTCCACGCCGGAGTGCTCGTAGAAGTTCTGGTCCTCCGCCGCTGCCACCGCGTCCTGCACGTGCTTCGGGATTTCGTCGATCTTGACGAGCTGCCGGTTCTGGTTGCCGAGCTTGGCCAGGACCGTCTTGTTGTCCTTGGCGTACACCGTGGTGGACAGCGGCAGCGGCAACTGCTCGGGCAGCACGACCGTGGTCGAGTAGTACGTGAAGCCGACGACGCCAATGCCGGCCAGCATGATGAAGATCGCGAAGCTGGCGATCAGCATGTTGATCCGGCGACGCTTCTTCGCCCGTGCGATCGCGTTCGGGTCGCCCGCGCCGCGACCGCCACGACCGCCGCGTCCCGGCCCGGTGGGCCCGCCGGGGCCTCCCGGCCCGCCCGCACCGCCGCCGGACACCGGGGCCACCCCGGCCCGGCCGACGGTCGCCCGGCCGGCGAGCCCGCCCACCGCCGCGGACCCGACGCTCGCCCGACCGGCGGAGCCGACTCCGACCGAGGCCCGCCCGGCCGGGGCGCCGCCGGGCGCCGGGGAGACGGGCACCGAGGCTCGACCCGCGCCGGCCCGCCCGGCCGCCGGGGCGCCGGGGGCCGGCACCGAGGCCCGGCCCGCGCCCGCGCGCCCGACCGAGGCGGACCCCACCGAAGCGGAGCCGGCGACGCCGCCGCGCGGCGGCGGCACGGACGCCGAGCCGCCCACCGAGGCGCGTCCACCGGTGCCCCGGGGCGCGACCGAGGCACGGCCGCCCTGTGCCGTACCCTCGGGTGACCAGCCGTTGCCGCGGGCGTCGCCGTCGCGGCCGTGCGCGTCGGCCGTGCCTGGGTCGCCGTTGGCGCCCGGGATCTGGGCCCGCCCGCGCGAGGAGCTGGGATCGCCGTACGAGTTCATTCCTCACACCCTGCCGGTCGCGGTGGGACGCGATCGCGCCGCCACCGGGTTGCCGTGAGCTGAAACACGCGACGTCCCCGCCCGAGCGTGTCGGGTCGGGGGCGTTACTTCAGGATCAATCGGGCCAATCAGGCCAAAGGGCTGTCGGTCATCCCGTCTTCTCCACACCGGGTCAACCGAACCAGCTGGATTCACCGTTGCGCCTCTCGCCTCCGCCGAACGGCCGGACCGGCACCCGCGGCCGAGCCGCCCACCGCGCCCTGCTCCGCCCCGGCCTCCGTGTCACCGGCCAGCCCGTCCCGGCCGAGCAGGTACTGCTCGACGAGGTGATTCCAGTCGCAGCCGAGGCACACCTCCACCACGAAGACCTGGAACTCACGCAGCGTCATCGCCAGGACGGGCAACTCGGTCAGAGTACGCGCCTGCCCGGCGGACTGCTTGAGCTCGTCCCCGTAAATGTAGTGGACGTGGGTGAGGTTCTCGCTACGGCAGATCGGGCAGCGGTTTTCGGTCGGTTCCCCGTGGAACCGGGCGGCGTTCTTCAGGTACGGGGAGGCGTCGCAGACGTCGTACGTGCCGACCCGGCCGGCGAGGAGTTCGCGCAGCACCGCCCGCTTCCGGAGCGAGTAGTCGACCACCTGGCGCTGCGTACGCATGCGGAGAAGGGTACGCGGTCGGGCCCGACGAGGCGACCACCGTCACATTCCGTCAACCCGGGAACTCGCTCCGAAAGGTTTGCCCTGATCCTGGGTGAGCCGCTAACGTGCGATGTATCGGTCCGATACATCGCGGCGGTTGCGCCCACGCGTCAGGGGTAAGAAGGGGTGGCCCGTGCTCGAGCTCGCCATCCTCGGCCTCCTCCAGGAGTCCCCGATGCACGGCTACGAGCTCCGCAAGGAGCTCGCGGCCAAGTTGGGCGCGATCCGGGCGGCGATCAGCTACGGCTCGCTCTACCCGACGCTACGCAGGTTGCAGGCGGCGGGATGGATCACCGAAGCCGCCGAGACCCCCGCGACCGCCGAGGAGGTTCCCGCGCTGACCAGCCGGCGAGGTCGGGTGGTCTACAAGATCACTGCGGAGGGCAAGGAACGCTTCGCCCAGCTCATCGGGCAGGCCGGTCCCGAGACGTACGACGACACGGGCTTCGGTGTGCACTTCGCGTTCTTCGCCCGCACTGACCAGGCGACCCGACTCCGCATCCTGGAGGGTCGCCGCCGAAAGATCGAGGAGCGTCGCGAGGGACTTCGCGACGTGCTGGGCCGGGCGGCCGAGCGCCTCGACGCGTACACCCTGGAACTGCAACGCCACGGTCTCGACGCCTGTGAGCGCGAGGTCCGCTGGCTGGAGGAGCTCATCGCCAATGAGCGCTCCGGCCGTGCCCCGACGGTCCCGCGAGCCGGGACGGTTGGCGGCCGACGAGATAACGACAGCCCGCCTCCGCCTGGAGAGTCCAGGAAAGAGCGGCCGTGATGAAGAAGAAGGAGGCAGACGCTATGGGCTCCGTCCGCGTCGCCATCGTCGGTGTGGGAAACTGCGCCTCGTCCCTCGTGCAGGGCGTGGAGTACTACCGCAACGCCGACCCGAACGACCGCGTCCCGGGTCTCATGCACGTCACCTTCGGCGACTACCACGTCTCGGACGTGGAGTTCGTAGCGGCGTTCGACGTCGACGCCAAGAAGGTGGGCATGGACCTCGCGGAGGCGATCGTCGCCAGCGAGAACAACACCATCAAGCTCTGCGACGTGCCGCCGACCGGCGTCAGCGTGCAGCGCGGTCCGACCTTCGACGGCCTGGGCCAGTACTACCGCGAGATCGTCGAGGAGTCGGACGCCACGCCGGTCGACGTCGCGCAGGCGCTGCGCGACGCGCAGGTCGACGTCGTCGTCTCCTACCTGCCGGTCGGCTCCGAGCAGGCCGACAAGTTCTACGCCCAGGCCGCGATCGACGCCGGCTGCGCGTTCGTGAACGCCCTGCCGGTCTTCATCGCCTCCGACCCGGAGTGGGCGCAGAAGTTCACCGACGCGGGCCTGCCGATCGTCGGCGACGACATCAAGAGCCAGGTCGGCGCCACCATCGTGCACCGCGCCCTGGCGAAGCTCTTCGAGGACCGCGGCGTCGAGCTGCTGCGCACGTACCAGCTCAACTTCGGCGGCAACATGGACTTCATGAACATGCTGGAGCGCAAGCGGCTGGTCTCGAAGAAGATCTCGAAGACCCAGTCGGTCACCTCGCAGATCCCGCACGAGATGCAGAAGAGCGACGTGCACATCGGCCCGTCGGACCACGTGCCGTGGCTCGACGACCGCAAGTGGGCGTACATCCGCCTGGAGGGCCGCTCCTTCGGTGACACCCCGCTCAACGCCGAGCTCAAGCTCGAGGTGTGGGACTCGCCGAACTCGGCCGGCGTCATCATCGACGCCGTCCGGGCCGCGAAGATCGCCCTGGACCGGAAGATCGGCGGCCCGATCCTGTCGGCCTCGTCGTACTTCATGAAGTCCCCGCCGGTGCAGTACTCCGACCACGACGCGCATGCCGCCGTCGAGTCCTTCATCAAGGGCGACATCGAGCGCTGACACGCTGACCACCAGCACCACCGCGAGGGCCGGGTCCGTCGGGACCCGGCCCTCGCGTGTCGTGCCGACCACCGCATTCCTCCTCCGGCACGGAAGTAAGGAGCAAACCGTGGATTCCTCGCAGATCGTCGCCCAACTCGTGCAACGGGCCCGCGACACCCCGTACGCGGTGACCCCCGTCCCGGGCGGCGCGCGGGTCGGGCTGGCCGTGGCCGACATGCACTGGCACACCCTGTTCCACCGCAGCGGGCTCACCATCGAGCACGCCGTCGTGCTGCGGTTCGACGACGCGAACCGGATCTACACCCGGCAGCAGCAGACCCGAAGGTTGAGCTACCGGTTCGGCATCGACGGGCGGGTGATCGGCGCGTCCCTGAGCGCGAGCGTCTTCAAGGGCACCCAGATCAACTTCCGGCGCGGCGCG
Source organism: Micromonospora sp. CA-111912 (assembly GCF_050948415.1). Classification (NCBI taxonomy): domain Bacteria; kingdom Bacillati; phylum Actinomycetota; class Actinomycetes; order Micromonosporales; family Micromonosporaceae; genus Micromonospora; species Micromonospora sp. CA-111912. The sequence goes on from NZ_CP192007.1 coordinate 7,207,295, forward strand.
GTCGTCGGCCGGCACGACGACGGCAGCCTGGTACGCGGCTACCGGTTCGACTCTCGCGAGTTGACCTCGTTCGTTGACTCTGTGCTCGTCCCGTCGGGGTGGAAGCGGGCCATGGACCGGAGCACGAAGATCGGGCTGGTCGCGGCGATCGCGGGGGGCGGGATCGCGGTGCTGACGCTGATCGGCCTGGGCGTCGCGATCCTCGTCACGGGCTGAGTCGCCCGCCGACCCGCCGGTCACGACCAGGCGCGTTGCAGGGCGACCCGGGCCTCCAACTCCAGCAGCGTCACCTTGCGGGGCAGGCCACCGCCGAAGCCGACCAGCTTCGCCCCCGCGCCGACGATCCGGTGGCAGGGCACGATCACCGGGATCGGATTGCGGTTGCAGGCCACCCCGACGGCCCGCGCCGCGCCCTGGTCCCCCACGGCCTTGGCCACCGCCCCGTACGTCATCGTCTCCCCGTACGGGATGCGGGTCATCTCCCGCCACACCGCCCGCTCGAACTCGGAGCCCCGGCGCACCGCCACCGGCACCGTGAACTCGGTCAGCTCGCCGGCGAAGTACGCCCGCAACTCCGCCACGGCCCGCCCGGACAACTCGTCGCCGGGCGTCTCGGCCGCCGCCGTCACCCGCCCGAAGTGCGCGCCGCACACCCCGGCGTCGTCGGTGGCCACGGAGAACTCACCGATCGGCGAGTCGAGGACGGTCCAGCGCACACCCCCATTCTTCCCTCCCGGTCCCACCTCGCCGCGATCAGGCCACCCGACGAGGCAAGATTCCGGCTCCGGTGGGCGTCTTGACCATCGGAGGTGGGCGGTGACTGAGGTGACCGACGGGGAGTTCACCGCGTTCGTCAACGAGCGGGGCGCGGCCCTGCTGCGCTTCGCGTACGCCCTGGCCGGCAGCCAGCACGGCGCGGAGGACCTGCTCCAGAACGCGCTGGCCAAGGCGTACGCGCGCTGGCCGCGGATCCGGGGCGACGCCGAGCCGTACGTGAAGAAGATCCTGTACCACGACCAGGTCTCCGGCTGGCGACGCCGATCCCGGCGGCCCGAGGTGCCGGTCGACGTGCTGCCCGAGCCCCCGGCTGAGCGGGACAGCGGGCACGACGTCGACCTTCGGATGCTGCTGCGGGACGCACTGCTGACGCTGCCGCCCCGGCAGCGGGCGGTGCTGACCCTGCGGTACCTGGAGGACCTGAGCGTGGAGCAGACCGCCGCCCTGCTCGGCTGCCGGACCGGGACGGTGGCCAGCCAGGCGTCCAGGGCGCTGGCCAAGCTCCGGCAGTTGGTGCCCGACTTCGCCGACCACGCCGACAGGCCGGAGGTGAACCGATGAACTCCTCCGCCGAGGAGGCGCTGCGGGCCGCCGTACACGAACTCGCGGGCGAGGCCCGTGCGGTCCCGGACCTGGCGGCCGGTGCGCTGCGGCGCGGCCGGCGGGTGCGGGCCCACCGCCGGGCGATGGTGGTGAGCGTCTCAGTGCTCGCCGTCGCCGCCGTGATCCTGCCGTTCGTGCTGCTGCGGCATCGCCCGCCGGTCCTGCCGGCGGTGCCCGAGCCGACCGTCAGCGCAACCCCCGGCCCGGATTTGCTCCCGACCCCGGGTCGGGACTGGACGGCGTCGCCGCTGGTCCTGCCGGGAGGCTGGGTGGTCGGCAGCGCCCTGCGCGACGGCACCGGCTGGGTGCTGGACCGGAGCCGGAACCGCTACCAGCGCGCCGCCGGCTACGCCGCGGTGTGGCCGGCACCCAGGGGCGCGTTCAGCGCCCTCGTCGACGCCGACCGGCCCCTGGAGATCGGCCTGGGCGACACGGCCCGGGGCCGGACCAGTTGGATCCGCGTCGGCCTCGCCATCGGGGCGCCGCAGTGGTCGCCGGACGGTCGGCGGCTGGTGGTGACGATCAGCGACAAGGACACCGGGGGACGGTCCATCGGCGTCCTCTCCACGGACGGCGGGTTCCGTCGCTACCCCGTCGACACCGTGCGCTACTACTGCACCGACCACTGCTTCTTCACCTGGACCCGGGACGGCCGGGAGGTGGCGCTCCAGCAGACCGACGCGTTCGCCCCCCGGTCCGAGTCGACGCGGCACCCCCGCCGGGGCGTACAGCTCTTCTCCGCCGACGACGGCCGGCCGACCCGGTTCGTGGCCATGCCCGGCGACCCGGTCGGCCCGTGGGCCTGGTCGCCGGACGGCCGGCTGGTGGTGGTGCAGGGCCAGGCCGAACCACTGCTGGTGGAGACGGCCACCGGCCGGGTGCTCCGGGCCCTGCCGACGGCCGACACCGCCTTCGTCTCCGACGACCGTCTCCTCTACCGGCGTCCGTACGGCTACCGGGACTACGTGCTCGCCGATCCGACCGGGCAGGAGCTGGCCCGGCAGCCCGTGCCGCGCGAGGTGGCCACTTTGGAGCTCTCCGCCACCCCGCGCTGAGCGTGCACCGGCCCCGCCTCCGCCGGTACGCCCCTGCCCCGTGGCCTCCACCTGACGCGCCCTGCCCCACCGCCCCCGCCGGGCGTGGGTCACGGCCTCCGGGCGACCTTGCACGGCGGCGCTACCGTGCAGCTCATGGCCCCGGGGACGCTCATCTTCCTGATCATCGGCGGGGCGGGCGTCGCCGTGCTGGCGCTGGCCCTGCTCGGCGCGGAACTGTTCCAGTTCGGCCATCCCGACGTCGACGGGCCGGTGTCCGTCGAGGCGGTCGCCGGCTTCACCGGCGCGTTCGGCTTCGGCGCCGCGATCGTCAACGAGCTGCTCGGCGGGCGTACCCCCGGGATGATCACGGCAGCGGCGGCCGGCGGCGCGCTGGCGGCGGTGCCCACGGCCTGGGTCGCGGTCCGGCTCAGCCGGGCGGCCCGTACCATGCGGACCGACCCCACCCCGACCCGCAACGACCTGGTCGGCGCGCTCGGCCTGGTGGTGACCCCGGTGCCGGTCGACGGGTACGGCGAGGTCCGGGTCCGCGTCGCCGGCCAGCCGATGAAGCTCAACGCCCGCGCCGACGAGCCGATCCCGGTCGGCGCCCAGGTCTTCGTGGTGGAGGCCCTGAGCGAGACCAGCGTGTACGTCGAAACCTACTGAGTCCTGCCGCAGGGACCCACCAACCCCCTCACCCCCTCGGAGCGGAAGTCGCATGCCCCTTCTCATCGCCATCGGCGGCGTGGTTCTCCTCGTCGTCTTCCTCCTCCTCTTCGTGCTCTCCCGGATCAAGGTCGCCGGGCCCAACGAGGCGTTCATCGTCACCGGTCGCAGGGGCCGGACCACGCACACCGCCGACGGCGGCCGGTCCACCGACAACTCCGGGCAGAAGGTCGTCCTCGGCGCGTCGGTCTTCGTCCTGCCGGTGGTACAGAAGATCCAGTCGCTGGACCTGTCCAGCCGTCGCATCGACGTCGGCATCAAGGGCGCGGTGAGCAAGCAGGGCATCCGGGCCGACCTGCACGGCGTCGCCATCGTCAAGGTCGGCGGCACCGAGGACGCGATCCGCGCCGCCGCCCAGCGTTTCCTGCACCAGCAGGACGAGATCGACAACTTCACCCGCGAGGTGCTGGCCGGCGCGCTGCGCTCGATCGTCGGCCGGCTCACCGTCGAAGAGGTCATTCGGGACCGGGCGGCGTTCGCCAGCGCGGTGGCCGAGGAGGCCGAGCACTCGATGACCAACCAGGGCCTGGTGCTGGACACCTTCCAGCTCCAGGACATCGTGGCCGAGGGGTCGTACCTGCAGGACCTGGGGCGTCCGGAGGCGGCCCGGGTGCTCAAGGACGCCTCGATCGCCGAGGCCCGGGCCCGGCAGCAGGCCGAGCAGGAGCGGCTGCTGGCAGAGGAGGCCATCGCCGAGGCGAACCGGAACCTGTCGCTGAAGCAGGCCGCCATCCAGGCCGAGATCGACGCCGCGAAGGCGAAGTCGGCGGCGGCCGGCCCGCTCGCCCAGGCCGAGCGGGACCAGGCGATCCTCTCCGAGCAGCAGAAGGTGGCCGAGCGCAACGCCGAGCTGAAGCAGCGCCAGCTCGACACCGAGGTGCGCAAGCCGGCCGACGCCGCCCGGTACAAGGTGGAGCAGGAGGCCGAGGCGGCCCGCAACGCGGCCGTGCTGAACGCCGACGCCCAGCGGCAGGCCACCATCGCCGCCGCGCAGGCCGTCGCCGAGCAGTCCCGGCTCACCGGTGAGGGCGAGCGGGCCCGCCGGGCCGCCCTGGCCGAGGCGAACGCGATCGAGGGCGCCAAGGAGGGCGAGGCCGAGCAGCGCCGGCGATCCGCGATCGCCGAGGCGGTCGAGCGGGAGGGGCAGGCGGAGGCGGCCGCCATCCTGGCGAGGGGTCAGGCCGAGGCCGACGCGATGGCCCGCAAGGCCGAGGCGTTCGCGGCATACGGCGAGGCGGCGGTGCTGGACCTGCTGGTCCGGGTTCTGCCGCAGGTGGTCGAGGCGGCCAGCGCGCCGATCGGCGCGATCGACAAGCTGACGGTGATCTCCACCGACGGGGCGTCCTCGCTGACGAAGTCGGTGGCGAGCAACGTGGCGCAGGGGCTCCAGCTCGGCACCGACCTGACCGGCATCGACCTGGCCGGCCTGCTCGGCAAGCTCGGGGCGACCCAGTCAGGCGACGGCAGCAAGCCCGCGGTCGACGCCTGAGCTGACGAAAGGGGCCCCGGTCGACGGATTCCGTCGACCGGGGCCCCTTTCCGCGCTCAGGCCGGCGTGATGCCCTGCTCGCGGGCCCAGCGCAGCAGCTCCGCCTCCGCCTCGTCGCGAGCCAGCGGGCCGCGCTCCAGGCGCAGCTCCTTCAGATGCTTCCAGGCCAGGCCGACGACCGGCCCCGGTGGCACGCCGAGCAGTTCCATGATCGCGTTGCCGTCCAGGTCGGGGCGGACCCGAGCCAGGTCCTCCTCGGCCTCGATCCGGACGATCCGCTCCTCCAGCGCGTCGTAGTCCGCCGCCAGGGCGGCGGCCTTGCGCCGGTTGCGGGTGGTGCAGTCCGAGCGGGTCAGCTTGTGCAGCCGGGGCAGCAGGTCCTCGGCGTCGGTGACGTAGCGGCGCACCGCCGAGTCCGTCCACTCGCCCCGGCCGTACCCGTAGAAGCGCAGGTGCAGGCCGACCAGCTTGACCACCTGCGTAATGACGTCCTTCGGGTACTTCATGGCCTTCATTCGGGCCTTGGTCAGCCGGGCGCCGACCACCTCGTGGTGGTGGAAGCTGACCCGGCCGTCCGGCCCGACCGCCTTGGTGGCCGGCTTGCCGACGTCGTGCATCAGCGCGGCCATCCGCAGCACGAAGTCGCAGCCGTCGGTCTCGTACGACACGGCGTTGCTGACCACGGTGAGGGTGTGCTCGTAGACGTCCTTGTGCTGGGCGTGCTCGTCGATCTCCAGCTTCAGCCCGGTCAGCTCGGGCAGGAAGCGGTCGGCCAACTCGGTGTCGACCAGCAGCCGCAGCCCGGTGATCGGGTCCGCGCCGCAGAGCAGCTTGGTGAACTCGTCGCGGATCCGCTCGGCGGTGATCCGGTCGAGGTCGGTGGCCATCCGGGCCATCGCGGCGCGCACGTCCGGGTGGACGGTGAAGCGGAGCTGGGCGGCGAACCGGGCCGCCCGCAGCATCCGCAGCGGGTCGTCGCCGAACGACTCGGCGGGGGTGCCGGGGGTGCGGATCACCTTGGCGGCGAGGTCGTCGAGGCCGCCGTGCGGGTCGGTGAACCGGTGTTCGGGCAGGCTGACCGCCATCGCGTTGATCGTGAAGTCGCGGCGCTTCAGGTCGTCGGCGAGGTTGGTGCCGTACTCGACGACGGGGTTCCGGCTGACCTGGTCGTATGCCTCGGCGCGGAAGGTGGTGATCTCCAGCCGCAACCCGTCGCGCTGGCAGCCGATGGTGCCGAAGTCGCGGCCGGTCTCCCAGACCGACTCGGCCCAGCCCTTGATGATCCGCAGGGTCTGGTCGGGGTGGGCGTCGGTGCAGAAGTCCAGGTCGTCGCCGAGTCGACCGAGCAGGGCGTCGCGTACCGACCCCCCCACCAGGTGCAGCTCGTGGCCCGCCTTGGCGAACCGGCGGCCCAACTCGTCGGCGACGGGGGAGACGCGGAGCAGTTCGGCGACGGCGTTGCGCTGCGCGGCGGTGAGCTCACGGCGGTCAGCGGCGTGGGGAGCGGAGGCTTCGGACATGGGATCGCCAGCCTATCGGGCCGGTGGTGGAACTGATCCGCCGGGCGCGGGTGAGCAGCGGGGTTGACTATGGTCATGTGGTGCGGGCCGGTGCCCGGCTCCGACGTACCCGATGGAGGCTGGAAGATGAGCGGCGGTCTCTACCGCAGCGCGAACGCCGCGCAGGGCGCCGGCCGGCCGGCCGGCGACGACGCCACCTTCATCTCGGCGGAGCCGTTGAACCAGCCCGCTGTGGAGGCGACCGCACCCCCGCAGGAGGTGGTCGCGGAGACCAGCGCCGCGACGAACAGCGCGGTGATGGCGATCGGCAGCCTGGTCAGCCGGGGAACCGGCTTCCTGCGCACGCTCGTGCTCACCGCCGCGCTGGGTGGTGCCCTGGTCGGCGACGCCTACACCACGGCGCAGATCTTCCCGGGGATGGTCTACGAGTTCCTGCTCGGCGGCATCCTAACCAGCGTCTTGGTCCCGGTGCTGGTGCGCCGGCGCAAGACCGACGACGACCGGGGCCAGGCGTACGCCCAGCGGCTACTCACCCTGGCGGTGATCGCCCTGGCCGTGGCGGCGGTGATCGCGGTCGCGATCGCCCCGGTGCTGACCTGGCTCTACGCCAGCGACCAGCAGACCGGCGACTACCGCGGCCTGGTCAACGCGCTGTCCCGGCTGATGCTGCCGATGATCTTCTTCACCGGCCTGAGCGCGCTGATCAGCGCGGTCCTCAACACCCGGGGCCACTTCGCCGCCCCGATGTGGGCGCCGATCCTCAACAACATCGTGGTGATCGCGACTGGCGGCCTCTACATCGCGATCTTCGGTGCGAAGATCGTCGAGCCGGACGAGATGACGTTCGGGCGCATCCTGTTGGTCGGCGGGGGCACCCTGCTCGGCGTGGCGATCCAGGCGGCCGGCCTGCTGCCGGCGCTGCGCAAGGTCGGCTTCCGCTGGCGGTTCCGCTTCGACTTCGGCAAGCTCGGCCTCGCCGAGCTGGGCCGGCTCGGCGCCTGGATGTTCTGCTACGTCGCGGTCAGCCAGATCGGCCTGATCGTGGTGTTCAACCTGCTCAGCCGGGCCAGCGGCGAGAAGGCGGCCGGCCCGCTGATCTACAACAACGTCTTCCTGCTGCTGATGATGGCGCACGGCATCATCGCCGTATCGATCATCACGGCGCTGATGCCCCGGATGAGCGCCGCCGCCGCCGACGGCCGGTACGCCGACCTCGCCGCCGACCTGTCCCGGGGCACCCGGACGGTCACGGCGGTCCTCGCCCCGATCGGGGTCTGCTACGCGGTGCTGGCCGCCCCGATCGCCTTCGCCCTGTTCCAGCACGGCGCGTTCACCGAGCAGAACGCCCGGGACACCGTCCCGGTGCTGGTCGTGGCGGGCATCGCGCTGGTGCCGTTCGCGATCAGCCAGCTCTTCACCTTCGCCTTCTACGCGCTGCCGGACACCCGGACCCCGGCCCTGATCAACATCCCGGTGGTGGGGCTGCGGGTGGCCGTACAGATCGGCCTCTTCTCGCTCTTCGCGGCGAGCTTCGCCGCCGCCGGGATGATGCTCGGCAACGCCGTCTCGTACGTGGCGGCAGCCGTCATCTCGGCGTGGCTGCTACGGGGCCGGGTGGGGCGGATCGGGATGGGGCAGATCAGCGGCACGTTCGTGCGGGTGGCCGTCGCCGCCGCCGGGGCCACCGTCGTCGGGTTGCTGGTGGTGAAGCTGCTGCCGGGCGACGACGCACCCACACTGGTCCAGTCGGCGGTGCAGATCGTGGTCGGCGGCGCGGTCATCGGTGGGACGTACCTGGGGCTGGCCATGGTGCTGCGGATCAGGGAGATCACCGAGGTGATCGGGATGGTCCGCAGCCGCCTCGGGCGCTGACCCGGGACCACGCCGGGTCCGACCGGCAGGTGTCCGGCCCGGGCTGGCACGCAGGGTGACTGGGGATCACCAGGCTGGGGATACTCCTGTGGATAACTCAGCGATTCGCGGGTCAGCGACCGTAAGTGCCTGTGGATAACCAGCCGAAAGGTTGAGCATCGCGGGCCGTTGGGTGGGGAATCCAGGCGGTGGAACCGGCCCGCCACACCGGCCCGGCCCCTGCGACAACTACTTGCGGTCAACCTCTAGATTAGCCAGTACATGTGCCAGCAACGCGGCCGACAACGGCCGTAACCGGACGAGTCCGGCATGTCCCGGCACCTCCGCCGGGTGCGGCGGGAAGATGACATGTCGGCGAGACGGGCAACCCGGGTAAGGTCGCTCTCGACGGGTACGGCTGAGCCAGGCGTTCCACGTCGGCACCGTCGGCCGGTTCCTCAACAGGCAGAGCGGGAAGCCACATGCCCAGCAGCGCGGGTCCATCGATCGGCACGATCACCGAGGGAGGACGGGTGACCCAGGTCGGCGAGGGTCAGGAGGCAGCGGAGAGCGCGCCGCCGATCATGACCTTCGGTGCTCCCACGGCGGGTGAGATCCTCGCCGAGCGGTACGAGCTGGTCGAACACATCAACAACGACAGCGCCGGCCGGCTGGTCTGGCGCGGAGTCGACGTCGTGCTGCGCCGTCCCGTCGCGGTCGTGCTGCGCTACCCGGGCGGCGACTCGGCGACCGAGATGCTCCAGGCAGCCGTCGCGGCCAGCCGGGTGATCCACCCGAATCTGGTCGGCGTCTACGACGCCATCGACGAGGCCGAGCGGGCGTACGTGGTCCGCGAGTGGGTGGACGGGCAGTCCCTGCGGGAGCTGGTCGCGGACGGCCCCCTCGACCCGGGCCGGACGACCGCGATCGGCAACGCGGTGGCCAGTGCGCTCGCCGCCGTGCACGCCACCGGCATGGTGCACGGCAACATGCACCCCGGCACCGTGATGATCAGCGAAGAGGGCCGGGTGGTGCTGGCCGACGCCCGCACCGACGGCGCAGACAGCCAGGACAACGACGTCCGGGCGATCGGCGGCATTCTCTACTTCGCCCTGACCGGACACTGGCCGCACGCCGAGGCTCCGCTGCACGGCGCCACCGCCGGGCACGGCCGGGCCGCCATCCCGGACGCCGTCCGCGATGCCAGCGGAGCGATCGCCGCGCCGAGGCAGGTCCGCGCCGGCGTGCCGGCCTACCTCGACGACCTGACGATGGATCTGCTCGACGCCGGGATCGCCCCGCCCCCGTCGGACGTGCTCGCGGCCGAACTGGACCGGCTCGACATTCCGATCGAGGAGGAGCCGTACCTGGAGCCGGCCGGGCCGCTGCGGTTCGCCGCGGAGACCGGCGACGAGCCGTCCCCGCTGGCGTCGGTGGGCGGCCGGAAGGTCGCCATCGGCATCGCCGGCCTGCTGGCGGTCGCCCTGGTCGGCCTGCTCATCGGGATCAGCGCGCTGGGCGGGGACGACGAGCCCCCGCAGACCGAACCGGTGGCCCGGCCGTCCAGCAGCGCCCCGGCCAGCGAGGCGGCGCCCGCCGCCACGCGCAAGCTGTCGGTGACCGACGTGCGCATCATCGACCCGGACAGCAAGCTCCGCGACGAGCTGGGCGGCGCCGAGAAGGTGATCGACGGCAACCAGGACGAGAGCTGGGACACCGACACCTACACCCAGTCGAAGTTCGGCAACCGCAAGAGCGGCATGGGGGTCTGGCTCGACCTCGGCGAGGAGCGCACGGTCAAGTCGGTGCAGGTGAGCCTCTCCGCCACCGGGGCGTCCGCCCAGCTCTTCGCCGGCACGACCGACCCTCCCTCCACCTCGGCCGGCGACAAGTCGCTGTTCACGAGCTACAAGAAGAGTCCGGTCGGGCAGCCGTTCGAGGAGCACGACGGCACCACCATGACCTTCAACGGATTCGACGCCGACGCGAAGTACCGCTTCCTGCTGTTCTGGCTCACCGAGCTGCCCGCGAACGACCGGGGCTACCAGGTCGGGGTCCAGGAGATCACGGTCCAGGGGTCGTGAACCGACGACCGTCGACGGGTCGCCACCCGGGGCGGGCGTGGTGATGGACGGCCACGGCGAGCGGACCACAGACGTACCGGTGGACGGCCAGCGCCGTCCACCGGTCGCCGTTCCGACCGGCTCCGTCCCGGGCATCGGGCCGAGCGACGTGGAGCTGCTCCGCGCCCACGTCGCCGGAGACAGGTACGCCTTCACCGAGCTCTTCCACCGGCACCGGGACCGGCTCTGGGCGGTGGCCCTGCGGACGGTCGGCGACCGAGAGGAGGCCGCCGACGCGCTCCAGGACGCGCTGCTCTCCGCCCATCGCGCGGCAGCCCGTTTCCGGGGCGATTCCGCTGTCACCACCTGGCTGCACCGGATCGTGGTGAACGCCTGCCTGGACCGGATCCGTCGCCGGCAGGCGCACCCGACCGTTCCGCTGCCGGACGGGACGTACGGCCCCGACGACGGCCCGTCGACCGGCGGGGTGGAGCCGGCCGCCCCCGTCCAGGACCATGACACCGCTCTGGTGGTCCGCCAGGCCCTCGCCGAACTGCCGGTCGAGCAGCGGGCCGCGTTGGTGCTGGTGGACGTGCAGGGCTACCCCGTCGCCGAGGTGGCCCGGATCCTCGACGTCGCCGAAGGCACGGTCAAGAGCCGCTGCGCCCGGGGCCGCGCCCGACTCGCCGTGGCCCTCGGCCACCTGCGAACGGGCGTCGTTCCCGGCGGGGCGGCCCGCCCGAATCTCCGGGCCGGGCGGGCCGTCCCGCCGCAGGACGGGCGGGCCGGGACGCGCGCCCGGGATGCGGCGGCACCCGACGGCGGGAGCATGGCCGGGCCGGACGTGCCCGTCGTCACCCGGGGGAACCCTCGGCAGGCGGGAGGCGTCCGATCTGGGTCGGGGCACTCCCGGCGCGACGCCAACCAGGAGGAATCGTGACGGCCGGGGGGTTCAGGGAGGTCGATCACGACCTGCTCGCCGACTACCTCGGCGGTGTGCTCGACAGCACGCCGGACGAGGCGGTCGTGGCCCGGCTGGTCGAGCAGGACCCGGCCTGGGCCGAGGCCCACGACGCGTTGGTGCCGGCTCTGGCCCGGGTCGGTGAGAACCTCGCGGCCTGGGCCGGTCCGGCCCCCGAGATGCCGCTCGCGGTCGCCGACCGGATCGCCGCCGCGCTGGCCGGCGCCGGCCCGGGCACGCCCACCGACATCTCCGCCGTGCCGGACGCCACGGACCGGACCGACCCCGACCGCGCGACCGGCGTGCCGCCCGCGCTGGTGCCGACCCAGCCGTCGGGCGGGTCCCGCCGGCCTGCCGGCGGGTCAGGGCCGACGACCGGGCGTACCGGCACCGCCGGTCCCGGCCGGCGCGGACGACGTTGGGCCCGGATCGCCGGGCCGGTGGCGCTGGCCACGGCGTCGGTGTTCGCCATCGGGCTGGGGCTCAACCGGTTCGTCACCGAAACCACGCAGTCCGACAGCGCGTCGACCACCGCGGTGAGCGAACCCGCCGGGGCTGCGCGCGGCGCGCGAGACTCGTTCCGCGCGGCCGGCACCCCGCAGCGCAGCGGCACCGACTGGACGCCGGAGGCGCTGGCCACCGGGGCCTCCAGCGTGCCGCCGACCGGGCCGGCCAAGTCGTTGGGGCAGGGATCGGCGGGGCCGCCGGCCGCCGAGGGGGAACGCCTCCCGGCGGTTGACGGCCTGTACCGGCTCACCACACGGAGCGCCCTGGACTCCTGCCTCGCGGCGGTCAGCAACGAGCACGGGGCCGGTCCGCTCACCGTCGACCTCGTCGACTATGCCCGGTTCCGGGGCGACCCGGCGCTGGTGATGCGCTTCGTCGACCCCTCCGGGGCGCGCTGGGCGTGGGTCAGCGGCCCGGAGTGCGGCGTACCCGGATCCGGGGCCGACACCCGCTACCGGGCGCGGGTAGGGTGAGGTCGCGGTGCGCCGGCCGGCGTGACCGGCCGGGCCCGGGCGAGACGGAATCGGCGTTGCCGTCCTTCCACGTGACCTGACCCACCGGATGACCGGCTCGGGAATCCCCACTTCGTACGATGGCGTTCTGCAAGTCAGGAGCCGGCGTCCGCGTGGCGGCGGCACTCAGACCGACATCGGTGTGCGCGCCGATGGCGACCACACACATCGGGAGACGGCAGTGGACGAGGTCCGCAACCTGATCATCATTGGCTCCGGGCCGGCCGGTTACACGGCGGCGGTCTATGCCGCGCGCGCCAACCTCAAGCCCCTGATCATCGAGGGCGTGCAGTCCGGTGGCGCACTGATGACGACGACCGAGGTGGAGAACTTCCCCGGGTTCGCCGACGGCATCCTCGGCCCCGAGCTGATGGACAACATGCGCAAGCAGGCCGAGCGGTTCGGGGCCGAGTTCCTCACCGACGACGTGACCCGGGTCGAGCTGAAGGACACCGGCAGCGTCGGCTCCGACGCGATGAGCACCGTCTGGGTCGGCGAGACCGCATACCGGGCCAAGGCTGTCATCCTCTCCACCGGTTCGGCCTGGCGTCCCCTGGGCGTGCCGGGTGAGCAGGAGTACCTCGGCCACGGCGTCTCGTCCTGTGCCACCTGTGACGGCTTCTTCTTCCGCAACCAGCACATCGTGGTGGTCGGCGGCGGTGACTCGGCGATGGAGGAGGCCAGCTTCCTCACCCGGTTCGCCGAGTCGGTCACCATCATCCACCGGCGCGACTCGTTCCGGGCCAGCAAGATCATGGCCGAGCGGGCGCTGGGCAACGACAAGATCAAGGTCGAGTGGAACGCGGTGGTCGAGGAGGTCCTCGGCGCCGACGGCAAAGTCACCGGCGTGCGGGTCCGCAACGTGCACAGCGGGGAGAGCAAGGTTCTCGACGTCACCGGCGTCTTCGTGGCGATCGGTCACGACCCGCGCAGCGAGCTGTTCCGCGACCAGGTCGAGCTGGACGACGAGGGCTACGTGAAGGTGCAGGCCCCGAGCACCCGGACCAGCATCCCGGGTGTGTTCGCGGCCGGTGACGTGGTTGACCACACCTACCGGCAGGCGATCACCGCCGCCGGCACGGGCTGCGCCGCCGCCCTGGACGCCGAGCGCTTCATCGCCACGATCCAGCCCTGAGCCGGCAGCACCAGCGACGCCGGCGCGGCGTGGCACCGAACGACGAATGAGTCGAACCGCATCTGGAGGAGAGTCATAGTGGGAGCGACAAAGGCGGTCACCGACGCGAGCTTCGCCGCCGACGTGTTGAAGTCCGACAAACCGGTGCTCGTCGACTTCTGGGCCGAGTGGTGCGCGCCGTGCCGCAAGGTTTCGCCGCTGCTGGAGGAGATCGCCGGCGAGATGGGCGACCAGGTCAGCATCGTGAAGCTCAACATCGACGAGAACCCGGAGACGGCCCGCGCCTACCGGGTGATGTCCGTGCCGACCCTGACCGTCTTCAAGGACGGCGAGCCGGTTCGGTCCATCGCCGGCGCCAAGCCGAAGGGCGAGCTGGTCAAGCTGATCCAGTCCGCGCTCTGACCGACGCGTTCCGAAACCCCCGCACCCCTCCCGGGCGCGGGGGTTTCGGGTTTCCGGCCCTTGACCTGCGCGGACACCGCACCTCGACGGGCCGGACCGCATAGCCTCTCAACCAGGGGGCGCCCGATGGTCGGCCACGCCGCGCCCCGTCGCCGTCCGGGTCGTAGGCCCGCCTCCGGCGTCGCGGGACGACGGGCCGGCAACCGTGCGAAGGGGGTCGAGCGTGCGTCCGATCCGACCCGGTGACCGGGGACCGGCGGTGACCGAGATCCGCGGTGTGCTGACCGGCCTCGACCTGCTCCCCTCGGCGCCCACGGGAGACGACGACGATTTCGACGCCGCGACCGAGCGCGCGGTCCGGGCGTTCCAGCAGTCCCGAGGGCTCAGCGTGGACGGGCGGGTCGGCGCGGAGACGTGGCGCGCTCTGGACGCCGCCCGCTGGCGGCTCGGCGCGCGGACCCTGTACCACGCGGTGCCGGAGCCGCTGATCGGCGAGGACGTCCGATCGCTGCAGGAACGCCTGCTGGAGATGGGATACGACGTGGGTCGCGCCGACGCCATCTACGGCGTGCGCACCTCCCGGGCGGTGGCCCAGTTCCAGCGGGAGATGGGGCTCAAGCCGGACGGCTCCTGCGGCCCGTACACCATGGGGGCGCTGCGTCGCCTGGGGCGCAAGGTGGTGGGCGGCCGGCCGCAGTGGCTGCGCGAGTCCGACGCGATCCGGCAGACCGGCCCGGCCCTGGTCGGCCGGATCGTGGTCATCGACCCGGGGCACGGCGGCACCGACCCGGGGGTGGTGGTGCCGGACGGGCCACTGCGCTGGACCGAGTCCGACCTGGTGCACGACCTGGCCAGCAGGCTGGAGGGGCGGCTCGCCGCTTCCGGGGTGCGGGTGCAGCTGACCCGGGGGCCGGCGCCGGGGAGCTGCCTGCCCGACATCGAGCGGGCGCAGCTGGCCAACTCCCTGGGCGCGGACGTGTTCATCTCGCTGCACACCGACGGGCACGCCAATCCGGAGGCCGAGGGCGTGGCGACCTACCACTACGGCACCGACAACGGGGTCACCTCGGCCACCGGTGAGCGGCTGGCCGGGCTGGTACAGCGGGAGATCGTGGCCCGGACGGGGCTGCGGGACTGCCGGACCCACGCCAAGACGTGGGACCTGCTCAGGCTGACCCGGATGCCGGCGGTACGGGTGGAGGTGGGCTACCTGACCTCCCCGGCGGACCGTGGGCGGCTGATCGACCCGCGCTTCCGGGACCGGATCGTCGAGGCGATCGTGGCCGCCGTCCAGCGGATGTACTTCCCGGTCGAGCGGGACGTGCCCACCGGCTCGATCGACGTCAGCGAACTGCGCGCGGCGGTCGCGGCCGGCCGGGTGGCGACTGCCTGATTCCGGCCCGGTCCGCTGCCGAGCAACTTGAGCGGGGCCGGCCCCGGACGTCCGCCTGCACGATTCCCGACCGGCCGGGGCGCCCGCGCGGCTCTCGACCGGCCGGGGCGCCCGCGCGGCGGTGACCGCGTTGGTGCGGCGTCAGCCGCTGGTGGAACGGGTGGCCGGGGCGGGCCGGACCGGCCGGAGCAGGGTCTCCGGGCTCATCGAGCCGAGCAGCTTCTCCAGGGCGTACTCGACGTCGGACTTCCAGCTCAGCGCGGTACGCAGTTCCAACCGCAGCCGGGGATAGCGTGGGTGCGCGCGGACCGTCTTGAAGCCCACCGAGAGGAAGTAGTCGGCGGGGGCGACACAGCTGCCGGGCGGGTCGCCGTCGTCGCCGAACTTCGCGTCGCCGAACGCCTCGATCGCCTTGATCCCCCGCTTGGTGAGGTCCCGGGCCACGCCCTGCACGAGCATCCGGCCGAGCCCGCCACCGGCGAAGGGAGCGACCACGTACGCGGTCATCAGCAGCGCCGCGTCGGCGGAGACGGGCGAGGTGGGGAACGCCATCGCGCGGGGCACGTACGCCGGCGGCGCGTACATGACGAAGCCGGCGGGCATGCCGTCGACGTACGCGAGCTTGCCGCAGGAGCCCCACTCCAGCAGTGTCTGGGAGACCCAGGCCTCCTTCTCCAGCCCCGGGTCGCCAGCCGCGCAGGCTCGGTCG
The DNA here is from genome assembly GCF_050948415.1 of Micromonospora sp. CA-111912. Lineage (NCBI taxonomy): Bacteria > Bacillati > Actinomycetota > Actinomycetes > Micromonosporales > Micromonosporaceae > Micromonospora > Micromonospora sp. CA-111912. The sequence continues at coordinate 7,222,980 of NZ_CP192007.1, forward strand.
GCGGACACCGGATCGAGCTCCCAGTAGACGCACTGCCGGCAGGTGCGGGGCAGGTCTTCGAGGGTGTCGAGGGTCAAGCTGACCAGACGTCGCGACATTGGCGCATCCCCACAATAGGCTCGGAGGCGAGACCGGCGCGCAACGACGCCACCTCGGACCCCCGACGAGCGATCGTACGCCGACTGACGACGCTACGGGAGGGGACGCGCGAATGCACCCGGGGTGCCCCGCCGGCCGGTCCACCGGTCCGGGATATGGACTCGGGGGTCACGTCGTGGCACCGATCGTCGCCAACCGGACTACCATCGGGCATCTGCGTCCCGCGCCGTCATGGTCTGCGGCGTCCCGGGTACCCCGGGCAGGCGGGAGCCGCCCGACACGCGATCGAGGTGATGTCATGACCGGCACGACGCTCGACGACTACACCGACCGGTACGCCCGGCGCGTCCGGGGCATGACCGCCTCGGAGATCCGTGCGCTGTTCGCGGTGGCCAGCCGGCCGGAGGTGGTCTCCCTCGCCGGAGGCGCACCCTACATCGCCGCCCTGCCGCTGGACGCCGTGGGCGAGATGCTCGGCCGGCTCGGCTCCGAGCACGGAGCCACCACCCTCCAGTACGGCATCGGCCAGGGCACCCTGGAGCTGCGCGAACGGATCTGCGAGGTGATGGCCCTCTCCGGCATCGACGCGGCCTGCGGGGCGTCGCCGGAGGACGTGGTGGTCACCGTCGGCGGCCAGCAGGCGCTCGATCTGGTGGCCCGGCTCTTCCTCGACCCGGGTGACGTGGTGCTCGCCGAGGGGCCGACCTACGTCGGCGCGCTCGGGGTGTTCCAGGCCGCCCAGGCCCAGGTGGTACACGTGCCGATGGACGACGACGGGCTGATCCCGGAGGCGCTGGAGGTCGCCGTCGCGGAGTTGGCCCGCGCCGGCCGGCGGGTGAAGTTCCTCTACACGATCCCGACGTACCAGAACCCGACGGGCGTGACGCTCAGCGAGGAACGACGCGAACGGGTGCTGGACATCTGCGAACGCGCCGGCCTGCTGGTGGTCGAGGACGACCCGTACGGGCAGCTCGGTTTCGAGGGTGACGCCCCGCGCCCGCTGCGGGCCCGCCGCCGCGACGGGGTGTTCTACCTGAGCACCTTCTCCAAAACCTTCGCCCCGGGTTTGCGGGTGGGCTGGATCCTGGCCCCGCACGCCGTGCGCGACAAGCTGGTGATCGCCAGCGAGGCGCAGATCCTCTGCCCCAGCGGGTACGCCCAGGCCGCCGTCTCGACCTACCTGAGCACGATGCCGTGGCGGGAGCAGCTCAAGGTCTACCGGGAGGTCTACCGGGAGCGCCGGGACGCAATGCTGGAGGCCCTGGACGACCTGATGCCCGCCGGCACCACCTGGACCAAGCCCGCCGGTGGCCTGTTCGTCTGGGCGACGCTGCCCGAGGGCCTGGACTCGAAGGCGATGATGCCGCGGGCCATCGCGGCACGGGTGGCGTACGTGCCCGGCACCGGCTTCTACGCCGACGGCACCGGCACCGGCAACATGCGGCTGAACTTCTCCTTCCCGTCACCCGAGCGGATCCGGGAGGGCGTGCGTCGGCTGGCCGGCGTGATGGAGCAGGACATCGCCATGCGCCGGGTGTTCGGCACGGTCAACCGTCCCGAGGTGCGACGCGGGCAGGCCGGCGCGGACGCGCCGGGACCCGACTTGGCATGATTCCGGCATGGCTTCGACCCCTGCCGAGCGCATCACCGTGACCGACCCCGCCGCCGCCGAACCCCACGTGCTGGTGCTCGCCGGCGGGCTCTCCTATGAGCGGGACGTCTCCCTCCGGTCCGGCCGCCGGGTGCTCGACGCGCTCCGGGCCGTCGGGGTGGAGGCGGAACTGCGGGACGCCGACATCGCCCTGCTGCCGGCGCTGGTCGCCGACCCGCCCGACGCCGTGGTGATCGCCCTGCACGGCGCCACCGGCGAGGACGGCTCGCTGCGCGGCGTGCTCGACCTCTGCGACGTCCCATACGTCGGCTGTGACGCCCGAGCGTCCCGGCTGGCGTGGGACAAACCGTCGGCCAAGGCGGTGCTTCGGGAGGCCGGCATCCCCACCCCCGACTGGGTGGCGCTGCCGCACGACCGATTCTCCGAGCTGGGCGCGGTCGCGGTGCTGGACAGGATCGTCGACCGGCTGGGCCTGCCGCTGATGGTGAAGCCGGCGCAGGGCGGTTCCGGGCTGGGTGCCGCCGTGGTCCGGGAGGCGGCATCGCTGCCGGCCGCGATGGTCGGCTGTTTCGCGTACGACTCGACGGCGCTCGTCGAGCGGTACGTCCCCGGCATGGACGTGGCCGTCTCGGTGGTCGACCTCGGGGAGGGGCCGCAGGCGCTGCCCGCCGTGGAGATCGTGCCCCGCAACGGCGTGTACGACTACGCGGCGCGGTACACCGCAGGCCGGACCACCTGGCACGCCCCGGCCCGGCTGGGCCCGGAGGTCGCGGCCACGGTGGCCGAGGTGGCCGTGGCCGCGCACACCGCGCTCGGGCTGCGCGACCTGTCCCGGGTCGACCTCATCGTGGACGCGGAAGGCCAGCCGCACGTTCTGGAGGTCAACGTCTCGCCGGGGATGACGGAGACGTCGCTGCTGCCGCTCGCGGTGCAGGCTGCCGGTCTGGACTTCGGCCGGCTGCTCGGGTCGTTGGTGAGCCGGGCCGCCGCCCGTCCCGTCTGACCTTCCCGCCCCGCCTGACCTTCCCGCGCGTCGGTCCGCTGCGCGGAGTCAGTGGCGTCCGGGCTCAACGGTCGGCTTGTCGTTCGGCAGGGCTGCGGTGCCCTCCCCGCCGTCCGGCTCCGGGATCTCCTCTGCCGCTTCGATCACCCCGATCGTGTCGTCCTCGTCCAAGGTCAGGGTGGGGGCGGACGACTGCGCGGCGATGCTCGACGGCGCCTGCCACTGGATGCGGGGCGGCTCGGCCAGCGGGCGGCCGCCGAAATCGGCCAGCCAGGCGGCCACCAGGGCCAGGTTCTCCCGCCACTGTTCCTCGGAGATGGGCGGAAGGATCGAGTCCCACAGCGACAGGAACGTGCCCCGGAGCTGGAGTCGCCCGTACGGCCGGGCCAGGAACCACAGGTGCAGGTGGGCGGACCCGTCACCCCAGCGGTTGACGTGGACCCGCGCGACGCCGTCGAGGGAGCGGATGGCCCGTTCCAGCCGGACCGTCATCACGCCCAGTTCGGCGGCGAGAAGGTTGGGCAGGTCGCCGAGGTCGAGGTGGGAACGGGTCTCCAGGATCAGCACCATCGGCAGCCCGGTCGGCCGGTCCATGGCCCGAACCCGCCAACGCTCGCCGACCCAGATGTACGCGTCATCCGGCGCACCACACGCCGTGCATTCCTGAGCTCCCTCGCCCTTGCGTGGGGGCTCCACCGCGACCGGGGCGTCGAGGTGCTTGACCTGAAGGTCGCCTTCGAAGGGGAACGAGGGCCAGGAGGTGAAATCGGGAACTGAGGGAGGGGTGTCGTGCACGACGCTGACCCTAACCGAGCGAGCCGCGGCTGTCCCTACCTGATTCGCCCGCCCTCGGGTACGCCGGGCCGGCCACAGCCGCTCGCTCCCGCTCCGGTCAGCCCGCTCCGGCTCGACAACGCATCGGCTGTCCACACGTTATCCACAGGCCCCCGAGGCCATCACCACCCCGCGTCATCCACAGGCTGGCACCGCGTTTCACGCGGGGTTTCACGTGAAACGGGGGGTGCCTGTGGAAAACCGCTGTGGATAACTTCACGGCTCGGCAGCAAAGTTGTACACAGCCCTCCGGTTCCCTCGTACCTAACGAACCGAAGAGCGATGGGTCGCTGGCCCAGCCACCAAAATGTGAGCCCTTCGAGGCCCATCCGGGGCACGCGGGACGAGCCGAGGGGGGCGTGTTCTGGTGGGCGAGGTCTATCGCGGTGCTGCGGCCGAACGCGGAACCGGGCCGCCGCGACGCTACCTCGACGACCGGTCGGCCCCCCGGCCTCCGCCGGCCATGGGCGTCTCCGCCGTGATCCGCTCCGCCCCGGCAAGTTGACTTCCGTGGCTTCGCCCGGCTCGGTGGCTATTCCCCGAAGGAACAGGTCGCTCGGGAGGGGAGTGGCAGGGTCGGCCGGAATGCCGCCGCGTCGCCTCCGGCGGCGGGACAGAGTCCGGGCACGGCAGCGCGAACTGGAGTCCCGCACCGCGGCGGGCGTCGAGCCGGCTGGGGCCCACGAGCGAGCCCGATGACATGGCACCACACGGTGCGCCCGTCCGACCTGGCGCGCTCCCAGGGACCGGACCGACTGTGGATGCCGCCCGGACGCAACGCCGCACCGGGGGTGCCGATGCGTCCCGCCGGCGGGCGTCCTGCTCGTCGGCCCATCCGGTTCCACGTGAAACCGACGGTGACGATCCGAGTCGCTCCGACCCACACGGACTGACTGGACCCGGGCGCGTCGACTCTCGCCTTCTCGTGGCCGCCCGTACTGGCCGGACCCCGACCTTCGGCTCTGGCCCCGATCGCCGCTCCACCGCCGGCGCCCAGCCCCTCAGCCCTGCCCCCTCTGCTGCTAGTCCCGCCTCGGCAGACGCATGTGCCGCTCCTCGGTCCCGGCCGGTCCGGCCCGGAGTCACGGCAGCGAGCCCCGCCCGCCTCCAGTCGCCGGATCCGGCCTCGTGGGGCCACCACGCCGCCGTCGACCGATGTGACTCACCCGTCGAAGGCCCCACCGCAACGGGCCCGTTTCACGTGGGCCCGTTTCACGTGAAACGGGCCCGTCCACCCGGGCGGCGCTTCGTCCCGCAGGCGCACCTGCGCCCAGAGGCAGGGCCTGAGCGGTCGCGTCGGCGGAGACCGGCTCCGTTCACGACGGGCCCCCTCGTCGTGAACGGGATGGCGTGGAACGGGGCGTCGCCGGGACGCCCGTTCGCGCCCTCCAGTCCGCACACCGATGGCGCCGGAGCCACGACTGTGGGCGCGTTGGCGGCGGTAGGCAGGCCACGCTTAAAGAGGGCTGCCATGGCGGTGTGGCCGCAGGGATCCGGCGGGCTGGGGCGCCCCGGCCCGCATGCCTGACGGCACCCGCCGGGCGTAGCGGACGTTTCACGTGGAACGTTGCCCCGGCGCTACCGGGCACACGCGATTGGTTTCGAGCCACCGCGTCGTCGCCCCTACCATCAGGGCGGGCTTCCTGTCGGCCGTGGGGCCTCGTAACTGATCCCGGCCACCCCCGGGACCGCGTTACGCCGGTCATGCCCGTAGGAGCCCACACAGAGGGCTGATCTGTCGTCCGCGTTCGAACCCGCGTCGCACCGGTTCACCGGCCACCAGGTCCCGCCATCGCGAGGCTCAGCCCCGCAACACACGCACCGGCTTCTCCAAGGCTCCATGTCCTCGCCTCAGTCCACGCCGAGCACTCCCGGGCGGGCAGGGCAGGTCCGAGTCGACCCGGGCCGCTGCGGCGAGGCTGACCGTAGCCGGCCGCCTGCTGCGGTTGTTGCGTGGCCTGTGATTACGGTGGCGCCTTCCGTACCGGGAGGGCCGGAAGACAATCCGGCCGCGCCGTCCTGCACGGATGGCGCGGCCGGGGTCCAATTCGGGTCAGTCCTCGGCTTCCTCCTGGCCGACCCCGATGAGGCCGACGATCCTTTCGAGGTCGTCGACCGTGGCAAACTCGATCGTGATCTTGCCCTTGCTGCGTCCGATGTCCACCTTCACGCGGGTGTCGAACCGGTCGGATAGCCGGTCCGCAAGATCGGTCAGGGCGGGGGCGTGCGGCTTGGTCCGTCGCTTCGCGGCAGGGCTCTTGGTCGGGCCGTCCGCCAGCGCGAGCGCAACGATCTCCTCGGTGGCCCGGACGGACAGCCCTTCGGCGACGATACGCAGCGCCAGTTGCTCCTGCGCCTCCGCCTCGTCCAGGCTCAGCAGTGCCCGGGCGTGACCGGCGGAGAGCACCCCGGCAGCGACCCGCCGCTGCACCGGGGCGGGCAGGTTCAGCAGTCGGATGGTGTTGGAGATCTGCGGTCGGCTGCGGCCGATCCGCCGGGCCAGTTCCTCGTGGGTCGCGCCGAACTCCTCCAGCAGTTGCTGGTAGGCGGCTGCCTCCTCCAGGGGGTTGAGGTTGGCCCGATGAATGTTCTCCAGCAGCGCGTCCCGGAGCATGGCGTCATCGCGGGTGTCCCTGATGATCGCCGGGATGTTCTCCCGACCGACCGCTTGTGCGGCCCGCCACCGGCGCTCACCCATGACGAGTTCGTACTTCTCGCCGTCCAGCGCCCGCACCACGATCGGCTGGAGGAAACCGACCTCCTGGATGGAGGTCTTCAGTTCCTCCAGCGCCTCCTCGTCGAAGACCTGGCGGGGCTGCTTCGGGTTGGGCATGATCGCGTCGACCGAGATCTCGGCGAACCGGGCGCCCGGCACCGGGCTGAGCTGAAGCTCGGGCTCCGTCGGCTCGGGCCCCATCAGTTCGGACTCGGTCACCACCGGCTCCGGCGCCGCCATCGGTTCGGTCGCTGCGGGCCCGGCGATCGCCGGCGGAACCTGGGCGGCGCGTTCCCCGACCTCAGGCGTCGCCGTCATCGTTCCGGCGGGCTGGACCGGACCGGTGGGAATCAGGGCACCGAGACCCCGACCCAGTCCGCCCCGAGGACGGTTCTTCATACGACGCCTCCCAGCGACTTGTCCGCACTACACATTCCGGCTCACCGGTGCCTTGACCCCACGCTCGGCGATTTCCTGGGCGGCCTCGAAATAGCTCGTCGCCCCCCGTGAACCGGGATCGTAGGTCACCACCGACTGGCCGTAGCTCGGAGCCTCCGAGACGCGGACGTTCCGGGGGATGACCGCCTGGAGCACCTTGTCGCCGAAGTGGTTCCGGACGTCCTGCTCCACCGCGTCGGCCAGCCGGGTACGCCGGTCGTACATGGTGAGCAGGATGGTGGAGACCTCCAGCCGCGGGTTGAGGTGCTGACGGACCAGGTTGATGTTGTTGATCAACTGGTTAAGTCCTTCCAGCGCGTAGTACTCGCACTGAATCGGAATCAGCACCTCCTGCGCGGCCACCAGCGCGTTGACGGTGAGCAGGCCGAGCGAGGGCGGGCAGTCGATGAAGACGTAGTCGAAGTGCCCGGGGTAGGCGGCGATTGCCCGGACCAGGCGAGACTCTCGGGCAACCACCGACACCAGCTCGATCTCGGCACCGGCCAGGTCGATAGTGGCCGGCACGCACCACAGATTGGGGATGCCCTCGACGCCCTGGGCCACCTCCTCCAGCGGCACGCTGTTAATCAAGCAGTCGTAGACGTCCGGGACCCCGGTATGGTGCGGGACACTCAGCCCGGTCGACGCATTGCCCTGCGGGTCGAGGTCGACCACGAGGACCCGGTTTCCGTGCAGGGCGAGCGCCACCGCCAGGTTCACCGTGGTCGTGGTCTTACCCACGCCGCCCTTCTGGTTGGCGACGCACATCACCCGGGTCCGCTCGGGGCGGGGCATGGTCACCTCGCCACTCGGATTAAGGATCTGCACGGCGCGCATAGCCTCCATAGCCAACGGTGGGTCATCCTCTTCGCGCGTCGGGGTTTCACGTGAAACGTACGCGGCATCCGCCGGATCGGCCCCGAAGGCCCCGGCCGGCGGATCCGGCGTGTCGACAGGAACAGCGACTCCAGGGGTCGCATCGGGCACCGCACCAGGTGCGGGATGTCGGGGAACAGCAGCCACGGCCGAGTGCGACGGCTCGAACCGGACGGGCACCGCGGTGTCGCGCTGTTCCGCTGCGGCGCGCTTGGCGACGGCCAGTTCCTCGGGGCGGCTCGCACCGTAGACCGTGCCGGACCTTCCCACGGAATGCGGGGTGTCACCCGAGTCGGTCGGCGCGTCGCGGCGAACCGCCGGATCGCAGTCGGCTGACGGCGAGCCCGGGTCCGGGGGGTGAGTGGCCCGATCACGCTGGTCGGTTTCACGTGAAACGGGGTCGGCCGCAGAGTGCCCCCTGCGGCCGGTCGTCACCCGTGGATCGTCGTACCTGCCGTCGTCATGCACCTGTCATCCCTGCCCGCTCCGGATGGTCGGTCCGCACCCCGTCGTCTTGGCCACGCTCGTCGCACCACGGAGCCTACGGCCCGGCGGAAGCGGCCGGGGTCCCCCGGGGCGCAGATGCCACCCGCTCCACACTATCGACGCGCGGCCAGCCTACGGCGGACAGACGTGGCCAGTCCACGTCGGGTTCTTCAGACCACCGAACACCCGTCTCACTATCAACGACGCGACCTGCGGTGGGAAGCCGGCGGAGAGTCAGGGAAGTCGGATCAGCGACCCCGGCGCAACCCACCACGTGTCCGCTTCGCCGCGGGCTTGACCCTCGGCTGATTCACGACCCGCTCCCGAACAATCTCCACCACCGTCGCGGGCGGCTCGATCACCCCGACCCCGCAGTGGTGCACCTTGGGCTCACCCCCGCCCAGTTTGGCAACCGCCTTGGCATGCGCGGCGATCTCGTCGCCGGCGGACGATCCCTTCACCGCCAACAGGCGTCCGCCAGGCGCCACCAGCGGTAGGCACCAGGCGGAGAGCCGATCGAGTGGGGCGACCGCTCGCGCGGTGACGATCTCCGCGCGGAACGGCCCGACACCGGTGGACCCCGTCGACGCCTCCTCAGCCCGGCCCCGGAACACCCGGACGGCCTTCGTCAGACCCAGCCTCTCGACGACCTCGACGAGGAACGAGGTACGCCGGGCCAGCGGCTCGACCAGCGTTATGGTCAGATCGGGGCGCGCGATCGCGAGTACCAGGCCGGGCAGACCCGCGCCGGAACCGACGTCCAGCACCGACGCGCCCTCCGGGATGCGCTCCGCTACCGCAGCGCAGTTCAGCAGGTGCCGCTCCCAGATCCGTGGTGCCTCGCGCGGCCCAATCAGGCCCCGGAGCACGCCGTCGGTGGCGAGCACCTCCGCATACGCTGCGGCGAGGTCGAGCCGGTCGCCGAAGAGGGAACGCGCCGCCTCAGCCAACTCCGGCGGCAACACCGCAACGGCCGGGTCCGACCCGTCGGTGAAGTCCAGCCCGACGGCCGGGTCCGGCACGTCGCTCCGGTCCAGCACTTCGTTCCGATCTGACACGTCGCTCCGGTCCAGCACTTCGTTCCGATCTGACACGTTGCTTGGGCCCGGCACGTCGTTAGGGTCCGGCGCGTCGGCGCGTTGGCGGGACCCGACAGGCGACGGCCCGGGCGGCGTGCCACCCGGGCCGGTCACGGCGTCAGCCGTGGTGTCGTCGTGTGCCACCCGATCAGTCCGCCGGCTGGACGATGATGCGGCGGTTCGGCTCGACGCCCTCGGACTCGCTCTCCACCCCACTCATCGCGTTGACGACGTCGTGGACGCACTTGCGCTCGAACGCGGACATCGGCTCCAGCCGCACCGGCTCGCCGTACTCCTTGACCTTCTCCACCGCGTTCTTGGCGACGGCGGCGAGCTCCTTGCGGCGGTTGGCCCGGTAGCCACCGACGTCGAGCAGCAGCCGGCTCGGGGTGCCGGTCTGCCGGAACACCGCCAGCCGGGCCAGCTCCTGGAGCGCCTCCACGGTGGCGCCGCGCTGACCGACCAGGTTCTGCAGCCCGTCGCCGACCACCTCGACCACCGGGCGGCCACCGGACACCAGCTCGTCGATGTCCCCGTCGTAGTCGAGGATGTCGAGCAGCCCCTCGACGTAGTCGGCAGCGATCTCGCTCTGCCGGAACAGCTCGCTCTCGGCCGGTGCCTTCTTCTCCCGCGTGCCCGAGCCGGCCTCGCCCTCCTCCGCCTCGGTGTCGTCGGTGGCCTCGATCGGTGCGCTCTCCTCGTCCACGGACTGGTCAGCGCTGGGGATGCTGGTCTCGGTCACGGTCTCATCTCCGTACTCGCTCGGCCGGACCGTCGGGTCCGCTGGTTTCCCGGGTCCGGTGGGAGATCGCCGGTGCCCTGGGCACGTCTGTACGGGCCAATCTCGCCCGTGTCCGCGCTAGGCGCGGCGGTTCCGGCCCGGCGCCTGCCTTGGGGGCGGCTGCCACGGGGCCGGCCCGTCCGCCGCAGGCCGGGCCGGCGGCGGACGGCGGGAGGATCAGCCCTGACGCTTGGCCGGGCCGCCCTTCTTCGGGTTGACCGGCTTGGCGCCCGGCTTGGGGCCAGCGATCTTCGGGGCGGACGGGGCCTGCTTGACCGGGGCCGGGGCGGCCTTGCGGCCGAGCAGCCCGCCGGTCTTCTTGGCCGGCTGGACCGGCCCGCGGGACGCGGGGCCACCGGTGCGGCCCGGGGTGGGCGGCGGCGGGTACTTGCGCAGTACCCACTGCTGCTGGCCGAGGGTGAACATGTTGTTGGTGACCCAGTAGATGATCACACCGATCGGGAAGATCGCACCCGAGACGAGCAGCGACAGCGGGATGCCGTAGAGCATCAGGCGCTGGATCATCTTTTGCTGCGGGTCCTCCGCCCAGCCGGTCTTGAGGATCATCTGGCGGCTGGTGAGGTAGGTGGTGCCCATCATGATCAGGACCAGAATGCCGGCGATCACCTTCACGGTGGTGCCGTTGGCGTTCAGCGCCGCCAACTCGTCGGCGGTGGAGCCGAACTTGCCGGCGATCGGCGCGGTGAAGATCTTGGCGCTGGAGGCGCTGTTGAACTGGTCGACCGCCCAGCCGTAGAGGGTCTTGTTGTTCTCGCTCTTCCCCGGGTCGAGGCGGCGCAGCACGTGGAAGAGACCGAGGAAGACCGGGATCTGGAGGAACATCGGAAGGCAGCCCATGAGCGGGTTGGCCTTTTCCTTCCGATAGAGCTCCATCATCTCCTTCTGGAGCGTCTCCCGGTCACCCTTGTGCTTCTCCTGGAGCTCCTTCACCTTGGGCTGGAGCGCCTGCATGGCCCGCTGGGACTTGATCTGCTTGACGAAGACGGGGAACAGGATCACCCGGACGGTGACCACCAGGAAGATGATGGCCAGGATCCAGGACCAGTTCGTACCGATCACCGCGTTGACCGGCACGCCGATGGCATCCCAGGCCGAGTGCCAGGTCAGCAGGATCCACGAGATCGCGTAGTAGATCCAGTCCAGACTGAACAATTCTCAGGCTCCAGTCACATCGGCACGGCGGCGACCGCCCGGCTCGGGCACCGGGTCGTATCCACCTGGGTGAAAGGGGTGGCAGCGCGACAACCGCAGGACCGTCAGGCCGACTCCCCGGAGCGCGCCGTGCCGGGAGACCGCCTCGAGGGCGTATGCACTGCACGATGGGTAGAACCGACAGCGGGCCGGCAGCGCCGGGCTGATCCAACGACGGTACGCGACGATGGGCCAGGTCAGCACCCGGGCACCCGGGCTCGTCGGCCGTGGCGCGGCGGAACCGCTGCTCATCGGGACCGCCGCCCCCGGGGTGTGCGGGCGGTGGCGAGCGCCCCGTCGAGGTCGGCCCCGAGCCGGGCGTACGACGCCTCGGCTGCGGCCGGCAACGCGCGGACCACCAGGATGCTGCCGGCCGGCAGGGCCGCCAGCCGCTCGCGGACCAGATGCCGCAGCCGACGCCGGACCGTGTTACGGACCACGGCGGGGCCGACGGCCTTGGACACGACGAAGCCGGCGCGGGTCGGTACGGAGGTTTCCTCCGCACCGGGGGTCCGCGCCGGCTTCGGCGAGGTATCGATGGTGGGGCCGGGTGTGGCGGGCAGCGTCAGGTGGACGACGAGCGAGCCTCGGCCGGCTCGACGGCCAGCCCGGACCGCTGCGGCGAAGTCGCTGCTGCGCCGCAGTCGTTGCGCGGCCGCCAGCACGACTGCCCACGTCCCCCGGACCGGACCGGTCGGCCTCAGGCCGACAGGCGGGTGCGGCCCTTGGAACGACGGGTCGAGAGGATGGCGCGGCCGGCCCGGGTGCGCATGCGCAGCCGGAAGCCGTGGGTCTTCGCGCGCCGGCGGTTGTTCGGCTGGTAGGTGCGCTTACTCACGTCAGGCTCTCCGTTTTCATACGCCCCGCGCGTAGGACCGCAGGGGTCGTGTGGTGGTCCAGGCCACCCTCGGCGGTGGCCCCGATCGGTGCTGCCCGAGGGCGCGGGACCCCGACTATGCGGGGAGGACGACCGCGGACAGCAAGCACGCACCACCCTAGCAGAGGGCGGTAGAGCAGCCGCTCCAGCCTACGCAGGGGGGCAATGACCGTCAAACACCTCGTACGACGGCTCCGCCAGGCCGCGAGCGCGACCGAAGCGGTGGTTTTCACTGATGCCGACAAGGGTGCCACGCGGTGACGGTTGATGGGCCCCGCCCCCCGCTGTTAGCGTGCGCGTTTGCGGTCCGCGCCGGCAGCCGATTGGCGGCGGCAGGCAAGACCGGACAAGGTAGTGAATCGTTCGGCACGGTGGAACCCGCTTCAGCGCCCGCCCAGACAGGGGGCAGGTCCGACCCGCATCTGGCGGGAGGCCACAATCGGTCGGTACACAGGCTGTGGATAACTTGTGGATAACGACGACCGGTCAGCCGTTCGGGCTGGACCAGCGGCGGTCGGGAGCAGAGGCGAGGGGGTGGCACGACG